>NZ_JBNDLT010000002.1:0-2985000 GCF_050436205.1 Paraburkholderia sp. MM5496-R1
TTCGTCGTCGAGACGCATCGTCAGTGCGATACGCTGGCGCTTCACGTCGACTTCGAGCACCTTGACCTTGACGATCTGACCGGCTTTCACGACCTCATGCGGGTCCTTCACGAACTTCGTCGACATCGCCGACACGTGCACGAGGCCATCCTGATGCACACCGACGTCGATGAACGCGCCGAACGCCGCGACGTTCGTCACGACGCCTTCGAGCACCATGCCCGGGATCAGATCGCTGACCTTCTCGACACCTTCGCGGAACGTCGCGGTCTTGAACTCGGGACGCGGATCGCGGCCCGGCTTCTCGAGTTCGACCAGGATGTCACGCACGGTTGGAAGACCGAAACGCTCGTCGACGAATTCGGTGGGTGACAGTCCGCGCAACGCGTCGCGATTGCCGAGCACTTCGCCGACCTGCTTACTGATCTTCGCGAGGATGCGCTGGACGACCGGATACGCTTCCGGGTGCACCGACGAACGGTCGAGCGGATTCTCGCCGTTATTGATGCGCAGGAAGCCGGCAGCCTGCTCGAAGGTCTTGTCGCCGAGACGCGGCACCTTGCGTAGATGCTCGCGCGACGGGAACGGCCCGTTCGCATCGCGATAGTCGACGATGTTGCGCGCGAGCGTTGCGTTTAAACCCGACACCCGCGCGAGCAGCGCGACCGACGCGGTGTTCGCATCGACGCCGACCGCATTCACGCAGTCTTCGACGACCGCGTCGAGCGAGCGCGCGAGTTCGCGCTGGTTCACGTCGTGCTGATACTGGCCGACGCCGATCGCCTTCGGCTCGATCTTCACGAGCTCGGCGAGCGGGTCCTGCAGACGTCGCGCAATCGACACCGCGCCGCGCAGCGACACGTCCATGGCGGGGAATTCCTTCGCGGCAAGCTCGGACGCCGAGTACACCGACGCGCCGGCTTCGGACACGACGATCTTCTGCAGCTTCAGCTCCGGATGACGCGCGATCAGCTCGCTCGCGAGCTTGTCCGTCTCACGCGACGCGGTGCCGTTGCCGATGCTGATCAGCTCGGCCTGCGTTTGCGCGGCGATTCGCGCGAGCTTCGCGAGCGAGCCGTCCCAGTCGCGGCGCGGCTCGTGCGGGTAGATCGTGTCGGTCGCGAGCACCTTGCCGGTGCGGTCGACCACCGCCACCTTCACGCCGGTGCGCAAGCCCGGATCCAGACCGATCACGGCCTTCGGACCAGCCGGCGCCGCGAGCAGCAGGTCCTTCAGATTGCGCGCGAACACGCGGATCGCTTCGTGTTCGGCTTCGTCGCGCAGATTGGTCAGCAGTTCGTTTTCGAGGTGCGGCTGCACCTTCACGCGCCAGCACCAGCGGCACACGTCGGAGAGCCACTTGTCGGCGGGGCGGTTCTGATTGGCGATGCCGAAGTGCCGCGCGATCAGCGCTTCGCCCGGGTGCGGCGCCTGCGCGTCGAGCTCTTCGCCGAGGCCGAGCTTGATCATCAGCACGCCGGCATTGCGGCCGCGGAACAGTGCGAGCGCGCGATGCGACGGCACCGTGCGGATCGTTTCGGCGTAGTCGTAGTAGTCGCGGAATTTCTCCTCTTCCGCGGTTTCCTTGCCTTCCACGACCTTCGACGACACCACGCCCTGGTTGAACAGATAGTCGCGCAGCTTGCCGAGCAGTTCGGCGGTCTCGCCGAATTGTTCGGAGAGGATGTCGCGCGCGCCGTCGAGCGCGCCCTTCACATCGGCGACGCCTTTGTCCGCGTCCACGTACGCCGCGGCTTCGGCTTGCGGATCGAGCAGCGGATTGCCGAGCAGCGCGTCGGCGAGCGGCTGCAAGCCGGCTTCGCGCGCGATCTGCGCGCGCGTGCGGCGCTTCGGTTTGTATGGCAGATAGAGGTCTTCGAGCACCTGTTTGCTGTCGGCGCCTTCGATCGCGCCGCGCAGCTCGTCGGTGAGCTTGCCCTGTTCGTCGATGCTCGCGATGATCGCCGCGCGCCGGTCTTCCAGCTCGCGCAAATAGACTAGGCGTTCCTCGAGATTGCGCAGTTGCGTGTCGTCGAGATTGTCGGTCACTTCCTTGCGATAACGGGCAATGAACGGAACGGTCGCGCCTTCGTCGAGTAGTTCCACCGCGGCCGCGACCTGGCGCGGCTGGACGGACAGTTCGGTGGCGATGCGCTGGACGATCTTGAGTGCTACGGTTTCCGTCATAAGGTCTTGGTGTTCCTGCGGACTCAGTGATGGGCCGCGCGCGGGCGGCAAATCGGGACAGGCCGGGCATGTGCCGCGACCAAGTCTAGAGCGGGGCATTTTGCCATAAATGCCAAAGGGCTCAACCGTGGGGTGTTAGAATTTCGGGCATGTTCCGTTGACCCTCTACGACGTTGCCAATCTCCTTGTCCCTCAACCGCCTGGTCTCTTCGCTGGCGTCAGGTTCACTGCCGGGTTCACTGCCGGGTTCGTCTCAATTGCCGCTGGTTTCTTTGCGCTCGTTCGGTCGGTCGGCTTTAACGGCTGCCGCGTCGTGCGTGATCGCCGCAGCGCTCGTCGTGCCGGTGTCGGCCGCGGCGCAAAGCGCGACGCCCGCGCAAGGTACGGCGCCCGTCGCGGGCTCGGGCCCGCAAGCCGCCGCAACCGCCGACGGCCCTCAAAGCGCAAGTGACGTAGCCGTGCTGGACAAGTCGTTCGACGAGCGGCAACAGGTGCTCAATCAGCGCACCGACGACAACAACTATCAATTCGCTGTCGCGCAACACAACTGCTACAGCCGCTTCTTCGTCAATCACTGTCTGAACCGCGCGCGCGACGCGATGCGCAGCGTGCAGGCGGACATCCGCAAGGAACAGCTCGCGCTCGACGCCGAGCAGCGTGCGCAGCGCGCCCGTGAACGCGACGAACGCACCGCGTTGCGGCGCGCGCAAAACGAGGCGGAAGCGCCGCAACGTGCCGCCGAAGACGCGCGCAACGAGCAGGCGTATCAGGAAAAGCAGCGTCAGCACGCGCTCGATCAGGCGCAGCACAACGCCGAGGCGCCGCAGCGCGAAGCCAATGCGCAGGCCTACGCGGAGAAGCAACGTCAGCACGCGCTCGATCAGGCGCAGCGCAGCGCCGCGGCACCGCAGCACGAAGCCAACGCGCAGGCCTACGAGGAGAAGCAGCGCCAGCACGCGCTCGATCAGGCGCAGCGTGGTGTCACGCCTGCGCAGGCGGCGGCCAATCAGAAGGCCTACGACCAGAAGCAGAGCGACTACCAGCGCAAGCTCGAGGAAGCGCGTCGGCAGGGTGCGCAAAAGGCCGCGGAGCGCCAGCAGAAACAGGAGACTTTCGAGCGGAAGCAGGCCGAGGCCGAGCAGCACAAGCTCGATGTCGAAGCACGTCAAAAGCAAGCCGCCGAGAAGGCCGAGCAGAAGCGTCAGGACGAGCTGAAGCAGCAACAGCTCGAAGAGCAGAAAAAGCAGCAACAAGAGCAACAGTAAGCGTGCTGTAGTGGCTGTATCGTAGAGTAAGCCGTGGCGGTCGTGGCCAGGGCCGCCGTAGTCGCCGTAATGCGTTTTGAGGCGGACAGCAACCTCAGGCATCGGACCGCGCGCACGCGGTTCGTGCCGCCGACCAGAGGAGGCGAGCATGCGCGATCGTCATCACGTCATCGACGCAAACACACTTCGCGACCGCATTCTGCAACTGGAATCGGAGCATAGTGGACTCGACCGGTTGATCGACCGGATGTCGGATGAACCCGGCATCGACGACTTCGAGTTACAGCGCCTGAAAAAGCGCAAACTTAAAGTCAAGGACACCATCATCTTGCTGCAATTGCAGCTCGAACCGGACGCGCGCGCCTGAGTTCGCGGCCTGGCAGGCGCCGGGCGCGCAGCGCGCGAGCCGGACTTAGCAGGAACGCTTGCCTTGAATTCATCGCATGACACTTCATCCCGGGCCGCGCCGGACAACGCATCTGCTTCGGGTACGCCTGCGCCGCGCGCGGCAGCACCGGCGCCAGGTGTGTCGCTGAATCGGCGCCGCGCGAGCGAGCTCGACGACATCTTCGCCGACAACGGTCTGCTCGCACGGCAGATCGACGGTTATCGGCCGCGTGCGTCGCAGATCGAGATGGCGCGCGCGGTTGCCGCGGCGATGGAGGCGTCGGGCCGCGCGATGCCCGAGCCCGCGATGTTCGAGACGCAGAAGCGCCCGGCGCGGCGCCTGCAGCAGACCGGCGCTGAAGCCGTCTCTGAGTCGACCGGGAGCAACGCACAAGCCGATGGCGTCGACGGTGGTGAGAATACGCTGATCGTAGAGGCGGGTACCGGCACCGGCAAGACCTATGCGTACCTCGTGCCGGCCATGCTGTGGGGCGGCAAGGTGATCGTCTCGACCGGCACCAAGCATCTGCAGGATCAGCTGTTCCAGCGCGACATTCCGACCGTGCGCGACGCGCTCGCGGTGCCGGTGTCGGTCGCGATGCTGAAGGGCCGCGCGAACTACCTGTGCCATTACTACCTGCAACGCACCGCGGACAACGGCCGTCTGCCGTCGCGCCAGGAGACCTCGTATCTGCAGGACATCGTGCGCTTCGCGAAGATCACGCGCACCGGCGACAAGGCCGAACTCGCGAGCGTGCCGGAAACGGCGCAGGTGTGGTCGATGGTCACGTCGACGCGCGACAACTGTCTCGGCCAGGAGTGTCCCCACTACAAGGACTGCTTCGTGATGCAGGCGCGCCGCGAAGCGCAGCAGGCCGATATCGTGGTGGTCAACCACCATCTGTTTTTCGCCGACGTCATGCTGCGCGATACCGGCATGGCGGAGCTGCTGCCGACTGCGAATACGATCATCTTCGACGAAGCGCACCAGCTGCCCGAAACCGCGACGCTGTTTTTCGGCGAGACGCTATCGACCGCGCAGTTTCTCGAACTCGCACGCGATTCGGTGGCCGAGGGCCTCGGTCACGCACGCGATGCGGTCGATTGGGTCAAGCTCGGCGCGACGCTCGAGCGCGCCGCGCGCGACGTGCGGCTCGCGTTCAAGGAAGACTCGGTGCGTCTGTCGATCGGCCAGTTGCCCGACGATCACCCGCTGTTCGCCGCGCTCGAGACGCTCGAGGCCGAGCTCGACGCGTTGGCCTCGGCATTGGCGGGCCAGGCCGAGCGAGCCGAATCGCTCGGCGCGTGTTTGCGTCGCGCGCGCGAGTTGCAGGACGTGCTGAGCGGCTGGACCACGCCACCCACGAGTGCAGAACGCGACGTGGTTGCGACCCGCGAGGGTGACGCCAGCGCGGAGCGCGCCGATCCGAATGAAAAGGTGCGCTGGATCGAGGTGTTCTCGCACACGGTGCAGCTGCACGAAACGCCGTTGTCGGTCGCGCCGATTTTCGCGAAGCAGCGCGCCGGCGTACCGCGCGCGTGGATCTTCACATCGGCGACGCTGTCGGTGCGCGGCGACTTCACGCACTATGCGGCGCAGATGGGCTTGAACTCGAAGCGCTCGATGACATTGCCGAGCCCATTCGACTATCCATCGCAAGGGCTTCTGTACGTACCGCGCAATCTGCCACAGCCGTCATCGCCGATGTTCACCGACGCCGTGTTCGATGCCGCATTGCCCGCGATCGAAGCATCGGGCGGCGGCGTCTTCATGCTGTGCACGACGCTGCGCGCGGTGGATCGTATCTCGGCGAAGCTGCGCGACGCGATCGAGTCGCGCGGCTGGGACTATCCGCTGCTCGTGCAGGGCGATGCGAGCCGCACCGAACTGCTCGACCGCTTTCGCGCCTACGGCAATGCGATCCTGGTCGGCAGTCAGAGCTTCTGGGAAGGGGTGGACGTGCGCGGCGACGCGCTGTCGCTGGTCGTGATCGACAAGCTGCCGTTTGCGCCGCCGGACGATCCCGTGCTGGCCGCGCGGCTCGACGCACTGACGAAGAAGGGCTTGAGCCCGTTCGCCGTGCATCAGCTGCCGCAGGCCGTCATCACGCTGAAGCAGGGCGCCGGCCGGCTGATTCGCGCGGAGACCGATCGTGGCGTGCTGATGATCTGCGATACACGTCTCGTCGATAAACCTTATGGCCGCCGCATCTGGCAGAGTCTGCCGCCGTTCAAGCGCACCCGCGAGATCGACGTGGTGCGTGAGTTCTTTGAGGAGAGCGCTGGGCCAGCGGCGCCGGTTCGATAGGGGATGTGTTCCACACATGCGACGAGCTCCGCAGCGGAAAGCGGCCCTGAATGACAAAACGCCACGGATGTGAATCCGTGGCGTTTTTCTTTGCCCGTTTGCGGCCCGCGCCGTTTCCGGCCAACCTCCAAACGTTTCGTGCGCAGGCGCTGTAGCGGGAGCGCCGCTACAGCGCCGAACCGTTGCGGCTTACTGGCTTGCGCCTGCTGCCGGCGATGCTGCTTCAGCCGGCGATGCTGCCTCGGCCGGCGATGCTGCTTCGGCCGGCGATGCTGCCTCGGCCGGCGATGCTGCAACTGCCGGCGATGCTGCTTCAGCAGGCGATGCTGCCGCCGGTGCGGACGCAGCTTCCGACGGTGCAGCAGCCTGATCGTTGCTCTTGTTGCATGCAGCGAGTGCCACAACTGCCAACAGGGATGCTACGAGGAGGGATTTCTTCATGATCACGTCCTTTTATGGTTTAAAGGTAAGCAACAGCGCAAAATAAAACCGGTAATGTGCTCCAACACCGACCTGGGCCGCTGGTGGAGATGCTCTTTTGACGAGCTGGAATCTTCCCTACGGCTTGGGCGGAAATTATATGCACTTTCGTACTGACAGTCGATAAATGCGGGTCAATACGTTGTCTTTCTCATACAAAATTTCACCGTACGGTATAACAGGCGGGCAGAGTTACGCAATCTCGCCTACCTGTATCCAGCCCGCACAATACCACTCGTGTAGCAGTGCTGTCACCGATGAATCGTGTGATAGTGTTACAAAGCGTATCGCACTCATGCACCGCAGATTTGCGAGTTCAAACAGCCATTTTTTCGCGCCGGTCCACGATATTTCTTCTCCATTTACGAAGAAAAAACGTCGTTCATACAACAGGTTACTCTTGCGATCGAGCCGTAGACCGGATCTCGACGCCGCGCCGATGAAACGGGCTTCGTTGAGCGGCCGTTGCGGCGGATCGAAGACGACACTCGGCTTGGGTTCGCTGAGGTACGTGCCAAGGAACGACGCAATGTCCTGCTCATTCCATCGCACTTTAGCAAGCATCGCGCCCACCCGTTCGACGAGCGCCGCGGGCAACTCGGCCGGCTGTTCGACCGCGGCCTGCCGTGGGTCGCGATAAAGGGCGCCCGCCTTGCCCGTGGCCTCTCCGCGCTCGGCCAGGTGGTAGAGGAACTGCGCGGTCAGCTCGCTTTCGGAGGGCGCGCGAAAACCGATCGAGCAGGTCATGCATTCGCCCTCGGCGATGCCGTCGTGCGCGATGTGCGGCGGCAGGTACAGCATGTCGCCGGGCTCGAGTACCCACTCCTGTTCGTGCTCGAAGTGCTGTAAAACCTTCAACGGCAAGCCGGGCTGCAGCGTCAGATCTTTCTGCGCGCTAATGCGCCAGCGGCGCTTGCCTTTTACTTGCAAAAGAAACACATCGTAGGAATCGAAGTGCGGGCCGACGCCGCCACTATCGGTCGCATACGAAATCATCAGGTCGTCGAGACGCGCGTCCGGCACGAAACGGAAACGGTCGAGCAACGCGCGCGCGCGGTCGTCGTGCAGATCCACGCCCTGCACGAGCAGTGTCCATGCGCGCTGTTTGACGGACGGCAGTTCGTCGGGCGCGAACGGGCCGTGCTCCAGCTGCCATTTGTTGCGGAAGTGCGTGATCAGGCGCGCTTCGACGTCGTCCCGATCGGCCAGCTCGAACAGCTCGTCGCGCGACAGCGGCGCTTCGATGTCCGGAATCGCCTGACGGATCAGCAGCGGCTTTTTCTGCCAGTAGCGGCGCATGAATTGCGACGGGCTCAGATGGCCGAGAAGTGCGGTCGGAACGTCGGGCGAGGGCGGAAGAGTGGGCCGCGTGGCCGGCTTTGCAGCAGACGGCGAATTGCTTGCCGAACCTGCATCGGCCGGGAGGTGGGTGGGCCGCCTGGGCATCGTATAATGTGAGTTGTATTCTGGAGAGTCGAATGAAAATCGCAAAGAACACCGTCGTGTCGGTCGCCTACAAGCTGTCGGATGCGCAGGGCAATCTGATCGAGGAAAGCGAAGAGCCGATGGTCTATCTTCACGGCGGCTATGATGGCACGTTCCCCAAGATCGAGGAAGAGCTCGACGGCCACGAGGCCGGCTTCGAGACCCAGATCCAGCTCGAGCCGCAAGACGCGTTCGGCGAATACGATCCCGAGCTTGTGAAGATCGAGCCGCGCGATCGCTTCCCGGAACCGCTCGAAGTCGGCATGCAGTTCGAAGGCACCCCCGAAGATGGCGACGAGGAAATCGATGCGCTGGTGTACGTGGTGACCGACGTCGCGGAAGACAAGGTCGTGCTCGACGGCAATCATCCGCTCGCCGGCATGGCGCTGCGTTTCGCGTTGACCGTCAAAGACGTGCGTCCGGCAACTGAAGACGAAATCCAGCACGAGCACGCGCATGGCGCGGACGGCCTCGAAGTTCTCGACGACGATGAAGACGAGGACGAAGAAGACAGCTCAAAACCGACCCTGCACTGAGCTTGCGGGCATGCGCGGTGTCGTCGCGGGGGCAGACGGCACCGATGCGGGCAACGCAGGCGAGGCTGGCAGTATCGACCCCGGCGGCATCGAGATAGCGGGCCCATAGTCGCCGCCGCCCTGGTCGGACGGGATGCGCGGCTGCGGCTGCTGCTCCTGCGACTCTCCAGGTGTCTGCAATACGGGCGGCAATTCCGACGCCGGCCCGAAACCTTCCACATTCGGCATCTCCGGCGCAACCGGCATCGACGCGCCGGATTCGTCGCGCGGCGATGCGGGCGGCAAGACCGGCGGCGTGGTGGGCAGCGGCATCTGCTTCGGCACGTCGCGCACGCTGACTCTGAACGGCGGCTTGCTGCCGAAATCCGCTTCTATCTGAATCCATTGGTTGAGACGATCATGCGGTGCGAGCGCAATGCGCGTGAGGTTCGTCACGACCGTCCCCTTGTCGTTGCGTAGCGGCTGATCGATGACGAAACCGCCGGCCGGCCGGTCCTCGTCTGCATGAATGACGACCACGGGTCCGGGGAAAATCTGCGCGAGCTTGAGCAGACTGCGCTTGAATTCCAGAAAGCCGTCGCGGCGCGAGCTATGTGCGAAGTGCAGCCAGGCGAACCGTTCGGGTCGCTCGTAGCGCTCCGGGTCGAAGTCGCCCTGAATGAACACGACGATCGCGCGCGCGTCGCGGCGCTTCGCGTATTCGGCCGCGTGCTCGAGCCAGAATGCGTTGGCGATCACGCGATCTTCGAACTCGCCGTTGCGGCCGCCCGCGCTCAGGTAGTGGTTGTTCGGACCCGGCGCGTTCAGGCCGATGAAGACGATGTCGCCGGCGTTGGTGTTCGCTTTGTCGTTCGTTTTTTCGTTGACCACCCAGCGCACGTTTTCACGGAACGGGCGGAAGCGCGACACCTCGCTCTCGCGCGTCAACGCGATCGGGTTCTGCCCCATCGACGTTGGATCGGCGAACAGCGTTTGCCGCAACTGGTCGAGCCGCTCGACCGGATCGAAGCCGCCGGCTTCCGCCGTGCCGCAATCGACCCAGTCATGCTGGCCGGGGATAAAGAAGAGGGCAGTGCGCGAGCTGTCGAGCAGCGCGTGGCGGCGCTCGAACAGCGCGTCGCGGCAAACTTCCTTCGGCCCCTTCAGATTGCCGTCGTAGACGATGAAGCGCACGTCGCGCTCGCGGCCGATCGCCTCGAGCAGCCGTTGCGTGGCGGCTTCGTCGGCGGGGCTGTGCATCGTGCCGGAAATCACCGCGAACGCGAAGCGCGACGCCTCAGCGCGCGCCGGCGCGGTCCATGCGCACACTGCCACCAGCACGACGATGCCGCCTGCCGGTGCGAGCACGTGGCGCAGCGCCGCGCGAAGCCCGCGCGGGCGCGGCGGGTGTCCCGGCGTGTCAGTGATCCGCATCCGGCGCGACGGCCAGTTCATGCAGTTCGTACAGCAGATCGAGCGCTTCGCGCGGCCGCAGATCGTTCGGATCGATGCCGCGCAGACGCGCGACGAGTGTCTGCATCGCGGGCGACGCGGGCGTTGCGTCGCTCGCCGTCTCGTGGTCGTCGTCCGTGTCTTCGGCGAGCATGGCAGGCTGCGTCGCGAACAGATCGAGTTGCGGCGCGGGCTGCGCGGCCGATTGCTGCTCCAGATGCGCGAGATGCTTGCGTGCCGCGCGGATCACCGCGTTCGGCACGCCGGCGAGCTGCGCGACCTGCAGACCGTAGCTCTGATTGGCGGGCCCTTCGTTGACCGCGTGCAGGAACACGATGCCGTGCCCGTGCTCGACTGCCGACAGATGCACGTTGGCCGCGTGCGGAAACTCCGCGGGTAGTTGCGTCAGCTCGAAATAGTGCGTCGCGAACAGCGTGTAGCAGCCGTTGTGGGCGAGCAGGTGGCGCGCGATCGCCCACGCGAGCGCGAGGCCGTCGAACGTCGACGTGCCGCGGCCGATCTCGTCCATCAGCACGAGGCTTTGCGGTGTCGCGTCGTTGAGGATCGCGGCGGCTTCGGTCATCTCCACCATGAAGGTCGAGCGGCCGCCGGCGAGGTCGTCGGCCGCGCCGATGCGCGTGAAGATGCGGTCGATCGGTCCGAAGGCCGCGCGCCGCGCTGGTACATAGCTGCCCACGTAAGCGAGCAGCGCGATCAGCGCGGTCTGGCGCATGAAAGTCGACTTACCGCCCATGTTGGGACCGGTGATCAACAGCAGCTTGCGCTCGGTCGCGAGTGAGCAATCGTTGGCGATGAACTGCTCGACTTGCGCCTCGACCACCGGATGACGACCCTGCTCGATGTCGATACCCGCGTTCGCCGAGAACGTCGGCGCAACCCAGTCGAGCGCGCGAGCGCGTTCGCCGAGCGCGGCCAGCAGATCGAGTTCGGCGAGCGCGAGCGCAACGCGCTGACAGTCGGGAATGAACGGCAGCAACGATTGCAGCAACGCGTCGTACAGTGCGCGTTCGCGCGCGAGCGCGCGTTCCTGCGCGGACAGCGCTTTGTCCTCGAAGGTCTTCAGCTCGGGCGTGATATAGCGCTCGGCATTCTTCAGCGTTTGCCGACGGCGATAGTCGTCCGGCACCTTGTCGGTCTGGCCGCGCGTGACTTCGATATAGAAGCCGTGCACCTTGTTGTACTCGACGCGCAGATTGCTGATGCCGGTGCGCGCGCGTTCGCGTGTTTCGAGATCGATCAGGAACTGTCCGCAGTTCTCCGAAATATCGCGCAGTTCGTCGAGCTCGGCGTCATAACCACGCGCGATGACGCCGCCGTCGCGCACCATCGCGGCCGGCTCTTGCGCGACCGCGAGCTTCAGCAAATCGGCGCACGCGTGCGGCGGTTCGAGCGCCGCGTCGATGCGCGCGAGCGAATCCGCGTTCGAGGCCATCGCCGCGAGCTGCGCGCGCAATGCAGGTAGCGCGATGAAGGTATCGCGCAGGCTCGACAGATCGCGCGGCCGCGCCGACAGCAGCGCGAGACGTCCGGTGATCCGTTCGATGTCCGAAATCTGCCGCAATGCGCTGCGCAAGGTGTCGAGGTCGGCGCCCGGCGGCGCGTCGAGCAACGCGCCGATCGCCTGCTGACGCGCCTGAGCCACCGCCGAATCGCGTGGCGGATGATGCAGCCAGTGCCGCAGCAGGCGGCTGCCCATCGTCGTGCAGCAGGTGTCGAGCAGCGAGCACAGCGTCGGCGATTCGGTGCCGCGCAGTGTCTCCGTGAGTTCGAGGTTGCGGCGCGTGGCCGGATCGAGGCCGATGTATTCGGATTCGTATTCGACCTTCAGGCTGCGCACATGGCGCAGTTGCTGGCCCTGCGTGGACGCCGCATACAGCAGCAACGCGCCGGCCGCCCCGCACGCGCAACCGAGCGAATGCGCGCCGAAGCCGTCGAGGCTCGCGACTTCGAGCTGGTCGCACAGGCGCTTCGTGCCCGAGGTGATATCGAAGTGCCAGGCCGGTACACGCTTGAGCGCGCTGGCGTTGACAGGCGGTGTCCAACTGGTCGAATCGGCGGTGGCGTCGGCGACCAGAATTTCCGCGGGACGGATGCGCTCCAGCGCGGCGGCGACCTGATCGGGCGCGACTTCGGCGAGGCGCAGCGCGCCGCTCGCGAGATTGAGCCACGCGAGACCGACGCTCGTGGCGACACCGCGGCGATTGTGCGCGACGCCCAGCGCGAGCAGATAGACGTCGCTCTTGTCGGACAGCAGCGCGGCGTCGGTCAGCGTGCCAGGCGTAACCACGCGCATGACCTTGCGCTCGACCGGGCCTTTCGAGGTGGCCGGGTCGCCGATCTGTTCGCAGATCGCGACCGATTCGCCGAGCTTCACGAGCTTGGCCAGATACTGTTCGACAGCGTGATGCGGCACGCCGGCCATCTTGATCGGATTGCCCGCCGACGCGCCGCGCTGCGTGAGCGTCAGGTCGAGCAGGCGCGCGGCTTTTTCCGCGTCGTCGAAAAAGAGTTCGTAGAAGTCGCCCATCCGGTAGAACACCAGCGTGCCCGGATGCTCCGCCTTGATGCGCAGGTACTGCTGCATCATCGGCGTGTGTTGTGCGACGTCGTTGGCCGCTGCGGTTTGAATACCCATCCTTCGTGTCTTCTTGCGGTAGATGCTCAGGGCGTGAGTTTAACCCGCCGGCGCGGCGAGCGGACCCTGGCCGAACGGACGATGCCCAACACAAGAGCTGAATGTCAGCATGACCGATTCGATCAAAGCGAGGGTTGCACGCCGTCGCGGCGGGTTACGGCCGTCGAGCCGAGCCTCGCGCTGTCATTGCTGGAGCATTGTGATGCATTCATTCCTCGATCATCGCCCGCATGTCCACCCTGCGTTCGTTCGCCGCGCTGCGGCGTTTCGCGAGCCACATCAGCAGCGTGATGAAGGTGCCGAACACGACGATGATCCACTGCGCGGGCATCTTCGCCGTGAGCAGCAGCGCGTACACGCCGAGCATCAGCAGCACCGCGAGGTTCTGGTTGAAATTCTGCACGGCGATCGAGTGACCGGCCGACAGCAGCGTCGCGCCGCGATGCTGCAGGATCGCATTCATCGGCACGATGAAAAAGCCCGACAACGCACCGAGCATGATCATCAGCGGATAGGCCAGCAGAATGTAGTAGGGCGCGACGTGCGTGCCGAAGCGCAGGCCCGCGCCCGCCGGGAACAGGTCCTTGTTGTAGAAGGCCATCGCGATCGCGACCGCGCCCGTCAGCACGCCGACCGGCAACACCTTCAGCGAGTGGCGCAATGGAATCAGCGCGGCCGCGCCCGCCGCGCCGATCGCGATGCCGAAGCCGGTCACGCCTTGCATCACCGCCGCCTTCGACAACGACAGCCCGAGGTTCACGTTCGCCCATTTGAGCACCAGCAGCTGCATCGTCACGGCGGCGCCCCACATCAGCGTGGTCACCCACAGCGCGATCTGCGCGAGCTTGTCGGCCCACAGCACCCGGAAGCAGTGATGGAAATCGCCGACCAGCTTATTCGGCTCGGTCAGCCGGTTCGGATAGCGCGCGCCAGTGTCCGGAATGAAGATGTTGATCGCGGCGGCGATCGCGTAGGTGAGCATGACCGCGCCCATCGCGAGATCGGCGGCCGAGCGGATCAGCGGCATATGCGCACGCGTGACGAAATGCTCGAAGACGGTGCTGATCAGCGCACCGCCGAGCATCGTGCCGGCGATCGTCGACAGCACCGTCGCCGATTCGAGCCACGCGTTCGCCTGCACGAGCTTTTCGGCGGGCAGCAGCTCGGTGAGGATGCCGTACTTGGCGGGCGAATACGCGGCTGCGCCGAAGCCGACCACGCCGTAGGCGATCATCGGATGAACGCCCAGAATCATCATCAGGCAGCCGCTCGCTTTCAGCGCGTTGGAGATAAACATCACGTGACGCTTCTGCATCGAATCGGCGAACGCGCCGACGAACGGCGCGAGCAGCACGTACGAGATCGTGAAAAAAATCTGCAGCAGCGGCGTAACCCACGCGGCCGAGCGCATCACGGAAAGCAGGGCGATGGCGGCGATCAACAGCGCATTGTCGGCCAGCGACGAAATGAACTGTGCCGCGATGATCGTATGGAAGCCTTTTTTCATGGGGCAGATTGGAGGCTGCGCCTGGGGCGAAAGTCGGGCAGGGTCAAAGCGGCATGGAGCAGGGAACGGTCCCAGCGGAGTACCGCCCGGAATAACTTTCCGCTTTTTAGCACGACGCCCCACACACTGGAGCGCCGCCAACAGAAAAGCGGCCGAAGCCGCTTTTCTCCGCAACCGTTATGCGTTGCCGCGGACCGGCCGCGGCGGCGCACCTTACGCCGACTGCTGACGCGTGCGGCTGTAGCGCGACAGGATCGGAATCATCTGCGCGTAGACCTTCGGGTTGCCCGCGACGACTTCGCTGACGTGCAGGAACTCCGAATCACCGGTGTAGTTGCCGACCAGGCCGCCGGCTTCGGTGATCAGCAGGCTGCCCGCCGCGACGTCCCATGCGTTCAGGCCCTGCTCGAAGAAGCCGTCCATGTGGCCGGCCGCGACGTTGGCCAGATCGAGCGCGGCGGCGCCCGGACGGCGCAGGCCGGCGCAGGCTTCGGTCATCTCGGCGAACTGACGGCCGTACGATTCGAGGCTGTCCTGCGCGCGGAACGGAAAGCCGGTGCCGATCAGGCAGTCGGCCAGGCGGTCACGCTTGGCGACGCGGATGCGGCGATCGTTGAGAAACGCGCCACGGCCGCGCGACGCGGTGAACAGATCGTTGCGGGTCGGATCGTAGACGACGGCCTGCGTGACGACGCCCTTGTGCGCGAGCGCGATCGACACGCAGTAGTAAGGGAAGCCGTGGATGAAGTTGGTGGTGCCGTCGAGCGGATCGATGATCCACTGGTATTCGGAATCGTGGTCCGACTTGCCCGACTCTTCGGCGAGGATGGCGTGATCGGGATAAGCGGTCTTCAGCGTTTCGATGATCGCCGCTTCGGACGCTTTGTCGACCTCCGTGACGAAATCGTTGTGCTGCTTTTTGCTGACCTGAATCAGGTCGAGATCGAGCGATGCGCGGTTGATGATCTGAGCTGCGCGGCGCGCGGCCTTCACAGCGATATTGAGCATGGGATGCATAAACTGATCCTTGTGCCGGGGCAGCACGGCTGCCGGCCGGTAAATAAGCGCGAAACTGCGCTGACGGGCGCTGCAACGACGCAAAAACAGCACGGAACGGGCAGACCGGCTATCAAACCGGAGAGCATTCCGTCGACGGAGACGAATTGAATAAGAACGGTGCGACCGGTTCGACGCAAGCTTCAGCGAACGTCGGCGCCGGACGCGAAAAGCGGTATTTTACCTGAGTCCGGGCGCCCTCGCGCAGGTGCTCGCTCACGTGCGGCTGATGTACCGCACAGGCGCCGGCCGGTGCCGATCCGATGCTGCGCCCTCGTCCGCGCGCGTGGCTCGCGCGTGCGCCTGATTCGGCATAAGTGCCCGTTGGCGCTACCATACGCGTCTTGAGTCCTAGCCAGCCGAGTTTCATCGTGGATCACACTCACCATTCCTCCGACCCCGCCGTGGCCGATTTGCGCGGCGGTTTCACGTCGACGCGTTTCGTGCTGGTCGAGCCCAGCCATCCGGGCAATGTCGGCGCCGCGGCGCGCGCGCTGAAAACCATGGGCTTTTCGCGGCTCGTGCTCGTGTCGCCGCGCGTGCCGAACGTGCAGAACGACCCCGAAGCGATCGCGATGGCGAGCGGCGCCGATGACGTACTCGCCTCCGTGCACGTGGTGCCGTCGCTCGCCGATGCACTGACTGGCGTGCACTGGTCGATTGCGCTGACCGCGCGGCTGCGCGAATACGGTCCGCCGCAATGGACGCCGCGTGCGGCTGCTGCCGCCGCGCACGCAGAGGCGATGCACGGCGAGATCGCGCTGGTGTTCGGCAACGAGCGCACGGGCTTGTCGAACGAGGATGTCGAGCGATGCAGCGCGATTGCGCATATTCCGGCCAATCCGGCCTATAGCTCGCTCAATCTCGCGCAGGCGGTGCAGGTGCTCGCCTACGAGCTACGCACCGCGTACCTCGGCGCCGACGAAGCGAGCGACGGCGCACCCACCGCGGGAGCACACGCGGCGCCGGCCGAATCCGCCGCTCCACGCGCGCAGATGGCGGCCAGCGACGAGATCGAGAGCATGTTCGCGCATCTGGAAAGCGCACTGGTCGCGCTCGAGTTTCTCGATCCGGCCAATCCGAAGAAGCTGATGTCACGGCTGCGGCGGCTCTTCGCGCGCTCGGGCCTCGAGCGCGAGGAGGTCAACATCGTGCGCGGCATCGCCAAGCACATCCTGCTCAAGACCAGGCGGACCGGCTGACGGTCCGTTGACCAGCCCGTGACGGCGCACCTGATGCGCCGCCTTCGTCTGACGACAACCTTGCAGGTGACGGGGACTTCCGGCAGGTTTCGCGCAATCGCCCTACAATCCACGAAACGTTAGAAGCAAAGCCGCCGCCGTGCTAAGCGGCAGCGATGCCGTTAGCTATGGCGCGAAACGCAGAGTCCCGCGCATGCGCAAACCGCGCGGATTCGCTCACGCAGACGGTTTTCCCCCAACAATACAGTCCCTGCCATGTTCACGAGACTTCGCGAAGATATCGCCACCATCCGCGAGCGCGATCCCGCCGCCCGCAGCGCATGGGAAGTGCTCACGTGTTATCCGGGGCTGCACGCGCTCGTGCTGCATCGGATCGCTCACGCGTGCTGGCGCGCGAAGCGCCGCTGGCTCGCGCGTTTCGTGTCCCAGATGGCGCGCTTCATGACCGGCATCGAGATTCATCCGGGCGCGAGCGTCGGGCGGCGCGTGTTCATCGATCACGGCATGGGCGTCGTGATCGGCGAGACCGCGCAGATCGGCGACGACTGTACGATCTACCAGGGTGTGACGCTCGGTGGCACGTCGCTCACGCGCGGCGCGAAGCGGCATCCGACGCTCGAGCGTGGTGTGATCGTCGGTGCGGGCGCGAAGGTGCTCGGCGGCTTCACCGTCGGCGCGGACGCGAAGATCGGATCGAACGCGGTCGTGACGAAGCCGGTGCCCGCGCGTGGCACGGCGCTCGGCAATCCGGCGCGGATCATCGTGCCGGCCGCGGCGGCTGCGAACGGTGCGAACCCGAATGCGAACAACGCCGCACGTGACGCGAAGCGCGGCAGCGAAATCAGCGCGTTTTGCGCATACGGCATCACGCCCAACGCCGACGATCCGGTTTCGCTCGCGATTCACGGTCTGATCGACCATGCGGCTACTCAGGCGCGACGTATCGATGAAATCGTCGATGCGCTCGAGCGGCTCGGCACGAGCCTCGAAGGTCTGCAAGGCGCGGATGCGGCGTTGCTCGATTTGCGGCGGCTATCGGCGGCGATCGCGGGGAAGATGGAGGGGCTGGCGGGGGAGCGCTAGGTATCGGCGCCTCGCCAGCGCGAAGCGCACGCCGTACCCACGAGGTCAATCCAGCGGCAGCGCTCGAATCCCGTCGGCATCGATCTTCAGATAGCCGCCCCGGCGCTCGCCGTGATCGAGATCCCAGTCGGGCAGAACCCAGCGCGTGCCGCCCGGCTCGCGATGCCGCGCGGGCAGATGGGTATGCCCATGAATGATCGTCGCGGTCTTCGATTTCCTGAACAGCGCGGCGACACCTTGCGGGGTCACGTCATACTTGATCGGCATCGGCCGCGTGCGGCCATGCTCGCTCTTCGAGCGCATGTTCTCGGCAAGCTTGCGACGCCAACGAAACGGCCACGCGAGAAACAGAATCTGCGCGAGTCGATTGCGCGCGAAACACCTGAACAACTGATAGCCGCGATCCGCGGTGCACAGACCATCGCCATGGGCGAGCGCAATGCGCGTTCCGAACGCGGTAATCACGAACGGATCGGGCAGCCAGATCGCGCCGGCCGCTTTCATGAAGCGCTTGCCCAGCAGGAAGTCGCGGTTGCCGTGCATGATGTAAAGCGCGATGCCGCGCTCGGACAGCGTGTGCAGCAGCGCCGCAATATGGGCGACGAACGGCTCGCTCAGCATGTCGTCGCCGACCCAGTACTCGAACAGGTCGCCGAGGATGAACACCGAGTCGGCCGCTTCCGCGCTCACGCGGATGAAATGCTCGAACGCGGCGACCGTGCGCGGAATCGCCTCGCTCAGATGCAGATCGGAGAGGAAGAAAAAAGGGCGCGCGGCGTGCGGGCGTTGGCCCTCGCCTGGCACGCCCGCGGCGACGCTTCGCAGCGGCGTCTCTTGCAGCATTGAAGGTGCCTGATTTCAGTTCAAAGGAGTCGACGCCCGCATGAGGCGCGACTCACTCACGGTTTAGCCGACGACGACAGCTTTTTCGATCACGACATCATCGACCGGCACGTCCTGATGGAAGCCCTTCGAACCGGTCTTGACCTTCTTGATCTTCTCGACCACGTCCATGCCTTCGACGACCTTGCCGAACACCGCATAGCCCCAGCCTTGCGGCGTCGGCGACGAGTGGTTCAGGAAGTCGTTGTCGTTCACGTTGATGAAGAATTGCGCGGTCGCCGAATGAGGGTCGTTGGTACGCGCCATCGCGATCGAGCCGTTCTCGTTCTTCAGACCGTTGTTCGCCTCGTTGGTGATCGGCTCGGCCGTCGGCTTCTGCTTCATGCCGGGTTCGAAGCCGCCGCCCTGGATCATGAAGCCGTCGATCACGCGGTGAAACACCGTGTTGTCGTAGTGACCGGCCTTCACGTAGTTCAGGAAGTTCTCGACCGACTTCGGCGCCTTTTCGGCATTCAGCTCGAGTTTGATGAGGCCGTGGTTCGTATGCAGTTCAACCATGATGGAATCCTTTGATGAACAGGTGGATAAAAGGCGCGGCGCGTCGTCATGTGCTGACGACCGGCCGCGCCGGGGCGTTGGTTGGGGCCGGGCTTCGGCCGCGCGGGTTCGCTTGCCCGTTCGTTTTTACTTGCTCACCACCGTCGCCGACTGGATCACGATCGGCTTCTGCGGCACATCGCTCATCGGGCCGCGCGTGGTGGTGGGCGCGGCTTCGATGCGTTTCACGACGTCCATGCCGCTCGTGACCTTGCCGAATACCGCGTAGCCGTTGCCGTCCGGATTCGGGTAGTCGAGATTGGCATTGTCCACCGTGTTGATGAAGAACTGCGCGGTGGCCGAATTCGGGTCGCTGGTGCGCGCCATCGCGATCGTGCCAGCGGTGTTCTTCAGACCGGTGCGGCTCTCGAGCGGAATCGGCGCGCGCGTCGGCTTCTCGACGAAGCTCTGCGTATAGCCGCCGCCCTGGATCATGAAGCCCGGAATCACGCGATGGAAGATCGTGCCGCTATATTGGCCGGCTTTCACGTAGTCGAGGAAATTGGCGACCGTCTTTGGCGCTTTCTCGGGATACAGCTCGACGCGGATGTCACCCTCCGACGTCTTCAGCAGCACGGAAGGATGAGCGGCCTGCGAACCGGACTGCGCAAAGGCGGGTGCGTTTGCGATCAGGGCGGCGCTGCCGAGCGCCAACATCAACCATTTCATGAAAGTCCTCGGGGTTGGAGAAAACTTGCGGCAGGCAACGAGCCCGGCGCTCAGCGCGACGGCGCCATGTACGGCGGCATGGCGAGCGAGCCATTCGGGCCGCCGAACTGGAAGCTCGGGCTGTCCGTGATGTTCGACGTGGGGTGCGCGGCGGGCACGGTCGTCTGCTCGGCGGCTGGCTGTGACGCCGCGGTAGCGGGTGTTGCCGGCGACACGACCTTCTGGATATCCGCGAGACGCTGCGCGGTCCTCGGGCTCGCCTTGCCGAGGCTCTCCGCGCGACGGTACGCGGCATCGGCGAGGCGCAGATAGAGGTCACCGAGGTTCTCGAACGCGAGGCCGTAGTTCGGATTGACCTGGGTGGCCATCTCGAGCGCCGCGCGCGCTTCGGTCAGACGGCCTTGTCTCGCGAAGAGTGTGGCGAGGTTGTTGTACGGCTCGGGCAACTCGGGATACAGCTGCGTGAGTTCGGTGAACGCCGTGATCGCTTCGTCGTCGCGATTCAAATGCACGAGCACGTTTGCGCGTTTGAACTTCGCTTGTGCGTCGTGCGGATTCGCGGCGACGCGCGCATCGAGTTGGGTCAGCGCGGCTTGCCAGTTTTTCTGCGCGATCAACGCGTCGATTTCCGGCGTATTGTCACGCACGGCGGGGCCTTGCGGCATCACCGCGGTCTTCTGCGCATAAGCGCTCGCGACCGGCACCGCGGCAAGTGCGGCAACGACGGTGACGCGCCACGCGAGGGCACGCGCCGCTTCGAAAGTAACGCCACCGACAACGTTGCCAAACGCAGTCGCGGCGAGGGTCGCAGCGCTGTGCGCGCGGCCGCTGGAGTGTTTCATAGGCTCAGGTCTGGATGTTATACTCCGAGCCATTCTAACAAAAGGTCTGCGCGTTCCGTCGAACCGCCGACTGTCTTTTCGCCACTCGTGGCCGTCTCCGCCCGGTTCGCAGCCTCGTCTGCAGCCTGATCGCCGCACGAGGTGCGCCGGTTTCAGCTGTATGCGATGCACCCGTTATCCTGTTCGTTTCGCGGGTCGCGGCGCGCATGAAGCACAATGCGGACTTCTTTCGGCCCACGCACCGCTCTCTATGGAATCTCTGCGCATTTACAACACGCTCGCGCGTGACAAACAGACTTTCGTGCCGCTGCGCGAAGGTGTCGTGCGGATGTACGTCTGCGGGATGACCGTGTACGACTATTGTCACGTCGGTCATGCGCGGGTGATGGTCGTGTTCGACATCGTGCAGCGCTGGTTGCGTGCGCTTGGCTACAACGTGACTTACGTGCGCAACATTACCGATATCGACGACAAGATCATCAAGCGCGCAGTCGAGAACGGTGAAACCATCAAATCGCTGACCGATCGCTTCATCGCCGCGCTGCATGAAGACGCGGACGCGCTCGGCATCGAGCGTCCGGACATCGAGCCGCGCGCGACCGACTTCATTCCGCAGATGCTCGGCATGATCGAGACGCTCGAGAAAAACGGCTACGCCTACCAGGCGAGCGACGGCGACGTCAACTACGCGGTACGCAAATTCGCAGGCTACGGCAAGCTGTCGGGCAAGTCGCTCGAAGACCTGCGCGCGGGCGAACGCGTCGCGGCCAACGACGCGAAACAGGACCCGCTCGACTTCGTGCTGTGGAAGCAGGCGAAGCCCGAGGAACCGGCCGACAGCGGCTGGGATTCGAAGTACGGGCGCGGTCGTCCCGGCTGGCACATCGAGTGCTCGGCGATGGGCTGCACGCTGCTGGGTGAACAGTTCGACATTCACGGTGGCGGCCAGGATCTGCAGTTTCCGCACCACGAAAACGAGATCGCGCAAAGTGAGGCCGCGACCGGACAAACATTCGTCAATTACTGGATGCACAACGGCTACGTACAGATCGACAATGAGAAGATGTCGAAGTCGTTGAACAATTTTTTTACGATTCGCGAAGTGCTCGCGCAGTACGATGCAGAGGTGGTGCGTTTCTTCATCGCGCGCGCGCATTATCGCTCGCCGTTGAACTACAGCGACGTACATATCGACGACGCGCGCAATGCACTCGCGCGTTTGTACACGGCGTTGAAAGACGTGACGCCCGATAGCGCCGTGCTCGACTGGAACGAAGCGCACGCGCAGCGTTTCCGGGCGGCAATGAACGACGACTTCAACACGCCGGTGGCCGTGTCGGTGCTGTTCGAGCTGGCCACCGAAGTGAACCGCACGCGCGACCCCGCGCTGGCCCGTCAATTGCGCGCGCTTGGCGCGGTGCTCGGGCTGCTCGGACGCGAACCGCGTGCATACCTGCAGCAGGCAGCGGGTGCTGCAGCCGAAGGCGCGCTCGAGCCCGTCGCGATCGAAGCGAAGATCGCCGCGCGCATCGCCGCCAAGCAGGCAAAGGACTATGCGGCAGCAGACCGGATCCGGGCCGAATTGCTCGATGCCGGCGTTGCCCTTGAAGACAAACCCGGCGGGTTGACCGAGTGGCGGCGCGTGTGAGCGCACCTCGTACTTCCCTCTGAACGACTCGCCAGGCAGGAGGCAGGATGGCAACGGCCACGAAGACGCCGGCTAAACGCGCGGCGTCTCAAACCAGTGCGGCAGCCGCAGCATCGGCTGCCGCAGCTCAGTCGACTCGTGCGGGCGGCGGCGCGGTAGACAAAGCGCCCTCGAAAGCGGGCGGGGCGGCGGCGAAAGCCGACTCGGCCGCGGCAAAGAAGAGCGCGGCCAAACGCGCGCTCAATGGCGCGGGCACTGAAGCTGCGCACGCGCCTGCGAAACGCGCGAAAACGGCGTCGCGTGCGAAGGGCAACGGTGCGTTGCCGGCCAAACTCGCGGCCGAGCTCGCCGGCGACGTGGAGGAACTCGCGCGTGACAAGAACGCGGGCGAAGTCGTGCGCAAGACGCGCGTATCGGCCACCTCGGCGAGCACGGCCAGCGCGGGCGGCGAAGCGGCCGGTGTCGCATCGCTCGCGAACGAAGTCGCGGTGCCGGTGCAGATCGGCGGTCTCGCGCCTGAGGTCACGCGTCCCGCGTATTGGGACAAGGCGTGCGCGGATCTCGTCAAGCGCGATCGCATTTTGAAGAAGCTGATTCCGAAGTTCGGCCCCGTGCATTTGCTGAGTCGTGGCGATCCTTTCGTCACGCTTGCGCGCTCGGTGGTCGGCCAGCAGATCTCGGTCGCGTCGGCGCAGGCCGTGTGGGCGAGGGTCGAAGTCGCGTGTCCGAAGCTCGTGCCGCAGCAGTTCATCAAGCTCGGTCTCGAGAAGCTGACCGCGTGCGGTTTGTCGAAACGCAAGGCCGAGTACGTGCTCGATCTCGCGAGGCATTTCGTGTCGGGCGCGTTGCACGTCGGCAAGTGGACGTCGATGGACGACGAGGCGGTGATCGCCGAACTCACGCAGATTCGCGGCATCGGCCGCTGGACCGCGGAGATGTTCCTGATTTTCAACCTGTCGCGTCCCGACGTGCTACCGCTCGACGACCTCGGCCTGATCCGCGCGATCAGCGTCAACTATTTCAGCGGCGAACCCGTCACGCGCAGCGAAGCGCGCGAGGTTGCCGCGAATTGGGAGCCGTGGCGCACGGTGGCGACCTGGTACATGTGGCGTAGTCTCGATCCGTTACCGGTCGACTACTAAAGAAGAACAGGAAACGAAGCCGTTTCAGAGACTATCGCGTATATGATATCGATAGTTGAGAAATGGTTTTGACATCGGCGCACGCGGTTAGAATACGCGCTGCCCGGTAAGTCCAAGGATTACAACCAATGAAGACCACGTTTCTGGATTTCGAACAGCCGATCGCTGAACTCGAAGCGAAGATCGAAGAATTGCGCTTCGTGCAGGACGACTCGGCCGTCGATATTTCGGAAGAGATCGAGCGGCTGTCCAAGAAGAGCCAGCAGCTCACCAAAGATCTGTATGCGAACCTCACACCGTGGCAGGTTTCGCAAATCGCCCGTCATCCGCAGCGTCCGTACACGTTCGACTACGTGAGCGAGCTGTTTACCGATTTCCATGAACTGCATGGCGACCGCAGCTTCGCGGACGATCTGTCGATCGTCGGCGGTCTCGCGCGATTCAACGGCCAGGCGTGCATGGTGATCGGTCATCAGAAGGGCCGCGACACCAAGGAGCGCGCGCTGCGCAACTTCGGCATGCCGCGTCCGGAAGGCTATCGCAAGGCCGAGCGGCTGATGCGCCTCGCCGAGAAGTTCGGCCTGCCGATCTTCACGTTCATCGACACGCCGGGCGCGTACCCGGGCATCGGCGCGGAAGAGCGGGGCCAGTCCGAAGCGATCGGCCGCAATCTGTACGTGATGGCCGAGCTGAAGACGCCGCTGATCGCGACGATCATCGGCGAGGGCGGCTCGGGCGGCGCACTCGCTATCGCGGTGGGCGACAGCGTGCTGATGTTGCAGTTCTCGACCTACTCGGTGATCTCGCCGGAAGGCTGCGCATCGATCCTGTGGAAAAGCGCCGCCAAGGCACCGGAAGCAGCGGAGGCGCTCGGCCTGACCGCGCATCGTCTGAAGGCGCTCGGTCTGATCGACAAGATCGTCAACGAGCCGCTCGGCGGCGCGCATCGCGATCCGAAGGGCATGGCGGCGATGCTGCGCCGTGCGCTCGCCGATTCGCTACGCCAGTTCCAGGGTATGAGCACCAACGACCTGCGCGAACGCCGTTTCGAACGGCTGATGGCGTACGGCAAATTCAAGGAAACGACGCCGGGCGCATAAGCCCGCGCGTTGGCCTGTCTCTTTCGTCCACCGGCGCTTTCCGCGCTAACGACGTGACCACCACCGCCGACTCATCCGCCGAGCGCCTCGTGATCGAGGCGCTCGGCGCCGCGCTGTCCGGGCTCGATTCGAACGCGCGCATTGCGGTCGCATTCAGCGGCGGCGTCGATTCGAGCGTGCTCCTCGACGCGGCGGTGCGCGTCGCGGGTGCGTCACGCTGTATCGCGCTGCACGTGCATCATGGTTTGAGTCCACATGCCGATACGTGGCTCGCGCACTGCGAGGCTTTCGCGCGCGAACGTGGCGTCGAATTCGACGCGCGACGCGTGGATGTTTCGCGCGCGCCGGGCCTGAGCATCGAGGGCGCGGCACGCGACGCGCGTTATCGCGCGCTCGAAGCGATGTGCGCAACGCACGGCATTGGCACGCTATGGCTCGCGCAGCATGCGGACGATCAGGCCGAGACCGTGCTGCTGCAACTGCTGCGCGGCGCGGGGCTCGCGGGTCTCGCGGCGATGGCGCCCGGCTCGCTGCCGACAGGTGCGTCGACGACACGTGTGCGGCCGCTTTTGCATCTGCTGCGCGCGCAGCTCGAACACTATGCGAGCGCGCGCAAGCTGCGCTGGATCGACGACGAATCGAACGCGGACACGCGTTATGCGCGCAACGCCTTGCGTCATCAGGTGATGCCGGTGCTCGCGGTGCACTTCCCGGGCTTTCGCGATGCGCTCGCGCGCACGGCCGCGCATTCGGCATCGGCGCAGCGATTGCTCGACACGCTCGCGCGCGCCGACATGGAAAGCGCGTCGCGCGATGAAGGACGCGCCCTCGCGCACGACGTGCTGCTCGCTCTCGACGACGATCGCGCGCTCAATCTGCTGCGCTACTGGATGCGTACGCTCGGCTTCGTCGCGGCATCGAGCGCGCGTGTCGCGGATGCACTGCGGCAGTTGCGCGAAGTGGCAGCGGGGCAGGACGGACATCGGCTCCGCATCGATCATGCGGGGCATGCGTTGCGCAGCTATCGCGGCCTCGTCTACTGGGAAGCCGGCGATAGCAGCGAACCCGCCGACGAAACCGCGCTCGTCGAGCGCGAGATCAGTGAACTCGCGTGGCAAGGGCAAGAGATCTGGCATTTGCCGCAATGGCGCGGCACGTTCGTGTTCGCGATGGTGGATGCAGTCGCTGCTTCCGACGTAGCCCACGCAACGCACGCAGCGCCACGTAACGAAGCATGCGACATGGTTCCCGTCAGCGTCCTGCAACGAGCCTCTCTAAGCGTGCGGGCGCGCCGCGGCGGAGAACGCATGCGCGTCGGTGTGCCGAACGCGCCGAGCCGCACGCTGAAGAACCTGTTTCAGGAGCGCGGCATTCCCGCATGGAAGCGCGACGTGCCATTGCTTTACGTTGGCGATGAACTGCTGTTCGTGCCGCTGATCGGCGTGAATCGCGGGACTGTGCGCGACGCATCTCCGGAGCGCGAAGCGTGCGTGAAAATCGTCTGGCGCGAGGATCTGCTGATCGCCTGAGCGCCGGTCGGACAGTCGCGCAAGCGGTGCGTGCAGATGTCGAAAGCGTGAAACAGGGCGCAAATCAACGATAAAACAGGCCATTGCAGGCCTGATTCGACGCATTTGAGCGCTCGTTGCGTCTTGTCTTTTTGCGCCTAATCAGGTACTTTAACTTGTTTGCCCGACCCGATTTCGCCGTCGCTTTTGTCGCTATCGGTCGTTAGTGCCGGCAGGCGTGCGTGATCCGTCGTCGCCGTTCAATTCCGATCAGCCATTTGCGATTTCATCCCGGGCAAATCCGCGCGTGCTGCACGCGTGCTGCATCTACGCCGCCACACACTTTGCCGCCGTTCACGAGACGTTGCGCCCCTGTGCTTTCTGTGCGGTCGTCTCCAGCGCGCCAGCGCGGTTTCTCTTCCAGTTCAGAACGACAATGGCACTCATCGTACATAAATACGGCGGCACCTCGATGGGCTCGGTCGAGCGCATCAAGAACGTCGCCAGGCGCGTCGCGAAATGGCACAAGGCCGGCCATCAGATGGTCGTCGTGCCGTCGGCAATGTCCGGGCGAAACCAATCGCCTGCTTGGCCTCGCGAAAGAGATCACGACTCAACCGAGCCCGCGTGAACTCGACATGATCGCCGCCACCGGCGAGCAGGTCAGCTCGGGTCTGCTCGCGATCGCGCTGCAGGAAGCCGGCGTCGAAGCGGTCAGCTACGCAGGCTGGCAGGTGCCGGTCAAGACCGATAGCGCGTTTACGAAAGCGCGCATCAGCGACATCGACGGCGAGCGCGTCATGCAAGACCTCGCAGCCGGCAAGGTGGTCGTGATCACCGGCTTCCAGGGCATTGACCCGGACGGCCACATCACGACGCTCGGCCGCGGCGGCTCGGACACGTCGGCAGTCGCGGTCGCGGCCGCGCTGAAGGCCGACGAGTGCCTGATCTACACGGACGTCGACGGTGTGTACACCACGGACCCGCGCGTCGTTGAAGAAGCGCGCCGGCTCGACCGCGTGACGTTCGAAGAAATGCTGGAAATGGCCAGCCTGGGTTCGAAGGTGCTGCAGATCCGCTCGGTGGAATTCGCCGGCAAATATCAGGTGAAAACGCGCGTGCTGTCGAGCCTGACCGATCCGCTGATGCCACTCGACGAAGAAATGAAGTCGGGCACCCTGATTACTTTTGAAGAAGACGAGACCATGGAAAAAGCAGTCATCTCGGGTATCGCGTTCCAGCGCGACGAAGCTCGTATCGCCGTGATGGGCGTGCCCGACAAGCCGGGCATCGCGTATCAGATTCTCGGCCCGGTGGCGGACGCGAATATCGATGTCGACATGATCATCCAGAACCAGAGCGTCGAGGGCAAGACGGCATTCACGTTCACGGTCGGCCGCGGCGACTATGCGCGTGCAATGGAAATCCTCACCGGCACGGTAAAGGCGCACGTCCAGGCCGAGCAGGTGCTGGGCGACCCGAAGGTGTCGAAGGTGTCGGTGGTCGGCGTCGGGATGCGCTCACACGTCGGCATTGCCAGCAAGATGTTCCGCACGCTGTCGGAAGAGGGCATCAACATTCAGATGATCTCGACCTCGGAAATCAAGATTTCGGTGTTGATCGACGAAAAGTACATGGAGCTCGCGGTACGCGCGCTGCATAAGGCCTTCGAACTCGATCAGGCATAAGTGGCGGGAAAAACGGGGCGCTCTAGAGCGTCCCGTTTGTTTTGTGGCGTTCATGTGAATGAATTGCGTGGTGAGACGCCACGTTGGCACAAATAATGTTCGTCAGACATTGACCTTATCGGCCCGGCCCGCTATGATCTTGGCTTCGTCGCACTGACTCCCTGTGCGACAGAAAGTTTGGGAGACGTGGCCGAGAGGTCGAAGGCACTCCCCTGCTAAGGGAGCATCTGGGCCAAAACCTGGATCGAGGGTTCGAATCCCTCCGTCTCCGCCAGCAATGGTGGCGAAACCCCGTAGAGTCTAGGCTCTGCGGGGTTTTTGTTTTTGCGCGGCTTGATTTTGATCTCGCTCGCTACTTCAGCGATGTCAGCGACATTCCCCGCCCTCCAGCGTGTGACCACGTCCTACGTGAATAGGCAGGTCTGCTGATCAATGCATGGCGCCGTTAGCCCGCCACGCTGGTCCGCAGAAAACCGCGCCAGATCCGGCGCGGCAGGCAAGGAGTCCGCATGACTGATCCCGTCGTGCCGCTGACCGAGACCGCCTCGCTTAGAACGCGTGCCGCAACCCCACCATGCCGACGAACTGAGACGGACCCGATGACGGCGTCGTGTTCTGCGAGTCGCCGACCACCGCGACCGCGTCGGCGATGGTCACACCGCTGCCCGACGAGATCAGCGACTTGCCGCCTGCATGCTGATAGGCCTCGAGCGCGTACAGCGTGGTGCGCGTCGACAGGTTGTAGGTCTGTTCGAGCGAGGTCTGATGATAGTGCGCCGGATCGCTGATGCCGTTCGCCTTGCTTGCCTGGGTGAAGCTATAGCCGCCGCCGACCGTCACGCTCGGCGTGATCCGGTACGTCGCGATCGCACCGTACGTGTTGAACACGGCCTTGTCGAAGAACAGCGAGCCGTGGCCCGGCGCGTACTGCACATTCGAGTAGTTGAGGCCCACCATCAGATCGTGCCACGTATAGCGACCCGCCGCGGCGAACAGTTGCGCGCTGCGCGCGCTCGCGTAACCGTTGTTGACCGGCGAGTTGATCGCGAAGCTGCCGAGCGCCGCGCTCGTCGAAATGTCCTTCAGCTTCACGTAGCCGGCTGCGAGCGACACGGGCTGGAAGTCATAACGCAGCGCCGCGCTGAACAGGCTGCCGTTCGCGACGCTGCCGGGCACGCCGCCGAGACCATACTGCGCGCTTGCCTGCAGGCCCCCGATCGTCGGCGATAGGTAGGTTACCGAATTATTGAAGCGCAGCGTCGTGTCGAGGGCGTCGAGATCGCCGGGGTGCGCGCCGGTCGCGCCGGTCAGCACGCCGGTCGGTCCGAGCGCGCCGACCATCTGGAAGTAGGGTGTGTACTGGCGGCCGAGCGTCACCGTGCCGTAGCGGTCGTTCGCGAGGCCGACATAGGCCTGGCGATTGAACAGGTAGCCCGCGGTGCTTTGCGCGCCAGTCAGCGAATTGAAGCCGCTCTCGAGCCGGAAGATCGCCTTCGTGCCGCCGCCGAGATCTTCCGAGCCGAGGAAGCCGAACTTGCTCGCCTGCAGGTTGCCCTGGCTCATGTAGAAATTCGAATGCCCCTTCTGGTTGCTGGCATAGGCGAACGCATTGTCGACGACGCCATACAGCGTGACGCTGCTTTGCGCCGATGCGCTGGTGGACAACGCGGTGCCCGCAAACGGCAGGCAGCAGAGGACGAACGCGCGGGTGCGCGCGCGCTGGTTTATTTTCATGGTTGGGATGTCTCCAGACTGATGGGTCGGCCTGATCCCTCAGGCCGGTGCGGTGTGTTGTTCAGTGCGGCACCGAAATCGTCAGGCAGCGCCAGCCGTGCGCGGTGTGATCGGTGACGAGCGTGCCGTTAGCGCAGACGACCGCGCGTGTTTCGCGCATCGGCACGAACACGCGCACTTGCGGCTGCACGCGCGGCATCCATTGCGAACGCTCGAGCGTCACCCGCAAAGTGTTTGCGTCGCCCGTCAGCGTGACGTTCCAGCGGCCTTGCTCGCCGTTGCGCCAGGCTTCGGTCTCGCCGTCGTCCTCGATCGAGCCGCCTTGCGCGGTGCCCGCGTCGGCATACGGCACCGCGAGGAATGCGCGTTCGTCGGCGGGGCGGCCAAAATGCTGCTCGGCGATGTTGAGCGGAATCACGCTGCCTTCACGCAGCAGGAACACCGGCCGCTCGAACGGCGCGGGCAACGTGACGGTCTGGCCGCCGTCGAATGTTTCGCCGCTCCAGTACGACACCCAGCGCGAACCGGCCGGTAGATACACGGCGCGCGTGCTCCGGCCCGGATCGACCACTGGCGCGACCAGCATCGACGAGCCGAGCATCATGTCGTCGCCATCGACGAGGCAGCGCGGATCGTGCGGAAACTCCGCGAACAGCGGCCGCAGCACCGGCTCGTACGCGCTATGCGATTGCCACAGCAGCTCGTAGAGATAAGGGATCAGGCGATAGCGCAGCTTGATCAGGTCTGCCACGTGCCGCGTGACTTCGGGATGCATCCACGGCTCGTTGACGGTGCCGTCGTCGTTCCACGAGTGAATCGAAAAGCGCGGCAGGAAGATGCCGAACGCGACCCAGCGCGCGAACAGCTCCGGCTCCGGCGCCGGACCCGAGAAGCCGCCGATGTCGTGACCGCTATTCGACACGCCCGACATCGCGAGCCCGAGACCCATCTTCAGATTGAAGCGCAGCGTTTCCCACGACGTGTAGTTGTCGCCCGACCACGTCTGCACGTAGCGATGCATGCCGACGCCGCCCGAGCGCGACACGAGGAACGGGCGCCTGTCAGGCGCGTGCTCGCGCTGCGCGTCGTGCGACGCGCGCATCATCAGTTGCGTCTGCAGCACCTTCGCCTGGTATGCCGGATAGGGCTTGCCGAAGCCGCGCGCGATCGCCTGCGGCGACCAGATCTCGAACTCGTTGTTGTCGTTCCAGGTGGCCGCGATGCCGTATTTGAGCAGTGCGTCCTTCACGCGAGCTTTCCACCAGTCGATCGTCGCGGGATTCGTGAAGTCGAGGTACGCGCCGACTTCGTCCCAGAACTGCACCCATGCGGGATCGCCATCGGGCGCTTCGATCAACAGGCCGGCGTGGGCGACGTCGTCGAACGCTGGGTGGTCTTGCAGCAGACACGGCTTGATGTTCGCGCACAGACGCACGCCGTGATCGAGATAGCTCCGCACGAAGCCGTCGATGTCCGGAAACTTGTCGTGATTCCAGTTGAACACGTAGCGCTTCGGCCCGATCGACGTATAGCCCGACGACAGATGGAACGAATCGCACAGCACGTCGTGTTCGCGGCAACGCTCGATGAATTTGCCCATCTGCTGTTGCGCGTCCGGCGCGTCGGTATAGCTCATCGTCGAGCCCGAGTAGCCGAGGCCCCACTTCGGCATCCACGCGGGACGTCCGGTGAGCCACGTGAAGCGGCGCACCGCGTCGAGCGGCGAGCCGGGCGATGCGATGAAGTAGTAGTCGAGATCGCCATGCTCGGCGATGAAGTGCCGATAGTGGCCGTGATAGTTGTCGAGCTCGCGGCCCATGTCGAAGCGGCAATCGGCGAGCGTGTCGTAGAACAGGCCGAAGCCCGTCGACGTCTGCGGCTGCCACGTCACGTAGAACGGGATGTGCTTGTACAGCGGGTCCGTGGTGCGCGCGCTGTAGCCCATCGCGTCGATGTTGCGCATCTCGTAGCTTTGCCGCGCGCGATCGAGCGAGCCGGCACGCTCGCCGAGGCCCACGTACATTTCGTCGCGGCGCCGCTCGACGTAGTGATAGACGCGCGAGTCCCACCAGCCGAAGTTGTACGCCTGGGTCTTGCGATCGCTCATCACGCGATGCCATGTGCCTTCGTGCAGGATGTCCCAGGCGCAGGCGCCGCCTTCGAGCGCCACGCTCACGCGCACGCGCGCCGTTTCGATCTCGATGTGACCGGCTGCTTCGTTCACCGTGAACGGCGGCGGCGTGAAGCCGCTCAGGTCGCGGCGCTCGCGGCCTTCGAGCGGCACGTCGTCCATCCCGGGCGCGATCGCCCATGTGCGCGGGCCGCGCGTTTCGCCGTCCGGCAGCACGAGCACGCGGATGATGTCCTCGGCGAGCACGAACAGCTCGATCCGGCAATTCGGCTGCGCGCTTAGCACGACCGGGTTGGCCGCCGGGTCGCCAGCGTGGGGGACGAGCGCGAAGCGCGGCGGATGTTTGAGATTGATCTGTGAACGCATGATGAGTCTTCCAGGAAGGTCAGGCAGCCGTGTTGACGCTCAGTTCGGCGCGGCGCGCGCGGCCGTGGCGCGGCACACCGCGCATCAGGATGATCAGCAGCGTCGCGCCGATGATGTCGAATGCGCCGAGCGCACCGAACAGCGGCGTGTAGCCGATCGAATCGGCAAGCGCGCCGACCGTCAGGGAGAAGCCGAGGCCGCCGATCCACGCGGCCATGCCCGCGAAGCCGGCGACGGTGCCGACTTCGCCCGGATCGAATACGTCGGCGGCGAGCGTGTTGACGAGCGCCGAGATCATCTGGTGCGCGAAGCCGCCGACGCAGAAGAGGGCGATGGCCTGGTAGGGCGACGCGACGAGACCGATCGATGCCGGCCCGATCATCATCAGCGCGCCGAGCACGACGCCCGAGATGCGCGACCAGATCAGCGGCACGCGAAAATGCTTCATCAGGAATGGCGACAGATAGCCGCCGAACAGACCGCCCAGGTCCGCGGCGAGAAACGGCAGCCACGCGAACATCGCGATCTGCTTCAGATCCATATGACGCTGCGTGGCGAGATACAGCGGAATCCAGAAGCTGAACGTCTGCCACGCGGGCTCGGCGAAAAAGCGCGCTTGCGCGATCGCCCAGAAGCGGCGCGTGCGCAGCACTTCACGCACGCTCGCGCGGCGCGCGGCGGGCGGTGCCTGGCCTTCGACGATCGCGGCGCGCTCGGCATCGCTCACGCGCTTGTGCTCGGCGGGCGAGCGGTACAGCACGAACCATGCGGCGGCCCACACGAAGCCGAGCGCGCCGGTCACCGCGAACGCGCTCTGCCAGCCGTAGCGCAGCGACAGGAAAACGACGAGCGGCGGCGCGAGCAGCGAGCCGAGCGAGGTGCCCGCATTGAAGTAGCCGACCGCGACGGATTTCTCGCGATCGGGAAACCATTCGGCGACGACCTTCATGCCGGCCGGAATCGCGACCGCTTCGGATAGGCCCATGAAACCGCGCAGCGCCGCGAGCGAAAACCAGCTGCCCGCGAAACCGTGGAACACGCCGGTCAGCGACCACAGGCACGCGAACAGCGCGAAACCGAGGCGCAGGCCGATCAGATCGATGATCAGGCCGCAGACGGGCTGCATCACCGTATAGCCGACCTGGAACGCGCCGACCACGTACGAGTACTGCCGCGTGTTCATGTGCAGCAGTTTCATCAGCTCGGGCGCCATCACCCCGAGCGCGTTGCGCGACAGATAGTTGACGATCGTCCCAACGCACACGAGGGCGATGATCCACCAGCGCAATCCCTTGATCGTTTTCAAAATCAGTCTCCGTGGCGCATTGAGCGGTTGCTTCCGACGCAGTGCTCGGGCATGCGCGAATTCGAACATTTATTGGTTTTCAATGGCAGTCATCCTACCACTTGGAAACGACCTGGATATCGGGGGAAACCATAGGCGTTGCGACGTGTTTCCTTGATTTTTCTCGATAATTTAATATTTTTTTTGCCTCGTCTCCGAGCGGTGATCGGATGACTGCGGTGAGAAATATAGAACAGATATGTTCTTTCGAACTTTAAAATGTTCGTTTTCGGGATGTCAGCCAGGCCGCGAGCCGGCGCCCGCGCGGAGGGTGCTTTTTCACCGCCGTCTGGCGTGTGTAACCAGACATTACGCCACCGCCGGCGAGGCGATTTTCAGCATCAGTTATTACAAAGTTGAAATACGCGTGTTGCTGCCTTTGCGTTATATTTCCGCCAACAAAACATGTTCCTACAAAGGTGATCAATGAAGTCCGCTCGTATTGTTCCGCTTGTGTTCGGCGTGTTGACGTTGGCTGCATCGGGTGCCGCGATGGCCGCGGGGCTCAACGTCGGGGTCAATATCGGCATTCCCGCGCCGGTCTACGTCGCACCGGCGCCGGTCTACGCACCGCCGCCGCCTCCGCCGCCGCCCGTCGTCTATCAGCCGGCTCCCGTGTACTACGGCGGTCCGCAAATCGTGATCGGCTGGCATGGCGACCGTTACTGGGACGGCCATCGCTACTGGGCGCGCAACGACTGGTATCGTCACCATCCGCCGGGCCGCGGCGACTATGCGCGCGGTCACTACGACCAACATCGCGGCTGGCACTGAGTCGCCGCTGCGTCAGCGCTGAAGCGCGCCAACCGGCCGCAGCGATGACAGAACCGCCCTTGGAGGGCGGTTTTGTTTTTTGTGCTGAAACATCCGTCGCTGACGCATTTCGTCGCAGTCGGCCGCCAGATCGCGCAAGCTAATTGGGTAGAATCCCCCACATCGCCACTGCCCATTTACCAGCACGACTCCATGACAACTGGCTCGCGACGGGTTCAAACGCCTGAGGGACTTCGACACAGCGTGATCCACGGACCCTTGCGCGCCGCGCTCGCCGTCGCGTTGCTGTGCGCGAGTCTGCTCGTCGCGCCGCACGCGCATGCCGCGCATGCGATCGCGCAATACGGCGAGCCCAAATATCCGGCCGGCTTCAAGCACTTCGACTACGTCAATCCCGATGCGCCGAAAGGCGGCACGCTCGTGCTCGCGAACCCGAGCCGTCTAACGAGCTTCGACAAGTTCAATCCGTTCACTCTGCGTGGCAATGCGGCGCCCGGCCTCGAATTGATGTTCGAGAGCCTGACGATCGGCAGCAGCGACGAAGTCGCGTCCGCCTACGGGCTGCTCGCCGACGACATCGTCGTCGCGCCCGACGGCCTGTCGGTCACGTTCCACATCAATCCGCGCGCGCGCTTTTCGAACGGCGACCCTGTGACCGCCGACGACGTCAAGTTCTCTCTCGACACGCTGAAGAGCCCGCAGGCCGCGCCGCAGTTCGCATCGCTTTTCAGCGAGATCAAGCGTGCGGTCGTCGTCGATCCGGCCACGGTGCGCTTCGAGTTTCGCGAGCGCGATCGCGAGTTGCCGCTGCTCGCGGGCAGCATGCCGGTGTTCTCGCGCAAGTGGGGGATGAAGCCCGACGGCAGCCGTGTTCCGTTCGACCAGCTCGCATTCGAAAAGCCAGTCGGCAGCGGGCCGTATCTGATCGACAGCTACGACAACGGCCGCACGATCACGTTCAAACGCGACCCGCACTATTGGGGCGCCGATCTGCCGGTGCGCGTCGGCATGAACAACTTCGATCGCATCGTCTACAAGCTGTATGCCGATAGCACCGCGCGGCTCGAGGCGTTCAAGGCTGGCGAGTACGACGCGCTGGTCGAATATATCGCGCGCAACTGGGTGCGGCGCGACGTCGGCAAGAAGTTCGACCGTGGCGAGTTGATCAAGCGCGAGTTTGCGCAGCACAACGGCACCGGCATGCAGGGCTTTTTCCTGAACACGCGCCGGCCGCTGTTCCAGGATGTGCGGGTGCGCAAGGCGCTCGATCTCGCGCTCGACTTTCAGTGGCTGAACCGCCAGCTGTTTTTCAACCAGTACACGCGCATCGACAGCTATTTCGCCAACACCGAATGGCAGGCGAAGGGGCTGCCTTCGCCTGGCGAGCTCGCGCTGCTGGAGCCGTTTCGCGCCCAACTCGACCCGGCGGTATTCGGGCCGCCGCCGAAGCAGCCCGATACCGATCCGCCCGGCTCGCTGCGCGCGAATCTGCTACAGGCGCGCGATCTGCTGCAGCAGGCCGGCTGGACCTATCGTGACGGCGCGCTGCGCAACGCGAAGGGCGAGCCGTTCCAGTTCGAGATACTCGACGACTCGGGTTCGGCCTCGTCGATGGAGCCGATCATCGCGACCTTCACGCGCAATCTGCAAAAGCTCGGCATTACCGCGAACTTCCGCACCACCGACTTCGCGGTCTATCAGAAGCGGCTCGACGCATTCGACTTCGACGTGACGACGATTCGCATGCCCGACGTGCAGGTGCCGGGCTCCGAGCAGATCACCCGCTTCGGCAGCAAGGCCGCCGATACCCCCGGCTCGGACAACGCGATCGGCCTGAAGTCGCCGGCCGTCGACGCGGTGTTGAACGCGCTCGTGCATGCGCAAACGCGCGAGCAGCTGACCGATGCCGCGCACGCGCTCGACCGTCTGCTGATGCATGGCTACTATGTGGTGCCGCACTGGTACAGCGGCACGCATCGCGTCGCGTTCAAGCGCGGGCTCGCGTGGCCGAAGACTTTGCCGCTGTACTATGGCGCGGAAGGCTGGATCACGACGATGTGGTGGTACGAGGATCCGCGGGCGCGCACGCCCACGGGCAGCGCCGACTGATCCGCAGATCCATCGCCCCCACCAACGCGTTCGCACTGGAACACCGCCTATGTGGAGCTACATCCTCAAACGCCTGCTGCTGATGATCCCGACGCTGCTCGGCGTGCTGACGCTGACCTTCGTCGTGATCCAGTTCGTGCCGGGCGGCCCCGTCGAGCAGATGCAGCACGAACTGCGCAAGGGCGCGGAGGGCGCCTCGCCGTTCGGGCTGCGCTCGCATAGCGGCGTCGATGCGCAACAGATCGCGCAACTGAAGCAGTTGTACGGCTTCGACAAACCGCCGCTCGAACGCTACGTGCTGATGCTCAAGCGCTTCGCGACCTTCGATCTCGGCCAGAGCTATTTCCGTCATCAGAGCGTGTTGTCGCTGATCGTGTCGAAGCTGCCGGTGTCGATCAGCATCGGCCTGTGGACGTTCTTTCTCACCTATCTGATATCGGTGCCGCTCGGCATCGCGAAGGCGGTGCGCAACGGCTCGCACTTCGATATCGCGACGAGCCTCGTCGTGCTGGTCGGCTACGCGATTCCGGGCTTCGTGCTCGGCGTGCTGCTGCTCGTGCTGTTCGGCGGCGGCACGTTCCTGCAGCTGTTTCCGCTGCGCAACCTCACTTCCGACAACTGGGACCAGTTGAGCCTCGTCGGCAAGATCCTCGACTATCTATGGCATATCACGCTGCCGATCACGGCGTCGGTGGTGGGCAGCTTCGCGGTCGTCACGATGCTGACGAAGAACGCGTTTCTCGACGAAATCCGCAAGCAGTACGTGCTGACCGCGCGTGCCAAAGGTTTGTCCGAGCGGCGCGTGTTGTGGAAGCACGTGTTTCGCAATGCGCTGCTGCCGCTGATCGTCAATTTCCCGGGCGCGTTCATCGGCGCGTTCTTCACCGGCAGCCTGCTGATCGAAACGCTGTTCTCGCTCGACGGGCTCGGGTTGCTGTCGTATGAATCGGTGATGCGGCGGGACTATCCGGTCGTGCTCGGCACGTTGTATCTGTTCACGCTGATCGGCCTCGTCACGCGGCTGATCTCCGACCTTTGCTATGTGTGGGTCGATCCCCGCATCCAATTCGAACAACTGGAGCGCTGATGAATCGAGCCCGCCTTTCCGCCGACGCGGCGGCGCGCACCGAACCCGCGCGGGCACTGATGTCGCCGTCGCCGGCGCGTCGCGTGTGGCAGCGTTTTCGCCAGCAGCGTCTCGGCTACTGGAGCCTGATCATCTTCGTCGTCGCGTTCGCGGCGAGCCTCGTGGGGCCGCTGTGGTCGAACGACAAGCCGGTCGTCGTGCGCTACAACGGCCATCTGTATTTCCCGCTCGTCAAGACCTACGCCGAGACCACCTTCGGTGGCGACTTCCCCACGCCGGCCGATTATCTCGATCCGTACATCCGTCACCGCTTCGATGCGCCGGGCAACTTCGCGCTGTATCCGCCGAATCATTACTACTACGACACGCTCAATTACTTTTCGAAGACGCCCAACCCGGCGCCACCGTCGCGCGAGAACTGGCTCGGCACCGACGACCGCGGCCGCGATGTGTTCGCGCGTCTGCTGTACGGCTTCGGCGTGTCGGTCGTGTTCGGCCTCGTGCTGACCGTGATCAGCACGATCGTCGGCATCGCCGCGGGGGCGGTGCAAGGTTACTTCGGAGGGCGAACGGACATCGTCGGGCAGCGTCTGATCGAGATCTGGAACGCGATGCCGCAGCTCTATCTGCTGATCATCTTTTCATCGATCTTCGAGCGCAGCTTCGCTCTTTTGATCGTGCTGCTGTCGCTGTTCAACTGGATCGGCCTGTCCGACTACGTGCGCGCCGAGTTCCTGCGCAATCGCCAGCAGGACTACGTGCGCGCCGCGCGCGCGATGGGCCTGTCGCATTGGCAGATCATGTGGCGTCACGTGTTGCCCAACAGTCTGACGCCGGTCATCACGTTCCTGCCGTTCAGCATGAGCAGCGCGATTCTCGCGCTGACGAGTCTCGACTTCCTCGGCCTCGGCGTGCCGCCGCCGACGCCGAGCCTGGGCGAACTGCTCGCTCAGGGCAAGGCGAATCTCGACGCGTGGTGGATCTCGGTGTCGACCTTCGGCGTGCTGGTGGCGATGCTGCTGCTATTGACCTTCATGGGCGACGCGCTGCGCAACGCGCTCGACACGCGTATCTCCGATGCGATACACGCCGGAGGTGGTCAATGAGCGCGCCGCCGCAAATCGATCCGCGATCGACGGACACGCCGCTGCTCGAACTCGACCATCTGCGTGTCGCGTTCGGCGACACGGTGGCCGTCGACGACGTCACGCTCGCGATCGCGCGCGGTGAACGCGTCGCGCTCGTCGGCGAGTCCGGCTCGGGCAAGAGCGTGACCGCGCTGTCGGTGCTGCGCCTGCTGAACGACGCGCAGGTGAGCGGGGCGATCCGCTTCGATGGCAAAGATCTGCTCGCGAAGAGCGAGCGTGCGATGCGCGGCCTGCGCGGCTCGGACATCGCGATGATCTTCCAGGAACCGATGACCGCGCTCAATCCGCTGTATACGATCGGCGACCAGATTGCGGAAACGATCGTCGTGCATGACGGCGTCAGCGCGGCCGAAGCGTGCAGGCGGGCGGTCGCGCTGCTCGCGCGCACCGGCATCACCGAGCCGGAGAGGCGCATCAACAGCTACCCGCATCAGCTCTCGGGCGGGCAGCGGCAGCGCGCGATGATCGCGATGGCGCTCGCCTGCCGGCCGCGCCTGTTGCTCGCCGACGAGCCGACCACCGCGCTCGACGTGACGATTCGCGCGCAAATCGTCGAGCTTCTGCTGGAACTGCAGCGCGACGAAGCACAAAAGCGCGGCATGGCCGTGCTGCTGATCACGCACGACCTGAACCTCGTGCGTCACTTCGCGCAGCGCGTCGCGGTGATGGAGCGAGGCGTGCTGGTCGAAACCGGCACGGTCGAGCAGGTGTTCGAGGCGCCGCGCCATCCGTACACGCTGCGGCTGCTCGCGAGCCGGCCGCAGCGCGAGGTCGTGCCGGTGCTGCCGATCTCGCCGGTGCTGCTCGAAGCGCGCGACGTGGCGGTCGACTTCAGAACGAAACTGACCGGCCTGCGTGGCTGGTTCGGCGCGGGGCGGTTTCGCGCGGTCGACGCGGCGAACGTGTCGGTGCGCCAGGGCGAGACGCTCGGGATCGTCGGTGAATCGGGATCGGGCAAGTCGACGCTCGCGATGGCACTGCTCGGTCTGCAGCGCACCGCGCATGGCGAGATCCAGTTTCAGGGCAGGGCGCTCGCGAGCTATCGCGGCGCCGAAAAGACCGCGCTGCGCTCGAATATGCAGGTCGTCTTTCAAGACCCTTTTAGTTCGCTTTCGCCGCGGCAGACGATCGAGCGGATCGTCGGTGAGGGGCTCGCGCTGCATCGGCCGCAGATGACTCCGCAGGCGCGGCGCGACAAGGTCGTCGCGGTGCTGCGCGAAGTCGGCATCGACCGGACCGCGCTGTATCGCTATCCGCATGAATTTTCGGGCGGGCAGCGGCAGCGCATCGCGATCGCGCGCGCGCTGGTACTGGAGCCGCGCGTGCTGATCCTCGACGAACCGACCAGCGCGCTGGACGTATCGATCCAGCAGCAGGTGCTCAAGCTGCTCACCGGTTTGCAGCACAAATACAACCTCGGCTTCGTATTCATCAGTCACGACCTGGAAGTGATCGGGGCGATGGCGCACCGAGTCGTGGTGATGCAAAACGGATCGATCGTCGAGACCGGCGAAGTCGAGAAAATTTTTACTGCACCCGCGCATCCTTACACGCGAAAGCTGCTGAAAGCGGCGCTTGATCGTTGATTTTTCACCCTTTCCCCAATTGAGTGCGTCCGTCGATTGATTTTTCCTATTCCTTTTGACAGGCAAATACTTACTGGCTAGTATCGAGCAAACTTTTTTTCTAGACCCCTGATTTTTTGGCAAAAACTACCGACCAATGCAGCACAGAAACTTCACCCAGGCTTGCACGCGCGTCGTCGCCGGGATGTTCATTGGCGTCTTGATGGCAGCAGCTCCCGGCGCGTTCGCCGACGAAGTAAGCGGTTTTAATCAGAATGCCTCATATCCGCCCCCCAACGGCTCGGATCCTCTCTCCCTTCTCACTCCCCAAACCAAGGCCGCAGGCAGCGAAAGCGGCAGCGCCAAATCGTTCCTTTCGGGCATGGCCGGCAAAGCGGGCGACGTGGTGGTCGGCGCGTTGAACATGATCGGCGTTCGCTACCGTTGGGGCGGCAATACGCCTGATTCGGGGCTCGATTGCAGCGGTTTCGTGCGCTACGTGTTCCAGGACACGCTCGGTCTCGCGCTGCCGCGCCGTGCCGAGGAAATGAGCCGCCTGGGCGAGAAGGTGCGGGTAAGCGACCTGAAGCCGGGCGATCTGGTGTTCTTCAATACGATGCGCCGCACGTTCTCGCACGTCGGCATCTATATCGGCGACAACAAGTTCGTGCACTCGCCGTCCACCGGCAGCACGATCCGCGTCGACGACATGGATGACGGCTACTGGGAAAAGCGCTTTACGGGTGCGCGTCGGATCGAGACCTCGTATCAGGCCGACGATCTGCGCAAGCGTGTGACCGCGACGATCGGCGGGAATAACTGATTCAGCGCCAGGCCTGGCGATAAAAAAGCCTGCTTCATTCGAAGCAGGCTTTTTGCGTTTGATGCGCGCATTTTTGCCATGGCGACGCACAGCGACCGTGCGTCGCCGGGCTTTCAGGCTCCCATGCGCCGCGCGGCGAGCTTGCGCTGCAACTCCGGCATCATCTTCGCGACCGCTTCCTCGCCGGCGAGGATCGCGGCGTTGCGCTGTGAGAAATCGCTGCCGCTCATCGTCGCGAGATTCGGCCGGATCACCACGTCGGCGTACTTGTCGAGCTCGTAGGCCTTGATCGTCTGGCCCATGATCGTGAAGGTCTGCATCAATACGTCGAACGAGCTTGCCGTGACGCCGGTTTCCGGTCGCTGGGAGATATCGACGGCGATCACGAAATCCGCGCCCATCTTGCGCGCGAACGACGCCGGTACCGGACTCACGAGACCCCCATCCACGTACTCGTGACCGCCGATCTTCACCGGCTCGAAAATCGACGGCACGCTGCATGACGCGCGCACCGCGATGCCGGTGTTGCCACGCTGGAACAGGATCGGCTGGCCGGTTTGCAGATCGGTCGCGACCACGCCGAGCGGCCTCGCCATCTTCTCGATCGGGCGGTTGTTCAGCGTCGTGTTCAGGTAGTTCTGCAGCGCGACGCCCTGCAGGAAGCCGCGCGTACGAAACGGCATCGCCCAGTCGCTGATCGACGCTTCGTCCATCGACAGCGCGAGCTTGTTCAGCGCGAAGCCGTTCATGCCCGACGCGTACAGCGCACCGACGACGGAGCCGGCGCTCGTGCCGGCAATCAGGTCGATCTGGATATTGCGCGCCTCGAGAGCCTTGATGACGCCGATGTGCGCAAAGCCGCGCGCGGCGCCGCCGCCGAGAGCGAGCGCGACGCGAACCGGCTTCTGTTGCGCTTTTTCAGGCGGCGGGGGAACGGCGGGCGTCGCGGTGATCGGCGCGCCATCGAGTTTGCCGGCGGTCGTGGTGCAGGCGGCAAGCACCGCGGATGCGGCCGCTAGCGAAAAGCTGCGGCGGCTCAAGTTCGGGGATGAGGGTTTCAACGAGTTCTCCAGCAACGGCGCGCGCGACGCGAGCGGCGTCGCGCGTACCGCGATCAGGCTGAGGTCAGACCGGGCGGATCGCCGACGGCGATTGCGCGCGCTTGCAGCGGTGTTCGCTCCGGATCGGATCGATGTGCGGTAAGCCCGCATCGCAGCGCGCGCACATCTTAATGCAAACGATCGGCTCGCGCGGTCCGCTGTAATGAAACGTTGCAGAGGAAGTATTCGGAACTGACGCGGCGCTTTTTCAAGATGAGTTGGGCGAGCGCCGGGAAGGTGCGTACGCAGATGTCCGGACGCCGTTCGCCCATGCGCCATAGGCCGTTCGGACGAGGGCGGCAACCCGCGTGCGGAAGGTATAATTCGGCTCTTGCACTTATTCCCTCGTGGCCGTGCGCGACGTCGCGCGCAGCATGGGCACGCTTCGCTGCCGCGCTTCGCAGTCGTGTTCGCCTGAGCGCCGGCGCCTGTTTTCCGAGTAACCGCTAATGACCACCTCCGTTCGTACCCGTTTCGCACCGAGTCCCACCGGCTTCATCCACCTGGGCAACATCCGCTCCGCGCTGTATCCGTGGGCGTTCGCGCGCAAGATGAAAGGGACCTTCGTGCTGCGGGTCGAGGACACCGACCTCGAGCGCTCCACGACCGAATCCGTCGACGCGATTCTCGAAGGCATGGCGTGGCTCGGCCTCGATTTCGACGAAGGCCCGTTCTACCAGATGCAGCGCATGGACCGGTACGGCGAAGTGCTGAAGCAGATGCAGGAGGCGGGGCTCGTCTATCCGTGCTACATGTCGACCGAAGAGCTCGACGCGCTGCGCGAGCGCCAGCGCGAAGCAGGCGAAAAGCCGCGCTACGACGGCACGTGGCGCCCGGAGCCGGGCAAGGTGCTGCCGGAGCCGCCCGTGGGCGTGAAGCCGGTGCTAAGGTTTCGCAATCCGCTGACCGGCGTGGTCGCGTGGGACGACGCGGTGAAAGGCCGCATCGAAATCTCGAACGAAGAACTCGACGACCTCGTGATCGCGCGTCCGGACGGCACGCCGACGTATAACTTCTGCGTCGTCGTCGACGATCTCGACATGCGCATCACTCACGTGATTCGTGGCGACGACCACGTCAACAACACGCCGCGCCAGATCAACATACTGCGCGCGCTCGGTGGCGAGCCGCCGGTGTATGCACACCTGCCGACCGTGCTGAACGAGCAGGGCGAGAAGATGAGCAAGCGCCACGGCGCAATGAGCGTGATGGGTTATCGCGATGCGGGGTATCTGCCGGAAGCGGTCGTCAACTATCTGGCGCGCCTCGGTTGGTCGCATGGTGACGCGGAGATTTTCACGCGCGAGCAGTTCGTCGAGTGGTTCGATCTCGAGCACCTCGGCAAGTCGCCGGCGCAGTACGACCATGACAAGCTGAACTGGCTCAACGCGCACTACATCAAGGAAGCCGACAACGCACGCCTCGCCGAACTGGCGAAACCGTTCTTCGCGGAGCTCGACATCGACGAAGCCACACTCGCCCAAGGTCCGGATCTGACGGGCGTGGTGGGCCTGATGAAGGATCGGGCGTCGACCGTGAAGGAGATCGCGCAGAACGCCGCGATGTTCTATCGCACCCCGGCACCCGACGCTGAGTCGCTTGCACAGCACGTCACCGACGCGGTTCGTCCGGCGCTCGCTGATCTGGCCGCTGCATTGAAGACGGTCGAATGGACCAAGGAGGCGATCGCTGCCGCGCTGAAAGCGACGCTCGGCACGCACAAGCTGAAGATGCCGCAGCTCGCGATGCCGGTGCGTCTGCTGGTGGCGGGTACGACGCATACACCGTCGATCGATAGCGTGCTGATGCTGTTCGGTCGCGACGTCGTCGTTAGCCGCATCGAAAAAGCGCTTGGCTAATCCGTTGGCGGCGTGCGTCAGAGGTTTCGCATGCCGCCGGAAAAATCCGCATGTAATCGCTCAAAGGGTATTTACAAAGCGCAGATCGCCCTCTAAAATCTCGTTTCTCTGATGTGCGCGGGGGTATAGCTCAGCTGGGAGAGCGCTTGCATGGCATGCAAGAGGTCAGCGGTTCGATCCCGCTTACCTCCACCAACAGAGCAAAGAGGTGAAAGTGGTTAAGAAGTCTGATAGTTGTAGAAAAAAGACTTCACAAATCGCTGAAATGTAGTAAAGTAGCGGTCTTCGCTGTTGACCTGAAAATAGCTTGGCGAATTAACTGAAAAGTTAGCGCGAGTTGATCAAGTCAAAAGCGAATTGAGACGGATCTGAAAAGATTTTGTCCCCTTCGTCTAGAGGCCTAGGACATCACCCTTTCACGGTGAGTACAGGGGTTCGAATCCCCTAGGGGACGCCAAACATCAGCGTCGCTTTAGTATTCGAGTAGTAGTAAAGCAGCGCAGCTTGCAGAGAATTAACCGACGCTCGCAAGCAGGGTGTAAAGACTGGAGTGGTAGTTCAGTCGGTTAGAATACCGGCCTGTCACGCCGGGGGTCGCGGGTTCGAGTCCCGTCCACTCCGCCAGACAAAGCCCGTTCACACATACTTGAACGGGCTTTTTCATTAAAGGTGTAAGCAGTACGTTGTCCCCTTCGTCTAGAGGCCTAGGACATCACCCTTTCACGGTGAGTACAGGGGTTCGAATCCCCTAGGGGACGCCAGAACATCGGCGTCGTTCGGTTGGAAGTTTGAACGGTGCAGCAAGCTGAGAGTATGGCTCGCAGGCTGCGATGCAAAATCTGGAGCGGTAGTTCAGTTGGTTAGAATACCGGCCTGTCACGCCGGGGGTCGCGGGTTCGAGTCCCGTCCGCTCCGCCAGATTTGAGAAAGCCCACTTCGCAGGAAGTGGGCTTTTTTTATTGTGCGCCCAGCATGGGCGCACTCCTGCGAGTGCAAGTCCCGCCATGAGCTGGTCACAGCGAATGAAGTGAAGCGCAACTGCATGACGGCGGCCGAATGTGGGAAGGAAGCGTGGAGCGTAAGTCGCGAGCCGATAAACAAGAACCGCATAGAAGGCGTTGCCAAGCAGGGCGGGCGGGTAATAATAGACCGCGAAGCTCTCGTGACCAGGACGAAGCGGCGTAAATGCGGCGGCTGTGCCATGAAGGAGTGCGCTCTTACCTGGGGAGATCTCGCCTCATGCCTGAAAGGGCGACGGCGTCGAGCCGGAGCAAGAAGTCAGCAGAGGCCGTAAGTAGTCACAGGACAGGTCGGTGAGACTGGAGCTGGTGATGAAGGGCCGAACGGGAGGGAGTGTCCAGCGCCATGTCGATGCGACAGGAATTGCGTCAGATGCCCGCGCAAGCGGGGCGATCGGGAGGCACGCGCGGTGAAGCTGCGCCTATTTCCGTGAGCGACGAAGCCTGTTGTCCGCGCCATGATGATCCGCCGTTGCTGGCCAACGTGTTGCTCGACGTGGTGGACAAGGAACTGGAACGGCGCGGCCACTGCTTCGTGCGCTGTGCCGACGATGCGAACGTGTATATCCGCAGCCGTCGTGCTGGTGAGCGGGTGATGGCGCCTGCTCATAGGACCGTAACCGCTCCGTTTCTACTGCCGTTGCCGGCCGCCTCCCGGAAGGCTCGGGACAAACAGCCATTGCCAGCGCGCGCGGCCTGTTTTACCGTTTATCCGACTCATCCTCGCGGTCCTGCCATGTTCGATCCCACCGAAGCTCCGTCACCGTTTCATCTGCGCTCGGCCAGCATGGACGATTTCGAGTTTGCCGAGGCGCTGACCCGCAACAACATGGGCGGCTACTATCGCCGGCATCATCTGGTGTGGCGCAGCGATCTGTTTCTCGGCAGTTGGCGCGAATCGGAGAATTTCATTCTCGAAGTGGATGGCGTGCCGATGGGCGTGCTGCGTATCACCGAAGAGGGTGATTCGCTGCATATCCGCGACGTGCAGATCGCCGAAGGATATCGTCGGCTTGGCGCCGGTACCTTCCTGCTCGACATCTCGCATCAATGGGCGCGCGAGCGCGGGCTGCGTGAGTTGCAGTTGCGCGTGTTCGTCGACAATCCGGCGGCGCGGCTCTATCTGCGCAAGGGCTATAAGCTCACCGGGCCGCGGCTCGCGCAGCTAGGCGCAATCCGTCATCTGGCGCGGCGGGTTTGAGGCGTGCCCCGCATCGATGGCCGACGCGCAGCGCTAGTTGTCGCCATTCACCGCTCGGCGACGTCCGTCGAACCGGCTTGATCCTGTGCCGTTTCATCATCCGCTTGCGCGTCATCATGCTCGCCGTTGCTCGCGCGATGCTCGGCGCCTCGCTCGATAAACGCGCGTGGACTCGCGCCGAACGCACGCCGGAACATCGCGGAGAAGGCGCTCTGGCTCTGATAGCCCAGTTCCTGCGCGACGTGCGACAGCGGTCGTCCCTGGCTCAACAATGGAATGGCGCGCGCGAGAATCGCCTGCTGACGCCACTGCGAAAAACTCACACCCAGTTCCTGGCGGAACAGCCGCGCGATCGTGCGCGTGCTCGCGCCCACCGTCGATGCCCACTGCTCGAGCGACTCGCCATGCATCGGGTCGGCGATCACGGCCTCGCACAGCGCGCGCAGGCGCTTTTCGCTGGGCATCGGCACGGACAGCGGCAACGGCTCGGAGCGCGTCAGTTCATCGAGCGCGAGCGCGCCGAGCAGATGCTCGCGCGCGGCGGACAGGCCAGGCGTATCGAGCGCGGCAATCACCTCGCGCAACAGGTTCGATACTTCGACGACGCGCGGCGTATCGAGCCCGGCCGGCACCGTACTCTCGGTGATGTACAGCGTGCGCAGGAACGCATCCTCGACGGCGACCACTTCGTGCGTCACATGCGGCGGCAACCAGATTGCGCGCGATGGCGGCACCATCCATGTCGTGCCCGTCGTTGCGACCCGCAGCACGCCGCGCGACGCATACGCGACCTGCGCCCAGGCATGCGTATGACGCGCGATATGCCAGCCCGCCGGCATTGGCCGCGAGCGCACGCGGATCGGATGCATCTCGTTCGGCGCGAACTCGGGCGGTATGTCGGCGAAACGCACGCGGCTCAACAAGTCGGAGTCGGAGGACGAGGTCATGGCAAGGTCGGTTCGGATCACGGAGCTGGCAACGGCGAAGCGCGGTCGAGGCCATTCACCGTCGCGGGCATCAAGCATTGTAGGCCGTGCCCAGTTTCTGTTGCCGACGGGCCGCCGTTGCATAATGTCCCGATGGCCCCCGAGCCACCGACATCACCTCTGACCATGGAGACTCAACGACGATGCAGACCGTCTTTGTCTACGGCACGCTGCGTGCCGGTGAAACCAACGACATCAGCGAAGCCGCCGCGCGCAACGACATCCCCGCACCGAGCCTGCTCGGCAGTACCACCGTGCGCGGCCATCTGTTCGATTTTGGCGACTATCCGGGTCTCGTCGTCGACGAAGCGGGCATCGACGTGCTCGGCGACGTCTATGAAATCGACGATGCGCTCGTCGCGGTGCTCGACGAAATCGAAGCCGTGTATCCGGGCGTCGAGTCCCGTTTTCTGGCACGTGAGGTGATGGTCAAAGTGGACGGCAACGTCGTGAATTGCCGCTTCTATCCGGTCGCGCCAAGCGCCGTAAAAGGGCTGCCCGAGATCCGTTCAGGAGATTGGGTCGAACATCGGCGCACGCGCTGAGCTGGTCCACGAAGGCGAGCAAAAAAAACGGCGCGCCACGTATGTCCGCGGCGTGCCGTCGTTCAAGCCGATGGGGTCCCCTGGCTCGAGCAGGCCCAAGGCGCTCGAGCCTGCATCATCAACACCATCAAATCTCTTCGTAAAGCGGCAGCGTCAGAAAATCGGTGAACTGCTCCGCGGTCGACATCTGCTCGAAGAGCTGCGCGGCACGCTCATACGGCTTCGTATCTCCGCCCACCGTCTGTTTGACCTTGTCGAGCTCCTGCGCCGCGAGCTCGCGCACCAGTTCGACCGTCACCTTGCGACCGTCGTCGAGTTTGCCCTTCGGCGAGCGGATCCACTGCCAGACCTGCGAGCGCGAAATCTCGGCGGTGGCCGCATCTTCCATCAGGTTGTGAATCGGCACACAGCCATTGCCCGCGAGCCACGAACCGAGGTAGTGAATGCCGACGTTGATGTTGTTGCGCAAGCCCGCTTCGGTGATCGGCGTTTCCGGGCGGAAGTCGAGCAGGTCGGTCGCGCTCACGAGCACGTCGACGCGCTGCTTGCCGATCTGGTTCGGCCGATCGCCGAGCACCTTGACGAACTCTTCCATCGCGACCGGCACGAGGCCCGGGTGCGCGACCCAGCCGCCGTCGTAGCCGTCGCCCGCGTCGCGCGCCTTGTCTGAACGCACGCCGGCCATCGCCTTGTCGTTCGCGGCCGCATCGTTCTTGATCGGAATCAGCGCGCTCATGCCGCCGATCGCCGGCGCGTTGCGGCGATGGCAGGTCTTCAGCAGCAGCAACGCGTACGCGCGCATGAACGGCGAGGTCATCGTGATCTGCGAGCGATCGGCGAGGCAGAAGTCGCGGTCGCTCTTGAACTTCTTGATCGCCGAGAAGATGTAGTCCCAGCGGCCCGCGTTCAGGCCCGAGCTATGTTCACGCAGCTCGTACAGGATCTCGTCCATTTCGAACGCGGCGACGACCGTCTCGATCAGCACCGTCGCGCGAATCGTGCCGCGCGGCACGCCGACCGCTTCCTGCGCGGCGACGAAGAGGTCGTTCCACAGCCGCGCTTCGAGATGGCTCTCCATCTTCGGCAGATAGAAGTACGGACCCGAGCCGCGCGCGATCAACTCCTTCGCGTTGTGCACCATGTACAGCGCGAAATCGAAGATGCCACCCGACACGCGCTGGCCGTCGACCTTCACGTGCTTCTCGTCGAGATGCCAGCCGCGCGGACGTACGATCAGCGTCGCGGTCCTGTCGTTGAGCCGGTACGACTTGCCGTTCTGTTCGAGCGAGATCGTGCGGCGCACCGCGTCCTTCAGATTGATATGACCGGTGATCTGATTGTCCCAGCTCGGCGCGTTCGAATCCTCGAAGTCGGTCATGTAGGAGTCGGCGCCCGAATTGAGCGCGTTGATGATCATCTTGCGCTCGACGGGGCCGGTGATCTCGACGCGCCGGCACTGCAGATCCTGCGGCAGCGGCGCGATCTTCCAGTCGCCCTCGCGCACGCTCTTCGTGGCGGCGAGGAAGTCGGGCCGCTCGCCAGCGTCGAGCCGCTTCGCGCGCTCGACGCGCGCCTGCAGCAACTGCTGACGGCGCGGCTCGAACGTACGGTGCAAGGCCGCGACGAGTTCCAGCGCTTCGCGGGTGAGGATCGCTTCAAAGCCGGGCTTGATGTCGCCGGTGATTTCCATGCCTTGCGGCAACGACAGCGGATTAGCCATGTTTTTTCCTTGGTCGGTCAGATTGCAAAAATGCGAAGGTTGAAAAGGGGAAGTGGATTGCCGAATGCGGGGGACGCCGTCATACGCGCGGGCCGGCGCGCTTGCGACTGCCACTGCCAGGAACTTTCGTTCGACGGCCGCCGCTCGAGCGTGACGACGTCGCGAGTGTGCGCAGAAAGTCCAGCAGATCGTTCATGCCGCTACCGGTGCCATGCGGCGTCACGCCGAGCTCTTCGACGGGCAGGTTCTGCCGGTTCAGCCAGAACGTCGTGAAGCCGAACCACGTCGCGCCCGCGACGTCCCAGCCGTTCGACGACACGAACACGATCTCGCGCGCGGCCACGCCGAACGCGTCGGGGCCGAGCGCATACGCGGCAGGCGAGGGTTTGTACGCGCGCACGGCGTCGACCGACAGCACGTGATCGAAGAGGGCGTTCATGCCGGCGCTCTTGACCGCGATATCGAGCATTTGCGGATTGCCGTTTGACAGAATCGCGAGCCCCACGCGTGGCGCGGCGGCGGCCTCGCGCAACGCACGCAGCACGGGCACCGCGTCGGGAAATGCGGACAGGCACGCGTATTCGTCCATCAGCCGCTTTTCGGCCGCGCGGCCGAGCGTGAGCTGCAGTCTTTTCGCGGCGAAGCGCAGTGCGTCGAGCGTGATGTCCCAGAACGGGCGGTAGTGTTCGCCGGGGGCGTCGCTGCGCGCGGCGAGCGTGCGCAATTGCGTGTATTCGATCTGCTTCTGGCGCCAGAGCTGCGACAGCGCGTCGCCGTGGCCGGGGAACAGTTGCTCTGCGGCGGCGATCACCGAATGCACGTCGAACAACGTGCCGTAGGCGTCGAAAATCACTGCTCGCGGGGAAGGTGTCGTTGTGGCCGACATTGCCATGCGCTCCTGTCAGAGGTCGGGATCGATTGTATTGCTGACCTTAGGTGCTAAAAAATAGGCTAAAGATCACTTGATCTTTTACTTTTGCTTACCTAATCTGACGCGCACTGCTCACTTTTCCGCCTCGCCGCGGCGCGTATCGTTCATGGACCGTTTCAAGCAGATCGAGACCTTCGCCACTGTCGCGGCCAAAGGGAGCCTGTCCGCGGCGGCGCTCGCCGAGGGCGTCGCGCCCGCGATCATCGGCCGGCGCGTCGACGCACTGGAGGAGCGCCTCGGCGTGAAGCTGCTCGTGCGCACGACGCGCAAGATCACGCTGACCTTCGAAGGCTCGGCCTTTCTCGAAGACTGCCAGCGCATTCTTCACGACATGCAGAACGCCGAGGCGAGCGTGTCGGCGGGCGGCGTGAAGGCGAGCGGCCATCTCCGGCTGTCGGCGCCGGCCGGCTTCGGGCGCCGGCACGTGGCGCCACTGGTGCCCGCGTTCACGGTCGCGCATCCGGACGTGTCGATCACGCTCGATCTGTCCGACCGCCTCGTCGACCTCGTCAACGAAGGCTTCGATTGCGCGGTGCGGCTCGGCGAGTTGCCCGATTCGTCGCTGGTGTCGCTGAAGCTCGCGGAGAACCGGCGCGTATGCGTCGCGTCGCCCGAGTATCTGAGCCGGCGCGGCGCGCCGCACAGCCTGGCCGATCTCGCGCGCCACAACTGCCTCGCGCTCGGCGCCAGCGCGAACCAGCAGCGCGGCTGGATGTTTCAGCACGACGGCAAGGTCGTGTCGATCAAGGTATCCGGCACGATGGAGTGCTCGGACGGCGCGGTGCTGCACGAATGGTGTCTCGCCGGACACGGGCTCGCGTGGCGCTCGTGGTGGGAGGTCGGCGCGGAGATCGCGGCGGGCCGCCTCGTCAGCGTGCTCGACGAATTCGCCGCGCCGCCGATCGGCATCCACGCGGTGTTCCCGCAGCGCCGTCATCTGCCGCTGCGGGTGCGGCTGTTTCTGGACTTTCTCAAGCATACGTACGGCGAACCCGGTTACTGGGACTGATGCGCCAATCTCCAGACAGACGCGAATACCCGCATTCATACGCATTACAATCGTTTCGAGCAGCCTGCACCCTGGGCTTTGTTGGACGCTGACGCCGTGCTGCGGGCAGCCGGCGACGGAGGGGATCATGTTCAGGCACATCCTGGTTCCGACCGATGGTTCAGATCTGTCACGCAAGGCGATAGCGGGCGCGATCGACCTCGCGCAGGCCGTGGGCGCCCGCGTTACCGCATACGCCTGTCTGCCGCAATATCCGTACTCGCCGTTCTCCGATGTCGTGGTCGAACCGCCCGGCGAGTTCCTGCAACGCAGCGAGCGCGAGGCGCGCGTGCATCTGCGCGAAGTCGAGCATGCGGCGCACCGCGTCGGCGTCAGTGTCGAGAGCCGCACGAGCGTGCATCCGGCGCCGTATCTCGGCATCATCGAAGCGGCCGAGCAGGGGCGCTGCGACGTGATCTTCATGGCATCGCATGGGCGGCGCGGGCTCGGCAGCCTGCTGATCGGCAGTGAAACGCAGCGCGTGCTCACGCATACGAAAATTCCTGTGATCGTCTATCGCTGAATCGCTTGGCACTGCCGGCAGGGCGCCGGCATGCACCGCCTTCGAAAAAAAGCGCGCCGGCGGCGCTGCCGGCGCGTTCAGGTTCGCCGCACGCTTGCCGCGTGCTGGCTTCTTTGAGACTCTCCGGCCGTCGGCGTTCGCGCTGACGCTCCTGCCAATCCAGCACGGCACGGCCCTCCCTGCGTCGGCGGCACTCTGGTGGTGCCGCTCGACGTTTGCCGATCGTTCCTGCGCTCAGGCCACGGGACTGCATAACCCGACTGGCTGATCTCAGGCGACCTTCTTGTCGAAGAACTGCTCGTTTTCCGTCGAACCGTGCAGCGCGGTCGTCGATGCTTCGCGCTCGACCGTCTGCGTGACCGCGTCGAAGTAGCCGGTGCCGACTTCGCGCTGATGCTTGACCGCGGTGAAGCCCTTTTCGGCCGCCGCGAATTCCGCCTGCTGCATTTCGACGAACGCGGTCATCTGGTTGCGCGCATAGCCGTACGCGAGGTTGAACATCGAGTAGTTCAGCGCGTGGAAGCCGGCCAGCGTGATGAACTGGAACTTGTAGCCCATCGCGCCGAGTTCGCGCTGGAACTTCGCGATCGTCGCGTCGTCGAGGTTCTTCTTCCAGTTGAACGACGGCGAGCAGTTGTACGACAGCAGTTGGTCCGGGTACTCCTTGTGGATCGCGTCGGCGAATTTCTTGGCGAACTCGAGGTCCGGCTTGCCGGTTTCGCACCAGATCATGTCTGCGTAGGGCGCATAGGCGAGGCCGCGCGAGATTGCCTGCTCGAGACCGGGCTTCGTGCGGTAGAAGCCTTCGACGGTACGCTCGCCGGTCAGGAACGGGCGGTCGTTCTCGTCGATGTCCGAGGTCACGAGGTCGGCGGCTTCCGCGTCGGTGCGGGCGAGCAGCACGGTCGGCACGCCCGACACATCGGCGGCCAGACGCGCGGCTGTCAGCTTCGCGACGGCTTCGCGGGTCGGCACGAGCACCTTGCCACCCATGTGACCGCACTTCTTGACCGATGCGAGCTGGTCTTCGAAGTGCACGCCGGAGGCGCCCGCTTCGATCATCGCCTTCATCAGTTCGAACGCGTTCAGCACGCCGCCGAAACCGGCTTCCGCGTCGGCCACGATCGGCGCGAAGTAATCGACGTAGCCTTCATCGCCCGGGTTCTTGCCTTCCGACCATTGGATCTGGTCGGCGCGCGTCAGCGTGTTGTTGATGCGCTTGACAACGAGGGGCACCGAGTTGGCCGGATACAGCGACTGGTCCGGATACATTTCACCGGCGACGTTGGCATCGCCCGCGACCTGCCAGCCCGACAGATAGATTGCCTTCAGACCAGCCTTCACCTGCTGCATCGCCTGGTTGCCGGTCAGCGCGCCGAGCGAGTTGACGAACGGCTCGTTGTTGACGGCGGCCCACAGCTTTTCCGCGCCGCGCTTCGCGAGCGTGTGCTCAGGTTGCACCGAGCCGCGCAGACGCACCACGTCTTCGGCCGAGTAGGTGCGCTTGACACCTTTCCAACGCGGGTCCGTTTCCCATTGCTGCTTGATTTGCTGCACTTGCTGTTCGCGGGTCATGGTCATGATGTGCTCCTTCGATGCCAGTTATGGAGGATGGGTGACTCTGTCTTCTCGAAGCGTCGGGCCCGGAGAGGCGTTCTGTTTCGTGAAGTCTTATATAAGAGTCTAGGCAAATCGAAGGACGCACAATAGACGCCGCAAAGCGTTTTTCCAATATTTATTTTTATATAAAATCAATGACTTGATGCCTGCTTTTCGCGATAAGAAACGATATTTTCCCTGTTGCAATAGTACTTCTTGTGCTTTGCAGCATGATTTTTTACGACGCAAAAAAATTTTTTACATCGTGAAATTTGGGGCGGCCAGTCGATAGACGAAAAAAAACCGGCGCCCGAGCGCCGGTTTTCTTCTGTGTCACGGACGGCGCGAAGCCATCCGGTCGGTCAGGTGGGTCGCTATTAGCTGCCGCGACGTGCCGAACGGGGACCGTCGTTGCGGCGCGCGCCGTAGCCGTCACGCGAGCCACCGCCGAAGCCTTCGCGCGAACCGCCGTGGCTTTCGCGCGAGCCGAAGCCTTCGCGCGAACCGCCGGCCGACTTGTTGCCCCAGCCGCCGCCGTTGCTGTTGCTGTTGCCAGTGCCGTTACCGTTGCGCGAGCCGCCGTAGCCGCCCGGCTTGCCCGAGCCGCTGCCGAAGCGACGGCCATTACCACCGCCAGGACGGCCGCGGCCGCCGAAGCCAGGACGGCCGTTGCCCGAGGGCGCCGCCTTGCGCGGCTCGAAGCCTTCGACGACGTTGACCGGCAGCGGCGTGCGCACGAAGCGCTCGATGCGCTTCAACGCGCCCTGTTCGGCGTGATGCACGAGGCTCACGGCGATACCCGAGCGGCCCGCACGGCCGGTACGGCCGATACGGTGCACGTAGTCTTCGGCGAACTTCGGCAGGTCGTAGTTGAACACGTGCGTGATGCCCGGGATGTCGATACCGCGAGCGGCGACGTCGGTCGCGACCAGCACGCGCACGCGGCGCTCGCGCAGTGCGCGGATCGTGCGGTTACGCGCGCCTTGCGGCAGGTCGCCGTGCAGCGCGGCCGATTCGAAGCCGGCGTCGGCCAGACGGCCCGCCAACTGGTCGGCGTCCATCTTGGTGGCCGTGAAGACGATGGCCTGGTCGAGGCCGTCGTCACGCAGCAGATGGTCGAGCAGACGGTCCTTGTGATCGCGGTCGTCGACGTAGTGGACGGTTTGCGCGATGTTGGTGCGCTGTTCCAAGCGCTGGACGATCTCGATCCGCTCCGGGTCCTTCAACAGACGGCCGGTCAGCGAGCCGATTTTGCCGTCGAGCGTGGCGGAGAACAGCATGGTCTGACGCGTAGCCGGCGTTTCGGCGACGATCGTGTCGATGTCGTCGATGAAGCCCATGTCGAGCATGCGGTCGGCTTCGTCGAGCACGAGGATCTGCAGTTGCGACAGATCGATGCGGCCGCGCTCGAGATGGTCGATCAGACGGCCCGGCGTCGCGACGAGGATTTCAGGGTTCTTCGCGAGCAGCATCAGCTGCTGGCCATAAGCGACGCCGCCGAGAATGCTGACGGTGCGCAGGCGCTTCAGGTGCTTGCCGTACGTCGCGGCGGCGGTCGTGACCTGCATCGCCAGTTCGCGGGTCGGGGTCAGCACCAGCATGGTAGGACGCGCGACCGGCTGGGGACGGCGGCCGCGGCCACCGTCGGCCGGGCGCGGTTCGCGCGGCTGGCTCGCCTGCGTCTTTTGCAGCTGCGAGAAACGCTCGATGGCGGGCAGCATGAACGCGGCGGTCTTGCCCGAGCCGGTCGGGCTCGAAACCAGCAGATCGCGGCCGGCGATCGCTGCCGGCACCGCGCGTTGCTGCACCGGCGTCGGGTGCTCGTAGCCGGCGGCGGTCAGCGCGGAGACGACGTCCGCGGACAGGCCGAGCGACGCGAAGGTCGGCTTGGCGTCAGCCTGCGCGAGGGCTTCGGGAGCGGCGGGCGTAAGACCGAGTGCTTCGTCGGCGACGGCGTTCAACGGGCTGCTGGGGGTGTTGCTCAAAGTCATGTGAATCCTTGAAAACGATCCTGGGTGGTTCATCGGATGAAAACGTCAACGCCAATCGGCATACCCAAGTCGTCGGATTCAGCGAGCAAAACAGCAGCGAGCAAATCGAAAAACGGGGGCAACTCGCGACAATGAAGGCGAGTTTTTCGTTAGAAGCTGTATCGGATGCGACGTGCCAACATGGCGAGTCGCCAGCCTGGGACTTGAGCCCGGAGTGGGCTAGGCAGAAGGGGACAGGTTCTAAACTGGATTGGAGCAAACGCTATGGACGCTGCGCCGCGAGGACCGCTGGAAAAAACGGACAAAGCAGTGAAGCGCAGGCGGCATTGTAGCGACATTTGCTGCACTGCGCCACCATTCGGGCAATTCCGACAGAAGAAAGTGTCGGAATGAAGTAGGCGAGTGAGGGCGGCCGCCCGGAGCTTCGTGGCCGAAACCGCCGCGAGGCGGTCGCAGCGTTGCCAGACGGCCATTTCGGCAGATGATTGGCGCGCCGGAAACTCAGGCCGCGGTGCCGCTCTTCAGCGATTCGACGAGTTCGACGTATTGCTGCTTCGCGGCGTCCTGCGCGGTGCCCTTGAGCGCCGCCCACGCATCGTACTTGTATTTGCCGACGATGTCGGTGAAGCCCGGCTTGTCGCCGTGCACGTCGCCTTCGCTCGCCTGCTTGAAGAGCGCGTAGAGACGCAGCAGCGTCAGGTTGCCCGGACGCTCGGGCAGTTGCTTGACGTCTTGCTGGGCTTGCTCGAACTGGGAATTGATGTCGGTCATGGTCGTTTGGCCCGCGTGGCGGGATAGATGAGATCGGCCGAAAATCATAGCAATTGCCCGCCGCCCCGGGACCGAGGGCTTATTCCAAACGATGACGGCCGCGAAGCCGGGCGGCGCGGCCGCGCAAACCACCATTCACGCGCACCGCGCCGATTACAATACGGTCCATGACTCAAACAGTGCTCCTTGCCCTCGATACATCGACCGAGTTCTGCTCGGCGGCGCTCGTGTCCGCGTCCGTCGATGCCGCCGGTCAGCCCAGCGCCGAACCGCGCGTCTGGGTTCGTCATGAACAAACCGGCGCGGTGTCCAGTACCCGCCTGCTGCCGGCGATCCGCGAACTGTTCGACGAAGCCGGCCTCACGCTGGCGGATTGCGACGCGATCGCGTTCGGCTCGGGTCCGGGTTCGTTCACCGGACTGCGTACGGCGACCGGCGTCGCCCAAGGCCTCGCGTTCGGCCTGAACCTGCCGGTCGTACCGATCGGCACGCTGCTCGCGTGCGCGGAGAGCGCCCGCCTGCGCGATCCGTCGACGACGCGCGTGCTCGCCGCGCTCGACGCGCGCATGGACGAAATCTACTGGGCCGACTACGCGTGGGACGACACGCAACACGAATGGCGCACCGTGCAGGCGGCGACGCTCGATGCACCCGAGCGGCTCGTGCTGCCCGACGTGCCATTCACACTCGCCGGCAACGCGGCCGCCGCGTTCGGCGAGCGCTTGCCGGCGGTCGCGGCCGCGCGGAGCGTCGATGGCCAAGCGTTGCCGCATGCGTTGCCGCTCGCGTACGCGGCGCTGCGCGCGTTTCATGCGGGCCGCACGGTGCGCGCCGATCAGGCCGCACCCGAGTACGTGCGCGACAAGGTCGCGCAGACGACCGCAGAGCGCATGGCCGACAAAGCGGCGAAATCAGCCAAAGCGGCTCATAGCGCCGAGCAGTCCGCGCAGCACGCGCCCGATGGCGGCTCCGGCCAACCGTCCCACGACGAGGCGCGCCCATGAGCGGCGTGCTGCTCACGGACCGCTACATGTCGCCGATGACCGAAAGCGACCTGGACGAAGTCGCCGCGATCGAGAAACTTGCGTATGAGTTTCCGTGGAGCCGCGGCAACTTCGGCGACTCGCTGCGCAATGGCTATTTCGGCGTCTGTCTGCGTCACGTGACGGGGACGTTGATCGGCTACTGCGTGCTGATGCCAGTTGTCGATGAAATGCATCTGCTGAATCTGTGCGTCACGCCGCAAGCACAAGGCGCCGGCGCAGGCCTCGCGCTGCTGCGCGAGGCGGTGCGCATCACGCACGCGGAGAGGCTCGAGGGGCTGCTGCTCGAAGTGCGGCCGTCGAATCATCGGGCGATCCGGTTGTACGAGCGCTTCGGCTTCGCGTCGATCGGCCGGCGCAAAAATTATTATCCGGCGCGGCATCGCGGCCGGGAGGACGCGATCGTGATGCGTCTGTCGTTAGCCACGGAGGGCGCAGATGGCGCTGCATGAATCGGTGCTCGAAGAATTCGGACTCGCGCCGTTGTGGGTGCGTCGCGGACTCGCGGCGCGAGAGGAGGCCGGACAGAGTGATGCGCTGCAGTCGCCGCGGGAACACGCGGAAGACTTGCGTCGCGCCGAGCCTGCGACGCAGACCTCGCGCGAACCGCTGCGCGCGTCCGCCGAGGTGCAGCCGCCGCAAGTGCAGCGCGAATCCACGCCGCGCTTCGACGAAACTGCAGCGCGGCGCGAAACATCAGAACCGCAAACTGACTTTTCAGCCCCGCCGACTTTCGACGCCCCTTCCGAGGACGACTTCGCGTGGTTCGACGATCCGACCGCATCGGCCGCCGCGCCCGCCGAAGCGCGCCGCGACGCGCCCGCGCTGCCGTCTATCCACACACTCGACTGGGACGCGCTCGCCGAGCGCGTCGCCGGATGCGAGGCGTGCCGGCTGTGCGAGAAGCGCGTGAACACGGTGTTCGGCGTCGGCGATCGCGAGGCCGACTGGATGCTGATCGGCGAAGCGCCCGGCGAGAACGAGGACCGTCAAGGCGAACCGTTCGTTGGCCAGGCCGGCAAGCTGCTCGACAACATGCTGCACTCGCTCGCGCTCGCGCGCGGCACCGACGTGTATATCGCGAACGTGATCAAGTGCCGGCCGCCTGGCAATCGCAATCCGCAGCCGGACGAAGTCGCGCGTTGTGAACCTTATCTACAGCGTCAGGTGTCGCTCGTGAAGCCGAAGCTGATCGTCGCGCTCGGCCGTTTCGCCGCGCAAAGTCTGCTCAAGACCGACGCGAGCATTTCGTCGTTGCGCGGCCGCGTCCACACGTACGAGGGCGTGCCGGTGATCGTCACCTATCACCCGGCCTATCTGCTGCGTAGCCTGCCCGACAAGGCCAAGGCCTGGGCGGATCTGTGCCTCGCGCGTGCCACGTGGCTCGCGAACGGCGGCGTGCCGTCGAACGAATCAAAGTGACGATGCCCGAGGGACCGGCGGCGCGCATGCCCGCCGCGTTTGTCAGCCGCGCGGCGCTTCTCGATACCTTGCTGGGTTTGCGTGGCGATGCTTCAGTCGATGCGCTGCGCGATCCCGCTGTCCGCGATCTCGCGTGGCTGCTGCTCAGTCCCGATCTGTTGCGCCCTCAGCTTCCCACAGGCGCGCTCGCCGATCCTTTCGGCACACCGCAGGAATTGCAGGCCACGCTCGACTGGCTGCGCGCGCTCGACGCCGCGCCGGCACTTCTGCGTCAGGATCTCGCGGCAACGCGTATCACGCGCCTTGGCCGCTACGCCGAACGCCTGCTGGGCTTTTTCCTTCGTCATGGACCGGCGACGCAACTGATCGCAGCGGGTGTGCCGCTACGACATGCGGGCCTCACGCTCGGTGAATGCGATTTCCTCGTGCGCACGCGCCAGGGGGCGCGACTGCATTGGGAACTCGCGGTGAAATGCTATCTACATGCGGGCGATGCGAATGGGGCAGAGGCGGCGCGTCTCGCCGATTATGTCGGCCCCAATCTGAAAGACCGCCTCGATCTGAAGCTCGCGCATTTGCTCGATCATCAGTTGCCGCTCAGCGCACGCGAGGAATTTGCCTCGACGGGCTATGCGGGCGCGTGGACGCCGCAGATGTTCGTCAAAGGCTGGCTGTTTTACCGGCGTGGCGAGATGCCGACCGATCCTGCCGAACTCGATCCCGCGCACGGTCGCGGCTGGTGGGTCACGCATCGCGACTGGCCGGCTTTCGCGTGCGCGCATGCGCACAGGTGGCGGGTGTTGCCGCGGCTCGAATGGCTCGCGCCGCAATATCGAACGCAAGCCGGTGCGGACGACACGTGGTACGTCGACGCAAACCCGCTCGCCGCGCAGATCTCACCGCAACACGGCCCGACGATGGTCGCCGGATTCATCGCAGACAACACGGGGCGTGTACTTGAACGCTCGCGCGGTTTTATCGTGCCCGACGACTGGCCCGAGCACGCGCGGCGTTACGCGAAGCAATGACGTCGCTCACCACCACCGATGAAAGTGATGCACCGGCCCCACGCCGTGGCCGACGTCGAGCCGCTCGCTCGCCTGCAACGCACCCGTCAGATAAACCTTCGCATCGGCGACCGCGCTAGCGAGATCGTCGCGCTGCGCAATCAAGGCCGCGATCGCCGACGACAACGTGCAGCCCGTTCCGTGCGTGTTCTTCACCGGCACGCGCGGACCGCCGAGACGCAGCGTGCCGCTTTCCTGCACGAGCCAGTCGGGGCTATCGGTCGCGCTCAGATGGCCGCCCTTCATCAGCACCGCGCGCGCGCCGAGCGCGCGCAACGCTTCGCCTTGCTCGACCATGCCGGCTTCGTCGGCAGCGGGTTGCATGCCCAGCAATGCGGCCGCTTCCGGCAGATTCGGCGTCAGCAGATCGGCGAGCGGCAGCAGTTCGTCGCGTACCACCGCGACCGCATCGGGTAGTAATAGCGCGTGATTGCTCTTCGAGATCATCACCGTATCGAGCACGATGTGTTTGGGCTGGTGACGGCGCAGCGCGTCGGCGACCGCACGCGCGATCGGCGCATTCGCGAGCATGCCGATCTTCACCGCGTCGATGCGGATGTCGTCGAACACCGCGTCGAGCTGCGCGGTGACGAAGCCCGGGTCCGGCGCGTGAATCGCGGTCACGCCGCGCGTGTTCTGCGCGGTCAGCGCGGTGATCACGCTCGCGCCATAGGCGCCGAGCGCGGAGAAGGTCTTCAGATCGGCCTGGATGCCGGCGCCGCCGCCGGAGTCGGAACCGGCGATCGTCAGCACATTGGGAATCGATTGAGTCATGGTCGAGCGAGGAAGAAGGGGGGCGCGCTCGTGTGTGCCGCGGCCGGCCCGGCGCAGCCGATCAGTGCTTGGCTTCGCCGATCAGCGCGACCGAATCGAAGGCGCGCTGGTTCGCCTGATGGCGTCGCATCACGAGCCACATCATCAGGCAGACGAAGGTGCCGAACAGAACGATCACGATGGTGACCGGCACGTCGAGCCACACGAGCACCGCGTACAGGCACAGCATCACGAGCACGGACAGATTCTCGTTGAAGTTCTGCACGGCGATCGAATGGCCCGCCGACAGCAGCACGTGCCCGCGATGCTGCAGCAGCGCATTCATCGGCACGACGAAAAAGCCCGACAGGCCGCCCACGAACATCAGGAAGATATACGCGAAAATCAGATAGCCCGACACGTGCATGCGGCCAAAATACACGCCCCAATGCGGGGGAAACAGATCGCGCGTGTAGAACGCCATCAGCATCACGGAGATACCCATCATGATGCCGACCGGCAAGACCGACAGCGACTTCTTCAACGGCACACGCGAAGCCGCGAAAATCGCGCCGAACGCGACGCCAACCGCGACCACCGCCTGCAGGATCGCCGCCTCGGACAGAGACATGCCCAGCGACACTTCGGCCCACTTCAGCACGATGAATTGCAGCGTCGCGCCCGCACCCCAGAACAGCGTCGTCACGGCGAGTGAAATCTGTCCGAGCTTGTCACGCCACAGCACGAGAAAGCAGTCGGCGAAATCGGTGATCAGGCGGATCGGCCCGTGCTCCTGTCGCGGATAGCGCGCGCCGGTGTCGGGAATGCGCAGATTGAACAGCGCGGCGATCACGTAAATGGCCATGATCACGACCATCGCGGCTTCCGCGGGCGTGTTCACGGTGGGGATGTGCCATTTGAGAATCGGCGCGGCGATATGCGGGCTGATCAGCGCGCCGCCGAGCACCGTGCCGAGAATGATCGAGCCGACCGTGGTGCCTTCGATCCAGCCGTTCGCGGCAACGAGCCGGTCAGGCGGCAACAGTTCGGTGAGAATGCCGTATTTGGCGGGCGAGTAGGCCGCCGCGCCGAAGCCGACGATGCCGTACGCAATCAGCGGATGCGCGCCGACCAGCATCGTTATGCAGCCAACCACCTTGATCGTATTGGTGATGAACATCACGCGTCCTTTCGGACGGGAGTCGGCGAATGCACCCACGAAGGCGGCAAGAACGACGTACGACAGCACAAAAAACAGCTTGAGCAGCGGCGTCATCCAGTTCGGAGCGTGAAGATCTTTCAGCAGAGCGATAGCAGCGATCAGAAGCGCATTGTCGGCCAGCGACGAAAAAAACTGCGCGGCCATGATGGTGTAAAAACCTTTTTTCATCTGATGCGATGCTGTCCTCGCTGCGGTCTGTCCGCCCCGGCCGTTTGTCATGTGTCCGGGCTTATGCCGATCGAAATGGGTTGTGCGCACGGCTTTATATCATGAAAATAGCTGAATTCGGACTAGCAGAATTCTTGATCGCACCGCCCAGCGGGCCGCCGAGCGCTGAAAACGCCCTGTAAGCCGCTGATTCGCAAGTGTCTTTACGAAAAAATCCCATGCCGCGCCCCCTTTCCGCCACGATTCATACCGCTGCTCTCGCCAATAACCTCGCTGTCGCGCGGCGCTATGCGCCGAAATCGAAAATCTGGGCCGTCGTCAAGGCTAATGCCTACGGGCATGGCCTCGCGCGCGTGTTCCCCGGTTTGCGCGCTACGGACGGCTTTGGGCTGCTGGACCTCGAAGAAGCGGTGAAGTTGCGTGAATTGGGCTGGGCGGGTCCAATTCTTCTGCTGGAAGGCTTTTTTCGGCCGACCGACATCGACGTAATCGACCGCTACAGTTTGACCACGGCGCTGCATTCGGACGAGCAGCTGCGCATGCTCGAAATGGCGCGTCTGTCGAAACCGGTCAATATTCAGTTGAAGATGAACACCGGCATGAACCGGCTCGGCTACACGGTCGAAAAATTCCGTGCCGCGTGGGAACGTGCGCGCGCCTGTCAGGGCGTCGGCCAGATCACGTTGATGACGCATTTTTCCGATGCCGATGCCGAGCGCGGCATCGCGCATCAGATGGAGGCGTTCGAGCGCGGCGCGCAGGGCATCGCCGGTGCGCGCAGTCTGTCGAATTCGGCCGCGACGCTGTGGCATCCGGAAGCGCATTTCGACTGGGTGCGTCCGGGCATCATCCTGTACGGCGCGTCGCCGTCCGGCGTGACGGCCGCGATCGACGGCACGGGCCTGCAGCCCGCGATGACGCTCGCGTCGGAACTGATCGCCGTGCAGACGCTCGGCGAAGGCAGCTCGGTCGGCTATGGGTCGAGGTTCACTGCGCGCGGTCCGATGCGCATCGGCGTGGTCGCGTGCGGTTACGCGGACGGCTATCCGCGCGTCGCGCCGGAAGGCACGCCGGTGATCGTCGATGGCGTGCGCACACGGGTCGTTGGACGTGTGTCGATGGACATGCTGACCGTCGACCTGACCCCGGTGCCGACCGCCAACGTCGGCTCGCGCGTGGAATTGTGGGGCACCGGGCTGCCCATCGACGACGTCGCGCAGGCCTGCGGCACGATCGGCTACGAGCTGATGTGCGCGGTCGCGCCGCGTGTGCCGGTTCGGGCGGAGTAACGCGTGGCGAAAGCGAAGACGTTGTACATCTGCGGGGAATGCGGCGGACAGTCGCCGAAGTGGTCCGGTCAATGCCCGTCCTGCCAGACGTGGAACACGCTCGTCGAATCGGTCGCGGAGGCGCCGTCCGGTCACCGTTTCCAGTCGCTCGCGAAGAGCACGCCGGTACGGCGCCTCGCCGACATCGACGCGTCGGACGTGCCGCGCTTTTCCACCGGCGTCGGCGAATTCGACCGCGTGCTCGGCGGCGGCCTCGTGCCGGGCGGCGTGGTGCTGATCGGCGGCGATCCGGGCATCGGTAAATCGACGCTGTTGTTGCAATCGCTCGCGGAAATCGCGGCGGACAAACGCGCGCTCTATATCAGCGGCGAAGAATCTGGCGCGCAGATCGCGTTGCGCGCGCAACGGCTGGCGTTGCTCGAACCCGGCTCGAAGGCAAGCGAGCTGCAATTGCTCGCGGAAATCCAGCTCGAAAAAATTCAGGCGACGATCACAGAGCAACGGCCTGAAGTCGCCGTGATCGATTCGATCCAGACCGTCTATTCGGATGCTTTGACATCGGCGCCGGGCTCGGTCGCGCAGGTGCGCGAGTGCGCGGCGCAACTCACGCGCATCGCCAAGCAGTCGGGCACGACGATCATCATGGTCGGGCACGTGACGAAAGAGGGCGCGCTCGCGGGACCGCGCGTGCTCGAACATATCGTCGATACGGTGCTGTATTTCGAGGGGGATACGCACTCGTCGTACCGTCTCGTGCGCGCGATCAAGAACCGTTTCGGCGCGGTCAACGAACTCGGCGTGTTCGCGATGACCGAGCGTGGTTTGCGCGGCGTCGCGAATCCGTCGGCATTGTTTTTATCGCAGCACGAGCAGTCGGTGCCGGGCTCATGTGTGCTCGTCACGCAGGAAGGCACGCGGCCGTTGCTCGTCGAAGTGCAGGCGCTCGTCGATGCGGCCAACGCGCCAAATCCGCGACGCCTTGCGGTCGGCCTCGAACAGAACCGGCTCGCGATGCTGCTCGCGGTGCTGCATCGGCACGCGGGCATCGCCTGTTTCGATCAGGACGTGTTCCTGAACGCGGTGGGCGGGGTGAAGATCTCCGAGCCCGCCGCCGACCTCGCGGTATTGCTCGCGATCCATTCGTCGATGCGCAACAAGCCGCTGCCGAAGGGGCTCGTCGTATTCGGCGAAGTGGGCCTCGCCGGCGAAATCCGGCCGTCGCCGCGCGGTCAGGAGCGCCTGAAGGAAGCAGCCAAGCTCGGCTTCTCGGTGGCGGTGATTCCGAAGGCCAATGCGCCGAAACAGCCAATCGAAGGCTTACAGGTCGTTGCGGTCGAACGGATCGAACAGGCCATCGACCGCGTCCGCACGCTCGAATAGACGGGGGCCGGGACGGCTCGCCAGTACTTTGTACGCTTGCGGTACCGTAATGCCCGGTAAATATCTTCATATTGGCTGTAACCTGGTCGCCATACCTTTTTTCTAAGCTGTAAGGATATGCATCCCGTCTGATGCTCGAAAAAGGATCGCGCCTTGAAACAGTCTCGTGAAACCGCTGCCCACCATAACATCCAGGTGCGCGGCTGCCGGGTCTCCGCCCCGATTCATCAGCCGTGGGGCGGCGCTTGCCGGATCGTCGAGTGGATCGACACCGCGGGTCAGATCTCGCGGCGGGTGGTGGCCGAAGACGTAACGGCCGCCGAAGTGCGTGCCACGATCAGCCGCCATGTGGAAGGCCGCAAGCACCTGCTGTACGACGACGAAAAGTCGCCTCGGCAAACGCTGCCGAGGCAGACGCCGACGCGGCGTTGACGGCGGCGGGTTTTTCGATTGACCGGGGGCCTTGATCTTCATTGCGCCCGCGTCGCGGCTTCGCCACGCGCATTAGGCCTCGTCGTCGTGTGAGTCGGCGGCGCTCGCGGCCACCGCCGCATACGCGTGCGGATTGAACAGCGGATGCTGCGCCGCTTCAGCGGGCGTCAGCACCGGCGACACGCAGCAATCGAGCGATTCCAGCGATTCCACCCATTCGCCGAGCGTGCGCGTCGCGATCAGATTGGCGACTTCCTGAATGAGTGCCACGGCATCGGGACCGCCGATCGCCTGACCCAGGCTCCAGTGACGCGTCGCCCATTCCGGCCGATCGAGCGCCATGCACAGCGTTTCCCAGAACTTCAATTCGAGCGCGCCGACCGCGAGCCAGCGTTCATCGCTGGTGCGGTAGAGGTTGTAGCAGGGCACGCCGCCGTTCAACAGACCACTGCCCGCGGCGGGCGCCGCACCTTCGTTGACGAGCGACACCTGCGCGACGAAGTTGTGCGCATAGCTCGTGTGCGTCATCGATACATCGACGAAGCGGCCCGCGCCGCCTCGCGCGACATGCCAGAGCGCCGCGAGAATTTGCGTGACCGCGCTCAATGCGCCGCCGAGCAGATCGGCGATCTGGAAGTTCGGCAGGATCGGCGCACCGTCGCGGTTCGCCAGTTGATCGAGCACGCCTGCATAGCCGATGTAATTCAGATCGTGGCCGGCATGGTCCGCGAACGGACCGCTCGCGCCATATCCGCTGATCGCGCAATAGACGAGCCGCGGATTGGCTGCGCTGAGCGTCGCGTAGCCGAGGCCGAGCCGCTCCATCACGCCGGGCCGGAAGCTCTCGATCAGCACGTCGGCTTCAGCCGCGAGTGCGCGCAGCACCTGGCGTCCTGCTTCGGACTTGAGGTCGAGGCGCGTCTCGCGCTTGCCGCGATTGACCATCCGGTAAAACGCGCCGGGTCGGCCCGCGACACGATCGCTCGACGACTGCATCATCGTGCGAGTCGGGTCGCCCGCGCCGGGCGCCTCGATCTTCAGCACATCGGCGCCGAGCTCGGCGAGGCGCAGCGCGGCCACCGGACCCGGCAGCAGACGCGTGAGGTCGAGCACGCGCAGTCCTTGCAACGGCGGCGCATCGGCTGCCGATGCAGCTACGGATTCTGGGGCCGATAAGCCGGACGATGAATTCGCAAATGACAAGGCCAAGCTCCCGTGGATGCCGGCGCGGTGCCGCTAGCCGATCTGTTCGAGTTCCTCGTGCGTCTCGAGCCATTCGGCTTCGAGCGTGTCGAGGCGCGCGTTCACGTCTGCCTGACGGCGGATCGCCTCCGTCAGCTTGCTCTTCTGCTCCGGTTCGTAACTCGCGGGATCGGCGACGAATGTATCGAGCGTCGCTTTCTCCGCGTTGAGTGCGTCCATTTCCCTTTCGATCTTCGCGATGCGGCTTTGCAGCGGCTTCTTCAGATGCGCGAGCTTCTGCCGCGTTTCCGCTTCGAGGCGGCGCTGTTCCTTGCGATTGACGTTGCTGTCGCCACTTGCCGCGCCGTTGGACGCTGCGTCCGACGCACCGGAAGCATTGGCCTTCAGCGCGGCGCGCTGCTCGGCCGCATGCTGCAGCAGCCAGTCGCGGTAGTCGTCGAGATCGCCGTCGAATTCCTGCAGACGATGCTTCGCGACCAGCATGAACTGATCGGTCGTCGCGCGCAGCAGATGCCGGTCGTGCGAGACCAGGATCAGCGTGCCTTCGAATTGCGCGAGCGCCATCGTCAGCGCGTGGCGCGTTTCGAGGTCGAGGTGGTTGGTCGGCTCGTCGAGCAGCAGCAGGTTCGGCTTTTGCCAGATGATCAGCGCGAGCGCGAGGCGTGCCTTCTCGCCGCCCGAGAACGGCGCGATCTTCGCGGTCGCCATGTCGCCGGAAAAGTTGAAGCTGCCGAGGAAGTCGCGCAGCTCCTGCTCGCGCGTATCGGGCGCGAGACGCGCGAGGTGCTGCAACGGGGTGTCGTCCGGACGCAGCGTTTCGAGCTGATGCTGCGCGAAGTAGCCGATGCGCAGACCCTTGCCTTCGCGTACGTGGCCGCTCAACGGTTCGAGCGTGCCCGCGAGCGTCTTGATCAGCGTCGACTTGCCCTGGCCGTTCGCGCCGAGCAGGCCGATGCGCTGACCATTCTGGATCGACAGCATCACGCGCTCGACGATCGGAATCTCGCTGCCGTCTTCGGCATGGTAGCCGCAGCGCACGTCTTCCATCACCATCATCGGATTCGGCGCGGAGTCGGGAGTGCGGAACTCGAACGTGAACGGCGACCCGACGTGCGCGGGCGCGATCAGCTCCATCTTCTCGAGCGCTTTCACCCGGCTTTGCGCTTGACGCGCCTTGGTGGCCTGCGCCTTGAAGCGGTTGATGTAGCTCTGCAGATGCGCGACCGTGCGCTGCTGCTTTTCGTACGCGCTCTGTTGCAGCGCGATCTGCTGCGCGCGCAGCACTTCGAATTGCGAGTAGTTGCCGCCGTAGCGTTTGATCTGCTGGTTCTCGAGATGCAGCGTGACGTTGCAGACGGAATCGAGAAACTCGCGGTCGTGCGAGATCACGATCAGCGTGCCCGCATAGCGATTCAGCCAATCTTCCAGCCAGACGATCGCGTCGAGGTCGAGGTGGTTGGTCGGTTCGTCGAGCAGCAGCAGATCGGAGCGGCACATCAGCGCCTGCGCCAGATTCAGGCGCATGCGCCAGCCGCCCGAGAAGCTGCTGACCGGCTCGCGGGTCTGGTCGAGCGTGAAGCCGAGGCCGAGCAGCAACGCTTCGGCGCGAGCCGGCGCGGTGTAGCCGTCGGCGTCGGCGAACGCGGCGTGCGCTTCGGCTTCTGCCGCGCCGTCGTGCGCCGCGGAGGCCGAAGCGATGCGCGCTTCGATGTCGCGCAGCGCGGCGTCGCCGTCTAGCGTGTAGGCGAGGGCGGTTTTGTCGACCGCGGGCGTTTCCTGCGCGACGTGCGCGATGCGCCAGGTCGGCGGGATCGAGAAATCGCCGCCGTCCGCGTGCAGCTCGCCGAGCAGCACGGCGAACAGCGTCGACTTGCCCGCGCCGTTCGCTCCGACGAGGCCGGCTTTTTCACCGGGGTTCAAGGTGAATGTGGTGTTGTCGAAAAGCGGCTTGGTGCCGAGCGCGAGGCTGAACTGATTGAAGCGGATCACGACGTGGCCGGCTGAAGAAAACCGCTATTTTAGACTGCCCGGCGCGTTGCCGGGCGCGCGGCGCCGATTGCCGGTCTGTCACTTCGCGCGCAGCGCTCATCGGCCATCCGGCCGACTGTATCGGCAGCGCTTTTGGCATAGACTGACGGCTTTCACGGGAGGGCACATGACATCGATCTTTTCGTTTTCGGCACGCACGCTCGGCGGCGAGGAAGCGAGTCTCGCGCAGTACGAAGGCAAAGTGATGCTGATCGTCAATACCGCGAGCGAATGCGGGTTCACGCCGCAATACGCGGGCTTGCAGAAACTGTATGACGCGTACGCGGCGCGCGGGCTCGCGGTGCTCGGTTTTCCGTGCAACCAGTTCGGCAAGCAGGAGCCGGGCGACGCCGCGCAGATCGGCAGCTTCTGCGAGAAGAACTACGGCGTGACGTTTCCGATGTTCGACAAGATCGACGTGAACGGCCCGAACGCGCACCCGCTGTTCCGCTATCTGACGATCGAGGCGCCGGGACTGCTCGGTCTCGAGGCGATCAAGTGGAATTTCACGAAGTTTCTGATCGGCCGCGACGGCAACGTCGTCAAGCGCTATGCGCCGCTGACCAAGCCCGAGGCGATCACCGGGGATATCGAAGCGCTGCTGTAAGCGGGCACGCCTACAGGATCGGCGAAAAGAGCCGCGCGACGTGCATCAGCATGCGTCGCAGCGCGCTCGACTTGCGGTACTCGTCGCCGTCGATTTCGCGCGACTCGGCAAAGTCGTCGAGCAGCATCGTCTCGACTTCGAGCGCGAAGCCGCGGTCGACGGTCAGCACCATGATCTCGAAGTTCAGGCGAAACGAGCGGTTGTCGAGATTGGCGCTGCCGATCGCGGCCGCGCTGCTGTCGATCAGCACGACCTTCTGATGCAGGAAGCCCGGCTGATAGCGGAAGATGCGAATGCCCGCGCGCAGCGAGTCGTACGCATAGAGCTTCGACGCCGCGAACACCACGAGGTGATCGCGCCGGCTCGGAATCAGGATGCGCACGTCGACGCCGCGCAGCGCAGCGAGGCGCAACGCAGCGAATACGGCTTCGTCGGGGACGAGGTAGGGCGTCGTGATCCAGATGCGTTCACGTGCCGCGTTGATTGCTTCAACGAAAAACAGCGAGCAGGTCTCCTGCTTGTCGGCCGGGCCGCTCGGCAGCACGAGGCAGTGCATGTTATTCGCGGCGCGCTCGTTGGCGCCGTGGTCGCCGGGCTGGTCGAAGGATGGGGTCACGGAATCCGCGGCCGGCGCGTCGAACTTGGGCAACTGCTGCGTGGCCCAGTACCAGTCCTCGATGAAGACGAACTGGATGCTTGCGACCGCCGGACCACGCACTTCGATGTGCGTATCGCGCCACGGCGACAGCGGCGGCTTCGCGCCCAGATATTCGACCCCGACGTTATGACCGCCGACAAACGCGCGCTCGCCGTCGACCGCCACGATCTTGCGGTGATTGCGGAAATTCAGTTGCAGACGGTTGACGAAGAGGCGGTTCGTGGCGAACGGCTGCATCTCGATGCCGGCGGCGCGCAGCGCCGCGACGTAGCGGTGCGGCAGATCGAAGCTGCCGATACTGTCGTACAGGAAGTAGACCCGCACGCCCTGTTTGGCTTTGGCGATCAGCGCGTCCTTCAGCATGTCGCCGAGCGCGTCGTCGCGCACGATGAAGAATTGCACGATCACATAGCGGCGCGCGTTCTCGATCGCCTCGAAGATCGCCTCGAAAGTCGCCGTGCCGTTGACCAGCGTGCGCACGGTATTGCCGGGCAGGAACGGCATGCCGCCGAGGCGCGTCAGCGACTGCACGAGCCGCGAGCCGAGCTGCTGCGTCGGCACCCCGGCCGACGACGCCTGCGTGTCCCACACCTGCGGATGCGCGCGCGTGCGCAGCAGCTCGTTCTCGACGCGGCGCGCGTCCGCGTAGCCGGCGAACTTGCTGCGGCCAAGGAACAGGTAGGGTATGAGCGTCAGATAAGGCATCGCGACCAGCGACACGGCCCACGCGATCGCCCCTTGCGAGGTGCGGGTATGGAGAATCGCGTGAGCGGCCGCGATGATGCCGAGAATGTGGGCAACAGCAACCAGCGTGCCGACGTGAAGCAGGTCGAATGACATAAGCTCGCGAACAGTTGGCGAAGCGCCGTGGTTCAGGAAACGGAGGCGGGCACGGGCTCGCTCCGTGGTCTGCGGCGAACGCGTCGGGCAACGGGCTCAGGCTGCAGTGGCGGGCAAGGCCACGCGCTGTCGCGGCGATTGCTCGTGACCCTGCCTGAGAAACGCGCTTGAAACGACGATCAAACGGTCAGCATGCCGGACTCAGACCGGCAAGTCGCTGGCCTGGATCAGAAACACGTTGTCGTCGCCGGCGCTGGTCGACAGCCACACGAGGTCGAGACCGCCGAACGCGGCCTCGACGTGCTCGCGTTCGTTGCCGATCTCGATGACGAGCACGCCGTCTTCGGTCAGCCAGTTGCGCGCGTCGGCAATGATCCGGCGCACGATGTCCATGCCGTCGGCGCCACCGGCGAGCGCCATCTCCGGCTCGTGCTTGTATTCGGCCGGCAGCTCCCGCATCGACGTGGCGTTCACGTACGGCGGATTGCTGATGATCACATCGTAGCGGCGCTCGGCGAGCGGCGCATACAGATCGCCTTCGAACAGCGCGATGCGCTCGTCGAGGTGGTAGTCCAGCACATTGCGCGTCGCGACTTCGAGCGCGGGCGCGGACAGATCGACCGCGTCGACGTCGGCGTTCGGGAACGCGTGCGCGGCGAGGATCGCGAGGCACCCGGAGCCGGTGCACAGTTCGAGCACCGCGCCGACCTGCTCGGGGTCCTCGACGTACGGCTGCAGGCCGTCCTGCAGCAGCTCGCCGATGAACGAGCGCGGCACGATCACGCGCTCGTCGACGTAAAAGCGATAGCCGTGCATCCACGCTTCCTGCGTGATGTACGCGGCCGGCACGCGTTCGGCGGCGCGTCGCTCGATCACTTTCAGCACCGCCTCGATTTCGGCCGTGGTCAGGCGCGCGTCGAGAAACGGTTCGAGCAGGTCGAGCGGCAAATGCAGCGTGTGCAGGATCAGATAGGCGGCTTCGTCGTAGGCATTGGCCGAGCCGTGGCCGAACGACAGTTTGGCCTCGCTAAAACGCGACACTGCATAACGCAGCAGGTCGCGGACGGTGCAAAAAGGAAGCGTCATCGCAAAGTTCCAGGTTACGCGATCAGTTGTTCGAGCACGCGGCGATACACGTTCTTCAGCGGCTCGATATGGGCGACTTCGATATGTTCGTCGATCTTGTGGATGCTCGCGTTCAGCGGACCGAACTCGATCACCTGCTTGCAGATGCGCGCGATGAAGCGGCCGTCCGAGGTGCCGCCGGTGGTCGACAGTTCGGTGTCCACGCCGGTTTCGTCCTTGATCGCCTGCGCGAGCGCGCTCGACAGCTCGCCGCTCGGGGTGAGAAATGGCAGGCCGCTCACGGTCCATTGCAGTTCGTATTCGAGGCCGTGTTTGTCGAGAATCGCATGCACGCGCTTTTGCAGTCCTTCGACGGTGCTCGCGGTCGAGAAGCGGAAGTTGAACATCACGTCCGCGTGGCCGGGGATCACGTTGGTCGCGCCGGCGCCGCTGTGGAGGTTCGACACCTGCCAGGTGGTCGGCGGGAAATATTCGTTGCCTTCGTCCCAGCGCTCGGCCACGAGTTCGGCGAGCGCTGGCGCCAGCAGGTGCACCGGATTCTTCGCCAGATGCGGGTAGGCGATATGGCCCTGCACGCCCTTGACGATCAGCTTGCCCGACATAGAGCCGCGCCGGCCGTTCTTGACCATGTCGCCGAAACGCTCGCTCGAGGTCGGCTCGCCGACGATGCAGTAGTCCATGCGCTCACCGCGCTGCTGCAATGCTTCGACGACCTTGACGGTGCCGTCGGTGGCGGGGCCTTCCTCGTCGCTCGTGATCAGGAATGCGATCGAGCCGCGGTGCGCGGGGTGCGCGGCGACGAACTCCTCGCTCGCGACGACGAAGCCGGCGATCGACGCCTTCATGTCCGCCGCGCCGCGGCCGTACAGCTTGCCGTCGCGGTGGGTCGGCTCGAACGGCGCCGAGCGCCACTGTTCGAGCGGGCCGGTCGGTACCACGTCGGTGTGGCCGGCGAACGCGAGCAGCTTGCCTTGCGTGCCGTCGACGCCGCGTTTGACGGCCCACAGGTTGGTCACGCCGTTGGATTCGATCGTCTCGTGCTCGAAGCCGAGCGCGGCGAGGCGCTCGATCAGGAGACGCTGGCAATGCTGATCGTCGGGCGTGACGGACGCGCGCGCGATCAGTTGTTCGGTAAGGGCGAGGGTGCCGGACATGGATTCAGTACAAGCCACTTTTGAAATGAAAAAATGCCGGCTCGCGGTGAGGCACCGCAGCCGGCAACAGCCTTTGAACGACGCGGCGCGAGGCCGCGCGTTCGACTACCTCGTGCTCGAGCCTGGCGCTTCAGCGCCGCGCTCAGACAAACAGCGCCGCGTACTCGTCCGCCGAAAAGCCGAGCGACTTCACCCGCCCGTTCACGACCAGCACCGGCCGCTTGATCACCGACGGCTTGTGGATCATCAGCGCGATCGCGCCCGGCTGCGTTTCCGCGGCCGCCTTCATGTTGTCGGACAGAGCGCGCCACGTCGTGCCGCGGCGGTTCAGCAGCGCCTCGAGCTTGACGTCCTTGAGCCAGTCCTGCACGAGCGGCTCGGTCACGCCGGCCTTCTTGAAGTCGTGGAACTCGAACTCGACGCCGTGCTCTTCGAGCCACACACGGGCCTTCTTCACGGTGTCGCAGTTCGGAATGCCGTAGACGACGGTTTTGGTGCCGCGCGCCATCAATCGCCTCGCAGCAACTCGTTCAGGCCGACCTTCGCGCGCGTCTTCGCGTCGACCTTCTTGACGATGACCGCGCAGTACAGGCTGTGCGTGCCGTCCTTCGACGGCAGGTTGCCCGCCACCACTACCGATCCCGCCGGAATGCGGCCGTACGTGACCGCGCCGGTTTCGCGGTCGTAAATCCTGGTGCTCTGGCCGAGGTACACGCCCATCGAGATCACCGAGTTTTCCTCGACGATCACGCCTTCGACGACTTCCGAGCGCGCGCCGATGAAGCAGTTGTCTTCGATGATGACCGGGTTGGCCTGCAGCGGCTCCAGCACGCCGCCGATGCCGACGCCGCCCGACAGGTGCACGTTCTTGCCGATCTGTGCGCACGAGCCGACGGTGGCCCACGTGTCGACCATCGTGCCTTCGTCGACGTACGCGCCGATGTTGGTGTACGACGGCATCAGCACGACGTTCTTCGCGATGAACGAGCCGCGGCGCGCGATCGCGGGCGGCACCACGCGGAAGCCGCCGGCGGCGAAGTCTTCAGCGGTGTAGTTCGCGAACTTCGACGGCACCTTGTCGTAGAACTGGCTGTAGCCGCCGGCCGGCATCGGCGCGTTGTCTTCCAGACGGAACGACAGCAGCACGGCCTTCTTCAGCCACTGGTTGACGACCCAGTCGCCGTCCTTCTTTTCGGCGACGCGCAGCGCGCCCTTATCGAGTTGCTCGATCGCGTGGCCGACGGCTTCGCGCACTTCTGCCGGCGCGGCCTTCGGCGACAGTTCGGCGCGGTTGTCCCAGGCGGTATCGATGATGCTCTGAAGTTGTTGCGACATATGCGTGATTATCTGAAGGGTTGAAGTCTGAAGAAGGGGATGCCGTGTAGCTCGAGCGAGGCTCAGGCTGCACTCAGTTGACACTGAGCGAGCGGCAGAATTCGACGATCCGCTGCGCGCCCCCCGTGCATTCGTCGACGTCGGCAACGAGCGCGAGGCGCACGAAATTGCGGCCGGGGTTCACGCCGTGCGCGGTGCGCGCGAGGAACGAGCCCGGCAGAACCGTCACATTATAGTCGGCGTAGAGGCGCTGGGCGAACTCGGTGTCCGTGAGGCCGGTGCGCTCGACGTTGGCCCACAGGTAGAACGCGGCGTCGGGCAGCCGCACGTCGAGCACGTCGGCGAGCATCGGCGTGACGGTCGTGAACTTCCGCAGGTACTTCGCGCGGTTCTCGCGCACGTGTGTCTCGTCGCTCCATGCGACGACGCTCGCGCTCTGGAATACCGTCGAGAGCGCCGTGCCGTGGTACGTGCGGTACAGCAGGAACGCCTTGAGAATCGAGGCGTCGCCGGCGACGAAGCCCGAGCGCATGCCCGGCACGTTCGAGCGCTTCGACAGGCTCGACAGCATCACGAGGCGCTCGAAACCGCGTCCGAGCTTGTGCGCCGCTTCCAGTCCGCCGAGCGGCGGCTTCGACTCGTCGAAATAGATTTCCGAGTAGCACTCGTCCGACGCGATCACGAAGCCGTAGCGGTCCGATAGCGCGAACAGCTCGCGCCAGTCGTCGAGCGTGAGCACGGCGCCGGTCGGGTTGCCCGGCGAGCAGACGTACAGCAGTTGCGTGCGGGCCCACACGTCGGCGGGCACCGCCGAGTAGTCGCACGCGAAGTTGCGCGCCGGGTCGCTGTTGACGAAGTACGGCTGCGCGCCGCCGAGCAGCGCCGCGCCTTCGTAGATTTGGTAGAACGGGTTCGGACAGAGTACGATCGCAGGCTCGCCGTCAGCATCGCGGCGCGGATTGAGCACCGTCTGCGCGAGCGCGAACAGCGCCTCGCGCGAGCCCGCCACCGGCAGCACCTCGGTCAGCGGATCGAGCGGCGGCAGGTCGTAGCGTTGCGCGATCCATTTCGCGATCGACTCGCGCAGCGGCGCCGAGCCGAGCGTGGCCGGGTACCCGGCGAGGCCGCCGAGCGAATCGATGACGGCGTCGCGGATCAGCGGCGGGGTTGGATGTTTCGGCTCGCCGATGCCGAAGCTGATGTGCGCAAGGCCGGCCGGCGGCGTGACGCCCTTGAAAAGCAGGCGCAGCTTTTCGAACGGATAGGGCTGAAGGGAGTCGAGTAGCGGATTCACGGACGAAATGGCCTGATCGGGATGGACGCGGACGAATGGCGGGACAACCGGGCACGCGCGCCGGCGGGCGGCGGCGAACGGACGATTATAGCGTGGCGCGCCCGCGGACCAGGCGAAAGCCTGGCGCGCGGCGCGGGAGCAATCCGCGAGGCGGCGCACCGGGGCGCCGCGGCGGGAACGGCGCGAAATCCGCCACGGTTCGCGTAAAAGAATACGCAGGAGCAGCAATGTACGCAGCAGTTCAGGAGACGGCCGGCTGGACCCTCATACGACCCGCCCACGACGCCCGTCGGAGTCCCGCCCCATGACCAACTGGCTTCGCAACGGCTGGCCGACGCTCGCGATCATGCTGGGCGCGTCGGTCTGGGGGATGGTCTGGTATCCGCTGCGGATGCTGGCCGCGCTCGGGGTGACCGGCACCGCCGCGAGCGCGCTCACGAGCGGCACCGGCTGCCTGTTCGTGCTGCTCGTGCGGAATGGCGCGCTGAAGACCGTGCGGTGGCACTGGCTGCTGCCGGCGCTCGCGCTCGCCGCGGGCGTCACGAATCTCGGCTTCGTGTGGGGCGCGATCCACGGTCAGGTGATGCGCGTGCTGCTGCTGTTCTATCTGACGCCCGCGTGGACCGCGCTGTTCGCGCATTTCATCCTGCATGAGCGGCTCACGTGGTCGGGCGCGGCGCTGGCCGCGCTGTCGCTCGCGGGCGCGATGACGATGTTATGGTCGCCGCGTCTCGGCATTCCGGTACCCGGCAATCCCGCCGAATGGGCCGGGCTCGCCGGCGGCATGGGCTTCGCGATGAGCAACGTGCTGATCCTGAAGACGAGCCGCGTGCTGCCGGACATGAAGCCCGAAATGCGCACCGCGGTGATCTTCGGCGGCGCGGCGCTGTTCGGCGCGCTCGCGTCGCTGTTCGAGCCGATGCCCGCGCCGCCCGTCGGCGCGCATCTGGGCACGGCGGCGCTGCTGGTGCTCGGTCTCGGTTTGCTGCTCGCGTCGAACAACATGCTCGTGCAATACGGGCTCGCGCGCGTGCGGGCCAATCGCGCGTCGATCATCATGCTGTTCGAACTCGTCGTGACGGCGCTGTCGGCGTGGCTGTTCGCCGGCGAAGTACCGGGCCCGCGCGAATGGGCCGGCGGCGCGTGCATCGTGCTCGCGTCGGCCTTGTCGAGCTGGGTGCATCGGACGAAATTGGCGCCGCCCGATCCCGCCATCGGGGACACGGAGGGGCCCGGCGGCGACGATGGACGCGGTGGTCAATGCGGTAGCAAACGCGGCGACCATCGCGGTGACGAACATGGCCCTGACGGCGACAGTGACGACCGCCGAAAGGGCGGTAAGAATCGTCCACGCGCGATGGTATGATTCCCCCTCATTAGCCGGCGCATGCGTACCTGTGCGTGCCTCAGATATGCATGAGCGCATGCAGCCGGCAACCAAATTGCGAAGGCTCGCGAGGTTGCGCGGGGCCGTCCCGCTACGGCGGTGAACGACTGGCGCAACCTCGCGAGCCACCTATCATTTCTCTCTTTTCAAACAGCGAAATCGCCGTGCGGCTCACCTCGATCAAACTCGCTGGTTTCAAATCCTTCGTCGATCCCACGCATTTCCAGGTCCCAGGCCAGTTGGTTGGCGTGGTCGGTCCGAACGGGTGCGGCAAATCCAACATCATCGATGCCGTGCGCTGGGTGCTCGGCGAATCGCGCGCCTCTGAATTGCGCGGCGAGTCGATGCAGGACGTGATCTTCAACGGCTCGACCGCCCGCAAGCCCGGCAGCCGCGCGAGCGTCGAACTCGTGTTCGACAACGCGGACGGCCGCGCCGCCGGCCAGTGGGGCCAGTATGCGGAGATCGCCGTGAAGCGCGTGCTGACGCGCGACGGTACGTCGAGCTACTACATCAACAATCTGCCGGCGCGGCGCCGCGACATCCAGGACATCTTCCTCGGCACCGGCCTCGGGCCGCGTGCGTACGCGATCATCGGGCAGGGCATGATCGCGCGGCTGATCGAGGCGAAGCCCGAAGAGCTGCGCGTGTTCCTCGAAGAAGCCGCCGGCGTCTCGAAGTACAAGGAGCGCCGCCGCGAGACCGAGAACCGTCTGCACGACACGCGCGAGAACCTGACGCGCGTCGAGGACATCGTCCGCGAGCTCGGCACGAATCTCGAGAAGCTCGAGGGGCAGGCGGTCGTCGCGACCCGTTATCGCGAGCTGCAAAGCGACGGCGAGGAAAAGCAGCGTCTGCTGTGGTTGCTGCGCAAGAACGAGGCGGCCGGCGAGCAGCAGCGCCAGCAACGCGCGATCGAGCAGGCGCAGATCGACCTCGAGGCGCAAACCGCGAAGCTGCGCGAAGTCGAGGCGGAACTCGAAACGCTGCGCGTCGCGCACTATTCGGCGAGCGACGCGATGCAAGGCGCGCAGGGCGCGCTGTACGAGGCGAACGCGGAAGTGAGCCGGCTGGAAGCCGAGATCCGCTTCATCGTCGAATCGCGCAACCGCGTGCAGGCGCAGATCGCCGCGCTGACCGCGCAGCGCGGGCAGTGGCAATCGCAGGCCGACAAGGCGCAGGACGATATCGCCGACGCTGAAGAGCAACTGGCCGTCGCTGAAGAAAAAGCCGTGCTCGCCGAAGAGGACGCCGCCGCGAAGCACGATGCGCTGCCCGCCCTCGAAGCGCGCTGGCGCGACGCTCAGGCGGAGCTGAACACCGAGCGCGGCGGCATCGCGCAGATCGAGCAGGCGCTGAAGCTCGAAGCCGCGCATCAGCGCAATGCCGATCAGCAGTTGCAGCAGCTGCAGCAGCGCCATGAGCGGCTGAAATCGGAAGAGGGTGGCCTCGACGCGCCCGACGAGGCGCAACTCGAAGAATTGCGCATGCAGCTCGCCGAGCACGAGGAAATCCTTCACGACGCGCAGGGCCGCCTCGCCGACGCGCAGGAAACACTGCCGCGGCTTGACGGTGAACGCCGCGCCGCGCAGGAGCGCGTGCAGGCCGAAAGCGCGCAGATCCATCAGCTCGACGCGCGCCTTGCCGCGCTCAGGCAGTTGCAGGAAAACGTTCAGACCGAAGGCAAGATCCAGCCGTGGCTCGACAAGCACGAGCTGGGCAGCCTGCCGCGTTTGTGGAAGAAACTGCATGTCGAGGCCGGTTGGGAAACCGCGCTCGAAGCGGTGCTGCGCGAGCGCCTCGCCGCGCTCGAAGTGTCGAATCTCGACTGGGTCAAGGCGTTCGCAACCGACGCGCCACCGGCCAAGCTCGCGTTCTACGCGCCGCCCGCGGCTGGTCAGCCTGCCCCGGCGGCGGGCGCGCTGCGCTCGCTGCTGTCGCTCGTGCGCATCGAGGACGCGGGTATCCGCGCGGTGCTGACCGACTGGCTCGGCCTCGCGTTCGTCGCCGACGATCTGCAGCAGGCGCTTTCGATGCGCGCGCAGCTGCCCGAGGGCGGCGCGTTCGTCGTCAAGGCGGGGCACGTGGTCACGCGCGTCGGCGTACAACTGTATGCGGCCGATTCCGAACAGGCCGGCATGCTCGCGCGTCAGCAGGAAATCGAAAACCTCGGCCGCCAGGTGCGCGCACAGGCATTGCTCGCCGACGAGGCGAAGGCCGCCGCGATCCGCGCCGAAGCCGCGCACACGCAAGCCGCGCAGGCGCTCGCCGAGCTGCGCCAGCAGGCCGAACGCGCGACGCAGCGGGTGCACGCGTTGCAGATGGACGTGCTGAGGCTCACCCAGGCACACGAACGCTACACGCAGCGCAGCACGCAGATTCGCGAGGAACTCGAAGAGATCGCCGCGCAGATCGACGAGCAGCGGGCGCTGCGCGCCGAGTCGGAAGCGAACTTCGAGCGTCACGACGGCGAGCTCGCCGAACTGCAGGCGCGCTTCGAAGATCACCAGCTCGCGTTCGAAGCACTCGACGAAGAACTGACGACCGCCCGCGGCGAAGCACGCGAGCTCGACCGCGCCGCCACCGACGCGCGCTTCGCCGCGCGCAACATGGCGAACCGCATCGACGAATTGAAGCGCAGCATCCAGGTCGCGCACGAGCAGAGCGAGCGCGTCGCGGGCGCGCTCGAAGACGCGCGCGCCGAACTGGAAACGATCAACGAGCAGACCGCGCACACCGGGCTGCAGGACGCGCTCGACATCCGCGCCGTGAAAGAAGAGGCGCTGCGCGCCGCGCGCGTCGAGCTCGACGACCTGACCGCGAAGCTGCGCTCGGCCGACGAAACGCGCCTCACCGCCGAGCGCGCCCTGCAGCCGCTGCGCGACCGCATCAACGAATTGCAGTTGAAGGAGCAGGCCGCGCGCATCAGCGGCGAGCAGTTCGTCGAGCAGCTGGCCGCGGCCGGTGTCGATGAAGCCGAACTGCAAGCCAAGCTGACGGCGGACATGAAGCCGTCGTACCTGCAGGGCGAGGTCACGCGCATCAACAACGCGATCGCCGCGCTCGGGCCGGTTAACATGGCCGCGCTCGACGAGCTGAAGGCCGCGACCGAGCGCAAAAGCTTCCTCGATTCGCAGTCGGCCGACCTGACGAGCGCGATCGAAACGCTCGAAGACGCGATTCGCAAGATCGACGCCGAAACGCGCACGCTGCTGCAAAGCACGTTCGACGAAGTGAACCGCCATTTCGGCGAGCTGTTCCCGCGTCTCTTTGGCGGCGGCCAGGCGAAGCTGATCATGACCGGCGACGAAATTCTCGACGCCGGCGTGCAGGTGATGGCGCAACCGCCGGGCAAGAAGAATTCGACGATTCACCTGCTGTCGGGCGGCGAGAAAGCGCTGACCGCGACCGCGCTCGTGTTCGCGATGTTCCAGCTCAATCCCGCGCCGTTCTGTCTGCTCGACGAAGTGGACGCACCGCTCGACGACGCCAACACCGAGCGTTTCGCGAATCTGGTACGGGCGATGTCCGACAAAACCCAGTTCCTGTTCATTTCGCACAACAAGATCGCGATGGAGATGGCGCAGCAGCTGATCGGCGTGACGATGCAGGAGCAGGGCGTCTCGCGGATCGTCGCGGTCGACATGGAAACGGCGGCGGGTTTCGCCCAGAATATCGTTTGAGTTAACGCCTTCGCGGGCATCCGCATCCAGCGCAGCGGCCTCGATGAGCGCCGCGCGGTACGTGGAGCGGACGACAGGCCCGCGCGGATAGAAGAATTGCTGATGGAGCATGCATGGACGAGTTGACACTCGGTTTGATCGGCGCGGGTGCCGTGGTGGTGGGGGGCGTGGTCGTGTACAACGCGTGGCAGGGCGCGAAGGTGCGCCGCAAGATGCCGCGGCCGATGCCGGCCGACACTGCCGAGAACTTTGCGCGGGACGAGCATGAGGAGCAGAGCCCGTTCATCGAGCCGGCCCGGCCGACCGCGCGGCGCGAGCCGAGCGTGAGCGCCGAGGCGGCCGCGGACCGGACCGCGGCGCGCGTCGAGCCGACGTTCGGCGCGGGCGCCGCACCGCTCGATACACCGGCCGATATCCAGGCCGAGATGACGTCGCCGAACGGTTATCCAGCGGCGGACGCCGATACCGTGGGCGAAGGCGAACCTGCGGCGGCGCCGGGCGCGCACGCGAAGCGGCCCACCGCCGAAGCGCCCGCGGCCCAGCCCGCGTCCGCCGGGCACGAGCGGGTCGAACCGATCCTGCCGGCCGCCACGACGATTTCGTCGGCGCCGCCCGCGATCGTCGATCGACGCATCGACTGTATCGTGCCGATCCGGCTGAACGGCCCCGTGGCCGGCGACAAGGTGCTTCCGCTTGCGCAGCGCTTGCGTCGGGCGGGCAGCAAGCCCGTGCACATCGAAGGCAAACCCGAAGGCGGCGGCGCGTGGGAGCTGCTGCAGAACGGCACGCGCTATGAAGAGCTGCGCGCGGCCGCTCAGCTCGCGAACCGTAGCGGCGCGCTGAACGAGCTCGAATTTTCCGAGTTCGTGACCGGCGTACAGCAGTTCGCCGATGCGCTCGACGCGGCGCCGGAATTCCCCGACATGCTCGAAACCGTCGCGATGGCGCGCGAGCTCGACGGCTTTGCCGCCCAGTGCGACGCGCAGTTGTCGATCAACGTGCTGTCGGACGGCGCGCCGTGGTCGGCCAACTACGTGCAGGCGGTCGCATCGCAGGACGGTCTGCTGCTGTCGCGCGACGGCACCCGCTTCGTCAAGCTCGACTCGCGGCAAAGCCCGGTGTTCATGCTGCAGTTCGGCGACACCAACTTCCTGCGCGACGACCTCACGTACAAAGGCGGCGAGATGATCACGCTGGTGCTCGACGTGCCGGTCGCCGACGAAGACATCCTGCCGTTCCGGCTGATGTGCGATTACGCGAAGTCGCTGGCCGAGCGCATCGGCGGACGCGTGGTCGACGACGGTCGCCGGCCGCTGCCGGAAAGCGCGCTGCTCGCGATCGAAAAACAGTTGATGACGCTGTACGCGAAGCTCGAACAGGCGGGTATTCCGGCGGGTTCGCCGGCCACGCGGCGCCTGTTCAGCCAGTAGGCCTGTTGCAGAGTTCTGCGCGTTTTTGACGACGGCCGCACGATGTGCGGCCGTCGTCGTTTCCGGCTTGCGTCGCAGCGCGGCCCGCCCCGATTCAGCGATGTAAAGGGGCACGCTTCCTGCGATAATCCGATGTCCGACTTTCTTCTCGAGAAGCTTCCGACAGCATGGCCCGATCCTCCGTCCCTCCTTCCGCAATCAGCGCTCCGGCCGAGCGGGCCGTGTGGTTGCGCGCGGAACTCGAACGCGCGAACTACGCGTATTACGTGCTCGATCAACCGGACCTGCCGGACGCCGAGTACGACAAGCTGTTCAAGGAGCTGGAGCGCATCGAGGCCGAGCATCCCGATCTGATCGTGCCGGATTCGCCGACGCAGCGCGTCGGCGGCGAGGCCGCGAGCGGTTTCGAGCCGGTCGTGCACGATCTGCCGATGCTGTCGTTGAACAACGGTTTCGCCGACGAAGACATCGTCGCGTTCGACAAGCGCATCGGCGACGCGCTCGGCAACAACGCGAGCGAGCCGCCGGTTCCCGTCGACTACGCGGCCGAGCTGAAATTCGACGGCCTCGCGATCTCGCTGCGCTACGTCGACGGCGTGTTCGTGCAGGCTTCCACGCGCGGTGACGGCACAACCGGCGAGAACGTCACCGAAAACGTCCGCACGATCCGCTCGATTCCGTTGAAGCTGAAGGGTAAGCGCGTGCCGCGCGTGCTCGACGTGCGCGGCGAAGTGCTGATGTTCAAGCGCGATTTCGAGCGCCTGAACGAACGCCAGCGCAGCGCCGAACAACGCGAATTCGCGAACCCGCGCAACGCGGCGGCGGGCAGCTTGCGGCAGCTCGATTCGAAGATCACCGCGCAGCGGCCGCTGTCGTTTTTCGCGTATGGCATCGGCGTGCTCGAAGGCATCGAGATGCCGGCCACCCATAGCGAACTGCTCGACTGGTACAAGGAGATGGGCTTGCCGGTCAATGGCGAGCGCGCGGTCGTGCAGGGCGCCGAAGGCCTGCTCGGCTTCTTCCAACGCGGTCGGCGAGAAGCGCGACAGGCTCCCCTACGACATCGACGGCGTGGTCTACAAGGTCAACCGGCGCGACGAGCAGGATGCGCTCGGTTTCGTGTCGCGCGCGCCGCGCTTCGCGCTCGCGCACAAATTTCCCGCGCAGGAAGCGTTGACGAAGCTCGTCGCGATCGACGTGCAGGTCGGCCGCACCGGCGCGATCACGCCGGTCGCGCGGCTGGAACCGGTGTTCGTCGGCGGCGCGACGGTCACGAACGCGACCTTGCACAACGAGGATGAAGTGCGCCGCAAGGACATCCGCATCGGCGACACGGTGATCGTGCGGCGCGCCGGCGACGTGATTCCGGAGGTGGTCAGCGCGCTGCTCGAGCGTCGTCCGGCCGACGCGCGCGAGTTCGTGATGCCGACGCAGTGCCCGGTGTGCGGTTCGGCGATCGAGCGGCTGCCCGACGAGGCGATCGCGCGCTGCACGGGCGGGCTCTTCTGTCCGGCGCAGCGCAAGCAGGCGCTGTGGCACTTCGCGCAGCGGCGTGCGCTCGATATCGACGGCCTCGGCGAGAAGATCATCGATCAACTGGTCGAACAGAACCTGGTGCGCACGCCGGCCGATCTGTTCAATCTCGGCTTCACGACGCTCGCGGAACTCGACCGCTTCGCCGAAAAGTCCGCGCAGAACCTGCTCGACTCGCTCGACAAGGCCAGGCACACGTCGCTCGCGCGCTTTATCTACGCATTGGGGATTCGCCATGTCGGCGAATCGACCGCGAAGGATCTCGCGAAGCACTTCGGCTCGCTCGATCCGATCATGGATGCGTCGCTGGAGGAGCTGCTCGAAGTCAACGACGTGGGGCCGGTCGTCGCCGAATCGATCCACCAGTTCTTCGTCGAGGACCACAACCGCACGGTGATCGAACAGCTGCGCGCGCCGGGCAAGGTCACGTGGCCCGAGGGGCCGCCAGCGCCGAAGGCGCCGCAGGGCGTGCTGGCTGGGCAGACGGTCGTGCTGACCGGTACGCTGCCAAACCTGTCGCGCGAGGACGCGAAGGAAATGCTCGAGGCGGCCGGCGCGAAGGTGGCGGGGTCGGTATCGAAGAAAACCAGTTACGTGGTGGCGGGGGCCGACGCGGGCAGCAAACTTTCGAAGGCCGAGGAACTCGGCATCCCCGTACTCGACGAAGATGGTATGCGCAAGCTCCTGGAGGGGCACTGATGATTCACGACATTCTGAAGATGGGCGATCCGCGCCTGCTGCGAATCGCCGAGCCGGTCGATCACTTCGACACGCCCGAGCTGCACCGGCTCGTGGAAGACATGTTCGAGACCATGCACGCGGCGAACGGCGCGGGTCTCGCCGCGCCGCAGATCGGCGTCGATCTGCAGGTGGTGATCTTCGGCTTCGGTTCGAACGAGCGCTATCCGGACGCGCCGCCGGTGCCCGAAACGGTGCTGATCAACCCGACCGTCACGCCGGTCTCGCAGGACATGGAAGAAAGCTGGGAAGGTTGCCTGTCGGTGCCGGGGCTGCGCGGCGTGGTGAGCCGGTTTTCGATGATCCGTTATCACGGCTTCGACCAGTTCGGCAATCCGATCGACCGGGTCGCCGAGGGTTTTCACGCACGGGTTGTGCAGCACGAATGCGATCATCTGATCGGCAAGCTGTATCCGATGCGGATTACCGATTTCTCGAAGTTCGGCTTTACGGAGGTCCTGTTCCCGGATCTCGATACGAATAGCGACGACTGACACGGCTGCCGCCAACAAAAAACCCACGCCAAAGTGCGTGGGTTTTTTGTTGTGCCGATGCGCCCGCTCTCAGCAAGGAGGCGCATTGGACGGACCTCAGAACGACTCGTCTTCCGACAGGTAGCGCCACTGTCCCGGCGGCAGCGCGCCGAGCATCACCTGGCCTATGCGCACGCGCTTCAGGCCCACCACCTCGAGACCGACCAGTTCGCACATGCGGCGAATCTGACGCTTCTTGCCTTCGCGCAGCACGAAACGCAGCTGCTCGCCGTTCTGCCAGCTGACCTGCGCGGGCTTCAGCGCGACGTCGTCGAGCGACAGGCCGTGGCGCAGCAGCGCGAGTTTTTCGGCCGGGAAATGGCTTTCGACGTCGACCGTGTGATCGCCGTAGGCGACGCGCACCAGATACTCCTTGTCCACGTCCGAGTGACCGCCGATCAGTTGCTTCGCGATGCGGCCGTCCTGCGTCAGCACGAGCAGGCCCGTCGAATCGATGTCGAGACGCCCGGCCGGCGCGAGCTGGCGCAGATGCGACGCCGAGAAGGGGATCCCCGAACGGTCGCCTTCCCAGCGATTCTCCGGCGTGACGAGCGTGATGGCCGGCTGATAGCCGTCCTCCGCCTGGCCCGACACGAGCCCGACCGGCTTGTGAACGATCACGGTCACCTGGCTCGACTGAAAGGCTTCGGCGGCCGGGTCGATGTCGATGCGCTGATCCGGGAACACCTTCGTGCCGAGCGTATCGATGCGCTCGCCGTCGACCATGACCCAGCCTTTCTCGATCCATTCGTCGGCCTCGCGACGCGAGCACAGGCCGAGCTTGGACATCAGCTTCGACAGACGCAGCATGCCCGGCGCGTCTTCGCGATCGCGGCGGGGCGGGTGCGGGGTGTCGATGGTGGTGTCGACGGGGCGGGCGGTTGCTGATGCCGAGGCTCGCGGCTTTGCGGCGCGGGCTGGTCGGTCGTCGCCGAAGCGGCGGTTCGCGGCCGGCAACGTGTCGTCGAAGCCGCGCGCAGGGCGCTCGCGACGCTCGGTGCGTTCGCCGTAGCCGCCTTTCGCCGGCTTCGCGAAGCTGCGCTCGCCACGCTCGCTTTCGAAGCGGCGCGAGGTGCTGTCGCTGCGCGCGCCTCGATCGCCACTGCGACGCTCCTGCGGCTCACCGCGATCGCTACCGAAGCGCGGACGGTCGGCGGCCTCGCGCTCCCGGCGCACCGGACGATCGCCACGCGCGCCGCCTTCCGACGGCCTGCCTGTGCCTGGACGCGGACCGCTGAACGGACGGCGTTCGCCGGCGTCGCGGCCCGGTGCGCGCTCACCAAAACTGCGCGGTGCGCGCTCGCCGCGCTCCGCATTGCCCTCGAAACGACGGGGTGCGCGTTCTGCACGCTCGCCGAATTCGCGCCGAGGAGCGCGTTCGCCACGCTCAGCGCTGCCTTCGAAACGACGCGGCGCGCGTTCAGTCCGTTCGCCGAATTCGCGCCGAGGAGCGCGTTCGCCACGCTCAGCGCTGCCTTCGAAACGACGCGGCGCGCGTTCAGTCCGTTCGCCGAATTCGCGTCGAGGAGCGCGTTCACCACGCTCAGCGCTGCCTTCGAAACGACGCGGCGCGCGTTCAGTCCGTTCGCCGAATTCGCGTCGAGGAGCGCGTTCACCACGCTCAGCGCTGCCTTCGAAACGACGCGGCGCGCGTTCAGTCCGTTCGCCGAATTCGCGTCGAGGAGCGCGTTCACCACGCTCAGCGTTGCCTTCGAAACGACGCGGCGCGCGTTCAGTCCGTTCGCCGAATTCGCGCCGAGGCGCCCCTTCGCCACGCTCGGCGCCGCCCTCAAAACGACGCGGCGCGCGTTCTCCGCGCTCGCCTCGCTGAGCCGCACCTTCGAAGCGGCGCGGTGCGCCCGCGGCAGCCGTGCCCCGTTCGCGCACGCCCGACCCTTCGGCACGCGGCGCGCGTGCACCGGCGCCCGCCAGCTTCGCACCGACCGGCCGCTTCGCGCCACCACCCGTCGATGCCGCGCCTTCGCGCTTCGCGCCGGCCTCGGCCTCGAATGGCTTCGGCCGCGCTGGACGGGTCGGCTTACGCGCCGACGCGCTGCCGGGGCGGACAGGGGCGCGTTCGGACGCCGCCGGCCGCGGATGCTTCGCTGTTAATTTGATTCGCATGAAATCTCACATTGCGATCGCGCGCAGTAGTTCGGTCTCGACCTGAATTTGCAGGCGGTTGTCCGACAGGCTGTGTCCTTCGAGCAGAAACACGTCCTCGACGCGTTCGCCGAGCGTATTGATCCGCGCCGAGGCGACGCCGACCCGGTGCTCAGCCAGCACGCGCGCGATCGAATAAAGAAGGCCCGGCCGGTCGTTCGCCGACACGGACAGGATGTAGTATTGGCCGCGCTCATCGGCCCGCAGGTCGACGCGCGGCGTAATGGGGAAGGTGCGCGATAGCCGTGACAGCCGGCCTTTCGACGGTCCCGGCAGCAAGGTGCCGTGGCCCCCGAGGCGCGCGGTCAGCTCCTGCTCGACCAGATTGGCGATGTCGCGATAGTGCACGTCCTCTTCGGTGTGCGCGACGAGGAAGTTGTCGAGCGCGTAGCCGTGACGCGTCGTACTGACGCGCGCATCGAGCACCGACAGGCCGTTGCGGTCGAAATACGCGCAGATGCCCGCGAACAGATCGGGCTGGTCCTTCACGTAGACGAGCACCTGCAGCGCCTCGCCGATCGGCGACGGCCGCGCGCGTACGAGCGGCGTCGGCGTTTCTACGTGGCGGTACAGCACGCGCGTCTGCCACGCGATGTCCGCCGCGTCGTGACGCAGGAAATAGCCGACGTCCAGCTTGTCCCACAGCGCCCGTTGCGCGCCTTCCGGCACGGTTTCGAGACGCAGCAGCGCGAGCGCCTCTTCCTTGCGCGACTTCAGCTCGGAATGCTCGTCCGGCTGGGCACCGCCAAGCACGGCGAGCGTGGTGCGGTAGAGGTCTTCGAGCAGCTTGCCTTTCCACGTGTTCCAGACCTTCGGGCTGGTGCCGCGGATGTCGGCGACGGTCAGCAGATAGAGCGCGGTCAGGCGGCGCTCGGTGCCGACCAGCTCGGCGAAGCGCTTGATCACTTCAGGGTCGCTCGTGTCCTGCTTCTGCGCGACCTGGCTCATCGTCAGATGCTGCTGCACGAGCCACACGACCAGCTCGCCATCCTCGCCTTCGATGCCGTGCTGGCGGCAGAAGCGCCGTGCGTCGGCCATGCCCAGCGTGGAATGATCGCCGCCGCGACCCTTCGCGATGTCATGAAACAGCGCGGCCACGTACAGCACCCACGGCCGGTCGAAGTTGACGATCAACTGGCTGCAGAACGGGTATTCGTGCGCATGCTCGGCGACCGCGAAGCGGCGCAGATTGCGCAGCACCATCAGGATGTGCTGATCGACCGTGAACACGTGGTACAGGTCGTGCTGCATCTGCCCGACGATGCGCCGGAAATTCAGCAGATAACGCCCGAGCACGCTCGTCTGGTTCATCAACCGGAACGCATGCGTGATACCGGCCGGCTGCTTCAGGATTTCCATGAAGAGCCGGCGATTTTCCGGATCGCGCCGCCAGTGCTGGTCCATCACGTCGCGGGCGTTGTAGATCGCGCGCAGCGTGCGCGCCGACAGTCCCTTCACGCCGGGGGTGCGCTGGTATAGCAGGAACGCCTCGAGGATCGCATTCGGCTCGCGCTGGAACACGTCGTCGGAGGCGATTTCGAGCATGCCCTGCTTTTCGACGAAGCGATCCGACAGCACGCGCGTGATGCCGCTCGTGCTCGGAAACAGCTGCGCCTCGATGTTCTGGATCAGGATCGTCGCGAGTTGCGTGACCGCTTTCGCGGCCCAGTAGTAGCGGCGCATCAGCTGCTCGCTCGCGCGCTTGGTCGCGGTCGGCTTGAGGCCGAAGCTTTCCGCGACCGGCGTCTGCAGGTCGAACACCAGGATGTCCTGGCGGCGCCCGGCGATCACGTGCAGCCGCGCACGCAGCGACTTCAGGAAGCCTTCGTTGTGGCGCAGCTCGCGCGCCTCGCGCTCGGTGATGAGTCCGCGTGCTTCGAGTTCGCGCCAGCTGCTGCCGAAGCCGGCCGCCTGTGTGATCCACAGGATCAGCTGCAGGTCGCGCAGCCCGCCCGGGCTTTCCTTGATGTTCGGCTCGAGCGCGTAGGGCGTGTCCTGAAACTTCGCGTGACGCTGGCGCATTTCGAGCACCTTCGCCTGGAAGAACGCCTTCGGGTCGAGCGCCGCACGGTAGCGCCGGGCAAAATCGTCGAACAGTGCGGTGCTGCCGGTGATGCGGCGCGCTTCCAGCAGCGAGGTACGCACCGTGACGTCGTTGGCCGCTTCCTCGATGCATTGCGACACGCTGCGCACGCTGCTGCCGAGTTCCAGCCCGAGATCCCACGCGAGACTGATGAAGCGCTCGATGCGCGCGTCCAGATGCTCGAGCCGCGCGTCGGGCAACAGCACCAGGATGTCGATGTCGGAGTGCGGCGCGAGTTCGCCGCGCCCATAGCCGCCAACCGCGACCAGCGCGAGGTCGTCGGGCAGCTCGCAGGTGTCCCAGGCGGCGCGCAGCGAATGGTCCGTGGCGCGCGCGAGGGCGGCCATCAACGCGTCGACGTTGGTGGCCGTTCGGAAGCGTTCCAGCAACTGGGCTTTGGCCACTTTGTAATCCGCCTTGAGCGACGAGGCATGGGAGGGGGCGACGGCTGGAACGCTACTCATTGGCAGGAAGGCGGTGTGGTCGGAATCGGTCAGGCCGTGGCCGCGACCACGGGCGGACGCGCCGGCGTGCCGGCCGACACGGTCAGCACGTCGTGGCCGGTCTCGGTGACGAGCACCGTGTGTTCCCACTGCGCGGACAGGCTGCGATCCTTGGTCTTGACGGTCCACTGGTCGGGCATCGTGCGGATGTCACGGCGGCCCGCGTTGATCATCGGCTCGATCGTGAAGATCATGCCGGCCTGCAGTTCGAACCCGGTGCCGGGGCGACCGTAGTGCAGGATCTGCGGATCTTCGTGGAATACGGTGCCGATGCCGTGTCCGCAATATTCGCGCACCACGCTGTAGCCGAGGCCTTCGGCGTGCTTCTGGATCGCATAGCCGATGTCGCCGAGATGCGCGCCGGGTCGCACCTGGTCGATGCCGAGCCACATGCATTCGAAAGTAGCTTGCACGAGGCGCTTTGCCATGATCGACCCTTCGCCGACGATGAACATGCGGCTCGTGTCGCCGAAATAGCCGTCCTTGATCACGGTGATGTCGATGTTCAGCGCGTCGCCGGTTTTGAGCGCCTTGTCGCCCGGTATGCCGTGGCAGATCACGTCGTTGACGGAAATGCAGGTGGCTTTCGGGTAGGGCGGGTAGCCGGGCGGCTGGTAATTCAGCGGCGCGGGGACCGTGCCCTGGTCCTTCAGCATGTATTCGTGACACAGACGGTCGAGCTCGCCAGTGGTGACGCCGGCCTTGACGAACGGCGTGATGTAGTCGAGCACTTCGCTCGCGAGCCGGCAGGCGACGCGCATCTTCGCGATATCGTCTTCGTTTTTGATGGTGATAGCCATGGTTTCCTCGGAAGCCTTGCTGGATAAGGCTTGCTGGGTGTTGCGGTGGCCGGGCGGAGGGGCGTCTGCCGGGCACGGAATGCCGGTCGATCCTTAACGCCCCCCGCGCGTGGCGGAATCGAGCCATTTTACAGCAGTGGGGGCCGGGTCGTTGCGCTGGATCGGGCGGCAATGGGCTAAAAGCGACCAGAATCGGCAAATTGGCGGCCCAAAGGACGCCAGGCCGGGCTTCGGGCCCGGCGGCGCGGTCCCGTGCGTAGGACCATCGGCCGGTGGTCGGGCCGGTTGAGTCAGTCGGTCGACGCATGCTATACTCTTTGGCTAAGTCGGTCCCAGTCCGCTTTTATTCGCGAGTCCGCAAATTCGCGCATGGCAGCTGGGCGGAGCGGCTTCTCGCGGCACCCCGGTTGTTGGGTGTCGTGAGTGGAGAGAAAGTCGTGTCAGGCAACCAATTCGCAAGCCGGCGCACCCAGGGTGTCGTCGCGTTCCAGCCAAGGTAGAGGCGGGCGCGGCCGATACGGCAGCCGGTTTAAGACCCAACCCTCGTGGAGAATTTCATGGCAGTTACGATGCGTCAAATGCTGGAAGCAGGTGTCCACTTCGGTCACCAGACCCGCTTCTGGAACCCGAAGATGGCCCCGTTCATTTTCGGTCATCGCAACAAGATTCACATCATCAACCTCGAAAAGACGCTGCCGATGTACAACGACGCGCTGAAGTACGCGCGTCAGCTGGCATCGAACCGCGGCACGATCCTGTTCGTCGGTACGAAGCGTCAATCGCGTGACACGATCGCCCAGGAAGCGCAGCGCGCTGGCATGCCGTTCGTGAACGCGCGCTGGCTCGGCGGCATGCTGACCAACTTCAAGACGCTGAAGGTTTCGATCAAGCGCCTGAAGGACATGGAAGCGGCGCTGGAAGCCGGTGAAACCGAGCGCATGAGCAAGAAGGAAGCGCTTCTGTTCGAACGTGAAATGGCCAAGCTGCAGAAGTCGATCGGCGGCGTGAAGGACATGGGCGGCATTCCGGACGCGATCTTCGTGGTTGACGTCGGCTACCACAAGATTGCCGTGACCGAAGCAAACAAGCTCGGCATTCCGGTCATCGCCGTGGTCGATACGAACCACTCGCCGGAAGGTGTGGACTACGTGATCCCGGGTAACGACGACGCCAGCAAGGCCGTCGCCCTGTACGCGGCTGGCGTGGCCGATGCGATCCTCGAAGGCCGTGCCAACGCGGTCAACGAAGTGGTCCAGGCTGCGCGTGGCGGCGACGGCGACGAGTTCGTCGAGGTCAACCCGGAAGCGTAAGGCTGCCCAGTGTCCGGCATAAAAGGGGGCTTTCTACAGGCCCCCTTTTTTTAAGTCGCGACGTCTATGACAGTTGTTGTAACGGGCATCTGGCAGAGTGCTCGAGGCGACGCGAGGTGCGTCGCTCGCAAAAAATGCGCGAAAACGCTGAAACGAATTCCTGCCGCCGGCATCGAAATGCGGGCGGCGTGTGACAGACAGAACTCAAGGAGCAAATGATGGCGGCAATTACCGCAAGCATGGTTGCAGAACTGCGCGCGAAGACCGACGCGCCGATGATGGAATGCAAGAAGGCGCTGACGGAAGCCGACGGCGATCTGGCGCGCGCTGAAGAACTGCTGCGCGTGAAGCTCGGCAACAAGGCGAGCAAGGCGGCATCGCGCGTGACGGCCGAGGGCGTCGTCGCATCGTTCATCAACGGCAACGCAGGTTCGCTCGTCGAGCTGAACTGCGAAACCGACTTCGTCTCGAAGAACGACGACTTCCTCGCGTTCTCGAAGAAGATCGCCGAACTCGTCGCGACGCAAAACCCGGCTGACGTCGCGGCGCTGTCAGCCCTGCCGCTCGACGGCCAAACCGTCGACGCAGTGCGCCTCGCGCTGGTCGGCAAGATCGGCGAAAACCTGTCGATCCGCCGTTTCGTGCGCTTCGACACCGCGAACAAGCTGGCGGCGTACCTGCACGGCACGCGCATCGGCGTGCTGGTCGAGTACACCGGCGCGGACGAACAGGTCGGCAAGGACGTGGCGATGCACATCGCCGCGATGAAGCCGGTCTCACTGTCGTCGGACGACGTGCCGGCGGACCTGATCGCCAAGGAACGCAGCATCGCTGAACAGAAGGCCGCCGAATCGGGCAAGCCGGCTGAAATCGTCGCGAAGATGGTCGACGGCACCGTGCAGAAGTACCTGAAGGAAGTGTCGCTGCTGAACCAGACGTTCGTGAAGAACGACAAGCAGACGATCGAGCAGATGCTGAAGGCGGGCAACTCGAGCGTGCAGAAGTTCGCGCTGTTCGTGGTCGGCGAAGGCATCGAGAAGAAGCAGGACGACTTCGCAGCGGAAGTGGCCGCCCAGGTCGCTGCTGCAAAGCAACAATAAGCGTTATCCAAGCTTCACCGCCGTACCGTTTGGACCCGCGGCGAGGCAAGACCTCGCCGCGGTCGGCAGCGCCGCAAGGCCGCGCACGAGTTGACCCTCGCCGCGCGGCCGCCGCTGGCGAACCTGAGGGTTCGCCAATTTGGCGGTGCTTGCCCGAATCAGCATTTCACCCCTACATTAGTCCCTTGTTGTTGCCCTGTTCTGCGCGATCTGGATACCCCTATGCCCACTGCCTATAAACGCGTCCTGCTCAAACTCTCCGGTGAAGCTCTGATGGGCGACGATGCCTTCGGCATCAATCGCGGAACCATCGAACGAATGGTGGCGGACGTGGCCGAAGTGGTCCGTCTCGGAACGCAACTGGCCGTGGTGATCGGCGGCGGCAATATTTTTCGCGGCGTCGCGGGCGGTGCGGCGGGTATGGACCGCGCAACGGCCGACTACATGGGTATGCTCGCCACGATGATGAACGCGCTGGCGCTGCAGGACGCGATGCGTCACGCCGGCATCGAGGCGCGCGTGCAATCGGCGCTGCGCATGGACCAGGTCGTCGAGCCGTACATCCGGCCCCGCGCGATCCGCCAGCTCGAGGAAGGCAAGGTCGTGATCTTCGCGGCCGGCACCGGCAATCCGTTCTTCACGACCGACACGGCCGCTGCATTGCGCGGCGCGGAAATCGGCGCGGAAGTGGTGCTGAAGGCGACCAAGGTGGACGGCGTCTATTCGGCCGATCCGAAGAAGGATTCGAGCGCGACCCGCTACAGCACGATCAGCTTCGATGAGGCAATCGGCCGCAATCTGCAGGTGATGGACGCGACGGCTTTCGCTCTGTGCCGCGACCAGAAGCTGCCGATCCGCGTGTTTTCGATCGTCAAACCCGGTGCGCTCAAGCGCATCGTGCTAGGGGAGGACGAGGGCACCCTCGTCCACGTGTAAACTTCGTTTACATTACGTGGGCTTTGACGCGAGCCCGGGCCGCCGCATCCCGCGTGCCGGGCGGCTCGCACCGTTTTGAAGGTTCGGAGGTTTAAAAATGTCTGTGGCTGATATCAGGAAGGGCGCTGAACAGAAGATGCAGCGCTCCATCGACGCGTTCAGGAACGACCTGTCGAAGATCCGCACGGGCCGTGCGCACACGGGCCTGCTCGATCATATCCAGTGCGACTACTATGGCTCGCCGGTGCCGATTTCGCAGGTCGCGAACCTGACGCTGATCGACGCGCGCACGATCGGGGTGCAGCCGTGGGAAAAGAAGATGGTTCCAGGTCGTCGAAAAGGCGATTCGCGAGTCGGATCTCGGTCTGAACCCAGCTACCCATGGCGATGTGATCCGCGTACCGATGCCAGCGTTGACCGAAGAGCGTCGCCGCGAGCTGACCAAGGTCGTTCGCAGCGAAGCCGAAACGGCCAAGGTGGCCGTGCGCAACCTGCGCCGCGACGCCAACGAGCAACTGAAGAAGCTCGTCAAGGACAAGGAAATCTCGGAAGACGACGAGCGTCGTGCCGGTGACGACGTCCAGAAGCTGACGGACAAGTTCGTCGCCGAAATCGACAAGCTCGTCACAACGAAAGAAGCCGAGATCATGACGGTCTGACGCCGTTCGGCTCAGCACCTTCTGATTTCCACTTCTTTACTGGCATTACTGTCCCGACGGCCATGACCTATACCAGCTCAACCGTGCGCGTGCCTGAAGTCGCCGCGGTGCCGCGACATATCGCGATCATCATGGATGGCAACGGCCGTTGGGCCACGCAGCGGCGTCTGCCCCGCGTGGCGGGCCATACGCGCGGCGTCGACGCGGTGCGGGCGGCCGTCGAGGCGTGCGCGCGGCGGGGCGTCGAATATCTGACGCTGTTCGCGTTCAGCTCGGAGAACTGGCGCCGTCCGAACGAGGAGGTATCGTTCCTGATGCGCCTGTTCGTCACCGCGCTCGAGCGCGAGATCGGCAAGCTGCACGCGAACGGTATCCGTTTGCGCGTGGTCGGCGATCTCGAGCGTTTCGACGACAAGATCCGCGATCTGATCAAGCGCGCGGAAACCAAGACCGCGCGCAACACCCGTCTCACGCTGACCATCGCCGCGAACTACGGCGGGCGCTGGGACATCATGCAGGCCGCCCGCAAGCTCGTCGAGCAAGCGGCGGCGGGCAAGCCGGTCGAGGTCAACGAGGACGCGTTCGCCGAGCACCTGTCGATGGCCTACGCACCCGAGCCGGACCTGTTCATCCGCACCGGCGGCGAGCGCCGCGTCAGCAACTTCCTGCTGTGGCAGCTTGCCTACACCGAGTTCTATTTCACCGACACGTTCTGGCCGGATTTCGACGCCGACGCGCTCGGTCACGCCATCGCTTCGTACACGGAGCGGGAACGCCGCTTCGGCCGCACCAGTGCTCAGCTCGAGCCGCAATCGCAGAACGTCGATTCGCTTCCATGCTAAAGACCCGTGTCATCACGGCGATCGTGTTGCTGGCAGTGTTCCTGCCTGTCACGCTGTTCGCGCCTGTCGGCGCATTCGGCGCGCTGATCGCTTTCGTCGTCGTGTTCGCCGCGTGGGAGTGGGCGCGCCTGCTGAAGCTCGGTGGCGCGGGTCCGGTGCTGTACGCGCTCGTCGCGGCGCTCGGACTCGTCACCAGTACGCGGGTGGGCATCGGCACCGAGCCTGCCCGGCCGTTCTTCCAGGCGGCGGCGATTTTCTGGGTGATCGCCGGTCCATTCGCGCTGCTGCGTAAGCCCGTGCTCGCGCAGGGCGCGTGGCGCGCGTTTCTGTTTCTTGCCGGAATCGTCGGTTTCATCGCGTGCTGGCATGCTCTCGTCGCCGCGCGCATGCAGGGTGTGCCGTTCGTGCTGTCGCTGCTGCTATTGGTATGGCTCGCCGATATCGGCGCATACTTCTCCGGGAAGGCATTTGGCAAGCACAAGCTGGCGCCAGCGATCAGTCCGGGTAAAACCTGGGAGGGGGCGATCGGCGGCTGGCTGCTGGTCATGATCGTCGCCGCCGCGGCGATCTTTTTGCACGCGTTCGAGCCGACCCTGTATTCTGCGCTGCTGGCGCAACTGGGTGCGCTGCGCACGGTGCTCGCGCTGACCCTGCTGGTGGTTTTTAGCGTGGTCGGTGATCTGTTCGAATCGATGATGAAACGTCAGGCCGGCGTCAAAGACTCGAGCGGCCTGTTGCCGGGGCACGGCGGCGTGCTCGATCGCATCGACGCGTTGTTGCCGGTGCTGCCGCTCGCCATGCTGCTGCTCGGCTAGAGAAAGAGATATGCAAAAACGTCTGACATTGCTCGGTTCCACGGGCTCGATTGGAGACAGTACGCTCGACGTGGTCGCGCGTCATCCCGAGCGGTTTTCGATTTACGCGCTGAGCGCGCATCGCAACGGCGACAAGCTCGTCGGGCAATGCCTGCGCTTCGCGCCCGAAGTGGCGGTGGTCGGCGACGCCGACACGGCCGCGAAGGTCGCCGCGAAGCTGCGCGAAGCGGGCAGCAAGACCGAGGTCACGTACGGGCCGCAGGCGCTCGTCGACGTCGCGAAGAGCGAGGGCTGCGACACGGTGGTCGCGGCGATCGTCGGCGCGGCCGGTCTCGCGCCGAGCCTTGCCGCGGCGCGCGCCGGCAAGCGCATCCTGCTCGCGAACAAGGAAGCGCTGGTGATGTCCGGCGCGATCTTCATGGACGCGGTGCGCGACCACGGCGCGGTGCTGCTGCCGGTCGACAGCGAACACAACGCGATTTTCCAATGCCTGCCGCGTGAAGCGTCGCTGCATGGCGGCGTTTCAAAGATCATCCTGACCGCATCGGGCGGCCCGTTCCGCACCCGCGAACCGGCCACGCTCGTCGACGTGACGCCTGACGAAGCCTGCAAGCATCCGAACTGGGTGATGGGCCGCAAGATCTCGGTCGACTCGGCCACGATGATGAACAAGGGCCTCGAAGTGATCGAGGCGCACTGGCTGTTCAACCTGCCCGGCGAGCGCATCGACGTGCTGATCCATCCGCAGAGCGTGATTCATTCGCTGGTGTCGTACGCGGACGGTTCGGTGCTCGCGCAGCTCGGCAACCCCGACATGCGCACGCCGATCGCGCACGCGCTCGCGTTTCCGGATCGCGTCGATTCCGGGGTCGCGCAGCTCGATCTCGCGGAGATCGCGTCGCTGTCGTTCGAAAAACCCGACTACGCGCGCTTCCCGTGCCTCGCGCTCGCCATGAAGGCGCTTGCGGAAGGCGGCGTCGCGAGCGCGGCGTTGAACGCCGCGAACGAGATCGCGGTGGAGGCATTTCTCGCGCGCCGCATCGGCTTCATGGCGATTGCCGAGGCGGTCGACTCGGTGCTGAACGCGTTGCCGAACCGCAGCGCGCACGCGCTCGACGACGTCATCGAAGCGGACGCCGCCGCGCGCCGAGCTGCTACCGAATTCATCGCGCGTCTGCCTGACGGCGCCCGTCGCACGGAACGCGCCGTCCAGTGAGGCGTTTATGAATCTGCTGATCGAACTGCTCGCTTTCGCGGTTGCGATTGGCGTACTCGTGGTAGTCCACGAGTACGGGCACTACAGCGTCGCGCGTCTGTGCGGCGTGAAGGTGCTGCGCTTCTCGATCGGCTTCGGCAAGCCGCTCGTTCAGTGGGTCAGTCCGAAGACGGGCACCGAGTGGACGATTGCCGCGCTGCCGCTCGGCGGCTACGTGAAGATGCTCGACGAGCGCGAGACCGGCCCCGGTTCGATTCCCGAAGCGGATCTGCCGCATGCGTTCAACCGCCAGTCGGTGTGGCGGCGCTTCGCGATCGTCGCGGCCGGTCCGGTCGCGAATTTCCTGCTCGCGATCGTGCTGTTCGCGCTCGTGTTCGCAACTGGCGTGACCGAACCGGCCGCCGTGATCGCGACACCCGCGCCGAACACGCCGGCCGCGCTGGCGGGCTTCGAGGGCGGCGAGACCATCGTCGGTGTGCGCACCGGCCATAGCGATGAGACCGAGCCGGTGCGGTCGTGGTCGGATCTGCGCTGGAAGCTGCTCGGCGCCGCGTTCGATCAGCAGCGCATCGTGCTCAGTGCAAAAGACGCGCACGGCACGTCCGATTTTCCGATGGACCTGCGCGGCCTCGGCGAGAAAGACGTCGATGACGATCTGATGTCGCGCCTCGGCTTCGAGCCCGGCGGCGGCAAGCTGACGGTGGCGGGCGTGCAGGCGGGCAGCGCCGCGCAAAAGGCGGGGCTCGTCGCCGGCGACCGGCTGCGCGCGATCAACGGCACGCCGACCGATAATGCCTCGGCCTTCATCGCTTTTGTAAAATCGCACGCCGGCGTGCCGGTCACGCTGCGGGTGGAGCGCGGGGGCCGTGGCGGTCATGCGGCGGGCGCGCTCGAAGAAATCACCATCGTGCCGCAGCTGCAGCGCGATGCGGCGAGCGGGCAGCAGATCGGCCGCATCGGCGCGGAGCTGGCGACCCAGGTGCCGTCGATCGACGTGCGCTACGGGCCGCTCGAGAGCCTCCACCTCGGCGCGCGCCGTACCTGGGATCTCGCGGTGTACTCGGTCAGGATGTTCGGCCGGATGATCGTCGGCGAGGCGTCGCTGAAGAATCTGTCCGGTCCGGTGACGATCGCCGACTACGCGGGAAAGAGCGCACGTCTGGGTCCTGCCGCGTTTCTGTCGTTCCTGGCCCTTGTCAGCATTAGCCTCGGCGTGCTGAACCTGCTACCAATTCCGGTATTGGATGGGGGTCATCTGTTATATTATTTGGTTGAAGCTGTGACCGGTAAAGTTGTCTCCGATCGCTGGCAACTCGTTTTTCAGAGGGCGGGGCTTGCCTGCATCGTCGCGTTGTCGGCGATTGCGCTGTTCAACGATCTGGCTCGTTTAATCCATTTTTAAAGTGTCCGGCGGCGTTCACGAGGGCGGCCGCCAGGCCTGATGCAGCTATACATACTGGGGAAGCACGTTGTTCAAACCTCATCGCTTTGGTCCAAAGACGGTTGTAGCCGCGGCGTTCGCCGCGCATGGGCTGGTTGCTCACGCAACGACGCCCTTCGTGGTGCAAGACATTCGCATTGAGGGATTGCAACGCGTCGAACCGGGCACGGTGTTCGCGTACCTGCCCATCAAGCAAGGCGATACCTTTACCGACGACAAGGCGTCCGAAGCGATTCGCGCGCTGTACGCGACGGGCTTCTTCAACGACGTCAAGATCGCGACCGAAGGCAACGTGGTGATCGTGCAGGTGCAAGAGCGCCCGGCCATCGGCACGATCGACTTCGCCGGTATCCACGAGTTCGACAAGGACAATCTGATCAAGGCGCTGCGCGCGGTCGGGCTGTCGCAAGGCCGCTACTACGACAAGGCCCTCGTCGACAAGGCCGAGCAGGAGCTGAAGCGCCAGTATCTGACGCGCGGTTTTTACGCGGCTGAAGTCACCACGACGATCACGCCGATCGACCGCAACCGCGTCGGCATCCTGTTCTCGGTGGCCGAAGGTCCGAGCGCGAAGATCCGTCAGATCAACTTCATCGGCAACAAGACATTCAGCACCGGCACGTTGCGTGACGAAATGCAGCTGTCCACGCCGAACTGGTTCTCGTGGTACACGAAGAACGACCTGTACTCGAAAGACAAGCTCACCGGCGACCTCGAGAATGTCCGCTCGTACTACCTGAACCGCGGCTATCTCGAGTTCAGCATCGAATCGACCCAGGTGTCGATTTCGCCGGACAAGAAGGACATGTACCTGACGGTCACGCTGCATGAAGGTCAGCCGTACACGATTTCGAACATCCGCCTCGCCGGCAATCTGCTCGACCGCGAAGCGGAACTGAAGAAGCTGATCAAGATCAAGCCGGGCGACCGCTTCTCGGCCGAAAAGCTGCAGGCGACCACGAAGGCGATCGTCGACAAGCTCGGCGAGTACGGCTACGCGTTCGCGACCGTCAATGCACAGCCGCAGATCGACCAGAACAACCACACCGTCGACCTGACGCTTCAGGTCGACCCGAGCCGTCGCGTGTACGTGCGCCGCATCAACGTGGTCGGCAACACGCGCACGCGCGACGAAGTGGTGCGCCGCGAAATGCGCCAGCTCGAAAGCTCGTGGTTCGATTCGAACCGCCTCGCGCTGTCGAAGGACCGTATCAACCGTCTCGGCTACTTCACCGACGTCGACGTGACCACGGTGCCGGTCGAAGGCACGCCCGACCAGGTCGACATCGACGTGAAGGTCGCCGAAAAACCGACCGGCGCGATCACGCTTGGCGCGGGCTTCTCATCGACGGACAAGGTGGTGCTGTCGGCGGGTATCTCGCAGGACAACGTGTTCGGCTCCGGCACGAGCCTCTCGGTGAACATCAATACCGCGAAGACGTACCGTACGCTGACGGTCACGCAGGTCGACCCGTACTTCACGGTGGACGGCATCAAGCGGATCACCGACGTCTACTACCGCACGTACCAGCCGCTGTACTATTCGACCGATTCGAGCTTCAAGATCGTCACGATTGGCGGTGACCTGAAGTTCGGCATTCCGTTCTCCGAAGTCGACACGGTGTTTTTCGGCGTCGGCTTCGAGCAGAACCAGCTCGACATCGACTCGAATACGCCGCAAAGCTATATCGACTACGTGAACCAGTTCGGCCGCGTGTCGAACAACGTACCGCTGACGGTCGGTTGGTCGCGCGATGCGCGTGACAGCGCGCTGGTGCCGAGCCGCGGCTACTTCACGCAGGCGAACGCCGAGTACGGCACGCCGATCGGGGGCACGCAGTACTACAAGGCCGACATCAACGCGCAGTACTATTACTCGTTCGCGCGTGGCTTCGTGCTGGGCTTCAACTTCCAGGGCGGCTACGGTAACGGCCTCGGCGGCAAGCCCTATCCGATCTTCAAGAACTACTTCGCCGGCGGTATCGGTTCGGTGCGCGGCTACGAGCCGAGCTCGCTCGGTCCGCGAGACGCGAAGACCAACGACCCGATCGGCGGCTCGAAGCTCCTCGTCGGCAATATCGAGCTCACGTTCCCGCTGCCGGGCACGGGCTACGATCGCACGCTGCGTGTGTTCACGTTCCTCGACGCCGGTAACGTGTGGGGAACGGAAGGTAACAGCATCGGCGCAAATGGCCTGCGTTACGGCTACGGTGTGGGTCTCGCGTGGATCTCGCCGATCGGCCCGCTCAAGTTGAGCCTCGGCTTCCCGCTCACGAAGCACACTGGCGACCAGTACCAGAAGTTCCAGTTCCAGATCGGGACGGCGTTCTGATCGGGCGGCGGGTGTTCCCGGCGGCCGGCGTTGCCGGCGGCCGGCTGCGGCGGCGGACCCGGCCAAACTACAGTATCGAGAGGATGACTTTGCTAACCGGTATGTTTTCGAAACGTGTAGCGTGCGCATTGGCGCTGGCAATGACCCTCGGGGTCGGCATGGCGCACGCGCAGGAGGCGAGGATCGCCGCGGTGAATTCCGACCGCATCCTGCGCGAATCGGCGGCGGCGAAAGCCGCGCAGCTGAAGCTCGAGGCCGAATTCGCGAAGCGGGACAAGGATCTCGCCGACATGGCGCAAAAGCTCAAGTCGATGTCCGATGCACTCGACAAGAATGGCGCGACAATGTCGGCGACCGATCGCGCGCAAAAGCAGCGCGACCTGTCGCAGCTCGACTCGGACTTCCAACGCAAGCAGCGTGAGTTCCGCGAAGACCTGAACCAGCGCCGCAACGAGGAACTCGCGGCGGTGCTCGATCGCGCGAACAAGGTCATCAAGCAGATCGCCGAAACGCAGCACTACGATCTGATCGTCCAGGAAGCGGTGTACGTGAGCCCGCGCATCGATATCACCGACCAGGTGCTGAAGGCACTTGCGGCATCGGGCAACTAAGGGCAATGAGGGCGACTGAGGGCGGCGCACGGTCGCCCCGCACGCCTCGGCGCGCGCCCTCGCAATGATTTGAATGGGACCAGAGTAAGCGCTAAAGCGCCAACTCTGGTCGACATTGGAGACAGGATAGGCATGGCATTTACGCTCGAGGACATCGTCCAGCGGTTCGGCGGTGAAGTAGTCGGTAACGGGGCGCAGCGCGTGAGCAGTCTTGCGCCGCTCGACCAGGCCGGCCCGGACCAGTTGGCGTTCCTCGCCAATCCGAAGTATCTGTCGCAGGTCGAAACGACCCGCGCCGGCGCAGTGCTGATCAATGCCGGCGACCTTGCGAAGCTCGCCTCGCGCGAAGCTCGAAACTTCATCGTCACGCCGAATCCCTACGCTTACTTTGCGCGCATCGCGCAAACCTTCATCGACCTGGCCGCGCCGAGGGCGGTCCCCGGCGTGCATCCGAGCGCAACCATCGATCCTTCCGCCCAGGTCGCCGCGAGCGCGGTGATCGGTCCGCGTGTCACCGTGGAAGCGGGCGCAGTGATCGGCGAGCACGCGCGGCTCGACGCCAACGTCGTAATCGGCCGCGGCACCCGCGTCGGGACGAACTCACATCTGTATCCGAACGTGACCGTGTACCACGGCTGCAAGCTCGGCGAGCGCGTGATCGTCCACGCGGGCGCGGTGATCGGCTCGGACGGCTTCGGCTTCGCGCCCGACTTCGTCGGCGAGGGCGACGCACGCACCGGCAGTTGGGTCAAGATTCCGCAGGTCGGCGGCGTGTCGATCGCGAACGACGTCGAAATCGGCGCGAACACCACGATCGACCGCGGCGCGATGGCCGACACGATCATCGAGGAGTGCGTGAAGATCGACAACCTCGTGCAGATCGGCCACAACTGCAAGGTCGGCGCCTACACGGTGATCGCGGGCTGCGCGGGCATCGCGGGCAGCACGACCATCGGCCGTCATTGCATGATCGGCGGCGCGGTCGGCATTGCCGGACACGTGACGCTCGCCGATTACGTGATCGTCACCGCAAAGTCGGGCGTGTCGAAGTCGCTGCTGAAGCCCGGCATGTACACGAGCGCGTTCCCGGCCGTGAACCACGCGGACTGGAACAAAAGCGCCGCGCTGCTGCGCAATATCGACAAGCTTCGCGATCGCATCAAAGCGCTGGAGAACGCCACCGTCGACAAAGCCGGCAATGCCACTGACGGCGCCGCAGGTCAACCCGCAGGCAACAAGATCTGACACTTATCCCGGCGACCCATCCGCACCGCGTAAAATAGTGGTCGAGCATCATGAAGCAAAGCCGGTGGCCGTGACCGGGTGGCACGACCGCCGGTCATCGGAGGCGCCGGTCGTGCGCGTTTTCAACCCACCTGCACCCAGCATCCGCAGTCATCATCGCGCAGTCAATGCGTGAGCAGAAACACCATGAGCACCGAAAAAATCAATCTCGACATTCATAAGATTCTCACGCTGCTGCCGCATCGTTATCCGATCCTGCTGGTCGACCGGGTGCTCGAACTCGAACCGCACAAGAGCATCAAAGCGTTGAAGAACGTGTCGATCAATGAGCCGTATTTCCAGGGACATTTCCCGACGCGGCCGGTGATGCCAGGCGTGCTGATCCTCGAAGCCCTCGCGCAGACCGCGGCGCTGCTGACGTTCTCGGAAGAGCCGAGCGATCCGTCGAACACGCTGTACCTGTTCGTCGGCATCGACAACGCGCGCTTCAAGCGCGTGGTGGAACCGGGCGATCAGCTGATCCTGAACTGCACGTTCGAGCGTCACATGCGCGGCATCTGGAAGTTCAAGGCGCGCGCCGAAGTGGATGGCGTCGTCGCGGCGGAAGCCGATCTGATGTGCGCGGTGCGCCACACGGACAACGACGCGTAAAGCCCGCGTCGGGGCAGGTCGCGGCGCGGCAAGGCACGCGCGCGGCGGCCCTGACGGCAAGGCCATCCACACAACGCAACAGAATCAGAAGCGAGGACGCATGAGCAGGATCCATCCCACCGCGATCATCGAAGCGGGCGCGCAGCTGGACGAATCCGTCGAAGTCGGGCCCTATGCGGTGATCGGCGCACACGTGACGATCGGTGCGCGCAGCACGGTCGGCTCGCACAGCGTGATCGAAGGCTATACCACGCTCGGCGAAGACAACCGCATCGGCCATTACGCATCGGTCGGCGGACGTCCGCAGGACATGAAGTACCAGGACGAGCCGACCAGGCTCGTGATCGGCAACCGCAACATGATCCGCGAGTTCACGACGATCCACACCGGCACGGTGCAGGACGCGGGCGTCACCACGCTCGGCGACGACAACTGGATCATGGCCTACGTGCACATCGGTCACGACTGCCACGTCGGCAACAACGTGATCCTGTCGAGCAACGCGCAGATGGCCGGTCACGTGACGATCGGCGACTACGCGATCATCGGCGGCATGTCGGGCGTGCATCAGTTCGTGCGCATCGGTGCGCATTCGATGCTCGGCGGCGCGTCGGCGCTCGTGCAGGACGTGCCGCCGTACGTGATCGCCGCGGGCAACAAGGCCGAGCCGCACGGCATCAACGTCGAAGGGCTGCGCCGCCGCGGCTTCTCGGCCGACGCGATCTCGGTGCTGCGCACCGCGTATCGCGTGCTGTACAAGAACGGCCTGTCGCTCGAAGAAGCGAAGGTGCAACTGAAGGAACTCGGTTCGGCCGGCGGTGACGGCGACGCCCCGGTGCAGACGCTGCTCGCGTTCGTCGAAGCGTCGCAGCGCGGCATCATCCGCTAACCGATGACGTTGCAACCCAGTCCGCTGCGCGTCGCGATGGTGGCCGGCGAGCCGTCCGGCGACCTGCTCGCCGCGTCGCTGCTCGACGGCCTCGCCAGCCGGTTGCCGGCCGCCGCGCAGTACTACGGCATCGGCGGTCCGCGCATGATCGCCGCGGGCTTCGACGCCCACTGGCCGATGGAAAAGCTGACGGTGCGCGGCTATGTCGAAGCACTGCGGCACATTCCTGAAATCCTCGGTATCCGCAACGAGCTCAAGCGTCAGTTGCTCGCCGAACCGCCGTCCGTGTTCGTCGGCGTCGACGCGCCCGACTTCAATTTCGGGCTCGAGCACGCACTGCGCGACGCCGGCATTCCGACCGTGCACTTCGTCTGCCCGTCCATCTGGGCGTGGCGTGGCGGGCGCATCAAGAAGATCGCCAAGGCCGTCGACCACATGCTGTGCGTGTTCCCGTTCGAAACCGCGCTGCTTGAAAAGGCGGGTGTCGCGGCGTCGTACGTCGGGCATCCGCTGGCCGATCAGATCCCGCTCGAACCCGACACCCTCGGTGCGCGCCGCGCACTCGGTCTCGCGGAAAGCGGGCCGGTGATCGCGGTGCTGCCGGGCAGCCGGCGCTCCGAGATCGACCTGATCGGCCCGACGTTCTTCGCGGCGATGGAGATGATGCAGCACCAGGAGCCCAGCGTGCGCTTCGTGATGCCGGCGGCGACGCCCGCGTTGCGTGCGCTGCTGCAGCCGCTCGTCGATGCGCATCCGGGCCTCGTGCTGACCATCACCGAAGGCCAGTCGCAACTCGCGATGACCGCCGCCGACGCGATTCTCGTGAAGAGCGGCACCGTCACGCTCGAAGCCGCGCTGCTGAAAAAGCCGATGGTGATTTCGTACAAGGTGCCCTGGCTGACCGGCCAGATCATGCGCCGCCAGGGCTATCTGCCGTACGTCGGCCTGCCGAACATCCTGGCCGGGCGTTTCGTGGTGCCGGAGATCCTGCAGCACTTCGCGACGCCGCAGGCGCTCGCCGAGGCGACGCTGAAGCAGTTGCGCGACGAGGCGAACCGGCGCACGCTGAAGGAAATCTTCGCGGAGATGCATCACGTGCTGAAGCAGAACACCGCGCAGCGCGCGGCCGAAGTCGTGGCGAGCGTTGTCGAGCAGCGGGCGGGGCGGCCATGACCGCCGCGGGCGCGCCTCGCCGGAAGATCGCGGCCACCGTTCGGGTAGTGGCGCAAGCCGGCCTGAACTTCGAGAGCGCCGACGACATCGTCTGCGGCGTCGACGAAGCAGGGCGCGGACCGCTGGCCGGTCCGGTCGTTGCGGCGGCGGTGATTTTCGATCCCGCCAAACCGATGATCCGTGGCCTCGACGATTCGAAGGTGCTGAGCGCACTCAAGCGTGAAGCGCTGTACGACAAGATCGTCGAGCGTGCGCTCGCGTACTGCGTCGCGTCGGCGACAGTCGAGGAAATCGATTCGCTGAACATCCTGCACGCCACCATGCTCGCGATGAAGCGCGCGGTCGAGGGCCTGTCGGTCGTGCCGACGCTCGTGAAGATCGACGGCAACCGTTGCCCGACGCTCAGCATCCGTAGCGAGGCGGTGATTGGCGGCGACGCGCTCGTGAAGAGCATCTCGGCGGCGTCGATTCTCGCGAAGGTCACGCGCGACCGCATGCTGGTCGAACTGCACCAGGCGTATCCGATGTACGGCTTCGACGCGCATGCCGGTTATGGCACGCCGCAGCATCTCGCGGCGCTGCGCGAACATGGGCCGTGCGAGCATCATCGGCGCTCGTTCGCGCCGGTGCGCGAAGCGCATTTGAGGTTCGGCACTGGCGTGCCGTTGCCGTCGGCGGACGCCGTCATCGTGGCCGACGCGCTGCTGCTCGACGACGATGCGTTCGGCGAAGCCGGCTTCGCGTGACCGACCCCATCAGCGCGGCTCGAGCGCGCTGCGCGCTTGCGTGCCGTTGATTGCCGCTGATTCCTTTTCCCTTCTCACCGCCTTCGCTGCCTGTGAAAGCCATCACCTCGCGGGACAATCCGCTCTACAAGCGCCTGAAGGCACTGGCCGGCTCGACGCATCAACAGCGCCGCAGCGGCCACGCGCTGCTCGAGGGCTTCCATCTCGCGAGCACGTATCTCGACGTCGCAGGTCAGCCGGAGCTATGCGTCGTCACCGACGGCGCGTTGCGTTACGACGAAGCGCAGGCGATCGTGTCACGGATCGACGAGCATCGGCTCGTGACGCTGCCGGATGCATTGTTCGGACAGTTGTCGAATGTCGTGCATGGGGTCGGGATTCTGCTGCTCGTCGAGAAGCTCGACGCACCGCTGCCCGAGCGCGTCGAGCAAAACTGTCTCGTGCTCGACGGCGTGCAGGACGCGGGCAACGTCGGATCGATTCTGCGCAGCGCAGCGGCTGCGGGTATCGAGCACGTGTTCTGCGCGCCGGGCACCGCATACGCGTGGTCGTCGAAGGTGCTGCGCTCGGGGATGGGCGCGCACTTCCTGTTGCAGATTCATGAGGATGTCGAAGCGCGTGCGCTGATCGAACGGCTCGCGGTACCGATCGTCATCACCGATTCGCACGGTGCCGAAGCGATCTATGACAGCGACCTGAGCAGGCCGCTCGCGTGGGTGTTCGGCAACGAAGGGGCGGGCGTGTCGCAGGCGTGGCGCGATGCCGTGTCGTTGCGGGTGACGATTCCGCAGCCCGGCGGTATGGAGTCGCTGAACGTGGCGGCCGCGGCGGCGGTCTGCGTGTTCGAGCAGTGCCGGCAGCAGCGCGGGCGCAAAAAGTAGACTGAAGTGGCGTTGCGAGGGCTCTGGCCCGGCAACGCAACGCCTGCTCGGCCATCCCTCAATACGACGGCCGATCCAGCTTAATCTCCTGCAGGATCGTCGTCGCGATTTCCTCGATCGACTTGTGCGTCGACGACAGCCACTTGATCCCCTCGCGCCGCATCATCGTTTCGGCTTCGTTGATCTCATAGCGGCAGTTTTCCGGCGCCGCATACTTGCTGCCCGGCCGCCGCTCGTTACGGATCTCCGACAGCCGCTGCGGATCGATCGACAAGCCGAACATCTTCTGTCGATGCTCGCGTAGCGGCGTCGGCAGCTTGCCGCGTTCGAAATCTTCGGGAATCAGCGGATAGTTCGCCGCTTTCACGCCGTACTGCATCGCCAGGTAAAGGCTCGTCGGCGTCTTGCCGCTGCGCGACACGCCGACGAGGATCACGTCGGCGTCTGCGAGATTGCGATTCGATTGACCGTCGTCGTGCGCGAGCGAGAAATTGATCGCCTCGATCCGGTTCTTGTACTCCTCGGTGTCCGCGTTCTGGTGGCCGCGCCCCATCGCGTGGCTCGACTTCAGTTCCAGTTCCTGCTCGAGCGGCTCGACGAAGGTCTGGAACATGTCGAGCACGAGCGCGTTCGAACCCTTCACGATCTGATTCGACGAGCTATCGACGAGCGTGGTGAACACGATCGGTCGACGGCCGTCCTGCACGACCGCTTCGTTGATCTTTTCGAGCGTTGCGTAGGCCTTCTCGGTCGAGTCGACGAATGGCACGCGGACCAGGCGGAATTTCTGGTCGAACTGGGAGAGGATCGAATGCGCGAAGGTTTCGGCAGTAATCCCGGTACCGTCTGAGACGATGAATACGGTGGGCGGCATCAGAGGAGCTGTGAACGTGAAAGGCAAATGAGCCGGAAAGCGCGAGCGCGACAACGCGCTCGAATCAAACCGCGCGGCGGCGGGCGCGCCACGCTCGTGTCCCGCGCGGGCGGTCCCGCAAAAGCCCGCTGGCTTGGTCGGCGCGCGATTCGAGGCGCAATTCTCGACCGACTGCCACATTTCAGGAGTCGGCACGGTAGAATAGCGGCAACCTGTTGGATAAGCAATTGCAGGCGATTGGCCGCTAACTTGCCGCGAACGGTCGTTCAACGTCACGTTATCTAATGTCAATATGCGTTGAACGCAACAGATCGAGCGGTAAGTCCGCTCAACCGCGTTCTTCGGTGCTCCGCCTCGTGCTCCACGGCCGGCGCGCCATGCAACGCATCTCCGCCGTCCAGGCGATTGCTTATCTAACAGGTTGTGCAAGACACGGGGTCGAGGCTTCCAATGGGCTGCCCGTGTTCAAGCCCACTTGCACAGTCGTGAATTTCTTTCACACTTAGGGGCTTGTATGACTAACGCAGTTACCGTCGCAAAGGACAAGGCGTATGTAGTTCCGTTCGAGCAGTTGCGGATGACCGACGTGGAGATCGTCGGCGGCAAGAACGCGTCGCTGGGCGAGATGATCAGCCAGCTCGCCGAAGCCGGCGTGCGCGTGCCGACCGGCTTCGCGACCAGCGCGCTCGCGTTCCGTGACTTCCTGCAGCACAACGATCTGACCGAGCGCATCGCCAAACGTCTCGAGACGCTCGACGTCGACGACGTGAAGGCACTCGCCGAAGCGGGCAAGGAGATCCGTCAATGGATCGTCGACGCGCCGCTGCAGCCGCAGCTCGAGGCTGACATTCGCGCGGGGTTCGACACGCTGCAACAGAGCTCGCCCGAGGAACTGTCGTTTGCCGTGCGTTCATCCGCGACCGCGGAAGACCTGCCGGACGCATCGTTCGCCGGTCAGCAGGAAAGCTACCTGAACGTGGTCGGCATCGACGACGTGCTCGATCGCATGAAGCACGTGTTCGCGTCGCTGTATAACGACCGCGCCATCTCCTATCGCGTCCACAAGGGCTTCACGCATGCTGAAGTCGCGTTGTCGGCGGGCGTGCAGCGCATGGTGCGTTCGGACGTCGGCGCCGCGGGCGTGATGTTCACGCTGGACACCGAATCGGGCTTCAAGGACGCCGTCTTCATCACGTCGAGCTATGGCCTCGGCGAAACCGTCGTGCAGGGCGCGGTGAATCCGGACGAGTTCTACGTCTTCAAGACTACGCTCGCGCAGGGCAAGTACCCGATCATCCGCCGCTCGATCGGCTCGAAGCTGATCAAGATGGAGTTCACGAAGCCGGGCGAGCCGGGCCGCGTGAAGACCGTCGACGTCGCGCACGAACAGCGCAACCGCTTCTCGATCACCGACGAAGACGTGATCGAGCTCGCGAAGTACGCGGTGATCATCGAGAAGCACTACCAGCGTCCGATGGACATCGAGTGGGGCAAGGACGGCCGCGACGGCAAGATTTTCATCCTGCAGGCTCGTCCGGAAACGGTGAAGAGCCAGGGCGGCGGCAAGGCCGAGCAGCGCTTCAAGCTGAAGGGCCAGTCGAACGTGCTGGCAACGGGCCGCGCGATCGGTCAGAAGATCGGCGCGGGTCCGGTGCGCGTGATCCACGACCCGTCGGAGATGGACCGCGTGCAGCCGGGCGACGTGCTCGTCGCCGACATGACCGATCCGAACTGGGAGCCGGTCATGAAGCGTGCGTCGGCAATCGTCACGAACCGTGGCGGCCGCACCTGCCACGCGGCGATCATCGCGCGTGAGCTGGGTGTGCCGGCCGTGGTCGGCTGCGGCGACGCGACCGACGTGCTGAAGGACGGCGCGCTCGTCACCGTGTCATGTGCGGAAGGCGACGAAGGCAAGATCTACGACGGCCTGCTCGAAACCGAAGTCACCGAAGTGCAGCGCGGCGAACTGCCGCCGATTCCGGTGAAGATCATGATGAACGTCGGCAATCCGCAGCTCGCATTCGACTTCTCGCAACTGCCGAACGCAGGTGTGGGTCTCGCGCGGCTCGAGTTCATCATCAACAACAACATCGGCGTGCACCCGAAGGCGATCCTCGAGTACCCGAACGTCGATCAGGACCTGAAGAAGGCGGTCGAAAGCGTCGCGCGCGGTCACGCCTCGCCGCGCGCGTTCTACGTCGACAAGCTGACCGAAGGTATCGCAACGATCGCGGCGGCGTTCTATCCGAAGCCCGTCATCGTGCGTCTGTCGGACTTCAAGTCGAACGAGTACAAGAAGCTGATCGGCGGCTCGCGCTACGAGCCGGACGAGGAAAACCCGATGCTGGGTTTCCGCGGCGCGTCGCGCTATATCGCGGAAGACTTCGCCGAGGCGTTCCAGATGGAATGCATCGCGCTGAAGAAGGTGCGTGAAGAGATGGGCCTCGACAACGTCGAGATCATGGTGCCGTTCGTGCGTACGCTGAAGCAGGCGGAGCGCGTGGTCGGGCTGCTCGCGAAGTTCGGCCTGAAGCGCGGCGAGAAGGGCCTGCGTCTGATCATGATGTGCGAAGTGCCGACGAACGCGATCCTCGCGGAAGAGTTCCTGCAGTACTTCGACGGATTCTCGATCGGCTCGAACGATCTCACGCAGCTCACGCTCGGCCTCGACCGCGACTCGGGCATGGAGCTGCTCGCGGTCGATTTCGACGAGCGTGATCCAGCGGTCAAGTTCCTGCTCAAGCGCGCGATCGAAACCTGTCTGCGTCTCGACAAGTACGTCGGTATCTGCGGCCAGGGGCCGTCGGATCATCCGGACTTCGCGCAATGGCTGACTGACGAAGGCATCAAGTCGATCTCGCTCAACCCCGACACGATCATCGATACGTGGCAGCAGCTGGCAAAGGCGAAGCAGTAACTCGCGAGGTAGCGAATGCCGCTTTCGCAGGCGGCATTCGGCACGCGTTAAAGGCACGTGCGCTTCGTGCTATAAACACCCCGGTAGAACCGGGGTGTTTTGCTTTGTGGAGGTCGACGTGGCGCCTGGTGGACTGTTCTGGTGGATCGGGGCGGGTGTGCTTGTCGTGCTGGAGCTGATGAGCGGCACCTTCTATCTGTTGATGATCGCGTTCGGCTTCGTCGCGGCCGCGCTTGCGCGCATTGCCGGCGCCGGGACCGATCTGCAATTCGTAGTGGCGGCGCTGGTTGCGCTCGCGGCGGTCGTGGTGCTCAGACGCTCGCGCTTCGGCCGTCGTAGGCGCGAGCAGGCGTCGCGCAATCCGGATGTCAATCTGGATATCGGGCAGACGCTGAACGTGCCGGCCTGGCAAGGGCGCAAAGCACGCGCGACCTATCGTGGCGCGGCATGGGACATCGAGCTGGCCGCGGGCGAACCCGAAGACGCGCAGGTCTACGAGATCAAGGAGTTGCGGGGCAGTTGCCTCGTCGTCGTCGCGAGGCGGCAGCCGAAGGCGCGCGCGAGCGCGACCTGACGATCTGAGCGCCGGCCGCCCAAGCTGAAAACGCAGGCCCGACCAACCTGCGCACAACTATTCGAAGCAGAATCGGAGGGTAGCGATATGGATTCAACCATCGTCGGGGCAGTGCTGCTGATCGTCGTGATCGTGCTCGCGTCGCAGACCATCAAGATCGTGCCGCAGCAGCATGCGTGGGTGCTCGAGCGCCTCGGCCGTTATCACGCGACGCTGACGCCGGGTCTGAGCTTCGCGTTCCCGTTCGTCGACCGGGTCGCGTACAAGCACGTGCTGAAGGAAATTCCTCTCGAAGTGCCGAGCCAGGTCTGTATTACGCGCGACAACACGCAACTGCAGGTCGACGGTGTGCTGTATTTCCAGGTCACCGATCCGATGAAGGCATCGTACGGATCGAGCAACTTCGTGTTCGCGATCACGCAGTTGTCGCAGACCACGCTGCGCTCGGTCATCGGCAAGCTGGAGCTGGACCGGACCTTCGAGGAGCGCGATTTCATCAATCACAGCATCGTGTCCGCGCTGGACGAGGCGGCCGCGAACTGGGGCGTAAAAGTGCTGCGCTACGAGATCAAGGACCTGACGCCGCCAAAGGAAATCCTTCACGCGATGCAGGCGCAGATCACCGCCGAGCGCGAGAAACGCGCGCTGATCGCTGCATCGGAAGGGCGCAAGCAGGAGCAGATCAATATCGCGTCGGGCGGCCGCGAGGCGGCGATCCAGAAGTCCGAGGGCGAGCGTCAGGCAGCGATCAATCAGGCGCAGGGGCAGGCCGCGGCGATTCTGGCGGTGGCCGAGGCGAACGCGCAGGCGATCCAGAAGATCGCGGCGGCGATCCAGATGAACGGCGGCATGGACGCGGTGAATCTGAAGGTGGCCGAACAGTACGTGAACGCGTTCTCGAACCTGGCGAGGCAGGGCACGACACTGATCGTGCCGGGCGACATGTCGAACATGAGTTCGATGATCGCGTCGGCGCTGACCATCGTGAACAAGAGCAAGGCGGCAGCGGAGCCGCCGCGCGGCGACTTGCGCTGACGAACGGGCAATGCATGCGCAATGAGTGCGTGACGTAAAAGCAAATGGCCCGCACATCGATGCGCGGGCCATTTTTGCATGAGCCGGAAACGAATCGCGTTCAGGTCGGCGAGCGCATCAAGCGCGCCTTCTCGCGCTCCCAGTCGCGCTTCTTCTCGGTCTCGCGCTTGTCGTGCATCTTCTTGCCCTTCGCGAGACCGATCTCGCATTTGACGCGACCGTTCTTGTAGTGAAAATTCAGCGGCACGAGCGTGTAGCCGCGCTGCTCGACCTTGCCGATCAGCTTGCTGATCTCCTCGCTATGCAGCAGCAACTTGCGCGTGCGCACCGGGTCGGGATGGATGTGCGTCGACGCTTCGGGCAGCGGGCTGATGTGCGTGCCGATCAGGAACAGCTCGCCGTTGCGGATCACCACGTAGCCTTCCTTGATCTGGCCGCGCCCGGCGCGCAACGCCTTGACCTCCCATCCTTCGAGCACGAGGCCTGCCTCATAGCGTTCCTCGACCGAGTAGTCGTAGAAGGCTTTTCTGTTGTCTATGATGCTCATGAATGGAAAGTGCCCAACTCGTTTAAAATCACGATTTTAGCAAAGCGGGGCAAGGAAAGCCCGCGGCGCTTGTCCACCGTTGCCACGCGCTGTTCAATTTATGGCAGATGTCCAGAAAACCGTTTTGATTCGCCACTCGGCGGAGCAGATGTTCGACCTCGTCACCGACGTCGACGATTACCCCAAGTTCCTGCCATGGTGCGGGGGCATCGAAATTCGTCACCGGGACGACACCAGCATGGAGGCGAGGATCGATATCAACTTCAAGGGCATCAAGCAGCATTTCGCCACGCGTAACTCGATGGAGCGCCCCACGCGCATCGACATGGAATTCGCCGACGGTCCGTTTCGCAAGTTCACCGGTTTCTGGCGCTTCACGCCGCTGCGCGCCGATGCGTGCAAGATCGAATTCGCGCTGCACTACGAGTTCACCAGCATCCTGCTCGAGAAGATCATCGGGCCGGTGTTCAATCACATCGCCAATACCTTCGTCGAATCTTTCGTGAAGCGCGCCAACCAGCGCTATGGTCAGTCATGAGCGCGCGGCTAACGGTCGAGGTCTGCTATGCGCTCGCTGCCGAGCAGGCGCTGATTGCGGTCGAGTTGCCCGCGGGCGCGACGCTGCAACAGGCGATCGGCGCAAGCGGGATTCTGCAGCGCTTTCCGTCGATTGATCTGAACACGCAGAAGGTGGGCGTGTTCGGCAAGCTCAAACCGCTCGATACGGTGCTGGCCGACCATGATCGCGTCGAGATTTACCGGCCGTTGCTGGTGGATCCGAAGGTGTCGCGCCAACGCCGCGTCGAAAAGACACGCAAGGCGGGGTCGATCGAGGGGCGGCGTTGGTTGAACAAGGATTCGCGCTAGGCGGCGCTAGTTGGGGGGGCGGCGGACTTTTTCGCGCGCCGCCCGTCTTGCATCATCGCGTCACATCACCTCAAGGCGCCGCCGTCTGCGCCTTATCGTTCATGCCCTCGATGCGCGCCGCACCCGACGAATCGTCGTCCGAATGCCGGCGCACCGACCACCAGACCCCCGCCACCAGCAGCAGGATCGCCGCGAGTTCGAGCGGGCGCGGCAGGCGCTCGTCGTAAATGAACGCGTAAAGCAGCGCGAACAGCGTCTCGAACACGATCATCTGGCCGGACAGCGTTAGCGGCAGCCGTTTTGCCGCGGCATTCCACAGGCCGTTGCCGAGCCACGACGCGCCGATCGCGAGTGCGAGGTTGAGCAGCCAGAACGTGTGCCAGCGCGGGTCGGCCAACTCACCCTGCGGGCCGCCCGACGGCAGCACCGCGACCACGAGCCACAACGCGCCGCCGAGCGCGCCAGTCACGACGCCCCACAGCACCGACCACTCATTGCCGCTGAAATGCGTCTGACGCTGCAGGTAACGGGCGTTCTCGACCGCGAACCAGGTCCAGCAGATGAGCGCGCCCACCGCGCAGGCCACGCCGAGCAGGCGCGTCGCGATGCTCACCGGCGCCGCGCCGGCCACCGTAAAGACGTCGATATTGATGCAGACGATGCCCGCCATCACCGTCGCGAGCGGCCACGCGAGGCGCGCGAGCGGCACCGCGCCGTGATCGCGTCGGCCGACCAGCGTGACCGTGACCGGCAGCACGCCGACGATCAGCGAGGCCGGCGCGATTCCGATCAGGTGCACGGCGGCCGTCAGCAGCAGGTAATAAACGATATTGCCGGCCAGCGCGAGCTTGACGAGCGCGATCAGATCCTCGCGGCTCAGCCGTTTGGCGAGCGAACGCGCGATCGGCAGCGCCGCGGCGAGCGACACGACGCCGTACATCGAGTAGCGGCCGGCGACGAGCAGGAGCGGGGAGAAGTCGGGCAGCACCCGCGGCACCAGAAACACCATGCCCCACAAGGCTCCGGCCATGACGCCATATACGACACCGCGCTGCATCGACTGCCTCTGCTGGATAAACTGGAATGGCCGGCAGAATAGCGGTTTTGCGAGCAGGACGTCTTGTTCGATCCTGCATTCAGGCCGCTCGACCGCCGCTCGACAGGGTACGTGCCGCGAAAATGCCGCCGGCTCTGCTCCGGTTTCGCCTGCGAACGCGCAAACGAAACCCGTTCGAACCCGACGCGAACAGGCGAGCGAAATCGACGCAGGCGGGAGCGGCAAAAAATCGTCTGAAATTCGCTAAGCTCCTGTTCGCGCAGTGAAAACCGGGGTGGTATCGCGTATAATTCGCTTTTGCGCCTATAGGATTTGCCATGCGTCTGATCCAAACAGCACTCACGTTCGATGACGTGCTCCTCGTCCCGGCCTTCTCCGATGTTCTGCCGCGCGACACCAGCCTCAAGACCCGGCTGACCCGCAACATCTCCCTCAACATGCCGCTCGTGTCCGCCGCGATGGACACGGTCACCGAAGCACGTCTGGCAATCGCCATGGCGCAAATGGGCGGCGTCGGCATCGTCCACAAGAACCTCACGCCGGCTGAGCAGGCGCGTGAAGTCGCGAAGGTCAAGCGTTTCGAGTCGGGCGTCGTGCGCGATCCGATCACCGTGCCGCCGCATATGAAAGTGCGCGACGTGATCGCACTGTCGCGCCAGCATGGCATTTCGGGCTTCCCGGTCGTCGAGGGCTCGCAGCTCGTCGGCATCGTGACGAATCGCGACCTGCGCTTCGAAGAGCGTCTGGACGAGCCGGTGCGCAACATCATGACGCCGCGCGAGCGCCTCGTCACCGTCAAGGAAGGCACGCCGCTCGCCGAAGCGAAGGCGCTGATGCACAGCCACCGCCTCGAGCGCGTGCTGGTCATCAACGACGCCTTCGAACTGCGCGGCCTGATGACCGTCAAGGACATCACCAAGCAGACCGAGCACCCGGATGCATGCAAGGACGAGCACGGCAAGCTGCGCGCGGGCGCGGCGGTCGGCGTCGGCGTGGACAACGAAGAGCGCGTCGAGCTGCTCGTGCAGGCCGGCGTCGACGTGATCGTCGTCGATACCGCGCATGGCCACAGCATGGGCGTGCTCGAGCGCGTCAAGTGGGTCAAGCAGAACTTCCCGCACGTCGAGGTGATCGGCGGCAACATCGCAACCGCCGCGGCCGCCAGGGCGCTCGTCGAATACGGCGCGGACGGCGTCAAGGTCGGTATCGGCCCGGGCTCCATCTGCACGACGCGAATCGTCGCAGGCGTCGGCGTGCCGCAGGTCACCGCTATCTCCAACGTGTCCGAAGCGCTGAACGGCACCGGCGTGCCGGTCATCGCCGACGGCGGCGTGCGCTTCTCGGGCGACGTCAGCAAGGCGCTCGCGGCGGGCGCCAGCGCGGTCATGATGGGCAGCATGTTCGCCGGTACCGAGGAGTCGCCGGGCGAGGTATTCCTGTACCAGGGCCGCCAGTACAAGTCGTACCGTGGCATGGGCTCGGTCGGCGCCATGAAGGACGGCGCGGCGGACCGCTACTTCCAGGACAACTCGGCCAACATCGACAAGCTGGTGCCGGAAGGCATCGAAGGTCGCGTCGCGTACAAGGGTTCGGTCAACGCAATCCTGTTCCAGCTGATCGGCGGTGTGCGCGCGAGCATGGGCTACTGCGGCTGCCGCACCATCGCCGAAATGAACGAGAAGGCCGAGTTCGTGCAGATCACCGGTGCGGGCCTGCGCGAGTCGCATGTGCACGATGTGCAAATCACCAAGGAAGCGCCCAACTACCACGTGGACTAAACGCCCATGAAGCCACTGCTGCGCGTTGTACTGATCCTCGATGCGTTGTTGCTGCTGGCGTTCGGCCTGCTGTTCGTGCTGACGCCGTGGACCTCGCTGTACGACGCGTTGCAACTGGTGCCAACGGAGCCGATGCTGGTCGGCCAGGCGTTCGGCGTCGCGCTGATCGGGCTCGCGTGGCTCGCGGTGCATGCGTCGTTCGACGGGGCGCTGACCTCGACGGTCGCGAAGGTCGTCGGTCATGTGCACTGGCTGATCGGCGTGCTGATGCTGGTCTGGCTGCTGGGGCTGCATACGCCGTCGCTGACCGGTTTCGGCCAGATGGTGGCGGTGCTGGCCGGTGTCGTGCTGGTGGTGATCGGGCTCGGCGGCGTGCGACTGTCGGGTGCGGTGCGGCGGCGCGAGAAGGGGATCGTGATCAAGCCCTCGTCGAGCAAGGCCGACAGTCGTGCCGATAAGCGTGCCGCGAAAGAGGCCGAAAAGGATGCCGCACGGCAGCGTGAACCCGAACGCGACAACGCGCGCGAGCCACGTGCCTCAGCGGGCTTTCCGGTCTATCACGCCGAGCCGGTGCCGGAGCCCGTCGTGCCGGTCACGCGGCCGGCCAATCCGGCTGCCGCGGCTTCCGTTGCCACTCCCGCGCCGCTTCATCCGGCCGCAAGCGAGCCCGGCCTGAGCGAGTCCGAACGCGCCGCGCGCGACACCAGCAACGACGTGCCCGGCGCACCCCGCCCGCCGTTTCATGGTTGAAGCGCCGCGCGCCAGGCCGTTTGCCGAAGCTACCGGATTTCGTTCGCGCGCATCACAGGCGGCGAGTTCCGTGGTTGGCCGCGCCCTTGTGCTTCATCGTAATGTTGGCTGTCCGCGCCGCGCCAAGACCGTCGCCGCGTGGACCGCTTTGAATTCGACGCCGCGCCTCGCGCGCGGCATTCCGTATCCGCTCACTTCTGATTCCGTCCGCTGCCATGCATGACAAGATCCTGATTCTCGACTTCGGTTCGCAAGTCACCCAACTGATTGCACGTCGCGTTCGCGAAGCCAACGTGTATTCGGAAATCCATCCGTACGACGTCGATGCGTCGTTCATCCGCGACTTCGCGCCGAAGGGCGTGATTCTGTCGGGCGGCCCGAGCTCGGTCACCGAGGAAGACACGCCGCGCGTGCCGCAAGCCGTGTTCGAACTCGGCGTGCCGGTGCTCGGCATCTGCTACGGCATGCAGGCGATGGCGCAGCAGCTCGGCGGCAAGGTCGACATCGGTCATCTGCGCGAATTCGGCTACGCCGAAGTGCGCGCGCGCAACCATACGAGCCTGCTCGAAGGCATCAGCGACTTCACCACGTCCGAAGGCCACGGCATGCTGAAGGTATGGATGAGCCACGGCGACAAGGTGCTGGAGATGCCGCCGGGTTTCGCGCTGATGGCATCGACGGAATCGTGCCCGATCGCCGCGATGGCCGACGAGCAGCGCCGCTTCTATGGCCTGCAATGGCATCCGGAAGTCACGCACACGGTGCAGGGCCGCGCGATGCTCGAGCGCTTCGTGCTGCAGATCTGCGGCGCGAAGGCCGATTGGGAAATGGGCCACTACATCGACGAAGCCGTCGCGAAGATTCGCGAGCAGGTCGGTAACGAGCACGTCATTCTGGGCTTGTCGGGGGGCGTGGATTCGTCGGGTGGCGGCGGCGCTGCTGCACCGCGCGATCGGCGATCAACTGACCTGCGTGTTCGTCGACCATGGCCTGCTGCGCCTGAACGAAGCCGAGCAGGTGATGGCGCTGTTCGCCGATCACCTTGGCGTGAAGGTGATTCACGTCGACGCGAGCCAAGCATTCCTCGGCAAGCTCGCCGGCGTGACCGATCCTGAAGCGAAGCGAAAGATCATCGGCGCGGAGTTCGTCGAAGTGTTCCAGGCCGAAGCCGGCAAGCTGACCGACGCGAAGTGGCTGGCACAAGGCACGATCTATCCGGACGTGATCGAATCGGCGGGCAAGGGCAAGAAGGCCGCGCAAACCATCAAGAGCCACCACAACGTCGGTGGTCTGCCGGAGACGCTGAACCTGAAGCTGCTCGAACCGCTGCGCGAGCTGTTCAAGGACGAAGTGCGCGAGCTTGGCGTGAAGCTGGGTCTGCCGCACTCGATGGTGTATCGCCATCCGTTCCCGGGTCCGGGTCTGGGCGTGCGGATCCTCGGCGAAGTGAAGCGCGATTTCGCGGACCTGCTGCGCCGCGCGGACGCGATTTTCATCGAGACGCTGCGCGACACGATCGACAAGGAAACCGGCAAGTCGTGGTACGACCTGACGAGCCAGGCGTTCGCGGTGTTCCTGCCGGTCAAGAGCGTCGGCGTGATGGGCGACGGGCGCACCTACGAGTACGTCGTCGCGTTGCGCGCGGTGCAGACGCTCGACTTCATGACCGCGCATTGGGCGCATCTGCCGCATGAACTGCTTGGGCATGTGTCGAACCGGATCATCAACGAAGTGCGCGGGATCAACCGGGTCGTCTACGACATCTCGGGGAAGCCGCCTGCGACGATCGAGTGGGAATGATTTAGACTGCTCCCAAGCCGTCCCGGGAGCGCCGGTTTTCCATGTTTTTCCGTTAAAAAACATGGGGTTACTGTCCGATTCGATCCGTTGCAATCCGGACAGTGCCCGAAGGAAATGTCGGTATTGTTGACGGTATCGTCATTTCTCCCTCGGACGGCCTCGTCCGATACCGTCAAAGCGGTATGACGGTATCGGCTGACGGTATACGTTCGAGGAGTTCTTATGCTCACCGACATGCAGTTGCGAGCGCTGAAGCCTGCCGAAAGAATCTATAAGGTCACCGATCAACGGGGGCTCTATGCGGCGGTGACGCCGTCAGGCGCGGTGAGCTTCCGGTACGACTACCGGTTGAACGGTCGCCGGGAAACCCTGGTTATCGGTCGGTACGATCCATCACTTTCCGCACGGAAGCCACGCAAGGCAGACGAACTCGGATTCGGAATGGCTATCAGCCTCCCGGAAGCCCGGCTTCTACGCGATCAAGCCTACGGAGCAACCCAATGCGGAGAAAGTCCTTCACGTGCGAAAGTCGAGAAACGGGTCGAGGCGACCGAGGCACTGACGTTTGGTAAGTGGGCCGAGAAATACTTTGTGGAGACTGCCCTTGCCGACTCAACACGAGCGATGCGCAAATCGGTATACCAGCGGAATCTCGCGTCGGAATTTGGCCGGCTGAAGTTGGAAGAGATCACGCCCGCACGACTAATGGCGCGCTGCGAGAAGATCAAGGAGAGGGGCGCCGCGGCCCCTGCCGTGCAGGCGCGCGACATCGTTCTGCAGGTCTACCGTTTCGTGCAGGCGCGGGGACTAAAGGTGGACAATCCTGCGGAGGCCATCCGCCCGTCTGCCATCGCCAGCTTCAAGCCGCGTGATCGGGCACTGTCGCCTGCCGAAATCCACGTCTTTTTCAGTGCACTGGAACGGACGCCGACGATGCCTACGCTGCGTCTTGCTATCAGATTCATGCTGCTCACGCTGGTGCGCAAGTCCGAGTTCATTCTGGCGATGTGGGGTGAGATAGATTTCAACGCCGCAGTCTGGACAATTCCGAAGGAACGGATGAAGGCCGGTCGCCCCCACATTGTCTATCTGAGCCAACAGGCTTTGGATATTCTGGTTGCATTCAAGACGTGCTTCGGAGCGAGTTCGTACGTGCATCCCGGCCGCTATGAGACGGCTTCCCCAATAAGTGCGGCGACCCTGAACCGTGTTATCGACAGCACGGTCAAGCTGATGCGCGACGACGGGGCAGATTTTGATCCTTTCACGGTGCACGATCTGCGTCGGACAGCCAGCACGCTGTTGCACGAAGCAGGGTTCAACACCGACTGGATCGAGAAATGTCTCGCTCACGAACAGCGTGGCGTGCGCGCGGTCTATAACAAGGCGGAGTATGCAGAGCAGAGGAGGGCGATGCTCCAGGCGTGGGCAGATATGCTGGACGGCTGGATTGCTACGAATCCAGAGGCAAGCGTCCTAGCGTTGGCACAGCCTCCCAAGACTCGTGAGTACGTCTCTTGAGCTCGAACTTCTGTGTGCTCAAGAATGTACCCGTTTGCACTCGGATCGCCATGTTTGACGCTGGACCGCAAGAAACAGAATTTGGTAGTACGTCGAAAATGTTTTTTGATGAATCGGACTCCTATTTATCACGGAAAACCTTGTTTTGGTTCCGGGAGAGGACTCGAATTGAATGAGTAACCTTCTGAAAATCGCAAGAAAATTACTCTCTATCTCAGCGATATACGCACTTGTATGCGCAAAAGACCAAGATCTCAGCGGCGCATTATCGTTTCCGTGAAACGATTCCGATATTTCGCTTGGGACGAGGGCAGTAAATCGCACCCGCTATCCGGTCTTTTTGCCCAGGAAGTTACAGCATGCAGACTCGGCTAAAGTCTACAGTCCGACGGTAGACGTTCCGGTTCAGCCAGGGAACAAACGTGTATTCGTCGTATGCGTTGCTGCCCATATAAATCCAATTGCTGAGAATGTTGGACATTACCGTCTCCTACCCTTTCCGTTACTAGTTGGTCGCGCCTGGTTTGCGGCATACCCGCTCCAAGCCACGTTCTAGCGTCTTCTGATCCCATGGTGCCGGGCTGCTACCCGAGCGGCTGCAGCACGTCACCGCCATAGAGCAAGACCGCACGCCGCATCGACACCGCCATTTCGCCTAAAAAGTGATCCGAGAAGCCGGTCTTTACGATTGGTATCCGGATCGTGGATGTTTGCAGAGGAACACGGCTGACGCGACACCATTCGTCTGCCGCGGCCAGCGCGACCGGAGATACCGGATATTTTCATCACGTAGTACACGATGACTAAGACAGGTCAAGATACAAAATAAAGCAAGGAAGCCTGGACAGTACGCCCATCGCCTCGTGTCAACCGAAGGCAGGGACTCGGTCGCCCACGCCGCCTGCCGGAGCGGAAAGCCCTATCCCTATCCCGCGACTAACGGAGTGGCTGGCTGATCCGTACGCTCACAAAGGCAGGGAATTCCCTGTCTTTCTTCTTTTTTGTGGTTTTGTATCATGACCTAACTTTGGTGGTATTTTCTACTTATGGCGCCACGGGAAGCGTTTGCAACCGGGTCGCCGATTGACGGTTCAGGAGTCGATCATGGATGAAGTCGCGCACAAGGCGTTTGCGGAAGACGGCGCCGTTCTGGTCAAAGGTCTTCTCAGCGAGCAACAGTTGGCACGGTGCCGGCAGGTCTTCGACTGGGGCATTGAAAACCCAGAGCCCATGGCCTGCAGCCTGTTCGAAGGCACGGAGCACAAGACGCACAACGACAACGCCAATCCGTTTGCGAAAGAGCGTCTGGACGAGCTGGCTGGAGAATTGCCATTCGGCCGACTGCTCACGGATCTGTGGGGCTCGGATAGCGTCTGGTATTTCGCGGAGGAGCTGTTTCTCAAAAGCGGAGGCAAGAGTGGTCGCTCGCCGTGGCATCAGGACACGTCCTACCTGCCATGGGAGGGGTTGCACTTCGCCAATGCGTGGATCAGCTTCGAGGCCGTACCCAAACAAAATGCGCTCGAGATCGTGCGCGGCTCGCATCGAGGCCCGCGTCACGACGGCACGACCTTTCAAAATGCTGAAGATCCGACTGATCCTCTGCATGGCGGCGATGCGTGGCCGCGCCTACCGAATATCGAAGCTGAGCGCCGGGTCGACCCCGCTGCCTACGACATCATTTCGTGGGCGACGGAGCCGGGCGACGTCCTGCTGCTGCATCCCGGCGTGCTGCACGGCGGCGGCGCGGTGGACGCCGCATTTCCAGATCGCCACACGCTCGTGCTGCGCTTCTTCGGCGACGACGCGGTTTTCAGTCCACTTCCACAGCCGAGCGTCTCGGGCTTCACACCGGCGGGCGTCCTGTTCCTCGATGTCCTTGCCGGGTTAAAAGAAGGTGATCCGTTTCGCGCGCCGTGTTTCCGTCAACTCGTGTGACCATAGGAACCCACATCATGACAACGTCCACCAGGCGGCAATCGATCGTTCCGCCGCCGTTCCAGGCGTTCTACGACGCTTACCATTTTTCGCCCGCGACACGCGTGGGCGACACGATCTGGGTCTCCGGCCAGGTTGGCATCGGCCCCGATATGAAAGCCGGCGAAGGTATGGAGGCGCAGGCCCGCATTGCCTTCGAGTCCCTGAAAGCCGTGCTCGAGAGCGCGGGCGGCAGCCTTGCAGACATTGTGGAGCTGACCACGTTCCACACGGACCTGCGCGGCGAGATCGAGGCCTTTTCGGCGGTCAAGGACGCGTACTTCCCGGCGCGCTATCCGTCGTGGACCGCGGTTGGCGTAACACAACTGGCGCTTCCCGAGTTGTGCATCGAGATTCGGGCTGTAGCGGTGGCAGGGTGCGGCGAGGGCTGAGCGGTCCGGTCCCGGGACGCCTGGTTTGAATCAAACGATATGTACTGCAAATGAACGTGGTATAGGACGGAGAGTCATGATGAGAAAGCACACAATCGGAGCCGCATCTGCCATCACGGCGGCGTTATTGTTCATGGCCGGCGTGGCCGCTGCCGACGACCTCACGCCGGTCGGCGGCGAGCGAGCGGCCAGCAAGGACGGGCTCGTCCCGGCGTTTGCCGGCAGGGAGGCCACGCGCCTGCAGGCTGGGAATGGGGCAAGGTTCGCGGCGAGTTCTGGTCGCACAAGAACGAGAAACCCTTGTACACGATCGATGCGTCGAACGTCGACAAGTACGCCGACAAATTGGCGCCGGGGCAGATCCAGCTCATCAAGCAGTCGAAGGGTTACCGCATGGACGTCTATCCGTCCCACCGCGAATGCCAGTTGCCGGACTTCGCCGAGCAGAATTCGAAGGCTAATCTCACGACGGCGAAACTCGCTTCGGATGGTGAGACGGTGCAGGCCGCAGTGCTTCCCGGGGTGGCTTTCCCGCAGCCGAAGAGCGGCGCCGAAGCGATCCTCAACTACGAGACGCGCTATCGCGGCGAGGGTATCGAGTGGTCACCGGTTGTGACATCCATTTCTCCGCGCCCCGGCAGTAGTGACTGGATCGACGCAATCGGCCCGCAGGCGTTCTATTTCCCGGCGGGCAAGGAGGGCAAGACCACACCGCAGGACGTCGATCAGTTCAACCTCGGCGCCTATTTCTCGGTCGATTCGCCCGCGGCGCTGGCCGGACAGGCATTCGTGCAACGCCAGTACTTCGACAAGGACTCGGAGACCTACTACTACTTCCCTGGACAGCGGCGCGTGAGACGCATGCCGGCCTATACGCACGATGCGCCGCTGATCGGCTTCGAAAACCAGTACCTGATCGACGAATCCAACATGTTCAACGGCTCCATCGACCGCTTCAACTGGAAGCTCGTGGGCAAGAAGGAAATGATCGTCCCGTATGACGATTTCGGCATGTACACCTTCAAGGACAAGCTGCACGACGTCGCCACGCCCAACGGCATTTCGTCCGATCATCGTCGTTACGAGGTGCACCGCGTCTGGGTGGTCGAGGCAACGCTTAAGCCATCGGCCCGCCACGTCGCTTCGAAAAAGGTCTTCTATCTGGATGAGGACAGCTGGCTCGCGCTCGTGGGCGAGGACTATGACGCGCAGGGCAAGCTCTGGAAGATGCGCGAGAGCTACCCGATCCCGGTATGGGAGTTGGGCGGCGCCTGCGATAACGAGCCGATGGCGCAGTACGACCTCAACAATGGACGCTACGTCTTTGACGCCTCGTCGATCGGCCAGGGCAAGGACGTCCGCTGGTACCAGCAGGTCAACGATCCTCGTTTCAAGACGGACTTCTACTCGGCCGAATCCCTGCGATCGGTGAGCGAGCGCTGAAGTTCGGCAAACCACAAAGGGGGCCGGCGCGCATCGATGAGGCGCGCTGGCAATGAGATTGGCGGCAGGGGAGGGTGATGAAAACGAAGACGATAGGAAGGACTGCGACAGTTTCGCTGGCGATCGCCGGCGCGGCTGCCACCTCCAGCGCGTATGGCTACGAGTTTACGACCGGGATCAACGATCTTACCGGCTCGTGGGTGACCAACCTCACGGCGGGCGCAGGCATCCGCACCAAAAACCCGAGCTGCTTGCTCACGGGTGACCCGAACGCGTTCGACTGTGGAGCAGGCGCTAACGTGAACCAGTGGGGCGTTGGCGACAACGGCAACCTGAACTATCGCAAGGGTCAGCCCTTCAGCACCTACGTCAGCGCGACGAGCGAGCTGCTCTTCAAGATGCCGAGCGAGGGACTCAAGTTCATGATTCGCGGCACCGGCATGTACGACTTTCTTGCCGGTGATACGAACAGAACCCCGCTATCGAGCACCGCGTCGGCACAGGTCGTCTATGACGTGCAGTTGCTCGATCTATGGGGCGAGAAGGACTTTACGATCGGTGGTAACGCCGCGCATGTGCGGCTCGGCAATCAGGTGATCAACTGGGGAGAAAGTATCTTCGCGATAGGTGGCGTGAACGCCACTAATTCTCTCGATGTCCAGAAGCTGCTGATTCCCGGCTCGCAACTGAAGCAGGCGCTGCTTCCGGCGCCCATGATTAGCTTCGCCGCCGATCTTTCTCATGGTTTTAGTACTGAGGGTTACTATCAATTTTGGTGGAACGGCAACCGCTATCCACCGGTCGGTTCCTACTGGTCAGTGTCCAACAGCCTCGGCCGCGGGACGGAGCCATATACGGTCAGCACCAACAACCTCAACGTAGCCGGCCCGAGTGCAGGCACGATCGCCGGGCCTGCCAGCGGCAACCAGGACACGCTCAACGGCATCTACACGGGTCTCGTCAACGGCGCTTTCGCCGGGCCGCCGTACAACGTGATTGGCCTTCCGGTCGAGTGGCAGGCACCATCAAAGTACAAGCCCCAGTTCGGCGTGAAGTTCAACTATTCGCCGCGCTCGTTTGACGCAAACTTCGCGATTTACTACCTCAACTACACCGACAAGTCGCCGGTGCTTTCGTCGCTGGCCAACGGGACATTGCAGTGGTCGTATCTGCAGAACCGTCAGCTCTTTGGAGCGAGCGCAAACTTCGGGCTTGGTCCCTGGGCGATCGGCACGGAGCTTTCGTACCGGCCTCATGATGCCGTGGCGCTGTCGAGCTGCTATGGCGCGGGTGGCCCGCTGGACCTGAACACCAACGGCGTGGCAGGCATCGACTGCCAGCAATGGGCCGATAAAAAGAGATTCCAGTACGACATCAACGGCATTCTCGCGCTCACGCGCAGCGAATATCCGTTTCTCAAACTGATCGGCGCAGACGCTGCGGCGCTCACCTGGGAACTCACGTGGATCTACTACCCGGGCCTGGGCTCGAATGGCGTTACGCGCACGGTCAACGGGCAGAGCGTCACGCAGGTGCCGATGGCGGGATATTTCCCATGGCTGAACAACAACTCGAACCTGGGCTATCCCATCGCTATGGGACAGGGAACGTCGAGCTCGGTGGGCGCCACGGTGGACTTCAACTGGACCTATGACGGTTCTCTGATTCATGGCTGGCAGGTGACGCCGGGCATTACATTTGCCGATGGCCTGTACGGCTATACACCAACGCTGAGCGCGAACTACATGCAGGGGGCGAAGTCGTTGAACCTCTACGTGCTGTTCAACCAGAACCCGACGGTGTGGCAGGCGGGGATCAACTACACGCTGTTCTGGGGAGGGCACAACACGGTCGGACAGCCTTATGCGGACCGAAACTTCGTCGGGATGTTCGTCACCCGCAACTTCTGACGATTCATCAGCCAGAGGGCGATCCCACGTATGGGATCGTCGAAACACCTGAAGGGATAATGCCGTGTTAAATCGCCTGGTAAAAACGCTGGAAAGGGTCTTCTTCGGTTACCGTGCGGCGGTGCTCGTGAGCATCGTCGTGTTCACCGCCGTCATGGCCTTTTTCGCGGTGCAACTGCGCATGGACGCGGGCTTCGAGAAGCAGATGCCGATCGGCCACGAATACATCCAGACCTTCCAGAAATACCGCTCCGACCTGCTCGGCGCGAACCGGATCACCGTGGTCGTGCGCGCCCGCAAGGGCCCGATCTGGACGAAGGAGGGCCTTACGCGTCTGTACAAGGTGACCCAGGCCGTCTCGTACCTGCCGAACGTGGACCGCATTGGCGTGCAGTCGCTGTGGACGCCAAACGCCTACGTGAACGAGATCACCGACGAGGGCTTCCGCGCAGAGCCGATCATCTCCGGCACGATCACGCCGGACCAGCTCACGCCGGACGTCGTCGCGAAGATCCGCCGCGCGACCACACTCGGCGGCTATGTCGGCACGCTCGTTTCGCACAACGAAGACAGCGCCATGATTACGGCCGAGCTCAACGAGCGCGACCGCAACGGCAAGGTGCTCGACTACGTAGCGTTCAACCACCTGCTCGAAGCGCAGATCCGCAAGCCGTTCGAAGACGCGGGCTATGAAATCCAGATCATCGGCTTTGCCAAGCAGATTGGCGATATCGCCGATGGCGCGACCGCCGTGCTCGGCTTCTGCGGCATCGCACTGCTGCTGACTGCGCTCGCGGTCTACTGGTACTGCCATTCGGTGCGCTTCACGGTGCTGCTGATTTCATGCTCGCTGACGTCGCTCGTCTGGCAATTCGGCACGCTCAAGCTGCTGGGCTTCGGACTGGATCCGCTCGCGGTGCTGGTGCCATTCCTCGTCTTTGCGATTGGCGTCTCGCACGGCGTGCAGCAGGTCAACTTCATCGTGCGCGAGATCGCGCACGGCAACAGCTCGTTCGACGCAGCGCGGCACAGCTTCAGCGGTCTGCTGATTCCGGGCGTGCTGGCACTTGTCACCGCATTCGTCTCGTTCATCACGCTGCTGCTGATCCCGATTCCGATGGTGCGGGAGCTGGCCATCACGGCGTCGCTCGGCGTCGCGTATAAGATCGTGACGAACCTGGTGCTGCTGCCGGTCGCGGCTTCGTGCTTCAACTTCACGAAGCGCTACGCGGACAGTGCGCTGGAGCGCAGCGAGCGACGCTCGTCCTGGCTGCGGGGGCTCGCGCGCATCGCCCAGCCGCGCTATGCAGGCGTGACCGTGGCATTGACGATGGTGGTGTTCGCACTGGCCGCCTGGCAAAGCCGCGACCGCGTGATCGGCACGCTTCAGCCGGGCGCGCCGGAACTGCGTGCGGATGCGCGTTTCAACCGCGATGCCGCGGCGATTGCTTCGAGCTACGACATCGGCCTCGACTGGCTCACGGTCGCGATCGAGTCGTCGCAGAAGGGCTGCGACAACCCGGCGCTCGGCCTGTACGAGGACGATCTCACGAGTGCGATGCGCACCGAGCCCGGCGTGGTATCGGCACAGTCGTACTCGGCGATGCTGCGCCGTTACAACCAGGGCTACAACGAGGACTATCCGAAGATGAATGTCGTGCCGATCGACCCGGAGAACTATGGGGCGGTGTCGGTGGATGTAGGTCGTGTCAAAGGCTTCATGACGGCGGATTGCAGCATGACGGCCGTGCATCTGTTCCTCACCGATCACAAGGCCACCACGATCAGCCGGATTCTGGATGACGTGAAGACGTATCGCGCAACGCATCGGTTCCCGGGCATTGCCGTGCGTCTCGCAGCCGGCAATGCGGGCGTACTCGCCGCAACCAACGAGGAAGTGGCGGCAAGCGAGCTGCCGATGATGCTTTACGTGTACGCGGCGATCCTGATCCTCGTGTTCCTCGCCTACCGCGACTGGCGCGCGATGCTGGCGTGCTGCCTGCCGCTATCGGTGGCGACGTTCATCGGTTACTGGTTCATGAAGGAACTGCAGATCGGGCTTACGGTAGCCACGCTTCCGGTGATGGTGCTGGCCGTGGGCATTGGCGTTGATTACGCGTTCTATATCTACAACCGGCTACAGGTGCATCTGGCGGGTGGGCAGAACATCGTCAAGGCGGTGCAGCACGCGATGCTCGAAGTGGGCGTGGCGACGATTTTCACCGCGATCACGCTGGCGATCGGGGTGGCGACCTGGAGCTTCTCGGCGCTGAAGTTCCAGGCCGACATGGGCAAGCTGCTGGCGTTCATGTTCCTCGTGAACCTGCTGATGGCGATGACGGCACTGCCCGCACTCGCCTCGGTGCTGGAACGGTGGTTCCCGAGGCGCAAACCGGCGCGCGCGCCCGGACTCTTCAGTCATTGAACATGGGAGACGCAGTCATGATCAAGATGCTTGTTGCTTGTGCCGCGCTGTTCGCGAGTGCGGCAGTCTGGGCTCTGCCGCCGGGAACCGTTGCGCAGTGGGCGGCCATGCCGGCGCACACATGGGTGAACCCATTCCACATGATGTTGCTGGACGCCGCGCGTGCCGGCAAGCGCATCGTGGCCGTGGGCGAGCACGGCGTGATCGTTCTATCGGATGACGAAGGAAAGACGTGGCGCCAGGCCCGGCAGGCGCCGGTCTCGGCCACGCTTTCGGCGGTGACGTTCATCGATGCGCAGCGCGGCTGGGCGGCCGGCCAGTGGGGCGTGATTCTCGCGACCACCGATGGCGGAGAAACGTGGGAGAGGCAGCGCATGAATCTCTCGGTGGACCAGCCGCTGTTCTCGGTTCTGTTCACGAACGAGAGGGATGGCCTGGCGGTAGGCCTGTGGTCGCTGATGCTGGCCACACACGATGGCGGCAAGACGTGGGTCAAAGTGACCGTGCCGAAGCCGCCGGGCAGCACGAGGGCGGACCGCAACCTGTACCACATCTTCGCGGACCGCCAGGGCGCGCTTTATATCGATTCGGAACAAGGCATGGTGCTGAAGTCCACGGACGGTGGCGCGAACTGGAGCTATCTGGCGACGGGCGGAAAGGGCACGCTGTGGAGCGGCGTGGCGCTGCCTGACGGGCGGATCGTGGTGGGCGGCCTGCTGGGCAGCCTGTACCAGAGCAGCGACGGCGGAGCGACGTGGGCCGCGCTCAACTCGGGTACGAAGAGTTCGATCACCGATCTCGTGGCGACTCAAAACGGACTGATGGGCGTCGGGCTCGATGGCCTCGTGTTCCGGCAACGTGAGGGCAGCATGTCGTTCGAGGTTCAGCAGCGCGACGATCGCGCGACGCTCACCGCTGCAGTGATCGATGACGCCGGCAAACCGGTGTTGATTTCGCAGGACGGGGCGCTGACGGCACGTTGAGAAACGCCAGTCGCTACCTTGTCAGAACGTTCTCCTTAGGTGCAGAGAAGAAAGGGGAGAAATAATGAAACTGAATTGGGCATCAAGCATGGATCGGAAAAATAAGCCGGATGCACAGACCCGGCGTCAGCTGCTACGTGTTACGGCGTTGGGGGCGGCGTCACTCGCCGCCGGCGGCATGTCGCTGGCACAAGCCGCCGTAATCAAGCCCATCAACGGCGACATTCTGGACGTCGCGATCGTCGGCGCGGGTCTAGCAGGACTGACCGCGGGTCGCGACCTCAAACAGGCCGGATGTGATTCGTTCGTCGTGCTCGAGGCACGCAACCGCGTCGGTGGACGCACGTATAACCATGACCTCGGGCATGGCGTCGTTTCCGAAGCCGGAGGGCAGTGGATCGGTCCCGGCCAGACGGCGATCTTCGATCTGGCGCGTCAACTCGAGATCGATACGTTTCCGAGTTGGTACACCGGCAAAGACCGTGGTGATGGCGGAAGACGCCACGGTGGCCCAGGACTTCCATGGTGGGACTGGCGGCGATGACACGATCGGGAACCGGCTTGCCGAACTGTCGCGCGGTGTGCCGTCCGGCGCGCCGTGGACGGCGCCTCATCTGGCGGAACTGGACAAACTCTCCTACGGCGAGTGGCTCTTGCAGCAGGGGGTGAAATACGAGGACGGCTACTTCCTCGGACTAGCCGCGAAGCTGACCACGGGCGGCGCGCCGGCGCAGCTGGGTCTGCTGCATTACTTATCGATGGTCAACAGTGCAAGCTGCAACTACACGCAGCTCGAAGCGTTCAAGGGCGGCGCGCAGGAAACACGCATCGTCGGCGGCTCGCAGCGTCTGAGCATCAAGATGGCCGAGCAACTGGGCGACAAGGTCAGGCTGTCCTCGCCGGTGCGCAGGATCGCGGGCTGGGATCGTGATGTCGTTGAGCTTCACACCGATCAGGGCGTCCTCAAGGCGCGTCGTGTGATCGTTGCGATGAATCCGGCCCTGTGCAATCAGGTGGTTTTCGATCCGCCGTTGCCCGGCGGACGGGCGCAACTCCAGCAGAACTGGCCCACGAACGCCCCCATGCGCAAGACGGTCCACGTCTACGACAAGCCGTTCTGGCGTGACGCCGGATACTGCGGAACGATCTTCCAGGTCGGCGGCCCGGTCTTCATGGCCTACGACAACTCGCCTCCCGACGCATCGCTCGGCGTGATCGCCGCATTCGTTGCACCGGGGATGCTGCCGCACGACTCGGCGATGGCCGAAAAGACACTGTCGGCCACTTATGCCAAGGCATTCGGGGACCGCGCGCTGCATCCGACGCAGTTCCACGATTACGACTGGGGCCGGGTCGATCCCTGGACCCTGCATTGCATCAATCCTATGCCGCCGGGCTTCTGGACGAAGTGGGGCAAGTATCTGCATCCCGAAGTGGGGCGTCTGATCTGGTCAGGGACCGAAACCGCGGACATCTGGGGCCGGCGCAATGGACGGCGCAGTGCGTTCGGGCCACCGCGCTGCCTTGCAGGCGCTGGCCGGCTTCACTCGACGCGGCGAGGTGGCGTGAATGAAACGCACATGGATCGTGAGCGCAGCCGTCTTGCTGGCAGGTGTCGTGAGCGTTGGAGCGCTCTACGGACGCGATTACATCGACGGCATGCAGTTTGAGAAAGCGATGAGCGAGGTCGACAAGACAGAGGTGGCCAACGGCGGCCCCTGGCCGCAACGTCAGGAGACCTGCTACTTCTGTCACGGTGCGCACGGGCAATCCGTCAACGCCTCGTATCCGGCGCTGTCCGGACAGCCCGAGGCTTATCTCGTCGCGCAGTTGCACGCGTTTGCCGATGGGCAGCGACTCGACCCCTACATGGGTGCGATTGCGAGGGAGCTTACGGATGAGCAGATCAAAACACTGGCTGTCTATTTCTCGCGGCAGATGCCGGTCCAAAGTGAAGCGGAGCGCGGCCAGCCGGCGCTCGAACAGCGCGGCATGGCACTCGTCGCGGCGAAAAGCTGCCAGGCCTGCCACGGGGCATCGTTCATGGGCCGGGAACAGATTCCACGGCTGGCCGGCCAGGGCGAAGCCTATCTCGCGAAGCAGCTTGCTGCGTTCAAGACGGGCGAACGTCGTGACCCGAGCGGCGCAATGAACGGGATGGCCGCTACATTGTCCGGCGAAGACATCCACGCGGTGGCCAGCTACCTTGCGGGGTTGAGCCCGGGAGGCGGCAGCGCAGGCATGCAATAGCCGCTATGGCGTAGAGCTACAGGAGTCGGGAAGAAGCAGGAAATAATCTGCTTTTTTTTAAATCTATGTATTTTGTAACGTGACCTATATTTGGTATTATGTTCTATAACATCGGAGCGCATTATCGCGGCAAGCCCGGCATCTAGCCGACGCAAACATTCCACCAATCAGGTTTCAGGAGGCAGGTATGGCAAAGCACCCCGTCGTCGTTTATGGCGCAAGCGGTTACACCGGCATGTTGATCATGGACTGGCTCATCGACCAGGACATTCCCTTTACGGCGGTTGCGCGCAATGCGAAGCGTACGCAGGACATGATGGCGCAGCGAGTCGTGCGCCTCGAATCAGCGAACTACGAAATCATCGAGGCCGACCACAATGTTGATGCGCTCGTGAATGCATTTCGAGGTGCGAAGGTCGTGTGCACCACCGTCGGGCCGTTCTTCGATTTCGGGCTGGTTGCGGTAGAGGCGGCACTCAAGGCAGATTGTCACTACCTCGACACTACTGGCGAGCAACACTTCATCCGCCAGGCGCGCGATCAATTTGGCGAGTTGTACCGTCAGGCTGGTCTGCTGTTGTCGCCGTCGAACGCGTACATGTACACGTTCGCGGAAATTGCCGCCGAGCTGGCACTCGAGACGCCGGGTGTCGACGCGCTCGAGACGGCGACCTTGACGCGGGGCCCCCGCGGTGCCGGCGCCGGTGTGAGCGTCGGCTCCACGGCGACCATCTTCGGAGGCTATCGCCAGGAGTCGTGCTATCTGTGGGAAAAGGAGCTGGTGCCGCATGAGAAGCACGCTTCATTCAACGTTGCCTCCCCCGATTTCCTTCAGCCCGTGTTCGCGCTCCCTTGGGGTGGCACGTCGCTGCCGGTGTACTTCGAGCACGATCCGCGCGTTCGCAGCTGCATTTCTTGCGTGGGTTTCTACGACAACAACGCGATGCAGATGGTGCATGCGCTCGGACAAAAGTGGGATGCCGAGTACGCGAACCTGCCCCGCGAGCACCAGGATGCGGTGCTCAAGCAGCTCGTCGATTCCACCACGCCGGCCATGCCGCCGCGCGAGCGCACGTCGCTTCATCGCACGGTCGACTTCGCGATCGGTCGCGGCCAGCTTGCAGCGGTGCGTGCAACCCTGCACGGCATCACGCCGTACATCTCCACTGGCGCCATTCATGCGGCCGGTGCCATCAAGCTGCTTGACGGCGAGACCGCCAGGGTGGGCTTCGCTTCAGGTTCGAAGGCATTCGGACATCGCTATTTGCTCGGGTTCCTCGAGCAGCGTGGGCTCGCGCGCGCAACGATCGCGCAGCTGTAAGCACCGCGCGCGCAGATTCCGGACTGACTCAGGGAAACATGGGACATGGCAATCATTGACTTCTTCGACCGCGGTTGGCGCATCAACCCCAATGGCGTCGCCTACATTCAGGACGAGCGTAGCTATTCGTTCAGTGAGGTTCACACACTGTCGTGCCGCATCGCCAACGGCCTGCTCTCAGCCGGCTTCGAAAAAGAAGCGAAGGCGGCGGTCTGGGCCGACAACGACGTCACGGCATGGACTTGCACGCTGGGGCTGTGGCGTGCCGGGGTGGTGTGGATACCCGTGAACGGACGCACCGCACCGCAGGAGAATCAGTACGTGCTCGACGCGTTCGATTGCGAAGCGCTTTTCTTTCATCAGGCGTTCGCACCGGCGATCGAAGCGCTGCGTCCCAGCCTGCCCAGGGGGTCAGGCTCTGGGTCTGTATCGATGCCGATCTGCCGTGGGCGCCGTCGCTCGAGAAATGGAGCGCGGCGCAGCCCGCGACCGAACCGCGCGTCGATTACGACATGGACGACATCGTGACGCTTTCGGGTACGGGCGGGACGACCGGATTGCCCAAGGGCGTGATGAACACGCATCGTGCGTTTCAGACTTACTTCGCGCAGTTCATGATGGCGTATCCCTATGGCGTGGAGCGCCCGGTGAATCTCGCTGCAGCGCCCATGACACATACCGCGGGGATGCTGTCGCTGCCTTGCACCGCTCGCGGCGGTACGGTGGTCGTGCTGCCGAAGCCCGATCCGGCGCTTCTTCTCGCGGCGATCGCGAAGCATCGGGTCACGGAGTTCTTCCTGCCGCCGACGGTCATCTATCGACTGCTGGATATCCCGGGCATCGAGAGCCAGGATTTTTCGTCGCTCAAATGCTTCCTCTATGGTGCCGCGCCGATGTCGGTGGAGAAGCTCAAGCGCGCGATCGCGGTGTTCGGTCCGGTCATGGCGGGTGGCTATGGCCAGACGGAAGCCCCCGCGTCCATCTCCTATCTCACGCCTGCCGAGCACTTCGTCGACGGCAAGCTTGCGCCGGATAGCCGGCTCTCGTCGGTCGGCAGGCCCAACCCGCTGATCCGTGTCGAAATCATGAACGATCGCGGTGAAATCGTGCCGCAGGGCGAGACCGGCGAAATCTGCGTACGCGGCGACCTCGTCATGAAGGGCTACTACAAGGCGCCGGAGAAAACCGCGGAAACGATCGTGAACGGCTGGCTGCACACGGGCGACGTCGGCCATCTTGACCCGGAAGGGTACCTGCACATCACGGACCGCAAGAAGGACATGATCATCAGCGGCGGCTTCAACGTCTATCCGAGCGAAGTCGAGCAGGTGATCTGGGCGCATCCGGCGGTGCAGGATTGCGCGGTGATCGGCGTGCCCGACGAAAAGTGGGGCGAAGCCGTGAAGGCAGTAGTGGAGCTCAACGCGGGTCATAGCGTCAGTGCCGAAGAGCTCGTGGCATTGTGCAAGGAGAAGCTCGGCTCGGTCAAGTCACCGAAGAGCGTGGACTTCATTGCAGCATTGCCGCGCAGCACGGCCGGCAAGGTGCTGAAAAAGGATCTGCGCGAGCAGTACTGGCAGGGAGAAACCCGCCGGATCTAAGTCAGCCACGTAGAGAAAAAACACCATGAGCGACATTTACATTGCCGGCATTGCGATGACCGTGTTCGGCCGGCACTTCGAACGCAGCATCGACGATCTCGCGGGCCAAGCATTACGCGGCGCGTTGAAGGATGCGGATTGTGGCGCCGAGGCGATCGGCGCGGCTTTCTACGCTGGCATCACTGCGGGGCCGTTGCAAGGCCAGCTGTCGATTCCGGGGCAGGTCGTCTTCAGCAAGATCGGCATTGAAGGCATCCCGGTCTACAACGTCGAAAACGCCTGCGCATCGGGCAGCACCGCCGTGCATCTCGCGGTACAGGCATTGAGGTCGGGTGCCTGCGATGTTGCGCTGGCGCTCGGTGCGGAGAAGATGAACGTCGCGGACAAGGCGAAGTCATTCGCCCTGTTCGAGGCGGGTTGGGACGTGACGCGCGTCGATGAGAACTTCGCCAGCCTGTTGAAGCTTGGCGAAGGCGTCGAGCCGCCGCCCGGTTCCGAGTCGGATCGCCCCTATAGCCGCTTCATGTCGGTCTATGCCGCGCTGTGCCGGTATCACATGAAGACCTACGGCACCACGCAGCGCCAGATCGGCGCCGTGTCGTCGAAGAACCATCTGCATTCGGTGCACAACCCGTATTCCCAGTTCCGCCAGGCTTTCACGATCGACGAGGTGCTCGCGGCGCCGCCGATCACATATCCGATCACGCTGCCCATGTGCGCGCCGGTTTCGGACGGCGCGGCGGCGGCGATCCTGTGCACGGGGGAGGGCTTGCGACGCATCGGTGCCGACCGCAGCCGCTGCATCCGGGTCGCGGCGAGCGTGGTTCGTAGCTTCACGCATCGTCGCCTCGACGAGCCGCAGAAGAACATCGGCCGCCTCGCGGCGCTGCAGGCCTACGAGCAGGCGAGTCTCGGTCCCGATGACATCGATGTCGCCGAGGTGCACGACGCGTCGGCGATGGGCGAAATCATCCAGGCCGAAAACCTCCAACTGGTTCCACCCGGTCAGGGCGGTCCGGCTGCCGAGCGCGGCGAGTTCACGCTGGGCGGGCGCATTCCCATCAACACGTCGGGCGGACTCGAATCGAAGGGACATCCATTGGGTGCGACGGGGATCGGTCAGCTTTACGAACTGGTTACCCAACTGCGGGGTGAAGCGGGGGCGCGTCAGGTACCTGAGGCGCGTCATGCGATTCAGGAAAATGGCGGTGGATTTCAAGGCGTCGAAGAGGCGGCGCTTGCCGTCCACATTCTGAGCAAGTCTTGACGGAGCAGGTATGGACGAAATGACGGAAACCCAGGCAGGGCGGCAAGTCGACTCGCGCTCCGGAGTGAATCGCCGCATTTTCCTCAAGGGCGCGGCGGCTGCTGCCGTGGTGGTGCCAGCAGTGGCGGCCACGCAATGCTCACGTGTCGATTCTGCTGGACCCGTTGCGGAGGGCAGAATGTCTGCGGACATGGAGAAGTACCGCGCGCTAGGCGGCTGGGTTGAAAGGCCGGACGATATGCAACCCGAACTCGCTGGCGACGTGAGCGCGGATGTGGTTATCGTCGGCGCCGGTTTTGCTGGACTTTCGGCGGCGCTGGAGCTGGTCAGCCACGGAGCGAAAGTGGTCGTGCTCGAGCGTGAGTTCGCCGGATTTGGCGCGAGCGGACGCAACGCGGGCTATCTGGCCGGCGCGCTCGCGCTCGAATACGATCTGTTTCTCAAGGACATCGGCAATGAGAAAGGGAAGTCGATCGTCCGCTACTACGAGGACGCCGTCCCCTTCGTGGAAGGCAAGCTCAAAGAGTACGAGATCGACTGTGACTACAACCAGACGGGGATCATCCGCGCGGGAATCGATCCCGCCCAGGAGGAGAAGGTACGCGAGGACATGCGAACTGGCGCCGAGCTGGGCTTTCAGTCGGAGTTTCTTGATCAGGCTGAGATGCGCGCGCGCGGTATTCCGCCGGCATTTCTGTTTGGCAACTACGTGCCGCGCGGTGGCACGCTCCACCCCGGCAAGTACGTGATGGGTCTCAGGCGCGCGGCTCTGCGAGCCGGGGTTAAGCTCTACGAGAATACGCCGCTGCTGTCTTACACGGAGGGGCCGGTCATCAAGGTGCAAACCCCACGAGGCAGTGCGAGCGCCCCGGTGCTGATGCTGGCCACCAACGCCTATACGCCGCAGCTTGGCCTTCTTGCAGACAAGGTCATACCGTTGCGGGTCTCGGCCATCGAGACCGAGCCGCTTTCCGATGCTCAGCGCAAGACCTTGGGCTGGCCGCGGCGCGAAGGCATCGTGACGGCACACTGGACCATGGAAAGCCACCGTCTGACCGTCAACAACACGCTCGTTGTGACGACGAAGCGGATACATTATCCATACGGCTCCAAAACGCCGAACGTGCCGGACTACGAGTCGTATCGCGAGCTGCGCACGGCGCTGCACGACCGCTTCCCGACACTCCAAGGTATTGCGTTGCGGGCCTGCTGGAGCGGCTATATCAGTTTGGCCAATGACGCGCTGCCGGTTGTAGGGGCGACAGGGGCGCACCGGAACATCTTCTACAGTGCCGGGTGCTCCGGACATGGCGTGGCCGCCCAATCCATGGTGGGAAACATGATTGCCGGGCGGATTCGCGGCATCGACAATCCGCTCCTTTCTGCGCTGGATCACAAGACACCATCAACGCTTCCCGAGCCCTTGCGATGGTGTGTGGTCAACGGGGCGCTGGGCGTGGTGAACGCGCTCGACGACCGCGTAAACCACAAGGCGCGCGCAGCGCAAGCGCAGCGGGCGTAATGTGCATAGCGCCATGGAATGCTTGCGGAGACCATGCCGCTCGCGGCCCGATTCGAGCATTGGGAGAGTCGCTCGATGATTGGCTACTGTGAATAGGGGTCCTATTAGGCGGGGACGAACGCTGCGTCACGCGCCCTCCATGTGGATGGTTGTTCAGCCTGGCGTAAGGTATAGTCATGTTTACCTAGAGAACGGTTCGTGTGACCGCGTTGCTTCGCTTCGGCGAGGCGTCATACTTCACTCAGGACGGAAAGCGATGACAGTGCCAAAAGAACCAAGCACCCGTAAGCGGCGCACGTCGAGTGTGGCAGCCTCCGCGGGAACCGCCCCGGACGGCCTGCGTGCCCAGGGCTTACGTACGCGGAATGCTATTATTCGTGTGGCAAGGAAGCTCTTGCTCGAGAGTGGTCCCATGGACTTCTCGCTGCGTGCCGTCGCCCTCAAAGCGGGAATCAGTGTCAGCAACCTCCAGTATTACTTCCCGACGCGGCCTGCAGTCCTGCGGGCGGTCATGGCGCCCATCATCGACACGTATCTCGATACGCTGAAACAGGCGCTCCAGAGCAACGTTTCGCCGCGTGCGACGATCGACGCCATTTTCGATCAGTCTGTGAAAGACGCGAAGGACTCGAAGAACACCGCGCTGTGGTGGCATTTCTTTTCGTTTGCGTCTACCGACCCGGAGTGCGGACAGTTGCGCGACGAATGGTACGACACCTTGACGACCGAACTTGCCACGCTCATTCGCGCGGCGAATCCGGAGCGTGGAGCGGCCGAGAGTGCACACATTGCCGTGCTGCTCATTTCGATGGCGGACGGCATGACAATGCATCTGGGCACTCCACGCGCCAAGCGCGCGTACATGCGAGGTTTCGAAGCGAAGTTTCTTCAGATCGCGCATGAGCTGGTATGGGGAAAGACGGTGGACGCAGAGGCCGCGTAGGGCAGCTCACGCCAGGAGAGGCACTGGCAGCCGCAGCGCCATGCCAGTGAAGAAAGAGGACAGGGGAATACCCTGTCTTTTTTTTTCACTCAGTGTTTTGTATTGTTACCTATGTTTGGTATGTTGATCTATAAATGTGGTGGCCGGGTTGCAGGGCGGTCCGGTCGACATGCGTCCAGGAGAGGAGGAGTACCGAAATGATTCGACTGCACAAGTCCGTAGGGTTGCCGCTGGCAGGATTGACCGGTTTCGAAACACCGATGAGCGAGGAGGAGCGTGCGATCCAGGACACGGTCCACCGTTTCGCACGCGACGTACTGAAGCCCGTCGGCCGCGAACTCGACCGCATGACGCCGGAAGAAGTGATCGCGCCCGGTTCGCCGTACTGGGCGGCCATGATGGAAAGCGCGAAACTCGGCCTCGATCCGCAGCTTCTCGCGCAGCTTCCTGCGGACATGGCGGTGCGGATCGAATCGTTGATCGGCGAAGAACTCGGCTGGGGTGATGCCGGGTTTGCCATCTCGATCGGTGTGGCGCCCGCGCCGTTGATGATGGCGCAGTCAGTCGGCAATCAGGAGCTGATTGATATGTGCACGGGCAAGATTGGTTGCTGGATGAACACGCAGCCCGACCGTGGCACCGATGCCGCGATTCTCTACCGCGACGAGATCGGCGCGGGCGGCAAGCAACCGGTGGGTAACCTCACGGCGAAGGTGGGCGCGGACGAAATCGTCATCAACGGGCAGAGTTCGGCGTGGATCTCGAACGGCTCGGTCGCACAGGTGGCGCTCGCGTACATGGCGGCGGACTATGGCGATGGCTTCTATGGCACCGGCGAACATGGCTCATTCACCAATGGCGTGGGCATGATCATTCCGCTCGATCTGCCGGGTATCTCGCGCGGCAAACCGCTCGACAAGATTGGCCAGCGCTCGCTGCCGCAAGGCGAGATCTACTTCGACAACGTGAAGGTGCCCAAGCGTTTCGCCATTGCGTTGCAGGACGATTATCTCGGCAATCTGGCCTCGACCTGGTCGTTCGCAGGCACACACATGTGTCAGGTGTTCGTGGGGGTGGCGCGCGCCGCGTTCGACCTCGCGCTGGCGTATTGCCACGAGCGCAAGCAGGGTGGCGCGTTGTTGATCGACCACCAGATGACGCAACTGCGGGTTGGCGAGATGCTGCGCCGGCTGGAGATGGCGCGTGCGATCGCGCGGCGCAGCCTCGCTTTCTCGCGTCTGTCTCCGAAGAGCCATCCCTATGCGACGGCCCAGGCAAAGGTAAGCGTGACCGAAGAGGCGATGAAGATCACGCACGAGGCGTTCCAGCTGTTCGGCGGCAACGGCACTACCCGTGAATTTGCGATCGAGAAACTGTTCCGCGACGTGCGATCCGCACTGATCGAAGATGGCGAGAACTACCACCTCACGTTGCGTCTGGGCGTGCTGGCAGGAAAGCTCTATCAGAACGGGTGGACGAAGGAGTAACCACGCCTTCGGCGCCGAAGAATCGGTTCGGCGTTGGAGCTCGATGGCACTCGGATTGGGTTATCAGTTAGCAGCTAGTGTGAGGGCAGTGCCGTCAATCTAGGTTCGCTGAAGCGACAGATCTCGCGGTTCCCCGTTGAGGCGCACAAGTGATTCTCAAAGGAGTACGAATGAGCTGCGCGGCAAGGTGTATCGACAAGATATGGAGACTTGCCTTTGACCGGGCAGTCGCGGTGACCCGCGCGGAGCGGGAGCGCCCTCATCACGTAGACAGAGTGAATATGGCAAAAAAATCTTCCGCGGACAACGCTGCAAACCCGCAGCGCAGGCAATGGCTCAAATATGCCGGTGCCTCGGCTGCCGCGGGCACGCTCGCGATGGGTGCGCAACAGACGTATGCCGCAATTACCAGGACCGCGCCAGGCGCGGACGGCGTTCTCGACGTCGCCATCATCGGCGCGGGGCTGGCCGGACTGACCGCCGCGCGCGACCTGCGTCAGGCAGGCTGCGAGTCCTTTCTCGTGCTGGAAGCCCGGGACCGCGTGGGGGGGCGAACGCTCAACTACAACATCCCCGGCGGATACGTTTCGGAAGTCGGCGGCCAATGGATCGGGCCCGGCCAGACCGCCGTCGCGGATCTCGCACGCGAACTGGGCGTCGGGACCTTCCCGACCTACTACGACGGGAATACGGTCATTCTGGGCGGAGACGGTCGCGTGGCAGTCGATCTGAAGGGCACGTTCGGCACCGACGAGTCGGTCGGGGCAAAGCTCAGCAGGCTCTCGCGCGACGTGCCTTGTGGCGAACCATGGACGTCCCCGAAGGCCAGCGAACTGGACAAGCTCTCGGTCGGTGATTGGCTGGAAAAGCAGAATATCAAGCCTGAAGACCAGGTTGCATGGAATGGCAGCATCACGCTTTCGGGCGGCGCAGCGCCGGCGAAGATGGGGCTGCTGCATTTCCTTTCGATGGTCAATTCGGCGGATTGCGATTACTCGCAGCTCGATTCCATCAAGCACAGCGCCCAGGAGACCCGCTTCATCGGCGGCTCGCAAATCCTCAGCATCAAGATGGCCCAGCAACTTGGCGACAAGGTGCGCATGTCCTCACCGGTCCGCCAGATTTCCGGTTGGGACGGCGACATCGTCACCGTGCATACCGACCACGGCGAAGTGCGGGCACGGACCGTCATCATGGCCATCCATCCGGCTTTGTGTCATCGGGTGCAGTTCGATCCGCCCCTGCCCGAGAAGCGCGCGGCCCTGCAGCGAGCCTGGCCCGCGCATTCCCCTGCACGGAAGACGGCCATGGTCTATCGCCGCCCGTTCTGGCGTGACAAGGGCATGAACGGCAGCATTTTCCAGTTCAATGGCCCGATCCTCTGGGCCTTTGACAACTCCCCGCCGGCAGCAGAGATCGGGGTCATCAACGCATTCGTCGAGAATGCGATGGTCCCGTCGGATCGGGACGCGGCAATGGCCATGCATAAGCAGTTCTACGCGCAGGCATGGGGCGACGAAGCGCTGTCTCCCATCGCCTATCACGATCAGGACTGGGGCCGGGCCGATCCGTGGACCATTACCTGCGTTTTCCGCGATTCCGCCGGGATTCTGGAGCGCCCACGGCGAAGCGCTGCGCCCGTCGTGCGGCAAGCTGATCTGGTCGGGGACGGAGACTGCGAATATCTGGGCCGGCTACATGGATGGTGCCGTGCGTTCTGGCCATCATGGCGCGCTTCAGGCGCTGAATGCCCTGCGTCGCGCGTAGGAAGGCGACGATGAAAAAAATTCTATTGATTGGCATTCCTTTGGTTGTCGTCCTGTTGCTCGAAATTTTCGGTTCGGATCTGCTGGGTCTTTATCGCTTTCAGAGCTATATCACGACGTCGACCACGGCTTACCTGGCCGACGGCGGCGCCTGGCCGCATATGACCGATGTCTGCATGGGCTGCCATGGGGTCAAAGGCAATTCGCTCGATCAGGGGTATCCGAGCCTGGCGGGGCAGCCAGCGCCTTACCTGGAAGCCCAGCTCCACAGTTTCGCGACTGAGGCGCGGCGCAATCCGAACATGGGGCCTCTCGCGATGACGATGAGCGATCCGCAGATCAAATCGCTTGCTGAATATTTCTCCACTGTCACTCCTGCCGCGAATCGCTACTTCAAGCCGGATGCGCAACTGCGCGAGCTGGGGCATCGCCTGGTGGCCACGGGCAACTGTGTCGCATGTCACGGTGCCCAATTGACGGGCCACGACCAGTTTCCGCGTCTGGCTGGTCAGGGATATGACTATCTGCTCGCGCAGTTCGACGAGTTCGCTTCCGGAATCCGCAGCGAACCCACTGGCGTCATGAAGAACCTTGCAACAGGCTTTTCGGCCGAAGACCGCAAGGCCATTGCCACCTATCTGGCAAGCCTGGAGCCGAAGAAAAATTGACCAATCAGATGCAACCGGAGTTAGGAGTTTAGTCATGGACCTCAGAACCTTAGTTCTTATGCTATCCAGTGCTGTGCTGGCATTGAGTTCATTTTTTTTCGGCTGGAAGATCGTCAGGAAACGAAACTATCTTCTCGGGCTGGAGATGTGGATCGTCGGTACCTCGGCCACGAACGCCATCGGATTTTTTGCTACTGGCAATGCAGTTTCCTATGAGATAGCACACTTCTTTGACGCGTTTTCTCGTGGGTTCGGCATGCCCATTATTGCCGTCGCGGGCTTGATGGCGATTACGCACGGCTACAGGCCATCAATTCGCCAGGACGTCGTGGTATTCGTCGCTTCCTTTGCGCTCACATTCGTCCTCGTCGGGGCGGATTTCATCTCCGGAGTTTTGCCCTACTTCTATCTGGCGATGTGGATCTGGCTGTCGATCTATCTCGCTTATTTCGTCAAGCGATTACTGGACATCGGCGCGATGCTCGAGGCGTTGGGAGTGGCAGTGGCGCTGGTGACATCGCTCGCGATTGCCGGCATTTACGACTTCTACAAGATCCCTGGAGAGGAAACCAACGTCGTGCTCAATTTCTTCACGCTTGCGTTGTGCACGTGGGCCTACTTCATGCCAGCCATCTATTACGGCTATTGCGCCTTGGAGCGGGTCCAAAGCAGGAGTGTGGCGTCAAATAACCCCATTCCTTATGGCAATTGAGCAAAAGCCCCCTCGGTTGCCGCGGTCCGATGCGACCGGAAGTCAAACGCGGGCAACGCTGAACGTTTCTCCTGGAGATTTGTGATGAATCAGACCTCGCGCGGGTTAATGCGCTTCACGGCCTGGAGCGCCATCATCGGCGCTCTGCTGGCGTACGCGAATGTTGGATTGTCCGTGGCGGTGACGGGCTCGGATGCGGATATGGTCCTGCACGGTGCATCGATGCTGGCATTGCCACCGGAGACCCGCGACCTGTTTCGCTGGAGCATGGCTGCCGACGTGTTCGGCTTCTACCTGCCTTTCCTCGCCATCGGTGGCTACTTTGTGCACGCATTTCGCGAGGAACTGGGCGCACTCGGCAACATGGTGGCGATGGCCGTCGTGCTGTACGTCATGGTGGGCGTGAGCGGCGCGGTCCTCCAGTTCGCAATCCTTCACCCGCTGGCGCACCTATATGCGGGCGGCGACGATGCCACGAGAAACGCCGCGGCGGCGGTATGGACGGCAATAGCCAATGGGACGCAAAACGGCCTTTGGTGGATCGAGGGTCCCCTCGTGCTCTTCTGGACGCCGATTGCCGCCAACGTGCTCAAGAGGGCAGGGTGGAAGGGATCGATCCTGCTGAAGATCGTCGGCGGGGCTTTCGGGATCTTCTTCCTGTTCGGCTTTTTCCCGGATCTCGACGCGCTTTCGAATGCGAGCGAGATGGTCGTCGTGCTGGTTCTGCCGTTGTGGATGTTGTTGTTCGGCTGGCAGTTGCTGCGCCGCGCACGAACGTTGCCGGCAAGCTTGCTGGGCGCTGGCGTGCCCACTTGAATCTACTCTCACATACATTTCAACACGGAATTGAATATGACTACCCTGATCGTGAGCTACCCGAGCACAGAAGGCGGGACGTTTGACCGCGAGTATTACCTTTCGACCCATGCTCCGCTTGTCCACTCGGCGTGGAGTGAGTTCGGTCTGCAATCGGCCGAGGTCCTGTTTCCATCATCAGAGCCGCAACCGTTCGCATGCGTAGCGATACTGCTTTTCAGGGATCAGGCCGGGATCGATAACGCCCTTTCCTCCGCGAAGGCCGCCGAGGTCATCGGCGACGTAAAGAACTTCACCAATACCACACCGACGATTTTCTGCGCGGACGACTGACCGATCGCGCGGCCTGACTGACTTCGCCCTTGCCGCCATCCCTGCATCGCATCACTGCGCTTTCGATTGCCGGAAAGTGAAAGGGGGCTCGACTCGCTCGACCCTTCTTGCGATGGCCGATACCAATGTGAACAATCAACTTGCCCTATGACATTACTGATTGGCATTCCTCTGGAAGTGGCCACCGGGGAGCGGCGTGTAGCAACCGTGCCCGAGGTGGTCGAGAAACTGATCAAGCTGGGGTTCGCAGTTGCCGTGCAAAGCGGCGCCGGCGCAGGTGCGAACTTTGGCGATGGATGATTACCGTGCCGCGGGTGCCGAAGTCGTGGCAACGGCCGCCGAACTCTGGACCCGCAGCGACATCGTGTTCAAGGTTCGCCTCCCGAGTAGCGAAGAAGTGGCCCTGATGCGCGAGGGTGGCACGCTGATCGGATTCGTGTGGCCGGCCCAGAACCCCGAACTGATGCAACAGCTGGCAGCGAAACGGGCCACCGTGCTGGCGATCGACTCGCTGCCGCGCACGCTCTCACGCGCGCAGAAGATGGACGCGCTCACCTCGATGGCGGGCATCAGCGGCTACCGGGCCGTCATCGAGGCAGCCCATGTGTTCGGCCGCTTCCTGAACGGTCAGGTCACCGCCGCCGGCAAGGTTCCGCCTGCCAAGGTCTTCATCGCCGGCGCCGGCGTCGCAGGCCTGGCTGCCATCGGCACCGCGGCGAGTCTCGGCGCGATCGTGCGCGCCAACGACACGCGCGCCGAGGTGGCCGACCAGGTCAAGTCCCTCGGTGGCGAATTCGTCAAGGTGGACTACGACGAGGAAGGCTCGGGCGGCGGCGGCTACGCCAGGGTCATGAGCGAGGGCTTCCAGCAGGCGCAGCGCGCGATGTACGCGCAGCAGGCCAAAGACGCGGACATCATCATCACGACCGCGCTGATTCCCGGCAAGCCGGCTCCGAAGCTCATCATGGCCGAAATGGTGCAGTCGATGAAGCCGGGCAGCGTGATCGTGGACATGGCAGCGGAGCAGGGCGGCAACTGCGAGCTGACCGTGCCCGGCGAGGCGGTGGTGTGCCACGGCGTGACGATCGTCGGCTACACGGATCTCGCCTCGCGCCTCGCCCGGCAGTCGTCCACGCTGTATGCGTCCAATCTGCTGCGCGTGGTCGAAGAACTGTGCAAGACCAAGGACGGCAAGATCAATGTCGACTTCGACGACGACGCCATCCGCGGCCTCACGGTCATCAAGGAAGGCAACATCACCTGGCCGCCGCCGCCGATCAAGCAGGCGGCAGCCGCACCGAAGCCTCAGACGCCGCCGCCTGCGGTGGCCACGCCGAAAGGCCATGGCCACGGCGCTGGCGAGCCGATGTCTGCAAAGACGCTTGCCATCGTCTTTGCTCTCGGCGCACTGGCTTTCCTGCTGGTTGGCCAGTTTGCGCCCGCCGCGTTCCTGTCGCACTTCACGGTGTTCGTGCTGGCCTGCTTCGTCGGCTACATGGTGATCTGGAACGTCACGCCGTCGCTGCACACGCCGCTGATGAGCGTGACCAACGCGATCTCGTCGATCATCGCGATCGGTGCGCTGGTGCAGGTCGCGCCGCCGCTGGATGGGGCCGCGGTAGGCGACCGGCCATCGGGGCTGATCCTTGGCCTCGCCGTGGGCGCGCTGGCCCTCACGGCCGTCAACATGTTCGGCGGCTTCGCGGTGACGCGACGCATGCTGGCGATGTTCCGCAAATAAGGGAACGACAACAATGACTTCCAATCTGACTACCGTTTCCTACATCGGCGCGGCCATCCTCTTCATCCTCAGCCTCGGCGGGCTGGCCAATCCCGAGACCGCGCGCCGCGGCAACCTGCTCGGCATGATCGGCATGGTCATCGCCGTGCTGGCCACTGTACTCGGTCCACGCGTATCGGCAGCGGGCATTCCGTACGTCGTCGCTGCGCTGGTCGTCGGCGGCGCGATCGGCCTCATCGCCGCGAAGAAAGTACGGATGACGCAGATGCCCGAACTGGTCGCGCTGATGCACAGCCTGGTCGGCCTCGCGGCTTGCCTCGTCGGCTTTGCCAGCTACATCGACAGCTCCGTGCAGTTCACCGGCGCCGAGAAGGCCATCCACGAAGTGGAGATCTACGTCGGCATCCTGATCGGCGCGGTGACCTTCGCGGGCTCGGTCATCGCGTTCGGCAAACTGTCGGGCAAGATCGGCGGCAAACCGCTGCTGCTGCCGGCGCGCCACTGGCTCAATCTGGCCGCGCTGCTGGTGGTGATCGTGTTCGGCCGCGCGTTCCTGCAGGCGGAGACGATTCAGGACGGCATGATGCCGCTCGTCGTGATGACCGTGATCGCGCTGCTGTTCGGCGTGTACATGGTGATGGCGATCGGCGGTGCCGACATGCCCGTGGTGGTGTCGATGCTCAACAGCTACTCGGGCTGGGCGGCGGCGGCTACCGGCTTCATGCTCAGCAACGACCTGCTGATCGTGATCGGCGCGCTGGTGGGCTCGTCGGGCGCGATTCTGTCCTACATCATGTGCCGTGCGATGAACCGCAACTTCATCAGCGTGATCGCTGGCGGCTTCGGCTTCGGCAGCGGCGCGTCCGCGCCGGCGGTGGCGGGCGGCGGCGCGCAGCCGGCCGGCGAGGTGGTGGCGGTGAGCTCCGCCGAAACCGCCGAGCTGCTGCGCGACGCGAAGAGCGTGATCATCGTGCCCGGCTATGGCATGGCGGTGGCGCAGGCCCAGCACACGGTGTTCGAACTCACCAGCCTGCTGCGCGAAAAGGGCGTCGACGTGCGCTTCGCGATCCACCCGGTCGCTGGCCGGATGCCTGGCCACATGAACGTGCTACTGGCCGAAGCGAGGGTGCCCTACAACATCGTGATGGAGATGGACGAGATCAACGCCGACTTCCCCGAGGCGGACGTCTCGATGATCATTGGCGCGAACGACATCGTGAACCCCGCGGCGCAGGAGGACCCGGCGAGCCCGATCGCCGGCATGCCGGTGCTGGAGGTGTGGAAGGCCAAAACCTCGATCGTGATGAAACGCAGCATGGCCTCGGGCTATGCCGGTGTGGACAACCCGCTCTTCTACAAAGACAACAATCGCATGCTGTTCGGCGATGCGAAGACGATGTTGAGTGAGATCTTCGGGGTGTTGAAGGCCTGAACGCGGCGATGTGCGCTTCCCATGCGCAAATCCACGCACCTTTGTCTATCCATAATTTACTGATATCCCTGTGTCTTATTGGCATGCCATTTCAAATAAAGGAGTATTTGCATGAGTAATTCGCGCCGTACTTTTATGACCATTACCGCAGGTATTGCTTCTGGACTAGCGCTGTCTCGCATTGCTTTTGCCGATGAGGCCAAGGTGTCGGAAGCCGACTCGACGTCGCTCGCGCTCGGTTACAGGATCGACGCGGCGAACGTCGACAAGACGAAGTATGCAAAGTACGCAGCGGGTCAGGTCTGTCGAAACTGCGCCTTCTATCAGGGTAAATCGAATGATGCGTTCGCTCCGTGCCCGATTTTCGGCGGCAAGCAGGTGGCGGGCAAGGGCTGGTGTAGTGCCTATAACAAAAAGGTCTGATCGCACACAGGCTGCTCGAACACGAAAGAAGTGTGCATGCCGCGCATCGTTTCGCGCCCCCGGCGCACAACCGATCGGCGCGAGCGATTCGGGTTCACACTACATAGTGGACTCCGTCGGCGGATTCACCAGATAGCCAGGATATCTGTTGGCAAGGTGGTAACGCATTAAAGCATGCTCAATTAAAGGGCTTGTCTAAATGAGCGCATTCACAGGTACGATCCGGTTCAAAATCATGCTGGCGCTAGGCGTTTGCGTCGCGCTGATGGCGTCCATCGGTCTGATGGGGCTTCGCGGTCTCGCGAGGCTCAGCGCGGATATGGGCAGCATGAATTCGGTGAGCACGGTCCCGATCGAAGATCTTGCCTCGGTACAGGCAGCCGCACTGAAAATCCGCCTTCAGATGCGTTACATCCAGGCGCTGCATGACGAGGACAAGGCTACAGAGCTCGTAGCAAGCATCGGCGAAGAGCAGCAAAAGCTCGATCGAGCCTGGCATGACTATTACCCGGCGAAAATTGCCACGGCCGATGAGCGTCGAGTGGCCGATCGCGTGGCGAAGGAACTCGCGGTCTTCCGGACTCAGTCGGACGACATCGTTTCGGTGCTGCGCGCCGGAAATCTGGAGATGGCGGCATTCACGATCGACGAACTCACAGAGACTGGCGATGCGGTGTCGGACGCGATCGGCCGCGACGTTGCGTTGAGCGCGATGCAGGCGCAGCAGTTGGCTGAACGGGGCAATGCCACGTTCAACGCGTTGCGATGGAAGGTGCTTGGCGCAATCGGTCTGGGTATTGCAGCAGCATCCGCCGCGTCCGCGTGGCTGGTGTGGGCGATTACGAGTCCGTTGAAGGCCGCACTTGGAGTAGCCCGGCGAATTGCCGAGGGTCGGCTGGGGGACGCCGAGGGGATACGCTTGCGCGGTGAGTTTGGGCAGTTGCTCCGGGCGCTCCGGGCGATGGACGGACATCTCGCAAGAACCGTTCAGACGATCAAGGTTTCAAGCGACGCGATTCTGAATGCATCCAGCCAGATAGCCGACGGCAGTACCGACCTCTCAGCAGGCGCGAGGCGGCAAGCCGCGTCACTTGAGGAAACGGCGGCAAGCATGGATGAACTCATCCTCTCGGTTCGCCGCAATTCGGATCATGTGCGCCTGGCAGCGGAGTTTGCCAACGCGACGTCGCTCGCGGCCGATACCAGCATGGCCGCGGTCGAGCAGATGAGAGGCACGATGGACAACATCTCAGCCAGCTCGGCGAAGATCGTGGAAATTACCGCGCTCATCGAAGAAATCGCTCTGCAGACTAACATTCTTGCGCTGAATGCGGCTGTCGAGGCTGCACGCGCAGGCGAGCATGGGCGGGGGTTTGCGGTGGTCGCCGGAGAAGTTCGCAGCCTCGCGCAGCGCGCAGCCATCGCAGCGAAGGAGATCAAGGCTCTGGTCCGGACCTCCGCCGAGGCGATTTCCGGGGGGGCCGTGCACGCTGACCGCGTCGTGCAAGCCATGGTGGACGTTCGGGGAGCGATCCAGCGCGTGGTCGAGATCAACGACAATATTTTCGACGCTTCAGAAGAACAGCGCGGGGGAATCGGGCAAGTCAACGAGGCCGTGGGCCGTATGGACCAGGTCATTCGCAAGAACGCGGCGGTAGTTCAACAAGCGGCAGAAGCGGCGGCGTCGCTAAAAGAGCAGGTGCGCGCCCAGCGGCGCGCCATTGCCGTATTCGACGTGCAATCGCTATCGGACGCGTCATCTGCCTGATTCGCCTCCGCCAGGACGTCTTCTGCAGGTCTGGCGAATCAGCTGGCTCGCGCCCTCGATTGACGGCATTGCGATGGCCCGGTTAGGCTCGCGACATGCGCCCATCCAAAGTCGATCTGAATCTCTTTGTCGTGTTCGAAGCCGTCTATCGAACGCGCAACCTCACACGCGCGGCGGAGTTGCTGTTCATCACGCAGCCCGCGGTGAGCAATGCGCTCGCACGCATGCGCAAGGCATTCGACGATCCGCTGTTCGTGAGCACACCGGCCGGCATGATGCCCACGCCGGTTTCCGAGAACATCATTGGCCGCGTGCGTGAGGCGCTGCAGCTACTCGATTCGAGCACGCATGCTGGCGAGCGTTTCGATCCGGCCACGTCGCAGCGGACCTTCCGGCTCAGCATGAACGATCTGACTGAGGCGATGCTGCTGCCCTGCGCTGGAGGAGGTGCTGCAGCACCTCGCGCCGGGCATCCGCATCGACAGCTACTTCACGACGCGACGCGACGTGCCCGAAGCGCTCGCGAGCGGCGCGGTCCATCTTGCGATCGATGCGCCTCTCATCGACGATCCGTACCTGGAACAGGAGCCGATGGGCCGTGACCGTTACGCCTGCATGCTGCGTCAGGATCATCCGTTCGTGAAGAAGAAGCTCACGATCGACGACTACATGCGCTTTGGACATATCCACGTGTCCAGTCGCAGGCAGGGGCCAGGCCTCGTCGATACGGAACTCAACAAGCTGGGGCTCAGGCGCACCATCCAGACGCGGGTCCAGCACTATCTCGTTGCGCCCTTGATCGCGATGCGCACCGATCTCGTCCTGACTGCGCCACTCACGCTGCTTAAGCGCTATGACGCGCGCATCCTCGCGCTCCCCTTCGACCTCCCCGTTCTCGACACGCATGGCTACTGGCACCGCAGCGTCGCGGCGGACCCGGCGCATCGCTGGCTGCGCGAGCAGATCGGCCGTCTCATGCGCAAGCAGAGGCAGTAGACGGGGTGTCACGAAACGTTATGGCGAACCATCACCAGAATAAATTTCCTGAATGTCATGGGCCCCGATATCGTTTCAGTCATGTTCAGACGAGGTTGGCATGGCGGAACTCTATCTGGTGCGGCATGGGCAAGCGTCTTTCGGCGCTGAAAACTATGACGAGCTTTCATCTTCGGGCTTTGCCCAGTCGCGCTGGCTAGGCGAATACTTCGCGCAGTCGCACCTGAGCTTCGATCGCGTCGTGACCGGCACGATGCGGCGGCACGCTCAAACCGCCGACGCCTTGCTCACCGCAATGGGCGGCCAGCCGGTAGAGATCGTGCAGGACGCCGGTTTGAACGAGTACAATTTTCACGCGCTGTTTTCCGCGCTGGGAGAAAGCGGTCCGGCGTCGGGTCCCGTGGCCGAAAGCTCGATGAAGCACTTCTACAAGGGACTCAGGCAGGTCTTGCAGCTTTGGTCCGAAGATAAATTGCCGGGACGCATTCCCGAGACCTGGGGAGAGTTCCAGGCGCGTGTAGAGCACGCGCGTCTCGCCATTCAGCGTTCGGGCGGCAAGCGCGTTCTGGTGGTGAGTTCGGGGGGGCCGATCGCCGTCTTCACCCAGCAGATCCTGAACGCACCCGCGGCCGCGGCCATCGCGCTCAACATGCAAATCCGCAACAGCAGCGTGAGCCAGTACGTCTTCAACGACAGCGCGATGTCGCTGGTCACCTTCAACGCGTTGCCGCATCTCGAACAGATCGAGGGGCGCGAACTCGTTACCTACGGCTGATTCGAATCCGGATTCCCGCGCCATGATGAATGCAAGTCTTCAGTTCGATGTCGTTGCCCTCACACGCTACCTCGAGGCACACGTACCTGCCTTTCAGGGACCTATGTCCGTCGAGAAGTTCGCGGGCGGCCAGTCGAACCCCACGTTTCTCCTCGAAGCGCAAAGTGGCCGCTATGTGCTGCGGCGTCAGCCGCTGGGTGAACTGCTCAAGTCGGCCCACGCCGTGGACCGCGAATTTCGTGTGTTGAGGGCGCTTAGCGGTACGCCGGTTCCTGTTGCGCGGGTCTTGCACCTTTGCGAGGACCGAGAAATGATCGGCAGCATGTTCTACGTGATGAGCTTCGAAGAGGGTGAAATCTACTGGGATCCGTCCTTGCCCGCATTGGACGTTAGCGAGCGCGGCGCCATCTACGACGCGCTGATCGGCACGATGGCCGCTCTGCACGATGTGGATGTCGTGGCCGTTGGCCTTGCCGACTATGGCCGCGCGGGCAACTACTTCTCGCGCCAGATCGACGTGTGGACCAAGCAGTATCGCGCGGCGCAGACCGAAGACCTCGACACCATGGAAGCCCTGATCGACTGGCTGCCGGCGCACTGTCCGGCCGAAATGGGGAAGCCTTCGCTCGTGCACGGCGACTTTCGCATCGACAACCTGATTTTTCACCGCGGCACGCCGCAGGTTCGCGCGGTGCTCGACTGGGAACTCTCCACGCTTGGCAATCCGCTGGCGGACCTCGCGTACTTCTGCATGTGCCTGCGGCTTCCGCCCAGAGGTCATATCGTCGGTCTCGCCGGGCTGGACCGGGCTGCGCTTGGCGTGCCGGACGAGGCTGCGATCGTAGAGCGGTATTGCCGGCTGCGGGGCATAGGGGCGATCGAGAACTGGAATTTTTACCTCGCGTTCAGCTTCTTCCGGCTTGCCGCCATTGCGCAGGGCGTGAAGAGGCGTGCGCTTGGCGGCAACGGGTCGAACGAGAAGGCGCGTCAGGTCGGTGAAATGGCCGGTGCGCTCGCGCAGATGGGTTTCGACCTCATCTGACGCCTGGCGGTTGATACATACACGTGGATATGTCGAGGAGACAGTTGTGAGTACCCATTTATTCGATCTGCAGGGCAAGATTGCATTGGTCACGGGAGCCAGCCGTGGCATTGGCGAAGAGATCGCGAAGCTGCTCGCAGAACAGGGCGCCCATGTGATCGTATCGAGCCGGAAGCTCGAAGACTGCGAGACGGTGGCACGCGGGATCAAGGAGGCGGGCGGGAGCGCCGAGGCGTACCCGTGCCACGTGGGGCGTCTCGACGACATTCAGGGCGTTTTCCAGCACATCCGCTCGCGGCATGGCCGGCTTAACATCCTCGTGAACAACGCGGCGGCGAATCCGTATTTCGGCCACATTCTCGATACCGATCTTTCGTCGTTCGAAAAAACGGTGGAGGTCAACTTGCGTGGCTACTTCTTCATGTCGGTCGAAGCGGGCAAGCTGATGCGCGAGCACGGCGGCGCGATCGTCAACACGGCTTCTGTCAATGCGCTGCAGCCCGGCGACAAGCAGGGCATCTATTCGATCACGAAGGCCGCCGTGGTCAATATGACGCGCGCGTTCGCTAAGGAATGCGGCCCGTTCGGCATTCGCGTGAATGCGTTGCTGCCGGGCCTCACCAAGACCAAATTCGCCGGCGCCCTGTTCGAAGACCAGGCCATCTACGAAGCGTGGATGACGAAGATTCCTCTGCGCCGGCATGCAGAGCCGGGCGAGATGGCCGGCACGGTGCTGTATCTCGTCTCCGATGCGGCGAGCTACACCAACGGCGAGTGCATCGTTGTTGATGGCGGACTGACGATCTGATCAAGCGAGCGGCGCACGATTGATGCTCGCGCCGCACGACATTCACAAGGATTCAAGGGAGAGCAAAATGGACTTCGCCTATAGCCCGAAAGTCGAAGCGCTGTGCGCGCAGGTGCGTGCGTTCATGGACACGCATATCGTGCCGCGCATCCACCAATGGCACGAAGAAGTGAGCGCGGGACAATATCCCGTTTCCTTCATGGATGACTTGAAGGAGAAGGCGCGTGCGGAGGGCCTCTGGAACCTGTTCTTGCCGCATCTGCACGACGACGAGCCCGGCGCGCGGCTGACCAACCTCGAGTACGCCCCCCTTGCTGAGATCATGGGGCGAGTTTCCTGGGCCTCGGAAGTATTCAACTGCAATGCGCCGGATACGGGCAACATGGAGCTGCTCCATATGTTCGCCACGCCTGCCCAACGCAAGAAGTGGCTCCAGCCGCTGCTCGACGGCAAGATCCGTTCGGCGTTTGCGATGACCGAACCCGCGGTGGCTTCTTCGGATGCAACCAATATCACCACGTCCATTCGTCTCGATGGCGACGACTACGTGATCGACGGCCGCAAGTGGTTCATCACGAATGCAGCGCATCCGAATTGCGAGCTGTTTATCGTCATGGGCAAAACGGACCCGGACGCACCCGCGCATCGTCAGCAAAGCATGATTCTCGCGCCGCGCGACACACCGGGTGTGAAGATCATCCGTAATATCACGGTGGTCAATCACACGGCGCCCGAAGGCCACTGCGAGATCGAATTCAGGGGCGTGCGCGTGCCGCGCTCGAATCTTCTGGGCGAAGAGGGTAACGGCTTTGCGCTCGCCCAGGCGCGGCTTGGCCCGGGGCGCATTCACCACTGCATGCGCTCGATCGGCGCTGCCGAGCTCGCGCTCGAGTTGATGATCGAACGGGCGCAGGCGCGCACGGCGTTCGGCAAGAAGCTATATGAGCACGGCAGTGTTGCGGAGTGGATCGCGAAGTCGCGCATCGAAATCGATCAGGCTCGTCTCTTCGTGCTGAAGGCTGCGTGGATGATCGACAACGTGGGCGCCAAGGAGGCACGCAAGGAAATCTCGATGATCAAGGCGCTCGTGCCGAGCGTGCACACCGCCGTGTGCGAGCGGGCGATACAGACCTTCGGCGCGATGGGCCTGAGTCCCGACACGCCGCTGGCGGACAGCTGGACCTGGGGGCGCGCGCTGCGTTTCGCCGATGGCCCGGACGAGGTGCATCTCCAGAGCATTGCGCGCATGGAGATCAAGACGCGGCCCTATGAGCCGGGCCATGAGAATCCATACCTGACGCCTGCGGTGTAGGGCATGGTAGCGCGCGCATGGGCTGCCGCTCGTGCGTTAGCGAGACGTCTCGCGATTGCTTCGGGACTCGTCCAATAGCGATCGCGTTTCTGCCGAAGACTCTGCAACGACTTCTGTCCCGGGGGGGCAGTGTTGGGCATTCAACCATATGCCGCCGGCGATCAAGATGACTGGGACGAGCATGATCACGACGTGGATGTGGCGCGGATAGATTTCTGTAATCAAGCGTTGGTCATTGGGCGTCCAAAACCGGCGATAGCCTATCCTGCGATCCCTCGTTTCAATGTCCGTTTTTATCTCCCGGCTAAGCGCTTTCAGCGAGGTTGGCCGGGAATTTCCGTAAGGTGGCCAGATGCGTCCGCGGGATGCACCCCATGAATCCGCTGTTCTTCCTTTGCTCGACCGCACACCGTATCTCATGGTGCGGGATGTCGATTGAACGAGTCTGCATACTGGGCAGGCGGATTTCTGCGTAGTGATCCGGTCCACTGCCGCTACCTGAATGTCAAATGTCTGCGAGGGCCGCGGCTGGAGTCGGTAATCGCACGCGCTGAATCGGCAACGTCGATTCAGCTCCGGGCGGCTGTTGATCTCCTAAAATCTCGCCGGTCTTTCCCAAAGATATGCAGGCAGGGCTATCGGGAGTTCGTAGAGTAAGGGATATAGTCTGCGAGACTATCGTGTCTCTATCGGCTCGCAGTTCCATTGTGTGAATCCTGATGGCCAGCACGATTCAGCCCGTTGCCTGTGATCGTTCTGCGCCTGCGCCATCGTGAAGTTTGCCCGGAATCCCTTCGCTACGTCTTTCCGGACATCAGCCCGGTCCGTTGCTCGTGCCAGACGTGTCCCAAATATTTCCTTTATTCCGACGCGATCCGTCTGATTCCATGACGTTCCGATAGCGAAAATCCGGCCAAAAACAGGTGTTGACGAGGTCTTCCCGAGTGAACAAGATGGGATAAAGAGAGCACGACGGAGCGAGCCATGCCAGTTGCGAAAAGCTATACCCGGGCGCAATGGGATGAGCTTGTCCGCACTCTGGAATCACTGCCGGTCAAGCCAGAGGCCGAGCAGCGTGTCTCTATTACCGATGCGCTGAAAGAGATGCGTCTGGTAATCGGTGCGGTGAGGAAGAAGGGATATACGCTGGAAGAAATCGTTGAACATGCACGGAAGAAGGGCGTTGATTTTAGCGTTGGCTCTGTCAAGTACGCGTTATACCCATCGAAGAAAGACAAACCAGCTCGACAGTCTGCAAAGGAATCGGCACGAGACAATGCCGCGCCATCGCCTCGTACGAAGAAGGTAAGCAAGGACGATGTACCGCGCGCGGAGGCTGTCAGAGAAAATCAAAAGCAGGATGCGGGAGAGATTGTCAGTAGGCCGGGAAGCATGGTGATGCGTGACGCGTTCTCATTCGAGATCAGGCCTGACACCGAGAACCTTTAGAGGATTCAAATGGACATGACGACTTACCCCATCTATCTCGTTGGTGGCAGCAAGGGCGGCGTAGGCAAGAGTTTTGTTGCGCTCGCGCTGGCCGATTATCTGCTACGGCGGGATATTCATGCGGCGCTTGTGGAAACGGATACCTCCAACCCAGACGTGATGAAAGCAGTCCAGGATGATATGCGCTGCATTGCCTATAACCTGGACGATGCAGACGGCTGGATCGGCCTTGTCAATTTCTGCGACGAGCAACGAGACGCAGCGATCGTTGTCAACACGGCGGCGCGGAGCCAGACGGGTGTTGAGCAGTTCGGGGCGACACTGGCCGGCGCGCTTGGCGAGCTTCGGCGCCGGCTTGTTGTCCTGTGGGTGATCAACCGGCAACGCGACAGCCTTGAATTGCTGAGCGCTTTCAACGAGACGTTCCCGGACGCGGTGATGAACGTCGTACGCAATGGCTACTTCGGTCCGGCGGACAAGTTCACGCTGTATCAGGGGTCGCAGCTTCGCCGTTCCATCGAATCGCGCGGTCACTCACTGGATTTTCCTGATCTTGCGGATCGGGTCGCGGACGAGCTTCGCAGTCAGCGCATGTCGATTCGCAAGGCAGCGGAGACGATGCATATCGGTGAACGGGTCGAGCTATTGCGTTGGCGTTCGTTGTGCGATGCCATGTTCGCCAAGGTAACGGTCGATGGATAGCAGGCAGGGCAGGCCGGTGGACGAGCTCGCCTGTCTGTTTCTCGACGTCACGGGCGAATTGCCCGACGATGCCAGTGTGCTGCGAATGCGTCGGGTATCGAGTGCGCTCAACCTCCGCGACAACGATGCGCTGTGGTCTGTGCTGGTCATGCTCGAGCACTACGGGCGACTCTACGAGGCCATGCCGGAGCGCATCCGGCAGGCAGGCGCGGGCAGTCTGGATGTCGTGCGGACGGAGGCGCGGGCAGCGACGGATGCGTTGATGACGCAGCATCGTGACGCGCTCGCGCGCTGCAAGGCCACGATTGAACTGGCCGGGCAGATGATCGATGAACATGAGGCGCGCTACCGGGCCGCGCTTGCGGCGCTGAACGATGAGGCGCTGGCTACACTCACGCAGCGGGCGGCGAATCACATTGCCCGCGTTGCCGGTAACCGGCTCGTGGGGGCGACGGCTGTCGCCGTACGTGACCAACAGAAACGGATCGATACGACGCTCACGTCATTCGAGCGCCTCGCCCTGCGGCGGCTCGTGCGGGCGTGCTATGGGCTGGTCGTCGGCGGACTGATTGTGATGCTGCTGGCCGCGGCCGCAGGCGGGCTGGCCGGATGGTGGGCTGGCGTCCATTGGGTGCGGGCAGACGGCTCGCCGTCTGCCCGCACGGGTTATACCTCGTCGGTGTCACCCTCCATGAATTCAGCGGCGTGGCGGAGCACGTCTGCAGCCGCGTCGTTCTGGTCGAAGGCGATCATCGGTGCCCGGTAGCCTTCATCTTCGGCGCGGGCAAGGGCCATGTCGTAGTGCTTGCCTTCGTTGTATTGCAGATCGGTGGCTTCAACGAACGTCAGGGAGAGGTCGGGCGAGCCTTCGGCATTGATGGTGAGCACAGCCATGCGGATGCGGTTGGTCATGATGTGTTCCAACGGTTCAAGTCTGGCAGGCGGCGCATTCGGGCTTGCCGCCTGCCTCGTCCCGTTGCGGGGCGAAAGGTGGGATCACGCTACGAGGGGGCCGGATTGCGCGCTGTTCATGCTGTCCGAAGTCGGGTACGGCCACGACGTCAGCGGGCTACTGGCGACAGGGGCGGCTTCTGCGCCGGCGGGCGTATCGTTGACGTGTTCCGTGCCGTTACCGGCATCCGGCTCAGCATCGACGTCTTCATCTTCCGGTGTGTCGTCCGCGCCGTTGCCGGTATCGCCCGCATCGGCGCCGTCTTCATCCTCGTCGTCACGGTTTTCCCGTGACGGCGTGGCCGGGGCTTCGCGATCGGTGAGTATTTCCGGGAGCCATGCCACCTTTGCGAGCCGAAGCTCGGCGGCGGCTGCCGCGTCGGTCTTCCTCATCTTGTTGAGGTCGGTGGCGGCTTTCGGTGACACGGCAGCGGAGACAACCTCCGCGATGCGTGCCTTGCTGACGTGATCGAAATACGTCGCACGCGTCGGCGTCCAGTACCGGGTCATGTCGAGGTTCAGCGCACCCGCAAGCGTGTTGATCGCATGCGGTTTTTCCTCGCCCGCGATGCCGTCGAGCAGGGTGCCGGTGCAGAATGCAAGCAGGTCGAGCAGCGTCGTGACGGGGTCCTGTTCGATCAGCCACGGCAGCAGGTCCGCTCGTCTGGCAGGCAGTTCATCGATCCAGCGCGTCCGCTGCGTCTCGATGGCGTTCCACGCGGGGCTGGCGGGCAGGTCGTCGGCCGCGCGCAGCAGACTGTCGTGGTTGTTCTCGCCGGACAGTGTGAGATAGCTGCGCGCAGACGTGTGCCCGAAGTGCTCGGGCAGTGCCTTCGGGGTCAGGTAGTGCAGCAGGGCGACGAGCGCCATGGCGGGCTGGGCGACCAGTTCCGCGTGGACGGCAGCGGTACGGTGCGCCGTGAGCCGCTGGCAGAGCTTCGCGCTGTGGACGGGTTTGATCTTCGGAGCCTTGGTGGACGGCGCGTCCGGGCCTTCGGCTGCGGCGATGCCGGTGACGGTTGCCCCTGCCGCGTCCAGTGCCGCGCTGTTCTCGCGCCGCACGAGGCCGCGCTCGATGACGAACTCACCCTGCGGCCCGACAATCACGAATGCGCCCGTCTCGGCCATCTGATGCGTGTCCCATGCGAGCGCTCGGTTTTCGAGTGCGATGAGCATCGCATTGACCCGCTCAATTTCGTCGTTGAGCCGGTCGGCTTCCTCATAGGCGCTTTCGTCGTCCTCCGCCAGCGCTTCGATTTTTTCGGCGAGTTCATCCTGCTGCGCGGTGAGGGCGTCCATTTCGCGCTGCTCGTCCTCGGTGTATGGGCGCTGCACCGGGCGCAACCTGCCGTGGCGGTTCAGTTCGACAAAATCGCGTTCGATGCGCGTTTCCGTCCAGCCCCATCCCTCGGCCCGCACTTCGGCGGCAGCAGCGTCGAGCTTCTGCGCGACGAGCTTCTGCAGCAGTTCGGCGTCGGCGATGTAGCCCGAGTTTTCGTCGTCGCTGAACAGATCGCGGCGAATGTAGCCGCCCGCTGCTTCATAGGCGGCGAGGCCGACGAATCGGACGAGGCGGCTGCGGCTCGCATCGATTTCGGCGCGCGTGATCGCCTGTCGCAGGTAGTTCGGCTGGCGCTGCCACTCGTTCGCCTCGGACCAGATGTGTTCCTGCGTTTGGTGGTCGTCTGCGAGGGCGAGTGCGGCAAGCTGTTCGAGCGTGATCGCGTCCTCGCGCAGCTTGGCGAGCAGCTTGGGCGATACGTTGGCGAGCTTCATGCGCCGCTTGACCGTGAGCGGCGAGGCGGAGAAAAGCGCCGCGATGTAATCGACGCTACGCCCTTCCTCGGCCAGCATCCGGTATGCGCGCAGCACGTCGAACGGGTCGAGTGCTTCGCGTTCGCTGTTCTCGATCAGCGAAATGGCGAGGGCTTCGCCTTCGCTGACGATTCGCACCGGCACCGGATAGTCGGCCACGATATGCTTCTGTTCGAACAGCAGGTCGAGCGCGGCTTCGCGGCGCTGGCCCGCGCAGACGCCATACCGGCGCTGCTTGCCACGCGATCCCTTCATCTCGTGGACGACGAGGTTTTGCAGCAGGCCCCTCGCCCGGATGTTGGCGGCGAGCGCCGGGATCCCCGACAGCGGTTTCGTGCGGGCGTTGAGCGGTGAGGGCCGCAGGCTGGAATACGGCACGGTGACGAGCGGCTGTTCGTCGCCGAAGTTGGTTTCGAGCGGCGAGACGGCTTCGTCGGTGTTCGCCTTGACGGTTTCGACTTGAGCTTGCATGACTGACTCCAGAAAAATAAAAAGGAAGGTTCCGGGTCAGGTGCTGTCCGATTCCACCAGGACGTGACCCGGATAGGAGTCCTGATGGAATGTGACGGAACGAGAGCGGTAAAACGCTCCCGCCCCTGCGGCGCTTACTCCTTCATCTGGCGCATGGCGTCAGCGAGCATCCACAGCGCACGGTTGAGCTTCACGTTCTGGTCGATGCCGGTGATGGGGCGCGTGGACATGGTGCGCCCGCTGCGAGAGCGCCCGTGCAGGCCGCCTTTGGTGAGGTTTTCCTGCACCCGGTTAAAGACCGTCCAGAGATCGTCGTGGCGATCTTCGAAACGGCGCGGCACCAGTAGCTGACTTTCGGTGACCGGGGCGGCTGCCTCGGCGTCGGCCGGGTCGTAGCGCAGGGCGAGGGCGGAGCGGGCGAACGCATGCTGTTCGTCGAGGTTCAGTTCGACGGCTCGCATACCTTCCTTCTGCACGCGGATCAGGTCGAAGCCGTCGAGAACGTCAAACGCGCCGTTAATCACGTTCTGTACGACGTTGCCTTTATGCGGTACGCGAATATCGGCGATGTTCTCGCCCGCGACCATGCCGTTCTGACAGACAAAGCGGAACGTGCCTGCGAGCATCTGGTAGCTGCTGGTGCCGTCATGAGAATTCAGCAGCACGATCTCATCGGCTTCCTCGCCAGTGATCTGATCAGCATGGCGAAGCCGCAGCATGTGCTTCGTGAATTCGCGCTTGCCCTGATCGCGCACGCGGGTCTGGCAGATCATGAACGGTTGGAAGCCTTCGGTCCGAAGACCGCGCAGGACGTCGATGGTCGGAATATAGGTATAACGTTCCGAACGGCTTTCGTGCTTGCCATCAGCGAAGATGGACGGGGCGACGCGTCGGATCTGATCGTCTGAAAGCGGCGAGTCAGCGCGCAGCATCGGGGAGCCGTAATGGAAAGAGGAAGCGAGTTGCATGGCAGTCTCCACAGTCAAGGTTGAGGACCTGAACCGGGCGATGGAATGTGGTTTGCCGTTGCGGCTGGACACTTTCCGGTGGAACTCGGGGTTGGCTTTGCTGCCGCCTGGCTCCCTGGCTCCCGCCCGTGCGACTCGAGGAGCCGATAGCGGGCAGGCGTCAAGGAAAAAGGCGAGGGAGGGGTGCGGGCAACACGGTCCCTCGCCCCTTGATGCGTGGCCGCTATCGGCTACGGTCGCGGGTCAAGGGCGGGGAGCTGGGAGCCGGGTGCATGCCGTGCCTCGGGTTGACCGGGCAGGGTTTGGCGCAGGACCCGCGGCGGTGTGATTGATCGTGATACCGAAATAGACAGTGGGGTATGGCTGTGCCGCGGCTTGGTGACCGAGACGGGATTGAACGAGGCACGCGGCCCGGTTCATACTGCGACAGCTCGCTGTCTTCAATCATCCCTGCAGTCCATCTGCCGTCGTTAGGGGCGCCGCGGGATCTGCGGCTGTTCAACCACGACTTGCGGGCATTCACCGACGCGAGGCTGAATACAGCTTCTCGGCCTGAGCCGTCATTCGAGCATCGGTGCCGGTCAGACGGGTATGGGGCGCTTTCCTGTCATTGACAGGTCGGTGGTCGCGAATGACTCGTCCCGCGGAAAGCGAACGAGTACTTGCGACCCATCTCTGCCATTCGAGTTGTCTTCTGTTGAACGGCCGGTTCCAGAGGTAAACCGTCATCGTATCCGTCTCGCCGAATGAGCCAAGGCAGCCCTCTTGACGGCGAACGAAACCGACACCCAGTTGAATACCGTTCGCGGGCCAGTGTGGTCACCGCATCAAAGTCTTGCCCGGTCGCCAGATGTTTGTGATCAGCGCTCATGAACGCGAACTTTCGGTCGAGGCTTTTATTGACCATTTTGCCATTTTCTGGCCCGGACTTTATTCTTCGCATGTTTCCGCGCGGGCTGATGTCGGTCGGCTTCAAGAAATCCTTCAAGCCTCATCCGCCTGTGCCGTTAGCACGATAGATGCATCCGTAAAACAATGCCCCGGCCGCGCGCGTCCGTGCGGAATGTAGGCCGCCGATAAATATATGAAGACGGTTGAAATCTTGGCCTTGCACGGCCGAAGAGTGTTTTCCCATGATTGACGCTTTCATCTGCAGGGCCGCCGACGGCGCTGCCCCGGGCGTGCCGACGATCGAAGCCCAGCTACGGGTAGCGCGGGACTGCGGCCGGCCGTGGGCTGGGACATGGGCCTGGTATCGCGCAGACGAGCAGTTGCACCTTGCCGGCCAAGGCGACGCATCGCTCGAGTGGCCGCAAAACGTCGCCGAGGCAGAGCTTGCGCAGTTGTGCGCACTGTCTGGCTGGCACCGCTGGCCCACGGGCCGTGGCGAAAGCGTGCTCGGCTGGCTCGTCGCACCCGCCGAATTTTCCGGCGACGAAACCCTGTGCGATTTCGCCCGCAACTTGGGCGAGCGCATGCAGACGGATGCTCTCGCGCGCGCCCAGAACACGCAGCGCGTGCTGTATGAGATTGCCTATCTTGCGAGTTCGGTGCGCGAGCGCGCGGAATTCCTGCAGCGCGTTCATGAGCGCCTTGGTACTTTGATCGACGCCGAGAACTTCTATCTCGCGCTGTACGAGCGCAACAGCGGCAAGATCACCTATCCGCACTACGTCGACTCGATCGACACCGAGGTCATCGAGGCTGAAAACTACGACGTCCTCAATCCCGAGCGCCTCTCGATGACCGCGTACGTGTTGACGACCGGTCAGCCGCTCCTCGTCGATGCCGCGATGATCAGCGCCGCCGAGGCGGAAGGCAGGTTATACCCCATCGGCAGCGACCGTCCCGAATTCTGGATGGGTGCGCCGCTGAAGAACGCATCGGACGAAGTGTTCGGCATGCTCGCGATGCAGGTCTACGACGTCTCGCGCGTCTACAGCACCGAGGACCGCGCGCTCTTCCTCGTGGTGGCGCGACACGTGGCCATGGCGTTGGACCGGATTCTGCACCGGGCCGATCTCGAAGAACAGGTTGCACAGCGCACATCCGAACTGTTGCGGGTCAACGCGGCATTGCGAGAAGGCATCGTCGAGCGCGAGCGCGCCGAACACCTGCAAGCGGCGCTCTTCCAGATTGCGGAGTTGTCGAGCCACCCTGGTGACATGGTCGAGTTCTTTCGCAGCCTGCATCACATCGTCGGAGAACTGCTGTATGCGCGCAATTTCTACATCGCGCTCTTCGATGCCGAAACGGAGGTCGTCTCTTTCCCCTATTACGTCGACGAGCGCGACGCCGAACCGCCGCCGCGGCGCCGCGGCCAACGTGGCTTCACCGAATATGTGATACGTCAGCGCCGCCCGTGCCTCATCGATGCGGGCGAGGCGTCGCGGTTGATTGCCGATGGTGTGATCGTTATTCACAACCCGAGCTTGCAGCTGTGCTCGTGGCTCGGCGTACCGCTGTTCGATGGCGACGACGTGCGCGGAGTGCTCGCCGTACAAAGCTACACGCCGCTCGTGCACTACTCGCAGCGCGATCAGGAACTGCTGACGTTCGTGTCGCACCATATTGATACCGCGCTGTCGCGCCGGCGCGCCGCCGAGGCCCTGCACGCGGCGAACGCGGAACTTGAAGCGCGTGTGCAAAACCGTACGCGGGAGCTCGACAACGCCAACGCTCGGCTGGTATATGAAAATTCGCACGACGCGCTCACTGGCCTGCCCAACCGCAGCCATCTGCTACGCCGGCTGCAGGAAGCGTGGTCCGCTTTTCGCGAGGACGGCTGTCTGGTGACGGTGATGTTCATTGATCTGGATCGCTTCAAGGTCGTGAATGACAGCCTCGGTCATCATTGCGGCGACCTGTTGCTCATGCAGGCGGCCGAGCGCTTGCGTGCCTGCCTGCGTAGCACTGATCTGTTGGCGCGTCTCGGCGGCGACGAGTTTGCGGTGCTCTCACCGAATGCCCCATTGGACGATACCGTCGCCATCGCCGAGCGCGTTCTCGCGGCGTTCGATCTGCCCTTCCATATCGACGAACACGTCGTGTTCTCGTCATGCAGCATTGGCATCGTGAACGCGGACAGCCAGTACCATAGCGAGCCCGCCGATCTTTTGCGCGACGCCGATATTGCCATGTATCGCGCGAAAAACGCGGGGCGCGATAGCTTCGTCGTGTTTAGTCATGAGCTGTGGCGGGAGGTGTTGGATCAGGTGGAACGCGATGGCGCACTGCGCAACGCGCTCAAACGCGACGACGAACTGCTGCCGTTCTTCCAGCCGATCGTCGATGTGACGACAGGCGATGTTGTCGCACTCGAAGCGCTGATTCGCTGGCGGCAGCCCGATGGGCGCATCGTCGGCCCGGGCGAGTTTTTGCCGAGGGTCGAAGGATTGCGGCTGATCGGGCGGCTCGACCTTTACATGCTCACGCGCGTCGCTGCCATTCTGTCAGAGCCGCAGCACGCAAACTGGCCGCGCCTGCACGTGAACTGTTCAAGTTACAGCATAACGCGGCCTGAGTTCGCCGACGAGGTCCTCGCGCTATTGCACCGGCATGGCATCGCGCCGTCGCGTGTGTGCCTTGAACTGACGGAAAGTGCGCTCGTGGCCGAACCCGAGCTCGCACGCAGCACGATGCAGCGTCTCGCGGATAACGGCATGTCCGTTGTGCTGGATGACTTCGGGGCGGGCTTTTCGTCGTTGAGTTACGTGCATCAGTACCGCTTCAGCGGCCTGAAGATCGACAAGTCGTTCATTCTCGAACTCACGGCGAGCGCACGCAGCCGTGCGATCGTGATGGCGATCGTGTGCATGGCGGAATCGCTCGGTCTGACGCTCGTCGCGGAAGGCGTCGAGGATGCCGAGACGCTCGCCGTGCTGCGGGAGATGGGCGCTGCTCAGGCGCAGGGGTATTTCTTCGACAAGCCGATGCCGCTTGACGCCCTTATGCGCTCGTCGCACTGGAAGCGCCTGGCGAGCAACGGTGCGCAAGCGCAGGCTTCTTTAGACGAATCCTCCTACTTACCGACCACGAGTTGATCGACAGCCAGGTCGGTCGATAGGCGAGCGTCCCTTTCAATGTCCGCGCTGATGCAAAATTGGCCGCTGCCGATCCAATTTTGACCATGGCGGCCGATGGCATGAGAACCGGTCGTGGATGCGTGATGAAGCAGCATTCATCTCGCGAATCGAATGGCCATTTGTTGGGTGGAGGCGACGTCTGAATGTCCGAACGATGGTGCGGTCGAATGACGCATCATGGCCGAGTTTTGCCTGATGCAATCGGCATGGTCTACGTCGAATTACGGGGGGAGCGTTGCAGCGCGCTCTTTTCACAGTAGCGGTTCCCCGCTCGAGCCGTTATTGGCCGTGCTGGCTCAAAACCTCCGAAAGATTAAGGCCGACAGAAGCGAGTTGCGTCGTGACATGAACCCGCTCGGTATAACCGTATTCGAACGCATTTCGCGGGCCGTCTCCGATGGCGCGCGAGAACATTCCGACGACCTGTCCACTTGAATCGAACACCGGAGAGCCGCTGTTTCCCATCGAACCGTCGAGGTCAGTTGTGAAGTAATCAGATCCATCCACCGCCGTGACTTTTCCAGTCGAGACCCGGAGCGAACCGTCAGCATCTTTATAGTCGAGCTCGTTCAGCTTTTGCTTATTGCGCGCGCTACGCAGTGGAAATCCGGCCATCCAGACGGTCTCACCTGGCGCCGTGATCCGTTCGCTGAGTGCCAAATATGCCTCGGGCGACGGCTCGATCCGCAGAAGCGAGGTGTCTTCCCGCAATTCGCTGATGTTTTCACCGCGCTTGCGCAGTGCCCTTGCCAGCGGAGGGTTGGATACGAGCCATACGGCCTTCGCCTCCTGCCATTCCCATTCGCCGGCCGATCCTCGCCGCGCAATCTGAGCCTTGAGTGATTTGCAAAGCGTCTCGGCTGCCTCGACGCCGTTCTCTCGCTGATGATTCGCCACTTCCGCAGTCACAAGATGGTAGTTTGTCAGCACGTATCCGTCCGGCGATATCGCGAACCCGCTACCCCCTCCATCCAGTTCGATTCGCGCCGGCCAGTCTGCATTGCGTCGGACGAGTTTGGCGAATTCGTGTCGAACCATCCCCATTGCGAATACTGGATCGTCAATCTTCTTCACATCGTCCAGAGTGAAATAGCGGTACCAACATTCGGACCCGTCCGGTAATGACTCATTGCGCGCGAGCGCAACAGCTTCCTCGCTACTGTTCGCAATGTCGATCACAAGAATTGTCTTTGGCATGATGCGTACCATCGATGCGATGAGCCTATCTTTGTCGACATGTGGCACGGTCAGTCTAGACGGGTCGAACATTCCTTCGGACATGCATACCTCATGGCGTCGATAGTTGAACGGTGACAAGGTCAATCAGGCTCCGAATGCCGATTGTCGACCATTCCGGGACGACTGTCGAACGTCTCAAATTGGCCGGTTGGAGGCAATCGATTTGCTATGGACTACGAAGCGAGTCGGGAAAGGTGCTAGAGTGAATGGCACTTACTTAAGCCTACATGGAGGAGAAGACGCGGGTAAGTGCTTGAAGAGAAAGGGAGGGGGCTGATCCAGGGATTGATACGATGGTTGTTACCAGGCAAACACCGTCTCATTCCAAAGATCAGCCCCCATGGATCGTAATGCACGAAGTCATCACAGGCAAACACGAAGCAGGGTTCAAAGCCGGGCGTGCAGGGCCCAGGCGGTAGACTACTTCAACATACTGACGAGCCCGGGGCTGTTGGGCATAACGGAAGCGTATTTGCCAGAACATCGGGAACGGCTGTATCCGCCGACGGTGACACTGTCGATGTTCATGCGCCAGGCGCTGGAAGAGGACGCCTCCTGTCAGAAGGCAGTCAACGGGTGGGCGGCGCAGCGAGCTGCCGACGGGCTGCGGCCCATGAGTGTGCGTACGGGAGGCTACTGCCGCGCTCGCCAGAGACTGCCGCTGACGATGGTGCGGGAGTTGGCGCGCGAGACGGGGCGCCAACTGCATGAGCAGGCCGAGCCTGCCTGGAAGTGGCGCGGGCGCCCGGTCAAGCTGGTTGACGGCACCGGGATCTCGATGCCCGATACGCCGTCGAACCAGGCCCGTTTCCCGCAGTCCAGTGCTCAGGCCGAAGGAGTGGGCTTTCCATTGGCCTATCTGGTTGCGGTGATCTGTCTGGCAAGCGGCGCAGTACTGGAGTCGGCGGTCGGAACTTACGCGGGCAAAGGCAGCGGGGAGCTGACGGCGTTTCGCATGCTGCAAGGCACGTTTCGCAAAGGTGACGTGATCGTCGCCGATGCCTTGTACTGCCACTACTTTCTGATGGCCTCAATGATCGCCGCCGGGGTGGACGTCGTGATGGAACAGCATGGGGCACGCCGCACCGACTTTCGGCGAGGCCGGTCCCTGGGCACGCGCGATCACATTGTGACGTGGCCCAAACCCCGGCAGCGTCCTGACTGGATGACGCATGAGCAGTACCAGGCCTTCCCCGATGAGCTGATGGTGCGCGAGTCCAGGCTGCATCACCGGGTGCTGGTCACCACGATGCTTGATGCACGCAAGACCAGCAAACAGGACCTCTCGCAGTTGTACGCCAGGCGCTGGAACGTGGAACTGGATCTACGTAACATCAAGACGACGATGGGCATGGATGTGCTGCATTGCCAGACTGCCCACATGAACGAAAAGGAGATCTGGGTCCATCTGCTGGCCTACAACGTGATTCGGCTGCTGATGGCTCAGGCCGCCAGTCACCATGCCACTGACCCGAGAACACTGAGTTTCAAACACACGGTGCAGTTATGGACTGAATGGCTGGCCAGAGGTCTGACGGCAACTCACAACCAGAGTCTCCTGTTCAACCTGATCACGCAGTCTTGCGTTGGGAGTCGCCCCGGTCGCATCGAACCACGAATGCGCAAACGAAGACCGAAGTCCTACCCATGGCTGAAAGAGCCTCGTCACATCGCACGTGAGCGCGTCCAAAAATATGGGCACGCTCCACGGGCTTAAGTAAGTGCCATTCGTGCTAGAGTGTCTTACACGCGGATCCGTTCCACCTCGTCCAGGCTGATCTCGTCGTGGCGCCGGTCATACAGCTGCGTGGTGCGCGTCGACGCATGATTGGCCATTGCGGCGGCGTTCTCGAGCGTGCCGCCGTTTTTCAGATACGCGGTGATGCCGGTCGCGCGGAACGTATGGTTGCCGATGGCCGTGCCGATCCCGGCCGCCAGTGCCCGGCGCCGCACCATCGCATACGCGTTCGCCTGCGGCAGCGGGGTCGTGCTCAGCCGCCCGGTGCCGCGCGCGATCGTGCGGAACAGCGGCCCCTTCGGATCGGCACTGATGCCCGTGCCATCGAGATAGGCGTGCAGATACGCTTCCAGTGTATGGTGACACGGCATCTCGTGGCGCTTGCCGCCTTTCTCGCGCAGGCGCACCCACAGCCGCCGGTGCTGCACATAGACGTCATCGACCCGCATCGCCAGCGCCGCACCAATCCGCGCGAACGAAAACACCATCAGTGCAATCAGTGCACGGTCGCGCAGGCCCACGGGCGTCGTCACATCGATGCGGTCGAGCAGCTGCCGCGCCTCGGCCGCATCGAGCACCGGCGTCCTGCCCTTTTTCGTGGTGTGGCTCGGCCCGCGCACCGACGCGGCCGGGTTGTGCGGCACGATCTGGCCAGTCACGAGCCAGTCAAACAGATGCCGGATCGCCGCGAGCCGCTGCCTGGCGGTCGGCGCCGATAACGTCTGCGTCTGCAGTTCGATCCACGCGGCGACATGCAGCGGCTGCACGGCGGTGATCGATGGCACGCCGGTGCCAGCGCACCACGCGAGAAAATCCCCCGCGGCGCGCGCATACGCACGACGCGTATGCGGGTTGCGGATCGCCGACGCGAAGAATTCCAGAAAACGGATACCCGCCCGTTCACCGGCGGCGATGACCAGCGCGGGTGGGGCAATGCTTTCGCGCAAAAACCAGCTGCGTCATGGTTGGCCTGGCCAGAAAGCAGTATCGAGAATCTGTTCGCTGGTGAACGGGCACGCCGACGGCATCAGCGCGCGCGTGAGGCCGGTGGCGTCACACGCATCGTCCTGGGCGCGGCGCCACGCCCGGGTCAGCGTTTCGGGCCAGTCCTGGCGCAAGCTGGGCGCGTCGGCTAGCAGGCGCGGGATCATGTCGCGCTCTTCCTGGATCGTCACATACCACCTGGGCTGCCGGTCGCCCTCGAGCAGCGACCATTGCAGCAGCGACTGGATGAGCCGGGCCATGCGTTCGTCCAGTTCGCCGTGCAGCGCCCGCGCGAGCGCTTCGAGCTCTTCCGCGATGTTGTCGCGATCCAGGTCGGCCGCACCCGCCCGCAACCGGGCGGCCTGCTCGCGGGCCCATAGCGCAAAGTCCGTGTTGTAGTCCCTCATGTCAACGTCCTGTATCCGGACGCGCCGGGCGCGCCCGCAGACTGTGTGAGACCACCACGGGCCAGCGACTACACCCCCAGGAGCTTACCGACCGTCTCACTGAACTCGCTGGTCGCGTTGTCGACCGCTTCGTCAGCCTCGTCGTCCAGGTTGTCGACGTTTTCATCGAGGACCTCCTGCAGCCTCAGGTATGCGGCAACAATGCCGTCCAGCTGGTCACTGCCCACGCGCGCATACACCGCCTCCCCCAGCGCTTCCATGAAGTCCCCCCGGCTGCCACCAATCAGGCCGTCTGCGTTGTTTTCCAAATCGTCCTTGAACTGCTCGACATCGGCCATGTTGGCGCTCCAGAAAAGTGAGGTCCGGTGTAGCCGGATATGACGGGCGATCGCAGGGCGCGGCCGCTCGTGAAAGTGTGCCTGCTCCGGCGTCCCCTGCACATCCGGCCGGACACTTCTTCTATATCTGATAAAGGGCATTATCCTTCATATTGGCACCGTGCTCCTGCGGACCCATTGCCCATTCCTCGCAATGGACCCTCTTGCCGTCCCGGTCAGCCGCGGATGGTCGCGCCGCTCTTTCCTCGAAACGTGGCATCTGACCAGACGGTCAGCGGACGCGCAATGTCCACGCTGAACCGCGCTTCCAGCACGGGAATATCGACCCAACTTCCGGCGTGCAAAGGGCGCCCGCCGCGGCACCCGGGATGACAAGTCGTCGCCATTGCGGTCATTGGGTCGATCGTCGGCCATGGGCCGCTATGGGTTGGCTCTGCAGTCGTTGGCCATCGGTTAGGGATGCCCTGAGGCAGGGGCAAGGCTAGCTTCCGATAAGGCAGCACTTCTTATACTTGCGCCCGCTACCGCAGGGGCACGGATCGTTTCGGCCGACCTTCTTAGGTCGCTCCCGTTTCCCTAGCACCGCCCTCAGCCCCTGATCGATTGGCATTGGAGTCAACATGTTTCGGGTTCTCTCGTCCATGTCCGCGTCTGGGGCCCATGGATAGGTCAGAGAAACTCCGAACCGTACGTTCTGCCCGTCGGAACCCATGCACAAGCCGAACCATTTCGCAGCTTTCTGCTTGTATTTCCTGCGTTGGCAGTAGGATTGCAAGCGCGGTAACGCGACATGTGTCGGCTCATCATTACAGTGGAAAGTGATGCCCGAGCCGCTCTCAGAGTAGGCGAATGACGCGTCATGCACCTTGCCGTCTGCACGCGTGCGTGCTGCCAGCCGATCGACTACATGGCTGATTTCGGTGATGGCCTGCTCGCTCATCTCCAGGAGCATAAAACCTAGATCGATAGTCGCAGGTTCTGGTCGCGCCTCGATCTCCTTGACCACTCGACCGATTGTCGTGCTACCGAAGCGGGTCAAAATGCCATCCGGGGTGGCCGCACCTTGTATGCCGGTGCGCCGAACTGCCATAGCAACATCGAGCCCGGCGGTAAAGTCATCGCCAATTTGCATGAGGTCGACGTCGCCCTGCACCCAAAGGTTCTGCTTGAGGTGGTAGCCGAGAACCGTCAGCTCATGCGAAGCCATAATCTGCTCCGCGTAGTTGGCGCGGCGGTTGACATAGCTAAGAAATTGTAGCGGGGTCTGCAACATCTCTGTCATGACATCAAGGGCGAACACATCCATCACCAACGGTGCCTGCACGCAGTCGATATTCTCGGTTTGGAGGAACTGCCGCGCCTGGAAGCTCAGCGCCGGGTAGTGGTCGCTGACAACGCAGAAAAGATAGACCTCTCGAATATCCGTTGGCAGAGCAAGTTCGCTTCCGTCTGCCAACACGAGCTTACGACGCTTATCGAGGAGGCACTTCGCGCAGGTGATCCCTTGGTCATAAGCCGCCTGCACCGCCTTCTTAAAGTCGTCGCGGATGCTTTGGTCGTTTCCCTTCCGCGCTTCCAGCGTCAGTCGCTTAGACTTAGCCTGCACGATCACGACCCGATCACCCCACACTACAAGCACATCAATGTCGGACACCTTCGCAGCTTTCGTCTCAAATATGTCGACGTTCAAGTACACCCGATCGGCCCCAAAGACCAGCCCAAGGCGCTCTGCCACGAACATCTCGGTGAAGTCGCCCCGGTTCTTGTCTAGCGTCGGGAGATACGCCTTGTCTCGGGCCATCCAGTAGAAAGGCGACTCGTAGATCGTCTCAGCAAGCGAATAGGATTGCAGCGATAGGAACTCGCCATCCGGCATTCGCAGCAAAGGCGTCGCCGTGATGGCGTTGAAATCATGTAGGGACTTAAACGCCGCATTGCGTTCGTTGGACGGTAGTTGGAATGCGCTCAGGATCCGCTCGACCAAGCTGACTTCGAGCTTTACCTTTGCCGCAATATCCGCAGCGGAGAAGGCGAAGAGCGGCAGCATGGACCATTGATCGCGATGCTGCTTTCGCAGGCGCTTGCGCGTCGCATCGAAATTGTCGGCATAAACCTGTTCGATCCCCACGGCAACCAACGATGCCTGTCCGATTGTGAAGCCCCTATTTGCCTCCAGCCACGGCGCATCGGCGGCATATTTTCGCGGTGCGAGATCGAGGTACTGGAAGTTGTAAGCCCCCTCTCCAGTATAGAAGATCGGTTCTCGTAGGAATTGGCCCATCGAGAACGGGTTTGAAGTGCCGCTTTCGAGCACTTCCTTGGTTAAGCTCGTGAAAACATCTCCGGACAAGCGGCTATGTAGTTGCTCCAGAAGTCGCTCGCTGTCTTCGATGTACTCCTGTATGACCTTCGGCGCAGGTAATGACCAATCAATTTCGGACTTGACCATCAAGCCCATTAAGGTATTGATTTCGGCCCGGACGAGCCGAGAAGGAGACGACATTTTCGCCATGTCGGCCTCTTTTATGGTATCCACATAGAGGACGACGTTATCGCGAAAACATAAGTGTGCTAAAGCATGGACGTAGCCCGCACGAGTGCAAAGCGCCGCCAGGTCGGCGAAGATGTCCTGTTCTGAGCGAGGTGTCATTTTCATAATAGCCAGCTTGGCCAATGCCATAGTATCTTCGGCAAGATTGGTTGCCCCAGCTATTATGCACAGGTACTACTGCGGCCGCATTAGAGGTACCACATGACATCGTGACAGTTATCGGAGTCGGGCTCTCAGGCCATACGCAATGCTGGTTAGAAACCCGTCGCTTCGTTAATCGAACCCTGTCAGGAGGTGCCAAAGGTAGGCGCGCTCGGTCACATGCCACGTGAATGCATCAATGAGCGGAGCAAGGGGGTCCCTCGTCGAGCCAGTAGAAATTCGTGAATTGAACCGATATTGTGTTCGCCATGGCAGCGTCCTAAAGCGAGACCGCCACGTCAATGCGCAGCGGAAGTCATGTTCAGAGCTACGCCGATCAACCCTTCCAGAAGCCGCGTCACCAGTGACCAGTTACGTAGCCCGTACTATCTGTGCGAAGTTTCGACCTAAACGTACGGGAAGAGAGCACGCAATCGCTCGAAGCGAGCGCGACATTCGCCGCCGAAATGCGAATGTCTGTAATGCGGCGTGGAGCTGCCTCGCATGCACCTTCAGCCGACCGTCGGCTTTGGCCGAGTGGACTAAACCGCTCGCGCGGTAGGGGGCTGCGGCCCGTCTCTGGCGGCGAATGGGAGGCCAGTGGCGCCGGCGCTTATGTTGGTGGTTGAGGCAATCCGCCTCGTCCTCCAGCAGGAGCCCCATCATGACCTCCTCCGATCCGGGCATCAGCCCGCTGCGCCGCCGTATGCTTGAGGACTTGCGCATGCGCAAGTTCGCACCCAAGACCCAGGCCGCCTACCTGCGTGCCGTACGTCAGTTCGCCCGATACCTCGGGCGTTTACCCGATACCGCCACGGTCGAGGACCTCCGGGACTATCAGCTGCATCTGGTCGATCACGGCGCGTCGCCGGTGTCGCTGAACGCCGCGATCAGCGGTCTGAAGTTCTTCTTCGAAGTCACGCCCGGCCGGCCTGAGCTGATGGCGCGGATGCAGCCGGTACGCGTGCCTCGCACGCTCCCGGTTGTGCTCAGCCCCGAGGAGGTGCGCCGGCTCATCGCGGCAGCCGGAAACCTCAAGCATCAGACCGCGCTGTCGGTCGCCTATGGCGCCGGGCTGCGTGCGAGCGAAGTGGTCGCCCTCAGGGTCAGCGACATCGACAGCCAGCGCATGACCCTGCGCATCGAGCAGGGCAAGGGCCGCCGTGACCGCTACGCGATGCTCTCGCCGGTCCTGCTCGAACGTCTGCGCGTCTGGTGGCGCGTTGCCCGTGCCCAGGGCTGCATGCTCGATGGCGGGTGGCTCTTTCCGGGCCTCGATCCGATTGACCCGCTCAGCACGCGGCAACTGACCCGCGCCATCCATGCGGCCGCCGAGACCGCAAACATCGACAAGCGCGTATCCATGCACACGCTGAGGCATTCCTTTGCCACGCACCTGCTGGAACAGAAGGAGGATATCCGCGTGATCCAGGTGCTCCTTGGACACAGGCCAGATCGAGACCACCACGCTCTATACCCAGGTTGCCACTGACCTCCTGCGCAAGGTGGTCAGTCCGCTGGACCGCCTGCCCGCCGGCTAGCCCGGCCGCACGCGGAGCACCTCGTGCTGGAGGTCGCGGATATCTTCCGCGCCTGCGGGCCGGCGTGGCGGCGCACGGTAGCGCTGAGCCTGGGGCAGCTGAAGGTCATGTCGGCCATCGAACAGTGCCGCAGTGCGGCACTCGGGGGGCATGTGCTGCGCTGCGCCGGCTGCGACCGGATCGAGGTTGCCTACAACTCCTGCCTTATGGGAAGTTCTGTCTAACGGGGAGAGGATGCCCCGGAGCTAGCGCGAAGCGGACTCCCCACCCCCATTGACTCTCCATTAAAGCTTGGCCCTGAGCATGGCGATTACCTTATCGGATGGCCGAAACGAACCCCTGCGCAGATGCGGTGGGGCGATCGCGTTGAGGGCTTCGAGCTTCTCAGTTGGATCAGCGCGAGTGTAGATTTCAGTGGTCGCCAGATCGCTATGCCCGAGCCATAAGGACACTTTCCGAATATCCTGAGTGCTTCGTAGTACTATCATTGCGCAGGTGTGCCTCAACACGTGTGGTGATACCTGCTTCTTCGATAGCGAGGGACACGTATGACGAGCTGTCTCAGCGTGGCATTTAAGGATATACGCGAAACCCCAGCGACTCATTGCTTCACCGCGAGCATTGACGAACAATTCCGGTACTGCAACGGTTCCCCGTACCACCATCCAGGCACGCAATGCATTAGCGGTCGTTTTCCACAGGGGCAACGCGCGCTCCCGCCGACCCTTGCCGTGAACACGGATGCTCATCGACGGGAACACAACATCGGCGGCTTGCAAACCCGTCAGTTCCGATACACGCAGTCCAGCGCAGATGGCCAGATGCAGCATCGCCCGGTCCCGGATCCCCTCGCGCGTTGACGGATCGGGCGCATCGAGCAGGGCCCGAACCTCTTCCTCGCCCAGATACGGCACTAACCGGGAATCAGTTTTCTTGTAGGGAATGCCCAGGATTCGTCGCGCCTGTTCGAGGATCGCGGGCTCGCGATACTCAAGGAAGTGGAAGAATGACCTGATTGCAGCCAGCCGGACATTGCGAGTCCCAGGCGAGTTCTGGCGCGTATCTTCCAGATATTCCAGGAAGTCGCTGATCAGTCTCGCATCGAGCTGCTCCAGCGCTAGCGACGACGGCGTCATCCTGAGTCGCCCGGCGGCGAACTCGAACAGGAGCTGAAAGGTGCAAGCATAGGAGTCGCAGGTGTGTTGGCTGGCGCCTCTCTCATGAGCAAGGTTTTGACGAAGAAATGCCACAATGTGCGGTGCGATCGGGATCATTTCTGTTCTCCAGTGAGAAACCCCTCTGCGGCGACAGCAATGTCATGCAGAAGCTCGGGAGTAGCCTCCAGATACCAATAGGTGGCGGTGATGTTGACGTGACCCATGTAGGTTGCAAGGGCCAACATGTGCCGCCCAACGCGGTCCCGGCCTTCCGGGCTCACCTCCAGTGCCCTGACGGCGAACGTGTGCCTGAGCTCATGCAGGCGGGGACGGTGGCCGTTGTGGGTGGTGCCGATGCCGGCAATCTTCAACAGCTTCTGGAACATCCAGTAAGCGACCGTATATCTGAGTGGTCGACCATCGTCATCAACGAACACATGGTCGTCACCCGGACGGGCCTGCAGCCGCAGGGTCAAGTACCCCTGCAAACCCTCCGCCGCCGTCTCGTGAAGTGGAACCAGACGGGTCTTCTGGAATTTGCTCTTTCGAATGAGTAATCCTTCGGGGGTAATGTCGGCACGCCGCAGGTTCAGGGCCTCAGAGATCCGCATGCCCGTGGCTGACAGCAGGGCGATTAATGTCGCATACGTTTGTGGTTGCAACATATCGCGAGGACCCGATTGCAAGGCTGCGTTGACCAGGCGCTTGATGTCGGCGCGCGAGTAGATGAACGGGACACGGCGTGTCTTTCGGTAGCCAAAGTACCGGGCGGGCGGCAGCTCATGGCTTTGATCTTCGGTACGCAGATACCGGGCGAACCGACATACGGTCTTTAGCCTCGCGTCACGCTGGGCCACCGACGCAGCCTCGGCGGCCCAGTCGATTGCAGTTTGCGCGCGAACGTGCGTTTCACCGCGCTTGACGGCAAAGCACGCGAAGCTGTGCAACAGATAGTCTGCGTTCAGTAGTTTGAAGCCGGCCGCACGCCGCGCGGCAAGATAGGACTCCACGGCCGGCATCATTTCGTCACCTCCGGCCATGGCTGCGCGACTTGCCTGAGCAGCGCGACGTCGACCTTGGCGTAATAGGCCGTGGTGTCGATGCCGCGATGCCTCAGGACCTGGCCAATCTGGTCGAGGGGAAGCCCATGACGTAACATCTCGGTCGCCGCTGTGTGGCGCAGCAGATGGGCGCCTTTGGCGGGCGAACTCACCCCGGCACGTTTTAGTGCGCGCTTCACTACCGACGATATGCAATCGCCTGAGATAAACGGCTTGAAGGGGGCGATGTTTCGAACAAAGACGTGGTCGCTGCAGGCAACTCGAGGTCGCGACTCGATGTACCGCAGAAGTGCCTCACCGGCATCCTGCGGCAGCGGCAGACGAACTTCATAGCGCCCCTTTCCCGAGACGCGCAGTGTCCCGGTTTCCCACTCGATATCGCTCATGCGAAGGTTCGCCAGGTCACCAGCGCGGACCCCGAGTCGCACCAGCAACAGGACAATCGCGCGATCGCGAAGGCGCCCGTGTAAATTGCCATCGCATGCGGCAATCAGACGGTCAACTTCGTCAGCGCTCAGACACCGTGGCAGTGTCGCCAGGCGCCAGTGCGCCAACGCCGGAACCGCTTGATCGAGTCCGGCTCGACATAAACCCTGAACACCGAGATAACGCAGGAAGGCCCGTGCGCTGGTGACCAGCTTTTCTGCGGTACCGATGCCACAGTTGCAGGCACTGTTCAACAGGAACGTGCGCATGTGCTTTGCGTCCCACTGGGTCGCTTCGCTACCAAGCACCTCCACCATCACTGCGGCATCACGACAGTAGAGCCGAATGGTCGACGCTTTCGCGCCTCGGTGCGTGTGCAACCATCGCCGGAAACCGCTCACGATTGCCGGCTCTCGAATCTCGGCAATCGAGGGCTTGTTGTCCTGGCAGACGCCGATCTCAATCAGGTATTCGCGAAAGCGCTTGGCACCGAAATACAGATGGTGGTTGGCTTTACCTCCTTTTGCTTCCGGACAGGTGCAGGTAGGCAGATGACGATAGAAGATTTCTGGAGTCTGTGGATCCGCATCGGCCAGGGTGCCGCCGTGCGCCAGCATGAAGCGGCCCAGATGGTCGGCGGCTCGCAGATAACGTACGGCGCTGGCCGCGGAGTATCCGTCCCGTTCGAGCGCATCAGCAAAGTCATCAATGAAGGCTCCGCTGGGCCCCGAGCGCAGGCGTTCCAGGGTTTTGGGTGCTACCAGGTAGGTGTCTAGCATCACGTCCTCCTATGAGGGTTGCCGGGGAAGGCCAGACGACCATAGCAAAGGAGAACCGAGATTTTATGGGGAGTTGACCGGCGACCAACCAGACACCAAACCGACGCGGCCAGCCGCATTCGTGTCGAATCTGATCTGCAACTCCCCGTTAGACAGAACTTCCCATAAGGCAGGAGTTGTAGGCAACCTCGATCCGGTCGCAGCCGGCGCAGCGCAGCACATGCCCCCCGAGTGCCGCACTGCGGCACTGTTCGATGGCCGACATGACCTTCAGCTGCCCCAGGCTCAGCGCTACCGTGCGCCGCCACGCCGGCCCGCAGGCGCGGAAGATATCCGCGACCTCCAGCACGAGGTGCTCCGCGTGCGGCCGGGCTAGCCGGCGGGCAGGCGGTCCAGCGGACTGACCACCTTGCGCAGGAGGTCAGTGGCAACCTGGGTATAGAGCGTGGTGGTCTCGATCTGCCTGTGTCCAAGGAGCACCTGGATCACGCGGATATCCTCCTTCTGTTCCAGCAGGTGCGTGGCAAAGGAATGCCTCAGCGTGTGCATGGATACGCGCTTGTCGATGTTTGCGGTCTCGGCGGCCGCATGGATGGCGCGGGTCAGTTGCCGCGTGCTGAGCGGGTCGATCGGATCGAGGCCCGGAAAGAGCCACCCGCCATCGAGCATGCAGCCCTGGGCACGGGCAACGCGCCACCAGACGCGCAGACGTTCGAGCAGGACCGGCGAGAGCATCGCGTAGCGGTCACGGCGGCCCTTGCCCTGCTCGATGCGCAGGGTCATGCGCTGGCTGTCGATGTCGCTGACCCTGAGGGCGACCACTTCGCTCGCACGCAGCCCGGCGCCATAGGCGACCGACAGCGCGGTCTGATGCTTGAGGTTTCCGGCTGCCGCGATGAGCCGGCGCACCTCCTCGGGGCTGAGCACAACCGGGAGCGTGCGAGGCACGCGTACCGGCTGCATCCGCGCCATCAGCTCAGGCCGGCCGAGCGTGACTTCGAAGAAGAACTTCAGACCGCTGATCGCGGCGTTCAGCGACACCGGCGACGCGCCGTGATCGACCAGATGCAGCTGATAGTCCCGGAGGTCCTCGACCGTGGCGGTATCGGGTAAACGCCCGAGGTATCGGGCGAACTGACGTACGGCACGCAGGTAGGCGGCCTGGGTCTTGGGTGCGAACTTGCGCATGCGCAAGTCCTCAAGCATACGGCGGCGCAGCGGGCTGATGCCCGGATCGGAGGAGGTCATGATGGGGCTCCTGCTGGAGGACGAGGCGGATTGCCTCAACCACCAACATAAGCGCCGGCGCCACTGGCCTCCCATTCGCCGCCAGAGACGGGCCGCAGCCCCCTACCGCGCGAGCGGTTTAGTCCACTCGGCCATTGCCGACATTTGGGCGGGCTGGGTCTACGTCAGCTAGCGAATACTTTTTGAATGACGGCGGACGGATGAACGCGTACAGTCGGGCGGCCGATCAGCCTCACGGGCCAGATTGTTGAATCAGTGCGGAGGGTGTAAAAATTTTTGTGTAAACGGTCATTGGCAGGAGACTGTCAGCAACAGGAGCACAGATGACCGTACCCCCTCAACCTCCCCGAGATTCCGTCCGCCCACGCGTTTTTCCGACGAAGCTTTTGAAATTATTTTGTCCAGTATACGTAAAACGCATAGCCACCCGTTGACCCTGTTTGGTTGAACGTTCCAACCACGCTGCTGGGGTTAGGCAGATTGGTACATGTGGAGAGCGGAGTCGGCGCAATCGCAGCCCTAATAAAGCCATTTCCCTGAATAGGAGCAGTGGGATCCTGGGAGATTGTCGCCATTACGGTCTTGGGTGCAAACGACAGTGTGAAACAGAAAAGTCCGCTTGCATCTGTTGCCATCTGCAAGACGCCATATCAAGGGTCCCGTTACCGCTAACATGAGCGTATGCCACGGTAGGTCCGGCAGCTGCAGCAGGTAAGACGAAAGTATTGAGCAGAGGACCGCTGAAACAATACGTCCAAAATTTACTGTGACTCGCAGTTTATTCGATTTCATTCATGCGCTCCTCATAGTGTGTGTAAAGAGACGAACGACGGCTACATTGCATCTGCCGCGCGACCTTTCGCAGCGCGCTTGCAAAGCGGCTAGATTTGTTACGCACCTTAGAAGCCTAAATATCGAATGTGTTGCCCACTAGGTGACTACGGACAAAACAAAAGAGCACTACTGGCTACAGCTCGTGGAAGTTCGCTCTCCATTGAAACCGAGGCAGGTGAGATCACAATTCCTCCGCGCACGAAATGTCGTGCGACGTATCCCTCGGTGGCGATCAACCGCAGAGGCTGGCCTGTAGCATCTACAGCCCGGGACAGGCCCATCTAAACGGCAGGCCACCGACCGATTTGCGCCTGCAAGTCGCTCCACGGACTGCTCACACGGCCGATCCATGGCACGACCTTGAGAAACCAGCTGTTGTCGGCATCCCGTTCGGTCTCAGTCGCCTCCCTTGCCTGCGTGCGACGGAAGTACGGGACTCCCGAGAGTGCGTCGTTGATATTGTCCAACACGCGTCGCCTCTAACTACAACGAACGTCCCATGGGGGCCCTTAGCAAGCAGATCCAGCATCCGCTTCGCTGGGAATACGCCGTTGTCCCCCGCCTGCTTCCGCGACACAGCCAACTGTGTACTATTTCCCCATGGGGGTCCAGCCTCCCACTTCAGAACCGCTGTCTGCAGGCATTCCGGGGCTGACCCGCATCGCGTTTGTAACTTCCTTAAGGCCCGTCGGTGCACAACCTTTATCTAGTGACGCAAAGAGCGCGGTTGGGTCAATTGTCCAAACGAGGTCGGTCGTGACGCCATATGTAGTCGCCCGAACTAGCGCCTGTTCAAACGCCAAGGTTTCCAAAAGATAGGGAACAGCCGCGCATAGACTGGCATGACTCCGAAGAAACGTAGCAAAGCGGTCTGCTTCCAACGATGCAAAGGATGTCGGAGCGTGAATACAGAAATACTCGTTCAACAACGCGTGCGTTTCGCCGGGGCCGACACCGAGCAGAAGAAGGATGCTCGAGTACCGTAAGGCGCGCGCGACACTGGCCCTGCGCGCGTCGCTAATCAATTGGCGAAGTACGGCAACGCCCGGGTCATCCTGTAAATCCGCAAAGCGATGATCGAAAATCTCGCCGCCACGAAGCGCAGCAACAAGGGATAGTTCCCAAGCGCAGACCTCAGTCGAGGGATCCCCAGTTATTGAGCCCTGCCTCGTGACACGGTGCGCGACCCCGTTCACGTTCGAGCGCGCTGCCACTATCTTCTGCGGCGGCCTTAATTTCCACAGCGCATGCAGCGTCTCGAGTTGCTTGTACACTTTATCGATGCCAATGCGTCCCACATGCTCCGGCAAGATCTCAAAGATGATCGCAGCAAGATTCGATAGCTGCGGAACGACTTGTTCGGCAAGTTGCAAAAGCTGCGACGGTATCGCATCGTTATGCCCATCCAGCCAAAAGCCCTGATACTCCATCCCGCCTGCAAGATGCAACTCCCAGACCCGATCAACCGGGAGGTGCTCAAGCACGTCGAGTACGGGTTGGCGGCCGTTCAGCTGGTTACACCACAAGTTGTGCAAGTCAAGCAGAATTCCACATCTTGCCCGCGCCGCAATTGCTGCGATAAACGCCCCGTCCTCGATCTCATCGGAGCGCGGACGAACGTAGCTCACGCCTGTCTCAAACGCGAACGGACGGCCGACCTGCTGACAAAAGCGCCTGATATTGCTCACGGCTGTCGATACGCCCGCGGCTGACTGCCGCGGCGGCAGCAGGAAGCCTGATTCCTCGCACCGTTCGCTAACTCGCGTGCGATTGAAGCTCAGGTGTTCGCTCACCCACGCGGGGTCAAGGCGCCGTACAACGCGCCTGAGCTGCGCAAAATATTCTATCGGATCGTCAACTGTCCCGCCAACCGGCTGTCCGATACCGTGAATTAGCTTATCCTGCGGCAGCAGTTCGATTTGGGAAATTATTGTGTCATTGATCCGGTAATGATAACCGTCTTGTCCTCCAACTAGTTCCCAGAAAGCTTGAGGCTCCACTTCGAGGACGTTCAATATTTTGTTGTCATCGAACAAAGGTGCCAACTCGGGCCAATATACAAGTCCGACGCCGAGTTGTCTCACGGCTCCTCCATTTAGACGTTCATGCCGACGACTTCCTTGGCCTCGAGCGTATCCGGATTTACGACAAAATCTTCGACGATCTGAAAATCAAGTTGGCGCCCGGAGTGACAAGCTGAACACCCTAGCTTGTTCAAGACGTTTGCCGTAATGCGGTGCATTTTCTCGAGATCGTAGGCCACCTCACGTGTGACATAAATTCGGACGCTTCTGCCGGGAGGAAGCGGTTGGGGATTTAGATCTGACATGACAGATTTCCTCCTTTTGGTGCGAAAGTTGGGCGCGACAGGTCTGCAGACTGCGGTAAGTCGACGTCACACAGACCGCCGGGCGAAGATTGGCGAATTTGGCCAAACACTGAGCATCACTATTGAGTTAGCAGATGACGCGTCACCCTTTCGAGCGCACTTTTCTGCTGTCGAAAACGTTCGCGACAACGCTCACAGCACTATCACTTACTGGCGGGTTATTCTTCTGTGTGCTCAGATCACGGCTATCACTATTGACACGACGTATCCTATTTCTAATTTGTAAGGACTGTACGGAATAGTAGTCAAACGGATTAAAATATCAATGCCATTTTTTAAATCATGACAGGAAATTCGACGAGCTGACATAAGTAGCTTGATGGATAAAAGCGATGAGTCCGCGCGACATTGGGGCACAATGGGCATGCGAACGTTTGGCACGGGCGAACTCCTGCCGCTGAACCAAGCGGATGGCTGATGTGCACTTGAAAGATGCTATGTGTGGGACTACCAGACCGAGGTCCATTTAGCTAAAACGGAATTTCCAACCCTGCGCAAAGGAGACGGAAATGTCTTCGACCCATACAGTCCCACAAGACAAGGATACGGCGATCCAGGGCGATCTGTACATGAGCTTCGAGCTCGGCGACAAGTCCTAGAAGTTGACGGCCAGCGATGGCCGACAGAGCCCGCGCCGCTACAGCGTGCACGCGGGCGACACGGCTGCCGTACTCGACTGCGCACGTCGGGCCATGCGGCGTTGCGGCCTCGAGCCGCAGGCCAAGGGTCCATTCCTGCTATGAGGCCGGCCGCGATGGCTGGTGGCTGCACCGCTGGTTGACCGGGCAAGGCATCGACAACCTCGTGGTGGACGCAGCAAGCATCGAGGTGAACCGACGTGCGAAGCGGGCCAAGACCGACCGGCTCGACGGCGACAAGCTACTGGCGCTGCTCAGGCGCCATTACGCGGGCGAGCGCGTCTGGTCGGTGTTGCGCGAGCCCACACCCGAGCAGGAAGACGCTCGCCGCACCCATCGTGAGCTGACCCGGCTGAGCCAGGAACGCATCGCCCACATGAACCGCATCCGCTCGTTGCTGGTGCTGCATAACCTGCGTCCGCAGGCCATCATCGGCGGACGCGACTGGGCACACTGGTGGACAAACCACCGCGATCAGGTGCCGCCCATGCTATGCGGCGAGATCGAGCGCGAGAGCGCGCGGCTGGCGCTGGTCAAGCAACAGATCAGGATCCTGGAGGCCGCACGCCGCCAGGAACTGGCCGAGGGCAAGCACCCGCTCGCGACCCAACTCGCCCGGCTGCGCGCGATCGGGCCCAAGGGCGCCTGGGTATTGGTCAAGGAAGTATTTGGGTGGCGACGTTTCGCCAACCGGCGCGAGGTCGCAGGGTGTCTCGGACTGACGCCCACGCCTTACGACAGCGGAGACAGCCAGATCGAGCAGGGCATCAGCAAAGCCGGCAACAGACGAGCGCGCACGATCCTCGTCGAACAGGCCTGGCGCTGGTTGCGCCTGCAGCCCGACAGTCTCCTGACCCAGTGGTTCAACCGGCGCTTTGCGGGCAACGGCAAGCGCATGCGACGTGTGGGCATCGTTGCATTGGCGCGGCGGCTCGCCATCGCCCTATGGCGCTACCTGGAGCACGGCGAGATTCCAGCCGGGGCTTCGCTCAGTTCTACTGCACCCTGACGTTTCGGAACGGTATCGTTCGCACTGCCTGCCAGGGAACACATCATGATCAAAGGTCGACGCGCCCGTAACGGCAGCGGGTCACCCTACCGTGACCGCTCTGAAAGATGGGGCGCGCCCATAACTGGGGTTTGCCAGTGCGCCTTGGGCGCATACCGCATGAGGTACAGGGTGCTGGCGCCCTGTACGGATAGAAGTTCGTTGGGGCGCCAGCCCGAACGCAAGTCACACCCCGACCTCGGATCACGATCGAACGGCCATACCGCACCCGCCCCCTCATGTCGCCAACAACATAAAGGTTTCGCCATGAAATCCGATCCCTTCACCTGACGATCAATAATGGCTTGACAAACAAGTCCCCATAGAAGCTGCCGTTTAGACTGACCTGGGTCGAATGGCGGCAGCGGGTCGGGTGCGGTCGACCGCCCGAAGGGCAGAGCCCGGCCACTTTCTGCCGCTCGCCTGAGCCATGCGGTGGTCGTTCGAACGACCGGTCCACTCCGAAACCCGCCCGATCCCCAACGCGCGCTTGTTGGCCAAAGCCGTCATTCGAGTATTGGCGTCGATAAGTCGGCTACAGGCCGCTTTCCCGACATTCGTGCTTCGCCAGCCACGAATGTCAGCTGGCACTTCAAGCGGATGCATACTTGCGACCCTCATCAGCCTTTGGAGCCAGTACCACGCTAACGGCCGCTTCCGGGTCGACAAGAGAGGGTAACGCCTACCGAAAGTGGCCACGCTCTAAAGTCAACGTGCCGCACGCAGACGATGATCAGACACGTGCGTTAAGTCTCTTGTTCACCTGGAGCAGCGCGCTGCTCAACTCTTGGGCCATGTCCGCTGAAGTGCCCCAGTCGCGCGTCTCTTCCGGCGTTGCATCCGGTCCGGCGATAGGGAGCGCTCTCACTTGACTCAGGTGCGTGAGCTCGCTGTCGAGTTCGACAAGCCACGAGTCGAACAGGACGCGTGCTTCGACATCCGTAATGTCCGGGCTCTTGCGCATCTGCTGATATGCGGTGATCAGATTGGCCTTCGCGCGCTCGGGGCCGTCCGCGCCGTCCCAGAGCGCATTGAGCGCGTCGTTCTTCATGTCGATGAAAGGGCCGAGACTTTCGTCTTCGCGCGAGGCTGACCCGGTAATGCCAAGGAGGACGTAATCGGAGGCGCGATAGGGCACTTCGCAGGATGCGACGACATCGTGAATTCGCAACCGGCGATCACGAACGACGAGCGCATTCGTCTCTTGTGGAACTGTAGGCGCAATCATTGCGCAAAAGCCTGTGGTCAAAGGGTCCATTGGAGAGGTCGCGAGCGAAAGCCTGAGCCCGGTCAGCATCACCGTTCCCTGGATATTCAGCAACTCGTCTACTCCTTCGAGCAGAGCAGCTCCCGTTCTCGCCATCACACCGATCGGAAGTGCACCTCCGATCAGATCGGACACATGCTCGATCATGTTGAGCAAGGTCTTCGCATAATTGGCGCGTGGCACCTGATAAAAGCCGATCGATATGTCGACATCGCCACCCCGGTACGGGAAAGGTCCGGCGACGCGAGCATCCAGTACGACCGAGCCGTGCTTCGGGTTTTGTTCACCGTTCTGCTTGCGAATCAAGTTTGGACCGACTACATATGGGATGGTCACGCGTTGCCTGCCATGATTGAACTCCGTCACGACCAGAACCAGCGGGTCGAAGACTGTGTACCATTGGCGATTCAGGTCGAGATACATCTCGTTGACACGCAGCGTGACATAAGCTTCGTCGCGCCGGATGCGCACGCCGGCGGATCCCTCCGGCCAGCATCGCTCGGGCGAGACGACGGCGAGCGCGGGCAGAGGCGCGCTGTGACCTTTGACGTTCGACCAGATCCTCTGTACTTGTTCAAAGAAGTCGGGCATGGCGGTCGCCTATCGAGACGGACATTGGGTAGTCTTGGCATTCACCTTGTACAGGAGCGCTTCGGGGTCAGAGAAGAATTCGTCCATCGAAGCGGTTGCTAGCAAGTCGCACGCAAGCGCCTTTAACCGGTCGGTTTGCGCGGTCTCAATCAAACGGACGCGTTCGTTGCGAAGATCCCAAAGCCTGAAGGTCAAGGGAGAACGGAAATCCCGCTGTTGAAGCAGTATCAACATGTTGCCGTCATTCGAGAAAAGGAGTCGCGTTCCGCCGGGTGATCCGCTCATCAGAGGGCCGGTGAATTCGGGCAAGGCAATCATGTCTTTGGGATGAGACGGCGTTGTCTCTCCGATCCAGACCCCTCGGGGGGCCGTCCATGCCACGCGAAGTGCATTACCCAGTCGAACTGCGGCAAGCGGAGGGCCCATCCAGGTAAGGCCGCCGCTAACGGGGCGCAAGTCGTCGTCATCGGGTGGCTTCACCGCGAACAGATTAGTGGGTGGATGAAAGTCGATGCTAGGTATGCTGTAGCTCGTGAGGCGGCCTTCCAACATAGCGGGTACGTCAATGTAATAGAGTTTCGAGGGATCGCCGACCTTAAACACGAGCGAGTCCTGATTCGAAACGAACGCCAAGCCCACCGGCTGGCGTTGGCTGGGATTGCTAAGTGCGGTGAAGCGGCTGATGCTCAGGGTTTTCATCGCTGACTCGCCGCTCGCGCGACTGACGCTCAGATCCAGTCCGGCACGCGGCAATGCGCCAGCGCCATATACCAGCCGCTCGAACTTGCGCGACACTAGGTCGTCGGAGTCGGAGCTGGGCCGTTCGCCGCCGTCATAGAGATAGGCATAGGTCGCGGGCAAGCTGGAAGCGAGTGAAAACACAGGTCCAAAGGTACGACTGAGGCCGCTGATCAGACGCGTGACGCCCAGCGGCTTTTCGCCCGCGAGATCGTCCGCGCCCACGTACACAGTGTTAACCTCGAAAGTTTCGCTTACTGAGAAGTTGCCCGCGCTGACGAGAAGTTTGCCCTCAAGGAATTCGAAGTGAGGAAAGACGGCGCCCCGGATTACCTCGGGCATCATTTTTTTCATCAGATCCCTCGTGACCAGTGTGCCGTCCGGGTTCCAGTAGTAGGCCACACCCGACACGATTGCGACCGGCCCGAGGCCGTCGATGAATCCCGCGGCCGAGGTTAGGACGTTCTGCTTCGACGTCGGCGGAGGCGGTAGCTTCCGGGTCAAGACAGGATCCATATGCTGATACGTCGAATCTTTCGGGAGCGCGAAGATACTGAAGGTCTGCATGTCGTCGGACAGCACGGCCACCTGGCCGCTGTGAGGGTCGATGCCAACACTGACGGCCGTTCCCGACATGACGGGCGAACGTATCAGCGTATTGCGCAACGCCAGAACGGTTTGCTCCGGCGAGACTTTGCTCCAGCCCCAGACGCGCTCGTAGAAATTATCGCGATGCCTCGTTGCTTCGAGATTGGCAAGCAGCAGGACGAGACTTTGCCTGAAGTTGGCCTTCGGCGCATAAACCGCCAGCCTGTTACGTCCATCTATCAAGGTTTGCTTGGCGGCAAGCAATTCCGCACCACGTCCTGCGGTCTGTAAGGCGAACAAGGCGGCTGCTGCGAGCACGATGGCCAGAACCGAAACAAGGGCGTAGAAAATGCGGCGTTTGCTTAGTCGCTCTGCCCGCCGCGTATCGATCTCAGTTTTCCAACGGACCAGTACGGATGCCAGCACATCATGCTGCAAACTGTAAGACTGGGGGTTCTCCGGTGGTTCGCCACGTAAAAGCGGGCGATTGCCGCGACTGAGTGCGAGCAGCGTTTCGCGCACCTTTCGCCTGATACCTTTGTTCAACGCCCGCCGTTCAAGTTCCTCGACGGGCTCGGACAGTGACACGAGCGCGCCTCCGCCTTGCCGGCTGACGAGCGAATGCAGAAGCGCGCGCCATTGGTCAGGTTCCGATCGAGTCTGCTTTGCCGCGTAATGAACGCTCTCGTCCACGTAAGCTCGCATCATGCCGTCGGAACCGCCGTGTGATTCAAATGCTTTGTATGTGATGATGCGTCCATGCTTCGAACACTCGGCATACAGGGCTGCACAAATGATCTGAAGCGCGGGCGTGACTGATCCTGCCCGATATGAATCCAGTACATTGTCGATGATTTTCCGCAGTGCATCTGCTTCGAAGGAAAAGTCGTACACCTTTTGCGCCTTGTCTGGTATGGGTTCCGGAATCGTGGTCGCCTCGGTCGGCGCGTTCATTGCGCGATACAATGCGTCTCTGTCGCGAATAGATCTCAGCATGTATGGCTCAACGCCGCCGTGCCTCGGGCGAGTCGCCATTCGGTCGTCGCTGATGCGCAATTCATCGCGAAAGCGTCCGTAATACTCCGTACGGATCGAGACGATCACACGGACGTCCACGTTCTGCAGATAAACCTCCTCGAGAAAGAAAAAGAACGCGGAAACAGCTTCGCGACGGGACGGGTCGTCTAGCACATGCGTCAAGACTTCCTCCGCCTGGTCCAGCACGAGCACGAGCTTTCCTGAAAGCTCGGCGCATGTAGCCCGCAGTGCGTCGACCAGTTTGGCCGCCAACTGCTGGCGCGGCACGGTCAGCGCGGCGCGCAGAAGACCGCAGACTTCACTGCGGGTGCCGGTGTCAACCAGGGTGCAGACATCTGCGTTTTTGTCGTGCGTCGTTTCGCTGACAGGTAGCGTGTCGCGTTCGAGCGCGTCGATCATGGCTTTGGCGATCTCCGGAAGCGGGTCTGCGGTACAGCGAATCGCGCCGTCATGAGTCGACAGAAATACGCAAGGCTCTTCGGCGTTAGCGCGCAGATACGGAATCAGTCCGGCGCGCAGAAACGAAGATTTTCCAGCGCCGCTCACTCCCTGCAGGATCAGCAGTTTGGCATTGAACCGAAACAGCGCGCGCTCGCATTGACGCGTGTCGGTCTCTCTCTCGCAGAAGAGGAGGGCGTCGCTTTCACGATAGAACCTTAAGCCGGGATAAGGACACTGGGGCCACATGACGCTTCTCGGGATAGGAGCCGCCATCAAGCGGCGAGTTGCAAGCCTTCAAACGGTCGCGTTAGGCGAAATCGACGATCCGCATAGCATGTGTAGAGGAGATTGAGAGGAAATAGATCCTCGTCCCGCTGCATTCGGTCAAACGCTTTGCCAAGTGACAGGCCACGTGCGCACATAGCCCACATCAAGCGTGTACCACAGCGAATCGCGTGCGTATTCACTATTTCTGCTTCGGTTCCGACGAGTCCGCAAAATCCAGGTGCGGCTACCGATCCCAGTAGAGAGCAATGCTCTTGCCCGGCGACCGAGCAACAGCAATTCAATATGAGCAACGTGGTCTGGGTTTCACGTTGATCCCGTCGCAGAATCTCAGCGAAACTGCCCGAATCGATTTTTTCGGTGCCGGAAAGCTTGAGGTAGTCCCCATCCGAATGTCCGAATACGAAGACGACACGATTCGAATCTGCCATCTGACGACAGGCTTCTCCGGCCTCGCGCCAGCTGTAATAAGCCTTTTTAGATTCAATATTCTTGAGAAGCAAATCCAGCCTGTCACCGTCCGTGCCGATCAGGTCAAAGATGTCTGCGAATTCCGTTTGATCCATCGCATAAAGCGACCTGAACGAGTTCGGATCAATGTTGAGAGAGTTGCACCTGCCGCCCGCGATCAGCAGCGAGATTCGGTATCGATTGACCCAGAAGCCTGAAAAGTCCGCGCGATTCGGGTGAGATAAGATGGCTAGCGGGCGACGCTGTTCGTCGCAGAAAACGAAGCCGAATGGCAGAGTCACCTGTTCGTCCGAGCAGTGAATTGTGAGTTCGGCATGCCTTGGCGATGCTGCGGCGAGTTCGGCCGCAAGCCTGCGTGCGCGAGGATCATTGAAGGGAAATAGTGCCTTATGGAGCGCTCGCCCGTGCGTCCGCAAATCCGAAAGGATTGCTACATAGCGTTCCCAGCCAGGATCTCTGCCTGGATTCAGCTTGAATGTCTCGACATACTTGCTCAGACTGGTGAGATCGTCGCGAATCTCCTTCCCGCGCTGTTGAAGAAGGAGCTTGGAGATGAGCAAAGGTTTCTCCCGCGACCCGGCCTGGTCAGTGCGCCACGTCAACTTGATATCGTCGCCGTTCGGGTCCAAAAAAAATTCCATGATCGTTCTCCTTCTCGCCGTCCCTGGAAATTCGTTCGTTGTTTTTTTATTTTTTTTTGAGCATAGACGACGGATTGAAAACCGGTGACTTAGAAGCGAAATATGCGCTAAGTTGGCGGGTATAATCTTGAGCCCGTCATGTTTGAAAATCCGTGTACTGGAACACCGGAGGAAATCCGCCCGCTTTCGGGCGGGGTAACGGTTGCACCCCCTCTTCAAACCATTGCGACTCGACAATGTGCGCCAGCGCGATCGCCACGCTGAATCCTGTTGATAGAACGAAGAGCGGGGTGCGCATTTGAAACTCAGCCTCGAAACAGTAGTCGAGACTATTGCTAACGCGGCGCGCCTTGTAAAAGACGGGGTGCAATTTGCGGATGTGGATTGGTCGGAACGCCTACATCATTGGCGTGCGGTATGAAGCACTTGTTCACTCGTATGCGAGGCTCGCATTCGCGGGTCGGTTTGTCGGTGTTCTCTCCGGCTTGCAGAAGTCGCGAGGACATATTGTCGGTCCAAGGCTCGGATTGACCTCGTATGTGGTGGCTTGATTGTTGCGTTGGGGATCCGACAGCCATTTTGTTAGCAAACCGTTCGATGCAGCCTATCCGAGCAGTCGTTTCATGCAAGGGCGACCGGCCCTTTCAAGTGACACTCGAAAACCGAGGGATTTCGAGCTTGACACTCTCTGGGCCATCACCGGTCGCTCGTCCAGGCGAACGGCTGGACGCTCAAGCGACCGCACTACTTTGCGCATTCAATCGGTCGATGCAACACCCTGAAGACTGCATGAGCAGCAAAGGGTGTTGCATGGAGCAAAGACGGCAGTTCGCGAACGACAGCAAAGCGACCTGCAGCGGCCGCGCGGCCTTAGATTGCTGAAGGTCAGCTAAGGGCGACGACTTGCCGGCTGATACGCCGCGCGAATGACCGTTCTAGTTTGCAACCAGCCATAGCCCTCGCGTTGGGTCGAAAGGCAGTAACGGGTCGGCAAGCGACTGACGCTCGGCTCAGGACCGGTCATCCGCCGGGGGGATGCATTCGTTGATTTGGGTGGAAATCGCGTCCACCGGATATTATGTTGTTCGTGAACCGTTCCGACAAACCGCCAGCGCTTCTCGACGATGCCGATACGACAAAGGCGCGCTGAGGCTCACGTTCACCTAGGAATCGGGTGGCATATGGACGAGTCGCAGCGACTCGTCCTCGAGTGGATCGACGCTAGTTAACACAACAGGCCTCACGCCGGCCGACCGTCCGCGCGCCGACAACATTCGCGGATGACTCAGAAGGCACGTGGACTGAGAAAAGCCAACGAACTGCCATCGGGGAAATTTCATGCAATACAAGAAAGGCGATCGTGTTCAGCACCCGAAGAAGCCAGAGTGGGGCATTGGCCAGGTGCTGAGCGACAGCGTCGCGGGTACCGTCCGGGTCTTCTTTGCCAATGCTGGCGAGAAGACGATTTCCTTGGACTTCGTTCAGCCTGAGAAACTTTCGCGCGACGGCGCGTCGAGTGCAGTCCTTGACGCGATAGGCAGTACGGAAACTCCGATCGGAAATGCAAAGGGGAAAGTCCTCTGCACGAACTGCGGAGCGCCGACGCAATTCGGTGAGACTTCGAATCCGACGCGGTATCGGTTGGGTTGGTGCGATCCTTGTTTCAAGCACAGTCAGAGGACATTCGAAGACAAGCATACAGGGGAAAAGCGATACTACGACGAGCTACGCACGATCGACGGTATCAAGAGCCGTTACAGCCCGAAGTGACGTGCAGAGCTGGTGTCACGGTCACGGTTGGCGGGGTATCGCTCGGCCGCGTGCGGCCAGGAAGCGACGGTCGACAAGGGCACCGCCCGGACGTTCAAATGACGGCTTTTCACCGTGCAGCGGCCTTTGGCTCGGCCACTACGTGATCGCGGGCCACCTCGGCCCAGTTATGCCCCATAGCTTCAAACGAAATTGACTGACAGCATCCGTCAAATTTACGCCTGTAGGTCGTGTCAGCAGCTGGCTCCCAAAGTAGGCCCGACAAATATATGCGCACTTCGCTCGCCCTAGGAATGCTGGAAGGGCGGTTAGACCGGGGGAATGTGATCCGTCAACGCCTCGTCGATTTTGTAGTAGATGCCGATTGCATTTACGAGATCAAATCTGAATTGCTCGGCTTGATTTTTCGGGATAGTGATATATCCCTTTTCCCCCGTCAGCCGTATCACGACGTTGGATTTCGGATTGATTTTTCGCAACGAATCGAGCTGACTAGGGCCTAGAAGAATATCGCCAATCTCTGTGACTCCGCCGTCTTCGACCTGGCGGTTCAGGTTTTTTTGGTCGAGTTTCTGATCAAAAATTACATCGCCGTCAACCATGACGGTAAGCTCATTGAAGAAAATCCACGACCTCGCATGAAAATATGGCCGCAAAAAGACAAGAGGCTGCTCGTTGTCTGGGACCGAGATATATACACCGACCGACGAGCGCTGCAGGATCGGATTCACCACTGACCAGTTCATCTTGAAAAACCGCAGCTTGCGGAAGCCGTCTCGCTTTCCCACCACGGCCGGAATGTGCGCGTCCGTTTTGAACTCCGCCATAAATTCGGTCGTGCCGTCCCCAAGATCCTTGACCTTGCTTTCTGTGTAGGTTGCGAGCAGAGCCGACTTCCACTCATCGGGCGTGGCGTGGTGTACGGGGACGATCTGGACATCAGACGCTGGTCCACCTATGACTGTAGCGCTTGAAGCCGCGGAGGTCGTCGTGGACGTGACTCCTTGGTGACACCCGGCGCAGGCAGCGACGACAGCCAATGCAACAGAAAGGCATTTCATAGTTTCCCCGTGATTGTTTGTAATGATGTCGGGGAATTCTACTGGCGCACGACGCAGATCGCACGAGAATTAGGCTGGCAGCGCGGGCAATCTTCACCGCTGAAATCGCCGTCTGGTCGACGAGCGCCTGCGTGCCTCTTTCCAACGGTGCTGCACAACCGCGCCGCTCGCCCACCCCCAGTGGCCATTTGCTGGCTGCGAGCCCAAAAGGGCTCAGAGTGTCTTGAGTGATCGACCACTCGTCCGCCGAACTGACTGTAGTAGTGACCGTTGCGGTTCCGGAAGCTGCCCCTAGCGTCCGGACTTCGTCATTCGCATGTCTCAAGCTTGCAAATTTCGGACATGAGGCAGGGCGGCAAGGCCCGGGTTGCGCGTCCCGAACCCGTTGATTTTGCGGGCTCGCCGCGTGCGAGGCGCAGGACTCAGTAGCCGTCCTTGTAGGCTTCGATCGGAATATCCCATGCAGGCGGCATGTCCGAGGACCGCGCGTGCTCGTCATTTCCAGGTTCACGATAAGAATCCCAGCCCGGGCGTGCGCGCCCGTAGCCTTTAGATCGGCCCGACCGGGCACGAACACTTTCTTCCAGTTCGGCTCGCGCCTGCCGTTCGAAACGTGCCTCTTCGCATGTCCGGCAACAGAACTCACACTGCGAACAGACGAGGTAGCCGCACGTGTTGCATGTGTTCTGTACTCCCAGAATGAGCGGCGCATAGCCGCATTTGCTTTGAAAGGTCGGTCTGCCGTCCGAATCTAGTCGGACTTTGTCGTCATCCCTCTCATAGACGCTTCCACCGCAATAGGCCAGAATTGTGATCCACTTGCTCGCATCGAACTCTTTACCCTGAAGTATCCCGAGACCGGTAAACCTGAACGTGACGAGTTTGTCGAGTTTCAGCGACTCGCGATTGCTCCAGAGAATTGCGATTGTGTCGATCAGATTCTTGACGATGCAAAGCGGATCGAGCACGCCCAGTGGATAGGATTCGGCGTGCTCCTTACCGCTCACAAAGAGCAGGGGCACGTAGTCCGCCGGCGAAAAGTCGGACGGCGCACCGCGCAGCCTACCCACAAAGTCCTTGATGACTGTGAGATAGATTGCCGGAAGCCGCGGTAGCGTCTTGAGGTCCTCCTTAAGCTTCACATGGAACACCTTTTCCCAGTCATCGCGACCGCGTACTAACGCCTCAGGAGCGTCGACGCCGATGGCGCACAGCTTGAGCAACGCGTCCTTGGTCTCCCCGGCATAGAGGGTATAGCGCCATTCATCGCCTTCGGGCCAAGCGCAGTCTCCGGTCAGAGCGACGACATTTGCCAAATAATTTTTGTACCACGCAGCCGGATAATCAAAGAGCCACGTGGGTATCGTGCGGTGACGGCCGCGGTCAAGTACAAACGTCGGTGTATCAAACGATTTCACGAGGCGTTCGACGTCGTCGAAGCGGGTCTCGCCGAGAAAAACGATCGGCTCGATTTCGAAGGCGGCCGTCTCCGGTTTTTCCAAATAGCTGAGTCTTAGGTATGGCGAGAGCACGCCCGCAATGTGCACGTTCCTGCTTTGCCGATCGAGCTTGAACTTCGGTACCGTATGTTCGACATAGAATCGCTTGCTGTTTCTCGGACGCCGGGAATTCTTGACGTCGACGGCAACCGTGCCGTCGATACGCAAATCGTGCGTGATCCAGTCGCGAACTCCGGGACTCAGCTGATTGATGGCGACGTCTTCCACGACGCAGCCCTGTTCGCGGTAGAAAGACATTCCCGCCTTCTCGGCCGCGCGTGCGGAAAGCATGCGCGCAAGCGTACTCTCTTTGCTCTTGTCTTTCGCCCAGGCTTTCGCAAGCTCCCTGTCTTCCTCGGTCAGTGCTTTACAGGTCGCGACGGCATCGAGACGGGTCTGGGCATTTTCAAGTGGATCGAAGAGGTCGTCCAACCTCCTGAGGAAGGCGGCGTAGTGATTGCGGCAAACGTTGGCTTTTACCCTGTCCGGCGCATATTGAAAAAAAACGTCTTTCGGGCCGCGCGGTGGAAACCGGGCCCAGAATGACGAATCGGTCGTCGAATCGGCGCTCTGCTTCTGAAGCGCCGAGATCGCTTCCTGATCGTATCCGTCGAGGGACGGAAGCAACGCGAGCGTCCCCAGATGATGATGTCGCGGAAGCATCATACGCAGCGCGGTTGCTTCATGCCGCAGCAGCGTTCGCCGGTCGAGCGCACTAAGCCAGTTTGCGCGGCTTTCCAGAGCGTCGTTCACTAAGATGCTGCCCGCGAGCGTCGACAATGTGAGTTCCGATGCCGACCTGACGAGCCTTCTCAGAGCTTCCCATCCCAGCATGCCATCGGATGCGCGAACAATTTCCGTCAATCCTTCTTCGACACCCATGCGAGCGCTTCTGCCAGCCGAACCTTCGGACGCGGCAAGGTACTTCAGCAGCGCCTCGTCGGGAATTTCATCGAGTATTCCGACTTCGATCGCCGCGATTTTTCCGTGGCGCCCATTGACGAAGCGGAACATCACGCGAGTGGAGTCACGCAGCGATTCCCAGCTGGAAACGACGTTGGCCTTGTGAAAGAACACGTCGCCAGACTTCGTCTGGATGAATCCGAAATCGTTAATTTTGCCGGTTTGATTGTTGACGCCGCCCGACCATTTGATGATGCCGGTTCCGTACCGTCCGGCTTCAGGCAACGAATCAGGCGATGAAGGCGGCGCGGGCTGAACATCGTTCAGAGCGGCATCTTGGTGGTGAGTCCAGAGTATGGTCATCTCGCTGGTCCTTCTGGACGTTTCAAGTTTTTCTTTTAGCGGCGCTCAGAAGCAGAGCTTGACGCTTGGTTTGAAGCGGAATCGCGCTTCAAGAAAACCTTCGATATTACTAAGAACAGGCATTTCATCCAAGGACCGTTTACATTCAAAGCGGACGACATTCCTCCGGTAAGGCCGGTCATCCACGATGGGTGCATGTGGGCGCTCCCTACCCGGTAGCATCAGTATTGCGATGTCTGCTCCGCTCCGCGAACGGCCACTGACCTAGTGGCAGTCGCGATGGCGGCTCAGGGTCGAGTTCGGCCGACCGCATCCGGACTGAAGTCGGCCATTTGTGGACGCTCGTCCTCACGGGCGGAGGCCGCTCACCGGTCTGCAACTGTTTAGGTTTGTAGGATGCCTGCCCTTGACCGTGCACATGGGCGCGCGCCACAGGAGCGTGCGGGCAGGCGTCGTACAAACCCCGATGGAGGAAACCGCGGAGTGTCCCGGTGCGGCCGGAACCTGTATCGCTATGGGGATTGGAGCGGTCGCACGTGACGTCGGGATGACGGTGAGGTCAGGTGAACCGGGTTGATGTCGAGAGGATGCACGTTGGCGAAGGGGGCCGGCTGGTGTTTCTGGCGGTGCGCGGAGCGCGAAACCGCGCGATCCGGGCGAGGGGCGCAACCGTCCGCTATCGGGTCCCGTTGCCGGAGAGCCGACGGTCGGTCTGGACGTCTCGAAACACTCACACTCATGCTGCGGCTCGCTGTGCGGGTGGTGCGCGGATCGGGGCGCTGCGCTGCAGGATGTCGATGATGACCATCGGCGCGCCGCAGTGCCGGCAGATGAAGCGCGGCGGGAGATTGCCAGGTGGTGCATTGGCAGCGGCGGCCTGCGCGCCGGTGGCCGTGACATGCAGCAGCCCGCGTATCTTCGCGAGATTGTGCCGCCGCACGGGATTGGCGAGCAGACCATAGTGGCGGATGCGGTGGAAGCCGCTGGGCAGCACATGTAGCAGGAAGCGACGCATGAACTCATCCGCGCCCAGGGTCATGGTCTTGTAGCGGGTGCGCCCCTTCGCGCGATAGTCCTTCCAGCGGAAGGTGACCCCGCGTTCATCGAGCGCAACCAGCCGCTGGTTGGAGATGGCCACGCGATGCGTGTAGCGTGACAGGTAGGCGAGCACCGCCTCGGGTCCCGCGAACGGGCGCTTCGCATAGACCACCCACTCGCACACGCGTAGCGGCGCCAGCCACCGGGCGAAGACAGCGGGATCGGCGAGCGCGGCGTACTCGCCGAAGAAGCGCAACTGGCCGCGGCGATGCAGCGCCGCGAGTTCTTCCAGGAAGCGGCGCCGGAACAGCCGCGAGAGCACACGCACCGGCAGGAAGAAGCCGGGCCGGCAGGCGACCCACCGCTCGCCATCGGATGTCAGGCCGCCGCCGGGAACGATGCCATGTACATGCGGATGATGCGTGAGCGCCGAGCCCCAGGTGTGCAGCACCAGGGTTGCGCCGATCTGGGCGCCGAGATGTCGGGGATCGGCGGCAATGGTGCGCAGCGTGTCGGCGGCGACATCGAACAGCAGCCCGTAAAGCACCGCCTTGTTGTACCAGGCGATCGCACTGATCACGGCGGGCAGCGTGAAGACGACGTGGTAATACTCCACGGGCAGCAGGTCGGCCTGACGTGCCTCGAGCCACCGGTGTGCGGCGCTCGCCTGGCACTTTGTGCAATGTCTATTACGACACGAGTTATAGGCGATCTCCACCTTTGCGCAGCCGGAACAGCGCAACACATGTCCACCCAGCGCCGCGCTGCGGCACTGTTCGATGGCCGACATGACCTTCAGCTGTCCCAGGCTTAGCTGTACAGTCTGTCGCCACGCTGGCCCGTGGACGCGGAAGATGTCCGCGACCTCCAGCACGGGGCGCTCCGCGCGGTGCAGGTCTAGTCGGAAGGCAGGCGGTCCAGCGGGCTGATGACCTGGCGTAGCAGGTCGGTGGCCACCTGGGCATAGAGTGCGGTGGTCTCGAGCTGCCGGTGCCCGAGCAGGACCTGGATCAGGCGGATATCGACCTTCTGTTCGAGCAGGTGAGTCGCAAAGCTGTGACGCAGCGTGTGCATGGACACGCGCTTGTCGATGTTCGCGGCCTCGGCGGCGGCATGGATGGCGCGGTTCAGTTGCCTCGGGGTCAGCGGGTCGACGGGATCCATCCCCGGGAACAGCCATCCGCCCTTGAGCATGCGACCCTGCGCGTGGGCCACGCGCCACCAGACACGCAGGCGTTCGAGCAGGACCGGCGAGAGCATCGCGTAGCGGTCCCGGCGGCCCTTGCCCTGCTCGATACGCAGCGTCATGCGCTGGCTGTCAACGTCGCCGACCTTCAGCGCCACCACTTCACTGGCGCGCAGGCCGGTGCCGTAGGCGACCGACAGCGCGGTCTGGTGCTTCAGGTTGCCGGCGGCGGCGATCAGGCGGCCCACTTCGTCGGGGCTGAGCACGACCGGTAGCGTGCGGGGCACGCGCACCGGCTGCATCCTCGCCATCAGCTCGGGCTGGTGGAGCGTGATGTCGAAGAAGAACTTCAGTCCGGTGATGGCGGCATTCAGCGACACGGGCGAGATGCCGTGGTCGACCAGATGCAGTTGGTAGCGCCGCAGGTCCTCGACGGTGGCGGTGCCGGGCGGGCGCCCGAGGAACGCGGCGAACTGAAGGACCACGCGGACATAACCGGCTTGCGTCTTCGGTGCGAGCTTGCGCATGCGCATGTCGTCGATCATGCGCTGGCGCAGCGGACTGATATCCTGGCTGGTGTGAGTCATGGCTCTGCTCCCGTTGAACGACGAGGCGGATTGCCTCGCCCTTCAACATGAAAACAGAGTCGGTTTCCTCTCCGGGACCACTAACGTCGGCCGGAGCCCCTTACCGCGCGAGCGGTTTCGTCCTTCGATCAAAAGTGGTCATTCGCCCCAAAAGCGACTAAAGCGCTTCGGGTGTGCCCGGGACATCCTCGCATTTGTTGATTTGCAACCCGATTGCGGCTCACTCTCGCCAGAAGAATCCGCCCCTACGGTAAAATCGCCCAAAAATCTATCAACATTACGGGGAAGTACGTGGGCGAGAAAATACACAGTCACTACGACAACCTCAAAGTGTCGCGCGATGCGCCGCCCGAGGTAATCCGAGCCGCATACAAGACGCTTACTCAAAAATACCATCCGGACCGACGTCCGGACGATCCGAGTGCGGCGCGCGTCATGAAGATTATCAACGGATCGTATGAAGTGCTCAGCGACCCGGTCAAACGCAAAGACCACGACGAGTGGCTCGCGCGGAAAGAACGCGAAGCGGCAGCTGACGCGGCACCGAAAACACCGCCTCCGCATACCCAACCCGAGTCATGTGCATCGCCTCGCCCCACGATCAGGCCGCAGCCTATACCACGCGCTCGAGCCGCGAAGCCGAAGCAGTCCAGTCCAGTAGGCCGCACCATACGCGCGGCGGGACCACTGTTTTGGATTCCAATGGTTTTCCTCGGGTTCGGGGGGATCAAAATGCTGATACCGCGCGATTCCCCCGATCCTCCAAAGCCTTACGCGCAACCGGCGCAGTATGTGCCGAATCAGGACGGCGCGAGCCTACCGCCCGCGGCGAAAGCGTCAAACGAAAGCGGGCAGAACGCCGGGACGCCGAGTGTGGCGCGCTCGGTGGTGCAGCCATGGAACATGGACGCATCGGCGCTCAGGGCCGCTGCCGCGACGCCGCCTGCTCAGCCGACGCGGCCTCTCCTTGCACCCAATGGCACGGCATGGCCCATCTTTGCAAGCTACCTCTCGGGCGCGCGCATCGGCCGAAACAGCGGGCACTCGCAGGTGATGATCGACAACGCGCGCAACAACTTTGGCGTGTTCGCAAAGTTAACCTCGATCGACGGCGCAACGCACGTTGCGGTACGTCAGTTCTACATTCCGGCGAGAGCCAGCTTCACGCTCTCTAACATCACCCCCGGGAACTACGACATCCGATACGAGAACGTCACTACGGGTAGCCTTTTTAAATCCGAAATGTTCAACTTGTCGGAGCACGAGACCGTCTCGGGAATCGAGTACGCGGACGTGAGCATCACGTTGTACTCGGTGCCGGGTGGCAACATGCTGCCGGTGCCGATCACTGAAGCAGAGTTCTGACCAAGCCGAACGATCCCAACCAAAAACTCCTTCCGCCGTGAAGGTGAGCGTTCTGCAAACCCCTGGCTGTGAATGACACTGCCACTCGTAGCATAGAACTAGGCGGCGGCTGAGGAGCCATGCACGACCGCTGAGTACTCGAAAGCTGTCGGTCATTTTATGCAGCGTCGGCAGGCCGTTGCGGGTCGATCACGGTCGGCCCCGAAACCGGCGAACGTGATAGAGCGCAGGGGAATGCCCGTCAAGGCGCAGACGCACTGTTCCTTTGACGGAACCGCTGGTCGCGCGCACCCCAGGCATCGCTGTCTCGTCCGTCATCTGTTTTCCGGCGAGCGCGCGTTATTGCGGCCTCAGGTGTAGATCGTTGCTCACGGATTGCACCCCCGCCACGCCGCGCGTCACGGCAAGCGCTTGCTGAATCTGTACCTCTGCATCCACGTATCCCGACAACTGCACGACGCTTCGATACGTGGCGACGCTGATCGGCAAGGATCTCAGCCCTGAGTCTGCGACGAGCGCCTGCTTCACCCTGGCGGCGAGCGCAGCGTCGTCAGTGGCGACCTTCCCCGGCGCGGTCACGGCCTGCGTCGCTATCGACTTGCAGCCGTTGATGAACACGAACGCGGGGAGCGCGAATGCCGCGACCATCAGCAACCGGCTTTTGATGTGTGGCACGTCTCGCATGTCGGCTATGAGATCCTGATTCGTGAACAGCGGGCGTCATTCGGGTTGGCTTCGAGGTGCACATGTGCGCCCTCGTCGAGTCCACCATGATAGTGCAGGGTGGCGAACTTGCGACCGAGCCGACTCGCCAACTCTGTTCATGCTGCGAGGCGAGTCTTTGGCTCAGTTCGGCCGGGAAGTGGCGCGAGGTCGCGGGCCGGTAAGGCGGGTGGTACGGCTCAGTTCGGCCAGTTGCTGACACTCGCTGGCGTACGCGCGCGGACGCTCGAACGACCGCACCGCCGCGTCTAGGGACCTTCGAGCGTTGAACAGAATAGAGCGTCCGCATTGGTGGAGGGACAAACCTCCGGGATGGCTTCGTCATGAAAGATTGCCGACCCCCGACGCTTTATTCAGCGGAACGAAGTTGAAATTTGCGATCGCCGCTGTGCGAGACATCATCAATGCAGATTGAGGAAATAGGCCGAGATGGCGAACGGCTTTAACAACCTGTGAAGGGGAGGTCCTACCACGCTTCGCATAGCGCGGCAGGACGCCTTCGGTTTGCTGGATTCAACGGGCGAGGATGCGACCGAGCGGCTCATTTATGTTTTCAAACGCGTCAATGACCTTGTCCATTACAAAATCAATTGCGCGCCCGTATCCCTGCTGAAGGCTTGCAGTGTCAAAGCCCAAATCCTGCAGCCGCGGCAGAGCGAGCGCGAACGTTTCGTGTGCATCCGCGATTCGTAAATCGTAGCCCACGAACAAAGCGGCCAATCTCTCGTTCGGTTCGTTCCACCCTTCTGGCGCATCTGCACTATCGAACGCATTCGCAGCCTCATCTTGGGCATCCAGTCTCTCGGCAACGTTGAGAATGGCCTGAAGGAGTTTCACGCTTCGGAGTTTCTCGGTTTCGCCCTTGGGGCATCCAGCCGCCTGGAGGATTCGCTTTAGGAAGCCGTCCGGAATCTTCTGCCAAATTTCGTGAAGGCTTTTACACCGACCTAGGAAATCTTGCTCCGACATCGACAGAGGTGCAACCTGCGCCAGGCGGCTGAGCTTGGGATAGTGAAGCCACCCATTATCTCTGATTTCGGCGGCTGAGAAACCGACAAGTTCTTCGGCTGACTTGTCCTCACCAACGATGGCGCCGAGCCGAGAAAGATTGTCGCCTAACGCCAAAATCGCGGCCACAAACCTCTGGGTCTTGGCTGCTATGTGCTCTTCGTTCGGGTCGAACTGAGCCGCCAGCGCCGGGTCGAGCGCGAACGAATGCGCATGAAGGATTTCCTGTTCCGGCTTCGGCTTGTACAACTCTCTCAGCCCCACGCGTATCAGGTTTCGTCCGATACGCCTGCAATCGGAGAAGCTCCATTGCCCGCGGTACGAAGGACTGCAAAGCCACTGTCCGTGAGCGAACACAGGCGTGGATTTGTAGAAACTGCTTTGCTCGTATCGATTGAGAAATCGGTCATCTAGGTAAACGACATGATTGTCTCTGTCCGCGTCGGCACTGGCATGCGTGACAGGTCCTTCAACGCCTGGCCAAACGAGATTGTCCGCCGAGCGCTCAGGGCACATCTCACAAGAGACAGCGTCAACGGACGCCCAAACCTGAAGCAGTAACCGACCGCTGTCCTCCTGGATATCTATCTCGTACCAGCCCAAATCAGATCTGACATCTGAGTGTCTCTGGCCGTCCATAAGGTGCCTAAGCTCCGGCGAGTCTGGGAGGCTTGCTTGATAGTAGAAGCTTCGAACGCCTCGTGCGCCACGCATCCAAAGGTATTTTCGCAAGTGGGCATTAGACATCCGCCACGTAACGTTTCGAGATGACGTGTAATAGTATTCGCGAGCGAGTTCGCCCTCCGCAACGGCGAACTCGGGAACGCCCAGGTCGTCGTAGACGACGCGTTGCTGTTCGTTACCTAGGCACCTTGGCGATAATCCAAGGGCCATCCAGACCTTTTCAGCGAGGGCATACGTGTAATGCGATCCGTCGCCCCAGGACGCGACAATGTAGTCATAACCAGACATGCTTGGCGAAAACTCTGCACTCAAGCCTTTGTTGCCGAGAACGGGGACCGAGTGAGACACCACACCATCTGCTGCCTCGTCCAAGACAGGCACGGGACTTTCAACCGTCTCGGGAACGACTGCCATTAGCATGTGCACGTATTCGCTGTTAGGACCGTGATTGTCAAACTCAAGGTCGCTGGTAACGTCCACCTGCGCCAGGGGATCAAGCCCTGCAGGACTGAGAAGCATACGCAGGCGCGGCGGTAGAGCGGTTCCCTGAATGGGGAACGTGGCGAGATGGTCGACAGAAGGCATGGGGCTTGGCGGTTCAATTGCATCCGGGTCTTAGGTTCGGCCATGGTACCCGCCTGTCGATTTCGCGCATAGCTGCGAGCACCCTGACAATCTGACGAATTACACGCGACTCCAGTTGGCGCGCAAAGCCGCCTTGAGGTGGGTGCCTAGCCGAACGGCCGTTGCACCCCGGAAGCTGCCATCGATTTTGCACGGGCTTGAAGGGCAGGTTAGGGTCGACATGAGCCAAAACGCATCGGGCAGCGCGCGGCCACATTCAGCCATCCGTCCAATGCATTCAACGGACACTTGAACGACGTCTCGTCCACGGCACCGGACATTGGGGATCGATCGTCGCGACTAAGCACACGGCAAGCTCCCGTTGTAGATGGTTCGCTGCCCCCAAAGTTATCGGCGGTTGTGCAATGTCGTGACTCGGCGTTGGCTTCGCACGTATGCCATCGGCACCATGCCGAACTGGACACTAACAAAATCCGGCAACTGATTATCAAGCTGATCCGAAAGGGCACGATCCTGGACGTTAACCACAGATGCGCACGCGGTTCGGCTTACGCCCGCTGCCTCATCCAGCATGCAATGCTCATGCGGTCGCGCGTGGCGGGCAGCACCTCGTGTTCAAACTCCGCCGAGAGAAACAAGAGCAGCGTTCCCGCGCGCGGAAAGACGTCGTGATAAGACTGATCGACAAGGTATAGCCGCAGTGCGCCGCCCTCGGCGTCCTGCCACGCTTCGTTGAGGTAGAACACGGCGGAAATCACGCGGCTGTCGCTGTTACGCAGGCAGTCGAGGTGGCGTGCGTATCCGTCACCTGGCGGATATACCGCGTAGTGTGATTCGCTATCGACCAGACCGAGAAACAGGTCGCGGTTGAGCGCGTTCCGTAGCGCTTCGATGCGATCGGCGAACGCCTGCTGCCGCGTGCTCAGCGCGTCGGGTTGGAACCAGTGCGTGCTATCGCCGCGCAAATGTGAACGCCGGTCTAAATCCGACACTAAACGACGGCGTCATGGAATTGATCCGTTGAACGAGCGGTTCGCTCGTTGAGCAATGTGCAGGGAACGTAGAGCCGGGTATTGGATGACGCTTTGTGCGTCGTAAGGAGCCCGTAGGGCGAGTGCAGACGCGCAAAGCGCGCTGGGAGATGACGGCGGGAAGGGGTTGCGGTAGAAAGGCACAGCGCCGAAGAAACCACCGACGCGACCCCGGCTAAACCGCCAAGTTCACCCCGGAGTCGCGCCACACAAGTCACCGTGCAAAGCCAGGGGCTTAACAGAGGGAGCGCGTGCAGCCGCAGTATTTCACGGCTGGCGCGCTCCTGTCTATGCGTTTGTCTTCGGCGTTTCGATCGGAGCGCCGATGACCGAAGCCAATGCCCAGGGGCTCCCCACGGGCCGTTTCTTCCTATGCGCCCGCTGCCGGGCGCAGGTGTTCATTTGCCGCCGCTGTGACCGAGGCCAGATCTACTGCGCCGGCGGCTGTGCGCAGGCGGCCCGCCGCGCAAGCGTGCGCGAAGCGGGGCAACGCTATCAGAGTTCTCGCCGTGGGCGCCTTGCGCACGCGCATCGCGCCCGTCGTTACCGGGCACGACTCAATAAAGTGACGCATCACGGTTCACCAGCGCCGGCATGCAGTGCTCTACTGCCGGTGGACTCGACGCGTGCGGCGCTGCGCCATCGTGTCGCGGTATCGGTGCCGGCAACGACGCATTGCCATCTATGCGGCAATGCATGTTCGCCGTTCGTGCGTCCTGGCCCGCTGCGCCGTCGAGCTCCTCATTCCATCTACCGATTGCGGGGAGGCACTGAAGGTGACGATTGACGCTGAACTCGAAGCCCATATCCTGCGGCTCTATCACGTTGAGAAGTGGCGCTGTGGCACGATCGCGCAGCAACTGCACGTGCATCCGGTACCGTCAAACGTGTGCTTGCACAGGCTGGCTTGCCGCGCCACGGCCCAGCGCCTCGGCCTTCGATGATCGAGCCGTACCTGTCGTTCATTCGCCAAACGCTCGAGAAGTATCCGACGCTCAGGGCCAGCCGCCTTTACGGCATGGTGCGTGAGCGCGGCTACCAGGGCGGGCCCACGCACTTCCGGCATCTGGTTTCGCTGCACCGGCCACGTCCGCCTGCTGAGGCTTGTCTACGGTTGCGCACGTTGCCCGGCGAACAGATGCAATGCGACTGGGGCCACTTCGGTCACCTGCAGATCGGCCGCGCGCGCCGGCCCTTGATGGCCCTCGTGATGGTGCTCTCGTACTCGCGCGACCTGTATCTGCGGTTCTTCCTCGACGCGCGCATGGAGAACTTCCTGCGCGGTCATATCGGTGCCTTCACGCACTGGGGCGGACTTGGCAGGATCATCCTGTACGACAACCTCAAGAGCGCCGTACTTGAACGCCAGGGCGACGCCATTCGTTTCCACCCGACGCTGCTCGCCTTCGCCGCGCACTATCGTTTCGAGCCGAGACCGGTGGCCATTGCGCGTGGCAATGAGAAGGGGCGCGTTGAGCGTGCGATTCGCCATGTTCGCGATGCCTTCTTCGCGGCACGGCAGTTCGCCGATCTGGACGATCTGAATGCGCAAGCCGAGCACTGGTGCCGCACACAGGCGGCCGATCGCCCGTGCCCGGAAGATCGCGCGATCAGTGTGCGCCAGGCGTTGGCGCAGGAGAAGCCGATGCTGCTCGCACTACCGGAGAATCCGTATCCCGTCGAGGAAACGCTCGCCGTCAAAGTCGGCAAGACGCCCTACATACGCTTCGATCTGAACGACTACTCGATTCCACACACGCACGTGCGACGCACGCTCACGGTACGCGCCGATCTCGAACAGGTACGCGTGCTCGATGGCGCCGAGATCATTGCGCACCACGTTCGCAGTTTCGATCGCGGCGCGCAAATCGAAGAGCCCGTTCACATCGAGACACTGGTCGGCGTCAAACGCGAGGCCCGTCATCATCGCGGCATGGACCGCCTGGCCAAGGCTGCACCCGCCAGTCAGGATCTGCTGCGCCGCGCGGCCGAACGCAATGCGAACCTGGGCACCATCACGGCGTCGTTGCTGCGCCTGCTTGAACGCTACGGTGCCGCGCAATTGCAGGCCGCGATCGGCGATGCGCTCGAAAGCGGTGTGCCGCACCCGAATGCCGTGCGCCTGGCGCTGGAGCGCCGTCGCGAAGCGCGTCAATTACCCCCGCCGCTGGCCGTATGCCTGCCGCCACACGTACGCCAGAAGGACACGCCGGTTCAACCCCACCGGCTCGATACCTACGACCAACTTGCCGGAGGCTCCGATGAGCTCGCTTGAATCATTGCGTACGCGCGCGCAGGAATTGCGTTTGCACGGGCTGCTTGCCCACTGGCCCGAAGTTGCGCATGAGCCGTGGGTCGCGCCGCTGGTGCAGTGGGAGGAAGACGAACGGGCGCGCCGATCACTCGAGCGGCGCATCAAGGAAGCGCATCTGGGTGGCTTCAAGGCGTTGTGCGACTTCGAATGGAGTTGGCCGTCGCGGTGTGATCGCGGCGCCATCGAAGAGCTGATGACGCTGGGGTTCCTGAAGGACGCAGCCAACGTCGTGCTCATCGGCCCGAACGGCGTGGGCAAATCGACGTTGGCCAGGAACGTCGCGCATCAGGCGCTCGTGCATGGGCACACGGTACTGTTCACTACCGCGGGAAACATGTTGGGCGAACTCGCGGCACTCGATAGCGATTCAACGCTGCGCCGACGCTTGCGCCGCTATGCGGCGCCCGACGTCCTTGTGATCGATGAGGTCGGCTATCTCTCCTACTCGAATCGCCACGCCGACCTGCTGTTCGAGTTGATCAGCCGGCGATACCAGGACAACAGCACGATCGTTACATCGAATCGCCCGTTTGCCGAATGGCACGAAGTGTTCCCCAACGCCGCCTGTGTCGTCTCGCTCGTCGATCGCCTCGTGCATCACGCCGAGGTCATCTCGATCGAAGGTGAATCGTACCGCCTGAAGGAAGCGCGTGAGCGAGCCGACAAACGCGCCCGCCAGCGCAGCCCCGGCAAATCTGCAAAGGGAGGTGAGTCGTCGTGAACGCCCCGCCGTTGCCTTCCGGCCGAACGCGCGGCTTGAGCTTCATCGTCCCCGATGACTGGACGCCCGAGCAGGCGCTCGCCGTGTTCGAACTACTCGACGACTTGCGCGAAGTCATCTGCGCGCGCTATCTGCCCGACATACAGCAGCTCCTGCGCGAAGATCGCCGCCAACGCGAGCTGCCATTCAACGAGCACGACCCGCCGTTCTGATCGACGGCGCGCACAACAAAGGGGCCGCGCGGCCCCTTTGTTCTTGACTGATTCGCTCAACCTTGCGTCGTCGTTTAACGTCGCTTTTACACCGGCGCTAACAGCAAAAGCGTGGCAGCGCGATTGGCCCCCACACGGGCTGGTGTCAGCAGCTGCGCGTCGTGCATGGCCATGCATTCGGTCGATAAGGCCTGCGTCTGGCTCTGCGACAAAAAGTTCGACACGACACACCAGCCGTTGACGGCGAGCGCGCTTGTCGCGATGTCGAATTCGCTGAATCGGGAATTCGTCGCGACATCGATTGCCTCGTCCGGAGCGGCGTCGCCGATCAGGCAATCAACCAGCAATTCGATTTCCGCTTCAATCAGGGGGGGGTCCAGAAAGGCATCCGTTTTATTTGTTCTTCCGCTAGCGGTTCGATCGAGTACTCGCTCGGGACTTCTACCAGCTGGTCAAAACCATCAAGCGTTGTCGGGGGCGCTTCGAACGCGGGCATTGACACACGCCGGACCCAGGAGGAAGAGCCGGGTCGAGGTGGTCGATCTGTTGGGACAACGGCGCAGTCTACACGAGTGGGACGAACTGACCGTTGATACTCGAGCGAACGCTTTGGCCGATGCTTATAACGTGACAACGGCCATTGGAGCAACGTCGGACCTAACGGCGGAATCGGGTCGGCTGCAGTCTGTCGTCGGGCAGTTCGGCCAGCCGGCCGGACTATATGACGGACATTCAAACGTCAGAAATCGAGCGAACTACCGACAACTGTCTCGGTGGGTTCGCACGTATTCGCCCACAAGCGAACGTCACTGAGAGTCCGATCCCGCGTGTGTCTGGGCTAGGTTTCGATGTCATCGAGCGATTCTGGCAGGGTCACCTTCTCCTCCTCTTTGAACTCAATGAGACGTGCGTGTATTGAGTGATCTGGTAAAAACGGGCCTTCGATAATCACGAACTCCCCCGTTCTCGCGAAGAACATCGGGTTCAGGTCACGCCGGACAACCTCAGCAAACCAGTTCGCTGCTGCGGTCGCATCGCGTAGCAGGCTGCGGCCCCTTTGTACCCAATCATTGTAGAGTGCGAGGTCACGATCATAGTTTGGATTGAATCCACCTGACTTGTAGAACGGATCTGCTACGTACAACGTTCCGTCATGCAGTGCATGCTTCATGAAGTTCCGAGCAGCTTCATTAAGCAGGATGCTCAGCGTTAACGTAGCGCGGCGCAGCTCATCAAACTGCGCTGGCCAAATCGCTGCCCCAGCCCGTTGCCGGAACTCGAAGAACTGGTCAGGGAAGGCACGCGGCCAAGTGGGATCGAGAGCTAATGCCATTCGCGTCCAATCTTTCCAGCTCTCCAACTCGCACAATTGGACCGTAGAATCAACGATGTACGTGACCGCTACCTGACGTGCGAGTTGCGTTTGATTGATGGGATCGGCAAGCGTCTCCTGCACCCATAGTTCATGCGATGCCTTGGTGACGTAAAGCTTCTCAGCGGGCCAGCCCCCTTCGTCCTTGTCGATCAAGGTGTGATGGGTGGGACAGAGCAAAATCAGATTCTGGTAGCTGTTTCGTTCTTCCCTCGTCAGCACGCTCGTCCCTCGCGGACCACCCTCGGATTCGGCAACGATGTGGGCATGCTCGCCTAACGGATATGTTTCCGAAGCCCCCTTTGAGTCTTGGGAAAGCACGCATCGGCATATAGAACACCGTCCCGCAGCTCGTCCCCAAAGAAGCTTTATGTCCTTCTCTTTCAGTTTCATACCCCTCCGTTAGCAGCATCGGCCAGTGCTGACCGGGAAACGGAAAATCCTCGCGACGCCCTCTGTCGAGGCGACCGAAGTTCAGATTATAGGGCTGTGAGAGCAACCGCCCGGCGCTCGTTGTGCGGTTCCATCGTGTCGGCAAGGGCCGACGCCCCGTCTGTAGACTGAGGCTAATGAACGGCTGCTGCACATTCGGAAGGAGCCAATGATGTGCTGGAATCTCGACAGTCCGCTTGGGGTCGCGTGCTGCCGATCGCAGCCCTGCGGGGGCAAGCTGCGTATGCCCGCCCATTGAGGGTGCGGCCGGTCGCGTCACGTCCTTGCGTTCTTATGGCTTGGCGTCCTCGCGGCCATGCGGCGTTGCCAGCGCATGGGTTGCATCAGGCAGGAAAACCGCCGGCTGCGTTCGGCGACTTCTCGTGCTCATCAAGCACGAAGGCTATGCCGTCCATCCGGCACATGCGGCGCACTGCGCGCCGCGCGGTAATCAGGCCAGACGGCAGGCCGCCGCCGGGCATGACCCACTGGCCGATCATGAGGAACCGCCGCAGGCCGGGCAGCGTTGGCGGCAAGGGTCTTACGCCCGTCTGCGGCGTGAGCAGCCAATCTTCCATGCTGCCTTGCCAATTGCGCGTGCAGCGGACCACGGTGGCGGGCGTCGACACGTCGAGCACTTCTATCGCTTCGCGCACACCGGGCGTGGACTTGTCTAATATCGCGATCACGGTGTTCGCCACGCGCTGCTTTTGCGCTTCATATCCTTGCGGGTCGTGCTCGCTCAACCGCGACCAGTACCCCACGTTGCGCGTGGGCAGTGTGCACGTCACGGCGGTCTTGCCTGCAGGCGCGAACGTTGGATCGTAGTGGAACAGCCGGAAGGCGATCTGATGTAGCACTGTTTGCGGGTCTAATGTGAACGGCTTGTCGAGCAGTCGCATCACATATCCGCACTGCTGCGAAAGATCGCGCGCGACGCCGAGGCTCACCTGCAGGAACGGGTTCTGGTGCAAATAGTGAAGGTGAATCGGTTAGAGTGTTGCCCCCCGATCTCATCATCCGACAATGAGCAAGCTCAAGAGTATGGACGAACTGTTCTCAGGTCGCCACTTCAACCGCGACGTGATCATTCTGTGCGTGCGCTGGTATCTGCGCTACAAGCTCAGCCTGCGTGATCTTGTCGAGATGATGGCCGAGCGTGGCCTGTCGCTGGCCCACACGACGATCCTGCGTTGGGTGAAGCGTTACAGGCCGGAGTTCGTCAAGCGCTGGAACCGTTTCGGCGCGCCAGCGGGCGCGTCGTGGCGTGCCGACGAGACTTACCTGAAAATCCGCGGCAAATGGGTCTATCTTTATCGGGCGGTGGATCGGGCGGGTCAGACGGTTGACTTCCTGCTCAGGGCGAAACGTGACGTGAAGGCGGCCAAAGCCTTTTTCAGCAAGGCAACCAAACATCAGGGCAAGCCACCAAAGACCATCACGCTCGATGGCTATGCCGCCTCACACCGTGCTGTGCGGGAGATGAAGGCCGACGGTCTGCTGCCGAAGGACAACAAGGTCCGATCCTCGAAATATCTCAACAACTTGATCGAGCAGGACCATCGCCACGTCAAGTCCCGGACGAATGTCATGCTCGGCTTCAACCGTTTCAGGAACGCCGCGATCACTCTTGCAGGCATTGAGTTGACGCATCGCATTCGCAAAGGCCAATTCAACCTGGCGAAGCTCGGCCTCAAAGATACCTCTGCGCCCGCCGTCTGGAATGCTGTCCTGTCTGCTCGATAAGAAATCTTTTCTATAGGAACCATCTCTTCCAGACCGTCTATTTGCACCAGAACCAGGCGCTGTACCGCCTCGCAGATTGCTTCGGCGTCAGCCGCATCCGTCTTGTTGCTCTTCACGTAAGGTCGGACGAACTGCGGGGCGATCAGGCGAACGGTGTGCCCGAGCTTTGCGAGCTCCCGGCCCCACTAGTGCGACGACCCACACGCTTCCATACCGACCACGCACGGTTCAAGCTTCGCGAAATACCGGAGTACTTCAGTGCGTCTCAACTGCTTGCGCGCAACAAGGTGGCCTTGCGAATCCACTGCGTGAACCTGCAGCACGCTCTTGGCCAGATCCAGTCCAACAGTCGCTATGTTCATGATGAACGCTCCTTTGCCGTGGGCATCACGACCTGTCCACTTTGGCATGAATTTCCTGCCGTCTAGCGGGAGTCGTCCATCACATCAGAGCCTAATTGCACGCCAGCGTCGCGCCATCGCCCGCGGCGCAGCACGACTACGGCCGGCCACTCGGGTTCGTGCTCTTCGACGAAAACGCTGATCAAGGTCCGCTCGCGCCAGGCGCGGTCGATCAACTCCTCAACGTTGCGCTCACGCCCACGGAACTCGCGCTCGTGCCCCTCAAGAGTGAGCAACGTGAAGCCCTCGAAGTCACCGAACCTGTCGTAGCTGATCCCGACGACCTTGCCGGTGAATTCACGGCGCGCGCGCCCGTGGCCCGGACGAGGCGAGGGCTTATGCCCTGGCACATCACCTGTCGGCGAGGGCGGAATGCCCGACGGATCGCCGCCGAAGCCGCTCACCCGCCCCGCTATCAGATCTAGATAGCGCTGCAACACGGGATACCAGCGGCTTGTGGGCGACGCGACCTGCAAGCGCCATTTCAGCCAGGCGAGCAGACGCTCCTCGGGATAGAGCAGGTTCTCGTTCGTGCTGATGACGATGGTGCACTCGAACGCCCCCATCAACTGGCGCCAGGAAAACGTCTGCGGCACCGCGGTGACGGCAGGCAGCTTTGCGGCGCGCCGGGCGATTTGCGGCGGCGCCTGCTGATAAGCAGTCGCCTGCTCGAATTGCAGGACCGAGATATCGTAGATATCGCCGCGTTGAATGCCGGGGGGCAGGTCGACGGCCACTAGACCGGCGTAGCGGCCGGAGCCAGCCGGCACCGGCACTAACGTCACCCCGGCGGCCGGACACCCGATCGTATTGGCGTCGAGCGCGGTGAGGAAATGCCTGGAATACATTGTGTCGGCAAGCGAAAGGATTTGCGCGGCGGGCACCGCGGGCAGATAGAGCGACCCGGTGCTCTGTGCGGGCGTGTTCCCCCATTTGATCATCAGTTCGTCGACTGCGCTCGCCGACGCGGAAGCGCGGATCTCGAACGGGTGCGGCATCACGCGCGACGGCGCGACGCCGGGGTTCGGTCCGTCGATCCAGGCAATGTTCCGTTGCGCAAGCTTGTCGGATGTTGCGCTGTTGGCGCCGTCGGGAATCGGCGTATCGTCGAAGCGGATTTCCGCGATCATGCACTGGTGCGGCGCATTACTGATCGCACCGCTCAGTGACTGGGTCCCCGGCCACGGGCCGTCCCATTGCGTCTGTGCGCTGGGTGGCGTCCCAATGAAGATCGTGCTGGACTGCTGGTTATTGTCGATCCAGCAGCCGAAATAGGTATCCACCTCCTGGTTGGCAATCGTCGTGATTTGCAGCGCGTTGGGGTCATCGTGCTGGGTGTTCATGTCCGCCGGACCGTTCAGGTTTATCCGGTCGGTTGCGAAGCATGGAATCGTGACGTATTCCAGATGGCCGTTCTGGTCGGTCTGGACGCCGAGTAGCGGAATTTTGTGGTTAGGACTGCCGTCCGTTCCCCAACGATACGTGCCTTCCCCCTTGCCGACCTCGTGAAAATCCGACACCGTGCTCGCCGCCTGGAAGAGTCGGAAGAAGACGCGCACCGGCGTGGTCGTAGTCGCCTGCGTCGCGGAGACAATGCGTACGCGTGCGACCGCGAAGTTGAACGTCGGGACGCCGTTTATGCCAGTTGGGAGATATTCGAGCGCCGAGGCGTCCTCGTCCTGCGAAAGCGCGCCATCGAACGTATCGCCGTTGGTGATCTGGCTCGGATGGTTCAGATTGTCCAGCACCGCGTGGATATAGCGAATCGCGTCGTTCGCGCCAACCGGATTTGGCACACTGAACATCTCGTGCTGCTGGTTCGGCGTCGCCTTGAAAAAGCGCAGGTCAAAGCTGAGCCAGGACGGGTATGCCAAGGGATTCGATGGCGTCAGATCCGTGAAGAACGGATCCTCGCCCTTCGACAACACGATGTTCGCATACGCAGGGGCGACCGAGCCAACCGCAAACGTGGCGGTCAGTGTAATGACCGCGGTCTGGTGCAGATCCAGCGCATCAAACGCATTCTCGTTGGGGAAGCTAACCGTGAACGGATAATAAACTGACTGGTAGTTGGTATCGAGGGTTGGATCCGTGGCAAGAATAGGCGGTGGACCGTAATTGTCGACGGACGGCAGATTGGCGGCGATCGTCGCGAACTGGGCAGCAGTCAGCGCGAGATTCAATCCTTGCTGCATCGAGGCGCTGATAGCGGGAACCGGATTGGGCGCATTGGCACTAAGCGCCGCCGCGCTGGTCAGGCCAAGTATGGCATTCGTAAAGCCGCTCGCCTCGATCAGGCACGCCGATGGGAAGGAAGCGTGAACGCCAACCTCGTCCTTGCTGAAAGTCGACTTCTGAAGCCGGAGCTCAATGCCAGGCGCGACGCAGGACCCACTGCCTATCGCATCGGAAAATCCAAGTGTGTTCTCCGGCGTGCCGGATTCCGGCGTGAAAGCATAGGTGAAGTAGGTGGAGGGGTTGGGCGTGTAGCCGGCAAGGGTCGTGCCGGTCAGGTTATCGTAGTCGCTCACTCGTGTCGGGTCATAGCCAACACAATAGTTACCCGCAGTGCCGCTGACCAGTTCGTAGCATACGCCCGCGGTTGGCGTGGTGCTGCCGGTGAAGCCACCCTCGGGCGTGCTCCAGGTCTGTCCCGGTGCGAGATTGAAGATGAAATGCACCAGATAGCGCGGGCCCGCACCAGGTCCATAGTCGATGATGCCCATTGGCTGGCCGCCGTTGCCGGTGAGCGTCGGAAGCGGCTGTGATCCATCCAGCATGGATATCCCGAAGCCCGGCCCCAGGTAGACGGGCCAGAACGCGCCGCCGAATACGTAGTTGTTGCGATAGAGGACTACTGCATGGCTGTTGTCCGGGTCACTGTTGACGAACGTCCAGGAGATGTTGCCCTTGGCCTGATCGGTCCATGCCCAGGACACTGTCACGAACTTGGATATCTGCGGCAATCTGGGAGGACCACCCTTGGGCTGCAAGTGTGCACGTCCAGGATGAAACTTCGGAATCGATCCAGCGCCGCTACTGACTTTGACTCCACGCGTGGTTCTCTGAGCAGTCCGTTGAGTGCGCCCGGCCATGATGGATCTCCTCGCTGAGCTCGCCGATCACAAGCGAATACGGCGTATAGCCCGGCACTTTCAAGTCAACTAAGAGTTGCGGAAGGCAGACGTTTCCAAACCTTGAACATCCCGTAATCGCTCCGCACACGGCCTTGCCTTCCAGATTTAGGCGATAAATGGAAAGCCGTCAAGTAAAGGCGCCGTTACCGCTACATCATCCCTTAGCGTATTTTGTCCACGTCGCTATTTGAATGGCGCTTATCGCCAGAGATAGAGGACGTCACTTTACGAGCAATGGCTCCCGGTGCCCTGTCGCAGGAGAAAAGATCACCCTACCTCCGGGCCACGATGCAGTCACACTCAACCGCGAGGCGCCGAGCACGCGTCACAAGCCCCATCCTGTTGGCAGCTTTGCATTTAGGGCACGGCTCATACCGATTCTGGCTCTGGTGCAAATGGCTGGTCAGGCCGAAATTTTTCGTATCGATATGGATACCTTATCGATTGCACAGAACAGCATTCCAGACAGCGAGCGGAGCGTTATCTTTAAGCCCGAGCATGGAGAAGTTGAACTGATCCTTGCCGAATGCGATGCATCAATTCGATGCCTGAAATCGTGGTCCCGGCATTCCTGAATCGTTTGAAACCCGAGCATCACGTTCGTTCTGGACTTGATGTTTCGATGGCCCTGCTCGATAAGATTGTTCAGGTACTTCGAGGACCGGATCTTCGTGTCCTCGGGCAGCAGGCCATCGGCCTTCATCTCACGCACCGCCCGGTGCGAGGCGGCATACCCATCGAGCGTGATCGTCTCCGGAAGCTGGCCCTGATGTTTGATTGCCTTGCTGAAAAAGGCTTTGGTCGCGGACACGTCGCGCTTCGCTCTGAGCATGAAGTCTACCGTCTGGCCGGCTCGATCTACCGCACGGTACAGATAAACCCATCTGCGACGAACCTTCAGGTAGGTTTCGTCAACACGCCTTGACCGCCCTGCAGGTATGCCCAAACGATTCCAGCGCTCGACGAACTCCGGCGTGAAGCGCTTCACCCAACGCATGACCGTGGTGTGCGCCAGCGACAAACCGCGCTCGGCCATCATCTCGACCAGATCGCGCAGGCTGAACTTGTAGCGAAGGTGCTAGCGCACGCAGAGAATGATGATCTCCCGATCAAAATGTCGCCCATCAAACAACGCCTTCAGGCCTTTGCGCTTGATCATCACCGACCACCAGAATGTCGGGCTGAATACTTTAACCGATTCGCCGAGCCTGTTTGCACCAGAACCAGCTGTCTCAACAACATCGTGAAACAAGACCATCTGACGATCAAGCGCCCGAATTCTGCTGGGTAGACTCGAGATCATGCACACGGTCTCGAAATGCCAGGTGATCGACGGCGTTATACCAAAGTGTTCGCTTGCCGAGCAGTTCAATTTCCTCCAAATGTACGGCACTCCGATCTATATCGCCAAGTTCTGTCTAAACTTAAATCAATAAGAGGCCTTGGTATTCTCTGTCGATGCGATAAGAACTCCAGATCTAACAACGGAGTCATCGAACCTTTCTCAAGACAGGCACTTTGGCGAGTGAGGCACCATCACGCGTGTCGATGCGTATTCGTGCGCCCGGCCGGTCGAACCGGTAACGAGCGCCGGATATCGCGCCGACCACGGTAAGCGCAGTTCCACCGACATACTCAAAGACCGGCCCCGCCAGATCGCTCGTCGTTGCTGGCGTCTGGGCCGTCCACCTGTGGTTCGCGATACTGACCGGAATTCGGCTCCGGTTCCTTCCGCAGCACATCACGCGCCTCCTTGTCCTCGTAGTAAAGCGCAGCCGCCACCGGCGTATCCCGGTGAATAGCTCTTTCCGTCACGATCGCCGCGGCGGAAAGAGCCGGCCAAAGAAGGAGGCGCTCCACCACGGACTCGCCGAGAATCCATGCCAAAGGCGCGGCGATCCAGATGCTCATGCAATACAGGCAAGTTGCAACGTCTGCCCAGATACCCGTCGCGAAGCGACGCCTCATGATTACCAGCACATCCCTAGGTCCGCTCTCGGAGGTCAGCAGATAGCTGATCCGCCAGACGGTCAGGCTCCCCACAATGAACCAATAGATGCGCATGACGTCGCTGGCCTCCCGGCGATAGTGGCGCTAGCTGGAAAATTTGAGGCTGACCGTCTGGAATTCTCCTGGGCCAACCGTAGGGCCGTCGTAACCGTTGGTGAGCCGCTTGCCAACCCAGATACGAAACTCATAGCAACAATCAGGCGGCTCATTACCGATGCCAAAGGGCATGCCGTTCGACGGAGAAATCGTGCAACCCGTGCCACCCGGCGCGCAAGGGAAGTACAGCGTGTCGACTCCGCCGATCCACGCCTTGTAGCCGTAGTCAGGATCACCGAGACTGCGGATGCCGGCTGGCGCTGGTTGTACGAGGGGATCATTGATGTACCCCCGGGTTCCCGGACTGACGGGTGCCGCGCTACCCGAACCGTACTCGGCGTCCACATAGTACTCGAAAAGATGGCCCATCTCGTCGGCCACGTTGATGGTGATCCGGACATAGCCGCCCGGACCGACATCGTACGCGGGGCACTCGCCTGTCCCGGTTAACGTAGCCGCCTTTCCGTCACTCTGGAATGCGGCGAGCGAGATGGCATCAGTCGTGAGCGGCGTGTTGTCGATCATCAGCGTCAGCGGGTTGTCCGGCGCGAGCGCCACTGGCGTGATGGTCGCGTCGTAACCAACCACAGTGAGGCTCACAGCGCCGCTCAAGGCTCCTCCGATCAGCGTCGAGGAGTCGTTGGTCGCGACCATCAGCCCTTGATTGGCCCAACCGATGACCTGACCACCAGGGGGAATTGGAACGGGGTTCAGGCCCGGAGGAATGGTGCCGGTCGCGCGAGCGGACTCCGTCGCATAGAGTCCGGTCTGACCGCCCTGACTGAACGGCCCCATCTTTACACTAACGGGTGGCTGAAGAACGTGTGCAGCATCTTCGATGAAGGCCGTCCGGTATAGATCCAGCATGACGAGGCTGCCGGTGCCAGACGGCGCTGACCCGCCACGCGCCGGATTGCCTGCCCATTGCCCGCTCAATACCTGGTAATACGAAACATCTGAACTGGGCGCGAACTCACCGAACAAGTCGAGACCATAGGCGAAGGCCATGTCGGTTGCATCGGTGCCAGACGCTGCGCTAGTAGCGTATCCGTTGACGATAAGGCCAACCTCCGTCGTTCCGACCGACGTCCACACGAAGCCCGATTCCGGAGGGCACCTCGGATTGCAAAGCGTAGTGCTCTGTGAGTTCCCGACCAGCGTTACGGTGCTGCCGTCGTCGAAGCACCAGCGCGTGTCAATCGACGGGTTTTCGTTGACGATAAGAGTTCCGCCTTGCGACACGCTAAAGAGGATATTCGGGTCATCGCAGCACCACCACCACCAGGGAAAAATCTCTCGGAGACGAGGGTTCTGGAACTTTCGGGCGATTAGGGCTGTACGGGCGGGATCGGGGGCAAAGGCGCCGAGGTCGTTCGTCCGGAAGCCCTGTCCGCGCACGAGGCTCCTTGAGTCTGGCCGGATTAGCATAGGCTGGTTCGCGACTGTGGCGACGGAAGGAACCCCCGGAACGGGCACCTTCTCCAGAGCGGCGATGACATGCAGAATATCCCGTTCCCACCACCATGGCCAGCATTCCCACCAGGCCGGCCAACACGCCCAGCACGGGAAACAGAAGATGCAGGAGCACCATTCGAAACACGCCGTGAAGCTACCGTTGGCGGACGTCGCTACCGTGGCTCGTGGCGTCTTGACGTAGCCCGAACCGGAATAGCCGACCGTGTAAACGGTCACGTCGGCCCCAGGCACCGCGCAGCCATCCGGACCGATCACTGTCCCACTGACGCAATACCAGCGACACCAGAGCCACCAGACCTTCAAAATCTCGTCGGAAATCGCGAACTCAGCCACGCGGATTTCGCCCTTGCTTTCTTTCAACGCCTGGCGGTTCAAGGCCTGGGTGGGAACGCTCGGCAGGTGGCTAAGATGCGCGCCAGCGCTGGCTGGCGCAATGGCTACGCTCAACCCATAGGGGCTATCCGAGTCGATTTCGGCGCGGGGAACGGCCACGCTGAAGCTCCCGTCGGACCGCAGTGGCGAAGTGATAATAATGACGCCGCACCTGAGAACATATGCGGCGAGTCTTTCCGCATCGGACTCGGAAAGTTTGGCGACCTGGCCGGTCACCGTCACAGCTGTAGATGACATGATCGTGATCTCCCTTACTTATAGAACGATGCTCGACCCAATCGTTATAAAAAGTTGAGCTTGTAATCTCTGCACTACGAAGTATTTACAACTTTCTTACTACGATCGAGTCTAAAACCGAGCTAGCCGGTTTCAAAGCGTGTCAGTCCTAAGAGGACGCCATGGAACGGCGGAATGCTGCGCAAACAAATCTGTCAACGGCGAACCAAGAATTTCTACTGACCGCGCGTTGTACGGAGGTCGTCGCGGTCGCATTGAAGCAACGCAGCAGTAAAGGCTAACTAGCCGCACTCTGACGTAACGCCGATCACGCCGTCGCCGTACGGCCCGTTAGCAAACATTGTCTCGCTGGGCGCCCCAATCAGTCATCGAGTCGGCTCGTGAATAGTGTCACTTTGGTGTTCCTTATCATGCAGCATTCCCCGGAACCGACTCGGCTTGTTAGAAGTGGATCGCTAAAAGAACCTCGGCCGGGCGGCGGAGGGACGAGACAGTTTTGATCAATTTTTTCGTCTGCTTGTTAGCCTAGGATGGATCTGTACAATTTTCAACTCGAAGGTAGCCTCCACCCCCATGCCAATGGAAGACTCGCGGCAGCTAACCTCGGTTGCATCTGTCCAAATCAAAACTTCGATAGAGTTACGTCGTCGACTCATGTCGTGAAGTTCTGAGTACTCAATTTGCATCGCGATGTTGCAAGCAGGCTATCTCGACCCGACGCTCGAAAAGTGAAGATCACAAGACGTCAATGCAAACGATAAGCCGGGCTGATGACCGTTGACGCGTGTCTGAAAGAGCTTTCACCCCGGAGACGAATTTCTGAACGTTGGAGTCGGCACGTACACATGGAATGCTTGCAACAAACCGCCCAATCGCAAATTTTCTGACCGGAATCGTTACTGCGATTACGTCATACCGGCGTATATCAATCGGTCAGGCGTCGCCCCCACCTGGCTACGGCATTTTCAGTTTCCTGGAGTTGGGCTACGTTAGCCATCATGCTTCGAATGGTGGTAACCGTCGCTCGCGGTCGACGGTTGCGCTCACCACTTAGCGGCATAGAGTCCCACGTTTAGTGCGATCTCGCCATTGCAGGCGATCACATGAACACTTTGATATTGACATACCCTAACGGCTCGTCCGGCGTTGAAGCTTAAGCTCCCGCTGGGAGTTCTAGCTTTCCACACGGACGTTTGCAAATCTAATGATTGTCCTGGAAATGTCGAAGTGGACATAATCAAGCAGCAATCCGCCAACTTGACCTTCAGTTATCTGCGAAGCGATAGTCGCTCTGCAGAACATATATCTCTTGAACCTCCTACGCTTCCCAGATTAGATGCTTCGTGGGAGGGCTGCGTCAGGCCGTGTCGATTTGGGCGCTCATTCGGAGATAACGATCGTGCAACTCGCGTCTTCCTCCGGTTGAGGCTTACTGCCACTGCCCTCCCACATAGCATTTGCGCACTGGGGCAGGTCAATGGTTTTTGTTGCGCTATCCGGATTTTCCCCGTACAAAGTAATTAAATTTCACCTGACTGATTCGTTTCTCTCGTAGCTCTCCCACCCACCGGAAATGGTGCGGCATGTGGCGGAGTTCGCGTGCCTGCGTCTTGTGCCGTTGGAGAGGTTGCGCTATCGGCATGACGGTTTCGCTGTGTTTAACGGCTCACTTATGGCGTTTTAGTCCGGATAGTTCGTTTGCGGATCATGGATGGTTAACCTACTATGATTCAAACCGTAAGGCACCCCAAAATAACAAACCTTTCACGGTGCCTTTTCGATCCTGACATTAAGAAAACCAAAGCATAAGGTTTGTCGCTCTCAAAAAGCCGCGTACGCACGAATCCGACACTTTGTCGCGGAGGACCGTCATGCCGAAAGAAGAAAGGAAGTTTGATGAGTTGCTGGCTCAGGCTCCGGAGGACGAGGAGCAGAAACAGCTTGTTTTGGTCGGCGCAATTGCACGCACGAAGGATCGCGGCACGTTCATTCTCAAGCTTGAGAGCGGTCGTAGTTTGACCCTGCCCGTAGACGCTGTGCTTTCGTCGAAGTTACTGGCTCGTTCGTTCGGGAGCTTGTTTGTCGAACTTGAATTGGCGATTGACAAGCTTCCATCCGACATCGCCGACGCCGAGCTTAACGCCCCCAGCGCGCAATTCAAGGTAGTAAACGACTCGATCACTTTCCCGCCCGTTCGAGATTTACAGTTTAAAACCCCGACTGGCGACTACACATATCCGGGCCATTGGGATACGGCCTACGCCGCGCTCGGCGCACCGTCACCTCAATTCAAAGCTCCGTGGCGCGATACCGGGATCAAAGGCCCAGACTGGGACGTAACATTCCCGAACCATCTGGATACTATTTGGGAAAGTAACTCTGTGCCCGAGAAACTTCCCTCTCATGACGTTGCAGGCCCCGTCTGGGGAGGCTATGAGCAAGGATGGTTGAGTCCGGCGTCTGGACTTTCTGGCATGACGCCGTTTTCGCTTGCTGCGCCACACCAGGTCTCAAGTGCGTATCTCTCTGCCATGCAGCAGGGCGCCGCATTCCCATGGATGCACGGGCGCTTCACCTTCCCACCGGGGACTTTCAGTGATCCACCATTGCCGAAGGCGCACGCGGACCCGCAGGCATGAGCGTCCTGATCATATCGACGCTTGATGACGGTCATGCTCAGGCGGTGATCAAGGCGCTTCATGCTAATGGGCATGAGGCGCCCCATGTGCTAGACCTCTCCCATTTCCCCAAACAGATCACGGTTTCGCTGCACTTCCAGAGTGATCAACGTCGGTTTTCGTTGTCACATCGGTCGTCTGGTCACTTTGATCTAGGCGCCATTCACGCCGTCTGGTGGAGACGTCCGCAGGCGATCGATCTCTCAAAGGCCGACGCGCGACACGCTCAATTCGTTCGCTCAGAGTGGAACACCGCTCTACAGGGGCTATTCCACTCGATGAACGCGTTTTGGGTTAACGACCCTGCTCGCGACGCTGTCGCAGCTCATAAGCCGTTTCAACTCACGGTAGCACAGGAGTGCGGCTTGACCGTTCCCGTGACCCTGATGACGAGCGATCCAAATGAGGCTGTGCGCTTTTGGAATGCTTATCCCGGGCGGACAATTTTCAAGCAGTTTCTCGCTCTACCTGATAGTTGGCGCGAGACCCGTATTGTCGGCGAGGCGGAGGCGGAGTTCGTCGAAACGGTCCGACTCGCACCGGTCATCTTTCAGGAGCGAGTAGACGGGGTTGCTGACATTCGCGTGACAGCGGTCGGCGATCGCTGTTACGCGGCGGCGACGCCGCTAAAGGACTTGCAGTATCCGAATGACGTTCGTATGAACCACGGCGTCGAATATGTCGAGCACCTTCTTCCACCGTCAGTTGAAGAACGCGTGCTCTCGCTTATGGCGCGGTTGGGATTGGTTTATGGTGCAGTGGATCTGCGCCTCACCGCGCGCCAAGAATATGTCTTCTTCGAGGTGAACCCCGCGGGGCAATACCTTTACGTTAATCCCGAGACCCACGAGAAAGTTACTTCTGCTCTTGCCAATGTCCTCGCCGACCCGAGCTCGGCCCGCCGGGACTGAATGCCGCTTGTTCCCTTCGGCAAGTGGAGTGGCTTGGCCCTTGCTAACTGGCGTGCGACGAACGGGTTCTGGTGCAAATAGACGGTCTGGAAGAGATGGTTCCTATAGAAAAGATTTCTTATCGAGCAGACAGGACAGCATTCCAGACGGCGGGCGCAGAGGTATCTTTGAGGCCGAGCTTCGCCAGGTTGAATTGGCCTTTGCGAATGCGATGCGTCAACTCAATGCCTGCAAGAGTGATCGCGGCGTTCCTGAAACGGTTGAAGCCGAGCATGACATTCGTCCGGGACTTGACGTGGCGATGGTCCTGCTCGATCAAGTTGTTGAGATATTTCGAGGATCGGACCTTGTTGTCCTTCGGCAGCAGACCGTCGGCCTTCATCTCCCGCACAGCACGGTGTGAGGCGGCATAGCCATCGAGCGTGATGGTCTTTGGTGGCTTGCCCTGATGTTTGGTTGCCTTGCTGAAAAAGGCTTTGGCCGCCTTCACGTCACGTTTCGCCCTGAGCAGGAAGTCAACCGTCTGACCCGCCCGATCCACCGCCCGATAAAGATAGACCCATTTGCCGCGGATTTTCAGGTAAGTCTCGTCGGCACGCCACGACGCGCCCGCTGGCGCGCCGAAACGGTTCCAGCGCTTGACGAACTCCGGCCTGTAACGCTTCACCCAACGCAGGATCGTCGTGTGGGCCAGCGACAGGCCACGCTCGGCCATCATCTCGACAAGTGAAGTTGACCCGCAAAAACGGACATCTATCCTTTGGAGAAGGAGGTGCCGATTATGGCCAAGCATCGTACCCCGTACCCGGCGGAATTTCGGGCGCAAATGGTCGGGCTGGTGAAGGCCGGACGCAGGCCGGAGGAACTGGAAAAGAAGTTCGAGCCGACTGCACAGACCATCTACAACTGGGTGGCGCAGGCTGATCGCGACACAGGTGTGCGGCATGACGGTCTGACCACAGCCGAACGCCAGGAGCTCACACGGTTGCGTCGCGAAGTCCGGCAACTGAAGATGGAGCGCGACATACTCTCTCACGCGGCAGCCTGGTTCGCGAGGGAGACGGGATCCATTCCACCGAAGGGCGGTACGGATTCATGAAAGCGAACCGGGCCCGCTGGCCCATCGCGATGATGGCACGGCTGCTCGGCGTCTCGACGAGCGGCTATTACACATGGCTGGTGCGGGAGCCCGCGATGCGCACGCGTAGCGATGCGCAACTGCTCGCGCATATCCGCACGCTCCATGCAAGCTCGCGCGGCACGTATGGGGCACCGCGTATTCATGCGCAACTCGCGCGCGAAGGCATACACGTGGGGCGCAAGCGGGTGGCGCGCCTCATGCGTATGGCGGGTCTGTGCGGGGCAAGCCGGCGGCGCTGGCCGCGCACCACACGGCCACGCGCAGGCGCCCGGCGTGCGCCTGATCTGGTGCGCCGGCACTTCAGTGCCGAGGCGACAAACGTGCTGTGGGTCGCAGACGCGACCTATGTACCCACGGGTGAAGGATTCCTCTATCTGGCGGTTGTGCTGGATGTATTCAGCCGTCGCGTCGTCGGCTGGGCGATGTCCAACCATCTGTACACCGAACTGATGTTGCGGGCGTTTGACATGGCGTTGCAGCAGCGACGCCATGACGGTGTGATTCTACATTCCGATCAAGGCTGTCAATACACCTCCATTGCCTTCGGGCGGCGCTGCCGAGAAGCCGGCGTACAACCGTCGATGGGGACCACCGGCGACGCTTATGACAACGCGATGTGCGAGTCATTCTTCGGCACGCTCGAAGCCGAACTGCTCTGTCGCGAACACTTCGCGACCCACGAACAGGCAAGGCGGCGTCTGTTCTCGTTTCTGGAGAGCTGGTACAACATACGCCGCCTCCACAGCAGCATCGGCTACTGTTCGCCGCTCGAATTCGAAAACCTGCATGCGCAAAATCAAAGCTTATCGTCGCGCGGGTTGCCCACCGCCGGGCAGCGTCGTGGTCTTGACAGGCGACCCGCCGCCCGGCCGTGGACAACCCGCGATTTGATCTTATCGGGAGGTGCCACACCGCATTAAACTCAACTGCAAATCTATCCGTCGAACCGGGTCAACCTCAAAGATCACGCAGGCTGAGCTTGTAGCGCAGATACCAGCGCACGCACAGAATGATCACGTCGCGGTTGAAGTGGCGACCTGAGAACAGTTCGTCCATACTCTTGAGCTTGCTCATTGTCGGATGATGAGATCGGGGGGCAACACTCTAACCGATTCACCTTCACTATTTGCACCGGAACTAGAAATCGTATCGTCGACCGGAGCGGCCGAGTGCTGGGAGCGACAGAATGCCCATGAAGGTCTGCTATTGGGCGACCGGCCGTTCGACACTAGTCGGCCAGAAACCCACATTCCAGCTATGGACTAGTATCGATCCAGGTGATGCGCAGAATCTCCGCCGTTCAAAAGCCAGCCGTGAACGGTCCATTTACGATAAGTCAGGGGGCGAGGCATGTCATTGCATGAAACGAAGCGGCATTTGATCCAGTGTAGTGGTCTAATTTCCTCGGACAGGTCGATAGGAGGACAATCCGGAATCGACGAGGAAAACAGTAGATGACAAGAAGGCGCCGACAATTTGACGCCAGCTTCAAGCTGGAAGTGGTACGGATGGTCCGAGACCAGGGGTTATCGGTCAGCGAAGTCAGCCGGTCGATGGACCTGGTTGAGACAGCCGTGCGACGCTGGGTGGCGCAGTACGACGCAGAGCGCGCAGGCGGTCCTGGCGAGGGCAAACCGCTGACGGCAGAACAGCAGCGCATCCGGCAACTCGAAGCGGAGAACCGGCAACTGCGAGAGGACAATACGCTGCTAAAAAACATCCGAAGGGCCATGCCCTCCCCAAGGAGCAGAAACTCCGGGCAAGTCCTACACTGGCCACGCTGAAGGGAGCGGCCGTCCGCTTACTGGTGACTGATCCCGTTAAAAAACATGGTCCAGGGACCGATGCGGACCCGGCATTGGTGATACCGTGAGGTGATCCCGTTCAGGAAAGTGATAGATACCGCAGTCCCGCCCTTTGGCACTTCCATGACCAGGAGGGCCAGACATGGCACAGCCCAAACCGAGGCGAACCGTCGCTCGCCGCACCGATATGTCCGTTGTCAATCCGCACGCCGCAGGCATCGATGTCGGCGCACAGTTTCACGTTGTCGCGGTCGGACCCGAATGCGCCGAGGAACCGGTGCGTTCGTTCCGCAGCTTCACCGCCGATCTTCACGAACTTGCCAGGTGGCTCAGGCAGGTCAAGGTCACGACTGTCGTGATGGAGTCGACCGGGATTTACTGGCTTCCCGTGTTCGAAATCCTCGAGTCTTATGGTTTCGAGGTGTTGCTGGTCAACGCCCGGGAGGCAAAGAGCGTGCCGGGACGCAAGAGCGATGTGAACGATGCCCAGTGGCTGCAGAAGCTGCACCGGTACGGACTGCTGCGCGCCAGCTTCCACCCCCGACAGGAGGTGGCCACGCTACGATCCTATCTGCGGCAGCGGGAGCGCCTGCTGGAATATGCGGCGTCCCATATCCAGCATATGCAGAAGGCAATGATGCAGATGAATGTACAGTTGCATCACGTCGTTGAGGACATCACAGGCGTCACCGGCATGAAGATCATCCGGGCGATCGTCGCGGGTGAGCGCGATACCGATGTCCTCGCACAGCATCGCGACAGGCGCTGCAAAGCCTCCATCGAGACAATCCGTGAAGCGCTGGGCGGTCATTACCAGCCCGAACACGTGTTCGAGCTCACCCAGGCCGTGGCCCTGTACGACTTCTACCAGACCCAGGTGACGCAATGCGATCAGCGGATCGAAATCGCGCTCAAGCAGTTGCAGGCTGGCATCGAACCCGTCGCCGCGCCACTGCCGGCAGCGCGACATCGAGGCAAGCAGTCAAACGACTTCTCATTCGACGTGCGTGCTGCGCTGTACGGGATGCTCGGTGTCGACCTGACGCAGATTCACGGCCTGGGACCCTACGTGGCGCTCAAGCTCATTGCCGAATGCGGCAACGACATGTCCCGCTGGCCGAGCGTGAAGCACTTCACGTCATGGCTGTGCCTCGCACCTGGCAACAAGATCTCGGGCGGCAAGATCCTGTCTTCGAAAACGCGCCGCTCCTCCAGCAAGGCCGCTGCCGCGTTGCGGCTCGCCGCCGTCACGGTCGGTAGGACCGACACCGCTCTGGGCGGCTTCTACCGACGGCTGTCAGCCCGCATCGGCAAGGCGAAGGCCGTCACTGCCACCGCACGCAAGATCGCGGCGCTCTTCTACAACACACTGCGCTACGGCATGGAATATGTCGATCCAGGCGCAGCCTATTATGAGGAACGTTATCGGCAGCGGGTCCTGAACAACCTGACGCGCCGGGCCGAGTCCCTGGGCTATGTCCTTCGGGCCAAAGCGACCTGACTCAGGGGAGTTTCTCAGGAAAGCGTCGGCCTTCTTTGCACGGGAACTGAAGTGAGTTATCGCGTGGTAACTCACTTGCAAGAGGAGGCCGTATCGGTCAGTGCCGCCTGCCGGGTATTACAGGTGAGTCGCTCGGGCTACTATGCGCACCGGCGTGCCAGGCCGAGCGCAAAGAGCCTGCAGGAACAGACCCACGTCAAGGCAGCATTCGTTTCGAGCGGCGCGAACTACGGCAGCCGGCGCGTGATGCATGCGCTGCGGGCAGAGGGACTGCGCATTGGGCGTTATCGGGTCCGCACGCTGATGCGCGAAGCGGGTTTGCGGGCGCGTTGGAAACGCAAGTTCGTCTCGACGACTGACAGCAGGCACACGCTACCGGTGGCCGCGAACGTGCTCGACCGACAGTTTGACGTGGCCGAGCCCAATCGCGCGTGGGTTTCGGACATCACGTATATCCGCACGGCGCAGGGCTGGCTCTATCTGGCGGTTGTGCTGGACCTGTACTCATGCAAGGTGGTCGGCTGGTCGATGGCGCCGACCATGCCGGCCGGACTGGTCATGTCGGCACTCACCATGGCGCTGCAGCAGCGTCGGCCAGCGCCGGGCCTGGTCCTGCATTCGGACCGGGGCAGCCAGGGCGGATTCAACCGGTCGTTGCAACACCTTTGATCGAGGAGGTGTTGCATGGGACGAAGGGCAAAGCAGGTGTATCGGTTGACAGGGCGAGAAGCGATGTACTCGCCGGGTGCGCCATCACTTGGACATGTGATGGAGCGTCGGTTTTGGCAACAGATCGCAACGGGCATTACAAGCGAGAAAGCAGCGGAGGCGGTAGGCGTATCTCAAGCGGTAGGCTCGCGCTGGTTCCGCTATCGTGGCGGCATGCCACTATTCATGTCGAAACCTATCGCTGGTCGATACTTGTCGTTCGCTGAGCGGGAAGATATAGCGTTGCTCTCGGTACAAGGTCTTGAGGTACGCGAAATTGCCCGGCGTCCTGGACGCAGTCCGTCAACCGTTTCGCGGGAACTCACACGCAATGCGGCAACCCGTGGTGGGTGCCTCGAGTATCGTGCTTCGGTCGCGCAGTGGAAGGCGGAACGGTTCGCCAAACGACCAAAGCCAGCGAAGCTGGCGACGAACGCACGGCTGCGCCAATACGTACAGGAGCGCCTTGACGGCAAGGTACATGACGCTGATGGTCGTGAAATTGCGGGGCCCAGGCAGGCACCGTTCAAGGGGCGCAATAAACCACATCGCGGTGACCGAAAGTGGGTCAACGGCTGGTCACCTGAACAGATTGCCAATCGATTGCAAGCTGATTTCCCGGATGATGAATCTATGCGCATCTCTCACGAAGCCATTTATCAAGCGCTCTATATTCAAGGGCGCGGTGCGCTCAAGCGCGAGCTGGTGGGTTGCCTTCGCACCGGGCGCGCGTTGCGCGTTCCCCGAGCGAGAGCGCGTGCCAAGGCGTGGGCGCACGTCAGCGAGGAGGTGATGATTTCCAGCCGGCCTGCAGAAGTGCAAGATCGTGCTGTGCCAGGCCATTGGGAGGGCGACCTGATTATCGGCTTAAACCGATCAGCCATCGGGACGTTGGTGGAAAGATCAAGCCGCTTTACGATGCTCGTGCACTTACCTCGCGAGAAAGGCTATGGGCTAATTCCACGCACGAAAAACGGGCCTGCGCTGGCCGGCTACGGAGCTGTTACGATGGCCAACGCACTCAAGAAGACCGTGGCGGACTTGCCTTCTCAGTTGTGGCGATCATTGACCTGGGATCGTGGCAAGGAACTGTCCGATCACGCCCGCTTCACGATCGAGTCCGGCGTGAAGGTGTTCTTCGCTGACCCGCACAGCCCATGGCAGCGCGGTACGAACGAAAACACCAATGGCCTTCTACGACAATACTTCCCAAAGGGCACAGACCTGTCCCGGTGGAGTGCTCGCGAGATCCAGGCCGTTGCTAACACATTGAATACCAGGCCCCGGAAAACACTCGGCTGGAAGACGCCTGCGGAGGCCTTGGACGAATACCTAAAATCTGTTCAATAATCTAGTGTTGCAACGACCGGTTGAATCCGCCCAGTACGCGAGCGATGAATATCAGGCCTTGTTGAAGCAACACCACGTGGTTTGCAGCATGAGCCGCAAGGGAAATTGTTGGGACAATTCGGTGATGGAGCGCTTCTTCCTGAACCTGAAGATGGAGCGCGTGTGGCAACGTCACTACGCCAACCACGATGAAGCACGGCGCGACATCAATCAGTACATCGTCGGCTTCTACAACGCCGTACGCCTGCATTCGACTTTGGGCTATCTGTCGCCCGTTGCCTACGAGGCGAAACCGACAGTGAAAGAACCTATTAGCCTGTCCGAAATAACTTGACCACTACACAGTTGCTCGGCGATGCCGACAACAAAGTCATCGCGTTGTCAGGCAAATGGGGGACCGGTAAGAGCCATCTGTGGCGAGACGTCAAGAAAGATACCCGAGATCAGTTACCTGCAGTGAAAGGAGCAATCTATGTTTCTCTGTTCGGCATAGGTGACATGAATCAACTCAAGCTCAAAGCAGTGCAAAGTGCGATTCCAAAGGCAGAAGAGAACTCGGCTGCAATGGAAAGCGTTCGCACAGCCTTGAAGGCGGCAAAGAAGGTCCTCGAAGCTGTGCACAAAGGCTTTGCCGCGCTTGATGAAGTGGCCTTGCTGGCAGTCCCGGGCTTGTTAAATGGCAGGCTGATCGTCCTCGACGACATCGAGCGCAAACACGAGAGGCTCAGCATTGACGAGGTATTGGGCTTCATTGACGAGTTCACCCAACAGCACGACGCGCGGTTCCTTCTGGTTCTTAACGATGACCAGCTTGCGGAGCGTGAGGTCTGGGACACGCTTCGAGATAAGGTGATCGATCAGGAAATCCGGCTTCTCACCACACCTGAGGAAGCCTTCGGCATCGCCATAAAGCTGACGCCTTCAAACTACTCGGAATGGATCAAGAAAGCAGTAGGGGTTTGTGGCGTGAACAACATTCGCGTCATCTGCAAGGTGATCCGTGCAGTGAATCGCATCCTTGGCAGCCGCCAGCTTCAGGACGTGGTGCTTGCGCGCGTCGTTCCGTCGATCGTCTTGTTGGCGGCGATCAGTTTCAAGGGTATCGAGGATGGTCCGGACTTCCAGTTCGTATTGGCGGCGGGATCCGAGTCCGATTGGGAAGGGTTTCTGGCGGACAAAAAAAACGAAGCCGACGAGGACGACAAGGGCAGGGCGAAATGGCGATTGCTTTTGAAAGAGCTTGACATCATTACTTGTGACGAGTTCGAAGTCCTCGTGGTTGACTTTCTAGAGTCGGGTCAGTTCGACGCCGGCGAGGTGTCAAAGATCGTCGAGCGATACGCGGCCGAAACCGACGCAATGCAAGCCCGAGAGAAGTCGCGCGACTTTATAAAACGTTTGGTTTGGGACCACCGCGTCAGCGAGGCTGAGTTAGTCGAGCAAGCCAAAGAGTTGGTGCCCGTTTCGAAGCATCTCGATCCCTACATTGCCACAGACCTTTGCTCGGCCCTATCTTCCTTACCAGCTGGTAAGGACGTAGGGAGGGCGATAGTTCAAGGTTGGCTCAGCGAGTTCCGGACGCAACAACACGATGACGTCAACGACGAGAATCCCTTCGGCCGGCCGCTTCACCCTGAAATCAGTGCCGAGTTTGCAGCTATCAAGGCGGGAGCTCAGGCGAAGGCGACGCTATTCGACACTTCCAAGTACATTGTGGAGCACAGCGGCTGGGGGCCGCGACAAGAGATTGTGATGAAGACGGCCACTGCGGCCGAATTCGAGTCAACGATTCGAAGCCTGGGCATCGACGACCTTCGCTTTTTCATGCGCCATTTGTTGGAGATGCGAATTCAGAGGCAGACATACGATCCGCACTTTGGCTCCGCCACCGACCGATTCACAGAGGCGTGCCGCAACATCGTGTCGGCCCCCGATTCTGGTCGACTTGGAACGCTAATCAAACATCTGTTCAAAGAAGCAAATCTGGGATCGGAAGTCGATCCATCTGCGATTTCGATTGCTGCTGCTTCCGCAGAGGCGGCAGCGCCTCTTGGTCAGGGTCGCGCCTAGCGCTTGTCTTCTGCGGCAAGCTTAATTCACCGGATCGGTTTCGTGGCGCGCCCCAGGGGCGTTATCCGGTTTCATTTCAGCGATTCGCGAGTGGGTCGCCCACTGTCCTAGCAGGTTGCGGAAATACCTCGCACTGAAGTCATCGCGACGGATAGCAAAGGCGTTGATGTAAGAAGCTCACCCGTCCCCAGGAGATTATGCGCGGCGCCGACACGTTCACCGAGAGTTTGTTTTCCGTGCGCAAGCTGGACGATTTCGTTCCGAGCTCGCATCCGCTGCGCTCGATTCGCGTGATGGCGAACGCGGCGCTGGCGAAGATGGATCGGGTGTTTGCCGGGATGTACGAGGCCGACATCAAGGGAGGCCGACCGAGCATCGCGCCGGAGAAGCTGCTGCGAGCGATGCTGCTGCAGGTGCTATACAGCGTCCGGTCCGAACGTCAGCTCATGGAGCAAACGCAATACAACCTGCTCTTTCGGTGGTTTATCGGTCTGTCGATGGACGATTCGGTCTGGGTGCCGACGGTATTCACGAAGAACCGCGAGCGTTTGATCCGGCACGATGCGGTGGTCGAATTCTTCAACGAAGTACTGTCCATCGCGCAGAAGAAGAACTGGTTGTCGGGCGAGCACTTCAGCGTGGACGGCACGCTGATCCAGGCTTGGGCGGGGCACAAGAGTTTTGTGCGCAAGGACGATGACGACAGCAGCGGGGAAGGCGGCTTCAAGGGTAGCAAGCGGAGCAACGAAACGCACGAGTCGAAGACCGATCCCGATGCACGACTTTACCGCAAGGGCAAGACGGCCAGCGAACTACGTTACATGGGCCACACGCTGACGGACAACCGCCATGGGCTGGTGGTCAACGCCCGTGTGAGTTGCGCTGACGGCCATGCCGAACGTGAAGCGGCTAAGGTCATGATCAACGATGCGCGGCAAGCATCGAGCGATGCGGCGGCGCAAATCACGCTGGGTGCGGACAAGGGTTATGACGCACATGAATTCATCGAAGCTTGCCAGCAGATGAAGGTCACGCCGCACGTAGCGCAAAACGCCTCCGGTCGCCGTTCGGCGGTGCCCGATGCGATTGCGCGCAGCGTCGGCTACGCGATATCGCAGCAAAAGCGCAAGCTGATCGAATAAGGCTTTGGGTGGGCGAAGATTGTGGGGCGCATGCGCCAGGTGATGGTGCGCGGGTTGAAGAAAGTCGACCAGATGTTCGTGTTGAACATGGCCGCCTACAACCTCGTGCGCATGCGTTCGCTAGGACAGGTCCGCCCGTAGTGGCGGCAATCGCGGGGAATGAGGCGAAAACAGGCCTCAAGCCGTCGGAAAAGAAGCGGAATTCACGTTGAGATTTCGCAATGCAGAAATTGCGCAGCGGTAGCCGCGCGGAGCGAGCGACGTTGCTTTCGGAGGGGTGTATTTCCGCAACCTGCTAGGCAGGCGGCCATTCGGTGACCACAGGACTTGATGGGCCGTGGATATCCACTTTGGCTGATAACTTGGCGGGCAGTACGCGTACACGAATGACCGCTGGACCTCAGGAAGCTGTCGTTCAGGTCGCGCCAGCTCCAACGGCCGGACAGGGTCGCAAGTACTCGTTCGCTTTCCGTGGGACGAGTCATTCGCGACCACCGACCTGTGAATGACAGGAAAGCGCCCCATACCCGCCTGACCGGCACCGATGCTCGAATGACGGCTCAGGCCGAACTCCAGTCTCCCTGTGCGAGTAGACGAATGGCCGTTGTACCTTGAAAGCCGACGTGGAGCGCGCCGGGACGACGGCCCGCCATGGAGGCGAACTCCGACTCAGCCCGACGCGTGCTAGCGTGTCCTGATCGGCTCTGAGAATCGCGCGGGCTCCCCGATGCGGGGTTTCGCGATACGCACAATTGCCCTTGAATGAGTTTGATCGCGCCTGCTGAAGATTGAGACACTTGCCAGTCGTGGTTGCGCAGCATCTTCCGGTCGAGCGGCCGCTGCGCTGCGCTCGCCGGCGTTGCAGCACGGTTTGCATCGTTTCCGGTCGGTAACATGGCCGCAGTTGGGATCATGGCTTCTTCAAGCTTTGCCAGGATCGCGCTGGAAAGTGCCTGACGGTATCGAAGACGGTATTCCTGAAGAAGTCGGCATTCGGATGCCCTGTGTTCGCGATGTTTGAACGAAAGCGCGCGTGGATTCTCTGTTGCGGTCTGTCCAGAGCTGAAAACTGCCGACTGGATTTTTCGGTATGGCTGACGGTATCGTCACTCCCGACCGGCCGGAGAAGCCGGTATACACAAGGGTCCCCGTCACCGATTGACGATCGAGTGGGAGTGATGGTAAAAATATCTCAATTAAATCAATGGCTTACGAGGCGTGTTCGGATTGTCTATCAGAGTGCAACGTTGCCGGGGTTGAGCTAGTCCTTGGGAGGGTTATACGTGCTCCGCTTCAGACTTAAAACCTCGGCCAGCCTTTCTGAGCGTCATTCGTCAGCTTCGGAACGACATGCCAGGGCTTCATGAAGCCGGGTTTCGGTAGTGCGCAAGCTCGTACACGGACAGCAATTTCAGCTGTCCACGGCACGTGTACCGACGTAAATTTTGGACAATTCTGTAGTGGCGGAAAGTTGGCCAGGTGAAGAAAAGCCGCACCCTGCGGCTTTTCTGCGCGCTCGTCATGCCAGTCGGAGCATGAGTGTGAGGGTATGAATCGGAGACGGTGTGAGCCCGTACGACTCATAGAAAGCCGCTGCGTGTGCGTCAATCGCATGCACAAGCATCGCACGTACGCCAAGATCTTTTGCGATCGAGCTAGCGCGATTGAGGGCGTCCTTCAAAAGGGCAGCGCCGAATTGGATGCCTTTTGTATTTACGTCTCGCGCTAGCCGGCCAAGCACAACCACCGGAATTGGATCCCGCATATTTCGACGAACGTTGCCGGTTGCATCGACATGGGCAACGGCTCCAGCCGCGAGGGCATAGTAGCCGTAGACGCGGCCGGTATCATCGGTCGTTACAAATACACGGCTTGTCCCACTGTTGTGGTTAATCAGGGCGCGCCGCTTCAGCCAGTCGTCAAGCTCCAGCCTTCCGCAGGAAAAGCTGGCAACGTCGTGCTCGGCCAGCAGCGGCTGCGGAGCAGAAAGCTTCCGATTCATTCGCTGTTTTCATTCCAAGGGGTTTTCACGTCCATAAGACTGCAAGACCCGCGTTTGCGACTTTCGGCGCGTCTAGCAATTCGGTGAACTGCTTAAATTTTTCCGAATCAAGCCCAAAGAAAGTGCGATCCAGGACGACGGCCTGCGCGCGCTCCCAAGCGGCCTCCAACATAAAGTCAGAGCGGTTTTTGCCAAGCAGGCTCGCTGCGTAATCGATCAGATCACGTTGCTCTGGCAAGGCGCGAAGATTAATAGGTGCGTCGCGCATGATGCACTCCATACTGTATATACGATAGATATACGTATGGCAGGGCAATGTGTATCTGATGTCAATACGCGCCGTGGCAGAATCCGTCAAGTTTCAGCCTGGCGACGGGATCGAGAAGTGCCTGGATCGACGGGTAGAGCTACGTGCCGAAACTATTGCCCGAGAATGTGGTAGTGCCAGTGCTGAGTGCCACCTTGTGTGTCGAATCTGCGGGCGATGGAGGACGAGGCCCGGGATATACTGTGTGTCCCCTTTTTACCGAGCCGGTAGGCAATCAAGGACGCCTTACGGACTCGATCCGAGGGGCGGATTCAGCCGTTGGCGGATTGACTGGATCTGCCCGCGTGGGAGGCAATCCGAGGCCCGCTGAACTTCGCATTGTTTGAGCGGGTCGGTCGCGCAAATATCACGGCAAGTCATGACTAGCAAACACTCTTCCACCAAGTCACGTCGATCCTCGAAGCTTTCCCGCATCCACGCCCCCGATCACATGTCGCCCGCCGACTGGCAGCGCGCCTTGCGTCGGCAATTCGGGCAAGAGCAAGCGTTCTCGCTGGAGAATCTCGGGACGGAGACGTATTTCTCCGAATTCCGCGTCGGCAATCCGGAGTCGAACTTCAGCTATCGCGTGTCGATTCGTGGGGCCTGCCCGGGCGACAACTTTTGCGACTGTCCCGATTACGCCACCAACGAACTCGGCACCTGCAAGCACATTGAATTTACCTTGTCGCGACTGCTGCGCAAGCGAGGCGCAAAGGCGGCCTTCGCCCGTGGTTATCAGCCCGCATTCTCGGAGCTGTATTTGCGAAACGAGGGAGGGCGAGCGGTCCATTTTCGCGCCGGCGCGGATTGTCCGGCAAAGGTAGCCAAAGCGGCCGCCGCTTTGTTCGACGAGTCTCGGCGATGGCATCTGCCGGAGGACCGTTTCGAAGATCTCGGGCGCTTTCTCTCCAGGGTGGCGAAGGCCGGGCACGAATTGCGCGCCCATGACGACGCGCTCGACTTCATCGCTGGCCGAAACGATGCGGCGCGCCGTGCCAGGATGCTCGACGGGCAGTTTCCGCAAGGAGGGGCGACGCCCTCGCTGAAGAGGCTGCTCAAGGTGCCGCTCTATCCGTACCAGGCCGAAGGCGCATTGTTCGCCGTGCGTGCCGGGCGCGCCTTGATCGGCGACGAAATGGGCCTCGGCAAGACGGTGCAGGCCGTCGCGGCGGCGGAAATCCTGATCCGGCATTTTGGCGTGTCGAAAGTGCTGGTGATTTGCCCGACTTCGCTCAAGTATCAGTGGCAGAGCGAGATCACGCGGTTCTCCGGCCACGCTTCGAGGGTAGTCGCGGCGGCCTTGCCCAGAGGCGGGGCGAATATGCGGCCCAGGATCTCTACAAGATCACCAACTATGAGAAGCTGAAATCGGACCTTGACATGATTTCCGCGTGGGCGCCGGAGCTGGTCATCGTCGACGAGGCGCAGCGCATCAAGAACTGGAACACCATTGCGGCGAAGGCTCTCAAGCGAATCGACAGCCCCTATGCCGTTGTGCTGACGGGAACGCCTCTCGAAAACAAGCTGGAGGAACTCGTTTCCATCGTTCAATTCGTCGACCAGCACCGTCTTGGGCCCACGTGGAAGCTGCTGCACGAACATCAGGTCAAGGACGAGGCGGGACGCGTGACGGGATACACGGGCCTCGAGAAGATCAGCCAGACCCTGGCACCGATCATGATACGGCGTCGCAAGTCCGAGGTGCTGCTGCAGTTGCCCGGGCGCACCGACCAGAATCTGCTGGTGCCCATGACCGAGCTGCAGATGGCGTATCACACGGAAAACGCGGACATCGTGGCCAAAATCGTCCGGCGCTGGCGTAACACCAGGTTTCTGTCGGATCAGGACCAGCGGCGCCTCACCTGTGCTTTGCAGAACATGCGCATGTCGTGCAACAGCACCTATCTGCTGGACCAGGAAACCGATCATGGCGTGAAGGCCGACGAGCTGGCGACGTTGTTCGAGTCGCTTTTCACGCAGCCGGACGAGAAAGTCGTGGTGTTCAGTCAATGGACGCGCACGCATGAGATAGTCATTCGCCGGCTCAAGAAGCTCGGCATCGGCTACGTCAGCTTCCATGGCGGCGTGCCGTCGGAAAATCGGCCCGCGCTGGTGCAGCGCTTTCGGGACGATTCGGACTGTCGGGTATTTCTGTCGACGGACGCAGGTAGCACGGGGCTCAACCTCCAGCACGCGTCGACGCTCGTGAACATGGATCTGCCGTGGAACCCGGCGGTGCTGGAACAGCGCATCGCGCGCATCTATCGGTTGGGCCAGAAAAAGCCGGTACAAGTCGTCAATTACATCGCGAAGGGAACGATCGAGGAGGGCATGCTGTCGGTGCTGGCTTTCAAGCGCTCGCTGGCGGAAGGCATCCTCGATGGCGGCGCCAGCGAAATTCTGCTCGGTGGTTCGCGCCTGACCCGCTTCATGAAGGATGTCGAAAACGTCGCGGGGCGGATGGGAGAGAGCGAGGTCATGGCCGCGGCGGAGGAAGCCGCGAGCGGCGCAGTCGTGTCCGGCGACGCGGCGCGTGACGCGAGCGTCGTGGAAACCGACCTCGCCGGTACCGGCGAGCGGCCTCAAGCTTCGACCATCGATACAGCGCAACGAGGCGCGTCCTTCGAACCGTGGTCAGGGTTGCTGCAGTTCGGCGCGGCGCTGGTGTCGGCGTTGAATGAGCCGGGCGATGGCGCGGTTGCCGCACACCCGTGGGTCGAGCGCGATGCCGTGACGGGCGCGCGAAGTCTCAGGTTGCCGCTGCCATCTCCCGAGACGGCAAGACGACTGGCTGAGGTGCTGTCGACGATCTCGGATGCTCTGCTGCGCAACGGCAGCGCAAACTAAAGTCGCTGAACGTGGGAGTTGGGGCAGGCATCTTCGAGGCGGCCTGCTTCGAGTCGTATTCGAGTTGTACCTGGCGGTGAGATGGGGAAGTTCTAAGCGCAAGCCCGCTCTTCGAGCGCCGCCCTGACCCACCCGAATCCCACGCGCTCCTGCTCGAGCCGCAATCCATGGCGAATCCGGTTGTCGCGGAGGTCATCGAAGAGTTCCCGCTCTTTGGCCGTGAGCCGCGGCAGATCGCGCGTGACCTGATCGCCTTCTTCTCCCCAGAACGCTTCATGCGCCACCAGCGTCGCGCGGTCCATCAAGAACGATCCAACATGCGGGAACCGGCTGCGCAATTGATCGAGAATGGCGAAGCCGTGCGTGTCGATGTCGCCCCAGTAGTGGAGCGCACAGTCCGTGAGCCATCGCGCCGGCTCGAGAGCTTCCCAACCGTAGCCCGCCCCGAAGAGCACGATCGACTGCGGAACGTCGGGAAACGCCAAAAAATTTATCTCGTTTTCCGTAATGAACACGTGGCGGCATGGCAGTGTGAGGCGCGCGAAGCTGTCAGCGTCGAGTGCGATGTCGGGCCGGCCCATGCCGGGCAGAACGGCGAGCCTGTCATCGAGCGCGCGAAATCGAATCCGAGGCGGCTTCTCGCGGAACCCGTAGCGAGCAGCGAATTGGGCGGCGGCTGTCCGGCTGCTGTCGATTGACTCCGACGGCAGCACGAGATCGAGCCATTGGGCGAGGACGCCGCGCCGCGCCTCGATGAATTTCGTGTCGACGTTGGCGATTTCGGCCTGGCGAAGATATACGCCCGGCTGCGGATGTGCTTGCAGCCAATCGACGACTGCCAGCAGTCGTTCCCAATCGCCTGCGAATTCGAGTGCTTGCAACGGGCGCTGCGCAAGCCACGTGGTGAGCTTCGGCTGGCGCGAGCGTGTGATTTCGAGCAGCCGCTCGAACTGCGCTGCGTCGCGGCGCTTGCCGGCGACCGCGAGCGCATCGTCCAGACTGTCCACCCAAGCTGCTTGTGGCAAACGCTGCAGGCCGAGAATGCGATGATTGATTTCTCGCCATTCGATGCGTACGCGCGGTGTCGCGGCAATCTCCGCGATCCATGCGCGTACCGCGTCGAAGCGTTCGGCCAATTCGGACGAGCTCGGGCCTTTTATCGTTAGACGTAGTGGGAACAGCCCCTCGGTGCCGTCTACGAGGCTCCGCAGCCATTCGCCACGCTCCCATAGGCGCTGGAGGCGAACGCGCAGTTCGGCGGTCGTGGTCCAATTCATTGCTCGAACTCCGCCTTGCGCGCGCGGTACTCCTCGATCGACAGGTTGCGCAGCTTCGAGGCGCGTCCGCCCTCGTTCTGAACGAATCCGACGCTCGAAACGAACGGCTCGATGATGTGAATCTTCTGCAGCGGCGTGACGATCAGCAGTTGCAGGTTCAGTTTTTGAAACAATGTGAGACCGTATTGCGCCGATTCGTCGGAGCCTCGTCCAAACGCCTCGTCGATGACGACGAAGCGGAACGATCGAGAACGCACGGCGCCCCATTCGAGGCCGAACTGATAGGCGAGACTCGCGGCAAGGATCGTATAGGCGAGCTTTTCCTTCTGGCCGCCCGATTTACCGCCCGAGTCCGAATAGTGCTCGTATTCGCTGTCGTCCTCACGCCAACGCTCGCTGGCGGCGAACAGAAACCAGTTGCGCACGTCGGTCACTTTGGCGCGCCAGCGCCGGTCCTGCTCGGTCAACCCTTCGCGGCCGCGGAAGCGGTCAATGATCCGTTTGACTTGCAGGAACTTGGTCTCCGAGTATTGGCTATCGTCCGAGCCGGTGAGTTCGCCCTCGGTGCAAGCACGCAGGTCGCTCTGGAATTCGCGGATCTCCGCGTCGGGGCTGGACTGACTCTCGAGGACGATGTATCGGCCCGCGTTGTAGTCGATTTGTCGCAACGATTCGTTGATGCGTTCGATACGTTCCTTGATCGTTTGCCGTTCGCGGGCGAGCTGGCCGTGGAAGTTGGCGATCTCGTTGATCGTATTGACGTTGAGCAGCTCTTTGAAACGCGCTTCGAAGCGCGGCAGATCGTCCGCTTGCAGCCGCGCGAGCATGTCACGGTACTCTGAGGTCGCGTCGAGGCTCGCATCGAAGTCGGCCGTTTCGAGCTTGTAGGCATCCTTGAAGGCCGCCATGGCCTTGACGATTTTTTCGGCAAGGCGGCCGAGCGACTTCGTTTCGTTGTCGATACGGGTTGTCAACGTCTCTCGCACGTCCCGCTCGCGGTTGTCGCATGACTCGACGGAAAGCTGGTGTTCGCCGAGAATCTCCGCTCGCAGCGCCTCGATTCGCTCGGCAAGTTCGGCATTCACTTGCGCAACGAGCGCGTGCGTCTCGTCGCGCAACGTTTGCGCTGCCTCCCGCCTGGCCAGGATACCGCCCAGTTCCGAGTCGGTTTCCGAGATCGCCGCTTCACTCTCTGTCAACGACGCTTGCGCCGAGTCCAATTGGGCCGTTAGCTCCGCGAGGGCGTCGCTTGCCGCTTCGAGGCGGGCTTTTTCGTCTGCCAGACGTGCGATCGCGGTCGCGCAGCTTCCCCAGTCGATGTCGCGGAAGTCGACGAACTCGCCGATGCGCGCAAGCGCTTCGAGCTGCTCGCGCACCTTCGCGTGCTCGCTTTGAGCTTCTCCAAGCTTCTGTCCGATCTCGCCAAGCCGAACCTCGAGCGCTCGCCGTTGGGCTTCGAGGGCGGCAATTTTGGCCGTGTTGCTCCAACCCAGCACGTAGCGGCTGCGATCGTCAAGCGCGCGGCGGTCGTCTTTTTCGTGGCGCTCGCCAAGCGCTTTCGCCTGGCCCGCACGCGTGATCGCGCGCATCTCGCGCCGAAACTGCTCCTGCGTATCGCAGCATGCATAGTCGAACCGGCGGCCGATTTCGCGCTCGAGCCAGCCATAGAACAGCGAATCGGGCTTGATCGCGAGCTTGTACGCGAGCGAGTGGCGGTGTAGCTCGATGGCCTCGGCTGCGCGCGCGGCGCGTTCAGAGCGCACGCGAAAGTAGACGAGCCGCCCCCGGAGATGAGTGCGATCGACCCACGCCGCGACGTTCGCATAGTGCTCGTCGGGCACGAGCAGCGACAGGCCGAAGTTGTGCAGGACGCGCTCGGCGGCGCCCTCCCAATCGCGCGCATCCTCTTGCACCTGAATGAGTTCGCCGGCGAACGGCAGGGCGTCTTCCTCCAGACTGAGCGCCGAGCATAGGCTCGCCCGCATCGCGACTTGTTCCTTCGGGATGTTGTTACGTCGAGCTTTCAGGCTCGCGATTTCGTCCTCTAGCAGATCACGCTGCGCTTTCCCTTCGCGAAAGGCCACGCTCCATTCGGTAATCGCATTTTGCTCTTGCGCTTCGTCGTCGACGAGCGAGCTGCGCCGCTCGGCCAGACGTTGGCGTTGGGAAGCGAATGCGGCCTCATCCGTGGCCTCGGTTTCGCCGAGCAGCGTAACGATGGCGGCATAGCGTTGCGCGCGTTCGCGGCGACGCGCGCTTTCTCGCTCGTGCTGGCGGATTTCGACCTCGAGCTGCGCGATGCGATCGCCGCCTTGTTCGGCCACGGCGCGGCGCAAATCGTCCACGCGCTGGCGCGCCTGGTCGCGCGCTTCTTCGTGCCGCGCCTTGCGTGATATTGCACGCGCGTGATCCTCGTCGAGCAATTGGAGGCGGCGCTCGATGAGGCCGAGCTTGAGCCCGGCGAAGTAGGGTTTCAGTGCTTCACGGCACGCTCGCCAGCCTTCGAGAATGTGTCCTTGCTCGCTGTGGCGATCGCAGTCGTCGACGAGCGGTGTCAGCAGTTCCACCTGGCGCTTGGCTTTCAGTACCGCCTCGTGCGCGCGATTCAGATCGTCGAAGTGAGTGATCAGTGCGTCGACGCGCGGTGCAACGTCGAATGGCTCAAGCATGTGGCTGCGTACGAAGTCGGTGAGATTGCCCACCGATTTCATCGATACCGTTTGATGGAAGAGCTCGAGCGCTTGCTCGTTTTCGATTCCAAAGCGCCGCCGGAACCAGGCGCTGTATTTCGGAAATGTGTCCTCGATTTCGGCACCCAGCCCGCGCAGCTTTTTGCGCAGCTGTGCGATGTCGGTGCCGAAGCGCGAGAAGTCAGCGGCGATCGAGAGGTCGCGTTCGGCACAGACGAAGAATCGCGCGGGTTGAGCCTGTGCGTCTTTCATCCAGAACACCTGCGCGAGTGTGACTGTGGCATCGTACCCGGCGTTACGAAACACGCCCAAAACCACCGAATAGCTGTTATGGTCGCGCAGGCTCACGGGCCTGGCCGTCCCCGTGACCTCGTTGCGCTCCGACTTGTAGTAGCCAAGCACATACGAGCGTAACGTACGTTCCTTGCTGTCCGCGCCTGCCGCCTTGTTGTAGGCGATGCGCTGCGCGGGCACGAGGAGGGTGGTGATGGCGTCGACGAGCGTCGACTTGCCGGAGCCGATGTCTCCTGTCAGCAGGCCGTTGCGGCCATCGACCCGCAGCACCCAGACTCGTTGGTCGAAGGTTCCCCAATTGAAAACCTCGAGCCGCTCGAGGCGAAAGCCCGTCAGGGCGTCGTCGACGGCAAAATCGAGGCCGAGCGTGCGCGGCTCATTCATCGCGACTCTCCTGTTGGTCAGAAACCGTCGAATCTTGAAGGTGGTGCGCCCGATAGCTCGCGAGCCGCGCGTCGAAATCGAGCAGCCATTGCGCATCGACGAACGCCTTGAGAATGCGCCGCACCTCGAATGTGGGCGGTCCGCTCGTGGTCTTCATCCGGCGTAGGAAGCCGAGCTCGACGATCTTGTTCACGTGTGTATCGATTTGATCGACCAGGCGCGCCTCGTTGGTGCTCGCGGGAAGGAATACGCGTACGAGCTCGACGATGTCCTCGCGCGCAAGGACGAGCCGCGTGTCGCCGCCGCCAGCATCCCATTCCGCCAGCTTCTTTCGCAGCAGCGCGAGCAGCAGGCTCACGGGGAACGAGAGTGGACGCCGGGCAACGAGCCGGGGTAGCTTAGCCTGTTCCCCATCGACTTCAGCGTCATGCGCGGCGCGGCTTTTTACGAAGGCGTAGCCTTCCGCCTCGTCCACGACGAGCTCGAGGCCAAGCACGGCGACGTAGTCGCGCGCGTGCGTCTGCAATTCGAGCAGTGCGGCCCAGAGGCGCTCGTTTCCATCACGATAAACCACGCCCTTGAGCAGCGCGATGGCAACTGTCGACAAATCGCCTCGACCAGGCGACGAGGCTTGCTGTTCTTCCGTCATCTCTACCTTGTGAAAATCACACGCGGCATCGTCGTGCGCTTAATGATTGGTGTTCCGTTGGCGTCGTTCGCCTGCCACTCGATCGTATCGGAAATGGTCTCATCGACGGTCGCGCGAAATGATCCAGCTTCGGCGCTCAGTTGCAAATAGGCGACGAGCTCGGCGAGCCCATGCTCGAGAGGCTGCGAAGCGGTCAGTTCGGCAAGCGTCACTTGCGGCCGATCTTGCAGGCATCGGCGGATATGGCCTGCGAGGCGCGCGCGATCGACGACGATCTGCGCGTAGAGTGCCGAGGCATCGAGGTTCGCCTCACCGGTTTCGATTGAGACGTTGGCAATGAGAGGGCGCAGCGCCGGCGCGTAAAGCGGGCGTTCCATCGGCAGCTCGATGTCAGTGGATGCGGTCTCGATCTCCATGACGGAGCCTGGTGGGGGCGCTTCGCGCAGCGCAAGCGCTTTCGTTTCGATACCGCGCAGAATGTCCATGATGCGGCGGTTTTCGAGCCACGCTTGATCGTCGAGGAAGCGTCGAAGCTGCTGCGAGAGCTGAGCTACCGTGCGCTGCGTATGCTCGCCGGCTTCCAGCCAGTCATAGTGGACGCGCCGCGTGCGCGCGTCGGGCCTCATTTCCATGACCGCCGGCAGCGCCAGCACGCGCTCGAGCCGTTTCGAGAGTTCCTCTTGACGGCGGCTCGACATCAGGAAGTCCCAAAACGCCCGGAAGCTGCTGCCCTGGTCCGAATCGGCGATCGCGTCGCGCTCGCCCATGATTTCCTCGATGAGCGCACCCTTCGATCCTTCCCAGAGCGCGATTCGCTCGCGCACATGTCGGTCCAGCAGCCGAAAGTTTTGTTCGACTTCACGGAAATCCGTTAGCAGGTCGCGCGCCATCTGCATGAATTGCTGAAAGCGGTCCTTGAGCGCGGCATCGTCGAGCAGCCGAACGTCACCGGCCTCCACGCGGGCGATTTCTTCGTCGATCTGGCCGCGCCGCGTGTGGAGCTCGGCAAGACGCCTTTCGGGGTCCGCCTCGCTGCCTTCGCCCATCTGCCGCAGCAGCTCGAAAAGTGTCAAGAGCCTCGATTCCGTGCCGACAAAGCTGCGTTCCGTCAGCGTGCCGAGCCACGCGATCGCTTTCTCCGTGGCGGGTGTCAGGTCGAACTGTGGTTCATCGGATCCTTGGCGATAGTACTTGCGCAACCATCCCTTTTCAGGGCTGGCCCAGTCGTTCAGATACTCGAGCGCCGGCTTCGGGAAGGCGTCATCGCCGAGTTGTTCGCGCAACGCGTAAAGCTCATCTTCGAGTGCTTCGGCAAGAAGCGGAGCCGCCACCACGCGCACGTTTGGCGCGACGAACACGCGGTGCAGGAAGCTGACAGCGAGCGGCGCGTGGTCGGAGCGTAACAGGCGCCAAGCGGGATGGCGCGTGCGCAGCGCATCGAGGGTAGGGTAGTCGAGGGGCATCGGTGCGAGATGACGGGTTCGGCACTGCTGAGGAGATCGCCGATCTTTGGCTCAAAAGGCCAGTATCCTACTCCGACTGTCATCCCAATTTTGCAAGGCACCGCTCTGGAATGAGTCTCACGGTGTTTCTGGCGGTGTAGTGATCAGCGAAAAATATCCGGCGACGCGAGTGCAGCGGATTATCGGGTCCAGCGCACTGATGGGCGACAAGACGGTCACGGCGGACGGACAGACCTTTCTGCCCAAGGGCTATTATCCGCCTCTCATGAACGGGGACGAGTTCAACGAGCTTCAGCTTCTCGTGAGCAGGCGCGGTTTCATTAAGGGCAAGGGGGCAATCGCCGCCATCACCGTGCCCGCGTCCCCATCCGCGCCGTCGATTTCCCCCTAACGCACCAACCGGTTCGGTGCCCTTATCACGTATTGCCATCTCGAAAAATGGCCGGAGTCGCGATTTATCGCTATTTGATAGAGCCGTTGAAAATTTCAGACACCCGCCCGTCAACACGATTGACGCTTTGTGTTGCCGCCCCTAAATTCGGCCACCAATCGCTGCGAATGCACCGATTTCGTATCGTTCCCTTCAACCGGACAGGGATGGCGTATGACTGCTGTGACGAAGAGCTTTGCGGACGCACTGCGCCACCCGAGCGCGCGGCTGACCCAGCACCTCACGCTGTGGATCGGCAGGAAGAAGCACGATCTCGACGTGCTGGACTTCAAGGTGAGCGGCGGATTCTGCAAGGACTACAGGGTCGAGATCACGGTTACGTCGCCGCAACTCGATATTGACGGCAAGGATTACGTGGGGTGGCGTGCGGGCCTGCAGGTCGACGAGCGCGCCGCGGTGCCTTCGGCGAGCTGGACCGAACCGGTCGATCACGCGGCGGCCACCCTCAACGGGGTCGTGACACGCTGGAAGCGCATCCGCACGAGCCGCGACGAGGCCGCCTACCGGCTGCTCATCGAGCCGCGCTTTGTCGCCTACTGCAAACGCATCATCAGGAGCGACGTCTACAAGGACGTGACATTTCAGGAGATGCTCACGCAGGCGCTGGTCGACCGGAAGAACTTCGAAGCCTTCGATGTCGAGTTCCAGATCGAAGGGCTGCAGGAGAAGATGGAAGAAGTGGTGATGTACGAGGAGTCCTTATGGAACTTCATCACCCGCCACTGCCGCCGCCTCGGTGTTTTCTGGTTCTACAAGCAGGGACGCGGCGAGGACGGCAAGCTCGACACCATCGTATTCGCCAACAATCCGCGTGCCTATATCCGCTCGATCGACGTGCCGCTGCTGTCCGCCTCGGGCCTGAGCAGCAACTGGCATGAGGCGGCGCAGGCGGTGCACGCGCAGCGCACGCTGGTGCCGGCGACCATCGAACTGTGGGAGCGCAACTACCGCACCCCGGAGGATCCGCTGCGGGCCACGGCGAGCGTCTCGGATGAGGCCGATGACCGTTCGGTGTTCGGCCAGATCAGCCGCAGCGCGGAAGGCCATCTGACGCCGGCGCAGGGCGAGGCGTTCGCGCAGACCCGGCGCGACGAGCAGATCGCGCGTCAGGTCACGCTTGCCGGGGAGAGCGATGCGAAAGGCATCGCCGCGGGCGTCGTGATCAAGCTCACCAACACGAAGCTCGCGAGCGCCGAATACGGCTTCGTGGTCACGTCGTTCAGGATGAAGGGCAGCCGCATGAAGCCGGCCTTTACGCGCTTCAAGGCGATGCCTGCCCATCTGGCCTACCGGCCCCGGTTCGACTACCAGCGGGACTGGCGTTTTCTGGCAGGCCCCGTTGTGGGCGTGGTCACAACATCGGACTCCGCGCCATACGGCGACATGGACGACCACGGGCGTTACGCCGTTCTGCCGAAGTTCCTGCAGGGCTCGGGCAATACCGACAACAAGGTGCTGAAGCTGCGCCTGCTGCGTCCATCGTCCTCGTACCAGGGCGGCTTCCACTCCCCCCTGCTGCCGGGGACCGAGGTGCTGCTCGACGGCGAAAACCGGGACGTGGACCGCATGCACATCAGCGGCGCGCTGCACGATTTTTCGCACCAGGATCCGGTGCGGGGCACCGATGCACTGTTCAGTTATGCCACCTGGCGCTCGCCGCTGCTGGGAGCCGAGGTCGTTTTTAACGATCTGCAGGGCAAGGAAAGCGCACGCATTGCGACCGTGTACAGCCAGACCGCGTTCAACCAGGGCTATCTGCTCGACAGCAAGAAGCTCCCTCGCGGGGAAGGGTTCGAGGCGACCACGAAATCGTGGGGCACGATGCGCGCGGCGAAGGGCCTGTTCCTCTCGGCGGATGCACCGGCCGGGGCGGATACGCAGCACCTCGACATGCCCACCGCCGTCGCGCAGCTCAAGGCCGCGCTGCAGCGCGTGACGGATCTGGCAACCGCGACCACGCAGGCCGGGGCTGATCCGGCCGACCGCGCCGTGCAGTCGGCGCTCCTCGATGGGCTGAACCAGTTGCGCGACGCGGGGCTGCTCGCCAGCGCCCCCGGCGGCATGGCGTTCGTGACGCCGAAATCGGCGCAGCACTCGGCGGGCCAGAACGTGATCGTCACGGCGGGCCAGGACCTGGACGTCAGCATCGTGAAGCGACTGCGCATGGTGGCGGGTGAGCTGATTTCCTTGTGCGCGCACAAGCTTGGTCTCAGCCTCACCGCGGCGAAGGGGAAGTTTACGGCGGCGGCGCTCACTGACGGCATGGATCTGTTCGCGCAGAAGCAGTTGCGTGTCGCCAGCGAAAGTGCGGACGTGCAGGTGTCGGCGAAGTCGAAGATCTCGCTCAACTGCGGTGGGGCTTCGGTTGTCTTGGAGGGCGGCAACATCACGTTCCACTGCCCCGGCGCATACACCATCAAGGCCGGCTCGTTCACGTTCGTCGGACCCGACAACGTGCCGGCCAAGCTGCCTTCCCTGCCGAAAAGCAGCCTGAAGATTTCCGATCCGTATTCGTCGTCCCACTGAAGCCATGATCATCAGCCCTCCCTTCCTTCCCGCGTCGGGCCTGACGGCCAGCGACGAGTCGAAACCGGACCCCATGATGGACCTCGTCGACCCGTTCGAGATCGGCCATCACGGGGTCTGGCCGGTCACCTTTGACCGGCGTTTTCATTGCGGCATCCATCTGAATCCGGGTACGCAGGGCGCGGGCCAGGCAGAGCCGGTGCGCGCGATCGCCGATGGGGATGTTGTTGCGTACCGGGTCTGCAAGAATCGCATCTCGGATGGCACGGTGGATCCGAAAACCGGCCTGCCGGTGCCGAATTCGAACGCCGGCTTCGTCCTGCTGCGACACAAGACCGACACGGGCGACGGACGCACGATCACGTATTACTCGCTCTACATGCATCTGCTGGACATGACCAGCCAGGAGGACATCGTCCCCCAGCCTAACGATCCGCCAGAGACCGGCTCGGCGAATGCGCTGCCCAAATGGCTGCTCGATACGGCAGGGGGCAAGGATGGGGTGGTCCAGGCGGGCGGCACGAAGAAGGTGTATCGCAAGGACTTGCTTGGCTACGTCGGCCAGCATCAGGGTGTGGCGCATCTGCACTTCGAAATCTTCATGGCCGACACTGATTTCACGGACTGGTTCGACAAGGTACAGATCGGGGTAAAAAATCCGGCCCAGCCGACCACGGGCGACTATTGGGGGCACAGTTATTTCATCATTTCCGGCCCTCAGGAGTTCCCTCCCCAGCCGGCAGGCATGGATGAGAAGTGGTTTCCCAAACTGCCGGGGGGGCCGCTTGACGAACACGACACACTCTATGTCGAAGCCTGGTTCAACAAGGGGCGACGCTATACGCGTGCGTGGATCGATAAGGGTGGTAGTGGCAAGGTGACGCTGCTCACGCCCGGCCCTGTCGCAGACCCCTACGACAACGCCCAGAAACAGTACGAATACGACTTGTATGAGCGCGCGATGGCCCTCTATCCGGCGTGTCCGAGCGATGGTTATGAGATGCTGCGGTTTGGACGTATTCTTTCGCAGCAGGGCTCGACCGTAATACCCCCTGCTACCTGGATCGCGGTGCCGTTTGACGAGAACGGTACGCTGGGCTATGTCAACATCGCGCCGGACGCGATCAGGAAGTTGTCCGACGCGGATTTCCCGTTCTTTACGGGTTGGCAAAAGGTCGATGGCGACAACACGCCGTTCAACGACGCTGGACGATGTGATTACGCGACGCTTTGCGGGTTGACTGGCATTCAGGATTCGCTGCCATCAGCACAGCCGCTCGAAGCTGATCCAAACAACAACAATGAGGTCAACCTGCTGCTTGCCAGCTATGTGCAGAACACCGATGGCGTGGACGAAAAGCTCCGGGGGATGGTGTTCAAGGCGCGCAGCGAGTGGGATGCGTCCAACAACGAGGAGCGCTACAAGGACCTGAACGACCCGGATGGCTTTTTTGGCAAGCAGAAGGATACCAACCCCGATGGGTACACCAAGTTCACGGACTTCCTGAGCAAGTTCCAGTTTCTGGACAAGACTCCGCTCGCCGGGCAGGAGCTATGGTTTTTCCATCCTCTGGCATTTATTCGCCACTTTAGAAAGTGCGGGTGGATTGGAGTGCAGGAATCAAAGCAATTGATGCCGGCGCATGCGTGGTTCAGCTCGGTTGGCGCACTTCGTCAGCCATTGGCAAATACATTGTCGTCGGATCAGGTGGCAGAGCGCGTCTCTTCGCATCTATCGGACCTCAACAAGACGATTAGAAAGTATTCACTTAATTTGTCTCCAGAGCGATTGGCTATTTTTTTGGCTCAGACATTTATTGAAACCGATCGGTGGAAGACGTTTATTGAATATGGGCGAGGTGCTGCCAATCCGCATATTCCGATGGCTCAATATTACGGTGCGTTCTATGGTCGAGGAATCATGCAATTGACGTGGGCCAACGGATATGAGGCATACGGGAAATTTTCGGCTAAGCCAAATAATCCCGGGTCATACATCGATCCAAGAATTACGCCAGCGTCTCTCCATTACTGGGAGGATCCCACTAAGAAGGTGCATGGGCAGATAGTTGTCGTCGGAGTGCCGAAGCTCTGGGCGCCGCGGTACGACCCAGATGTTGTTGGAGCTGATTCGTTCGCAGCGTGTGATAGTGGTGGCTTTTTTTGGATCTGGAAGCACCATGACGGGACTCGAAATATTAGCCGTGTAGCCGATTTGGGGATTTCGGGGGCAACTATCGATAAAGTGAATAAGCTCGTAAACGGTGGGCCTTTTGGCTATTTCGAAAGATTTGCCTTTACTTGGTATACACAAAATATTTTTACCGATTGGATACCTGCTGCCGCAAAAATTAACGTCGCGACACCGCGGCAAGCCACGGTTTTTGTCGATTTGTCTCGTCCAAGTTAAGGAGTTATACGCATGAAAGCGATTTTTCGTATTCTTCTGCTTGCATTGGTTGTAGTGGGATCTACAGCAGCGTTTTCGAAGGCGTTAGATGCCGATGCCTATCAGATTTGTATGAATCGCACGAAGCATGATCGCTTGAATTGCCAGGCGGGTTGCGGGATGATTATTCAGCAGTGTTATGACGAGGGCGTTGCAGATATAAATAAGAAAATAGATATTTTGATTTCGGATATAAAATCTAAAAATGGAGCGGCCTGCTCTGCTCTTGCGACGAATTATTTGAGTGAGGCGTCTCGCATGGAGGGGGGTGTTGAAAATAAAGCCAACAATCTCATAGGGTGGGTCGGGAGTGAATTGACTCTTAATTTTGCGCGACAGCGTCTAGATAATCTTGGAATAATAAAGGGTACGTGTAAGCAATAACTTAAATGATTGAGTCGGTTACGATGAAAATTAGATCCTTCGATCCGATGTTTAGACGGCGGGTTGCAACGCGTATTGTGAAAAATAATTAACTAGCTTGGGTGCAGACTATGAAGTCTCCTATCCGTAAAGGTGACAAGCTCGAACATGGCGGCGAAGTCACAGGCGGCTCACCGTGGTTCGAAGTGATGGGCCGCCCGCTCGCCCGCAAGGGCGACGAGGCGATCTGCGAGCAGCACGGGCCAACCACGATTGACGAGGGCTACGCCAAATTTCCCGATCGCGACGGCAAGAAGGTTGCCTTCCATCATTACCGCTGCGCGTGCGGCTGCCGTCTGCTCTGGCGCACCGGCTCACCACCGGCCTCTTTTCTGCCCGGATTGCCGGCCATGGGTGAAACCCCTGCCGGGCAGGCCTCTCCGGCCTGTCCTGTTGCATTCACGCAACTTTCCCCATATATATTCAGATACTGCTTTCAACGACGTTGAAGAGGGCGCGCGTAGGGCTATCGAAGCGACAGATTGCCACGACGTGCATACGTCGTTCGCCCGCTACCTGCCAGATAACCGTCGGCTGGTGGCCACCTACGCGGCGCTGCTCGACGATCTGGTCGCGCGAGCGCCGCGGTAGTCGTCGCGCGCGGCACAAGGGCGAGGTGTCGTTGCGAGAACAGAATTGCCAGCGTATCCCGGCGCATCAGGTCCTCGCTGCCGCCGCGACTCGCGTCAGAACCCGAAGACCCGCAGCGCGTTGTTGCCGCGGATCGCGTCGCATTGCTCCTTCGGCAGACGCGCGGTGTTGGCGAACGCGCCGCGAATGTCGTACACCTGATGCGGCCAGTCGGTGCCGAACATCACGCGATCCGCGCCGACCACCGAGACGAGAAATTCGAACGACGCCGGGCTATACGTGATGCAGTCGTAGTAGATATGGCGCAGATAATCGATCGGCTTGCGCTTCATCTTGCGACGTTGCGGGATCTCGACCTCGTTGCCTTTCTCGAAGCGGCCCGCCAGATAAGGCAACGCGCCGCCCGCATGTGACGCGATGAGCTTCAGATTCGGATACTGATCGAAGAAGCCTTCGAAGATCATGCGCGTGATGGCGAGCGTCGTGTCGAACATGAAACCGACCGCCCAGCTCAGATCGAACTTCGTCATGTCCATCAGATCGACGCCGGGCGGATCGGTCGGATGCACGAGCACCGGCAACGCGCGACGGTCGATCTCGGCCCAGATCGGCGCGAACATCGGATCCGTGAGGCTGCGTCCCGCGATGTTCGCGAGCACCATCACGCCGCTCGCGCCGTTCTCGCAGGTGCGGCGCAGTTCGTCGAGCGCCGCTTCCGGATATTCCCACGGCAGCGACGTGAACCAGCGGATGCGGCCGGGATATCTGGCCTGTGCTTCGGCGATCGTGTCGTTCGATTCGCGCGCGGCGAGGCAACTGGTTGCCTGATCGCCCCAGTACACGTTCGGGCAGGTCAGCGACACGACCGAAATATCGATGCCCGATTCATCCATCTGGCGGATCCGCATGTCGAAATCGAAGTGGCCTTTTTGCGGAATCACGACCGGCGTGTTGCCGCGAAACACTTCCTGCTGACCGTCGGGGCGCGTCTGAATGTTGTACGCACCGCCGCGCTGCCGCAGCAGTTCGAGCCATTTGTGCGTGAAGATGTGCGTATGAACGTCAATGACAGGCATGCGGGATCTCCCGGAGAAAGTGCGGGTAAGAGGAAAACGGGGATGAGCGGGCTACTGGGTGGCGAACTCGTTCACCGGCGCGGCGCGGCGTTTCAGCATGAACGCGCCGATCAGGCCGAGCGCGAAGAACACCGCGCAGAAATGCGCAGGCATCATGTTGTTGCCAGTCACGTGCAGCAGCCACGTCAGCACCATCGGCGAGAAGCCGCCGAAAACGGCCGCGCCGATGTTGTACGAGATCGCGAGGCCGGTCGAGCGGACTTCGGTCGGAAACAGGCCGGCGAGCGCGGTCGGAATCGGCGCGTTCGACGCGCTGATCAGCAGCGCGAAGCCGAGTTCGACGGACATGATCGACGCGAACGACGGCGCGTTGACGATCCAGTAGTAAGCGGGGTACAGCACGACGAGAAACAGCGCGAGCGCGACGCGAATCATGCGCTCGCCGCCGATGCGATCCGCGAGATGACCGAATAGAGGAATCGTCACCACGCGCAGCAGCACGCTCGCGAGCAGCACGGAAAACGGCAGCGTCACCGGCATATGCAGGTTCTGCACCGCGTAAATCGGCAGATACGTGATGATCACGTAGGCCATCACGTTGAGCGCGGCCGACAGCGCGGTCGCGACGAACAACTCGCGCGGATAGTGCATCACGACGCGCGAGAACGGCACCTTCACACGCGCGCCAAGCTTCTGGAACGCCTCGGTTTCGGGCAGGTTGCGGCGGATATAGAAGCCGACCGGGCCGATCAGCAGACCAAGCAGGAACGGAATGCGCCATGCCCACGACTCGAGCGCCTCATGCGTGAACAGATGCGTGAGCGCGCTGCCCATCGCGACCGCGAGCAACGCGCCCAGGGCCTGCGCGAACATCTGCCAGCTGCCATACAGATTGCGGCGCGCTGTCGGTGCATATTCGATCAACATCGCGGTCGCGGTGCCGAATTCGCCGCCGGCCGAAATGCCCTGCAACAGACGCGCGCACAGCACGATCGCCGGCGCGATCAGGCCGATCTGCTGGAAGCCGGGGGTGAGCGCGATCATCGCGGCGGCCACCGTCATCATCGCGATGACGAGCGTGAGGCCTGCCTTGCGGCCTTTGCGGTCCGCGTACATGCCCAGCAGAATCCCGCCGAGCGGCCGCACGACGAAGCCCGCGCCGAACGTCGCCGTGGTGAGCATCAGCGCGGCGTACTCGCTGTGGCTGGGGAAGAACTGCTTCGCGATGATGATCGACAGAAACCCGAACACGACGAAGTCGTACCACTCGAGCACATTGCCGAGCGTCGACGCCATTGCGCCGATCAAGCGTTTGCGCGAATCGATTGCTGTCACGACTGTCTCCTGTCGTTTTTTGAACGGCTGTGCGCTGCGTAGGAGAGCAATGTAGGGTACTGTCCGAATGAAAACAATCGAACAAAATCAATGGTCCCATAAAGTAACTTTATGATTGCGCTTCCATGACTCCAACCATCAAACAGTTGCGTGCATTCGCGCTCGTCTGCCGTTTCGGCGTGCTGACGCGCGCTGCCGACGAGATGTTCATCACCCAGCCCGCGGTCAGCGTATTGATCCGGCAAATGGAGGTGGCGCTCGGCCTGCGGCTGTTCGACCGCACGTCGCGCTCGTTGCGGCCGACCGCGGCTGCGCATGAAATCCTGCCGACCGTCGAGCGGATGCTGCGTGATCTCGAGTCGATCCAGTCGAGCGTGAAGGAACTGGCCGGGCGTGAGCGCGGTCGACTGCGCTTCGCGGCGACGCCGTCGATCGCGGCGGCGATCGTGCCGAAACTGCTCGCCGAATATCGCGCGCTGTACCCGAATATCGAGGTCTCGGTCGACGACGCCGCGCCCGATCGCCTGACCGCGTCGACGCTGACGGGCGACGTCGAGTTCGGCATCGGCACGATCAGCGAGCGCCCCGAGGGCATCACGCTGCAATGCCTCGCGCGCGACAACTTGTGCGCAATCTGCCGCAAGGATTCGGCACTCGCGAAAAAGCGGCGTGTGAGCTGGAAGGATGCGCTGCAGTATCCGTGGCTCGGCATCAAGTCGACGAGCGGCATCCGCAAGTTGATCGACGAAACGTTGTTCACGCTCGGCATGCGCAAGGCGGTCGAGTACGAAGTGTCCTATATGACGACCGGGCTTTCGATGGTGCAGGCCGGTCTCGGCATCGCGATTTTTCCGGGCATTCTGCTCGGGTCGTTTCCACATCGCGATCTGGTCGCGCGCAGGCTCGAAGCGCCGCTCGTCACACGCGACGTGAATCTGATCCGACGCGCCGAGCATTCGCTGTCGCCGGCGGCCGAGTCGTTTATCGAGCTTTGGTACAAACGCATCGGCAAGCCGGCCGATCTGTAGCGCGTCGCAGTTGCGCACGGCCTGTCATACTGTATGAATATACAGTATCATGACTGCAATGGGCCGCTTGTGCGGCGGTGTGCGTATCGACGGAAAGAATCAGCGAAGGAACGAGGCGCGATGCCTGAACAACTGTGGTTGCCCGGGCTCGAGGCGCCGTCTCCGCCCACCGACGGGCTCTTTTTCGCGGTCTATCCCGATGCCAATACCGCGGCCGGTATCGCGAAGTTCGCGCAGCAGCTTTGTGCGGAGGCACGCATGCGCAGCGGCGGGCACAGCGGCGTGCGCGGCAAACCGCTCGCGGCGAACCGCTTGCACGTCACGCTCAGGCACCTCGGCAATTTCGCGGGCGGCTTGCCGGCGGATGTGGTCGAGGCGGCGAAACGGGCGGCCGAGGCGGTCAGCATGGCGCCATTTACGGTCGAATTCGACGCGGTCGCCAGCTTCGCGAAAAGGCCGCGGCTCGGGCCGGCGGTGCTGGTGGGCGAGCACGGTGTGCACGGACTGCAGGCGCTTCACGATGCGCTCGAAGCGGGCTTGCGCGACGACGGCATCGAGCCCGACGCACGTTTTACGCCGCACATGACGCTGGCGTATGGGATGCAGTGGATCGAGCGCCATACGGCCGCGGCGGCGTGCTGGAACGTGCGCGAGTTTGCGCTGATGCACAGCCTGCTGGGACGGACCAGACATATCGTCCTCGCGCGTTGGCCGTTAGTGGGGCCGAGCTGAGGGAGGGGCGTAGGCCACCTCGGTAACGAATTCGCGGCTGTTTCGCGAGGCGCCGGCTAGAACGGCACGCTCGTCCCGCAGCCCCCGGCATAGGCGCCGCCGCTCGCCGCGGCGCCGCCGCAAAAAACGCCGCAGCCGGAAAGCAGCGCGGCCGCGGTAATCGCCGCCAGCGCGCTACGCACGCCGATCCGCCGAGACGCTTGCTGGCCCCCTCGCACTGGCTGCGCGGCGCACATCGGATGCGGTTCCGCGACGGGAAGAGCACTGGGACGGCCGATCGGTTTGAATGGCATGGCGGCGTCAAATTCGACGAGAGGGAACCTCTGCGTGCCGCGCCGGTTAAGCGCCGCGCGCGTTGTGCGACTTGATGACTTACTCTAAGTCCACGCTGAAGCACCGTCAAATGCCGGGTTGCCGGCAAATCGGCGCCTTTTATGCCGTCAAGTGAGCACGGAGCGTCCGTGCGCTCCCTGATAGAATGCTCGGGCCGCAACGTTGTGGATTGCAGATGAAATTGCTTGATGCGCTTGTCGAACAGCGTATTGCCGCCGCCGCGCGCGGAGAGTTCGACGACTTGCCGGGAGCGGGCGCGCCGCTAGCCCTCGACGACGATGCGTTGGTGCCGGAAGAGGTGCGCGTCGCCAACCGGATTCTGAAAAATGCGGGCTTCGTGCCGCCCGCCGTCGAGCAGCTTCGCGCGTTGCGCGATCTGCAAACGGAGCTGAATGCCGTGAGCGATCAGCCGACCCGTTGCCGTCTTCAGGCGCGCATGCTCGCGCTCGATATGGCGCTCGAATCGCTGCGCGGCGGCCCGATGGTCCTGCCGCGCGAATATTGCCGCCGCATCGCGGAGCGTCTCTCTGAGCGCGTGGGCAATGTCGATGTGGCCGCCGCGGGTTCGCAGTGAACGAGCCGCTCCCGTGTGCCGCCTCGATCGGCTCTTCTGCGCAAGCCGAGGCCGGTGAGAAATCCGTTGGCGCTTGCATCGGCGCGGTCTTCGCACCGGCGGCTGATCACCCGATGGCCGCTGCCGCCATCCCTCCCGGAAGTTTCGACGCTCCCATCATCTCCGAACGCGACCTGCGCTTCATGGCGCTCGCTCAGGCCGCCGCCGAAGAAGCGCGCGCAGCCGGCGAAGTACCGGTCGGCGCGGTGCTCGTGCGCGGCGACGAAGTCATCGCCACGGGCTTCAATCATCCGATCGGCGCGCATGATCCGTCCGCGCACGCCGAAATGGTTGCGCTGCGCGCAGCCGCGCAGTCGCTCCAAAACTACCGTCTGCCGGGTTGCGAACTCTATGTGACGCTCGAGCCTTGCCTGATGTGCGCCGGCGCGATCATGCACGCGCGCATCGCCCGTGTCGTGTTCGGCGCGCGCGATCCAAAAACCGGCGCGTGCGGCAGCGTGGTCGATGCGTTCGCGAATCCTCAGTTGAACCATCACACGACGGTCAGCGGCGGCGTCCTCGAAGCCGAATGCGGTGCCGCGCTCAGGTCGTTTTTTGCCGAGCGGCGTCGGACGGGTCGCGCAGCCCGCGCGGCGGCGCGCGGCGAAACGGCTGAAGCGGCCGTGGACACCGCCACACCCTCCAGCAGCGAACCGCCCCCAACCACGCCGCTCTAAAACAACCACGCCCAACGGGTCTCGCCATGACCGCATCTCGCACCATCGAACTGATTGCGCCATCCGGCTATCCGCATGATCCGGAGGTGCTGCATCGCGCGCTGCATCGGCTGCGTGCGCAGGGGCATCGAGTCGACGGCGAGGAGGCCGCGAAGCGCCGCTACCAACGCTTCGCGGGCACCGACGGCGAGCGCGCGGCCGATCTGAACCGGCTCGCCGATCCATCGCGTGAGCTGCCCGATGTCGTGTTGGCCGTGCGCGGCGGCTACGGCGCGGTGCGGATTCTGCACGGTCTCGACTACGAGGGGCTGCAGCGGCGGCTCGCCGATCAGCCGATAGCGCTGGTCGGTCACAGCGACTTCACCGCAATCCAACTGGCGCTGCTCGCGCGCGCCGGCTTGAAGACCTTCGGCGGCCCGATGCTGATGAGTGATTTCGGCGCCGAGCAGCTCAGCGAATTCACGATGCGGCATTTCTGGTCGGCGTTGACGCAGCCGACCATCACGGTCGCGAGCGACACGCCGCAAGCGCAGAGCGTCGACGTAACGGGCACGCTGTGGGGCGGCAATCTGGCGGTGGTGGCGTCGCTTGTCGGCACGCCGTACATGCCGCCGGTGCAGGGCGGCATCCTGTTCGTCGAGGACGTCAACGAGCAGCCGTTCCGCATCGAGCGGATGATCTATCAACTGCATCTGGCCGGCATCCTCGCGCAGCAGAAGGCGCTCGTGCTCGGTGATTTCTCGGGCGGCAAGCCGTACGACTACGACAACGGCTACGACCTGCACGCGATGGTCGAGCAAGTGCGCTCGCTGATCGGCATTCCTGTCGTGACGGGGCTGCAGTTCGGGCACGTTCATAACATGGTGACGCTGCCGGTCGGCGCGGACGCGCATCTGGTCGCCAATGCGCATGGCTTCAGGCTGACGGCGTCGGGCTATCCGAGCATTGGCTGAAGCCGTCGTGGGCGGGGCGGAGGCGGGCGGATCGCCCGCTTTTTTTGCGTCAGTAACGCAACTAACTGTCAGCATTTCCACACTCACCACCTCCCGCACCCATCGCCAATGTTTTCAGTTTTTGTTGACAAAAACTGGCTGCCAGTAGTCGTCTTGGCATTATAAAAACCGGGTAAGATTCCCGCCAGACAGCCGCGCAGCTTGGCTCACAGCCTTCCGCTGACGCAAGGCAGCACAAAAACTGTCGAAAATCGACGCAAAAATTGTTGACAATATTTGTGTCCGTCCTATGATGACCAACATACCGAGACGCCAACCATGTCCGACCCCGAATCCGTCGCGAACAGTTCGAAGCCCGAAGCAATCGCCGAGCGCATCCGCGCGGCGATCCTCGAGCACCGGCTGGCACCCGGCGCGAAGCTCACCGAAGCTCAGCTATGCGAAGTATTCGGTGTGAAGCGCGGCCCCATCCGCCAGGCGCTGTCGCAGCTGGCGAGTGAGCGCCTCGTCGATCTCGAGCCGAATCGTGGCGCGTTCGTCGCGAGTCCGTCGTTGCAGGAGGTGCACGAGGTGTTCGAAATGCGCCGCATCATCGAGCTGGCCGTCGTCGAAAAGATCTGTAGCGGACACGGCATGCGGCGTCTGAAGAACATCGGCGGCATGATCGGCCGGGAACGCAGGGCATTCGAAACGCGGGATTTTCCGGCATGGATCCGCTTGTCGGGCGAGTTTCATACGGAGCTCGCGAACCTGACCGGCAACTCAGTGTTGTGCGATTGCCTGAACGGGCTGGTCGCGCGTTCCACGCTGATTTCCGCGCTGTACGAATCGCTCGGACGCAGCCCGTGCTCGTTCGAGGACCACGAAGCGATTCTCGCCGCGCTCGACGCCGGCGATGCGAAGCAGGCGGCCGCGCTGATGTCGCGCCATCTGCAAAGCGTCGAGTTGAAGATGCTGGAGCGCCCCGCGCGCGGGGCAGCGGATCTGCATGAAGTATTCGGCGCGCTTGCGTCGAAAGAAGCATCCACCTAGACAGCCGAAGCCGACTCCACCCCAGGCTGAGGCAAGCAGCAGGCGAGCGCCCGTTCGTGGTGCGCGCCGCACTGAATTGAACTGAACCGATAGATGCACGGCCAGGCGGCCTCGCGTGAGCGCCGCGGGCCTGAACATGCACGTCCGTCGCGACACGACGGAGCTCGGGTAGCGACGCATCGCCGGAAAGCCGCGGCGGCTGGCGATGCGACAACCACAAGTACGTCAGTACGGAGACACGCGCGGCACGGTCCGGGACCACGACGCCGACTTCTTTGACCCATGCGGGACGAGAAGCGAGCAACTGGCATGGCCGATGCAATGTCCGTCGATGCTCTTTCGACGGTCCCTATCCAAAGGAGGAATCATGGCTCAGTTCAGTGCAGCGCCAGGCGGTCACCCCATCTCCAACTATCCGGACGGCACGGCTCAAACCGATCCGTCGATGCCGGCCGGCTACAGCGAGCGGCTCTACAACAAGGACCTCGCGCCGCTGCGCGCGCAGAACTGGAGCGCGTACAACATCTTCGCGTTCTGGATGTCGGACGTGCATAGCGTGGGTGGCTATGTATTCGCGGGGAGTCTGTTCGCGCTCGGCCTGACGAGCTGGCAGGTGCTGGTGTCGCTGCTGATCGGCATCACGCTAGTGAACGTGCTGTGCAACCTGATCGCGAAGCCGAGCCAGCTGAACGGCGTGCCGTATCCGGTCGCGTGCCGCGCGACCTTCGGCGTGCTCGGCGCGAATGTCCCCGCAGTGATCCGCGGCCTGATCGCGGTCGCGTGGTATGGCATCCAGACCTATCTCGCGTCGAGCGCGCTCGTGATCGTCGTGCTGAAGTTCGTGCCGCAACTGCTGCCGTACGCGGACGTGCATCGGCATGGCCTGCTCGGTCTGTCGACGCTCGGCTGGGCGGGCTTCATGCTGCTGTGGGTACTGCAGGCGCTGGTGTTCTGGCACGGCATGGAGACCATCAAGAAGTTCATCGACTTCGCCGGGCCAGCCGTCTACGTCGTGATGTTCATTCTCGCCGGCTACATGGTGTATCGCGCGGGTTGGCGCAACATCGGCATCAACCTCGGCGGCGTCAAATATCACGGCATGGAAGTGGTACCGGTGATGATCACGGCGATTTCGCTGGTGGTGTCGTACTTCTCCGGACCGATGCTGAATTTCGGTGACTTCTCGCGCTACGGCAGGAGCTTTCGCAGCGTCAAGCGCGGCAACTTCTGGGGCCTGCCGGTCAACTTCCTCGCGTTCTCGCTCGTCACGGTGATCACGACCGCGGCCACGCTGCCGGTGTTCGGCGAACTGATCACGGACCCGGTCGAGACGGTGGGCCGCATCGACTATCCGATGGCCGTGATTCTCGGCGCGCTGACCTTCACGATCGCGACGATCGGCATCAACATCGTCGCGAACTTCGTGTCGCCGGCCTTCGACTTCTCGAACGTTGCACCGCGTCTGATCAGCTGGCGCGCGGGCGGCATGCTCGCGGCGGTCGCGTCGGTGTTCATCACGCCGTGGAACCTGTTCAACAATCCGGCCGTGATCCACTACACGCTCGACGTGCTCGGCAGCTTCATCGGGCCTTTGTACGGCGTCCTGATCGTCGACTTCTACCTCGTCAAGCGTCAGAAGATCGTGCTCGACGATCTGTACACGGTCGCGCCGAGCGGCTCGTACTGGTATCGCAACGGCGTCAACTATCGCGCGGTGGCCGCGTTGCTGCCGGCCGCGCTGATCGCGGTGATCTGCGTGATGGTGCCGGGGCTCGACGGCTGCGCGAATTTCTCGTGGTTCATCGGCGCGGGACTCGGCATGCTGTTTTACCGGATGCTCGCACGCTGAGTTTCACGGGCTTTCGTCGCTGCAATAACGAGTCGAACAGGAGTCGCCATGCGTATCAAACTGATCAATCCGAACACGACGCGCCGCATGACCGAGGCGATGGGGCGCTGCGCGCGCGACGTCGCCGCGCCCGGCACCGAAGTGATCGCCGTCAATCCGACGATGGGGCCGCCGTCGATCGAGGGCTATTACGACGAAGCGCTCGCCACGCCCGGTCTGCTCGCCGAAGTGGAGGCGGGCGAACGGGACGGCTGCGACGGCTACGTGATCGCGTGCTTCGGCGACCCCGGTCTCTATGCGGCCCGCGAGTTGGCGCGCGGCCCGGTGATCGGCATCGCCGAGGCGGCGATGCACGCGGCGAGCGTGCTCGCGCCGGGCTTTTCGGTCGTGACGACGCTCGCGCGCACCTGCGGCATGGCCTGGCATCTGGCCGAGCGCTACGGCATGAAGCGCTTCTGCCGCAACGTGCGCGCGACCGACGTCGCCGTGCTCGATCTCGACCAGCCGGGCTCGGCGGCGCGCCGCATCATCCTCGACGAATGCCGGCGCGCGCTCGCCGAGGACGGCTCGGACGCGATCGTGCTCGGCTGCGCGGGCATGGCCGAACTGTGCGCGGAGATCGAAGATGCGCTCGGCGCGCCGGTGATCGAAGGCGTGACGGCGGCCGTCAAATGGACCGAGGCGCTGGTGACGCTGCGTCTCGCGACGGCCAAGCGCGGCGACTACGCGCGGCCGCTCGCGAAGCGCTACGACGGCGCGCTCGCGTCGTTCAGCCCCGGTCCGCTGCGGGTAAACGCCGAGTCGGCGGACTCGCACATACACTCGCTGTAACACGCACTATCTGCCCGGCTGTATGGGCGCACCGGGGTGTTTTCGCTACACTGGGTCAACTCGGCGCTGCGGTTTCCGCAGCCGCCGAAGCCGCCTGTTGCGTGGCTACACGTGTGAACCCCGCACCGTTGCCGAGGGGTTTCGAACCGCGTTCACGCGCATTCCTGGTCCCGTCACTACGCATCCGTCAAACCATGCCACTCGACCCGAACTACCCACGCGATCTGATCGGCTACGGCCGCCACCCGGTGCATCCGAACTGGCCGGGGCGAGCGCGCGTTGCGGTGCAATTCGTCCTCAATTACGAAGAGGGCGGCGAAAACTGCGTGCTGCACGGCGATCCCGGTTCCGAGCAGTTCCTGTCGGAGATCGTGGGCGCGGCGGCGTATCCGGCGCGGCACATGAGCATGGAGTCGATCTACGAATACGGCTCGCGCGCGGGCGTGTGGCGCATTCTGCGCGAATTCGAAAGGCGCGACCTGCCGCTGACGGTGTTCGGCGTCGGCATGGCGATCGAACGGCATCCAGAAGTTGCGCGGGCGTTCGTCGAACTCGGACATGAGATCGCGTGCCACGGCTATCGCTGGATTCACTATCAGGACATGTCGCCGGAGGAGGAGGCGCAGCACATGCGCCTCGGCATGGAGGCGATCGAGCGCGTGACCGGCGTGCGGCCGCTCGGCTGGTACACCGGCCGCGACAGTCCGAATACCCATCGGCTGGTCGCCGAATATGGCGGCTTCCTGTACGACTCCGATTACTACGGCGACGACCTGCCGTTCTGGATGGACGTCGAGGTGGCGGGCGGCAAGACCGTGCCGCAACTGATCGTGCCGTACACGCTCGACACCAACGACATGCGCTTCGCCACCCCGCAAGGCTTCAACACCGCGGACCACTTCTTCACCTACCTGCGCGACGCATTCGACGTGCTGTACGAAGAGGGCGACGAAGTGCCGAAGATGCTGTCGATCGGCATGCACTGCCGGCTGCTCGGGCGGCCGGGGCGTTTCCGGGCGCTGCAGCGCTTTCTCGACCACATCGAGCAGCACGATCGCGTGTGGGTGTCGCGGCGCGTCGATATCGCGCGGCACTGGCACGAAACTCATCCTTACCAGCAAGACAACCGCGAGGCTGCGGCATGAAGGCGATGCAATACACCCTGGACCAACTCAACAGGATCTCGACCGACGCGTTCGTCGCGGCGCTGTCGGGCATCTTCGAGCACTCGCCGTGGGTCGCCGAAGTCGCGGCGCGGGAGCGGCCGTTCGCGAGCATCGACGAGCTGCATCGCAGGATGTCGCAGATCGTCGAAACGTCTGGCGAGGACAAGCAGCTCGCGCTGATCAACGCGCACCCGGAGCTGGCCGGCAAGGCCGCGGTGCGCGGCGAGCTGACCGCCGAGTCGACGCGCGAGCAAAGCGGCGCGGGTCTCGCGCAATGCACGCAGGAAGAGTTCGACAAGCTGCATGCGCTCAATCAAGCGTATCGCGAGAAATTCGGTTTTCCGTTCATTCTCGCGGTGCGCGGCTACGACCGCCACGGCATCATCGCGGACTTCGAATCGCGCGTGAACAACAGCCGCGCCGACGAACTGCGCGCGAGCCTCGATCAGATCTATCGCATTGCACGTTTGCGGCTCGACGACCTGATCGGCGCGTGACGCGCACTGCGTCACGCAGCGAGCCGTAACGTTTTTCCCGCACCAATCGATCTCAAGGACGACAAAGATGGCACTTCCGATTCTCGACCCCAACGCACCGGAATTCACGCGCCGTTACGTGAACCTGGCGGACCCGCGTCTGGGCGCGCAGGCGCTCGAGGCCAGCGACGAATTCTTCGCGCCGAAGGACCGCATGCTGAATCCGGAACCGGCCGTCTTCATTCCGGGCAAGTACGACGACAACGGCAAGTGGATGGACGGCTGGGAAACGCGTCGCAAGCGCACGACCGGCTACGACTGGTGCATCGTCAAGCTCGCGCGGCCCGGCGTGATCAAGGGACTCGACCTCGACACGAGCCACTTCACCGGCAACTTCCCGCCGGCGGCGTCGGTGGAAGCGGCGCGCGTTGCGGATGGCGAGCCGGATCAGGCGACGCAATGGACCGAGATCGTGCCGTCGACCACGTTGCAGGGCAATAGCCACCACTACCTCGAAGTCGGCGACGCGAGCGCGTATACGCATCTGCGCGTGAACATCTATCCGGACGGCGGCATCGCGCGTCTGCGTGTTTACGGTCAGCCGCAGGTCGACTGGGCCGGCGCGAGCCGCACCGAGCAGTTCGATCTCGCGGCGATGGAAAACGGCGCGTATCTGGTCGGCGCGAACAACCAGCACTTCGGCGCGGCCTCGACGCTGCTGATGCCGGGTCGCGGCGTGAATATGGGCGACGGCTGGGAAACGCGTCGTCGTCGCGAGCCGGGCAACGACTGGGCGATCATCGCGCTCGCGCAGCCGGGCGTGATCCGCAAGATCGAAGTCGACACCGCGCACTTCAAGGGCAATTATCCGGATCGCTGCTCGATCCAGGCCGCGTACGTGAAGGGCGGGACCGACAGCTCGCTCGTCACGCAGGCGATGTTCTGGCCGGTGCTGCTCGGCGAACAGAAACTGCAGATGGACGAGCAGCATTTCTTCGAGAGCGAGATCGCGGCGCTCGGGCCCGTTACGCATGTGCGCTTCAACATCTATCCGGACGGTGGCGTGTCGCGTCTGCGTCTGTGGGGTACGCTCGAATGAAAACGCTCGCCATCGAAGCGCTGACGAAAGCGGCGTTCGCCGCATTCGGCGACGTGATCGAACTCGAAGGCGCGAAGCAGATTCCGATCAACCTCGGCACGACGATCCGCTATCACGACCTCGCGAAAGTCGACGTGGCCGACGAGCACGGCCGCACGCTCGTCAATCTGTTTCGTGGCCAGCCGCGCACGCTGCCGTTCGAAGTGAAGATGCTCGAGCGTCATCCGCTTGGCAGCCAGGCGTTCGTGCCGCTCAACGACAAGCCGTATCTGGTCGTCGTCGCGCCCGCGGGCGAACTCGACACGACGCGGATCCGCGCGTTCGTCACCACTGGCTGGCAGGGCGTCAACTACGCGAAAGGCGTGTGGCACCATCCGCTGATCGCATTGGGCGAGACGAGCGACTTTATCGTCGTCGATCGTGGCGGCGAGGGGCTCAATCTGAACGAGCAGGATCTGGTGGAGTCGCTGTGGCTCACGGAAGATGCGCTGAGCGCGGTGGCGGTTTGATGGCGATGCAGCTGCCGGGTCGCCGGCAGCGTTGTGGTTCGAAGAACAGGCCCGCGACGTGCGTTACGTCGTGGGCTTTTTTGCATGGATGGCGATCACTTGCGCCTGCCAAGCAGCGGCGAATGCCCAATGACTTCCCTTGACCGCTCGGGCGGCTCCGGCGCCGAAAATCCCGCTGCTTCGATAGCCGGCTTGAGCCCCCTGAATTGCAGGCTTTTCTTCGGCGAGCGCAGCGATGTCATGCCGTCGTCCCATGCATGCAGCATCTGCTTGGCGAGCGCACGCCACTGCGGTTCGTTGCGCGCTGCTTCGATCAACTCGTGGCCGACGTCGACAGCGGAGTCGCACAGCGCTTCAACCATCTGCGCATATTGCCGCGGGGCGATGCCCATGCGTGTGTTGAAAAATCGTTCCAGCGTTTTACCGGCTGCCCAGGTTTTGCGGCCGTCGACAGGCAGCCCGGGCGGATTGGCTGCGAAGCGCGGATAAGCCTGGGTCGTCACGACATCGTAGACGGGCGTGAACGCAACATCGTCGACCGAGGTATAGAACAGTGCGACGTTCTTGGTGTGGCAGTCCGCATTGCGCACGACGTAGTTCGTCAGCAAATGCCAGCCGAGCTGCTGGAGTTGCATCCGCATGGTGTCGCGATCGAGCAGATACGCTCTTGCCGCGTTGAGCATTTTCTCGCTCGTCGAATGGTATTTTTCGTGCGGCGGCAAGCCGAGCAGACCGCACAAGTCTTCGACGCCATACGCCGGCAGTCCCTGCGCGTCGACATCGAAGCGCTCGACGACGAGCGCCCTGCCATCGTCCGACATCCGCGTGCGTGCAACGGGCGCCACCCCCAGCCGCTCCAGCACCCGCATCGAATGGAACTCGTTGAAACCGAGAAAGGGCGTGTTGTCGTCCGAACCTTTGACGATGTGACGGCTCGTTCGAATCGTCGGCTTACCGAGCTGCAACGGTGTCGATGCGGCAGACTGCGCCTGCGGCGCGATGAACTTCGGCACGACGCCCGAAATGGCCGCTCGCGCGTATTCACGGACGAGTTGCGCGAAATGTTCGGCGGTGTTGTCGCCGTGCAGGATGTGCTGGACGTCGAGCGCCTGGAGTTCGGTGCCCGGCGCCACGCCTTCGGGCGTCACGGTGACCCGGCCGATCCCCATCGAGCCCACGACGGCGAGCAGTGACAGATCGGTTCCGTCGAGCAAGGGCCCGAATTGCTCGCGGATCAGATTCAGCAGATAGCCTTCGGGCAGGTTCTGCCGGAAAAACGGATGCAGGTCGCGTGGCCAGCGCCAAGGCTCTTCGCGCACCGGCATCGTCAGGCTAACGAAGTCGGCCGCGCTCGCATCGCCGTGATATTTGAGGACATAGTCGTCGCGCTCGCGAAACAGCGTGGCAACGTTCTTGCCTAGCACCTGAACGTCGAGCTTCACGGCTGCGCGTCCGGGCTGCGCTGTTCAGCGAGGATGTCTTCCAGCGTGCGGCCATGTCCATGCGCGACGAACTTGAGGTCGTAACCGGCAACCTCGAGCAGGCGCACCAGCACGGACACGCTCATATCGTTCCTGGCGAGGGTTTCCATCCGCGCGACGGTCGTGCGGGCCACGCCCGCGCGGCGCCCAAGTTCTTCCTGCGATAGTTTGCTGTCGCGTCGCACGGCTTTCAGCATGTCCGAGACATCGGCGAGGGTGGTCATTTGTAGCCTCAGGGCGTCAAACGCAATGTATTTGACATTTATTGTAGCCCAAGAGACACAACAAGGTTATTCGCATTTGTGTCTCCAAGGCTACATTTTATGTATCGTTGCCGATTTTTGTAGCCCAAGGGCGACAAATTCAGCACGTCACCTTCCCAAACAACAACGGGCTTGCCGCTCTCGCGACAAGCCCGCTTCGCACTCCAGCCTCTGCCTCGGCACCGGCTCCGTGTTCCGGACAGACGTCCTTACTTCGCCGCGCCGCCTTCGAACCACGCGGCGATCTTCATCCGCTCGTCGTCGGTCATATGCGTGACGTTGCCGAGCGGCATCGCCTTCAACGTGACCGCCTGCTGGTAAATGCGCTGCGCGTTCTGCGAAATTTCGTCGGGCGTATCCATCAGCACGCCGGCGGGCGCGCTGCCCATCATCGTCGGATGCGCGGAGTGACAGGCCACGCAGCGTTGCTGCAGCACCGGCGCGATGTCGGCGACCTTCAGCGTCGGCGCGTTGGCGGCCTGCGCCTGCGGCACCACCGGACGCGGCATGGTCCACACGAGCGCCGTGCACATCAGCGCGACGCCGACGATCGGCAGATACCACAACACCTGGCCGCGATGGCGCATCACGAAGAACTGACGGATCAGCGCGCCGGCCAGCATGATGACGACGAGCACCGCCCAGTTGTACGGATGCGTGTAGGTCATCGCGTAGTGGTTCGACAGCATCGCGAACACGACCGGCAGCGTGAAATACGTGTTGTGCACCGAGCGCTGCTTGCCGCGCTTACCGTAGATCGGGTTCGGCGTGTCGCCCTTCAGCATCGCGTCGACCATCTTGCGCTGGCCCGGAATGATCACGAAGAACACGTTGGCCGACATGATCGTCGCGAGCATCGCGCCCATGATCAGATATGCTGCGCGGCCCGCGAAGATATGGCAGGCGAGATACGCCGCGATCAGCACATAAACGCCGACGCAGATGCCGAGAAGTTTGTCGCGTGTGCCGAGAATGCGGCACAGCGAGTCGTAGACGATCCAGCCGGCCCCGAGGAAGCCGATTGCCGAGGCGACGGCGACCACCGGCCCCATGTCGAGCACGTTCCTGTCGATCAGGTAGGTGCTCGGCGAGAACAGATACAGCACGGTAAAGAGACCGAAGCCCGACAGCCACGTCGTGTACGACGGCCATTTCGACCAGTGCAGGTCTTCGGGCATTTCGGGCGGCGCGACCGTGTACTTCTGCATGTTGTAGAAGCCGCCGCCGTGCACGTGCCACAACTCGCCGAACACGCCGCGACGGCGCTGGTTCGGATCGGTCGGCGGCTTCAGGCTATTGTCGAGCGCGACGAAATAGAACGATTCGCCGATCCATGCAATGGCGGCGACGACGTGGAACCAGCGAATCGCGAGGTTCAACCAGTCGGTGATAAAGCCTTCCATGAAACTCCTCCACTTCTGATTCGTTGCGCGCGCGATGACGTTCGACGTCGTCGGTCATCGCGCCGACTGCGGATAGAAGACGCAGCGCGGGTTGTTATGGGTATCGCGGGGCGCTTGTGCCTGTTTGGGTCTGTTCGTGCCGCTTCGGACGCGGCTCGCATCCAGCAGGGCTAGCTGCCCCGATACGTGCTGTACGAAAACGGCGACACCAGCAGCGGCACGTGATAGTGCGCGTCGGCATCGGCGACGCCAAAGCGCAGCACGACGCGATCGACGAAGCGTGGTTCCGGCACCTTCGTGCCGAGCGACGCGAAGTAGTCGCCCGCGCCGAACACGAGTTCGTACTCGCCCGCGACGAGCGCGTCGCCTTCGAGCAGCGGCTCGTCGCAGCGGCCGTCGTGATTGGTGAGCGTGGTTTTGAGCGCGCGGCGCGTGTCGCCCGCGAGCGCGAAGAGTTCGACCTTGATGCCTGCGCCGGGACGGCCGTTCGCGGTGTCGAGCACGTGGGTAGTGAGCTTGCCCATTCGCAATTGTCCTTGTGTGAATGCGAGGTGTCGGCGGCGGCCCGATCCATTACGTTTGCGGCGGATCGAGGCTCCACGTCAGTGGCTACATACCCGTCGGCGAATCGAAGCGAGCGCCGTGGCAGCCATTGTAGAAAGGATGCTCTGTCCCGAGCGCGAGCGATAGGAAAGATAATAGTTCGCGCATGATGGACAGCCAGACGAAAGCCGCGCCGGCTCATCGGCCGATCGTACCGGCGCCAAAAATGCACCACTATATTGGCGGTGTGAAGTTGGGTATCGCAACCGCGCGGGTTGTCAGCGGGATTTTGGCTACCGAAGGTAAGCGCTGTGCGGCGCGACCCACCCGTGCAAAGGCAGGCCTTTGGCACGGACAACCCCGAAGACGGCGACTCACGCTGGGTAACCGGGCCAATGGCGTTCAACGGAACGCGACGGCACGGTGGCGTGCCGCCGCATCGCGTTCGAACGGCTTTGCATGCAGGCAATCAGGCGGACAGACGAATGACGATGAATGAAGCACTGAAACAACCCGGTAAGACGATGCTCGTGAAGCACGCGGACGTGCTGGTCACGATGGATGACGAGCGGCGCGAACTGCGCGACGCCGGGCTGTATATCGAGGACAACCGGATCGTCGCGGTCGGACCGACCGCGCAACTGCCGCAATCGGCCGACCAGGTACTCGACCTGCACGGCCATCTCGTGATTCCGGGCCTCGTCAACACGCATCACCACATGTACCAGAGCCTCACGCGCGCGATTCCCGCCGCGCAGAACGCCGAGTTGTTCGGCTGGCTCACGAACCTGTACAAGGTGTGGGCGAACCTCACGCCTGACATGATCGAAGTATCGACGCTGACCGCGATGGCCGAGCTGCTGCTGTCGGGCTGCACGACGTCGAGCGACCATTTGTACATCTATCCGAACGGCAGCCGTCTCGACGACAGCATCGCGGCCGCGCGCCGAATCGGCATGCGCTTTCATGCGGCGCGCGGCAGCATGAGCGTGGGACGCAAGGACGGCGGCTTGCCGCCCGATTCGGTGGTCGAGCGCGAAGCGGACATCCTGAAGGACACGCAGCGTCTGATCGAGACGTATCACGACGATGGGCGCTACTCCATGCTGCGCGTCGTCGTGGCGCCGTGCTCGCCGTTTTCGGTGAGCCGCGACCTGATGCGCGAATCGGCGGCGCTCGCGCGCCAGTACGGCGTGTCGCTGCATACGCATCTGGCGGAGAACCTCAACGACGTCGCGTACAGCCGCGAGAAGTTCGGCATGACGCCGGCCGAGTATGCGCACGATCTCGGCTGGGTCGGCCATGACGTATGGCATGCGCACTGCGTGCAACTCGACGACGCGGGCATTGCGCTGTTCGCGCGCACCGGCACCGGCGTCGCGCACTGTCCGTGCTCGAATATGCGGCTCGCGTCGGGCATCGCGCCGGTCAAGCGCATGCGGCTCGCGGGCGTGCCGGTTGGGCTCGGCGTCGACGGTTCGGCGTCGAACGACGGTGCGCAGATGGTCGCCGAAGTGCGCCAGGCGCTGTTGCTGCAGCGCGTCGGCTTTGGGCCCGATGCGATGACCGCGCGCGAGGCGCTCGAAATCGCGACCCTGGGTGGTGCGCGCGTGCTCAATCGCGACGACATCGGCGCGCTCGCGCCCGGCATGGCCGCGGATTTCGTCGCGTTCGATCTGCGTGAGCCGCATTTTGCCGGCGCGCTGCACGATCCGGTGGCGGCTCTGGTATTCTGCGCGCCGTCGCAGGTCAGCTATAGCGTGATCGACGGCAAGGTGGTGGTGAAGAATGGGCAGTTGGCGACGCTCGAACTCGGACCGGTGATCGAGCGGCATAACGCGCTCGCGCGGCAGCTTTACGAGGCGGCCGCTTGAGCTCGAGCGGAACGGGCGGCACTCGCGCCGCGCCGCGCGCAAGCCGCGAGTCGCTGATCCATGAGCGGCGGCGCCAGTGCGATCGGCGCCGCATGCGGCGTCAGCACTTGTCGATCAACGTCCGGGTCGCCTCGCCAACCACGCCGCGCAGCCAGCGCACTTCGTCGGAGTAATGCACGCGCTCGTGCCACAGCTGGTAGTACTGCATCGGCGGAAAGTCGAGCGGCGCGGGCATCACGGTCAGCGGCAGGAACTTCGCGTAGTAGTCGGCAAAGAGGCGCGTCGTCGTGAAGATCAGATCGGATTTGATCAGCACGTACGGCGCGAGATTGAAGTAGGGCAACGTGACGACCACATGGCGCTTGAGCCGCTCGCGCGCGAGATGCACGTCGATCGCGCCGCGCTGGCCGACCGAATACGGCGTCGGCGCGAGATGTGGCGCGTTCAGGTACTGGTCGAGCGTGAGCCCGCCGCGTTTGGCGAACGGATGCGTGTTGCTCATCAGGCACACGATCTGATCGACGAACAGGTTCGACAGATGCAACTGCTCGGGCGGCTCCGGCCAGTTGCCGACCACGATGTCGAGCTTGCCGTCCTCGAGCGCGAGTTCGTAGTCGAACGCGGGGCCGAGCGAATGGAATTCGAGCGTCGCGTTCGGTGCGGCCTTGCGGAAACGTTCGACGACCGTCGGCACGAACAGCACGTTCAGGTAGTCGGGACAGCCGATCCGGTAGCAGCGGATCGACGTGGCCGGATCGAAGTTGTGCTGCTGGAACTTGATGCGCTCGATTTCGCGCAGCGCGTTCTGCACCGGTTCGAGCAGGCGCAGACCGTACTCGGTCGGCACCATGCCGGACTTGCCGCGCACCAGCAGCGGGTCGCCGGTGATGTCGCGCAGACGGCGCAGCGCCGCGCTGATGGCGGGTTGGGACTGGTTCAGTTTGACGGCGGCGCGGGTGACGCTGCGCTCCATCAGTAGTGTGTGCAACACGCGCAGCAGGTACGTGTCGATCGCCTCGCGTTGCTGGCTCATGGATTCTCCGAATATATGTGCAGGCTGATCGAACTAACGTGGGGGTATATGCGTTTTAATATGGACGAAAAACGGCGTCAAGGGCGACATACCCGCAGAGCTTGTAGCGGCGGGGGTTTGCGGGAATTTTGTCAACTCGACTGAGTGGGGCGAATTAGGTATTGTCATCCGGTTGTGGTGACGGATCGCCCGCCGGCGGGGCGGACCGATAGTCCGCAATCCGGCGGCAATCCGGCGGCAAGCAGGCGGCAAGCAGGCGGCAAGCAGCGTCACGAACGCACTACGGAATCTCATGAGCGACACTCCACTTAGCGACGGCGCGCAACTCACCGGCCAGGCGGTGCCTCGGCTCGCGCTGACGGGCATCACGAAGCAGTACCCGGCCGTGCGCGCCAACGACGAAGTCACGCTCGTCGTCGCGCCCGGCGAAATCCACGCGGTGCTCGGCGAGAACGGCGCGGGCAAGAGCACGCTGATGAAGATCATCTACGGCGCCGTGCGACCCGACGCCGGCGAGATCCGTTGGGAAGGCGAGACGGTCGACATCGCGAGTCCGGCGGCCGCCCGCAAGCTCGGCGTCGGCATGGTGTTCCAGCACTTCTCGCTGTTCGAGACGCTGACGGTCGGCGAAAACATCGCGCTCGCGCTCGACGAACCGTTCGATCTGAAGACGTTGGCCAAACGCATTCGCGAGGTGTCGGCCGACTACGGGCTCGACATCGATCCGCAGCGGCATGTCCACAGCCTCACCGTCGGCGAGCGGCAGCGTGTCGAGATCGTGCGCTGCCTGCTGCAGAATCCGCGTCTGTTGATCATGGACGAACCGACCTCGGTGCTGACGCCGCAGGCGGTCCGCAAGCTCTTCACGACGCTGCGCCGGCTCGCGGCCGAGGGCTGCAGCATCCTCTACATCAGCCACAAGCTCGACGAAATCCAGGAGTTGTGCGACACCGCGACGGTGATGCGCGGCGGTCGCGTGACCGGCCATGTGACGCCGAAGAACGAGACGCATGCATCGCTCGCGCAGTTGATGGTCGGCCACTCGCTGCCGGACTACACGCGGCGCGAGCACAAGCCGGGCGCGGTGCTGCTCGACGTCAGGCAGTTGTCGGTCGCGAGCGACGATCCGTTCGGCACCTCGTTGCGCGACGTGTCGTTCAGCGTGCATGCGGGCGAGATCTTCGGCATTGCCGGTGTGTCGGGCAACGGGCAGGCGGAACTGCTCGCGGCGTTGTCCGGCGAGAAGCGCGCTGAACAACGCAGCCTGCCGGCCGACGCGATCACGATCTGCGGCAAACCGGCCGCGCGCCTCGGCGCGGGCGCTCGGCGCGCGCTCGGCTTCGGCTTCGTGCCTGAAGAGCGGCTCGGCCGCGGCGCGGTGCCGGCGATGAGCCTCGCCGACAACGCGCTGCTCACCGCGCACCGGCAGAGCATGGTCAACTCGGGCTGGATCAAAACGGGTGTGATGCGCGCATTCGCGAAGCGCTGCATCGACGCGTTCGACGTGCGCTGCGGCGGCCCCGACGCGCTCGCGCAAAGTCTGTCGGGCGGCAATCTGCAGAAATACATCATGGGCCGCGAGATTTTGCAGGCGCCGAAGGTGCTCGTGGTCGCGCAGCCGACGTGGGGCGTCGATGTCGGCGCGTCGGCGTTCATCCGTCAGCAACTGCTCGATCTGTCGGCGCGCGGCGTTGCGATTCTGGTGATCTCGGAGGAACTGGAAGAGCTGTTCGATATCTGCGATCGCATCGCGGTGCTCGCGGGCGGGCGGCTTTCGCCGGTGCGCGCGACCGGTGCGACCAACGCCGAGGAAATCGGCCGCTGGATGGCGGGGCTGTTCGGCGACCGCGAGGGCGCGGCGCCCGCGGCGGATCAACCGGCGCATGCATGAGGCGAGGCGTTGCCCGCCGGCCACGCCAACACGCTAACCACGCACGCGAATGCGGACCCTGAAGAACAGAACCCGAACAAATACACGCTACCCATGATGCTTCCCTATCGACTCGAAGCCCGCACGTCGCCGTCGCGCACGATGCAGCTCGCCGTGCCGCTGATCGCCGCGTTGCTGACGCTCGCGATCGGCTTCCTGATCTTCGGCCTCGTCGGCCGCGACCCGTTGCAGGCGATGCACGGGTTTTTCATCGAGCCGCTGTCGAGCATCAACGGCTGGTCGGAGCTGCTGCTGAAGGCGTCGCCGCTGTGCCTGATCGGCCTCGGTCTCGCGATCGGCTATCGCGCGAACGTGTGGAACATCGGCGCCGAAGGGCAGATGCTGCTCGGCGGCATCGCGGCGAGCGGCGTCGCGATCTATTTCGATCAGGCGAGCGGCTGGTGGATCCTGCCGACCATGATGGCGGCCGGCATCCTCGGCGGCATGGCGTGGGCCGCGATTCCGGCGTTTCTGAAGAGCCGCTTCAATACCAACGAGATTCTCGTGAGCCTGATGCTCACGTACGTCGCGACGCAACTGCTGATCTATCTCGTGAGCGGCCCGTGGCGCGATCCGCAGGGCATGAACTTCCCGCTGTCGGAGATGTTCAGCGGCGACGCGCTGTTTCCGACGCTGTATGGCGACTGGCACTGGAAATTTCTGCGTGGCACGCGCCTGAACGCGTCCGTGTTCCTCACGCTGATCGCGATTCCGCTCGTCTGGCTGTTCATGCGCAAGAGCTTCGCGGGCTACCGGATGAACGTCGGCGGACTTGCGCCGCTCGCCGCGCGTTATGCCGGTTTCTCCGACAAGAGGACGATCTGGACGTCGCTGCTGATTAGCGGCGGCCTCGCGGGCCTCGCCGGTATGGGCGAAATCGCCGGTCCGATCGGCCAGTTGCAGGCGACGTGGTCGCCGGGCTACGGCTTCACCGCGATCATCGTCGTGTTCGTCGGCAGGCTGCATCCGCTCGGCATCGTGCTCGCCAGTCTGCTGATGGCGTTGCTGTATCTCGGCGGCGAAGCGGTGCAGACCTCGATGCAATTGCCGCAGGCGCTCTCGGGCGTATTCCAGGGGCTGCTGCTGTTCTGCCTGCTCGGCGCCGACCTGTTCGTGAACTACCGCGTGCGGCGCCGCTCGGCCGCAGCAGTGGCTCGTTAAGTTTGCCAATCAGCTCGCTAATCCGCTTTCAGACTCGATATGGATATCCAGCAAGCCAGCGCGCTCACGTCGAGCGCGATCACCGCGTCGATCCCGCTGATGTTCGCGGGCGCCGGCGAACTCGTCGCCGAAAAATCGGGCGTACTCAATCTTGGCGTGGAAGGGATGATGCTGATGGGCGCCGTCAGCGGCTACGCGGTCACGTCGATCACCGGCAGCCCGTGGCTCGGCGTGCTCGCCGCGATCGGCGCCGGTCTCGCGATGTCGCTGCTGTTCGCGTTCCTCACGCTGACGATGCTCGCCAACCAGGTCGCGACCGGCCTGTCGCTGACGATCTTCGGCATCGGGCTGTCCGCGTACGTCGGCAAGCCGTACACGTCGGCGGCGGTGCGCGCGACGATCGATACGTGGACGATCCCCGGCCTGTCGAACATCCCGGTGCTCGGCCCCGCGCTGTTTACCCTTACGCCGCTCGATTACCTCGCGTTCCTGATGTTCGCCGCGATCGGCTGGTTCCTCTATCGCACGCGCGCGGGACTCGTGCTGCGCTCGGTCGGCGAATCGCCGCAGGTCGCGCATTCGGTCGGCTTTCCGGTGGTCGGCGTGCGCTATGGGGCGGTCGCGTTCGGCGGCGGCATGGCGGGGCTCGCGGGCGGCTACTATTCGATCGTCAATCTGCACCTGTGGCAGGAGAACCTGACCTCGGGCCGCGGCTGGATCGCGCTCGCGCTCGTGGTGTTCGCGACGTGGCGCCCTGGGCGACTGCTGATCGGCTCGCTGCTGTTCGGCGCGGTGACGGGGCTGCAGTTCTATGCGCAGGCGATCGGTGTGCCGGTGCCGACGCAGTTCCTCGCGATGCTGCCGTACGTCGCGACGATCGTCGTGCTCGCGCTGATCTCGCGCAATCCGAACACGATTCGCCTGAATGCACCCGCGTCGCTCGGCAAGCCGTTTTTCTCGGCGGGCTGACGGCGACACAGGTTCTTTATCGATCCGCTCAAACTATTCGCTCATTACGACAGGGGAGAAAACATGAAGAGAAGAAATCTGCTGACCGCTTTCGCTTGGGGTGCGGCGTCGCTGGCGCTTGCGGCGCCGCTCGCGCAAACCGCGCAGGCCGCCGACGTTCCGGGCGTCGCGTTCGTCTATCTCGGCAATCCGGGCGATGCTGGCTGGACCTTCGCGCACGATCAGGGCTCGCGGGAAGCCGAAGCGAAGTTCGGCAACAGGATCAAGATCACGCGCGTCGAGAACGTGCCCGAATCGGCCGACTCCGAGCGCGTGTTCCGCGATCTCGCGAACAAGGGCAACAAGATCATCTTCGGCACGAGCTTTGGCTACCAGGACTTCGAGCTGAAGGTCGCGAAGGACTTCCCGGACACCATCTTCCTGCACGCGACCGGCTACAAGAAGGCGCCGAACTTCGGCACCTACGACGTGCGCATGTATCAGGGCGCGTATCTGGCCGGCGTCGCCGCGGGCTACGTGACGAAGAGCAACGCGCTCGGCTTCGTCGCGTCGGTGCCGATTCCGGAAGTGGTGCGCAACATCAACGCGTTCACGCTCGGGCGCGCGCTCGGTGAATCCGAAGGTGCATACGAAGGTGATCTGGATCAACAGCTGGTTCGATCCGGGCAAGGAAAAGCAGGCCGCCGAAACGCTGATCGGCCAGGGCGCCGACGTGCTGCTGCAGAACACCGATTCGAGCGCGACGCTCGCGACCGCGTCGGAGAAGCACGTGCACGCGTTCGGCTGGGATTCGGACATGAAGAAGTTCGGTCCTGATGCGCATCTCGGCTCGGTGGTCGCGCACTGGGGCGTGTACTACAGCGCGGTGATCCAGCAGGTGCTCGACGGCAAGTGGACGAACGCTCCGGTGTGGTGGGGCATTCCGCAGAAGGCCGTCAACCTCGAGGACCTGAACACGTCGGCGATTCCGGCCGATGGGCAGAAGCAGGTTGCCGCGAAGCGCGACGAACTCGCGAGCGGCAAGCGCGACGTGTTCACGGGCCCGATCAAGGATCAGTCGGGCACGGTGAAGGTGCCTGCAGGCAAGACGCTGACCGATCCGGAACTGCAGCGCCTGAACTGGTACGTGGAGGGTGTCGACGGGTCGCTGCCGAAGTAAATCGGGCGGTCCGTTGTTGAAAAAAAGCTGCGTCCAGCCCCGCCTGGACGCAGCTTTTCCGTTTGCGGCTTGCGCGTGGCAACGGGCAAGCGTGTCGTGCGGTCGCCGCTCACTCCTCGATGCGCAGGCCGACCTTCAACGTTACCTGCCAGTACGCGACCTTGCCGTTCTCGATCTGGCCGCGCGTTTCCGTGACCTCGAACCAGTGCAGATTGCGCAGCGTTTCCGACGCTTTGGCAATCGCGGTGGTGATGGCGTCGTCGATCGATTTCTTCGACGAACCGGTCAGTTCGATCTTCTTGTAAACGTGTTCTGACATGAGTTCCTCCTTGGTGTGCGCCGCTGGTCAGTAAAACGCTGCTCGGAAACGTGCATGGAAAAAGTATAGGCAACGGTTCGCGCAGTCCGACGGACAGATGCGCCCTCGCCAGCGCAATCGCCTGCGCGGCGGATCAGACGCCGCCGCTCGAACCATCGATACTGCACATCGCATGCCCGGTATCGCGCGACTTCAGCGCCTGGCGCGGTCGCTATCATCTGTACGCAACATAAGCGATTCAATCTGATAGCCGACGAGGTTCGAACGTGGAAACTGGTTTTTGCGGCCCCGGCCTGATGGGCGCGCCGATGATCCGGCACCTGCTGCGCCGCGCCGCATGCGCTGGATCGTCGATCATTCGAGCATTGCGCCGGCCGCGACGCGCGCGCTGGCGCGGCGGGTGGCGGATTTCGGCGAGGCGGGCGGGGGGCGGACGGCGCGGCGGGGGAGCACCTACCAGACCGGCACGCCGATGCCGGTCGCGTCGACGGTCCAGCAATTGCTGCGACTGGGTGCCGCGATGGGGCTCGCCGACGCGGATTTTTCGGCCTTCATCGACATTCTGCAGACGCCGCGCGGTGGCTCGAGCGGGTGACGCGGGCCGCGCCGGAACAACTGTCGCGGTTGAAATCTCCAAACCTGCTAAAATATTAGGTTTTTCGCCGATATCACATTCAAAGGGACGCGCTGTGCTGTCTACTGCCAATATCACCATGCAATTCGGGCCGAAGCCCCTCTTCGAGAACATTTCGGTCAAATTTGGGGGAGGGAATCGCTATGGCCTGATCGGTGCGAACGGCTGCGGTAAATCCACCTTCATGAAGATTCTCGGCTCGGATCTCGAGCCCAGCTCGGGCAACGTGATGCTCGAGCCGAACGTGCGTCTGGGCAAGCTGCGCCAGGACCAGTTCGCGTACGAAGACGTGCGCGTGCTCGACGTCGTGATGATGGGCCACGCAGAAATGTGGGCCGCGATGACCGAGCGCGACGCGATCTACGCAAACCCCGACGCGACCGACGACGACTATATGCACGCGGCCGAACTCGAAGCGAAGTTCGCCGAGTACGACGGCTACACGGCCGAAGCGCGCGCGGGCGAGCTGCTGCTCGGCATCGGCATCGCGATCGAAGACCACAACGGCCCGATGAGCAACGTGGCGCCCGGCTGGAAGCTGCGCGTGCTGCTCGCGCAGGCGCTGTTCTCGAAGCCGGACGTGCTGCTGCTGGATGAGCCGACCAACAACCTCGACATCAACTCGATCCGTTGGCTGGAAGATGTTCTCAACCAGTACAACTCGACGATGATCATCATCTCGCACGACCGGCACTTCCTGAACCAGGTCTGCACGCACATGGCCGACATGGACTACGGCACGCTGAAGGTCTATCCGGGCAACTACGACGACTACATGCTAGCCAGCACGCAGGCGCGCGAGCGTCAGCAGGCCGCCAACGCGAAGGCGAAGGAGCGCGTGGCCGATCTGCAGGACTTCGTGCGCCGCTTCTCGGCGAACAAGTCGAAGGCGCGCCAGGCCACCAGCCGTCTGAAGATGATCGACAAGATCAAGATCGAGGAATTCAAGCCGTCGTCGCGGCAGAACCCGTTCATCCGCTTCGAGTTCGAGAAGAAGCTGCACAACATCGCGGTGGTCGCCGACAGCATCTCCAAGAAATACGAGCGCTCGATCTTCAATAACTTCAGCATCAGCGTGCAGCCGGGCGAGCGCATCGCGATCATCGGCGAGAACGGCGCGGGCAAGACCACGCTGCTGCGCTCGCTGCTCGGCAATCTGCAACTCGACCACGGCACGGTGAAGTGGGCGGAAAACGCCAACGTCGGCTACATGCCGCAAGACACGTACGAAGAGTTTCCCGGCGACGTCACGCTGATGGACTGGATCGACCAGTACCGCAAGGAAGGCGACGACGAGCAGATGGTGCGCGGCACGCTCGGCCGGCTGCTGTTCAATGCGGACGACATCCGCAAGTCGGTCAAGGTGCTGTCCGGCGGCGAGAAGGGCCGCATGATCTGGGGCAAGCTGATGCTGGGCCGCCACAACGTGCTGCTGATGGACGAGCCGACCAACCACATGGATATGGAGTCGATCGAGTCGCTGCAGATCGCGCTCGACAAGTTCGACGGCACGCTGATTTTCGTCTCCCACGACCGCGAGTTCGTGAGCGGCCTCGCGAACCGGATCATCGAAGTGAAGACCAATGGCACGCTGAACGACTTTGGCGGTAACTACGAGGACTTCCTGACGAGTCAGGGCGTGCAATAAGCGCTTCGGTTCACGCTGATCGAATCGCGTCACAGCAAAAAGCCCGCTTCGTCGAAGCGGGCTTTTTTTATGGTCGCGTCAACGTGCGATGCGCGCAACGAACACCCTCACACCTTGTCGTTCTGAAACCGCATCGCCGTGCCTTCCCGTTCGATCCGAGTCCAGATCGCGCGCTTTTCCTCGTCGCTCAGAAACACCCAGTTCGACACTTCGGTGGCGGTGCGGCCGCAGCCTTTACAGACCTCGTCGAAGAGCGTGGAGCAGACGCCGATGCACGGGCTGTCGGGAAGATCGTGGAGATTCGAAGTCATCGGAAACCTTGAGGCGGGGAGGCGAAGTCCCGCTATGTTAACCGATGCGCGCCGCGCGCCTTGCATGCGTCGCTCAGCGTCGTGCGAACTTCATGTCAATTGCGCTGACCTTTGCGTCTGCGATCACGCCGAAGTCGCCAGTTGCCACATCAGCGCGCCATTGAGCGCAATGATGAACGCCGCCGACAGCCATGACAGCACGAGCGGCACGCCGTGCACGCGCCAGCCGCGCATCAGCGCCGCATCGGACGCGCAGCGGATCAGCGGCACGACCGCGAGCGGCAATTGCAAGCTCAGCACGACCTGGCTCGCGACCAGCAACTGATTCGAGCCATGCTGACCGAACACGCCTACCGCGAGCAGGGCCGGCCCGATCGCGAGCGCACGCGTGAGCAGCGCGCGTTTCCAGCGCGGTAACCGCAGCCGCAGGAAGCCCTCCATCACCGGCTGACCGGCCAGCGTGCCGGTGACGGTCGCGCTGAGTCCACACGCGAGCAGCGCCGTCGCGAACAGGATGCCGGCCCAGCGGCTGCCGACGAGCGGCGCGATCAGCCGATGCGCATCGGCCAGATCGGTCACGTCGCGATGACCGCTGGCATAGAACACGGCCGCCGCGACGATCAGCAGCGCCGCGTTGATCACGAACGCGAACGCAAGCGAGCCGAAAGTATCGAGATTGACGACGTGCAGCGCGGCCTTGATCTGCGCGTCGCTGCCAGGTCGCGCCCGCGATCAGCGCGCCGGCGCCGAGGAACGAGAACCAGTGCGCGGGACGCATCGGCTCGCCCGGCAGGCGCCGGCGCCGGTCTGGACGCATCGCGAAAGGATTGGTGTTGATCGTGCCAGAGCTTGTGGGAAACGCATCCTGTTGCAAGTCACATGCCCATCGCACGCGCGCAGCGGCGGGCCGGCCATCGCGCGACGACGTCGCGCAATACGCATCAAAAGATCATGATAGGAGCATTCGAGCCGTCGTGGCGGCGCCGCGGCGCATGAAAGGCGCGCCGGACGCCGACGCGGCTCTGCACCGGCAAGCACCGTCCGGCACTCGCGCGCGCCAGAGCGGCGCACCGCCCAGGTGCGAGCCAACGCCGAGCTGACAACCAGATAACAGCGACGCGATGAAACCCTCGCAGCCTGTGCCCAGCGCGGATAAAGCGCGGCCGACGTCCGCGTATTTTTCGGTAGACACGGGCCGATAACCCGTTAAAATTTCGCCCATTTTGCAAGGGTGCGGCCAGAGCCTGTACCGTTTGCGCGACAGCTCCGGGTTTTTTTTTGTGTGGGCAATAATTGGTGGTAGTTTTCGGGGTTTTCAGGGGACCGTGCGGGCGACGGCGCGGCTTGAGTGACGAGAGGATCGGAGAACGGGATGAACAAGCGGATAGTGGGGCATATGGCGGCGCTGATCTTGTGCGCGGCGCCGTGGTTGACGGCCGCTGCGAAGGATACGCAGCTCAACGTGTATAACTGGTCCGACTACATCGCGAAGGACACGATACCGAACTTCACCAAACAGACCGGCATCCAGGTCAAGTACGACAACTACGACAGCGACGACACGCTGCAGGCGAAGCTGCTCGCCGGCAATTCGGGCTACGACATCGTCGTGCCGACCAGCAACTACGCGGGCAAGCAGATCGCCGCGGGCATCTTCGAGCCGCTCGACAAATCGAAGCTGCCGAACCTGAAGTACCTCGACCCGTCGCTGATGGCGCTCGTCGCCGGCGCCGATCCGGGCAACAAGTACGTGGTGCCCTGGGCGTACGGCACGACCGGCCTCGGCTACAACGTGACGAAGGTCCAGCAGATCCTCGGCAAGGACGCGCCGCTCGATAGCTGGGACATCCTGTTCAAGCCGGAATACATCTCGAAGCTGAAGGCCTGCGGCGTGTCGGTGCTCGACGCGCCGGACCAGATGTTCGCAGCCGCGCTGCACTACATAGGCAAAGACCCGATGAGCACGAACCCGGCCGACTACCGCGCCGCGCTCGCGATGCTGAAAAAGATCCGCCCGTACATCACGCAGTTCAACTCGTCGGGCTACATCAACGACCTCGTCGGCGGCGACATCTGCTTCGCGTACGGCTGGTCGGGCGACGTCGTGATCGCCAAGCATCGCGCGATCGAGGCGAAGAAGCCGTACAAGATCGAGTACTTCGTGCCGAAGGGCGGCGCGCCGGTGTGGTTCGACGTGATGGCGATTCCGAAGGATGCGAAGCACAAGGAAGCCGCGCTCGAGTGGATCAACTACATCGAGACGCCGCAGGTGAACGCCGCGATCACCAACGCCGTGTACTACCCGAGCGTCAATATGGCAGCGCGCAAGTACGTGGACAAGGACGTCGCGAACGATCCGGCCGTGTACCCGTCGCCGGAAACCATCAAGACGCTGTTCCTGTTGAAACCGCTGCCGCAGGAAATCCAGCGGCTGCAAACGCGGCTGTGGACCGAGTTCAAGTCCGGCCGCTAAGCGCGACAACAAACAGATAAGCAGCCTATGAAGCCCTCGGTGTTCACCGGGGGCTTTGTTCGTCAAACGCCGGAGTGAAGCAGCATTATGATGAGTATTGACCAGCCGGGCGCGCTGGCCGCGACGGCCGTGCCGTCGACGGGCTCGAACGCCGTGACGGGCGACGCAGCGGAGCAGTTCATCCAGATCGTCGATGTCGTGAAGAAGTTCGGCGAGACCGTCGCGGTCAAAGGGGTCAATCTGACGGTGAAGAAGGGCGAGCTGTTCGCGCTGCTCGGCAGCTCGGGCTGCGGCAAGTCGACGTTGCTGCGCATGATGGCCGGGCTCGAAACCGTGACGTCGGGCAAGATCCTGATCGATGGCGAAGACCTCGCGCAACTGCCGCCGTATCGCCGGCCGGTCAACATGATGTTCCAGTCGTACGCGCTCTTTCCGCACATGACGGTCGAGGCGAACGTGGCGTTCGGTCTGAAGCAGGAAGGCGTGCCGAAGGCCGAGCTGAAAGACCGCCTGCACAACGCGCTCGAACTCGTGCAGATGGGCCGCTTCGCGAAGCGCAAGCCGCATCAGCTGTCGGGCGGGCAGCAGCAGCGCGTTGCGCTCGCGCGCTCGCTCGTCAAGCGGCCGAAGCTGCTGCTGCTCGACGAGCCGATGTCGGCGCTCGACAAGCAGATCCGCCAGCGCACGCAGATCGAGCTCGTCAACATTCTCGACCAGGTCGGCGTCACCTGCATGATGGTCACGCACGATCAGGAGGAAGCGATGACGATGGCCAACCGCCTCGCCGTGATGAGCGAAGGCCAGATCGTGCAGCTCGGCACGCCGCATGAAGTCTACGAGTACCCGAACAGCCGTTTCTCGGCGGAGTTCATCGGCTCGACCAATCTGTTCGAAGGCCATACGGTCGAGGACGAGCCCGATCACGTGTTCATCGAAACGCCGGATCTGACGTGCCATTTGCACGTCAATCACGGCATCACCGGTCCGCTAGGCATGCCGGTGACGATCTCGGTGCGCCCCGAACGCATCGCCCTCACGCGTAAGCCGCCGGAGGGCGCCTACAACTGGGGCAGGGGCGTCGTCACGAATATCGCGTACATGGGCGGCTATTCGCTGTATCACGTGAAGCTCGACGGCGGCAAGACCGTGATCGCGAACGTGACGAGCCTGGCGCTCACCGAAATCGATCCGCCATCCTGGGGCGACGAAGTCTACGTGCGCTGGAGCGCATCGGCCGGCGTGGTGCTGACGTCATGAAAGAGGCGCTTTCGTCGTTTTTCGCGTGGCCCGTGCGGCGTCTGAAGTTCAGGGGACGCACCGCTGTGGTGGCGGGGCCGTTCATCTGGCTGCTGCTGTTCTTCCTCGTGCCGTTCCTGCTGGTCGTGAAGATCAGCTTCGCCGATTCGCAGCTCGGCATTCCGCCGTACACGCAGCTCGTCACCTTCGCGGAAGGCGCGCTGCACATCACGCTGGATCTGTCGCACTACGCGTTTCTGTTGACCGACAGCCTGTACTTCGCGACCTATGTGAATTCGGTCGTGGTCGCGGCGATTTCGACCGTGCTGTGTCTGCTGATCGGCTATCCGATGGCGTACTACATCGCGCGCTCCAATCCGGCCACCCGCAATCTGCTGATGATGGCCGTGATGCTGCCATTCTGGACCTCGTTCCTGATCCGCGTGTACGCATGGATCGGCATTCTGAAGAACAACGGGCTGCTGAATAACTTCCTGATGTCGGTCGGCCTGATCCATTCGCCGATCGAGCTGTATCACACGAACACGGCGGTCTATATCGGCATGGTCTATTCGTACCTGCCGTTTCTCGTGATGCCGCTGTACGCGCATCTCGTGAAAATGGACCTGACCTTGCTGGAAGCCGCCTACGACCTCGGCGCGAAGCCGTGGAAGGCGTTCTGGCAGATCACGCTGCCGCTGTCGAAGAACGGCATCATCGCCGGCTGTCTGCTGGTGTTCATTCCGGCGGTCGGCGAGTACGTGATTCCCGAGCTGCTCGGCGGCGCGAACACGCTGATGATCGGCCGCGTGATGTGGAATGAGTTCTTCGACAACGCCGACTGGCCGATGGCGTCCGCCGTCACATGCGCGATGGTGTTGCTGCTGCTGGTGCCGATGGCGCTGTTCCAGCATGCCCAGGCGAAGGCATTGGAGGAGGGCCGCCAATGAAGCCGAATCGCATGCTGCAGCTGATCGCTCTGGGCATCGGCTTTCTGTTTCTGTATATCCCGATCGTCAGCCTCGTCGTGTATTCGTTCAACGAATCGCAACTGGTGACGGTGTGGACGCGCTTCTCGACGCGCTGGTACGCGGCGCTGTTGCAGGACGGCGAGCTGATCACGTCGGCGTGGCTGTCGCTGCGTATCGGCCTGCTCACGGCATTCGCGTCGGTGATCATCGGCACGTGGGCCGGCTTCGTGCTCGCGCGCATGGGGCGCTTTCGCGGCTTCACGCTGTACACCGGCATGATCAACGCGCCGCTGGTGATCCCCGAAGTGATTCAGGGCATCTCGCTGTTGCTGCTGTTCATCGAAATGGCGCGCTGGATCGGCTGGCCGGCCGAACGCGGCATCTTCACGATCTGGATCGGTCACGTGATGCTGTGTATTTCGTACGTCGCGATCATCGTGCAATCGCGCGTGCGCGAACTGCATCCGTCGCTCGAGGAAGCCGCGCTCGACCTCGGCGCGACACCGCTGCGCGTGTTCTTCTTCGTCACGCTGCCGCTGATTTCACAGGCGCTGGTGTCGGGCTGGCTGCTGTCGTTCACGCTGTCGATCGACGACCTCGTGCTGTCCGCGTTCCTGTCGGGTCCCGGCTCGACGACCTTGCCGCTCGTCGTGTTCTCGCGCGTGCGACTTGGTCTGAATCCGGAGATGAATGCGCTCGCGACGCTGTTCATCGCGGTCGTCACGGTCGGCGTCGTCGCGGCGAACTTCTTCATGCAGCGCGCGGAGCGCAGGCGGGCCGTGATGGCGGTTTGAGCTTGCGCGACGCGCGGGCATCGCGCGCCACGCGTGATCGAACTGGAAATCGCGGCCCTCACTTCTTCTGACGATAGCGATGATCGAGTCCCTTCTGCGCGTGCTGGACTGGCAGCCGCTCTATCGGCTGTGGGAACTGATCGTGATCATCGCGAAGTTCCTGTGGGAGCTGTTGCAGTTGCTGAGCGGTGGCGGGTAACGAATGCGCCGGCCCATGCCCGCGGCGCCGGATTGCCATTGTGCGGACTCAACGCGCGAAGCGGTAATCCTGCGGCCGCACGCGGCGCGTACGCTTGCGAAAGCTGAACGTGAAGCCGGGCCAGATCGCGGTGACTTTGCCGCTGTGCGTTTGATACCAGCTGTGGCAGCCGCTCGTCCACACCGCGTGCCGCATCTCCTGTTGCAAACGCGCGTTGAAATCGCGCTGCACGTCGGCGCGCAAGGTCATCGTGCGCGCATTCTGTTTGCGCAGCACGCGCAGGCAATCGCCGATATATCGCAGTTGCGACTCGATCATGTAGATCATCGAGTTATGGCCGAGCCCAGTGTTCGGGCCGACGATCATGAAGAAGTTCGGGAAGTTCGCGATGCTCGTGCCGAGATAGGCCTCGGGGCCATCGCGCAGCCATAGCGTGCTGAGGTCGGTGCCGTCGAGGCCGGTCACTTCGAACGGCGCGGGCACGTCGTTGACCTGGAAGCCGGTGCCGCAGATGATCGCGTCCGCGTGGTGGTGCACGCCGTCGTCGGTCACGATGCCATCCGCGACGATCTCGCGGATACCGCTCGTCACGACGTCGACGTTCGGCTGACAGACGGCCGGGTAATAGTCGCTCGACAGCAGCACGCGCTTGCAGCCGAGCCGGTAGTTCGGCGTGAGCTTCGCGCGCAGCGCCGGGTCCTTGACGCGTCGCTGCAGATAGCTGAGACCGAACTTCATCGGCATCTTCATCAGCTTCGGATTGACGACGAACGCGATCCCACGCGACTCGAGCTGCCAATAGATCGCGCTGCGAACGAAGCGCTGCGTGAACGGCAGCGTACGGAACAGCCATTGCGCGCGCAGGCCGATCGGCTTGTCGCGCTTCGGCATCACCCACGGCGCGGTGCGCTGGAACAGAGCCAGATGCGCGACGCGCGGCTGGATTTTCGGCACGAACTGGATCGCGCTCGCGCCGGTGCCGATTACCGCGACGCGTTTGCCGTCGAGCGGATAGGCGTGATCCCAGCGCGCCGAATGGAACAGCTTGCCCTCGAAACGTTCGATGCCGGCGATGCGCGGCAGCGCGGGACGCGACAGCGGACCGTTCGCGGCGATCAGCACGTCGGCCTCGACGATTTCGCGCGCGCCGTTCGTATCGAGCTCGACGAGCCAGATCTGCCGCGCTTCGTCGAAGCGCGCGGCGCTCACTTTCGCATTGCAACGCACGTAGCGATCGACGCCGTACTTGCGCGCGCAGTGCTGCAGATACGCGAGAATTTCGGCCTGGCTGCTGAACGAGCGCGACCACGCCGGATTCGCCTCGAACGAAAACGAATAGAGATGCGAGGGGACATCGCAGGCCGCACCGGGGTAGGTATTGTCACGCCACGTGCCGCCGATGCCGCTCGCGGCCTCATAGACCGCAAACGACGTGATGCCCATTTGCTGCAGACGGATGGCCATGCCGATGCCGGCAAAGCCACTGCCGACGATCGCAATGCTCAGCGCGGTGGATGAAGCGGAAGGGGCAGGCGTCACGGCGGTCTCCGGCACGGGGCGAAAGCGGCGGGTGAAACGATAGCGGCTATGGCGCGCTGGACTCGCGCGGCGCGACGGGCAGGGGCGAAATCGCGCGTCTACAGCTGTCTACACACGGCTTAACGCGCAGGGTAGACAACTGTACACATCGCGTCAAGATCGTTTAGAGTGCAGCTATTAAACGCGCATACCGCGCGACGATTGAACGCACGATGACGACCGTCCCCGACGCAGCGTCCGTCGCCGGCCCGGAGTTGCCGCCCGGCAAGCGCAAGCTGATCGAGGCCGCGCTGCGGTTGACCGCCGGCGGCCGCAGTTTCGCGAGCCTCGGCTTGCGCGAGCTCGCACGCGAGGCGGGGCTCAATCCGAACACGTTCTACCGCCATTTCAGCGCGCTCGACGAGCTTGCGCACGAAGCCGTCGCCTCGGTGAGCCGACGGCTTCGGCCGATGCTGCGGCGCGAGCGCTGGCTCGCCGCGCACGACGAACCGCACAGCGTGCCGCGGCGCGCGTGCGTCGCGTTTTTTGCGTTCGCGCTCGCGAACCGCGAGGCGTTCCTGAGCGCGCTGGCCGAATACCACGGCACGTCGCCGGCTTTGCGCGAAGCGGTGCGCGCGAACCTGCACGAGGTGTCGGCGGAGATGGCGGACGACGTCGTGCAGCTCGAATTGATGCCGCGACTCGCGCGCGAGACCGTCGACGAGGTCTGCACGCAGATCGTGCTGCAACTGTTTCATCTATCCGCTGAATACATCGATGCGAACGCCGCGCGCCGCGACGCATTGATCGATTACGCGGAACGTTTCATCGTGCGGCTGTTTGCGGGGGCGGTCGTGCTCGCGCAGCACGAGGGTAGCCAGGCGGAGTCGGCGCGGGCCTGACCTGAACGAAGGCGGCACACAAAACCGGCAGGCAAAAAACAGGCTCCGCGAAGGAGCCTGTCTTTTCATTCGACGCGGATCGATCGGGTTCGATCAGGTATCGGTCCAACCGCCGGAATCGTCGTTGCTGCCCATGTCGATGCCGCCGCTGCCGTCATCGTTCCAGTCGTTCGAACCCTGACCGAAGTCGACGCCGCCGCCGTTTCCGCCGTCGTTGCCGCGCTGGCGCAGTTCGTCGGGGTCGACGACCACGTCGCGCTCGACTACGCGGTCACGCCCGTGACTGAGCGCCTCGCCAAGCAGCACGCCCGTCAGCAGACCGCCCATGCCGCCACCCATGCCACCGCCTTGCTGCACGATGACCTGCGGCTGCTGCTGATAGGGACCCTGTTGCGGATAAGGCGGTTGCGGGTTGCCGAAGCGCTCGGCTTCCTGCGCGTACGTCGATTGCTGAGCGCTGCCCACGGACGCGGCGGTCGGATCGGGCCGGCCGTCGGCGCGAGCGCGCAGGCTCGCGATGCGCTGCTCGAACTCGTCGAGTGCATAGGGCGGCAGCGGATTCTTGCCGTTCGACAGCGTTTCGACGGCGCCGCGCAACTGTTCTTCGGTCGCTTCGACGTCTTTCTCGAGCAACTCGTGACCCGGCGCGGCGGACAGCTTCACGTCGAGCTTGATCGACCGCACCGTGTTGAGCATGTCGGTGGCGCGCTTCAATTGCGCGCGGCGGTCCTCGTCGGCGCGCGTGTCCTCCTGGCTGCGCGCGCGGCGCAAGGTCCAGCGCAGCACGAGCGCGATCACCGCGATCAGAACAATGATACCGATCCACATACCCACCCCCGGACCATGCCGTTGTTGCGCTTGCGACATCATCGCCGACTGTTGCTGCACAGCAGGCGCATTCTGCTGCGCGAACGGATTCGCGGCGTGACGGGTGACGTTGCCGCCCGCGCGTTCCGCGTCGCGGCGCAGGCGCGCTTCGGTTTGCGCGAAGCGGCTCGGGTCGGTGAAGCGGACCTGCGGATCGAGCGTCTTTGCCTGTTGGAGCTGCGCGAGCGCGTCGGCGGAACGGCCTTCGCGATCGAGCACCTGGGCGTACAGATAGTGCGCGTGTGCGTTGTTCGGATGCGCTTGCAACACTTCGGTGAGGCCGGCGTCGGCCTGCTGCCAGTTGCCCTGCGACATCGCCGATTCGATTTGCTGGGCGGTCGGCACCGCGAACGCCGCGGCCGACACGAGCAGCAGCGAAGCGAAGGCGGTTGCGAAAAGTTTTTTCATTTGCGGACCGGGCGGGGCGCGCCCGTCTCCATCAGTCGATTGCGGTGGCTGCCTGTGGCGGCCGGTATGCCGGTGCGTTCAGAAGCGAGCGCGCCGGCATGTACTGCTACTGCTGTCATTGCTGCGTGTACTTGCTGCGAGGAAGTACACGCATCCAGCATTTACTGCGCCGGCGTATTGAGCTGCTTCTTCAGCGCTTCGAGCCGATCGTCGACGGACGGGCCGCGGTTCAGATCCGCGAGCTTGTCGTCGAGCGCCTTGCCGCTTTTTTCGTCGGCGGAGTTCAGACGTGCGTCGGAACGCGCGTTCGACAGCGCGACTTTATCTTCGAGCTTCTGGAAATCCTCGGACAGGTTCTTGCCGCCGATGCCGCCGAGTGCGGTGGCCGCGGTATCTTTCGCCTGCGCGATCTGCTGCTTGGCTTGCAGGATGTTCGAGCGCGCGTTCAGGTCGTTGCGGCGCGTGCGCATGTCCTCGATCTGGCTCTTCAGTTGCGCGACCGACGGCTCCAACGAAGTCAGTTCTTTGGTCAGCGCATCGCGTTCGGCTTCGGCCGTGGCCTGCGCGCCGAGCGCTTCACGCGCGAGCCCTTCGTCGCCGGACTGCAGCGCACGGCGAGCACCGTCTTCATACTTCTTCGCCTTGTCCGCGGCAACATCGCGCTTGCTTTGCTGGGTGGCGACCTGCGCCTGAATCTCGATCAGCGAGTTTTCGGCCTTGCCGATGCTGTCGTCGAGTTCGCGCACGATCTGGCGCGAGTCGCGCGACGGATCCTGCACCGAGTCGGCCGCATCGTTCAAAAGACCTTTGAGCGTGCGCGAAATGCTGTCAAAAAGCGACATGAAAAACCTCCAGAGAATGTGAGCGGCGCCGACGATGCGTGCGCGCCTGACTGCCTTGAACTACTGCTACTTTACGCCGCCGTGCGCCATGCTGCGCAACGTTCGGACCGGAGTTCGGGGCGCACTTGCCAATTGCAATAGCGCGGTCCGTTTTGGTTGAGGCGCAATGCCGGTTGAGGATTGCCTCGATGATGGAAAGCCGCGATGGGCATGGACTTGACGGCGGATCATGGACTTGACGGCGGATATTACACCACCGGCTGTCTTAAAGACGGCTTAATCGATGCGGCTTCCCGAAGGCTCGAACGATGCGCGAAAAGTCGCTGTTTGCGGGTGTGGGCGGGCGTTACCGAGCGGCGTTTCACGCAGGTGTCACTGATGTAACGATATGCAACGGGGACTCGTTGCGTACGCTCGCCTGCTCGCTCGGATGCAGTGATTGCGGCTCGGTGCGCAGTAATTTTCCGTCACGCTTTGCGTCACGCGAAACGGCCGCCTTCGGCGCTCGGGTCGCTGTGCGGTTCGTCGTCGTCGGAGTCCTGGTCGTTGGGACGGCGCTTGAGTGAGTTGCGCAGACGCGCCGACGTGCCGGGCAGCCGTTTCGACGCGGCGTTGTCGATTGCGTCCGCTTCGGCGTTTTCCGCGTTTTCGGCGGCTCGTGCTGCCGTCAGACGCGCGACGGCTTCGGCGGTGGCCGCGGCCTGTTCGTCCTGCTCGGCGGCGAGCGCGGCGGCGACGCCCGCGGGAAGCAGCGGGGCGGGGGCATCCACAGGGTCGGTCACGGGAGCGGGGCGAACGGCTTGCTGCATCGAGGGCGAAGCCACGGCATCGGCCGCGCCGGCAGCCGCCGGAGCCGCCGCGTCTTTCTCATCCGCTTGCAGCGCTACCGGCAGCGCGGCGCGCGCATAGCGCGTACCGCGCGCGACGCGCTGCAGCGCCGCGTTCAGCGGATCGGGCGCGCGCGGCGCGCGCAGCCGGTCGACGATGCTCGCGGCCTTGACCTGTTCGCTGGTCGCGCCGAAACTCAGCACCGCGCGCCGCATCAGTTCACTCACGCTGATGCCCAGATCCTCGGCAGTCGCGGTGATCGCACGTTTCTGCGCGGTCGTGACGAATACGACGATGCGCTCACTGGGCTTGGACATGATCGACTCGCAGTCTTGTTAGCATGGGCGGATCGGCGCGTGCCTTCGGATACGGTGTCGGAACCCGTCATCGGAACTGCCGTTGGATCCCGCCGTTGGGGTCCCCGTCGCGCGCATCGAGGGACGCGCGCGGGGTTCATCATATGACGAGTTGCGCCGCCACGGAACAAGCGCGGTGCGAAAATCCCGTGACATCAACGAGTTGTAGTGTTTGCGGCCGGTTTGTCCACAGCCCTTTCAACAGAAAATGTTGATAACCCCGCATAAGCTGCGCGTCGCGCGCTGCGCGAAATTACAGACCCTTACTAGGAAAAGGCGGCCGGCAAAGGGAATTCTTACAAAAAAACTGCCTTGGACCGCTGCCGATTTCTTTAAAATGCGCTGTTACGTTGCGCCGGACATGGTCCGAGGCGTGCCGTGCGGCCGGCCGGGGGCAAGGTCCGCAGGGCGGCGTACGTCCCGGCCAGGATGTCGAACACGACCCATGCGCGCGCCGCGAGCGCGTGCAGACAGGCGCGCAGTTGCGGGCCCATTATTCCAGTCATGCCAATCATCAAACGACCGCATTCCTCGAACTCTCCGGCCGGTGAAGACCGGGACTCCCGCCAACGCACCCCTGGACGCAATGCCGCCTCGCGCGAGCCCGAGCGCGGCCGTCGATCGATCGGCGCGTCGCTCGTGCTGTGGTTCTTCGGCCTGGTCGCGACCGTCGTCGTGGTCGGGGCGCTGATCGTCGGCTATGCGCTCGTCGTGATGGGGCCGCAATTGCCGTCGCTCGACGCGCTGACCGACTATCGCCCGAAAGTGCCGCTGCGCGTCTACACCGCCGATCACGTGCTGATCGGCGAATTCGGCGAGGAGCGGCGCAGCCTCGTGCGCTTCCAGGACATCCCCGACCAGATGAAAAAAGCGGTGCTCGCGATCGAGGACTACCGCTTTTACGAACACGGCGGCGTCGACTTCGTCGGCATCCTGCGCGCCGGTTTCGCCGACCTTGCGCATGGCGGCGCGTCGCAGGGCGCGAGCACGATCACGATGCAGGTCGCGCGCAACTTCTTCCTCTCCAGCGAGAAGACGTACACGCGCAAGATCTACGAGATGCTGCTCGCGTACAAGATCGAGCGCGCGCTGACGAAAGACCAGATCCTCGAGCTGTACATGAACCAGATCTATCTGGGCGAGCGCGCGTACGGCTTCGCCGCGGCCGCGCGCGTGTACTTCGGCAAGGACCTGAAGGACCTCACGCTGGCGCAGGCCGCGATGCTCGCGGGCCTGCCGAAGGCGCCGTCCGCGTATAACCCGGTCGTCAATCCGAAGCGCGCGAAGATCCGTCAGGAGTACATCCTGCGACGCATGCTCGAGCTGAACTACATCACGCAGCAGCAGTACGACCAGGCCGTGAAGGAAGAGATTCACACGAAGAATCCGGGCAACGAGTACAGCGTGCACGCCGAGTACGTCGCCGAAATGGTGCGGCAGATGATGTACGCGCAGTACAAGGACGAAACCTATACGCGCGGCCTGAACGTGACCACCACGATCGATTCCGCCGATCAGGACGCCGCGTATCGCGCGGTGCGCAAGGGCGTGATGGACTACGAGCGGCGCCACGGCTATCGCGGACCGGAAGGCTTCGTGCAGTTGCCCGAGGCGGGCGACGACCGCGACCAGACGATCGACGACGCGCTGACCGATCACCCGGACAACGGCGAGATCATCGCCGGCGTGGTGACGGACGCGAGCCCGAAGCAGGTGGCCGCGCAACTGGTCGACGGTACGCAGGTGACGGTGTCGGGCGACGGCCTGCGCTTCGTCGCCGCGGCGCTGAGCCCGCGCGCGAACGCGACGCTGCGCATCAAGCCGGGTTCGATCGTGCGCCTCGTCGCCGACGACAAGGGCAACTGGCAGATCACGCAGCTACCGCAGGTCGAGGGCGCGCTCGTGTCGCTGACGCCGCAGGACGGCGCGATCCGCGCGCTGATCGGCGGTTTCGACTTCAACAAGAACAAGTTCAACCATGTAACGCAAGCGTGGCGGCAGCCGGGTTCGAGCTTCAAGCCGTTCATCTATTCGGCGGCGCTCGACAAGGGGCTCGCACCGGCGACGATCATCAACGACGCGCCGCTGTACTTCCCGCCGAGCACGCCGGGCGGCGACGCGTGGGAGCCGAAGGACGACGACCAGCCTGATGGTCCGATGTCGATGCGCCTCGCGCTGCAGAAGTCGAAGAACCTCGTGTCGATCCGCATCCTGTCGTTCATCGGCACCAGGTACGCGCAGGACTTCGTCACGCAGCGCTTTGGCTTCGACGCCGACAAGACCCCGCCGTACCTGCCGATGGCGCTGGGCGCGGGCCTCGTCACGCCGCTGCAGTCGGCGGGCGCGTACTCGGTGTTCGCGAACGGCGGCTACCGGATCAATCCGTATCTGATCAACGAAGTGACTGACGCGCGTGGCGTGGCGATCTCGCGCGCGCAGCCGCTCGTCGCTGGGCACGACGCGCCGCGCACGCTCGAGCCGCGTAACGCATACATCATGAACAGCCTGTTGCACTCGGTCGCGACCGCGGGTACGGGCGCGGGCACCAACGTGTTGAAGCGCTCGGACCTGCAGGGCAAGACCGGTACGACCAACGACGCGAAGGACGGCTGGTTCGCCGGCTATCAGCAGTCGCTGGTGGCGGTCGCGTGGATGGGCTACGACCAGCCGAAGAGTCTCGGCAGCCGCGAATTCGGCGCGCAGCTCGCGCTGCCGATCTGGGTCGAGTACATGCAGCGCGCGCTGCGCGGTGTGCCCCAGGCCGAGCCGCAGCAACCCGACGGTGTGACGGTGATGAACGGCGAGCTGTTCTTTACCGACAAGTTGCCGGGGCAAGGCTTCGTCGCGAGCATCGGTCTCGATTCGGGCAATCCGATGGCCGGCGCGACCGATGCGGTGGGCGGGGTCGGCCCGGCGGGCATGACGCCGCCGGTGGTGCCGCCGCCGAGCGTGTCGACGACCGAGAAGAAGCAGATTATGGATCTGTTCGAGTCGAACAAGCCTTGATGTCTCGGATGGCGGGTGCGCGGTGGGCCACGGATTCTTAAGCGATACGGGCACTGGCCCACTCTCGCCGCATACCGTCATGTCAGCGGCGAAACACCTCGACGCGAGGCACATCGTCGGAAAAAGCGGACTGAAGTGCCCACTCCTCGTAGCGTTTCGCGCCGGCAAGATGCTCCGATAGCTTCATGGTCAGATCATGCCAGGCTGAATCGCCTTCCGGCACGGTCATGGTACGGCCATCGTCTAGCCGGACGAGCAATACGATCGAATTTCCAATCGATTGTTCTGACCGCGTAGCGACGATTTCGCAAATATCTTCCCAGGCAATGTGTTGCTCGCCTTGCTGATTTGTCACGACGAGACCCTTATCACTCAGGGATAGAGCGAAGGAGAATCTTCGTCGTCATTCGATCAGAGACCGATCATTTGCCTTTCGAAGCGCAACGGTCGCAGTGGCTATCTGAGGCGCTTGCTCGTCTTGAGCCCGAGTTCAAAAGCTCGCAAGAGTGGGCAAGCTCTTTCGCGCCTCAAGCATGCATCGATCTGATAGCACGATTCAGTGATCGATAAACACCGTTGAGGCGCTGCAGAGCACGTGTACTGTGGCTGGCTTCTGATTCGTTTCGCCACCGTACAAACAAATCGTATTAGGTTCAATGCGTTAGCCCGTTGTTCAGACAGTTTTCAACAGGTTCATCAACACGAACTGGGGATAAGTGCGCCGCGTTCCGTACGGAATCCGAGACTTAGTTGGATGTCACCGTGTTCGTCGTCCCAACCGATGCAGGCGCAGAAGCCGAAGTCGCCGCAGCCGATGATGCGCCTGCCTGATCAACCAGCGGATTCCCCATCGCCTGAAACAGCGCGGCCGTATCCGTCAGCCGCGCGCTCATATAGCGGATCTCATCGAGCTGCGCGTTGCGCCATTGCTGCTCGCTCGAACGCGTCGCGGCGACGGGCAACGCGCCGAGCCGATAGCGCGCCGAGGTCTCGTTGAACACACCCTGTGCCGAACGCGCGGCAACGTTCGCGGCGTCGAGCGACTGCGCGTCGTGCTCGAGTGAGGCGAGCGTGTCGGCGACGTTCTGAAACGCGGCCAGCACAGTCTGTTTGTACTGCGACACGCTCGCTTCATACGTGTGCTGCGCCGCGCGGCGCTGCGCGAGCAGCGCGCCGCCGTGAAACAGCGGTTGCGACAGCGACGCGCCGATGCTCCAGATGGCCCCCGCACCGGACATCGCGACCGGCCAGCTAAACCCGCCTTGTCCCATCGATGCCGACAGCGACAGACTCGGGAACATCTGCGCGGTGGCGACGCCCACATCGGTCGCAGCGGCCTTCAGCGCGGCGTCGGCGGCCTCGATGTCAGGCCGCGTGCGCAGCAGCTCCGACGGCACCACCACCGGCACCTGCTCCGGCACATGCAACTGCGCGAGATCGATGTCGTCGGGCGCGGCATCGGGTGTGCGGCCAAGCAGCACCGCGAGCGCGTGACGCGTAGTGAGCCACTGTTGCTTCAGCGCCGGCAGACTCGCCGACACGCTCGCCGCGCTCTGCTGCGCGTTCAGCAGATCGGCATGCGATACCGCACCGAGCGCGAAGCGCCGCTCGGTATCGCGCGCCTGATCGTTGGCGAGGACCACGAGCCGCTCGGTCGTATCGACCTGAGCATGCAGCGCGGCGCTCGTGATCGTCGCGGTCACGATGTTCGCGGCGAGCGCGCGCCGCGCCGCCTCGAGCTGGTAGACCTGCACGTTCACGCGCGCGGCGAGCGCCGCGTTCGCGAGCCGCGCGGCGCCGAACAGATCGAACGTGTAGTGCGCCTGCAACTGGCCGACGAACACGTTGTACAGAAACGTGTTCGGTCCGATCTCGGGGATCGCGAGCGCGCGATTGCGGGTGGCCTGGCCGCCGGCGTCGATGGTCGGCAGCAGCGAGCTGCCGACCTGCGCGCGCAATTGCTCGCGCGCGGCCGCGAGACTGCGGTCGGTCGCGTCGAGCGTCGGACTATTGCGCAGGCCTTCGTCGACGAGCGCGTTCAGCGCATCCGAGCGGTACAGCTTCCACCATTCGGGCACCGGCTGCGCGCCGGTCACGAACTGCTGCGAGACGCCCTGCGCAGTCACGGTTTGCGTCGGTAGCGGCTCGGCACCGTAGTGCGCGGGCTGCGGCATCGCGGGCGCATCGCCGTTCGGTCCGAACGAGCAGGCGCCGAGCATGCAGGTGATGCTGGCGATGCTGGTGGCAAGCGTGGTACGGGCCAGCGCGTCGAAGCGCGCGCGGCGGTGGCGGGAGAGGGTGGGAATAGTCATGCTCGTGCTCATGCTCAGTTACCCGTGTGCGTGGCGCCGGCACCGGACGGCGTCTGCGGTTCGCGCTCGTCGGCGCGTACGCGGAACGACGCGGCGTACAACGCGGGCAGATAGAACAGCGTGAGGATCGTCGCGCTCGTGATGCCGCCCATCAGCGCGGTGGCCATCGGCCCGAAGAAGTTCGAGCGCAGCAGCGGGATCAGCGCGAGCACGGCGGCCGCGGCGGTCAGCGTGATCGGCCGGAACCGCCGCACGGTCGCGCCGACGATCGCATCGAAACGCTTGTGTCCCGACGCAATGTCCTGCTCGATCTGATCGACCAGAATCACCGAGTTGCGCATGATGATGCCGAACATCGCGATCACGCCGAGCATCGCGACGAAGCCGAACGGCTGGCCGAACAGCAGCAAGGTGAGCACGACGCCGATCAGGCCGAGCGGCGCGGTCAGCACGACCATCAGCACGCGCGCGACGCTTTGCAGCTGGATCATCAGCAGCGTGAGCACCGCGATCACCATGATCGGAATCTGCGCGTTGATCGAGGTTTGACCCTTGGCGCTTTCCTCGACGGAGCCGCCGATCTCGATCCGGTAGCCGACCGGCAGCGTCGCGCGGATCGGCGCGAGGGCGCGGTCCACCGCGTGCGTGACGTCGATGCCTTGCGCGCCGGCCGCCACGTCCGACTGCACGGTGATGGTCGGCTGACGGTCGCGTTCCCAGATCACACCGTATTCGAGGTCGTCGCGCAGATGTCCGAGCGTGCCGAGCGGCACCGGGCCGTTGGGCGTCGGCATCGCGAGCGCGGTCAGCCGCGACGGGTCGACGCGTTCGGCGCGCGGCGCGCGCAGATCGACGCTGATCAGCTTGTCGCGCTCCCGATACTGCGTGACCGTGTAGCCGGACATCGTCATCGCGAGGAAGCTGGCGATGTCTTCGGACGTCACGCCGAGCTCGCGCGCGCGTTTCTGGTCGATCTCGAAGCGCACCGAGCGCTCGGCGGGTTCGTCCCAGTCGAACTGCACGTTGCGCGTGCCGCGATTGGCGCGCATCGTCGCGGCGACGCGTTCGGCGATCGAGCGCACGGTCGCGATGTCGTCGCCGCTCACGCGGAACTGCACCGGATAGCCGACCGGCGGCCCGTTCTCGAGGCGCGACAGGCGCGTGCGGATCGCCGGGAAGTTGTTGAGCAACTCCGGTTCGAGCCACTGCGCGAGCTTCTCGCGATCCTTGACCGACTTCGCGGTGATCACGAACTGTGCGAAGTTCGGCTGCTGCAATTGCTGATCGAGCGGCAGATAGAAGCGCGGCGCGCCGGTGCCGACGAAGCTGACTGAGTGATCGATTTCAGGCCGGCCTTTGAGAACCTGCTCGAGGCGCTGCGCCTGGCGCAGCGTTGCATCGAACGACGCGCCTTCGGGCAGCCGCACATCGACCAGCAACTCCGGCCGGTCCGAGCTCGGGAAGAACTGCTGCGGCACGAGCGAGAAGCCGCCCATCGCGAGCACGAACAGCAGCACGGTGATCGCGAGAACGACGAAGCGCCGCTCGATGCACCAGCCGATCCAGCCGCGCAAGCGCGTGTAGAAGCGCGTGTCGTAGATGTCATGTTCGTGATCGTCAGGCTCGTGCGTATGGCGCTTGCGCTCGGGCAGCATGTGATAGCCGAGCAGCGGAATCAGCACGACCGCCGCGAGCCACGACGCGATCAGCGCGATGGCCGACACCTCGAAGATCGAGCGCGTGTACTCGCCGGTGCTCGACTTCGCGAGCGCGATCGGCAGGAAGCCGGACACGGTGACGAGCGTGCCGGTCAGCATGGGAAACGCGGTGCTGGAGTACGCGAAGGCCGCGGCGCGCGTGCGGTTCCAGCCTTGCTCGAGCTTCACCGACATCATTTCGACCGCGATGATCGCATCGTCGACGAGCAGGCCGAGCGCGAGCACGAGTGTGCCGAGCGATACCTTGTGCAGGCCGATATCGAACAGGTACATGCACAACGCGGTGACCGCGAGCACCACCGGAATCGAGATCACGACCACCATGCCGGTGCGCACGCCGAGCGACACGAGGCTCACGACCAGCACGATCCCGACCGCTTCGGCGACCGCTTCGAGGAAGTCGTCGACCGAGCGCGCGACCGCGTGCGGCATGCTCGATACTTCGACGAGATTCAATCCGGCGGGCAGCGCGGCGCGCAGTTGGGTCATCTGCTGATCGAGCGCGCGGCCGAGGCGGATCACGTCGCCGCCCGGCTGCATCGTCACGCCGATACCGAGCACGGGTTTGCCGCCGAAGCGCATCTGCGTGACGACCGGGTCGTCGTAGCCGCGCTTGATCGTCGCGATGTCGCCGAGACGCAACGTGCGGTTGTTGATGCGGATCAGCGTGTCGGCGAGCGCGCCCACGTCGTTGAACTGGCCGCTCGGGCGCACGAACACGCGGTCGTCCGTGGTGGTCAGCGTACCCGCGGGAGCGATCGTGTTCTGCGCGTTGATCGCCTGCCCAAGCTGTTGTGGCGAGATGCCGAGACGCGTCAACTGCGTGTTCGCGATCTCGATGTAGATGTGCTGATCGGGATCGCCGAAATAGTCGACCTTGCCGACGCCCGGCACGCGCACTAGCACCGAGCGTAGCTGGTCCGCGTAATCGTGCAGTTGCGCGGCGGAAAAGCCGTCGCCTTCAAGCGTGTAGATGTTGGTGTAGACGTCGCCGAATTCGTCGTTGAAGAACGGGCCCTGGATGCCCGGCGGCAAGCTCGACGCGATATCGCCGACTTTCTTGCGCACCTGGTACCACGTCTCGGGCACCTGGCTCACCGGCGCCGAGTCCTTCATCGTGAAGAAGATCAGCGATTCGCCGGGACGCGAGTAGCTGCGCACGAAATCGATGTACGGCGTTTCCTGCAGCTTGCGGCCGATGCGATCGGTCAGCTGCTCCTGCACCTGGCGCGCGGTGGCGCCCGGCCAGAACGTGCGGATCACCATCACGCGGAACGTGAAGGGCGGGTCTTCCGACTGCGCGAGCCGCGTGTAGGCGAGAATGCCGAACGCGGTGGCGAGCGCGATCAGGAATACGACCAGCGCCTGATGACGCAGCGCCCACGCGGACAGATTGAAGCGTCCTTCTTCGTGCGACGTGCTCATGAAGCGAAGTCCTCGGGATGCAGCGGCGCGATCGCGCGGACTTTCTGGCCGGCGCTCACGGTGTGCACGCCCTGCAGCACGACGCTTTCGCCATCTTTCAGGCCATCGCTGACGACGAACGTGCGCTCGTAGTAGCGCGTGACGGTCACGCGACGCAGCTCGAGCGTGTTGTCCGCGGCGCGCACGACCCACACGGCCGGTTCGCGCCCCTCGTGAAACAGCGCGGTGACCGGCAGGGTGAACACGCCGTGCTGCGCGGCCGCCGCGGCGAGCGGCACGGCCGGCGTGACGTCGGCGGTCATGCCGAGGCGCACGTCGGCGCCGGCATCGAGCAGGGTCAGACGCGCGCGCCAGGTGCGGCTCTGCGGATCGGCGGCCGGCGACAGCTCGCGCACGCGTGCGCCGAGCTTGCGGCCCGGCAGCGCGGCGAGCGTGACGCTCGCGTTCTGGCCGACCGCGAATGCGGCGAGCGCGCTTTCGGGCACGTCGCACAGCACGTCGACGTCGCCGCTCCACGCGAGGTTGTAGACGGCCTGACCCGCCGACACGTTCTGGCCCGTGTCCGCCTGTTCAGCCGTGATGACGCCCGCATGACCGGCGACGAGTGTCGTGTACTGCAGCTGGTTCTTCGCGAGTGCCGCCTGCTGCTGCGCCTGATCGCGCTGCGCGAGCGCGGACGCGTAGGCGTTGGTGGTCTGTTCGAGCTGCGCGGGCGCGATCAGGTTTTCTTTGGCCTGCGCCCTGTCGCGTTCGAGCTGCTGCTGCGCATAGACGAGGTTGTGCTGCGCGGCGTCGAGCTGCGCCTGCGTGCTCGCGGCGTTTTTCTGCGCATCGGCCGGGTCGAGCAGCGCGACGACTTCGCCGCTTTTCACCGTGTCGCCGAGCCGTACCCGCCGCTCGATGATCTTGCCGGCGACGCGGAACGACAGCGGCGTCGAATAGCGCGCCTGCACTTCGCCGGGCAGCGACGCCGCCTGCAGCGCGTGGCCGTCCGCATGCACGGCGAGCGCGACCACCGGGCGCGGCGCGGGCGCCGCGGCTTCCTTCTTCGAGCAGGCCGCGAGCGCGAGCACGCCTGCCAGGGCCAGCGCGCAGGTCTGCCTGGAGAAACCGCGGTGAGAGGATGGGGGAGACTGCTGGCGCATCGCTGACGATGCGGGAAAACCGGGACGCTTCACAATTACCCCAACTGGAGACAGCGAACGAACACGGCAAGCCGCGCGGCCCGCCAGCGAAGACCCGCATGCCGCGTCATGCTAATGGCATACAGGAATGGCTTTGAATGACGAAGCGCATTCTAATACACTCATGTATCTGAATGCATAGATGGATTTGAATTCTTTTGAGTGCTAGGCTTGCGGCCATGAAACGTCAAAGACTGACAAGAGAGCAGAGCAAGGACCAGACGCGGGAGCGGCTGCTCGATGCCGCGCAGGCAATTTTCATGAAGAAGGGCTTCGTCGCGGCGAGTGTCGAGGACATCGCGGCGGCGGCCGGCTATACGCGCGGCGCGTTCTATTCGAACTTCCGCAGCAAGACCGAGCTGTTTCTGGAGTTATTGCGGCGCGATCACGAAGCGATGCAGGCGGGCCTGCATGCGATCTTCGAAAGCGCGGCGTCGCGCGAGGAGATGGAGGCGCGCGTGCTGCGCTACTACAGCTCGCTGCATCGCGAGAACAAGTGTTTTCTGTTGTGGGTCGAGGCGAAGCTACTGGCGGTGCGCGACGGCCGTTTCCGGCTGCGCTTCAACGCGTTCATGCACGAAAAGATCGAACAGTTGAGCGCCTATGTGCGCGAGTTCTCGGAGCGCGTGGGCACGCCGATGTCGATGCCGCCCGAGCAACTCGCGATCGGCCTGATGGGTTTGTGCGACGGCGTGCAGTTCTTCTACACGGTCGATCCGCAGAATGTCCCGGCGGAGATGGCCGAAACGGTGCTGGCGGGGTTTTTCTCGCGCGTGGTGTTCGGGCGCGATGCGTAACGGTAGGCGTTGAGCCAGGAGGCGCGGATGCGCGACCCGGAGGGATCGCGCATCAGATACGGTTCAAGGCGGAAAAATCATTCGACCGGCAGTCGCGCGCAGGCCTCGGCGGCGGGCGCCGCGCACGCGAACGCGTACTGGCCGCTGGCGTCGAGGAATTTTTCCCCGGCGTGCAGGGCAACCTTGATATCGGGGCAGCGCTCGTAACCGATATAGGCCGAGCCCGCGGCGGCCGACCAGCAAACCAGCGAAAACGCGATCTTTTCCAGCAGACGAAAACGATGTGGCATGGCGGTGTAGCGGTAACTTTCTTTGGCCGCCATGTTACCAGCAAACTAGGGTTTATACCTAGCTAAAATCCACGATAGACGCCGTAATAGTGGCGCGATTGACACGCCGCGCCGAATCTGACCGGAATGTCATGTCTGGGTCAGGGTTGGGACATGTCCTATCGCTAGAATCGGTTGCGTTGGGCGGACCCGTGCGCGCCCATGCGGCGCGGGTCGACACAGGCGGCAACGGTTGCGCCGGCCCGGCTTTACCGAGGCAGGAGTGGTCCCATGAATCAACTGCAGTCGATGCGCGTGTTCGTCAAGGTGGCGGACCTCGGCAGTTTCGTCGGCGCGTCGGGCGCGCTGGATCTGTCCACCGCGGTCGTCACGCGGCACATCGCGGATCTCGAAGCGCGGCTCGGCACGCGACTGCTGAACCGCACCACCCGCCGTCTTTCGCTGACCGAATCCGGCGCGACCTATCTGGAGCGCGTACGCCACATCCTCGCCGATCTCGAAAGCGTCGAGCAGATGGTGGTGGCGCGCAATCACGAGCCGGTCGGCACGCTGCGCATCGTCGCGCCGGTCGTGTTCGGATTGCACAGTCTCGCGCCGGTCGTGCAGTCGTACGCGGCGCGCTATCCCGACGTGGTGCCCGACGTCACGCTCGCCGACCGCCACGTCGATCTGGTCGAAGAGGGCTTCGACGTCGGCATCCTGGCTGCGCGGCACATGCGCAGCGCGAGCATCGTCACGCGGCGGTTGACGACCGGCTACATGACGGTTTGCGCGACGCCCGAGTATCTGGCGCAACACGGCACGCCGAAGCGCCCCGAGGATCTGCTCAGACATTCGTGCCTGAGCAGGCCGGCCGAGCAGGGCGGCGAGGAGCGGTTGTTCAATGGGCCGGACGGCGAAGTGCGGGTGCGGCCGACCAACGCGATCGCGGCGAACAACGCCGAGATGCTGCGGCAGTTCGCGCTGCTCGGCATGGGGGTGGCGATCCTGCCGAGCTACCTGATCGGCCGTGATCTGACGGCGGGGCGGCTCGTGCGTCTGCTCGACGCGTTCAGTCTGCCGCCCATCGAAATCACGATTGCGTATCCGAGCCGGCTGCATCTGCCGGCGAAGGTGCGGACGTTCATCGACCATCTGGTCGAGCATTTCCAGCCGGAGAGCGCGCAGGCGCGGGATTCCCGTAGCGTGGCGCCGGTGCGGGTGGGGGCCGGGGTGAGCGGGTCCGACGCTCCGACGGCGCGCGAGATCGCCGACGACGCGCTCGAAAACAGCCGTACGACGCGCCGTGTGGCGCGGGTGGCGCGCGCGCGGATCGCGGCGTCGTCGCAGTTCTGACGTGTGAGGTGAGGCGAGGTTGAATCCGGGCTCAGATCCCCAGGCCCGGGCCATAGTTGCCGCCGATCAGGCGCGTGACCGACTCGATGTCGACATAATCCTGCTCCGGCATACCATCGAGCATCGCCAACACCTCGTTGCTCGCGCCGGCTTCGCGCGCGGCGTCGACGAGTGCGTCCTTGTTGGTCGGGAACTCGACTTCGCTGAGAAGATCGGCGATCTGCAGATCGATCGATTCGCCGGGGATGTCCGAGGCCGTCATGCGCATGCTCCTAATGAGCTTAAGTTAGTCACGTCGTTATTGTTGCCACGACAAGCCAGCGCCTCGCCGCGATGAGTTTCTCGCAGTCTGTTGCAATCCCGCGCGCGCCACCCCAACGTTATGACAGCCGGCGCAAACCGGGCAGGCGCGCCGTCGTAGCCGCGCCGCCGCCCGCCGTTGCGGCGGTCCTCACGTGGTCAGATGCTCGTTCTGCCCGGTCAGGCTGCGGTCCAGATGTCGGGACTTCGGCAGCGCAATATGCTCCCAGTGCTGCGGACGGCTGGCGTCGGTGCTCGACACGTCTGGGGCCGGAGGCGCGACCGGCGCGGCGTTCGCGCGTTGCGCGAGCGTGATGGAATCCGTGCTGTCCGAGGCGGTATGAACCGGCGCGGCAAAGCACGAGGCTGACAGCGTCACCATGATTAACAGTGTCGAGGTTTTCATCGCCCGACCTCCTAAAGCTCATGCGGCGCTGACAATCGAGCAAACCCTGTGCCGTCCCGCGTCGAGAGGACGGTGCAAGCCGAGGACGGCATGGCGCTGCGCGGCCCAGGCTCCTTACCATCTTAGATGGCAAATACTGCAACGCGCGCACATTTGCGACAAAACCGGATTGTAGATTCGATCATCGCACGAACAGGCGCGCGGGTCCGCCATGCGCTAGCGCAGCACATCGAAGCGCGTCCACGGCCACGACGGCCGGTCGCGCATATAGCCGTTCAGCCAGTTCCACTGCGGATGCCGCTTCATGAACGCCTGTGCGTCGAACGGCCGGCCGCACGGATGCCCCCAGCGCGCGGTGAAGGCCATCTCGCGGGCCATTTCGCTGTCGATCACCTTGCCGTCGTTCGCGCCCCACGGATTGAACGGCCCGTGATCGGTGCCGCCGAAGCGCGCGTCGTCGAGCTCCAGATGCCCGCAGATCGTGCGCGAGCACGGGTTGTCGTTGCGATCGAGATAGACGTCGTGATGATCGGCGATCATCTGCTTCGCGAGCTCGACGTCGATGCTGCCGCGATGCAGTTCCTCGAGCTGCATGAAACGCAGACGCCGCGCGCCGTTCTTGCGCACGTCGGTATAGTCCTCGCCTTCGCCGATGCATTCCTGGTTGCGGATCTTCAGATCCGTCGCGGTGTTGTAGCCGCTGTAGAAACCGTCTTTGGTGGTCTCGAAGCCCGCATAGTGCAGCCCGAGTTCGTAACGCGCGATCTCGCCGGTCTTCGTGTCGCCGAGCAGCCAACTGTTCGCGTAGCCGCCGTTGTTCGCGAGCGAGAACATGTCGCACCATTCCTTGATGCTGTTCGCATATTGCGACGCGCGCCGCGAGCGATAGAACTCGGGCGCACCGGCCGCGTTGTAGCCCGCGAAGTTCGAGATCGTCGTTTCGGTGATCATCAGGCCGGCCGCCGTGACCCAGAAATCGGTCAGGCTCGAGATGCAGCCCGGCAGGCCCTGCATCAGGATGCGGTTGCCGCGGTCGGGCACGATGTCGAACACGACGTTGAACGCGTCGCCGGCCGCGTAGCGGTCCCACGAGTTGTGCGCCATCACGATACGGCCGTCGCGCGTCGCGTTGCCGGTCGCGATGAACGCGCTGCAGTGGTGACCGCGCCGGCCGCGCCACAGTTTCGCGCCCAGATGCGGCTGCGCCTGCGCGGCGTGCGTCGGCCACCAGCTTTGCAGCAGATCCATGTAGCCGTTCCACGCGAGCACTTCGGCGAACGGCAGCTTCGCGCCGTCGGCGATGCCATGGATTTCATCGGCGAATTCGGTGTCGAGCTTGCTCGCGAATTGGCTCGTCGCGGCATTGACGAAGGTGTCGAACTCCTCCCCGGTGTCCCATTTGGCGAGATACCGCGCGGTGCGGATCGCGTTTCTGATTTCGTCGGCGAGCAACTGGCCGTGCTGCTCGCCGCGATCGTACGGTTCGCCTTCGATATGCACGAAAATCCAGCCGGCCTGATCGCGGCGTACGGCCTCGGGGGACGGTTCGCTCATCTTCGCTCCGACGCTACGGCGGGCGCTGTCGCTGCGCCCAAGCTGGGCTCACGCGTGCCGGCCGCGTGAAGGGCCGGCGGTCTGTCCATTGTAGAGAATCCGCGGCGCTTTGCATCGCGCCCCGCGAAGCCTTCGAAAGCTCTAGCGCGACGGACTCATGCGGAAGTACGCATCGAGCAGCGAGGTCTTGTAGACGACGCCGGCGAGCTTCGGATGCGCGGTGCTTTCGATCACCGGCAGCCGCTCGCCCTGAAACGCCATGAAGTGCTGTAGCGCGATGGCGAGCGACATGTCCGGCGTCAGCACGTCGAAATGCGGCTGCAGATAATCGGCGGCGGTTTTCATCGACGTTTCGCGCCGCTCGAGCAGATCGGACGTGATGTCCTTCAGCGCGACCACGCCGAGAAACGCGCCCGAGTCGTTCGCGACGTACAGATACTTGACCGGATACTCGAGGAACACGCGCGTCATGTCGTGCACGGTCGCGTTCGGCGGCACGACGGTCTGCGCGGGGCGGATCAGCTCGCGCATCTGCGTCGCGCGCAATCGCGAGCGCTCCTGCTCCTCGCGATTGCGGCGCAGCGTGATCTCGTACATCGAGGTCTTGCCGATCGCGCGAGCGATGAAATACGCGACCACGCACGACAGCATCAGCGGCAGCACGACCTGATAGCTCAACGTCATCTCGAAGATCATCAGGATCGCCATCAGCGGCGCCTGGGTCGCGCCCGCGAGGAATGCGCCCATGCCGACCATCGCATAGGCGTAAGCGGCCGACGTCGCATGCGGCCACAACGCGTGCATGCCCTGGCCGAACAGCGAGCCGACCGCCGCGCCGACGAACAGCGTCGGCGTGAACACACCGCCCACCGCGCCGGAGCCGGCCGTCGCCGCGGTCGCCGCGAGCTTGCAGACGAGCACCAGCAGGAGCGCGGACCATGTCCACGGCGAATGCAGGATCGAGTTCACGACGCTGTAGCCGTTGCCCCACACCTCGGGCTCCGCGACCGAAATGATGCCGACCACGAGACCGCCGAGCGCGAGCCGCACCGGCAACGCCACCGGCAGCTTGCGAAAGGCCGCCTTCGATGCGTTGAGCAGCCGCAGAAACTGCGGCGCGGCCGCGCCGCACAGCGCGCCGAGCGCGACGAACAGCAGCACCTCGGGACCGGTCACGGTCGGAAACTCCGGCATCTCGTAGGGCGGCTTGTAGCCGGCGAACTCGCGCATCGTGATGTTCGCGACGACCGCCGCGACCAGCACCGGCCCGAAGCTTTCCATCGCGATCGAGCCGAGCACGATCTCGGTGACGAAAAACGCGCCCGCGATCGGCGCGCTATACGCGGACGTGATACCGGCCGCCGCGCCGCACGCGACGAGCAGGCGCAGCCGCGGCGGATCGAAGTGGACCCAGCGGCCGATCAGCGACGCGGCGAGCGCCGCGAGCTGCACCATCGGACCTTCACGACCGATCGAACCGCCGCTCGCGATCGTAAACAGCGACGACACGCTGCGCCACAGGCTCAGGCGCACCGGCACGACGCCGTCGCCGATCGCGACCGCTTCCATGTAGTCGGTGTGCGTTTTCGTGTCGGCGTGACGCTGCGCGATCAGCAGGAAAATGCCGGCGACGAGACCACCCGCGGCCGGCAGCCAGATGCGCATGGTCCACGGTAGGCTGCGCGCCATGTCGACGAAGCTGCCGGAGCGGCCGGCAATCGCCAGTTGCAGCAGTTCGATGCCCTTGCGAAACAAGATGGTCGCCAACGCGCCGGCAATGCCGACCACAACGGCCCAGACCAGCACCGTATGGGCTTCTGAGAGGCGGAAAACGCTTTGGGCGCGGGTGCGCAGCTTCAGCAGGAATGAAAGCACGTCGTCGGTACGGGGCGTGATGGAAGGTTGAAAAAACCGCGGCACAACAGCAGCGCGCCCGCCTCGAATGGCGGGCGCGCGGCGGCGAGCGGGCAGAGGCGGGCGGCGCGGTTCAAGTCGCCGCCTTGTCGAGTTCAGGATAGTGCCGGAAGATGCAGCTTTCGTTATGGCCGATGCGCCGGTCCGAGTCCAGATACGCGGCGATGTTCGGTCTTGCGATCACGGCGTCGTGCAGCGCGGCGAGCCGCGGATAGTGCTCGCCGAAGCGCTTCAGCGCGCGCGGAAACGCGTACAGCAGACCGTCGATCAGTTGGAACATCGACAGGTCCACATAGGTCAGCGTGTCGCCGACCATGAAGCTGTCGCCGGCCGGATTCTGCGCGAGCACGCGCTCGAAGTACGACATGAACTTCGGAATCCGATGGTCGATGAAATCGTGCGCGCGCACCTTCGCCGCGTCTTTCTGCTCCTCGTAGTAGAGGCCGCTCGCGAGCGGATGGTGGGTGTCGTGCGCTTCGGTGACGACGTCGGCGATCGTCAGCTGCAGGCCGTTCGCGACATAGCGCAGGCTGTCCACCTCCGGCGCCAGCTTGAGCCGCGGGCCGAGATAGAACAGGATGTTGGCGGTCTGCGCGATCACCAGATCGCCGTCTTTCAGAAACGGTGGCGCGAACGGCGGATACGGCTCGTCGGGGCTTTGCATCACCGCCATCATCGCTTTGGTGCCAAGGCCCTTCGAAGGCTTGCCGCGCGCGACTTCGACATAGTCGACGCCGGCTTCCTCCAGCGCGAGCCGCACGAATTCGCCGCGGCCTTGCAGGCCATCCCAGTAGTACAGTTCCAGGCTCATCGATCGATCCTCATTCCGGTCGCCCGGACGCGTCGCGGCAAGGCGGTTTCACCGCTGCCATCGGACGTCGCGCACGGGCGGGTTGGGGGGCAAAGTTCGCAGCAACGAGTATGCCGTGTGATCGGCCGGGATGGTGCGCCAGAAAGCGCAAAACCCCGCGCGCGGCGGGGTGTCGGGGAAGGCGGGAGAGCCCGCGACGGCTTAGTGGAACAGGTGCTGGACGGTCCATGTGATGCCGAGTCCGCCGGCGATCAGCCATACATACAGAATCAGGCCGGTGGTCAGCGCGCGCGGACCCGCTTCGCGAATCTGCGAGAAGCGCGTTTCCATGCCGAGTGCGGTCATCGCCATCGTCAGCGCGAAGGTGTCGAACAGGTTCAGCGTCGAGGTGGCGCTTTCCGGCAGCACATGCAGCGAGTTGATCGCCACGCAGGCGAGGAAGCCGAGTGCGAACCAGGGGATCGCCAGCTTGCGCGGGGCGGCGCCGTCCGTGCCGCCATCGTTCGCGCCGCGCGTCGCGCGGTTCACCCACAGGCCGACCACCAGCAATACCGGCACGAGCAGCATCACGCGGGTCATCTTGACGATCGTCGCGATGTGCGTCGCTTCGGGGCTCACGTTGCTCGCCGCGCCGACCACCTGCGCGACCTCGTGGATCGTGCCGCCGAAGAACAGGCCGGCGCCGACCGTGTCGAGATGCAGCCAGCCTGCGTTGAACAGCACCGGGTAGAGGAACATCGACAGCGTGCCGAACAGCACGACGCTGCCGACCGCCATCGCGCTCTTGTGCGGCTTCGACTGCAGCGTCGATTCGAACGCGAGCACCGCGGCCGCGCCGCAGATCGCGCTGCCGGCCGCCGTCAGGAGCGCGGTGTCGCGATCGAGCTTCATGATTTTCATGCCGGCCCAGGTGCCGATCACGAGCGTGCTGACGACGATCAGCACCGACTCCGCGAGACCCGGCAGGCCCACCTGGGCGATTTCCTGCAGGCTCACACGCAAGCCGAAGAACGCGACCGCGATGCGCAGCAGCTTGCGCGCCGAGAAATTCACGCCGGCCGCCCAACTGACCGGCATGCTATCGCGCAGCGCGTTGCCGTAGATCGCCCCCGCGACGATGCCGACGATCAGCGGACTCAGGCCAAGGCCGGCAATCGCCGGAATCGCCGCGATGCGCGTGACCGCGGCGGCGAACAGCGCGACGAACAGTACGCCGTTGAGCTGGCCGCGGGTGGACAGCGCGGGGGAGGCGGCGGCGAGCGGGGCGGTGGGTGTGGACATGATTGGTGGTTTCGTAACGGACTTGCGTGGGACTGCATAAGCAGCAATGGGGCTAATCCTAAATTACATATATCGATATGAAAAATCGTGATTTAGAATGTGAAGTATCGGCTCAACGGATATTTAATCGAGATGACCCCGGATCAACTTATAACGTTCGCCGCCGTCGCTGAGCACCGCAACATCAGCCGGGCGGCGGTGGCGCTGCATCTGTCGCAGCCGGCGGTGTCCGGCCAGCTGAGGCAATTGCAGGACGAGTTCGGCGAGCCGCTGTATCAGCGCGATGGCCGCGGGGTGCGGCTGACGCCAGCCGGCGAACAGCTCGCCGCCTATGCGGCGCGGCTGCGCGACACCTGGCGGCAGGCGCATGCCTATCGCGACGCGCTGCGCGGTCTCGAACAGGGCACCTTGCGGATCGGCGCGAGCACGACGCCGGCGAGTTACCTGCTGCCGTACCTGATCGCCGAATTCCATCGCCGCTATCCGCACGTGACCGTGCATACCGCCAACGGCAACACGGCCGAGATCGTCGGTGCGCTCGGCTCGGTCGACATCGCGATGATCGAGGGTCCCGCCGGCGCAGATCTGCCGCCGGACACGGTCGTCCATGCGTGGCGCGAGGACGAGATCGTCGCGATCATGCCGCGCTCGCATCCGCTCGCGCAGGCGGACAACGGCGGGCGCATCGAGCTGGCCGCGTTCGGCGCGTATCCGCTGGTGCTGCGCGAGGAAGGCTCGGGCGTGCGGCAGACGGTCGAGCGCGAGTTCGCACGCGCGGGCGTGCCGATGCGCGTGGCGCTCGAAATCGCGGGGGTCGAAGGGGTGAAGGAGGCGGTGCGGGCGGGGATGGGTGTCGGTTTCGTGTCGGCGATGTCGATGCGGCATGAGGACGGTGCGCTGCGGCTCATGTCGCTGAGCCCGCAGCCGCTGACGCGGCGGCTGTCGATTCTGGTGCCGCATGCGAGCGCGCCGTCGCGGGTGGTCGAGCAGTTTCTGGCGATGTGCGTCGCGGACGAGGGCGGCTGATTACCGCGCTGGCAGCGTATGGGGTCGAGAATCCGAACCCGCGCGGGGCGCTGCCGTGCCCAGCGCGCTTCGCTTTACGCTCGCCGTATGCCGGCCGCGCCTGGGGATTTCCTCTATGGTGCGCGATGGCTGTCCCGAGCACCATTCGCACATCGCAGCGCCTCGGCGCTTTTTTTCGAAGTTTAGTTGGAACCGGTTCCAAAAGCGGTTTCGCTTCAGGATTGCGTGAGTTGGATATGGCTGATGCAGTGGAGATCGTGGTCGTCGCCAGCGCGTTCGGTGTGAACGCCGTGCGCGCCGACGGCCATCTGAAATGGGCGCAGGCGGCAAAGCGCGCCGGCGCGGCGGGTTTCGAAGTGCGTCGGGAGCTGTTCGCGAGCGACGCGGACGCGGACCCGCAACGGCTGCGCGCGCTCGGCGCGGCGTTGGCCGATCTCGGGCTGTGGTCGGTGTTCTCGACGCCGGCATCGTTGTACGCGGCCGACGGCCAGCTCGATACCGACGCACTGCGTGTCGCGCTCGATCAGGCGGCCGCGCTCGGCGCGCGCTTCGTCAAGCTGCAACTCGGCGGCTTCGCGGGCGAGGCTCACGGCGCGGCCATCGTCGCGCACGTCGCGAGCGGCTCGGGCACCACGGGCGGTGCGCAGCCACGGCTCGTCGTCGAAAACGGGCAACTGGCGCAGGGCGGCTCGCCCGCGCAGTTCGTCGGGCTGTTCGATGCGCTCGCGCGTGAAGGCCACGCGGGCGTGCTCGGCATGACCTTCGATACCGGCAACTGGGCGTGGCTCGACGTCGCGCCGCTACCCCTCGCGCCGCAGCTCGCGCCGTACGTCGAGTACATCCATTGCAAGACCACCACGGGCGAGGGCGCGCGGCGCTTTGCGAGCGCGCCGGCCGAGGATGACGCGCCATTGCGCGCGCTCCTCGACCGGCTGCCGCGCGATGTGCCGCGCGGCATCGAGTTTCCGTTCGATCCGAGCCGGATCGACGCGGATGCCGCGCGTTATGTGAGCTGGCTTGCGCGCGTGTAGACGCGCGACGCGGCATCACGAAGCGCCTCGGTCGAAGCCGTATAGCAGACGAGGCGGCAACCCAGGCAGCAAAGAACGCATTCCACGCAACACGAATCACCGCATCAGCAGCACCACCAGGAGCCCAGCATGACGCACCCTTACCCCGCACTCGACGTGATCACCTACGGCGAAGCGATGGCGATGTTCGTCGCCGCCGAAGCCGGCCCGCTCGCGGGCGTCGGGCACTTCACGAAGCGCATCGCCGGCGCGGATCTGAACGTCGCGATCGGCTTGTCCCGACTTGGCTTCAGGGTGGGCTGGATGAGCCGCGTCGGCGACGATTCGTTCGGCCGGTACGTGCGCGACACGCTGACGAAAGAGGGCATCGACCAGCAATGCGTGAGCACCGACGCGCGCCATCCGACCGGCTTCCAGCTGAAGTCGAAGAGCGACGACGGCAGCGACCCGGCGGTCGAATACTTCCGCAAGGGCTCGGCGGCGAGCCATCTGTCGCTCGACGACTACCTCGCCGATTACGTGCTGCCCGCGCGTCATCTGCATCTGACCGGCGTCGCCCCGGCGATCTCGGCAAGCTCGCGCGAACTCGCATTCCACCTGGCCCGCGAAATGCGCGCTGCAGGCAGGACGATCTCGTTCGACCCGAACCTGCGTCCGACGCTGTGGCCCTCGCGCGCGGCGATGGTCGAAGGCTTGAACGCGCTCGCCGCGCTCGCCGACTGGGTGCTGCCCGGCATCGGCGAGGGTGAGATTCTGACCGGCCACACGCAGCCGGAGGACATCGCGAAGTTCTATCTCGAGCGCGGCGCGCGCGGCGTGATCGTCAAGCTCGGCGCGCAGGGCGCGTATTACCGCACCGCGACCGATGCCGCGACGATCGCCGGCCGGCCGGTCGCGAACGTCGTCGATACGGTCGGCGCGGGCGATGGTTTCGCGGTCGGCGTGATCAGCGCGCTGCTCGAAGGCCGCACGCTCGCGCAGGCGGTCGCGCGTGGCAACCGGATCGGCGCGCTCGCGATCCAGGTGATCGGCGATTCGGAAGGTTTGCCGAGCCGCGCCGAACTCGACGCGCTGGAGCTGGCCGAGGTACCGGACATCGCAAGCGCGGCCTGACGCGGATCGGACCGCATCGATAGCGCTGCGTCCACAACCAGCATCGACGACAACAAGAGCGCCCACAGCGCGCCCAGATTTTTTCATCATTGATTCGGGACGACGCCGTCCAAGGAGACTTCCATGACCTCATCGCTTGCGATTCGCCGTTGGTGGACGATCATGCCGATCGTGTTCATCACCTACAGCCTCGCGTATCTGGATCGCGCGAATTTCGGCTTCGCGTCAGCGGCCGGCATCAATCAGGATCTCGGCATCAGCAAGGGGCTCGCGTCGCTGATCGGCGCGCTGTTCTTCCTCGGCTATTTCTTCTTCCAGATTCCGGGTGCGATCTATGCCGAGCGCCGCAGCGTGAAGAAACTGGTGTTCTGGAGCCTCGTTCTGTGGGGCGGCTGCGCGGCGTTGACCGGCATGGTCAGCAACATTCCGTCGCTGATGGCGATCCGCTTCCTGCTCGGCGTCGTCGAAGCCGCGGTAATGCCGGCGATGCTGATCTTCATCAGCAACTGGTTCACGAAGAGCGAGCGCTCGCGCGCGAACACGTTCCTGATCCTCGGCAATCCGGTCACGGTGCTGTGGATGTCGGTCGTGTCGGGCTATCTCGTGCATTCGTTCGGCTGGCGGCACATGTTCATCGCCGAGGGCGCGCCCGCGATCATCTGGGCGATCTGCTGGTGGTTCCTCGTCAAGGACAAGCCCGAGCAGGTGTCGTGGCTCACGCAAGAGGAAAAAGACGCGCTCGCGCAGACGCTGCGCGCCGAGCAGGCCGCGATCAAGCCGGTGCGCAACTACAGCGAGGCGTTTCGCACGCCCGCGGTCATCAAGCTGTGCGCGCAGTATTTCTGCTGGAGCATCGGCGTGTACGGCTTCGTGCTGTGGCTGCCGTCGATCCTGAAGAACGGCTCGTCGTTCGGCATGGTGGAAACCGGCTGGCTGTCGGCGCTGCCGTATCTGGCCGCGACGATCGCGATGCTTGCAGCTTCGTGGGCATCGGATAAACTCAACCGCCGCAAGGTGTTCGTGTGGCCGTTCCTGCTGATCGGTGCGATTGCGTTCGCGGCGTCGTACGGGCTCGGTTCCGCGCATTTCTGGGTCTCGTATGCGCTGCTCGTGATCGCGGGCGCCGCGATGTACGCGCCGTATGGACCGTTCTTCGCGATCGTACCGGAGCTGCTGCCGAAGAACGTCGCGGGCGGCGCGATGGCGCTGATCAACAGCATGGGCGCGCTCGGTTCGTTCGTCGGCTCGTACGTGGTCGGTTATCTGAACGGCGCGACCGGTTCGCCCGCGGCATCGTATGCATTCATGAGCGTGGCGCTCGTCGCCGCGGTGATCCTGACGCTCGCCGTCAAGCCGGCCGCGGCCGAACAACGTGGCCCCGCTCGTCCCACCGTCGCAAGGAAAATTAGCTGATGAACAAGATCGTCGCCTGGAAGTCGCTGCCCGAGGATGTGCTCGCCTATCTGCAACAGCATGCGCAGGTCGTGCAGGTCGATCCGTCACAGCATGATGCGCTCGTCGCCGCGCTGCGCGATGCCGACGGCGGCATCGGCGCGAGCGTGCAGATCACGCCGGCGATGCTCGAAGGCGCGAGCCGGCTGAAGGCGCTGTCGACGATCTCGGTCGGCTACGACCAGTTCGACGTCGCCGACCTCACGCGCCGCGGCATCGTGCTCGCGCACACGCCGGACGTGCTGACCGAATCGACCGCCGATACCGTGTTCTCGCTGATCCTCGCGTCCGCGCGGCGCGTCGTCGAGCTGGCCGACTGGGTCAAGGCGGGGCAGTGGCGCACGAGCATCGGGCCCGCGCAGTTCGGGCTCGACGTGCAGGGCAAGACGATCGGCATCGTCGGCTTGGGGCGGATCGGCGGCGCGGTCGCGCGACGCGCGGCGCATGGCTTCAACATGAAGGTGCTGTATACGAACCGCAGCGCGAACCACCAAGCGGAGCAGGCGTATGGCGCGCGGCGCGTCGAGCTGGCTGAATTGCTCGCGCAGTCCGATTTCGTCTGTCTGCAGGTGCCGCTCACGCGAGAGACGCGGCATCTGATCGGCGCCGCCGAACTGCGCGCGATGAAGAAGAGCGCGATCCTGATCAACGCTTCACGCGGCGCGACCGTCGACGAACCGGCGCTGATCGAGGCGCTGCGCAACGGCACGATTCACGGCGCGGGCCTCGACGTGTTCGACACCGAACCGTTGCCTGCCGACTCGCCGTTGCTCGCCATGCCTAACGTGGTCGCATTGCCGCATATCGGCTCGGCGACGCACGAGACCCGTCATGCGATGGCGCTCAACGCGGCCGAGAACCTGGTCGCCGCGCTCGACGGCACCTTGACGACCAACATCGTCAACCGTGACGTCCTGGCGAAGTGATTCGCAGGGCGGCGCGCAAGCTCCCGTCCTCGGACCGGCACAAGCGATGAGCGAATGAGCACGACCCCGCCCCCGGCCAGCATGCCGCCTGGTCCCCCGAGCGCGCCGCCGCGCCGCGCGACGATCACCGATGTCGCGCGTGAAGCCGGCACCGGCAAGACCAGCATCTCGCGCTATCTGAACGGCGAGTTCAGCGCGCTGTCGCCCGAGCTGCGCGCGCGCATCGAAGCCGCGATCGCGCGGCTCGACTATCAGCCGAACCAGATGGCGCGCGGCCTGAAGCGCGGCCGCAACCGGCTGATCGGCATGCTGGTCGCCGACCTGACCAATCCGTACTCCGTCGAAGTGCTGCAAGGCGTCGAGGCCGCGTGCCACGCGCTCGGCTTGATGCCGCTGATTTGCCACGCGGCGAACGAAGTCGAGATGGAGCGGCGTTATCTGCAACTGCTGACCACGTACCGCGTGGAAGGTGTGATCGTCAACGCGCTAGGCGTGCGCGAGGAGACGTTGCGGCCGGGCGGCGACGGCGGGATTCCGGCGGTGCTGGTCGATCGGCGCGTGGAGGGGCTGGTCGCCGACATGGTCGGTCTCGACAATGGCGCGGCCGCCGCGCTCGGTACGCGGCATCTGCTCGAACGGGGCTTCGAGCAGATCTGGTTCGTCGTGCAGCCGTTCGAGCAGGTCAGCTCGCGGCAGTTGCGCGTCGAAGCATTCGATCGGGCGATGCGCGACGATGGCCGCGCGCGCGGTCGTACGCTGGTGCTCGATCTCGCCGATGCAACTGCGCTCGAGCGCGGTCTCGCGGAGCTGGATCGTGCGATCGACTCGCCAGGCGGGGCCGGTGCCGAGCCCGCCGGCGCCTCCCCACGCATCGCGCTGTTCGCGGCCAACGCACCGGTCGCGTTGCGTCTCGCGCTGCATCTGAACGCGCGTTACGGCGCGCACTGGCAGAGCCGCGTCGCGCTGCTTTCCATCGACGATCCGGATTGGGCCGAGCTCGCCGGCATCACGACGATCCGCCAGCCGACCTACGACATCGGTTATCGCGCGGTCGAGTTCCTGCACGAGCGCATCGAAGGCGCGCAGACGGGCGCGCGCGACTGCCTGCTGCCCGGCGAGCTGATCGTGCGTGCGTCGACCGCACGCTGATTTCCGGCCAATCTGCGATGATGCGGGCTGCGGCGCGCAGCGGTTGCGCGCCGGGGATTGCAAGGAACCCCGCAAGGATACTCATGGTCGTGCCACCGCTTACCCCTCGCGAGCCTCGCGCTCGCCACGCTCGTCATCGCCGCTTTACCGTTTCTGATTTACCGACAATTGCGCCGTCCGCTCGCGCTTCGGCCGCGCGACGCGATCGCCGGCGTCGCGGTGTTCGCGCTGTTCGCGATGGTCATCGAGCGTGCGCTGCACGACTATCTGTTGCGCGGCAACGAGACGACCGCGGCGTTCCTTTCGCAGCCGCTCGCGTTCGTCGTCTATGGTGCGCTGGCCGCGGGCGTTTGCGAGGAAGTGGGGCGGTTCTTCGGCATGCGGCTGCTCATGAAGCGCGCGGCGGCGCGGCCGGCGGTGCGCAAGAAGGCGAACGTCGACGCGCCCGCCGGCGTCGCTGCAAGCGCGGGCGCGAGCCCCGCCGCCAGCACGACCGCCGACACGCGCACCGCCGCATTGCGCGCCGACGATGGCGCCGCGCTCAGCTACGGCCTCGGCCACGGCGGCGCGCAAGCGTGGATGGTCGGCGTGTTCGTGCAGTGCCAGTGGCTCGTGTTCGCGGTCCTCGAAAACCGTGGCCGGCTCGGCGATTACCTCGGCAATCTGCCGGCCGAAGCGGTGATGCGCGTGCATCTGATTCTCGCGAGCCTGACGCCGCAACTGGCCGGCATTTTCGCGCTCGAACGCGTCGCGGCGCTGGTGTTCCAGATCGGCTTGTCGGTGCTGATGTGGCGCGGCGTGCGGGCCGGCTCGCGCGGCATCCTGCCGCTCGCGATCGGGGTGCACGCGCTGATCGACGTGCCTGCGGCAATGACGCAGGCGCGGCTGCTGCCGCTCGCGGCGGCCGATACGATCTATGGGGTGGCGGCGGTGTTCGTCGCGGGACTGCTGATACGGATTTACCGGCGGCCGGCGGCGGCGTGAGCGGATGAGCCGCTGGACAGCAGGCGCCTCGCTATCCCTTCAGCGTTTCTCTAAAATGCGCCTACGTTTCAGGACCTTCTTTTCCCGGCAGCCTTCATGGAAGCTTACCAATACGACTGCGCGCATCCGGAGTTCGACGAGATCGCGCGCGTCATCAGCGATCTGTTTCCCGAGCAGACGCAGTTCATCGAGCGTGCCGCCGACGATGGCACGCCCACACTGACGGTTCACTGGGTAGCAATGCGCTTCGGCTCGACCGCGCGCCGTATCGCGATGACGGTCGCGATCGCGCCGGCGGCGCTCGCGCGTTATCGCGCGATGCCGGCGCGGTTGCGTGGCCGCAGCTTTGCGGTATTGCGCGCGTACGTCGAAGCGAGCCTGGGCTCGCTCGAAGAAATGTACGCGAACGGCCAGGCGGTCCCGCGCGAAGTCACGGTCGATCTCGGCGAAGAGTTCGCGTGAAGCGCGAATGAAGCGCGGGTGAAGCGGATTCAATCCGCGAGCCGATAGACCTTCGCGAAACGCGCGGCCTGCACGACGCCATAGTCGCCGGGCGCGTACTGCATGACCCAGTCGCCGGCCGCGCCGTGCAGCACGTCGCCGCCGCTCGCGCAGCGCGCGAGCGAGAAGGACTCGTCCATCCGGCGGGCGAGTACGACCGCCGGGCGATTGCGGTAGGTGCCGGCTTCGCCGTGCGCGAGCGCGGCATCGGCGGGCAGGTACTTCGCATCGAAGCGCTCGCGCGACACGACCCAGCGCTCGCCGGTCGAGCCGGTGATCAGCGCATCGCCGCGCACATAGCGGTTCGGGCCTTCGAGGCTCATCAACTGGCCTTCGGCGGCGGCGAATTCGACGCTTACCGTTTCGTCCTTGACGACGCGTTGGGCGTGCGGATCGTCACGCAAATCGAGATTCCTGAGTTCGGTCATGAAGCGGGTGGAAGATTAGGGGGTGAGCGTTGCGGCGAGACTTGCCGCTTTGCGGCGATCGTGCGTCGAGTCGCTGGGACGGGTAGCCGGCCCAGACAGCGCGGCTCCGAATAATGCCAGATGCATGAGCCGGGCGGCGGGAGGCGAAAGGCTGAGGTGTGGTGAGAAAGCCGCTGTTCGGGCGCCATCGGAAATTGCCGAAATCAACCGCGTCCGAACGGACCCGCGCCCGCAACGGGGCAATCCCCCGCCGCGGGCGCTCTTTCATTACGGCTTGACAGTCGCGTCGCTCGCGGCTGCCGCGGGCTTGCCGCCCTTGCCCTTGCCATGGTGGCCGCGATGATGACCCTCGGGGCCGCCCTGGTGGAACGTCGCGTCGGCGAGCTTCTTCTGCTCCGGCGACAGGCTGCTATACAGCGGTTCGAACGCATCGACGAGCTTCTTCATGCCGTCCGCATGCGCCTGCGCGATCGTTGCGTACTGTTTCATGTCGTCGAGCGCGCTCACGTTGGTGGCCGCCTTGCGCTGCTCGAACAGCCGGCCCATCGTTTCGCCGTTGCTGCGCATGACGTCGGCGAACGCCTTCCATTGCGTTTCCTGCGCGGGCGTGATTTTCAGTTGCGAGTGCAGATAAGCGATGCGGTCTTCGACGTTGCGTTCGTGGCCGGCCTTGGCCGCGGAGGCCGAGGCCGTGGTGTCCGGCGCTGCGGCCGGCGCGGTGGTTTGGGCGAACGCGCCGCCCATCGAAACGGCCGTAGCCAGCATAACCAGTGCTTTTTTCATCGAAACTCCTGATGTCTGTTCGTTATTGAGACACGGCGCGCGGCGAGCGTCTTGCCTCGCGCCAGCGGCGAATGGCGCCGCACCGCAAGCGGCTGCCGCATTCGCCCGGCGCCGCTATTAGTAACACGTTAACCCTACAATACGGTGCGTGTGCGACAAACGCTTACAACCGAAACGAACGCGAAACGGCTCGCGCCTGATCGGCAATCGCGCCGACATACTGCGCCGAGGCAGCCCCACAGTGTGCCGTGCATCTGTGACCGTACCGCGTGACATGGCGCCGCCGCGTGCAGACGCGCGATAATCCGCGACATTCCACACCAACTTCCTTCCCCTTCGATGAGACCTCCGCGCCTCGACCAGCTCGACGACCTCGACCGCAACCTCGTTGCACTGCTGCAAGCCAACGCGCGCGAGAGCGTCGCGAATCTTGCGCGGCAGCTCGGCGTCGCGCGCACGACCGTGATCGCGCGCATTGCGCGGCTCGAGCGCAGCAACGTGATCGCCGGCTACAGCGTGAGGCTTGGCCAGGATGTGCTCGATTCGAGCATCGTTGCGTATGTCGGCATCATCATCGCGCCGAAGCACGGACCGGCCGTGCAGAAACGCCTCGGCAAAATGCCCGAAGTGCAGATGCTGTGCGCGGTCAGCGGCGAATTCGACTACGTGGCATGGCTGCGCGCCGATTCGCCCGAGCGGCTCAACGATCTGCTCGATCAGATCGGCGGGCTAGAGGGCGTCGAGCGGACCACGACGTCGATCATTCTCGCGCGCAAGATCGACCGCGGCACGGTGTGAGTCGGCGCGCGGCGTAACCTCTTCGCGAGTGCTGCGAGAGTCCATCGTTGACGCCTTTTTTACGCTGTTTCGACAAATCGTTTGAGCGGTTCGTCAGAACGTCGAACGGGATGGTCATACCGCAGCATTTTGCGCGTATGAACTGTTTTTGCTTCTTCCTACACTGTCATTCAGGGGTTCGGCCCGCAGGCGCCGCGCGCAACACGCGGCGCACTTCCCAAGCTCAGAGACAGCACATGGATAACAAGGAGAAGCAGATGAAAGTAGCTATCGTCGGCGCAGGTCTGATCGGTCACACCATTGCCCATATGCTGCGCGAGACGGGCGACTACGAAGTCGTCGCGTTCGACCGCGATCAGCACGCGCTCGACAAGCTCGCCGCCCAGGGCATTCCCACCCGCCGCATCGATTCCGCCGACGCCGCCGTGCTGCTTGCCGCGATCCAGGGCTTCGACGTGCTGATCAACGCGCTGCCGTACTACCTCGCGGTCAACGTCGCATCGGCCGCGAAGGGCGCGGATGTCCATTATTTCGACCTGACCGAGGACGTACGCGCGACGCACGCGATCCGCGCGATCGCCGCAGATGCCGATCACGCATTCATGCCGCAGTGCGGTCTCGCGCCGGGTTTCATCGGCATTGCCGCGCACGAGCTCGCGAATCGCTTCACGGAAATCCGCGACGTGAAGATGCGCGTCGGCGCGCTGCCCGAGTTTCCGACCAATGCGCTGAAGTACAACCTGACGTGGAGCGTCGACGGCCTGATCAACGAGTACTGCCAGCCGTGCGAGGCCATCCGCGATGGCCGCACGCAATGGGTGCAGCCGCTCGAAGGCCTCGAGCACTTCTCGCTCGACGGCACCGAGTACGAAGCGTTCAACACATCGGGCGGGCTGGGCACGCTGTGCGAAACGCTGGCGGGCCGCGTCGAATCGCTCGACTACAAGTCGGTGCGCTATCCGGGTCATCGCAACCTGATGCAGTTCCTGCTCGAAGACCTGCGTTTGTCGAGCGACCGCGATACGCTGAAGACCATCATGCGCCGCTCGGTGCCGTCGACCGCGCAAGATGTCGTGCTGGTGTTCATCACCGTGAGCGGCATGCGCGACGGTCAGCTCGTGCAGGAGGTGTTCACGCGCAAGATCTTCGCGAAGACTGTCTGCGGGGTGCCGATGAGCGCGATTCAGATCACGACCGCCGGCGCGATGTGCGCGGTGCTCGATCTGTTCCGCGAGCGCAAGCTGCCGCAAAAGGGCTTCGTGCGCCAGGAGCAGGTGTCGCTCGGCGATTTTCTGGCGAACCGCTTCGGCAAGTTGTACGAAGGGCAGTCGCTGGAGGCAATGGCGACCGTTTGAGGCCGGCATGGCTCGCGTCGAATGAAAAATCCCCGTACGTCGCCGAGGTGCGGGGATTTTCCGTTTTTCAGCCATCATCGGGCCGGCGCGGCACTCGCCAGACACAAGGGAGGGCCGTCATCCAGCCACGATTTGCGCGACGAGCGCTTCATGGTCCGCCGAACTGGGCGCGGTATTGTCGAACATCAGCAGACCCTCGCGGCTCGCGCCGCTCGGCTCGAAGCGCCGCCGCCGGTAGTCGTCCCAGTGCGCGAGCTTGTACGCATCGTTGGGATTCGCGCGCGCGACGATCCGCTGCCGCGCCACGTCCTCCGAGGTCCGCACCCACACGACACGCAACCTCACGTCCGGCGCGACGCCGAGCCACGCATGATCGAACAGCCGCCGCTCGCGCACCTCGCGAGACAGCGGGCCGACGACCAACGCGCTGATGCCGAGTTCGAGATTGTCGCGCGCCGTATCGATGAGGCCGCGATACTCGGGGTCGCGCAGATGCTGCAGGAAAAGAGGGCTGTCGCGATCGTTCGGATCGCCGGTCAGCATCGCCATCGCGGCCGCGCTATAGCCGCCGTACAGCGTGTCCTTGTCGAGCAGGCAGAAGGGGGTGCCGCTCACTTTCATCAGCGGGCCGAGCAGTTTTTTCGCCAGCGTCGTCTTGCCCGTGCCCGCATGACCGCAAAAGAAAACCAGAGAAGTCACGCAGGCTTGTCCTCACGCGGCGCGGCGGCGTCATCGGGGCGCGGGTCGCGCGCGAACGTGCCGTTGGCCTCGAGCCACATCACGTTGATGATGCCGAAGCCGAGCGCCACACCCACGCCGAGAATCCAGGTGAAATACCACATCGCAGTCTCCTTGATCGTGCGTCCGGCGACGCGGATCGACAGGCATGCCGGCAACCGACGATGGCCAGCCGCGAGCGCGGCCGCCTGCACCGATCATGAAGAAGAACGCCGCGCCATGCAAGAGGCGCGGCGCCCGAGCTCCGTGCGCCGTGGCTGGCGGTATGTCCGCGCGTTGCTATGATGCGCAACGGTGATGCGTACGAGCGTACCGCGTCCGCCGAACCGGCGGACGCGGAGCGACGACCCACACCGCGTAGTCGGAAACTCGGGCCACAATCGAGAGCACAGGGGAGAACCAGCATGCCGATGCGCCAGTCTTGCCGCTGCCGGGCCGCACGGATGGCCGGGTCCGCACGCTGCGCCGCGTTGGCCGCATGCGTCGCGCTCAGCGTGCTCACGCTGGCCGGCTGCGCGTCGACGCCGGCCGAGCCGGTACCGTTCAAACCGGTGCCTGCCGAGCGCATCGTCAGACAGGGCTATACGGCGCCGGGCCCCGGCCTCGTCGCGGTGGACGTGCGGCGCGAGCGTTCGCGCGACGTGATCGTGCGGTTCCGCAATGCGCTCGTCTATATCGACGGCGAGCGCGTGACCGACCTGATGAACGGCGAGCACGTGGTGTTCTATCTGCCGCCCGGCGCGCATCGGATCGGCGTATCGACGCAGTTCGATCCGGTCATCGAGCTGAACTTCGTCGTGACGGCCGACCCGCGCTACACGAACCGCGCCTCGGTCACGTTCAACGACGATCACCGCATCGGCTTGCAGCGGGTCGCGCAGTAGCGTGCGGTCGAGCATTAACAATTGGAAACGCGCGGCTTAGGTATCGCGCCTTAACATGGCGGCTGATTCAAGCCGGCTGAAAGCGTGCTTGTCCGTTCATGCAGACCCGCCGACCGTCTTACGCAATGCTTACGTGAGAGGGTGGCGAGGTCTGCTTTTGTATGCAAGGTAATCCGAACATGCTGATCAATTGCGCCGCCTATCAGGACGGCCGGAAACTCGCCGACATCGATATCGACAGCATCAGCGACTACGTCGCGCGGCCCGAGTGCTTCGTCTGGGTCGCACTGAAAGACCCGGAGCCCGAGGAACTCGCGGCCATGAAAGACGAGTTCAATCTGCACGAGCTCGCGATCGAAGATGCGCAAAACGGCCATCAACGGCCGAAGATCGAGGAGTACGGCGATTCGCTGTTCACCGTGATGCACACGGTCGAGATGGACGAGCAGGGCGAATTCGTGATCGGCGAAGTCGACGTGTTCGTCGGCAGCAACTATGTGCTGTCGGTGCGCCGCGGCACGCGCACCGGCTTCAAGAGCGTGCGCGCGCGCTGCGAGCACGAGCCGCATCTGTTGAAGGAGGGCTCGGCGTTCGTGCTGTACGCGCTGATCGACGATGTGGTCGACCGTTATTTCCCGGTCGTGGAGGCGATCAGCACCGAGCTCGAAACGCTCGAGGACCGCATCTTCGAGAAGAACGATTCGGCCGCCTCGCGCGCGATCGTGCAGGACCTGTACACGATGAAGCGCCGGCTCGTGATCCTCCAGCACCATATCGTGCCGCTGCAGGAAGCGGTCGGCAAACTGACGGGCGGCCGCATTCCGAGTGTTTGCGCAGGCATGCAGGCGTACTTCCGCGACGTCTACGACCACCTCGACCGGATCGTCAGAACCATCGAGGGGCGCCGCGAAATCGTCGTCACGGCGGTGCAGGTGAACCTCGGCATGATCTCGCTCGCCGAGAGCGAAATCACCAAGCGGCTCGGCTCGTTCGCGGCGCTGTTCGCGGTGCCGACCATGATCGCCGGCATCTACGGGATGAACTTCGAGCGCATTCCCGAGCTGCATTTCAAGTTCGGCTATCCGGTCGTGCTGGCGGTGATGCTGGCGATCGACTGCGTGCTGTACCGGCGTTTTCGCAAGGCCGGCTGGCTGTAGCTGGCGCACCTTTCAATTTCCTCGGGGTTTCACTTGCGGCGCGCGCGATACCAGGCCAGCATAAGCGGCCTGTGGGTCGCGCCGCACGCGACGCACAGGCGTCATCGACTGCACGAACTGAGCGAGGGAATCTTGCCACACGCTGCCCGGATCGATCGAGCGCATTGCGGCGCCGCAGATGTTGCGCGCCGGTGCGTTGCAACAGCGCGAATCGTTGACATTCCGAAGAGTTTGCGCTGAGAATGGGCCTCGCAAACGTTTGCGCATCACAAAAAATACGGCTCGCCAGCGAGCCTGACAACCTTGGAGATACGCATGAGCCATCGAACCCGTCGTCGCATTCTTGCCGCCGCAGTTCTCGCCACCGCCTCCGCCGTCCTGCCTTTTTCCGCCGCCCACGCGCAGAACGCCCCGGCTCATAAGCCGAAGGTCGCGCTCGTGATGAAGTCGCTCGCCAACGAGTTCTTCCTGACCATGGAGACCGGGGCGAAAGACTATCAGAAGCAGAACCCCGGCAAGTTCGACCTGATCACCAACGGCATCAAGGACGAAACCGACACCGCCAACCAGATCCGCATCGTCGAGCAGATGATCGTGTCGAAGGTCGACGCGATCGTGCTCGCGCCGGCCGATTCGAAGGCGCTGGTGCCGGTCGTCAAGAAGGCGGTCGACGCGGGCATCATCGTCGTCAACATCGACAACCGGCTCGATCCGGACGTGCTGAAGTCGAAAGACCTGAACGTGCCGTTCGTCGGCCCCGACAATCGCAAGGGTGCGCGGCTCGTCGGTGACTACCTCGCGAAGCGCCTGAAGGCCGGCGACGAGGTCGGCATCCTCGAAGGCGTGTCGACCACCACCAACGCGCAGCAGCGTACCGCGGGCTTCAAGGACGCGATGCAGGCAGTCGGCGCGAAAGTCGTGTCGGTGCAGTCGGGCGAGTGGGAAATCGACAAGGGCAACGCGGTCGCATCGGCCATGCTCAACGAGTATCCGAACCTGAAGGCGCTGCTCGCCGGCAACGACAACATGGCGATCGGCGCGGTGTCGGCCGTGCGCGCGGCCGGCAAGCAGGGCAAGGTGCTGGTGGTCGGCTACGACAACATCAACGCGATCCATCCGATGCTGAAGGACGGCCGCGTGCTCGCCACCGCCGACCAGTTCGCGGCGAAGCAGGCCGTGTTCGGCATCGATACCGCGTTGAAGGCATTGAGCGAAAACAAGAAGCAGTCGCAGCTGTCGGGCGTCGTCGAAACGCCGGTCGTTCTGGTGACGAAGGACACCCTGAAGTAAGCGCGCCGCGCCCGGCGTGAAGCACGAGCCGGGCGCAGCCGGAAAAACGCACGGGAAGCCGCAAAAATCACCACGAATTATGGATAGCGTGTTTTAGAGGCAAACCACCACCCAGCGCTCCGCTTTTATTCAACGAACGCTCAAGAATCCCGCCGCACCGCCGTTAATCCCAGAGATAAGCGTCATGACGGCGGCTCGCGTGGTGAGAGGGAGCGCGGCCATGAGCAGTTGTGCATTCCGCGTAGTGGGGCGCCACGAAGGCGCCAGAAGCGCCATGTAACCAGGAGCGCGATGGATTCGACCGACCACGACGCCTTGCCTGTCGTGCTGAGCGTCAGCGGCATCGGCAAGACCTATGCCGAACCCGTGCTCGCCGACGTATCGCTGTCGCTGCGAGCGGGCGAGGTATTGGCGTTGACCGGCGAGAACGGCGCGGGCAAGAGCACGCTGTCGAAGATCATCGGCGGGCTGGTCGAAGCGAGCGCGGGCACGATGCGGCTTGCCGACGCGCCGTACGCGCCCGCGAGCCGCACCGAGGCCGAGGCGCTCGGCGTGCGCATGGTCATGCAGGAGTTGAATCTACTGCCTACGCTGTCGGTCGCCGAGAACCTGTTCCTGAACCGGCTGCCGCGTGCGGGCGCGTTCAGCTTCGGCTGGATCGATCGCGGCAAGCTGCGCGAGAACGCGCGCGAGGCGATGGCGCAGGTCGGGCTCGACGCGATCGATCCCGACACGCTGGTCGGCGAACTGGGCATCGGTCATCAGCAAATGGTCGAGATCGCCCGCAACCTGATCGACGACTGCCGCGTGCTGATCCTCGACGAGCCGACCGCGATGCTGACCGCGCGCGAGGTCGATCTGCTGTTCGAGCAGATCGGACGGCTCAAGGCTCGCGGCGTCGCGCTCGTCTATATCTCGCACCGGCTCGAAGAGCTGGCGCGGGTCGCCGAACGGGTCGCGGTGCTGCGCGACGGCCGCCTCGTGCATGTCGACGCGATGGCGAACCTGACGAGCGAGCAGATCGTCACGTGGATGGTCGGCCGCGAGCTCGGCGAGCATATCGATCTCGGCGAGCGCAACATCGGCGCGCCGCTCCTGAAAGTGGAGCGGCTCGCGCGCGGCAAGGTCGTGCGCGACGTGTCGTTCGAGGTGCGCGCGGGCGAGATTTTCGGTGTGAGCGGACTGATCGGCGCGGGCCGCACCGAGCTGATGCGGCTCATCTACGGCGCCGACCGCAAGGACGGCGGCAGCGTGTCGCTCGCCGCGACGCCGGGCGCGCCGCCTACGCCGGTGCCAATCGACTCGCCGGCGGACGCGGTACGCGCGGGTATCGCGCTGATCACCGAAGACCGCAAGGGCGAAGGCCTGCTGCTGCCGCAACCGATCGCGGCCAACCTGTCGCTCGGCAATCTCGGCAGCGTCGCGCGGCACGGCCTCGTCGACGCGAAGCGCGAGAACGCGCTGGCGCACAAGCAGATCGCCGCGATGCGGATTCGCAGCTCGGGGCCCGCGCAGGTTGTCGGCGAGCTGTCGGGCGGCAACCAGCAGAAGGTCGTGATCGGCCGCTGGCTCGCGCGCGACTGCCCCGTGCTGTTGTTCGACGAACCGACGCGCGGCATCGACGTCGGCGCGAAGTTCGATATTTACGGCCTGATGGGCGCGCTCGCTCGCGACGGCCGCGCGCTCGTCGTGGTGTCGAGCGATCTGCGCGAACTGATGCTGATCTGCGACCGGATCGGCGTGATGTCGGCGGGCAGCATGACAGGCGTGTTCGAGCGCGCGAGCTGGAGCCAGGATGCGCTGCTCGCGGCTGCGTTCGCCGGCTACCGCGGCCGTGACGCGCTGCTGCACACGCACGGCGTCAACGAAGCAGGGAGTCTGTGATGACCGATCAATCGTGGCGCGAGGCGGCGGGTGTCAAACAGGACGGCCAGCAGGACGGCAAGCAGGACGGCAAGCAGGACGGCAAGCAGGACGGCAAGCAGGGCGGTGCGCCGGACGCGCCCGCCGTGACGCCGCCCGCCGATCGGTCGGCGCCGCTCGCGAGCGGCAAGCCGGCCGGCACGCGGCTCGGCTTTTCGAACTACCTGGGCCTCGCCGGCGCGCTGCTCGCGATGATCGTGCTGTTCTCGCTGCTGAGTTCGCACTTTCTGACCTACGACACGTTCAGCACGATCGCGAACCAGATTCCGGATCTCGTCGTGATGTCGGTCGGCATGACCTTCGTGCTGATCATCGCGGGGATCGATCTGTCGGTGGGCTCGGTGCTCGCGCTCGGGGCGTCGGTGGTCAGCGTGGTGACGCTGAAGTGGGGCTGGGGGCCAGCTGCCGGCGCGCTGCTCGGGGTCGCGGTCGCGGCGCTGACCGGCACCGTGACCGGCGCGGTGACGGTGGGCTGGCGAATTCCGTCGTTCATCGTGTCGCTCGGCGTGCTCGAGGCGGCGCGCGGCATGGCGTATCAGATGACCAATTCGCGCACCGCGTATATCGGCGATGCGTTCGATTTTCTGTCGAACCCGATCGCGCTTGGCATCTCGCCGGCCTTTCTGATGGCGGTCGCGGTGATGGTGATCGCGCAACTGGTGCTGACGCGCACGGTGTTCGGGCGCTATCTGATCGGGATCGGCACCAACGAGGAAGCGGTACGGCTCGCGGGCGTCAATCCGCGGCCGTACAAGGTGATCGTGTTCGCGCTGATGGGCGCGCTGTCCGGACTCGCGGCGCTGTTCCAGATCTCGCGGCTCGAGGCGGCCGATCCGAATGCGGGTGTCGGCGTGGAGCTGCAGGTGATCGCGGCGGTCGTGATCGGCGGCACGAGTCTGATGGGCGGGCGTGGTTCGGTTATCAGCACGTTCTTTGGCGTGCTGATCATTTCGGTGCTGGCGGCGGGCCTCGCGCAGATCGGCGCGAACGAGCCGACCAAGCGCATGATCACCGGCGCGGTGATCGTGGTGGCGGTGGTGCTCGATACGTACCGCAGCCGTCGCAAACGCGCCTGAGATGGGAGCCGCGGCGCAACGATGATTGAGTGCATGGGATCGGAGTAAGCGCTAAAGCGCTAACTCCGTTCGACCGCGATGAAACTGCATGGGACCGGAGTAAGCGCTAAAGCGCTAACTCCGTTCGACCGCGATGAAACTGCATGGGATCGGAGTAAGCGCTAAAGCGCTAACTCCGTTCGACCGCGATGAAACTGCATGGGATCGGAGTAAGCGCTAAAGCGCTAACTCCGTTCGACAGGAGAGCAACAGGTTATGACGACGATCAAGGATGTAGCGGCGGTGGCGGGCGTGTCGTTCACGACGGTATCGCACGTCGTGAACAACTCGCGGCCGGTGTCGGCCGATGCGCGCGCGAAAGTCGAGCACGCGATCCGTCAACTGCACTATGTGCCGTCGGCGGTCGCGCGCTCGCTGAAGGCGCGCACGACCGCGACGATCGGACTGGTGGTGCCGAACAGCACGAACCCGTATTTCGCGGAGCTCGCGCGCGGTATCGAGGATGGCTGCGCGCGCAATGGCTACTGCGTGTTCTTCTGCAACTCCGACGATGACCCCGCGAAGCAGCGCAACTATCTGCGCGTGCTGCAGGAAAAACGCATCGACGGATTGATCGTCGCGTCGGCCGGCGACGACGCCGTGCTCGCGCAGGCGCTCGCCGACGCGCGCGAGCCGCTCGTGGTGGTGGACCGCAACATCGAGGGAGTCAGCGCGGACCTCGTGCAGATCGATCACGAGAAGGGCGCGTATCTGGCCACCCGGCATCTGCTCGAGCTCGGGCATGTGCGGATCGGTTGCATCACGGGGCCGGTGCAGACCGCGGTCAGCGCGATGCGGGTGCACGGCTTCATTCGCGCGATGGCCGAGCGTGGCATCGAGATTCCGGCCGATGCGATCGTCGAAAGCGATTTTTCGGGGACGGGCGGACATCGCGCGGCCGCGCAGCTGTTCGATACGGTCAGGCCGTCGGCGATTTTCGCGGGCAACGACATGATGGGCATCGGCGCGTTGCGCGCGGCGGCGGAGCGCAATATCAGCGTGCCGCGCGATTGCTCGATCATCGGTTTCGACGATATCGAGCTGGGCCGCTTCACGTTCCCGTCGCTGTCGACGGTCGGACAGTCGGTGCGCGCGCTTGGCGACACGGCCGCGCAGACGCTGATCGACCGGATCGCCGAGGCGTCGTCGAACAGCACCACGCGAGCGCCTGCGCGCCGCCGCGTGGTGTCGCCGCGGCTGATCGTGCGGGAGTCCACCGCGACATGGGCGGGCGAGGAACGGCGGGATCTGGCGGCCTGATGCGCCGGATCAAGGACGCATGAGGGGTGCTCGAAGGACGCGCGCGCAATCGCGACGCGACCCGTCGCGCAACGGAGGACACTCGAGTGGCAAGCAACCCAACGCGCGCACGCGTCACGGTGGTCGGTAGTCTGAACATGGACCTCGTGGTGCGTTCGCCACGCCTGCCCCAACCGGGCGAGACGCTGGCCGGCCGCGGCTTCGCGCAGGTCGCGGGCGGCAAGGGCGGCAACCAGGCGGTCGCGGCCGCGCGGCTCGGCGCGCAGGTGTCGATGCTCGGCTGCGTCGGTGCCGATGCGAATGGCGCGCAGCTGCGCGCGGGCCTCGAAGCGGAGCGCATCGACTGCGCCGCGCTCGAAACCGGCAGGGAGCCGAGCGGTGTTGCGCTGATCGTCGTCGACGATGCGAGCCAGAACACGATCGTGATCGTCGCGGGCAGCAACGGCGAGCTCACGCCGGCCACCATCGCGCGACACGAAGCGACGCTCGCCGCCGCCGCCGTCGTGATCTGTCAGCTCGAAACCCCGCCCGAATCGGTGCGCGCGGCGCTGGCGGCGGCGCGGCGGCTCGGCAAGACCGTGATCCTGAATCCGGCGCCCGCCACCGGCCCGTTGCCGGCCGACTGGCTGCCGCTGATCGACTACCTGATTCCGAACGAACTCGAAGCCGCCGCGCTGAGCGGTCTCCCCGTCGACTCGCCCGCGGACGCCGCACGGGCCGCCGCCGCATTGCGTGCGGCCGGCGCGCGCAACGTGCTGGTCACGCTCGGTGCGCGCGGCGTGCATGCGTCGCTCGAAGGCGCGGCCGCGACGCTGTACGACGCGCCGCGCGTCGAGGCGGTCGACACGACCGCGGCCGGCGACACCTTCATCGGCGGCTTCGCGGCGCAGCTCGCGCAGGGCGCGAGCGTCGATGCGGCGATCCGCTTCGCGCAGCGCGCCGCCGCGCTATCGGTGACGCGCGCGGGCGCACAGCCATCGATTCCGACGCGCTCCGAGCTCGACGCATCGGACTGATGCCGCGGCGGCATTGGCACCGCGCACGCTGCCTGATCGAACTGTCCTGCCACCGCTTCGGGCGACTCCGAACGGCTCGCATCTCCGCCCATTCCCGCCAACGAAACGTCAAAAATCGTGCTTTGACGAATATCGGCGCGTTTCCCTGCGCGCCGCGAACACACTCATTTGCAGTCAACTTGCTTTCAACGTCTTACAACGTCTTTGTTCATACCTTTTAAATGCTTCAAGTCTATGAGTGCGCTGCCGTAAACGGAAATTAGAGCGCCCTTTCAAAAAAGCGCCGGACCCAACACACGCCGCTCCCACGCTGCGTAGGCAGCAGCCTCTCATTGAGTACAGCACACAGGACCAAGCATGTTGAATAAAGGCATCACGATCAAGGCGCGAATTGGCCTCACGATGGCGTTCCTCGCCGCGTTGCTGGTTGCGACCGGCGTTTTCGGTCTGTTCGGCATGAGCCGTTCGAACGACGCGTATGAGGACACGTTCACCAACGCGATGCCGGGCGCGGTGAACATCGGCAACGCGGAAATCTACGCGGCGCGCGAACGACTCGCGCTCGACCGCGCCGCGTTCCTGGTCGGCACACCGGAAGCGGCCACCACCATCGAGCGCGGGCGCATGCTCGGGGGCACGTCCGACATGTGGTGGAAGAAATATCTCGATCTGCCACGCGACGCGGACGAAGACCGGCTTGCGCAGGACGTCGCCGCGAAGCGCAACGCGCTGCATCAGCAACTCGAAACGTTCGCGGCGGCGATCACGGCGAACGATCAGGGCAAGCTGGTCGAGCACGCGAAGAATCTGCAGGTCGTCTTCAACGACCTCGTCGGCGCCGACGACGCGCTGCGCAAATACCAGTTCGATTCGGCCAGGCAGGGCTTCGACTCCGCGCAGAGCAGTTTCCAGACCTTCCGCGTGGTCAGCATCGGCGCGCTGGTGGTCGGCGTGCTGGCGGCGGCGCTGTCGTATCTGACGCTGAGCCGCTCGATCGCGCGTCCGCTCGACGAAGCGCTTGGCCACTTCGATGCGATTGCGGCCGGCGATCTGCGTCATCCGGTGATCGCGACATCGCGCGACGAAATGGGGCAACTGCTCGAAGGCATCGCCAGAATGCAGCGCAGCCTCACCGAAACGGTGCGCAGCGTGCGCGGCGGTAGCGAGTCGATCGCGACCGCGACGCGCCAGATCGCGGCGGGCAACATCGACCTGTCGTCGCGGACCGAGGAGCAGGCGTCGGCGCTGCAGGAAACCGCCTCGAGCATGGAGCAACTGACCGGCACGGTGCGGCAGAATGCCGACAACGCGCGCCAGGCGAGCGCGCTCGCGGCCAACGCGTCCGAGATCGCCAACAAGGGTAGCGCGGTGGTCGGCCAGGTGGTCGGCACGATGGGCGACATCAACCAGAGCTCGGCGAAGATCGCCGACATCATCTCGATCATCGAAGGCATTGCCTTCCAGACCAACATCCTCGCGTTGAATGCAGCCGTCGAGGCGGCGCGCGCCGGCGAGGAGGGGCGCGGCTTCGCGGTCGTCGCGGGCGAAGTGCGCAGCCTCGCGCAGCGTTCGTCGGCGGCGGCCAAGGAGATCAAGGAGCTGATCGATACGTCGGTCGAGCGCGTGCAGTCGGGCTCGGCGCTCGTCGACGAGGCCGGCCGCACGATGAGCGAAATCATCGGCGCGGTGCAGCGCGTGTCCGACATCATGGGCGAGATCGCGGCGGCGTCGGAGGAGCAGAGCGGCGGCATCGACCAGGTCGCGCGCGCGGTCACGCAGATGGACGAGGTCACGCAGCAGAATGCGGCGCTCGTCGAGGAAGCGGCCGCCGCCGCGTCGTCGCTCGAGGAGCAGGCGGCGCGGCTGCGCAGCGCGGTCGCGGTGTTCCAGGTCGACGACAGCGGCCGGGGCGGTCACGAAGCGGCGTCGGCGCTTGCGGCGCCGAAGCGCCCGGTGTCCGCGAGCCCGGTCGCTACACGCGCACGCAAGCTCACGCTGGCTACCGCGCAGGCGGCGTTGCCGGCGAAGTCATCGATCCCGGCCGCGGCCGCTGTCGCGCCGCCGGTAGCGGCCGCCTCCACGCCCACGCCCACGCGCGCGCCGGCCAGGTCCGCGGCGACGGCCGGCAGCGATCAGGATTGGGAGACCTTCTGAGCTGGCTCGGATTCAGGTGTACATGGGCAGCGGCGCTGTCGTGCGTCAGGTGAGTCGAGGCGCGCCGTTCGGCGCAACAGCCGTTCGCGTTCCCGTTCGCTAGCTGTCCGGCATCCGCGTCGCACCCGCGACGATCGCTTCGCGAAAAGCCGCGCCTGGACACCCCATGCGCGGTTTTTTTTCAGCTCCGGCAAGAATTAACGTTTGGGCGCCGCCGCCTTTCACCGGCGCGTGTCGCGATCCGGTACATTGACGGGCACGGCCCCGATCCGTTTGCGCGGCGCGCGGCTGCCCGCACCTCCAACAGGTGGTTCCCACATATTTGCTACGTCCTGCGAACCCTGCCATGCGCCAGCCACAAAGAACCGACATGACGCGATACGATCTTGCGCAACGCCTCGTCGAGGCACGCCAGCAGCGCCGGCCGATCGACGCGCCCGCACCCGACAGCCTGCCGCCCGACGCGGCGACCGCCTACGCGATCCAGCAGGCGGTGATCGAGGGCCTCGGCGAGTCGACCGGCGCGTGGAAGATCGGCGCGAAGTCGCCGGGCGGCGCCGCGTCGGGCGCACCGATTCCGGCCTCGCTGGTGATGCCGTCGCCAGCGAGGCTCGCGCATGACGGCTTCTTTCGCGTGCTGGTGGAGCTCGAGATCGCGTTCCGCTTCGACGTGACGATCGAGCCGCGCGCTCAGGCGTATGCGCGCGACGAGGTACTGTCGAAGGTCGGCGCCGTGCTGCCGGCCATCGAGATCGTCGACAGCCGCTTCGCCGAATGGCCGAACGTCGCGCCGCTCGCGCAGTTGGCCGACGCGCAGAACAACGGCGCGCTGATCACCGGCCATCCGGCCGTCTATGCGAGCCTCGCGCGCGGCTTCGACTTCGTGTCGCCGGAACTGGAGCTGAGTTTCAACGGCCGCTCGCTGATACCGGAAGTGACCGGCAATCCGGCAGGCGATCCGCGCGAGCTGCTCGTGTGGTTCGTCAACCATTGCGCGGCGATGGGCATCACGATCGAGCGCAACTGGACCTTGACCACCGGTTCATACGTCGGCGCGCACAAGATCGACGAACCCGGCATCGTGCGTGGTCATATCGACGGATTGGGTGAAGTGGAAATTGAACTGACCTGATCGATGCTGCGCTTGTAACCGCAAATTACAACGCTTGATTCCAAACGGCTGCCCGCGTGCAGCCGTTTTTATTTTGGCGAATTTGAAACGGTGGCAGTCTTTGAATCGTCAACCTGTTCGAATGCATTTGTTGCAACTTTGCCGCGTCCTTCCGTATACACCTATGAGAGCGCCGCGAGTTCGTCACGTGCATGCTTCTTGTGACGAAGTGTGCGTGCGCAGACAGCCGCATTTTGGCGGAGGGTCGACGGTGCGGGTACGGGATGTGCAATAGCAACGCGGTGACTTGACGCGATGCAGCGGTCCGGCGAAGTCCTGCAGGAGCACTGAATAGCGATGCGGTGCTGAAGAAAGTAGCGATACAGCGGTGCAGCAGATGAGGTGACTGGTTGCTGCGTGAGCAAAAAAAATTGTAGGTGGTCGAATCTCTGTTTCCAAGTGAGGGGTTACGGCGCGATTTTCGCAACGTAGTCCGTGAAAAAAAATTTAAAAGGGTTTAGGATGAATTCGAGCGATGTCGTTTCCGAATAGCGCGCCGCGCACGACATCGCCCCAGACTTCGGCGAGGAGGTAGCATGGATATCTACAGCAGTTTCGCGACCCGCTTCGAGAAAACACGGGAGGACGAACTCTCGCTCGAGGAGTATCTCGCGCTCTGCAAAGACAATCCCGCCGCGTACGCCACTGCGGGCGAACGCATGTTGACGGCAATCGGAGAACCGGAACAGATCGACACTCGCAACGATCCGCGTTTATCGCGTATCTTCGCGAACAAGGTCATCAAGGTATACCCCGCATTCCGTGAATTCTACGGAATGGAAGAGGTGATCGAGCAGGTGGTCGCCTACTTCCGGCATTCGGCCCAGGGGCTCGAAGAAAAGAAGCAGATCCTGTATCTGTTAGGACCGGTCGGCGGCGGCAAGTCGTCGATCGCGGAACGTCTGAAGCAATTGATGGAACGCGTGCCGTTCTATGCGATCAAGGGCTCGCCCGTCAACGAATCGCCGCTCGGTCTGTTCGACTACGAGGAAGACGGTCCGATCCTCGAAGAGCAATATGGCATTCCTCGTCGCTACCTGCGAGGCATTCTGAGTCCGTGGGCGGTCAAGCGCCTGCACGAATACAACGGCGACATCCGCAAGTTCCGCGTGGTGCGCCGCTATCCGTCGATCCTTCGCCAGATCGCTATCTCGAAGACCGAACCGGGCGACGAGAACAATCAGGACATTTCGTCGCTGGTCGGCAAGGTCGACATCCGCAAGCTCGAACAGTACGCGCAGGACGATGCCGACGCGTACAGCTACTCGGGCGGCCTGTGCCTCGCCAATCAGGGCCTGCTCGAGTTCGTCGAAATGTTCAAGGCGCCGATCAAGGTGTTGCACCCGCTGCTCACGGCGACCCAGGAAGGCAACTTCAAGGGCACGGAAGGCTTCGGCGCGATTCCGTTCGACGGCATCATCCTCGCTCACTCGAACGAATCGGAATGGAAGGCATTCCGCAACAACCGTAACAACGAGGCACTGCTCGACCGGATCTTCGTCGTCAAGGTGCCGTACTGCCTGCGCTATAGCGAAGAGGTCAAGATTTACGAGAAGCTGCTGCGCAACTCGTCGCTCGCCAGCGCGGTCTGCGCGCCGGGCACGCTGAAGATGATGGGGCAGTTGTCCGTGCTCACGCGTTTGCACGAGCCGGAGAACTCGAGCCTGTTCTCGAAGATGCAGGTCTACGACGGCGAAAATCTGAAGGACACGGACCCGAAGGCGAAGTCGTATCAGGAGTATCGCGACTTCGCGGGCGTCGACGAAGGCATGACCGGCGTGTCGACCCGCTTCGCGTTCAAGATTCTGTCGCGCGTGTTCAACTTCGACTCGACCGAGGTCGCGGCCAATCCGGTGCATCTGATGTACGTGCTCGAACAGCAGATCGAACGCGAGCAGTTCCCGCCGGAAACCGAGCAGAAGTATCTGTCCTTCATCAAGGACGTGCTCGCGTCGCGCTATGCGGAGTTCATCGGCAAGGAGATTCAGACCGCTTACCTGGAGTCGTACTCCGAGTACGGTCAGAACATCTTCGACCGCTATGTCACGTATGCGGACTTCTGGATCCAGGATCAGGAGTTCCGCGACCACGACACCGGCGAGAGCTTCGACCGTGCCGCGTTGAACGCCGAGCTGGAGAAGATCGAGAAGCCCGCGGGCATCAGCAATCCGAAGGACTTCCGCAACGAGATCGTGAATTTCGTGCTGCGTGCGCGGGCAGCGAATGCGGGCAAGAACCCCGCGTGGATCAGCTACGAGAAGCTGCGCGTCGTGATCGAAAAGAAGATGTTCTCGAACACGGAAGAGCTGTTGCCGGTGATCTCGTTCAATGCGAAAGGCTCGGCCGAAGAGCAGCGCAAGCATGAAGACTTCGTCAATCGCATGGTGGCGAAGGGCTATACGCCGAAGCAGGTGCGCTTGCTGTGCGACTGGTATCTGCGCGTGCGCAAGTCGTCATGATGCGCGCATGATACTCATGGTGTGCCGCCCGTACGGTTCGACCGTACGGGCAACCGGCGAGGCGCAAGCCGCATAGCATTGCACTGCGCGGCGGGCGTCTCGCGCACCCGAAATATTAGTGCGGCCGCAGGGAATCGCGGTTGCATGGACGGGAGACCGGGCGTGCTTCATCAAATCATCGACCGCAGGTTGGCAGGCAAGAACAAGAGTATTGCGAACCGTGAGCGCTTTTTGCGCCGCGTCAAAAACTATATTCGTCGTGCCGTTTCGGAGGCGGTGCGTGATCGCAGCATCAAGGACATCCAGAACACCCAGAGCATCACCATTCCGCGCAAGGACATCGCGGAGCCGTCGTTCCGTCATGGACCGGGCGGCCGGCGCGAGATGGTGCATCCCGGCAACTCGGACTACATCCGCGGCGACAAGATCAAGCGCCCGCAAGGCGGCGGTGGCGGTGGCGGAGGCAGTCAGGCCAGCAACGAGGGCGAGGGTCAGGACGACTTCGTGTTCGAGCTGAGCCGCGAAGAGTTCATGCAGTATTTCTTCGACGACCTCGAACTGCCGCGTCTCGTCAAGACCCATCTGATGGCCGTGCCGACGTGGAAAAGCGTCCGCGCGGGCTGGGCCGCGGAGGGCACGCCAAACAATATCGACGTGGTGCGCTCGTTGCGCAGCGCGCTCGGCCGGCGCATCGCGCTCGGCGCGCCGCTCGTCAACCAGCTGCACGAAATGGAGCGGCAACTGGAAGAGTTGAAGGCCGATCCCGCCGATCGCCGCGACGAGATCAAGCTACTCGAAGACGACATCCACCATCTGAAAGGACGCATCTGGCGGATTCCGTTCATCGATCCGTTCGATCTGCGCTACGTGAATCGCGTGAAGCAGCCTACGCCGTCGAGCCAGGCGGTGATGTTTTGCCTGATGGACGTGTCCGGTTCGATGGACGAGCAGCGCAAGGATCTCGCGAAGCGCTTCTTCATCCTGCTGTACCTGTTCCTGAAGCGTAACTACGAGCGCATCGAAGTCGTGTTCATCCGCCACCACACGCGCGCCGAGGAAGTCGACGAAGACACGTTTTTCCACTCGACCGAAAGCGGCGGCACCGTGGTGTCGAGCGCGCTCGAGCTGATGCGCAAGGTGATGGACGAGCGCTACTCGCCGACTGAATGGAACATTTACGGCGCCCAGGCGTCCGACGGCGACAACTGGACCGACGACTCGCCGAAGTGCCGCAAAATACTCTCGGATGACATCCTGGAGAAGGTGCGGTATTTTGCGTATATTCAGGTGACGCCCGAAGAGCAGAATCTGTGGCTCGAATACGCGCAACTGGCGCTGTCGCAACCGCACATGGCGATGAAGAAGGTCGAAACCGCGGCCGATATTTATCCGGTGTTTCGCGAGCTGTTCGAGAAGCAGGCGGCGACTTCGTGATGGGATGCTGGTGGCGCACGAAGCGCCTGAATGACGAAGCGCGCGGCGATTCGTACGACAAGGGGTGACCCGCCGTATGACCGCGCCGCAGCGCAACAAAGGCGTGCCGCAGCGACAGTCGGGGCATGCCGAGGCAGGAGCGGCCAGCACGGGAGCCGCTCACGCCGGAGCAGTCCGCGATGCTGGAGCACGGGACACACCGGAACGCCCAACGAGGGCAAAGGGAAGTCCGTATGAACGTAGCCGATAGACGGCCTCTGCCGTGCCCGTCCGACTGGACCTTCGACTTGATCGAAGAGTACGACTCGCATATTGCCCGTGTTGCGGAGCAATACGAGCTCGACGTATATCCGATCCAGCTCGAACTCATCAGCGCCGAACAGATGATGGATGCCTATGCGTCTGTCGGCATGCCGGTGAACTACCGTCACTGGTCGTTCGGCAAACATTTCCTTGCTACCGAAAAAAGCTATCGCCGCGGCCAGATGGGGCTCGCGTACGAGATCGTCATCAATTCGAACCCCTGCATCGCCTATCTGATGGAAGAGAACACGATGACGATGCAGGCGCTCGTCATCGCGCATGCGGCCTACGGTCACAACTCGTTCTTCAAGGGCAACTATCTGTTCGGCTTATGGACGGACGCGCACGCGATCATCGACTACCTCGTCTACGCAAAGAATTACATCGCGGAATGCGAGGAGCGCTATGGGCTCGATCGCGTCGAGGAATTGCTCGACTCGTGCCACGCGCTGATGAATTACGGCGTGGACCGCTACAAGCGTCCGCAGAAGCTGTCGCTCCAGAAAGAGTTCGCCGCGCGTCGCGAACGTGAGGCGTATCTGCAGTCGCAGGTCAACGAGTTGTGGCGCACGTTGCCCACGCGCCATACGCCGCTGCCCGAAGAGGTCGAGGGGCGCTATCCGCCCGAGCCGCAGGAAAACCTGCTGTATTTCGCGGAGAAAAACGCGCCGCTGCTCGAAGCGTGGGAGCGCGAGGTGATCCGGATCGTGCGCAAGATCGGTCAGTACTTCTATCCGCAGCGGCAGACCCAGGTGATGAACGAAGGCTGGGCGACGTTTTGGCACTACACGCTGCTCAATACGATGTACAACCAGGGCAAGCTCGAAGACGGCTTCATGATGGAGTTTCTCCATTCACACAGCAACGTCGTCTATCAGCCGCCGGTCACGAAGCCGTATTACAGCGGCATCAATCCGTATGCGCTGGGCTTTTCGATGATGAGCGATATCCGGCGCATCTGCGAAGCGCCTACCGACGAAGACCGCAAGTGGTTTCCGAATCTGGCCGGCAGTCCGTGGCTGCCCGCGATGCACTACGCGATGCGCAACTTCAAGGACGAGAGCTTCATCGCGCAGTATCTGTCGCCGCATCTGATCCGCGAAATGCGCCTGTTCTCGGTGCTCGACGACGACATGCGAGACGCGCTCGAAGTGTCGGCGATTCACGACGATAGCGGCTACCAGTACGTGCGCCAGGCGTTGTCGCGGCAGTACGACATGCATCACCGTGAGCCGAACATTCAGGTGTGGGCCGTCAATACACGCGGCGATCGCAGCCTGACGTTGCGGCATTTCATGAGCGATAACCGGCACCTGTCGTCGGATAGCGAAGAGGTGCTCAAGCACATGGCGCGCTTGTGGCAGTTCGACGTGTACCTCGAGAGCGTCGACGAAAACGGTATCGTCAGAAAACGCTACGACTGCCGGTATATGCCGCCGTCCGTGAGAATATGAGCGCCGCCTGACTCCCGCCTGAGCGGTTCGTGTCGCCCGTCAAGCCCCTGCCAGTCCCCAACTGGCAGGGGCTTTGTTCTATTGGTGCGCAAATCCGGCCGACCCAGGGCTTTCATCAGGCCATGCTGACAAAAAACCTTCCTGTGCTTTCATTTATGTAAAATTCGCGCACCCGCGGCGGCCGCTCAGGCTGGGCGCGCGACATCAAGGCGGCACCACGACCGTCCTCCTCGTTTAAATAAGGAAAGACACCAGCATGAACGACCAAACCGAACAATACGTCGTGGCCTCGGCGCACGACACACGGCGCCGCATTTTTGCAATCGTCGGCGCTTCATCGGGCAATCTCGTCGAGTGGTTCGACTTCTATGTGTATTCGTTCACGGCGCTTTACTTCGCGCCGTCGTTCTTCCCGAGCGGCAACACGACCACGCAGTTGCTGAACACGGCCGGCGTGTTCGCCGCGGGCTTCCTGATGCGGCCGATTGGCGGCTGGTTCTTCGGGCGGCTCGCCGACAAACGTGGTCGCCGCACCGCGATGATGGTGTCGGTATTCATGATGTGCGGCGGCTCGCTGGTGATCGCGATGCTGCCCACCTACGCGCAGATCGGCGCGCTCGCGCCGGCGTTGCTGCTGCTCGCGCGGCTGTTGCAGGGGCTGTCGGTGGGCGGCGAATACGGCACCAGCGCGACCTATATGAGCGAAGTCGCGTTGAAGGGCCGGCGTGGCTTTTTCGCGTCGTTCCAGTATGTCACGCTGATCGGCGGCCAACTGTGCGCGCTGCTCGTGCTCGTGACCCTGCAACAGACGCTGACGACCGAAGAGCTGAAGGCGTGGGGCTGGCGTGTGCCGTTCGTGATTGGCGCCTTCGCCGCGTTGATCGCGCTCTATCTGCGTAAATCCCTTGATGAAACCACCACCGCGGCGATGCGCCAGCGCAAGGAAGCGGGCACGCTGCGCGGGCTGTGGGAGCACAAGAGCGCGTTCATGACGGTGCTCGGCTTCACGGCCGGCGGCTCGCTGATCTTCTATACGTTCACCACCTACATGCAAAAGTACCTGGTCAACACGGCCGGCATGCACGCGAAGACCGCGAGCTCGGTGATGACTGCCGCGTTGTTCGTCTACATGCTGATGCAGCCGGCGTTCGGCGCATTGTCGGACCGCATCGGGCGGCGCCGCTCGATGCTGTGTTTCGGCCTGTTCGCGACGCTCGGCACGGTGCCGCTGCTGCATGCGCTGAAAGACGTGACGAGCCCGTATGCGGCCTTCGCGTTGGTCGTGGTGGCGCTCGCGATCGTCAGCTTCTATACGTCGATCAGCGGCCTGATCAAGGCGGAAATGTTTCCACCGCAAGTGCGTGCGCTTGGCGTAGGGCTGTCGTATGCGCTCGCCAATGCGATCTTCGGCGGCTCGGCGGAGTATGTCGCGCTGTGGCTGAAGTCCGCCGGTGTCGAGACGATGTTCTTCTGGTACGTGACGGCGCTGTGCGCACTCGCGGGTATCGTGTCGCTGCGCATGCGCGATCCCTCGTCGGAAGGGTATCTGCGGCACGAGCCGTGAACCGCTAGTCGGGCACGGCGAAACGTCGTGCCGCGGTGGCAGCGTTCAGGCGGCGGCCCAGGGCAACCGGGCCGCCGTTTTTCATGGCATCGACGTTTGCGCGTCAATCCGCAAGCGAGGAGCAGCGCGCTTCGCTCAACTGACGGCGATCCGTCTCCCCCACGCATGCAGCAGGTCGCGCAAGCTCTCGGCCTGTTCCATCGTCGACGAACTCATCGACCCTCGCGGCCTCATTCACCGTGGCCGCGCCAACGGCCGCGACCGTCGCCATCGACGGCGTCGCCGCTACGCCGGCGACAGCATCGGCCGCGGCGCGCGGCATCGGCAGACGGCCGCGCCAGGCCGCGCGCGCCAGCATCAGCAGATGGTAGTAAAGCCGCGCGCTAAAGCCGTAGTTATAGGCGAACAGATGCGCGCGCGCGATGCGCCAGCCCGCACGCACCTCGCCGCTGCTCGCGTGAATCGACACCACGATCGGTACGAGCCGCAGCAGCGCCTGCCGCCGCGACGGTTCGAGCGGCGCCGGCAGACGCAGCGACTTCACGAACGCATAGGCACTCAACGTTGCGGCCATGCTCGTGCCGCGTGTGCTGTGCGAAACCGACGTCGCGGTCTTCCGATACACCGACACATAGTCGTGCAGATAAAACACCTCGCGCGCGGCCAGGCATAGCTCGGTGCCGAACACGTAGTCGCAGCAGACGCCATACCGCGCGTCGTAGCCGACCCGCTTGACGAGCCGCGCGTCGGCCATCCAGCCATTGTTCGGAAACATCTGGATCAGGCCGGTGCGGCCCGCGAGCGGCTGGAGACCCTCGCGGGCCTCAGTGCGCCGGAACGCCTCGTTCAGGCGCGCGCTCGCGGCGAGATCGATCGCGCCATCGTGATCCGCTTCGTATTGCGCACCGAATGCCGCATCGAGCCGCGGATAGCGCTGCCATAACGACACGAGTTTGTCGACGGCGTCGCTCGTCAGCAGATCGTCGTCGTGGATCAGCAGGATCTTGTCGCCGCGCGCCCGCTCGAACAGGCTCGACACATTGCGCGCCTGGCCAAGCGGCGGCTCGTGCTTCTCGTAGCGCACGCGCGGCTCGTCGCGGTAACGCTGCAAGATCAGTTGCCGCGAGCGCGCGTCCGTCGAATCGTCGCCAATCACGATTTCGACATGCGGATAGCTTTGCGCGAGGCACGAGTCGATGCATTCGATCAGCAGGTCGGGACGATTGCAGGTGGGCACGCAGATGGACACATGGGCGAGCGCCGCACGGGCGAGGGGAGAACTTGACGCGTTGGACATGATGACGCCTTTTATCGATCGGAAGCGGCAAAAACCGGCGGAAAGCGGCAGCCGGTTCGCAGGGCGCACACCTTGCTGCAAGCAGCAAAATAGTCCAAGGCGTCAAAAAAATATTCGGTAAAAATGAGGAAGAAATGTTTGCTTACAGAAAGGTGCTGGAAGGGAAAAGTGATGCGGCCCGGGTGCGCGACGCAGCCAGGGCCGCTCTGATATAGGGTTCTATTTTTTCAACCGACTGACGGTTCGCCCTCGCCGGACTTTTTGCCCGGACGGTCCGCCGGAGACTGCTTGTGACCTTCGTCGTGGCGCTCGGGCATCTTGCTCTTCGCGTTGTCGCTATGCACGGCGCGGTGCGGATGCGCGGAATTCTCGGTCTGGGCGCTGGCCTCGCTTTTCGATTCGTTGTCGGCCGCGCTTTTTGCTTCGCCTTGGGATTTTTCCGTCGTTTTGCTCATCGCTGCTCTCCTGGAGGGAAGACAAACCTCCGGCAGCAAGAGGCGGACCCGGGCGGGAGCAAACAGACGTTCCGCGCTCAGGCAACCGCGTGGCGCGGCCTGCCGCCCGTCAGCGACATGATGAAGTCGAGAAACACGCGCACCTTGGCCGGCGGATGGTGCCGTGACGGATACAGCGCATACAGCGGGTACACCTCGTCGCCCCAGTCCGGAAAGAGCTCGATCAGCTTGCCGCTCGCGAGCAGCGACTCCGCGCCGAGCGCGAGAATCTGCGCGATGCCCTGGCCCGCGATGCATACGCTATGCAGCGTGCCGACGTCGTTGACGGTCAGCCGCCCCTGCGGCGTCAGCGCGAGCTGCTTGCGGCCGCGATGGAATTCCCAACTGAACGGATAACCGGTGAGCGGATCGCGAAACTTGATGCAGATATGCCGGCCGTCTTCGAGCTCGCCCGGATTCGCCGGCTTGCCATGCTTCTTCAGATACGACGGCGCCGCGACGGTCAGGATGCGCGTATCGAGCAGCTTGCGGGCGACGAGCGTCGACACCGGCGGGTCGCCGAAGCGGATCGCGACATCGAAGCCGTCCCCGACCATGTCACCCAACTGGTCGCGCGTGACGAGTTCGAGCTGCAGGTCCGGATGTTTGTCGATGAAGCCGCCGAGGCGCGGCCCGAGCACGAGCCGCGAAAAGAACGGGTCCATGTTGACGCGCAGACGGCCCCGCACCGCGGTTGCGCCGTGCGCGGCGGAGGCGGCGGCTTCCTCGAGTCCGCCGAGCAGCGGCACGATCTGCTCGTAGAAACGCCGGCCTTCGTCGGTCAGCGTGACCGAGCGCGTGGTGCGGTCGAACAGACGAATGCCGAGGCGTGCTTCGAGCCGGGCGACCGAGCGGCTTACGCCCGATTGCGACATGTCGAGCGCTTCACCGGCGGCCGCGAAACTGCCGCAATCGACGATCGCAGTCAGGACGCCCATGCCGTTCAGCACGCGCTCATCAAATGGCATCGGGGCTCCCTGCCTGGTAGCCATGGATGCCCGACATGCTAACGCCAAGACCTTTCGAATGCATGCGCCGGCATGCGATGAAACGCGTCGGGTCTCAACGCGCCGCGCTCGGCGCAGCCTGGCCGCGAATCACGCGCGTGCCCGACGGGTCGTCGAGGTGGCGGAAGATCCACGCGGACACGAGCGTGATCGCGCCGACGCACACGAATGCGAGCCGGAAGCCGAGCGCCGCCGACCATTGCGCCGCGAACAGATTGACGAGCCCGCCGCCGATCGACACGCCAAGCCCGATCGCAAGCATCTGCACCATCGAGAACAGGCTATTGCCCATGCCGGCGTCTTCGTGCGACAGGTCCTTCAGCGTGACACTGTTCATCGCCGCGAACTGCATCGAGTTGGCCGCGCCGAACACCGCGAGGATCGCGATTTCGATCACGAGCGGTGTGCCGAGCGAAATCAGCGAGAACGCGACGATCGCCGAGCCGACGATGACCGTGTTGACGAGCAGGAAGGTGTCGTAGCCGTAGCGGCGCACGAGCGGCGCGATCCAGCGTTTCGCGAGCGTGCCGGCGAGTGCCGCGGGCAGCATCATCAGACCCGAGTGCAGCGGCGAGTAGCCGAGCTGCAATTGCAGCAGCAGCGGCACGAGGAACGGCACCGCGCTCGAACCGACCCGGCATACGAGGTTGCCGATCAGGCCGACGCTGAAGTTCGGCTCGCCGAACAGCGACAGCTTGAACAGCGGATCGCGGCGGTTTCTGGCGTACGGAATGTAGGCGAGCGCGCTGGCGACGGCCAACGCGAACAGCCCCGCCGACCACGCCGCGCGATGCGAAGGGACCGGCGCGTCGATCGCGAGCGAAAACGCGATCATGCACGACGACAGCAGGGCGCAGCCGATCACATCGAACGGCGGCGCCTGCGCCTCGTCATGCGACGGCAGAAAGCGGTGCACCGCGTACAGACCGAGCGCGCCGATCGGCACGTTGATCAGAAAGATCCAGTGCCACGTGATCGCCTGCACGAACCAGCCGCCGAGCGTTGGCCCGGCGATCGGGCCGAGCTGCCCCGCGATCGATATGAACGCGAGCGCCGACACGTATTGCTCGCCCGACACGCTGCGCAGCACCGCGAGGCGTCCGATCGGCAGCAGCATCGAGCCGCCGAGGCCTTGCAGCACGCGCGCCATCACGAGCTGGCCGAGCGTGTGCGCGCTCGAGCAGCAGATCGAGCCGAGCACGAACACGAGAATGGCGGCGAAATAGACGCGGCGGGTGCCGAAGCGGTCGGCAAGCCAGCCGGAGGCGGGCGTCAGCATCGCCATCGTCAGCGTGTAGGCGACGACGACCGGTTGCATCGCGAGCGGCGCGACGCGCAGGCTGTTCGCGATCGACGGCAGCGCGGTGTTGACGATCGTCGTGTCCAGCGACTGCATGAAGAAGCCGGCGGCGACGATCCATAGTAGGGCAGTTTGAGAGGAATCCTTGGTCATGTTTTCGACAGTGGGCGCGGCGGCGGCAAAGCGCCGCCAGAGCGGGGCCAGGCGGAATTCCGTCATCTTATTGACATCCTCGTCAATCGGGAACCCCACTAAGCCCGCTGACTGTTATCGACAATGCCGATAAGCAGCGCGACAATCACGCATGCTCAATCCAATCTGGCTCAAGACCTTCTCGACCGTCGCGGCTTGCCATAGCTTCACCGAAGCGGGGCGGCGGCTCGACCTGACGCAGTCGAGCGTCAGCGAACATATCCGGCGCCTCGAACAGAGCGTGGGCCGGCGCCTGTTCGTGCGCGACACCCATTCGCTCGCGATGACACCCGACGGCGAAGCGATGCTCGCGCATGCGAGCGTGATCCTGCAGGCGCTGTCGCGCGCGGAATCGCAGTTTCGCGCGCCGCGTCTGAGGGGGCGCGTGCGGCTCGGCTCGTCGGACGACATCGCGCTCGGCCCGCTCCCCACCGTGCTCGCGGCGTTTCGCAACGCGCATCCCGACGTCGAACTGGAAATCACGATCGGCATGACGGGCAGGCTCTACGAGTTGCTCGACGCGGGCGCGATCGATCTGCTGGTCGGCAAGCGTCGGCTCGGTGACCGGCGCGGCGTGCCGCTCTTCACCGGGCGTCTCGAATGGCTCGCGCGGACCGGCACGCTCGTCGATCTGAGTCGGCCGCTGCCGCTGATTCTGGTCGCCGAGCCGAGCGTGACGCGCGCGGTCGTGCTCGATGCGCTCGCCGAAGCCGGCGCGAGCTGGCAGATCGTCTGCACGAGCAGCAGTCATTCCGGCTGTATCGCGGCCGCGCGCGGCGGACTCGGCATCACCGTGCGGCCGCAGTATCTGGCCGCGCGCGGCCTCGCGCCGCCGTTGAATGCGGCCGGACTGCCGACGCTGCCGTCGGTGGAATTCATCGCGCTGGCGGCGAAGCGCTTGAGTCGCCCGGCGGGCACGCTGCTGCAGTTGCTGCATGACAGCGATCTGCGTGGGTCGTGGATCGGGGAGTGAGGCGGGCAGTGCGTCGCCTCATGCTGCCGTTATGCCGCCGCTCAGGCCGGCATCTTCCGGAACGAGATCGCGAAGCGGTTCCATGCATTGATCGCCGAGACGAGCAGCGTCAGGTCGACCAGTTCCTCGTCGCTGAAACGCGGCCGCACTGCCTGCCATACCGCGTCGGGCACATGATCGTGGGACACCAGCGTGAGCGCTTCGGTCCACTCGAGCGCCGCGCGTTCGCGGTCCGTGAAGAACGGCGTTTCGCGCCACACGACGACGGTCGCGAGACGCCGCTCGGTTTCGCCGCCCTTGCGCGCGTCCGCCGTATGCATATCGACGCAATACGCGCAGCCGTTGATCTGCGACGCGCGCAACCGCACCAGTTCGGTCAGCGATTTTTCGAGCGACGATTTGCCGATGCGCTCTTCGACGCCGAGCAGCGATTTGATCGCGGCGGGATTGGCTTTGTAGAAGTCGAGACGTTGTTCCATGATGGGCTCCTGGGCGGGTTGGACGATGCGATGCATCGGACAGGTGTTAGCTTAGTCCGTCGTTTGGATCATAAGAATGGCCGATTCCAGGTATTTTCAGGTAGCCACTTTCGGGCGTTGAGCGGGCACGCCCAGCACCCTTACCGTCGACGATGGCATCGTTGCCGCGTGCAGGCCGATTCGGTATGGTGGGTCATCGACGCTTCCATTGCGCCTTTCACCGTGATCCGGAGACCTGCCCCATGACCGTTGCCGCCGACCCGTCCGCTGTGCCCACCTCGCCGATCCGCACCGATGTCCTGATCGTCGGCGCCGGTCCCGTGGCTCTGTTCGCGGCATTCGAGGCCGGCGTGATCGGCCTCACCTGTCAGATCGTCGACATACTCGGACGGGTCGGCGGCCAATGCATCGAGCTGTATCCCGACAAGCCGATCTACGATATCCCCGCGATTGCGTCGTGCACCGCGCGCGAACTGGTCGAGCGACTGGTCGCGCAGTGCAAGCCGTTCGATGTGCCGATTCATCTCGAGCAGCGCGTCGACACGGTCGAGCAGCGCGACGACGGACGCTGGACCGTGCGCACGCAGCGCGGCCTCGTGTTCGACGTCGCGGCGATCCTGCTCGCCGCCGGTAACGGCGCGTTCGTCCCGCAAAAGCTCCCGCTCCCCGAGGCCGTGCCGCTGGAAAAGCGCTACGTGCACTACAGCGTGCCGCGCCTCGCCGATTTCGCCGACAAAAACGTGGTCGTCGCGGGCGGCGGCGATTCGGCGCTCGACTGGGCGCTGGCACTACGCAAGGTCGCGCGGCGCGTGACCCTCGTGCATCGGCGCGCCGGCTTCAGCGCGGCCGATTCGAGCGTCGAGCTGATGCGGCGCGCGGTCGACGCTGGCGAGATGGACTTCGTCGTCGGCGGGATCGCGGCGCTCGATGTGGAAGACGGCACGCTGCGTTCGCTGACGCTGCGGCAGGTCAACGGCGAGACACAGCTCGAAGCCGAACATCTGATCGCGCTGTATGGACTCGTCGCCGATCTCGGACCGATCGCGCAGTGGGGACTGACGCTTCATGGCGGGCGCGTCGACGTTGATACTTCGAACTACGAAAGCTCGCGGCCGGGCATCTTCGCCGCCGGCGACATCGCGAACTATCCGAACAAGCAGAAGCTGATCCTGTCGGGCTTTCACGAGGCGTCGCTCGCGCTGCGCAAGGCGTACGCGTACGCGTATCCCGACAGGAAACGCGTGCATGTCCATTCGAGCTACGACGCGAAGCTCGCGGAAAAGATCGGCGCGGCGGCTTGACGGGCGCGCCAGCGCAGCAGCAGTTTCGATTGGCGACGTGTGCCGATTCTCAGCGATGTCGAGCCGGGCCGGCCGTTGGCATCACGCGACGGTCGGCCCGCTGTTATCTGCTCGTGTTCCTCGCGGCTGGCAGTATTTTCCAGCGGGTCGACTCGCAGCGGCCGCGGCGCTCGCGGCCTTGTCTTTCTTTCTTGCTGGCCTCATGGTGGCCGATCGCGCAGCCCGCCGCGTCGTGAATACCTTTTTCAATCGACACGCCTGTTTTTGCCAACGAAGGGCAAAACGGAAAGCCGAAACCGCAGCGCGGCGACGTTTTCCGTCATGACCCGCTAGCTATCGCGAGGCTCGCCGTTATAAGCTTGGCGCCTTGTCAGCCGGCGCGCGCGCGCCCTTGGCGACGCATCCCGGCCCCTCCGTGGACCGCGCAAGCGCTTGCGCGACGGCTTCGCCGCCGGCCAGGCGCGAGGTTTGCTTAAAACGAAAGTTCCAATGACGTGTCCGCCATGACCCAGCTCGAAGCTTCTTCTTCCCACGACCACGCCGAGCGCGTTCGAGTGCAGGCCGAGGCCGCGCCGTCGGCGCCCGTCGGCATCGATTATTTGTCGCTCGTGCAGGCGATTTCGGACTACGCGATCTTTCTGCTCGATGCGAAGGGCAACATCGTCAGCTGGAATGCCGGCGCGCAGAAGCTGAAGGGCTACACGGAAAGCGAGATCGTCGGCCAGCATTTCTCGCGCTTCTATACCGAGGAAGCCGTCGCGCGCGGCTGGCCGACCTACGAGCTGGAACAGGCTGCGCTGACCGGCCGTTTCGAAGACGAAGGCTGGCGCGTGCGCAAGGACGGCACGACGTTCTGGGCGAACGTCGTGATCACCGCGATCCGCAACGAGAAGGGCGCGGTCACGGGCTTCGCGAAGATCACGCGCGACCTGACCGCGCAGCGCGAATACCTCGAAGCGCTGCGCCAGAGCGAGGAGCGCTTCCGTCTGCTCGTCGATAGCGTGAAGGACTACGCGATCTTCATGCTCGATCCGCAAGGCTTCGTCGTCAGTTGGAATTCGGGCGCCGCGCGCATCAAGGGCTATACGCACGACGAAATCGTCGGCCGGCACTTCTCGCAGTTCTATGTGCCCGAGGAGGCCGCGGCCGGCAAGCCCGCGCGCGAGCTGGCGATCGCGCGCCAGATCGGCGCCGTCGAAGACGAAGGCTGGCGCATGCGCAAGGACGGTTCGACGTTCTGGGCCAACGTGATCATCACGGCCGTCTATGACGAATCGCGACGCTTGCGCGGCTTCGCCAAGGTCACGCGCGATTTGACCGAGCGGCGCCGGCGCGAGGAACTGGAGCGCTCCGGGGAGCGCATGCGCGAATTTCTCGCGACGCTCGCGCACGAACTGCGCAATCCGCTCGCGCCGGTGCGCAACGCGGTCGGCACGATGCAGATGGAAACCGATCTGAGCCCGGTGGTCGCGCGGGCGCGCGATCTGATCGATCGCCAGGTCACCCACCTGACGCGACTCGTCGACGATCTGCTCGATATCGGCCGCATCATGTCCGACAAGGTCGAACTGCGTATTGCGCGCGTCGATCTCGCCGAGCTCGTCGCGCGCGCGATCGAAGCGGCGCGGCCCTTCACCGACTCGCGCGAGCAGCGCGTGGTCGCGCATGTACCCGACGCTCCCGTGATGATTCGCGGCGACATGACGAGGCTCGTGCAGGTCCTGCAAAACCTCCTGCACAACGCGTCGAAGTTTTCGCCGAACGGCAGCGCGATCGAGATGCAGGGACGTGTGGACTTCCGTATGGCGGTGCTCGAAGTGCGCGACCCCGGCTGCGGCATTCCGGTGCGCTCGCTCGACAAGATCTTCGAACTGTTCGCGCAGGAGAAGGAAGGGCAAAATTTCGGCGAGGGCGGCCTTGGGATCGGCCTGACGCTGTGCAAGTCGCTCGTCGAAATGCATGGTGGCAGCATCGTCGCGAGCAGCGAAGGACTGGGACTCGGCAGCACGTTCACGCTGAGTCTGCCGCTCGCTTCCGCGCAGTCCGACACCGCGGAGAGCGGCACGATCGATGCCGCGCCCCACGTGCAGCCGCTGCGCATTCTCCTCGTCGACGACAATCGCGATTCGGCCGACAGCCTCGCGATGCTGCTCGAACTGAAGGGCCACGAGGTGCGTATCGCCTACGAGGGCGAGCAGGCCCTGCATATCGCTCCGCGCTTCTCGCCGCATCTCGCGCTGATCGACCTCGCGATGCCGAAGATGGATGGCTATGCGACGCTCGCGGCGATGCGCGCGCGGCCCGAGATGTCGCGCACGATGTACGCGGCGATGACGGGTTTCGGCCATGCGAGCGATCTCGATCGAACTCGCCACGCGGGTTTCCATGCGCACCTCGTGAAGCCGGTCGAGATGGCGGTCCTCGACGCGTTGCTCGTGAAGGCGGATGGACGTCTGAGCGGAAGCGGCGGGAAATAGCCGCTGTTTCGCTGCGCGGCTGCCTCGCCAGCCGGGGCACGGTGTTTGCTGCGACGCTGCATACGTTCCAGTCCGCCGCCGCCCGGCGGGCCGTGGATCTAACCGGTGCAGGGAGGCACGATGCTCGACACGCGCGACCACGCGGCCAGCTTCAAGGCCCAGTCACGGCAGGTCTCAAATCAACACGGTGGCCGCGCACTACGCGCGAGCGCCCGCGCGCCGCAGCCCGGCAAGCCTGCTATCTCGCTCGACGATTTTCTGCGCGACGCGCGTTTCGATGCGGACGATCCCGCTGCCCTCGGAGCACTGCTCGCTGATCTGATCGAGCGCGGCTACGATCGCGCGCCGACCTTGCCATGGCCGGGGCATGGGGAGACGCTGGTGCGCTGGCGCGCGCTGGCCGCCGTCGCCGCATGCGACCTCGGCCTCGTCAAACTGTTCGAAGGCCATACCGATGCGCTCGCGATTCTCGCCGAGCTCAATGGTCCGCTGCCGCCCGCGGCAAGCCGCTGGGGCGTGTGGGCCGCCGAAGCGCCGCACGCGCGGGTGCGCGCCATCGACGAAGGAATCCGGACCGTTGCCGGCGAGGGCGCGCAGGTGCGCCTGTCCGGCACCAAAGCCTGGTGCTCCGGCGCGCAGGCGCTCACCCATGCGCTCGTGAGCGCATGGCGCGACGACGAGCCCGTGCTCGCGGCGCTCGCGCTGGATCAGAGCTCGATCTCGATCGATACATCGAAGTGGCAGGCCGTCGGCATGCAGGCGACCGCGAGCGCGGATGTCACGTTCAAAGACACCGTGGCGACGCTCGTCGGCGCGCCGCATGCGTATCTGCGCCGCGCGGGCTTCTGGCATGGCGGCGCCGGTATCGCCGCGTGCTGGTACGGCGCGGCCGCGCAAATCGCGCGCACGCTGCGCGACGCGTGCGCCCGGCACGCGGACGCGCATCGGCTCGCTCATCTCGGTGCGACCGATGTCGCCTTGCAGTCGGCCGCCGCGCTGCTGCGCGAAACCGCCGCGTGGATCGACGCGCAGCCGTCGGCCGATGCAGCGACGCGCGTGTTGCGCGCGCGTCTGGCCGTCGAGCAGGCCGCGAGCGCCGTGATCGAGCACGCGACACGCGCGCTCGGCGCGGGCCCGTTGTGCCGCGACGCACGCTTCGCGCGGGCGCTCGCCGACCTGCCGGTGTTTCTGCGGCAGAGCCACGCGGAACGCGACCTCGCAGCGCTCGGCGAACGGCTCGTCGAGGCCGCTGACACGACTGCCGCGCCGGCATCGCATCAGGCGTCTTCGCAAACACTCGCGCCGTGGACGCCATGACTTTTTCCCCCTGCCTTGGGAGGATCGCTGAGATGAACTCGACGGCGCCGTACTTCGATGAACTCTACCGACGCAGCGACGATCCGTGGCGTTTGCGCGAAGGCTGGTACGAACGCCGCAAGCGTTCGCTGACGCTCGCGTTGCTGCCGCGGGCGCGCTATCGCAACGCGTTCGAACCGGGCTGCGCGAACGGCGAGTTGACGGCCGGGCTCGCGACGCGCTGCGACGCGCTGCTCGCCGCCGATCTGCACGCGCGCGCCGTCGAGCTTGCGTGTGAACGCGTGGCGGGCGCATCGAACGTGCGGATCGAGCAGCGCAGGGTGCCGCGCGACTGGCCGACGGAGCACGGGCCGTTCGATCTGATCGTGATCAGCGAGTTCGCGTACTACCTCGACGCGGCCGAGCTCGAAACGCTGGCCGCGCGCATCGCCGGGTCGCTGACGCCGGACGGCACGCTGCTCGCCTGTCATTGGCGCCGGCCGTTCGCCGAAGCGCGCGAATCCGCCGACCATGCGCACGCGCTATTCGATGCACGCTGCGGTCTCGCGCGTCTCGCGCATCACGACGAAGCCGACTTGCTGATCGACGTGTGGTCGCGCGACGCACGTTCGGTCGCCCAGCGCGAGGGGCTTCTATGATCGGCGTGATCGTTCCGGCGCATAACGAAGAGACGTTGCTCGCACGCTGCCTCGCGGCCTTGCTCGAAGCGTCGCGACACGAAGCGCTCGCCGGCGAGGAGGTGCGGATCGTCGTTGCGCTCGACGCGTGCAGCGATTTCAGCGGGGCGATCGCGCGCGCTTACGGCGTGCAGACGCTGACGCTGAAGGCGCGCAACGTCGGGATCGCGCGAGCGCTCGGCGCGTCGCTTCTGCTCGCGCACGGCGCGCGCTGGCTGGCGTTTACCGATGCCGACAGCCGCGTGTCGCCCGGTTGGCTGGCCGCGCAACTGGCGCTCGGCGCCGATGCGGTGTGCGGCTCGATCGCCGTCGACGACTGGAGCGCGCATCCGCACAGCGTGCGCGAATATTTTCGCAAGACGTATGTCGACGCCGACGGACATCGGCATGTGCACGGCGCGAATCTCGGCGTTTCCGCCGACGCCTATCGGCGCGCGGGCGGCTTTCCGCCGCTCAAGTGCAGCGAGGATGCCGCGCTCGTCGATCGCCTGATCGCGACCGGCGCGCGCATCGCGTGGAGCGCCGCGCCGCGCGTGACCACGAGCGCGCGCACCGTGGCCCGCGTGAGCGGCGGTTTCGGCGATACGCTCATTTCGTGGGCGACGGACGGCGCGCTGGCCTGAGCGACGGCGACGCGTCGCGGGCTCGTCTCGCTCGCAACTATCCGGACACCAGAACATTCGCACGGCAATCCGCCGCGGGGAGGACGAACATGATGGACGCGTTTTTCGTTCTATTCGGCCAAGGCAGGGAGCTCGATCCGTTGCAGATGGGTATGCGCTCGATCGCCGTGTTCGTGATCGCGCTCGCGCTGATCCGTGTATCGGGGCGCCGTTCATTCGGGCAGCGCTCGCCGTTCGATTCGGTCGTCGTGATTCTGCTCGGCGCGACGCTGAGCCGCGCGATCGTCGGTGCGTCGCCGTTTATCGCGACCGTCGTCGCGTCGTTCGCGATCGTCGTGTGTCACCGGGTGCTCGCGTGGTCGTTCATACGCTCGCGCCGCTTCGAGCTGCTGGTGGGCGGCGCCGAGCGCGAGGTGTTCAGCGACGGCAAGTTCCACGCGAACGAAATGCACGCGGCGCTCGTCACGCGCACCGACATCGAGGAAAGCGTGCGGCAGAAAACCGGCTCGCGCTCGATGGACGACGTGGCCGCCGCGATTCTCGAACGCAATGGCGAAGTGAGCGTGATTCGCAAGCGCGCGTGAGCGCCCGAACCCGTGAAGAGCGGGGCGCTCGCGCGGGGACACGGTAGCCGGCTCAGCCGCGCCCGCCTCGCGAAATCTCCGCGCCCGCGCCGCGCGGCAGGCGCAGCGTGACCGGAATCGACGCGAACGAGCATAGCCCGACCACGAGAAACGCGGGCCAGAAATCCGACCAGGTGATGCTCGGATGCCCATGCAGCGCGCGCGAAATCTGCAGCACGATGCCGCCGACCGTCACGCCGAGGCCGAGCGACATCTGCTGCACGACGCTGCCGAGGCTCGTCGCGCGGCCGACGTCGCGGCTCGCGATCTCCGCGTAGGTCAGCGAATTGAGGCTCGTGAACTGCAACGCGGGGAAGAAGCCGCCGAGCAACACGACGACCCAGATGATCCACGTCGGCGTGTGCGGGAAAAACAGCCCGCACGCGGCGATCGAAATGCCCGATAGCGCGGCGTTGAACACGAGCACCTGGCGAAAGCCGAAGCGGCGCAGCACCGTGGAGGCGATCGTGCGCATGAACATGCCGCCGAACGCGGACGCGCAGGTGATCAGCCCCGATTGGAACGCGCTCATGCCGTGGCCTTCCTGCAGCAGCAGCGGCAGCAGGAACGGCAACGCGCCGAGACCGATGCGAAATAGCGAGCCGCCGAGCACGCTCGCCTGGAAAGTCGGCACCTTGAAAAAACGCAAATCCAGAAGCGGCAGTGCGACGCGCTGCGCATACGCGACGTAGATCGCGAGCAGCGCCGCGCCGAGCGCGCACATGCCGAACGCGTCCGTATTCGAAATCACTTCGCCGCCGACCAGCGACAAGCCGAGCAACAGCAGCACCGCGCCCGCCGCCGACAGCAGGAAGCCGATCCAGTCGAGCGGGCCGGGGTCGGGCTCGCGCGTATTGGCGATATAGCGATTGGTCAGATAGATGCCGAGAATGCCGATTGGCACGTTGATGAAGAAGATCAGCCGCCAGTGCAGATACGTGGTGATGAAGCCGCCGAGCAGCGGACCGGCGGCGGGGCCGAGCATTGCGGGCACGCTCAGGTAATTCATCGCGCGGATGAAGTCGGCTTTCTCCACCACGCGAAAGATGATGATGCGCCCGACGGGCACCATCATCGCGCCGCCGACGCCCTGGATGAAACGCGCAACCGTGAAAGTGGCAAGCGAGTTCGACGCGGCGCACAACAACGAGCCCGTCACGAAGACGCCGATCGCGGTGCGGAATACCGTGCGCGCGCCGAACTTGTCGGCGAGCCAGCCGCATACCGGGATGAACACGCCGAGCCCGAGCACGTAGCTTGTCACCGCGATCTTCAGCGCGACCGGATCGCGCCCGAAATCGCGTGCCATGGCCGGCAGCGCGGTGACGATCACGTTGGCGTCGACGCTTTCCATGAACATGGCGCACGCGACGATAAGAGGCGCAATCAGAGCTTTTTGGGTCTGGGCGACGGTCATATCGGCGAGCCTGCGGCGAAGCGTCGCAGGCAAAGGGGGCATTATTGCACCTGTACGGTGCGGATTGTTAATACCTGCACGACCGATGCGGCCCCTTTACGAATTTTCCGTATCCGGTACGCGACGTTGGCATCGCGACGTCGCCAAAAAATATTGTTTTGTTGCGCTGCGGCACGAGATCGCTATAATCGGGTTATTCCGTAGGTATAAACCCTGATAAGGAGTCGCCATGAACACCGCATCGAATGCCGTCAGTTCCACCCCCGCTGCCAACACGTTCTTCGGCAAGCTGCGCGCGCTGGCGCTGCATGCGCTGAACCTCCACCTGCAGAACTGCGCAGTGATCGCCGAAGCGTACCGTCGCCCGAACTAAGCGCGAGTTTCCCGCGCGGGCCCCGCAAGGCCCTGCTGTCGTGTCAATGCCCGCTCGAGTAGCGGGCATTGTGCTTTCTGGCCCCGCCAAGCGGAGCACGTTCAGCGAGTCGGCTCCCCAGTCCCACCAGATAGACGCCCGCCGTCAGCCAATTCCGGGCTGCCATCGCCGTTTCCCTTCCTGATATCGTGCTTCCGCTCCTGATGACGGCACGCCCAGCCGTGATCTTGATGCCGCGGTTGCGCCGGCCCGATGCCTCGCATCACGCGAGGAAGCATTACAATCGCGCGCTTTTGACACGCGACGCGCAAGTGAACCGACGGCAAAATTGCTAATGCTGTCAACCTTTTGCACGTTTTGCCGTTATCACTTTGTAATCGCCGCCACAGGCGATACCGCGCGTGACGACCCGTCGCCGCGACCGCTCCTCGCAAGGCCCGCATTGACCATGTTCCACCGACTTCAACACAGCTTCGAGCGCCTCCCGGCGCTGCTCGGCCGTGCATCGAAAGCGCTTGGCAGCCGGGGCCTTCTGTCGCCCGTGCTCGCGCTCGTCATTTGCGGGTTGCTGCTGGTCGTGCTGCAGCATCTGTCCGAGGCAGTGAATTACCGTTCGGTGATCCGCGAACTGCGCCAGCTGTCGGCGCGCGAGTGGATCGGTGCGCTCGGCGCGACCGCGCTCAGCTACGTCGTTTTGGTCGGGCGCGACGCGGTCGGCCTGCGCTATCTCGGCGCGAGCGTGCCGCGCGCGGCGCTGTGGGTCGGCGCGACGGCCGGTTCGGCGCTCGGCAATGCGACCGGTTTCGGCGCGCTGACGGGCGGAGCGGTGCGCGCGCGCGTGTACGGCGTCGCGAACATCACGCCCGCGCAGATCGGCCGCATGACGGTGTTTACGAGCGTGTCGCTCGCGCTCGCCCTCGTCTTGATGACCGCGCTGGGCATGGTCTGCATGGCGGGCCAGCTCGCGCCGATGCTGCATCTGCCGCCAGTCGCGCTGCGCTGGAGCGGCGCTGCGCTGCTGCTCGCGCTGGCGCTCGCCGCGGCCGCGTGCCGTCGGCAAACCCGGCCGATCCGCACGCGCTGGCAGTGGCTCTCGTTCGATATTCCCGCGCGCCGCGATCTGCTCGCGCAGGTTGCGCTGGCGGTGCTCGACGTGGTCGCCGCGGGCCTCGCGTTGTGGGCATTGCTGCCGCATGCGAACGTGAGCTTCGTCGGCTTCATCACCGTCTACGCGGCCGCGATGCTGCTCGGCCTGATTGGCCATACGCCAGGCGGCGTCGGCGTGTTCGAAGCGGCGATGGTGTTCACGCTGAGCGGCAGCGTGCCGATGCATCAGATGGTCGCTGCGCTGCTCGCGTATCGCGCGATCTATTTCGGCGTGCCGCTGATCGTCTCCGCGGCGCTGCTCGCGGGCTTCGAGGGGCGCGCGCTGAAGAATCGTCTGTCGATGTTGCAGGCGCAGCGCGTGTCGGAACTCGCGCCGCTGTTTCTGAGCCTCGTCACGTTCGTGGTCGGCGGCATGCTGGTCATTTCGAGCGCGACGCCGGCGTTCTGGCAGCGCATTCATATGCTGCGCGACCTGGTGCCGCTGTGGGTGCTCGAAAGCTCGCAGATGCTATGCAGCGTGCTCGGCGTGCTGCTGCTGTTCGTCGCGCGCGGCCTGCTGCGGCGGCTCGATGCGGCATGGTGGATGACGCTCGCGCTCGCGTTGCTGAGCCTCGCGCTGTCGCTGACCAAGGGTCTCGCGTTCGTCGAAGCCGGTGTGCTCGGCATGCTGATCGTGCTGCTGCTCGCGACGCGCAAGCGCTTCAACCGTCATTCGTCGCTGTTCGCGGAGCGTTTCACGGCCGGCTGGCTCGTGTCGGTCGCGATGGTGCTGATGTTCGCGACGTGGATCATGCTGTTCGCTTTCCGTGACGTGCCGTACACGGGCGATCTGTGGTGGCAATTCGCGTTCGACGAGCGCGCGCCGCGCGCGCTGCGCGCGACGCTCGCCGCGAGCGTGTTCGCCGCGACCTTCTCGTTCTGGCAATTGCTGCGTCCGGCGCCGGGCCGCTTCGTGAAGCCGGCGCCCGAAGATCTGCACGACGCCGCGCGCATCGTGCGCGCGCAGGAACGCAGCGATGCCGGTCTCGCGTTGATGGGCGACAAGAGCTTCCTGTTTTCGGAGTCGCGCGAAGCGTTCCTGATGTACGCGAAATACGGCCGCACGTGGGCCGCGTTGCACGATCCGGTGGGGCCGCGCGAAGAGTGGGCGGGTCTCATCAGCAAGTTCGTCGCGCTCGCGCATGCACATGGCGGTCGCGCCGCGTTCTACCAGGTGCGCGCGAATGCGCTGCCGCTGTATCTCGACGCTGGCCTCACGCTGATGAAGCTCGGCGAGGAAGCGCACGTCGTGCTCGACGACTTCGATCTGAAGGGCTCGCATCGCGCGCATCTGCGCTATGCGCTCAAGCGCGGCGAGCGCGACGGCTTTAGCGTCGAAGTGATCGATCAGGCCCATGTGCCGGCCTCGCTCGAAACGCTGCGCGGCATTTCCGACGGTTGGCTCGACAGCCGCGACGCGCGCGAGAAGAGCTTCTCGGTCGCGGCTTTCCATGACGAATACCTGGCCGCGCAGTCGGTGATGCTGGTGCGCCAGAACGGCGAGCCGGTCGCATTCGTGACCTTCATGACGACCGATATGAATACCGAGGCGACCGTCGGCGTGATGCGTCACGTCGAAAGCGTGTCGCCGTATGCGATGGAATATCTGTTCACGCAGCTCGCGCTGCATCTGAAAGAGGCGGGTTTCCGCTCGCTCAGTCTCGGCATTGCGCCGCTCTCCGGCGTGCAGCCGACGCCGCTCGCGTCGCGCTGGCATCGGCTGGCCGGCATCGTGTGGCGCTTCGGCGGCCGCTTCTACAACTTCCGCGGACTGCGTGCTTTCAAGAGCAAGTTCCAGCCGCGCTGGGAGCCGCGTTATCTCGCGGCATCCGGTTCGGGCGTGTTCTTCACGCTCGCGGACCTGTCGCTGCTGGCAGGAGGCCGGCGTTCATGACATTGCATCCGTTGTTCCGGCTCGCCGTCGCGGCGAGCGTTCTGAATTGCGGCGCGCTCGCGCACGCGGCCACCACCACCGTGCCCGGCGGCCGCTATGGCGACGTGCGCGTGACGCAGCCCGAGGGGCCGCTGCGCGGCTTCGTCGTGCTGTATTCGCAGGCAAGCGGCTGGAGCGCAGCCGATCAGCAGAGCGCCGATGCGCTCGCGAAAGCGGGCGCGATGACGGTCGGCGTCGATACCGCGCACTACGCGGCCAACCTCGCCGCGAAAAAGGAAACCTGTCATCAGCTGGTGGGCGATGCCGAGGCGCTCAGCCATCAGCTCGAACGGCAGTCGCAGTCGAGCCGCTACTTCGCGCCGATCGTCGCGGGTACGGGGCAGGGCGCGACGCTCGCGATGCACGTGCTCGAGCAGGCGCCGTCCAATACGATCGCGGGCGCGGTGTCGGTCGACGCCGATCACACGCTCGACGCGCGCTTCGAACCGTGTCCGCCCGACCCGACCGTGATTCGCGACAAGGTGCCGGGCTTCGTCGAAAAGGCGAGCACGGGCAATGCCGATCGCGCGCGTCTCGTTGCATTGCTGACGCCGCATCTGCAGCCGGTCTCGATCAGCGCCGACGACGTGTCCGACCTGCCGCTGATCGAATTGCCGGCCGCGCATCCGAACGGCTTGATGGCGATCGTGATTTCCGGCGATGGCGGCTGGCGCGATCTCGACAAGACGATCGCGCAGGCACTGCAGAAAGATGGCGTGTCGGTGGTCGGCTGGGACAGCCTGCGTTATTTCTGGAGCGAGAAGCCGCCCGCGCAAACGAGCCGCGATCTCGCGCGGGTGATGCAAACCTATGGCGAGCGCTGGCACGCGCAGCATATCGCGCTGATCGGCTATTCGTTCGGCGCCGACGTGCTGCCGTTCGCGTATAACCGCCTGCCGCAGGCGCAGCGCGATAAGGTGTCGCTGATTTCGCTGCTCGGCTTCGCGCCCGACGCCGATTTCCAGATCCGCGTCGGCGGCTGGCTCGGCATGCCCGCGAGCGACAAGGCGCTGAATGTGCGCCCCGAGTTGGCGCATGTGCCGCCGTCGATCGTTCAATGCTTCTATGGCGAGAGCGAGACCGACACGCTGTGTCCGGCGCTCGACAAGACCGGCGTCGACGTCATCCGCACGACCGGCGATCATCACTTTGGCCGCGATTACAACGCGCTCGAGCAACGCATTCTCGCGGCATTCAAAAAGCAGAGCGGCGTGCGCGATTGATGTCGGTGTTGGTCGTCTCAGCGGGGCGCGCTTGCCGGTGCGCCCCGTTTTTCTTGTGTGGCACTGGCGCACTGCGCGGAGATGCGCGGAGATTGACAAAGCTTGCCGAGTCGACGAAGATCGCCGACATGAACTGCCTCGACATCCGTATTGCGCTGATTATTAGCATCATTCATCGAATGGTGGGTTAGCGCGCGTCGACTTGCAGTCACACATAACCCGCCAAACGAGGCGGGTTTTTTTATGTCCGCTTTCAGGTTCATTCTCTGCCTGCCTCCTGGCGAACATGCCGCGATTGCTATCGTTCGATGTCGATCGCCGTTGATGCGTTGTTGCATCGAATGTTGCCACCCAGGAGCTTGCCGTGCTGTTAAACGAACTCGAACAGGCCGCCGCAGCGGCCGGGCGCGTCGCGCCGTCCCACGACTACCTGAAAAAGACCCTGACCGCGCGCGTCTACGACGTGGCGCGCGAGACCGAACTCGAACGCGCGCCGAACCTGTCGGCGCGGCTGCGCAACCCGGTCTATCTGAAGCGCGAGGACAACCAGCCGGTGTTCTCGTTCAAGCTGCGCGGCGCATACAACAAGATGGCGCATATTCCGGCCGAGGCGCTCAGTCGCGGCGTGATCACCGCGTCGGCGGGCAATCATGCGCAGGGCGTGGCGTTATCGGCGGCACGCATGGGCGTGAAGGCGATCATCGTCGTGCCGGTGACGACGCCGCAGCTCAAGGTCGACGCGATCCGCACGCATGGCGGGCCGACCGTCGAGATCGTGCAGTTCGGTGAGTCGTATAGCGACGCCTATGGTCACGCGGTCAAGCTGCAGGAAGAGCGCGGCCTGACTTTCGTGCATCCGTTCGACGATCCGTACGTGATCGCCGGCCAGGGCACCGTCGCGATGGAAATCCTCAGCCAGCACCAAGGGCCGATTCACGCGATCTTCGTGCCGATCGGCGGCGGCGGTCTCGCGGCCGGTGTCGCCGCCTACGTGAAATCGGTGCGCCCCGAGATCAAGGTGATCGGCGTGCAGACCGACGATTCGTGCGCGATGGCCGCGTCGTTGCAGGCGGGCGAGCGTGTGACGCTGAACGAAGCGGGCCTGTTCTCCGACGGCACCGCGGTGAAGCTCGTCGGCGAAGAGACCTTCCGTCTGTGCCGCGAATATCTGGACGAAGTGCTGCTCGTGAACACCGATGCGCTGTGCGCCGCGATCAAGGACGTGTTCCAGGACACGCGCAGCGTGCTCGAACCGGCGGGCTCGCTCGCGGTGGCCGGCGTCAAGCAGTATGCCGACCGGGAAGGCATCGAGAACCAGACGCTGATCGCGATCACGTCGGGCGCGAACATGAACTTCGACCGCATGCGCTTCGTCGCCGAACGCGCGGAGGTGGGCGAAGCGCGCGAAGCGGTCTTCGCGGTGACGATCCCCGAAGAGCGCGGCAGCTTCAGGCGCTTCTGCGAGCTGCTCGGCACGCGCAGCGTCACCGAGTTCAACTACCGGATCGCCGACGCGAACTCGGCGCATATTTTCGTCGGCGTGCAGATCCGCAATCGCAGCGAATCGGCGCAGATCGCCGGCGCCTTCGAAGCGCACGGTTTTGCCACCGTCGACCTGACCTTCGACGAACTGTCGAAGCAGCACATCCGCTACATGGTCGGCGGCCGCTCGCCGCTCGCGCGCGACGAACGACTGTTTCGCTTCGAGTTTCCGGAACGTCCGGGCGCGCTGATGAAATTCCTGTCGTCGATGGCGCCGAACTGGAACATCAGCCTGTTCCACTACCGCAACCAGGGCGCGGACTACAGCTCGATTCTGGTCGGCATTCAGGTGCCCGGGAGCGACCACGCGGCGTTCGAGCGCTTCATCGAAACGCTCGGCTATCCGTGCTGGGAAGAGACAAAAAATCCGGTCTATCGACTATTTCTTGGCGAATTGAAGCTCGTTTAGCGGATCGGGGTTTACCTGAGGGCACGCCATGCCGCAGCACGAGCCGCGGGTCGTCCAAATCGGCGGAAAACCCCGCCAGTCTTGCGTTTGCGGCCGAAACATCCGCGCGGCGCCGGCTCCCGCCTTACACCTTCTATCGCGCAACGCGATACGGCCTATCCGCTATATCGCATTGCGGGATAGGCGTCGCGATCGTCACACTGAGCGCAAATTTCATCACCGCATTCAGGAGACTACATGCGCACCCAAGTCGGCATCATCGGTGCAGGGCCCGCTGGCCTGCTTCTTTCCCATCTGCTTCATTTGCGCGGTATCGACTCGGTCGTGCTCGAAACGCGCACGCGCGATCAGATCGAATCGACGATTCGCGCCGGCGTGCTCGAGCAGGGCACGATGGACCTGCTGACGCAAACCGGTCTCGGCGAACGCATGAAAGCCGAAGGCGCGCTGCATCACGGTTTCGAACTCGCGTTCGAAGGCAAGCGTCGCCGCATCGATCTGACCGACCTCACCGGTCATGCGATCACGGTTTATGCTCAGCACGAAGTAATCAAGGATCTAGTCGCGGCGCGCGTGGCCGCGGGCGCCGAACTGCGTTTCGGTGTGTCGGAGACGTTGGTGCACGGCATCGATACCGAGAAGCCGTCGATCCGCTATCGCCACGAAGGCGCGGAGCACGAACTGCAATGCGACTTCGTGATCGGCTGCGACGGCTCGCAAGGCGTGTCGCGCCAGGCGATCCCGCAGACGCTGCGCAAGGATTTCGAGCGCGTCTATCCGTTTGGCTGGTTCGGCATTCTGTGCGAAGGCCCGCCATCGTCGGACGAGCTGATCTACGCGCGCCACGAGCGCGGCTTCGCGCTGATCAGCACGCGCTCGCCGAACGTCCAGCGCATGTATTTCCAGTGCGATCCGAAGGACTCGGTCGACAACTGGTCCGACGATCGCATCTGGGCCGAGCTGCATGCGCGCGCTGATTCGGACGAAGGCCACAAGATCATCGACGGCAAGATCTTTCAGAAGAACATCGTCGGCATGCGCAGCTTCGTGTCGACGACGATGCAGTACGGGCGCCTCTTCCTCGCTGGCGACGCCGCGCATATCGTGCCGCCGACTGGCGCGAAGGGCATGAACCTCGCGGTCGCCGACGTGAACGTGCTCAGCAAGGCGCTCGACGCGTTCTACAAGGAAAACCGCGCCGATCTGCTCGACCGTTACAGCGAAACCGCGCTCAAACGCATCTGGCGCGCCGAGCACTTCTCGTACTGGATGACCAGCATGCTGCATCGTATCGAAGGCGCTTCGGCGTTCGAGCAGCAACTGCAGGTCGCCGAGCTCGAGTACGTGACGACGTCGCGTACGGCCGCGACCGTACTGGCGGAGAACTACGTCGGCGTCGCCGGCGCGCAGATGCAGGCGCAGCTGTAAGCGCTACTGCAAGCGCCGCGCGATCATCGGGATCGCTAATTGATCGACAGATCCCGATGCGCGGCCGCCTGAAACTCCTTGGGCGTGACGCCGGTCTGCTTGCGGAAATAGCGGCTGAAATAGGCCGCATCTTCGAAACCGAGCGCATGCGCGATCTGTTTGATGCTCGAACCCGAGTAGACCAGATCGCGCTGCGCCTCGCGTATCAACTGATCGTTGACGAGCGACAGCGGCGAATGGCCAAGCTCCTCACGACAGATGCGCCCCAGTTGCGCCGCGGTCACCCCCAATTTTTCCGCATAAAAATCGACTGGCAGATGCTCGCGCACATGGGTGGCGATCAGTTCGCGTAGCCGTTTGATCTGCGCGGCGCGCCGGTCATTGACGGTCGCGCCCGCGCTCGACGCGGCATCGGTCAGACGGGCGACCTGCACGAAAAGTGCAATCATCAGCGACATGCCCGCGGCGATATGGCCGCGCGCGCTGCCGCGAAATTCCTGCTCCAGCAAACCGAACAAGGGCATCAACGTGCGCTCGCCGACCGCGGGCCGCACGGGAATCAGCGCGGGCCGTTGCAGCACCGGCAAGAGGCCCGGCGACACTGCTTTCGAAATCGACTCCAGCGCGCGCTGCGCGGCCGTAATCACGAGCCCGTCGATCTCCGGCGAAAACACGAAACCGTGCACCGTTTGCGCTGGAATCAGGATCAGGCATGGCGCTTCGATCGTGAGCTTTTCGCTTTCGATCAGCACGTGGCCCGAACCGCTGCGGATATAGAGAATCTGCAGCAATGCATCGTGCCGGTGCGCGGCGATATGCCAGTCGTTCGGACGACTGCGCTCGACGATCCATTCGAAATTGAACGCGTCGTACCACGGCGGCCGAGCGGACTCTCCGTACAGATCGTAGTTAGGGATATTCCTCATGCGGTTTTGTCTCCAATGTTCGAATTGTCCTGCGATGCGCTGCCTTTGTCCAATTTCGTCCCGAACCGCGTGGCTATACTTTTTTCCATCGGAGACGCGGTCGAATGACGCAGTTTGGTGAAGCCGGCCAACCTAAGCTCGCCGCGATCGTGAACATGGAGATCGGGAGGACTAAGCAAATGAATCAACGGAAAGATCGGCGCGACACACCCGCCAACGCGCGACACTGGCTCGGGCTCGAAGGTAGCGTCTGCGTCGTGAGCGGCGCGGCGGGCGGCATCGGCAGCGCGATTGCTCAGGTGTTGGGCGACGCTGGCGCACGCGTGGCGCTGCTCGATCGCGATGAGCAGAAGTGCCGTGACGTCGCGCAAGCGCTGAGCGCGAGCGGTGTCGAAGCGCTGGCGCTCGCCTGCGATATCGGCGACATCGATAGCGTGCGCGGCGCGGTGTCGGAGGTCGAAGCGCGCCTCGGCGTCGCCGATGTGCTCGTGAACAACGCGGGCCTGTTGCGGCCGGGGGGCATCGAAGAGATTGGACTCGATGCATGGAATGCGATGCTGCGCGTGAATCTGACCGGCTACATGCTGTGCTCGCAGCAATTCGGTCAACGCATGCTGAAGCGCGGCGCTGGCGCAATCGTGCATGTCGCGTCGGTGGCCGCGCATCATCCGCAGACCTATAGCGGCGCTTACAGCGCGGGCAAGGCTGGCGTCGCGATGCTGTCGAAGCAGATTGCGGCGGAGTGGGGACCACGCGGCATTCGCAGCAATACCGTGTGCCCGGGCATGATCCGCACGCCGCTGTCGGCGGCGTTCTACGAGCACGGCGATATCGAACGCCGGCGCAGCGCGATGACCGCGAGCCGCCGGATCGGCGAGCCGAACGATATCGCCGATGTCGTCGCGTTTCTCGCGAGCGAACGCGCGGCCTATGTGAACGGCGCCGAAGTCGTCGTCGATGGCGGCTTCGAAAGCATGCTGATGGACCTCGTGCCGCGTCCCGGCTTCGAAGCCAACCAGGCCGCGCAAGCCACCCGGGCCGACCGCCAGGTCCGAGCGTAAGGAGACCATCATGACCAACGCAACACGCGGCGCAACACTCACGTGCGACGTGCTCGTGATCGGTTCGGGTGCGGGAGGGCTGTCGACCGCGATCACCGCGCGCAAACACGGTCTCGATGTCGTCGTGATCGAGAAGGAGCCGTTCTTCGGCGGCACGACCGCGTTTTCAGGCGGTGTGCTGTGGATTCCGGGCAACCGTCACGCAAACAGCAACGGCGTCAGCGATACGCGCGAAGCGGCGCTGACCTATATGCGCAGCGAAACCGGCGCGTGCTTCGATGCCGCCGCCGTCGACGCGTTTCTCGACACGGGCCCTGAGATGCTCGACTTCTTCGAGCGCGAAACCACCGTCAAATTCGTGCCGACGCTGTATCCCGACTATCACCCGAACGTGGGTGGTGGTGTCGACATTGGCCGCTCGGTCGTCGCCGCGCCGTTCGATGCGCGCGCGCTGGGCCAGGACATCTCGCGATTGCGCCCGCCGCTGAAGACGATCACGTTCATCGGCATGATGTTCAATTCGTCGAACGCGGACCTGAAGCACTTCTTCAATGCGACGCGTTCGCTCACCTCCGCGCTGTACGTCGCGAAGCGCCTCGCGAGCCATCTGAAGGATCTTGCGCTGTACCGGCGCGGCGTGCAGATCACGAGCGGTAACGCGCTCGCCGCGCGGCTCGCGAAGTCCGCGCTCGATCTCGGCATTCCGATCCATACGAACACGGCCGCTCGCGAGCTGACCGTGGCGAACGGCAGCGTGACCGGCGCGCTCGTCGCCGGACCGCAAGGCGAGATGCGCATCGTCGCGCGACGCGGCGTGGTGCTCGCGTGCGGCGGCTTCTCGCGTGACGTCGCACGGATCGCCCGCGCGTATCCGCATCTGCGGCGCGGCGGCGAACACCTGTCGCCGGTGCCGCGCGGCAATACGGGCGACGGCGTCGGCATGGCCGAACGTCTCGGTGCGCGGGTGGCGATCCGTTTTCCGCAGCCCGCCGCATGGATGCCGGTGTCGCGCGTGCCGATGAGCGACGGCAGCGTCGGCGTGTTTCCGCATCTGGTGGATCGCTACAAGCCTGGCGTGATCGGCGTGACGCGCGCGGGCAAGCGCTTCACCAACGAAGCGAATTCGTATCACGACGTGGGTGCCGCGATGATCGAGGCCTGCGCGAACGAACGCGAAACCGCGATGTGGCTGATCTGCGATCACGCGACGATCCGCAAATACGGGCTCGGTTATGCGAAGCCGGCGCCCGTGCCGCTCGGCCCGCTGCTGCGCAACGGCTATCTGAGCAAGGGCCGCACGCTCGCGGAACTCGCGCGCAACGCGGGTCTCGACGGCACGGCGCTCGAGGCGACCGTGAAGCGCTACAACGCCGACGCGGTGCGTGGCGAAGATCGCGAATTCGGCCGCGGTACGACGTCGTTCAATCGCTATCTGGGGGACCCGGAGCACCAGCCGAACCCGTGCGTCGCGCCGATCGGCGACGGTCCGTACTACGCGCTGAAGGTCGTGATGGGCGATCTCGGCACCTTCGACGGCATCTCGACGAACGTCACCGGCGAAGTGCTCGACGTGAAAGGCGCACCGATCGCCGGCCTGTACGCGGTCGGCAACGATCGCGCGAGCGTGATGGGCGGCAACTATCCGGGCGCGGGTATCACGCTCGGGCCGATCATGACGTTCGGCTATATCACTGGCCGTCATCTCGCGGGCGTGAGCGTGAAAAGCGCAAACAGCGCGAAGAGCGCAAGCAACGCGGACACCCGCGCAGCCGAAACCGTATTGAGGACCGGCACATGAGCCAGGGCAAACCTTTCGTCGATCATCGCATCTACACGATCCGTCCGCGCGGCATGACGGAGTTCATCGACGTTTTCGACCGGCTCGCGATGCCGATTCAGCTCAAGTATCTGGGCGCGCCAGTCGGCTTTTACATGAGCGATATCGGCGTGCTGAACCAGGTCGTGCATCTGTGGGGCTACGAGAGCATCGGCGACTACGACCAGCGCCGCACCGCGCGCGATGCCGATCCGGACTGGCCCGCGTATCTGCAGGCGTCCGCGCATCTGATCGTCGCGCAGGAGAGCCGCATCATCAGGCGAGTCGACTTCAGGACGCTGACGATGCTGCGCTAGCCGCCCGTTCGAGGAGGAGACAGGCATGAACGAACGGACAGCGCGACGCGAGCAAGCACGGTCGCGACTACCGTCGCGGCGACCGCATGTTGAACGGCAATTCGAACAATAAGAAAACACCTCTTCATCCCAAGGAGACATCGCAATGAACCATCTGAAAGGAGCACGCACATGAGCCGCTCCGAACGCAGTGTAGACGTGCAGGCCTTTATCGACGGACAGCGCTTCTCGCCGTTTCAATGGACGATTCTGGTGCTGTGCTTTCTGGTCGTCGCCGCCGACGGTTTCGACACCGCCGCGGTCGGCTTCATCGCACCGTCGCTCGTGCAGCAGTGGGGCATCGCGCGCAGCGCGCTCGGCCCGGTGATGAGCGCGGCGCTGGTAGGACTCGGCATCGGCGCGCTCGCGGCCGGCCCCTGCGCGGACCGCATCGGACGCAAGACGGTGCTGGTGCTGTCGGTGTTCTTCTTCGGGCTGTGGAGTCTCGCGGCGGCCCGCGCGAGCTCGATCGAATCGCTGAGCTTGCTGCGCTTTTTCACCGGCCTCGGTCTCGGCGCGGCGATGCCCAACGCGGTCACGCTGATGGCCGAGTACGCACCCGCGCGGATTCGCGCGGTCGCCGTCAATGCGATGTTCTGCGGCTTTTCAGGCGGTCTCGCGATCGGCGGTCTCGCATCCGCATGGCTGATTCGGCATTTCGGCTGGCCGAGCGTGCTGGTCGCCGGCGGCGCGGGTCCGCTCGTGCTGAGCGTGATGCTGATACTGTTTCTGCCAGAATCGGCGCAATTTCTCGCGGTGCGTAAGCGCGCCGATCAACGGATTGCGCGAATCCTGCAACGCATCGCGCCCCACGACCGCTTCGACGGATGCCGTTTTTTCGCGGTCGACGTGTGCCGCAATACCGGCGACGCGCGTTCGCAATGGGCGCTCACGATCATCCTGGCGGCGCGCTACCGCTTCGGCACGCTGATGCTGTGGCTCGCCTATTTCATGGGGCTACTGATTTACTATCTGCTGACCAACTGGCTGCCGACGCTGTTCAAGGACACCGGCTTCTCCGGTGAAAAGGCCGCGTTGATGACGTCGCTGTTTCCGTTCGGGGGCATCCTCGGCAATCTGTGCGTCGGCTGGGTGATGGATCGCTTCGCCGGGCATCGTGTGATCGCGTTCACCTATGTCCTCGTCGGCGCGCTCGTGTTGCTGGTCGGGCGGGGCGTCGGCCATCAGGTCTGGCTCGGGACGCTGATCTTCCTGACCGGCACGGTCGCGACCAGCGCGGTCACGTCGATGTCGGCGCTCGCGGCGAGCTTCTACCCGACCCGGGCGCGCGCGACGGGCGTGGCGTGGATGCTGGGAATCGGCCGCGTCGGCGGCGTGGCGGGCGCGCTCATCGGCGCGGCGTTGATGGGGCTCGGCTGGCACTTCGGCGCCGTGTTCAGCCTGCTCGCGGTGCCGGCCGTGATCGCGGCGGGCGGGGTGGTATTGATGATGCGGCGCGAGCCGCTCGATCACGCATCGGTCGATGAAAACGTCGGCGCCATAGCGATCGAATGAGCGCGGCGTCGGGCGTGCCGCTACGCTCGAACAACGCGCGACCGCTCAGGACGCGCGCAGCAACGCCATTTCGTTGTGCAGCAGCGCGAGCAATTCGTCGTCGGTTGGCCGCGTGCCCCAGTGGCGCGCGCCGGCCACCGACGCGATCGCCATCCACGAATGCGGTGGAAACCATTCGCGCACCAGCGTGCCGTCCTGGCGCAGGCACAGCTGGCCGGTCAGCTCGCTGTATTCGGCGCAAATGTGCGCGCCGTCGACCTGCGCGGTTACTCGTCTCGGATCCTTGCGTAGCACGTCGTCGCTCCTGTCAAAGGGGTGGCGCGAATGCAAGCGCGACACGGTGGCGCGATGGACGCCACCTGCCGTCTATCAATGGTCATGCCCGCGATCGTCATGACCATGACCGTGCGAGCCGTTGTCGTGCCAGTCGCCGTGCGGGCCGCGTGCATCGCGCCATTCGTCGTGATGACGTTGCCACTCGCGCCGCTCCCACTGGCGACGCTCCCAATAGCGATGACCATCGTAGTAGCGTTCGCCGTACCAGCCCGGAGCGACTATGACCGCGGGAGGCGGCGCAGGCGCATAGACGGGCGCGGGCTGCACATAGACGGGCGGCGGAGCCTCGACCACGGCGGGCACGACCGCGATGCCCGGCACGCCGATATTCACACCGACATCGACGTGCGCGAAAGCGGCCGTCGATGCGCCGATCGCGAGACCCGCGACGACGGTCAACGATACCCAGCGGTTGCGTGAAAGACTCATGATTGTTCTCTGTTTGTTGTGTGGATGTCTGCGATGGAGTGGCGAGCCGGACGCGCACCTACTGCGCGTGATGGCCCGATCAATAACGTTCGTAGTAGTGGTCATGATGCGGATGATCGTCAGGGACGACGATGCAGCCGCTCAACGCGCCACCGAGCGTGGCGGCAAGAATGACCAATGCGAGGATTTTTTTCATGATGTTGCTCCCTGAAATCTGTGATGCGAGTGCCTGTCGTGCGAAGCGTTTCATCTGATCCGCTTTCGTTTGAACCGAACTCTACTGAGCGGCGCGATTACCGGTGTGTTTGTGTGTAACAGGACGTGTCGATCCGAGCTCGCGCCGAAGCGTCGATGCGAGTGCGATGAACGAGGAGGGAAGGCGCCGCGGGTTACGGGTCGAAATGCCGGGCGACTGTCAAGCGCGCGGGCAAACCCTTGAAGGGTCTATGAAAAAAAACGCCTTCAAAGGCAGACGAAGCATGGATTCGAAGCGAAGCTTCGGCGCCTCGATTGCTGAAAAAAGAAGCGCATCAAATTTTGGATTATGTATGCGCCGCAGATACATTCGGTTGCAGACTGGGTAAGAAGTTCGGTAGTGCGCTCGGGCGAGCGTGATGGAAAGACGCTACACCTGTAGCGTCATCAGCTTGTCTTAAGCTTCGGTGGGATAGGTAAAAACGCATCGCGCGCGCAACCTACTGCGCGGCCGCGGGCTCCGGGGCGGTCGCTTCGCGATAGCCGAGCCGCGTCGAAATCGCGAGACCGGCCTCTTTGAGCAACGCGACGTAATGCTGCTTCGTGTCGGCACCGCAGCGCATCGTCGGAAACGAAATCGACAGACCGGCGATCACACGGCCGAAGCGGTCGAACACGGGCACCGCGATGCATTGCAGGCCTTCTTCCTGCTCCTCGTTGTCCTCGCCGTAGCCCTGCTCGCGTACGCGCGGCAGGATGCTCAACACCGCTTCGGCGCAGGTCAGGGTCTTTTGCGTCGACTTGCGAAATTCGATGTGCGAGAGCACGTCACGCGCGTCGGCCGGGTCCATCCATGCGAGCAGCACCTTGCCGATCGCCGTGCTATGCAGCGGATTGCGTCGGCCGATCCGCGACTGCATGCGCAGTCCGTAGTCGGCGTCGATCTTGTGGATGTAGATGATCGCGTCGTCGTCGAACGCGCCCAGGTGTACCGCTTCGCGCGTCATCTGGCCGATGCGGCGCATCTCGATGTCGGCCTCGCGCACCAGATCGACGCTTTCGAGCGCTTTCGCGCCGAGCTCGAACAGACGGATCGTCAGCCGATAGCGTTCGGTTTCGACTTCCTGGCTCACGTAGCCGAGCGCCTTCAGTGTTTGAATCACACGATGCACGGTCGTCTTCGACATGCCGAGCCGTTGCGACAACTCGCTGATGCCGATCTGTCCGGTGTCGCCGATCGCGCCGAGAATCGCGAACACGCGCCCGATCGACGACGCCGATTCGCCGCGCTCACCGCTGTGCGCATCGAGCGACGCTGCGCCGGCGGGTTCCTTGCGGGCTTTGCCGCGGGTCTTATCGAGCGCCTTGTCGAGCGTCTTGTCGCGCGCAGTGTTCCTCGCAGTATTCCTGTGTGTTCCCGTTGCCGCCATGTCCGTCATTCCCTGTCTGTGCCAACTCGCCGCTGCCGCATCGAGCCGATGCTCACCGGCGCGAGAGCATAGCGCGTCGCGCGCACTCGTGGCGAGCTTGTGCCGTCCCTAGCGCGCGAGCCAGCCGCCATCCACCGCCAGTGTATGCCCATGCACGTAGTCCGACGCCGACGAGGCGAGAAAAACCACCGGCCCCGCGAGATCGTCGGGCACGCCCCAGCGGCCGGCCGGAATGCGGCCGAGTATCTCCTCGTTGCGCTGCGCGTCGTCGCGCAACGCCGCGGTGTTCGCGGTCGCCATATAGCCGGGCGCGATCGCGTTCACGTTGATGCGTCGCGCGGCCCATTCGTTCGCGAGCAGTCGCGTCAGACCGAGCACGCCGCTTTTCGACGCGGTGTACGACGCGACGCGGATGCCGCCCTGGAACGACAGCATCGACGCGACGTTGATGATCTTGCCGCCGCTTTGCTGGCGCACGAACTGACGCGCCGCGGCCTGCGACAGGAAGAACAGGCTCTTGAGATTCACGTCCATGACCGCGTCCCAGTCGTCTTCGCCAAACTCGAGCGCGTCTTCGCGACGGATGATGCCTGCGTTATTGACGAGCACGTCGATGCGGCCGAACGCTTCGACCGCGGCGCGCACGATGTCGTCGACCGAAACGCTCGACGCGAGATCGGCGCGCACGTCGGCGAAGCGGCGCCCGAGCGTCTCGACGCGCGCGGCGGTCGCGCCCGCGTCCGCGCGACTGACACCGACGATGTCGCAACCGGCCGCGGCGAGCGCGACGGCCATGCCGGCGCCGAGGCCGGTGTTGCTGCCGGTCACGATGGCGACCTTGCCGGTCAGATCGAAAGTGTTCACTGTGTTCGGACTCCTGTTCGCTCAGCGCAGCTCGCGGACCGCGAGATGGTCCATGTCGCCGAACACCTGGTTCTCGCCGACCATGCCCCAGATGAATGTGTACGCGCGCGTGCCGACGCCCGAATGGATCGACCAGCTCGGCGAGATCACCGCCTGCTCGTTGCGCACGACGATGTGCCGGGTTTCGTGCGGCTCACCCATCATGTGGAAGACGGCGGCGTCGTCGGCGACGTTGAAGTAGAAATACACTTCCATGCGGCGCTCGTGCGTGTGGCAGGGCATCGTGTTCCACAGGCTGCCCGGTTCGAGCTTCGTCATGCCCATCGACAGCTGGCAGGTCCGCAGCACGTCGGGCACGATGAACTTGTAGATGGTGCGGCGGTTGCTCGTGGCCGGATCGCCGAGGGTTTCGGGCGAGGCCTGGTCGAGCGAGATCGTGCGGGTCGGATAGGTGGCGTGCGCGGGCGCGCAGTTCAGATAGAACTTCGCCGGCCGGGTGGCGTCGGCGCTGCCGAACGCGACCGCTTGCGCGCCCTTGCCGATATAGATCGCCTCTTCGCGGCGCACCGTGTAGCGCGTGCCGTCGACGTCGACCCAGCCGTCGCCGCCGATGTTGATCGCGCCGAGTTCACGCCGCTCGAGCAGATAGTCGACGCCGATCGCCTTGCCGAGCGAGCCCGGCACTTCGACCGCGCGCTCGACCGGCCACACGCCACCGACGATGATCCGGTCGATATGGCTGTACGTGAGCTTCAACGCATCGCGCTCGAAGATCTGCTCCACCAGAAACTCGCGACGCAGCCCGGTGGTGTCGAGCGTCTTCGCGTATTCGCTGTTGATGGCCTGTCTCACGTCCATTGATCGTTCTCCTGTCGGTATGCGGGGCGCGGCGCCACCTTCCTCGTGCCCGAGACTGTAACGCAGAATCTAGATTTCGGAACACTGGTCCGAAAATATTGTGACGGGTGATCGCGGCTGGCAACGCATAGCGCGAACGACCGGGTAAACGATAGTCAGGTTTGAGAAATAAAACGGAACGGCGTTCCTTTCGTGATGCTATATTGCGCCGAACAGGGAGAGCCCGGCGTAGAACGGGACACCAACGCGGGTCATTGGCCCGTCAACGGGACGTCACCGTCCATGGAGGAGGCATGAAGATCAAGAAGGCCATCGACCGCATTCCTGGCGGTCTGATGCTGGTGCCGCTGCTGCTCGGCGCCTGTGTGCATACGTTCGCGCCGGGCGCGGGCAAATACTTCGGCTCGTTCACCAACGGCCTGATTACCGGCACGGTGCCGATCCTCGCGGTATGGTTCTTCTGCATGGGCGCGACGATCGACCTGCGCGCGACCGGCACCGTGCTGCGCAAGTCGGGCACGCTGCTCGTCACCAAGATGCTGGTCGCGTGGATCGTCACGCTGATCGCGGCGCGCTTCATTCCGATCGATGGCATCAAGACCGGGCTGTTCGCGGGACTGTCGATGCTCGCGATCACCACGTCGATGGACATGACCAACGGCGGCCTGTACGCGGCCGTGATGCAACAGTACGGCACGAAGGAAGAGGCGGGCGCGTTCGTGCTGATGTCGGTCGAATCGGGGCCGCTGATCAGCATGATCATTCTGGGTGCGACGGGGGTCGCGTTCTTCGAGCCGCGCCTGTTCGTCGGCGCGGTGCTGCCGTTCCTGATCGGGTTTGCGCTCGGCAACTTCGATAGCGAACTGCGCGAGCTGTTCGGCCGCTGCGTGCATCCGCTGATTCCGTTTTTCGGCTTTGCGCTCGGCAACGGCATCGATCTGAACGTGATCGTCACGAGCGGCCTGCCGGGCATCGTGCTGGGGCTTGGCGTGATCGTCGTGACTGGCGTGCCGCTGATTCTCGCCGATCGCTGGATTGCCGGCGGCAATGGCGCGGCGGGGCTGGCGGCGTCGTCGACGGCAGGGGCCGCGGTCGCGAATCCGGCGATCATCGCCGACATGATTCCGAGCTTCAAACCGCTGGTGCCGGCCGCGACCGCGATGGTCGCCACCGCTTGCCTCGTGACCGCGATTCTGGTGCCGATCCTCACGGCGCTGTGGGTGCGCCGGCATCATGCGCGCGACGCGCTGCGCGAGGAGTTCGCCACGGCGACGCAGGCGGCGCCGCTCAACGAGCAGCGCGATGCGCCCGTTTGAATGAGTCGGTAGCAGGAAGCCGGCGCGCCGCTCAGCGCGCCAGCTTCGCTTCGAGCATCGCTTTCACCGCCGGCCATTCGTCGTCGATGATGCTAAAGCGCACCGAGTTGCGCTTGCGCCCATCGGGCATGATCCGCTCGTGCCGCACGATGCCTTCCTGTTGCGCGCCGATGCGCAGGATCGCCGCGCGCGATTTGTCGTTGAGCTCGTCGGTCGTGAACTGCACGCGCACGCAGCGCATCACGTCGAACGCGTGGCACAGCAGCAGATATTTCGCCTCGGTGTTCACGACCGAGCGCTGCGCCGAGGCGGCGAGCCACGTATGGCCGATTTCGAGCTTGCGGTTCGCGCGATCGATCTTCCAGAACCGCGTACTGCCGACGATCCGGCCAGCACGGTCATTCTCGTCATCCTCGTCGCGCCGCACGATCGTGAACGGCATCACCTTGCCGGCCGCACGGCCGGCGAGCGCGGTGGCGATATAGGCGTCGATCGTCGCCGGGCCCGGCACGACGGTCAGCTTCATGTCCCACAGTTGCCCGTCGGCGGCGGCGTCGACGAGGGCCTGCGCGTGCTCCTCGCGCAGCGGCCGCAGCTCGACGAACGAGCCGCTCAGCGTGGGCTGCATCGATTCGGCGGAAATATCGTTCATGGCAATAAAAAAGGTCCGCGAGCGGAAGACTCGTGGACCTGGCAGATCGGTTGAGCCGCGCTCGGGAACGATGCGAGAGGCAAAACCGCGGCGCCGTTCCCGAAGCGCGTGATTGGCGTGATTAAACCCGTGATTAAACCCGTGATTAAACCGACATCACCGTGACCGCCTTGGTCACGAGGTAGGCTTCCATCGCCTCCGGACCGCCTTCCGAGCCGTAGCCGGAATCCTTGACGCCGCCGAACGGCATTTCCGGCGTCGGCGTGGCAGGCTGGTTGATCCACAGCATGCCGACTTCCATGCGCTGCGACAGCAGGTGCACGTTGGCGAACGACTTCGTGTACGCGTAGCCGGCGAGGCCGAACGGCAGGCGGTTCGCTTCGGCGATCGCTTCTTCGAGCTTGTCGAAGCCGCGAATCGCGGCGACCGGGCCGAACGGCTCGTTGTTGAACACGTCGGCGTCGAGCGGCACGTCGGTCAGCACGGTGGCCGCGAAGAAGTTGCCTTCGGTACCGACGCGCTCGCCGCCCGTCGCGACCTTCGCGCCGGTCTTGCGGGCGTCGTCGACGACCTTGGCCATCGCCGTCAGACGGCGCGCGTTGGCGAGCGGCCCGAGCGTCGTGCCTTCGGCAAGACCGTCGCCGAGCTTCAGGCTTTCAGCGTGCTTGACGAGCGCCGCGGCGAACTCTTCGCGGAGGCTGTTGTGCACGAGAAAACGCGTCGGCGAGATGCAGACCTGGCCCGCGTTGCGGAACTTCGCGGCGCCGGCTGCCTTGACGGCGAGCGCGACGTCGGCGTCTTCTGCGACGATCACCGGCGCGTGACCGCCGAGCTCCATCGTCGCGCGCTTCATGTGCGAGCCGGCCAGCGCCGCAAGCTGCTTGCCGACCGGCGTCGAGCCCGTGAACGTAACCTTGCGGATCACCGGATGCGGGATCAGGTAGCTCGAGATTTCAGCCGGATCGCCGAACACGAGGCCGACCGTGCCGGCCGGCACGCCGGCCTCGACGAAGGCTTGCAGCAGCGCCGCCGGCGACGCCGGGGTTTCTTCCGGCGCCTTGACGAGGAACGAGCAGCCGCAGGCGAGCGCCGCCGACAGCTTGCGCACGACCTGGTTGACCGGGAAGTTCCACGGCGTGAACGCCGCGACCGGGCCGATCGGCTCCTTCAGCACCTGCGACTGCGCGGCAAGGTTGCGCGACGGCACGATGCGGCCATACACGCGGCGGCCTTCGTCCGCGAACCATTCGATGATGTCCGCGGCCGCCAGCACTTCGCCGCGCGCCTCGGCGAACGGCTTGCCCTGTTCCTGCGTCATCAGGCGGCCGATGTCCGCGGCGCGCTCACGCACGAGGGCGGCGGCACGGCGCATGACGGTTGCGCGCTCGTTGGCCGGCACCTTGCGCCAAGCTTCGAAGCCGCGCTGCGCGGCTTCGAGCGCGCGGTCCAGATCGGCGATGCCGGCATGCGCGACCTTGCCGATGGCTTGGCCGGTGGCGGGGTTGATCACGTCGAGGGTCTTGCCGCTGGCGGCGTCGCACCATTCGCCGTTGATCAGAAGACGGGTATCGGTATAGCTCGAGATGGCCATGCTGGGTTCCTGTGAGTGGGAAAACAACTGGCCGCGCGGACGTGCGGCACGAGGCGACATTCCTGCGCGGCCATGAATGAATTGCGGATACCATTTATCTTATCTGATTGCGGGCAATCGCACCGGCGCGGCCCGCAGGCGCCCGGTCGCGGCATGCGGCTTGCTGAGGTTTGGCACCGGAGCGATTTTGCGGGTCGTGCCGGGGCGCCGCGTCGGCGCTGCACGAAACGCTTGCAGGACGCAGCGCTTCATCCATTCAACCGCTACTACAGCGCATCACGAGGACATCGCCATGCCAACCGGAACAGTGAAATGGTTCAACGACGCAAAGGGCTTCGGCTTCATCACTCCCGATGACGGCGGCGAAGATCTGTTCGCCCATTTTTCGGAGATTCGATCCGAAGGTTTCAAGTCGTTGCAGGAAAACCAGAAAGTCAGTTTCGAAATCAAGCAGGGGCCGAAAGGCAAACAGGCTGCCGACATCAAGCCCGTGTGACGCCGGCCGGGCGGCTCGTCCGCATGCGAGGCAACCATGGATAAGGACGCCGCCTACGCGGAGATCGAGCGCAATGGCGGCGCCGCCTATGCGAAAAACTTCGCCGCGCGCTATCCCGACGAACCGCTGACGCCGTTCTGTCATCGCTATCTGTTCGAGCAGGCGGAGCGCGACGACGCGGCGCATGAGGCGGCCGCCGCCACGCACGACGACGAGCGCGGTTTCGCGCTGAGGTCGCTCGCGCGCATGGAGGCGTCGTCGCATATCGCGCAGGCGGCGGCGAGCGCGTCGCGCGACGCTGCGGCCGCCGCCCACACGTCGGCGCGCGCGGCGCGGCGCTCGGCCTTCTGGACCATGATCGCCGCGCTCGCGTCGGCGCTCGGCGTAGTGGTAAACGCGGCCCTCAATCTCGGCTGGCTCGAATGGGCGAGGCATCTCGCGCGATGAGCGACGCGTCGGGCCGAGCGTTCGCGCCCGTGAAGGTGGCGTGAATCGGCGGCGCCGGCGGGGCTCGCCCGCACGCCACGCGAGAACCTATCCATTTACCACGCCGATACGACATCGATGCGACACGATTGCACGAGCGCGTCGATTGCACAAATCGCCCCAACGGAGCATGCCGCGCGCGGTCTGAACGCAGTATTATTCTTCAGGTTTCCTTCAGCTTTGCTCCGTACTATTTGCGCCACTGCCCGTGGCCTTTCCGGACCGCGGCCGCCGCTACGTGCAGGTCGAGCACAGGCTTTCCCGACCTGCATTCGGGCAATGGAACAGATAGATTCCCGACTGAAAACCGAAAGCGCCTATAAAGGCTTGCTGGAGCATCCATGAAAACTCTGTTCTTGCAGGCGCCGTCGTACGACGGCTTCGATGGTGGCGCGGGTTCGCGCTATCAGGCCAAGCGTGAAGTTCGCTCGTTCTGGTATCCGACGTGGCTCGCCCAACCCGCGGCACTGGTTCCCGACAGCCGCGTGCTCGACGCCACGGCAGACGGCCTGTCCGTCGACACCGCCCTCGACATCGCCTCGCAATACGAACTGGTGGTGATCCACACCAGCACGCCATCCTTCCCGACCGACGCGTTGTTCGCCCAGGACCTCAGGAAGCGCAAGCCGTCGCTGCTGATCGGCATGGTCGGCGCGAAGGTCGCGGTCGATCCGCACAATTCGCTGACCGCGACCGAGGCCATCGACTTCGTGTGTCGCGAGGAATTCGATTTCACCTGCAAGGAAATCGCCGAAGGCAAGCCGTTCGCGCAGATCCTGGGCTTGAGCTATCGCACCCCCGACGGCTCGATCGAGCACAACGAAGCGCGCCCGATCCTCGAGAACATGGACGAGCTGCCGTTCGTCGCGCCGATCTACAAGCGCGATCTGACCATCAAGAATTACTTCAACGGCTACCTGAAGCATCCGTACGTGTCGCTCTACACTGGCCGCGGCTGCCGCTCGAAGTGCACGTTCTGCCTGTGGCCGCAAACGGTCGGCGGCCATCGCTATCGGGTGCGTTCGGTCGAGAACGTGCTCGAGGAAGTCAAGTGGATTCGCGACAACATGCCCGAAGTCAAGGAGATCATGTTCGACGACGACACGTTCACCGACTTCAAACCGCGCGCCGAAGAAATCGCGCGAGGCATGGGCAAGCTGGGCGTCACATGGTCGTGCAACGCGAAGGCGAACGTGCCTTACTCGACGCTGAAGATCATGAGGGAAAACGGCTTGCGCCTGCTGCTGGTCGGCTACGAATCCGGCGACGACCAGATCCTGCTGAACGTCAAGAAGGGCTTGCGTACCGACATCGCGCGGCGCTTCGCCCAGGACTGCCGCACGCTGGGCATCAAGGTGCACGGCACCTTCATTCTCGGCTTGCCGGGCGAGACGCCGGAAACGATCCAGAAGACCATCGAGTACGCGAAAGAGATCAATCCGCTGACGATCCAGGTGTCGCTCGCCGCGCCGTACCCGGGCACGACGCTCTATAACCAGGCGGTCGAGAACGGCTGGCTCGCGGAGAACAAGGTGATCAATCTCGTCAGCAAGGAAGGCGTGCAGCTGGCGGCGATCGGCTACCCGCATCTGTCGCGAGACGAGATGTACCACCAGCTCGAAAACTTCTATAAACGCTTTTATTTCCGGCCGTCGAAGATCTGGGAGATCCTGCGCGAAATGCTGACGAGCTGGGACATGATGAAACGGCGCCTGCGCGAAGGCGTCGAATTTTTCCGCTTCCTGCGCGCGCACGAGGCGTGAGCGCCGCACACCTCGCCGCCGTCACGCTCGCGTACGCGTGCGCGGCGGCGACCGTTGTCGGCATCGGCTACACCGTGCTCGCGAGCGCGCTGATCGGGCGCTTCTTCGCGAGGGATGTAGCCGAACCCTCCAGCTTTCCACCCATTACGGTGATCAAACCGTTGCATGGCAACGAGTGGGCGTTGCTCGACAATCTGTCGAGCTTCTGCGCGCAAAATTATCCCGGGCCCGTGCAATTCCTGTTCGGCGTGCATGACTGCGCCGACCCCGCGCTGCAAACCGTCAACGAACTGCGGCGTCTCCATCCTCAGGCGGACATCACCGTCGTCGCCGATGCGCGTCTGTACGGCCCGAACCGCAAGATCAGCAATATCCTCAACATGGTGCCGCAGGCGCGCCACGACGTGCTCGTGTTCGCCGACAGCGACGTGTGCGTCGGCCCGGACTATCTGCGCAACGTGATCGGCGAATTGCAGCAGCCGGGCGTCGGGCTCGTCACCTGCGCATATCGCGGCCAGCCCGATCCGGGTTTCTGGCCGCGGCTGTCGGCGATCGCAACCAACTACCAGTTCCTGCCGGGCGTCGTCACCGGACTCGCGCTCGGGCTCGCGCGGCCGTGCTTCGGCCAGACCATCGCGATGCGGCGCGACACCTACGAGCGGATCGGCGGCTTCAAGCCGTTCGTGCAGCATCTGGCCGAGGACTACGAGATCGGCGCGGCGGTGCGCGCGGCGGGCGAGCAGGTCACGATTCCGCCGTTCGCAATCGCGCATGCGTGTGTCGAAGCGAGCGCCGCGCAACTCGTGACGCACGAACTGCGCTGGAGCCGCACGATTCGCCGCATCGATCCGCTCGGACACTTCGGCACGGCGCTCGTGCATCCGTTGCCGTTCGCGCTGCTCGCGCTAGCGTGCTCGGGCGGCGCGCCGTGGGCGTGGCTGCTCGCGGCAGTGACGGTGGTCGCGCGTCTCGCGTTGAAGTGGCGCGCGGATCGGGCGTTGCGTCAACGCTGCCGCGATCTGTGGCTTCTGCCGTTATGGGATATCGTATCGTTTGCGATTTTCGTCGCGAGCTTCCGCTCGTCGCGGGTGATCTGGCGGGGCTTCAGCTTCAAGGTCGACGGCGATGGGCTGCTGTCGGCGGCGCAGGACGAATGACGAACGAACGGCAGATTGGGCTGGCAATGAACGAAGAAGTTTCGAGCGGGCGAAACGGGAGCGCCCTGGAGACGCATGGCAGCGCCCCGGCGACACGCGGCGTGCGGCGCATCACGTATACCGAGGTCGTGTGCGAGGTGCCCGCATGATGAAGCATCTGGGCCGCGCGGCTGCGCTCGCGGGTTTGCTGATCTCTTTGTGGCTCGTCTGGCGCGAAGATCCGCGCGCGGTGTTCAGCGCGTTGCGCGCGGCCGGCGCGGGCCTCGTGGTGGCCGCGCTCGCGCATGTGCTGCCAATGATCGCCAACGCGTGCGACTGGCGCTCGCTGATTCGCGGCGCGAACCGCCCCAGCTTCGGCAGGATGCTGCATCTGGTGTGGGTGCGCGAATCGGTCAACTGCATGCTGCCGGTCGCGCGGATCGGCGGCGAACTCGTGTCGTTCCGTATGTTCAAGCGCTGGGGCGTCAGGCCGTCGACAGCGGTGGCCAGCACCATCGTCGACATGCAGCTGACCGTAATCAGCCAGCTGATGTTCACGATGGTCGGGATTGGTTTTCTGTTCGCCAATGCGCAATCGGGCGCGCTGCGGCTCGCCGGGCAGCTCGCGTGGGGCGTGGTCGCGTTGACGCCGGTGCTGTTGCTGTTCGGGCTCGTCCAGCATGCCAATCCGTTCGAGCGCATCACGCGCGTGGCGAACCGCGTGACGAGCGGCAAGCTAACCGCGCTGGTCGGCCAGTCCGCCCAGATCGATCAGTCGATCAAGGTGATCTGGCGCCGCCGCGCGGTCGTGCTGCGCTATCTGTTCTTCTGGCAGCCGCTGCAATGCGTGCTCACCTCGCTCGAAATCTGGCTCGCGCTGTATTTCCTCGGCGCGCGCGTGACGCTCGTCGAGGCGATCGTGATCGAATCGCTGATCCAGGCGGTCAGCAGCGCCGCGTTCTTCGTGCCGGGCGGTCTCGGCGTGCAGGAGGGCGCTTTCATACTGATTGGCGGCGCACTGGGGCTCGACCCCGCCACCTGTCTCGCGCTCGCGGCCGCGCGGCGAATTCGCGATCTGCTGATATTCGTGCCGGGCCTGATCGCGTGGCAGCTGTTCGAGGCGTCCGGCAGCGCGCGGCCGCATGCCGCACCGCACGGCGTGCGCGCCGAACTGGCCAAGCAGCGTTCGGGCGTCGCTGACGCGAACCGGGGCGGCGAGCGGCGCTGAGCGATTGGCGCGCGCCTTCAGCGCGTCGCGCGATAGGCCGGAAACGACACCCGCACCGCAAGCCCCTGGTCCCCGATCCCGGCGCCTACCTGCAGACTCGCGCCGAAATGCTCGGCGATCCGCGCAACGATCGACAAACCGAGCCCGCTGCCGGTCGCCTGATTGCCGGTCGCGCGGAAAAAGCGGTTCGTGAGCCGCGTGAGATCGTCCGGCGCGACGCCGGGGCCGTCGTCGCGCACGATCAGTTGCACCTGCTCGTCGGCATGGCGCACCGCCACTTCCACAGTGCCGCCCGAGCGTCCGTACTTGATCGCGTTATCGAGCAGATTGTCGAGCAGGATGCCGATCAGCACGGGCTCCGCGTCGATCTCGGCGAGCATGTCGCCGACCAGCATCACATTGATGTGCTTCTGTTGCGCATTGCGCCTGTTCGCGAGCAGCGTATCTTTCGCGATCGCCGCCGGCCTCAGCGGCACGGTGGGCAGCTTCTCCTGCACGTCGAGCCGCGCGAGCAGCAGCAGTTGCTCGGCGAGCCGCGCGCTGCGATCGACGCCTTGCACGACGCGCTCCATCGCGAGCCGCTGCAGCGCGATGTCGGACTCGGCGAGCGCGACCTGCGCCTGTACCTTGATCGCGGCGAGCGGCGTCTTCAGTTCGTGCGCGGCATCGGCGGTGAAGGCGCGCTCTAGCTCGCGCGCATGGTGCAGACGCGCCAGCATCTGGTTGATCGCGTCGACGAGCGGGCGCACCTCGAGCGGCGTGCGGCCGATGCCGACCGGTTCCATGCGGTTGATGTCGCGCGAACGGATCGCGGCCGACAACACCTTCAGCGGCGCGAGACTCCAGCCGATGCTGAGCCACACGAGCACCGCGAGCACTGGCAGCGCGATCAGCGTGGGCCGCGCGATGCGGCTCGCGACACCGCTCACCAGGTCGCTGCGGGTGTTGGCCAGTTCGAACACACGCACGCAGTGACCGAGCGCCGTTTCGCGCAACGTGAACGAGTGATAGAGCTGACCGCCCAGCGTGACGTCCTGCGCGCCGCTCGCGGGCGGCAACGGCAAATCCCACGCGGCGAGCGCATGCAGTTGCGGGCTGCCCGCCAGAATGGCGCCGTTGGCCGCGCGCACCTGGAAGAGGGCGTCGCGCGGCAGCGTGTCGTCGTCGTCGAGATCGCTCGCGCCGGGCTCACCGCCTCTCTCTTCTTCGCGCACGTCGATGCGCGCATTGGCGAGCGTCATCAGATTGGTCGAATCGAGCAGCGCGAGCATCTGCGCGAGTTCGGCGAGACGCGCTCGTTCCCACGCGGCGACTTCGCGGATGGCTTGCCGGTAGCTCGACACGAGCGCGCAGCCCCATACGATCGCGATGCTCGCGAGCACGAGCAGCACGAGGCGCCGCCGAATCGACGGACCGATCATTCTTTCTCCATCACATAGCCGATGTTGCGCACGGTCTTGATCAGGCTTGCGCCGAGCTTCTTGCGCAGGTTCGACACGTGCACCTCGATCGCATTGCTTTCGATTTCTTCCTGCCAGCCGTACAGGCTTTCTTCGAGCCGCGAGCGCGACTGAGGAATGCCGAGATTGGTCAGCAGTTGCAGCAGGATCGCCCATTCGCGCGACGTGAGCGGCACGCGCGCCTCGTCGATCTGCACCGTTTGCGCGGCCGGATTCACTGTCAGATTCTGGTAACGAATCAGATCGATACTGCGACCTTGTGCGCGGCGCAACAGCGCGCGGCACCGCGCCACCAGTTCGGTGAGATCGAACGGCTTGCCGAGATAGTCGTCGGCGCCCGCTTCGAGTCCGCCGACGCGATCGACGACCGTGCCTTTTGCGGTCAACACCAGCACCGGCACGTCATTGCCGGCGTCGCGCACGCGTTTGAGCAGTTCCGTGCCGCTCACGCGCGGCAGGCCGAGGTCGAGTACCACCAAGGCATATTGAGTCGTGTCGAGCGCGAGGCCGGCCTTGTGGCCGTCGCGTGCCCAGTCGACTGTGAAGCCGGCCTGACGAAGGCCCGCCTCGACACCGCAGCCGATGAGTTCGTCGTCTTCTACGAGGAGTAAGCGCATGAGGCAAATATTCCATTGTGGGGCGTTCTTGCATAACGTCGAGCATTTAGATGCAAGCGGCATTGATGCACATAGACGAACAATCTGCCGCGTTCCGAAGTGTAACCACGCCGTTCGTTAGCCGCTTCATGCCATGCGCGTGGTTAAGGTTTCCTTCAGCTTGAATCGATACCATCGACGCGCTATAAAATGGTCGTCGCAGATCGTAATGCATGTGCGAGACGACGTTGTCGTCAGGCCATCGCAACCTGATCGTAAGGACTTCGATGGAGCGACGCGCGAGGCATTCTTTATACTGGTCGATGGCGTCAACGGACGATCTCGACGAGTCCCGCCCATTGCCAGCATCCGGTCAGGCCGCAAGGCCGCGCACGAGGCACGTTATGAAGCGAGTCACCATCGACATGCTACGAGCCCATCTGCTAGTGGCGTCTCTGACGGCCGCGGGCACCGAAGCGCTGCTGTGCATGGCGTTGCCGGTACTGCCGGTCTCTGACGCTTTTTTCGCTTCGGCATCGTTCAGGCTGTTCGCGCTCGCGCTGATCATCGGCGGCGTGGTGATCGCGCGCGAATTTGCCGAGGTCGCCTTCGAGGTCGCGGTGCGGCGCGACTGCGCGACTCGCGCTGCTCGCGGCGCATGGCCCGCCGTGATCGCAGCGAATTGTCCGCGCCGGTGGCTCGTCGTGCTTCATCTGCGACTAACGGGGCAACCTTTCGTGCTGGCCGAGCACTGACGGACACGGACGGCACACAATGGCGGCGCACGCGTTGATTGCATGTCAATGGCTTCTGTTAGCCGCCTGCGTTAGCGCTTCGATCTACACGGCAGCCGCCGCGCTCGCCATGCCGTTTTTCACCGCCCGACATAAATCGAACCATCATGGGGGCAGGGCCGTCAATCGCGCGCTCAGCCGTTCGCTGATGGATTCGCTCGATTGCCCAACCGGGCCGTTCGCGCAGGTCGGTGTCAGCGTGCTGAAGCCGCTGTGCGGCGCCGAGCCGCGTCTCTACGAAAATCTGCGAACCTTCTGCGAGCAGCGACATCAGCATTTTCAGCTGGTGTTGGGTGTGTCGTCGCCGCACGATCCCGCCATCGCGGTGGTGCGCCGTTTGCAGGCCGCCTATCCGAAGCGCGACATCGAGCTTGCAATCGACACACGCGTACACGGCAGCAATCTGAAAGTCAGCAACCTGATCAACATGGCGGCACGCGCGCGCCACGACGTGATCGTGATCGCCGACAGCGACATCGCGGTCGACCCGGACTATCTCGACAGCGTCGCCGCGCCGCTCGCGGACCCGAACGTCGGCGTGGTCACGTGCCTGTACGTCGCGCGCGGCGTCGGCGGCTTCTGGCCGCGTGTCGGTGCGCTGTTCATCAACGAGTGGTTCGCACCCTCGGTGCGGGTCGCCCATGCGATCGGCTCGCGCCGCTTCGGCTTCGGCGCGACGCTCGCGTTGCGGCGCGCGACGCTGGAGCGCATCGGCGGCTTCGAAGCGCTGAAAAACTGCCTCGCCGACGACTACTGGCTCGCCGAGCACGTGCGCGCGCTCGGTCTGCAAACGGTGCTGTCGCGCGTGATGGTCGCGACCGACGTGATCGAGCCGACCTTCGCGGCGCTGTGGCAGCGCGAAACGCGCTGGCTGCGCACGATCCGCTCGGTCAATCCGCCGGGCTTCGTGTCGCTGCTGATCACGTTCCCCACGCCGTGGCTGTTGACGAGCGCGGGGCAGACCGTGTCGCTCGCGACGTGTGCTCACGCGCCTTTCGCGGCGGTGGTCGCGAGCGCGTCGGCCACTGCGGTCTGCGTTGGCGCGCGCCTGCTGCTGCACCTGCGCGCGGCACGCCGCGTGCGCACGTTCTGGCGCGATCTGCCGCTGGTGCCGTTGCGCGATACGCTGCTCGCGCTCCAGTGGCTCGTCAGCGCGTTCGGTTCGCACGTCGTGTGGCGCGGCGAGCGCATGCAGCTCGGCACGCCGTCCGCCGAGCGCAGCGGCCGGCTGGACAGCCTCACGTGATGGAGAGCGCAAAACCCACCCAGCCGCGCGGACTGATCATCACCGCCGACGATTTCGGTCTGCATCAGCGCGTCAATATCGCGGTCGAGCGTGCGCATCGCAACGGTGTGCTGCGCGCCGCGAGTCTGATGGTCGGCGCGCCGGCCGCCAAAGACGCGGTCGCGCGCGCGCGTATGCTGCCGGAACTGCGCGTGGGCCTGCATCTGGTGCTGGCCGACGGCGCCGCGCTGGCGCCGCGCGAGCAGGTCGCCGCGCTGCTCAACGAGAATGGCCGCTTCGGCAGCAACATGGTGCGTGACGGTGTGCGCTTCTTTTTTCTGCCGCACGTGCGCCGGCAGCTCGCGCACGAAATTCACGCGCAATTCGAAGCCTTCGCCGCGACCGGCCTTACGCTCGACCACGTGAACACGCACAAGCATTTTCATCTGCATCCGACCGTGCTCGGCCTGATCCTCGACATCGGCCGCGACTACGGCATGAAGGCGATGCGTCTGCCGTTCGAAGCGAACGCGCCGCTGTGGCTGCGGCCGTGGATCGCGCACGTGAAGACGCGGCTCGAGCGCGCGGGGATCGCGCACAACGACTACGTGGTCGGCATCGCGGCGAGCGGGCGCATGGATGAGGCGACCTGGCTCGCCGCGCTCGCGAATCTGCCGCATGGTGTCGGCGAAATCTACTGTCATCCGGCGCTGGCCGGCGACGCGCTGAGCGACGGCATGCACGACTACCGGCATGCCGACGAGTTGCAGGCGCTGCTGTCGCCACGGGTGGCCGCCGCGATCCGCGCGCTTGGGGGGCGGCTCGGCGGGTTCGCGGATGTGCTTGCGTAGCGCCATGCTTCGCGAAACGCGGAAAACTTTGGCCACGCTCACAGCGGCTGCTTTTTCATCAACAGCTTCAGCAACGCCGGCAGCAGCAACAGCACGAGCGGCAACTGCACGATAAGACAGGCTTAACGTCGAATCGCGCGAGCCGGGCCGTGCGAAATCGACGCGTCGTCCGTACCCCGTAAGGGTTCATTAAGCTGCGACGGCCGATAATGCGGCGGCCAGAACCGCACCAAGGAGAGGAGAGGCCATGCGCCTGCTACTGGTCGAAGACGACGACATGATCGCGGAATCGGTGCTGGGCGCGATGCGCCGCGCCGGCTACGCGATCGACTGGGCCGAGGACGGCCGCGCGGCGGAACTGTCGCTCGATAACGGCGTGTACGACCTCGTGCTGCTCGACCTCGGCCTGCCGAAAATAGACGGCATCGACGTGCTGAACGCGTATCGCCGCAACGGCGGCGCGGCGCCCGTGATCATCCTGACCGCGCGCGACGCGGTCGACGAGCGCATCCGCGGTCTCGACGCCGGCGCCGACGACTACCTGATCAAGCCGTTCGATCTCGACGAACTGGCCGCGCGCATTCGCGCGCTGCTGCGCCGGCGCACCGGCCAGAAGCAGCCGGTCTACAGTCACGGCGACCTGACGCTCGACCCCGCCGCGCATGAAGTCACCAAGGACGGCGTGCCGCTGCCGCTGGTGCCGCGCGAATTCGCGTTGCTGCAGGCGCTGATCGAGGAGCCGACCCGCGTGTTCACGAAGGCCGAGCTCGAAGAAAAGCTGTACGGCTGGGGCGAGGAAGTCGGCAGCAACACGATCGAAGTGCATGTGCACAGTCTGCGGCGCAAGATCGGCGCGGACCAGATCGTGACCGTGCGCGGGGTCGGCTACCGCCTGAAGAGGTGCGGATGACGTCGATTCGCCGCTGGCTGCTCGGCTGGCTGATCTTCGGCATGGCGGCGGCGTCGATGATCGCGGCTTTCGCGATCTTCCATACCGCGCGGCGCGAGGCGAGCGAGCTGTTCGACTACGAACTGCGCACCGTCGCGCTGTCGCTGCCGTCGGCGCTGAGCGGCGCGGGCAGCCGCGAGCGGCGGGAACCCGACCTCGGCGATCTCGCCGACGACCGCATCGTCATCGAAATCTGGGACCGCGGCGGTACGCTCGTCTATCGCTCCGCGCAGGCGCCGGAGTTCGAGCGTCTGCCGCCGGGCTTTCACACAGTGCCGCGCGGCGAATACCACTGGCGCATCTTCGGCGTCGCGCAGACAGACCGCTACGTGCAGGTCGCGCAACCGGTCTCGGTGCGCGAAGAACTCGCGTTGCAGCTCGCGCTGCACACGCTGTGGCCGCTCGGCGTGCTGCTGCCGGTGACGAGCGCGCTGGTGCTGCTGGTGGTCGCGCGCGGGCTCGCGCCGATCGGCGGGCTGTCGCGCGCGCTCGCGACACGTTCGATCGATTCGCTCGAACCGCTGCGGCTCGACGGCAACCTGCCGGTCGAAATCCGGCCGCTCGTCGAAGCGCTGAACGATCTGCTGCAACGGTTGCATACGGCGTCGCAGGCGCAGCGCACGTTCATCGCCGATGCCGCGCACGAGCTGCGCTCGCCGCTCGCGGCGCTGAAGCTGCAACTGCAGGCGGCGTCGCGCGATGGATCGCTGAGAGGCGAGGGGCAGACGCTCGAGCGCGTCGAACATCGGGTGAACCGGATCATCCACCTCGTGCAGCAACTGCTGACGCTCGCACGCGAAGACGCGCAGCCGGTCACGTCGACGGTGCCGGTCAGCCTGCGCCGCATCGGCGAGCAGGCAGTCAGCGATTGTTCCGTGCTCGCGGAGTTGCGCGAGATCGATCTCGGCCTCGAATGCGAACACGCGCGCACGCCGAACGACGCCTATACCGTGCTCGCGGAGCCGCACAGTATCAGCGTGTTGTTAGGGAACCTGATCAATAACGCAATCCGTCATACGCCGGCGGGCGGCCGTGTCGACGTGGTGCTGCGACGCACGGGCGAGCGCGTGGGCTTCGAGGTCGTCGACAGCGGCTCGGGAATTCCCGAGGCGGAACTCGAACGCGTGTTCGACCCTTTCTATCGCGGCGACGAGTCGAAGGGCGAGGGCAGCGGGCTCGGTCTCGCGATCGTCGCGCGGATCGCCGAGCGGCATCAGCTCGGCCTGTCGCTGAGCAACAATGTCGGGGCGCCCGGTTTGCGGGTGTCCGTCACGGGGCTGCGCGCGCCCGCCGCCCACGCGCCCGTCACGGCCGCGAATTGACGATCGTCATTGCGGCTCGGGTTGTCACAAGCACGTAGGCGCACGCTGCTACAATCTCATTTTTACGGATCGACAGATTGGTTGTGCACTATGGGTTTCGAACAACTCGCTGAACTGAAGAAGCAACTGGCCGCGGCGCGTGCCGCCGCAGAGTCCGCCGGCAAGCCCGATCGCAAATCGGCCACGCGCCCCGCTTCGAAGTCCGCCGGCAAGCCCGCTTCAAATTCAGCGGCACATCCTGGTTCACATGCCGACCGTGGTGCCAATCCGGGCACGAAGCCCGGTGGCCGGCCCGGCGCGAAGCCGGCCGCAAAGGCCGGCGCTCGCCCGGACGGCAAGCCAGGTACGCGAGCCGGCGGCCCGCAGCCGGCGCGCCACACCGCGCCCGCCAAGCCGGCGGTGGACGCCAAGCCGGTGGACCCGGTGGTGCGCTCGATCGGTCGTCTGCAAAAACGTTTCCCGGTCGCTTTCCCGAAGAATCCGGCCCCGAAGCTGCCGCTGAAGATCGGCATTTTCGAAGACCTCGTCGTGCATGCGAAGGAACTGTCGATGAGCGAAGCCGAGCTGCGCGACGCGATCAAGACGTGGTGCCGCGGCGGGCGCTACTGGAAGAGCCTCGTCGAAGGCGCGGCGCGCGTCGACCTGGCGGGCGTCGAAGCCGGCAAGGTCACGGCGCAGGAAGCGGCGGGTGCTCAGCGCCTGCTCGCGCATCGCGCGGCGAAGGGCGCGCAGAAGGCCGCCACCGCGACGGCAAGCGCGCATGCGCCGACCGATGCAGGTACGCCGGCCGAGGGCGCGGCCGCTGAAGCGTCACATGCCGAAGCAGCGGTAGCGGCAGTTGCGGAACAAGCGGCCCGCCAAGCGGATGTCGCTGCTGCGTCGCCGGAAGCCGTAGCGGCGGATGCCGCCGGGAGCGCGGACACCCAGGCGCAGACCAGCGCGCAATACGAACCGCAAGCCACCGCTCCCGCTTCGCCCCCCTCCCAAGCCTAACCTTGGCACAGCCCGTCATGGCCTCGATCACGAGGCCATGACGGGCGGCGCAGCCGTCAACCGGCTGCGCACGAATCCCACATGCTCGCGCAGCACGTAAAACGCATCCGCATACGCGAGCGGCATGCGCAGGTGGCTCAGCGCCGCCTCGATCTCGTCCAGTTGCCCCAGTAGCTGCGTGCGCTCCTCGTCGGTTGCGCCGGCGAGCGCGTGCCGTTCGATCGCGATCAGGGAACCGTAATAACGATAGATGCGCGAGCGCACCCGCCACCGGTACAGCGCCGGGATCACGCGCATGGCGGGCAACAGCAGCACGGCGACCGGCAATAGCAGGAAGAGCGTACGATCGCCGATGCTCGCGAGCCAGAAAGGCAGCGTCCGATACAAAAAGCCCTTGCCGGTCCGGTAATAGCGCTGCGCGTCTTCGCTGATCGGATATTCGTGCTCGACCGGGTTCGGGAACTGGCCGGCGTGCTGCAACAGGCCCGCGGCGCCGTGCACTTCCTGCGCCGCCTCGATCAATAGATCCGAAATCGCCGGATGCAGCGTGCTGCGCGCGACGAGTTCGACCGTCGGACTAATCAGGTGAACGGTCTCGGGCGGAATGCGCCGCTTCAGATCGAGCACGCCGGGCGGCAAGTCGATCTGGTCGAGAAACGGAAAGACGCGTGTATAGGCGCTCGCTTCGTCGAAATTCATCACCGAGATGCCGGGTACGCGCAATAGCCGCAGCATCAGGTCGCGCGTGGCCGAATCTCCGCTCAGAATCGCCGCGTCGACCTCGCCGGCAACCAGCTGCGTGGCGGCCTGCAGGCCGTCGCTCGGCACTAGTGTCGTGGCGCCGCCGGGCTCGATGCCGTTCGCCGCGAGCAGTTGCAGCGCGAGCAGCCGCGTGCCGCTGCCTTCGCGGCCGACCGCGATTCGCTTGCCTTCGAGCTGCGCCAGTTGCGTGAGCGCCGCGCCGCGATAGAACACGACGATCGGCACATAGCACACGCTGCCGAGCGACACCAGCGACGAAGTATCGAGCCCTTCGGCCACCCCGCCCTGCACGAGAGCGATATCGACGTGCTGCTTCGGATCCAGCAGCCGCTGCAGGTTCTGCACGGAACCTTCGGATTCGAGCACGTTCAGGCGGATGCCGTTGCGCGCGAGGATCTTGCGGTACTGGTTCGCGGTGACGACGAACGAGCTGTCGCGCGGGCCGGCGCTGATCGTGATCGTGCGCGGCGGCGCCGGATTGGCGATCCAGACGATCAGCACGATCGCGAACGCGATCAGCAGCGCCGTGATGAAGTAGGGCAGCAGGTGCTCGCGCCATTCGGCGCGCGTAGGTTCGGCGGGAAAGTGCGGAGGCCGCGGACGCTGCGCTTTCATGAAGACTCCGTGCGGGAAGCCAGGCGAAGGCATTGTCGCCTGTGCGGGGCGGCTTTGCCGTCGACGGTTCGCTCTATTGACCGGGCGCGCGGCGCCGCATCGCCGTGCTCACGCACGCGGCGCTCAAACGCGCTTGAACAACTGCCGCGCGAGCGAGCACATCAGCAGCGTCGCCGGCGATTCGTCCTGTAGGCGCCGGCTCATGATGATCGGCGACGCGGCGCTTGCCGACGGAATCGGCCGGTACGCGACGCCATGCGCGCGCAAGCCCTCGACGCTCTCCGGCACGAGACACACGCCGACCTGCGCGGCGACCAGCCCTAGCGCGGTCTGCAACTCCCGCACTTCATGGATCGCTTTCGGCTCCAGCGCCTGATCGTGCATTGCCGAGATCTGCTGGTCAGCATAGCTCGGCCGCGGCGTGCTCGGATAGACGATCAGGGTTTCCTCGGCGAGCGCGGCAAGCGTCAGCGGCTTCTTTTGCCGCGCGAGTGGATGGTCCTGCGGCAACGCGGCGATCATCCGTTCCTCGACCAGCACTTCGCGCGCGAGTTGCGCATCGTCGAAGCGCAGCCGGCCGAAGCCGACGTCGATGCGGCCACCTTTGAGCGCGGCCAACTGCTCGATCGTGAACATCTCGATCAGCGACAGCTCGATGTGCGGCGCGGCCTCGCGAAACGAGCGGATCACCGCGGGCAGCGCGCCATACAGCGTCGACGGTACGAAACCGATCACGATGCGTTCCGCGAGTTGCGCGAGCCGGCGCGTGAGCGGCGCGAGCTCGTCGGCTTCATCGATCAGACGTTTCGCCTGCGTGTAGAAAATGCGGCCGGCTTCGGTGAGCCGCAACGGCCGCGAGCCGCGCTCGAACAGCGGCAGGCCGACACTTTCCTCGATCTGCTGGATCTGCCGCGACAGCGGCGGCTGTGTCATATGCAGACGATTGGCCGCCCGCGTGATGTTCATCTCCTCGGCGACCGCGATGAAGTAGCGAAGTTGGCGAAATTCCATGCATGCCTCTGAGGTGTGATGCGTCGGCGATTGGTGTTGCGTTGGTCTGCTGCGCCTTGGGCGCTGCCGGTTGCGGTACGGTGCTGCCGCCGCGGCGCTGCGCGAGGGCAACGAATGATAGCAACAGCGCCGCTCAATACCGGCCAGATGACGCACGAGCGCGTTTTCCGCGCGCGGCAGCGCATTCAGCTCGCGCATGCTGTTGCCGTCGTTCGTCACCAACGAGTGGCAGCTGTTTGCGGGATCGGGCGTGCGCGCGCTCGTCGGACGCTTATGGCCGATGCTGGCGGGCATCGTACTCGGCACGCTGGTTGCGGTAGTTCGGTCAGCGCGTGCGCGGTTCTTTATCTGTCTGCTCGGCCCCGGCGTTCAATCGATGGCGCGCGCATCCGTTTAAAAGACGTTGGGAGCAGCGGATCGCGGAGGAGGGAGATCGTGTGGCCCATTATTCTCGATACGCTCGGCGCGCTCGCGGTGCTCGCGAGCGTGGCCGCGCACATCGCGCTGCTGCTCAGCAGCGAACAAAAGTGCGATGAATAAAAGCGCTTTGAGTGTGTAGCGCCTGATCGTGGCGTCTGCCCGTAGGAGTCTTGTGCGGTTGCACGTCTCTACTGCCGCGTGCCGCTCTCGCGGTCGGTCAGCGCGCGCTTGCGCGACGCCGACGCCGCGGCGCAAGCCAAACAGCATCAATCGTCGTAAGCCACGCGTAAACGTGGCCATCGAGGTCTGGTGCGAATCGATTGTTCGTCGGAAGCGGCGTATCAATTCGTCTCGAGCCGCTTTATCCGGCCTCGCGGCATGCCTAAATTAACGACCAGTGACAGCGCCACTGCATTTCCGGCTTTTATTGGCGTGGACCCCGCGGCTCCTCGCGAGGCATGCCGGCGCGAACCATTGAAAGGACACGATGATGAGCAAGCTCACTGGCAAGGTAGCGGTTGTAACGGGTGCATCGAAAGGCATCGGAGCGGCGATTGCGAAGGCATTGGCGGCGCAAGGCGCGTCGGTCGTGGTGAACTATGCGTCGAGCCGCGCGGGCGCCGACAAGGTGGTCGCCGATATCACGGCGGCGGGCGGCAAGGCGGTCGCGGTTGGCGGTGACGTGTCGAAGGCCGCGGACGCGAACGGCATTATCGATACGGCGATCGAAACGTACGGGCGGCTCGACGTTCTCGTCAACAACTCGGGTGTCTATGAATTCGCGGCGCTCGAAGAGATCACCGAAGCGCACTTCCATAAGCACTTCGATGTCAACGTGCTTGGGCTGCTGCTCGTGTCGCAGGCGGCGGCCAGGCATCTGGGCGAAGGCGGCAGCATCGTCAACGTGAGCTCGGTCGTGACCCGCATCACGCCGGCGACCACCGCGGTCTACACGGCGACCAAGGGCGCGGTCGATGCGATCACCGGCGTGCTCGCGAAGGAACTCGGACCGCGCAAGATCCGCGTGAATTCGGTGAATCCGGGCATGGTCGAGACCGAGGGCACCCACAGCGCCGGCGTGATCGGCTCGGACTTCGAAACGTGGGCGATCAGCACGACGCCGCTCGGCCGTATCGGCCAACCCGACGATATCGCGGATGTCGTCGCGTTCCTCGCGTCGGATGACGCGCGCTGGTTGACGGGCGAGAGCCTGATCGCGAGCGGCGGGTCGCGTTAAGTCTGAAGGGGTTGCCAACGCTGGTGGCAACCCGCGGAACGATTCGGGCGCGATCGCGGGCGGCGGGGCCGGCAGCATGAAGGCCACGCCGCTCCTCGCAGCGACGGCGCGCGAGCTACGCGCGTTGAACATCGCCCCCCGAGACCTCTGTTTCGGCTCCCGGCAACTCCACCGCAAAAAACGCGTCGAGCAGATTCGAACCCGGCCGCTCGGCGAGCCGCGTCAGCGATTCGATCATCTGCACGCGGCAATCGAGCAGCGGCACCATCCGGATCCGCCGCGACTCGTTGAACTCTGCGCGCGCAATGACGCCGACGCCGATTCCCTGCGCGACCGCTTCCTCCAGCGCCTCGCGGCCATCCACGTACATGACCGGCTCGACTTGCAACGACTCGCGCACGAGCTCGATTTCGAGCAGTTGTTGGGTGACCGATTGCGGCTCGCGGAAGATCATCGGCTGATCGACGAGCTCCGCGTAACTCAGCCGGCGCTTCTTCGCGGCCGGGTAGCTCGCCGGCACCATCGCGACCAGCGGATCGCGCCGCAACACGCGCGACTGCAAGCGGCTATGCACCTGCGGCGCGGCCGTGATCGCCGCGTCGACCGCGCTCGACAGCACGCGCTGCATGCACTCTGCCGCATTGGCGATCGACAGCGTGACGACGATGCCCGGGTGCCGCTGGCGAAACGCGCCGATCAGCGCGACGGCGAGATCGGGCGCATCGGCCGCGAGCGATAGCGAACCCGACTCCAGCCCGCCCGCTGATTCGAGCAGTTGGCGCGCGTCCCGCTCGCAACTGAGCATATGCCGTGTCACGCTGAACAGGCGCAGCCCGAGTTCGGTCGTCTCCACGCCGCGCGGCCCGCGCTCGAACAGCTTGACGCCGTAATCCTGTTCGAGCCGCCGCACGTGATCCGACACCGCCGGCTGCGTCAGCGACAACGCCTGCGCCGCTTTCGAAAAGCCGCCATGTTCCGCGACCGCATGGAACGCCCGCAATTGCGCGTATTGCACGTGTGCCTCGCCAGCAAATAAGTTTTTGCGATACCGTCATCGATTATATCGATTTTACCGATGGACAACGCTTCTGTATCGTGTGAGCTATCGACATAGCGATATCGGAGTGGCGGACATGGAAAGCGCGATCGGCGGTTCGGCGGCGACATTGGCCATGGCAGCCGCGGCAACATCGACCCGTTGCACCACACCCTGCGCCGCGCCGGCTGGCGGCGAGCCTTATCTGCTGACGCCGGGCCCGCTGACCACGGCACTATCGACGAAACAGGCGATGCTGCGCGACTGGGGCTCGTGGGACGGCGACTTCCGCGCGATGACCGCCGAGTTGCGCGCGAGCCTGCTGGCGATCGCCGGCGACACCGCGGGCGACTACGACTGCGTGCCGCTGCAGGGCAGCGGCAGCTACTGCGTCGAAGCGATGCTCGGCAGCCTGGTTCCGCGCGACGGCCACGCGCTCGTGCTCGCGAACGGCGCATACGGCAAGCGCGCGGCGACCACGCTTGGCTATCTCGGCCGCACCTGCACACTGCTCGACAAGGGCGACTACCTGCCGCCGCGCGGCCTCGAAGTCGAGCGCATGCTTGCCGCCGATCCATCGATCACGCACGTGGTCGCGATCCATTGCGAAACGAGCTCGGGCATCCTCAATCCGCTCGATGAGATTGCAGCCGCGGTCGCCGGGCAGGGCCGCAAACTGCTGATCGATTCGATGAGCGCCTTCGGCGCGGTGCCGCTCGACGTGCGGCAGATCGCGTGCGAGGCGTTCGTGTCGTCGGCGAACAAGTGCATCGAGGGCGTGCCGGGTTTCGGCTTCGTGATCGCGCGCAAGAGCGCCCTGCGCGAGGCGAAAGGCCGCAGCCATTCGCTCGCGCTCGATCTCTACGATCAATGGGACGTGATGAATCGCACGGGCCAGTGGCGCTTCACGCCGCCCACGCATACGGTGGCCGCGTTCCTCGAGGCGCTGCGTCTGCACCAGCTCGAAGGCGGGCAGCCCGCGCGGCTCGCGCGCTACGCCAACAATCGCGACGTGCTGGTGGCCGGCATGCACGAGCTTGGCTTCGAGCCGCTGCTCAACGGGCGCTGGCGCTCGCCGATCATCGTGACGTTTTTTTCGCCGGCGCATCCGTCGTTCGAGTTCGCGCGCTTCTATGAACTGATGAAGGAGCAGGGCTTCATCATCTATCCGGGCAAGCTGACGGTGGTCGATAGTTTCCGCATCGGCTGCATCGGTCAGGTCGACGAGCAGGTGATGCGACGCGTGGTCGATGCCTGCGCGCAAGCGCTGCGCACAATGGGCGTCACGCACGCGGGGCCGCCGCCCGCCGCGCTCGACGAACGCAAGGCGCTCGCGCAGGCGGCCTGAGCCGCGACAGCAAACCCGCGACGGCAAACCCAATACATTCGGATTCCTGGGGATTCAAGCAGATGAAACACGTGAAGGCAGTGATTTTCGATTGGGCCGGCACGGTGGTCGACTACGGTTCACGCGCGCCGATGGGGGCCTTCGTCGAGACCTTCGAGCAGTTCGGCGTGCCGATCACGATCGACGAAGCGCGCGGCCCGATGGGCATGGCCAAGCGGCCGCATATCGCGGCGCTGATGGCGCTGCCGCGCGTCGCGCAGGCTTGGGCCGAGCGCCACGGCCATATGCCGACCGACGCCGATATCGACGCCGTGTACGAGGTGTTCGTGCCGAAGAACATCGCGGTCGCGGCGAGCTACAGCGCGGTGATCCCGGGCGTCGCCGAAGTCGCGAGCGCCTTGCGTCAGAACGATATCCGCATCGGCACGACGACCGGCTATACCCGCGAGATCATCGACGAAATCGTACCGGGCGCGGCCGCGCAGGGCTTTGCGCCGGACAGCATCGTGTGCACCGGCGATACGCCGGAAGGGCGGCCGTCACCGTACATGATCTACCGGACGCTGCCGCTGCTCGGCGTGTGGCGCGCGAAAGAGGCGATCAAGGTCGACGACACCGAGGTCGGCATCGAGGAAGGCATCAACGCCGGCACGTGGGCGGTCGGTGTCGCGGTGAGCGGCAACGCGTTCGGCATGAGCGAGGCGGAGGTGAAGGCGTTGCCGGCCGACGAATTCGCCGCGCGCCGCAACGCCGCGATGGCGAGGCTGAAGGCGGCGGGCGCGCATTACGTGATCGATAGCGTCGCGGATCTGATGCCGGTCGTGTACGACATCGACGCACGGCTCGCGCGCGGCGAACGGCCTTGAAGCGTCACTTGAAGAAACCGACCGCGAGATCGATGAACTCGCGCACCTTGCGCGGCACGAACTCGCGGCTCGGATACACCAGCGACACGGCCACGTCGCCATTGAGCACCGCATAGCCGTCGAGCACGCGCACCAGCGTGCCGGCGCGCAACTCGTCCTCGACCATTTCGAGCGGCAGCAGCGCGATGCCCATCGCGCCCAGCGCGGCCTGCTTCTGCATGATCATGCTGTTGACCGTGAACGATGCATCGATCGCGATGCTCTCGCCGCTGCCGTCGCCGTCCTCGCTCACGCTTTCGGCATCGCCGTCACCCTTGCGGAAGATCCACATCGGGCCGGTCGTGTCGAACGGCGCGGCAATCAGCCGATGCCCGTCCAGTTCGGCCGGCGTTTGCGGATGACCGGCCTGCGCGAGATACGCGCCCGCTGCCACCGGCACCGCGTGCGAGTTGATCAGACGCCGCGCCACCAGCGACTCCGAGCGGATCATATGCTCGGTCACGATGCCGACATCGAAGCCGCCTTCGAGCAGATCGACCCGTTTTTCCGTCAGCGTGACGCGCAGGTTGACTTGCGGGAAGCGCGCCTGATATTCGGCGAACAGCGGCGTTAGCCGAAACAGCGAAAAACTGCCGAGCGCGACGATGCGCAGGTCGCCCGCCACGTCGCGCGAGGCCGTGGTCGCGCGCGACTCAACTTCCTCCAGTTCGGCGAGCAGCACGCGGCAACCGTCCGCGTATTGCGCGCCGGCCTCGGTCAGCACGACCTTGCGCGTGGTGCGCTGAAACAGGCGAATGCCGAGATGCTGTTCGAGGCTCGACACATGACGCGTGACGACCGACGTCGACACGTTCAGTTGCCCGGCGGCCTGCGCGAAGCTGCCGACATCGGCCACCTTGACAAAGGCCTGCATGGCCTGAAAAAGATTGATCATTCGAGTCCAAAAAACGTCTTTGTTGTAGCGGACGGCGTGGCGCATGTGCGCGCGGCGGTGCCGCTGACGCAATCGAACGCGAGCGCGAGATCGTCGTCGCGGCGCAGGCCGTAGCGCATCGCGTTCGCGCTCGGGCAGCGCGCCGAGACAGAACGCGTGACTAACCACCACTTGTCCCTGCATGCCGTGCGCGGCAACGCGATCGAGCAGCCCCGATTGCGGAAACGCGACGGTCGACACCTCGGCGCGCTTGCCGTCGGCGAGCCGCACGTGGGTGACCAGCGAGGCGTTCGTCGTGGGGCGCGGGGCGGTCGTGGTCATGGGCGGCGGGCAAGGGGAATGAACGGGATGAAAGGGGTGAACGGCCGGTGCGTTGATGCAACCCGCGATGCTACGCTTAGACGATAATAAATCCGCCCCCGTTACGGCAAATACAGCGTGAATTAATCCGGAAATTCGGCGCGGCGAGATTGCGGCGCGAGGCCGCGCCGACCGGCAAAATCCAAGGCCGGACGGCGGTTCACGGTATACTCCCGCGTAACTTGCCTGATCGCCATGCTTGCCCGATACTCAGCTGTTACCCCCAAAATCTCCCCGTACGTCGAGTTTAACGCTACTGCTTATGAGTACAATCCTTGAAAGTCTTCCGATCGGCCAGAAGGTCGGTATCGCGTTTTCCGGCGGCCTCGACACTAGCGCCGCGCTGCACTGGATGCGCAAGAAGGGCGCCGTGCCGTATGCCTACACGGCCAACCTCGGTCAGCCCGACGAAGACGATTACGATTCGATCCCGCGTCGCGCCACGCAATATGGCGCCGAAGGCGCGCGCCTGATCGACTGCCGCGCGCAGCTGGTCGCGGAAGGTATCGCGGCGCTGCAGTGCGGCGCGTTTCATATCTCGACGGCGGGCGTCACCTACTTCAACACGACGCCGATCGGCCGCGCCGTGACCGGCACGATGCTGGTCGCCGCGATGAAGGACGACGGCGTCAACATCTGGGGCGACGGCAGCACGTACAAGGGCAACGACATCGAGCGTTTCTACCGCTACGGTCTGCTCGTGAACCCGGACCTGAAGATCTACAAGCCGTGGCTCGACCAGCTGTTCATCGACGAACTGGGCGGTCGTTCTGAAATGTCGGAATTCATGCGCCAGTCGGGCTTCGACTACAAGATGTCGGCCGAAAAGGCGTATTCGACCGACTCGAACCTGCTCGGCGCGACGCACGAAGCGAAGGACCTCGAAAGCCTCGAGTCCGGCATCAAGATCGTGAACCCGATCATGGGCGTCGCGTTCTGGCGCGACGACGTGCAGATCGCGAAAGAAGAAGTGACGGTCCGCTTCGAGGAAGGCCAGCCGGTCGCGCTGAACGGCCAGACGTTCCCGAACGCGGTCGAGCTGCTGCTCGAAGCGAACCGGATCGGCGGCCGTCACGGTCTCGGCATGAGCGATCAGATCGAGAACCGCATCATCGAGGCGAAGAGCCGCGGCATCTATGAAGCCCCGGGCCTCGCGCTGCTCAACATCGCATACGAGCGTCTGGTCACCGGCATCCACAACGAAGACACGATCGAGCAGTTCCGCGAGAACGGCCGCCGCCTCGGCCGTCTGCTGTACCAGGGCCGCTGGTTCGATCCGCAGGCGATCATGCTGCGCGAAACCGCGCAGCGCTGGGTCGCGCGCGCGATCACCGGCGAAGTGAGCGTCGAGCTGCGCCGCGGCAACGACTACTCGATCCTCAGCACGAAGTCGCCGAACCTCACGTATCAGCCCGAGCGTCTGTCGATGGAAAAGGTCGCATCGACGTTCTCGCCGCGCGACCGCATCGGCCAGCTGACGATGCGCAACCTCGACATCACCGACACGCGCGACAAGCTGCGCATCTACTCGCAGGTGGGCCTGCTGTCGTCGAACGAGACGTCGGCGCTGCCGCAGGTGAAGGGCGACAAGGAGTAAAGCGGCGCGTCTGATTACCTGAACGTCGCATCGATCGATGGGCCGGCTCGCGAGAGCCGGCCCATTTTCTTTGGGGCTCCCGGATGCACTCCGGCGCCTGGGCGCGATCCCACATTCTGTGCTCAAGTTTCGCGTGCCTATGCCGTTGACATAAGCTAAGCCCATTCTGGAACCCTTCCGTGCAACTCGCTTACAGTAACGACCGCCTCGCCAGCCGGATGCCAGTCGACTCGACCGCCGCCGGCGAACCCGAGGTCGAGTCTTCGGTCATCGAGTGGCTGTTGCACGACGACCAGGTGATGCGCGAGTGCTTCACGCATGCGGCGGAGATTCTGAAGAGCGTGACCGGCGCGGCAATTACCGCGATCGTGCTGCTCGACGAGGAGCATCAGCACTATCGCGCCGAGGTCGGCATGGCGATGCCGCTCGTCACGCGTGCGCGCTCGCTCGCCGACTACGCGGTGCGCGATGCCGACCTGTTCGTGATCGATGATGCGCACAACGACAGCCGCTTCGGCGAATGCATGCTCGTCAAGCGTCATCCGTTCGTGCGCTTTTACGCGGCGATCGCATTGCGCGCGCCGAACGGCGAGATCGTCGGCGCGCTGTGCGCGATGGACCCGGCGCCGGGCCGGCTCGATGCGGGCCGGCGCGGCGTGTTTTACCACCTGCGCGCGATGATCGAAAACGATCTGAAGATGCGCACGGCCACCGCGATCGATCCGCTCACCCAGTTGTACAACCGGCGCTTCCTGCTCGAAACCATCGCGCGCCGCTGGAAGGAGGCGCGCGACGGCGACGTGATGGGCTCGGTGGTCGTCGACGTCGACTGGTTCAAGCAGTACAACGACACCTACGGTCATCAGGCCGGCGATCACTGTCTGAATCTGGTTGCCTCCGTGATGCAGGCCGCCGCCGACAGCGAGCGCATCGTGGTCGGGCGCATGGGCGGCGAGGAGTTCGGAATGCTGGTGCTCGAAGCGCAACCATCGATGCTCGAAGACACGCTCGAAACGCTGCGCCAGCGCGTGGCGGACCTCGCGATCGAGCATCGCGCGTCGCCGCTTGGGGTGGTGACGGTCAGCATTGGCGCGTCGCTCACGCGTATCAGCGACCTGTCGCGACCCGCGCATCGCGACGGTTTCGCGAGCGCTGACCGTGCGTTGTATCGCTCGAAGCATCACGGACGAAATCGCGTGACGATGGCGTAGCGGGCGTTGGCGATTGCGTCGGTACGGCTCTATCTTCAGTCATGGCGCATTGCTTATAGGACCTTCGTCCCATTTTCACCCGTTGCCAGCGTGGCAATATGGATGCGCGTAGTGAACGTCGACGCAGTCGCCGGGTGCGGCAGCAGGGTGTTTTACGATGCGCATCATTCAAACGTTGCTGTACATCGCGGCGTTCTGCTCAGGCATGATCGTCGGCCCCGCGGCGTGCGTCGCCGCCCAAAGTGTCGCCGCGCAGCCGGCCGCCTCGTCGGCCCTCCCGGCATCCCCAACCGCCGCGGCGTCGGCTCCCGCAGCGCGCCGTATCGATCTCGGCAATCAACCGTTCACGGGCGATTTCGACGCCATGCTCGACCGGCGTCTGATTCGCGTGCTGGTTCCCTACAGTCGAACGCTCTATCTGAATGAGCAAGGTCACGAACGTGGGCTGACCGCCGGTCTCATGCGGGACTTCGAGCGTTATGTGAACAAGAAGTACCGGGCGACGCTCGGCAATCGTCCGCTCACCCTGGTCATCATTCCGACGACTCGCGACCAGTTGCTCCCGGGGCTGATAGCGGGCCGGGGCGACATCGCCGCGGGCAATCTGACGGTCACGGAGGTCCGCCTGAAGCAGGTCGACTTCGTGGCGCCGCGTGACCGGACAGCAGTACGCGAAGTGGTCGTGACCGGGCCGAAGTCGCCGGCCCTCGCGAAGCTCGACGATCTCAGCGGCAAGACGGTCCATGTGCGGCCCAGCAGCAGCTATTACGAGAGCCTGAACGCGTTGAACGCGCGTTTTGGCAAGGAAGGCAAAGCTCCGGTGAAACTCGTGCCGCTGCCCGACGCGCTCGAGGACGAGGATGCAATGGAGATGCTCAATGTCGGGCTGCTCCAGATCCTCGTCGTGGACGACTGGAAGGCAAAGGTATGGGCGCCGGTACTGGCTGGAATCGTCGTGCATAACGATATTTCGGTGCGCGACGCAGGCTACATCGGCTGGGCGGTGCGCTTCAAGAGCCCCAAACTGCGGGACGCGATCAACGACTTCTACCTGAATTACGTGAAGAAGCAGAGTGTCGCGGAAGTCCGCCTGCAGCAGGAAATGAAGCGCATCAAGCAGATCTCCAACAATACGGAGTCAGCGGAGCTGAAGCGGTTCGGGCAGACGGTCGGTCTTTTCGAAAAATACGGTGCGCAGTACCGCTTCGATCCGCTTTTGCTGGCGGCTCAAGGCTATCAGGAATCCCAGCTGAACCAGAGCGCCCGCAGTCACGTTGGCGCAATCGGGATCATGCAGTTGATGCCAGCCACGGGGAAGGAACTTGCGGTTGGCGACATCAGGGTGGCGGAGTCCAACATACATGCGGGAGCGAAATATCTCGATGTGCTGATGGCCCGTTACTTTCCCGATGCTCACTTCTCGGAACGGGACCGCTCGCTGTTCGCATTCGCAAGCTACAACGCAGGACCCGCAAAGATCGCCAGAATGCGCAAGGAAGCGGCGGCGCGCGGTCTCGATCCTAACAAGTGGTTCAACAATGTCGAAATCGTAGTCGCCGAGAAAATCGGCATCGAACCAACGACGTACGTGCGCAATGTCTTTAAATATTACGTTGCGTACCGGCTCGTCCGGGAGGCCGAGGCTGCACGCGCTCGCGCTATCGGGCAGATGCGCAAGCAGGGCGGAGCGTGAGGGAAGCGGGCATCTGAAAGCGCTGTCGCAGCGCGGTGGGACTGGCCAAGCTTCCCTTCAACATTCCCGTGGAGATCGAGGCTCGCTCACGCCTCGCTCGATGCAAGCGCTCGAGCGTTCGCGACGGCCGGCGGCGCATACGTCGCCGAGAGCAGCTATTTCCAGGAGGACTGGCAAGCGGCGTATTGGGGGGCAACTCTGCACGTTTGCTGTCGATCAAGCAGCGTTACGACCCGCACGGAGTTTTCTTCGTTCGCCACGGTGTCGGCTCCGAAGACTGGAGCGACGACGGCTTCACCCGCATGGCCGATTCCGACTAGCCGGCCGGCTGTTTCGCCCGAATCCTGATGCTCGTTATGTAAGGGTATGACCGTGTATTGACTCCATAGAGAGGTCAATGCACGCTAGCGATGCATCGGTATCCGAAGCATCTCGTTCTGGCGAACCAGATGGAGCGGGGTCGGCAACAAGTTGGGTACCGCTGCCAATACAACGTCGTATAAATGACGGAGACAGAACAGATGACAACACCGAAAAAAATCCCGGCGGCCATGCGCAATCCATGGAGGCTCGGTACCGCGTTGACCGTGATGGCGTCCGCAATCGTGCTGGCGGGCTGTGGCAGCGGCAACGACGGGCTGCAACCGCCGCCGAGCAACGTGCTGCCTGGCTTCATCAAAAGCGCGGTGACGACGAAATCTTATGACGGCAACAGCGACGATCTGCTGACCGCGGGCCTCGGCAAGACCGGCCTCGCATCGGCGACGGCGCCGGCCATCGCGAATGCGGCGCAACCTACGGCCGCCGAATTGCGGCGTCTCGCGATCTGGTCGAACTATCGGGCGCTCGTCGACATGACGGCGAACGGCGGCTATGGACGCTTCTGGGGCCCCAACGTCGACCTGAACGGCAACGACACGCTCGGCGAAGGCAAGATCGCGGGCAAGGAATACCTCGCCTATGCCGATGACGGCAGCGGCGCGCAGAACGTTAGCCTGCTCGTGCAGATTCCCACGAGCTTCAATCCGGACCAACCGTGCATCGTCACCGCGACGTCGTCCGGTTCGCGCGGCGTGTACGGCGCGATTTCGGCGGCCGGCGAGTGGGGCCTGAAGCGCGGCTGCGCGGTGGCCTACACCGACAAGGGCGGCGGCAACGGCGCGCACGAGCTGTCGACGAATCGCGTGACGCTGATCGACGGCACGTTGCAGGATGCGACCGCCGCGGGCACGGCGAGCCTCTTCACCGCGAAGCTCGACAGCAGCACGCTGGCGGCGTTCAACGCGCAGTTCCCGAACCGCTATGCGTTCAAGCATGCGCACTCGCAACAGAACCCCGAGCAGGACTGGGGCAAGAACACGTTGCAGGCGATCCAGTTTGCGTATTGGGCGCTCAACGATTCGTACGGCGCGTTGAATGGCTCGACGCGCACGGTGCGCTATGCGAGCGGCAGCATCACGACGATCGCCGCGTCGGTCAGCAACGGCGGCGGCGCGTCGCTCGCGGCGGCCGAGCAGGACACGTCGGGTCTCATCACGGCAGTGGTGGTCGGCGAGCCGCAGATCAATCTGCGGCTTGCGCCGCAGGTATCGGTCGCGCAGGGCGGCGTGCCGGTCGGCGCGTTCGGCAAACCGCTCGCCGATTACATGACGCTCGCGAACCTGCTGCAGCCGTGCGCCGCGCTCGCGCCCGCCGCGACCGGCGCGCCGTATCTGAGCGCGCTGCCGAGCGCGACCACCACCGCGCTGCGCACCGCGCGTTGCGCGTCGCTCGCGGCGGCCGGCGTGATCGCGGGAACGGATACGGTGACGCAGGCCAGCAACGCGCTCGCGCTGCTGCATCAGAACGGCTATCAGACCGACTCGGACCTGCTGCAAGCGCCGATGTGGGACTCGCAGGCGGTGCCGGCCGTCGCCGTGACCTATGCGAATGCGTATGCGCGCGCAAGTGTCGCCGACAACCTGTGCGACTTCAGCTTCGGCACCACCAGCGCGACTGGCGCAGCCGGCGTGACGCCGGCGGTGTCGCCGATGCTGACGGTGTTCGGCAACGGCAACGGCGTGCCGCCGACCAATGGCATCAACCTCGTCTACAACGCGGGCGCCTCCGGCGCGCTCGATCATCGGCTCGCGACCGCCGATGCGAGCTACGCGGGCGCCGCATGCCTGCGCGCGCGGTGGACAAGCGGTTCGTTGAATGCCAGCGTCGATGCAATTCGCGTGAATGCGAATCTGCATGGCAAGCCGACCATCATCGTGCAAGGACGCGCGGATGCGCTGGTGCCGATCAATCACGCGTCGCGGCCGTATCTCGGATTGAACCAGGTGGTCGAGGGCAGCGCGAGCAAGCTGGCGCTGTACGAAGTCACGAACGGTCAGCACTTTGATGCGTTCCTCGGCGTCGCCGGTTTCGATACGCGTTTCGTGCCGTTGCATTACTACAATCTTCAGGCGCTCAACCTGATGTGGGCTCATCTGAAGAACGGCACGCCGTTGCCGCCGTCGCAGGTGATCCACACGATACCGCGCGGCGGCGTGCCCGGAGCCGCACCGGCGCTGACCACGGCCAACCTGCCGGCGATCGCGGCGAGCCCGGGTGTCAATGCGATTTCCGCAACGAATGGCGCCGTGAACGTGCCGAATTGAGCGGCGCGTGCTGAAGCAATGCGCGCACACAGGTATCCGCCTGGGTGCGCGTTGCTGTGCATCTGGACGCCGCACGAGCGGTGCTGAGCTTCGCGCCGCGCAACACGCTTTAGCCGCCGATCAGCTTCAACCCGACCGGCAGCGATTCGCCGAACACGCGACCTTCGTCGGCGTTATCGAGCGCGACGACTTCGCTGACCATCGTGACCCAGGCGCGCGGCGCGCTCGCCGCTTCGAGGCGTCGCACGACGCTCGCGCGCAGCGCGTCGGGCAGATCGCGCGAGCGGTCGCCGGTCATGCGGGCGATCTGGACGGCCGCGAACGCGGCTGGGTCGACCTTCTTCCAGTCGAGCGCGAGGATCGCATCGAGCCATTGCGCGGCGACCTCGGGCGGCACGACGCTATGCGCGCTGCCGTAAAACGGCTGGCGCGCGCCGATCCGTCCGACCGCCCACCAGCTTTGATGGTTTTCCGCGGGCTTTTTCAGGCGCGCGAGCACCGCCTCGCCGAGTTCGATCTTGCGTTCGGCCGGAATCCGTTCGAGCGATGCGGACAGGCGCACCATATCGGCGAAGCCGGTCTTCGCGACATCGAACGGCAGCTTGTGACGCGATTGCGCGGCCTTCTGCAGATAGTCCATCGCGTCGAGCACGCGCAACTGAGCATCTTCGCCGAGGCCACCGGCCGCGCGGCGCCACAGCGTCCACCATTCCGACCATACCTGGCTGTCGGTCACGTACTGGATGCCATCGTCGAACAGCGTCCACAGTTGCTCGACGCGCCATTCGTCGAGCGGATAACCGAAGCCGGGCCGCACGCAATAGCCGGCCAGATTCAGCCACAGCCTTTCGTGATCGGCCGAGCGGCGGCGGCGGCGCGTGCGCTCCCACAGCGCGCCGAACAGTTCGCGCAGCAACGCGCTGTTCCAGCTGTCGCGCGGGCCGAGCAGATGTTCGAGCTGCGCGCGCAGTCGTTTGATCTCCTTCGGGTCGACGTTTTGCGCGCGGGCGCCGAAGCAACGGTCGATCAGTTCGATCGCGCGATCGAGCGCCGGGTGGCGTTGCGGTGCGCCCTCGGCGGATAGCTCCACCTGCGCGTCGGCGTGGCGCAGCTGGAATTCGAGCAGCCAGCGTTGCGACGGCTCGTCGAGCTCGATGCAATGGACGTCGAGCGTGCCGACCTCGGTCAGCGACGTCGCGATGCGCACGGCGGTTTCGCGAGCGCGATGGCCGTCGCGTGGCTGGACGATCGTCGCGATCGGCGGCAGACGCACGAAGTCGCCGCCCGCGAGGTCGACCAGTTCGCCGGGCTGATACGCGGTGTCCGCGCTCGACGACACCAGGTGAAAGCGCACCGGATGCCCGAGCCGCAGCGCGAACGTGCGCTCCGCGATCAGAATCTCGTGACCTTCTTCGGTGCCGCGCGGCAGCAGGCAGATGCCGCGTTGCGCCGGCGCCGCGTCCGGCTCGGCGTCGTCTTTGCCGGCCGGCGTTTCGTCGAGCACCAGAAAATAGCTGCGCGGCGAACCGCCGCCGATTTTCGGCGCGAAGCCCGCGCGCGCGAGCGTATAGGCGACCGCGCCGCGCGCGACCGCGACGTCCGGGTTGTCGTTGTGCAGCACGTTGAGCGGCGCGCCGCGCCACCCGCCGAGCGTGTCGGCCAGACGCCGCGACAGCGCGTCGGCGCGGAACACGCCGCCGTTGAGCAGCAGCGTGTCGGGAACGGGCAGGGCGGCTGTGCCGGATGCGTCCGGCGTGCTGGAATCCGCGCCCAGGGCCTTGCGCGACTGCGCGGCGAAACGTTCGAGAAATGCCGCGATATGCCGCGTGAGCGCCGCATCGGTCGCGTACGGCAGGCCGAATTCGACGATCGCGCCGCGCGGCCGGCCCGGACGCTCATCGGCGGCCACCCGCGGCAAGAAACCATCGACGATGATCTGCTCGACCTCGTCGCGCGTGACCTGCGTCGTGCGCGCGCCGCCGATCAGCTTCGAGCCCGCGCCGAGCAAGGTGATCGGCGCCGACTCGGGCGCCTGCGCGCCGAGCAATTGCTCCTTCGCGACGCGGCATCGCTCGACCAGCTGCGACAGGCTCGCCGCCGATAGCCGTTGCGGCGCCTGCGCACCGCCGCCGGCATCACCCAACAGCCGCGCCTCGACCAGATGCGCGAGCGCGAGGTCCATGTTGTCGCCGCCGAGCATCAGATGATTGCCGACACCGACGCGCGTCAGGCGCGGCTCGCCGTCGTCGGACAGGCCGACTTCGATCAGCGTCAGATCGGTGGTGCCGCCGCCGACGTCGCAGATCAGCACGAGCCGGGTGTCCGCCAACTCGTCGGCAAGCGTGTCGCGATGCCGGAACAGCCAGTCGTAGAACGCGGCCTGCGGCTCTTCGAGCAGCCGCAGCGACGGCAGCCCCGCGAGCCGCGCCGCTTCGACGGTCAACGCGCGCGCGCCTTCGTCGAACGATGCGGGCACCGTCAGCACGACGTCCTGCTGTTCGAGCGGCGCCTTCGGGAAGTGCTGGTTCCATGCGGCGCGCACGTGCGCGAGGTAGCTCGCGCTCGCCTCGAGCGGCGAAATCTTGCGGACGTCGTCGGGCGCGCCCCACGGCAGGATCGGCGCGACGCGATCGACCGACGCGTGCGACAGCCAGCTTTTCGCGCTGGCGACGAGCCGCCCCGGCACCTGCGCGCCGAGCAGCCGCGCGAGCCGGCCGACCACGACCGGCTGCGCGGCGTCCCCGCCTCGACTCGCCGCCGCGCTCGCGGCGGACCACGGCAACTGCAGATCGGCCGCGCTCAGTTCGCCGTCGGCCGCCTGATAGCGCACCGACGGCAACAGCGGCCGAGCGGCGACTTCGCCGGGGCTCACGAGTTGCTCGATCTCGAACACACGAATCTGCTGCGATCCGGCTTGCGCGTACGCGAGCACCGTGTTGCTGGTGCCCAGATCGATGCCGACGCTGTACCGCTTCATGTCAATCACGCATTCGCGTTGCCGCGCACGTCGAATTCGACTTTCCAGCGCTCGTCGGAGCCGCGCGGGATCGCTTCGAGTTCGAGCGTGCCCGCTTCGGTCACACGCGCGTGCAGCTTCACCGGCACGACTTCGCCGGCGGTGCGGCCGGCCGCCGGCAGCGTCGCCTCGATTTCCTCGAGTTCCTGCAACTCCTCGGGGCCCCAGTAATCGAGCAGCGTGCCGACCTGATCCTGACGACGCACCGACGAGCCGAAGAAGCGGAAATGCACGGGCTCGCCGACGACCAGCCCGAACTCCTGCGCGGGCAGCTCGGCGTCGGTGCCTTCTTCCATGCCGAACGGCGCGACGCACAGCGCCTGCACCGGCGGCTCGAGCCCGGGCACGGCCGGCATCGCCGATTCGATCGCGATGTAGTACGCGCGCGCGGTGCCGCCGCGAATCCGCACGCCGCGGCCGCGCCGCACGTAGCCGTAGTAGGCCGCGCCGCGCGCGACCGCCAGATCGAGGTCCGCGCCTTCGAGCAGACGGGCCGGCGCCGCGCCTTCGGTCGCGAGCCAGCCGTTCAGCGTGCCCATGATCCGTTCGACCAGCAGCGTCGACTTGAACACGCCGCCGTTGAACAGCACCGCGGTCGGATGCAGGAAGCTCGCGTTGGGCGCGACATGCTCGCGCAGCCCTTCGAGTTCCGCCAGCGCGCCGACCTGACGCCCGAGGAACGCCGCCAGATGCCGCGTGATGCCCGCGTCCTGCGCATACGGCAGGCCGAGCTGCGTCAGACCGACCCGCGCGCGGCTCACCGGACGCGCGGCGCTGTCGACCTGCGGGAAGAAGCCGTCGAGGATCGTCTGTGTCAGTTCGGCGCGCGTCAGCTCGGTGCGGATCGAGCCGCCGATCAGCTTCGAGCCGCGGCTCGGCACGACGAGCGGCACGGTGTCGGTGGCGGGGTCGCTGAGCAGCGTTTCCTTCGCCGCGCGGCACGCGTAGGTGAGCGCGCGCAGTTGCCACGCGTCGGCCTGGGTGCCCTGCGCGGCGAGCTTGCGCGCGACCACGTGCGCGAGCGCGAGGTCCATGTTGTCGCCGCCGAGCAGGATGTGATCGCCGACCGCGACGCGATGCAGTTCGAGATTGCCGTCGCGCTCGATCACCGCGATCAGCGACAGGTCGGTCGTGCCGCCGCCGACGTCGACGACGAGAATGATGTCGCCGATCTTGACCTGCTTGCGCCACTGGCCGCCGCTCTTCTGGATCCAGCTATAGAGCGCCGCCTGCGGCTCTTCGAGCAGCGTCATGCGCGTGAAGCCGGCGGCCTCGGCGGCCTCCGCCGTCAGCTCGCGCGCCGCGGGGTCGAACGACGCGGGGATCGTCACGGTGACGTCCTGCTCGCCGAACGGCGCGTCCGGATGCGCGTGGTCCCATGCTTCGCGCAGGTGCGTCAGGTAGCGCACCGAGCTTTCCAGCGGCGACACGCGCGCGACTTCGGGCGGCGCGTCGTTCGGCAGAATGCCCGCGCGCCGGTCGACGCCCGGATGGCACAGCCAGCTTTTCGCGCTCGACACGAGCCGGATCGGGGTGCCGGCGCCGCGGCTGCGCGCGAATTCGCCGACCGCGAATTCGCGCTGGCCGGTCCACGGCAGGTAGAGGTCGCCGGAGGCCAGTTCGTCGGGATGCGGCAGGTACAGGAACGAGGGCAGCAGCGGCAGATTATCGATTGCGCCGGGGCCCGTGAGCTGGACGATCGACAGCACGTCCTGGGTGGTTTTCTCATCGTCGCTCGCGTGCGTGTCCACGTAGGACAACGCGCAGTGCGTGGTGCCGAGATCGATGCCGATCGAATAGCGTGCGTCGCTCATAGCTCCACCTCCGCCGGTGCGATGACTTTTGCGTTATGACCGTCCGCCAGCTTTGGCAGACGCACATCCTCGACGCGCCAGCCGCGATGGCTGATGCTGCCGTTGAACGGCGCACTGCCGACCACGTTGCCGGTCAAACGGACCGAGCTCGCGTCGAAGCCTGCGGGCAGCGTCACGCGGCTGCCTTCGGCTTCGTCGCGCACCGGGCGGATCGTGAAGTGCTCGCGCAGCGTCGCGCGGCAGCCTTCGTGCACGAGGCGCGCGGCCGCGCCGATGTCGGCGTCGCTATAGGCCTTGATGTCTTCCTCGACGAAATCGATGAAGCGCGCGTCGCGTTGCAGCAGGCCGAGCAGTTGCAGCGCGGCGTCGGGGGAGGCCTCCTTCAGCACCGGCGCGGGTTGCGGCTTCGGTTGCGGGGCGGCGGCGGGGGCCGGGGTTGGCGTGGCGGCGGGGGCGGCTGCCGGGGCCGCGCCGATCTTTTCGCCGTTGCGCAGGCGCAGGACGTCGGCGGCGAAGTCGCCATTGCCGAGAATGCTGAAAAACGTGCCGACGGCCAGCGAAATGCGGCCGAGGAAGGATGGATTCGAATCGCTCATAAAGGCTCCTGATCTGCTCTGTTGGGGACGAGCGGTCCTCGCCGCGCCGCGTGCGCCGGGCAGCGAAGCTGACGGGCCGGGCGGGGCTGTGATGTTGCGGGTCGGCGCGCGGCCCGGGGCGACGATGCAACCGCCGGGCCCGAAAACGGCTTGGGGACGCTGCGCGACCGGGTCGGCCGCGCGTGCGGCGCGCGCAAAACCCGTATTTTGCCTTGCGGCGCGCCCGACGCGGGCAAAGCCGGCAATTCTAGCGGGCAATGGGGTGGGATTGGCGGGGAGTTGGGGGGAAGCGGGCGATGCAGGAAGGCGCTTTGGCAGCGCGCCTATCAGCGACGTTACGACTTCTTCGGATCCTTCGACACCCGCTTTGCCGATGGTGCGGGCGCGGGCCTGACCGGCCCGGCGACGTGCATGTCGGCGCGGCGCGATTGTCCGTGCGCGGCCGTCGCGGGTGCAGACCTGACCGGTCTGGTGGCGTGCCTGTCGGCTCGCGGCGGCTGTCCGTGCGCGGCCATCGCCGGCGCGGGGCCGCCCGGGTGCGCGAGCGGCGGATGCGCGCCGCCCGGATGCTCGCCGCCGCCCGGATGCTCCGGCAGATGACCGTCATGGCTCGCCATCACGCGATGCAGTTCCTCACGGCGATGGAAAACCTCGGCGCGATGATCGCCATGAGCATAGAACTGGCGATGCCGGACGCCGTCCCGGCCGACGACCCAGATATACGTATCGCCGCCGACGAGCACCACATCGCGATCGACCACATTGGCGACGTACACATCGGTCGGCAACGGCTGATACGCGGTCACGCTCACTTCGTTGACCCGGTTCGGGGCGCTGACGAGCCGGCCTTGCCCACTGGTCACGCAGCCCGCGAGAAAGGTAGCGCACGCAGCCGACGCCAACAGCGCGTTGGTGATGGTTTTCAAGTTCATTCCCCGGTTTGTATTGGTTATTTGTCGAGCGACGCCCGTTTAACGGTCGGCGTTTTGCATTCTTGAGATATGAATCGACGACCAGGGAAACGAGCGAGGAAACAAGCGGGTAAACGCGCAGGCGCAAACGCATGCCCGGCGCGCATCGCCTGATGAATTGATCCAACCGGGAAATAGAAAGGAATAACGCAAAAATTCCGGCGCGTTTCACCCGCCCGATCCGCGCTTAATTGCCGCCCGCATTGCCGTCTTCAGACTTCGCGTCGTCCCAGTTCATCCGGTGTCGATTAACGGTCTCGGTATGCCGCGCGTCGTCCTCGGTGTGGAGGTAAAGACTGGTCGTATTCAGCGAAACGTGGCCGAGGTTGTCGCGGATCGTGCGCAGATCGACGCCGCCGTCCGCCTGATGCGAACCGGCCGTATGCCGCAGCCAGTGCGCCGACGCGCGCTCGAGCTCGTCGGCGCGATCGGCGAATTCGGGACCGCGCGCACGCAGCCACATGGCCGCGCCCGCGAAGATGCCCTTGATCGCGTCGTGAATCGCCGAGCGCGACAGGCAGCGGTTGCGGCCCTTGAACGGCAGCACGAGCGGCGTTTCCTCGGCGCGGGTCGGCAGGGCGGCGAGGCCATTGAGCGTGCGGTAGCCGCGCAGCTCCTGAACCAGTTCGGCCGACACCGGCACGATCCGCTCCTTGTCGCCCTTGCCGAGCGTCTCGAGCCACCACTGGTCCTGACCATCGGCGCCGAGCCTTCTGAAGAACTGGCCCATCTGCCCGCCGGCCACCTCGGAAATGCGCATGCCCTGCAAATAGAACAGCGTGGTCAGCCAGCGGCAACGCGCGTAGTACGCGCGTTGCGCATCGGTATCTTGCGGCAGCTGCTCGACGAACAGCTTCACTTCGTCCCACAGCGACGTCGACAGATAGCGCGTCACGCGCGGCGCCGAGCGCTTCGCGCGTTGTCGCAGGAGCGCCATCGGATTGCCGCGCAGATAGCCGGCATTGACGAGCCACGTGAACATCGCGTTCAGGATGATCAGCGCCTGGCGCTGGCTGGCCGGCGACAGCGGCCCGTTGAACGGCCGCCAGCGTGCGTCGCCGCGCGCGTACTTGCCGCCGTTCGCCGACACCCAGCGCGTGGCCGGCTGCGGATCGGCGATGAACGCCTTGAACAGCAGCAGATCCTCGTGCGTCAGCGACGACAGCGGCTTGCCGAGCTGCACGACGGCCCACAGCAGCAGCCGCTCCGCTTCCTTGCGGTAGTTGTCGAAGGTGGTCTTGGTGTCCGCGTAATTGGACAGCCAGGCGCGGACGGCGTCGAGGTCGTTGCGCGCCGATAGCTGCGAGTTTTCCGCCGCGCCGCGATTGGTGCCGTCGCGGCCATCGAGCAGTTCCGGCACGACGAGCGATTCGACGGGCTGGACGGTGGCGAGCTCAGCGTTCGGGGCAGCTTTCGGCACGGCTTTGGACACGGTTCGGGACACTCCTCGGGCGCACGCCGGTTGGCGTCATTCTGCTCCGCTCAGGTGCTGTCAGAAGCGCTTGCCTGAAAAGAAAGCAGTGCCCACTCTGTTGCGGACGAAACGCGAAACCCTATCACACAGTCGGCTGCGCCTGGCGCAAAACAGCCGGGTGCGCTCAAGCTTCGACGCGGCGACGATCGATCGGCATATAGTGATGCAGGGCGGCGCTCGTTTTGCGCCCGCTATAGTCGCCGTCTATTAGTGGCATTGCCGTATTCGAATTCTATTGAACTTTGTCCTCGCCTATATTCGAATAGGGGTGGAGCGCCGACCGGAGTCAGCCGTTACGGACATCGGCTGCGTTGCCCTCGACCCTGGATTTCATGAGTGCACTGCCGAGCCATTCGGCTGACTGTCGGGTTTTCGGGTCGTCAAATTGCCACGCAAGCCTGACACGATGACAAACGCATAACAAGTACCTTGCATGGGATTGGAGAAAGTACCCAGGCACCGACTCCGATCGACAACGGAGACATCCTCCAAAGGAGAGAACGCATGTCAAACGAAGCAAAGTGCCCGTTCATCCATACCGCCGGCGGCGGGACGACCAATCGGGACTGGTGGCCGAAGCAATTGCGCCTCGACCTGCTTAACCAGCATTCGAACCGCTCCAATCCGCTAGACGAAGACTTCAACTATGCCGAGGCATTCAAGAGCCTCGACTACGCCGCGGTCAAGAAAGACCTCGCCGCGCTGATGACCGATTCGCAGCCCTGGTGGCCCGCGGATTTCGGCCACTACGGTCCGCTGTTTATCCGTATGGCGTGGCATGCCGCCGGCACGTACCGCATCGGCGACGGCCGCGGCGGCGCAGGGCGCGGCCAGCAGCGTTTCGCGCCGCTCAATAGCTGGCCGGACAACGTGAGCCTCGACAAGGCTCGCCGGCTGCTATGGCCGATCAAGCAGAAATACGGCCAGAAAATTTCGTGGGCCGACCTGCTGATCCTGACCGGCAACGTCGCGCTCGAAACGATGGGCTTCAAGACTTTTGGTTTCGGCGGCGGCCGCGCGGACACATGGGAGCCGGATCAGGACGTCTACTGGGGCAATGAAAAAACCTGGCTCGGCGGCGACGTGCGCTACGGCAAGGGAGCGGCCGGCAGGGAAGACGACGAAGGCGTGCTGGTCGCCGACGAGGAGCTGCACGGCACCGAAAAGAGCCGTACCGATCCGCCCGGCCGCAACCTCGAAAACCCGCTCGGCGCGGTGCAGATGGGCCTGATCTACGTGAATCCGGAAGGCCCGGACGGCAATCCCGATCCGCTCGCCGCGGCAGTCGACATCCGCGAAACGTTCGGCCGCATGGCGATGAACGACGAGGAAACGGTCGCGCTGATCGCCGGCGGCCACACGTTCGGCAAGACGCACGGCGCGGCGCCAGCCGATAACGTCGGTCCGGAACCGGAAAGTGCCGGTCTCGAGGCCCAGGGGCTCGGCTGGCGCAACAGCTTCGGCACCGGCAGGGGCGGCGACACGATCACGAGCGGTATCGAAGTCACGTGGACCGCGACGCCGACGCAGTGGGACATGAGCTACTTCCAGAGCCTGTTCGGCCACGAGTGGGAGCTGACGAAGAGCCCGGCGGGTGCGAACCAGTGGGTCGCGAAGGACGCGCAGGCCACGTATCCGCACGCGCACGACCCATCGAAGAAAGTGCTGCCGACGATGCTGACGACCGACCTGTCGCTCCGCCTCGACCCGATCTACGAAAAGATCTCGCGCCGCTTCATGGCCAACCCCGACGAGTTCGCCGACGCCTTCGCGCGCGCGTGGTTCAAGCTGACGCACCGCGACATGGGTCCGCGCGCCCGCTATCTTGGCCCGGAAGTGCCGTCGGAGCAACTGCTGTGGCAGGACCCGATTCCGGCCGTCGATCACCCGCTCGTCGACGACAAGGACGTCGCGGCGCTGAAGCAGAAGATCCTCGCGTCGGGGCTGTCGGTGTCGCAGTTGGTCACGACCGCGTGGGCCTCGGCCTCGACGTTCCGCGGCTCGGACAAGCGCGGCGGCGCCAATGGCGCGCGCATCCGGCTCGCACCGCAGAAGGACTGGGCCGTCAACCAGCCCGCTGAGCTCGCGAAGGTGCTGAAGGTGCTCGAAGGCATCCAGAGCGAGTTCAACGGTGCGCAGTCCGGCGGCAAGAAGATTTCGCTTGCCGACCTGATCGTGCTGGCGGGTGGCGTCGGTATCGAGCAGGCCGCGAAGAACGCCGGGCAGCAGGTGACGGTGCCGTTCTCGCCGGGGCGCATGGATGCGTCGCAGGAGCAGACCGACGTCCAGGCGATCGCGGTGCTGGAGCCGGTCCACGACGGCTTCCGCAACTATCTGGGCGGCAAGTTCCCGGTGGCGGCGGAGAAGCTGCTGATCGACAAGGCGCAACTGCTGACGTTGACCGCGCCCGAGATGACGGTGCTGATCGGCGGCCTGCGCGTGCTGAAGGTGGGCGCTGGCAGCGAAGGTGTGCTGACGAGCAAGCCGGAAACGCTGTCCAACGACTTCTTCCGTAACCTGCTCGACATGGGTACGGAATGGACGCCGGTGTCGGAGGCCGCGGAAACGTTCGAAGGTGCCGACACGAAGAGCGGCGAGGTCAAGTGGACCGGTACGCGCGTCGATCTGGTGTTCGGCTCGAACTCGGTGCTGCGCGCCTTGGGCGAGGTCTACGCGAGCGAGGACGGCAAGGAGAAGTTCGTGCGCGACTTCGTTGCCGCGTGGGTCAAGGTGATGAATCTGGATCGTTTCGATCTGGCTTGATCCAGCCAGTGCTGGCGAGTGGTTCTTTGCCGCGTCGACGCAGTTTTTGACGGTGGATTTGCGAAGTCATCGAGCGCGCTTGCCGGGATGCCGGCAAGCGCGCTTTTTCTTCGCCTCGTCACTGCTTCTGCGCCGGCGGATACTCTTCGATCATCGGCTTGACACCGGTGAGCGCGCTGAACGCGAGCGTGTCCTGCGAATCGGCCGAGGTGCCGGAGGGCCAGCCTTGCACCGAGTTGCGTCCCATGTTGAACTCGCCGAGAAGCTGCAGGCACTGGGCGGCGCGAAGCTGATAATGGCCACGGTGACGAGCGGCAAGGCGATGGCCGCGACGCTCGGCGGTCTCGGCCTGAACGGCAAGCTCGTGATGGTCGGCGTTTCCGAAGAGCCGATCAAAGAGCCGATCGTGCATGGCGATGACATCCGATGTAATTGGCGAGCCGCGCGGCTGCCTCTACTCTTCGACTACCGCGCCGTCGCTCCGATGGCGCAAAGTCAAGGAGATACCATGTCCAGCTATCCCGTTCACACGATCGAGTCCGCTCCCGAGCAATCGAAACCCGTGCTCCGCAAACTGCAACAGGCGTTCGGCCTGATTCCGAACATCGCGGCCAAGATGGCGGCTTCACCGGTGCTGATCAACGGCTTCATCGGCCTGTTCGAGCGCGTGCATGCGAGCAGTCTGACCGAACCGGAGATCCAGACGCTGCTGCTCACCAACGCCGTGACGAACGCGAGCGAATGGGCGGTTGCGTTTCATACCGCGCTCGGCTTGAACGCGGGCCTGCGTCGCGCCGATGTCGAGGCGATCCGCCACGGCGGCGTGCCCGACGACACGAGGCTCGCGGCGCTGTCGACGCTCGCGCGCACGCTGATCGAAAAACGCGGCCGCCTCGACGATGAGGACCGGCAACGCTTCCTCGCGGCAGGTTTCAGCGCGGAGCAGATTCTCGAGGTGGTTGCGGCGGTCGCCGCGTCGACGATCACGAACTACACCGGCAGCGTGACCGAGCCGCCGCTCGAAGCGCAGTTCGCCGAATTCGCGTGGCACGCGCCCGCGCGCTGAAGCGATCCCGTTCAGGCATCAACAGGAGGGCAACACCATGAACGTCACGAGTCACGATCCGAAAGTGCAGCCGGGCGATCTCGGCGGTCTGTTGCGCTATTGGCGTGACGTGCGTGGCGTGAGTCAGCTCGATCTGTCGCTCGAGGCCGGCATCTCGCAGCGGCAGATCAGCTTCATCGAAAGCGGGCGCAGCGTGCCGGGCCGCGACACGCTGCTGACGCTCGCGCAGACCCTCGACGTGCCGCTGCGCGAGCGCAACGCGCTGCTGCTTGCCGCGGGTTATGCACCGATCTATTCGGAAGCACCGTGGAATGCGCAGGAAATGCACGGCGTGGTTCGCGCGCTCGAACGGGTCGTGCGTCAGCATGAGCCGTTTCCGGCGCTCGTGATGGACCGCGACTGGGACGTGCTGATGACCAACGACGCGGCCCCGCGCTTCTTCAACTGCTTCATCGACATGACCGCGCGCGAAGGCCCGCGCAACATGCTGCATCTGATCTTCGATCCACATGGCATGCGTCCGTTCGTCGCCGATTGGCAGGAGGTCGCGCGAAGTCTGCTGCAACGCGTGTATCGCGAGTCGGTCGGTCACGTAATCGGCGCCAACACGAAGCGTCTACTCGATGAACTGCTTGCGTATCCCGACGTGCCGCGCGACTGGAAGACGCATCATGGCTCGTCCATGACACCCGCGACGCTGCCGATGGTTCCGCTCGGCTTCATCAGCGAGGGCGTGGTGCTGCGCTATTTCTCGATGGTCACGACCGTGGGCACACCGCAAAACGTGGCCGCGCAGGAGTTGCGCATCGAATGCATGTTCCCCGCCGACGACGCCACCGAAGCACGTCATCAGCAGCTGCTCGCGGCGCACGCGTCCCCGCAACCTCCAATATCGGCAAACCGTATGCCGTGATATAGCGATGTCTTCGATTTTTGGGCGATCATCCGAGCCGATCAGGTCGAGCAATCCGACGCCACTCTGGTTCCGCCGCGCGCCCAGTTCGCACGCGGCCATCATCTCCGACTTCGGCGACGTGACCGAGGTGCTCGCGCGGGCAGCTTCTTCGCGGCCGATGTGCAGGCAGGCGCGGGCCCCTTTCCCGGCCTCTATCTGCAAGAACTCGAGAAAATGGCCGACATCGACGCGTCGGCGTTGTTTTCGTAGTGCTTGACCCAGATCAAGCCGCCCGCCACGCTGGGGCTCATGATGCAAGCGCGTGACGCATTACGTTCCCGCCGGCGCTAGCCGACGCATGACACGACCAGGTTCAGGCGCGAACACGTTTGCCGCCACGCATCGTGTTTCATTCCGGCCATAGGAGAAGTCCGTCATGAAAGCACTCGTTTATCACGGTCCCGGCGAAAAGTCGCTCGACGAACGGCCGATACCCGAACTCACGGCGCCCACCGATGCAATCGTCAAAGTCGCCCACACGACGATCTGCGGCACCGATCTGCACATTCTCAAAGGCGACGTGCCGACCTGCGAGCCGGGCCGCATTCTCGGCCACGAAGGCGTCGGTGTCGTGCATCAGGTCGGCGAGGCGGTGAGCGGGCTCGCGGCCGGCGATCACGTGCTGATCTCGTGCATCACCTCGTGCGGCCGCTGCGACTACTGCCGGCGCGGCATGTATTCGCATTGCACGACGGGCGGCTGGATTCTCGGTAACCGGATCGACGGCACGCAGGCCGAATATGTGCGCATTCCGCATGCGCAGAGCAGTCTGTACCGCATTCCGGCTGGCCTCGACGAAGAGGCGCTCGTGATGCTGTCCGACATTCTGCCGACCGGCTTCGAGTGCGGCGTGCTCAACGGCAAGGTTCAGCCGGGCTGCACCGTGGCGATCGGGCAACATCGCGATCACGACGCGTCTCGTCGATACCGTCAGTACACCGATGCTGATGAAGACAGTCAAGGCGGGGCGGATCGATCCCATGCGTCTGATCACGCATCGCTTCCGGCTCGACGATATTCTTTCGGCTTACGAAACGTTCTCCCGCGCGTCGAGCACGCGCGCGCTGAAGGTGTTGATCGAAGCGTCATAGACGGTCCCGATTTGATGCTGGACGTTTCGTCAGCGTGAAGGGGTTTGCAACTGATCGTTGGAGCGCCACGTGCCAATTGCAGAGAGCGCAGCCCGTCAAAACACCGCGCCGCCTACGACTACGGTCGCCGCAAGCGGGCGCGTGAGCACCGTGCGCGGCGCGGTCGTCGATGTCCAGTTCGACACGCACGAACTGCCGCCAGTCGATACCGCGCTGTGGATCACGCGGCCGGACGGGACCTCGATCCTCGCGGAAGCGCAGGCGCACACCAGCGAGCGCACGGTGCGCGCGCTGGCGTTGCAGGCCACCGCGGGCCTCGCGCGCGGCGCCGTCGTGCGGGTCGGCGCGGGCCCCATCGAGGTGCCGGTCGGCGACGCGGTGCTCGGCAGACTGCTCGACGTCGCCGGTGTGATGCGCGACGGCGGCGAGCCCGCGCCCGAGACCGTGGAACGCAGGCCGATCCATCGCGCCCCGCCGCCGCTCGCGGCGCAGCGCGGCGCCACGCGGCTGTTCGAGACCGGCATCAAGATCGTCGACCTGCTGACGCCGCTCGCGCATGGCGGCAAGGCCGCGATGTTCGGCGGCGCGGGCGTCGGCAAGACGGTGCTCGTGATGGAGCTGATTCACGCGATGGCCGCGCGCTACGGCGGCATGTCGGTGTTCGCCGGCGTCGGCGAGCGTTCCCGCGAGGGGCACGAAATGCTGTCGGACATGCGCGGCTCGGGCGTGTTGCCGCGCGCCGTGCTCGTCTACGGACAGATGAACGAACCGCCTGGCGCGCGCTGGCGGGTACCGCTCACCGCGCTGACCATCGCCGAGTACTTTCGCGACGAGCGCGGCCAGAACGTGCTGCTGCTGATGGACAACGTGTTTCGCTTCGTGCAGGCGGGGGCGGAAGTGTCGGGGCTGCTCGGGCGCATGCCGTCGCGGGTCGGCTATCAGCCGACGCTCGCGAGCGAGGTAGCAGCGTTGCAGGAGCGCATCGTATCGGTGGGCAACGCGGCGGTCACGGCGATCGAGGCCGTCTACGTACCCGCCGACGACTTCACCGACCCCGCCGTGACGACGATCGCCTCGCACGTCGACAGCATGATCGTGCTGTCGCGCGCGCTCGCCGCCGAGGGCATGTATCCGGCGATCGATCCGCTCGCCTCGTCGTCGATCCTGCTCGATCCGCTCGTCGTCGGCGCGGAGCACGCGGCGCTCGCCAACGAGGTGCGACGCCTACTCGAACATCAGCGTGAGCTGCAGGACGTGATCGCGTTGCTCGGTATCGAGGAACTCGGCATCGACGACCGGCGCGCCGTGCAGCGCGCGCGCCGTCTGCAGCGCTTTCTGACGCAGCCGTTCGCGGTCACCGAGGCGTTCTCCGGACAGCCCGGCAGAACGGTCGCGCTCGCCGAGACGATCGTCGGCTGCAAGGCGATTCTCGCCGGGGAGTGCGACGACTGGCAGGAGCGATCGCTGTACATGGTCGGCGCGCTGGACGAGGCGCGCGACAACGAAGCCCGCGGCAGGTCGGCGGCCGCGAGCGCCGTCGCGGCGTGACGAGGAGTGTGCGATGCCCCGGCATGGCCTGTCTCTGACGATCGCGACACCGGCGCGCGTCATGGTCGACGGCTTGCCGGTCGTGTCGTTGCGCGCCGAGGATGAAAGCGGTGCTTTTGGCGTGCGCGTGGGGCATGCGGACATGGTCACGCTGTTGAGCGCATCGGTGGTGCGCTGGCGCACGGCGGATGGCGGCGAGCATTACTGTGCCGTCGATGGTGGCGTGCTGATCGTGTCGCACGGCACGGCCGTCTCGCTTGCGTGCCGCGAAGCGGTGCCGGGCGACTCGCTCGAAGCGCTCGAAGCGGACGTGCGCCGCGCGCGTGCCGCGCAGCTCGACGCGATGCGGCGCGCGCGCGTGGAGCAGACGCGTCTGCACGCGCAGGCCGTGCGCCAGATGCTGCGCTATCTGCGCCCGCAAGCCACACGTGGAGAACCGGGATGACGATGCGGCCTGCTGCCGGCAAGGCAAACGGGAAAACGGATGGCCAACGCGACGAACCAGGCGAACCCGCTGATCGCGTCGCGCAAGCCGCGCAGCGCGCGGCGAGCCGCGAGCGGACCGGGCGCGCGAATCCGGAGCCGTCGCTGGGCGCGCGACTCGGCCAGATCGGCATTCTCGGCTGGACGATCGTGCTGCCGATCCTGCTTTGCCTCGCGCTCGGGCGCTGGCTCGACCGCATCGCCGGTACGCGGGTGTTTTTTGCGGCGCCGCTTCTGATGATCGGCGCGGGCATCGGCCTATGGTCCGCATGGCGCTGGATGCATCGACAGCAAAGGAGAGATCGTGATTGACGCCACCACGTTTCATTTCACCGACACGCTCGCGCTTGCCGCCACGGGAATGGCGGTCGGCTTGCTGAGCGGTGCGCTGCACTTCGCGACGCTGCGCTGGAACGTCGCGTACTTCGCACGAGGACGCGTGCTGCGCGCCTTCGCGCTGCAACTGGCGCGGCTCGCGCTGACGGCCGCCTTATTCGTCCTGCTGGCGAAAGCGGGCGCGTTCGCGTTGCTCGGCGGCATCGGCGGTTTCCTGTGGGCGCGCGGTGTGGCGCTCGGCATGCGGCGAGCGACGTCGTGATTCATTCGCCGCTCGTCACCGAGCCGCTCGTACGCCTCGGTCCGCTCGTGATCACCACGCCCGTAGTCGTCACGTGGGTGATCATGGCGGTCATGACGGTCGTCTCGCTGTGGCTCACGCGCAAGCTGTCCATCCTGCCGTCGCGCACGCAGACCGCGCTCGAACTGCTGGTCGGCACGCTCGACGCGCAAATCCGCGACACGATGCAGACCGAGCCCGCGCCGTATCGCGCGCTGATCGGCACGCTGTTCCTGTTCGTGCTGATCGCGAACTGGTCGTCGCTGATTCCGGGCGTCGAGCCGCCCACCGCGCACCTGGAAACGGATGCCGCGCTCGCGCTCGTCGTGCTCGCCGCGACGCTCGTGTGCGGCGTGCGCTCGCGCGGCTGGCGCGGCTATCTCGCGACGTTCGCCGAACCGGCCTGGGTGATGATTCCGCTGAACGTCGTCGAGCAGATCACGCGCACGTTTTCGCTGGTGGTGCGCCTGTTCGGCAACGTGATGAGCGGCGTCTTCGTGGTCGGCATCGTGCTGTCGCTGGCCGGGCTGCTCGTGCCGATTCCGTTGATGGCGCTCGATCTGCTGACCGGCGCGGTGCAGGCCTACATTTTCGCGGTGCTCGCGATGGTATTCATCGGCGCCGCCGTCGGCGAGTCGCGCGCCGCCGTTCACGACAATCAGAAAGGACCGGCATGAACCTCATCGAAATCGTCAGCATCGCCGCCGCCGCGCTCGCCGTGGCGTTCGGCGCGATCGGGCCCGCGCTCGCCGAGGGCCGCGCGGTCGCCGCCGCGATGGACGCGATCGCGCGGCAGCCAGATGCGGCGGGCACGCTGTCGCGCACGCTGTTCGTCGGGCTCGCGATGATCGAGACGATGGCGATCTATTGCCTCGTAGTCGCGCTGCTGTTGCTGTTCGCCAACCCGTTCGTCAAGTAGGGCATGCGATGAAAATCGACTGGTCGACGCTCGCGCTGCAGACGCTCAACGCGCTGATTCTGGTCTGGCTGCTCGCGCGCTTTCTGTTCCGTCCGGTCGCGAAGATCATCGCGGAGCGACAGGCGAGCGCGAATGCGCTGACGGGTGACGCGAACGCCGCGAAGCTCGCGGCGCAGGCCGAACGCGAGGCGCTGCGGGCCGAACGAGAGCAACTCGCCGCGCAGCGCGCGCAGGCGTTCGCGACGATCGAGGCCGACGCGCGCACACAGCACGCGGCGCTGCTCGACGCCGCGCGCGACGAGGCCGAGCGGCTGCGCGCCCAGGCGGCCGCGGACCGGCAGCGCGAGCGCGCGGGCGAGGCCGAAGCCGCGTCGGCGGCGGCCGCGCAGCTCGCCGTCGACATCGCGGGCAAGCTGCTCGACCGGTTGCTCGACCGGTCGCCCGAGGACCTGCGCGTTGCCGGGTTCATCGACGGACTCGCGGACGGCGTGCGCCGGCTGTCGCCCGGCGCGCGCGCCGCGCTTGCCGGGGACGTGCCGCTGCATGTTAGCGCGCCGCGCGCGTTGACGCCGGACGAGCGCGCCGCGTGCGAAACGGCGCTCGCGGCCGCCTTCGCACAGCGCCTCGAGTTCGATACCGACATCGACCGCACGCTGCTCGCGGGGCTCGAACTGTCGGGCGCGCACGCCGTGGTGCGCAATAGCTGGCGCGATCAGCTCGACCAGATTCACGGTGAACTGCTTCGCGACGATGGCCACGCGCGCTGACACCGCCGACGCGTGGCTCGCGCGCAAACGCGCCGCGCTCGCGCGCGTCGCGCTCGAACCGCGGGCGGCGAGCATCGGCCGCGTCGAACAGATCGCCGATGGCATCGCGTTCGTGTCGGGTCTGCCCGACGCCGCGCTCGACGAGGTCGTCGAACTCGAATGCGGCGTGCGCGGCTTCATTCATTCGCTCGACGTGGCGAGCGCGAGCGTCGTGCTGCTCGATAGCGGCGACGCGGTGCGGGCCGGCATGCGCGTCGTGGGGACCGGCAGCGTGCTCGACGTGCCGGTCGGCGACGCGCTGCTCGGCCGCGTCGTCGATCCGCTCGGCCGGCCGCTCGATGACGGCGAGGCACTCGGTGCCGTCACGCGTTTGCCTGTCGAGCGCGCGGCGCCCGCGATCATCGATCGCGACTTCGTCAGTGAACCGCTGCAGACGGGCGTGCTCGTCGTCGATGCGCTGTTCGCGATCGGGCGAGGGCAGCGCGAACTGATCATCGGCGATCGCGCGACGGGCAAGACCTCGCTCGCCGTCGAGGCGATCGTCAATCAGAAGCACAGCGACGTGATCTGCGTGTATGTCGCCGTCGGGCAGCGCGCGACGGCGGTACAGCGGGTGATCGATGCCGTGCGCGAGCATGGCGCGTTCGAGCGCTGCATCTTCGTCGTCGCGTCGGCGGCCGCGCCGCCCGGACTGCAATGGATCGCGCCGTTCGCGGGTGTGTCGATCGCCGAGTTCTTTCGCGATCGCGGCCAGCACGCGTTGATCGTGATCGACGACCTGACCAAGCACGCGGCGACGCATCGCGAACTCGCGCTGCTCACGCGCGAGCCGCCCGGACGCGAAGCGTATCCCGGCGATATCTTCTATCTGCACGCGAGACTGCTCGAGCGCGCGGCGAAACTGTCGCCCGCGCTCGGCGGCGGTTCGCTGACCGCGCTGCCGATCGCCGAGACCGACGCCGGCAATCTGTCGGCCTACATTCCGACCAACCTGATCTCGATCACGGACGGACAGATCGTGCTCGACGCCGCGCTGTTCGCCGCGAACCAGCGGCCCGCCGTGGATGTCGGCCTGAGCGTGAGCCGGGTCGGCGGCAAGGCGCAGCATGCGGCGCTGCGCGACGTCGCGGGCCGCTTGCGGCTCGACTACGCGCAGTTTCTCGAACTGGAGATGTTCAGCCGTTTCGGCGGTCTCGCGGACGCACGCGTCAACGCGCAGATCGAGCGGGGCAAGCGGATTCGCGCGCTGCTCACGCAGCCGCGTTTCAACGCGTTGCGCGTCGCCGATCAGATCGCGCTGCTCGCGGCGCTCGCCGCCGGCGTGTTCGACGGAGTCGCGCAGGAGGTGACGACGTGGGTGCGCGACAAGCTCAGCTCGGTGGACGACGCGCACACTGAGGCGGCGCCCGCGGCGTGGCTGCGCAACGCCCTCGACGACACGCTGCGCGACAGTCTGAGCGGGCGCATTCGCGCGCTCGTCGAGCGCGCGACGCACGAACGCGCGGGCGCGACGCAAGCGGCAGGGAACCCCGATGACCAGCAAGCTCGGTGAGATCGAAAGCCGTACCGCTTAGGCGAGGCAGATCGAAACGGTGATCGGCATCATGCTGGGACGTGTGCGTGCCACAAGTGGTATCCGTCCCGGGGACGTGGCAAAGCCAAGGGGCATGGGATGGCGCCCCGTTGCACGATCGAGCGCGAACTGCGCGCCTGAATGAGCACGGCCAGACGACAAAACCCGCCGCGCATGCCGGATTCGCGACGGGCTTGGTGAAGCGCCGAATGCGCGCAATCAGTCACTCCGCAAAACGCGTCACCACCGCGGCGCCGACCGTTTCCATTTTGACGAGCCCGGGTTTCGCGCCGACTGGCAGCACGGTGCGGCCCAACGACTCGTTGATGATCTCCGCCGCCGACAGATAGAACGCCAGCAGCGCGGTCAGCAGTCCGCCATAGCCTCCCGCGTGCCGCAGTGTGGCCGAACCGAGCCATTCGCCGGCCGCGAGCAGAAAGAAGGTTGCCCACAGCGCGACGAACACGCACTGCAGCGCGCGCGATGAGCGGAACGTCGCGATCCACATATAGAACGTGAAGACGCCCCACAACAGCAGATACCAGCCCACGAACGCGGCCGGCACCTGCTCGTGCAGGAACAACGCAAACAGCGCGAACGACCACCAGAACGCGCCATAGCTCAGAAACGCGGTGGCGCCGAACGTGTTGCCGCGCGGAATCTCCATCAGTCCGGCAACGATCTGCATGCTGCCGCCGAACGCGAACGCGACGGCGAGCACGAGACCGAGCGAGCCGCCGCTGAACCAGCCTGCGTTGATCATGCTGAGCAGCCACGTGGTCATCGCGAAAGCCGCAAGGCCGAGCGATGCGGGGTTGGGTGCGGTGGGTTTCATCGTGAAGTCTCCTGAATCGATCCGGGGGGCTTACTCGTGGTGGCCGAACTGCCGCAGCACGGCGGGGTTCTCGACGGTGGACATGTCCTGCGCGAGCGTTTCTCCCTTCGCGACCGAACGCAGCAGACGCCGCACGACCTTGCCGGAGCGCGTCTTCGGCATGCTGTCGCCGAAGCGGATTTCCTTCGGCTTGGCGATCGGCCCGATTTCCTTGCCGACCCACGCGCGCAGCTGGTCGGCGAGCTGCCTTGCTTCGGTGCCTTGCGGGCGTGGGCCCTTGAGCACGACGAACGCGACGATGGCTTCGCCGATGGTCTCGTCGGGTCTGCCGACGACCGCGGCCTCCGCCACCAGCGGATGCGCGGCGAGCGCCGATTCGATTTCCATCGTGCCCATGCGGTGGCCGGACACGTTCAGCACGTCGTCGATGCGGCCGGTGATCGTGAAGTAGCCGGTCTGCGCATCGCGGATCGCGCCGTCGCCGGCCAGATAGAGCTTGCCGCCCAGGTCCGCGGGGTAGTAGCCGCTGCGGAACCGCTGGGGATTGCCCCAGATCGCGCGCAGCATCGACGGCCACGGCTCCTTGACGACCAGCAGCCCGCCCTGGCCGTTCGGCAGTTCGCAGCCGGTTTCGTCGACGATCGCCGCCTCGATGCCAGGCAGCGGCAACGTGCACGATCCCGCGACGAGCGGTGTTGCGCCCGGCAGCGGCGTGATCATGTGGCCGCCCGTTTCGGTCTGCCAGAAGGTGTCGAGCACCGGACAGCGCCCGCCGCCCACTTCGCGCGCAAACCACTCCCACGCGCTCGGATTGATCGGCTCGCCGACGGTGCCGAGCAAACGCAACGAGTCGAGGTCGAAGCGGCGCGGATGCACGCCGCTGTCCGTCTCGGCGGCCTTGATTAGCGAGCGGATCGCGGTGGGCGCCGTATAGAAGATGCTGACCTTGTGCCGCGCGATCATCTCCCAGAACCGTCCCGCGTCCGGCCACGTCGGCACGCCCTCGAAAATCACCTGGGTCGCGCCGACCGCGGTCGGGCCATAGCAGATGTAGCTGTGTCCCGTGATCCAGCCGATGTCGGCCGTGCACCAGTACACGTCGTCCGCGCGGAGGTCGAAGGTCCACTTCATCGTGACGGCGGCCCACAGCAGATAGCCCGCCGTGCTGTGCTGCACGCCCTTCGGCGTGCCGGTCGAACCGGACGTGTACAGCACGAACAGCGGATGCTCGGCACCGACCCATTCGGGCTCGCAGGTGTCGGGTTGGGCCGCTTCGAGTTCGTGCAGCCAGCAGTCGCGCGGTTCGTCCCACAGGATCGAGCCGCCCGTGCGCCGATAGACGATCACGGTATGAATGCCGTCGGTGCCTGCCATCTTCAGCGCTTCGTCGACGACGGATTTCAACGGCAGGTTCTTGCCGCCGCGCATCTGCTCGTCGGCGGTAATGACGGCGACGGCGCCGACATCGACCATCCGTTCATGCAGCGACTTCGCCGAGAAGCCGCCGAACACGACCGAATGCAGCGCGCCGATGCGCGCGCAGGCCTGCATCGCGACGACGCCTTCGATCGACATCGGCAGATAGATCATCACGCGGTCCCCACACGCGATGCCGCGCGCGCGCAGCGCATTCGCGAGGCGGCACACGCGCGCATGCAGTTGCCGGTAGGTGACGGTCGTCACGCTGCCGTCGTCGGCCTCGAAAATGATCGCGGTCTTGTTGGCATTGCCGTCGTGCAGATGACGATCGAGGCAGTTGTACGACGCGTTCAACAGACCGTCGTCGAACCATTTGAAGAACGGTGCGTTCGATTCGTCGAGTACCTTGGTGAAGGGCCGGTGCCAGCTCAGATGCTCGCGCGCGAGCCGCGCCCAGAAGCCGGTCCGGTCGCTGCGCGCTTCGTTGACGAGCGCTTCGTAGGCGGCCATGCCGTCGATGGCCGTGTCCGTCAGAAGCGGCGGGGCCGCCGTTTCCGGCGCTTGATGGTTGATGGCGACAGTGGACATAGTCTCCTCGCTGGCTTGAATGAGTGATATGGGACGGGCACACCGCGACTGCCGATATCCAACCATCGGCGGCGCGGCTGCTCGCATGACTCGAACAGTGTTCTGGATGTCGCGACCAGTGTGTGGCGGGAAGCAAGGGGCACGATTGACCCAGATCAAGCGCGGGTGCGGCGCGTGGTCGCGCCGTAGGCCTCTATACTGTGCGTCGTCAAACACGAGGCCCGCCGACGGCGCCTTGCCCGCCGGCTCTCGACATCGGCAGCGCTCGAACCCGCACATCCATGGATACTGATTTGTCGTCGCCGCGCCGCTCACGGCTCACGCGCGTGATCGAGGTTTTCATCGTCTTTCTGAAACTCGGGCTGACCAGTTTCGGCGGTCCGATCGCTCACATCGGCTACTTCCGGCGCGAGTTCGTCGAGCGGCGCCGCTGGCTCGACGATGAAGCCTTCACCGACCTGATCGGCCTGTGCCAATTTCTGCCGGGACCCGCGAGCAGCCAGGCGGGGTTTTCGATCGGGCTGCTGCGGGCCGGGTGGGGTGGGGGGCTAGCGGCCTGGTGCGGCTTCACGCTGCCGTCGGTACTCGTGATGCTGGCCTTTGCCGCGATCGCGCCGGACCTGGGCGGCGCGATCGGCACGGGCGTGATTCACGGCCTGAAGCTCGTCGCGGTGGCCGTCGTCGCGCAGGCCGTCTGGGACATGGCGCGGCGTCTGTGTCCGGATCGCCGCCGCGCGGCGATCGCGCTCGCATCGCTCGGATTGCTCAGCGTGCCTGGCACCGTCTACGCCCAACTGATCGTGATCGGCGCCGGCGCCGTGCTCGGTGTCGCGCTGTGCCGGACCACGGCGGTGCAGGCGCCAGGCGCCACTGCTCTGCGGGCCGGCGATTTTCAGGTGTCGCGCACGGCAGGCATCGTCGCGCTAATTGTCTTTTGCGCATTGCTGTTCGCGTTGCCGCTATGGGCGGCAAGCGGGACCTCGCAAGGCATCCGCGTGTTCGATGCGTTCTATCGCTCCGGCGCGCTCGTGTTCGGAGGCGGCCACGTGGTGCTGCCGTTGTTGCAGCGGGCAACCGTCGCGACCGGATGGGTCGCGCCCAACGACTTCCTGGCCGGCTATGGCGCGGCCCAGGCCGTACCCGGACCGCTGTTCACGTTCGCGGCGTTTCTCGGCTGGATGATGGCGCTGCCACCCAGACACTGGAGCGGCGCACTGCTGGCGACGGTGGGCATCTTTCTGCCGGGTCTGCTGCTCGTTCTCGCCGCATTGCCGTGGTGGCAGGCGCTGCGCGCGCGTGCGGCGATGGCGGCGGCGCTTGCCGGCGTCAATGCCGCGGTGGTCGGCCTGCTGGCCGCCGCGCTTTATTCGCCGGTGTGGACGAGCGCGGTCCTGTCGGCGACGGATTTCGCCGTGGCGTGCATCGGCTTTTTGCTGTTGCTGCGCTGGAAGGTGCCCCCGCTTGCGGTCGTCGTGCTGTGTGTGGCGGCCGGCGTCGCGCAAACGGTGCTGCACCCGCTCTGACAGGCTGATCGCGCACGCCTTGCACCAGCACTGATCTGCATCAAGGCTGACAGCCGCGGGTCGGTTAGCCTGCAACGATGATCGCGCGGCCTCGGTGCGTTTGCGGCACCACGACGATATCGCGCGAAACCCGACAGGCCGGAAGCCATTCACGCGATGACGGACCACATGATCGACCACGGCCTCGGCGGCTACGGATTGGGCGGTGCGAGCGCGCACGACGGTCCGCGCGCCGTGCGGGCATGGCGCCACCTGCGCTGGGGGCTGTGCGCGCTGAGCTTTTGCGCGATCCCCGCGTTCTACGTCGAACTGACGGTGCCCACGCCGCTGGCGCTGAGCCTGTCGCGGACACTATACGTCGGCATGTTCGCCGGCTTCGCGTTGTCGTTCACCTGGCTGGCCCATCTGAGCAGACGGCCGAAGACGCTGCTCGCGAACAACTGGCTCGACCTGCTCATCGCGTTGGGCGCGGCGCTCAGCACCGGTTTCGGAACGCCGCCGTGGCAGCCCGTCGAATGGCTGCTGCGGCTGTCGTTCATGGGTGTCGTCGCGTTGCGCATCGTGCTGTCGCTGCGCGAATTCGTCACGCCGAACCGGTTGATGTGGCTGCTGCTCGCCGGCGCGCTCGTGCTCGCGATGGCCGGCGCCGGATTTTACTGGCTCGAACCACACGTGCACTCGTACTCCGAAGGGCTGTGGCTTGCGTTCGAAAGCAGCGCGACCGTGGGCTATGGCGACATCGCGCCGACGACGCCCGCATCGCGTGTGTTCGCGGCATTTGTCGTGCTGCTCGGCTACGGCATGTTGTCGCTGGTCTTCGCGAGCATCGCCGCGGCATTCATCGGCAAGGAAGAGAGGGCGTTGCGACGCGAGATGCATCGGGATATCAAGCATCTGAACGATGAAATCGTGCGCCTGCACGCTGAACTGAAGGCGTTGCGGCAGACGATCGACGCCGCCGCGCGACGCAGCGACGCCGCTGCGGGTTCCGTGACGCGCACGGGCGAATGACCATTCGCGCTGACAGGGCCCGCGGCAAACGGGGCCACCGCGCGCCGTGCGCGACTCCGCCTTGACGCACGTCAAATCCGCCGTGGATTGCGTGATTAAGCTGGAGACGTCGCGGCGGGTCCGCTACCTCGCCTCCGCCGATGCGGCACTTCATGCCCGTGGGGGGCGTCACCATGCACATTTCCTTTCCGTCCTGCATGCCCGAATACTGCGCCCGCGATCTGGTGCTGGCGTTTGCGGCGCTCGTCGACGATCGGCCCGTGCAGTGCGCGATCACGGCCGAGGCGCTCGAAGACCATTTCGGCGCGCGCTCGCTGCGGGAAGACGATCTGCTCCAGGCGTTCCTCGCGCACCGTTCCCAGATCGAACAGGCCGCCCGGCGTCTGCTCGACGAGCTCGGCGCCAGGCCCGTGCTGCTGCATAGCGGGTTTTTCAGGTTTTGCGCGTGACGGGTCGGGCGGGCACGCTTGACGTGGATCAACGACGCGTCGTCGCGGCGGGTGATCCGCCGCGAGCGCTACGCCGGCACCTTCAGCCGCTCGTTCGCGCTCGGCGGCGAGGTCGACGAGGCGAACGCGAAGCCGAGTACAGGGATGGCGTGCTGTCGCTCAGCTTGCCGAAAAAGGCGTCGGGCGATCGCACGCGGCTGACCATCGACTGTCACGCGAGGATGGCGCGCTGTCACGGGCGCGCCTTTTTGTTGCGGCGAAGGTCCGGCTGAAGCGCGCGCCAGTCTGCAGGAAAGCGCTCGCGCACCTTCGCACCCGAATGGGTGCTCGCGACATTTGACGTACCCAGCCCGCTAGCGGCAGCGGAGCGTACCAGGATCTGCTGAACAACTTCTTCAGGGTATGCCAGGCGCCGCACTAGCGCCACATTCAGTCTTACGATTGTGCAGCCGTGCATGCCACGCTGTCGCTTCTCGTATTCCGCTAAGATCGTGCCGGAACTCACCGCCCTAAAAGACTGCGGCGCCACCTAGGCCCAATCTCAAGCTCAAACACGCAATGGACCGTATCGACGCCATGAAGGTATTCGTCGCCACGCTCGACGAGGGCAGTCTGGCGGGCGCAGGCCGTCGGCTGGGCCGCTCGCCCGCGGCTGTGAGCCGGGCCATCGCGTTTCTGGAGACGCACACGGGCACGCCGCTGCTACACCGCACCACGCGCACGATCCGGCTCAGCGAGGCGGGCGAGCGCTATGCGCTGGCGTGCCGGCGCATCCTCGCGGATCTGGAGGAGGCGGACCTGCTCGCAGCCGACGAGCGCTCCGCGCCGCGCGGACTGCTAGGCGTGACGGCGGCGGTGGCGGTGGGCGAGGAGGTGCTGCGCCCGATTGTCGATTCGTTTCTCGATCGCCATCCCCAGGCGTCGATCCGCCTGCACCTGCTCGACCGGCCCGTGAGCCTCGTCGACGAGGGCATCGACGTGGCGTTGCGCATCGCTCATCTACAGGACTCCACGCTCGTCGCCATTCCGGTGGGCGAGGTGAGGCGGGTGGTGGTCGCTTCGCCCGACTATCTCGCCACGCACCCGGCCATCGATGTCCCCGCCGATCTGGCCAGCCATCCGATCATCTCGATGACGCATTTCGGGCTCGATTCGTGGAGCTTTCCGGCGGCCCGTCTAACGGCGCTGCCGCAGGTCGTCCGGTTCACGCCGCGCTTCATCGTCAACACGATTCGCGCTGCGCTGTCTTCGGCCGTGGCCGGGCATGGCGTCACGCGGCTTTTCTCCTATCACGTGGCCGAGCAGGTCAAGGCCGGCGCGCTGAAAATCGTGCTGCGCGACAGCGAGCATGCGCCGTTGCCCGTCAACCTGGTGACGCCGCACGGGCGCCTTGCGGTGCCGAAGGTGCGCGGTTTCGTCGATTTCGCCACGCCGCTGCTGCGCGAGTATTTCGAGCGGGCTCAGCAAATCACCGACGCCGATCGACGCTGATTCGATCGCCGCGCGGAACAATGACTTACGCAGTGCGGTGATTCTCCCGCGATGCGAGTCGTTCTAGACTGGCTCCCATATTCATCGGGTGCTTAACAGCACCGGTCCATGGGAGTCGTCATGCAGCAAGCCATCTCGAATCCGGCCGCTCCGGCCGGCTACAACGTCTGGCGGGGCACGCTCGCCGGGGCCAGCGCGAGCCTGATCGGCATCGGTCTCGCGCGCTTTGCCTATACGCCGCTTTTGCCGGCTATCATCGGCGCGCACTGGTTTCCCGCCTCGAGCGCGGCCTATCTCGGCGCGGCGAACCTCGGCGGCTATCTGGCCGGCGCACTGCTGGCGGGCGCGATGGTACGCGTGGCGAAACCCGCCAGCGTGCTGCGCGCGATGATGCTGCTCGCGACCATCGCCTTCGTGGCCTGCGCGGTGCCCGTGTCGTTCCTGTGGTTTTTCATCTGGCGCCTGGCCTCGGGGGTCTCGGGCGGCGCGTTGATGGTGCTCGCCGCACCCACGATCCTCGCGCACGTGCCGGCGGCGCGCCGGGGCTTCGCGAGCGGTGGCATCTTCACGGGGATCGGGCTCGGCATCGCGGCCTCGGGCACGATCGTGCCGATTCTGTTGCGTCAGGGGCTCACGTGGACCTGGCTCGGGCTCGCGGCCGTTTCGCTCGCGCTGACCGCCGTCGCGTGGAACGGCTGGCCCGAGCACACCGCACCCGCGCACGCCGCTGCGCGTTCGCGCTTCGAAACAGCGCCGGCCTATCCTCGTGCCGGCCTGCGCGCGCTCTATGCCGAGTATGGTCTGAACGCGGTGGGGCTCGTGCCGCACATGCTGTTCCTCGTCGATTTCGTCGCGCGCGGGCTTGGCCGCGGCGTCGATGCGGGCGCCGAATTCTGGGTGCTGTACGGCCTCGGCGCGATCGTCGGGCCGCTCGCGGCGGGGCATCTCGCCGATCGCGCGGGTTTCGGCCGCGCGCTGCGCGTCGCGTATCTGGTGCAGGCCGTTGCGGTCGCGATTCCCGCCGCGGGCTTGTTCGGGTCGGCGGGGCTGATGGTCTCCGCCTTTGTCGTGGGCGCATTCACGCCAGGTATCGTGCCGCTGGCGCTCGGCCGCGTGAACGAGTTGCTCGCGCACCATCCGTCCGCCGTCAAGGGCGCATGGAGCCGCGCAACGACGAGCTTCGCCGTGATGCAGGCGCTGGCGGCCTACGGTCTTTCGTTCGTGTTCTCTTCAAGCGGCGGCAATTATCTGGTGCTCTACGCGATTGGCGCGGTGGCGCTTCTGCTCGCACTCGCCGTCGATCTGTTTTCCGCACGGAGCGTGAAATGAATGCCACGGTTTCCTCTTCACCGGCGGCGCTCGTGCCGACGCACCTGCAGCGCGACGCGCGGCCACGCGGCTACGCCGAGCGCAACCTCCAGTACTGGCGGCGCAATCTGGTCGTCTGCGTGATCGGCTCGTTCACGACGCTCGTGAGCCTCAGCATGCTGCTGCCGTTCCTGCCGCTTTACGTGCGGCAACTCGGCGTCAGCTCGCCGTCCGCGGTGATCCAGTGGTCGGGCATCGCCTTCGGCGCGACCTTCCTCGGCACCGCTCTTACCGCGCCACTGTGGGGGCGTCTGGCCGACCGTTTCGGCCGCAAACCCATGCTCGTTCGCGCGGCGATCGGTATGGCCCTGGTGATGTCGTTGATCGGCGTGGCGCACAATGTCTACGAACTGGTCGCGCTGCGTCTGATCGCTGGTCTGGTGGGGCGGCTATGCATCGGCTTCCACGGTGATGGTGGGCACCCAGGCGCCGCGCGAGCGCGCGGGTTGGGCGCTCGGCATACTTTCGACGGGCGCGCTCGCGGGCAATCTGGTCGGGCCGCTCGTCGGCGGCGTGCTGCCAGACTGGATCGGCATTCGCGGCACGTTCTTCGCGGGCGGCGCGATGATCGCGGCGGCGGCGCTGCTCACCATCTTCGTGGTGAAGGAAGAGTTTCACCCGGATAGCGACGCGAAAGCTCATGCGCGCGGCACCGCCGACGCGCCCGCCCGACGCACCAATTACGCGGTGGTGGCCGCGCTCCTCGTGACCGCGATGATGGTGCTGCTCGCCAACATGTCGATCGAGCCGATCATCACCGTGTATATCGGCGGCCTTGGCGTGAATGCCACGCATCTTGCGCGCGTGGCCGGCGTGGTTATGGCATGCTCGGCGCTCGGAAGCATGCTGACGGCCGCGCGCCTCGGCGCGCTGGCCGACCGGTTCGGGAGCTGGCGTGTGATCGTTGTCTGCCTCGTGCTCACGGGGCTGGCGATGGTGCCGCAAGCTTTCGTCACGCACTGGTGGCAGCTCGCAGCTTTGCGCGTGCTGATGGGGATGACGCTCGCGGGCCTGTTGCCCTCGATCGGCAAGCTGGCGCGGCAATCGGTGGATGAAAGCAGGACCGGCCGCATGCTTGGTTATCTGCAATCGGCGCAATTCAGCGGCCAGGTGGTGGGACCGGTGATCGGCGGCGTGATCGGCGTTCATCTCGGGCTGCACGCGGTGTTCTTCGTGACCGGCGCGCTGCTGATCGCTTGCGGCGGCCTCGCGCGCTGGGCGCATCGCCGCGCTGGGGCCTGACAGGCAGGCAAGCTGGCAGGCACATCGAATCTTTTAACGCATTCGTTGGGAAGGGGACATGAGCATTCAAGCGGATAATCGCGCGTTACTGCGCACGCTCGGCATCGACAAGCCGATCATTCAGGCGCCCATGGCCGGCGTCACCACGCCGGCGCTGGCCGCAGCGGTGTCGAACGCGGGCGGTCTCGGCTCGCTCGGCGTTGCCGCGATGAACGCGGAGAACGCGGAGAACGCGCGCCGCGCGATCCATCAGACTCGCGAGCTAACGACGAAGCCTTTCAACGTCAACGTGTTCTGCCATCGCCCGGCGACACCCGATGCGGCCGTCGAGCGTGCATGGCTCGACTGGCTCGAACCGGTGTTCCGGCAATACGGCGCGACGCCGCCGCAAGCGCTCAGCGAGATCTACACGAGCTTCGTCGTCGACACCGCAATGCAGGCGATGCTGCTCGCGGAGAAGCCGGCCGTCGTGAGCTTCCATTTCGGCTTGCCGCCCGATGCGGTGATCGCGCAACTGAAGCACGCGGGCATCCGTTTGCTGGCGAGCGCGACGAATCTCGACGAAGCGGCGGCGGCCGTCGAGGCGGGTGTCGATGCGATCGTCGCGCAGGGCATCGAAGCGGGCGGTCATCGCGGCGTGTTCGACACGACCGGGCGCGACGAACGCCTCGGCACGTTCGCGCTGACGCGCCTGCTCGCGAGCGAGTTCGACCTGCCCGTGATCGCGGCGGGCGGCATCATGGACGGCGCCGGCATCGCGGCCGCGCTCGCGCTGGGCGCGCAGGCTGCGCAATTGGGCACGGCGTTCGTCGCGTGCCCGGAAACCTCGATCGACGACGGCTATCGCCGCGCGCTGCTCAGCGATGCGGCGCGCTCGACGACGTTCACGTCGGCCATTTCGGGGCGGCTCGCGCGCAGCATCGTCAATCGCTTCACCGCGCTCGGCGAGGACCCGCAAGCCCCGCGCACGCCGTCCTATCCAATCACCTATGACGCGGGCAAGGCGCTCAATGCAGCCGCCAAGGCCAAGGGTGAATTCGGCTACGGCGCGCAATGGGCGGGCCAGGCCGCGCCCCTTGCGCGTTCGTTGCCTGCCGGCGAACTGATGGCGCAACTGGAACGCGAAACGCGAGAAAGTATCGAGCGGCTGCAATCGGTGTGGAACTAGCAGTCCAGCTTCAATACCATCGCACAGATGGAACACATCGGCACGCGTGGGGCATGCGCGGGCCGATGTCCGATTAGCTTCCAGCCTCAGTTCCGCACCCATGCATTCGGTCCAGCGCGGCCGCGATCGACGGGTTCTCAAGCCAACAAAACAAAGGCGGACAGGCATGCAACGCAAATTCGACGATCTCCTGCTGGGTAGCATCGAGCTCTTCTGTCTCGCGGCGGAGCTGGGTAGCTTCACGCTGGCGGCCAACGCCGCGAGTGTCACACCGGCTGCGGTGAGCCGCTCGGTGGCGCGGCTCGAGGAACGGCTCGGCGTGCGCCTGTTCGTGCGCACTACACGCCAGATCCGTCTGACCGACGCGGGGCGGCGCTACTTCGAGCAATGCCGGCAAGCGCTGTCGCAACTGATGGATGCCGAGCGCGAAGTAACGGGCGAGCAGACCACGCCGGCCGGCGTGCTGCGGATCAGCATGCCGACGCCGTATGGGCACTATCGCGTGTTGCCGCTGCTGCCGGCGTTTCGCGAGCGCTATCCGCAAGTCCGGGTCGAGACGCATCTGAGCAACCGCAACATCGATTTCGCGGACGAAGGTTTCGATCTCGCGATACGCGGACGCGCGCCGGCCGATTCAAACCTCGTCGCGCGCAAGCTCGAAGACGCGGAAATGGTCGTGGTGGCGACGCCCGCCTATCTGAAGCGCGCGGGCATGCCGAAAACCGTCGAGGACCTGCGGGCGCACGAGTGCATCCAGTTCGAACTGCCGAGCAGCGGGCGTCATCTCGCCTGGACCTTCGAGGGTTCGCCTGAAGATGGCGACGTGCTGACGACTGGAAGCTATGGAACGTCGGGCGATGCGCTCGCCGGCGTGACGCTCGCGCGTGCCGGCGCGGGCCTGTTTCAGACGTATCGCTTCGTCGTGGAGGACGACCTGCGCGGAGGTCGGCTCGTGGAGGTGTTGCGCGAAGCGGGCGGACGCACGCGGCCATTCATCCTGCTTTATCCGCACGCGCGCTACCTGACCTCGCGCGTGCGAGCTTTCGTCGAATTTCTCGTCGAGCAGTTGGCCAAACCCGCGACGCCCGCCCCGAGCACGCGCGCGCATTGAGCGGCGCGCGCCGCTTCATCGCATGGCCCGCTCAGTGGCCGGCGCTCTGGCCGCCGTCCACATGCAGGATCTCGCCGGTCACGAACGGCGCCGAGTCGAGATAGAGGATCGCATTCACGATGTCACTCATCTCGCCCATATGACCCACTGGATGCAATGCGCCAAGCGCCGCATGCGTTTCGGGCGCGTGCATCGGTGACTTGATGATGCCGGGCGAAACTGCGTTGGCGCGAATTCCGCGCTTCGCATACTCGATCGCGAGCGAGCGGGTCGCGGCGGCGAGGCCCCCCTTGGTCAGCGAGGTCAGCACGGACGGCACGCCGTCAATCGCGTGATCCACGAGGCTCGTCGTGATGCTGACCACGTGCCCGCGCCCATGCTTCTCCATCTCGGCGATCGCGAGCTGCGTGATGTGGAAGAAGCCCGCGAGATTGATGCCGGTGATCGTCGCGTAATCTTCCGCCGTGTATTGGGTGAACGGCTTGGCCACGAAAATGCCCGCATTGTTGACGAGCGTGTCGACACGACCGAAGCGCGCCACGGCCGTCTCTATCACCCGTCGAGCCGTGTCCGGATCGGCGATGTCACCGGCCACGGTGACGAGGTTGGGATCGTCAGACGGCTTGATGCCGCGCGATGTCGCGACCACGTTATGGCCGAGCTTGCGAAATGCCTTGACGGTTTCGGCGCCGATGCCTTGCGATGCACCGGTGACCACGATGACTTTGGGAGACTGACTCATAGTGAACCTCGAAGTAGGTTGGATCAGCAATCTGTGATCGGACTGATGGCTCCGATCGCTACTAATTTATGAGGTCGTGCTCCGCTTTTGCACACAAGGCGCGGACAAACAGTTGTGAGCCGCAGGAACAAGCGGTGAGTGATGGCGCGTAGCGGCAGTGGTCCTGTTGGTGTCGGCCGGTCTGTCGCGCGCATCCGCGTTCACGATGCCTGCGTTCGCGGGTCGTGATCGAATTCGAGTCTGATGCCGCCCGGCTCGTACACCATCGTGTGGCGTTTGGGCCCGCCGCCGAGGTCTTCGGGCGCGAATTCGACTTTGACGCCCGGCCAGGCGGACACGCGCGCGAAGATGTCCTGCAGTGCTGCCTCGCTGCCCACGCGCAGCGCAAGATGATGCAGTCCGACATGGACCTTGCGATCGAATTCGACGAGGCGGCTTGAATCGGTGACCTGCCAGAGCGTCACCACCACGTGTCCGTCCGACACGAACGCAGCCGGATAGGCAGGCCTCTCTCCCACCTGCTGCCAGCCCAGACACTTCACGAAGAAGTCGCGCGTGAGGTTCAGATCGCGGACGGTGAGTCCGACGTGATCGAGACCCAGCGTAAGCGGTTTGTCAGTCATCCTTCTGTCACTCCTGAAGTGAGAGCGGGCAGCGCCCGAATCCGCGCCGGAAAGATTTTCGCCCCAGGGAATCGCGACAATAGTCGCCGGCAGTTCAATTCAGTTTTTACACCATGTAGCGCATACGGCGAGGAAATCCGCTTGCATCAATCTGCATAGTCAAATATATTAAAGTCAGATATCGAGGAGGCGACCGATGGATGATTCGATCAACGAAGACTTTGAGCGCACGCAGAAGCTGGTGTCCGTGCTGGGTCAGGCGCGTCAGCTGATTGCAAGCGAACTCGAGGCGGGGCTCGCGGATGCAGGACTGAATCTGCAGGAGCGCGGCGTTCTGCTTACGCTAGCGCGCGGGAGAGTGAAAACACCGGCCGCACTGTCGAAATTGGCGGGCGTCCACCCGGCCCGGATGACCCGAGTGCTGGACAAGCTCGAAAACAGCGGACTGATCGAGCGCGCCCGCAACGGCAGGGATCGTCGTCTCGTGGATGTGTCGTTGACGCAGGAAGGGCAGACCGTCGCCGCCCGGAACACACGGGTTATCCAGGGAGCATGGAGCGAGCGGCTTTCGCATTTCTCGAAGTCCGATTTCGACGCGTTGAGCCTGCTGCTTTCAAGACTGCTCGACCGCTGAGGCGGCATTTTTTTAACCATTTATCTGACATTGCAGATAATCGCCAGCGACTGACGGGCGCTTCGAACCGAGACGAGGACGTGACATGAATCCATCGACCAACCTGGGCGCGCCGGCCCAACTGACTGGCGCAAAGTTTGCACTCGGCACGTTTGCGGTGGCGCTCGCCACCTTCATGAATGTGCTGGATTCGTCGATCGCCAACGTCGCGATTCCTACGCTGTCCGGCAACCTCGGTGTGTCGATCGACGAAGGCACATGGGTCATCACGCTGTTTGCCGCGGCCAACGCGGTGTCGATTCCGTTGACAGGGTGGCTCACGCAGCGCATCGGCCAGGTCAGGCTGTTCGTCGGGGCGATCCTGCTGTTCGTGCTGTCATCGGCGGCGTGCGGCCTCGCTCCGAACCTGATGGTGCTGCTCGCCGCCCGTGTCGTGCAGGGCGCGGTGGCAGGGCCGCTGGTGCCGTTGTCGCAGGCCATGCTGCTTGCGTCGTTTCCGAAGGAAAAAAGCTCGAGCGCGCTCGCGCTGTGGGCGATGACGGCGACGGTCGGGCCGATTGCGGGCCCGGCGCTCGGCGGCTGGATCACCGACAGCTACAGCTGGTCGTGGATCTTCTACATCAACGTGCCGGTCGGCCTGTTCGCCGCGGGCGCGATCTGGGCGATCTACCGCGACCGCGAGACGCCGGCCCGCAAGCTCCCGATCGACAAGGTCGGCCTGATCTCGCTGATCGCATGGGTCGCACCGCTGCAGATCATGCTCGACAAGGGCCGCGACCTCGACTGGTTCAGCTCGCCGGTGATCTGGGCGCTGACGATCGTCGCCGTGGTGAGCTTCCTGTTCTTCCTGATCTGGGAATTGACGGAGGAAAAGCCGATCGTCAACCTGCGGCTTTTCGCCAGACGTAACTTCCTCGGCGGCACGATTGCGATTTCGGTCGCCTACGCGATCTTCTTCGCCAACCTCGTGATCCTGCCGCAGTGGATTCAGGGCTTCCTCGGCTACCGAGCGGTGGACGCGGGGCTCGTGACCGCGCCGCTCGGCATTTTCGCCGTGATCCTCGCCCCGGTGATGGGCAAGATCATGCCGCGCTCGGACATGCGAGTGCTTGCCACGCTTGCGTTCGTCGGATTCGCCGGCGTGTTCTTCATGCGCTCGAACTACACGACCAGCGTCGACGCCTGGACGCTCGTGCTGCCCACCTTGCTGCAGGGCATTCCGACCGCGCTGTTCTTCACGCCGCTCACCGCGATCATCCTGTCGGGTCTGAAGCCGGAGGAGATTCCAGCGGCAGCGGGTCTGTCCAACTTCGTGCGCATTTTTGCGGGAGCGGTGGGCACGTCACTGATGAGCACCGCGTGGAACGACCGCACGATTCTGCACCATGCGCGACTTGCCGAACAATCGAGCGTGGACGATCCTGGCTTTACCGGCGCGATCGCGCACCTGCAGGCGGCGCTGGACGCGGGCGTTCCCAAGGCCACGGCCTTTTACGAAGCCTCGCTGAACGCGCAGGCGACGATGCTCGGCCTGAACGACATCTTCTGGATTTCGGCGGTGATCTTTGTCGTCATCATCCCGCTGATCTGGGTGACGAAGCCGGCCAAGGGTGGTGCCGCGGGCGCGGCAGCCGCCGGCGGACATTGAATCCAATTTGGCAACCCGGTTCGGACGGAAAATGAAACAGACCATCCTCTCCTTGACATTATCTGATAATGCAGATATTGTTCAAATCAACGAGGAGGACACCGCCATGGACCATTACACGACGAAGAACTTCATGCTTACGAACAGTATCGGCTTCAGGCTCGTCAAGGCCCGTAACGTCGTCGTCGCGGAAATGGACGCGGCGCTCAAGGACCTCGAAATCAACGGCCAGCAGATGGGCATCCTGCTTTCGCTGAAGCAGGGTGTGGCAACCACGCCTTTCGAGCTGTCGAAGCTGCTCGGAATCGACACCGGCCTGATGACGCGGATGCTGGACAAGCTGGAATCGAAGGGGCTGCTGGTACGATCGCGCGACCCGCAAGATCGCCGCGTGGTCAATCTGACCTTGACCGCGGAGGGGCAGAAAGTCGCCGCACGGATTCCGGAAGTCGCGCCGCATGTGTTGAACGCCCGCTTGCGCAAATTCACGAAGGCCGAGTTTGCCGAGCTGGACCGCCTGCTTCGCAAGTTCACAGGCGATTGAACGGCGCGGCCGTGTGCCGCGCTTTTTTTCACCATTAATCTGATTTGTCAGAAAATGAAAACGCAGACTTCTAGAGCAAACACCGTCGCCCGTTCGCTGAAGCTCGGTGTTTCGGTGATCTCCTTCGCGGTGCTGGCGGCATGTGCAAACTATGCGGGCATCCACAGCGACAAGCAGATCGTTCAACCACGGCAGCTGGAAACGTCCCAGAGCCTCCCGCAAGAGCAGGGGCACTGGCCATCCGCCGACTGGGTCGACCAGTTCGGCGACGCGCAACTGAAAGCATTGATCGCCGAGGCACTGCAAGATAGCCCGACGCTCGACCAGGCGCGCGCGCGAGTCGAGCAGGCGCAAGCCTATAGCGAAACGGCGAAGGCGAACACGCTGCCGCGCGTCGATGCGTCGTACACGCTGACGCGCCAGCAGTACAGCAGCACCGCGTTGATTCCGCCGCCGTACGCCGGCTCATGGCAGACGGAGAACAAGGGGCTGCTGAGCGCTTCTTACGATCTCGACCTGTGGGGCAAGAACCGCGAGGCGCTGCGCGCGGCTGTCTCGGAGGCGTCCGCGAGCGAGGCCGACGTGGAAGTCGTCAGGCTCACGCTCGACACCTCGATCGCCCGCACTTACAACGAGCTGGCGCGGCTCTACGCATTGCGCGACATCGCGCAGCAGGAAGTCGCGCGGCGCGAGCAGATCGACCGCATCACCGCGAGCCGCATCGCAAACGGCCTCGATACCGAAGTGGAGCGCAAGACGGCCGAGGCGAATCTGTCCACGAGCCGTGCCCGCGTCAGCGCGCTCGACGGCAGCATCCTGACCACCCGGTATCAACTGGCGGCGCTGCTTGGCAAGGGTCCCGACCGTGGACTCGCGATCACGCGGCCGACGCTCGGCGTCGGCGACGACGTGCGTCTGCCGGACAACCTGCCGGCCGATCTGCTGGGCCGCCGGCCCGACATCGTCGCGGCGCGCTGGCGCGTCGATGCGATCACGCACGAGGTGAAGGAAGCGAAGGCCGAGTTCTATCCCGACATCAACCTGAGCGCCGCGATCGGTTTCGACGCGTTCGGCTTCGGCCGCCTTTTGAGCGCCGCGAGTCGCACGGCCTCGGTGGGCTCGGCGATCCATCTGCCGATCTTCGATGGGGGCGAGTTGCGCGCGCAGTTGAAGGGCCGCTACGCCGAGTTCGACTATGCGGTGGCGACCTACAACCAGACGCTGATCGGCGCGCTGAGCGGCGTGGCCACGCAGATCGCGCAGATCCGCTCGAGCGACGCGCAGCTCGGCGATGCGCAGGCCGCGCAGCAGGCCGCGAGCGATGCCGATCGACTGGCGACCACGCAATACAAGGCCGGCCTCACCAACCAGCTGACCGTACTCAATGCCGACGTCACCGCGCTGAACGCCGACGAGGCGATCGCCAATCTGAAGATGAACCGCCGCGACCAGCAGATCGAGCTCGCGTCGGCGTTAGGCGGCGGCTACGTCGATACGTCGGCCAGCACCGACCATCACGCGGACGTCGCCGCCGTTCCGACCCGTCAAGCCAATGCCGCGGTTGCCGCACGTTGAACGGCAGGTCGGAAAACCTATCAGGAGAACTGCAATGAGCGATTCGATCACGACCGACCGCGAACTGGCGGATCGGGAAGACGAACGGAAGACCGGCGGGCAAGCGCCTGCCGCGCCCCAAGACGACAACAAGGCCACGCCGCCGGCACGCCGCAAACGCCTGATCGCGCTGCTCGGCGCTGCGGTCGTGCTCGCGGGCGCGGCCTACGGCGGGTACTACCTGACCGAGGGCCGATATCACGAAGTGACCGACGACGCGTACGTCAGCGGCAATCTCGTGCAACTGACGCCGCAGGTCACCGGCACCGTGATCGCCGTCAACACCGACGACACGCAGATCGTGAAGCAGGGCGACCCTGTCGTCACGCTCGATCCGGCCGATGCAAAACTGGCGCTTGCCGATGCCGAAGCGCAACTCGGCCAGACCGTGCGACGCGTGAGCGGCCTGTATGTCAACAACGACTTCTACGCCGCGAACGTCGCTCAGCGCGAAGCCGATCTGGGCCGCGCCCGCGACGACCTGCACCGCCGCGCGGCCGTCGCGGACACGGGCGCCGTGTCCGCCGAGGACATCGCACACGCCCGCGACGCGGTCAGCGTCGCACAGGCCGCGCTCGAAGCCGCGCGCCAGCAGGGTGAAGCCAACCATGCGCTGACCGATCGCACCACGGTCGAGCAGCATCCGGACGTGCAGGCCGCCGCCGCGAAGGTGCGGACCGCGTGGCTCGCCTATGCGCGCGATACCTTGCCGGCGCCGGTGACCGGCTACGTCGCGCAGCGCCGGGTGCAGGTCGGCCAGCGGGTCGCGCCCGGCACGCCGCTGATGGCGATCGTGCCGCTCGACGGCGTATGGGTCGACGCGAACTTCAAGGAAGTGCAGCTCAAGCACATGCGGATTGGCCAGCCGGTCACGCTGACATCGGACGTCTACGGTAGAGGCGTGCGATATCACGGGCGTATCGAGGGCTTTTCGGCCGGCACCGGCAGCGCGTTCGCGACGCTGCCGGCGCAGAACGCCACCGGCAACTGGATCAAGATCGTGCAGCGGCTGCCGGTTCGCATCGCGCTCGACCCGGCCGAGCTGGCCGCGCATCCGCTGCGTATCGGCCTGTCGATGGCGGTCGACGCCGACACGCGCGACGAATCCGGTTCGCAGTTGGGCGCGGCGCAGAACACGCGCTATCGCACCGATGTTTTCGCGCACTACGATGCGCAGGCCGACGCCGAGATCGACAAGATCATCAAGCAAAACGAAATGGTCTCGCGCGCGATGGCCGCGCAACCGCAATCGCAACCCCAATCGCAATCGCAATCGCAACGCGTGGCGTCGCACGAGCACAAGGCAAATGCGGGTTGAAGCGCGTCAAGCGCAGCCTGTCGCGACACAGCGTGAAGCGGCAGGTCACCGAGGCGGAGCTCAACGGCCGAGCGCCGCCTCGTCCTCGGCCAATGCCGTCGGTACGGCCTCGCGCAGGAAATCCACGAAAGTTCTGATTTTGGCGTCCAGATACTGGCGCGACGCGTGGACCGTGAAGGCCGTCAGTTTCTGCAGCCGATACTGCGGCAGCACGCGCACCAGTGCGCCGGTGTCGAGCAAGCGCAGAGCGCTCGGCATCGGCAGCGCACCGATACCCACCCCTTCGCGCAGCGCGACATCGAGCGCGTCAGGAAGGTTGATTTCGACCGCCGCCTTCGGAAGCTCGACCGTTTCACGGCGGTTGGGTCCGTCCAGATGCGAGCGATCGCGCGGGAAAATCGACATGACGAGTTGTAGGCACGTGTGACCCCGAATGTCCTGTACCGTGCGTGACGTACCGCGCGCGTGCAGATAAGCTGCCGTGAAGCTTCCTTCTTCGGCGATGCGGAGGAATATCCGCATCATGTTGAGCTTGTCCATTACAAATGCACGCGAATCTGATCCGTAAATGCCCGTATCAGTTCTTCATTGCGCGACAGGAAAATCCATTGGCCGACTCGCTTCGGAACCAGCAGTCCCGCTTCGACGAGCACGGCGATATGCATTGATACCGTCGACTGGGCCAGACCGCTGCGCGCCTGGATGGCGTGCACGGGTACGCCGCGGACATGGTTGACATAGGCGTTCGGAAAGGTCTCGGCGGGGGCTCTCAACCACGCGAGGATGTCACGCCGCAGCGGATTCGCGAGCGCTTTGTGAATCAGGTTCGTGTCGATCATCAATTGTTCCGTGCGCGCTTGGCGCTTCCTGCCGGCGGCATCAACAACGCCGTGGCGATCGTTCCCGCGGCATGTTCGCCGAGGTCTTCCCGCACCAGCGACAGGGCGAGATGCATGCCCGCACTCGCGCCACCCGACGAGTACAGGTTGCCATCCTTCAGGCAGCCAGGATTCGACATCACATGGACCAGCGGATATTCGGCCGCGAGGCGATCAGCGTCGCGCCAATGCGTGGTCAGCCAGCGGCGATCGGCGAGACCGGCTCTTGCAAGCAGAAACGCGCCGTTCGAAATGCAGGCGAGCCTGTGGGTCCTTGGCGCCGCATCGCTCAACCAGTCCACGAGTTCGCGATGCTCACGGACAGAACTGACCACCGGGGAGCCGGGCACCACGACGATATCGAATGGCGGGCGCGGATCGAACAGGCACTCGGTCGTACCCACGGCCGTCCCGTTCGACGAAACCACCGGCCCCGGCGACGGCCCGATCAGATGCGATTCATAGAGGACGCCGCCATACAGGCGGTTTGCCTGATGAAACACATCCATCGGACCGCTGACCTCGAGCAGTTGAAATCCCGCATAGAGCATCATCGCGACACGCATGCACACTCAGCCGGTGAAAGCTCGCGACACGAGCGCAGATTGTCTCGCCACATGCGCCGCATACGATCCCGGCGCAGTCGATGCGCAAGCATCAGGTCCCGCGTACAGCAACGTCGTGCCGGCAGGCAGAATCTCGCGTAGCAGCGGTTCGACGAAACTCCATGCGCCCTGGTTGCGTGCTTGCTCCTGGCACCAGGCCACGCTCTTCAGGTTCGGGTAGCGGGCGAGCTCGGCGGCCAGTTGTTGCGCCGGAAACGCATAGAGCTGCTCGACGCGGATGATCGGGGTGTCGGTCATACCGGCGCTGCGGCGATGCTCGAGCAATTCGAAGTAGACCTTGCCGCTCGTCACGATCACACGCTCCACATCAGTCGCGCGCGACGCGTCGATCTGGGTGTCCGGCAGAACCTCCCGGAATTCGCCGTGACTCAACTCGTCGAACGTGCTGGTCGCTTCCGGGTGGCGCAGCAGCGACTTGGGCGTCATCACGACGAGCGGGCGCCGTTCAGAGGCGCGGGCCTGCATCAGCAGCAAATGGAACAGTTGCGCGGGCGTGGTCGGTTCCGCAACCCGCATATTGTTTTGGGCACTCAATTGCAGGTAGCGCTCGAGCCTCGCCGACGCGTGCTCGGGGCCCTGGCCTTCCTGCCCGTGAGGCAGGAATAGTGTCAGGCCGCTGTGTTGTCCCCATTTGGCAGCGCCCGCCGCGATGAACTGGTCGATCACGACCTGCGCGCCATTGGCGAAATCACCGAATTGCGCTTCCCAGATCACCAGCGCATTGCGATTCACCGTCGAATAGCCATACTCGAATGCCAGCACGGCGGCCTCGGAGAGAATCGAGTTCGTCACGGTGAACCGGCCTTGGGTTGCGCCGATATGATCGAGTGGAACATAGACCCCATCGGGACGATTTATCCGTGTCTGATCGTGCAGAACTGCGTGCCGGTGATTGAACGTCCCGCGTGCGCTGTCCTGCCCGCTCAGTCGGATACTGATCCCGGCCACGAGCAACGATGCGAATGCCAGATGTTCGCCCATGCCCCAGTCGAGCTGGCGTTTTCCGGATGCCATCTCCTGACGCCCGTTCATCATCTTCCTGACGAGCGGATGCAGCGTCAGGTCCGCGGGGACGGTCGAGATCCGCTGCGCGAGGCCGCGCAGATCGTCGGCCGACGGGACGAGGTGGCGAGCCGGGCCTGTTTGCGCGGCTGAGCGCGAGCGCCTGCCGGCTTCCTCGTGCAGCGGCGAAGCATAGGAACCCACGGTTTCATGCGCGCGCTCGAGAAGTTCACGACGCGTGCTGACGTAGCGTTGCGCCTCGTCGGCCGTCAGCACGCCTTGCTGGATCAGCCGGTTCGCGTAGCGTGTCCTCACGCCTGGATGACTCGCGATCGAGCGATACATCAGCGGTTGAGTGATGGCGGGCGTGTCCTGTTCCTGATGCCCGTACTTGCGAAAGCAAACGAGATCGATGACGACGCTGCGTTTGAACGTGCTGCGATAGTCGAGGGCGAGCCGCGCCGCCATCGCGACCGCTTCGGGGTCGTCGCCATTGACGTGCAGGATCGGCGCCTCGATCATCTTCGCGACGTCCGTCGTATAGAACGACGAGCGCGTGTCGCGCGGATCGGAAGTCGTGAAACCGATCTGGTTGTTGACGACGACGTGGACGGTGCCACCCGTGCCGTGTCCGCGCGTATAGGAAAGGCTCAGCGTTTCCATGACCACGCCCTGTCCGGTCATCGCCGCGTCGCCGTGAATTTCGACCGGCAGCACGTCGTCGCCGTCGGCGCTGGCGGTGAGATCCGCCTTCGCGCGCGCCATACCTTGCACGACCGGGTTCACGATTTCCAGATGCGACGGGTTGAACGCGAGCGTTACCTCAACCGGTCCGGCGTCGGTCACGACCGAACTGGTAAAGCCCTTGTGATACTTGACATCGCCGGCCGTCAGTTTTTCGGCGTCCTTGCCGTCGAATTCGTCGAACAGCGCGCGCAGCGGCTTGCCGACGACATTCACGAGCACATTCAAGCGGCCGCGGTGCGCCATGCCCATCACGAGCGCGCGCAGCTTCATCGACGCGCCATACCGGACCAGTTCGTCGAGCAGCACGATCAACGACTCGCCGCCTTCGAGCGAGAAGCGCGTTTGTCCGACATAGCGCGCGTGCAGGTGTTTTTCGAGCCCCTCGGCTGCGCTCAAACGCTCCAGCAGCCGCAGTTTCTCAGCGACATGCAGCGACGGCGTGGCGCGCGTGGATTCGAGCCGTATCTGCCACCAGCGCCGCTGCTGCGCGTCGGCGAGGTGCATGAACTCGGCGCCGAGTGTGCCGGTGTACGTTTGCGCGAGCGCGGCAACGATATCCTTCAGCTTCGCGTCGTCCTCGAAGAGAAACGTGTCGGCGGTGCTGAACGTGGTCGACATATCGGCGGCCGACAGGCCGTAGTAGGCCGGCGTCAATTCGGCGTAGGAGCGTGGCGGCGTCCACGCCAGCGGGTCGAGATCGGCCACGCGCGCGCCGATCATCCGGAACGCGGCGATCAGCGTTTGCACCGCTACCTGCTTTCTCGCGAGGCCCAGAGCGTCGGCGGCCTCCTTATTGGCCTGCTTATCGGGCTCGCTACCGGCTTCGTTGCTGGCCGCGACGACGGCACGCGGCGGTCGCTTCGCGAGTTCGACGAAGCTGGAGATCACCGGTGCGTGCGGCTGGTCGTCACGATCGCTGCCATCGATGGCGGGCGTGTCGCGCAACGCGTCGAACCACGCCCGCCACTCCGCTGTAACCGCATTCGGGTCAGCCAGGTAAAGCTCATATTGCTCTTCGACGTAGGGGGCGTTGCCCCCGAAGAGGAAAGAGCTCTGACGTTCCTTGAACATGATGAATCTGCCCTTGGTCGCTGTGCGGCCGTGAGGCGGCCACAACACATGGAGTGACGACTATCGCTGCTTGTAGTCGCCCACCGAACAGCCAGGCATCGACGCGCGTCACAAGCGCCGTCCTTGGCGGGAGACCTCCCGGCACGCCCGGGCGATATGCCCTGGCCGCGGTCGTGTAGACAGTCTAGTTAATCGATGCTGTGGCGGAAATGCGAGGATGGTTAGTTCTTCTGCCAACTAGTCGAAGTTTTGGGCCACGCCCGCGGTCCTGGCTTACCTCGTGTCGGGCATCGTTGTGGCGAGAGATTTGTTCCGCCCAGACACAATAGTTTTTCCAGCCGCTGACGGCATCAGCGGCCGATGATGCGGTAAGCTGCGCCACGGCATCGCAAACATAGTTCCCACCATGAAGGTCACGGCATGAAAGTCGCCATTGTTGTATTCGATGGTGTGCAGGCGCTGGATGTAGCGGGCCCACTCGATGTGTTTGCCGAGGCGAATACGTTTCTTCCCGAGCATCAGCGCTACGAGGTCACGCTGGTCGGACGCGAAGCGGGCACCGTGACCTGTTCGAATGGCATGCAACTGGCTGTTTCGTTTGGCTATGCCGACCGTGACATTCAATGGGACCTGCTGCTTGTCGCGGGCGGACCTCAGTTGCCCGATGCGCAGCCGTCGAATGAATTCCTGACGTGGTTGCAGAATCAGGCGCGCAGCGCGAGCCGCTTCGGCTCCGTATGCAATGGTGCATTCGTGCTCGCGCATGCGGGGCTGCTCGATGGCAAGGAGGTCACGACGCACTGGTCGGACGCGAATCGGCTGTCCAATGAATTTCCGCAAGCTAACGTGCAGCCGGATAGGATCTTCGTTCGCGACGGACGGCTTTTCACGTCAGCCGGCGTGACCGCGGGCATCGATCTGTGTCTGGCGCTCGTCGCCGAGGACTGGGGGCACGAACTCGCGGTGCGGGTCGCGAAGCGTCTGGTCGTGTATATCCAGCGCGAAGGCGGGCAGTCGCAGTACAGCCCCTATATCGGCGCGGGCAAGGACGAAGATCCGATCCTCCACAAGGTCTATCGATATGTGAGCGAGCATATTACCGAGACGCTGTCGATCGAGGAGCTTGCGAGCGCGGCCTCGGTGAGCCGCCGCACGTTGTCGCGGGTATTCGCGAAGCACGCGAAGATGACGCCCTCGGTATTCGTCGAGCAGGTGCGCGTCGATACGGCGAGAAAACTGCTCGAGGATACCGATGCTCCGCTGAAGACGGTCGCGTTCAATTGTGGCTTTCACAACGCCACGCACATGCGCACGACATTCTCGCGGCGGCTCAACGTCACGCCGAAGCAATATCGGATGCGATTCCGAGGGGAGGCGAGTGCGCAACAGTGAATTCACCGCGGAGCTGGCGGACGTGTCGTCGTTGACGAACGACGATTCGGCGCAATTCCTTCCCGACATTATTCAGCCCGGCTTGTCGATCCTCTTCTGCGGCATCAACCCGGGATTACGCGCGGCTTCGACAGGGCACCACTTTGAAGGCAGGGGCAACCGGTTCTGGAGAGTTCTCCATCTCGCCGATTTCACGGACGAGGTGTTTCGCCCCGAGAACGACCGGCAGTTGTTGAATTGTGGATATGGTCTGACCACGGCGGTCTTGCGTCCCACGGCTCGTGCGGACCAACTGTCGAAGGCGGAGATTCAAGCCGCCGCGGCGCAGTTCGAACTGAAGATTCGACACTACGCGCCGCGCTTCATCGCGTTTCTTGGCAAGGTGGCGCTCGCCGAAATGTCCGGCCAGCGTGATATCAAATGGGGCTTGCAAGCCCGCGATTTCGCCGGTGCGCGCGCATGGGTCCTGCCAAACCCAAGCGGCCTGAACCGAACGTTCAGCCTCGATGCACTCGTGAGCGCCTATCGTGAGCTCCGGTTTGCGGCGGAGCCGGCGCTTCCCGACTAGACGGCGGTTGTCGCCATACGCGCGCGTTGCCGCCGTTGCAGCGCGCTAAGCCTCGTCTCACGCTTTTGCCCGAGCCCATGCGGGTCGGCCCGTGACGAACCACGATGGTTCGTCACGATGCACGCTTTTCCGCCCATGCCGCGCGCGCGGCGCACAGCCGGTCGACTCAGCACGGCCTGGCCAATTTTCCGTACTGGATGGCCCAAAACCCGCCTAGCCGAAGCTTTAAGAAATCGCCCTGATCTCTGACAATTAAGCAATCGGTGAACAGCAACGAAGAGCGGTGAGCCGACAGCTGACTATCCACGTCGGGCAGTAGAGCTAACTAAACCAGAGCGGGTGAAACCTATGACGACTGAACCGGAAGCGCCGAGTATCCCGCGATCGCTGGAACGCAATCCTGTACACGTGGTAGCGGCGCCGCCCCGGACGGCTCCTGCGCAGGTGACTTTTACGGCGCGTATTGCGCTCGGGCTCGTCGGCATGCTGTTCGCATCGTTGCTGGCGATCCTGAACGAGCAGGTCACCGCGGCCGCGATGGCCGATCTCCAGGGCGCGTTCCTGATCGGACATGACGACGGCACCTGGCTCACTTCGCTGTTCGAAGCAGCGAACGTCGCGACGATGGTGTTTGCGCCGTGGTTCGGCATCACGTTCACGCTGAAGCGGTTCACGATCGGCGCCGTACTCGCGACGATGTTCTTCGGCTTGCTGTGCCCGTTCGCCCCGAACCTGCCGACGCTGTACGTGTTGCGCATCCTGCAGGGAATCGCGGGCGGAAGTCTTCCGCCGATGCTGATCATCGTGGCGCTGCGCTATCTGCCGCCCAATCTCAAGCTGTATGGCCTCGCCGGCTATGCGCTGACAGCGACCTTCGGGCCGGCCCTCGGCACGCCGCTCGCCGCGTTGTGGACGGAGTTCGTCAACTGGCGCATGGCGTTCTGGCAGATCGTTCCGCTCGGCGTGCTGTGCTGCATCGCGATTCAGCGGGGGCTTCCCGCGGACCCGATGAAGCTCGAGCGGTTTCGCTCGTTCGACTGGCTCGGCTTCGTGACCGGATTTCCCGCCATCGCGATGCTGGTGATCGGTCTTTTGCAGGGCGATCGTCTCGACTGGTTCGATTCGGGGTTCATTCGCGTGATGTTCGGCGCGGGGGCGCCGCTGCTCGTTGCATTTCTCGTCAACGAATGGTGTCAGCCGGTGCCGTTTTTCAAGCTTCAACTGCTTGCGCGCAGGAATTTCGCGCATGGACTTTCGACCTTGCTCGGCACTGTGATCCTGCTGGTGGGTATGGCGGCAATACCGGGCCAGTATCTCGCGAAAGTCCATACGTACCGCCCGCTGCAGACCGCGCCGCTGTCGTTGTTTCTGGCCATCCCGCTGTTGCTCACGCTGCCGCTGACGGCCGCTTTGCTGAATACGCGCCGCGCCGATCACCGCTGGGTGATCGCAACAGGTCTCGCGCTGATGCTCGTGACCTGCGCGATGGGAAGCTTCATGACTTCCGAGTGGATTCGTGACAACTTCTACCTGCTGCAATCGTTGCAGATCGTCGCGCAGCCGATGGTGATCCTGTCGATCCTGATGGGCGTGACGACTGGGCTGCCGCCCACCGAGGGTCCGTTCGCTTCGGCGATGTTCAATACCCTGAAGACGTTTTCCGCGGCGGTGGCAAGCGGGCTCATCGAAGGTGTGGGGACGGCGCGCGAGCATTTCCATTCGAGCATGCTGGTCGACCAGTTGGGCAACCGCCCACTGATAGCGAATCAGGGCGTCGGCGCGGACTACGGTCTGGGTCAGCTCGCGCACCGGATCCACGAACAGGCGGTCGTTCTGACTTCCGCCGATCTGTACCTCGTGATGGCGTGTGTCGCCGTTGCGCTTCTTCTGCTGGTTCCAGTGCTGCCGGTGCGCATCTATCCGCCGTGGAGCACGACGCCGCCTGCTTCGCATTGAGGAACGATTCCCATGTCATCGACTATGCCATCCCCATTGAAGACCTTTCGTGCTGCCGCGGTCATCGGCGTCGTCGGCCTCGCCGCATGGGGCTGTACGAGGCTGCTCGCGAGCCCGAATACCGAGTCCACCAACGACGCCTACGTCACCGCAGACTTCACGCTCGTCGCGCCGCGCGTCCCGGGCCAGATCACGGACGTACTGGTCAACGACAACGAGGACGTGAAAGCGGGCCAACTGCTCGTGCGCATCGATGACCGCGACTTTCGCGCGGCGTTGATGAGCGCCGAGGCGGAAGTGGTCGCGGCGAAGGCGTCGGTGGCGAACTTCGATGCGGAGATTGCGCGGCAGCCGTCACTGGTCGAGCAGGCGCGCGCGACGCTGCGCGCCGACGACGCATCGACCGGTTTTGCGCGGGCCAACGCGTCGCGCTACCAGAATCTGTCCGACGCCGGCGCGGGGACGGCGCAGGAACAACAACGCGCTTCGAGCACGCTCGCTCAGCAGCTTGCGCAGCAGTCGCACGACCAGGCGGCTTTGCTGGCCACCGAGCAGAATCTGGACGTGCTGCGCACGCAGCGCGACAAGGCCGCGGGCGCGCTGGAACACGCCGAGGCGGTGCTCGAGCAGGCGAAGCTCAACCTCTCGTACACGGAGATCCGCGCGCCCGTCGACGGCAAAGTCGGCCGCCGTTCGGCGCGGGTCGGCGCATTCGTGACGCCCGGCGCGCCGGTCCTGGCGATCGTGCCGCTGTCGGACGCGTACGTGGTCGCCAACTTCCAGGAGAGCCAGATCAGCAATATGCGACCGGGCGAAAGCGTACGCGTGACCGTGGATAGCCTGGCCGGCGTAGTGATCCGCGGCCGTGTCGATAGCCTCGCGCCGGCGACCGGCGTCAGCTTTGCGCCGATCGCGCCCGACAACGCCACCGGCAACTTCACGAAGGTCGTGCAGCGGGTGCCCGTCAAGATCACGATCGATCGCGGCCAGGCGAGTGCATCGGCATTGAGTGTGGGCCTCTCGGTCGAAGCGGACGTCGTGGTGGGCCACAGTGGCGAAGCGACGGCCGAGGGAGCGGAAAAAGAATGAACACGAGCCAATACTCTGCGCGCGCGATCGTCGCGGCGCTTCTGACCTGTGTCGCGCTGACGGCGTGCACGGTGGGTCCGGATTTCGTACGTCCACAGACGGCCACGCCGCAGGTCTTCGAGCGCACGCAAACCGCGCAGTCGCCGAGCCGGGCGATGGAAGCCCAGTTCGGTCCGGATTGGTGGACGCTGTTCAACGATCCGGTACTGAACCAGTTGGAAAAGCAGCTGGCCGACGCCAACCTCGACGTGGCCGCGGCCTCCGCGCGTTTGCTGCAAAGCCGGGCCGAGCGGCGCGTTGCCGGCGCCGCCGAATACCCGACGCTCGACGGCGCCGCCTCGTACAACCGCGAACGCGGCAGCGAAAACGGCATCCTGTCGCTGCTCGGCGTCACGCCGACGCAAAGTCAGCCGCAATCGGCTTCCGGCAGCGCGCCGCTCGGCGTGGCCCCGTTGCCGGGCTCGGCGGGCTCGCCCGCCTATAACCTGTATCAGGCCGGGTTCGATGCGTCGTGGGAGATCGATCTGTGGGGGCACGTGCGACGCAGCGTCGAAGCGGCGAGCGCGCTGTCCCAGGCCTCGTACGAGGACCGCAACGCGGTGCTGCTGAGCGCGCGCGCGGAACTGGCGCGCGACTATATCGAGCTGCGCCACACGCAGGATCTGCTGCAGATCGCGACACAGAACCTCGACATCGCCAACGATGTGCTGAAGCTCACGCGGGTTCGCGCGCATGAAGGCGTCACGACCGATCTCGACGTGTCGAACGCTGCCGCGCAGGTGGAAAACATCGAAAGCCTGATTCCGACGCTGGAGTCGCACTGCGAGACCACCATCAACGCGATTGGGCTGCTGCTCGGGCAGGAACCCGGTGCGCTGCGGCAGACGCTTGCCGAACCGCGCGAGGTGCCGGTGCTGCCCGCGCAGGTGCCGATCGGCTTTCCGTCCGAGCTCGTGCAGCGCCGGCCCGATATCCGCAAGGCGGAGGCGGACCTGCATGCTGCAACCGCGACCGTCGGCGTCGCGAAGGCCGATTTCTATCCACGCATCACGCTGAACGGCAGCGCGGGGTTTCAGAGTCTTCAATTGTCGAATCTCGCCAGCTGGGCGTCCGGGCAGTTCGTCGTTGGGCCTTCGATTTCGTTGCCGATATTCGAGGGAGGCCGTCTGAAGGGCACGCTTGAACTGCGTGAAGCACAACAACAGGAAGCCGCAATCGTCTACCGGCAGACGGTGCTACGCGCGTGGCGGGAAGTCGACGATTCGCTCGTCACCTACGACGCCGAACAACGCCGCCGCGATCGGCTCGCCACGGCCGTCAGCATGAACGAGCGCGCGCTAGCCGTTGCGCGGGAACGCTACAAGGCGGGCGCGCTCGACTATCTCGACGTGCTGAACGTGCAGCGGCAATTGCTCGAAGCGCAGAGCAATCTGCAGAAGAGCAAAGCCACCGCCGCGACCAATCTGATCACGCTCTGTAAAGCGCTCGGAGGGGGATGGGAGTCGACCTACGGCGGATAACGGGCAACGGGCCGCTCGCCGTTCAAAACTGGAACCCGGATCGCGGCATGTCGCTGCGAATACCGGAGCGAACGAACAACAAGGAGCTGCATGCGCGACTCAACCCACTTAGCCGATAGTGCCGCCACGCCCGCATTCGCATCGCGCGGCAAGATCGTCATGATGGCGATCATCGCCGGCGCGGTGATCACCAACATTTACTGCACGCAGCCGATCCTGCCGCTGATCGCCGCGGGTCTGCGCGTCGACGTGACGACCGTCGATCTCGTCGCCGCCGCGGCACTGCTCGGTTTTTCGAGCGGGCTCGCGTTGCTGTTGCCGCTCGGCGACCGGTTCGATCGCCGCAAGCTCGTGCTGATCCAGATCGCGCTCGCCTGCGTGTTCGGCGGCGCCGCGGCCGTCGCGCCCGGCATCTGGGCGCTCGTCGCGGCGTCGTTCGGCCTCGGCATCGTGAGCTGCGTTCCGCAGCAGCTGGTGCCGTTCGCCGCCGTGATGTCGTTGCCAAGCGAGCGCGGGCGTAACGTCGGCACCGTCGTGAGCGGGATCATGGTCGGCATCCTGAGCGGCCGTACCATCGCCGGCGTGATCGGTACGGCGTATGGATGGCGCGCGGTGTACGTCGCCGAAGCGGCCTTCATGGTGCCTGTCTGGATCGCGGCCGCGGCCCTGCTGCCGCGCGGCGTGCCGTCGACGAATCTCTCCTATGGGCGCCTGCTCGCTTCGCTGTGGCCGCTCGCGAGGGACAATCGGCCGATCCGGGAATCGATGCTGATCCAGGCCTTGCTGTGGGCCTGCTTCAATGCGTTCTGGGTCAATCTCGCCGCGCTTCTCGCGAGCGGACCGTGGCATCTCGGCAGTGCATGGGCAGGCGGCTTCGGCGTGATCGGCGCGGCCGGCGCGTTCGCCGCTTCACTCGGCGGCAATGCGACCGATCGCATCGGATTCCGCAAGGTGATCGGCGCTAGTATCGGCATCGTCACGCTCGCGTATCTGCTGCTGTCGGGCGCGGCGAACTCGCTGACGCTGTTGATCGTGGGCGTGATCGTGCTCGATATCGGCGTGCAGTCCGGTCTCGTATCGAACCAGACCCGCGCGTTCGCGGTCGATCCGAAAGCGCAGGGCCGCATCAATAGTCTTTATATGACGGCCACCTTTTTCGGCGGTGCGCTCGGTGCGACGGTCAGCGGCTGGTTGATGACACGCTATTGCTGGACGGGCATCGTCGCGTTCGGTATCGCGCTCGGCATTCTCGCCGCCGCGATTCACTGGATCGGCACGCCTCGCGGGACGGTGGTCGAGGTTCAGGCGAGCCGGGATTGATCGCGAGCCGCCGCCTGGTTCGAACGTTGCTGACTGGGGAGGTGAAACATGAAGTTCTCGATGAAAACTGAAATCCGTGCAGATGATGTGACCAAGCTCGAGCATGCGATGAAGTCGGTCGATCCCGACGCGAAAGTCGAGGTTGACGTTGGCACGCAAAGCGTGAGCGTCGACTCGTGGCTGATGCCCGAGGAGTTTCTCGTCGCGTTCTACGACGACAACTACGAAGTGGCCGTCAAGGAGTGGTGACTCCAACGACGCCCGCGCGCGTATCGCGGCGGGCGGATCGCTGACGCCAGGCATGGGCCGCGGCGCGATTGCCGCCGCCATCCGAAGCCGCTTCGTCGTAACCGAGCGCCGCGCCGACGAATCGCTCGCTGAACTGGAACAGAAACTCAGGGCGTTCATCGAATTCGCCGGACCGGCGTTCCTCGAAGTCATGATCGACCAGAACGCCGATGTGTTTCCCATGGTCGGGCCGGGACAAAGCTATGCGGAGATGATCACCGGGCCTTTCATCCCGTCTCGCGATCAGCGGGAGGCTGGCGGCAAGCACGTTTGGAGGCGTTTCGAGGCCCGCGCCGCCAAGCGGGAAGGGCGTGCGTCACGCCTGGCGCGCGTCGATCAGGCGGGCAGGATTTCGGCGATGACGACGATCACGACAGCGGCGTCGGCGGGACCCTGGCTATGCGAGAACGCTGAACGCGCATGTCCCGCTTTGTCGCCGAGCACGGCGGCGAACAGATCCGAAGCGCCGTCGACCACGGCAGGCTGCCCGTAGAATCCATCGGCGGAACTGACGTGCCCCTCGACGCGAACGATGTGATGCAGGCGCTCGAAACCGCCGAGATGACGCGAGATCTGCGCGAGTACGTGGAGCGCCGCGAGTTGGGCAGCCTTGCGGCCCTCTTCGAGCGTCAGGTTCTCGCCGACACGCCCCGAATAGACCATTTTGCCGTCGGACAGCGGCACCTGTCCCGAGATGAAAAGCAGGTTTCCAGCTTCGCTGACAGCCGTATAGCTGCCCAGCGGCTGCGGAGGCGAGGGCAGTTCGAGACCGAGTTCTGCGAGTTTCTGTTGGACGGACATGGTGGGGCTCCTTGAGTGTGGCGTCGAGCGCGCGAATCAGATCATGCGCGCAATGTGCGGACACCCGCACTGACGATCAATCGCGTCATGGGTGCGGGTGTGGGTCGGCTTGCCGGGCGAGTGCGGGTGACGCCAGACCATTTACTGGCCTGCGCTCTGGCCGCCGTCCACATGCAGGATCTCGCCGGTCACGAACGGTGCGGAGTCGAGATAGAGGATCGCATTGACGATGTCGCTCATGTCGCCCATGCGCCCGACCGGGTGCATCCCGGCGAGCGTCGCGTGTGATTCGGCGGGATGCATGGGCGACTTGATGATGCCGGGCGACACCGCGTTGGCGCGGATACCGGCGCGCGCATATTCGATGGCGAGCGAACGCGTCGCGGCATTCAGGCCGCCCTTCGTCAACGACGCGAGCACCGACGGAACCTTGCTGTTCGCCTTTTCGGCGAGCGTCGTGGTAATGCTGACCACGTGACCGCTGCCGTGCTTCTGCATCGCGTCGATCGCGTACTGGGTAATGTAAAAGAAGCCGTTCAGGTTGACGTTCAGGATCGCCGCGTAGTCTTCGGCCGTGTACTGCGTGAACGGCTTCGCGATGAAGATTCCCGCGTTGTTGACGAGCGTATCGACACGTCCGAAGTGCTCGACGGCAGCGTTGACGACACGGCGGGCGCTAGCGGCGTCGCCGATGTCGCCGGCCACGGCGACATAGTCGGCCTCGACGGCCGGTGCGATGGAACGAGCCGTGGCGACGACACGATGCCCCTGCGCGCGGAAGGCTTTGACGGTTTCAGCGCCGATGCCTTGCGATGCGCCGGTGACGATGACGACTTTGGAAGTGCTCATGGTTTGTCTCACAGTGTGATTGATCCGGCCTGCTGGCCGTTCGAATCGATGGACCCGATGGAGGGCACTGTAGGCGCATCCGCCGCGAATTCGAACACACACCGTGGACAAAGAGTCTTGCGCCACGAGAACAAATCTCGTGGAACCGTGCGGCTAGAGCCAGCGCCAGATGCCCGCGGGCCAACCGGAGAGCGGGATATGCGCCCAGGTCGCGACGAGCCAGAAAACGACGCCGCCCACCAGCGCGTGCATGCCGAACCCGCCCAGCCGCGCGCGGTTGGCGGCGATCGCCGCGAACGGCAGATAGCTCGTCTTCGATTCCCATGCGGGCCACAGATCGGGTTGCAGCCGCCGTTTCTTGCGGTCCTGTAGCGCGGCACCGACCAGCGCGAGGATGATGATCGCCCCGGCAAGCACGATGTTCCGGGTGACCGGGAACACGGCGATATGGCACAGTCCCCAAAGCGCGAACGACCACATCATCGGGTGACGGGTCACTGCGTACACGCCGCGCGCCGCGTCGGGAAACGCGATGGGCCGGCCGCCGGTGGGCAACGCCGGGTTGCGGATCAGGGAGCCCATCAGAAGGATCGACGCGATCAGCATGAGCACGGTCACAACTGCCCACAGCGCATTGCCTGCCGGCCATAGCGGCGCGGAGACGGGCGTCCTGTCGTAAGCCACGACCATCCAGCCGAACGTCAGTATCGCAATCAGCGAATAGACGCCCATGGCACCCCGTTCGCCGATTGCCCGGACCATACCCGCCCGCAGCGGATGGGACAGGAGAAAGTGGCTGGCGACAAAAGCGAATGCCGCCACGACGAGTGTGTCGATGCTTTCCATTGGCCCGGCTCCTCAAGTCAGATGATCGGTCGACCGCGTGCATTGCGAGAATACTACTTGGCGCGCCACAACGAATGCAGCGATCGCTTCGCGAGTTTCGATTGCCGCGCGCCGCAAAACCTTGATTGGCAGTGTCGTCGTCGCAATGGCCGGGACACTCGCCATGGCATCGACTGCGCAAGCGGGGCAATGGGCCGCCAACCATCCCCGGCGCGTCGAAGTGAACAACCGTCTTGCCAACCAGAACAATCGCATCCGTCGAGAGGTTCAGGATGGGCAAATGTCGAGAGGCGAGGCTCGTAGTCTGCATAGCGTCAACGCCCCCGAGTATTAGAGACGCCAAACGATTGCGACTGACTCGATGCTCCGGGAACGCAGCTGGTGCTATCTCGAGCGCGGTCGAGCCGCTTGCACAGGGTCGTTCGCGTCTGGTCGACAAGATGCCGGCCGATTTCCTGCATGCCGGGCTGATTCCGCTGATCCGCGTTATGAAGCAGCCGATCGAGAAGCACCGCCGTGAGCGTTGCCGCGTCGGCGAAGGTCCAGTCCGACTTGCCGAACCGCAGCTTGGTCATTATGAGACTGCCGGTTTCGTACCGTTTGGCGATTGTGTGAAGCGCGGAAGCTCTCTAGCCGCTGTTGCGGCGGATGGCGGGCGCGCGTGGTGCGGTCTTCCGCAAGCGGCGAAGAGCGGCCCCTTGGCGGCGGAGTTCAGGTCTGCGTTGAAATTTGACTCGCACAACAACTCGTCGCAAGGCGTAGCGGCGGGTAGAGCCGTTAGGCGGCAACGGACCTAGAAGGCATTGTCGACCGGTTCTGGTGCGCCGCCGTTGGCGACAGAGCGGTATCCTGCCTCGACGACAGCGATCGCATGCTCGGCCTCCCGCAACCCTGCAACGGGAGGACAACCATTCGCCAGATCGGCCCAGCTGCGCTTTAAGAACACCGAATAAAACTCGTCCGTGTTGTACTCCACCTTCGTGGCGCGCCCTTGCTGTTGGCCCCGCGCTTTGATGTAAAGCTGGTCGGCATAACCCCGGACGTAGGAGGAGGTATGCGAGATGGAAAACGCGAAGTCTCGCTGATCCTCCGCTGTCGATGGATACAGGTAACCCGTTTCAACCACGCCGATTTGTCCCGCAGCGTTTCGGCACGTGAACACGGCTTGCTCCTCGACGGTCACATCAGGTCGATACGTTCGCATCTGCGCCGAGACGTGGGTGATGGGGCTGTTTGTGAGGGATGAGATCAGGTCAATGAAATGCCCCCGACATTCAACGTGGACCCTCCACCTACGTGCCGTTTATCCAGCATCCAGCTGCACCCGCCGCGCTCATACCGAGCTATCGGGCCAACGATGAACCTGAACGCGAGATGCTGGAATCCCTCCGGCGTAAATCCATTCGCGGGCAAAAGACAGGCAGCCAGATCGCTCACGCGCATGATGAAGGGAACACTGACGTACACGCCGTGCTTCTCCGAGAGTTGCCGGACCCGGCGGACCTCCGGGAGATTGAGCCCGCAAGGCTTCTCGATGAGAAACGGAATGCCGCGGGTAATCAGCCGCTCGGCGAGTTCCGCCGTCTCCGATTGGCGCTTGCCGTGAGGCTCAAGCGGGGTGTTCAGTTTCATCACTCGTCTCCGTTTTGATTGACTTTCCGGTGTTGGTTGTCTATTGTGTGTAACACCGTTCCATTAAGAATCATGTTGCGTCAATTATGAGAGTTGTCAAGGGAGCAGTTGACCGGTCGCTGCAGGCGATCGAGTTGCTCGCACGTGAGGCGCGCTGGATGCGCATCTCCGATATCGCCGCCGAACTCGGGCTGGAGAAGGGCCCCGCGCATCGCGTACTCGCGCAACTGTGCGAGCAGGGCTGGGCGGAACAGGATGAACAGACCTCCCAGTACCGTCTGACCTTGAAGCTGTCCCTGCTCGGTCAGCGGTACCTGCATGGGCTTGGTCTGCCGGGTCTGGTGCAGCCGATCCTCGATGAGGTCGCGGGTCAGTGCCGCGAGCTGGTCCGGCTGACGGTGGTCAACGAAGGAACACTCGCGTGGCTGGCAGCGTCCCAGGGCGCGGCACCGGGCCTGATGTATTCGCCGTCCATGCATAGTCCCATCGTCTTGCATGCCACATCGGTTGGCAAGGCGTGGCTGGCTGGAATGCCGAACGACCAGGCGATCGAATACGCCCTGCGTGGTGGACTCGGAAAAGCGTCCGCCGCGGGCGCATGGACGCCGAAGGCCATTACCAGCGTCGAGCAGCTGATTCCGGAGTTGGAGCGGACCAGGCAGCGTGGCTATGGCCTTGTCGTCGAAGAGGCCGAGCCGGGTGTCGTCGCATTGGCGGTGCTGGTGCGTGCGCTGCCTGACGGTGCGGTGGTCGGCACCATGAGCATTGCCGGGCCGGTCACACGGCTTCAGCCGGAGCGTTACGAGGCCTTTTACGCGCTATTGCAGCAAGCGTCCGCGAAGCTGGGTGCCGTATGGCCGCGCCAGAGCGTCGGTGCGGATGTGAGTGAGGCGGCATGAACGCGCCGGGCGCAGCTCAGGCTCTCGAGCGACTCGGGCAATACTCGTGACCGACAACGCCAAAAGGGTTCAGCCATATTCGCAGACTTACAACCGGGTATCGGCTTGAACGATAGTCTGGGGCCCCAAGGCCGCCGACATTCAATGATCGCACCGGAGTTCATTTCGGACTGCGGAGCGGACGCTTCCATTCGTCCCGCAAGGAGCGGGGCGGGCTGGCGTAATTGCCATCCAGGTACTCCGGGTCGTCGCGGACCATCTCGGTGAGCATGCGGCGCAGCATCCAGTTGCGGCCGGACATCTCGGTCGGTTGCGACGCCATTGGCACCAGCGCGTCCATGAAGTCCGGATATCGCACCGCCCAGATCCACGCGTGCATGCCGCCCATCGAGTTGCCGATCAGCAGGCGCAAGTGCCTGATGCCCAGGCCCTCGGTCAGGAGCCTGTACTGCGCGAGCACCATGTCGTCGTAGTTGTAAGCCGGGAACCGCGTGCGCAGCCCGTCCGACGGCCTGGACGATCCGCCGGCTCCAATTCCGTCCGGGAGGACGATGAAATAATTGTTGGCATCAAGCGGCTGTCCGGGCCCGAACAGCTCTCCCGCGAACGCGGGCGTCAGCATGCTGGCACCTGTGCCCGTCGTGCCGTGCAGGACCAGGACCGGCTCGCCGGACGGGTCGCCGATGGTTCGGTAGTGTAGCCGCACCTCCGGCATCACCTCCCCGGTGTGGAAACGGAAGTCTCGCGCGATCCAGTCGCCTTCCTTCGGTGCAGGATAATCGGCCAAAATTGCAATATCTCGTTAGCGGCATAGGCGTGCGACGCAATCCGATGGCCTGGATTACCCGGAAATCGGTTCAAGAGTCTGAAGCGCACCCCCCTGCCGAGCAGAAGCGTAGGCCGCATCCATGACCTGCATCATCGCCTCGGCGTCGCGCAAGGACGCGATCGGCCTTGCACCTGTGCGGCATTCACCAAGCACTCGCTTGACGAACAGTGGGTAGTAAATGTCGGTCTCTAACTGGAGACGGCGACTGCGAGTGCCGGCGGCAAGATTGTTCCGGTCCCGAATCTCGATCCGGTCGGGGCCCGATTTTGCGTACATGCGATCGGATGAAAGGGTGAAGGAGAATTCGCGCTGCTCGTCTTGAGTACTGGGAAAGCTGTATCCGGTCTCCACGAGCCCGATCACGCCGTCTTCGGTTTGCATTGTCAGCAACGAGTAATCCTCGACGGCGCCTCGATGCGTTCGGGAGTTCATGGTGGCGGAGACTCGCGCGACTTCTTTGCCGGTCAGTAATCTGAAGAGATCGATGAAGTGGGTTGCGACATTGATCGTGGATCCGCCTCCGGAAAACACAGGATCGAGTGCCCAACCTGCGCCTGCAGCTTCGTAACGACCAGGCGCACCTACAATGAAACGGAAAGACATGTAGTTAAAGTCCGACGGTATGCAATCCTCCGCATCTTCCAGTGCGCCGAGCAACTCGCTCATCCGGAAGATCAACGGTACGGCGCAATAAAGATTGGCTTCCTCGGTCAGTTTGCGCAGCCGCGTGACCTGCGACATGTTTACGCCGCAGGGTTTCTCCAGCGCGAACGGAATTTTTCGTTCGATCACCGCCTCCGCGAGCGTCGGCATTTCGGAATGCCGCCCAAACACAAACGCGAAATCGACATCCTCGCGCTCGAGCAACTCATACGCCGACGAGTACAACGTGCTCCCAAAGCGCGCGGCAATTGCCTGTCCTTTTACTTGCTCCGCATCTGAAACGGCTACCACCTGGATACCGGGCGCCTCGAGCGCATCGAGATAGAGTGGGACATGCCAATGGCTGGCCTCCAGCAATGCGACTTTCATGCGTGTTCTCCCTTCGCACCGTCGACGAATCGACTCCGTGCTTGCGCGATGCGCGCATTAAAGCTGGCCGCACATACCAATGTGGAAACGTTGAAACTGTTCATCGCATCTTCCCTCCATTCAAACTGGTAAAACTGTCGATTCCGGGCGCTTTCCCAGAGGCGTTAGCGCATTAACGACTTGCGTTCGTTGCAGGCGCGAAAAGCACGCCGTCGTCTGGTGCTGACCTGCCAGCAGGGTGGTAATCGAACCCAAGGAAGCGTAGGGCATGCACTGCCTGCCCTTCATGCATCGGCCCCCCGTCCTGGGTACGACAGCCGCGCGCATGCGCGGCGCGGCGAAGCTGCGTCGGCTCTGGCGCATTGATGATGTCTACGACGATGGTGCCGGGTGCGAGCCGCTCGGGATTTACCGGCATGGCGTCATTCGCGTTCATGCCGAGCGGTGTGGCATTGATCACGACTTCGAAACCGTGCGGGTCGGGAGGTCCGGAATGCGTGATGCAACCGGTTTCGGCAGCAACGGATTCCGCGAGCTCGCCAGCCCGCTGCTCATCGACGTCGGATATGGTTAACGTTCGGGCGCCCGCCGCCGCGACTGCAAATGCGATAGCCCTGCCCGCGCCTCCGGCACCGACGAGAAGAACGGACTTATTCGCCGGTTGATTGCCTTCCCATTGCATGCCAAGCACACAGCCCACGCCATCGAATATGGCGCCGACCCAGCGTCCATCTTCGTTGCAACGTATCACGTTGAGTGCGCCGACCCTGGAAGCAGTGGGATGGAGTTCGTCGACAAAATCCAGCATCCGTTGCTTATGAGGCATTGTGACCAGCAGGCCGGAAAGATTGCGTAACGCTCGTGCGCCGGCGACGAATGCGGACAGGTCTTCCGCCTTGACCCAAAACGGAACGCAGACCGCGTCCGCGCGCTGTTCGATAAAAAGCTGGTTCAGCAGTTGCGGCGACTTGGCTGCCGTCAGCGGATCGCCCACTAACCCGTAAAGTCGCGTTCTTCCCGTGATATGTGGATGCATTGCGGCCTCATGTCCGATGTTGACGGAAGGTGCAGTCATAGCTTACTGCTCACTTCCAGGGTGCCGGGGCTTCGGCGAGATCCCATGTTCCGTAGACAGCGGGCTCGTTAATCTCGATGACTTCAAGGTCATCGGAGCGCCAGATCACATTGTGCGGAACGCCGGCGGGTTGCGAGAGGTCGTCCCCGGCGTTGAGAGTCACATCGCCCTCGACGCCGGCGAAACGGAACGTCACCGATCCGCGCAGCACATACAGATAGTGCGCAGTCATGTCGTGCCAATGCCAGCCCGTGGCATCGGTGAACGGGGTCAGTGCGCGAATGTGCTTGGCGCCGATGCGACCGTTGGTCACCGCGGCGAGTCCGAGGTCGCGATACTCGGAGTCCGCGCGCAGCCCTTCCTTGTTCCAGACCGCTGCGGATGCGCTCACACGTGCGAACGGAGTCAGGGATTGCGCGAGTTCGCGCGGGCCATCGTAACGTGGCGTACCTTGGTTGTGCATGTGTCTTTCTCCTGTGTGGCATCAGATATTGGCGAGTGCCGCAGCCGCGTGTTCCTGCCCGGCTCGTCCGAAAAGCGTAAGTTGCGCCGGGCGGTCGCTGCCGATATGGCCCTTGCTTTCGGCTACGAGCGCAGTTGGTTCGTCAGATCCTGTGAGCCGGCTGTTCCGGTCGCCTCACGCAACATCTCGGCGCGCAGACGATCGTATTCGGCTTTGGGTACAGGGACCGCGTTGCGGTCGCCGAGATCGTGGAGCCGGACCCGGTACGTCTCGCGCGTGGTAAAGGCGGCGATCGCGGCCACGACACAGATGCCGAATGTCAGGGCTCCGATCTTCAGTGGAATATTGGCGGAGCCGGGGGGGCGCGACCGCGACGAAGAATGCCGGGAGCAGCGCGGAAAGCGTCGTCCCGACGTTCTGTCCAATGGCCATCCCGGACACGCGCACGCGCGTGTGGAACAGTTCGGAGAACAGGCTCGGGAATACGCCGTTGAAGCCCTGATAGGCGATGCCCCACATGAGCACCGAGAGAACCATCGCCAGCCACACGTTATGGATGCTGATAGCGTACAGATACACGAACGAGAGCAGTCCAGCGCTGAGCGTGCCGACAAGGACTGGCGGCCTGCGACCAATCCTGTCTGAGAGGTTGCCGACGAAGGGAATCAGGATCACTGCGCAGATATTGCCCAGAACAGGGATCCACAGATACATGCCGGGAGGGAAGCCGATGCCGTACGCCGGCTGAACCGCGTAGGCGGTGCCGAAGACCGCGGCGACAAGGGCGATGACGGCGGTAAGCGCCATGCAGACCACGCGCACGACATCGTCCCAGCTCTGCCGGAGCACTTCGACGACTGGCGAAGCGGGAATTTCGCCGTGCACGCGCTCCTCGGCGAACGCCGGGGTCTCATCGACTTTGCGGCGAATGACGTAGCCCGCGATGAGAACGACGATGCTGAGCAGGAACGGAATCCGCCAGCCCCAGGAGGCGAACTGGTCCCTGGGCATGAAATGCGCGAGAGGCAGGAAGATCGCTGCCGCCATGAGCTGTCCGGCCTGCACCCCCTGGAGGGTAAAGCTCGCGAAGTAGCCGCGCCGGCCGAACGGTGCGTGCTCGAGAATCATTGAACTGGCGCCGGAGAGCTCCCCGGCCACCGCGAAGCCCTGGATGAGGCGAAGAACCACGAGCAGCACCGGCGCCCAGATGCCGACCTGCTTATAGGTTGGCAGGACCCCGACGGCCATCGTTGAAAAGCCCATGAGGAACATGCAGAGGAGCAGCACCGTCTTGCGGCCGTGGCGGTCGCCCCAGTGGCCGAGGACGACGGCGCCCACCGGGCGGGCGATATAGCCGACACCGAAGGTTGCCAGTGAGGCGATGATGGCGACCGTTGGATTATCAGACGGAAAGAAGAGCTGCGGGAACACCAGCGACGCCGCAGTCGCGTAAATGAAGAAGTCGTAGTACTCCAGCGCCGAGCCGATCCAGCCGCTGGCCGCGGCGATCTTCGACTGGCGCTTGCCGTGAGGCTTAACCCGGGTGTTCCGATTCATGCTTGTCTCCATCGTGATTGACTTTCCGGTGCTGTTTGTCTATTGTTGTAACACCGTTCCATTAAGAATCATGTTACGTCAATTATGAGAGTTGTCAAGGGAGCAGTTGACCGGTCGCTACAGGCGATCGAGTTGCTCGCACGTGAGGCGCGCTGGATGCGCATCTCCGATATCGCCGCCGAACTCGGGCTGGAGAAGGGCCCCGCCCACCGCGTACTCGCGCAACTGTGCGAGCAGGGCTGGGCGGAACAGGATGAACAGACCTCCCAGTACCGTCTGACCTTGAAGCTGTCCCTGCTCGGTCAGCGGTACCTGCATGGGCTTGGTCTGCCGGGTCTGGTGCAGCCGATCCTCGATGAGGTCGCGGGTCAGTGCCGCGAGCTGGTCCGGCTGACGGTGGTCAACGAAGGAACACTCGCGTGGCTGGCAGCGTCCCAGGGCGCGGCACCGGGCCTGATGTATTCGCCGTCCATGCATAGTCCCATCGTCTTGCATGCCACATCGGTTGGCAAGGCGTGGCTGGCTGGAATGCCGAACGGCCAGGCGATCGAATACGCCCTGCGTGGTGGACTCGGAAAAGCGTCCGCCGCGGGCGCATGGACGCCGAAGGCCATTACCAGCGTCGAGCAGCTGATTCCGGAGTTGGAGCGGACCAGGCAGCGTGGCTATGGCCTTGTCGTCGAAGAGGCCGAGCCGGGTGTCGTCGCATTGGCGGTGCTGGTGCGTGCACGGCCTGACGGTGCGGTGGTCGGCACCATGAGCATTGCCGGGCCGGTCACACGGGTTCAGCCGGAGCGTTACGAGGCCTTTTACGCGCTATTGCAGCAAGCGTCCGCGAAGCTGGGTGCCGTATGGCCGCGCCAGAGCGTCTGTGCGGATGTGAGTAGGGCGGCATGAGCACGCCGGATGCAGATCAGGCTGTCGGGCGACTCACCGCGCTGGATGAGCAGGCAGCACGTATCCTCGTCGCGGCGCGCCGGCAAGGCACGCTCGTGGAGCGCCTTCCCATCGAGCTGCGGCCCGCGAATCTGGACGAGGGTTTCGCGATCCAGCAACAGGTGGGCGATCAGTTCGGCCGGCAGGCTGGCGCGTGGAAATGTGCGCTGCCGCCGGCGGGCAAACTTATCGCTGCGCCAATCTACGACGCCGTCATTCATCGAGGCGCCCAATGCCGCATTCGCGCCATGCCTGGGCATTCCTTGGTAAGGGCAGAGCCTGAACTCGCCTGTTTGCTGGCTCGCGATCTGCCGCCACGGCGCGAAGCGTATGGCGAAGCCGAGGTGCTCGACGCTCTCGGGAATGTTCACCTCGCGCTCGAACTGCTGGGCAGTCGCTATGCGCATCCGGAATCGCTGACGTTTCCTGAATTGCTGGCAGACGGTCTGTTCAATGCCGGTCTTGTCATTGGGCCACGCGTTGAGTTGCGCGATGGCGCGACGCCGGCCGATCTCCCGGTCGAATTCACCGTCAGTGTGACTCGCGCCGGACACGACATGGTCAGTTTTGCTGGACGCCACCCTGATCGCAGCGTGCTCGCGCCGATCGTGTGGCTCGTCAATTTTCTCCGCGTCCGCGGCCTTGGATTGCATGCCGGCCAGGCGGTGATCACGGGCTCTTACGCGGGCGTGCTCGAGTTGCCGATCGGCTGTGAGTTGCATATCGGCTTCGGTGATCTCGGCACGTTGCCGATACTTTTTTTGTCTTGATAGGAGTCTTCAAATGCGTCTCGTCCGTTTCGGCCAGCCTGGTCAGGAGCATCCCGGTGTCATCGATTCGAGCGGCGTGATCCGCGATCTGACCGGTGTCGTCGACGACATCGACGGAACGACTGTTTCGCCTGCGGCCCTTGCGAAGCTGAGCGAACTCGATCTGAATCGCCTGCCCGTCGTGGAAGCGGGCACGCGCCTGGGCCCCTGTATCGGCAATGTCCGTAACCTCGTGTGCATTGGTCTGAACTACACCGACCATGCCGCCGAAACCGATACGCCGATTCCGCGGGAACCTGTCGTGTTCAACAAGCATACGGGGTCGATCAGCGGTCCGAACGATCCGGTCATCTTGCCGGCAGACGCGCAAAAGCTGGATTGGGAGGTCGAACTGGGCGTGGTGATCGGCAAACCCGCCTGGCAGATCGACGAAGCCACCGCGCTCGATCATGTGGCGGGTTACTGCCTTGCCAATGACGTTTCCGAACGCGCGTATCAGCTCGAACGCGAAGGCCAGTGGACCAAGGGCAAAAGCGGCTTCTCTTTTGCGCCGCTCGGCCCGTGGCTCGTAACGCGTGATGAAGTGCCCGACCCGCAGGTGCTCGACCTGTGGCTCGACGTCAACGGCACACGTCGTCAGACGGGCAACACACGCACGATGATCTTTAACGTCGCGCATATCGTGGCGTATCTCAGCCGCTTCATGCCACTGATGGCTGGCGACGTCATTATTACCGGGACGCCTCCCGGTGTCGGCCTCGGTCAGAAGCCGCCCGTCTTTCTGAAAGCGGGCGACACCGTGACCCTCGGCGGCAGCGGACTCGGCGAGCAGAGCCAGAAGGTGGTGCGGTATGCGGATTCGCTTGGCACGGCATGGGGCCGTGGCGAATATCCGTTGGCACGATAAAACGATTCGATCTGTAGAAGGAGGAGATATGAGCCTTGCTGGAACGGGCGTCGTCGCAATCTGGCATGACCTGCTGCCGGAAGCGAAAGATGAATTCTACGAGTGGCACAACCGCGAGCACATGCCGGAACGCGCCGGAATTCCGGGGTTCAGGCGCGGGCGGCGCTACATTGCGCTGGATGCGGGCCCCGAGTACTTCAATCTGTATGAAGCCGACACCGTGGAGGTGCTCGGCGCGCAGGACTACCTGCTTCGGCTCAATTCGCCGACGCCGTGGACGAAGCAGGTCGTCGCCTCGTTTCGCAGCGTGGCCCGCTCGATCTGCCATGTGGCGTATTCCGACGGTGTGGGCCAGGGCGCCAGTCTCATGACGGTGCGCTTCGACGTGCCTTCCGCGGCGCGGGCCGATGTCGTGAAGGGATTGCGTCAACGGGTCTTGCCGCCGCTCGCCGACCGGCCCGGGACCACGGGCGTGCACCTGTGTCTGGCCGATGAGGCCGTCAGCAAGGTCGAAACTGCTGAGAAGAAGGCGCGTTCGGAAGGCACCCAGGTGCCGACATGGATCGTGATGATCGAAGGATGCCGTGCCGACTACGTCCGCACAACAGTGGACGCTTTCCTTGCCGGGCTCACTGCTTTGCCAGGGGCCGCTGCGGTTGCGCCGGACTCCACGCTCTATCAACTCGAGTACACGCGCTGCAAGACGCCGTGGAGCGCTGGCTGAAACGTCGTTTGAACACGGCTGCAACCCGCGTCACGCGACGCCGCGCAGCCGGCCCTGAAACTGTCGTTACGCATTGAGAAACGAAGGAGTAGTTCCATGTCGTCCCCTGTTGCGAGCAAGTCCGTCGCATCGACCGCGGTCAGACCGGTTCGCGTCATTCGACTCAACCCCGTTGACGATGTCGTCATCGCCCTCGATCAGCTCATGTCCGGCACGGTGCTGGATGAGGAAGCGGTGACGGTCTCGGGATTGATCCCGCCCGGTCACAAAGTGGCGACACGCGACATCGGTGAAGGTGAAGCGGTGCACCGTTATGGCCAGATCATCGGCTTTGCGAGTCAGCCGATCCGCGCGGGGCAGCACGTTCACACCCATAATCTCGCGATGGGCGAATTCGCCCGTGACTACGCGTTCAGTCAGGGCGTACGTGCCACTGTCCCGTCAACTGAATCGGCGACATTTCGCGGCATTGTGCGTGAAGACGGCCGTGTGGCAACGCGCAATTACATCGGCATCCTTACCTCGGTGAACTGCTCCGCCACGGTCGCGCGAGCCATTTCCGACTATTTCCGCCGTGACATTCATCCTGAAGCGTTGGCCGCGTTTCCGAACGTCGATGGCGTCGTCGCGCTCACCCATGGTTCGGGTTGCGCTATTGACTCCGAAGGCGACGGCCTCGCGATCCTCCAGCGCACACTTGGCGGCTATGCGTGCCATCCCAACTTCGCGGGCGTGCTGGTTATCGGCCTGGGCTGTGAAACGAATCAGATTTCGCGGCTGCTCGAAACCCAAGGGCTCAGGGAACACGACCGCTTGCGAACCTTCACGATTCAGGACACCGGTGGCACGACCCTGACTATTGCAAAAGGTATCGAACTGGTTCGGCAGATGTTGCCCGACGCGAATGACGTTAAGCGGGAAACGGTTTCGGCAAGTCATCTCACCATTGGCCTTCAATGCGGTGGGTCGGACGGATATTCGGGCGTCACGGCCAATCCTGTGCTGGGTGCAGCCGTCGATTTGCTCGTGCGGCGCGGCGGTACCGCGATTCTCTCGGAGACGCCGGAGATTTATGGCGCCGAGCACTTATTGACCCGCCGCGCGGTAACGCCCCAAGTGGGACAGAAACTGGTCGATCGCATCAGGTGGTGGGAAGCATACGCGCAGCGGCAAGGGGCGCAGATCAACAACAATCCGTCGGCGGGCAATAAGGCCGGCGGTTTGACGACCGTCCTCGAGAAATCGTTGGGCGGCATCGCAAAGGCAGGCTCCACGAACCTGGTCGAGGTGTACGAATACGCCCAGCCGGTTAGGGCGCGCGGTCTCGTGTTCATGGACACGCCTGGCTACGATCCGGTGTCGGCGACCGGCCAGGTTGCCGGCGGTGCGAACCTGATCTGCTTTACGACGGGACGCGGTTCGGCTTACGGCTGTGCGCCCTCGCCATCGGTAAAGCTCGCGACAAACACCGCGCTGTGGCAACGTCAGTCCGACGATATGGACCTGAACTGCGGAGAAGTGCTGGAAGGCAGCACAACGATCGAGCAACTTGGCGCAGTGCTGTTCCAACTGCTGCTCGACGTGGCCTCCGGGAAACGCTGTCGTAGCGAGCAGCACGGTTACGGGCAAAACGAATTCGTGCCTTGGCAAATCAGCGCAATCATGTGAGCCGCTGTTGTCCGGCACAAGTAGAGCGTGCACCGCACTGATGCTCAGCAATAACCCATACCAGGTTGGAAAAAGATTAGATGCCATTGAATGACCGATCCGCGTTGCCTGACGATCTGGAGCAGGGGGTGCTCGTGGGGCGCGCGTGGTGCCCCGATATCGGCGCGCCGTGTCCTGTTGCCGTTATCGGTGGCGAACTGGTGGATGTGTCGTCGTTCGCGCTGACGACCAGCACGCTGCTTGAGCAGCCAGGAATCGGCCTTCGGCTGAAGGAGGCCGCTGCGAACCTGCCGAGACTTGCGACACTGGACCTGGTTCTTGCCAATTCCGCCTTCGATCGGCGCGATCCGTCGACTCCTTGGCTCATCGCGCCATGTGACCTTCAGGCGGTCAAGGCGAGCGGTGTGACGTTCGTCGAAAGCCTTCTGGAGCGGGTGATCGAGGAGCGCTCGGGAGGCGACGCGAGCCGGGCCGACGAAGTGCGCGCGCGTGTCATGTCAGTACTGGGCGATCGGCTCGCAAGCGTTCGCCCGGGGTCTGCCGAAGCCGAAGCGGTGCGCCACGTACTTATTCAGGAAGGAATGTGGTCGCAGTATCTGGAAGTCGGCATCGGTCCCGATGCGGAAATTTTCACGAAAGCGCAGCCCATGTCCGTTGTCGGTACCGGCAGCGAAATCGGAATTCATGAAAATTCGCAGTGGAATAACCCGGAGCCTGAAATCGTGCTGGCGGTGACCAGCCGGGCGGAAATCGTCGGCGCCGCGCTTGGGAACGACGTCAATCTCCGGGATTTCGAAGGCCGGAGTGCGCTGCTGCTCGGTAAGGCGAAGGACAACAACGCGTCAGCTTCGATTGGCCCGTTCATTCGCCTCTTCGACAGTAGATTCGGTCTCGATGATGTTCGGGCTGCGGAGCTTTCGCTACGCGTAGAAGGAACAGATGGATATGTTCTGACAGGGGCGAGCTCCATGAAACGCATCAGCCGGGACCCGACAGAACTCGTTGCGCAAGCGATGGGCTCTCACCATCAATACCCGGACGGAATGATGCTGTATCTCGGGACGTTGTTTGCACCGACCGCGGATCGTAGCGTGCCAGGGCAAGGATTCACGCATCAGATCGGCGATACGGTGACGATATCGAGCCCGCGATTCGGTGCGCTCATCAACACGGTCAACCATTCGCATCGCATTGCGCCCTGGAAGTTTGGGGTCGGCGCACTGCTCGCCAGCATTCTTCGTGGGCATACCGGGAAAGCGGAGTCGTAGTCGCTCCATTGCCCGTGGGTCCGTTGATATTTCATTGACTATCAGCGGACCGGAGGCTGTCAACGCAGTTGTCGCGTCACTTCAAGCAACCTGCTTTAAACGCATCCTCAAACTGGACCGTTGCGGCTGCGTGGTCCAAGCGGTGCCCATATCGGATCTTGCCCGCGCGCGATGCGGCCAAGGATCTATATGAAGCTTGCGCCTCCGTTGACGGGGATCGTTTGGCCCGTGATGAATGCGTTGCCGACGACCATCAGCACGACCTCCGCGACCTCGCTCGCTTCGCCCAAGCGCCCGACGGGCAGCCTTTCTGCGACGTTGGACGCCTTAAGCGGTCCAGCCATTTCGGTGTCGATCGGTCCCGGTGCAACGGCGTTGACGGTGATCCCTTCGCGGGCGAGCCGTGCAGCATAGCCGCGCGTCAAGCCTTCGAGCCCGGCTTTCGATGCGTTGTAGTGAACGCCAACCAAGCCGGGGCCGCGGGCGGCGGCCGACGAGACGTTGACGATGCGGCCCCAGCGCCTCGCGCGCATGCCGGGCAGCACTGCCTGCGTGCAGAGAAACGCCGATTTCAGATTGACGGCGAGCGTTCGATCGAACTCCGCTTCCACAAGATCATCGATGTCGACGATCGTCGCGGTGCCCGCGTTGTTCACGAGCACGTCGATCAGGCCGAGGCGGTTTTCCACCTCGACGATCATCGCTTCGACGTCGTCTCCGACCGATACGTCGGCGCATACCGCTATCGCGCGGCCTCCGGCGCGTTCGATTTCCGCGACGACGTCGGCCGCGTCGTTCTCGCGTTGCCGATAGTTGACGGCGACTGCTGCGCCGGCTGAGGCAAGCGCGATCGAAATGGCGCGTCCGATTCCGCGCGAGCCGCCGGTCACCAAGGCGACACGATCGTTTAAGTTGAGCGAATGAGCTGGCATCGTGGAACTCCTCAGTTGCGGGGGGCAGAACCGGTTGCGGCCTCGTCTGCGAGGCGTGGTGTCGCCGAGCGAGGCGTTGCCGGAAAGCATCCTAGTTTGCCCCCTTCAAAGCGTCTTCGCCGGAAAGTCGCCCTCTTGCTTTCATCGATCTTTCGGCCGTTCTGGCTTGCGGATTCAACCGGTCGATGCAACAGTTTGATGAAATCGCTCAGCTGGTGCGTCGAAGTTTAGTGTTTTCCGAGGGCGTTCATTGAGCCGCCTTGCTACTGCATTAAGCCGGGCCTGTGAGTAGACGGAGAGAGCGGCAAGAAGCATTGGTCGCCGGCAAAAGCGATAGAATGCCCGCTCTGCAAAAGACAATATTGACGGGGTACACGGCATGGAGCGGCCGGGCGCGCAGCGTTGGCATGAGCAAACGTTTCTAGGTGTCTTTCGCGGACAACCTGAGAAGGAGCAGGCGCTCCTCCGGATATGCCTGGGCACGGTCGTGTTGATCGGCTATATCGCCGTCGCCGCGCTCCAACGCACGGCCGCCGCGTATGACACTCTGGGCGTGGTTTTCGCATACGTTGTATTCGGCGTGGCGACATACGTAGCCGCGACCGCCGCGACAGTTCGGCCGCGCCTTCGATTGACGGTCACCACCATTGCAGACCAGGCGCTTGTCATGACTGCCTTGGCGCTCGGCGGGCGCGTGGCGCTGCCCTTGCTCTGGGTCGTGTTCTGGTTCCTTGTGGGTGCCGGTTGCCGCCACGGCAAGCGGCCGTTGCTACTTTCATGTGCAGTTGCGCTTGCAGGCGTCGTGATTTTGATGCACGTCGAGCCGTGGTGGAGAGAAAACCTCGCGGTGGGATTGGGCATCATGCTCAGCATCGCGGCGACTTCCGTGTACTTGATGGCCCTCGTGCATCGGCTCGAACGGCAGGCTGCGACGGACCCTCTGACAGGACTCAGCAACCGCACTCGCCTCGAGCAGGCGATCGCTAAAGCGACTGCGGCGCGAGACGACGATAAAGGACAGTCTGTCTTGCTGTTCATCGATCTCGACGGCTTCAAGTACGTCAATGACGCTTATGGGCATGCGGTGGGTGATGAACTGTTGCAGTGCTTCGCCAACGGTCTGCAGACACGCATTCGCCGCGGCGATACGGTTGCCCGCCTGGGAGGCGACGAGTTCGCGGTGCTCGCCCGCCATGTGCATGGCAAGGTCGGCGCGCGCGCGATTGCCGACGGTATTCACGACATCCTTCATGGGCTTCGAGAGATCGGCGGTCATCCGTCGCCGTATCGGCCAGCATTGGCGTGCGCATGCTCGGTACCAATAGCGCGGACGAACGTCTTGATGTACACGCCCTGATGCGCCAGGCCGATAGCGCGATGTATCGCGCCAAAGCGAACGGGACGGACAAAACCTCATTCTTCGATGAGACGGGTGCCGGCGCGTAAGCGGACCGGGTTCCCCGCGGTGCCCTGCTCGTGCTGTCCAGCCAGCCCGCGCCGCACAACTCGAATCTGCGTCTATCCAGCGAGCGCCTGATCGCTTCGCCGATCGACTGGTACGGGCCGGCCGCCGTGGTGCAAAAAACGCATGTCGATCATTTTCCGCAATGCCTCGCGTCGCGCGGCATGGGCGTGTTTGCGCTCGCGGCGTTAGGCGCCGAGCGCAACGATCCCATGCATCACGGCTTGCGCTGGCTCGGCCGCTCGCCGGAAGTGAAGGAGGAAATACACGCAATCGTGTCGCGGCGCGGGCGGCATCATCCTTCGACGCAAAAGGTGTTGAGTGCGGCGCATGCGTGAGCGCGTTCGTGATCACGAAAAAGAAGGTTCGGTTTTTCCGAAGCTGCATTTCCGTTATTTCTGCTTTTTCCTCGACGCCTTCTCACCGTACTCTTGAGCCGTACCCACGAAGGAGGTGTCTCATGCAAGTCCTGTTCAAGTCCCGCGACCGTGAAGCCGTCCGTCTGCGCAGCTTCGCGCGCCAACGCATCCGGTTCGTTTTTCGCCGCATGGACTGGCTGATTTCGAAGGCGACCGTCAGCATGTCGGACATCAACGGCCCGCGCGGCGGACTCGACAAACGCTGCCAGGTGCAGGTGCAGACGCCCGATGCGACGCCTGTCGTCGTGACCTCGATCGCAAGAGACTGGCGCGGCGCACTCGATCTCGCGCTGGCCCGCGCGGCGCGTTCGATCATCCGCAGGCAGCAGGCGCGCATTGCGACTCGGGGTCCCCGTGATTTTGATGCCGTTTACCGGGGTAGCGGCCTCTAGGCGCGACAAGGCCTAGCGGACTGCCCCTAAGACAATGCCGCTCGATTCGTTCTGGAAGGCTCGGATAGCAACGCACCGCTGGGCGCTACCTATTACCGAAGCTTGGCGGCCGCCGGGTAATTCGCTTCCTGGCATTGCCATATCGGGCCCCTCAGTCGGTTGCAACCGGCGAACGCGGCGACGAATTGCCGGGACGTCGCCGCGATAAAGGCGAGATCGATTGTGCGACTGCAGTCAATACCCGCGAAACAGCGTACTGCCGGCTTTCCGCCAACATCCGTTGGTAAAGTAGTGAACGAACGACCGCAGTACTTCAGGAAGAGACGGTGGCAAGAGCTGTTGTCGAATGACATAAAAGGGTCGCTTGGCGACCTTTGCACGGTTCCATTTCTCGGCTCGCAAGGCGCGATCGGCCCAATGGAACTATCGCATTGCGATCATCGTCAGCGCAGCTGTATCGCGGACGACGCCGGCGCCTTAGTCGGGTTCCGCCTGCTGGCATTCCGCCTGATACCAACGCCACCGTTTTGCTGGAGCCTGTTCATTTATCGCCGCTGCTCAATTCGTGGTGCTCATGCGAGTGCGTGGCCATCCGGCCGGGTGCGGCCATCGCCACCCACCGGCACGTGCTCTCACGAGGACATTCGAACGTCGCGTTCACATCGGAAACGGCCCCGCTAAACGTTGAACAGTTCGCTACGCGCCGCGTCCATGATCATCGCCACAGCCGGGTGGCTGACGTGGCGCTCGATAGAGATTGCAAAAAATTCCTCGACGATCGAATTGATCTGCCCGACTATCGTCAGGTTGTGCTCTGTCTGCAACTGGCTTTCGAGCACGGTTGGCGCGAACAGCAGGCCGCGGCCTTCGCGGCCGAATGCCATGGTCATCGCTCCGTCGTCGAACTCGCCGACGATGCGCGGCGAAATGGCGTGCGAGGCGAGCCAGTGATCCAGCTTGCGCCGCACGGCGGATTCCGTGCCGGGCAGTAGCACAGGCAGCTTGTCGAGCGACATCGGGAAGCGTTTTTTGCTGCCTTGAATCAACGCCTGGGTTCCGAAGCAGCTTAGCGTCGAACGTCCGAGGCGGTGATTGAACGCCTTGATGTTGACGTCGACGGGAATGGGGGCGTCCGCGATGATCAGATCGAGGCGGTGCACGGCCAGTTGCGCGAGCAGCGCGTGCAGTTTGCCTTCGTGACAGATCATGCGCAGCGACGCCGACGCGCTCAGCGCGGGTTCCAGCAGCCGGTACGCAATCGCCTTGGGGACCGAATCCGCGATCCCGACGCGAAACCGCGTTTGCGCACCGGCTTCGCTTTCGCGCCGCACAGCGCTTTCGAGTTCCGAACCTAACGAAAATATCTCGTCGGCGTAATCGAGCGCGAGGCGCCCGGCATCGGTCAGTTCGAGCGTGCGGCCGGTTTTCCTGAACAGCTTCTTATCCAGCGCCTCTTCGAGAAGCTTGATCTGGCCACTGAGCGTTTGCGGCGTGATGTGCAACTGCTCGCCCGCGCGCACGATGCCGCCCGCGCGAGCCGCGACCCAGAAGTAATAGAGATGCTTGAAATTCACGAACCCTCCACCGATTACGGAAAGATACGTTTTTCTCGAAGTATCAACAATAAAAATACGAATTTTATGTTGGCATGAGCTCAGTTAGATTGAAACCTCGCCCCGAAGCGTCGGCGGGCGTTTCATGACAGTTGACAGAGGTGACATATGGCATCGGTTGCAGAATTGCTGCGTGCGAAAGCTTCCCGGACAGTGTGGTCGATCGAGGCATCCGCTTCGGTTTACGACGCGATATCGATCATGGCTCACAGGGAGGTTGGAGCGCTCATCGCCGCGCACGACGGGCGCATAGCCGGCATCGTGACGGAGCGCGATTACGCCCGGAAGATCGTTCTGATGGAACGCTCGTCAACGAATACGCCTGTGCGCGACATCATGTCGACGGCGGTGCGTTATGTCAGTCCGGAGCAGACGACGGACGAGTGCATGGCGATCATGACAGAACATCAGATTCGCCATCTGCCTGTGATCAGCGCAGGGCAGGTGACAGGAATGGTGTCGATCGGCGACCTGATCAAGAACCTGATTTCCGAGCAGGAACACACCATCCGGCAACTGGAGCACTACATCCACGGCAACGGTTTTCACGCCGCTTTTGATGGATCGAAGGCACAACCAGCGGCGAGCTTGCGTAGCTAAAAATATTACTGTTCGTAATGTATTTGCGCGCGCAAATGGAGCGCGTTGCGGGCAGTTTCGCGACTCATCGAAAGAGGTTTTTATGTACACGCAAATCATCAACAAATTACGACGTGCTGCCGGTGCAGTCACGCGCGGGACGGCCGCGCTCGGTCTGGCGGGACTGCTGGCGCTGGGCGCCGTGGCGTCGAACGACGCCGAGGCGAAGCGCGTAGGCGGGAGTCAAAGCATCGGGCGGCAGTCGCAGACGGCGTCGCCGTCTGGACAAGCGCAGCGAAGCCAACAGGCACAGCCGGCACAACAGGCCGCGCAGGCGCCTGCTGCGGCAGCGGGTAACCGCTGGATGGGCCCGCTGGCTGGTCTCGCTGCGGGCCTTGGGATTGCAGCATTACTGTCGTCGTTTGGCCTGGGCGAAGGGCTGGCGCAGATGCTGTCGAATGCGTTGCTGATCGGGGCGGTGATTTTCGCCGGCGTGATGCTATTCCGCTTTATCGCCAACCGGCGTCGTCCGGATCTTGCCTATGGACACGGTCCCGTGAACCGCCAGCAAACGAACGGCTCACGGTTTCTGAATCAGATCCCGCAAGCGCGGCCTGAAGCGAACTTGCGGGGCAGGCCGAACGCGGCGATGGGTTCGACGGGAGCAGCGGACACGGAGAGGACAACGGGACTACCACTCGAGCAAGATCAGGCGGCGTTTCTTGTATCGGCAAAGACCTTGTTCATGCGCCTTCAAGGCGCATGGGACCGGAACGAGCAGGGTGACCTGTTCGAATTGACGACGCCGGAGATGTTCGCGCAAATCAAGCGGGACCTCGAAGCTCGGGGTCGCCAGGTGAGTCATACGGAAGTCACGCAACTTGACGCGGAAGTGCTTGGCACAGAACGCAATGCGGATGAAACGCTGGTTAGCGTTCGCTTTTACGGTCAAATGCGGGAAGACGATGCGCCGACTGCCCAGCCGTTCCAGGAAGTCTGGAACATGGTCAGCGACGCACGTGGCAACCAGGCGTGGCGACTGGCCGGCATTCAGCAAATTGACGGATGAGAGCGTAGTTGAAACCGGCAGCGGCCTGCTGCCGGTTACTCGTGAGGGTCGTGCGTGCCGCGGAACTACCTGAGACCAACCTTTCGCCAGCGACCGTGCGTGAGAAAGTCGAGCGCCACTTGCGGAGCGGCAAACGCTGGGCGCATGAGGCGATAGTCGGCCATCTCCGGCCGTTCGCCCGCACCAACAAATGGACACTCAAACGGCCGCTCCACCTAGGAAGCGGCCTACCTGGGTCCGTTGATCAATCGATCAATCGCATGGACATCACGAGGGTGGATGCGGTACCGATGCGCTCTGTCCGAGCGCGGAAAGAGCGCAACTGCCAGCGCCGAAGCACCGAAGCACGCCCAAACGGCCCGCGTACGTCGAGCCTATCTGCGACCTCTTCGTTTCCGGGAGCAGGAGACATCTCAGCGCCCGGTTGATCGATCGATTCCACAAGCTCCCGATGGGGCGACTCTAGCAGTCGGCTCGGGATAACGGCGACACTGCGCCGCGATGAGTTACCGCCGCGCGCACAGAAGTACTCCATCGGGGCGACGCGAACCGAAGCCGCGTCGGCCGCTTAGCCGATGGCGGTGGCCGCCGGAATCGTGAAGTAGAAGCGAGCACCGCCATGGGCGGACGCGTTGTCCGCCGCGATGCGCCCGTAGTGGGATTCGAGGATCGAGCGGCAAATGGGCAAGCCTAAGCCCATGCCGTTTTCCTTGGTCGTGAAGAAGCTCTCGAAGAGGCGGTCGACGTGCTCGGGGGCGATGCCGGGCCCGCTGTCCTCGATAGCGCAGCACACGATGGAGGCATCCCGCACGGTGGTCCTGATGGTGATCTTGCGCTCCGGGCTTCCCGCTTGCTCCATCGCCTGCATGGCGTTGACGAGGAGGTTGACGATTACTTGTTGGAGCTGAATGCGGTCAGCGAGCACCTTCAACCCTCCCAAAGCGAACTGGTGCGATACCGTGACGCCGCGTGACTGGACTTCAGGTCGTAGAAACACGAGGGCTTCATCGATGAGCTCGTCAAGCGACACCAGCTTGTGCTCGGGCACTCGCCGGACCGCCATCTCGCGAATGCGGACAATGATGTCCGCACAACGCCGCACGTCGGCTGCGATGCGCGCGCTCGCTTCGAGCGCCTCCTCTATGTTGGGCACTTGCCGGTCTATCCAGTTTCGACCAGCTTCGTTATTCGTGCTGATAGCGGCGAGCGGCTGCTTCAGCTCGTGGGCGATTGAGGCGGTCAGTTCGCCCAGCGTCGAGACGCGCGCGGCATGTGCAAAGTCCGCCTGCACGTCCCTAAGCGCTGCCTCGGCACGCTCGCGGGCGGCGACTTCCGCGAGCAGCGCTTCACGCGCTTCCAATTTCTTGCTCAGGCCGACTCCAATGTGAACAAAGCCTGCGGTCACTATTAGCACGCTGACGGTGATACAGCGGTTAGTCCAGTCAATCCAGTCGAAATTTGGGTGCCCTACCGGTGTGTTTCCCGCAGAAAAACCGACCACCGTCAGCACCGCCGTGACCGCAGTACCGCCCCACAACCATCGAGCGGACCGAGTCCAGGCCAGGGCCACAATTACACATACATAGAAAACCGCAGGATTGATGTCGCCTGGCGAGTAGTAGTCCAAGCCAAAGATGAGCATGGTTAATACGCAGACCAGGGTCTTGGCCCGTGCAGGGGAGAGACCCTGAAGCGGGCCCCATTTTGTTCTCGCTCCACCAAAAGAATGGGGCTCGCGCCCGATGATTTCTGTGACCTGATGAACGCGGGATCTGGTCGCCTCCTTGATCACGGTTCTCGCTCCTTCGGATTAGGGAGTGCAAGTGCCGCACCTCGATGGCTCAATCATAGGTCACCTACCGCCAGGTTTCGGTTGTGGTAGGCGTTAGCTGTCACGAAGAGCGAACGCCCGGAGCTGACCGGGTCGAGGCCGGTCTCCACCCCGATCATGCTCGATAACGGCCATTCGCCGGCGCCGTGCTACCAGCCGGAATGGCGCTGTACGTTGTCGGCCGGCATGAAGGCGCGGATGACCGTTGAACATTGGAAGCTGCCATTGAGGTGTACAAGGGTCCAGCGGCCGGATCGGGGCGATGCCGGCCTCTCGTTGCCACGCACGCCGCTCGCTCAACATACGCAATCACCGATCCAGGCACGACGCCGACAGCCACGTCGGTCCCGCCGATGCCCGGCCTTTCTGGCCTAAGATATTTCAAAGGAGCATCCGTGCGAGGGGCATCATGAAAGCACTTATCGTTGCTGCGACATTGACGGCTGGCTGTTCCCTCGCCTACGCGCAGACTTACCCGCAGGAAGCGCTGGCTGACCAAAGCATGGGGGCCTATAGAGCGCAATTGGAAGCGCAGAAGCAACAGATCGAACTCCAGAACGAACAACTCCAATTACTGAAACAACAGCGCGACCTGGATTTGCTGAGGCAGCAGCGCGAACTGAATTCGCTGAGGCAACAGCGCCAATTCGACTTGCTCAGACAGAAGCGCTAGATCGCTGTGAGGCGCGGCACCCGCCTCAAGATTCGGCTTGGCAACGGCCATTGCAGCGCCGAACGCTCAGTCTGTGTGGCGCCACTGGAGGGCATCAGGCGTTGAAGTCCTATACGCAAGTAAAGCATTCCTGTTCGCACCAGCCGAACGTCGCGACCGACATCGTGTTCGAAGCGGGGAAGAACTGCTTGTCATATCGATCGAGGGCGGCGGGGCGGATCAGCGCAAATGTCCCCGCCGAAGGTCGCTCTCGCGTGCGGCGACCGCTCACATGACGTGGACGAGATTAATGTAACTGCTTCTTCAGATCGCTCAGTTCGGCGGGGACGGGCAAAAATAGCCTTCCACCTCGCCCCGACGGCCATAGCCATAAGTAAAGCGGACCCATCATCGGCTTTTTTATTGCTTTACCCGCTCCTCGTTCTACCCGACAGTCACCTCAGCGCGCCGCCACGGCAGCTTGCAGCCGAAACGCGATTGATCAGTGCTGACGGCTACCTACGACAATGAGGACCTGCATTGCAGAAAATCTGCGGGTCCGGGAGACGAGACGATGAGTCATGTGGAAGCTCCCAATAGCGAAGATATCGATGTCTGGTTATCTAAATTATCAGAAAGACAAGGCATCGAGATGAAGACTTCAATTAATGATTAGATCCCGGATTGCTTTTTATATTTAACCGACATTCATACTGGATTCGATATGTCTAACCATGTGATTTTGCCGCGCATCCTCCAGGTCGGCGCCAACGCCAGCGAGACAGTTCCCACGGTTCTGGCGACTCTCGGCTGCAGTCGACCTCTGATCATCACCGACAAGATGATGGTGCAGCTGGGCTATGCCGGGCGCATTCAGGAAAATCTCGCCGCCAATGGCATGACAGCCGAAATTTTCGCTGATACGGTCCCCGAGCCCACGGTTGACTCGATTCGAGCTGGCGTGGAGAAGGCTCGCGCAGGAGACTACGACAGTATCATTGCACTGGGCGGCGGCAGTCCGATCGACAGCGCCAAGGCGATTGGCATTCTTGCCAAGCATGGCGGAGAAATGCGCGACTATAAATTTCCGCGCATTGTTACCGAAGTTGGGTTGCCCATTATCGCGGTGCCCACCACTGCGGGAACCGGCTCGGAAGTGACCCGTTTCACGATCATCACTGACCAGCAGAACGACGAAAAAATGCTCTGTGTGGGCATCGGCTTCATGCCCGTGGCAGCCTTGGTCGACTATAACCTGACCCTCAGCCTGCCGCCGCGCGTCACCGCCGATACGGGTATTGATGCGCTGACCCACGCGATCGAAGCCTACGTCAGCCAGAAAGCCAACCTGTACAGCGACAGTCAGGCCCTGGCGGCCATGCGCTTGATTGGCCCCAATCTGCGTAAAGCCTATCGATCCGGCCAGGATACAGCCGCCCGCGAAGCCCTGATGCTCGGTTCGACGCTCGCCGGTGTGGCGTTTTCCGCTGCGTCCGTGGCGCTGGTACACGGCATGAGTCGACCGATCGGCGCCTTTTTCCACGTTCCCCATGGGCTGTCCAACGCCATGCTGCTGCCCAGCGTGACCGCGTTCTCGATCCCGGCGGCGGAAGAACGCTACGCTGATTGCGCTCGTGCCATGGGCGTGGCCGACAGCCAGGACAGTACGCAGGCCGCCAACGTCAGGTTGCTCGCTGAATTGCGGTCGATCAACGATGACCTTCAGGTGCCGACGCCCGAACAATTTGGTATCGACCGCGAGCGCTTCTTCAGCTTAATGCCGACCATGGCACAGCAGGCTCTGGCCTCTGGCTCGCCTGGCAATAACCCACGCGTGCCCTCGGTCGCGGAAATGGTCGAGCTCTACCGCGGTCTCTGGTAAGCGAATTCCCCCTCAAAAAACCGCATCTGATCTGTCGAAGTGACGGTCATTCAGATGCAACAACAACTCTTGCCATCGGGAGGCAAAACCCTATTCCCATCGCCCGTTTTTGTGGCACTTAGAACCTGTTCCAATCCCAGCAAGGAGTATGAAATGCAGCCCTTCAACGACGACGCAGACGTGGTTCACTTCATCAACGGTCGCCGCGTGCCTGGCTCAGGCACTCGAAAGCAGCCGATATTCAACCCCGCGACCGGTTCTCCGGCACGCATGCTGCACCTCGGCGACGCGTCCGACGTAAGTGCCGCCGTAGCGTCGGGGAAACAGGCGTTCCAGGGATGGAGTAATACGCCACCCATCCGTCGCGCGCGCGTCATGCGCCGCTTTCTCGAACTGATGAACCAGCACAAGGACGAACTGGCAGCGATCATGACCGCCGAGCACGGAAAAGTGTTCAGCGATGCGCAAGGCGAAGTGGCACGGGGCATCGATGTGATCGAGTTTGCCTGCGGCATTCCGCAATTGCTGAAGGGTGACCATACGGAACAGGTGTCGACCGACATCGACAACTGGACGACCCGGCAACCGCTCGGCGTTGTCGCGGGAATCACGCCTTTCAACTTTCCGTGCATGGTTCCTTGCTGGATGTTTCCGATCGCGATTGCCGCAGGCAATGCGTTCATTCTGAAGCCCAGCGAGCGTGATCCCTCAGCGTCGCTCTACATGGCCCGCTTGCTGCAGGAAGCCGGGTTGCCTGACGGAGTGTTCAACGTCGTGCAAGGGGACAAGATAGTCGTGGATGCTCTGCTCGAACATCCTGACGTAAAAGCGATCAGTTTCGTCGGTTCGACGCCGATTGCCAACTACATCTACGAGACGGGGGCAAAGCACGGAAAACGGATCCAGGCGCTTGGCGGAGCGAAGAATCACATGGTTGTGATGCCCGACGCCGACATTGATCAAGCCGTCGACGCTTTGGTCGGCGCAGGCTACGGCTCCGCGGGGGAACGGTGCATGGCGATCTCGGTCGCAGTCCTCGTAGGCGACGTTGCGGACAAGCTGATTCCGCGGCTCGCTGATCGAGCACGCTCCGTAATAGTAAAGAACGGCACGGAGCCCGACGCCGAGATGGGGCCGATCGTCACACGTCAGGCGCTGGAACGCATTGAAAACTACATCGCGATTGGCGTCGAAGAAGGCGCGTCGCTGGTTGTCGATGGACGCGGCCTCAAAGTTCCGGGGCACGAGGAAGGCTTTTTTACCGGTGCCACGTTGTTCGACCACGTCACGCCGGAGATGCGAATCTATCAAGAGGAAATCTTCGGACCGGTGCTGTCCTGCGTCCGTGCGAAGGACTTTACAGAGGCCGTCGACCTGGTCAACGCGCACGAATTCGGCAATGGCGTCGCCTGTTACACTCGCGACGGACACATCGCGCGCGAGTTTGGCCGGAGAATTGAGGTTGGAATGGTTGGCATCAACGTACCGATTCCGGTACCGATGGCGTGGCACGGATTTGGCGGCTGGAAGCGTAGCTTGTTCGGTGACACGCACGCGTATGGAGAAGAAGGCGTCCGGTTCTATACGCGTCAGAAGTCAATCATGCAACGCTGGCCGGAGAGTATCGAGCAAGGTGCCGAATTCGCGATGCCGACGGCGAGGTAGTCTTTCCACTGCAAAACCCGCTATAGCTCCCGTGCTGCCACATCCCGGCACGGGAGAGCACACCACCGGTCCTGAAGTCGCAGACCTTCAAAGCCGATCTGAAGCGCCCGACATCATGCGCTACGGCAAATGTCGACAACCGTGCGACCGCTCAGCTTTCCATCCATCATTTGCACGGCTGCCTCCGGCACGTCGTGCAACGCTATCCGGTGCGTGAGTTCGGCGAGCTTTGCTCGATCCAGATCCGCAGCGAGCCGATTCCACGCTATCTGACGATGAGCGATCGGACACATAACCGAGTCGATGCCCAACAGTTTTATACCGCGCAGAATGAAAGGCGCAACGTTCGCCGGGAACTCCATGCCTTGCGCGAGACCGCATGCCGTTACGGCGCCGCCATATTTCGTCTGTGCGCATGCGTTGGCAAGCGTATGCGAGCCGACAGAATCCACAACCGCCGCCCAGCGCTCTTTCTGCAACGGCTTGCCGGCTGCCGACAGCGAGTCCCGATCGACCACATCGGCGGCGCCGATACGCTTCAGAAAATGCGCCTGCTCCGGCTTGCCCGTCGATGCCACGACCGTAAATCCCCAACTGCTCAATAGCGAGATTGCCACGCTGCCCACACCGCCGCTCGCGCCGGTCACGAGGACTTCACCGTCGGCCGGCTTGACACCGGCCTGTTCCAGCGCAAGGCAGGATAGCATCGCCGTGTAACCGGCCGTCCCGATTGCCATGCTTTCGGCCGTTGATAGTCCCTGCGGTACCGCAATCAGCCAGTCGGCCTTCAGGCGGGCTTTCTCTGCGAGGCACCCCCAGTGTGTTTCGCCGAGGCCCCATCCGTTGACGAGGACAATATCTCCCGCTTTCCAGCGAGAATCGGTCGATGTCACCACCTCGCCGGCGCCATCGATACCCGCGACCATTGGCCAGGCGCGTACGACCGGACCGCGGTTCGTGACCGCTAGCGCGTCCTTGTAGTTAAGCGTCGAGTGCGCGATACGAACGAGCACTTCGCCGGCTGCGAGGGGATGCTCGTCGAGGGTTCGGTCATCGAGGCGGGTAACCCCGGCCGAAAAACCATTGTCATTCTGCTGCAGATAAAGGGCTGAAAAAGCCATGCTTGACCTCTTTGACGGTAAACGCAGGCGATCAGGCATGGCGAAGTGATACATCCGGACAACATAAACCATTCAAGGATGTACCACTACGCCATGCCCGACGGCTTCCACGGGAATAATGCGACAGGTGCCGCGGCAAGCAATGTCACGTCGCTATCTGTCGCGCCGCGCTTCTGGACCTCAGCCACTCCATCGTCACCAGAAGCAGGCTGGAAAATACAATCAGAATTGTCGCAAGGGCAGCAATCGTCGGCGTAATGTTTTCCCGGAGGCCGATGAACATCTGCAACGGCAATGTACCTTGTGTCGGACCCGCGATGAACATCGTGATGACGACATCATCGAGCGACGTGGCGAATGCAAACAGGGCTCCAGAAATAACGCCCGGCGCAATGATGGGCAGGGTGACGGAGAAGAACGTCGTGACGGGCGACGCACCGAGGCTCAGGCTCGCGCGCACGTAATTCTGGTTGAACCCGGCAAGGGTGGCGTTGACAGTGACCACCACGAATGGAGCAGCGATAGCGGTATGACCCAAAATCAGACCAAGGTACGACCCGGCTAACCCCCACTTCGCAAAGAACAGATACATCCCGACGGCAGTGACGATCACCGGCACGATCATCGGCGAGATCAAAATGCCGATCAGCGCGCCCTTGCCTTTGAACGTCGCCTTGTTGAGGCCCAACGCGGCCAACGTCCCGAGGACAGTGGCCAGGATCGTGGCAAGCGGGGTTACGATGAAGCTGTTTTTTCCGGCACGAAGCCAGTCAATCGACGTAAACAGATTGTGGTACCACTTGAACGAGAACTTGTGTATCGGATAGATCAGGAATGTATTGTCCGTGAAAGAAAGCGGGATGATCACCAGTATCGGCAAGACCAGAAAAAGCAGGATCATGACATTGGTCGATCGCAAAACGTAGTGCCACGCGATCTCGGGAGCCGATGTATAAGGTGCAAAACGCAATACGGTCGTTTTCATGGTCCTAACCTACCTTCAGTTCGTTGCCGACGATCTTTCGATAAACACCGAAGAGTATCAACGTCACGAGAAGCAGAACCGCTCCCAGTGCGCACGCCATCCCCCAGTTCAAGGCCACATTCGTGAAATAGGCAATGTAGTAGCTCACCATCTGGTCGCCGGCTCCGCCCAGCAATGCCGGAGTAATGTAGTAGCCCAAAGCCGTGATGAATACCAGCAGTCCGCCGGCGCCGACTCCTGGCAGCGTTTGCGGAAAGTAGACCTTCCAGAACGCGCCGAACGGGTGACTACCCAGCGAGATCGCTGCCTTCGTATAGCTGGCTGGCACCGATTTCATGACGCTGTACAGCGGCAGAATCATGAACGGCAGGAGGATATGAGTCATCGAGATCAGCACCCCCGTCCGGTTGAACAGCAGTGTCAATGGAGACGATATCAGGTCCAGCGACAGCAACGCCTTGTTGACGAGGCCCGATCCTTGAAGGATGACAATCCAGGCGGAGATCCGCACGAGGATCGAAGTCCAGAAGGGAAGGAGCACCAGGATCATCAGCAGATTTGCCTTACCCGCCGGCAGACTGGAGATCCAGTATGCCAGGGGGTAGCCGAGGAGCAGCGCGGCGAGCGTTACCAGGCCGCTAATCACGAACGTTCGCTTGAATACCTCCCGATATGCCGAGGCGCCTGGATCAACCGGAACGATGTCACCGGCAGAATTGCGACGGTAGTCCATCGTCGCGAGGAGATACTGGCTTGTGTATCGGGATGAATCTTTAGCGATTACCTGCCAGTAACCGGGATCTTCCCAACGCCTGTCGATTTCGATCAGCTTTTGTCGCACCTCGTGCGCAGGCAGCGCTGAATCATCGTCGCCGAACGGCAGTGCGCTCGAAGTCTTGTAAAACAGCGAACGGAAACCCGCCTTCTGCCCGTTCAGTCGACCGGCAGCGGTACCCGAACTGTTGTTCCCGCCGTTGCGCTCGATATCCAGCATCAGCCCGCGAAAAGCGTCATCCGGAACTGCCGATTTCCGATCCCAGTTTCGCAGCGCCGCCGTCGTGTCTGGCAACGCGTCAACGACTTCCGGACTCTGAATCGACCGCGAAATCATGGATGCAACGGGCATCACGAATACCAGAAAAATGAAAATAGCAAGAGGAGCGACCAGCGCCAGCGCCGCCATTTGCTTACGTAAATTCACGTTCCTAAGCGATCGCTTGAGCTCACGCAAATGCCAATCCTGCTGCTGAGTAGTTACCGCGCTCATGTCTCTCTCCTTCGCGTACCCATGCGTTCGAGCGATGGGTACGCGATTCGCGTTATTTCGCTGCCCACGCGGTGAAACGCTGTTCTAGCGCATCACCGTGGTCGGTCCAGAACTCTACGTCGTTGGGGATAGCGGTTTTGCCGTTCTTCGGCGAGTTAGGCAGGTTTTCAAGAGTGGCTGCATCGAGCAACTTTAAAGCGTTCTTGTTGGTTGGCCCGTACGGAATGTGCCGCGCGAACGCAGCTTGAGCCTGAGGTTCGAGCACGTAGGCAATGTACTTCTCGGCTGCATCCTTATTTTTCGAGCCCTTCGGAATCACGAAAAAGTCCAGCTCATAGATGCTTTGGTCCCACGAGATACCCAGGTTCTTGTTCCCTGCCCGCATTGCGGCGTCGATGCGGCCGTTATACGCGGTGGACATCGAAACGTCACCGGCGACCAGGAACTGCGGCGGCTGTGCGCCAGCCTCCCACCACTGAATGTATGGCTTGAGCTCGTCCATCTTCTTGAACGCCCGATTGACGCCAGCCTCCGTGCCCAGCACGGTGTACACGTCTTTTGCCGGAACGCCATCTGCCATCAGTGCGAACTCGAGGTTATAACGCGCCTCCTTCTTCATGCCACGTTTGCCAGGAAATTTCTTGACGTCCCAAAAATCCTTCCAGCCCTGTGGCGTGCCCTTCGTCAGCGTCGGGTTGTATGCCAGCACGGTCGACCACACGAATGTGCCGGCAGCGCAGGGAGTCACCGATCCAGGCACCAGATCACCCTTTTTCGCGATCTTCGACCAGTCGAGCTTCTCGAAAAGTCCGTCCTGACAGCCGCGTCCGATGTCTGCCGACTCGACTTCAACGACATCCCACGTGACATCTTTGGCGTCGACCATCGCTTTGACTTTGGCCATTTCGCCCGTGTACTCAATCGCATTCGTCGGAATACCGCTCGCTTTCGAGAACGGTTCAACCCAGGCAGCCTTCTCGGCGTTCCCCACGGCGCCACCGTAATTGACCGTCGTAAGGCCATCGGCCAATGCGAAAGCGGAACAACACATCATGGCAGCCACGCCGACCGTATTTCTAAAGAACCTCATTTCGTTCTCCTTGGCACAAGGTGATTTCGCTACGCGTGGTCAATTAAAGACTCTCAGATGATCTTCATGAAACGACAACGCGATTCGATTTCCCGGTTGGACATGGGCCGCCCCGTCCTGCCCGAGCGGAACCTTCACGAAACACTCTGTTTCTCCGGGGCAGCGGCAGCGTAGCCGGACGTGATCGCCGAAGTAGATCATCCCAAGCGTTTCGCTGTTGATGACATTGCGCTGCTGTTCGGATTGCCGTCCAATCGAGAGCCGCTCGGGACGGATCACCCCTGTGGCGTGGCTACCCACATTGAGCCCGGCAACATTCAGCGCACGTACGGTCGTACCGTCTGCAATGCGCAACTCGCAATAATTACCATCCCGGCTTACGACGGTGCCTTCCACCCGGTTACTGTCACCAATGAAGTTGGCTACAAACAGATTCCTCGGCGATTCGTAGAGCGAGTCGACCCGGTCGAGCTGTTGGATCACCCCCTGATCAAAGACCGCTACTCGATCAGACATCGTGAGCGCCTCACCTTGATCGTGTGTAACGTACACAAAGGTCAGGCCAAGAGATTCGTGCAATGCCTTGAGCTCTATCTGCATGTGCTCGCGCAGCTGTTTGTCCAGCGCGCCAAGCGGTTCGTCCATCAGCACAAGCTTTGGGTTGAACACCAACGCACGCGCAAGCGCCACTCGCTGTTGCTGACCGCCTGAGAGCTGACCTGGCATTCGCTTACCCAGCTTTTCCATGTGGACCATCTCGAGCGCCCGCTTGACGCGCGCGGCCCGCTCGTCTGCCGGCATCTTGCGAACCTTGAGGGGATACTCGAGGTTCTGTCCGACGGTCAGGTGTGGAAAGAGTGCATAGTTCTGAAATACCATTCCAATGTCGCGTTTATGCGGCGGAATACGATTAAGTAACTGACCATCCAGCCAGATTTCTCCATCGGTTGGGTATTCAAACCCGGCGAGCATCATGAGACAGGTGGTCTTTCCCGAGCCGGACGGACCAAGCAAAGTGAGAAACTCCCCCTTCTGGATGTCGAGATTCAGGTCTTTGACGACGAGTGTTTCTCCGTCGTATGTCTTCCGAACATTGCGGAAGCTCACAAATGTGTTGCCCTGGTCTTGCATGATCGTTACCCTCAATGTCTTTCGGTGCGGAAGGCACCTGGCAGCGCAGGCGGTAGTGCTGTGTCTGCAGATCGGCTGCGGCGACAGGGAGGCGCGCAGGGTACCTCCTTCCCCGTGCCTCGCCATGGGCGTTTTCGCGCCATGTGCTGCGTAGCTCGATTGAGGTTCTCGATAACGATTTCTGCGCCTCGCCGGGTGTTTTCGGTACCCGGGAGCTTGCGGTGTCGTACGTGCATCTTCGTCTCCAATCTTATAAATATTCGAACACCCCTTCGCTACAGCCTTTTTTCTTCCAGGGTGCTTGCTGCTATCGGCCGCGCCCACCCATCAGCGGAGCGGTTGCGATTTGTTCCGGCTTGCCCGCAACGGTGACGTGTTCAGCTGGGCAAGTACTCTTCGCACCAGCTTTCGCCGACCGCCCCTCGCGCAATCAACGTCGCAATCTGGGTATCGCTGTAGCCCATCTTGCGCAGAACCCCTCGGGTCGAGGCACCAAACTTTTCTGCTGGCGCCAGTGCGCGGATCGGAGCAACGTGAGGGCGAATCGCAAAAGGATCGAGTTGGATGACGCGTCGTCCACTCGGATGCTCGGCATACACACTGAATGAATAGCTGGCGTTATCGATACCCGGACGATTGTCTGCAGGGCGGCTGTAGCGTTGGCGCAAGTTGTCGATATTGTCCGGAATGGCTGCCGCCACATTGGCCGCTTGCAACCGCGTCTGCCAGGTTTCGGCGGAGGCCGTGGCGAACGCGGAACTGAGAAACGCTGCGGGATCTGCCGCGTCGCGGATGCCCGTCAGCCCCTCTACGGCGTTTAGCTTGTCCAGTTCCTTTTCGCTGGCGTCCACATACAACCAGTCATCCGCGGCCCGAAAGAAGCGTGACAGGTTGCCAAAGCCCTGGGCGCTACGGCCGGAAGGCTCATCGAACGGGGCCCCGCCGTGGGTAGTCGTAGCAGAAGGGAATCTGCACCAGGTTGCCGAGCGATGCCAGGGAGGTCCGGGCGCGGCTGATCTGGCCGGTTCTGGCTTTGCGATATAACGCGGCGGCAACGCCGAGCGCTGCAGCGAACCCGCAATTCACGTCAATGGTTCCGACGTGAGCGTGTTCCTCTGGCGTTGCCATGCCGCCGCCGAAGCGCAGCATGATGCCGGTGCTGGCCTGGATCAAGTCGTCGTAACCGAGATAATCGGTCCGCGGGCCGCGACGCGGTCCCCCAAAGCAATCCAGTTGACAGAAGATCACGCCAGGGTTGACGGCCTGGAGACTGGCTTCGTCAAGACCCAAAGGTGCCAGTTGACGATCCGGTGCATTCATCACGATCACATCAACCGAACGAACCAATTGGTTAAACACCTCGCGTCCGTCAGGGTGGTTCAGGTCGACCAGGACACTTTGCTTGCCGCGGCCCGAAGACATGCCAAAGACCACTGTGTTCCAGGGATCATAGTTGGGCGTTACGGGGTCGAGCTTGATAACCTCGGCGCCGAACCGGCCGAGGTAGGAGGTCGAATGCGGACCCGCGATGACATTGGTCAGATCGAGGACACGCACACCGTCAAGCCAGCCGCCAACATGCTGTTCAGATGGGGGCGGCAGTGCCGTGGGCGCGCACTTATCCAGGATGGCCAGGGCTTCTTTGAGACTCACCGTGCGGCGTGAATCGGGCGAGAGCATCAAGTCGGCACTGTCTTCCAGCCAGGCGATCGCGCCGGGCTGTTTCATGTTGCCGTACTGGTGGTCGTCGACATCGACCACCAGACCCGCGGCGTTGGCGTGCTCGTCATGCAACCATTCTTGAGTCGATCGGTGGGGCGCACCGGGAAACCGGCCTTCGCCGAAAATTTTTTCCCACTCGGTCGCTGTCTTGGTCAGGAACACCTCCTTCATGCGTGCCGAAATGCGCCGGGCCCAATGGTCAGGCAACGGGTAGACACCGAGTGAGGCGTCCCCCTCCCACTGAGAGATAGGAAGGTAGGGGTCGCTCACTGTCGGCAGCCCGGCAGATAGCATTTCCTCGTACAACCCCATCGCCTGAAGGCAACGCCTGGCGTGCGAGCGGTGTGACGGGCATACCGCGTAGAACTTGCGACCGTCCGCGCACTCGTAGGTGCGGTAAAAGGGGTCGAGATATTCTTGCAGTTCTTCGTAGCTGAGGTTCATCGGAAGATTTTCCGACCGCCGCCGCTCAATTTCCTTTTCGCGCAAGGTCTTGTAGCGTTCGGGATAACCGTCGATCTTGATCGAGTTGTAAGACAGCCCCTCCATCACCGCCGCAGCCAGAGGCACCTCGATTTGATCACCCACTCCCGTGCGCTCCCGCGCTTGCAGAGCGAGTGCCACCGCGGAGACAGCCAGCATGGTGCCGTAGGACGAGGCTAGCGGCAGCGGCGAAAAGCTCGGGTTTATTCCCATCAGTACGCGGTTCTGACCCATATCGGTGAATACCCCGGAGGCCGACGCAATAATCGGCTCGAGGGCGCGCCAGTGACGACGCAACTGGTCGTTGCTGGCGAAGCCAGGGATGGACAGCGTAATGAGCTCGGGCCTTTGACGACGCAGCTCGGCGAAGTCCAGACCCAACCGGGTCATGACGCCCGGCCGGAAGTTCTCGATCACGATATCGGCACGCGCGATGAATGCCATGGCCGCCTCGAGCCCCTGCGCGGACTTCAGGTCAAGCTGCAAGCAATACTTGTTGCGGTTCAGTACGGCATTGGCCGGGCTGTCCCAAAGCGGCCCAGCAGGGGGATCGATGTGAATGACGGTGGCGCCGAGATCCGCCAGGATCATCGCCACGGCCGGGCCGGCGATGTACTGGCCAAAGTCGATGACTTTCACGCCGCTAAAAGGCAGTTGATCATGCTTTCCCATGGCTCACAGACTCATCTCCAGGACCTGCAGATCTTCCGAAACGCAGGTCATCATTGTGGTGGGTCGCCGCCAGCACCAATCAACCGCATTTCGAATGCGAGGCGAGGGGCCTTGGCGACGAACTGGGGATCACTGTCGGATACAACGGGGAGCCGGTAAAGCAATAAAAAAAACGAGGATGGGGCTATTTTATTTATGGCTCAGGCCGGCGGAGTGAACGCGCAGGAAAATGACCAGTCGATCGCTGGCAGCCCGGCGAAATGGACGTGCGATGTCAACCTGCCTGCTCAGTTCCGCGCACGCCCCTCCTGAGCCTTCGCACTCAACCAGGCCACGAACGCCGCGGCATCAGGGTTGACGATGCTGTGAGGAGAATAGACCAGGTAGAACGCTTCACTGGTCGTAAGCCGGGATTTGAAAGGCGCTATCAGTTGCCCGGTGTCCAGCATCGACTGGACCAGCGACGAGCGCGCCAAGGCCACCCCTTGACCAAGCTCGGCCATTCTCAAAGCAGAGATCAAGGTATCGAACTGCATTCCCTTCGAAGAGTCGACCTGTCCCGCGCCTGCTTTCTTCAACCAGTATCCCCAGCCCTCCTCGTAGCCCAGGACGTGGAGTAGTTCGTGGTAACGGAGATCCTTCGGAGTAGCCAGTGGCGCCTGTTCGGAGGGCAAGAATGGGGCGCAGACCGGCAGCAACGTATCCCAGGTCAGCCGCTCGGCCTTGAGTCCCGTCCATTCTCCATGTCCATAGCGGATTTCCATATCGGCTTCGACGTCGGTCACGCTCGAATCGCCCCCCCAGATGTTGCTGGTGATACGCAGATTGACCTCGGGGTGGCGTTCACGAAAGTCGGGTAAGCGCATTGCCAGCCAATGGGTAAAAAACACCAGGCTGACGCGAACGGTAAGGACTCTGCCGTGACCTTGCCCGAAGATCTCTTCAGTTGCGGCCGCCAGTCGCTCTACGGCCTCGTGGACAACCGGCAAATAGGCTAGCCCGGCCTCCGTGAGCTCGAGTCCTCTTGGCAAGCGCTTAAAGAGGACTGCCCCCAACTGCGACTCGAGTCCCTTCACCTGTTGGCTTACCGCCGCCTGGGTCAGGCTCAACTCTGTCGCCGCATGGGTGAAACTGAGATGCCGGGCAGAGGATTCAAATGCGCGCAACCAGTTAAGCGGAGGTAATCGTTTTCTCATTCTGCAGACCGTTTGACTAAAGCTGTCCGACTTCGCGGATTAGTTGCGTGTTGCGGCAACTCAGGATCCCCTAGACCCGCGGACGCGGCGGCGTTCCCAGGCGTCGACGAGTGCGTACGCACTCCAATTGGGCAATCGAACATATGTTAGCGCGGAATTTCGAGCACTCTGAAATGACAAGCCTGGTGGGGCGGTTTCAAGAGCGTTCTCACAGGCACTCGCACGCCCGCGAGCATAAAAAAACCTTGAGCTTGCAACAAGAATCTTTGGCTTTGACGGGCGGCGCGCGCCCCTTAGACTGGCTTCGCAATCATTCGAACCTCAACGGTCACGATGCGAACCACTCCCCCGCAACTCAAGGTCGACGTCTGGCGCGGTAACAACGAAGGCAGCTTTCAGCGCTTCGACGTGCCGCGCATGGAAAGTCAGACCGTGCTCGACGTGGTGATCCACATCCAGCGCCATCTGGATGCGACGCTGTCCTATCGCTTTGCGTGCCGGGTCGGCATGTGCGGTTCATGCGCAATGACCGTGAACGGCCGCGCGCGATGGACCTGCCGCACGCACGTCACCAAAGTCATGAAGCACGCCGGTGACGTGCTCGAAATCGCGCCTCTCAATCACCTGCCCGTCATCAAGGATCTGGCGACGGATATGACCGCCTTCTTCGACAAATGGCGCGACGCGAAGGGCTATTTCAAGGGCGAGCACACGCGTAACGAACCTGCCACTTGCGTCGATCCCGCCTCCGCCGAACGCAAGGCGGCCGACGCGGGGATTGAATGCATCGGCTGCGGTGTCTGTTATGCGAGCTGCGACGTCGTCGCATGGAACCCCAACTATCTCGGACCCGCCGCGCTCAATCGTGCGTGGACGCTCGTCAACGACGTACGCGACATCCAGCAGCAAACCCGCGTCGCAGCCGTCTCCAACGACGCAGGCTGTCATTCGTGCCATACGCTCGGCTCGTGTACCGAACGGTGTCCCAAGTCGCTGCAGCCGACGGCCAGCATTGCCGGCCTGAAGCGGCTTCGCGGCCATGCGCCGAAAGGAGAACCGCGATGATGAGCGGCTGGCGGTTGCAGCGCCTGTCGGCGATGGTGCTGACCTTATGCGTGGCCGTCCATCTTGTCACCATGATTATCGTCGTGCATGGCGGGCTGAGCGCGGCGAACGTGATCGGGCGTCTGCACGGCAATACGGCGTGGGCGCTGTTCTATTCAGTGTTCGTGCTTGCGTCGTCCGCGCATGTGCCTGTCGGCTTGAGAAGGATCGCCGAGGAGTGGCTCGGCTGGCGCGGGCGCAGCGTCGGGGTGGCGAGCGTGATCGTCGGCATTGCGTTGGCGATTGCCGGTCTGCGCGCGGTCTTCGCGCTGGTAGGAGGGCCGCAATGAGCGACATGGCACGCGCAGCGAAACCGGCAACAGACACGAACCACGCCCGACACCGCACCCCTGGCCGGCGCGCCGACTCGCGCGCGCGCAACCATCCCGCGTGGTGGGCCTTTCTTGTGCACCGTCTGTCCGGACTCGCGCTCGCCTTCTTTCTGCCGCTGCACTTCTGGGCGCTCGGCACCGCTTTGCACGGTGCAGCATCGTTCGAGTCGTTTCTCGCCGTGACGAGGCAACCCGCCTTCGTATTCGCCGAGTGGGGCCTCGTCACGTTGCTGGCCGCGCATCTGTTCGGCGGCGTGCGCATTCTGCTCATCGAATACCGGCCATGGAGCGGTTTGCGCAAGAACCTGATCGCGGCGACAGCGGGCGGCGCATTGGTCATCGGGCTGGCGTTTGCGCTGTCGCTCACGTCGTGAACGCACGGTCCCCCGACGGAGATTCATCAATGGACATGCAGCAGATCGAAGAGGTCGCGAAGCAGTTGTACATACGCGCGCTGAAGCATTTGCCGCCCGACATCAAGGACGGTATCGCGCGCCTCGAACGCGCTGAAACCGACGACACCGCGCGCCGCGTGCTGGGCACAATGCGCACCAATATCGCGATTGCCGAAGATCAGGACAACCTGCTGTGCCAGGACACCGGGCTGCCGATCTACAACGTGACGATCGGCACGGGCCTCGCGCTCGACGGCGTCGCGTTGAAAGCAGCGATCCGGCGCGGCTGCGAACGGGCCACGCGCGAGCATCCATTGCGCTCGTCGGTCGTGCATCCGTTGACGCGGAACAACGAACATTCGTCTTGCGGCGTGCTGATGCCCGCGATCCATATCGACTTCGACTCGACAGCCGACACGCTCGTGATCGAAATGATTCCGAAGGGCAGCGGTTCGGAAAACAACTCGTTTCTGAAAATGGCGATTCCGGCGGAAGGTGTCGACGCGATCAAACGCTTCGTGATCGACTGCGTGGTCGATGCGGGCGGCAAGACGTGTCCGCCGACGATTGTAGGCGTGGGCATCGGCGGTACCTCGGATCTGTGCGTGTGGCTCGCCAAGCGTGCCGCGACGCGCGCGCTCGGTACGCATTGCGACGATCCGGCGGCGGCCGCGCTGGAGCAGGAACTGTCGGCCGCGGTGAACCGCCTGGGCGTCGGCCCGCAGGGGCTCGGCGGCGACGCGACTTCGTTCGCGGTCCACCTCGAACTGGCGGCGACGCATATCACGATGAATCCGGTTGCCGTGAACATGCAGTGTCATTCGGCCCGCCGCGCGCGCGCCACGCTGACGCCGGCGGGCGTCGAGTACGGCTACTGACACGCGGGCTGTCCGCATCGGCACGCACACCGTCAAGGAACGATCGATGACTCATCACACCCTGTCCATGCCCGCTAGCGAAGCGCAGATTCGCGCGTTGCGCACGGGCGACACCGTTACGTTGACAGGCACGCTGTTCGGCATCCGCGACGCCACGCAGATCCATATGTTCGACCGTGGCCGCACGACTCGTTTCGATCTGCGCGGCCATGCGGTGATTCACACCGCGCCGAACGTGCGCAAGGTGCCACGCTCGGACGCACATCCGGCGGGCTACGAGCCCGTTTGCGTCGGCACGACGACGTCCGCACGCATGGAGCGCTTCACCGCGGCGCTGATGGCGCAGTACGGCGTGCGCATCGTGATCGGCAAGGGCGGGCTCGGGCAGGCGTCGAGCGATGCGTTCGCAAAATACGGCGGCGTGTATCTCGCGATCGTCGGCGGCACGGCGGCGCTGGAGACGACATGGATCGAACAGATCGAAGACGTCGATCTCGACGACCTGAACCCCGAATCGCTATGGCGCTTCAGGATCGGCGAATTCGGCCCGCTGCTCGTCGCGATGGATAGTCACGGCGGCAGCGTCTACACGAAGGTCCAGCAGAGCACGCGTGAGCGGCGCGAAGCGGTGCTCGCGTCGCTGGGCATCAGAAGCTGAACGAACGCAGCGTCGTTCATCACGGGGAACCGACCGTGAAGCACGTGGATACCGACATCCTGATTCTCGGCAGCGGCGGCGCGGGCCTGTTTGCCGCGCTGCATGCGCAGGCCGACGCGCCGCAGTTGCGCATCACGATCGCCGTGAAAGGATTGCTCGGCAAATGCGGTTGTACGCGCATGGTGCAGGGCGGCTATAACGTCGCGCTGGCACAGGGCGATTCGATCGAACGTCACTTCATGGATACGATCGAAGGCGGCAAATGGCTGTCGAACCAGGAGCTCGCGTGGACGCTGGTGACACGCGCGGTCGAGCGGATCAACGAACTCGAAAACGAACTGGGCTGCTTCTTCGACCGCAACCCGGACGGCACGCTGAAGCAGAAGGCATTCGCCGGGCAAACCTTCGACCGCACGGTGCACAAGGGCGATCAGACTGGCATCGAGATCATCAACCGGCTTGCCGAACAGGTGTGGGCGCGCGGGATCGAGCGGCTCGAAGAACATCGCGCGGTGGAATTCATCGAGTCCGAAGACGGCAGCGCACTGGCCGGCGTGCTGATGATCGACATTCGCAGCGGCGAATTCGTCTTCGTGCGCGCGAAGGCCGTGCTGCTCGCGACGGGCGGCGGCCCCACGATGTACAAGTACCACACGCCGAGCGCAGACAAGAGTTGCGACGGCATGGCGATGGCGCTGCGTGCCGGCCTCACGTTGCGCGACATGGAGATGGTGCAGTTCCACCCGACGGGCTTGCTGGCGGGCACTCATACGCGCATGACGGGCACCGTGCTCGAAGAAGGGCTGCGCGGCGCGGGCGGCTATCTGCTGACGGGCGACGGCGAGCGCTTTATGCACCGCTACGATCCGCGCGGCGAGCGCGCGACGCGCGACATCGTCTCGCGCAGCATTTTCCGTGAACTGCGCGCGGGCAACACGACGCCGAACGGCGGCGTCTATCTGCGCATGGATCATCTCGGGCCCGACAGCGTGCGCCAGCGTTTCAAGGGCATGGTCGAACGCTGCGCGGATTGCGGCTTCGATCTGGCGGGCGGCCAGGTCGAAGTGGTGCCGACCGCGCACTACATGATGGGCGGCGTGCTGTTCGAGACCGACTGTTCGACGACGCTGCCGGGCCTCTTCGTCGCGGGCGAGGATGCGGGCGGCGTGCACGGCGCGAACCGGCTGGGCGGCAACGGCGTCGCGAATTCGACGGTGTTCGGCGGCATTGCGGGTGAGACGCTCGCGCGCTGGGTGCCGCGCCATGGGCGCCTCGCCACCGCCGATGCCAGTCAGATCGAGCGCGCCATCGAACGTTGCACGCGGCCGCTCGGCCAGCCTGCGGGCGATCTCGAATCGATCCGCGACGACCTGTACGAGTTGATGTGGCGCGACGTCGGCATCCTGCGCGACGAGCAGGGCTTGCTGCGCGCGAGAAGCACATTGATCGACATCGGCGAACGGCTGGACCGCACGGGTGTCGATGGACGCGATCTGCGCTTCAACCTGTCGTGGCACGACTGGATGAACCTGCACAACCTGACGCTCGTTAGCCGCGCGATCACCGAGTCGGCGTTGCTGCGCGAGAATTCGCGCGGCGCGCATTTCCGCGAAGACTTTCCCGACGCCGGAGATCTGGACACATCCGAGTATGTATGCCTGCGGCTTGAGCAGAACGCCTTCGAAACCAGCCGCCGGCGCGTGCAGTTCACGCGCGTGAAGCCCGGTCAGTCGCTGCTCGACGAATCATTGCCACTGGCGGAAACGTCGGCCGCCGTCGTGAAGTGACGCTTCACGGCAGCCGTGAACGCTTCGCGTCCGTGTTCGCGCCGTTCCAGCAGGCCGACGCGGCGCGGCGCGATCCGCTCGGGCAACTCGGTCACGCGCAGCCCTGATTCGTGATTCCAGTTCGCATTCGCGAGACGCGGCACTACCGAAACGCCGAAACCGCGCTTCACCATTTCGCAGATCGATTCGAGCGAGTTCAGCTCCATGATGTCGTGCACGGAAGCGTCGAGCCCGCGCAGCGCGTCGTCGATCAGCATGCCTGTCCACGTCTGCCGGTCGAAACGGATGAACGGCTCACGAAGCAGCGTGTCGACTTGCGCGCGCGGATTGTCAGCCGACGAGATCAGCACCATCGGCTCGTGATACAGCACCGTCCACTTCAACGCGGCGGGAAAGCCGGTGGGCGACTGCGTGACGATGGCGGCGTCGAGTTCTCCGTTCTCCACGCGTCGCGTGAAGTCACTCGACAGGCCCGTGAAAAGCTTCAGTTCGAGGCGCGGGTAGCGGCGTTTCAGATTCAGCATCGCATCGGCGAACGCGCCCATCAGCGACGACACCAGCGCGCCGACCCGCACGACGCCCGCCAGTTCGTCGCGGCCCGCCGTGGCCAGAATCCGCCGATAGTTGGCGACCAGCGTTTCGGCGAGCGGCACGATCGTGCGTCCCTGTTCGCTCAATGCGACCGAGCGCGCGCTCCGTTCAAACAGCACCATGTCGAGATCGCGTTCCAGTGAACGCATCTGCAGGCTCACGGCGGCCTGCGTGAGACACACTTCGTCGGCGGCTGCGGCGAACGAGCCGTGGCGCGCGACGGACAGAAACGTGACGAAATAGCGAATCGCACTCATGACGCCCACTCCGTTTGACGTTGCCGCATCGGCATTACTTTATCGCGTGAACAAGCGATGAGCCCAGCAGCGCCACGCCCGAAGCGAACAGCAGCGCAAGCAGCACCCGCCGAAACGCGGTGTCCGACAGACGCCGATAAAGCCGTGAGCCGAGCCACGCAAACAGCAGCGACGACGGCAGCATCCAGCCGAAGAGTACTAGCGTCTGCTTGCCGATCAGGCCCGTCAGTGCATACGTGACGAGCGTCAGCGATTGCATCGCGATGAAAAAGCTTTGGCAGATCGCGCGCTGCGTATCTTTGTTGTGACCGCGCAGCATGCACCATATGGTCGGTGCCGGACCGACGAGCCCCGCAATGCCGCCCAGAATGCCGCCGACCACGCCGACGCCGCCGTCCGCCCAGGCACCGCCTGCCGTTACCGTCGGCAGATCTTTCGCGGCGAGCATCACGCCGCAATAGACGATCATCAGCAGACCGGCGCCGATCCGAAAGCCGACGGGATCGATGAACGGCAGCAGCGTCGCGCCGATCGGCACGCCGACGATGCCTCCTGCGATGAACGGACCGATGATCTTCGGCCGTATCTGCGAGCGCACCGTATGCACGGTTAGCATCTGTCCGACCAGCGAGCCGACCACCAGCATCGGCCCGATCGCTTGCGGCGGCAGCGCCCATGCCCAGAACACCATCGCGACGAGACCGAACGCAAATCCCGCCAGCCCCGACACGAAGCCCGCGACCGCGCTGCCTCCAATCACCAGCAGCGCGATGTCGGCGCTTAGCAACGAGCCTCCCGTGCGTGCACGCCATGCTTCACGACTGCATGCCCCAGCGTTGCACGGTATGGCGTTCGAGTACGCGGAAGATCAGGTTTTCGACGGCGAGGCCAATCAGAATCACCGTGAACAGACCCGCGAACACGTTCGCGATGTCGAGCAGGTTCTTGTTTTCGTAGATGAACCAGCCGAGGCCGCCGGAACCCGAACTCACGCCGAACACGAGTTCCGCCGCGATCAGCGTGCGCCACGCGAAGGCCCAGCCGATCTTCAGGCCGGTCAGAATGCTCGGGAACGCAGCGGGCACCAGAATCGCGGCGACGTAGCGCCCGCCGCGCAACCCATAGTTGCGCCCGACCATTTTCAGCGTGTTGCTCACCGACAGAAAGCCCGAGTGCGTATTCAACGCGACCGACCATGTCACCGAATGCACGAGCACGAAGATCAGGCTGCCGTTGCCGAGCCCGAACCAGATCAGCGCGAGCGGCAGCAGCGCGATGGCGGGCAGCGGGTTGAGCATCGAGGTCATCGTTTCGAGAAAGTCCGTGCCGATGCGCGAGGTGATCGCGGCGGCCGTCAGCAACGCGGCCAGCAGCAGACCGCAGCCGTAGCCGAGCAGCAATACGTGGATCGACGCCCATGCCTTGCCGGGCAGTTCGCCGTTTGCGATGCTCGTGCAGAACGCGTCGACGGTCGCGCTGAAAGTGGGAAACAGCAACGGGTTGTTGAGCCAGCGTCCGTAGCCTTCCCAGACCAGCGCGAGCAGCGCGAGGATCAGGAACTTGCGCAGCCAGCTCTGGTTGTACAGGCGCTCGAACAGTGACAGCGGCTTTTCGACGACGCTGAAATGCTGTGCATCGCTGGGTTCGCGAATGATCTCGCCGCGCGGCGCGCGCGTGATCATGTCGTCACGGGGCGGATGGACGGATGAGGAACCGTGTGCGGTAGCGTCAGACATTCTCTGCCTCGTGGATTTCGTCTTCGAACAGCATGTGCTGGATGCGTTTTTCGAGCGTGGCAGCGGATTCGCCTGCCGCCGCCGTATCGAGTTCTGCCTTGACCTGCCCCGGGTGCGGCGACAGCAACAGAATCCGGCTGCCGACCTTGATCGCTTCCGGAATCGAATGCGTGACGAATAGCACGGTGAAGCGCGTTTCCTGCCATAGCGTCAGCAGTTCGTCCTGCATCTTGCGGCGCGTGAGCGCATCGAGTGCGGCGAACGGCTCGTCCATCAGCAGGATGTCCGGTTCCATCGCCATGCCGCGCGCAATCGCCACGCGCTGCTTCATGCCGCCCGATAACGTATGCGGATGGCTGTCCGAGAATTTCGTGAGGTTGACCTTGTCGATGTAATGCATCGCGCGCTGTTCCGCTTCGCGCGCCGACAGCCGGTGCGAAGCGAGCAGCGGAAACATCACGTTCTGCTTGACCGTCTTCCACGGCAGCAACTGGTCGAATTCCTGAAAGACCATCATCCGGTCGGGGCCCGGCTTCGTCACCGTCTTGCCCTTCAGCGTGATCGAACCTTCCGTCGGCAGCAGATAGCCGCCGACGCTCTTGAGCAACGTCGACTTCCCGCAACCCGATGGCCCAAGCAAAACGAAACGGTCGCCTTCGAATACCTGAAAGTCGACGCGATACGTTGCCATCACGAGATGCCGCGGCGTCTTGTATTGCAGCGTTACGCCGGCGACATCCAGTAACGGCATGCCGCTCGGCGAGGATGTGGCGCGGGTGGCTCCAGCACGCGTGCGATGCATGATCAACTCCCTTGAAGCGATTGGGCGGTCGGAAAGAACATGTCCTTCCACGAGGCGGGTTTGGTCTTGATCAGGCCCGTGCGTGCCATGAAATCCGCGTATTTGAGCGTGTTTTCGGGCGTGGTCGTGAAGGCGACATCGGGCGACGAAATCATCTTTTCGATGTCGGCGACATTGCTCTTGTCCTTGCTGATGCGCAGGTAGGCGAGTGCGGCCGCGTGCTTGTCCCTGGTGATCTGCGCTTCGGCATCGTCGAGCGCGGCCATGAAGGCTTGCACGAGTTTCGGATTCTGTTGATAGAACTTCGTCATGCACCAGACCAGATTGAATGTCGACTTGCCGCCCAGAACGTCATACGAATTCACAACGGTGCGCACGCCAGGGTGGGCCAATTCCTGTTCCTGAAACGGCGGCGAGCCGAAATGCGCGGTCACTTCGCTATTGCCCGACAGCAGCGCCTGCTGCGCATCGGGATGAGCCAGCGAGACAGTGTATTTATCGAGCTGCCCCTGGTTGCCTGCGCCGAAGGCCTTTTCCGCGGCCATTTGCAACGTGATTGCCTGGATCGACACCTTCGCTGCGGGCAGCGCGATCTTGTCCTTGCCGGTGAAGTCTTTCAACGTTTTCACCGTCGGATTGTTGGTGTTCAACAGCAGCGGCATCGAATTGATCGCCGACAGCGCCTTGACCTCGACGGGCGTGCCGCGCGTACGGGCCCACAGCAGCACGAGCGGCGCGACGCCGCCTGACGCGATCTGCAACGAATCGGACAGCAGCGCGTCGTTCATCACGTTGCCGCCCGCGAATTCGACCCATGACACTTTCAGATTCGGCACGCCCAGTTGCGCGGCGTGCTTTTCGATCAGCTTCTGATCCTGCATCAGCATCAGCGGCAAATAGCTGACGCCGTATTGGCGCGCGATCCGGATCTCCGACAGTTCGGCGCGGGCGGGCGCACTGGTGAGAGCTGCGCCGAGAGCGAGCAGCGTTGAGAGAAATACGGCAACTTTACGAAGGCTCATCGCTGGACACTCCTTGCGACAGGAACGGCACGGCCAATCTGTTGAAATGCGACACCGGATAAACCGGATGGTTGGGGGCTGCGTGTGCTTATTCGGTCTCGCGTGGCTGCGGCCGGCGCAACGCATGCGTCACGCGGCAAGGCGCGACATGAAGGACATGAGCGGGATGACGATGAGGCGGGGTACGCATCGTGAGTGTCTCCTTGTTGCCGGCCTGCTCGCGACAAAACGGTTTGCGCGACGCGGCCGGAATCAGGTTCACAGATGGTGTGTTGTGGGCAACCGGATCGCGCGTGAAATGCCTTGCTTCGGTGACCGTGGCATTCAGCGAATTCAGTGCCGTGTGATTTAACTCATCTGTATGAGTAGCGAGTGTAGGTGATCGTGCTGTTGATTGCAAATGCGGGAAAACGTGACATGTGCGGCGCGCGGCCGGCGGCTTTTGGCGCTGCGCACCGCGCTTGGCTTCTGGCCTTGTCAGAGCGGCTCTTCGTGCGATGCCGAAGCACCGACGTATTCGTAGCGTGCGGTGTTCGCATGCGAGATCCGCACTTCGACGGGCGCCTGATGATACGAATACGCGACGCGCCGCACTTCAAGAAGCGGCGTGCCGTGCGGCACTTCCAGCAGTTTGCTTTCGAGTTCATTGGCTACCGCGACGCGCACGCGTTCCTCGGTGCCGAGCACGTTGATGTTGAACGCATCCTGATAGAAGTTGTACAGCGTGCTCGGCCGGCTGCGCAGCGCGGCTTCCGTCAGGCCCGGAAAACGCGCCTCGGGTACGGTGATGTTGTCGATCATCACCGTTTCGCCATGCAGCGCCAGACGGTTGATGAACGTGAACACGCGCGCGCCCGTTTCGACTTTCAGCAGCGTCGCGATATCGCGCGTAGCCTTGGCCTTCCTGAACTGCACGAGCGTTACGCTCGGGTAGGTCTTGTCGCCGTCCTGGCGGACGATGCGGAAGAAGCGGAAGAAATGACGATCACGCTGGTGTTGCGCGACGAAAGTACCGAGCCCCTGATGGCGCACCAGAATGTTGTCGGCCACCAGTTCGTCGATTGCCTTGCGCAGCGTGCCGATCGATACGCCGAAGCGTTCGGCCAGCCGCTTTTCCGAAGGAATCGTTTCGCCGCCCTTCCATTCGTGCGCGGCCAGCGCGGCCAGCATCGCATTCTTCACTTCCTTGTAGCGCGTGCCGCCGATTGCCGGCGTGGCGGCCGCACCGTTCGGTAGATTGATACCCGTCGTCAACGTATTCATCGTTCTCATCCTGTCGTTGCATCTTCACTGCTGCTGTCTTTCAATTGATTCTACTTCATACGGTTCATCAAACACATATAGATGATCTGGTTGACATATGCAAATGTGCCGCCTAAGATGGGTTCACGCAGGCGAACCAAACCGTACCAACAGACTGGAGACAACTGATGAGCCACACCGCAGCAGGTGCACCGCAACAACCCGGTGAAGGATCTTCCGCCAGCCCTTCGTCAGACCGCAAAACGATTCATATCGTGCTGCACGAAGCGAAAGACACCGTCGGTGTGGCGGTTGTCGAAGGCATCAAGGCGGGGACCCAATTGAACGCGTGGATCATGGACGACGACGAGGTCGTGACGATCTCGGCGAAACAGAACATTCCGATCGGTCACAAGGTGGCGCTAAAAGACATGGCGGTCGGCGACACGGTGTTCAAGTACGGCGTGGACATCGGCAAGGTCGTTGCGCCGATCCGCGCGGGTGAACATGCGCATGTTCACAACATCAAGACGAAGCGCTGGTAACCGGCGCGAGGATCGACCAGCTCGCGCATCGACATTGCGAGCGAGCTTCCCCACTCAACAGAGCCAGATCGAAGAGAGCCACCATGAGCGTGATTGACCAGAACACCACTTTCCGCGGGTTTCGCCGTTCCAATGGACGCGTCGGCGTGCGTAACCATGTGATCATCCTGCCCGTCGACGATTTGTCGAACGCCGCCGCGCTGGCCGTCGAAACGGCCATCAAAGGCACGATGGCGCTACCGCATCCATACGGCCGCCTGCAGTTCGGCGCCGACCTCGATCTGCATTTCCGCACGCTGATCGGCGCCGGCTGCAACCCGAATGTCGCGGCGGTCGTCGTGATCGGGATCGAGGAAGGCTGGACCAAACGCGTCGTAGACGGCATTGCGAAGTCAGGCAAGCCGGTGATGGGCTTCGGCATCGAACTGCATGGCGATCACGATACGATCATGCGTGCCTCGAAAACCGCGAAAGAGATGGTGCAGTACGCCACGTCGCTCGATCGCGAAGAATGCCCGATTTCGGACCTGTGGGTATCCACGAAGTGCGGCGAATCCGATACCACGTCCGGCTGCGGCGCGAACCCGACTGTCGGCAATGCGTTCGACAAGCTCTACGGGTTGGGCACGACGCTCGTCTTCGGCGAGACGTCCGAACTCACGGGCGGCGAGCAGATCGTTGCGGCGCGTTGCGCGAACGACCAGGTGCGCGAGCGCTTCCAGTTCATGTTCGACCGCTATCAGGACATGATCAACCGCTGGAAGACCGACGATCTGTCGGAGTCGCAGCCGACCAAAGGCAACATCGCGGGCGGCCTGACGACCATCGAAGAAAAAGCGCTGGGCAATATCCAGAAGATCGGCAAGAAGTGCAGAGTCGACGGCGTGCTCGACAAGGCCGAGGAACCGACGGGGCCGGGCTTGTGGTTCATGGATTCGTCGTCAGCCGCGGCCGAGATGGTGACGCTGTGCGCCGCGTCGGGCTTTGCCGTGCATTTCTTCCCGACCGGGCAGGGCAACGTGATCGGCAATCCGATCGTGCCTGTCATCAAGATTTGCGCGAACCCGCGTACGGTGCGCACGATGAGCGAGCATATCGACGTGGATGTGTCGGGACTGTTGCAGCGCGAACAGAATCTCGATCAGGCTGGCGACAAACTGCTGGAATCGATGCTGCGCACCGCGAACGGGCGCTTTACGTCGGCGGAAGCGCTGGGCCACCGCGAGTTCGTGTTGACGCGCCTGTTCGAAAGCGCGTAATTTCTCCGGGCCCGTCCTCGCGACGGGCCGCGCTGCATAGCGCATGAATCCTGATCGCGCAGGCGGCTGCGATGACAGTTAGCTTCGCGTCAGCTTCGGATCCCCCGTATTCAATGGAGTTTTCGCAGCAGCGCGCGCACGCGTGACGTCTCGGGCCCGAGAAGCCCGGCACGCGCCGCACGGCGCTGTTCCATTTTCCAGCAGCAGCGAGTGGAGGAGACACCATCTTGCGCGTGCTAAAACATCTTTACGTGCAGGTTCTGATCGGACTTGCGGCAGGCATTCTCGTCGGTTATTTCTGGCCGGATCTCGGCGTCCAGATGAAGCCGTTCGGTGATACCTTTATCCGGCTCATCAAGATGCTGATCACGCTGGTGATCTTCTGTACCGTCTCCGTCGGCATCGCGCGGATGGAGAATCTCAAGCAGGTCGGGCGCGTCGGCCTCAAAACCATCGTGTACTTCGAAGCGGTGACGACGGTGGCGCTCGTCATCGGCCTTGTCGTCGCCAATCTGCTGCACCCCGGCTCCGGGCTGAACATCGATCCGAAGACGCTCGATACGCATGCAGTCAGCCATTACGTGACGGAAGTTCACGCGCAGTCGAACACCAGCTTCCTCGAAGAGATCGTGCCGAATTCGGTCGTGGGCGCGTTCGCGCGGGGCGATCTGTTGCAGGTGTTGCTGTTCTCGGTGTTGTTCGGCATCGCGCTATCGATCATGTCGCGGCGCAGCCGCTTCCTGTCGCGCGTGATCGAACAGAGCGGCGAAGCGCTGATGCGGATCGTCGAAATGATCATGCGCCTGGCTCCCCTTGGCGCGTTCGGCGCGATGGCGTTCACAGTCGGAAAATATGGCATTTCGACGTTGCAGCAACTCGGTCTGTTGATCGTGTGCTTCTATCTGACGAGCTTTCTCTTCATCGCCCTGGTGCTGGGCACGATCTGCCGCTGGGCGGGCGTGGGGTTGTGGCCGCTGCTCAAGTATCTGCGTGAGGAACTGCTGATCGTATTGGGCACGTCTACAACGGAATCGGTGTTGCCTCGTTTGATGGAAAAGCTCGAACGGCTTGGGTGTCCGAAGCCGGTAGTCGGGCTCGTGCTGCCGACGGGCTATTCGTTCAACCTCGACGGCGCCGCGATCTATCTGACGATGACCTCGCTCTTCATCGCGCAGGCCACCAATACCCATCTCACGCTACTGCAACAGATCGGGCTGCTGGCGATATTGATGGTGACGTCAAAGGGCGGCGCGGGCGTGGCGGGTGCGGCGCTGGTCGCACTGACGGCGACACTGTCGACGCACAACATCATTCCGGTTGCGGGCATTACGCTGATACTCGGTATCGATCGCGTGCTCAACGAGGTTCGCGCGATCGTGAACATGATCGGCAATGCGGTGGCGACGATTGTCGTCGCCCGCTGGGAAGGCGCATTCGATGTGCAGGCCGCGCGCAAACTGCTGGCCGCGCCGCCGGAAGTTCAACGCGGCGAGCCGCAAGCGAACGCAAGCGATGTCAACGACATGGCGCCGCCCGCGTATATACAGGAGCGCTCGAATTGAGCACGAACCTGAATATGAATCCGCGCGCGACGCGCAAGAAGATCGTCATCAGCGAATTCATCGATACTTGCGCAGTCGCAGCGCTCAGCGAGCACTTCGACGTGCATGCCGATGCGTCGCTCGTCGATCAACCCGTTGCGTTGAACGCGTTGCTGGCCGATGCCGACGCGCTGATCGTGCGCAATCGCACGCAGGTAAGGGCCGCGCTGCTCGATGCCGCGCCGCGTCTGAGCGTAGTGGGGCGTCTGGGCGTCGGGCTCGACAACATCGATCTGGACGCATGCGCGCAACGCAACGTATCGGTGTTCCCGGCGACGGGTGCGAATGCACGCGCGGTGGCCGAGTACGTGCTCGCCACGGCACTGATGCTGCTGCGCGGTGCATACCGTTCGAGCATGGAGGTCGCGGCGGGCAAATGGCCGCGCGCGGCGCTTTCGAATGGCCGCGAAGCGGCGGGTAGCACGCTTGCCGTCATCGGCTTCGGCGGCATCGGGCAACTCGTTGCGCAGCTCGCGCGCGCGCTGGGCATGCAGGTGCTCGCCTACGATCCGCTGCAGCCGGCCGACGCGGCGTGCTGGGCCGCGACCGGCGCACGCCGCGTGAGCATCGACGAAGCGTTGCGTGCCGCCGATGTGATCACGCTGCATGTGCCGCTCGTCGACAGCACGCGCAATCTGCTCGGCGCATCGCAACTCGCGGCGCTGAAGCGCCACGCGATCATCGTCAACACGTCGCGCGGCGGGATCGTCGATGAAGCGGCGCTTGCCTTGGCGTTGCGCGAAGGCCGCATTGGCGGCGCGGCGCTCGACGTTTTCAACGATGAGCCGCTCGCCGCCCGTTCCCCGCTGGCCGACGCACCAAACCTCATTCTCACGCCGCACATTGCGGGGCTGACCATGCAGTCGAACGAACGTGTCAGCACGCTCGTTGCGGCGCGCGTGACGGAGGCCCTGCTTGCGCAGCGTGATTCACACGTAACCGAAGGAATTTCACGATGACGCGAGTCTCAGCCGACGAACTGCTAGAACTTGCGACGCGCGCCGTCCGCAACGCGGGCGCAACGCCGGAGACCGCGACGGCCACGGCCCGCGCGTTGGTGTATGCGGACTCGTGCGGGTTGTCGTCGCACGGTGTTTCGCGTTTGCCGATGTACGTCGCGCAGTTGCGCAACGGGCGCGTCGATCCGCAGGCGAAGCCCTCCATTGTTGCGACGCGCAACGCCGCCGTGCTCGTCGATGCCGCCGATGGCATGGCGTTTCCCGCCTGCGCGCTTGCTGTCGAGACCTTGATCGGCCGTGCGCGCGAACACGGCAGCGCAGTGGCGAGCGTGACCCGCAGCCATCATTTCGGCGTCGGCGCATATCACCTGGAGGCGATCGGCGCGGCGGGCATGGTGGGCCTTGCGTTCAGCAATTCGCCGGCGGCGATGCCCGCGTGGGGCGGGCGTCATGCGCTATTCGGCACCAATCCCATTGCCGCCGTGTTTCCGCGCCGCAATGGCGACGCATTGATGGTCGACCTGTCGCTGTCGCAAGTGGCGCGCGGCAAGATCATGGTTGCGGCGCGCGAAGGCAAGCCCATCCCGTCCGGCTGGGCGACCGCCCGTGACGGTACGCCGACCACCGACGCCAGGGCGGCGCTCGACGGCATGATGCTCCCGTTCGGCGGCGCGAAAGGCGCGATGCTCGCGCTGATGGTCGAACTGCTGGCGGCGGCGCTGGCGGGCGCGAACTTCGGCTATGAAGCGGGCTCGTTCCTGACCGAGGAGGGGGCACGCTCGCGGATCGGCCATCTGTTCTGGGCCATCGATCCGGGCGCGCTGGCGGGCAATGAGATGTACGTAGAACGGGTCGAGGCGCTTGTCGCGGCGATGTTGCAGGATGCGGATGTCCGTTTGCCAGGGCAACGGCGGCATGCGTTGGCCGACGCGGCAAGCCGCGATGGAATCGAGATTCCCGATGCGTTGCTCACACAGTTGCAGACCTTGGTCGCGTGATGCGCGAATCCGCCGAAAGGAACCAGGCGCACTTCACGCGGGCGCCGGGCCGCTCGTGCCACGCACGATCAGTTCGATCGGCAGACACTCGCGCTGCGGCGGCACGCCGTCCGAGAGCCAGCGCAGCAGTGCGCGGGCGACGCGTTCGCCGAGTTCGTAAGTGGGCAACAGCACGGTAGTGAGACCTGGTGTGATCTGCGAGACGATGGGCAGATTGTCGCAACCGACAATCGATAACTGCTGCGGCACGGCGATACCGGCCGATTGCGCTTCGAACAGGCAACCCAGCGCGAGCACGTCATTGCCGCAGAAAATGGCGCTTGGAGCAGGGCGCAATTGCGTCAGTAGCTTGAGCCCGGCGCGACCGCCTTCGAAGCCGAACGGCTGTTCGATGATGTTCGCATCAGGCAGGCGGATATCGTGCTGTGCAAGGGTTCGCCGGAAGCCTTCGATCCGCTGACGCGCGCGGTCGTTATGGCGCGTGAAGCCCGAGATCACGCCGAAGCGGCGATGACCGAGTTCGAGCAGATGTTCAGCGGGCAGTTGCCCGATCAACTGGTTGTCGAAGCCAATCGACGGCGGTGTATCTGCGTCGCCGCTGCCGGCTGCGCCGGGCCGCTCGGCGTGCGACCAGGTCAGCAGCAGCGCGACGTGGCTCGCGCGAATCAGTTCATAGGTTTGCGGCGCATGGTCGGTGCCGACCAGAACGATTGCGTCGACAGCACGTTCCAGCAGCGCGCGCACGACTTCGATTTCCGCGGACAGGTTGTACTCGTGCGCGGAGATCAGCAACTGATAGCCGGAATTCGACAGTGTGGTTTGCAAGCCTTGCACCGCACGCGCGAAGATCGCGTTGTCGAGCGTCGGCACGATTGCGCCGACCATTCGCGCACGGCCCAGCGCAAGCGCGCGCGCCGCGCCGTCGGGCACATATCCCAGCGTGGCGATCGCATCACGGATGCGCGCGCGCGTGTCCGCTTTCACCATGTCGGGGTTGGAGAGAGCGCGCGACACAGTTGCCGTCGAGACGCCGGCGAGTGTGGCGACATCGCTGATACGGGCGCGTGGCAAGGTATTCATTGCGGCAGATCAGACCGGTTTGGATAGGCTCAATTGATTGTAGTGCCCGATTGCAAGCGAACGACAGTACAACATCATTCGAATCGGTATAAATCCCGATGTGACCCGTGATCATAGCGTCTATATTCAAATGCAAGCGGTTACATTTCATTGCGCGGCGCGTTGCATTTCACGCCCGCTGAACAGGCAGGAGACAATGTGTTCCCCGCATTCCGTTCACCGCGCTTCCTGTGCAGCATCGGCACGCTCGCTGCAACGCTCGCCGCGTGGTACGTGCTGACGGCTCTCACAGGCATCGTCGCAGCGTCGAGATTCCCCACTCCGTTCGATACCTGGCAGGCGCTTGCCCAGGTGGTGACGGTCGGTTATGCCGACGGCCGTCTCGACCAGCACATCGTGCAGAGCGTGAAGCTCGTTCTATACGGCTTCGCGACGGCGGCGGTGACGGGCGTGCCGCTCGGCCTATGGATGGGCTACTCGGCGCGTGCGCAAGCGTTCTTCAACCCGATCTTTCTGCTGTTGCGACCCATTCCGCCGCTCGCGTGGATTCCGCTCGCGATCGTCTGGCTTGGACTCGGCGACTCCGCGAAGGTGATGGTGATCTGGTTCGCGGCGTTCGTGCCATGCGTGATCAACAGTTTCGCGGGCGTGCGCAATCTCGACGTGCCGATGCTCGAAGCCGCCGAGATGCTGGGTTTGCGGCGTTCGCGCTTCGTGCTGGAAGTGATGATTCCCGGCGCGCTGCCGATGATTTTCACAGGCTTGCGCCTGTCATTGCAGGCTTCATGGACGACGCTCGTGGCGGGCGAACTGATCGGTTCGGTCAAAGGTCTCGGGCATCTGCTGACGCAAGGCTCGCTCGACATCTATCCGGCGATGATCGTCGTTGCGATGCTGACGGTCGCGCTGTGTGGATGGTTGATGACGCTCGCGCTTGGGCAAATCGAACGGCAACTCATGCCTTGGAGAGCGAACAGATGAAACCGGGTCATCTGCGCGGTGTCGCGCATCCTGACATCGAGTCCGTCGGCGTCGATCGCGAGTCCGGCAGTGCGGCACGCACGTTGCGCCAGCGCAAGATGGTCAGCGAGCCTGGGCGTGCTGTGGCTCGACGCAACGTGCCGCTCTGGACGCTGAATGCCGCGGGGCTGATCGCGTTCTTCGGCATCTGGTGGCTGGCATCGGCAGCAGAACTCGTCCCCGCGATCTTTCTACCGACGCCGCTTGCAGTCGTTCACAAGTTTGCCGATCTGCTCACGCATCCGTTTGTCGGTTACACGCTCGAAGTGCATCTGTGGTCGAGCTTGCAGCGCTATCTGATGGGCTTTTTGCTGGCCGTCGCGCTGGGTGTGCCGCTCGGTCTGATGATGGGCTGGTTCCGCTGGCTCGACTACTGCGTGACGCCGCTCTTCGAAACCGTGCGTTTCATCGCGCCGATTGCATGGGTGCCGTTTGCCGCGTTGTGGTTCGGCACGGGCATCGGTGGCCCGGTGCTGATCATTTTTGCGGGTGCGTTTCCGCCGTGCGTCGTCAATGCTTATCGCGGTGCGCAGCAGGTCGACGGCAGGCTGCTCGAAGCGGCGCGCATGCTCGGCGCGTCGAACCGGATGATCGTCTGCGAAGTGCTGCTGCCAGGCGCGTTGCCGTCGGTGATCGCAGGTGTGCGCGTCGCGGCGGGACTGGGCTGGATGTCGCTGGTCGGCGCCGAACTGATCGTCGCGTCGAGCGGCATTGGCTACATGATGGTCAAGGGACAAGCGGCAATCGACACGGCGACGGTGATGAGCGCGATGATCGCAATCGGTATGGTGGGCGCGGCAATCGACCTGCTGCTTGGACGCATCGAAGCGTACGCGATGCGCAACCGGCGCGTCGCCCGGCACTAGCACCCGTGGCTTCACTCTCTCAACCGTGACGGAGCGCACGATGAGCATGATTCGTTTCAATGACGTGTCCCGCATGTTCAGGCGCGACAAGGCGAGCGTCGTCGCGCTGGAACACGTCGAACTGGAAATCGCCGACAAGGAATTCGTTGCGATCGTCGGGCCGTCGGGCTGTGGCAAGACGACGTGTCTGCGGATGGTCGCGGGTCTCGAGTTTCCGACTTCGGGCAGCGTGACGGTGGCGGGCCGCAAGGTGACACGGCCAGGACCCGATCGCGCGGTCGTCTTTCAGCAGTTCGCGCTGTTCCCGTGGAAGACAGTGTGGGACAACATCGATCTCGGCTTGCGCGCGAAGGGCATGGCCGCCGACGCAAGACGCGAAACGATCGAGCGCTATCTGTCGCTGATGAATCTGCGCGGCTACGAGCAGGCGTATCCGCATCAACTATCGGGCGGCATGCAGCAGCGCGTCGCGATCGCGCGCGCGTATGCGCTCGACCCCGGCGTGCTGCTGATGGACGAGCCGTTCGGCGCGCTCGATGCCCAAACCCGGGTCGTCATGCAGGAAGAACTGGTGCGGCTCACGCGCGTGAATCCGCGCACGGTGCTGTTCATCACGCACGCGGTCGAAGAGTCGGTGTATCTCGCGGATCGCGTCGTCGTGATGACGGGCCGGCCGGGGCGCGTGAAAGAAGTGATCGATGTGAAGTCCGTGCGCGAGCAGCATGGCTGGGACGCGTGCAAGCGGATCGAAGACGTGATGGATCTCGAATCGTTCGTCCGGTTGCGCACGCATATCTGGAAGTCGTTGCGCGACGAACACGGCGCTGTCGAACGTGTCGCTGCATGAAGCTGCATAAAACTGCCACCGGTTCCAACGGCTGAGCGCAATACCCCATAAAACAGGAGACCAACATGAAACGTCTGCGTGCGATCCCTTTCATCGCGTTGCTCTGCGCGGGCAGTGCGGCGTTGCCGGGCACGGTGTGGTCCGCCGATCTCACTCCGATCAGGGTCAGCTATCAGCCCGCGCTGTATTGGGCGTTGCCGTTCTATGTCGCAACCGAAAAAGGGTGGTGGGCAGAGGTCGGATTGAAGCCCGAGTTTTCGGTGTTTCCCGCCGGCGTGCCGCAGATTGCGGCGGCGGCGTCGAAATCGTGGGACGTGGGCGGCACGGGTTCCGTGCCGGCGGTGCTCGGCTACCAGCGCTTCGGCATTCAGGTGATCGGCCTGACAAACGACGAATCGCAGGGCAACGTTCTGATGGCGAGCAAGGCGCGTTATGACGCGGTGCGCCGCAATCCGGCGTCGCTGAAAGGCCAAACCATCGTGTTGACGTCCAACTCGACGGGTGATTACGCGGTACAGGCATGCCTGAAAAAGTATGGGCTGACGAAGGCTGATGTGACGCTCAAGAACATGGGCCAGGCCGAGATCATTTCCGCTGTGTCGTCGGGCAATGCTGATTACGCGGGCGTGTGGGCGCCGTATGACTATACGCTCGAAGAGAAGGCGGGCGCGCGCGTGTTGTGCTCCGGTAAGGACGGCGGCGCATCGGTGCCCGGCGCGCTCGTCACGCGTGGCGAATTCGAGAAGCAGCATCCCGATCAGGTGGCAAAGTTTCTCGCCGTCTATCTGCATGCATGGGCGTGGATGAAGGCGCACCCTGACCAGGCCGTCGCGATGATGAAGAAGTTTTACCAGGAGGGCGGCGTCAGCATCAGCGACGATTCGATGCGCAAGGAATTCGCTACGCGCCCGACCTTCGACCTGAAGCAGCAACTCGCCGCGATGGACCGCACGAAAGGCGCATCGCAGGCCGACGATTCGTTCACGAAGATCGCGCAGTTCATGCATGCATCGGGCGCGCTCGCGTCCGTCCCCGAAGCAAAAGACTATATCGACGACAGCGCGATGAAGCGTGTGTTGGACGACCCTAAACTCGCGGCGTTCGCAATGGACGGCAGCAAATAACGCGCGGTTGCGATCGCGCAAAAAGGCCACGGTGTGGCCTTTTAAAAGCCCCTCGCTGCAAGCGCTTGCATTATTTTTAACATCGATGAAGGAGAAGGCGATGAGCGTGACTTACCTGAAGAAAGCAGCCAAGACGCCGGAAACCGAGACCGCGACGGCGCAACAGGTCGTCGGTGAAATGCTTGCGCAGATTCAGGCGCATGGCGAAGACGCCGCGCGTGCGTATGCGAAGAAACTCGATAACTGGGACGGTCCGATCATCGTCTGCGCCGATGAGATCGAACGGCGTGCGCTCGAAGTGCCCGCGCACGTGAAGGCCGATATCGATTTCGCCGCGCAACAGGTATTCGACTTCGCGCTCGCACAGCGGCGCTCGATTGGGGATTTCTCGGTCGAACTGTATCCAGGCGTGACGGCAGGGCAAAAAGTGGTGCCCGTCAACGTGGTCGGCTGTTATGCGCCTGCTGGCAGGTACGCGCATATCGCGTCGGCATACATGGGCGTTGCGACTGCCAAGGCAGCGGGCGTGAAGACGGTGATTGCCTGTTCGAGCCCGTTTCGCGGAGGCGGCATCCATCCGTATGTGCTGTATGCGTTCAAGGCGGCAGGCGCCGATGTCGTGATGACGCTGGGAGGCGTGCAGGCGATTGCGTCGATGGCGTATGGGCTTTTTACCGGCAAGCAGGCGGACGTTGTGGTGGGGCCGGGCAACAAGTTCGTCGCGGAGGCGAAGCGCGCGCTCTTTGGCAAGGTTGGGATCGACGTCTTCGCGGGGCCGTCGGAAGTTGCGGTGATCGCCGACGCCAGTGCCGACCCGGCGATGGTCGCGAGCGATCTGGTCGGCCAGGCCGAGCATGGCCACGAGTCGCCGGCATGGTTGTTCACGACGTCGAAGGCGCTCGCCGACGAGGTCATTGAGCGGGTTCCGCAACTCATCGATGCGTTGCCGCCGACCGCACACGATGCCGCAGGCGCCGCGTGGCGCGACTATGGCGAAGTGATCCTGTGCGACACGCGAGAGGAAGTGGTGGACGTGTCTGACCGCTATGCATCGGAACACCTCGAAGTGCAGGCTGCCGATCTGGACTGGTGGCTCGAACATCTGACGTGCTACGGCTCGCTCTTTCTCGGCGAAGAAACGACGGTCGCATTCGGCGACAAGGCGAGCGGTCCGAATCACGTTCTGCCCACCAAGGGCGCAGCGCGCTATTCAGGGGGGCTCTCGGTGCACAAGTTCGTGAAGACGCTGACGTGGCAGCGCATGACGCGCGATGCGGCGAAGCGCATTGGCGAAGTAACGGCGCGTATCTCGCGGCTCGAAGGCATGGAAGCCCACGCCCGTACCGCTGACGACCGCCTGCAGAAGTACTTTCCCGACGAAGCATTCGTGCGTGGCGAACCGGTACAGGTATGAACGCCGTCGGCACGTGCAATCGGTACGACGAAGGAGGACACCGTTGAATATCGCTCGACTATTCGACCTGAATGGCAGAACCGCGCTCGTGACCGGCGGCAACTCGGGCATCGGCGAAGCGATGGCGCGCGCGTTGGGCGGGGCGGGTGCGCGCGTCGTGCTGGTGGCGCGGCGAAGTGATGCGCTCGACGAAGCGGCAATGCGGCTGCGGGATGACGGTATCGATGCGCACATGCACGCATGCGATCTGAGCGACGCGCATGCGGCGCGCGCCTGCGCGCTCGATGCAGCGGCACAGCACGGCCAGATTGACATTCTCGTCAACGCGGCGGGCGTCAATCTGCGTCAACCATTCGATGAAGTGACGCCGCAAGCGTGGCAACAGCAGCTCGCACTGCATCTTGGCGCGCCGTTCTTCATGACGCAGGCGCTCGCACCCTCGATGAAGGCGCGCGGACATGGTCGCATCATCAACATCGCGTCGCTGCAGTCATACCGTGCATTCAATGATAGCGCGCCATACGGCGCGGCGAAGGGCGGTGTCGTGCAATTGACGCGTGCTATCGCGCAGGCGTGGTCACGCTACGGCATCACGTGCAACGCGATTGGGCCGGGCTTTTTCCCCACTGCGCTGACGGCTCCCGTTTTCAACGACGCGCGCGTCGCGGACATGCACGCGCAGAACACGTGCATCGGACGCAATGGACAACTCGACGATCTGTATGGCGTCACGGTGTTTCTTGCGAGTGACGCGTCCGCGTACGTCACGGGCCAGACCATCATGGTCGACGGCGGGTACACCGCGCGGTAGGCGGTAACGCAATTGCACGACGGAGAACGCTTGTGAAAGCACTTGTCTACACGCAGCCCAATGAGGTCCAGTTGCTGGATCGGCCCGAACCGCTGGCAGCCGACGGCGAGGTGATACTCAGGATCGATGCGGTCGGTATTTGCGGCTCCGATATGCATGCATTCCACGGCCACGATCCGCGACGCAAACCCGGCCTCATTCTCGGTCATGAGTTCGCCGGCACGATCGTGGAGACGCGCGCACCGCATCTGATGAAAGGCTTGCGCGTCACGGGCAATCCGTTGATCACCTGCGGGCACTGTGAATATTGTGTGCAGGGGCGCGACAATCTGTGCGCGAACCGGACGATGGTCGGCATGACGCGTCCGGGTGCATTTGCACAATATATGTCGTTGCCTGCGGGATGCGTTGTCGAAATTCCGCAGGAGATGCCCGCAACGCACGCCGCGGTGACCGAGCCGGCTGCTACGGCGCTGCATGCGCTGAATCTGTCGATGCGCGCGCTGCAAAGACCGTTGCCGGAAACCCGCGCCCTGGTCATTGGCGGCGGGGCGATTGGCTTGCTGTCGGCGTTGTTACTGAAATCGTATGGCTGCCGGTCGGTTGAAATGGCGGAGGTCAATCCGCTGCGTCGACGATCGGCGCAGCAGCATGCGCAGTGCGAGACATGGGATCCGTTGGACGCGCCGGCGCCTGAAAGCCGGTTTGAGTTCGTGATCGATGCCGTGGGCGCAAAGCCGACACGCGCGCTCGCGTTATCGTCGGTGAAGCCTGGCGGCGTCGTGATGCACATCGGCCTCCAGGACTGGGCAAGCGAAATCGATATGCGCAAGCTGACGCTCGCTGAAATCACGCTGCTGGGTACGTACACCTATACGATGGCGGATCTTCGCGCGACGGTTTCGGCGTTGCACGAAGGCGCGTTCGGTTCGCTGGATTGGCTCGACGTGCGGCCGCTCGATGCCGGAAGCCAGGCGTTCGACGATTTGCAGAACGGCAGGACGGCGTCAGGGAAAGTCGTCCTGACGCCGGGCTTCTAAATTTAGTATCCCGTTCCGCTGATTCGCGAACAAAGTCTTTGTAGCTTGGCGAGGCTGGAATCCGCGGAGGCGGTCCACGTGAATGGTACCTACGCCATGGCGCGGGTAAGCGCCCGCCGTTTTGCAAGGGTCTCGTAAAGAGCGCGTACGCCGAATCGCCAGGGCGTGATTTCGGTTGACGACTGCACGGTGTTGACAAGTGCGCCGAGCTCCGGCGTTGCAATCGTCACCTTGTCCGCGAGGTGATGCGTGAAGCCGCTGCCCGGAGCATGCCGGTCTTCAATTGGAGAGAACATCGTGCCGAGGAACAGCATGAAGCCGTCTGGATACTGGTGATGCGGCCCGGCAGTCTGGGCCACAAGTTCCTCTGGGTCACGGCTGATCTCGCGCATGTGGCTCACGCCTTCGAGAATAAATCCGTCGTCCGCGCCTTCTATCCTGAGCGACACGCTGGCCGCCCGCACCGAGTCCATGGTGAAGCGTTCATCGAACAACCGAATAAAAGGACCGATCGCGCATGAGCCGTTGTTGTCTTTCGCTTTGCCGAGCAGCAACGCACTGCGGCCCTCGATGTCGCGGAGATTGACGTCGTTGCCGAGGGTTGCGCCGACGATCGTTCCGCGGCTGTTTACCGCCAGCACAATTTCTGGCTCGGGATTGTTCCAGCGGGAGGCCGGGTGCAGCCCAACGTCCGCGCCGTAGCCGACCGCCGACATCGGTTGAGACTTGGTGAACACCTCTGCGTCCGGCCCAATGCCGACCTCCATATATTGCGACCATGCGCCGCGCCGTTCCAGTTCCCGCTTCAGACAGTCGGCAGCTGCCGTGCCGGGGCGAATCCTGGAGAGATCAGTGCCGATCAGTTGCGCGATCGTCGCCCGGACCATGTCGGCTTGAGTCGCGTCGCCGTTGGCCTGTTCTTCAATGACCCGTTCGAGCAGGCTCACGGCAAAGGTCACGCCGCATGCCTTGATGGCCTGAAGATCGCACGGCGCCACTGCAATGCGCGGCCGATGTTCTCGACGGGACCGAGCGCCTCGCCCTCGACGTGATGCGCAAACTCGACGAGGTCCACGTGCTCGAACAGATCGGAGGTCGTCGGCGCCGACGCCGTGATGTCGAAGGCCTGACCGGCGCGAACAACGACGACCGACGGCCCGTCAATCGGCGCGTTTCGCCAGATGCGTCCGACCAGCAGGGCATCGGGTAGGTCAGTAGGTACAAAATGCGGAAGATCGTTCGATATCATGGACGGCCTGGCTAGCGAGAGTTGGGAACCGCGAGGGAGATACGCTTCAAGCGAGCGATACGCGTTGCGGGTCGGCCGGCCGAAGCCTGCCTGGCAGCATCACGCGACTCAGTGCTTCCGCGAAGAAGAAATCGCCGAACATCGTCGCGCCATCGACACCTTCATTGTGCGGCTTCGAATAGCAGGAATTCCTCAAAAGTCCCCGCTGCGCAGGTTCGTAGGCAAACTCGTCACGACATAGAGCTTCGAGCATCGCGAGTCCGTGTTCGCGCCAGCGAAGCGCATCAGCAGGGTCGGGATGCAGACGGCCCATCTCGATCAGCGCTGACGCCATCACCGCTGCTGCGGCAGTGTCCTTGATTTCCGCGTCCGCGCCAGTGGCGTCGAAATCCCACGGTGGCACAGGACGTCCATCGAGCCGGCGCAGATAGTACGCCGCTAGCCGCCCGGCAAGGTCTAGCCAGTTGCGCTTGCCGGTTTCACGCGCCGTGTTCACGTAGCCATAGACGGCCCACGCCTGGCCCCGGCTCCACGCCGATTCGTCGAATGCGCCTTGAAACGTGTAGCCGCGCTGGCGCGCACCGGTTCTCACGTCGTACTCCACCGCGTGATAAGTCGAATCGTCGGGGCGGATAAACGCCTTGGCGGTCATGACGGAGTGCGCTTCGGCGGCGAGGCGATAACTGCCGTCCCCGGAATGGTTCGCCGCCCAGTAAAGCAACGATAGATTAGCCATCGTGTCGATAGCCGAGGCGCTGCGTCCGCGCGGATCGTCAAGCGGACCCCAGGAAGCGAGATAGGCGCCGCTGCGCGTGGTGACAAGACGCGCGCGCAGTTTGTCCGCGGCTTCCATCGCAATGTGCGCGTACCACGAGTCGCGGGTGATTTCGTAGCCCGGGACGGCGCTGCTGTCGAAGATAAAGCCGATGTCGTGCGTGTTAGGGTCCTGCGCGCGCTGCGCGACGAGACGCATGCGCTCGCGGGCCCACGAGAGGTATTTGTCGTTGCCGGTGTGCAAATACGACGTCAGCAAAAGTCCGACCCAGAACCCGCAAAACCAATTGCCGTGGCTCCACGCCGAACCGCTGTAGCCTGCGGACAGCGACGCCGGAAGCCGGACCCACTTTCCGTCGGGCGCTGTGATCTGGGGGAATTCGACGCCGAGCGTCGGCTCGTCCTCTGCAACTTTGGTCGCAATGCGATCGAGGATATCGGTGAAGAGGGCGGACCGGTCAGAGGACAGTCCTTGGTCTTGGTACGAAGCATTCACGCCTTTGTCTCCTGATGATTTTCGCGTTTCCCGAGTGACGGGGGCACGCAAATTCTAGGAGCGCGGCGGTTCCAGCGGTTAGGACGAAGCGCGGCTTATATTGGACTTTCCTACGTCGCACCCGGACGCCTATCGTCCCACTGCTTCAAATGCTCAGTTTCTCCAGGCTGCGGCGGAAGTCGATTGGCGAGCGGCCCGTGTGCTTGCGGAAACATCGGCTGAAGTAGGCCGGGTCGTCGAAGGCAAGCCGTGTTGCGATCTCCGCCACATTGACCTCCGAATGCAGCAACAGACGCTTCGCTTCCAGCATCACGCGTTCACGAATCAGCTTGGCCGCCGTGCTGCCGAGCGCCTGGCGCGTCGCATCGTTCAGCGCGCGTTCTGTGACGTTCAGCAGGCATGCGTAGCGAGCGACGTCGTGGACCGTGGTGAAATGTTTTTCCAGCAGACTTTTGAAGCGTCGCGACAACAGCACGCTACGCGACGAATTGACGTCGGTCACGGCGTCGCCGCCCAGGCGCACGGACTTGATTAGCAGAACGCGCAGATATGACCAGATGACGTCCTCGTAGCCTGCCTCTTCACCCTGATATTCCGCATCGATTCCATCCAGCACATGATGAAGGTCCTGAGCTTGTGCGTCGCTCATATAAACCGTGTTCGGAATTCGCTCGAAATCGTAGACCGGAATTTCCGTCTGCGAATGGCGGTTCTGAACCTTGAAGGCGAAAAATTCGGACGAGAAACTGATCGCGTGGCCGACTGTATCTTCGGACAACGCGAAGTCGTGGATCTGGCCCGGCGCCATGAAGAACAGCGTATTGGGCCGCACCTCGTAGCGAATCGAGTCGATGATGTGGTGACCGCTGCCCGACACGACCCAGACGATGTGATAGAACTCGTGCCGATGAGGATACGGCAACGTCGATTTCATATCTTCGAGGGGTGCGAAATGAAAGTCGATCGACTTGATTCGCGACCCATACTCATAGTTGGCGATCTTGAAGACCGGCAACTGACAACCACAACCTCTAAGCATTTAATCTGTCTCCTGCATCCAGCTCACTTGTTTGGCTCGCTTGGCCAGCTCACTCCTTGGCTAAATCAAGCGTGCTGTTTCTCCTTCGCCGGTCGGCATCGAACGTAGTGTAATTGTAAATAGCAAATCGGCGTGACGGCTGTTGTCGAAAACCCGCAAAGGTTTGGCCTCGCCTGCCGATTGTCAGATCATTGGAAACGCAATTCCTTCAGCGCCGACAGTCCGGTCAGCACCGGCTTGCCGTCCTGATTGCGCACCATGGTGTCCATCACGAGGATGCGCTTGGCGGGTTTCTTCTCGACTACGGTCACGTGGATCCTGATCGTATCGTCGATGAAGACGGGTCCGAGAAAGCGCAACTCCTGCCCGACGTAGACGAAGCCGGGACCGGTCAACCCGGTATGGGTCGTCGACACCAATGCCGCGGTCAGCAGGCCGTGCGCCACGCGCTGGCCGAATGGCGTGCGTGCCGCGAAGTGCTGATCCATGTGTAAGGGGTTGAGGTCGCCCGACAGATGGCCGAAAGCGTTCACGTCACTTTCCGCGATGGTACGCACGAGTACCTGGCAGCGGCCAATCTGGATATCGTCAAAGCGCAGCATCTCGTGGCACTGATTCAGATGAGTGTTCATGCAGTTCTCCGCCCGGTCAGCGCCGCGCCCGCTTCGACCAGCGTATCGATTTCGTCCGGCTCGTAGCCCAGTTCGGCGAGCACCTCGCGGGTGTGTTCGCCTTGCCGCGGCGGCTGACGGGTGAGCGGTGGTGCTGCGCCGTCGTATCGAACCGGATGCGCGAGCAAACGAATCGGCCCGGCCTGCGGATGCTCGACCTCCATGATGATGCGGTTGTGCGCCACTTGCGGGTCGGTCTCGACCTGAGGGTAGTCGTTCACGGGCGCGTACCAGATGTCGTGCTCGTCGAAGGTCGTCATCCAGTCGGCCGTCGTGCGCGCGGTCAGCGCGTCATAAACGATGCGGTTCAATTCGTCGCGGCGGCGCACGTTGTCCTTTGGGTGCGAAAACCCGGCCAGCACGGGCTGAGACAAGGCCGCCGCCAGCTTCTCAGTGGGCGTGAGCGAAACGGCGATCCAGCCGTCGAGAGTCCGGTAAACCCCATACGGCGACGGATGGAACCGGCTGCCGGTCGGCGGGTTCGTGCGCGGCCAGAGTGGTCCCTTGTTCAGGTAGTAGGTGAATGGCTCGATCTGAAGATCGAGCGCCGCGTTGAGCAGGTTGCTTTCGACCAGCGTGCCTTTGCCGGTGCGTTCACGCGCCTGCAAGGCCGCGACCACGCCGAAGGCTGCCAACGCCGCCGCGTGCTGGTCGACGATCGCGGATCCGACTGGCGTGGGCGGGGAATCGGCCTCGCCGGAGAGCATCGTCATGCCACTGATGGCCTGCAGCAGCAGATCCTGCCCCGGCCGCTTGAGATACGGTCCCGATGACCCGTAGCCGGTGCACGAACAGTACACGAGCCGCGGGTTGATCTCGCGGACATCGTCGTAACCGAAGCCCATGCGCTGCAGGACGCCTGGCCGGTAGTTTTCGATCAGGACATCGGCTTCCTTGATCAGCCGCCAGACGATCTCTCTCGCGCGCTCGTCGCGCAGATCCAGCGAGATGCTGCGCTGATTGCGGTTGCCGAGCAGAAAAAACATGCTCACACCTTCGACATACGCATCGAAGCCGGTCCAACTGCGCTCGAACGCGCCGCCCGGCGGTTCGATCTTGATCACGTCCGCGCCGACGTCGGCCAACATCTGCACGGCGGCGGGGCCCTGCAAGAAGTGAGTAAAACTTAACACCTTGATGCCTTCCAGCATGACTTGTCTCCCGAGCGCGTGTCCGTATCTGTTTGACTGAGGGTTCAGGCAAGCAGGTTTCGCGAGATGATCATTCTCTGAATTTCCGAGGTGCCCTCGACGATCTCCAGCACCTTGGCGTCGCCGAATGCGCGCGACACTGGGTACTCGCTCATCACGCCGTAACCGCCATGTATCTGCAACGCCTGATGAGCAGCCTCCATCGCGCGCTCGGTGGCGAAGAGCTTGGCCATCGACGCCTGCTGATCGAAGCGAACGCCTGCATCTTTGAGCGCGGCGGCATCGTAGAGCATCAGTCGCGCGGCGTGCGCGTGGGCCGCCATGTCAGCGATCTTGAACTGCAGCGACTGGAACTCGGCGATCGGCTTGCCGAATGCGCGCCGCTCCTTCATGTACGCGATCGACCGATCCAGTGAACCCTGCAGGATGCCTAGCGCGAGCGCGCCGATCAGGATTCGGCCCGTGCTGATCTGGGCGAGCGTCTGTCGCAAGCCCGCGCCGCGTTCGCCGAGCAGGTTGGCGGCCGGGATCGTGCAGCGCTCGAAGAACAACTCGTAGGTGCTCGATGCGCGCCAGCCGATCTTGCGCAGTTTGCGTCCGTAGCTGAAACCGGGGGTGCCGTTGGGCACGATGAAGTTAGAAATTTCCTTGCGGCCGTCGGGGCGCGTTCCCGTTACCGCGGCGATGACGACCGGCCCGGTCACTTCCGTGCCGGAATTGCTAATGAAGGTCTTCGATCCATCGATGATGTATTGGTCGCCTTCCAGCGTCGCACGCGTCGCGATGTTGGCCGCGTCGGAACCCGCGTTGGGCTCCGATAATCCGATCGCGCCGACCTTGCGGCCGTCGAGGATAGGGCGCAAATAACGATCCTTTTGCTCATCGGTGCCATAGTTGGAAAGCAGGCTTGCGACCGTCGAATTGGCCATTAGAGAATTGGCGATTGCGCAATCTACCCGTGCGAGTTCCTCTAACACGATTACATAGGAAAGCCATTCGCCACCGCCGCCACCCCAACTCTCCGGATAAGGCAGGCCGGCGAAGCCGAGCTCGGCGGCACGCTTCCAGATGTCGTAAGGAAAGGCTTCCGCTTCCCAAAGCTCTTCCGAGACAGGAGCGATTTCGTTTTCCGCGAAACGGCGCACGGCGTCGCGTATCGCGGTGTGTTGTTCGTTTAACCAATGCGGCATGTTCGACTCTGTGAAAAAGCGGGAGATGGGTTGAAGCCGGGGGCTGCGTTACAGCACCTTCAGATAGGTATCGCCAGATGCGACCAGCGTGCCGTCCTGGCGCGTGACGTCTGCTCTGAACACGCACATGTTGCGATCGTCGTCCTTCTCGCGCAGCGTAAGCCGGGCGGTGACCGTGTCGCCGATAAATACCGGCGCATTGAACGTGATGTCGTATCGGTAAGAAACCGCACCGGGGCTCGGCGCCTTTTGCGCCATATAGCCCATCACAGTCGATAAGAAGCCGACCGACAGACATCCTTGCGCAATGCGCTTCTCGAAGCGCGTGGTTTTGGCGAATTCCTCGTTCAAATGCACCGCATAGAAATCGCCGACGATCCCGGCGAAGCCGTAGATATCGAATTCAGTTACGGTCTTGGCGAAATCGGCAGTGTCGCCGACCGCGTAACAATCCATGTGCGGGCGTTTGGCCATGGTGGTTCTGGAAGTGAGAGTCGGTTGCGGAGCCGGCCTGTTCTTTGTTGATTGGGGCCGGCGGGTGTGACTCAAATTTAATGAGTGCGGGTTGCTGACCGTTAGGACGGTTTGGGCGAATGCTTGGACTTTTTTGACTGCATGCGCCGGATAAATCGCCAGGCAGTCTGGCAAACGCGTGCTATCGAAGACGCCGTAAAAAAGTACAAGAAATCGGGCGACCGGTCCTAACGCCCGTTGCGTGCACTCACGAATACTTGGAGCGCCTGCAGACGGATCGGCCTGACGCGGCGCGAAAATTACATTCCAGTACGGAAGGAGACGAAATGAAATCATTCTTCAGCACGCGCCGCGCATGGCGCACCATGATGGTGGGTACGCTGCTCGCAGCGGGCGTCGTTGTCGCCAGCGTTGCCCGTGCGGACGAGCCGATCGTCATGAAGCTGGGCCACACCCTCGCCCCGGACAACCACTATCAGCTGACTGCCCAGGTGTTCGCGAAGGAGGTCGCGCAGCGAACCCACGGCAAGGTCAAGATCGAGATCTTTCCGCAGTCACAGCTCGGCGGCGAAGTGCAGATGGCGCAAGCGCTGCGCACCGGCACCCAGGAGCTCATGATTTCCGCACAGGCGCCGATCGGAAACACGATCAAGCAGTGGCAGATCTTCGATACGCCTTATCTCTTCAGCAGCATCGACGACGCCAACCGGGTTCTGCAAGGACCGGTCGGCCGCAAGTTTCTCGACATGATGCCGGCGGTCAACATGATCGGCTTGACGTGGCTGTCGGTGGGCGAACGCAATTTGTTCACGGCTAAAAAGCCCGTCGGCTCGCTCGATGACATGAAGGATATGAAAGTTCGAGTGATGCAGAGTCGCGGCTATATCGCGGGCTATAAGGCACTGGGCGCAAATCCGACGCCGCTGCCTTATAACCAGTTATTTCTGGCGCTTTCGCAAGGCCTGGTCGACGGCGGCGATACGTCACCGGAGCAGTTCATCCAGGACAAATTTTCCGATGTCGCGAAGCATTACTACCTGACCCACGTGAACTACCTGCCCGTGGTGCTGGCAATCAGCAAGAGCGCCTGGACGCGTCTTTCGCCTGACGAGCAGCAGGCGTTTCATGCCGCTGCCGCCGTCGCCGCGGACTATGACATGAAAGAATACAAGCACGAGTACGACGACGCGCTCGCAACGATGAAGAAGAATGGCACCCAGGTGACCGAGATAAACACGGTGCCGTGGGCCGCCGCGACCGCAAGGGCGCGCGAGGGCCTGCTCAGCGACATTCCCGATGGCCAGGCGCTTTATCAGGAAATCAAGGCGGCCGACAAGTCCGCTGTCGCTTCGAAATGAAGGGAGAGTGCCATGGAAAAGCTTGCCCGTCATCTCCTGTTTATCGATGACCTGGTCCTGAAGATCACGCTGTTCCTATGCGGTGGACTACTTCTCATGATGGTGTTCGTCGCTGGCCTCGGGGTGGTCTTCCGCTTCATCCTGCACAACTCGCTGTCGTGGTCCGACGAGTTCGCGGCTTATCTGTTCGTGTGGCTCACGTGCCTCGGTGCGGCGGCAGGAGCCAAGCTGCGGGTTCATCCGGAGGTGCGGGTACTGGCCGACCGTTGTCCGCCCGCTTTCGCGCAGACACTGGCGGACCTTACCGACTGCGTAGTCCTCGCGCTCGGCATGGTCTTCCTTATGTACGGTGGCGACATGCTGGAGCTGATGGGCACCGAAACTGCGACCTCTCTGCCGATCTCAATGGTGTACCCATATCTCTCGATTCCCGTCTGCGGCGCGTTGCTGGTCTTTCATTCCGCGGTCCGAATCGCGGTTTCTCATCTCGCGCCCGGCGCGCAAACGAGGCAGTCTCTGTTGCAGGGCGTCTCCGAACATATCTGAGGTGAATCAACATGTGGGCACTCGCTCTAGGCGCCGGGTTCCTCGGCTTGGGTGTACCGGTGGCCATTTGCATCGGCATTGCGGCGACGATTGCATTGACGATGAATGGAACCCCGCTGCTGGTGATTCCGCAGCAGCTGTTTTCGAACCTGAATAACGTCGGCCTGCTGGCCATCCCGTTCTTCATGTTGACAGGCGCAATTATGGATGCGGGCGGCGTCTCGCGCCGGATCATCGACTTTTCGCAGGCGCTTGTCGGCTTCATGCGCGGCGGCATCGGACAGGTGACGATCGTTGCGAGTATGTTCTTCGCCGACCTCTCCGGTTCGGCGACTGCGGATACCGCAGCGATCGGCTCGGTCATGATCCCCGGGATGGTCAAGCAGGGATATTCACGCGCGTTCGCAGTCGCGCTGCAGTCGGCAGCGGGCTCACTCGGATTGCTGTCGCCCGTGTCGATGAGCATGCTGGTGTACGCCTACACCGCCAACGTTTCGGTCGGAACGATGTTCGTCGCGGGGATAGTGCCGATGCTGCTGGTGGTCGTTTCCTTCATGCTCGTGAACTACCTGACTGCCGTGCGCCAGAACTATACGGCGGTCGAAGCGTTTTCCGCCAGGCGGCTGTGGACGACTTTCAGACAGGCGATCTGGGCATTGCTGACGCCCGTGATCATTCTGGGCGGGATCCTTGGCGGCGTCTTCACGCCGGTAGAAGCAGGCGTCGTCGCGGCGTTCTATGTGACGCTGGTGAGCGCCTTCATCTTCAAGTCGCTCAAGCTGTCGCAGTTCGGGGAAATACTCACGCGCACGGCCATCAATACCACGCGGGTATCGTTTCTTCTCGGGCTCGCGTTCGTGCTCGGCCGTTATCTGATTGAGGCGCAAATTCCGTTACACGTCGCCAACAGCTTCCTGGCCGTGACGACCAGCGCGTTCGTGTTGCTGATCCTGATCAATCTCTTCCTTCTGGTAGCCCATACCGTACTCGAAACGATCTCGAGTATTGCGGTGGTGATCCCTGTGTTCCTGCCGCTCGTCGTGCAAATGCATATCGACCCGGTGGTGTTCGGCGTCATCGTACTGGTCAACTCAGCCATCGGTATCAACCTGCCGCCGATTGGTTTTTGCCTCTTTACGGCTGCGTCCATCGGCGGCGTGTCCGTCGAAAAAGCGACTCGGGCGATTCTGCCGTTCATCTTCGCGCTGGCGGTCGACCTGCTGCTGATCATCGTCTTCCCGCATATCCCACGCTTCCTGCCGAACTTGCTGGCAATCAAATAACACGAGAACGGAGGCTCATCATGAACACGACTCACGTCGAGCGAAGCGGCGCGGCGCCGGTCCCGCTGGCCGCATTCGAGGACCTGAAGTACCTGAAGCTCGAACAACCACTTCGCTTCGTCTGGTTGATCACGTTGAATCATCACGACAAGCGCAATGCGCTGTGTGTGCCGCTGCTGGTGGAACTGGCGCGCGTGCTCGCGGCAGCCGAAGTCAGCGACGAAGTCAGGGCTGTCGTGCTCACCGGCGGCGAGGGTTTCTTCAGCGCCGGTGCGGATATTGCCGACATGGCGGCACGCGGGGTCGCAGCGTATGCGGACCCGGTGCGCCTCGCGAGCTGGAAGGCGATTGAAACCTTTCCGAAGCCGCTGATCGCCGCGGTCAACGGCTTCGCCATCGGTGGTGGCCACGAGCTGGTGATGCTGGCCGATATCGTCGTCGCGGCGGACGACGCGACCTTCTCGCAGCGAGAGATCGTCATCGGCGCCCTTCCGGGCGATGGCGCGACCCAGCGCCTGCCGCGGGTGCTCGGCAAGACACTGGCGATGAAACTCGTGCTTACCGGCGAGCCGCTGACGGCAGCCGAGGCCGAGCGCCACGGACTTGTGACCGAGGTCGTCGCGCCGGCACGCAGCATCGCACGCGCCGTCGAGATCGCGTCGCTGATCGCCGCCCGCGCGCCGCTCGCGGTTCGACTGGCCAAGCGCGCCGTGCTCGATTCGTTCGAGACCAACCTTCAACAAGGCCTGCAGTGCGAGCATCAGGCGAATCTCGACGTGTTCAAGACCGAGGATCGCGCCGAAGGCCACCGCGCATTCGTCGAAAAGCGGCCGCCGCGCTTCAAGGGTCGCTGACCATTGGTGCCTCGCGCATGCGCCTCTCGACGCGATCGGCAACGCTTTCCTTTAGTTCTGACCGGCATCGATGCAGATATCCACGCCGCGGTCTTCCGAATGTTCAGGGCGAACGCGGAGTGCAGTAGAACCCTGGTCCATCTCACCCGACAGCCGGACTCACGACGTAACGGAGATTATATGAACGGGCTGAATGGTATCCGCATTCTCAGCTTCAATCATTTTCTGATGGGGCCTTTGGGCGTGCAGCACCTCGCCGATTGCGGGGCCGACGTCATATCGGTCGAACCCGTCGACGGCGCATTTCAGCGCAAGTGGGGCGGCGCGAACCGCGCCATCGATGGGCAGACGATGCTGCTTTTGATGGGTAATCGCAATAAGCGCAGTCTGGCTTTGAATCTCAAGGACCCGCGGGCGATCGATATCGTCATGAGCTTGCTGCCTCAAGTCGACGTGGTCGCCGAGAATTACCGCCCCGGTGTGATGGAAGAGCTGGGATTGGGTTACGAGGCACTCAAGGCAGTCAAGCCGGACATCATCTATGCGTCCGGCTCGGGATTCGGTCCGGATGGACCCTATGCCGGCCGGCCGGGGCAGGACCTGATCATTCAGGCCATGTCGGGTATCGCGACAATCACCGGAAGCCGGGAGGACGGTCCACGCGCGGTGGGCGTGTCTGTCGTGGATCATCACGGCGCTGCGCTGTATGCGAACGGTATCCTGACGGCACTGCTCAACCGCGAGCGTACGGGTGAGGGCTGCCGGGTCGACGTAAGCTTGCTGGCGGCTGCGCTCGATCTGCAACAGGAGTCTCTCACGTGTTTCCTGAACGGCGACGGCCATGACGACGTGCGACAGGCGGGGCGTGTATCAGGTTGGTACTTCCCCGCACCGTACGGCATATATGCAACTGCGGACGGTTTCATCGCATTGTCGCTGAGTCCTCTCGACATCATCTATCAGATCCTCGAGATCCCGGAAAAGGAACGGATTCCCGCGAAGCGCGCATTCGACGAGCAGCAGGAAATCTCCGACCGGCTTGCGCGCCGGCTTGCGCAGGACACGACGGCACACTGGTTGCCACTATTCGAACGGCATCATGTCTGGCACACGCGCGTCAACGACTATGCGCAGGTGGTCGCCGATCCGCAGGTGCGCCACTTGAAGAGCTTCGAGACAGTCGAGGGTGCAACCGGCACCCCAGTGACGCTCGTCAATCACCCGGTGCGCTACGACGGCAGCGCGCCAGCTATCCGTATGCCGCCGCCACGGTTGGGCGCGCACACGATCGACATCTTGTCAGGGGTGGGAATGAACCGGCCGATGATCGACTCGTTGCTGGCGGACGGCGTAATCGGCGTTGCCGAGGACGCCGAGGCCGTTGCGGCGGCCGCGGCAAAAGGCGGAGTCGCGTGAAGCGGGAATGAAGCCATCCATGCGGCGAGCGTGCCGTACGCGTCGATGAAAACAGGGGAAGCAGGCATGAGTGACAGGTGCAGGGAAGTCAGTACGGATGTGCTGGTCGTTGGCAGCGGCGGCGCTGCGCTGCGGGCCGCGCTCGAGGCGGATTCCAGCGGCGCTGACGTGCTGGTCGTGATCAAAGGGGAATTTCGCAAAAGCGGCGCGACGTTTCATAGCGTAGCTGAAGTAGGCGCCTTCAATGTGCCGGACGGAGCAGGGGATCACAGCGATAATCCTGATGTTTTTCTCGCCGATATCCTGCATGCCGCTCAAGGCATGGCGGACCCGCGCTTGAGCGCGATTCTCGCGAACGAAGCGCATGAGTCTCTGCGCTACCTCGAACGATACGGCGTAAAGTTTGAGCGCGAGGACGACCACTACCTGGTTTTTCGCGCATGCTTTTCTTCCAAACCGCGCTCGCATGTGATTCATGAGCACTTCAAACCAATCGTGAAATCGCTGGGGACCGAAGCGTCCCGGCGCGGCATCAAGGTCATGGACCGGTTGATGATCGTCGACCTGCTGTCGCAGGACGGCGAATGTCTCGGCGCATACGCGATCGATTCGGATGGAAACCCGATGCTGATCCGTGCCAAGTCGACGATTCTTACCACCGGGGGGGCAAGTCAGCTGTTCGCCCAAAACCTGTATCCATCGGACATTACCGGCGACGGCTATGCAATGGCTTATCGCGCGGGCGCGCGACTGGTCAACATGGAGTTCATGCAGGCCGGTGTGAGCGTGCTGACGCCTTTCGTCAACCTGTTCGGCAACTACCTGTGGGACGCGCACCCGAATCTCACCGACCGCGATGGCAGGGCGTTCGTCCCTGACTATCTGCCGGCGGGGCTGGCTCAGGAAGACGTCATTCGGCAAAAAGAGCGGCACTTTCCGTTCAGCTCGAGCGACATCTCACGCTACGTCGAAATTTCGATTCAGAAGGCACTCAACGATGGCCGCGGCACGGCTGAAGGAGGCGTGTTTCTCGACTTCGCCGGATGCGATCTCGAATCGATACTGGCCGACAAGAGCCGCAGCATTGCAAGGATGTGGCCGCTAACCTGCCAATGGTATAAGGAGCACGGCGTCGACCTTTATCGGGACCGAGTGCAGATCACCTGTTCCGCGCATGCGATCAACGGCGGTTTATATATAGACGAAAACGCACAGTCCAATCTGAAGGGTCTGTTCGCTGCGGGTGAGGTGGCAGCGGGTCCACATGGCGCAGACCGTCTCGGCGGCAATATGGCCCTGACGTGCCAGGTCTTCGGCCGCCGGGCGGGCCTCGCCGCGGCCGAACGCGCGAAAAAGATGACGCACCGCGCGATGACCGGGGCCTTGGACGACAACCGCACGGTCGCCACGCAATTCCGCCGAAATGGCAGGCACACGCTGGACGAACTGAAAGCACGGATTCAGCAGTGTGCAAACCGGTATTTGCTGATCGTGCGCGAGGAAGCCGGGCTTCGGACCTTCAGGCGTGTCTGCAGGGAGACGCGAAACCAGTTGTTTCACGACACGGTGATCGGCACGCCGGCTGAGCTCATGCGGGGCATCGAATTGGCGAACTTGATCCAGGTCGGTGAATTGATGGCTTCGGCGTCGCTTGTCAGGCGCGAGAGCCGGGGTGGTCATTACCGCGAAGACTTTCCCGAGCGCAACGCGGACTTCGCCTGCAACATATTCCTCGAGCGGAACGTGCCTGAAGGTCTGTGGTTAGGGCGTCTGGCGGATCTGTCGTCGTGAGTCGGTAGCGAGCTAATCACCTTGCGCGGTTCGATCAGGGGGTCTGAACTGGTCGAGCGTTTCGACGCCGCCCGAGGTCAACCGCACGATACGTTCCGTGCGCAAACCGCCGACGTTCGGCACCGTGATGGTCGCCTTCAGGGTAAAGACCATGTTTTCCTGCAGTACGGTCCTGTTGCCCGGCCCGATCCACGGCGCTTCTTCTTCCGGGTCCATGCCGGTGCCGTGACCGGTGCCAGGGCCGCGCGCTTCGCTCGGATTCGCCGGACCGTAGGTGAAACCGCGTCCGCCATCGGCCACGTACCCACGATAACGCGCACCGATGTCGGTCATGATCCGGCGACGGGGTTGCTGAGCCTGGTGTGCGCGTTTTTCCTCGCCGAGACTTTCAAGCGGGATCTGTCCGCGGAGCCGGAAGATGAAGCGGCCACCGCGCTGGGTGCGCATGCGTGCTCGCATTCGCCGCGTCCTTTGTCGCGCTGAGCGCTGGTGTTCTCCATCGCATTGCTCCGTCGTTACGATGGCTACACCTTCGCACCGCGTACGTGCGTTCAAGACCGGATGCGCTGAGGATGGTGACCGCCAGTACCTGTCGCGTGGACTCTTTCCAGCTGACTCTGATCGTGGTTCCTGGCAGCACACTCGGCGGAAAAGCTCTCCAGAACGCCACGAAGTCAGTAGATGTTTTTGATGTTCATCAACGTTGTCGCGGCCTGACGCGGGTTTCAGCCGATGCCGCGGTTCTATGTTTAGTTCGATTGACATCAACCGGCTCGACGTACCCAACAGCGACGCCGTGGCCCACGTTGCCGAGCCCATTTATGCGGCTCTCGCGCGCGGCGTGCAGCGGGAGCTCGCGGGCGATCCCTATCACGGTCGCGGACGACGTGGCGACGCTGGGCAGCACGATGTGGTTGCTGCGCGACCGGCGTGCGGCGCGTGGTCGGCAGGCTGGTTGTCGAATGAGCCGGGGCGCTGGGCACGTTCAGGGCAATCCCCACATTGTTGACGTGTGTCAATCGGGTGGCTGCCGGGACGCGCACGATGATCCCGTCCGTGCGCAATAGCGCCCGCGCGGCGCGTTTTTGAAAGGAGCCCCTGCCATGCAGAAACACCTGATCGTGGTCACGCATCCGGTGGAAGACAGCTTCACCATGAGCGTGACGCGCGCCTACCTTGGGGAACTGATCCGCATAGGCCATGACGTGCGCGTTCACGACCTGTACCGGATGGGGTTCGATCCCGTGCTTTCCGCGCAGGAATTGACCGAGGGAAGCGACGCGCACCTTCGCATGGCCGACGTCTTGATCGCGCAGAAAGACGTGCTCGCGGCGGATGTCATGACTGTCGTCTATCCCCTCTGGTGGATGGCGATGCCTGCGATGATGAAAGGCTACATCAACCGCGTGTTCAGCCGAGGTTTCGCGTATGAGACGCAACCGGGCGGCGTGCACGGCCTGCTGTCCGGACGCCGCGCCGTCGTGGTGACCGTCTCCGCCGCACCGTTGGTCTCTTTTGTGGCGGACGGCCGATGGCAAGCGCTGCAGCTGCTGCAGGATACACACGTTTTCCGCGCATCCGGTTTCGACCTGATCGGGCACCTGCATTTCGACGAAGTCGGTCCGGCCATGCCTCCTGCCATGGCCGCCACTCATTTCGCGCAGGTGCGTGAATTCGTTCGCGGGCATTTCGCTTCGGTGCCGGCGGCGTGAATTACAAATGAAACGAACCCGCGGTGGGGCGCTTCAAGTGTTCACCAGCGCGCCAGATCGACGACCGCACGGCCACGTTGACCTGCAAGGTTGCCTCGGACGGCGAGCGGCGGCTCGTCTACGGAGCGGCCAAAGCGGCGCCGGGCGTGCGCACGCTCGTCAGTCTGCCGAACGTCGAATGAAACGCCCCACGGGCGCGCTGGTCGCCCGTGCAGCGCAATGCTCACCGGCCACGCGTGGCCGTGACGCGGGGAGCACTGCCACGTATCGCTTCTTTCGCAGATTCGAACGGCTGGCGTTCGGTATCGTGACGGCGTCGGCCATCGTATGCGAGCTTACCTTTGTCCTTTGCCCTCGACCATCGCAAGCGGCAATGAGAGGGATAACGCAAAGCCCTGCTCAGGGGCAGTCCGAATCCGTAGTTCGCCGCCGAGCGCTACGGCACGCTCGCGCATGCCCAGCAAGCCGAACGAATTCCTTGCAGGTCGCCTATCGCTCAAGCACCCTCGACCATTGTCTATGATGCTGACGATACAGTTCGGCCCGTCTCGCACGATTTTGAGCGTCACTTCGGTCGCGCCTGAATGGCGTGCGACGTTGGTCATCGCTTCCTGGACGACTCGGAACACCGCAGACGCGCTCTCGCCATTGAAATCGATGTCGTCCGCGCCGATGTGACGGATGACGCGTACACCATGCCGCGCCGAGAACTGGTCGCTGAACCATTCGATGGCCGGGATCAGGCCGAGATCGTCCAGCATCGCGGGACGCAGGTCCGCGGCAATTCGCCTCACGGACCCAACGAGCTGATCGATCAACGCGTATATGGTGCCCAGATCCGCATCGGCCAATGCCGTCATGGCGGCCTCGGCGCGGTTTTCGATTCTGGCGACCTCAATTTTCAATGCAGCCAGTTGCTGGCCGAGATCGTCGTGCAGCTCGCGCGCGATACGGGTTTTTTCCTCCTCGCGAACGTGCTGGATATTCGCCGAGAGGTGCTGCAATTCTTCGCGCGACTCTCGCAGCGCTTCATCCGAGCGTTTCCGATCCGTCACGTCCATGATCCAGCCAACCATCCGATAGGGCTCACCGGCGCCGTTCCACAACGCCTGGCCGCGAGAGTGTATCCACTGGAACTCGCCAGATCGGGTGCGTAATCGATATTCCACGTCGTAGGCACGCTTGCGTTCGAGATGCGCCGCGAGGCTGGTTTTGACCCGATCGATGTCGTCTGGGTGAATCGACTCAAGTAAAAGCTGCGTTCGATTCGGCAGTTCATCGCCGGCATACCCCAGGATTTCCTTGAAGTGAGGCGAAAGATATATTGCATCGGTTTGCAGATTCCAGTCCCACAAGCCTGCAGTTGCGCCACTTATCGCAAGCTGAAACCGCTCCTCGCTTTCTTTGAGCGCCATGGCTGCGCGATGACGTTCAATCGCGTATCGGATGACCCGGCTCAACTCCGACGGGCGCATCTCCCGCTTGGAGAGGTAGTCCTGAGCGCCGTCCTGGATCGCCAGCAGGCCGACCGACAGGTCATCAAGGCCGGTGAGAACCAACACTGGCAACTCGGGCGCCTGCCGGTGGAAGGTTCTAAATGTGTCAAGGCCCTGTGCGTCCGGCAACCCCAGGTCGAGCAGCACCACGTCGAAATGGCTAGTCTGGGTGCGCGCAAGCGCGTCCGACAAGCACTCTGTGTGTGCCAGCCGGTGCTGAAAATCCAGCACATCCGTGAGCGTCTCGCTGATCAGCAGAGCGTCGGTTGGGCTGTCCTCGACCAGGAGGATCTCGATTTCGGCAAGCGCATTCATGACTTGACGGGAGGTAGGGTGACGACGCTAAACCAGAAGTCCTTGATGCTGCGCACGACATCGGCAAACTTGGCGAAATCAACGGGCTTGGTGATGTAGCAGTTGGCATGGAGGCCGTAGGTTCTGGCCACATCCTCCTCCGACTTGGACGTGGTCAGCACGACCACTGGGATGGTCATGAGTTCTGGGTCTGCCTTCAGCTCCTTGAGCACTTCCCGCCCGCTCTTTTTGGGGAGATTGAGATCGAGGATGATCAGACCGGGGCGAGGCGCAGCGCTATGCTTGCCCTCGCGCCGCACATATTCCATCGCTGCCACGCCATCTTCCGCGACGTGCAGGGGATTCAGCACTTTGTAGTATTCGAGGGCCTCACGCGTCATCATGACGTCCGTGGGACTGTCCTCGACGAGGAGGATGTGAACCAGATCGTCCGTTGCGTCGGAAAGCATTGGCTACTCCTGCGGAGTGGACTGAGCTTGAACTCTACCGTCCGTCTTGGCATTCAGTGTGAAAAAGAACGTCGTTCCGCTGCCGGGAGCAGACTCGACCCAGATGCGGCCACCATGCTGCACGACGATTCGCTTGCACAGCGCAAGTCCTATCCCGGTGCCCGGATATTCGACGCGCGAATGCAGGCGCTGAAAGATCAGAAAAATGCGCTCGAAGTATTGGGGATCGATTCCAATCCCGTTATCTTTCACCGAGATCAGCCAATCGTCGCCTTGACGCACGGCATCGATATTGATTTGCGCAGGGCGGTCGCTACGCCGGAACTTGAGAGCATTTCCCACCAGATTCTGAAAGAGCAACGTGAGCTGCGTGGGATTTGCGATCACGGTAGGCAGGTCTGCGCGACTAATCATCGCGCCAGACTCCTGGAGTCCGACGCTCAGGCTTTTCAGGGCCCGATCGAGTGCCTTCCCGCATTCGGTCAGTTGGCGCGCGGCTTCGGATCGGCCTACACGGGAATAGGCGAGCAGGTCGTCGATGAGCGTCTGCATTCGGATTGCGCCGTCCACCGCGTGCGCAATGAACTCGTCGGCACGCGCATCCAGTTGCCCCTGATATCGGCGTTGCAGCAGTTGCAGAGGGCCTGCGACGGCGCGCAACGGTTCCTGCAAGTCATGGGAAGCCACATACGCAAACTGCTCCAGGTCCTGATTGGAACGGGCCAGTTCCTCGGTCCTTCTCACGAGCTCCTGCTCCGCGCGCTTGCGCTCCGTAATGTCGACGATCGCGGCGAGCACAAACACTTCCTCCGAGGTTCGGACCGGGTTGAGTCCGATTTCAACCGGGAATTCCGAACCGTCCTTGCGCAGCCCGTAGAGATCGCGGCCGGTGCCCATCGAACGAGGTTTCAGGTCGTCGAAGTACGCGGCCCGATAGCCATGATGGCCAGCACGGAAGCGCGCAGGTACGAGTGTTTCGATGGTCTTTCCAAAGAGCTCCTCGCGTGCATAGCCAAACAGCTTTTCGGTCTGCGCGTTCACGAGAACAATCCGGCCCTCGCGCTCCACCATCACCATCGCATTGGGTGCCGCTTCCACCACCTGCCGGAAACGTTCCTCCAGCCGTCTGCGCTCGGTAATGTCGACAACGGCCGCCAGCACGAATACGCCCTCATTGGTCGTGACCGGGTTGAGTCCAATCTCGACCGGGAATTCGGAGCCATCCTTGCGCAGAGCGAAGAGGTCGCGGCCGATGCCCATCGGGCGACTCTTCAGGTCGTCGTAGAACGTACGACGGTATCCCGAATGGGCGGAACGGAAGCGCTCCGGTACGAGTTTATCGACGCTATACCCGAGTAGTTCGTCGCGCGAATAGCCGAAGAGTTTTTCCGTCTGTGCATTCACCAGGACGATGCGGCCGTCGCGGTCGGCCATCACCATGGCGTTGGGCGCAGCCTCCACCACCTGCCGGAAGAGTTCATGGGTCAGGCCGCTCAGTTGCTTGTACGGTTCCAATTCGATCTCCGGATTCGTTTTCGAATTGACTGTCGGAATACAGTCGGCCATTGACCGCTCAGCAAAGGCGCCTGCCTGTCAGCCGAATCATTTACCGCGCAGGATTGCTCCGCCGAACTTGGTTTCTGCTTCCACGCAGCGTTCGGCCCGCGCATTCCATTTTATAACCGCGACGCCCGCTCGGATCTACGGGGGGACGACAGCGGCAACGTACCAGGTCGTCCTCAGGGGGCGATCAGTCCAAGTGAGCGCCAAGAGATCTGTCCAAAGTTCCATCTACCCCGGTCAGCCAAAGCCGCGGGATGGATGACCCAAACTGGCCGCTGTGAGAGGCATCTCTCATACGCACCACAACTCGCCAACTCTGCGAGACGCCAGAGTTTCAGTGGCTGACTTCCCGAATGATGTTCACGATCATGTGGAACAGCTTGTCGAGATCCTCTTCCAGTTCGACACCCTTGAAGGGATCGCGATTCGAGCCGAACGCCGCATCGATTTCCGCCCAGTCGTCTGCGGTTAGGACGTGCAGGGCGACGGGTAAGACTACCTCTTCTTCGATCCGACGGTGATTTGCGCAAAAGCTTGCGTATTGTTCGACCTGGCTGCGAAGGTCAGCGAGCGCGGAGTTCCCTGCCAATTCATAACGGGTTAATGCGTGCTCGAGATTCCGAACCCTCGTCTCGCCTTCGGCATGTTGACGAGTCAGTTCGTCCAAAACGTCGTTTAGTTCATTGGTCCGCTCTCGTATCCGCATGAACAGGTGCTGTTCCTCTTTCGGATGATGAACACGTTCTGGATACTCCCGAACGTAGTAAAGCATTGAGCGAAAGACCACGAAAGCAGGTGCAGCGCCATCTTGCTCGCGAAGCCGAACAAACTGGAGCATCCCGCCGATCACCGTCGTCAGTTGCTGATGCTCCTTGAGGATGATACTGGGCCCATCCCTGCGTCCCCAGGCGTTCATGAGACATCTCCGTCAAAATTGTATTCAGCGTAACAGCCCAGCACTGCAGAACTGCGTATGCCGCAACTTAGCTAGCTAGCGCCGCTGGTTACAGACTGAACCCGCCAGGACGGAGCGCATTGATCGCGATCAAATCAGCATGACCGCGCCTGCCGGCAAGGCATGCCTGCAAAACGGGAACGCCGATGAGATGAGCCATCTTTTCCCGGTAGCGCGGGTGCATGCATACGAGCGTCAACACCACGAACGCACCGGGCAACGCAAGGAAACCGAAAAATACGAGTCGCTTTAGCATGGCGGATTCCGGGCGTAGGGTGAGTGGGGATGCAGCCAGCTTAGGCGTCGCGTGTCGGCGGGGCTTGATATGTGTCAATCGTCGCGGCTCGAATGGGGTAATGGGGCACAAAACTGACGCGCCCGCATCGGTGCGGTCTGCCGTCGTATGCGCGGGATCGGTGGCACAGCATCGCGGCCCTCAGTCGGTCCTCCGTTCGCGTGGCGTATGCATCCAGTGCAGTAACAGAGTCGCCGCCCCGAGCATGCCGCCAACATGCGCAAAGTGGGCGACGCCGCTTTGTGCGCCGGAAATGCCAAGAACGAGTTCCAGCACGCCATAGCCGGTAGCGAATAGCCACGCGGGCATCGGCACGGGCGGGAAGAGCAGGATCACACGGCGGTGCGGGAACAGCAGTGCGTAGGCGATCAGCAGGCCGAACACGCCGGCCGAGGCGCCGATGGCCGGTACACGCACCGTCGCATCAGCGAGGCTTGCCAGCAACTGCAGCAGCGCCCCGCTCATCACGCTGGTGCCATACAGCAATGCCAGGTGCGTGCGACCTATCGCGGCCTCCACGTCGCGGCCAAACATGTACAGTCCGAACATGTTGACGGCGAGGTGCATGAAGTTGCCATGCAGGAAACTGTAGGTCAGCAACTGCCACACGTGAAATGCCGGCGTACTACTACTGCCCGCTGGCCAGAGCGCGAAGAGTCCGATCAGCCGCTCGGGAGCGAGTTGCTCAACCAGAAATGCGGCGGCGTTCAGGGCGATTAATAGACCGATCACGATACGGTGCTCGCGAAGTCGTGTTCGTTGTCATGCTCTTGCGCCGTCTTATCGGTAGGATGTGCGATCAGAGAAGGTTCGCCGCAACGCGCGAGGATTGCGTTCCGGGCGGCTTCGCGGAGTCGGGTCATTGCGCCGAGGTCCGAGCCGTCGGGAAAGATGGGCGGCAAGATGGCGACCTTGATGGACCCCGATCGCGGCAACCATACGCCGTCCGGCAACACCGCGCGCACTCCGGCCAGCGCCACCGGCACGACGGCGCGGCCGGCGGCGCAAGCCACCCGGAACGCGCCCAGGTGAAATGGCCTTAAGCCCGCGCCGCGACCGAACGTGCCCTCCGGAAAGAAGAGCAAAGGCGAGTCGCCGTCCGCCTGCTTTACGAGCCGCCGCTCGTCGTCAACACTGCCCCGGTATTCCCGTCGCTCCACAAACGAGGTGCCGATCGCGCGCAGAAAACGGCCGCCCAACCAGTGGCGGTCCAGGCCCCGCTTGGCGACGAACCGGACAGGCTGCGGCAATACGGCAAGCAGGATCAAGCCGTCCAGATAGCTGCTATGGTTCGCCACCATGACGAGCTCGCGCATCGCCGCTGACCGCGCATCGATCTCCACGTCGACGCGCAACCCGGTCAGCCGCAAAAACAGACGGCCGACGGCGGCTGCCCGACGCCAGTTGCGCGGCGTGTCGACCGACAGGAAGACCGTGCCTATGAGTGGCGAGAGCATGCCAAGAACCGTCCAGCAGTAGAACCCGTATGCCGCGTGCGCGGCCTGCCGCACAATCCGTCGCAGGAACGGCAAGAGGGCGCCCACGAGGACGCTCGCGAATTGGCGCCATACAGGACTCGCCGGTGACGGCCTGCCGCCGCGTTCGAACTGGTCGAGGGTGGCGGCGTGTCTGATCTTGCCGCTCGGTGTCTTGAGAATGGTGTCCGGTGTGACGAGGCACACGTGCTCGGCAGGCGCGCCGAGCACTTCGACTGCCGTGGCGCGGACGCGCGCAAGCAGTTGCTCGCGCGCGGCGGCTTGCGTCAATGCCGTTTCCGCGAGGATCAAGACGCGCTCGGTGCCGCTCGCGCGATCCGTGCTGCCGCATACGGCCACGCCGCCGGCAGGGATACCCGGCAGCCTGCCGATCGCCTCCTCGAGTTCGTACGGGAAGATGTGGTGACCGCCGCGAATGATCAGATCTTTGGCTCGACCCGTGATGAAGAGTTCGCCGTCGGCGAGATAGCCGAGATCGCCGGTGTCGAGCCAGCCGTCGTGGATCAGCCGCGCGGTCTGTGTAGGGTTATGAAAATAGCCCATCGTCGCCGACGGGCCACGAAATTCAATGCGACCCACCTGGCGTTGCGGCTGTTCTCTGCCGTCCTCGTCGACTATTCGGGTCTCGACGCTGTCCAGCGCTTCGCCGCAGCCCACTACTTCAATCGCGTCTGCGTCAGAGGGGGCCGGCAATGCCTGTCCTGTGGCGCCGAGCGCGTCGCGTTGCACGCGGTCCACATGCAGCCCGCGGCCGGGACGCGGAAAGCTCAAGCCCAACGTGTTTTCCGCGAGCCCGTAGACGGGCGTCACCGCGCGCGCGTCGAAGCCATAGTGGCCGAAACGCGCCGCGAACGCGCGGACAGTAGCGGCGCTGACCGGCTCGGCGCCGCAGAAGGCAAAGCGCAACGACGACAGATCGAGACCCGCCAGGATGGCTTCGTCAAGATGTTGGGCGCAATGCGCATAGGCGAAATTCGGCGCGGCGGTGAGCGTGCCGCGATAGCGCTGGATCAGTCGCAACCACCGCTCCGGGCGCGCCAGAAAAACGGTGGGCGGCATCACGACCAGCGGCATGCCGAAATACATGGGCCCGAACCACGCGCCGATCAGCCCCATATCGTGGTAAAGCGGGAGCCAGCTGACCAGCACGTCGGCGGACGTCACCTGCATGCGCGCGCCCATGGCGCGGATATTGGCAAGCAGGTTGGCATGCGTGAGCATTACGCCTTTCGGGTCGCCGGTGCTGCCTGACGTGTATTGCAGGAGCGCAATGTCACTGGCCGCCAGTGGCACGGACGTTTCATTGCGGTCGACGCCGATTTGCGCCGCCGTCAGGACCTGTTGCAAAGCGGGCACATGCAGCTTCAGAAGACGGCCCACGCCGGCCACTTCAGGCGAGGCGATCAGCGCTTTGGCGCCGGCATTCGACAGCACGGCTGCGTGGCGCCGGACGTGCTCTTCGATCTGCGAGACGCGAGCGGGCGGGTAGATCGGAACGGGAACGGCGCCGCTCATCAATATCGCGACAAACGAGACGAAGTAATCCCAACCGCTCGCCAGCATCAGTGCAACCGTATCGCCGGGGCCGATTCCGTGGCGGCGCAGACCCGACGCAGCCGCGGCGGCGCGGCGATACAGATCGCCGTAGGACAGTTCTGCAGGCGTCATGCCATCTTCGAGAAAAACGATGTGCGTGCGCTGCGGATGCCGGTCGACGTGCCACTGCAATACTTCGGTCAGCGTCGTCGCCTCATGCGGTTCTTCGGTCAAAACCGACGCCGGCGTCTGCGCGCGCCGCGCAATCGACGGCTGTTCGCCGCCGGAAGCCGCCGGCTCCTCTGAGCGTTTGATGGCCTGTACGAGGTCGGCGGGCGTTAGTGCGGTGGAAAAGGCATCGAGCGGCACGCGGACATGAAGCGTCTGCTCAATCCGGTTAAACAGTTCAGCGCGCGCAAGACTGTCGAAACCAAGATCACGCTCGAACTGCGAGTCGAGATCGACGGATCCTGGGGGGGCCGCGTCGGCGTGCGTTTCCGCGTAGAGCGTTGTGACCACGCCGAGAACTCCTTCGGCCAGGTGCGTGCTGTCGAATAGTTGATCGGTTCCCATCGCGGCTCCCCCGTCGCAGGCACTACCTTGACTTGTCCAGTACGTCCAGGTTGACGAGCGGCACGTACTTCCATGTCACCGCCGCCTTCGACGTGTCGTCCATGGCCGAGCGCCCGCCCGCGCGATCGAACATGGGAGCGAACGGCGCCGTGAAGCGGTGTTCCGCAGAGCGCGCGAGCGGGTGGACGACGTCAGCGCTACGGCAAACGCGAGTTACGCCTGCTATTCGACAGCAGACGGCCGGCGCCCAGTTGATCTGAGTCAAGCGACACAGCGCCGCCGCTACACATCGAGCGAGAACTTCACGCGTGGGTCTCCGGGATGATCCATGTCAAATGACACGCTGCCGTGCCGGCCTAATCTCGAACCATACGAGCGCTCGCGGGCAGCTTGGTGCCCACGACCGAGGACGGCCTTTTCCGCCCATTAAACAACCCATCTGTTCAGGAGCGTTGCCATGCGTGCATCCGATGTCATGACCGGTACGGTCATATCGGTCACACCCGACATGACCGTGCGAGAGGTCGCGCAAATATTTGTCGACAACGGCATTAGCGGTGCGCCGGTGCTGGATCCCGACGGCACCGTCGCCGGCATGATCAGCGAAGGCGATCTGCTTCGCCGCAACGAAATCGGCACCGACGTGCGCCCGCGAACTTCATGGCTGCATCTCTGGTCTGCCAGTCACGAGGCACGGGACTACATCAAGACCCATGCGCCAAAAGTGCGCGACGTGATGACAAAGGACGTGGTGACCGTTCAGCCCGACACGTCCCTGGCCGAAGTGGCCGCCATTCTGGAGACGCGGCGCATCAAACGTGTGCCCGTGACCAAGGCGGGGCAGCTTGTGGGCATTGTGAGCCGCGCCAATCTTGTGCAGGCGCTGGCGAGCGTCCCGGATGAGCCGACATCGGATGTGACGCTCGCGGACGGCGAGATTCGCGCAATCTTGATGGACGAGCTCGCGGGCCGTAACTGGGCATTCGCCGGACGCAATATCGTGGTCACCAACGGAGTCGTGCATCTGTGGGGCATATTCCATTCGATGGAAGCCGTCGATGCGGTTCGTGTGGCGGCGCAGGCCATACCTGGCGTCAAGGGCGTGGAGGATCATACGGAGCCGTATCCAGCGATGCCCGGCATCTAGCAGGTGGTGGCCGAAACGGCGCGGCATTCAAGATGGGAGGCGTGCCTTGCGACGTGCCGGGGGGAGCCGGCGACGTTTCCCGCGTCCGCCGCCGGGCATGCCGCAGTTGGCGTGGCTGAAGGCGTGGAGAATCCGGCGGACAAGACGGCGATACTTCCGATGCATACCGAGTAACGGCCTTCGGATTCAACTCAGTGGGCTCGGAGGTATGAAAGCAGGATCGTCGGCGTCGACTTCGACGCGCGAGCCAGAGCCAATATGGCAATCTGCCGCTGATGCGGCAATGAATGAGTTCGCCCCCGGTTGTTTTGCTCCGATACCAGAGCTCCGATACCAGATCATGCGTTCCGATCCAGCGTCGAGCACATCGAGCGGTGTTGACTCGCGTGTTGCGCCTGTTGCGCCGGTCGTGGCCGTTGAGGCTGGCGTGCCAACCTCAGGACCATTGCCGCGGGCAACGGATCAACGGTTGCCGTCTGCCAGCCAGGCTGGTGTGACAAAGGCGCGTCACGGGGAGGGCACCTTCCTCTCTTCTGCGCATTCAGCGCGATGCTATGACGTGAGCCTTACACCATCGGACGGGAGAGGCAGGTGCTATCGAGTAAAGCAATAAACCCGGATGTCGAGCCGACCGCCCATGGAGGGCGCGCGGCATCAACTGCAACTTATCGGCGCATTTTCATTGGTGCGCGGGGTGGTCATTTCCCGGGCGCTCTGATTGACTATGCATCCGCGTGGGCGGGCCGCGAGACGGTACTGCAAGTCGCCGCGGCGGTAGCGCGGCCTGCCGGTGAGGGCACGCGGTTACGCGACTCGGGCGATGCGCGCCGTACGGCCGAGGAAATATTGCGGACTGCCCAAGCCCTGCTTGCGATGCGTGGGCTCAACGCAAGCACGGCGCCTCTTGCGTTGTCGCACCCCGACGCGAACAGCGTGCATGCACTGGCCGAGGCGGCTCGCCGTTGGGGCGCCGACTTGCTGCTGACTGACTGCGCCGGGGCGGCCAGTCTTGCGCGTGAGGTGCATTGTCCGGTACTCACGTTGCCTGCTGGGGGCATCGGACGGTGCCACGTGCCGCCCGCGCGGATTTTTGCGAGCGGCAGTCTCCGAAGCCATGCGAATCGCCGCCGATCGCGCAGCAGTGCGAGTCGGCTATGTGGCATGTTCGCCGCAGGATCGATGGGACAGGTTAAGCCACGAGGCTGTGATTCTTCAGCCGGCGCACGAGGGAGATGACATCGCGCAGGCGATTGGACTGGCCGCTCGGGAATGGCGCGCCGACCTGCTCGTGATACTGAACTGGCGAGCGACGCTGGCGAAGTCGTGGCACGCGCGAGCGCCTCGTTCGCGGACGCCGGTATCGAGGTGGAGTCGGTCGTCATCGAAATTTCACGGCAAGGCGGCTACACCGCCAATGCCTTGATCGATGCCGCGAGCGAATGAAAGGCGGACCTGCTCGTCGTAGGTGCGCATCAGCATCACGGCCTGTTGCGCTGGATCGAAGGAACCGTCTCGGAGTTCGTCAGTACTGAAGCGCCGTGTTCGATTCTCATCGTGCCTGCCAGCTACGAAGCCCCGATCCAGCCGTCACCGCGCCGGGTCCTATTCGCGCTGGACGGAAGCGCCGCCTCGCTGGACGCTTTGCATTTTGGACTCCAACTGGCGATGCCGGAGTCCCGCCTCCGTGCAATCTACGTGATAGACCGTGCCGCCCACCTCACCGATGCCGCGCCGATCCGGGTTCTCGAGGAAGCCTTTGTCGAAGAAGGAAAGGTGATTCTGGCTGCGGCGGAAAGGGTCTTTGCGGACTTGTCCAATGCCTCCGAGAGCGCTTCGAATCACTGCCGCTGTCTTGCCGCAGCGCTCCACCGGCGATGCGCAGTTGAAGTGCCCGCAGTGCCGGGGTGGCGTTGCCCCGGTAGAGCGGACTTCGATCCTGGGAACACCGGGCGCAGCGTCCGACGCGCGGGCCAGCGGTGCGCTCCATGATTGACCTCGGTCAATTGAATCGTGCGGAGGCGCATTAGTCTGAGTGCGTGACGTATCCGCGGCGGGACACCGTGTCGCGTTGCGATAATTGCTGAGGAGAATTTTCCATGAAGCCGGACAGTCAACTGAAACAGGAAGTCGAGGACGAACTGATGAACAATTCAGCCGTCGACGCAAACGGAATAGGTGTTGCCGTGGTCGACGGCATCGTGACGCTCAGCGGGCACGTTCCGGACTATGCGAAGAAAGTCGCGGCTGAAAAATGCGCACTCAGAATAGCCGGAGTCGTCGCGGTGGTGGTCGGCATCGACGTGAAACTTCACGAGTCCGAGCAGCGCACCGACGAGGACGTTGCCTTGAGCGTGCGCGCCGTTCTCGACTGGATCGCGGGCCTCGAAGAGCAGGCGATCAAGATCAAGGTCGAAAAGGGTTGGGTGAGCTTGAGCGGTGAAGTCGAGGACGGTTACCGCAGCCACATCGCCGAGAAAAACATTGTCCACATGCGTGGTGTGACGGGCGTGACGAACGACATCCGGATTCGTGGCTCTGCTTCCCCGATCGAGATCGAGTACAACATCCGCAAAGCCATTCAGCGCCATACCGATCGTGAGTTGAAGCATGTGGGCGTCGAAGTCGACGACGGCAGGGTGATCCTGTCGGGGCGTCTCAGTTCGTCCATCGAGCGCTCCATCGTATCGGGGGCTGCGCGTTCCACGCCTGGCGTGAAGGCTGTCGTGGACCGTATGGTGATCGGCTGACGCGGCGAAGCCGGCCGCTGGCGCGTTCATTGCCGTGCATGGCTGACTCTGGCGGGGCGGACAGTGCCCCCCCGAGTGCGACCATGCCGACCATCGCGCCGGGACAGCAGGCAGGAGTGGCTCTGCCGCCGTGGCTCGGCTCTCCGGTCTTGTCCAGCGACTCATTGAAAACCGGGCTGGCCGATTTGCTCCGCGCTTTGCGGAACCCGCCGTACCCGGTTCAGGTTGACGCCCATGCGGGCAAGACGCGCGCGCATCTCCGCATAGGTGGCTTCATCCATCGCTGGACTACGCGAGAGCAGCCACATCATGTCGCCGTCGGCCACGCAGCGGATCGTGTAATGGTAGTCGGGATCCACATACGCTGTGACGACCACTACTTCGAACGGCCAGATCAGTCCCACGCGCCATTTCGTGTTACCGGTTCCGGGCATCACCTTCGCCACAAAATGGCTTCCCGTGACCGGCTCGTCGAAGTTATGACGCCGGCCGAGATATTTATCGTCGATCCTTCCATCGCCGCGCAGCGTCCACTCGTCGTAATTGCCGACGTAATCGTGCTCACTGAGAACCGGCGTTTCCGCGATCACGTACCACCGTCCCATGTACCGGTCGAGGTCGATCGGCGGGCCCGACCTACATGCCGACGGGGGCGCTGGCGGGTGCGGCGGGACTGCCGGATCGTACGCGCAACCGGCAACGCAGATGACGAACGAGGCGACGCACGCAAATGATTTGTGCATAGGGGTGTTGGACATCTCTCTCGACGTCAATCGGACGGCGCTGTTCGCGTTGCTTCGGCAAGGAGTCGAAGTTGAATACTTCGATCACCACTTTCTGGAGCGATTCCTGAAAATTCCAATCTGAGGGCGCACATCGATACGATACCGCGCCCGAAATTTGCACGAGCATGCTCGTGGACCGGAATGTAGGAGGAGAACATCGTCTTTGGGCGATCGAGTCTTCATTCATATTCAGACGCAATCGGGGCGCGCACCCAGCCTGAACCTGAAATGGCCGCTGTGCAGCAGCAGTTGTTTTGTGTCCACCAGGTGCAGAAGGTCGCGGGCGATATTCTGTATTTCGGACCGATGGCGGGTGAACGCGTTTAGCAGATCTGCCGAAGAGGGCGATTTCGCGCCAAAGTGATCTTCCAGCGCTTCGGCTGAAATCGCGCAATCAATGCTTTTTCCGTCGACGCATGCATCGAATCCAATGGTCAGATTCGAGCCGCGATACTCCGGTGCGGTGGGGGGAAAGGTGATGCGCATCGCTATACTCCTTCCGGATCACGAAGTGCCGTCCTGCGTTCATCATCGGCGCGATCTCGCATCAGTTGCTGATCCATATCAAAGGGGGGTGAGGCATGCCCTACTACGCCAACTCAGATCTACCTTCGTCCGTGCAAGCTCACTTGCCCCCGCATGCGCAGGACATCTATCGTGCCGCCTTCAATCACTCTTATGCAGCGCATGCCGGGGATGCGCGACAGGAGGAGATTGCTCATCGAATTGCGTGGGCAGCAGTGAAGCGCTCCTACATCGGGCAAGTCGCTGGTCTTTCATCTGCCTCCGGATAGGTCAAGGCTTATTCGACACCCGGTCCTACCGTGCAAAATTGATATGAATCAAGCATTTTTGACGGACGGCTGACAGCCTGAGCTCTGCGCGGCAAGTGAATTGAAGGCGAAGATGATGAGTGCAACGGAAACGCGGTGGTGATTCCAATGAGCACGATCGCCGCGCATCGATGCTTGATCGACATCAACATCTCCAACGCCCGCGGAGCGATGCTGTCCTCCGTATACGCCGCCGCGTTGGGATGCCTGCTCGACCGGCACGGAAAACGACCTCGAGCGCGCCACTGCGATGGCGCGCCACATGGTTGCCCGTTACGGGATGAGCAAGCGGATCGATCTCGTCGCTGTCGGCGATGCTGACGGCCAGGTGACAGGAAGGATGTTCCCCTCCTTCAATAGTGGGCAATGCAGCGACAGCACAGCCCAGTTAATCGACGAGGAAGTCAGGCGGCTTCTTGCGGAAGCGAACGACCGTGTCACACAGACGCTGGACGAACGGCGTGCGTTGCTCGAGCGCATAGCGCAGCGCGCTGGTGCAGCGCGAGGTGCTTGATCACGACGCACTGGCGCAATTGATCGCGGACCAGCACGCGGACAGTTCTGCTCGTGCCGATACGACAGACGTTGCGAATCATGTGGCCGATGCGGGAGTAGTCCTTCCGGCGTTAGCCGCCGGCATAGGCGAGTGAGTTTCCTCTGCCCGTCGGCAGCGCCGGCAGTGCGGCCGGCTAACGAAGGAGCGCGCGCCAGACGGGGCGCGGCCGGTCACGGGCGCGCAGGGGGATAAATTCAACCGGCCACCTGAGGGCTGAATGTTGTCAATTGCGTGGCGTGGCCAGAAGGTGAATAAATCTCCAGGACACGCGGGACTACCCTTATCCGTTGACGTGTAAATCCTTGATGCGCATCAATTCGTCATCGGACTGCGATGGCATTCTCTGTTTGACAGAATGAGTCGCTTGCGCCGACTGGCGCAATCAAGCGCTCGCGACATCGCGACTAAGGCGCGTGCTCTCCTGCGCGACGTGTGATCGGAGGTTGACATGAACTGGCTGACAGAATATTTCGCTCAACAGACGAAGTCCCTGACAATTTCGCTGTGGGCTTATCCACCACTGGCGCTCGGTCCCGACGGGCCGGTGACCCGCCCGGCCCATTCCTTGCCCTATCCGGGCGTCCAGCTTGTCTTTACGCCAGGCGAAGTGATCAAACGCGGCGATCTCTTTTACGAGCTGCCCGCACGCTATGACACGATGAAGCCCTTGGCGACGGACTTGAGCGAGGTTGTGCGAGACGAGCCGGCGTCATCTTTCTTTCGCGAGATCACGATTTATGCGCCGTCGTGCCTGAATCGTGACTGTCTGATCACGGTCAATGGCGCCTTTTCGTTCGTGCCGATTTTTGCTTCGGACGGCGCCCCCGGCTTTCTCGGTACAAGCACCGCGCACGCTGAGCTTCCCGCATCTTCTCCTCAGATGGGACTGCCCTGGTTCTTCCAGGGCTACGTCAGCATTTGAATTCGCTGATTTGTTCGCTCACCGGTCCGCCCGACCGGTGGCCGGACGGTGGCATGGCAATGGAGCTGGACATGGCTTACGACACTTCTCACGTCGTCTGGTTCGAGGACTTGCGGCGCGAGGACGTGCCTCGCGTCGGTGGCAAGAATGCCTCGCTGGGTGAAATGGTATCGAACCTCGCCGCGCGCGGCGTCAAAGTGCCACCGGGCTTCGCGACCGTTGCGGATGCCTACTGGTGCTTCATCGACGAGAACGCGCTGCGCCCAAAGATTGCCGCCGCACTCGACGATCTGTCGGAAGGGCGGCTGAGCCTTGCCGAAGCCGGCGATCAGATCCGCCGGGCGATCTTGCATGGAACGTGGCCCGACCGGACAGCGCAGGCCATCCGGGCAGCCTACCAAGCGTTGAGCCAGCGTGCCGGGCAGGCTGAGGTCGACGTAGCCGTGCGCTCGAGCGCGACGGCGGAAGACCTGCCGGACGCGAGCTTTGCCGGACAGCAGGAAACCTTTCTCAATGTCCGCGGCGAACGCGCACTGCTCGAGGCTTGCCGGCGATGCTATGCGTCGCTCTTCACGGACAGGGCGATCAGTTACCGGCAGGCAAAGGGTTTCGATGACCTGAAAGTCGCGCTGTCGATCGGAGTGCAACTCATGGTGCGCTCCGATCTGGGGGGCGCCGGCGTGATGTTCTCGATCGACACGGAGACAGGCTTCGACAAGGTGGTGCTGATCAATGCCGCCTGGGGCCTCGGAGAAAATGTCGTGCAAGGCGCGGTCGATCCCGACGAATACGAGGTGTTCAAGCCACTGCTGGACGACCCCTCGCTGTCGCCCATAGTCGGAAAGAAAAAGGGCGAGAAAGCACACAAGATGATTTACGGGGCCAACGGCGCTCACCGGACGAAGAACGTTCCGGCGTCGAAACAGGAGCGCGCCTCGTTTGTCCTGAACGACAGCGAGATTTTGGCGCTTTCGCGCTGGGCGTGCGAAATCGAAACGCACTATGGCCAGCCGATGGACATCGAGTGGGCCAAAGACGGCGCGACAGGCGAAATGTTCATCGTTCAGGCCCGGCCTGAAACCGTGCAGTCACGCCGCGAAGCAAGCGCGGTGAAGACCTACCGGATCGGCAAGACGGGGCGCAAGCTGTTGTCCGGTGTGAGCGTCGGCGAGGCGGTGGCGGCGGGCAGCGTTTGCGTCATCGAGCATGTACGAGATATGGGGCGTTTTGTCGACGGAGCCGTGCTGGTGACTCAAACCACCGACCCCGACTGGCTGCCGGTCATGAGGCGCGCGGCCGCGATCATCACGGACCACGGCGGGCGCACATCGCACGCGGCAATCGTCAGCCGTGAGCTTGGCTTGCCGGCGATCGTCGGGGCAGGCAATGCCACGCACGTCCTGCACGACGAGCAGCAGGTCACGGTGTCGTGTGCGGAAGGTGACGAAGGCTTTGTCTACGACGGGATCGCCGATTACGAGGTGGAGGAAATCGACTTCAGCAGTATTCCGGCGACGCGCACCCGCGTGATGCTCAATCTCGCGAATCCCGCTGCTGCATTCCGTTGGTGGCGCATCCCGGCCGATGGTGTCGGGCTCGCGCGCATGGAATTCGTGGTGAGCAATCACATCAAGATCCATCCGATGGCGCTGGTGCGCTACGACACGTTGCAGGACGTTCATGCGAAGCAGACGATCGCCGAGCTGACTGCGGGTTATGCGAGCAAGACCGATTACTTCGTCGAGCGTCTGGCGCTCGGGCTTGGGCGTATCGCAGCGGTTGAGTTTCCGCGCCCCGTGATTATCCGCATGAGCGACTTCAAGACCAACGAGTATGCCCATCTGATCGGCGGGGCCGAGTTCGAGCCGCAGGAAGAGAACCCGATGCTCGGCTTTCGCGGCGCGTCGCGTTACTACTCTGCGCGCTATCGCGAAGGCTTCGCACTCGAATGCAGGGCGATTCAACGCCTGCGCAACGAAATGGGTTTCACCAATGTCATCGTGATGATTCCGTTCTGCCGGTCCACCAAAGAGGCCGATCAGGTGCTCTCGGTGATGGCGGAAAATGGGCTCGCGCGCGGCGCAGCGGGGTTGCAGGTCTACGTGATGTGCGAAATCCCCTCGAACGTGATCCTGGCGGGAGCGTTCGCGCAGCGTTTCGATGGCTTTTCCATCGGCAGTAACGACCTGACTCAATTGACGCTCGGTGTGGATCGGGATTCCGCCGAGCTGGCTGAATTGTTCGACGAGCAGGACGATGCCGTCAAATGGATGATTCGCAACGTGATCGCGCAAGCGCATCGCGTTGGCGCGAAGGTCGGGCTGTGCGGACAGGCGCCCAGCGATCACCCCGAATTCGCTGGGTTCCTGGTCGAATGCGGGATCGATTCGGTATCGGTGAGCCCCGACAGCTTCATCGCGGTCAAGCAGCGTGTCGCGGCTGCGGAAGCCGAGGTTAAAACCCACACGGCAACCTAGGCGCGGCGGGTGCGGCAGCGTTTTCACGGAAAGGTCCATCATGGCGGAGATATTGACGGTCACACTGAATCCAGCGGTGGACGTGGCGACCTCCGTCGAGGTGCTGGAGCCGACCCGAAAACTGAGGTGCGCGGCGGCGCGGCGCGATCCCGGCGGTGGCGGCATCAACGTGGCGCGTGTGCTTCAGCGCCTTGGCGGCGATTGTCTTGCGCTGTATCTCGCGGGAGGCCTGACTGGGCGCGTGCTGCAAGACCTGCTCGCGGCAGAACAGGCAGCGAGCGTTTGCCTGAGGATCGAGGGGGAGACGCGGGAGAACTTCTCCGTCTTTGAGACATCCACCGGGCGGGAATTCCGCTTCGTCTTGCCTGGACCTGCGGTCACGGAGCGCGAGTGGCAATCCTGCACCGATTACATCGACGCGCTGGATTCGTCCCCGCGCTATCTCGTACTCAGCGGTAGTCTGCCGCCGGGTGCACCCATCGACATTTATGCGCGCATCGCCAGGTGCGCTCGCGCGCGCGGCATGCGGGTCGTGCTGGATACCTCGGGACCGTCACTCGCTGCGGCACTCGAAGCGGGGGTTTTTCTCGTCAAGCCGAGTTTGAACGAGCTGCGTGGATTGACCGGAATGCCGCTTGTCGAAGAACGGGAGTGGTGCGAGGCGGCACGGCGGATCGTCCGCGACGGGCGAGCATCGATCGTAGCGCTCACGCTTGGCGATCAGGGCGCCCTGGTCGTCACCGGCGACCGTACGCTGCGCGCACCGGCACTCCCTGTGCAGGTGTCGAGCTCCATCGGTGCCGGTGATAGTTTTGTCGCCGCCATGGTTTTGGCTCTCAACCACGATTCGAGCCTGGAAGTTGCCTTCCGGTATGCGCTTGCCGCTGCGTCGGCGACTTTGCTGGTCGCGGGTACCGGATTGTGCGAGCGGGCCGATGTCGAACGGTTTTATCTTGCGCTGGCGGATTGCCAGTCGTTTGGCATCTCCAAGGCGGACGGCGAGGAGTAGAGCGACTTGGCTGCTGCGATCCAAACTACGCTGGACTGGCGGGACGGCATGCGCGGGCACGAGATCACAGTCGATGTTCGTCGAGGCCGGGTAGCGGGATAACCCCGTTGTGCAGCCAGTTCGAGAAGTCCGGCGCGACTAAAGCCGGACATGTCTGTGTCTCGGGCACGCTCCTTCGTCATCATGGCATTGGCGGATCGACCGCGGGTTGCGGGTTCGAGCTCCAGTGGCCGGTACACACTCAGCGTGGAGGGACGGCGATACCGGCGCCGCCGTCACGTGTCGCATGTCGCATGTCGCATGTGCGGACAACGGGAGCGGATTTCAATCCGCGAAGCCCGGTTCTCGCGCGGCCACGCACGCGACGTGAGACCGAAATGTCGTTCTCTTTGACGCTCGTCAATCGAATGGTCTCGCTCATGCCTACACTCATCTGCAACAGGGTAGGCCCTTGATATGGAGACTCACTTGCGAGCCTCGGACATCATGACGAATCCGGTCGTTTCCATCGCACCCGACAACTCGGTCTACGACGCGGCAAAGCTGCTGATCGACCACCGGATCAGCGGGATGCCAGTCGTCGACGACAACGGCGACGTGATCGGCGTCGTCAGCGAGGGCGATCTGCTCAGACGCGTCGAAACGGGCACGGAAAAGCCACGCCGCTCGTGGCTTGCCGAATTCATGGCGCCTACGCGTGAACTCGCGGCCGAGTATCTGAAGGAACATTCTGCCGGTGCTGCGCGGTGGCACGCGAAAGAGCTCGACGGACACCGCTGGGCGATGGCCGCCGACCGTCTGATCGTCACGGAAGGCATCGTGCATTGCTGGGGCGTCGTGCGTTCCGAGGAAGAGCGTAAGGCGATCCTCGCGGCGGCTGCGCGCGTACCGGGCGTGAAAACCGTGAAGGATCGACCTTGTTCGAGACGACCGGCCCGTTCATCCGGTTGGATTGCGTCGACGGCGCTTCGGGTGCGGGATTCGAATTGCGTCACATCAGGTCGCATTCTGCGCGCCACGCGCACTGTTTGCGCAAGGCCACTCGAAAGATGGGGTGCCACCATGACGACTAGCCGGAAACCACACGCACCCGACTCGCTCTGACCTTGCTAACGTCAGACAACCAGCACGATCACTGTGTGGTTTCAAAGGAGCTGCGATGGTAGAGCATCCGTTGTCGAAGGGCGACAAGGTGGTCGTTACCCATGAGGCCCTTCAGTCTCTCATCGATGTTCTTGTCACCGACCGGTATCAGGTGATGGGGCCAACCGTGCGGGACGGCGCTATCGTGTACGACAGGATCGCGAGGGTGGCGGATTTGCCGGTCGGCTGGACTGATCGTCAGGAAGCTGGGCGTTATCGCCTCGTGCGGCGCGATGATGCTGCGCTGTTTGGTTTCGCCGTCGGTCCGCATTCGTGGAAGCGTTTCTTGCATCCGCCGGTACAGACGCTCTGGGAGGCGCGAACCGGAGAAGAAGGGCTCGCGATCACCACAGCGGACGAACCCCCGCCGAAATTCGCGTTCATTGGCGTACGCTCCTGCGAAATTCATGCGATCGCGATCCAGGACCGGGTCTTTTGCGAGGGACCTTACCCAGACCCGGTTTACGGCCTTCGTCGCCAGAACGCGTTCATTGTTGCGGTGAATTGCGCTCAGGCCGGCGGGACCTGCTTCTGCGTTTCGATGCAAACAGGCCCGCGGGCGGAGTCCGGCTTCGACCTGGCGCTGACCGAACTGCTTGACGAAGACGTCCATGAATTCCTGGTCGAGGTCGGTACCACAACCGGCGCGCAGGTTCTGGCGCAGATTCCTCATCGGCCAGCTTCGGACGCGCACTGTACGGCGGCCGAGGCGGTTGTCGCGCATACGGCGACCCAGATGGGACGCACGCTGGAGACCGAGGGCATCAAACAGCTGCTGCAAGGCAACCCAAACCATCCGCGCTGGGACGAAGTGGCCGAGCGGTGCCTGAGTTGCGGCAACTGCACAATGGTCTGCCCGACCTGCTTCTGTACGACGGTCGAGGATCACAGCGATCTGGCCGGACAGTCCGCCGGGCGCGTTCGCAAGTGGGACTCCTGTTTCACGATGGACTTCTCCTACATCCATGGCGGCAGCGTCCGGAAGACAGCCCGCTCGCGCTATCGGCAATGGATGACCCACAAGCTCGCGAGCTGGATCGACCAGTTCGGAACATCGGGCTGTGTCGGGTGCGGCCGCTGTATCACCTGGTGTCCGGTCGGTATCGACATCACGGAGGAAGCGGCCGCCATTCGCGCCACCGATACCGCGGCAAAGGAGGGTGAACATGGAGGGGCTTGAACATATTCTGAGTGAACACCCCTTTTTTTCGGGTTTTGATTCCGCGCATAGCCGATTGATCTCAGGCTGTGCCAGAAACCACCGCTTCAATGCCGGACATTATCTGTTCAGGGAAGGCGAGCCCGCGAACGAGTTCTTCCTGATCCGTCATGGCCAGGTGGCGCTCGAGATCGTCGCGCCCGGGCGGCCGCCCATCGTGGTGGCGACCCTCGGCGCCGGCGAGATCGTGGGGGCATCATGGCTGGTTCCACCCTATCGGTGGACTTTCGATGCCAGGGCCGTCGAGCTCACGCGTGCGATCGGCATGGATGCCAGGTGCTTGCGAGACAAGTGTGAGTCCGACCACGATCTGGGTTATGCGTTGATGAAGCGCTTTCTGCCGATCTTCGTGAAGCGGCTGGACGCAACGAGGCTGCAATTGCTCGATGTCTACGGGAAGCGCTGAGATGGCTGCCGCTTGGGCCCCGGATCCGTTCGTGCCACAGATCTATCGTGTCGCCCGGACACGCCGCGAACTCGCCGACACCACAACGCTCGAGTTCGTACCGCTCGCCGGGAAGCGACCCGCTTTTGTGCCGGGGCAGTTCAACATGCTCTACGTGTTCGGTGTTGGCGAAGCGGCGATCAGCATGAGCGGCGACCGGAGCGACGACCGGTCTTTCGTGCACACTGTTCGCAACGTCGGTGCTGTCAGTGCGGCGCTCGCGAAGCTGGAAGGGGGCGCGACGGTCGGGCTGCGCGGCCCGTTTGGAACCGGCTGGCCGGTCGCCGCCGCCGAGGGCTCGGATATCGTCATCGTAGCCGGCGGCCTTGGCCTCGCGCCGCTGCGCCCGGCCATCTACGACGTGCTGGCCAACCGGAGCCGCTATGGACGCGTGATCATTCTGTTCGGAAGCCGCAATCCGAAGGAATTGCTTTACCGCCGCGAACTGGAACAGTGGCGACAGCGGCTGGATGTCCAGATCGAGGTCACCGTCGATCACGCCGACGCGGGGTGGCGTGGCCACGTCGGCGTCGTGCCGGCACTGGTAGCGCGTGCGGCCTTCGATCCGCGCGAGACCTTTGCGCTGGTCTGCGGGCCCGAGATCATGATGCGCTTCACGGCCAATGCGCTGCGCGTTGCCGGCGTTTCGCCCGAGCGTATCTATCTGTCGATGGAGCGCAACATGAAATGCGCGATTGGCCTGTGCGGGCACTGTCAGTTCGGCCCTGCATTCATCTGCAAGGACGGGCCGGTGATGCGCTTCGATACGATTGCGGGCATCTTCGCGGTCCCGGAGATCTGAAATGACAGCGCCTGCAACGAACCCGCGCAAGCGGCCGCGCCTCGCGGTCTGGAAGTTCGCTTCCTGCGACGGATGCCAGCTTTCGCTGCTGGATTGCGAGGACGAACTCCTTGCGCTTGCCGATGCCATCGAGATCGCCAACTTCCCGGAAGCGTCCAGCACCATCGGGACCGGGCCTTACGACCTCTCGCTGGTTGAAGGATCGATCACCACACCGCACGACGCAGAGCGCATTCAGGCGGTGCGGCGTCAGTCGAAACATCTCGTGACGATCGGCGCCTGTGCGACCGCCGGCGGGATCCAGGCGTTGCGCAATTTTGCGGACGCACGCGAGTTCGTGGCCGCGGTCTACGCGTCACCGGAATACATCACGACGCTCTCGACCTCGACACCGATCTCCTCACACGTGCCGGTCGACTACGAGCTGCGTGGCTGCCCGATCAACAAGATGCAGCTCATCGAGGTCATCTCGGCATTTCTCGCCGGCCGCAAGCCGGCGATCGCGAGTCACAGTGTCTGCGTGGAATGCAAGCAGCGCGGCACGGTGTGCGTAATGGTGCAGGGCACGCCCTGTCTCGGGCCGGTGACGCATGCCGGGTGCGGTGCGATCTGTCCGGCTTTCCGGCGCGGCTGCTACGGTTGCTATGGCCCGATGGAGACGCCGAACATGGGTGCGTTGACACGCGAATGGCAGGCGCTCGGCGCGAGACCGCTGGATATCCGCCGCGTGTTGCGCACCTTCAACGCGATGGCACCCGAGTTTCTCAAGGAGAGCGAGGCTCATGGCGACGAAGACGATCCGGGTTGACTACCTCACCCGCGTCGAGGGGGAGGGCGCGCTCGATCTGCATTTCAAGGACGGGCAGGTGATATCGGCGCAGCTCAATATCTTCGAGCCGCCGCGCCTGTTCGAAGCGTTGCTGCGCGGGCGCGGTTTTGCCGAAACACCCGACATCGTGGCCCGCATCTGCGGGATCTGCCCGATCGCCTACCAGATGAGTGCGGTCCATGCGCTCGAAAACGCCTTCGGCATCAAGGTCGACGGACAGCTACGCGTGTTGCGCCGGCTGATCTACTGCGGCGAATGGATCGAGAGCCATGCGCTGCACGTCGTGATGCTGCATGCACCAGACTTCCTGGGTTTCCCGGACGCGATCCAGATGGCTCGCGAGCACGGCGACGCAGTCCGCCGGGGCCTTGCCTTGAAGAAAGCCGGCAACGAATTGATGCGGCTGCTGGGCGGACGCGAGATTCATCCCGTCAACGTGAAGGTGGGCGGCTTCTACCGCGTGCCGGGCCGCGATGAGCTAGCGCCGGTCGCCGAAAGTCTCCAGCGCGCCCGCGACCATGCAGTGGATCTGGTCCGTTGGGTGGCGGGCTTCGATTTTCCGGCGTTCGAGCGCGACTACGAGTTCGTGGCGCTGCGGCACCCGGACGAATATCCGTTCAACGAGGGGCGGCTCGTCTCCACCCGTGGTATCGATATCGACATAAGCGACTTTGACACCGAATTCGAGGAGCGGCACGTTGCCCACTCGACTGCGCTGCATGCTGTGGTGAAGCAGCGCGGCGCGTATCTGGTCGGGCCGCTCGCCCGCTACGCCATCAATTTCGATCGTTTTCCCCAGCCGGTGCAGGCGCTGGCCCATGAAGCCGGGCTTGGCCCGGTCTGCCGGAACCCGTTTCGGAGCATCGTGGTGAGGGCGCTCGAACTGGTCTACGCGTGCGATGAGGCGCTGCGACTAATCGCGGCCTATGAGCCGCCGGAGTTCCCCGCTTTGCCGGCCGAGCCGCGCGCGGGCACGGGCTTTGGCTGTACCGAGGCGCCCCGCGGGATCTGCTGGCATCGATATCGCCTCGATGCAGACGGAGCGATCACGGAGGCGCGCATCGTGCCGCCGACCTCGCAGAACCAGCCGAGTATCGAGGCGGACCTGATGGCTGTCGCGACCGCCTCGCTGGATCAACCCGACGACGTGCTGCGGGATCGATGTGAACGCAGCATCCGCAATTACGATCCATGCATCTCGTGTTCCGCTCACTTCCTCAAACTTTCGGTGCAGCGGACATGACCCGAACCGTCGATCAGTGTGGCGCGCCACGCAAGGTGTTGGTGGTTGGCATGGGTAACCCCGATCGAGGCGATGACGGCGTCGGAGCACTCGTCGTGCGCAGCATCGCCGGACGGCTGCCGGCCGAGGTATCGCTCGTCGTACGCAGCGGCGATGCGCTGTCGCTGATCGAGGACTGGGCCGGTTTCGATGCGCTGGTGTGCGTGGATGCTGCCGCGCCCGAGGCGACGCCGGGCCGCATCCTCCGGATCGACCTCGCCTCGGAGCAACTGGTGCGGGAGATGTCGTTTGCGTCGAGCCATGCGTTCGGCGTGGCCGAGGCAATCGAACTTTCCCGCACGCTCGGGCTTGCGCCACGCGAGATGGTCGTCTATGCGATTGAAGGCGTCTGTTTCGACCGCGGCGCGCCGGTTACCCCGGAAGTCGCGGCCGCTGTCGATGAAGTGGCCGGGCGTGTGGTGACCGAGGTGGAGCGGCTTAGGCAACCCCTCAGGAAGACCGTTACGGAGATCGAACCTCATGCATGAATCAGGCATCGTCCGAAACCTGGTGCACCGGCTGGAGATTGCCGCACAGGAGAAGCGCGCCTTGCGAGTCAGCGGGGTCGACGTTTGGCTTGGTGCGCTCAGCCAGTTTTCGCCGGAACACTTCCGCGAGCATTTCACCGACGAAGCGCGCGGCACCCTGGCCGAGGGCGCCGCGCTGCGTATCGAGGTGTCGCAGGAAGTCCGCCATCCAGATGCACAGGACGTGATGATCACGGGCATCGAGTTCGACGTCCCGGACGGGGAAGGGTGACACGCCATGGACACGACGGGCGTCGATATCGCCGAAGCGGGGACGCGACTCCGGCTGCGGCTGGATGTCACCGGCGCGGTGCAGGGGGTGGGGTTTCGGCCCTTCGTTCATCGGCTTGCCGTCGGCGAGGGGCTGGGCGGCTTTGTACGCAACACAGGCGAGGGCGTGTCGCTCGAAGTCGAAGGCGCCCCACAGGCGCTTGAGCGCTTTCTGGCCAGACTCGACGCGGAAATCGCGCCGCCGGCGGCCATTCATCAGCGGCAAAGCTGCCGGCTTCCAGCCCAGGGCGAGCAAGGCTTCGTGATTGCCCCAAGCGCGACCGGCGGCCCACGCTCGGCCATGGTGTTGCCCGATCTTGCCGTCTGTCCTGAGTGCCTTGGCGAACTTTGCGACCCGAACGATCGCCGCTACCTGTATCCATTTACGACCTGTGTGCACTGCGGACCACGCTACAGTCTGATCGAGGCTGTGCCGTACGATCGCTCACGCACGGCCATGCGACACTTTCCGATGTGCGCGGGCTGTCGCAACGAGTACAGCGAACCGGCGTCGCGCCGTTTTCACGCAGAAACGAATGCCTGCCCCGAGTGTGGACCCCAACTCGCGCTATGGGATACGGCGGGCGCCGTGCTGGGCGAGCGGCATCAGGCCCTGCGGTCTGCGGCCGAAGCCGTGCGCCAGGGCCTGATCGTCGCTCTCAAAGGACTAGGGGGGTTCCAACTGATTGCCGATGCCCGCAGCGACACTGCGGTGCGCCGTCTGCGGGAGCGCAAGACGCGTCCGGCCAAGCCGTTTGCCGTCATGGTTCGGAGCCTGGCCGATGCGTCGATGGTCGCCGAGCTTTCCGAGCTCGAGCAACGGCTCCTCTGCTCGGCTGCGGCGCCGATCGTTCTGGTCAAGGCGCGAACGGACCTGCCTGGGATTGCACGAGGCATAGCGCCGGCCAACCCGTTGCTCGGGATCATGCTGCCCTGCACGCCGCTGCATGCCCTGTTGATGCTTGAGCTTGGCTTTCCCGTTGTGGCCACGAGCGGCAACCGGGGCGGCGAGCCGATCGTGACCGACGAGCGCGAAGCACTCGAACGGCTTGCGGGCATTGCCGATCTCTTCCTCGTGCACGACCGCCCGATCCTGCATCCGGTGGATGATTCCGTAGTACGGGTGATAGCGGGACGCGAGGCGGTGTTGAGGCGCGCGCGGGGCTACGCGCCGCTGTCGCTCGCCCTGCCGTTTTCGGCTGGCGCCGAGCCGGGACTCGCGCTCGGCGCGCACCAGAAGAGCACGATCGCGCTTGCCGTCGATGGACAGATCGTGCTCGGCCCTCATATCGGCGAGCTCGCCGCACCCGCAACGCGTGAGGCCTTTGCGCAGGCCGTCGAGGCTATGACGACGCTATACCACGTGCGCCCCCGGCATGTCGCGTGCGACCTCCATCCGGACTATTACAGCACCCGTTTTGCGGATGCATCGGGACTGCCGGTGCGACGCGTGCCGCATCATCTCGCGCACGTGCTGGCCGGCATGCTCGACAACGATCTCGCGGGCCCTGTGCTCGGTGTTGCATGGGACGGCGCCGGCTATGGTACGGACGGTTCGATCTGCGGCGGTGAGTTCCTGGCCGTCGACGCGACCCGGTACAGACGGGTTGCGCATCTGCTGCCGTTTCGCCTGGCCGGTGGGGAGGCCGCCATGCGCGAGCCGCGCCGTGCCGCGCTTGGCGCCCTCTATGCGACCTTTGGCGATGCCGCATTGGCGATGACGGACCAGAAGCCCGTCGCCGCTTTCGCCGCGAGAGAGCGACAGACGCTCGGCGTCATGCTGCGCCGCGGCGTCAACGCGCCTCTGACATCGAGCGCGGGTCGGCTCTTCGACGCGATTGCTGCACTGCTCGATCTCGTGCAGGTCGCCAGCTTCGAAGGCGAAGCAGGGATGGCGGTCGAGTTTGCCGCGCAGCGCGCGCTGAGGTCGGTATCGCTGGCGCCGCCGCGCCTGTGGGAAGACGCCAGCGGCCTCGTGCTCGACTGGCGTCCGATGCTGGCCGCCGTCGTGGCCGCGTGCCGCGATGGCGTCCCCACACCTTCAGTGGCGGCGGCGTTTCATGACGCCCTGGCCGAGGCCATCGTCTGCGTCGCCACCCGCGTTGGGCTCGAGCGCGTGCTGCTGAGCGGAGGTTGCTTCCAGAATGCGCGACTCGTCGAGCGGGCGGTTGAGCGGCTACGCGAGGCGGGCTTCGATCCGTACTGGCATCGCCGCATTCCGCCGAATGACGGCGGCATTGCCGTGGGCCAGGCCGCTTTCGCCGCCCGGCCGCTGAGCGGGGAGAAGATCTGATGTGTCTCGCCATTCCCGGACAGGTTCTGAGCATCGCAGGCGATGAGCCGCTGTTGCGGCAAGGACGGGTCGCCTTCGCCGGCATCGTCAAAGAGGTCTGCCTCGCCTACGTCCCCGAAGCGCAGCCTGGCGACTATGTGCTCGTCCACGCCGGTTTCGCCATCGCCGTGATCGACGAGGTGCAGGCCCTGAGAACGCTGGCTTACCTGGCCGGATTCGAGCGCGAGGATCTCAGATGAAATACGTCGACGAATTTCGCGACCCGGCCGTGACCCGCCGTTATGCCGACGCGATTGCTCGCATCACGACGCAGCCGTGGACCATCATGGAGATCTGCGGTGGTCAGACCCATTCGATCGTGCGGCACGGCATCGACCAGATGTTGCCTCGTGGCGTGAGTCTTCTGCATGGACCGGGCTGCCCCGTGTGCGTGACGCCCGCCAGCATCATTGACGCCGCGATCGCTATTGCAAGCCGGCCCGACGTAACCTTCTGCTCGTTCGGCGACATGCTGCGGGTGCCGGGCGAAACGGGCAGTCTGCTCGCCGCGAGGGCGCGCGGCGCCGACATCCGCATGGTCTATTCGCCGCTCGATGCGTTGACGATCGCGCGTCACAGACCGGAGCGCGAAGTCGTCTTCTTCGCGATCGGTTTCGAAACCACTGCGCCCGCCACCGCCATGGCTGTGTTGCAGGCGGAGCGCGAGGGGCTCGCGAATTTTTCGTTGCTGGTGTCTCACGTCCTTGTGCCGCCCGCTATCGACGCGCTTTTGAGCGACCCGGCCAACACCGTGCAAGGTTTCCTCGCCGCCGGCCATGTCTGCACGGTGATGGGATATTGGGAATACGAGCCGATCGCGCGCCGCTTCGGCATTCCGATCGTCGTGACCGGCTTCGAACCCGTCGATCTGGTGCAGGGCCTCTACCTGTGCATCCGGCAACTGGAAGAGGGCCGCGCCGAGGTTGAGAACCAGTATCTGCGCACCGTGCAGCGCAACGGCAACCGCCCCGCGCAGGACGTGCTCGGCCGCGTGTTTGCCATTCAGTCACAGCGGTGGCGCGGTATCGGCGAAATCGCCCGCAGCGGCTTTGGTCTCGCGCCCGCATACGCGCGCTACGATGCGCTGCAGCGCTTTCCGGATATCGCAGTGCCGCCTGAACGCTGCAGCGAATGCATCAGTGGCGAGGTGCTGCGCGGGTTGAAGAAGCCGGGGCAGTGCCCGGCTTTCGGCACCCGGTGCACACCGGAGCATCCGCTGGGCGCGACCATGGTGTCGTCCGAAGGCGCTTGCGCCGCCTACTATCGCTATCGCAGGCCACTGTCCGCCGATGCAGCGGGTGCGCTCGGCTGCAAGGGGGGCCTATGAGCGAAACTCCACGCTTCGTCGCGAACTGTCCGCTACCGGCGACGGGCGGCGACACCATTGAACTCGCCCATGGCGGTGGTGGCCTGCTGACCCAGCGGCTCATCGATGGGCTCTTTCGTCCCGCCTTCGCCGGATCGCCGGACGATCTCACGCATGACGGGGCCGTATTCGATATCGGCGGCGCCCAGCTTGCCTTCACGACCGATTCCTATGTGGTGCAGCCGCTGTTCTTTCCAGGCGGTGACATCGGCTCGCTTGCCGTCAACGGGACGGTGAACGATCTGGCCATGTGCGGCGCCGAACCGCGCTATCTGAGCGTCGGGTTGGTGCTCGAGGAGGGCTTTCCGATCGACGATCTGGGCCGCGTGGTGGTGTCCATGCGCGATGCGGCACGGGCGGCAGGTGTGCGCATCGTGACCGGCGATACGAAGGTGGTCGAGCGCGGCAAGTGCGACGGCCTCTATGTCAACACGTCTGGCGTCGGACTCGTTCTGGCGAGCTCTCCGGTTTCGCCCCGGCAAGTCAGGGCGGGAGATGCCGTGGTGCTGAGCGGCGACATCGGCCGCCATGGCATCGCCATCATGGCAGTACGCGAGGGGCTCGGATTCGAGACCACGATTGCAAGCGACTGCGCGCCGCTGGCGGCCTGCGTGCGGGCGCTGATCGACGGCGGAATCGAACTGCATTGCATGCGCGACCTGACGCGCGGCGGGCTCGCGACCGCATTGATCGAAATCGCCTTGGCGGGCAGGGTGGCGATCCGGCTCGATGAAGCGGCCATTCCTGTGTCGGATTCGGTCCGCGGCGCCTGCGAGATCCTGGGCCTCGATCCGCTTTATGTCGCGAACGAAGGGCGGTTTGTCGCGTTGATGGCGCCTGCCTGCGCGGAGCGGGCCGTCGCGATCCTGCGCCGCTTCTTTGGGGACGCGGCCATCATCGGCAGCGTCGAAACCTCCGCCCGGGCGGGCACAGTTGAACTGGGGACGATCGGCGGCGTGCGCGCACTCGACATGCTCACGGGGGAGCAGTTGCCGCGCATATGCTAGTCGCACAGAAGGGGTGGGGATTGGCGTGCAGGCTCTCTTCGGTCTTCCAGTAGTCGAGCTGCAGCCGCACGCCGCACATCTCGGGGCGTTGCAGGAACGACGCGTCTTCGTCGGCCTGCAGGCATGTCGGGCTTTCGAGAAGATGGCGCACACGTGGTGACAGCGTTCGACCGGCTGCGCGCGTGGGTGCCAGCTTACCGGGCATCGTCACGCGCGGCCATGCGGGCCGTAACGGCTTGCCTGTCGCGCGCTTGACGGCGCGGCAGCGCGCGAGGTTTTGCGCAGGGCGTGACATCAGCTCTGCGCTGGGCCGGAGATCGAACATGCCGCAGCGGCGGCCGCGGACCGGCCGTCGAGCGCGGACCTTTCCGCCAGCTCGACGCTTTGCTGATACACCGGCACCGTGCAAGGCCAACCAAGCGTGTCGGTGATTCGACGGCGCAACGCATCGGCGGCGGCGGGCTCACCGTGCGTAATGAACGTTTGCGCGGGCGCCGGCGATATCGCTGCGAGCCAGTTCAGCGTTTCGCTGTAGTCCGCATGCGCGGACAGGGACGAAATCGTCTCGACATGTGCGCGAATTCGCACGTACTCGCCGTGAATCTTTACCGCTGGCTCGTGTGCGGCAATGGCGGCGCCGCGTGTGCCCGCGGCCTGATAGCCGACCAGCGCGATCGTATTCCTGGGGTCCGGCGCATACAGGCGCAAATGATGGAGCACGCGACCGCCGGTGGCCATGCCGCTGCCAGCGATAATGACCATCGGACCATGATGCGCGGCGATCGCTCTGGATTGCTCGACCGTGCGCACCATGACTGCCGCCTTGTCGATCATGGCCGCCTGCGAAGCCGTCAGGCGGTGCTCGCTCAGATGGTGCCGGTACACCTCCGTGACGCCGGTGGCCATCGGGCTGTCCAGATAGACCGGCACGTTTGCCATGCGCCCGGTCTGCTTCAGATGCGCGATGTAATAAAGGATTTCCTGAGCACGTCCGACCGCAAAGCAGGGCATGACCACGACGCCGCCGCGCGCGAACGTCCGCTCGAATAGCGCGGCCAACTCCTGCTCGGGATCGGTCGTGGCATGCAGGCGGTCGCCGTAGGTCGACTCGACGACCAGATAGTCCGCGTACGCGAGCTTCATGGGGGCGCGCATGATCGGATCGTTCGGCCGGCCGATATCGCCTGAAAAAGCCAGCACCGTATGGCGCCAGCAGAGCACGACGCTGGCCGCGCCCAGGATATGTCCGGCAGGCAGAAAGCGGAAGCACAATTCGTCGTTCAGTGGGGTGGGGACATCGAATTCGCGCGGCACGATGAGCCGCAGCGCGCGCTGTGCGTCGTCGAGCGTGTAAAGCGGCAGAGCCGGCTTGTGCTTCGAGAAGCCATGACGGTTCGCGAAGTCGGCTTCCTCCTCCTGTAGACGCGCACTGTCGCGCAGCATGATGTCGCACAGGTCGGCCGTGCCGGGCGTGCAGTAGACGGAGCCGCGATAGCCGCTGCGCGCGAGCACGGGCAGGTAGCCGGTGTGATCGATATGCGCGTGCGTGAGGATCACGGCGTCGAGCGTGTCGACGGGCATGGGCAGCGGGCTCCAGTTGCGCAGGCGCAGGTTTTTCGTACCCTGAAACAGACCGCAATCGATCAGAATCCGCAAGCCGGCGGCTTCGAGCAGATATTTCGAGCCGGTGACGGTTTCCGCGCCACCCAGAAAAGTCAGTTTCATCATGCCCTCGCGCGGAACCCGCCCATGGCGGGGATAAATGCCATTGCACTGCATTGGCCTGGCGCAGCTTTGACATGGATCATCGAATGCGGCCGGGCGGTTCGGCTTTCGCTTCACTATCGCATTCGATCGCGCGCCAGAATTCGCATAACTGGGGATGAACAGCGTCGTGCCAGCGTGGGCCCGTGAAAAGATCGTAATGGTCGCACTGGCCGATGGTCGCGCGCCGATGCCGTGGCGCGTCCGGCGCATGACATAGCGCGTGCGCGCAATGAGTCTGATCCGCGCCGGTGATGTTGTCGCGGTCTCCCTCGATCGTGCAAAGCGGGACTTGCCCAAGCGCGCCGGTATTCCAGGCCGACCTGACGCGCAGGGTGCGCGACCAGGATGGCAGCCTGCTGGATGAAGCCCGGATAGATCCGGCGTCCGGACGCAGACGTTGAGCGCGCTTTCGGCGAACGCCCTGGCGAGGCGCCGTTGTGTATCGAGCAGGCCGTACCACATAGGTTGCCTCTTCGGATCAGGCATGCTGCCAACGGAACCCTGCCGGCCGCCCGATAACCGCTGCGCGCCACGCCGCTTCAATCCGCGAGCGAATTCAGTGTCGTTGCCAGCGCGCCTACTGTTTGAGCCAGGATCGGCAATTCGTCCTCGTTCAATTTCAGTGCGTCGCTCAGTGAGCGATGATTGATCCAGCCCCGTACGACGCATCCGAGTCCGGCTGAAGCGCAATACAGCGAAACGTTCTGTGCCATCGCGCCCGCCGCGACGGCGGAAAAAATATCGCGCTGCTGAGGCGGCATCGTCAGCAGGCGCGACATGTTGACGACATACACGAGATCGAGCGGTGCGTCGCCGACAAAATCCTGGTATCCCGTCATATTGCGCGCGTCGCTCTCGCGTTTGAGTACGAGCCGATGGTTTGGCGCGTCATAGCGATAGACTCCGTTCGGCAGCACCGCATAAAGGTCGATTTCATTGAAGGCATGGGCCGACGGCGCCGTGCGGCCGCCTGTCGCCGGACGGTTGACGCCGTCCGCCGCCCATAGCAGCGCACCAAGCGTCGCGGGCATCAAGAGTGTGTCGGAAAATTCGCGGGTGCTGGCGCGCAGCGCGAGCGCTTTCATCAGCGGCACGCCGCCGGCCATGTCAGGCTTGGGCAGCGTGATCACGGCAGGCGTTTCGCCGCGGGTACGAGAGGGGGCGCGTCCGGGCGCCGGTTCATAGGACAGCAGTTGCATACCAGTCATGATCGACTCCGTTCAAGGTCAGCGCCGGTGCATGCGCAGGTGAACCGCGCACGCGTTTTCACCATAGCCGCGCTGAACGCCTGTGTTTTGATGCGTGTCAACGGAGCCTTCTCGCCGCGTATGAATCGTATGGCGCTCATGGTTGCCCGGTTCTCGTTGATGCAAATCAACCCGCATCGCAGCCGCGTACGTAGTCTCACTGCTGGTAGCAGGGATGCCCGACAGTTGTTCAACGTGCGTCCGCGGTGCCCGGCACGCCGACCAGACGCAGTCGCAACCGGTTGAGCGCTGCTGCGCTTCGATGGCGAAGGGACGTGCCCCGCGCCCGCTCCGGCTCGCATGGCGGCTAGCGCCATTGAGCGCGGATTCGGCCATCAGGCGCGGCATTCATACACGATGACCTCGACAAGGATGAGCGAACGTGAGCGTAGACGATCCGACTGAATTCCCCGATGCGCCGCAAGCTATGAAGCGCTCTCCATCTCAGACGACTACCCTGGCCGGTGCCAACCAACTGTCCGGGGCGCGGGACGGCCATGGCGCGCCCGTGCCTGCACTTTCGCGCAACGAACTGGACCTGGCCGCTGCGCGACGGCACTTATCAGGCCGTCACGGTGATCGGACTCGACGACGCCAGCCTGTTCGGCCGGCCGATCATGAAGCAGGGCAAGATCGAAGACATCTATGCCGAGAACGGCTTCATCGCGATCGACGACGCCGAGTTAGTGAAGCTGAAGAACCCCACGCTCGGCACGGATTTCGAGCTGAACGATCATCGCGGCGTGGTGGTCGGCATCGCGACTGTCGCGAGCAGCGGCCTGTTCGGCACACCCACGCTCTACACCACTTACAAGCGCGCTACCACCTACATCCCCACGACCCGCTACACCACCTCGTACATCCTCGTCGAGCCGAAGTCGCCAGCCGATATCGCGCATATCAAGCAAGTGGTGAAATCGCTCGGCTACGTCGCATACACGAAAGCCGAGTTCATGGCGCGCATCGCGTGGCTACAGGGCGTGGCGCAACGGCTGCAGGATACGGTCGCGTTATATGCGGCGCTGGGTGGGGGATGGGAGAGCGGGCAATGACCGGGCAAGTTTTCGAGTGAGAGTTCGCGGGCATGGCGCCGGGAGGGCGATGCGTGGAGGGCGCGGGATCGAGGCCCGCGCAGCGTGCGCCTCAGACGTTGCTCGCCTTAGGTGCGGAAGCCGTCGACGCCGGCGCGTCACCCGGCTGGTCCCGCTCGCAACGCTCGAGCCGCAACGCGCCCCAGCCGAGCGGAGCAAACACGCGGCCGCCAGCAAGCTCGACCTGCTCGACAAACGATTCGAGCGTCACGCCAGCCATGATGTGAATCGGCGCGTTGCTGATGAGATCCTGCGTGCGCAGCCACGGAGCGTCGCCCCGATTGATCTCGATGACGCTGCGCGTCTTGCCGTCGTAGCCCGCATCGGGCGGATACAAGGGACCGTCGAAGGCGACCGTCAGAATCTGCTGCGGCATGTCATCGTAGGGGACGCCGGCATGTTGTTCATACGGCACCTGTTCCCAGCCGTCGCCCCATTGCTGATCGAGTGGCACACGCGTGAAATAGGCCCACGGGGCGCGCACGAAACAGAGTCCATACGCGTGCCGTACGCCGTCCAGATCCGCGGTCAATCCCATGAGCGCACCTCGTTGTCGTGACGGTTCAAATAAGGTTCAGGCAGTGTCGTCGTCCGCGAAAATGCCATTTTCAGGCTCCGCGCCCTCGTGGTCGACACATTGAATGTGCCAGTGGCCGCTCATCAGCGTCCTGCCTGCATTGGCGCACCATTGCGCACGCCCGGCCTCACCTTCGAACGGGCCGCCGGACACGTTCAGATCAAGCCCCTCAAGCACACAGCAGGGCACCGAATCGTGCGGGCCGCACACGAGTGTATTGCCGCAGTCGACTTGCAGCGTGCCCCATTCGGGCAGTTCGAGGCCCAGGTGCCCCTCGCGCGACCATTGACGCGTTTCGTTGTCGAGCCACAGGATGGCGAATGCCATCCGATTGACACGGTCGAATGTGTCGAGGTGGATGGTCAGGCGCATGATTTTCTCCATCTGTACCAAGTGCGTCCGCAGTAAGCGGCTAGTCGGTTCGTTGCTGTTCATTGACTCAGGACCCACTGGATCAGCGTGTGGGCGTCTTCGGGCGTAAGCGGTCCACCGCGATCTGGCGGCAGCGGCATGGCCATGTCGCCCCAATGCGCCTTGCCGCCAACCCGCAGTTTGTGTTCGAGCATCACCTGCGCATTCGGCTGGTTGCGATAACGTTCCGCGATCTGCTGGAACGAAGGGGCGAGAAACGGCGCGTCGCGGGTATGGCAGAACATGCAATGCTGTTGATCGACGAGGGCGGTCGGCTCGGACTGCGCGAACGCCGCGCCGCTTGCTGTCAGCAGGAGCCCGACTACATGTGCGGCCAGGTACGGCGGAAACATGGCTTTCACGAGACACACTCCACGAAAGGTTGCAGGCTCAGTCTACGTTTGACGACGCGGTTGCAATTGACTCACGTCAAGCCGACGTTTGCCCGCGCTCCATCGAGCGTTTGCGTGAGTCATCAGGCGTCGCCGGCGCCATCGGATAAATCAAAGTGGCCCACCGTTTGAGCGAGCACCGGAACGCTGTCGCGCGGCAGGCGCATTTCGACGCTCAGCGCACTGCGGTTGAGCCAGCCGCGCGCCGCGACAGCGAGTCCTGCGGCCGCGCAGAAGAGATAGACGTTCTGCACCATCGCGCCGGCGCTCGCCGACGCAAAAGGTTTGCGCTGCGACGGTGCGATGTCGTGCATGCGTGCAAGATCGGCGACGTACACCAGAATCGTGTCGTCCAGCAAGTCGGCAGCGAAGCGGCGCGTTAGATGTTTCATGAACACGTCGTCCTCGTGCAAGCCGGAACTGCAAACGGCACACCGTCATCGTGTACCTCCGCGGCATTTAATGATTGACTCAAATCAACCGGCTTTCGCGAACATGGGGCTGTTCGAGGCCTGCCGTCAGGTGATGTCACCCGCTTGATCCGAGTCAGCCAGGATCGCCACCAAAAAATTGGCGACGTTTCAAGCGGGTCTATTCTGAACACATCGGAGCGTCGAGCGTGGCCGCACTCTGGTTATCCGCGCCGCTTCCGTCGGCTTTGTTCAAGCCACGAACTTTCACTCTCACAGGTACCGGCCATGCATATCCATTTCCCGCAGGAACGTCCCGAGTACTGCGCGCGCGATCTCGTCGTCGCCTTTCCGGCGGAGGTCGACGGTGAGCGCGTGCAGTGCGCCATTACCGCGGAGGCGCTGGAAGACCACTTCGGCGCGCCGTCGTTGCGTGAAGACGATCTGATCGAAGCGTTCGATACACACCGGCTGCCCATCGAGGCCGCCGCGCGAAATTTGCTGAAAGAAGTGGGCGCGAAGCCGGTCATGATGCACAGCGGCTACTTTCGCTTCCGCGATTGAAGCCGCGCGGCCGGGCCGCTGATCGGCCCTTTGACTGCGCCGCGCTACGACACCACTTCGGCAAGTGGGCGCCGCGACGAATGCCGCACGGCGCCGCCACGGCCAACCCCGATCAGCAGTTGCGGGACGGCGTCCAGATTGAGCGCGGCGCGCAGGCGCTCGCGCAGCGAAGCCGCTTCGATCGGTTGATTCAGGTAGGAAGCCGTCATGCCTTCGGAGGCGGCGGTGAGCAGCACCCGTTCGAGCGCCTGCCCGGCCGCGAGCCATGCGGCCGCGTCAGCCGTGCCGGTGCCGATGCACAGCAGCAATGGGCGAGCCGGCGACGAGTGTCTGATGCGCTGCGGCGGGCTTGACTCCGATCAAACGGCGGCGAGCGTGCGCGGCTAGACGCGGGCGAGACCTTCCCTGTCGAGAATCCTGATCTGCTTGCCGTGGGTGTCGAGCAGGCCGTCCCTCTGAAACTTCGATAGCATGCGGCTGACGGTTTCGAGTTTCATCCCGAGGTAGCTGCCGATCTCTTCCCGCGTCATGCGCAGATGAAATTCCGCCTGCGAATAACCGCGCGACTTGAGCTTGCCCGACAGGTTCAGCAGGAACGTCGCGACCCGCTGGTCCGCGGACATCGTGCCGAGCAGCATCATCAGCGTCGCCTCGCGCACGATCTCGCCGCCCATCAACCTGTGCACATGCTGCTGCAATGCCTTGACGTCGCGGCACATGGCTTCGAGCAAATGGAACGGGATGATGCAGACCTTGCTGTCCTCGATGGCGAGCCCATCGCAGCTATGCTTGCCTGAACCGATGCCGTCGAGACCCAGCACATCGCCCGCAAGATGAAACCCGGTGACCTGTTCACGGCCGTCGCGATGCATCACGACGGTCTTGAACGAGCCCGCGCGAACTGCGTAGATGCTCTGGAACGAATCGCCTGCGCGAAACAGGGATTCGCCATTTTTGATCGTGCGCGAAGGGCAGATCAGCGCGTCGACCCGTTCGGTCTCTGTCGCCGTCAGACCTTCCGGCAAGCAGGAAGCACGCATCGCGCAACTCGGGCAGTTGGCGCCGCCGTGCTTCGGCCGGGCCGGTGCGAATCCGGGATCTTTCAGCGCGTGCAGCGGAATCTGCGCGATGGTCCGGGTCTGGGAATATTCGGCAACGTCAGACATGATGGGCTCCGAGATGGTAGAGACCGCGCGCGCAATGCTCGTGGGCAATTCGCTCGATGGTGTTGCATGCAAGATCGAATTCACTGGTCTTGTCGAAGAAGTACTGCGCGCCGTTGGCGACGCACGCCTGCCTGAACCACGTGCCCGAATGATTCGTGAGTACGATCGTGATCACGGTGGACATGCTCTGCGCGAGGTTGCGCAGCAGGTCGATGCCGCTGCCGCCGCTCAGATGTAAATCCATCACCACGACGTCGGCTGCCGTCGCGCCGATGCCGTCCAGTGCCGCACCGGGTTCCTCCGCTTCACCGACGATCTCGACGCCTTCGATCGCACCGAAACGCGCGGCGATCCGTTTCCTGATCGAAATCGCGTCGTCCACGAGGAACACGCGTACGGCCGGGTGTGACGGGCTTGTGTTCATGGCTCGAAGTATCGGCCGCGTCATCTCAAAATAAAATCAGCGGGGAACGAGCTTCGGGTAGGCGAGCGGGAAGTGTTGTAGGAAATTTCCTACACACACTCTGTGACGGCAAAGCAGCCGCGCGAGGAGCCACGGATGTGACGGGGGTCACGACGGAGCGGACCCAGTGACAGCGGCGCCGTGACGGCGCTAGATTTCGTCGTCTTCCCCGAGCAGCTTGTGGCGCAGCGCGTAGCGCACCAGCGCGGCTTCGTGCGGCATCTGCATTTTCTCGAGAATGCGGGTTTTATAGGTGCTTACCGTCTTGCTGCTGACACATAATTCGGTGGCAATTTCCGTGAGGGTTTGTCCTGCGGCGATGCGCCGGAAAACGTCGAATTCGCGATCCGACAGGCGCTGGTGGGGCAGTGTGTCGGCGGGCTCGTTCAGGCTTTGCGCGAAGCGCTCGGCCATCGCGAGACTGACATAGACGCCGCCGGAGGCGACCTTGCTCACCGCCGAGACCAGTTCCGCGCTCGCGCTCTCCTTGGTGAGATAGCCCGATGCACCGGCTTTGAAAGCACGCACGGCGTACTGTTGCTCCGCATGCATGGTGAGTACGAGAATGCGCAGGGCCGGCATCTCGTCCTTGATCTGCTTGATCAACTCGACGCCGTTGCGCCCCGGCATCGACAGATCCAGCACCAGCACATCGGCTGGGTGCGAGCGAACCAGAGCAATCGTACTGACGCTGTCGCTGGCTTCTCCGGCCACTTCGAAGCCGTTTGTGTTTTGCAAAATATGTCGCAGGCCATCGCGCACGAGCGCGTGATCGTCGGCTATCAGCACGCGAATCATGTTAGCGTCTCCTGCTGTTGCACGGCCGCGGCCGGGAACGTGACGGTCAGTGAAAAGCCCTTGCCGCTGGACGTCTGTATTTCGACGGTGCCGCCTAGCATATGCGCACGTTCGCGGATCCCGAGCAGCCCGAACGATTTTTCGGCGCGCGCGTCCGAACGGCCCACACCATGACCGTTGTCCGCCACTCGCACAATGCAGGCGTCCTCTTCGCGGCGCACCGTCAGCGTGACGAGCGTGGCTTGCGCGTGGCGGGTGACGTTGGTGAGCGCCTCCTGCACGATGCGGAATAGTGTGGTTGCGCCTGCCGGCGTAAAGGGTGTGTCGCCGACTTCGATGTCACGTTTCACCTCGATGCCGTAGCGGTTCGTAAAGTCGTTGGCGAGCCATTCGATGGCCGGGATCAGGCCGAGATCGTCGAGCATGACCGGGCGCAGGTCGGCCGCGATCCGGCGCACCGACGCGACCGTCGCGTCGATCAGCCGTCGCATGTCGCTGAGTTGCCGCAGAATCCCGGACTCGGCGGTGGCTTCGAGCGCCTGTTCGACCGATGAAAGGTCCATTTTCAGTGCGGTCAACTGCTGGCCGAGGTCGTCGTGCAATTCGCGGGCAATACGGGTTTTTTCGTCCTCGCGAACCATCTGCAGATTGGCCGACAGTTCGCGCAATTCCTCGCGCGATTTGCGCTGCGCGTTCTCCGCTTTGACCCGTTCCGTGATGTCGCGCAGCATGACTGTGTACAGCTTGCTGTCACCGTCGGCCACCTGGGAAATCGACGCTTCGATCGGAAATTCTTCGCCGTTGCTGCGCAGCCCGAATAGCACGCGCTGCTGTTTGCCCATCTGGCGGTCGGCCACGCCCGTGACGCCGAACTGGTCGACATGCCGCTCGTGCGCCGCGCGAAAACGTTCCGGAATGAAGCGCGACAGCGAAGCGCCGAGCGCGTCCGCCGCGCTGCAGCCGAATACCTGTTCGGCCATCGGGTTGAAGATGACAATCTTCTGTCGTTCATCGACGGTGATGATGCCTTCCATCGACGAGCGGATGATCGCCATCATGCGTGCCTCGTTGACGCTCGACTGGCTTCGCGCCTCGCTAGTCAAGGTCGAGACGCCGCGTGCGCGGGCAAGCAGAAAGGCCACGACGGCGAACAGACAGGCAGCGGCGATGCATGCCGTCAGCAAGCTGTTTTCCCGGAGCGGGGCTTCGCGCAGCGACCATTGCGCCAGCCAGCGCCAGATGCCGAGCGCCAGTGTGAGCCCGACCACGAAGGCGAGCGCGCCGACGAGCACAGGGTGTCGTACATAGGTCGCGACTCGCGACCGCGAGGACGGCCCGGGCGCGAAGGGCGTTTTGTCGCGAAGGGGCATGCGCGCCTCGATGGATAACGGATAACTCACGACGCCGGCCGACGGCAGCCTTTGCGATGGGCGACAGACCATGCTGCGCTGTTTATTTTGCGCGATTCGCACGGATCATGCCAGTAGCTGCAGGCGATGACGCGAAGCGCAGTGCCTGAAAGAGGGTGGTCGAAGCCAGACGCCCGGCGCTTGATCCGCATCACACGTATTTCGGGTTTGAAACCGCAGAATCCGTTTCGAATCAGTGCGACATCAGCACCGGCACGGTCATCGACTGCAGCATGGTTCGCGTAACGCCGCCGAGCAACCTTTCCTGAACGCGCGCATGCCCGTACGCGCCCATCACCAGTAGATCGATATGACGGTCGGCAAGCATGTTCAACAGCAGCGCGCCGGTCGATACACCGTCCACTCCGGGCGTCCCGGCGAATCCCGCCTCGATGCCGTGCCGCGCGAGCCAGGCGGCGACGTCGATGCCGGCCGGTTCACCGCTCTGCGAATGGCGCTGCACCGTCATCACGGTGACGAATTTCGCTTTCTTTAGCACCGGCAGTGCATCGGCCACGGATCGCGCGCTTTCGCGGCTGCCGTCCCACGCAATCAACACGTTTTGCCCGAACGACCGGACGGCTCCGGCGTAAGGCAGTACGATGGCCGGGCGGCCCGCACTCATGACCACGTCCTCCACAAAATGGCGGGCGATATAGGACGAAGGCTCCTTCGGATCGGACTGACCGAGAATCAGAAGGTCCGCGTGGCGAGCGTGCAAAGCCGCTGTTTCGACCGCATCACCGGCTGGCGCGCGCCATTCAACGCTCAGGCCGGCGCGCTCGCCGGCCGCCAGGAAGCGTGCGTGGGCGTCCTTCAGATTGGCGTCGCGTTGCGCTTCCTGCGCAGCCACCCAGGCGCCTTCTCCATCCAAAAAGATCGGTCGCGCGAGTTCCTGGCACACCACGTACAAGCCGATCAGATGCGCTTCGTACCGGCGGGCCAGGTCGAGCGCGAATTCGGTGCGCGCGGCGCTATACGGACTGTCGTCCAGATGCACGAGCAGGGTTTTGCAGTTCATGATTGCTCCTTGGCAGCTTCGGCCGTTGGCGATTGTTCGCCTGTAGCCGGGTTCATGCAGTGCGCAGAGATCAGAAGCACCGGGCACTGCGCGATGCGCAGAAAGCGTTCGGCAACGCTGCCGAGCACCATCCGCCGGAAACCTCGGCGCCCATGGGTGCCTATCACCACCACGTCGGCCTTGAACTCGGCAGCGGCGCGCTGGATGCATTGCGCGACGTCGTCGGCGACCGGATCCGCCTCGACGATGCGCGGTGAGCCCGCCACGCCGGCGCGGCGCATGCGCGCGGCGGCGTCGTCGGTCACATGCGCGCCTTCTTCGAGAAGCGCGCCGCGGACGTAAGAGGGATCGTAAGAGGGCACGTCATACGTCATGAGCGGGACGTTCACGACATACAACGGCTGCAATTGCGCGCCGGCTTCGTGTGCAAGTTGCAAGGCGGCGTCGAGCGCATGACTCGACGTTTCACTGCCGTCGACCGCCACCAGAATCTGCTTGTACATGGCGAACTCCCCTTAAGGAGGCGGCTTAGGGCCGCGCCTGCAGAGCGCCTGCGATTGTCAGTGCGACATCAGCACCGGCACGGTCATCGACTGCAGCACCGTGCGGGTTGCGCCGCCCATCACCAGTTCTTGCCAGCGGGCATGGCCGTAGGCTCCCATCACGAGGAGGTCCGCACCGAGCCCGGCTGCTTCCGATAACAGGGTGTCGCCAACCGACGCGGCCGGACCGGCTTCGACGTCCTTGACTTCGACCTTGATGCCGTGCCGCGCAATCACCGCTGCGATGTCGGCGCCCGGAAGACGGGAGCCCGTTTCCCTGCGAGCGCCGTTGACCGCGACGATCGTGGTGAGCCGCGCTGTGCGCATGAACGGCAGCGCGTCATGCACGGCACGGGTGGCTTCGCGGCTGCCGTCCCAGCCGACCATCACATGGCCGCCGGGGGAAGTGACGCTGCTGGCGTTCGGCACCAGCAGCACCGGCCGGCCCGCGGACATGACCAGGTTTTCGGGGAAATAGTTGCCGACGTACGACTCCGGATCATCGGGATCGTCCTGGCCGGCGATGATCAGATCCGCGCAACGTCCCCGGTGCGGCACCGCGAGACTGGCTGACTGATCGACGGCGATCCACTCGCCCGCCACCCCGGCCCGGCTCAGCTCCGCATGGAAGAGGCGTTCGAGCGCACCGCGCCGCTCGGCGCGCAACTGCTCATGCGTCGCGTAGTAGCTGGCGGTGCCGGCCATCACGTACAGCGAGCGCGGATCGGGACTGAACAGGGCGAATACGCCGGCCAGATGGGCACCGAAGTGCTTCGCGAGGCGCAGCGCGATTTCGAGCCGCGGATGCGCGCGCCGGCTCGTATCCAGATGAACGACGATGGTTTTGTAGCTCATTGCAAAGCTCCCGGAAAGTGAATGGGCGGCGCCCGACCATGTGAACTGAGTCTATGAGCCGATGGCGCTGCGGCGTTGATTCAGATCAACCGTGCGACTGGTGGGGCGGGGACAGTGGAACCTGAAGACGACGGGGCGCGCCGGTCCGCAAACGCCCCGTTCACGGGCGCCCTGAGCCTGCCAGCGCACGTTCCGCCGTCAGCTTGGCGAGTGCGGCGGATGCGAGCCTTACGCGCACGCTGTCGGCACGGCTCGTGAGGATGATCGGCAGCCGCGCGCCGAGCACGAGACCAGCCGCGTCGGCGCCGGCGAAGTACATGAGCTGTTTGGCGAGCAGGTTGCCGGCTTCCAGATCTGGCGCCAGCAGGATGTCCGCCTGACCGGCCACGGGCGAATCGATCTGCTTGATTTTCGCGGCCGCCAGGCTGATTGCATTGTCGAAGGCGAGCGGGCCGTCCACTAGCGCGCCCGTGATCTGACCGCGCGCGGCCATGACGGTCAGCGCGGCAGCGTCGAGCGTGGTCGGCATGCGCGAGTTGACCGTTTCGATCGCGCCGAGGACCGCGACCCGCGGGAGTTCGATGCCCAGCACGTGCAACAGGTCGATGGCGTTCTGGCAGATATCGCGCTTATGGTCGAGCGATGGCGTGATATTGACCACGGCGTCGGTGACCACCAGCGGCTTCGAATAGGCCGGCACGTCCATCGCATAGACATGGCTGATGCGCCGCGAAGTGCGTAAGCCGGATGTCCGCGCGACGACCGCGCCGAGCAGTTCGTCCGTGTGCAGACTGCCTTTCATCAACGCGGCGACCCGGCCGGTCGCGCCCATTTCCACGGCACGCGCAGCCGCCGCATGACTGTGCTCGACCGCTTCGATCGGCACACCCGCGAGGCTGAGATTGGCGGCCTCGGCAGCGGCGCGGATTTTGGCTTCGGGGCCGATCAGCACCGGTTCGATCAGGCCTTCGTCGCGGGCTTCGATCGCTGCCAGGATGGCTTCTTCCGAGCAGGGGTGAACGATCGCCGTGCGCAATGCGGGACGCACGCGCGCCTGCCGCATAAACGCGTCGTAGCGGTCGTGACGTCGCAAGGCGACTTCGGCATTCGCGGTGCATGGCCACACTACCGGCATCGACGGTGCAACGACCGTTGCCGTGCCGAGCAGCACGCTGTCGCCTCTCTGGTTCGTGCAGCAGATGTCGAGCAGGACGATGCGTCCGTCACTGCGCTTTTCCTTCACCTTGACCATCGCGGTGATGGTGTCCCCCGCTGAGACAGGATGACGGAACTGCAGGGTCTGGCCGAGGCAGATCGTGCCGGGGCCGGGCAGCCGCTTGCCGAGCAGCGCGGAAATCAGCGCGGCGGTCCACATGCCGTGTACGACTCCATGGCCGGTCAGCGCGCCCGCGGCGATCGCCGCATCTTCATGCGCGGGATCGAGATCGCCCGATACGGCCGCAAACAGATCAATATCGTTCTGCAGGGCCACGCGTACGAGCGACGCCGACTCGCCGATTTCGATTTCGCCGAAAGTGCGGTTGCGCAAAAGGTTGTCGTTCACGATGGCTCCGACACGACACGATGCCGTGTGAGTTTCAGGTACGTCGATTAAGTCATGCCGAGGCTCCGGTGAGTTGATCTGCATCATCTGTTTCGGAGACGCGGCTGCTGGCGTCCTGCATTCCGTCAGACCGGCGCACGCTGACCGACGGTATCGCACAGCGCTTCGGCGAAGCGTTTGAACGCATGCAGCGAGCCCCCGATGCTCTGGTATTTTTCGCGGCCGATCTGTCCGTCGAGCGTAATCAGCAGCCCCGACTCGCGCGCGAGCGCGAGGATGGCATCGAATTCAGGGATCGCGTTGCGCGCGTCCTGTGATGGTTCCGCCGATGTCGCGGCGCGGGCGAAAAAGGCTGTGTCCGACATGGCCGGTCTCCTTACGGGTCTACCTCGGCACGCGCACCGGGCGCATCGCGAGGGCAATCGATTCGGGCTGTCACGAATCCAGTATGGGTCGGCACCCGGCCGGTACAAATCAGGTGGCACCGAGCTTCAGGTAGGACGTTCTGCATGCTTGTCAGGTTTTTCCTACGCAACGATGCGCCGTCATGACGGCCAGGTTCGTCGCTTGATATGGATCATGAGAATTCGCTCAACCGCGCCTATGCTCGTGGCATGCGCTGCGAATCCAGCATGCGAATGCACAACCGCATCGCACGTTCACTGTGACCGTGTCGCGGCGTGCTTTTTCCTGCTTTTCTCTTACCCGGGAATAAACATCAGCAGCGCGGCCACGCCCATCACCAAGGTGGCGATCGAGCCGAGCACGATCAGCGGTTTGCTGGCCGTGAACGCGCCCATCACCGATTTCCTCGACACGAGGATCATCACGACTACCAACAACGGCACCGCCACCACGCCGTTGATGACCGCGCTCCAGAACAGCGCCTTCATCGGGCTGATCGGCGAATACTGGATCACGAGCGCGGCCAGCACGCTGACGGCGATGATCGCGTAGAAGCCGCGTGCGTCGCGCACCTTGCGCTCGAGCCCCTCATGCCAGCCCATCGCTTCGGATAGCGCATACGCGCCTGAACCCGCCAGCACCGGCACGCCGATCAGACCGACGCCGAGGATGCCCGCCGCGAACAGGAGGTAAGCGAAGTCGCCGGCGAGCGGTCGCAACGCGCTCGCGGCCTGTGCCGCCGTGGTGATATCGGTCACGCCGGCCTCGTGCAGCGTCACGGCGGTCGCCAGCATGATGAAAAAGGCGGTGAGGTCGGAATAGAACATGCCGGACCATGTGTCCCAGCGAATCCGTTGCAGCTCGCGGGGCGCCGCGCCGGCATCCATGATGAGCGCGGCATCACCGCGATGGGCGTGCAGGTCTTCTACTTCTTCGGAAGCCTGCCAGAAAAAGAGGTAGGGGCTGATGGTGGTGCCGAATACGCCGACGACCATCGCCGCCGCGTTGCCGTTCAGCGTCAGATGCGGCCACAGCATGCGCCAGCCCACTTCGCGCCAGGGCACGTGAACGGTCAACAGCACGACGGCATAGGCGAGCAGCGAGACCGTCAGCCACTTCAGAAAGAACACGTACCGATGGTACGGCACGAAAACCTGCAGCAGCAGCGTGCCGAACACGAAGCAGGCCGTCATCAGGTGCCGGTCGACGCCGCTCACCAGTTCCGCCACTTCGCCCATCGCGGCAACATCGGCGGCGATGTTCAGCACGTTCGCGACCAGCAGCAACGACACGACGCCCATCAGCACGACAGGTGGGAACGCGCTCTTGATGTTGGCGGCGAGCCCTTTGCCGGTCACCCGGCCGAGGTTCGCGCACATCGACTGAACCGCGGCCATCAACGGAAAGGCGAGCGGCATCGTCCATAGCATGTTCAGGCCGAACTGCGCGCCAGCCTGCGAATAAGTGGCGATGCCGCTCGGATCGTCATCGGCGACGCCCGTGATGAGGCCCGGACCGACATGGGCCAGCGGATGCTCCTTCAGACGCGCGAGCAGCGTCCGCAGGCTTTTGGTATGCCGCAAACTGTCGACTTCCACCCGATCACCTCGCTAATGGTCCCGCAGCGTCGCGAATGCCTTGTAGACGATCCGCGGGTCATGCTGCCCCTTGTAGACAGCCGGTGCGGCCCGATCGAGCCCGAGCAGTGCATACACCGCGTTCTGCGCCGAGCGCACCGAGTATTCGACGGTGAACACGACGTCGTCGGGCAACTCGCAGAACTGCCCGATGAAGGCGAGATTGCGCCATTCGTCAGGTACCACGGCAGGCCGGTCGCCGCGACGGCGCGGCAGGAACTGGCTCGTGATGAACGGCATCATGCAGGGAATGCAAACCGCGTGCTCGAGGATTCGGGCCGACTCCGACTGCATCTTCAGATGACCCACGATCTCCGTCAGGATCTCGCGACCGGTGCAGGCCTGCATCGGCTTGTCGACGAAATCGCCTGGCTGATCGACTCGCAAGCCGTACCCCCAGAACACCTGCACGTCCGCCGGCTGACCGATGAAATGCGGCTGATGCGGCAGCACGATAGACACGAGCCAGTTCGACTCCGGAAAAGTAATCAGGCCGCCTTCGCCGGGCACATTGCCGGTCAGATCGCGGATCAGCCGGAACAGCGTCGGGTCGCGCAGCGTCACCGTGAAGGAGAGCCACTTCGACGCGTCGACATGATCGGCGAAGATGGACGGATGACCGAATTCCGGCCGGCCCGCGGCGATGTTTTTCCACAGGCTCCAGGCCCCCGTTGCGTCGACCGTATCCAGCGGCGCGGGACGGTCCATGCCGCCCAGGCTGGAGGCGGCCGTCATCGAGCCGAGCGTGACGATCACCTTGTCGGCGGGATCGACCGGCAGATCGAAGCGCCCGTGCGCCGTTTCGCCCACTATTGCGCTGACCCGGTTCAGTGGGCCCGTTTCGTCGAAGCGAAGCTCGGTGACCCGGGTGTCCTGCCGGAATGCCACGCCGTGGTCGTCGAGCCAGCGGCGCAGCGGCCGGATCATCGAATCGTACTGGTTATAGACCGTGCGCATGATGCTGTGCAACTGGTTGAAACCGGTGGACATATGCGCGAAACGCAGCAGATAGCGGCGGAATTCGACCGCGCTATGCCACGGCTGGAATGCGAACGTCGTGCACCACATGAGCCAGAAATTGGTTTCGAAGAAGGAGGTGTCGAAGTGATCGGCAATCCGGCTAGCGCCGAGCATCGCTTCCGGTTCGATCGACAGGCGGCCGAGCGTCACCAGATGCTTTTCATCGAGCCCGTAGGCCGGCGCGTCTTCGCGTTTGCCCGCGCGCACGAGCCGCGCTCGCGACGAGGTTCGCATGGTTTCGTTCCAGTCGAAGATTTCCTGCGTCACGCTTTTAGTGCCGTCCAGCGTGGGGATCGACGAGAAGAGGTCATACGTGCACAGATACTTGCTTTCGAGCATGCGCCCGCCGCGCGCGACATAGCCGTTTTCGGGATTGCCCGCACCATCCAGGCTGCCGCCCAGCTTGTCGAGCGCTTCGAAAATGGTGATGTCGCAGCCGCGCACGTGGCCGTCGCGGATCAGGAAGGCCGCGGCCGCCAACGAGGCGATGCCGCCGCCGACAAGATAGAACTTGCCGTTCTCTGCGGCATGGCCGTCACGGTCGACGTCGGCGCGCGGCGCATGTGCGTGAATCGGATCAGAGTTTTGCACGTTGTTTTCCCTTTCGAGGTTCGCTGCAATCGAACTGCAGCCGGACCGCCCTGCCGCGCAGAGCGGGCGTTGTTCCAACATACGCGAGGCTCGGGTGATCCGATTGAGTTGGATCAAGCAACGATCGCGGCGGCGCGCTCGGGCGGGCGTCGAACTCAGGTTGATTCGCAAAGGCGACGCGGGCGGCGCCGCGCTGCGTATCTCGCCTCTTTGTGATCCGCATCAAGTTCGCCCGAAGCTGCCCTCATACGATGGTCCAGTGATCAGGAAAGGCCGGCATCCCCTCGATGTCTTGACGCAGGTCAAGTGGCTCAAACCGTCCCAGCCGATGATCCAATCATCCCGCCGGTTGCGTCTCGTCAACTCACCCCCGCCACTGCAGCGGGCGAATTCGCTAAGGAACCTGCGCGAAAACGCTGGAAGCCTGGGAGAGGGCACATGGGAGTCGGCATGCAAATCGTCTATCTCGGCTTTGCCGGGACGTCGCAAATCGAAGCTGAGGCGGCTTCGCAACTGGTGCGCCTGGAGCGGTTCAGCAGGTCAATCGCGGGTTGTGATCTGGTGATCGAATCGGTCCATGCCGCGCTTCCTGACCATCGGGCCAACGTGCAGCCAGGCGATGCGCGCGGTCGGCTGTTCGAGGCCCGGCTCGACCTGATCATGCGCAGCGGCGAACTCGTCCCGATCAAACGTTGTGTCGACGCCAACGCGCAAGCAGCGATCCAGGCGGCATTCAATTCCGCCGAGGAGCAACTGGCGTGCAATCCGGTGCGTAGCCGGTCCTGATCATCGCAACGAGTCGTGCGACGGCAGCGCTTTTTAATGCCCTACGAGGAGCAAGTCATGTACCAAAACATTCTGGTTGCCGTGGACGGCAGCGAGGCGTCGAAACGCGCGGTTAGTGAGGCTACCCGTATGGCCAAGCTGGCGCATGCGAAGCTGACCGCAGTGTATGCGATCGACCAGTCGGCGGCCTTTATTTACGCGGGCGCGTGCGACCCGCATCTGTTGACCGATGCCGCGCGCCAGGTCGGACGAAGCCTGCTGGACGACGCACTCGCGAAAATGGAAGTCCTCGACGTGGCCGGCGATTCTGAAATCATCGAAACCCAGGGCATCGCCGAAGACATCGCGAGTTGCATCGCACGCTGTGTCGAGCGGCGCGGCGCGGATCTGGTGGTGATGGGGACGCATGGCCGGCGCGGCATGCGGCGCATGGTGCTCGGCAGCGTCGCCGAGCGTTTCGTGCGGCATTCGCCGTGCCCCGTGCTGCTGGTTCGGGAAAGCGCCGCCGACGCCTGAGCATCGTCCTGACTATCAGACGATGCTGCGCGACTACATGGCGGCTACCACGAATCTCTGGCAACAGGGGCTCGTTTCGGCGGCCCGGCACCAAACCGCGTGCAGCGACGGCATGCGCGACGCGCTTGCCGGATGGCAGGCCGCATGGACCGGCAACCGGCGGCAGGGCGCCGGCATGGATCTCGCGACGCTGCCGCTGCAGGACTGGATGCGGCGCTTCGAACAGACGGTCAGGGACGCGCTGGACGGCGGCGCGCCATTCGGTTGGCGCACGGATTCGGCGACGCCTCCCGCGACGGCACGCCGCTTTGCGCAATCAGGAGAACAGCATGTCGGCTAAGCGCATTGCCTTCATCACCGGCGGTATGGGCGGACTGGGCGCCGCCATTAGCCGACGCCTTCATGATGCCGGCATGGTGGTCGCCATGTCGCATTCGGAACGCAACGATCACGTCGCCACCTGGCTGGTGCGCGAGCGCGACGCCGGCCGCCGTTTTCATGCCTACGAAGCCGACGTGACCCGTTTCGATTCGTGCGCGCATTGCGCGGAACGCGTGCTCGACGAATTCGGCGCGGTCGACGTTCTCGTCAACAATGCCGGCATCACGCGCGATTCGAGCTTTGCGAAAATGAACAAGGACGACTGGGATGCGGTACTACGCACCGATCTCGACTCGCTGTTCAATATGACCAAGCCCTTGCTCGGCGGGATGGTCGCGCAACGCTTCGGGCGCATCGTGAATATCGGCTCGGTGAACGGCGCGCGCGGCGCCTTCGGCCAGACCAACTACGCGGCGGCGAAAGCGGGGATTCATGGCTTCACGATGTCGCTGGCGCTGGAGGTTGCGAAACATGGCGTGACGGTCAACACCGTCTCGCCCGGTTACCTCGCGACCGCGATGACCGCGGCCGTCCCGAAGGATGTGATGGAGACGAAGATCTTGCCGCAGATTCCGGTTGGCCGCCTCGGGCAACCCGACGAAGTGGCCGCGCTCGTGGCGTTCCTCTGTTCGGACGACGCAGGTTTCGTCACCGGCGCGAACTTCGCCATCAACGGTGGGATGCATATGGGCTGAAGCGGCGCGGCGAACGTTTCGAGCGGGCGGCGACCGACGACTATCGCTTGATACATGTCAATCCATGTGGCGCGAGACGGCCTAAAGTCGGTCGTATGGCAGGCCAGTTTCCCTCAACGGAGTTAGCACATACGGGCGGCCGGGTTCTGGGCAACAAGATTGATGGCACCCAGGCCGAGTACGTGCGCATTGCGCACGCCGAGACGAGCCGATGCTGCTAAAGACGGTCCGAGCGGGCCGCATCGATCCCGCGCGGCCGATTACGCACCGCTTCAAGCTCGAAGACGTGGCCGGTGCCTACGATACCTTCAGCCGTGCCGCGGACACGCATGCGCTGAAAGTGATTAATGAAGTGTCCTGACCGGCGCGTTGCGCGGACGCATGCGCACCCGCGCCATTAACCCAGCCCCCTATCCATGACCGTAATGGATGATCCAAGGAGTAACACGATGAGCAACTTGACCCGTTTTGACCCGTTTGCAATCGAACCCATGTCGGATCTCTTTCAGGGCCTGTTCCGCCCACTGCGCGGTGGCGCGGGCGGGGAGGCGCCGCTTGCCGATATCAAGATCGATGTGACGGAGAGCGATACCCAGTACACCGTGAAAGCCGAACTGCCCGGCGTCGAGAAAGACGATATCGACGTGAAGATCGACAGCAATCTCGTATCGATCAGCGCCAAGGTCGAGCGTAAGCAGGAGCTGAAGGAGGGCGAACGCGTGGTTCGTCGCGAACGCTATTCGGGCGCCGTCAGCCGTTCGTTCTCGTTGCAGAGCGAGATCGATGAAGCCACTGCAACGGCGCAGTACAAGGACGGCGTGCTGTCGCTGACGCTGCCCAAGAAAGCGGCCTCCGCGCGCAAACGCCTGCCGATCAACTGATTGGCGCGGCGCCGGGCGCACCGCTGTACGTCCCGGCGCAGCGGCAACCCTTGCATGCCAACAAGGAGCAGGCAATGAAGTCAGACATGGAATTACAGCAGCAGGTCGAAGAAGAGCTGGCTTGGGATCCGGCCGTCAGCGTCACGGACATCGGCGTCGAAGTATGCGACCGCGTCGTCACGCTGTCCGGCCACCCGGTCAGCTACGCGGAAAAAGTCGCGGCGGAAAAGGCGGCGCAACGTGTCGCGGGCGTGAAGGCCGTCGTCGTGGAAATGGATGTTCGCCTGCTGCATACGGATGTGCGCACCGACGAAGACATCGCCAAAGCCGTTCGCACGATCCTGCGCTGGACCGTCGGGCTGAGCGAAGAGTCGGTCAAGGTGCAGGTCGAAAAGGGCTGGGTGACACTAAGCGGCGAAGTCGACAATGCCTATCAGAGTCATGTCGCGACCCGCACCATTTCGCATATGCGTGGCGTGACGGGCGTATCGAACGTGATCCGTATCGTTAGCGACGCGGCCGCGCAGGATATCGGCGTGCAAATCAGCCAGGCCCTGCAGCGTCACACGGACCGTGAAGCGAAGCATATCGCGATCAAGGCACACGAAGGCACCGTGACGTTGACGGGCAAGCTCGATTCGGCGGCGGCGCGCTCGGCTGTGCGCGGGGCCGCGTGGTCGGCACCGGGCGTGCATGCGGTCATCGACAATCTGACCGTGGGCTAGCTTGCGGCGTGGCGGCCGGCGCGCATTTGCGTGCGCCCGCGTCACTTCATCTGGGTGAAACATCAGGAGCGACTCATGACGCTTTCCGGAAAAGTTGGCGACGGCCATTGGTCGGTATCGGTCGTGACGCATCCGACGACGGGCGGTTTCAACTGCTCGATACAGCTCAGTCACACGACACCGGAAGGCGTCTTCACCCACGAGTTCACGCACAGCAGCGTACTTCCGAGCGAACGCGAAGCCGTGCTCGCCGGGCTGCGCGAGGGGATGGTGTGGGTGCAACTGAAGATGTCAAAGACGTTGTCGCTTCAGGCGGCAGACCAAGCTCAACTCAAACCACACTCAACGCAATAGTCAGGAGACTTGCCATGCGTGCTTTCGACATAATGACCCGTAACGTGGTATCCGTCAGGCCCGACATGACGGTGCGCGAAGTCGCGAGGATGTTCGTGGAAAAGAGAATCAGTGGCGCGCCGGTAGTCGATGCGGCCGACGCTATCGTCGGCATGATCAGCGAAGGCGATCTGCTTCGACGCGTCGAGCTCGACACCGATAAACCCGTGCGTTCGTCATGGCTCGACCTGTTCTCCGCGAGCGACGACGCTCGCAACTATGTGAAGTCGCATGGACTGAAAGTCGAAGACGTGATGTCGCGCGAGGTCGTCTCCGTGGACGAAGACACGCCGATCAGCGACGTCGCCACACTTCTCGAAACGCAGCATATCAAACGCGTGCCCGTGACCAGGGCCGGCAAGATGAGCGGCATTATCAGCCGAGCCAATCTGATTCAGGCATTGGCCAGTCTCCCGGAGGAGCCTGCGCGCGACGCCGGCGCCGCCGTCACGGACCGGGAGATTCGTGCGATGTTGATGGGCGAGTTGGCCGGCCACAAGTGGGCATTCGCAGGACGCAACATCGTCGTGAGCGACGGCGTGATCCATCTCTGGGGCGTCTTCCACTCGGCGGAGTCCGTCCAGGCGGTTCGCGTCGCAGCCGAGAGCATCCCCGGCGTGAAGGGCGTCGACGACCATACGGAGCCGTATCCGGTCATGCCGGGTATTTGAACGGCCGGCCGTCGGCGAGAGAACTGCCGCGGCTCTGCCGGGCTGTCCGGATTGGTATAAAGTGAACCGGGCGCCGCCACTGGCGCGTTGGACCCATATTGCCGCCCCCGTTCCTCATCGGTCAGCCTCCAAAATGAAATACAGGGACTATTACGAGATCCTGGGTCTCGAACGCAGCGCTTCTCCGGAAGACGTCAAGCGTTCGTATCGTAAGCTCGCGCGGAAATATCATCCTGACGTCAGCAAGCATGACGATGCGGAAGACCGCTTCAAGGAGTTGGGCGAGGCGTACGAGGTGCTCAAGGACCCCGAGAAGCGCGCCGCCTACGATCGCATGGGCGACAAATGGCGCGACGGTCAGGATTTTCAGCCGCCGCCTAACTGGGACGAAGGCTTCGAATTCCGCGGCGCGGGCAGTCAGCCGGGTGCGCAGACCGACTTCCATGAATTTTTCGAGTCGATGTTCGGCGGCGCGCGCGGCGCGCATGCGCATGCGGGGCCCAGGGCGTTCAACGTGCGAGGCGAAGATCATCACGCGAAAGTGCTGATCGATCTCGAAGACGCGTATCGCGGCGCGCAGCGTTCGATTTCGCTGCAAGTGCCGGTGATCGATGCGCAAGGCCATGTCGCACTGGAATCGCGCACGCTCGACATCTCGATTCCGAAAGGGATACGCGCGGGCCAGCATCTTCGGCTAGGCGGTCAGGGCGGCGCGGGTGCCACGCCCGCGGACGCTGGCGACCTCTACCTGGAAATCGGGTTTCGCGAACATCCACGCTTTCGCGTCGACGGCCGCGACGTATCGCTCGAATTGCCGGTCGCGCCGTGGGAAGCCGCGCTGGGCGCGAAGATCGCGGTGCCGACGCCGGATGGCATGGTCGAGATGACTATACCGCGGGGTTCCGCCGGCGGCCGACGCCTGAGACTCAGAGGCAAGGGGATCCCCGCCAATCCGCCTGGCGATCTCTACGTGATACTGAACATCGTTCTGCCGCCGGCGGACAGCGAAACGGCGAAGGCCGCTTACGAATCGATGCAACGGGCCTTCAACTTCGATCCGCGCGCGCACTTTTATGGAGGATCATCGTGAAAGAGACCAGGACGACGACCTGCCTGCAAGGACAGGTTGTCGACGAGAGTGTCGAGTTTACGCTCGTCGAATTAAGTCGGGCGAGCGGGGCATCGGAAGAGGAATTGAGGCTTTGGGTCTCCGAAGGCGTGTTCGAACCCAAGGGGGATCAACCGCAGGAATGGCGTTTCAGTGGTGCGGCGTTTCGGCGCGTACGGACCGCACAGCGGCTCGCACGCGATCTTCAAATCAACCCTCCTGGCATCGCGCTCGCCCTCGATCTGCTCGACGAAATCGATGCGCTGCGCGCGCGTGTCAATCGTCTTCGTGCTGGTTAGACGCTGGTGCGCGATGTGTGCTGCCGCGTTGCGTCAGGCTACGCGCAGTGCGTCGTCTTTCGCCGGCCGCGCTGACGCGTCGGTGGGAGATAGCACCGGCAAAGAGGCCTGTACTGCCTCGGCAATGGCAAGCGAGAGTCTGTAGCGACAGAGGTCGCTGGGTCGGCCGGTAGGGTCGTAGGTGCTGTAGGCCAAACTGGATGTGCCATCGTCCGAGTAGTCGCCGGTGTCCGCTACGAGCAGGCTGATCAGAACTTTACCCGGTTTCGTGCCGTCGCCTGGCAAGCACAGTTGAATCCTTGCAAAGAGATCGGGACTGTCGCCAGATCGGTCCAGCACGTGTTCATATACGGGCAGCAAGGTGACGCCGTGGAGGGCGACGGTAAAGCCGGGCTTGTTGCCTAACGCCTTGTACACGATACCTTTGAGTGTGAAGCGGGGTTCATGGCAGGGCGCCTCCAGCGCAACCGACAATGCCCGCGCGGCGGCGTCAAGCGAGGCCGCACGGTCTAGCAGGTAGGCGACTTCGTCGGCATTGTGGGACATGGCGAACTCCATTTGAAATATGCGGACACCCTAACGAGCCGCCCGGACGATGTTGTCCAGGATCAGTATGGCCGCCAATCTGACGGGCATCACCACCAAGCTTAGTGACGTGTCCGCCGCCGCATTTGATGCAAATCAATCTGGCCGAAATGTTCGCTGCCCGTGTGCTGCGCTGGCTGGTCCATTACCGCTTCGGATTTATCGGCGCGGCTTGTAGACGAGCGACATGGCGGCAGAGCGTGCGATGTTGAATGCTCCCGTGGCTTCCCGATGTGAACCGCGTCGACGCTCTGTAGTGCGCGCTGGTCATCCGCGATGACACTCTCCGAGGATGCCAGCCGGATCGGGTCAGTCTGATCGGTGCGACGAAGGAAGTCAGTCGGAATTGAGACTATATTGAATGACAGAATTTCCTTGCACATCGCGCGGGTTGGGGTGGCGCACAGTCATGGGTGACCCGGCCGGGGTTCCGGGTATTCCCTACAGGAGGCACGAGATGAGGCGCATCTATTTCCTGTTGCCCAACGTCGAGAGCGCAAAAGGGATCATCGACGAACTCCTTCTCAAGCGCGTCGAATGGCGGCATATCCACGTGCTGGCCCGCCCCGATGTACCTCTCGAAGACTTGCCCGCAGCGACGCTTGCGCAGCTCAGCGGATGTCGAGGGCACGGATCCGACCATACCTGCGTTTCCTTAATTTCCGCAGACCCGATAGGGACGTAAAGAAGCCGATAGGCGTGCGCAGGAGAGCACAATGAGAGACGAATACGGGACGAAACGCCGACAGTTCGTTCATGCCTTGGCGGCAGGCGGCCTGATAGGCATGGGTGGCGGTTGGGTACGCCGCTCGTGGGCTGCCAATGCAGTGACGCTGCCGTTCGCGAACGGTCTGCGAGAGTTGACGAGTGGGTTTCCGCATAAGGGTGAGATGCTCCTCTTGCGAAGCCGCCCGCCTTTGCTCGAAACACCGTTTTCCGTATTCGACGCAGGCGTGTTCACCCCAAATGACCGGTTTTTCGTGCGTTGGCATCTGGCCGGCATTCCGACCCGGGTCGACGGCGGCGCCTTCCGACTGGTGGTGCGGGGACTGGTCGGCCGCGAACTTAGCCTGAGCGTCAGCGAAATCATGAATGGCTTTCCTCACGTCGAAGTGGCTGCCGTGAATCAGTGCGCAGGCAACTCTCGCGGTTTCTTCAAACCGCGTGTCGCCGGCGGAGAGTGGGGCAACGGCGCGATGGGCAACGCCGTGTGGACCGGCGTGCGGCTCAAGGATATTCTCGATCGGGCAGGGGTTAAGGCGGGCGCCGTTCAGGTTCGTTTCAATGGGCTCGACACAGGGGTGATCGCGGCCACGCCCGACTTCATCAAAACGCTCACTGTCGACCATGCCCGCGACGGCGAAGTGATCGTGGCGTTCGGGATGAACGGCCAGGCGTTGCCGCTTCTGAACGGGTTCCCGTTGCGGCTCGTGGTGCCCGGTTGGTATTCGACATACTGGATGAAGATGCTGAACGACATCGAGGTCATCGACCGGCCGGACGAGAATTTCTGGATGGCCAAGGCGTACCAGATTCCTGACACACCTCACGCGAATGTCGAACCCGGACAGACTGGCGTCAAGACGGTGCCCATCAACCGGATGGTGCCAAGATCGTTCTTCACGAACCTCGGCGACGGTTCCGTGCTCCCGGTGATGCGGACGCAGACGGTCAGGGGAATCGCATTCGGTGGCGACGCGGGTGTGCAGCGGGTCATGTTTTCCTCCGACGGGGGCGGTTCATGGATGCCGGCGCGCCTTGAAAAAAGCTATGGAAAATACAGCTTCCGCCGCTGGGATGCGCAGTTCACACCCCATTACGCCGGCGAGTTTGTGTTGAAGGTGAAGGCGGTCAACGAGAACGGCGTTGAGCAGCCGGACACACCGAACTGGAACAGCGGCGGCTATATGCGCAATGTCGTCGAATCGGCAACTGTGGTCGTCGCGTGAGGAGGCGAACATGAAAGCGTCTGCTGCAGTGCTGCTGGTATGGGCGAGTTGTGTGAGCGCGTCTGCCATGGCTGGGCCGGACAAGCCTGGAGGCGCTGCCGTAATCCGGGCCGTCGACGTCACGCTGCCCAATGGCAGCCTGACTTTCCCGCCGGGCGTTGGTTCGAACCTCGCGAACGCGCAATGCGTGATTTGCCATTCAGCCGGAATGGTCACCCGGCAACCGCCATTGTCGTTTCAGGAGTGGAAAGCGGAAGTGGCCAAGATGCGTGCGGTCTACGGTGCGCCGCTGGCTGTCGATGAGGTTGATCAGATCGCACGATATCTGACGGCGATCAACGGGAAGCCTTGAATCCTTGCGCGTCGGATACGCGGTAGTAAGAGTATTGATCACCACAACCCGCTGTCGGCATCGTGTCTGCCATCGCGGCCTTCCAAACTTTCCCCGGAGCAGCAAATGGCAAAGAAAGATCCATCAGGACAAACCAGCAGGTGAAGACCGGGTGGAAATACCAGTCCCACTGCCGAAGGTCCACGCGGTAGATGCTGAGACGTGCAACTGGAATATGGAATCGATAGGTCACGCTGGGTACGACGCCTACGTCCCGCGTGTTATCGAGAGGCGAGAAGAGAGTACTTTCTATCTGACGCCGCTGAGCACGACGAAAAGTTAGGCGATTCGATCGCGCGCCATTGAGTACCGAGCACATTTCTGACCGAGTACCAGACTGTGCTTGCCGACGAAACGCTGAGTCAGGGCAACCGATGCCAGTCCGCTGCCGATCAGAACTGCGCCACGCGCGCTCGTATCGAGATGAACGAGAATGCTTTTGTAGCTCGTCGCCGGTGCTCCGTGGCTGAACATGGAGAGACGGGCGGCAGCCCGTGCTGAGATCGAGTCCAGGGGCCGGGTAAGCGCGGCTGATGACGCAGATCAAGCGCGCTAAACCCGCAGCGAGCCGCGCAACGCGCCGAAGTCGGTGCGTGGTTGACGGTGGACAGGCGTTGGGTCCGGCACCGTGAAAGTCGGCTTGTCGCGCTGCGGATGCATGACATCCGCAAGGTGCAAAGGCAAGCCGTGACGCGCCGCGTCGTAGCGCCGTGCCGCTTCGTCGTAGCGCTCGCGCGCGAAGGCGATCCGGCCGGCCGACGAGGCGAGCCGCGACTGCAGCGCGTGAAACGGCGGGCTCGCGCTCAGACGGTGGACACCCTCGCAGGCGATCAGCAGTTGCGAAATCGCGTCGGTCAGATCGCGTTGCGCGACATCGAAGTGTTCAAAAGAAGCCGGCGAATCGAGCAGCGCGGGCGACGCCTGCAGATCCGCGACGGCCGCGCGTGACCTTGCCACTTTCGCGAGCACCGGCGCATCGGGCGGCAGATACCCGCGCGCGAGCGTGAGCGCCTGCGCTGTCAGGTCGAGGCGTGCGTCGTACAGGTCCAGCACGTCGGCGAACGCCGCGGCGAGTTCGTGATCGGCAGCCGGCGCCGGATCGGTCCCGCATCCGGACATGCAAAGCAGCGCAAACAGAATCGAAACGATCAGAGCCGCTCTCATGTCGTCCTCGCTTGGGGGTGATTACGTGGCCGTGGCCGTGTGCATCGCCAGCGTAAGCGCGTCGCGCAGGTTCGGCTTGATCGTCGTCAATAAAGCGCGGTTCGGCATCGCGACGCGGGTCTCGGCGCGTGTCCCCGGCCGGTGTCGCTTGCGAGGTTTGATCAGGATCAGATTTCATCCGCGGCGTACCGCTATCGTGGGGATTCCAGAACCGATCGTGGAGTGCGCGACGCGGGCGCCGTGGGCGGACGCGACGCAAGCAGATTGGAGCCGCGATGAGCAGCAAACTCAGTGAGATCGAGAGCCGCATTGCCTCGGCGAGACAGCTCGACACGGTGATCGGCGCGATGCGCGGCATCGCCGCCGCGCGCGTCGGGGCGATGCTGGCGGCGAGCCGTCATGTGAAGGACCGGCTGCAGGAACTCACGCGCGACTACCGGATCGTCCGGCAGGACGAGATCACCGCCGAAATCGCCGAACTGGCCGCGACGGGCGCCTGCGTGCCGCCGGCTACGTCGGCACGGGGGCAGTCGTGAAGCGCGCCGCGTGCTGGCTCTGTGTGTCGATGCTCGGTCCGGTGCTGATCGCCGGCTGCGCGAGCGCGGCGCGCGAAGCGGCCTTCCGTCGCGAGGAGGTCGCGCTGTTCGAGGCGCGCCAGCAGGCCGCCGTGCATTGCGAAGCCCAGGACGATTGCGAGGCGGCGTGGGCGCGCGCACGCGCGTTCGTCGCCACCCATTCGGCGAGCCGGATCGTTCGCGCTGACGACACACAGATCGAAACCGCGCGACCGCATTCGTTCGGCTTCGTGTATCTCGCGGCGCTGAAGGAGCACACCGACGAAGGTAACACGCAGATCCAGCTGAAAGCGATGTGCCGCGGTATGTACGACACCGACGGCAAAGCGAGCCTGCTGTATTCGACCTGCGCGGATGCGATCGTCGCGGTCGAAGGCGAGTTTCGCGCATGGATGCGCTCGGCGAGATGACGCAGGCCGCCGGTGCACGCGAGCATATCAGTCCGCGCCAAGGTGACGCTGTCGTCCGATCGTTCATCGAGGGTCAGCCGATTCCTACGATCGGTCTCGACGGACTACCCGCGTTTCCGCCGTCGCTGATTTAGATAACGCGGTCCGTTGCCAATAATAGATTCGAAGGCACGCCGCATTGCACGGCGTCAAGCTCGGCGAGACTGAGGAGTAGGCAATGAACGACACTGTCATTCCGTTGCGGGCACTGGTCGAGAAATGGCTTGCGCCAACCCGCGCGACACCCGCGCATGTCGTGCGCACCGGCCGCATGGCGATCACGCGGGCGCGTTATGTCCGGCTCGAAGGCGCGATTTCTTCAAGACCCCTGACGATCGTTTTTTTCCGGAACGGCACCGGTTCGTGGGATGTGTTCCCGCCCGATGAACAGGTACCTGCGATGAGCGCGCGGTTTTAAGCGCCGATAGGTATTCGGTAACGCGCGCGGACCAATGACCGCTTGCACCGCTCTTCATCGCGCTTGACTCAGGTCAATGACCACGTTTTGCGTCGTAACACTATAAGCCAGTGGTATCTGGCGCTGACCACGGACGGTTCGCAGAGCGTCCGGACCATATACGAGAGGGGAGCGGAGGATGGGCATCGGCATGCAGATTGTCTATCTTGGCTTCCCAGGCGCGGCGCAGCTTGAAGCGGAGGCAGGTGCGCAACTGGTGCGTCTCGCGCGGTTCGAAGCGCTCTTGTCGAACTGCCATCTGGCGATCGAGGCATTACGCCCGGACCGCAGCAGCCTGCTTTACGACGTGCGACTCGATCTGATCACGCCCGCGCACGAATTCAAGCCGATCGCTCATTGCGCAGGCGACAACGCCGAGGCGGCGATTCGTGGCGCGTTCGATCTCGCGGAACAAGAACTCGAAACGATCGCAGCGCGAGCGCGCACGCACTGACCGACGGCGGCCCGACACACGCTGGCGCGCGTTAGCCTGCGTTGCAGCATTGTGCGGCTTCCCGTTCCATGCAAGCGCGAAATGCAGTTTCCCGCGCTCTGATCGATATTCGCTGCCGACCCGTCGATTGAATAATCCGGACGCCAATCATGAACACGACATTATAGTACTAATGTCGTGTTGTGGATTGAATTGTGTAGTATATGGTGCGTTTTACGTTGTATTATCAACACGTCCATATTTCCCCAAAGCCGCTTCCACCATGACCCTCGAAGCCGACATCGAAGTCGCCCGTCAAAACGCGTCCGACACGCAGACGCTTTATCGCGAGGTCTGCGCGTTGCTGTTTTTCCGTTACGGCGAAACGCCGACCGCGAACCGCCTGTACCAGCTGGTGCGCAAAGGCAGCATGAGCGCGCCGGCCAAAGCGTTGCGCGATTTCTGGACCGACGTGCGCGACAAGACGCGTGTGGACGTCGGCCGTCCGGACTTGCCGCCCGAGGTCGCAGCGGCTGCCGGCGAATTGGCGGCCCAGCTGTGGCGTCTGTCGAGCGACGCCGCGAACGCCGCGCTCGACGTGTTCAGGCACGACGCGGACGCGCAAATCGCCGCCGCGCAAGAACAGGCCAAACAACAGGACAAGCAGCGTCAAGACGCCGTCGACAAAGCCGAACAGGCGGCCAACGATGTCGCGACCCTGCGCGCGCGGATTGCCGGACTCGACGCGCGCATCGTCGAGCTGCAGACGGCCAACGACATGCTGACGGCGCAACTGGCGACATCGAAGGAAGAAATCGCGGCAGGAGCCGCCGCGCTCGCCGATGCCCGCCACGATTTCGCCGACGAACTCGCGAAGCTGCGCCGCTCGCACGAGCAGAACGAGCAGCGGCTCGCCGCGGCGGAAAAGCGCGCCTTGCTCGAAATCGACGGTGAACGAGCGGTGGCGCAACGTCTGCGCAAGGAGCTCCAGGCGAGTCACGAGCGGGCGGCGACGCTCGAAGCCGAATCGCGGGCCGAGCGCGACGCGATTCGGGACGAGTTGGCCGCATCAAAGGCAGAACTGGCTGCCTCCGCTGCGCGGCATGCCGCGACCCGCGGGCAGCTTGCGGAAAAGGATGCGTTGCTGGCTGAACGGGTGGCGGCGACCGACCTGTTGCGCGAGCGTATCGGCACGCTCTCGCGTCAGATCGAGACGGCGCGAACAGAAAAAACGTCCGCGCGCCCTGCCCGCCGCGCCCGCGAAACATCACCCGTGCAGGGCCGCGCGACGGTGGGCTTCTCGGGCGCACCGTTCGTCAAACGTTCGACCAACGCCAAACCACGCGAAGACTGAGGACTGCCGGCGCCCCGGCGGCATGTCACCACGCGAGTCGCGATAAGTGGTTACCTTGAATTCGACAAAACCGGTTATTCCACCAAGCCAGTCGACCCTCTAACCTGATCTCACGTCAAACCCACCGCAAGGATGGACCACATGAAGATCATGCACGTCGAGGCCAGCGCGAAACGCGAGCGATCCAATTCCCGCGCGCTCGCCCGCTATTTTCTCGAGCGTCTGCGCGAAGCACGCGTCGACTTCGACGTCGATTATCTGGACTTGACAGTCGACACGCCACCGCACGTCACCGAAGCGTTCGCGATCGCCACGTACACGCCCGCGCACGAGCGCACGGCGGCGATGCGGGCGACGCTGGCGTCATCGGATGCCCTGTGCGCGCGCCTTCTCGCCGCCGACGCGCTGGTGTTCGCCATGCCGATGTACAACTGGTCGATGCCGTCTGCGTTCAAGGCGTTCATCGATAGCATCACGCGGACCGGCGTGACCTATCTGTAGCGGCCCGATAACATCCGACGCAGGAACCGATTACATCGGGTTTGCGGGACCACATTCGCTGAGAATATCGGCACGCGTGGGACCACATTACATGGAGAATGGGCCCACTTTATGTGATAACAGCCCGATAACATCGGCCAGGAACCACATTAGGTGAGAATGCCCAAGCGGCTCAGCCAAGGTGGGTGTCAACGTCAGCTAACGTTAAGGGTTATTCGATGCCTGCCGTTGGCCACAGGAACGCGACGTACCTCGGCGCGCGCCGGGGCCGGGCCACGCCCGCGCACACTGAAGCTCTGGGTTGATCGATATCAACATAGTCAGAACGCTTCGGACGATGCTAGAAGTTGCGCGTCACGCCACGTGCGGGATGCGTCGCCGTACCGGCGTCCTTCGGCGCCGTCGACGATTGTGCAGGAGACCGGGATGAAGTCAGACCAAGCGCTAAAACAAGACGTTGAGCAGGAATTGCTCTGGGACCCGGCAATCGACGCCAGGCAGATCAGGGTAACGGTGCATGATCGCATCGTTACACTCGTGGGGGCAGTGTCGAGTTACGCGCAGAAACTCGCGGCACAGAAGGCGGCGCAACGTGTGACCGGCTGCCGCGCGCTCGTGATGGAATTGAATGTCCCGGAATCGTCGCCTGCGTCGCACAGCGATGAGGATCTCGCCACCGCGATCTTATCGGCGCTCAAGTGGCAGGAGGACTTCCCCAAGGACGCCATTCAGGTCGAAGTCGAACGCGGTTGCGTGACCCTTGCCGGCGAAGTCGACTGGGGCTATCAGCGTCATGCCGCTGAAATGCTGGTGAGCCGCATGCGTGGAGTAATGGGTGTGTCGAACCAGATCACCGTCCGGGCCGATGAAGTCGCCGCCGACGTTGGTGCCCAGATTTCTGCAGCACTTGCGCGACGTGCAAAGCGAGAGTTCGCCGGCATCGCAATCGACGTGCACGACGGGGTCGTCACGCTGACCGGTACTGTCAGTTCGCTGGCAGAAAAGCGCGCTGCGTGCGGGGCTGCGTGGTCAGCGAAAGGAGTACAGCGCGTCGTGGATAAGTTGAGCGTGGTGTGAAGCGCGGACCTAGGGCGCAATCGTGCACCCCGCTTCGACTCAAGTGTTCGACAGGCACTCGACGTTCCAAGGACGGCCTCCTACGCTGCGGAAGGTCTTCACTTCGGTGCCACAGCAGCCATTCGACTTCCGCTGGAACTTGTCGACAGCGAACGGGGCTTTCGAGAAATTCGAATGCTCCTTGCCGACCCGTTGCTGACCGTCGGCCCCACCGAGACATATATGGCAGCTCTCAAGCGATACTGTTGAAAAAGTGGCTGACCGTCTCTCTCGGGAGGTTTTCATGGGTCTTCTTACCCTTGATCGACGCTCGCGAGCGGTTCGTGGGCCGATCTGAGAGGTCGATTTTTTAGCTTGCCAATTGCAAAAGCCATGTAGCGACTTTTTCAACAGTATCGAAGCAGAACTGCCGCCTGAATGTCATGGCGACGCAACGAACGGAGGTCGCCTTCTGGCCGCCCGCTGCCTGTCGGCGATCCGCAGCACGCGACCCGCATCTGACGGTCGGGTCGGCGCGTCATCAACGGCCGCTTGCGGGGGCGGATTCAACCGGGGTCGCGCCGATGAGCGCCACCATCAGGACAGCAGGTGATGAGCCGCCGCCATGCCGATGGCGACCAGATGCATGAGCCGGAGGAGCGGCTCATGCACCCACTGCCAGCCCAGCGCCACGCGCACCCAGATCGCGACGAGCCCACCGACGATGAAGAGCGCAATCAGCGTGCGCAACACAAGCACTGCATCGGCCGGCCAGATCGTGGTGTCGTTCGCTCCGCTCTTGATACAGATCAACAGTAGTACCGCACCGCGCAGCACATTAGTTGATGTGTGTGGCGCGCGTCCATCCAACGTCCCACACGCTCCCATACGGGCCGTACGCGTCGTAATACGCGCCATACGCTCCCCTCATCCCGCTGGAGTCGCAGCCATGAACCCCATTCCCCGAAAGGTCGTCATCATCGGCGCCGGCATTGCTGGCCTGTGCGCCGCGGTTCATGCGCGCAAGTGCGGATACGCCGTCACCGTGCTCGAGCAGCACGAACGTCCCGGCGGACTCGCCACCAGTTGGCAGCGTGGCACCTATACGTTCGAAGCTTGTCTGCACTGGCTGCTTGGGTCGAATTTGCACGACCCCACGCACGCGTTATGGCGCGAAGTGTTCGATATCGACCGCCTGCATTTCGTCTACCCGGAAGAATGGATGCGTGTAGAAAGCGAAGACGGAAATAGTCTGTCCATCTACTCGAATCTCGAGCGCCTCGAAGCGGAGCTGCTGCAGCACGCACCGCAGGACGAAGCACAGATCCGCCAGTTCATGCATGCCGTCCGCAGCCTGAGCCACTGCCCGCTGCCGTCGTTGAGCAGCGCCTGGCAGGACCGCCTCACGACGGGGCTGCAATTGCTTCGCCACATGCCTCTTCTTCAAAACCTCTCGCACATTACTTCCGAAGACTATGGCAAGCGGTTCAACGACTCGTTGCTGCGAGGCTTCTTCGGCGAAGGAGAAAACGCGCAGCTCGCGGTCGTTGCGCTAGTTTTCGCGCTCGCATGGGTCAGCAACCGCAATGCCGGCTATCCAATAGGCGGCTCGCACGCGGTGATCGGTCCGATCGCGCAGAACCTGCAGCAGCTCGGTGGTGTGTTGCGCACTGGCTCGAGCGTCAAGCAGATTCTCGTGGAAGACGACACTGCAGTGGGTGTGCAACTGGACGACGGCGAGCGCATCGACGCCGACTGGGTCGTCTCCGCCGCCGACGGGCACACGACCGTGTACAACATGCTCGACGGGCGGTATGTCGGCCCGCGCATGGCGCACGTCTATCGCACGTACAAGCCCTTCCCTTCGTTCCTGCAGGTGAGCCTCGGCGTGGCGCGCGATCTTTCGCAGCAATGCGGATATGTGATGCGACTGCTCGACAAGCCGTTCACATTAGACCCGCAAACAGTGCTACATCAGATCGCCTTCCGGCTGTTCCACTACGATCCAACGTTCGCGCCTGCAGGCAAGACCGCCGTGACGTGCACACTGCCCACGCGCAACGTGGGGTACTGGTCGCGGTTGAGCGAGCACGACCCGCAAGGATATGAAGCGGAAAAGCAGCGCGTGGCGAACACCGTGATCGCGATATTCGACAAGTCCACGCCCGGTGTGCGCGAAGCGATAGAAGTGGTCGACGTGTCGACGCCCGCCACCGTGGTCCGCTGCACGCGCAATTGGCAAGGCAGCATGGAAGGTTGGCTGCTCACGCCGCAGACGGGCGTAAGACCCTTGCCGCCAACGCTGCCCGGCCTGCGGCGGTTCCTCATGATCGGCCAGTGGGTCATGCCCGGCGGCGGGCTGCCGTCTGGCCTGATTACCGCGCGGCGCGCAGTGCGCCGCATGTGCCGGAAGGACGGCATAGCCTTCGTGCTTGATCAGCACGAGAAGTCGCCGAACGCAGCCGGCGGTTTTCCTGCCTGATGCAACCCATGCGCTGGCAACGCCGCATGGCCGCGAGGACGTCAAGCCATAAGAACGCAAGGACGTGACGCGACCGGCCGCACCCTCAATGGGCGGGCATACGCAGCTTGCCCCCGCAGGGCTGCGATCGGCAGCACGCGACCCACTGCCGCCGTTCAGGCTCACACAGTCCCTGCGGCCGCTTTCGAGTCATCAACGGCCATCCAACACGGACAGGGCCTGCCTGGTGCTCGGCCATACTGGCCCCCTGGCCGCTTCGATCGTCTCCGCCATCAGTTCATAAACGCCGGCTTCGCCAGCCGCTTGCGCCAGCGCGCTTAGGCGCACCGGCGGCTGCTTCAGGCCTGATCTGCTCATAGTGCAACTGTTGCCGGAAGAGATCTCCCGCGTCATCTGCTCATCTGCCCATAGGCTCGCCAATGGCCAGCCATATCGAGCTTCTGGTGTTGCCTTGGGGAGCGACGCGCTGCCGCCTATTGCCCGCGCGGCCCGCGCCCCCCTTCGCCGTCGACGCGCACAGCAAGTGGCGGCTCACCAGGGGTTCTTGTTCCATTTAGCATCCCAAAATCTTTCTGGTGGCCCCCTCCGAAACCGTCGAATGTCGCAAGAGCAACGGCATCGATAACGCCGGCATTGGCCAGGCGATGGAGAGTCTGACTGGGAGCCGTCCCCGTCAGGATTCCAAGCAAATCCGCATGGATCTTGAAGCCATACGTCCCTCTCAACGTCGCCGTGGTGCATGCGAAGTCATCTGTCTGCGCTACGCAATTTGGCGACAGTAATGCCATCCCGCTGCCACCGTTTCCTTGAAGAATCTGCTAAACATCTTCTTCTCCTTTCTGCTAAATCAGTCTGGGAAAATCAGCGATACCCCGACGTTGGAACGTGGCTTTGCGAACAGCAAAAGGCCTGTGTCCATCAACCGAAGTAACTGGATATATGCGTCGGTCATGCAACGGGCGGTTGCCCGGTCATCGAGCCGGTACGCCTGATCCGACGTCTCGCGGCTGCCAGCTAGCGCAAGGTGGTTTCGCGGATCGCAACGGCAATCCGCGAATCCTTCTGACTAGCGACCTACATATTTAGTGACCACTGTCGGGGTTGCATTGGGGTAGATGACCGCAGGTAGCCCACCCCGAGCGACCCATACCGCCGCTTATACTGCTGCTTCCGGAAACACCGCCATACGCGGAGTTACTGCTAGCATTGGCCGATGCCGATTGCCCATCTTGTTGCCTGGGTGCCTGCTGCGCTTGCCCATCTTGTTGCCCGGATGCCTCCTGCGCTTGCCCTACGCTCGCAAGCGAGAGAATGCCCACGAGCGCTGCAGACGCGAGAATTGTCGTCTTCATGGCTTAACTCCTTCAGTACGAAATCAGGTTCACTTCGGGCGGCCGCTTTGACATAGGCAACGGGCGTAGCAGCCGACACGCGCGTCAGGATATTCGCTGCCAGGCGAATTCGTCCGCTGCCGTGACCCGGTTGCGGGGGCCGTTTTTCCTGGCTTTCGACCAGGTGGGAAAGAAACGGCGCGGCAATGCCGCGCGCAGCGTCCGAGGTGTCAGTAGCACCTGAAAGACCGCCGGTGGGCCGGTAAGCCCGGTGCGCAGAAGAGGGCGCACATTTAAAACCGCAAATCACCTGCCTATAATCCAAATAATCCTGTGCGCCCGACACTCCCATTTGGGAGGGATGTGACAGGAGGCGATCATGACGCATGTCGAAGAAATTCACTTTGCGATTCGACGCATCTATGAAGCGGCGCTCTCTCCAGAGAACTGGCCCAGCGCACTTGTCTCTGTGACGGAAGCAATCGGCGGGCATAAGGCAATGGTGAACGAGAAGACACCTGGCGCCGCCGGTAGATCGTTTTCAAACGGTCTTGACGTCGAGAATGCCTCAAGGCTGCAGCGGGAGTTCGAAACCCGTCTTCCGGATTGGATTCGGGCCATACCGGTTGGCGTGCCGATGCGACAATCGTCGATGATTTCAGACGCGGCCTTCAGGCGATCGGAACTCTATAACGAAACAATTCGCCCAGTCGGCGGATTCTATGTGATGGTTGCGCCTCTTGTGCAGCACCCTGGGCGGCGGGCTTACTTTTCGGTCTGCCGGCATTTGGGCGCGCCGGATTTCAGCGACGACGACCTCGAAGCAGCAAAGCTGATCGTCCCGCACCTAAAGACGGCGCTGGATGTGCAGGGTCGTCTTGAGGCAGCAGACTTGCGAACGCAGGGCGTGCTTGACGTCATCACGCAGCTGAATGTCGGTGTAATCCTGTTCGACGCGGCACTGCGCCCCGTCTTCGTGAATCCCTGTGCCGAAGCAATCGCGGCGCGTCGTGACGGCTTGCTGTTGAGCAGCGAGGCGGTCGCGGCGACTCTCCATTTGGATACCGAGGTGCTGCGCCGGGTCATGAAGGCCGCGCTCGCCTGGCACGACGTCAGCCGGGACGGCAGTGTGTTTGCGCTGCGCACAGAAGCGCCTGTGCGCTGCTACCTGTCGCGCAGGCCGCCAAGGCCACCGCTCGTCGTCTTGGTCGTGCCGCTTTGTACGACAGGCCTTACGAATGAATGGAATTCGGGCGCACGCGCCGTCCTGTTCGTAATGGAACCGGACAGCGCGTCCGGTCTGGAGCAGATGGTCCTCATCGAGACCTTCCAGTTCACCCGGCGAGAGGCTGCGCTCGCCAGTTTGCTCGCTCGGGGTATCGACCTCCCGGACACGGCAGCGCGGCTGGGAATCGGCATTGGAACAGCGCGCGGATATCTGAAACAGGTGCTTGCCAAGACAGGCACACACAGACAGGCGGAACTCGTAGCACTACTTCTGCGCAGTGCCTGTATGGCCGGTGGTGTGACGACCGCCCCGAACTCGACGGTTCCTTGTTCGCATCGGAGCGACAGTCGAGGCCAATGATTCGACGGGCATTATCGGCTCAGCGAATGTCCATTGTCGGTTGGCGAGCCGACGTTGGAATATCCGCGCTGATGCCTAGGCCGATGACCGCAGGTGGCCGAAACTTGCCTGATGCCGTTACCAGTTTTCCCATATAGCGGCGGTACCGCTGACAACAACTTCAGTCAAGGGCAGATCCGATCAGCCACTGCCGTGCAAGCTCTGTGCATAGAGACGGCCGCTCCAATGTTGGGAAATGGCCGCATCCTTCGAGCGGGGCGAAGCATGCATGCGGCATCAGCGCAGCGATGCGACGGCCAACATCGACCGGGACGAAACGGTCAGCATCTCCCCACAGGAGCAACGTTGGAATGTTGCTCGATGCAAGCACGGACCAGCGATCCGAACGCGTCAACGACGCGTCAGACTGACGTGCAAACAGGTCGGCCCCAGCGTCGTGCGCCATCTGCACGAATGCCGCCCGCGATGCGACATCCCCGGCGGGAATTGCGTTCTCGGCGAACTCCGCGATAACACGCCGATGCTCACGGGATCGAATTCTCCGGCTAGTGATGCGGACGGAATCCGGACTCGGGTGAATTCCCGGATGGCAGTTCATCAACCAGAGTGCGAACGCCTGACCACACCGCTGCAATTCGAGTTGTATTTGACAAGGGCGTTCGAGGATGCGTTTCGAGTCGAGCAGAAAGCGGTCGATGCAGATACGGTTCGCGACATTCTGGCACCGGATCTGGACGGACTCGAAGCTCGTCTGACGCGCAACGGTTACAACGCGAAGGTGCTGATCGAGGTGTTGGGGGCCAAGCCCAAAGAGGTGCGTGCCTTTCTCGGCGGGCATCTGCCGCCCGAGAGGACCCAGGAGTTCCATGACCGCCTACTGGCCGCGGGCGTGCCGCTGTGACGTTCTCGCTTAATGTGGTTCCTGCCCGATGTAATCGGGCTGTTCCAACTAATGTGGGCCCGTTCTCACGTAATGTGGTCCCCGGTGCGCCGATATTCTCAGCTAATGTGGCCCCAAAACACCGATGTAATCGGTCCCGGCGATTTATGTTATCGGGCCGCTACACCTATGCCGCCGACACCGGCGAGGCGAGCGCAGCCCCTCACGAAACCATCACCCCCGCCTTCGCCGTACCGATCGCGAACGTGCCGGGCAAGACGATGACCGCGCTCGTCGTCGACTACGCGCCGGGCGGCAAATCGGCGCCGCATCGGCATGGTCAGGCGTTCGTGGTGGGCTATGTGCTGGCGGGCGCGATCCGCAGCCGTATCGATAACGGCGCCGAAAGTGATCGTCATGGGGCGGCGGCACCCGCCGCCCGCGCGCAACGCTGCGTCAGAACCGCGGATGACACTCGAAACTGACCGACGACCCGTGCTCGGTCATCGCGCTGACGCCGCTGACCGTCTCCGTCTTCACGCTGCTTTGCATACCGAGACGATCGCAGTAGTCGCGCGCCTCGTTCATCGCGAGTTCGTGCGCGCGCGCCCAGGCCATGCGTCCTCCGGTCGCGCTGGCGGCGACCGTGTAGCTGCCGGGCTTGCCGCTCGCGACCACATCCGTGCTCGACGCGCACCCGACGAGACTCGCGCACGCGAGCGCCACCGCCGCCACCCCGCGCATGCGCGTGGGCAGCGGCGCCCTCTTCCTTTCCGTGCTTTCCGCTCGTGCGACGGACGCGACTTCGCGTACCCGCACCGTTTTGCGCGCCTCAGCGAGCATGTCCGAACCCTGATTCGACATCGTGGATCACCTGCATTTTTAACCGATTAGTCAGGCAGCAATTATCCGGAATCGTTCGCCCAAGATCAGCCGATACAACCGAAAACACTGTTGCGCGAGTCCCAACAATGGACGCGAGCGCCACGCCGCGACGGCGTCGGCAATGAGCGGACCACATGGTTCACAAAAGACCTTCCGGAATCCCTTTTGAGCGTCTAGTCTGTAACGATGCCTGTTCGACGGACCGGCATTTCGAACCGCAGACGGACCCCACCACATAGCGGCATACACCGGTCGCCGAACCGGAGGAGACATATATGGATCTCGAGGCACGTACCCTTCAGCGCGTCACGGTTCGGCTCGTGCCGTTCCTGATCCTGTGCTATTTCATCGCCTATCTCGATCGCGTCAACGTCGGCTTCGCGGCCTTGCAGATGAACAAGGCGCTCGATCTGTCCGCGAGCGCGTTCGGCTTCGGCGCGGGCGTGTTCTTTATCGCGTACTTCTTTTTCGAAGTGCCGTCGAACCTGCTGCTCGAACGATTCGGCGCGCGCCGCTGGATCGCGCGGATCATGTTTACGTGGGGTATTCTCGCGGGCGCGATGGCGTTTATCCCGGACATCGCGCGCTTCACCGGGCTCTCGCCCGCGCACGTGTTTTTCGGCCTGCGCATTTTGCTTGGCGTCGCCGAGGCCGGCTTTTTCCCGGGCATCATTTTTCTGCTGACCTTGTGGTTTCCGGCCGCGTATCGCGGGCGCGTGGTCGGCTATTTCATGGCGGCGATTCCGCTGTCGACGGTGATCGGCGGACCGATCTCCGGCGCGCTGCTGTCGCTCGACGGCCACGGCGGACTCGGCGGCTGGCAGTGGCTGTATCTGATCGAGGCGGCGCCGGCGGTATTGCTGTCGGTCGCGGTGCTGTTGTATCTGACCGACAAGCCCGCCGACGCCACCTGGCTCAGCACCGAGGAGCGCGACTGGCTGATCGCGCGGCAGAAGCAGGAGCGCGAGCATCGCGAGGCGGTGCGCCACTTCAGCGTGAAGGAGGCGCTGATCAATCCGCGCGTTCTCGCCATCGCGCTGATCTATTTCGGGGCGAACGCGACCAACTACGGCCTGAGCTTCTTCCTGCCGCAGATCGTGAAGTCGTTCGGCCTAACTAATCTGCAGACGGGTTTCGTGACGTCGCTGCCGTACGTGGTCGGCCTCGTCAGCATGATTTTGTGGGGACGGCATTCGGATCGCCACCTCGAACGCCGCTGGCACGTCGCGATTGCGCTGTTCGTCGCGGCGGCCGGCATCGCAGCCGCGGCCGGCCTCGACAATCCGGTGCAGAAGATGATCGCGCTATCGATTGCCGGCTTCGGCATCTTCGGTTGCCTGCCGGTAATCTGGACCTTGCCGGCCGCGTTCCTGTCGGGCGCGGCGGCCGCGGGCGGCATCGCCGCGATCAATTCGCTCGGCAATCTGGCGGGCTTCTTCGGCCCGTTCGCGATGGGCTGGATCAAGGACAGCACCGGCGGCTTCGGCGCCGGGCTGCTATGCCTGTCGGGCGCGGGACTCATCGGCATGGCGGCGGTGTTGCTGCTGCATCACGACACGTCGCTCGAGACGACGCATGGCAATCCGCATGCGCGACCGCCGGGTGAAGCGGGGGTCGCGAGGTCTTAGCGCTAGTCCCACGCGCCGTTCAATACGCACCCGGGCAGCCTGCCCGGGTCGCCTTCAATTCGCCCCGCTGCCGTTATTCGACCCTTCTGTGCCCTGACCGCCCGCATCGGACGGCACGATGTCGTCCGGCGTCGGGGTTGGCGCGAGCGCTGCCGCACCGCCGCCGTGCGCTTCACCGTCGACGGTATTACCCGGCGCCGGCGCGGGAGCCGACCCCGGCGCCGGCAGCAACGGCGGCAACGCGCGCGCTTCGCCCTGCACCGCGGACGCGCCCGCTGCCTCTGACGCCGCCACCGGTGCCGCCACGGCAGACGTCGGCGGCTGCACCGACGCCACCGGCGCGCGCCGCGCCGGAGCACGCGCCACGACCTGCTTGTCCGGCTGCGCCGGCGTGCGCGTGAACAGGTGCCCGATCCAGTCGCGCAAGCGTTCGGCGCGCTCGGCGAACCAGCCCGGCTGCTGCGCGGTATCGAACTTCATGTGGCTGTCGACGAGCCGCGAGCGCTGCGCGCGCTGGAAGAAATCGCCGACGATCGGCAGCGCGCTATGCGCACCCTGCCCCCAGTAATCGCTGCGCAGCGTCACGCGGCTGTCGTTGAAGCCGACCCATGCCCCCGCCACCAGTTGCGGCTGCATCAGGATGAACCAGCCATCCGCGTTGCCCTGGGTCGTGCCGGTCTTGCCCGCGACATCGCCGCGCACGCCGAAGCGCGTGCGGATGCTCGCGCCGGTGCCGCGGCTGATCACGTCGCGCATCACGTCGACGAGCGTGCGCGCCGTGTCGGCGGGCAGCTCGCGACTCGGCGTGGCCGGCTTGAATTCGGCGAGCAGGTTGCCGTTGCGGTCCTCGATGCGCGTGACCATCAGCGGCTCGACGTAGCCGCCGAGGTTCGCGATCGTGCCGTACGCCGACACCATTTCTTTAAGCGTGACCGGGCTCGTGCCGAGCGCGAGCGACGGCACCGGGTCGAGCTGGCTGTCGCGCACGCCCATCGCGCGCGCGAGCTTGGCGACCCTGTTCGGACCCACCGACTCCATCACCTGCGCGGTGATGCGGTTGCGCGAATAGGCGAGCGCGTCGCGCAGGCTGATCATGCGGCCGCTCGGCTCGTCCTCGTCGTTCGGCTTCCAGATTTCGCCGCCGGCGAGTTCGATCTGAACCGGATTGTCCGGCAGTTTGTCGTCCGGCTTCGCGCCGGCCTCGAAGGCCGCCGCGTAGACGAACGGCTTGAAGGTCGAGCCCGGCTGACGGCGCGCCTGCTGCACGTGATCGAACGGATCAACGCCAAAGTCGCGGCTGCCGACCCACGCCTTGATCTCGCCGGTACGTGGGTCCATTGCGAGGAAGTCGGCCTGCACGCGCGTCTTCGTGTCGCACACGCTCTGCACGAGCTTGCGATCGGCGAGCAGGCGTTTCAGCGCCTCGTCGTCGGCGAGGCCCGTGTCTTTGGCCGCGCGGAAGTCAGGCGTTTCGCGCAGGAACGTGCGCAGCAGGTCCTTGTCCGCCGAGCAGCCCGCGCGCGTGCCCCACGCGGAGTTCGCGATGTTCTGCAACTGATTGCCCTGCAGCGTGACCGCCTGGGTCGCCATCGTCTGCAAACGCGAGTCGATCGTCGTGCGCACGACGAGTCCATCGGAATAGATGTTGTAGTCGTTGCGATCGGCCCACGCGACGAGCCATTTGCGCAGTTGCTGCGTGAAGTGCGGCGCGGGTCCGGGCGGCTCGATCTGGCGCTCGAAGTCGAGACGCAGCGGCTTGCGGGCGAGCGTGTCGTACTGGGCGGGTGTCAGCTTGCCGTACTTGACCAGTTGCGCGAGCACCGTATTGCGCCGCTGCAAGGCGCGCTCGGGGTTCAGCACCGGGTTGTAGTACGCGTTGCCCTTCAGCATGCCGGTCAGCGTCGCCGCTTCGAGCACGTTCAGGTCGGATGCGGACTTGTCGAAATAGGTGCGCGCAGCCATCTCGATGCCGTACGCGTTGTACAGGAACGGGACCGTATTCAGGTAGGTTTCGAGGATCTCGTCCTTCGTGTAGAACGCCTCGATCTTCAGTGCGGTGATCGCTTCCTTCAGCTTGCGCGTCAACGTCGGCGCGCGGCCGATTTCGTCGGGATACAGATTGCGCGCGAGCTGCTGCGTGATCGTCGAGCCGCCCTGGCGGTCGCCGGAGAACGTGTGCAGCGCGGCCGAAGCGGTGCGCCGCCAGTCGATCCCGAAATGCTGATAGAAGCGGTGATCCTCGGTGGCGATCAGCGCGTTCACGACGTTCGGCGAGATGTCCTTCAGCTTGACCCACTCGCGGTTCGACGGCTTGAACTCGGCGAGCAGCTTGCCGTCCGCCGACAGGATCTGCGCGGGCTGCTCGATCTTGGCCTTGCGGATGTCGCCGATGCTCGGCGTGAAAGGAATCAGCAGCAGCACGTACAGTACGAATAGCACCGGCAGCGCGGCGAGCCCCCACGCGAACGTGCGGCGGGTCGGATGGCGCAGATGCCATGCGGCCTTCGCGAACAGCGGGTTCGCGAGCGTCAGCCCTTTGTCGAGGGCCGCCAGAAAGGAGGAAAAGAGGCGCTTCACTTGCTGTCGTCGGCTGGGAAAGGCGCAATCGTACCAAGATGTGGGGGGTACGCCGGTTTTTGCTTCGTTCGCGGCATGGAGTGCGGCTCCGGCGGGGCCACTATAATGTCGCCAATTCCGACAAGAGGTGCTTCATGATCATCAAACCGCGTGTGCGTGGCTTCATCTGTGTATCGACCCATCCGACCGGCTGTGAAGCCAACGTCAAGGAACAGATCGAGTATGTGAAGGCACGCGGCCCCATCGCCAACGGCCCGAAGAAGGTGCTCGTGATCGGCGCGTCGACCGGCTATGGCCTCGCCGCCCGCATTAGCGCAGCGTTCGGCTCGGGCGCGTCGACCCTCGGCGTGTTCTTCGAGCGCGCCGGCAGCGAAACCAAGGCTGGCACGGCCGGCTGGTACAACACCGCGGCGTTCGAGAAGTTCGCCACCGCCGAAGGCCTGTACGCGACCAGCATCAACGGCGACGCGTTCTCCGACGAAGTGAAGGCGCGCACGATCGAAGTGATCAAGCGCGATCTCGGCCAGGTCGATCTGGTCGTCTACAGCCTCGCGGCGCCGAAGCGCCAGCACCCGAAGACCGGTGAAGTGTTCAGCTCGGTGCTCAAGCCGATCAGCAAGGCTGTCAATCTGCGCGGCATCGACACCGACAAGGAAGTGATCAAGGAAACCGTGCTCGAACCGGCGACGCCGGAAGAAATCGCGCACACGGTCGCGGTGATGGGCGGCGAGGACTGGCAGATGTGGATGGACGCGTTGGGCGTTGCCGGCGTGCTCGCCGACGGCGCCAGGACCACCGCGTTCACCTACCTCGGCGAGAAGATCACCCACGACATCTACTGGAACGGCTCGATCGGCGCGGCCAAGAAAGATCTCGACCAGAAAGTGCTCGGGATCCGCTCAAAGCTCGCGGCCAAGGGCGGCGATGCGCGCGTCGCGGTGCTGAAGGCAGTCGTCACGCAGGCAAGCTCGGCGATTCCGATGATGCCGCTCTATCTGTCGCTGCTCTTCAAGGTGATGAAGGAAAAAGGCACGCACGAAGGCTGTATCGAGCAGGTCTACGGCCTGTACAAGGACAGCCTCTATGGCAGCCAGCCGCATCTGGACGACGAAGGCCGTCTGCGCGCCGACTACAAGGAACTCGATCCGCAGGTGCAAGGCCGCGTGCAGGAGCTGTGGAACCAGGTGAGCAACGACAACATCTACGAACTCACCGATTTCGCGGGCTACAAGACCGATTTCCTGCGCCTGTTCGGCTTTGAAATGAAGGGCGTCGATTACGACGCGGACGTCAATCCGGACGTGCAGATTCCGAATCTCGTGCAGGTTTGATCCAGCGGGGGCGGGCCCGCTTCGCGAGTTCGCCCCTGAGGTTGCCCCTCCTCGCCTCCCTCCCCTCACTCCTTCAACACGTCAGCACGGATACGCGCCCTGCAACGCGCGCAGAATCGCGAGCCCGATTGGAAAATCCTCGGAAATGCCCGGATGGTTCGCGAAGAACGCATCGAGCAACGGATAGACCGTCTGGTTGCCGATCGCGAGCGTTGGTGGCGGACAGAACAGCTGCGGCTGTTTCCTCGCGACCAGATCGCCGTTCGCCCAGCCGAACGCGTTGATCGTGCCGGTGATGTACGCCGCATAGATCGAGTTGTTGTCGGCGTGTGCCCAGCGCTTGTATTGCGCGGCCGTCATTTCGGCGCTCGCGTTCAGAGTGAAGCACGCCGCCAGCAAAGCCAGAGCGAATTTCGTTAACCGCATCGTTGAACCTTCAATGTCGCTAGATGGCCGCCATTGTAGGCGACGCGGGGTGCACCGCGCAGAAGCCGTCGAGCGCGGGAATTCACAAGCAGAGCGTAAGCATTGAAGGCGGATTCTGTAAGCACCGACAGATTGCAGAAGCGCGCGAATCAACGATTACGGCGTGCCGTTTCGGCAATGCTTGCGATACCCGTCGCGCTCGGCCAGGCGCGCCATATAAGCGGCCAGCGCCGGCAAATCGTCGTGCTGCTGCGGCGTTTCGAGCCAGCGGTTCGCGGACAGCGCGATCGGAATATCGGCGAGCGAAAACGCGTCGCCCGCGATATACGCACCGGTGCGCGCGAGTTGCTGCTCGACGATCGCCATATGCTTCGACCAGTTCGCGCACGACGCGGCGATCTGGCGCGGGTCCTGATGTTCGGGCGAGTGCCGCACGAGCGCGAGAAACGCGTAGCTCCACGAGCGGTTCAATTCGCTCGCCTGCCAGTCGATCCATTGATCACAGCGCGCGCGCTCGACCGGATCGGCCGGATACAGCCCGTCACCGCGATAACGGTTCGCGAGGTAACGGATGATCGAGTTCGATTCCCACAACACGAAGTCGCCGTCGCGGATCACGGGGACCATCGCGTTCGGGTTCAGCGCGCGGAATTCGGCGACCTCGGTCGAGCGAAAGCCCGAGCCCCAGTCTTCCTGTTCGAACGCAAGCCCAAGTTCCGCGCAGGTCCACAACACCTTGCGCACGTTGATCGAGGTGGTCTTGCCGAGTATCTGCAGCATGAGTCGTTGGGTGTCGCGTGGATTGAACGGGTTGAAGGAATGAAACTCGCAAGCCAGCCAGTTTGCCTTGCGCGCGGCGCGCCGTCATCCGCTTTTCAGCGTCGCCTGTTCGCGGATCATGTCGTACAGCGCCTGCGCGGCCGGTGACAACTGCGCGGTCTTGCGCGCGACGAGCACCAGCGTGCGCGACACGGTGGGCTGCGTGAGCTCGACGGTGCGCACGCTCGGATACGCGCCGTTCTGCAGCGCGAGCGCGGGCACCACGGCCGCGCCGACGCGTTGCGCGACTAGTCCGACGGCGGTCGAACTGCGCTGCACCTCGTAGAACGACCGCAGCGCGAGCTCGCTCGATTCCAGCGCGACATCGAGCAGCGCGCGATTGCCGCTGACCTCGCCGGCGAAAATCAGCGGGAACGGCTGCAACTGCCGCCATGCGATGCGCCGCCGCTTCGCGAGTGGATGGTCCTCGTGGCAGATCAGCACGTAGCGGTCTTCGGTGAGCGGCACGGTGGCGAGATCGGGATGATGCTCGCGCGCGATGTTGATGCCGAACTCGACCTCTCTGCGCAACACGGCCTCCTCCACCGCCGCCGACGCGTGATCGAGAATCTTGATGCGATTGTGCGGATAGCGCGCCGAATACGCCTGCAGGATGCGCGGCAGATACTGCACGCCGACGGTCGGCACGCACGCGATCGACACGTCGCCGCGTCGCGCGATGCCCGTTTCGCGGATCTCGACGAGCGCGTCCGCCAGCTCGCCGAGCAGCCGACGCGCCTGCGGCAGAAAATTGCGACCGATTTCGGTGAGCGCCATCGAACGCGTGGTGCGCTCGATCAGCGTGACGCCGAGATAGCTTTCGAGCTTGCGCAGCCGCTGCGTGATCGCGGTTTGCGTGACGTGCAGCGAATCCGCCGCGCTCTGGAAGCTGCCGCGATCGGCAATCGCGACGAAAGCCTGCACGCCGAGCGTGTCGATTTTCATTAGAAAAATGAAGTAATCGGGATCATAAATTCATTTTACTCCGGGCTGTCAGCGGCCGAGAATGGCCGCAACGAACCCGCGAAGGAGCAAAAGATGACCGACAAAACCACGAACGAGCATAGCGATTGGCACGCGAAGCAGTACATGTTGTTCGAGAACGAGCGCACGCGGCCGGTCCGCGATCTGCTCGCGGCGGTGCCCTTGAACGGCGCGCGGCTCGCGGTCGACATCGGCTGCGGCCCGGGCAACTCGACCGAGGTGCTGGCCGAGCGGGTGCCGGGCGCGTCGGTCAGCGGCATCGACCGCTCCGCCGACATGATCGCGGCGGCCCGTCGGCGGCTGCCGCAATGTCGCTTCGACATCAGCGACGTTTCGACGTGGGACGCGCACGGCCCCTACGACGTGATCCTCGCGAACGCGGTGCTGCAATGGGTGCCGGACCACGAGCGGCTGTTCCCCGCGCTGGTGGCCAAACTTGCCAGGGGCGGCAGCCTCGCCGTGCAGATGCCCGACAATCTCGACGAACCGGCGCACCGGCTGCTGCGCGAAATCGCCATCGACGGGCCTTGGGCGACGAAGCTGAACGGTGTCGAGCGCACCATGCGCTACGACGCAAACTGGTACTACGCGCTGCTCAAGCCGCTGTGCGCGCGCGTCGACGTGTGGCGCACGGTCTATCACCACCCGCTCGCGGGCGCCGACGCGGTGGTCGAATGGTTCAAGGGCAGCGCGCTGCGGCCGTTTCTCGCCGCGCTCGACGACGCCGAACGCGGCGCGTTTGTGCAACGCTATCGCGACGAAATCGTCAGAGCCTACCCGGCGCTCGCCGATGGCACGGTGCTGCTGCCGTTTCCGCGGTTTTTCATTGTCGCGACGCGCGGCGAACGTTGAAGCCGCGCCGGGAACCGCTGCGAGCCGGTAAATGCCGGCGCTTCGGCTGCGGCGGGTCGTCCCGCGGCGATCAGATCGCCGGCGCACCACGCTGACGCACCGCCCGAAAACCGCACCTGTGGCGACGCCGCACGCTAAGGGTGGTCAGGAATTGCCGCCCGGGAATTCCGCATGCTAATGTTTGTAAAAAGCGTGTGTAAAAAGCGGAGGACGGCGCCCGCCGGCCTCACCGGGAAGCCATTTACTGCAGCGAGCGTCGCCATGAGTGATGTACGCCAACATCTGAGTCCCCGTGACCGCCTGGAGCTGTTGTGCTGGCTCACATGCGGAAGCCTCGGCGCTTATTATCTGAACGAAGACTGGCCCGACGCGGCGTTTCACGTGCAGTCCGCGCACAAGTGGCTCGACCGCCGCGCGCGCGAAGCCGATTGGCTGTGCGTCGCGAAGCTGTCGGCCACCGCGGTCGAAATCGCGCGGCGCCACGCGCGCTTCGTCGATGCCGACTGGGCGCGCGACGCGGTTGAAGAAATTCTCGATACCGACGAACTCGACCCGCAAGCCCGGCTCGTCCGGCAGGTTCTGGCCGACTGCCAGAACGCGCTGGCCGACAAGCGGATCGCCGATTAGTCGCGGGCTCGTTTTTCTTCCTTTTTTACAGCGGATTGGGGGCCAATTTTTTGGCCCCTTTTTGCGTTGTTCCGCGCTTCCGCGCACGATGTGCCGCTCGCAGTCGGTAAAAAATGCGGCACCCGCCGTCGCGTACAGCCTACCGGCAGGCGGCCAATCCGCATGCCGGCTCGGTTCGGGCAATCACCACGGACGCCCGCCCTTCATTCTTCGACCATCGTCTTCAGCTTCAGCAGCGCCTGATCCCACTGCCGCGAAATCGCGTCGAGCGCGCGGCGTGCCGCGTCGAGATGCGTGGGCTCGAACGCCCACAGGCGCTCGCGTCCGACCTTCACGTCGTGCACGAGGCCCGCGTCGGCCAGCACCTGCAGATGCTGCGTGACCGACTGCCGCGTGATGTCGGTGCCGGCCGTCAGCTGCGCGATCGACATCGCACTGCCCGCGCACAACGCCGCGACAAGCCGCAGACGCGTCTCGTCACCGAGCGCCGCGAACACCGCCGCCGAACTGCGCAGTGTCGCCGCCTTGAGGCCCGCCCTCGCGGGGGCCGCCCTAGCTCGCGCCGACATATCGCTCGACGTTGACCATCTGCTGCTCCCAGCCGCCGTCGTTCAGCCGGAACGCTTGCGCGCGCCGCCCGACCGGCAACTGGTCGAAGCCCGATTCGACGACGCGCAGCAGCGTGCCCGACTCGACGTCGCTCAGATCGAATTCCACGAGCGTGGTCGGCTCAGGCGTGTAGTCGATCGTGATGTCGATCGCGGCCGGATGCCAGCGCCACGACAGATGATGCTCGGGCTCGACACGCTCGACCAGCACGTTCATCAGCAGATGCTCATAGCCTGGATAGGTGATGTGCCCCTGCGTGGATTGCCCCGCGACGAACTGCTTGCCGGTGAGATTCACGCCGAACCATTTGCCGAATTCCTCGGCGTTGGACAGCGCACGCCAGACGCGCGAGCGCGGCGCCTTACTCCGTCGCATGCGCGTGCATGACGCCGGTTTGCATCGACCACGCCATCCACGGCCGGCGCAGCGCGACGATCGCAAGGAACGCGCAAGCCGACAGCGTGCCGAACGTCGCGAAGCCCATTTGATAGCTGCCGGTGCTTTCCTTCGCGATGCCCATCACGACCGGCAGATAGAAGCCGCCGATGCCGCCCGCCGCGCCGACGATGCCGGACATCAGACCGGTGCGGCCGGCCCAGCGATGCGGCACGAGCTGGAACGTCGCGCCATTGCCGAGCCCGAACGCGACATAGAGACACAGCAGCAACGCAATGCCGCCCGCGAGCGACGGCATCGCCGCCGCGAACAGGAAATCGCAAAGCGCGATGATCGCCAGCAGCACGGTCAGCGCGCGCACGCCCGACACGCGGTCGGCAATCAGACCGCCGAGCGGGCGCACCATCGCGCCGGTCGCGGCGAGCAGCGCCATGAACAGGCCCGCGTCGATTTTCGACAGTTGATACAGGTTGGTCAGCAGCAGCGACACATACGAGGACATACCGACGAAACCGCCGAACGTGATGCTATAGACGAGCATGATGACCCACGTATCGCGCTCGGCGAGCACCGAGCGGTAGCGTTGCGGCAGCACCGCGATCGCCAGCAGCGCACCGATCACCGGCAGCAGCAGCACGCCGGTCTTGCCCGCGCCGAATAGCCCCGCTTCGACGAGCAGCACGAGCGCGATCAGGCCGACCAGCGTCGTCGCGAAACTGCCGAAGGCGCGCAGCACGCTGCCGGTTTTGACGCCCGCGTCGTTGGCCCAGAAGTACAGCGTGATCGCGGCGATCGCGAGCAGCGGCAAGGCGCCGCCCGCGGCGAGTTGCCAACCGTAGCGCGTCGCCAGTTGCGGGAACAGAAAGCCGTCGAGCACCGCGCCGATGTTGCCGGCCGCGGCCAGCCCCAGGACGAGGCCCTGCACTTTCGGCGGATAGTTACTGCCGGCCATCGGCAGCGCGACCGCGAAGCTGGCGCCGCCGACGCCAAGGAACACGCCGAGCACCAGCAGCATTTCGTACGACGGCACCGATTGCAGCAACGGCAGCACGATCGTCGGCACCGCCGACAGCAGCACGCCCATCAACGCAATGCGTTTGCCGTGCGCGGACTGATACAGATTGCCGAGCGTCACGCGCAGAATCGCCGCGGACAACACCGGCACCGCGACGAGCAGACCCTGCTGCGCGGGCGTCATCGCGATGCTCTTGCTGATGAACGGCGCGAGCGGCCCATACAGCACCCAGACGGTGAAGCCCGTGTCGAAATACAGAAAGCAGGCGACCAGTGCGCGCCAATCACCGCTTCGCAGGGAGTGCATCACGTTTTTCATCAGAGATCCTCAGTAAATAAAATGACGGGTAGTCCAGTTGCTGCGTTACTTGTGTTTTGCGCCGGCATGTCGCCCAGAGTTTTCACTGGGACGCGACACGCAAGCGTCATGCCATCGGGCTGTCTGTTACGAGGCCTTTTTAAAGGCATCTTCTGCAACGCATCGGCGGCTCAATACACGTCGCGCGCATAACGCTTTTCGCGCGTCAGACGGCTCACGTATTCGAGTGCTTTCTCTTCGCTCATGCCACCGTGAGTCGTGATGACGTCCTTCAGCGCCGCATCGACATCGCGCGCCATCCGGTTCGCGTCGCCGCATACATAGAAGTGCGCACCGTCTTCGAGCCATGCCCACAGTTGCGCACCGTGTTCGCGCATGCGGTCCTGCACATAGATCTTGTCGGCCTGGTCACGCGAGAACGCGACGTCGAGCCGGGTCAGCAGACCGCTCGCGCGCATCGCTTCGAGTTCGTCGCGATAGTAGAAGTCGGTCGCGGCATGCTGTTCGCCGAAGAACAGCCAGTTGCGTCCGCGCTCGCCGCGTGCCTGCCGTTCGTGCAGAAAGCCGCGAAACGGCGCGATGCCGGTGCCCGGCCCGACCATGATCATCGGCGTGTCCGATTGATGAGGAGGACGAAAGTGCGCGGACTTCTGCACGAACACGGGCACGTCGGTGTCGCTTGCGCGATCCGCGAGAAACGTCGACGACACGCCCTTGCGGTGCCGCCGCCCATTCGTATACCGCACCGCCGACACCGTCAGATGCACTTCGCCCGGATGCGCCTTCGGGCTCGATGCGATCGAATACAGACGCGGCTGCAGACGCTTCAGCATGCCGGTCAGCTCGGCGGCCGAGAGGCTCACCGGAAACTCGTGCAATACGTCGGCGAGCTGCTGTCCCCATAGCCATTGCTTCAGATCCGCCTTGCGTTCGGGCGCGAGCAGATCGCCCAGCGCGCCGTTGCCGCTGCGCGCCGCGACGAACGCGAGCGCCTCGGCGCTCGGCCGCGCGATCTCGTAGTGCTTGCCGAGCGCATCGGCGAGCCGCATGTCGCCGATACCCGCGACGTGCACCGATGCCTCCGCGTACAAACCGCTCAGCGTGATCAGTTCGTCGACGAGTTCGGGGCAGTTGCTCGGCCACACGCCGAGCGCATCGCCCGCTTCGTATTCGAGGTTCGTCTCGCCCGTTTGCAGCGACACGTAGCGGGTATCCTTTGCGGCGCCCTGCCGGTTCAGGCGCAGATTGCCGACGACGCGCGACGCGGCCGGCCGCGCCCTGGTCGGCACCGCGCCCACCACCGCGTTGATCATGCCGCCCGGCGGCACCGCGTACAGCGCGGCATCCGCCTGCTTGATGCAGACGATCACGCGTTCGAGCCATGCATCGGCGCCCTGCTGATATTCAATATCGCAATCGACGCGCTCGGTCAGACGCAGCGCACCCTGCGCGGCGAGCCGCTCGTCCAGACGGCGGCCGTGACCGCAGAACTGATCGTAGTTGCGATCGCCAAGCGCGAGCACCGCGAAACGCACGCCGTCGAGGCGCGGCGCCGTGGCGGCGTTCAGTTGCGTCCAGAAGTCCTGCGCGTTGTCGGGCGCATCGCCGTCGCCGAACGTGCTCGTCATCAGCAGCACGTATTGCGCCTTCGCGAGCGTCGCGAACGAATAGTCGGCCATGCACGCGGTGCGGATTTCGAAGCCCGATTCCATCAGACGCGTCGCGTAACGCTCGGTCAGCGACTCGGTGTTGCCGGTTTGCGAGGCCCACAACAGCGTGACCTTCGGCCGCACGCGCACGATGCGCACGCCCGATTCGCGTGGCTCTTCCTGTGCGAGATTCGGCCGCAAGGCACCGGTCGACGTCTGGGCTGTCGTCGCGCTGCGGCTATACAGTCCCGCAAGCAGACCATCGACATAGAGCCGCTTCACCGCATCGAACGGTGCGCTGTGCGGCAGCACCGGCACGTTGACGAGACCTTGCGCTTCGGCCGAACGCAGGCCACTGACGAAACCCGCCAGATACGCGCGCTCCGCGTCGCTGAGCGACGGCATGGGCGCGGGCTCGGGCGGCAGTTGCAGCAAAGTCGTGAGGGCTTCGATACGAGGCATGGGTTGATCCTTGGCGCTGGGCGCTAAAACCGCTGCGTCGGCGGGGGTAGAGAGCGCATCGTCGTCATTGCGAGTGCTCGCGTCGCGATCCGCCGTCATCGGACTCAGCGCGACCGCGCAGACTTTCAGTTCGGGCTGCAGAGAAACCGGATCGACCGCGTCGTTGGTCACCGCATTGATGCACAGTTCGTCGCCGAACACGTCGTTCCAGTGCATCGGCGCGAAGCACTGACCCGCGCTCACACGATCGGTGACGACGGCGGGCAGGACCGCGCGGCCGCGCCGCGAACGGATCTCGACCGCGTCCTTCACGCGAATCCCGAGTTCGGCCGCGTCGTCCGGATGAATTTCGACGAAGGGTCCCGGGTTCAGCTTGTTCAGCATCGCGACCTTGCCGGTCTTGGTCATCGTGTGCCACTGATGCTGCAGACGGCCCGTGTTCAACACGATCGGAAATTCGCGATCGGGCAACTCGGCCGCGGGCTGATACGCACGCGCGAAAAACTTCGCCCTGCCGCTCGCGGTCGGAAAAGCAATGCGCGGGTGGCCGCCATCTTCCGACTCCCTGAGTGTCTGGCTCACGCCGTCATTCAGATAGCGAAGCGGATTGCGCTCGGACGAATCGGCCGACGCGATCGGCCACTGCAGTGGCGAGTCCTTCAAGCGGCGATGGCTCGCGCCACGCAGGTCGTAGCCGGTCGCCGGATTCGCCGCGCGCGTGAGTTCGGCGAACACTTCGTCGGCGCTCGCATAGCTGAACGCATCGGCAAAGCCCATTTCACACGCGATGCGCGCGATGATCTGCCAGTCGGGCAGCGCCGCGCCGGGCGGTTCGATGGCTTGCTGCATCAGCGTCAGATTGCGCTCCGAGTTGACCATCACGCCTTCGGCTTCGGCCCACAACGCGCCGGGCAGCAGCACGTCGGCGTAGCGGTTCGTTTCGGTATCGAGGAACGCGTCCTGCGCGATCACGAGTTCGGCCGCGCGCAAACCGGCGATCGCGGTCTGCCGGTTCGCGACGGTCGCGACCGGATTCGTGCAGATGATCCAGCACGCCTTGATGTCGCCCGCGGCCATGCGCGCGAACATGTCGATCGTGCCGGTGCCTGCGTCCGCTTTGAGCGTGCCCGGTGCGATGCCCCACAGTGCTTCGACGAACGCGCGATCTGCGGCGACCAGCGCCGAACGCTGCCCCGGCAGAGCAGGGCCCATATAGCCCATTTCGCGGCCGCCCATCGCGTTCGGTTGGCCCGTCAGCGAGAACGGCCCACTGCCGCGCCGGCAGATGCGGCCCGTCGCCAGATGCAGATTGCACAGCGCGTTGGTGTGCCACGTGCCGTGCGTGCTCTGGTTCAGGCCCATCGTCCAGCAACTCATCCAGTCTTTGGCCGACGCGATCATCTGCGCGGCGCGACGGATGTCGTCGGCGGCGAGGCCCGTGATGCGGGCGACGTTCTCCGGCGTGTACCCGGCCAGAAACGCGGGCATCGCGTCCCAGCCTTCGGTGTGTTCGGCGATAAAAGCCGCATCCGTTGCGCCGTTTTCGTGCAGCAGATGCAGCAGACCGTTCAGCAGCGCGAGGTCGGTGCCGGGTTTGATCTGCAGGAACAGATCGGCTTTCCCGGCGGTCGTGTTGCGGCGCGGATCGACGACGATCAGCTTCGCGCCCGCCTTCACGCGATCCATCATGCGCAGGAACAGGATCGGGTGGCAGTCGGCCATATTCGCGCCGCTGACGAAAAACAGATCCGCGTGATCGAAGTCTTCGTACGAGCCGGGCGGACCGTCCGCGCCGAGCGACAGTTTGTAGCCGCTCGCCGCGCTCGCCATGCACAGGCGCGAATTCGCCTCGATATTGTTCGTGCCGATAAAGCCCTTTGCGAGCTTGTTGACCAGATACTGCGCTTCGAGCGACATCTGCCCCGACACGTAAAACGACAGCGCATCGGGACCATGCTCGTCGAGCACGCGCCGCAGACGCGCGGCGGTATCGCTCAGCGCCTGCGCCATCGGCAGCGGCACCGGGTCTTCGTCGCGCGCACGACGCACGAACGCGCCTTCGAGACGACCCGACTTGCGCAGCGCGACGTGGGCCGACTGCCCTTTGGTGCAGAGCCGGCCAAAGTTGGCCGGATGCTCCTTGTCGCCAGCGATCTTCACGACCTGGCCGTCCTCGACGTGCAGCACCATGCCGCAGCCGACGCCGCAATACGGACACACGCTCTTTACGCTGGTAGCAGACATGCGCGAATGATCGGGTTGAAACATCGGAACGATGGACAAAGGCCGCTACCTCAAACCGCGACCCACACCTGGCCGTTTTCGACGCGCGTGGCAAATGCGCTGACCGAATACGACGGCGTTTCGAGGCATTCGCCGGTGCGCAGATCGAAGTGATGCTTGTAGATCGGCGACGCGACGACGATGCGCTCGCCGAGGCTGCCGACGAGTCCGCGCGACAGCACCGCCGCGTGCGAACCCGGATCGAAGTTTTCGATCGCGTAGACCGTGGGCTCGGCCGGCGACTCGACTTGGCCGCGATCGACGTGAAACACGGCCACCTGTTCGCCATTGACGAGCGCGCAAACGCCGGTGTTCGGCACGATGTCGTCGAGTGCGCAGATTGCGGTCCAGGCGCGGGGCAAGCGTTCGTTCTTCATGACTGGGCTCCTTTTGAGTTAAGCGGGAATCGGATGAGGTCAAACCGTCTCGACGACAACGGGAATCTGGATGCGCTGCACCTGCCGCTCAGCGGGCGTTGCCGGCCGGATCTGTCCGCGCTCCTCGACGAACGCGACGTTGCTATCGGACTCGCCGCTGTTGACGAAATGGCGGAAGCGCTTGCGCGTTTCGGGATCGGTGACGGCCTTTTTCCATTCGCACTCGTACGTGTCGACCACATGCTGCATCTCCACTTCGAGCTCGTTGGCGACGCCAAGGCGATCGTTGACGATCACGTCGATCAGATAGTCGAGGCCGCCTTCGAGGTTGTCGCGCCACACGCTGGTGCGTTGCAGTCGGTCGGCGGTGCGCACGTAGAACATCAGGAAGCGGTCGATATAGCGCACGAGCGTCGCCTTATCGAGGTCCGCGGCGAGCAGTTCCGCGTGCCGCGGCTTCATGCCGCCGTTGCCGCACACGTATAGATTCCAGCCCTTCTCGGTCGCGATTACGCCGACGTCCTTGCCCTGCGCTTCCGCGCATTCGCGGGTGCATCCCGACACGCCGAACTTGATCTTGTGCGGCGTGCGCAGGCCCTTGTAGCGATTCTCGAGTTCGACCGCGAGACCGACCGAATCGCCGACGCCATAGCGGCACCACGTCGAGCCGACGCACGACTTCACCGTACGCAGCGATTTGCCGTACGCGTGACCCGATTCGAAGCCGGCCGCGATCAGCTCTTCCCAGATCGACGGCAATTGCTCGACGCGCGCGCCGAACAGATCGACACGCTGGCCGCCGGTGATCTTCGTGTAGAGGCCATATTTCTTCGCGACCTGCGCGACCGCGATCAGGCCGTCGGGCGTCACTTCGCCGCCCGGCATGCGCGGCACGACCGAATAGGTGCCGTCGCGCTGGATGTTCGCGAGGTAGTAGTCGTTGGTGTCCTGCAGCGACGCGTGCTCCTTCTTCAGCACGAATTCGTTCCAGCACGACGCGAGAATGCTCGCGACCGCCGGCTTGCAGATGTCGCAACCGAGTCCGCGGCCATGCTTGGCGAGCAGCGCGCCGAAACTGCGCACTCCCTCGACGCGCACGAGGTGATACAGCTCCTGGCGCGAATACGGGAAGTGCTCGCAGACGTGGTTGTTCACCGCGAGGCCCTGCTTCTTCATCTCGGCCTTCATCACCTGCGTGACGAGCGGCACGCAGCCGCCGCACGAGGTGCCCGCGCCGGTCGCGCTCTTCAACGCGCCGATGTCGGTCGCGCCCGCGCACACAGCTGCGCACAGTTCGCCCTTCGACACGTTGTTGCACGAGCAGATCTGCGCGGCCGCGGGCAACGCCTCGACGCCGAGCGCCGGCTTCGCGCTGCCGACCGCTTGCGGCAGGATCAGGAATTCGGGGGACGCAGGCAGCTCGATGCGGTTCAGCATCATCTGCAGCAGCGTGCCGTATTCGCTCGCGTCGCCGACCATTACGCCGCCGAGCAGATGCTTGCCGCAATCCGACACGACGAGCTTCTTGTAGATCTGCTTGCGTTCGTCGCTGAACTGGTAGGTGCGGCTGCCCGGCGTATTGCCGTGCGCGTCGCCGATGCTGGCGACGTCGACGCCCATCAGCTTGAGCTTCGTGCTCATGTCGGCGCCCGCGAATTCGGCCGGGTCGCCGAGCAACTGCTTCGCGACCACGCGCGCCATCTCGTAGCCGGGCGCGACGAGCCCGAACAGCTGGCCGTGCCACAGCGCGCATTCGCCGATCGCATAGATGTGCGGATCGCTGGTGCGGCACGCGTCGTCGATGGCGATGCCGCCGCGCGCGCCGAGTTCGAGGCCGCATGCGCGCGCGAGATCGTCGCGCGGACGGATGCCGGCGGAGAACACGATCATGTCGGTGTCGAGATGGCTGCCGTCGGCGAACTGCATGCGGTGCGTGCCCGCTTCGCCGTCGACGATCGCCGTCGTGTTCTTCTGCGTGTGCACCGTGACGCCAAGCTCTTCGATCCGGCCGCGCAATACGCGGCCGCCGCCGTCGTCGACCTGCACCGCCATCAGGCGCGGCGCGAATTCGACCACGTGCGTTTGCAGACCCATGTCGCGCAGCGCCTTCGCGCATTCGAGACCGAGCAGGCCACCGCCCACGACCGTGCCCGTTTTCGAGCGGGCGCCGCATTCGCGCATCGCTTCGAGATCGTCGATCGTTCGATAGACGAAGCAGTCGCCGCGCTCGCGGCCCGGCACCGGCGGCACGAACGGATAGGAGCCGGTCGCGAACACGAGGCGGTCGTACGGCAGCGTTTCGCCGGTCGCGACCGTCACCGTGCGCGCGTCGCGATCGACCGCGACCGCCCGCGCGTTCAGCTTCAGTTGCACGCCGTGGCGCTCGAAGAAGCCCGGCTCGACGAGCGACAGGTCATCGGCGGTCTTGCCCGAGAAGAACTCGGACAGATGCACGCGATCGTAGGCCGGTCGCGATTCTTCGCCCAGCACCGTGATGTCGAGATCGTGCGCGGCCCGTTGCGCCAGGCATTCGACCAGTTTGTGGCCGACCATCCCGTGACCGATAACGATGATTTTCATGAGCGCGCTGTCCTCTGGTGTCTGGCGAAAGCGATTGCGGAAATAAAAACGGCGTCCCGCGAATCCAGCCGAGGGGCCGAATTCGGGGGACGCCGTTGTCCTGTTGGGTGCTGCGGGGCGCGTGCAGTTGTGCTGCAAGCGCGACGAACCCACGTTGGTCCGATGGCAACGCTTATCGCAAGGGCTGTGCCAATTTCGATAAATGCGCCCGAAAGCGCGGGTGTGGCGGGGATTTGCGGCAAGTCGCGCGGCTTCGGACCGGATCCCGCGCGCGACGCGTTTTGAGGCGGCCAGGCACAGGGATGGTGCGATGCAGCACTGTCGACGTGCGAAACGAAGGCGCACGGGCGTGCGATCGCCGTCATGTTTTCCGCGTGAATCGCAATGTGCGGCAACGGCTTGCGCGCCTTGATCGGATCGATGGCGTGGTCCTTGCATTGCTCTTGCGCAACGTCATCGCGGCAACGTCGTCGCGACGCGCAGACTCAACCGTCGACAGGCAATGCAATGGACAACGGCGTCCCCTCGTGATCTTCACGGGCGGGCGCCGTTTTCGTTTCGGGCCTACGGAAACCAACGGCATAAGGACACCGACATGAACACCAACACCGGCAAGGTCCCGCTGCTGAGCGCCGGCCCGGGCGACCTCGACTTGCTGACGCTGAAGGCCGTCAAGGCGCTCGCGGCCGCTGACGTCGTGCTGCTCGACGACCTCGCGAATCCCGACATCGTGACGCTCGCGCCGCAGGCGCGCGTGATTCGAGATGGACAAACACTACCCGCGTCGGCCATGGCGCGGGCAGCCTGATCGGCGCTCGAAGCGGGCCTCGCCCGCCTTTCATCCCATCAATCGCCGAACCCGAGCTCCGCGTCGACCTGCTGCCCGACGCGCAGCCAGGCCCCCGCCCCGCTCGCGACCAGCGCGTTGTTGCCGAACGTGACCGCGCCGTCGAAGCGCTCGCTGACTCGGTAACCGAGCATCGTGTCGGTCGGCTCGTTCGGCCAGTCGGGATCGGGCGCGCCGCGCGCCTGATCGATGGTCAGCATCGGACAGCGCGTGCACAGCTTGACGAGCCGTAACTCGACGCGCGCGCTCGAGTCCGCATTCGCGCCGACGGCGAGTGTCTCGACATAGTCCTCTTCATAGGCATCGAGGCCGCTGAGCACGATATTGGGCCTGAAGCGATCGATTCCGATCGACGGTGCGCCTTTGCCGTTCAGGCGCGCGTTCAGATCGTCGAGCGAGGCCTGGCCGACCAACAGCAGCGGAAAGCCATCGGCAAAAAAGGTCGTGGCGCCCCCCGTGCTGTCCGTATAGTCCGGATCGACGACGCGTTCCCGCTCGGGATCGAAGCGCAGCAAGCGCGCGGGCAGACCGAGGAACTCCGTGAACCAGGCCGCCGTTTCTGCGCCGGTGTCGAGCCCGTAGGCCGCGTCGCGCCACACCGCGGTAGCGACCCTGGGTGCCGCGGCGAGCCGCGCGGCATCGAGCGGCGTGCGCAGCTCACGCATGCCCGGCGCGCTGACGATCAGATCCTCTGCGCCGAGTTCGACCTTGATCAGCGCCATGCGCGGATACGCGCGCTGCGTGAACATCGCGCCTTCGGGATCGACGATCATCCAGTTGCGGTCGTATTCGAGGCCCGTCGCCAACAGCCGCGCCTCGGTGAGCGCGATGCCCGCGCAGGATTTGATCGGATAGACGAATAGTTCGTTGATGGTAGGCATGGTTGCACGCGCGTCGGGAGCGCAGTTCCGGCGAAAATCGGGGACTGAAGGTAGATCCGTATAGTACCGAAATTAGCGTTGACGGGGACGTGCGAGCCGGACCCTCTCATCGGGCTTTTTTAAGCTTGTTTTAAAAGTGGCGACCTAGAGTCGAATCACAGCAGCATGGAGAACGCATCGGACAGACGCGTTACTCCGACTCAACCGACTCAACCCTCGTGTCGGGGGGCATGTGATGCGACGCGACAACCTCAAGTACTTCCTGATCGTGGAATGTCTGACCGTGGCGGTGTCCGCGGGCTGCATGGCGCAATCCCCTCCGAACAACGTAAGCTCTGGCGCGAATGTGCCGGCTGCCAGGCTTCCAGGCCACGACACGGCGCCCGCTATAGTGACGGACTTCTCGCGCCTCGTCAGCGAAGAAGGCAAAGCAGTCGTCAATATCAGCGTGACAGCGGCTCAACCCGTCGCCACCGTCACTCCCCTCTGGCCGCCGGCCGGCAGCGAAGACGATCCTTTTACCCAGCAGTTCCAGCAGTTCGCCTACGCCCCTCCTGGCGCGGCAGGCCTGGCTTCGCAGCGCAGCGGCTCAGGATTCATCATCGCCGCCGATGGTTACATTCTCACCGACTCCAGCCTGATAACCAAAGCAACCCGAATCAGCGTGACGCTAAAGGACGGTCGCAAGTTCAAGGCCAAGGTGGTCGGCGACGACCCAGCGAGCGGTATCGCGCTGCTCAAGATTCCCGCCACCAAACTGCCGACAGTCAAAATTGGCTCACCGTCCGCGAACAAGGCCGGTCAGTGGGTCGTCTCGATCGGCTCCCCTTATGGACTGAACGACACGGTGACGGCAGGCATCATCAGCAACATGTCGCGGGCTTTGCCAGGCGAGTCGTACGTACCGCTTATCCAGACTGACGTGACCGAAAATGCGGGCGATGCAGGCAGCCCGGTGTTCGGTCTGAACGGCAACGTCATTGGGATCGAAATGCCTATCACGAAAGAGATCGGCGACGTTGAAGGAGCCGCGTTCGTGCTGCCGATCGATGAAGCGATGAAAGTTGCCCGACAGTTGCAACTGCACCACGAGGCGGAACACGGACGCCTCGGCATCACGATTCAGGATGTCAGCTGGCCGCTTGCGCAATCTTTCGGTCTGAACAGGCCGCAAGGGGCGCTCGTCAGCTCGGTCGACCCGCGAGGACCGGCTGCCAGGTCCGGTCTCAGACCAGGCGACGTCATCATGAAGATCAATGGCGTTGATATTCCAGATTCGACCCGGTTGCCCGTCACAGTAGCCGATCTCAAACCGGGCACATCCGTCCATCTCGTGTACTGGCGCGACAACGCCACGCACGATACGACAGTCGCGCTTGGCAGTCTGAATGCCACTCCTGCCGAGACCCCGGCCATTGCGCAGGTCGCAGCGCCCGATGGGTTGACCGTGCGTGGTTTGACCGCACAGGAGCGACACGACGCAGGTGTCGAAGGTGGTGTCCTGGTCGAAAAAAGCACGGGGGCCGGCGCGCTCGCCGGCATCGAACCGGGAGACATCATCCTGATGGTCGACAGCACTCATGTATCAAGTCCCGCCCAGTTCCGGCGGAAAGCGGCGAACAGCGGTAACGCGGTCGCGCTATTGGTCCAACGCGACGGACAGCGCATGTTCGTCACCATCGACATGGGCTAGGGTCTGTTTATATATGCAAATAGACCCTGGCAGCGCAGTGGCGGCGCGTACCTCATCGCCACACTTTACGAGGAGCTCGAAATGAACCAGCACGCAATCGTCAAAGTTGGCTTGACGGCACTCGCACTGAGTGCAAGCGTCCAATACGCGTTCGCGGCAACTCAGCCTTTACCCGCGGTACAGCACGAAGGTGAGGTTACGTTCCTGAGCGGCGGGATCGGCCTTGGCCAATCCACCGCTATCAAGGAGGTCATGCCAAGGTATCCGCTCACGCTCGAGTTTGCGGGCAAGGCGGCTAGCGGCAACGAGTACCTTGCGAATATCCCGGTGACGCTATCCGACATGCACGGCAATACGATATTGCAGACCACCGCAAAGGGTCCTTTCCTGTTGGCGTCGCTGCCTCACGGCCGGTATAGCGTAAGCGCCACATATAACGGCAAGACGGAGCGCAGGGACGTGAATATCGCTCCGTCGTCGCATGTGCATGAAGTGTTCCTGTGGTCGATGTAGACCGGCGTTTCGCGTTTCTGGCCGCACGCGATCCGATTCGCCGGCTTTCCGGCGCGTGACGACCGCGGCGGTGCATTCGTAACCGGTACTCGTGAAAAGTCGCGATGGGCAACCGAACCGACTCGGAGCTTGCCATGAAAAACGGTTCCAGCGAGCCTCTCGACGAAACCCGCCGCAGATGGCTCATCGCCACATCGGCCGTCGGCGCCATAGGAGGCGTGGCGGTCGTCGTTCCTTTTGTCGACTCGTTTGCGCCGCCAGCGAGTGCGAGGGCAGCCGGGGCGCCGGTCAGCGCCGACATCAGCAGACTCGAGCCTGGCAGCATGATGACCGTGGCGTGGCGCGGCAAGCCGATTTTCATCGTCAACAGAACCAACGAGATGCTGGCGGCCGTGCTCAAGGCCGACCCGATGGTCGCCGACCCGCATACCGAGCATCCGTTCTCGATACCGCTGCCGGCCTACTGCAACAACGAGTACCGGTCGCGCCCGGATCATCGCAACATACTCGTTGTGATCGGCGTGTGCACCCATCTCGGCTGCACCCCGCTGCCCCGCTTCCAGCCCGGGCCGCAACCCAGTCTGCCCGACGATTGGCCCGGGGGCTTTCTGTGCCCTTGTCACGGCTCGACTTACGACCTGGCCGGTCGAGTGTTCAAAGACAAACCCGCGCCCCAGAATCTGGATGTGCCGCGTTACATGTTTGCGTCGTCGACGAGCGTCGTTATCGGACAGGATGAAAAAGGCGAGGAGGCATAGCCGCGGCATACGGTCGAGGACGCGGGAAGTTCCTGCTACGGTCGCGCAATACCAGCCCGCCTCGCTACCGCTACATCGATCCGTGGCGGCCGGTCGAGCGCGCGGTGTCGCGCCGGTCGCCTATCACCGACCGAGATCGAGATCACCAATCGATGCGCGAAGCGAGCCGCTCGACAACCTCATCCCGGCCCAGTGACCCGATGAATCCGGCGGCATCAAGTCCTCAGCAATCCGATCGCCCACCTTGGGACCCCTGCCGTGCACGGCATACGAAGCGTCGTTGACGCGCACGGATTGCGTCGACGTGGCGGTCCTGCCGCGAGCCCGGGGCTGGAAAATATCGATACTGCGGGCGACGGCGTGCGCAATATGCTCCTTCGCAATCACGCCGGACACGTCGAACGCGCCATCGACAGCGGCATCGACGACGACCACCGCCATCACCGCGCGGCGCTGCCGGAGTTCGCTGATCACTTCGAACGCCGCATCGGATTGCTTCACGACGATGAAGTTGCGATAAGCCATGTCGGCATTCCGTTACCAGTTACGCAGGTTCCTGCGGTATTCGGAAGAAATTACTCACGCGGAAGGAGTCACGCCTCTGCAATATCAGATGCTCCTTCACGTCAGGGGATTTTCCGAGCGCTCCTGGGCCAGTATCGGCGAACTGGCTGAACGGTTGCAGGCCGCGCCCAACGGCACCGCGGCGCTCGTGTCCCGCTGCGAAGCCGCCGGGCTCGTCGAGCGTCGCCCCGACGCTTCCGACCGGCGACTCGTGCAGGTCCACCTTCTTCGTTTGCCGGGCCTTCAGCGTATGGATAGCAGGCACCTGCCACAAGGCGTCCCGCACGGTGGAGAGAACGGGCGATCATCATCGTGCCGGCACGGGGAAAGCCTTTAAGCCTGCTTTAATCGCCACTGCATAGATTGAAAGCGTACAAGGCCTGTCGTGCCTTCAACGAGCCAACGATCGATCCGCCACTGCCGACGCGGAGCAAGTTGATCGCTGCAGAGCCCCACTGATCGAAGCTGACAGACAGTTGACTGGCACTCTACTGGTTCTCTCGCACAAGGAGGACACACCATGCGTACGCTGCCTGCACTATGCGCTGGAATATGTTTGGGCTTCGCCCAGCTTGCCATCGCGCACCCGACCTCGGACGTCGCCCCGAAAACCGGGTGCAAGGATTTCTCCGCGATCGCCATTCATCAACGCGCCCCGATCGCTGACTGGGTCGCACCGCCGAGCCGTCATCGTGTGGTCCGGACTGACAGCGCGATCATAGTCAATGCTGCTGCCCCGGTTGGCCTCATTGTCGGCGAGTGCGGGAAACCGACCTGATAGAGGTCGAACGCAGATCGAACGTTTCTTCGGGCGTATCAGCCAGTTTCGGCTGCCTTCCACTGGTTTCGACTGGTTCGGGGGCGGCTAAGCGGTGTTCGCGTCGCCCATGCGCGGGTCTGGCTCACTCGTGAAAGCGTGAACCGGGCCTAGTTCGCTTGCCGCGATCCGACGATGAACCGAAGCCGTCGCCCCCGCTACGGCTCGCGGCGCGACCATTGTCTGGCCGCAATGAATGCTTCCAAAACCAGCTCATCTGCTGGTCTACCTCGTTATTTCTGAACCAGGCCGCGCTTGTGGACCGCCCGGCGCGTGGCGTTGCGGCGGCACTGTCGAGCGCACGGGCAGAGCCGCCTGGCGAGGCCGCCGTTTCGCGCTGCCTCGCGCGGAAGTAAAATCGTCGAATCAGGCGCGCGCCGGAGAGCCGCAAGAAGCTTGCAACGGAGCCCCGAGGATCTTCTGAAGCGCCGCATCGCCGGTTACCGAAAGAAGCTGTAGAAGCCACCTTCCCATCACCGAGACAGGAAATTCATTATGCTGAGCAAACCCGTGTTGACCGTCGCCGAGACGACCCGCATTGTCGATGCCGCCCGTGCGGAAGCCGAGAAGAACAAATGGCCTGTCGCGATCGTCGTCGCGGACGACGGCGGCCATCCGCTCGCGGTGCTGCGTCTCGACGGCGCGGCGCCCTCCACCTCGTATATCGCGACCGAAAAAGCGCGCACCGCGGCGCTCGGCCGGCGCGAAACCAAGGTCTATGAAGACATGATCAACAACGGCCGCACCGCGTTCCTCAGCGCACCGCTGCAGGGCACGCTCGAAGGCGGGGTGCCGGTGATCGTCGACGGCCACGTGGTCGGCGCGGTCGGCGTGTCGGGCGTCAAGTCGGAGCAGGATGCGCAGATCGCGAAAGCCGGCATTCAGGCGCTCGGCGTGTAAAGCGCCGAGCGCCAAAGCAATCCCGAGACACAACGCGGACCGATGCCCCCTCGTCGGTCCCATAACAGATGGAGCAGTCGATGACTCAGATGAACCCGCGCGGCGGACTGCAGGTCGCCGCCAACCTCGACCAGTTCGTCGAATCCGAAGCCCTGCCCGGCACCGGTATCGACAGCGCCGCTTTCTGGTCGGGATTCGACGCCCTCGTGCACGAGCTGGCGCCCAAAAATCGGGCGTTGCTCGCCGAGCGCGACCGCCTGCAAAGCGAACTCGACAACTGGCATCGGGCCAATCCCGGCCCGGTGCGGGATCTGCGCGCGTATCGTGCGTTTCTCGAAGGCATCGGCTACATCGTGCCCGTGCCCACCAGCGTCCAGGCCACGACCGACCACGTGGACAGCGAAATCTCCGGACAGGCCGGCCCGCAGCTCGTCGTGCCGCTGTCGAACCAGCGCTACGCGCTGAACGCCGCAAACGCGCGCTGGGGTAGCCTGTACGACGCGCTGTACGGCACCGACGCGATCCCCGAAACGGACGGCGCGGAAAAGCAGAAGGGCTTCAACCCGGTGCGCGGCGCCGCCGTGATCGCGTACGCGCGCAAGTTCCTCGATCAGGCCGCGCCGCTCGCGAACGGCTCGCACGCGGACGCAACGCGCTATAGCGTCGAGAACGGCCGGCTGGTCGTCGCGCTGAAGAGCGGCACCACGGCGCTGAAGACACCCGCGCAGTTGGTCGGCTATCAGGGCGACGCGAGCACGCCGTCGGCGGTGCTGCTCAAGCACAACGGCCTGCACGTCGAGATCCAGATCGATGCGAACGATTCGATCGGCAAGACCGATGCGGCCCATGTCAAGGACGTCGTCGTCGAAGCGGCCGTCACCACGATCATCGATTGCGAAGACTCGGTCGCGGCCGTCGATGCCGACGACAAGGTGCAGCTCTATCGCAACTGGCTCGGCCTCATGAACGGCGACCTGACCGAACAGGTCACGAAGAACGGCAAGACCTTCACGCGCCGGCTCAATGCCGATCGCGAATACATCGGCGCCGACGGCAAGTCGCAGGTCAAGCTGCATGGCCGCTCGCTGCTGTTCATCCGCAACGTCGGCCATCTGATGACGAACCCGGCCGTATTGACGAAAGACGGCCACGAGATTCCGGAAGGCATTCTCGACGCGGTGATCACCACGCTGTGCGCGCTGCGCGACCGCCAGAACAAGCTGAACTCGCGCACCGGCTCGATCTATATCGTGAAGCCGAAGATGCACGGACCGGCCGAAGTCGCGTTCGCGAGCGAACTGTTCGCGCGCGTCGAAGACCTGCTGAAGCTGCCGCGCAACACGATCAAGATGGGCATCATGGACGAAGAGCGCCGCACCAGCGTGAATCTGCTCGCCTGTATCGTCGAAGCGTCGGCGCGCGTTGCGTTCATCAACACGGGCTTCCTCGATCGCACCGGCGACGAGATGCACTCGGCGATGGAAGCGGGCCCGATGATGCGCAAGGGCGACATGAAGTCGAGCAAGTGGATCACGTCGTACGAGCGCAGCAACGTGCTGGTCGGTTTGAGCGCTGGCTTGCGCGGCCGCTCGCAGATCGGCAAGGGCATGTGGGCGATGCCCGACCTGATGCACGCAATGCTAGAGCAGAAGATCGGCCATCCGAAGGCCGGCGCGAACACCGCGTGGGTGCCCTCGCCGACCGCGGCGACGCTGCACGCGCTGCACTATCACCAGGTCGACGTGCAGGCGGTCCAGCAGGAACTCGAACGCACCGACTATGCGACGGTGCGCGACGAACTGCTCGACGGCCTGCTGACGATTCCGGTCGTCGAAAAGGCGCAATGGAGCGACGACGAAATCCGCGCCGAGGTCGACAACAACGCGCAGGGCATTCTCGGCTATGTGGTGCGCTGGATCGACCAGGGCGTCGGCTGCTCGAAAGTGCCGGACATTCACAACGTCGGCCTGATGGAAGACCGCGCGACGCTGCGTATTTCGAGCCAGCACATCGCCAACTGGCTGTATCACGGTGTGATCAAGCGCGAGCTCGTCGAGGAGACGTTCAAGCGCATGGCCAAGGTGGTGGACGCGCAAAACGCCGGTGATCCGCTGTACCAGCCGATGGCGCCCGGCTTCGACACGATCGCGTTCAAGGCCGCGCAGGCGCTCGTCTTCGAGGGGCGCCAGCAGCCGAGCGGATATACCGAGCCGTTGCTGCACAAGTTCCGGCTCGAGGTGAAGAAGCAGGGTTGAGGCCGTCCGGCCGAAACGACGACGGGCGCCGTGTAATGCGGCGCCCGTTTTTCCTTCCAGGTCGTGTCACTTCACGCGGCTTCTGCCGTCAATTGCGCCGCCTCGCCACCCGACGCTTCGTTCTTCATAAAGGCTTGCAGATACGCCTCGAATTCAGCCTTCACCTCGGGATGGCGCAGTGCGAATTCGACGGTCGCCTTCAGATAGCCGAGCTTGCTGCCGCAATCGAAGCGCGTGCCGAAGTAGCGATACGCTAGCACCTGCTCCTCGGTCAGCAACGACTGCACCGCGTCGGTCAGTTGCAGCTCGCCGCCCGCGCCCGGCTTCAGCGCGCGGATATGCTTGAAGATCGTCGGCATCAGCACGTAGCGGCCCACCACGCCGAGATTCGACGGCGCCTCGTCCGGCGCTGGCTTCTCGACGATGCCCGACAGCTTGATCACGTTGTCTTCCCACTCGCGGCCGTCGACGACGCCGTACGAGCGGCTGTCCTCGCGCGCGATCGTTTCGACGCCGATCACCGAGCTGTGATAGTGGTTGAAGGTATCGACGAGCTGACTCATCACGGGCTTCGCGCTATGCAGCAGGTCGTCGGCGAGAATCACCGCGAACGGGCTGTCGCCCACCAGTTTTTCGGCGCACAGCACCGCATGGCCGAGACCGAGCGCTTCGGCCTGGCGCACGTAAAAGCAGTCGACGTTGGCCGGCTTGATGCTACGCACGAGGTCGAGCAGCTTCTGCTTGTTGCGCGCTTCGAGTTCGGACTCGATCTCATAGGATTTATCGAAGTGATCTTCGATCGCGCGCTTGCTGCGGCCCGTCACGAAGATCATCTCGGTGATGCCGGCGTCGATCGCTTCTTCGACCGCGTACTGGATCAGCGGCTTGTCGACGATCGGCAGCATTTCCTTCGGACTTGCTTTGGTAGCCGGCAGGAATCGTGTCCCGAGGCCCGCTACGGGAAACACGGCTTTGGTGACTTTCAGCATGGTAGGCATTCCCACATCGGTTAGAAATTGGTGTGTTCGCGGACCTGGCGGCCAATCAATGCCGGCGCAAGACTAGCAGAAAAACTGCGAGGTTCACAGAAGCGGTCTTTCTCCGATTTAATTCGGATAATTCACGCATTAATCGCAATGCGATATTGTTAACAAATTATGAAATTATTACGTATCTATTGCCAGTTGGTGATCGAGCAAATCCGAAAGTCTTACCTTTCGGACGACCCCTGGCACGGGTCGCCTGGCGACCCGATGACCGGCTTCGGCAGCACGTCATTCCTGTTCGTCGACCGGTGGTAGCTTGCCTGGGTTCATCCGGTAACGACGGATCGGCTCGTTGCGCAAGGCATCGCGGTAGGCGGAGGCGGCCACCAGGATCAGCAGGACGGCCACGCCGGCCAGTAAATGCAGGTTCATGACTTCACCTCGGGGTCAGAAAATCCTTGCTTTAAATTAGCACGACAAAAGCGATAAATAATTCGATACCCCCATACGTCGGCGCGCCATTACAATTCGTCACAAAATCGATATCGGATTCAATGCGAAATGGAATTTTTTAATCATTTTTCAGGATTGCGGTGCTCTAGGATGGATGCGTCGCGGGTGCGCAAGACGCCCGCTCGAAGGCCTGTTCCGCGCAATTTTTTCTTTTTTCCGCTTCAGATAAGGACCGCGTATGAGCGACCCAGCACTGGATGCCGCCGGCTCATCCCTGCCCCTCTCCCCGCTGCCGCGCCCGGAGAAAAACCCGGCCGCGGCGCATGCGCGCAGCGACGCGCGTGTCGATAGCGCCGGCAAGGAGCACGCGATCGACGCGATGCGAGGCTTCGCCGCGCTGCTGGTCGCCTACTTTCATTGCCGCCAGATCGTGTGGGTCGGCATGCAGGCGTTTCATCAGAGCGTCGGACATTCATTGAGTCCCAGTAGTCTCGCCGCGTACCTGACGTTTCCGATCGCATGGGGCTCGGCCGGTGTGCCGATGTTCTTCGTCATCAGTGGCTACTGCATCCATCGCGGCGGCGCGCTGCGGCTCGCGGGCAATCCCGCTTACCGGCTCGATGCAGGCAACTTCTGGCTGCGACGCTTCGCGCGCATCTACCCGGTACTGCTCGCGGCGCTCGTACTGACCTTCGCGCTCGATACGTTGAGCCTGCAATTGCCGCCCGTCAGTCACAAGATTCGCGACATCGGCTGGCATCCGTTTCTGGTCAACCTGTTTTCGCTGCAGGGTGTGGCGGGTAAAACGTATGGCTCGAACGGCGCGCTGTGGACGCTGTCGCTCGAAGTGCAGTTCTATGCGATTTATCCGTTGCTGTTCGCGCTACGCAGACGCATCGGCATGAACGCCGTGCTCGCGCTCGTCGGCGCGATCAACGTTGCGTCCGCGTACGGGTTGGAGCGCCACGATGTGCAGTTCTTCACGTCGTACTGGTTCTCCTGGACGCTCGGTGCGTGGATCGCCGATGCCAAAGCGCGCAGCGTGCGAGCGGCGCGTGCGCCGGCATCGCTGTACGTGCTCGCGGCGGTATTGATCGCGGCAGGCTGCGTCGCGTTTCACTTCGGCCAGTACGGCGCGTTCCAGATATGGGCGCTCGGCTTTGCGTGCTATCTGTACAAGGCGCTCGATGGACGTCATGCCCCCCGGCGTGAAACGGGCGGCGTGCGCGCGCTGCTTCGTGCCGGGTCGGATGCAGTAGCGCGCCTGCTGTCGCGCGTCGGCGACTTCAGCTTCTCGCTGTATCTGATCCATCTGCCGATCTTCGTACTGCTGTCGGCGTGGCTGTTTCGTTCGTCGCTGCAGATGTCGATCTGGCCGTCGTTCGGCTATATGCTGGTCGCGGTGCCGGCCGCCTATGTGTTCTATCGGCTCGTTGAGTTGCCTGCGATGAAGTGGTCGGCGAGTTTTAAGCCTAAAGGGCGCTGATAGAACGTTGACATTGGATCAATCCCGCGCGTTCGGGTGCTTCACCATCATTTGATCTCGTTGAATAGCAACGTCGATACCTGGTGCTCGTCCTGAAGGGAAAATTGAAACGGTATCTCTGGATGCGTAAATTTGAGCCGGAGTTGCTTTAGAGCCGGGACCGGGACAAATCGCTGATTCTTAAACGTGTAGTACGACACTAACAGGCCAACGCGGGATGCCTGTGCATCGTCGAATACGTAAGTGTTATTCGGAAAGGCAAGCTTCCCTTCCTTCGTCGCCACGACGGCCCGACATGACGAAAGTAAACTCGGCAGATGAAGAAACGTCGGCTTGCGCGCTAGAGGGTTGACCAGCAGCGAGATCTGCCGGTACCGACTTCCGGCTTCGCCCGAACCGTTGCCGTGCCCTTCCACGCAGAGTAAGGGCGGATGCGTATCGGTTCGCGCTGCAATGAATACGTTGGCTGATTGCGGAAAGATTTCCGGCACATGCTCTCCGGGGAATGTCGTAGCGTGCGCAAAGCGATAGGATTTGCCGTCGACTGCCAGGCGATCCTTCCAGAGCTCAATGTTTAGCGTTTTCCGTTCCAGTTTGGCTTGCAGTTTCATAAAAGTGCCTGGCTCGCCTGGGTAGGAATAGACCACGCCGGCGTTTTGATCGGTCGGGTCACCGTTTTGTTTGATCGGGTCGCCAAACACTGCCCCCGCTTGGGCAACGTACAAGGCTTCGTAGCTGTCGTAAGACTGAGCCGCATGTGCGCTGCCAGATAGGGCGGCCATAGCGGCCACCAGTATCGTAGTGATTCTCATCGGTATGCTTTGGCGCCTGTCGCTTTCAGATAGTTGGGGTTAAGCGTCCAGAAAATCGTGCTTCCGTGGGCAGCACTGGAAAAGCAATCGCAGATCCTTATTGATCGGATCACTCATCGCCCATCCCTTGCACGCCAAGCCACGACGATCAAATTCGGATGATCCTTCACCGGAAATGAACGCGTTTTCCCTTCTGCAAGCGGCACGTCCTCAACGAGCGTGCGTACGCAGTTCAACAGCTTGTCGCACATCCGCGCGCAGTTCCCTCTCGTTACAGATCGGACGCAACTCAATTTCGATTTATTTCTTGCGTCCAAGAATCGTTTTAACCGTTAAGCATTCCGGATGCTCCGACGATTCCATATCGTCCGGACAAGACAACCATTCATAAAATTCGAGCCTCTGTTTTGCAGCATCCTGCCTGCACGCCGCCACCTGGAAGTCTGTATCAGGCATATAACCGCCTTTCCAGTCGTTGAATGCCATCCCAAATAACTTGCAATCGGATTGCAATTTTTCTTCCCACAGCTTGTGATTTTTCGCGAGTTCCGCGAGCGCTTCGCCCTTAGCGTTGGCGTGGAGATTTCGATAGAGTTTTTCAGCGTCACTTAGCATGCCCTTCGTGTCTGCATTTGTACACGCCAGATAGTCATCGCGCGTTTTCGCGGATGCCTCGCAAGTCGCGTCTGCAAAGGCGGCCGACGTGCCGCATGATAGGATCACTGCAACCGTTATCTTAGTGAGTCGCATCATAATTCCCCGTAGCAAACAGTCGGCCCTCAGCACGACGGCGCCTGACCAACCCCAGCGGGTGTTTGCCATGCGCCGCTGTGTATTGCAGAAATTTCGACGGCGCTTGATCGTAATGACCGGTATTAACGAGCGCGAAAAACTCGTTATTTCCACTTCTATGATTGAAGATGAAATCAACCACCGCATCGTACTCGTACTGAAACAACGGAACAAAAATTCTGCTATTTACAATTCGCTCGGCTTCGCGTAGATCATGATGAAGCAGTTTCAGCGCTTGCGGTTCGGTAATTCCATTTCCGTAAAGCGCTTCGGAAGGTGCACCGGATATTGGTCCGATATGGACCAGATGTCCGTATCCGATCGTGGCATTTCCGCCGCCGCCACCTCCATCCTTATCGTACAAATGCGACCGAAAGGCCTCCCACTGCGCAGTGAACTGAACTCCGGCTTGGGAAACATTCCACGGCTTGCCGATCCTGTCCGACTGGAGAATTACAAGTGAATTCGGGTTTGTATCTGTTAGTGCTGCTCCCAGGGCACTCTTCCTCGTCCATGGCACTTTTCTGATTCTGTCGTTCCATTTGACCTCTGCTGATTTTCCAGAACACACCCGACGAATTAATCATCCAAAGCAGCCACGGTCAACACCTTTAATTTGAGATTGAGATTTTTTGACAAATATTTACGATGATTTCGCGTATCTTATTTTCAATGCATATTTCCGCAATCGCGGTTCAACAAAAAGGGCGGCGTTGAGCCAACTTTACCGTCAGGGATCGATGCCGGTCGCGGTTCGGCCGGTGTACCGGTGTTCTGCGTGATCAGCGCTATTGCATCCATTGCAGCGGCGCGCTGCGGCTCGCGGATAATCCTGCGTGCCAGCTTGATGCGGGCAACTTGTGGCTGAGGCGCTTCGCGCGCATGCCGAAGTCTCGATTTCGACCGCCACTCGCCGCGCGCCGTTTGATTGACACAGGCAAAGCCCCCTAAAATCATCCGTCGCCCATTCCATCTCCCTGTAGTCGCCTGTTAGCGTGGTAGCCCAACAACTCCAGGGGACATCGTAGTGTCGTATCAACACGATCCGGATGCCGTGCAAGTGGTACTCAGTGCGCCTCAACTGGCGGCGGTGCTCTCCCGCCAGTCGATCAGCCCCACCGAAATGCTTTCCAACCGGCTATGGGGCGGTTTGCAGGTTGTCGGCGGGGTATTGGAAATGGTCGGGGCGGCGGCTCTGTGTGTGCTGCCCGAACCGACGATGGCAAGCAAGGCGGGGTGCGTTGTGTTCGGCGTGCATGGCTCAGATACGGCGTCGGCAGGTTTGCGACAAATCTGGACGGGCCGGGATACGGCCACGCTGACCCAGCAAGGAACGACGAAACTGGCCGAGGCGATGAAGGCCAGTCCTGACCTGGCAAACAAGATCGGCCTGTCAGTTGATATGATCGTGCCGTTTGGCTTCGCTGGCTCGATCAAGGCTGCACGCGTGGCCAGCGTCACGATGGGCAGGATCAATCTGCAAATGCATGAGGCGAAGGCCATTAATCCAAGGCTTGGCGGGCATACGATTCTGAAGCATATTGAGAAGGATGAGGCATGGCTACGGGAACGCCTTAAACGGGAACCCCAAAAAAGGGTTGTTTCATCGTTCTATAATCTTCAGGTGGCAGAGTTGGCGATATCTGATGTAATGAACTCAAATGCCTTGAAAATACAGAGCTGGATACAATCTCCGAAAAACCGCATTCCCCTTACATTGGTCAAGAAGGTTTGTGGCGATATAGGATACGGGGTAACGAGAAAAACCGACGAACTGACCAAGATGAACGAAGTCACCGTAATTTTGAAGTTTCAGGAATATAATAATATGCCGTATTACATATTAACCGCCCACGTGGGCTAAGGATAGCCAATGCTATCAGATCGCTACCCTAGAATGTACGAGCTTTTCGGTGCGTATTTCAATGAGGATTTTGATTTGTGGGGAAACACAATCCCTGAAATTGTCTCATGCTATAGAAATGATAGCCCACTGGAATATCAAAAGGAAATGGTTGATGAAATAAATTCATTCATGAATGAGCATCCGTCCGACCTCGATTCTGCGTTTGAAAGAGATTACGGCGCAGGGATTGATCCCAATCTGTGGGGCCACACTACTGCTTCATTCCTTGACGAACTCAAGCGCCTTCTGAGCGAGTAATCAACCTGTCGCCGCGCGAGGAATAAAAAAAACGGAGCGAAAGTCGTTCGAGACTTTCGCTCCGCTACGCCAAGCAAGGACTGGCCAAGCCCTCGTCTACCCTCGCGTAAAAATCACCTCGTCACCGCGCTGCCACGCCGGTCAGAATCTGCGCAACCCCATCCACATAGCTGCGCGTGCCGAAGCGCTCCTGCGCGGTCCGATAGCCGTTCCTGACCAGTTTGTCGCGCAAGTCGCCGTTCGAGCGCAATTCGGCGAGCGTATCGGCGAGCGCATGCGCGTCGCCCGGCGTACATAGCACGCCGTTCTCGTAGTCGTCGATGATTTCGAGCACGCCGCCTGCGCGCGACGCCACGACCGGCCGCTGCGCGAGCATCCCCTCGACGATCACGCGGCCGAACGGCTCCGGGGTGATCGACGTATGCACAACCGTATCGACCGCGCACATGCAGGCCGGAATATCGTGCTGGAAGCCGAGAAAATGCACGCGCTCGCCAAGCTTGTGCGCGGCGACGAAGGTGCGCAGTTCGCTTTCGTACTGGTCCTCGCCGAACAGCGCCGCGCCGACCAGCACCGCATGCATCTGCGGATTGAGCACCATCGCTTCGAGCAGCACATGTTGCCCCTTCCAACGCGCAAGCCGGCTGAACGAGCCGACGAGAAACGCGTCGCGCGGCAGATTCAGGCGCTCGCGCAGCAGCGCTTGCGGCACCGTGCGCAATGCGTCGAACGGTTCTGCGGCGATCCCGTTGAACACGACGTCGATGCGCTTGCTGTCGAACCGCGTGAGCTTCGCAAACGCCTGCGCCGACGCAGCCGAATTGGCGATCACGTGCGTGAGGCCGAGCCGCGCGCACCACTTGATGATCGCAAGCTGCTTGCCGCCGAAATGCTCGGCGCTGACGATGTCGCGCAAATGCCAGACCACCGGCCGTCTCACGAGCTTGCCGGCCACGGCGCCGATCACCATCGCACGCTGCGTGTTCGCGTAGATCACATCCACCTTGCGCGCGCGTTTCGCGGTGGCACGCACGAGCGAGATGAGTCCCTTCAACGCCTGACCTTTTGGCATCGAACCGCCCTGCTTGCGCACATTTTTGAGCGCGCCGGCATCGAGTACAGTGACCTCGACGTCGGTTTTCGCGAGTGCGGTGTTGAACGGCCCGTCGTCGAACAGCACGACCTCGATGCGCGAGCGCAGCGCCTTGACGATTTCGAGCAGCGACAGTTCGGCGCCGCCGAGCACGCCGCTCTGATCGACGGCAAGAATGCGCGGCACGTTCGCGGCGCCCTGCACGGCCGGCCGATACGGCGTATAGGCCGGCAGCGTCGCCGTGCGCAACGCGGGCACCGCCGCGCGCACCTGCGAGAAAAAGCGCTCGCGGAAATGCGCGGCCGAAAACTGCTCGGCGTTGCCGCGGCAATTCTCCGGCAGGAACCGGTGCCGAAGCTCGTCGAAACGATTCACGGCAGCGATGATCGAGTCGGTATCCTGATCATCGAAGAACATGCCGGTCGGCTTCGGTTCGGACAGATCGCGCACCGTTTCGAGCGCCCCGCCCTTGCCGTACGCGATCACCGGCGTGCCGCAAGCCTGCGCCTCGACCACCGAAATGCCGAAGTCCTCTTCGGCCGCGAACACGAATGCCTTCGCGCGGCTCATGCGGTCCTTCAGCACCTCGAACGGTTGATAGCCCATGATCTCGACGTTCGGCCCCGCCTTCGCGCGGATCTGCGCCATGTCGGGTCCGTCGCCGATCACGACGAGCTTGCGCTCGGGCATCCGCGCGAACGCCTCGACGATCAGATCGATTTTCTTGTACGGCACCATGCGCGAGGCGGTCAGATAAAAGTCTTGCTTCTCCGTGCACAGCGTGAACGCCTCGACATCGACCGGCGGGAAGATCACCTGCGCCTCGCGCTGATACACCTTCTTGATGCGTCGCGCGATGAACGCCGAGTTCGCGACGAAGCCGTCGACCGAGTTGGACGTGCGGATATCCCAGTTGCGCATGTAATGCAGAATCAGCCGCGCCAGCGCCGACTTCGGGCCGTTGGTCAGCTTCGACTGCTGCAGATACTGATGCTGCAAATCCCACGCATAGCGGATCGGCGAATGCACATAGCTGATATGCACCTGATCAGGACCGGTCAGTATGCCCTTGGCGACCGCGTGACTGCTCGAGATCACGACGTCGTACGCCGACACGTCGAGCTGCTCGATCGCGAGCGGCATCAGCGGCAGATACGAGCGGTACTTGCTGCGCGCAAGCGGCAACTTCTGGATGAACGACGTCGTCACCGGCTTGCCGCGCAGGAAGCTGCGATCGTCGAGAAAGTCCACGAGGCTGAACAGGTCCGCGTCGGGAAAGCACGCGATGATCTGCTCGAGCACTTTCTCCGCGCCCGCGTAGGTGACGAGCCAGTCGTGCACGATCGCGATGCGCACGCTTTTGCTCGCGCGCGGTGCGGTACGGCGCGGTGCCGGCTGGATGCCGGGCACGCTCGTCAGTTCGTCGAGCGCGCTGCGCGTCGCGGGCCTCAACAGTTTTTTTTCAAGGACGTCATGATTCATGCGCTTTTCCTCGGATTCAGTCGCAATAGCAGTGAACGCGCAAGATTGCGCAAGGCGGGCGTCATCGTGATCGACCACGCGACGTTCGCGCCGACCATCAGCACACCGGCGGCGATCGCGAGCGCGAGGCTCGGCAGGAAGCTGGCGAGCCACAGACTGGCGAGCAGGAAAGCGAGATGGGCGAGCATGTCGAGCACGATCTGGCGCGCGCGGATCGCGGCGAAACGCAGCAGCACCGCGTAGTCGAACAGCGCGCGGGCAGCGACCGCGACCGCCGCGCCCGTCAGCCCGAAATGCGTGATACCGAGCCACAACGCGCCGGCGAAAAGCGGCAACTCGACGAGGCCGATGCGCGCGGCGGTGGCTGGATTGACCTGCGACTGAATCAGGATGCGCGTCACGTTCGCCTGGCCGACGAGCCACACGGCGACGATCATGATGCGGCCCACGGGCGCCGCGACCGTCGCGATCTCGTTGCCGACCCACAGATGCAGGAACGGTTCGAGCACCAGCATCGCGATGAGCGCGACCGGCGTGAACACGCCGTTCAGAAATTCGAGCGATTGCTGCGTGATCGTGTCGGCGTCGGCGCGGCCGACTGCGGAAAGCCGCGGAAACAGCGTGCGTACCAGCGCGGTCGGCACGATGTTCAGACGCGTGACGAGGTTCTGCGGCACCGTGTAGTACGTGACGAAACGCGCGCCGAGCCGTGAACCGAGCATGACGCGATCGAGCGAATCGGCGACCATCGTCGTCACGCTCGCGATCAGCATCCAGCCACCGAAGTTGAACAGCCCCTTTGCGACGCCGAGCCGCGGCGGCTGAATGCTGCGTATTTCAAGCACTTTCAGCGCGTAGCGGCCGAGCAGCAACGCCGCGAGAATCCGCGCGACGACTGCCGCGGCGAGTACGTTCTGCAAAGTCGCGCCGAGCCAGAACGCGGCGCCGAGCGGCAGCAGCTGGAACAGGAACGTGCCGATGGTCTGGTTCGTGTTGTAGACGCCGAAGCGTTCCGCGCCGTTGATCGCGCCCGCGAACACCCACGACACGTTGGCGATCGGAATCGCGACCGCGAGCCACGGCAGCGCCATATAGACTTCGTGCTGCAGCTCGGGCGATACCTTCGTGAAATACGCGGTGTACAGGAACGCGCCGAAGTAGATGATCAGACCGCCGACAACGCCGGTCGTCAGATTGAGCCAGGTTGCGCTCCAGAACACGCGCGCGCTTTCCTGCTGATCGCCCGACGCGCGCGCCTTCGAAATATGGTTCTGCGCGGCCATGCTCATGCCGAGATCGAGAATCCCGAAGTAGCCGATCAGCGTCCACACGAGACTGATCACACCGTAGCGCTCCACGCCGAGCAGCCGGATATACGACGGAACGGTCACGAGCGATACGAACGTCGGCAGCACGAGCCCGAAAAAGTTGATCGCCACGTTCCTGAGAATGCCTTTGTCCATCGAATCCCTTCGGTTTTGCGGTTAGATTGGGTGCGGGGCTGCGTCAGCGAGGCCAACGCACCTCAAGGCTTCCAGCGATACATCAGCACCTTGCCGCGCGCGTCTTCCTCGACGAACACCAGGTACTCGCCATCGCCGCGCTTCGTCGCGCTGATGCCGTTCGGCACGTCGACCCAACCCGACGCGCGGCCCACTTCGGGGCCCGGCCGGATCACGCCGAGTTCCTTGCCGCTGTCCTTGTCCCACACGTGCACCGCGCCGACCGGCTCGACGCCGAACACGTACTGTCCCTCGACCGTGACGCCGATGATCGTCGCGATGGGCTTGCTCTGCGTCTGCCAAGGCAGCGTGATCGCGTAGCGCTGCACCGGCTTGCCGCTCGACCACTTGTCATAGCGCACCAGCACGCGGCCCACTTCCTTCCAGAAGCCCTGCGCGGTCGGCATATCGGCCGTATAGCCGCTCACGTACATCGTGTCGGTGTCCGATTCATAGATCGCGCGATGCAGTTCGCTGAACGGTGCCGGCACCGGGTACTGCGTCAGGTTCGAGTACGAGTAGACCGGGTTGCCCTTCGCATCGAGTCCGCCGAAACGGAAGCGATAGATGCCCTTCGTATCCCGGGTACGCCAGATGTCGCCGGCCATGTCGACCCACCAGCCCCAGCCGCCCGCGAGCTTCGTGCCGCTCGTGTTCAGCGTGTATTCGTCGCGATCGAAGCGCCCGTCGCCATTCGTGTCGCGCCAGATCCAGTCACCGCCCGGCGGTGCATTCGGCACCTTCGCGACCGCGCGCTCGCGACCTGCGATAAATCCCGAGGGAATCGCGGTCTCCCCGTCATGCTGCGGATCGAAGCGATAGATCTTCAGATGATCCGCATACATGTCGGTCAGATAGAGGAACGTGTGCCCCTTCAACCGCCGCGCGATCGGCAGCCCCGGATACTGGTCGGTATGGAACACCGGATCGTCCGGGTACTTGAACCGATTCGACAGGAACCCCGCGTATTTCCAGTCCTGTCCAGACGGCTTCGACAAATCGAGTTCGAAGCGCTTGTTGCCGGTATAGACGCTGTCGGGCCGGGCCGGATCGATCCACGCGCCGTCGACGAACAGCAGCCCCTCGACCTGCCAGTTGCGCTTGCCGCTCGGCGCATAACTTTCGAGTGTCGCGCCGAGGCCCGCGCCGATCGGCTCGTAACGCGGACCGATGCCATTGGTCGACACGTACACGTTGCCGCGCGCATCGACACCCACGCCGGTCAACCCGTTGAATCGCAACGGTCCGGGCTTGCCCGCGACGCCGCTGAAAATGCCGCCGCGCTCGCCGAGCGTGCCCGACTCCGTGTAGCGGCCGTCGCGCTTCGTGAAAAACAGCACCTGCTGGCGCGGACCGTTATCGGCGATCAGGAGGCGGCCTTGCGCATCGACGGCGAGGCCGACCGCGACCGTATCGGCCGGCAGCGTGATGGTCTCGTCGATGCGCTGACCGGTCGCCGTGTAATGCTCGATACCCGGCGCGCGATCGCCGCGCGTGCCGCTGAGCACCCATAGCGTGCCGTCGGGCGCGAGCGCGATACGTCCAGGCTCGTGCACGTTCCACGTCGCTTTCTGCTGCATCGATTCGGCATCGTAGACTTCGATGCGATTGCGCGCGGTATTGGCCGCGAACAGCGTCGTGTCGTTCGCGGCGAGCCCGCCGATCTCGGCGTTCGTGCCGGTCGGCACTTCGTTCATCATCAGAAAGCCGGCCGCGAGCTGCGCGTGCGGGTCCGCGTTTTTAGCGGCGGGCTGAAACGGTGCCACGCGCTTCGGCTCGTCGATCAGGCGCCGCGAGATACCAAACCATTGCTTACCCTTGTCCGGCCACACGCCCGGCTCGACCAGGCGTCCCTTTTCATTGCCGACCGCGATCGCGACGAACGCATACTTCCGGTTGACCGCGATCGCATTGCCGCCGGCGTTGCCCCAGCCATGCGTGCCGCCCGCGAAGCCGAGCATCTTGCCGTCCTGATAGACGCTCGCTTCAGCGCCGCTTTCGTCCCACGGCGCGTTCGTATAGACCTTGCCGTCGGGCGTGACCGCGATCGCGGTGATATCGATCTGCGTCCATGTGCCATCGCCAAAGCCGAAGCTGTTGCCGATCCATGAGGTCTTCGCGTTCAAAGCGGTTTCGGCGCGCGCCGGCAGACCGGCCGATGCGGCGACGACGCCGGCAGCGCAGACTGTCAGGGCGAACCAGCTTTTGAACGTGATACGGCGCAAGGCGGAACCTCCAGTCGATGTCCGGTCAACGCGATGCACGCGGACCTGCGCCCGCTCGGGGCGAAATTCAGTGATGTGGCAAAGCGAAACGAAGCGCAACCGATTGAAGCGCGGCGCCTGAAGGCAGCCGTCCGCACGGCTAAGTTACGCGGAAAAAATGCGGTGACGAAAATCGAAAATAATTCAAAAATATTCGTCCGCTTATGCGTCGCAAAAGAAACGATTTTTAAAAATCGATAAAAGCGCAAGCCTCGCCGCCAGGTCGCCTCTATCGCGACGATCCCCCGTTCCTACCGATGTGATATCACGCAATGCGCATTTATTACGGATTGCCAGATGCTCACCACATAAACATATAAATCTTTCGAGAATGGCCAAAGAAATACCCTGTTTCAATCTGATTCAATTAGCCCATTCCATCGGGTTTTTTCTCGAGTTTCTTTTCCCTAGAATCGATTGCACTTCAGTTGCGACGCGAAGCGCGCGCCTGCTCGCCGGCAATCCGTGGCGAACCGCGCGGCGCTTCGCCCGGCTCATCCGCTTTACACCATGGACGGTTCATGACAGCCAGCGCATTGCCCCTCGCGCCCTCCCATTCCCGCATCGTGCAGCTCGACGGTCTGCGCGCGATCGCCGTGCTCGCGGTGTTCGCGCAGCACGCGTTGAAAGCGCCGCTATGGATGGGCGTCGATCTGTTCTTCGTTTTGAGCGGCTTTCTGATCAGCGGCATCCTGCTCGATCGCAAGTCGCGCCAGCAGTCGTATTTCAGCTATTTCTATGCGCGGCGCGCGCGCCGCATCCTGCCGCCGTACCTGCTGCTGATGGCCGTGTCGTCGCTGCTGTTCGGCCTCGCGTGGGCGCGGCACTGGTACTGGTACGCGTTCTTCGCGACCAATATCGGCGATGCGCTCAATCAAAGCGGTCATGACAGCCTCAACGTGCTGTGGTCGCTCGCGGTCGAGGAGCAGTTTTATATCTTCTGGCCGCTCGTGATCCTGCTCGTGCCCGAGCGTCTGCTTGGGCTGGTGGCGGCCGCGCTGATCGTGCTGGTGCCGCTGCTGCGCGCGCTCGCGACACCGTGGTTCGATTCGTTCTGGCCGATCTACTACCTGACGCCGTTCCGCATGGATCTGCTCGCGGCCGGCGCGCTGCTCGCGGTTGCCGTGCGGCGCGATCGCAATGCGCTCGAACCGTTCAAGGGACTCGCGGTGCTCGGCGCTCTGGCCGCGCTCGCGGTGCTGGCATGGCTGCATCTGCACTACCCGCGTTTTCGCGCAGCGAATACGCCGTTGTCGAATGCGGGGCTGTATAGCGTGTCGCTGGTGCTATGTACGTCGATCGTCGTGATCGCGCTGCAGAGCAAGGGCATCGTGAAGCGGCTGTTGTGCAATCGCGTGCTCGTTTATATCGGCACCATCAGCTACACGATCTATCTGATCCACCTGAGCGTGCTGTACATGGTGTGGCCGCTGCATCTGAATCGCTATCTGAGCGCCGCGATCGCGCTCGCTATCACACTCGTGTACGCGAGCATCACGTGGTTCGCATTCGAGAAGCGCCTGATTTTCGGCGCGCGCGGGTCGAGAGCGACGACCGGCGCCAGCGCCCACGTTGCGCGGCAAGCACCGCAAGGCCGCGCATGAACCGCCTGGCCGTTGTTGCTGCCCACGTGCTGGGTGTCGTGTCGGCGCTGATGCTGATCGCCCCGACAACGCGCGCGGCCGTGGCCGGGCCGGCAGCGTCATCGCCGACGCAACTGCTGATCGACGCTTACGGCGACTCGACCACGCTCGGCATCACCTGCAGCGATGGCCACTGCGGCCCGCAAGCCCGCAACGCCGTCACGTTTCTGCAGCAAGCGTTGCAGGCGCATGACGGCGAGCGCGTGCGCGTCACGAACTACGGCGTCGGCGGCACGATGGCCTGGCAGTTGCGCGACGGCACCGGCAATCGTCGCGCGGGGCCGACGGCGGGACTGCCGTGGCGCGAACGTCTCGCCGCCTCGCCCGCGCGGATCGTGTTGATCAACTACGGCATCAACGAAGTGATGCACAACCAGACGCCCGAGCAGTTTTACGCGGCGGAGACGTCGCTCGTGCAAACCGCGCGAGCGCTCGGCAAGGAGCCTGTTTTGCAGACCTCGAACCCGATGCCCGATAACCGGCTCAACGCCCGGCTCGCCGCGATGATAGCGATGACGCGACGCGTGGCCGCCGAACAGCAGGTGCCGCTCGTCGATCAATACGCGTATGTGAGCAGCCTGCCCGACTGGAAGTCGCTGATGTCGGACGGCGCGCATCCAAAGCCGGACTTGTACCGGCTGAAGGCCGAACAGGATTATCGGGTCGTCGAACCGTTGGTGCGGCGGCTGCTGGACAACGCGCACTGAGCCAGGCCCTTGCGCGCGTTCCGTTCTCTTTTCTCTCACAAACTAGAAGGCAAGCTATGAGCCAACCACGCAAAGCGATCATCACCGGCGTATCCGGACAGGACGGCGCCTATCTGACCCGGCTGCTGCTCGACAAGGGCTATCACGTGACCGGCACCTACCGGCGCACGAGTTCGGTCAACTTCTGGCGCATGCGTGAGCTTGGCGTGCTCGATCATCCGAATCTGCGTCTCGTCGAACACGACCTCACCGACCTCGGCTCGACGCTGCGCCTGCTCGACGGCACGCAGGCCGACGAGCTGTACAACCTCGCCGCGCAGAGCTTCGTCGGCGTGTCGTTCGACCAGCCGGTGACCACCGCCGAAGTGACCGGCGTCGGCGCGCTGAATCTGCTCGAAGGCCTGCGTATCCTGAGCCCGAAGACACGCTTCTACCAGGCGTCGACCTCCGAGATGTTCGGCCTCGTGCAGGCGGTGCCGCAACGCGAAAGCACGCCGTTCTATCCGCGCAGCCCGTATGGCGTCGCGAAGCTGTTCGCTCACTGGTCGACGATCAACTATCGCGAGTCGTACGACCTGTTCGCGAGCAGCGGCATTCTGTTCAATCACGAATCGCCGCTACGTGGCCGCGAATTCGTCACGCGCAAGATCTCGGACACGGTCGCGAAGATCAAGCTCGGCAAGCAGGACGTGCTCGAACTCGGCAACCTGAGCGCGCAGCGCGACTGGGGTTTCGCACTCGAATACGTCGAGGGCATGTGGCGCATGCTGCAGGCCGACGCGCCCGACACCTTCGTGCTCGCGACCGGCCGCACCGAAACCGTTCGCGATTTCGTGCGCATGGCGTTTACGGCGGCCGGCTATCAGCTGGAATGGGCGGGCAAGGACGAGCGCGAGACCGGCATCGACGTCGCGACCGGCAAGACGCTTGTGCGCGTCAATCCGAAGTTCTATCGGCCGGCCGAAGTGGACCTGCTGATCGGCTGCGCGGACAAGGCGCGCGACACGCTCGGCTGGCAACCGCAAACCTCGCTCGAACAGCTTTGCCAGATGATGGTGCAGGCGGACATCGCGCGCAACGAGCACCACGAGACGTTCTAACCCGGCATCCGTGTGCGGCGGCGCTCGCCGCACACTGCCCCGTCAACCCGCCAGTTTCCGGAACGTCTCCAGCACCGCATCGCCCTTGAACGGCTTGACGATCCAGCCCTTCACGCCGGCGGCCTTGCCGCGCTCCTTCATCGCGGGGCTGCTTTCGGTCGTCAGCATGATCACGTTGACGGTCTTGTTCGCGAGTTCGCCGCGGATTTTTTCGACCATCGTCAGGCCGTCCATGTTCGGCATGTTCACGTCGCTGACGATCAGGCGGATATTCGAATCCGTTTTCAGCTTCGCAAGGCCATCCTTGCCGTCGATGGCCGTCGCGACGTCGAGACCGTTTTTCGCCAGAAAACCCGCGACTTCATCGCGTACCGTGCTCGAATCGTCCACCACCAGAATCTTTGCCATAACCATTCCCTTGCGTCACCGACGCGTCGTATCAAAACAGATCGAGTTCGCCGGACTCGACGAGATCGTCGACATCCACCGCGTTTTCAGAAAAATCTTCGGGTGACCAGCTCAGGTTGAAAACGAAGCGCTGGTCGATCGATACCGACTGTCCGCTCGCGGCGTCGCTCAATCGATATTGAAACCGCAACTGCGGATTGTCCGAGCCGAACGAGATGTAGCGATGCTTGTGATTGACCAGCAGTGGCACCTGCACCTGACTTGCATCGCGAGCGTTCTGCTGACCGAGGAAGCGGTCCTTGAATGCCCCCCAGATCAGATTGGTCAATTCGCCGAGCACGTCGTTCAGATCGCGAAAGCCCGGTTGCCCCGCGCCCATGCCGGGCTCGCGTGCCGCGCGATCGCGATCGATCATGCCGAGCAGCGGCTCCTCTTCGGCCTGCATCAACATATAGCCGCGACACCAACTGCCTTCGAGCGGAATCAGGCTGAAGACCTCGCCGAAGATGATTCGATCGCGCACGATACTGGGCGTGTCGCGTTGCACCGTGACGCCGTCGAACAACGTGGCGAGCCGCGCTTGCGTGATCTCCGCGATACCGCGCACGAGCGCGTTCGGGAAGTCGAGGCTGAAGATGTATCGATCGACGGCTTCACGCAGCGCCGTCAGATCGGCGGCATTGAAATGCGCGCATGCCGCGTTCGTCAACGGCTTCGGAAGCCGTTCGAGCGGCGCGTGGCCGCTCGAACGCAGGATCACCGGCAGTTCGGGGCGCAAGGCATTGATGCGCGCGGCGCTCGTCGCCGCCTGCTCGACCGATCCGCCGTAGTTATCCGCCAGCAGAACGCCGCCGAGATCGATATTGGTGGCCAGTACCGAGCCGAGGCGGTTGCTGTCGCGCACCTTCAGTGCGATCAGGTTGTGTTCGTCGAAAAAGAGCTTCAGCGCTTGCGCGTGTGCCGGACAGTCGTCGAGCACGAGCACCTTGCTGACGGGCTTGCTGGTATTCATCGTGTTTCAGTCTGCGAATGCAGTGTTGAGGGGCTAGAAAAGTTCGAGCTCGCCTTCGGCCTCGTCGGCCGTGGCGAATTCAGCCTTGAAATCGAGGGGCGCCTGCGCGCATAGACATAACGTGACACCCAGCCGGGCCGCACCGCCGATCGTCAGCTCGTACGCCCACACGTGATCGGGCCGCAACTCGTCGAGATACTCGACACAGGCGCTGTTCAATTCATACGGCGTCGACATGCCAAGATCGGGAAAATGATTGACCAGTTGCTGGTTCATGTAGCCGCAGCACAGGTTGCCGAGTTCCATCAGCGTTTCCGACAGCGAACGCGTCGTGTCGCCGCTGGCGTAGTAGGCGTGCGTCGCGTCGTCCTTGCCGAAATGCAGCACGAACAGCAGACGAAAGCCGATCGACGAGATCGTCAACGCCATCGCGCAAGGTCCGGCCGGATGATCGCGATCCCACCTCGGCACCGCCGTGATCTCGCACGAATCGCCCGGCGTCGCGGGCAATCTCGCGCGCGCCGCGTGACAGAAGATGTCCGCGATGCTTTGCTTCGCCTGATCGGTAATCACGCTGCGGCCTGCTCGAGCCGGGATTGGAACTGGGTCGCCAGCACTTCGACGCCGCCGAGCGACGCCGTGATCATCTTGCCGCCGGCCTGGATGTCCTGGAACGTCGCCGCCGTCGTCAGGTCGTTGCGATGCAGGCTCTCGCGATAGCTCTTCGACAACTCCTGCGAGCGCGACGCCAGCGAGCGCACTTCGCCCGCGACGATCGAAAAGCCGCGACCCGCGCTGCCGGCGCGCGCCGCTTCGATCGACGCATTCAGCGAAACGATCAGCACGTGCTGCACGATCGCCGACAGCTCCTGGTTCTTCTTGTGCATGTCGCGGTTCTGCGACATCAGCGAAATCATCTGCTCGTGCCAACGCTCGAACGTGATGGTCAGCGTCTTCAAACGGCCCGCCTCGTGCGCGATCCGCGTCGCATGCTGCAGCCATTCGTCGCTTCGCGAACTCGCGGCGTCGAGCGACGCCTGCAACGCTTCGCGATCGTGCGCGCACTGCCCGGCTTGCGCGCGCAGATCGGCGAGCATCGACTCCAGTGCGGCGCGCTCGCTGTCGGCCTGCTCGCCGAGCCGGACCGCCGCGTCGAGTTGCTGCTCGAGGGCCTGCCGCGCGAGCGCGTCGACACGCTGCGCCTGCGCACCCGCGCGAAGCTTCCGACGATAAAAAATTCCCGTCGCGAGTGCGCAGAGAATACCGCCAACGCCTGCGGCCAAAAGATAACTTTCAAGCACAACCTGCTCCCATCGCTTCGATCAATCCATCAGGCCGTCAGCCTGCTACCGCATCCGCGTCACGCTCGCGCGCTGCATCGGCGGACGCGTCGAGACTGTCCACCGCCCAGTCCTCGGGGAACGACACGACGGTCTGAAAGCGGCGATAGTCCGCGCCGCGACGATCGTCGGTGAAACGCAATTCGATGCGGCCATGCTCGCGCCGCACGAAATCGCGCACGGCATCCATGCCGACGCCGCGGCCCGAAATCTCGCTGACGGTCTGCGCGGTCGAGAAGCCGGAACGGAAAATCATCTCGGCAATCGCTTCGTCGCTGAGCACGGCATCGGCGTCGATCCAGCCGCGTTCGATCGCGGCCCCACGGATTTTCGCGAGCGCGAGACCGCGGCCGTCGTCGCTGATGGTGATCTGCAACGCGTGATGGTCGACGCCCACTTCCAGTTCGATGACGCCGGCCGGGTCCTTGCCGTTCGCGACACGCTCGGCGGCAGGCTCGATGCCATGGTCGACCGAGTTGCGCAGCAGGTGCGTGAACACATTGCGCAGCGTATGGCTGACCTCGCTGCGCACGCGGTAGCCGTTGTTGTCGATGCTGACGACCGGCGCCTCCTTGCCGAGTTCGGCCGCCAGAGACGGCAGCGAGTCGAGCACGCCCGCGAGCGCTTCGTAGATCGATTCGGTGCCCAACAGACGCAGTTCCCGCTGCAACGATTCGCGCATCGACACGAGCGCGTCCCGGTCGGCCGGATCGGCGCTGTCGAGCAGATCCAGCTGCTTCTGGATCGACTCGCGATCGACCATCAGGTAGCGATCCACCGCGCCGCTCTGGCCCGGCCCCTTGCGGCCGAGGCTCACTTCGTTGATCGTCGCGTAGGTTTCGAGCGCGGCCTTTACGCGCTGCAGATCCTCGATCAGAAGCTGCTGGTCCCACGCTTCGCTGCTGTCAGCGCGGCGCAATGCGTCGTAGCGCTGTTCGGTTTCATGGACGATGCCGGTCAGATGCTGAAGGCTGTACGTGCGCGCATTGCCCTTGACGGTGTGCATGTTGCGGAACAGCTCGGCGACGGCTTCGTGACTCGGCTCGTGATGCTGACGGATGATCCGTTCGTTCTCGCTGATGAAGCCCGTCGCGCTTTCGACGAAGTGATGGAACTTCTCCTGACTCACCGCGAGAATCTCGCCGATCATTTCCAGCCGGCGCTTCTGTTCGCCGGCCTCGGCGGCGAGCGCGCGCAGTTCGGTCACGTCGCGCACGCACAGCATCAAACGCAGCACGACGTCGTGTTCGTCGGTGATCGCCGACCAGCTCAGGTCGAGCGTCTTCACGCGGCCATCGGCCATCGGCTTGGCGATCTCGTTGACGAGCAGGTGCTGATTGAACTCGAAGTTCATGCTGTCTTCACCGATGCATGCCTGCAGCGCCGCTTCGATCTGCGAGAGCGCATCGCTGTTGATATCGGTGCCGCCGAACACGAGATCGAGCAACGGACGGCCCGCAATCTCGCGCGTCTCGAAGATGGCCTCGAGATAGGCGGAGTACTCCGGATGCACGACCACGCCTTCGACCACCGTCAGAATCCCCTGCTGCATGTTTTGCAGCATCGCCTGGATATCGGCGGTCTTCTGCTTCAGTTGCAGCGAGCTTTGCTGGATCTTCTCGATCATGCCGTTGAACGCGACGATCGAATGACCGATCTCGTCCATGCGTCCGACCGGCACGCGGCGCGTGAAGTCCTGGCTCGCCGCGATCTCGCTCATCTCCACCTGCATGCGGCTCAGCGGCCGGGTGATCTGGCGATACAGCAGCGCGCTGATCAGCAACAGCACGACGATGGCCGCGCCGGTCGCGGCGCCGATCGCCGTCGTCGTGGTGGCGAGCGCGCTGTTCAGTTCGTCGATCGCGGCGTCTTTCTGGCGGTTCTTTTCGATTCGCAGCGTCTCGACGATGCCTTCGAGTTCATCGCGGTATTGCGCGACGTTCGCGAACAGATAGGCTTGCGCCAGTTCGTTCTTGCCGTCGGCCTTCATCTTCGCGGTGTCGTTGACCGCGTTGAAATAATTCGCGAGGCTGTCGCGCGCCTGGCTCACGAGCCCGGTTTGGGCCTGACCTTGCGCGGCCTTCGCCTGCACGTCGAGCGCCGCCTGCAACGACGCTTCCTTGCTCTTCAGCAGGTCTTGAGCCTGCGAGACCATGTTCGCGTCAGGCGCATAGACGAGCGTCATCATCGCGAGCTGCACGTCCTTGACTTGCGATACGAGGTCTGCCGACGCGAGCGCGCTCGGCACGACGCCCTGGGTGACCTGCCTGACGTTGGCGGCGCTGTTGCGGGTCTGAAGCACGGCGTATCCGCCAATGGCGGATAGCGCGACAAGCATCAGAATGACGAGAAGCGTGATGCGGTGGCGGATGGTCATCTGAAAATCCCCGAGATCTGAAAATACAAGGTCCCCGCTTTCTGGCGGGACGCCCGTGTGTTTTTGTACTTTCGGGCGCGGGGATTATCGTCGCGGATGTGTGACGTAAACGTGACGAAGTCGACGCCGGGCGCCACATTTCAGGGATTTGAAAAATAAGGTCGGAAAATCGCGGCCAAGGGCTGATCCGGGCTCAAGTTCAACAGAAAAGTGCCGTTATTTGCAGCCTATTTTTTTTGCCGGTCTTGCGGCGACATGAACGCGAGGCCCGAACGCCGCGATCCGAGCCTCGCCCCTTTTTTCATTCGATTGAACCGCCGCCGCTGCGCTTCAATGCAGCACGCTCCCCGCAATCGCTTCGGCATACACCGCCGCGACCCGCTTCGCGATCACCGCGTTATCGAAGCGTTCGCGCGCATAGCGGCGGCATGCATCCGCATCGGGCAACTTCAGCGTACCGTTCAGCGCGCCGGCGAGACCCGCGGCGATCGCAGCTGCGCCGGTCTCCGGCAACACCAGATCGGGCGACAATCCCGCCACCGCCTCGGGCAATCCGCCGACCGGCGTCACCAGCACCGGCGTGCCCGACGCAAGCGATTCGACCGTGATGAGCCCGAAGCCTTCCAGCGCGACGGTCGGCACGACGCTGATGTTGGCCGCGCGATACAGCGCCGCCAGATGCTGATCGGGCACGAAGCCGAGCAGCTTCACGTTGTGTTCGAGCCCCGCGTCGGCGATGCGCGCCTCTAGCTCACCTTCGAGCCGACCCTTGCCCGCGATCAGCAGCAGCACGTCGGGCGCGCTGCGTTTGAGCAGCTTCACCGCATCGATCAGATCTTCGAGACCCATGCGCCGCACCAGCCGTCGCACCGCCAGCACGATCGGTCGGTCCTGCGGCAATTGCAGACGCAGACGCGCCTCGGCCTGCGTGATCGGCAGATTGAACTGCTCGACATCGACGCAGCCCGGCACCACGCGCACGCGCTCCGGCGAGATGCCGTAGCGCGTCGTGAGAATCTTGCCGAACGCGTCGGACAGGACGATCAACCGCGACGAACGCGCGTATACCGACTGCTCCAGATAACGCTTCGCGCGCTGGCCGAACGAATCGGCGCCTTCGACGTGGCTCTCGTCGGCCCACGGTCCCTGAAAATGCGACACCTGCGGAATGCCGCGCGTCACGTCGAGCCCCGGAAACGTATAGAGCGCGAAGTGCGACGAAATCACATCGGGCCGCGACGTGCGGATTTCGTGGCGTAGCGCGCGGCGTGCCGCCATTAGCCGCAGCGGCAGCGATTGCGCGGCGGGGCCGAAGCCGTTGATCGCGCCACCGGTATCGGCCGCGACTTTCGGCGAGCCGGCGACGACGCCGCGCACCGCGACGCCCGCGCCCGGCAGCGCGCCGACCAGCGAGTAGTACATGCGGTCGAGGCCGCCCGCGCGTTCGGGAAACCAGTGCATCCCGATCTGCAGTGATTTGATTGAGCCAGTCGTCATGATGGTGTGCCCCTGTGTGTTGCTTGCGGTGAGTTGCTATGTGTAGACGTGGATGGCGCGCTTCGCGCGGTCATTCCACGCTCTTCTGTCCGGCGAGATGGTTCAGCGTCAGCGCATCGTTCTGCGCGACGACCGTCGCTTCCGTCTGGCTGCGCCGGCGGTTTTCCTGCTGGCCGGCCAACTGCCGGTACAGCGCGATGTATTGCGCGGCCATGCGCGCCCAGCCGAAGCCGGTCGCGAGTTCGCTCGCGGCTTTGCCCATCGCGTGGCGCGCGCCGTCGTCGCCGGCGAGTTGCGCGACGGCGCGAGCGAGCGCTTGCGGGTCGTCGGGATCGTCCAGCACGATGCCGCACTCGGGCGTGATGATCTCGGCGCCGCCGGCGGTGCGCGCGGTCACGACGGGCAGCCCCGCCGCCATCGCTTCGAGCAGCGACAGACTCATCGCTTCGTAGCGCGACGGGAACACGAACGCGTCGACCGAATGCATCAGCACCGGCATTTCCTTCACGAGCCCGAGAAAATGCACGCGATGCGCGATGCCGAGCGCCTTCGCCTCGTCCGGATACGGGCTGCCCGGCAGAAAGCCGGCCACCGCGATCTGCACATGCTCGGGCAGATGCTTCAACGCGGCGAGCACGGTGCCGAGATTCTTGCGCGGCGTGCGCAGGTCGCCGACGAACAGCAGCAGGAACACATCGTCTGGTAACCCGAACTTTGCACGATCGCCGCTCGCCGCCGCGAAGCCCTGCGTGTCGACGCCGTTGTAGATGACGTCCACGCGGTTGCGCGGCGTGAGACCGATCGCGCGGATTTCGTCGGCGACCTTCTGCGACACCGCGGTGATCACCTTCGAGCGCCGGTACGCCCAGCGCTCGAGCAACGCGTTGCAGCGCGTATAGACCGACTGGTACGCGGACCACACGCCCTTCGTGAGACCGAACGGGTAGTACTTGCTCGCGAACCAGCCGCTATGCACGAAATGCGAGGTATTGACGTCGGCGCGCATCCAGGTGATGAAGCCGTTCACGTGCAGCACGTCGTAGTCGCGGCGATGCGCGCGCAGCCACAGTGCGCTCTTCGCCGCGAACACCTGCTGGCGCAGCAGACTGGTGGGCCACCAGCGGCCGATCTTCACCGGCGCCCAGCGCACGTTAGGATGCGCGAGCAGCTCCGGCGCCACGTGCGACGCGACCAGCGTCACGCGGATGTTCTCGTCGAGCGCCGCGCGCGCGATCTCGTGGTTGACGCGCCCCTGGCCGTCGTTATGGCGCACTACGTGCGTGACAATGGCGACTCTCAATCCGTGCCTCCGTGGAGAAATAGCGTGCGTGCGCGGTTCATTTTTTCGTGGTGAACCGCGGAAAGAATCGAAAAAGCGCCCATGAAAAGCAGCAGGCCGCCGGTGCCGACCAGCGAGTTCGTGAACACGAGCATCGCGAAGGTCGCAAGACACAGGCTCAGGCACGCGGAGACGAACTTGTCGTCGCGCAGCCTGAACGAGCCGAGCACCGCGCGCGTCAGCAGCCACACGATGCCGGACATGTACAGCAAGGTGCCGGGCCAGCCGAGCACGAACGGAATGTTCATCACGCCGCTGTCGAAGTTGCCGTACTGGCCGAGCTGGCCGCCGTCGTTGGACAGTTTCGTCGAGGTGCCGGTCGCGCCCATGCCCTCGCCCGAGACGTCGGTAAACGCGGTCTTCGCGAAGGTCGCGTAGAACTCGTTTCGCGCCGCGTAGCTCTGGTCGTCGTGCAGATTGACGATCGTGTTTAGCCGCGCCTGCATCCGCTCGGCCACCGGGCCGACCGCCAGCAGCGGCACGCACAAGCCGGCGAGCAGTACCGCGCTCGCGACGATGCGCACGCGCACCTTGTTGTTCGACTTCACGAGCTGGATCAGGAGCGCGATGACCCAGCCTCCCCACGTCGAGCGCACGAGGCTCAGCGCGAACGAGAAGAAGCCGAGCGCGGCGGCGATCCAGCGCACGCGATGCTGCGCGGCCATCACGAACACCATTGCGCCCATCATCGCGAACGCGAACGGGCCCGACGAGTTCATCGTGCTGAACACGCGTACGCCCAGCGGCACCGGGTCGCCCTGCGAGTTCATCTGCGAGCCGAGCATCCACAGCGCGTCCCACGGCGGCATGATGAAAAACTGGATCAGGCCGTAGCCGCCCATCACCAGCATCCCCCAGATGAACGTGTTGATGATCGTGTCGCGATACTGCGGATACTGGCGCGTGTGCGCCATGATGTGAAAGCCGATCAGGATCGGGTAGAGCCAATTTGCGAGGTCGTAGGTGGCCGCGAGCGGGCCGCTCGACATCACGCCGATCAGGAACGCGTAGATCAGGCCGAGCAGGATCAGCAGCACCGGCAAGCCTCGGCGCTGCGCGAGCAGCCGGTAGTAGCGCAGCAGCGACAGCCCGCTGATCATCGTGACGGCGAGCGGCGCGACCTGGATCAGGCTCGTCGGCGTGAACGCGCCCTTTGACCAGTCGGCGAGACGCCGCACTTCGGGGCTCAGGAACCACAGCCACCACATGAAGCCGATGTAGCGCGCCGGGCTCTTGAAGTAGAGCCACAGACCCGTCAGGATCGCCAGCACCGGGAACGCCAGCGTGAGCACCGTGCCCTGATGCGCGACGATCAGCACCGCGGCGATCAGCCACAGCAGGAGCGGCGGCAGCCATTCTCGCGGGCCGCCTGACAGCAGCCCGCTCGCGGCGTCTTTTGCAGGGCCGGCGTTGGCCGCGCCTGTCGGCGGCAACGGGTTCGCGCGCGGAATCGTCGACATCGCTTATAGGCCTCCGCGCGATTCGCGCCCCGGTGCGGCGGGCTGCGCGTGCGTGGCCGCGCCGGCGTGCGCGCTCGCCTGCCCGCGCGCGCTCAGCATCTCGCGCGTGATCCGCACGTGCTGCATCGCGTAGTGCTGGGTGGTCAGATCGCGCGCGAGCAGACCGGCCGCGGCTGCCTGCGCCTGGCGCAGCGCCTCGTCAGGCTCGGCGGCGAGCCGGTCGAGCGCATCGCGCAGTGCCTGCGGATTGAACGGCGGCACGTAGGCCGCTTCGTCGGCGGGAAAATAGTCGCGCAGCGCGCCGACGTCGGTCGCGACCATCGGCTTGCCGACCGCCGCCGCTTCGAGCATCACCGTGATACCCGACGCGTGCGAGTTCGGCCGCAGCGGCACGACGATCACGTCGGCCCAGTCGTACAGTTCGTGCTGCTTTTTGATGCCGGAATACAGCGCGATCTCGACATTCGACGCGCGCAGCGACGCGGGAATGCGCCGCCGCGTCGCGAGCTTCACCGTGTAGCGCGGATCGTTGCCGACCGCCTTGATCAGCGTCTCCCAGTCGCGGTCGCGATCGTTGCCGATCGCCGCGATGCGCAGCGGCGTGCGAGGCGTCCACTGCGTCGGGGGGGTGACCGGGAAGTCGCGCGTGTTCAGGCCGTACAGCAGCGGCGTCGCGTCGCGATGCAAATAGCGTTGGCACAACCCGGCGTTTTCGCTAGCGAGTGTGGTCAAGCGATCCGCCCGCGTCAACAGCTTGCGATACAACCAGCTGCGCACGATGCCGTACGACGGCCACTTGTCGAGCAGCCACACGCTTTGCGCGAGCAGCAGCGGCGACGCGCCCGGCCCCGCCTTGCGCCCGCACAGCAGCAGCATCAGCGCGGCGGACAGCCATTCCTGCTCGGTATGCGTCCAGATCACGTCCGAGCGCAGCATCTGCGCGCGATTGCGCCACGTGTGGATGAAATCGAAGCCGAGCGCGGCCTTCAGCGCGCGCCGTACGAGCCGCACGGGCCGGCTTTCGCGCGCGTCTTGCGAATAAGTCAGCGCGAATGCTTCGGACTGCGCATGGTGATAACCGTACAGGCAGCCGATATCGTCGCCCTTGCGATAAAAACGCGGATCGGCGCCGTAAAAGAGATGAACGTGAACCTTCGTACTCATGCGGACACTCCGCTCTTCGACAGCGCGCGCCGCGCCTCATGGGCGCCTGCGCGAACCTCGCGCCAGCGCGACAGCTTCAACTGCGCCTGCTTCGACAGCAGCGCGAGCGCCGCATGCGTGAGGCCCGGATAAAGCCGTGTGCCCACCAGCGTCCACCACCACCACGCGGCTTCGCGGCGCAGCGGCGGCAACTGGTCGCGCAGGATCAGATGGAAGTTGAACGCGGCGTTGCGCAGCGCGGCCATCGTCTGCGCGTCGCGTTTGTCGTCGTCGAAACGCTCGGCCGGGAAATGATCGACCGCGATCTGCGGGTCGTACACGAGCTTCCAGCCCGCGTTTTTCACCGCGAGGCTGAACGCCATGTCGTTGTGCACCTGCGCGCCCGCGCCGCGCAGACGCGCGTCGAAGCGGATCGTGCGCACCGCTTCGCGCCGGTAGCTCATGTTGGCGCCCTTCAGGATGTCGACCTCGCGCGCCGCACCGACACCCAGATGATGATTGCCGATGATCTTGCCGTGCGCAGTCACCTTGCCGACCAGCGGCCGCTCGCCGTCGAGCACGCGGCCTTTTTCGTGCACCCAGTCGCGCCCGCCCAGCGCGCCGAGGCGCCCATCGGCGTCGAACGCGGCCGCGATGCGCTCGACCCAGTCGCGGCGCGGCGCGGCGTCGTCGTCGGTGATCGCGATCACGTCGCCGCTCGCGGCGTCGAGCCCGCGATTCAGGGCCGCGACCTGGCCGGGCATGTCGACCGGCGCGATCACGAGCGGCAGGCGGCCGCCCGTGGACGGATCGCGCAGGCACGCATGGGTCGCGTCGTCGTCGACGCGTGCGACCACGATCACTTCGTCGGGCGCGCGCGATTGCCGCTCGAGCGCCGCGAGGCAGCGCGCCAGATCGGCCGGGCGGCGATAAGTCGGTACCAGTACCGTCAGTTTCATCGTGATCTCCTCTGTTCCTGTCGTGCAGAAGTCGGTGCTGGAGTGCGGAGCCCGCGTCACGTGCTCAGGTATGCCTGAGTCGCCGCGTAGCCGCGGTCGTAGCCGACCCGCGAGCGCGCCGGCATGCCGTTGAAGATGCCACCCTGCACGTGGACGCCCGCCGAGCGCAGGCGTTTCAGCGCATCGGCCAGCTCGAGCTCGCTGTGCATGCCCGAGCGCATCACGAAGAACGTCGAGCCCGCATACGCGCCGATGATCGACGCATCGGTCACCGCGAGCACCGGCGGCGTGTCGATCAGGATCACGTCGTAGCGCTTCGCGAGGCCGTCGAGGTACTGCGGCAGTCGCGGCGACATCAGCAGCTCGGACGGATTCGGCGGACGGCGGCCGCACGAAATGAAGCTCAGGCCTTCGATGCTCGAACCGCGAATCGCCTCCTCCAGCGAGATCTGGCCGCTCAGCAGCTCGGACAGGCCGTTTTCCTGCAAGCCGCCCACGTAACGTTCGAGCGTGCCGCGCCGCATGTCGCCGTCGATCATTAACACGCGCTTGCCCGAATGGGCGAGCAGCATCGCCAGGTTCACGCTGAGGAAGCTCTTGCCGACGCCGGCCATCGGCCCCGTCAGCATCACGATGCGGTTGCGCGCGTCCATCAGCGTGAACTGCATCGCGGTGCGCAGGCTGCGCAGACTTTCGATCGTCACGTCCTTCGGCCGCGCGTTCGCAAGCACCGGACGCAGCCGTTCGCCGCCCCGCGCATAGCTGTTTTCGAGCTGCACCTGCTCGGCGCTTTGCGGCACGAGGCCGAACACCGGCAGATGGAACGCGCGCTCGACGTGATCGGGGTCGTCGATGCCCTTGAACAGATTGCGGCGCAGGAACACGAAACCGGTGCCCGCGATCAGCCCGAGAATCACGGCCGCCGAGATGATCAGCATCTTCTTCGGCTTGACCGGCGCGCCGGGGCGCAGCGCGGCGTCGACGATATGGACGTTGCCGCCGGTGCCCGCCTTCTGCACCGACAGCTCCTGCACACGATTGAGCAGCAGCACGTAAATGTCTTCGGCGACCTTCGCGTCGCGCTGCAACTGCACGGCCTTCACTTCGGTGGCCGGCAGATTGCGGAAGCGGTCCGCGTATTTGGTGCGCTGCGCCTGCAATTCGGCCATCTGCTGACGCGCGGCGACGAGCGTCGGATGGTCGTCGCCGTAGCGCTCGGCGAGCTGCGTCATCTGCAGACGCAACGCGGCGATCTGCTGCTCGTATTGCACGCTGCCTTCGAGGTAGACCTTCGCCTCTTCGCTCGCGTTGATCGAGCCGGACTGACGTTGATAAGCGGTCAGCGCGGCCTCCGCGCGTTCGAGATCGGCCTTCAGGCGCGGCTCCTCGCTCTTCAGGAAGTCGAGCATCCTGCTCGCGTCGGCCTGCTTGGTCGACACGTGCTCGCGCAGATACGACTGCGCGAGCGCATTGGCGACGAGCGCCGCATGCTCGGGACTCTTGTCCTCCAGCGAGATCTGGATCACGCCGGTCTGCTTGCCCTGCTCCTGCACCGTGATCGCCGACTGGAACGCGGTGATCGCATCGAGATCGTTCGAGCGCACGACGGTGAACTCCTGCCCGGGGCGCGCGATCAGCGTATTGACGACCATCGTCACGCCCCCGCCCTGCGCCTGCTGCCCGACCTGGCCGCGCAGCAGCAGCGAGCCGTTCGGCGCGAACAGTTCATAGTGCTGCGCGTCGATCACGCGCAGCAGCAGCTTCTCGCCTTCGAGCGACGGCGTCACGTCGATCGAATCGACGTCGACTTTTTCTCCGCCCCATGCGTAGGACGTGAGCCCCAGCCACGCGCGCGCGGGCTGGCCCGGCGTCGCGAGGCGCGCGGCGATGCTGCCGAGCAGCGGGATCGTCTTCGGCGTAACGCTGAAGTTCAGCTTGAGCTGCTGCACGACCGGCGCGACCACGCCACGGCTCTTGATGATTTCAATCTCGGCGTCGGTCGGCAGCGACGTCGAGCCGCTCGTGATCGCGGCGCCGGTCTGCGTTTGCGTGAGCGCCTGCGACGTGCTGTCGGACTGCTCGACGCGCACGTGCGCGTCGGCCGAATAAGTCGGCTTGGCGAGGTAGCAGTATGCGACCGCCATCGCGACGATGATCGCGGTGATCGCGAGCAGCCACCAGATGTCGTCGAGGATCACCTGCACCAGTTGTCCGAGGACGACGTCTTCTTCTTCGGTCTTGATCGGACCAGCCATGTGTGGAGAGAGTTGGTTGCTCACTGTTCCATCCCGTGTCGTTGGCTTCGGCTTTCGCGTCAGCGGTACTTCTGCTTTCGTTGCACGTCCCGCACCGCCCGGACAACAGCGGCGCGGGACATTACAGGCCAAACGTTCAGCGCGTCAGCTGCTTCAGATAGAACAGCGTCTGCACGCTCGGCAGCACCTGCTGCAACACACGGTTGAACGTGGTCGACGCGGCGGTGCCCACGTACACGACGTCGAGCGGCTGCAACTGGAACTGCGAGGACAGCATGATCGAGTCCGGCTGCGTCATGTCGAGGCGGAACACCTCGGGCGTGGTCGGATGCTCGCGCATGCCGCGCATCACGTAGATCTGGCGCGGATTGGCGTCGGTGTTGAGGATGCCGCCCCCTTGCGTGAGCGCGTCGGCGATCGTCATGCGGCCGCGCGCGATCGGCACCTGGATCGGCGTCTTCACTTCGCCCAGCACGAAGATGCGGCTGTCGGTGCGGTCCGGCACGTTGACCACGTCGCCGTTCTGCAGCATCACGTCCTGGGTGGTATCGCCCTGATCGAGCATGCGATCGGCATTGAGCACATAGAGCTTGTGGTTGCGCGTGAGTCGCACGCGCTGGATGTCGGCGTCCGGGTTCGTGCCGCCCGAGCGCGTGATCGCGTCGACCAGCTTCAGCGGCACGTCGCTGACCGCGAGCGGTCCCGGCTGCTTCACTTCGCCCGTGACCTGCACCTTCTGGCTGCGATACGACAGCACGCGCACGTCGACCTGCGGATTGCGGATATATGGCACGAGGCGGGCGGCGAGCTGATCGCGCAGCTCGGTCGTGGTCTTGCCCGCGGCCTGGATGCGGCCGACGAACGGGAAAAAGATCGTGCCGTCGGCGGCGATGGTCTGGCCGTACGGATCGGCCTGGCCCGGCAGCGCGGCCGTATACGGCTGCTGCAACGCACCCGCGATCGTCTGCGTGGTATTGCCGCCCGAGGACAAGGTACTGCCCTGCGGCGTGGTCAGCTCGGGGTGATCCCACACGGTGATGCCGAGAATGTCCTGCGGCGCGAGGTGGTACACGTACAGCGACGGATCGGACAGCGCCGCTGGCGGCAACGGCTGGATTCTCGCGGCGGCGGCTTGCGCCTGCGCCATGATCAGGTTCGCGTCGATCAGATGGACCGGATAGGTTTCGCTCGGCGCATGATCGTTGTCCTTGAGCCGCGACGTGTCGAGGTAATTGCCCGGTGCGGTCGCGCAGGCCGACAGAAAGGACGTCAGCAGAAGTGAGGCGGCGAGCTTCGTGCGCAAGCTCGCGAATGAGTTTTCGATGCGGGGTTTCTTCAGCATATTTTTTTCAGCCATCCCATGACCAGATGTTCGATGAGCACGAGACTCTCCCTGTATTCGTCTTCCGCGCCGCCGTGCGGATCGGCGACGTCCGAATCGGCTTCCCACTTGCCGAGCGGATAGACCTTGCCGCGCGCGGACGGATCGAGCGCTTCGACCTCGCTCACCTGCGCGCGCTCGGTCACCAGCACGAGATCGGCCGCGCGCACGAGCGATCGCTCGAGGCGCCGCGCGTGGTGAACGCCGGCCGCGACGCCGCGCTCTTCGAGCAGGCGCCGCATCACCGGGTCCATGCCGTGGCCGTTCACCGCACGAATGCCCGCCGAATGAAACGCGATAGGTGCGGCCCCCGAGCGCGGCGCGCGCGCCTGGCTCGCCTTGAACAGCATCTCGGCGGCGGGCGAGCGGCACACGTTGGCGTGGCACACGATCAGAACGTTGTCGAACATGGCGGACTCTCTCGCGCGGCGATCGCGGTGGCCTCAGCGGCCGGAGGCAGCCGTCGCGGCGAGGTCCGCCGCCTGCATCGAACCTTTCGCGCCGACACGCGCCGGCGCGTTGCGCAACGCATGCCGCCGGCCGATCGCGTGATACTCGATGCCGAGTTCGAGCAGCACGTCCGGCTCGTACAGATTGCGGCCATCGAAGATCAGCGGCGTCTTCAGGATGCGCTTCAGCGCATCGAAATCTGGACTCTTGAAGACCTTCCATTCGGTCAGGATCACGAGCGCATCGACGCCGCTCGCCGCTTCCATCTCTTCACTCACGAACGAAAGTCGCGCATGCTGCTGCGGCACGTCCTTCAGATCGAGCGCGAGCACGCGCTTCGCTTCGTCGATCGAGACCGGGTCGTAGGCCTTCACGCGCGCGCCGCGGCCCAGCAGCCCGGCGATCAGCTCGCGGCTCGGCGCCGCGCGCATGTCGTCGGTATTCGGCTTGAATGCGAGACCCCAGACGCCGAACGTGCGGTCCGACAGATCCTCGCCGAGACGCGCGACGATCTTCTGCGCGAGGATCTGCTTCTGCGCATCGTTGACCGCTTCCACCGCTTCGAGAATGCGCAGGTTCGCGTTGTGATCGGCCGCGGTGCGGATCAGCGCCTGCACGTCCTTCGGAAAACAGGAGCCGCCATAGCCGCACCCCGCGTAGAGGAAGTCATAGCCGATGCGCGGATCGGAACCGATGCCGCGGCGCACCGCCTCGATATCCGCGCCGACGCGATCGGCCAGATTCGCGAGCTCGTTCATGTACGAGATGCGCGTCGCGAGCATCGCGTTGGCCGCGTACTTGGTGAATTCGGCCGAACGCACGTCCATATACAGTGTGCGCTCGCGATTGCGGTTGAACGGCGCATACAGGCGCTTCATCAGTTCGCGCGCCTTTTCGCCGGGCACGTCCTCGTCGCAGCCGAGCACGATGCGATCGGGCCGCGTGAAGTCTTCGACGGCCGCGCCCTCCTTCAGGAACTCCGGATTCGACACGACCGAGAACATCGGCTCGACGCCGCGCGCGGCCAGCTCGGCGGCCACCACTTCGCGCACGCGCGAGGCGGTGCCGACCGGCACCGTCGATTTATCGACGATCACCTTGAAGCCGGTCATATGGCGGCCGATGTTGCGCGCGGCCGCGAGCACGTATTGCAGATCGGCGGAACCGTCTTCGTCGGCCGGCGTGCCGACCGCGATGAACTGGATGTCGCCGTGCGCGACCGCGGCCTCGACGTCGGTGGAGAACGTCAGGCGCTTGGCGCGGCGATTGCGCGCAATGATCTCCTGCAGCCCCGGCTCGTGGATCGGCACGCCGCCGTTGTTGAGCACGTCGATCTTGCGCGCGTCGACGTCGAGACAGAACACGTCGTGGCCGATGTCGGCCAGACACGCGCCGGTCACGAGGCCGACATAGCCGCTACCGATGATCGTCAGGTTCATGGATTGCACCTCGGTCAAAAAGTTGATTCAGGAATGCGCTCGCGCGATGCGTGGCATCGGCGCGGCCCGGCGCCCCGCGTTCAATAGGCGTTGCTGCCCGCGAAGCCCTTCCACAGCGTCAGCACGACGATCTTGATGTCGAGCCAGAAGGTCCAGTGCTGCATGTAGTACAGATCGAGCTTTACGCGACCCATCATCTTTTCGATGCGATCGGTTTCGCCGCGATAACCGTTGATCTGCGCCCAGCCGGTAATGCCCGGCTTGATCCGGTAGCGGTGCATGTAGCCCTTCACCAGATCCTTGTAGATGTCGTCGTGCTCGAGCGCATGCGGACGCGGACCGACCACCGACATCTCGCCGCGCAGCACATTGATGAACTGCGGCAGTTCGTCGAGGCTGGTACGGCGCAGGAACGCGCCGACCGCGGTAATGCGCGGATCGCGCCGCGTCGCCTGGGTGATCTTGCCGGCCGCTTCCGTGTGGACCTTCATCGAGCGGAACTTGAAGATCTCGAACTCGCGGCCGTCGATGCCCTTGCGCCGCTGGCGGAAAAACACCGGCCCCGGCGAGCTGAGCTTCACCATCAGCGCGATCGCGAGCATCAGCGGCGCGAGCGCGGTCAGCGCGCCCAGCGCGAACACACTGTCGAACACGCGCTTGGGCAGCACGCGCAGATCGGTGATCGGCGAGGCGGCCAGATTGATCGCGGGCACGCCGAGCAGTTCGACCATCGGCTGATTGAACAGCGTCAGGCTGCCGACGTCGGGGATGAAGCGGATGTTCACGAAGTCGTTGCGCAGATCCATCACGAAGCGATGGATCGCCTTCTCCTTCGAGATCGGCAGCGCGAGCCACAACTCGCGGATCGCGCGCTGCCGTACCAGTTCGATCATGCGCTGATAGTCGCGCTCGACCGGCACGCCCGCGACCGCGTGCGCCGCGTCAGGGTCTTCGTAGGGATTGATCGTGCCGTCCTCGTCGAACACGACGACGGGCTTGAAGCCAGCTTCGGGACGGCCGCGCATCTGTTCGATCAGGAAGCGGCCGTACGGCGCGCCGCCGACGATCGCGACCGCGCGCTGATTGAAGCCCTCGCGGCGCAGCCCGCGCAGGATCGAATAGACGATCACCTTCGTGACGACCAGCAGCACGATCGACGCGAGCGCCCAGTAAACGAGCCACAGCCGCGACAGGCTGTCGGCGCGGTGCACGCTGAAGCTGATCAGCACGCCGGTCACTTCGACCATCAGCCAGCCGCCCGTGACGCGCGACAGCAGATCGTAGAGCGGCTTGCCACGCCACGACTGATAGATGCCGAGCGGCGGGAAGAACACCACCACGAGCAGGCAGCCGAACGCAAGCGACACGCTTTGCATATCGTCAAGCCATACCACTCTGCCGCTGTGCACGCCCGCCGCCAGCACCGCGGCGAGCGCGACCATGGCGATGTCGATGATTCTCGCTAGAACGCTCAGCATGCGCCGCCCCTCTGTTCGTCAGTCAAGTGCGATCCGTCGGTTGGTTGAAATGGCTGTTGCATGCGGGTTTCGTCGTAGGGCTTTTTATTTCCGATCTGCCTGGCGGCGCGATTGGACTGAATGAGCCCGAATGGCCAGACCGCAAATTCCAAATGCGAATGAGTGAATACCCTTGTTCATACCTCAATAAAGCGGTATTAAAATTCCCACGACAAGACCGCAAAAAATCTCAAATTGTATCGGTCAAAATTTCGGCATTTTTTATGCATTTTGTGCGGCAATTGTTGCCGCAATGCGGCCCGACAGAAGGTTCCGGGCACCCCATCTCAGCGCTTTCACATGGAAGCTTTCGCTTTGCCAACAGTTCTGGCGCGAAGCTCGGGCGCTACTCGTGCTGTCATTCTTGCGCATCATTAAGCGAAAAAAATGCTTGCTGATTTTTTTCAGGTAATTTTTATTTATAAATAAAGCGACGAGACATTTTTTGGTGAATTTCGAATGAATGCGACGCGCCTTTTATCGGAATTGTATTTAACGCGCTTTTATTGATTCGCGACTTCGTGATAAAACTCGACGCATTCATCCAGCCTCGAGGAGAGTTCACCATGACAGCTCCGGCCCCGGTCACGCCTGCCGGCACCCGGCCCACCCCCGCCCAATCGCCCATGCCCTCAACCGCAACCAGCGTCAAGCTCAAGGTTCATCCCGTGATTCTCGCGGGCGGCTCGGGCACCCGGCTGTGGCCGATGTCGCGCGAGCAGCATCCGAAGCAGTTGATCGGCCTGCTCGGCGAAGAGTCGCTGCTGCAATCGACGACCCGCCGTCTCGATGGGCTCGAAGCCGGTTATCCGCTTGCCGGCCAGCTCGTGGTCGTCGCCAATGAAGAACAGCGCTTCACGACGGCCGAACAATTGCGCACGAGCGCCAAGCCGAGCCGGCTGATACTCGAACCCGTGGGCCGTGACACCGCGCCCGCGTTGACGGTGGCCGCGTTGTCCGTCGCCGCGCAGGATGAAGACGGCATCATGGTCGTGATGCCCGCCGATCACGCGGTCACCGATAGCGCAGGATTTCACGCGGCGCTCGCCGCCGGCGTACAGCATGCGGCCGCTGGCCATATCGTCACCATGGGCATCGTGCCGACGCGTGCCGAAACCGGCTACGGCTATATCCGCATCGGCGCGCCGCTCGGTTCTGACGATGCGCAGACCGCAGCAGCGGCTCGCCCGGTCGCGCATCGCCTCGAGCGTTTCGTCGAAAAGCCGCATCTGGAACTCGCGCAGCGCTATGTCGAATCACGCGAATACTGGTGGAACAGCGGTATTTTCATCGTGCGCGCATCGACGTGGCTCAAAGCGATCCGCCATTTTCAGCCGGCCATTTACGCAGCATGCGAATCGGCCTTCGCGGGCAGCACGGCGGACGGTGACTTCTTCCGGCTGCAACGCGATGCGTTCAGCGGCTCGCCGTCGAATTCGATCGACTACGCGGTGATGGAAAAGCTCGGCGCCGATCAGAGCATCGCGTCGGGCGTGGTCGTGCCGCTTACGGCCGGCTGGTCCGACGTCGGTTCGTGGGACGCGATCTGGGACATCAGCGAGAAGGACCCCGATCGCAACGTGAGCCGCGGCCGCGTGATGTTCGAAGGCGCGAACTCCACCTTCGCGCATTCCGAAGGACGACTGATTGCCTGCGTCGGCACGCAGAATCTCGTCGTCGTCGAGACCGCCGATGCGATTCTGGTCGCCGACAAATCACGCGTGCAGGACGTCAAGAAGATCGTCAACCGGATTCGCGAGGATGGCGGGCTCGAAGCGGCCAATCATCGCAAGGTGCATCGGCCGTGGGGCAACTACGATTCCGTCGACACCGGCGAGCGCTTCCAGGTCAAGCGGATCGTCGTGAAGCCGGGCGCGCGGTTGTCGCTGCAGATGCATCATCATCGCGCGGAGCACTGGATCGTCGTGCGCGGCACCGCGCTCGTCACGCGCGGCGACGAGCGCTTTATCGTGTCCGAAAACGAGTCGGCCTATATTCCGCTCGGCGTGACGCATCGCCTCGAAAACCCGGGCAAGATGCCGCTCGAAATGATCGAGGTGCAGTCGGGTTCGTACCTCGGCGAAGACGATATCGTGCGCTTCGACGATACGTACGGAAGGCAATGAGGCGCGAGCGGTCGCAATGACGAAGCGGGAACCTGCGGCGGCGCAAAGCGGCCGCGGGGACCGCCGGGCTCATCCCACGTATGAGATGAGTTCTTTGTAGGTTGCGGATAAGCGCTCCGCGGTGCCGCTGTCGGTCGTCACCGTGGGCGTGCTTGCCCCGCCCGCGGTCGCGGTGTCCGACGGATAGCGGCGCAGCGTCCCGCGCAATGCATTCAGTGATGGCTTCAGCGGCCCGTGCAACGGCGCGCCGTGATTGCCCGGGTGATTCGCGATGCCATTGACCGATGCCGGTTCCGGCGCATGACGCAGGCCTGACAACGAACGCTCCGCGGACCGCTGCGCAAGGTTCGCCGACGCGGGCGCGGCCGTTGCGTGGACCATCGTCGTGGCCGCCGCGTCGGTCGCGCATTCGCGATCGATCCACTGACGCGCCCAGTCGAGCGCGAACTGCTGCGCGTGCTGCGCATCCGCGAAGCGCGGGCCGACGAGGCCAGAGCGCTCGACGCGCTTGCCGTCCCTGATGATCTCCGCCCACCCGCGATACATCGCATTCGGCACTTCCTCGACCACCACGTAGATCAGATAACCGCGCGAATCGGCGACCTGCATGCCGCGCGGGGCGAGGCCCATCGTCAGCGACGGGCGCGGGTCGTCGACCGCGACGGATGCGGCCGGTTCGACGCGCATCTGCGCCGCCGTCGCGGACGTCGCCACTGCGGACGTCGCGAACGCCGATGTCGCCACCGCGCTCGCCGGCGCAAGCCCCGACAATTGCCGCGTGATGTCGCCGATCGGATCGGCCGTACGCCATTGGCTCAACGCGCTCGCGACGCCGGGCGCCTGCCACGACTCGGGACTCTTCCACGACACGCCGCGCAGATTATTGTCTTCGCGCGGGCTCGGGGTTTGCGCAACCGGTGCCGCGGGTCTGGCCGTAACGGGCGGCGCCGGTTGGGGAATGTATGCGAAGGTACGCCCGCTCTGCGACAGCAGACGGACCATCTCCAGCAGTGTGCCGTTCAGTTGCCACTCTTCGAAGCGGCGGCGGCAGGTGGGACCGGACGGATAGCGGCCCGGCAGCTTCGACCACGGCTCGCCGGTGGTCATGATCCACAGCACGGCATTCGTCACGATGCGCGGTTCGGCGCGCGGCCGGCCGCGCCGGTTCAGACGGACGGCCGGTTCGTCGGAGACGAGCGGCGCGAGCAGCGCCCATTCGTCGTTGTTTAGCTCATCGAAAAACATTGGATTTTCTCCACGCGGCCTGGCCTGGCCGCGGCGTTGGGCCTGCCACGGATTCTCAGCGTTCACGACCCGTGTGCGGCCCTCGGTTGCACAAATTTGTTTGGTCCGTTCGGCTCGCTGGAGCAGCCCGCCCACACGTGGTGCGGCTCTTCCCTATTACGAAGCACAAAACGCGGTCTCACTCGTGCGTGGGAAAATTTGTGCACGAAGCATACCATTCCAATCTTTGCATGAGTACAGTTGAGACAAGTGTTACGGATAGAAACAATCTTGTCGGTTTCGCTGCGTCGATTCTCGTATTGCCGTAACAGAAGCCACTGCTTATCCGGCATCGGATCTGTCTATTGCAAAGCACAATACCGCATGACCGAACGGAATGGGCTTTAGAAATGTAATTAGCGATCCAGCATGCATTTCTATGCGCTTTGATGGTTGATGTGAACATCGGTTTCGAGCGTCGGCGAAAGGACTGCGACGCGCCCGCGCGGTGACGTGGAGGCAACGGGAGGCGGCCGCCGCGCATGCGCGGAGTTCGAGGCGTGACAGAAGCGACGAAGTCGCTTCGAACGACGTTACGGGCGCACTGGTTTCGATGCGTGCTCACCGACGACCGTGGTCCATTCGCGCACGCGCCAACGCGTAACCAGTCCGGAGAGTACGTACGGATCGGCGGTAGCAAAGGCCTCCGCCACCGCAGGCGACGCGCCGGTGAAGAGCAGCACCGCACCGTCCGTCGGCTCCGCGAGTGCGCCGGCCAGCAGCAGTTCGCCGCGCTCGGCGGCGGCCCATGCGAGTTTCAGATGCGCGTCGCGGTGCTCGCCGCGCCGCTCCAGATAGTCGGGTACCAACTCGTACATCAACAGGTAATGCATGGTGAGTCTCCTCGCGAGGTTGAGGGTTGGCAGGGAGCGGCATGCGCCGGAGCGCAGTTGAGGATAACGGCGACTACCGAATTTCATGCCTATTTTCTATTCGGTTGCATTCGCAGCAATAAGAAAATTCTCATTGCCTGTTAACCATAGATCAAAATAGCGGGAACCGTAATTTCGTTTCAATAAGCTTGAAATAAACGTCACGAGCAATCTGCATTGCATGACAAAATTCGCGCTCTCGTTCATTCGATTGTTTCAAACGCCGCAGCGCCAGGTGCGCCACGCTGCTCAGGGAAAACGAGCGCGGACCGCTGTCAACCGGAATGCATTTTGAGCCGTTCTGGCAGACGGCATTTGCCATAATGGATGCGCCGATGGGCCCATGGATGCCGTCGTCGCCCGCGCGCATGAACGATCAGAAACGTTTTCACCACCGATGGAGTGTCCCATGAAAATCCAATCCGCTATCGCTACGCTGGTGTTGGGCGCGGTACTCGTATCGCCGGCGTTTGCGCAGAACAGCCAGCAAACCAAGATGGCCGACTGCAACAAGCAGGCCGGCGACAAGAAAGGCGACGAGCGCAAGGCGTTCATGCAAACCTGTCTTTCCGCGAAGCCGGCCGCCGCCGCGCCGATGAGCCAGCAGGACAAGATGAAGGTGTGCAACAAGCAGGCGGCCGACAAGAAAGGCGACGACCGCAAGGCCTTCATGAAGACCTGCTTGTCCTCCTCGGCGCCGGCCCACTGAGCGAAAGGCGTAGCCGTCCCCCACGCCGGCGCCCTCCGATCGACGCGGCGCCGGCGCCTCGTTGCGCCCACGCGGCGCTCCGATCGAGTCCCTCCGCTTCGTCGTCCACCCGCCGCAACGCGCCGTTTTCTTCTATGATGGCTGCGGAGACGGCCCACCCTCACTTATATAGAACCAAACAACTATGCGGGCCGCCATCTTGTCGTTGGTGCTACTGAGCATCGATCGGAGGCAAGGATGGTATCGAAGCACAAAAACCGCTGGTTAAGGCGGTGGTTGCTGGTCATCATATTCTGGGCCGTGCCTGTGGCGATCGTCGCGGTCAACGAGATCCGCGAGGAAATGTCGTACAACGCGGTCGATCTCGACCGCGCGCTGACCACCTGGAATTTCACCCAGGCGCAGCGCGCCGCCGGGGCGTCCGCGCATTGCCATGGCAAGCCCGACGAGGCCAAGGCGGCCGGCTGCCCGGCCGACGTGCTGGCCGCCAACGCGCCGCGCCAGCAGGACGCGATCAACGAATACAGCGTGCGCCGCTCGACGCTATTCGCCTATCTGTGGCACGCGTTCGTCGGCTATTGGATGGTGCCGGCGGCTATGCTGTTCGCGATCGGCGCGATCATCGGCATGGTGCGCCGCGCGCTGCGGCGCCCGCCCGCGGTCAAGAGTCCGGCGAATCACGGGTGAGCGGCGGCCGCGCCGCTTACACTTCGCCGCAATTTGCTGCGCCGAAACAACACTCTCATTGCCATGTCGATGGGCCGCCGCGCGACGCGAAAATCGGTAAAAACCGGCGCATCGTGCGGCCACGCCGAAGCGTCCCCACAATCGCCGCGCCTCGGGCGCTGTTTAGCGTCGCCCCTCGGATCGTCGCGCGACGCGTGCTCGGAAGTCGCGCGCAAGGCCGGTCAAATTTACTGGGAAGATCTCTTGCGATCAGGCTCAAACCCTTGTCCCATAAGGCTTTTCGCGTTGTCACGCAGCGCGCCTTTTGCACCAGCGTGTGTTATAACTCAAAGGCAACCAGGCGACACCACCACGGTTGCGCCCCGGATCCATGACGGAGAAAAACGATGCAAAGACGACACTTCATGTTGAAGACGACCGCTGCGCTTGCTTTCGGAGGCCTTGCACTCGCCGGCTGCACGACGACGGGCAACACGCCGGAAAATGCTCATGTCGACGCCTCGAAACGACAGTCGATCGACGCCAGCGTCGATGGCACGCTGTCCAAACTATTCACGACCGTGCCGGGCTCGCGCGAGCTGGTGTCGAAGGCGCGCGGCGTGCTGGTGTTCCCGTCGGTGCTGCAGGCGGGCTTGATCGTCGGCGGCCAGTATGGCGAAGGCGCATTGCGGGTGGGCGGCGCGACGGTCGGCTACTACAGCACCGTGTCGGGCTCGTTCGGCCTGCAGGCGGGCGCGCAGTCGAAGGCGATCATCTTCCTGTTCATGACGCAGGATTCGCTCGACAAATTCCGCAACGCGGAGGGCTGGTCGGCCGGCGTCGATGCATCGGTTGCGCTCGTGAAGATCGGCGCGAACGGCGCCGTCGACACGACCACGGCCACCGCGCCGGTGCAGGTTTTCGTGATGACCAACGCGGGCCTGATGGGCGACGTCTCGCTGCAAGGCACGAAGGTCACGCGGCTGAAGATCTGAGCGCGCTCATCGGCGCGCTTCACTGATCACTTGCGCGCATCGCGGCGAAGGCCGCGCGGTGGACCCTGTGCGGGTCGTCGCGCGGCCTTTTTGTTATGTATGCCGATGCCGACGCTCGGGAACGGAAAAACTCGCGCGCAAAAAAACGGCGCCGCGCATCGCGCACCGCCGTCCTTCGCTTCGACACGTCCCAACGATCCCGCGTCAACGGCCCGACGAATCGACCACCTTGAACCTCGAGCGCTTCTGTGCGCGAATCACCAACTGATAGGCCTCCACATACTCACGCGCCATCCGGTGCGACGTGAAGCGCTCCTCGAAACGCCGCCGCACGCCCGCGCGCGACACCTTGTGCAGCCGGTTCACGGCCGCCACCGCGCCGATCTCGTCCTCGACGATGAACCCGGTCACGCCCTCTTCGAGCACTTCGGGCACCGAGCCGCGGTTGAACGCGATCACCGGCGTGCCGCAAGCCATCGCTTCGATCATCACGAGACCGAACGGCTCCGGCCAGTCGATCGGAAACAGCAGCGCATGCGCGCCCGACAGAAACTCGGCCTTCTGATGATCGGCAATCTCGCCGATGTACTCGACGTACGGCAGGTCGAGCAACGGCCGGATATCGCGCTCGAAGTACTCGCGATCGGCCGCATCCACCTTGGCGGCGATACGGATCGGCATGCCGCAGCGGCCGGCGATGCGGATCGCCGTATCGACGCGCTTTTCCGGCGAAATCCGGCCGAGAAACGCGAGGTACTTCTGCTCGACCGGTTGCGGCGTATAGAGCTGCGCCGGCAGGCCGTGATAGACCGTGGTGAGCCAGCGCGCCTGCGGCAGCGGATGACGCTGAGCGTTCGAAATGGAGATCACGGGCGCGGTGTTGAACGTGTCGAACACCGGCTGCTGCTCGGGCAGATCGAGCCGGCCGTGCATCGTCGTGACGAACGGCGTGTCCTGCCGCTTGAATACCGAGAACGAGTAGTAGTCGAGGTGGAAATGCAGCACGTCGAACTCTTCGGCCTGGCGGCGCACGAGTTCCATCAACAGCATATGCGGCGCGATGCGGTCGCGAATGCCCGGATCGAGCCGCAGCGCGCGCGGCCACACCGCTTCGAGCTTCGCGCTCGTGACGGAGTCGCCGCTCGCGAACAGCGTCACGTCGTGGCCCTGCTCGACCAGCGCTTCGGTGATGTACGACACGACGCGCTCCGTGCCGCCGTAGAGCTTCGGCGGCACCGATTCGGTCAGCGGGGCGATCTGCGCAATCTTCATATTGTGTCTCCGTGAGCCGGCGGCTGGCGCGCAATCGCGATGCCGTCGGCGACGCCGAGTATGACAGCGCCATGACGTCGGAACAATGCGCGCGGTCCCTAACGCGGTCCCTAAGCGTCGCATGCATCGTCGCTACGGGGAATTATTCCCTGGCATCGGTCGAAAAGCCGCAGGTCTTGCAATTGCCCGGTGTTGTTACAAGCGGCTTACATCCGGTGACACGCGGCCACGCGCCGGGTTTGCGCGGGCTTTGGGCCGTCGCCGCGCCGTCATTTGTGGCCGCCGCCCTCGCCCGACCCGCGCACTGGCATGCTGCGCAAATCCCTGAGGAAGCTGTCGCGCCACACGCCGAGATCGTTCTTACGCAGTGCGGCCATGTCGATCTCGTGACGCCGCTGGCGCGCGTCGAGCGGCATTTGCAGCGCGCGTTGCAAGGCCTCGCACATGCCGATCGCATCGTGCGGATTGACGAGCAGCGCGCCAGAGAGCTCGGCGGCCGCGCCCGCGAAAATCGACAGCACGAGCACGCCGGGATCGTCGGGATTCTGCGCGGCCACGTACTCCTTCGCGACGAGGTTCATGCCGTCGTGCAGCGGCGTGACGAAGCCGATCTGCGACTCCCGAAATAGCGACATCAGCTTCCAGCGGTCGTACTGCTGGTTCAGATAGCGGATCGGCGTGTAGTCGAGCCCCGAGTAGCGGCCGTTGATGCGCCCTGCCTCGTATTCGAGATCCTGGCGGATCTTCTGATAGGTCGCGACGTCCGAGCGCGTAGGCGGCGCGATCTGCACGAGCGTGACGTTGCCGCGCCATTCGGGCGAGCGTTCGAGCAGCAACTCGAACGCGCGAAAGCGCTCGACCAGTCCCTTCGAATAGTCGAGCCGGTCGACGCTCATGATCAGCTTGCGCCCCTCGAGACTTTGCTTCAGATCGAGCACGTGCTGGCGGCTTTCGTAGCGCTTGGCCTGCTCGGCGATTTCGTCGGGGAACACGCCGATCCGGTAGACGCCGGTGCGCAGCTTGCGCCCGAACGCCTCGACGAAGCCGTCCGCGCTCACCGTGCCGCGCGCGTGACGCGTCACGTAGTCGTGGAATGCCTGCTGGTCGGTGGCGGTCTGGAAGCCGAGCAGGTCGTAGCACGACATCGACTTCACCAGTTCCTCGTGCGGCGGAATGTTGAGCAGGATCTGCGGCGCGGGAAACGGAATATGCAGGAAGAAACCGATGCGGTTCGTCACGCCCTCGCTGCGCAGCGCCTCGGCAAACGGGATCAGATGGTAGTCGTGAATCCAGATGATGTCGTCGGGTTCGAGCAGCTTGACCAGCTTGTGAGCGAGCCATGCGTTGACGCGCCGGTAGCCCGCGTACTCCTCGCGCTCGTAGCGCGCGAGGTCGTTGCGGTAGTGGAATACCGGCCACAGCGTCGCGTTCGAGAAGCCGCGGTAGTACTGGTCGTAGTCCTTGCGCGTGAGGCCGACGGTTGCGAAGGTCACCGCGCCGTCCTGCTCGAGCATCGGCCCCGCGTTGGCGACCGTTTCGCTGACTACGTCGCCGCTCCAGCCGAACCAGACGCCGCCTGCATCCTTCAGCGCGCCGAATACGCCGACCGCGAGTCCGCCCGCCGATCCCTTGGTCTCCGTCGGCGTCGCGACGCGATTCGACACGACGATCAATCGGCCCATAGTGCATGTCCTCCGTCATTCTTGCGATGCGCCGCGACGCCTGAGCAGGCGTGGCGCGCCCGTTAGCAGCAATCGGCGTGCCCGCGCATCGCCGGGCTTGCCGAGGGCGGTCGCCGCACGCCGCTCGCGATTCGCGATCCGCAACGCCCGCCTAAGCCTGTTCCTTCGCCTTCTGCGCGACCTCGCCCGCGCCAGCGCGGCCGACGCGGCTCGCCACCGGATCGGCTTCGGTATGCGCGGCGGTGCTGCCGGCTGGCGCCTGCCGGCTGCGCGGCAGCCAGTCGCTCGGGCCAGCACCACCGGTCTCCAGCTCCGCCGACACCTCGGCACGCGCCCGCGGCAGGTATTCCGGGTAATGCCGATGAACGAAATCGAGCAGCCCTTCGCGCACGCGGCAGCGCAGATCCCACGCAAGGCCGGAATCGGGCGCGCTGACGAGCGCGCGCAACTGCATCGCGCGCTCGGTGCAGTCCGTCACCTGCAGCACCTGCACGCGACGGTCCCACTCGGGCGCGTTCTCGACGATGCGCGCAAGCTCCTCGCGCAGCGGCGCGAGCGGCATCCGGTAATCGACGAACAGGAACACGGTGCCGATGATCTGCGAGCTGCTGCGGGTCCAGTTGGAGAACGGATTTTCGATAAACCATTGCAACGGCACGATCAGACGGCGCTGGTCCCACAGCCGCACCGACACGTACGTGCCGGTGATCTCCTCGATGCGTCCCCACTCGTCCTGGATCACGACGACGTCGTCGAGGCGGATCGGTTGCGACAGCGCGATCTGCAAACCGGCGATCAGGTTGCCGAGCACCGGCCGCGCCGCGATACCGGCGACCAGACCAGCGACACCCGCCGACGCCAGCAGGCTCGCGCCGATCTGCCGCACGTTGGGCAGGGTCATCAGCGCACCGCCGACACCGATGATCACGATCACGATCATCACCGAGCGCGCGAGTACGCGCGCCTGCGTATGGATGCGGCGCGCCTGCAGGTTATCGGCGGAATCGAGCGGATGGGCGCGGATGATCGCTTCGCCGATCGCCGCGGCCGAGCGCACCGACAGCCACGTCAGCGCGGCGATCAGCGCGATGCCGGTGATGTCGCGCACCGGTTCGATGAAGTTGAGGGTGTCGGGTGCCTCGGACCCGACCCACGCGAACACGAGGATCACGAGGGCGAACAGCGACGGCTTGTCGATGTAGCGCAGCACGACGCTCGTCAGCGCGTGCGGCCGCGCGAGACGCTTCACGACGCGCGCGCCGATGCGGTGAATGCCGCTCGCCACGATCGCCACGACGGCCGTCACGATCAGCGTGCCGAGCCACGTATGCAGCGGCGCGGCCGCCACGCGGTAGAAGTCGTCGATAGTAGGCATAACGGGCATCTTCCTCCGGGCTCGATGAGCGGCGGCGCGCCTGCGCGACGACTGACATCCGGGGCGCACGACCGCGCCTGGGCGTTACAACGGGTTCTTCGATGCGCCGCGGTTATCGATCAGCCGCCGCTCTTGCAGGGAAACGCCTTGCCGAGACCCAGCGAAATCGCCGTGCTCGCGTTGTAGGCCGCGGCGTTCGGGTTCTCGGCGATGTACTTGCGCACCGCGTCGGTCAACTGCGCCGAGCGCGCATCCGGCGGCAGGCAGAAGTACTGGCCGACGCGCGGACCGGTGGTGCCGCCGATCGCGTCGATCGTGTTGAAGATGCCGTCGGCCGCGCCTTCGATGTAGGCCGCGCAGGCGCTACGCGAAGCCACGTCCGTCTTGGTGCACAGCTTGTTGAGGTCGCCTCCCGTAAACGCGGCTGCCGAAAGCGGCAAGGCAAGCGCGCCGGCGAAAATCAAAGCCCGCAGCATGGTGTTCCTTTCCAGGGTTGTTTATTCACGCGGTCTTTCTGCCGCGTCCGGACGGCGCGCTACGCGGCGCGCCGAAGTCGTCATTCTGCACTGTTTTACGCGGCGGCAGCAGGCCGGCAGCCGCGCGGCTCGGACAAAACGGCTGCAAAGCGGCACGGCATGGCGAGGCGCCTGCCGACAAAACGTCATTGCTTCTGCTGCTGCGTCTGCTGCATGCGCGCCGTGAGCCCTTCGACGACGTCCGGCTCCTTGTATGTCTTGGCGAAATCGAGCGCGGTCATGCCGATCTGGTTTTTCACCGACAGGTCCGCGCCGTTGTCGAGCAGCAGCTTGACGGTGGAAACGTGGCCGCCGCGCGCGGCCATCATCAGCGGCGTGGTGCCGTTCGGCGAGCCCGCGTCGACGTAGGCCGAGTGGTCGAGCAGCACCTTGACGATGTCGTCGTGGCCGTTCGCGGCCGCGTAGTGCAGCGGCGCCCAGCCCTTCTTGTTGACCTCGGCGCCCTTCGCGATCAGCAGATTCACGAAGTTCAGGTCGCCGACCAGCGACGCCATCATCAGCGCGTTTTCGCCGGCCTTGTCCTGAATCTCGATATCGGTCTTTGGATTCGCCAGCAACGCGGCCGCGACCTTGTCGGATTTCTCGCGCGCGGCGATCACGAGCAGCGGGATGCCCTGATTGTCGACGCTGTTCGGGTCCATGCCCTTCGCGAGCAGCTTGTTGACGCCGTCGACGTCGTCGAACTTGACCGACTTGATCAGCGAGTCGATCGGCGCCGCATGCGCGGGCACCGCGACGAGCGCCGCGCACGCGAGCGCGGCGGCGCACGCGAGACGGCGCGCCGGCGCGAAAGCCCGGGCGGCCGACCCGGCGGACAGCGGTTGGAAATCAGCGGACGACGTCGAAATATTTTTCATATGGTACTTTAGGAAATCTTCCTATCCCTTTGATGTTACGCAGCTTTTTGGTTCAGATTCCGGCCGGCGCGGCGAGTCCGAACAGTCTGAAGAAGTTTTGCGTGGTGACGGCGGCCAGCGCCTCGTCCGGCATCTCGCGTTGCTGCGCGATGAAGCGTCCGACATAACTGACGTACGCAGGTTCATTCGGTTTGCCGCGATACGGCACCGGCGCCAGGTACGGCGAGTCGGTTTCGATCAGCAGACGGTCGAGCGGCACGCGGCGCGCGACGTCCTGCACATCGGTCGCGCTCTTGAACGTGACGATGCCCGACAGCGAGATGTAAAAATTCTGCGCGAGCGCCTGCTCCGCGATGGCCCACGGTTCGGTGAAGCAATGCATGACGCCGCCCGGCACGCCGGCGCGCTCCTCGTCCATGATGCGCAACGTATCTTCCGACGACGAGCGGGTGTGGATGATCAACGGCTTGCTGGTCGCGTGCGCGGCGCGGATGTGCGTGCGAAAGCGCTCGCGCTGCCACTCCATGTCGGCGATCGAGCGGCCTTCGAGGCGGTAGTAATCGAGCCCGGTTTCGCCGATCGCGACGACCTTCGGGTGCCCGGCCAGTTCAACCAGCTCGGCTACGCTCGGCTCGCGCATGTGCTCGTGATCGGGATGCACGCCGACCGACGCGTACACGTTGTCATAGCGGCTGGCGATGTCCAGCACCGACGGCAGCGTTTCAAGATCCACCGACACGCACAACGCGTGCGAGACCGAATGGCTGCGCATGTTTTCGAGCACTTGCGGCAGACGGTCCGCGAGTCCTTCGAAGTTGATGTGGCAGTGTGAATCGACAAACATGGTCAGGTCCTGCAAAAAAGGGGCTTGCGGCTGGACGATAGCGTGGCCGGGGCCGCTTGGCACAGCTCAGGTGGCGCTGCTTGCGCAGCGCGCTTAACCGGCGTGTGCAAGACGCTTGCCAAGAATCACCAGATCGCGCTCGACGCCATCCAGCACCGCGACGCGCGGTAACGTGCCCCATGCATCGAAGCCGAAGCCGCGGAACAGCCGCACGCTCGCTTCATTGTGACCGAACACGAAGCCGAGCACCGTATCGATGCCAAGACCCGGTGCCGCGTCGAGCGACGCCGCCAGCAGTTGCTTGCCGAGTCCCTGGCCGCGCGCGCTTTCGTCGAGATAGATGCTGACTTCGGCGGTGCGCTGATAAGCCGGCCGGCCATAAAAATCGGAAAAGCTGAGCCACGCGATCACGCGGCCCGCCTGCTTCGGATCTTCGAGCACCCACAGCGGCCGCTTCTGCGGGCTGTGCGCATGAAACCACCCATGCCGGCTCTCGACGCTGACCGGCTCGAGGTCCGCGGTGACCTGGCGCGACGGGATCGTCGAATTGTAGATGGCGACGATCGCGGGCAGATCGTCGAGCGTGGCGTCGCGGTAGGAAAGGCTCATGGCGGGTTGGCTTGAATGAAAAAAAACGGCAGGCTGTCCGGCTGCGGGCTCACGCAAACAGCGCGCGATAGCCGATGAACAGTTCCTCGAACACGAGCCGCGCGTTCAACGGATGGTTCTCGACCGCGCGCTGGCGCGTGACGGTGCGCAGAAAACGCGCGAATGCATTGGCGTCGGCCTGGGTGGCGCAGCGGGTGAGCGCGGCCGACGCCTGCGGGAAATAGCGCGGCGCGCCGGCGGTGCGCTGCGCGAGCAGATCGTACATCCAGCGCTGCAGCCAGCCGAGCACGAGCGGCACTGGGAGCTTCTGCAGCGCCTCGCCACACGCGAATGCGTCGCACCCGGCGCCGGCCGCGAGCTGCTTGAGCGTCCAGTCGCGCAGCGGACGGTTTTCGTCGCTGGCGAGCGCGAGCGCGGCGAGCGGCGCGCCACCCGCTTCGGCGAGCAGCGCGCGGGCGTCGGCGACGCCTTGCGCAGCCAGCCACTGCGCGGCGGTGTCCGGCGCGGGCACGCTCATCGGCCACTGACGGCAGCGGCTAATGATGGTCGGCAACAAACGGTCGAGGCGCGCCGAACACCATCAGGAACACGACGCCGGCGGGCGGCTCTTCCAGCGTCTTCAGCAACGCGTTGGCGGCCGCGACGTTGAGCGCCTCGGCCGGATACAGCACGACGACGCGCGCGCCGCCGCGATGCGAACCGATGCCGACGAAGTCGAGCAGACCGCGGATCTGTTCGATCTTGATTTCCTTGCTCGGCGTGCGGGTCTTCTTGCCTTCGTCGCCATCGGCTTTTTCGGCCTTGTCGTCGGCGCCGTTCGCGGCGTTCGCGAGGCCGGCTTCGGCGGCGAGTGCCTCCGGCACGACGATGCGGTAGTCGGGATGATTGCCCTGCGCGAACCAGTTGCAGGCCACGCACGCGCCGCACGGCTCGCCGTTCGGTTGCGGCGCCTCGCACAGCAGACCCTGCGCGAGGTGCTGCGCGAAACGCAGCTTGCCGATGCCCGCCTGGCCGTGCAGCAACAATGCGTGCGGCCAGTGGCCGTGCAGCTGCTGCAGGCGATTCCAGTCATCGGCTTGCCACGGATAGATCATCGTTTGTCTTTTTGAATCAATCGGTTGTAGGCGCTACTTCAGATGTCGAGTGAACTTCGCACGAGATTATAAGAAGCGGTTATATCTATTTCGAATCAGAGGCTTGCAATCAACTCCTCAAGCTGCTTCTGAATTCGAACGATGCTCTGCGAAGAGTCGATGATAGCGAATCGATATGGCGCTTCTTCGGCGCGGCGCATGTATTCGGCGCGCGTGCGCTCGAAAAACGCCGCCGACTCGCTCTCGAAACGATCCGGATTACGCACCGCGCTGCGCCGCTCGTTGGCGACGGCGGGCGGCAAATCGAACAGCACGGTCAAATCCGGCTGGAAACCGCCCTGCACCCAGCGCTCGAGCGTCTCCAGCTTGTCGCGCGGCAAGCCGCGGCCGCCGCCCTGGTAGGCGAAAGTGGCATCGGTAAAACGGTCGGACAGCACCCAATCGCCGCGCGCGAGCGCCGGCTCGATCACCTCGGCCAGATGCTGACGGCGCAGCGCGAACATCAACAGCGCCTCGGTTTCGAGATCCATCTTCTGATGCAGCACGATATCGCGGATCTGCTCACCGAGCGGCGTGCCGCCCGGCTCGCGTGTCATCACGACCGAGCGGCCGCTCGGCGCGAGCTTCGCCTCGAGCCGTTCGCGGAACCAGCCCAGATGGGTAGTCTTGCCCGCGCCGTCGATGCCTTCAAACGTAATGAATTTGCCGCGCGCCATCATTGCCCTCGAATGTATTTGTCCACGGCCTTGTTGTGTTCGCCGAGGGTGTCAGAAAAGATGCTGCTGCCGTCGCCGCGCGACACGAAGTACAGCGCGTTGCTTTGCGCCGGGTTCATCGCCGCCTGCAGCGACGCGACGCTCGGCAGCGAGATCGGCGTCGGCGGTAGGCCCATCCGCGTGTAGGTATTGTATGGAGTGTCGGTCTGCAGGTCTTTCTTCCTGATGTGGCCGGCGTAGCTGTCGCCCATTCCGTAGATCACGGTCGGGTCGGTCTGTAGCGGCATGCCGGCGCGCAGACGGTTGGCGAACACCGCGGCGACGAGCGCCCGGTCGGACGCCTTGCCGGTTTCCTTTTCGACGATCGACGCCATCGTCAGCGCGTCGTACGGGGACTTGTACGGCAGGTTCGGCGCGCGCGCGAGCCACGCCTCGTCGAGACGCACGCGCATCAGACGGTAAGCGCGGCGATAGATGTCGAGGTCGCTGGTGCCCTTGTCGAACAGGTAGGTATCCGGGAAAAACAGCCCTTCGCCGTTGCCGATCGACGCCTCGGGCGCGCCGATTGCGCTCATCAGATCGGCGTCGCTCATGCCGAGCGTGTCGTGCTTCAGCGCGGGATTGGCGTCGAGTTCAGCGCGCATATGTTTGAAGGTCCAGCCTTCGATGACCGTCGCCACATATTCGTTGACGTCGCCGCGCGCGATTTTCTGCAGCACCTCGTAGGGCGTGATGCCGCTCTTGAACTCGTAATTGCCGGACTTCAGCTCGCTTTGCAGCCCGAGCAACCGCGTCATCGCGATGAACAGCTCGGGCTCGACCAGCACGCCGCCGCGATTGAGCTGCAGCGCGACGCTGCGCAGGCTGCTGTGCGGCTTGACGGTGACGTCGAGTTGCGCCGGGGTCAATTCGAGCGGGCGGGTGGCCCAGTAGTATCCAGCGGCGATGGCCGCCGCGGCCAGCACAACGACGAGCGCGCCGGCGACGAAACATTTCTTCAGAAGGGACACGACAGGAAAGAATTAGCGTTTAGATGGCAACGAACTGATTTTTAACGGGAAAGTCTTGCGTCGGTCAACATTGAGACTGTGCCGTTTTGCAGCCCTTTCGGCCTTTTGCGACCTGTATTGTATAGATGCGGGCACCAGATGGTCACGGCCGGAAACAACAATATGAATTCCGCTGGCGTCCGTCTGATGCTAGTCGAGGCGTACGCTGTCACAACATAGGTCAGAGTTTCAAAGGTTCGACAATTCCCGACCAAACGCCTTTTCGGCTCCTGCCGCTTTTGGCCGTTGTTGACAGTTTCAAACGATGGTTCGGGGGCGACCTACACGCCGCCGCGAAAGACCCGAGCACGAGCTGCGGCAATTGGGAGACTCCACGCGCCGTTCCGCTCTGAAAATTCTTGTGGTCGCCAAGGCGGTACGACAACAACAATAGGGTTCGCATCGGAATTCATTCTTTCGGAACGCATGATCGGGTCCCGGCCATAGGTATGCCGGCTGATTTGACGTTACAGAGGGGCGCATGGCGATCGACTTCAAAGTCGGAACCGACTGGGGCTGCATGCTCCACACGCGGCAGGAATATCGCGGCAACGCATTTAGCGACGAAGCGCGAGCCGGCCGGAAGCTCATTGCCTCGGCAAGCGCATGGGAGCTTACGCATGACACGCGCCAGCTACCGCGGCTCGTCGAGTTCATGCGCAATGTGCGGGGCGGCGCGTATGCGAGCGGCGCGGCACCGGCTCAACTCGGCCAGGCGCTACGGGCAGCCCTTGAGCGTGGCGATGTGATTGCAGTCGCGCCGAAGCTGCGCGCCTCGCGCGGACGCGGCGCGCCTGTCCAACAGCAGACCCGGCCGTACTATCCAACCGTTACGCCGTCGCAGCTATTCCGGAGGGCGCTGCCCTTGGTGCGTGCCGCGCGCTCATTCGAGCGCCCCAAACTGCCGCGACTGGCCGCCGACGATGGCCTCGCGATCTGGTACGCCCGCCCCGGCGACGTCTTGCCAGATGGAACCATCGCTACGCCAGTATCGACGCCGCTCGGCGATGCGCGGCCGTTTGAGTACACCGAGGATCCGCAGTTCGGCGATGTCCAGGAACTGGCCGCGCGTGGCGTCAGTGAGTTGGATGAGGCTGAGTGTTTCGCGGACTACCATTCAGACATGGAGCATGTGTCAGGTGGCCCGAGCAATGTATCAAGATCCACGTACCTATGCGCTCTGCGCACAGCGAGCATTCGATAAATTCCAGGCATGCAGGGTATATTGAGATGACTAAACCGGATCGGGCTAGCGTCATTTTTTATGACGCCGATACTCAGCAATTAAAGATGTGCACAGTTTCACGGGTTCACGTGCAAGCGGCGATTGATCGAGCGCTGGCAATCACTATCCCACCGGATGCTCCGGAAAATTCAATGTTGCCAGTGACAGACGAAGACGCTCGGAAGCTTGGAGGAATGGCGATTCTGATTCAGGCAATCGCGCATCCCGAATTGCGCGAACGGCTGAAAATCACGACTGAGCAGCCGATGGACTGGGCACCGGCCAAGCCGCCCACGGAATGACAGTGGCTCGTCCGCCTTACTCAGTGGCCCCGCCGCAGCCACCCCGGCGGCGGCTCGTCTGTGACCGCGGCAGCGGACAGCAGATCCAGCACGTCGGGTGCCTGCCCATCTTGCGCCGGACCCTCTGGCAGAACACCCCAACATGGTCACAATATGGGCACAGCCGGAGGGTGATAACCTCCAATCCCCTGCTGCGCCAGGCTCTCGGAAAGCCTTCATTCGCCAGGGACTTGCGAAACGCGACAGGGCTGGACTGAATATAATGACTGTTTGCCTTCGCCAAAGTCAGAATTGACTGTTCCCGGAATCCATGAACACACCGCTCGTGAACGCCTCAGGTAACGCTTCCGGTCTCACTCCCGCCGCGGCGGCGCCCGCCGCCCTGCCCATCCTGCCGCGCCCGTCGGCCGAAGAATTCGCCGCCGTGCTCGAGCACGGCGCGTACATGCCGCTGCCGCAGTTCGGCGTGATCGACACGACCGGCGACGACGCGGCGAGCTTCCTGCACGCCCAGTTGACCAACGACGTCCAGCATCTCGACGCCGCGAACGCGCGCCTCTCCGGCTACTGCTCGGCCAAGGGCCGGCTGCTCGCGTCGTTCCTCAGCTGGCGCAGCGGCGATACGATCCGCCTGCTGGTATCCAAAGACGTGCAGGCCGCGGTGCAAAAGCGGTTGTCGATGTTCGTGCTGCGCGCCAAGGCCAAGCTCGCCGACGCGAGCGGCGAGCTCGCGGTGGTCGGCCTCGCGGGCGACGTGCGCGGCGCGCTGTCCGGCGTGTTCGACGCGCTGCCCGACGGTGTGCACGTGCAGGTCGACGGCACAGCGGGCACGCTGATCCGCGTGCCCGATGCGTTGGAGCGGCTGCGCTATCTGTGGATCGGCCCGAAAGCGCAGATCGAAGCGCTGCTGCCGTCGCTCGACGGCAGGCTAAAGCGCGTGTCGCCAGCCGTGTGGGACTGGCTCGACATCCGCGCGGGCGAGCCGCGCATCACGCAGCCGGTCGTCGAGCAGTTCGTGCCGCAAATGGTCAACTTCGACGTGCTCGGCGCGGTCAATTTCCGCAAGGGCTGCTATCCGGGTCAGGAAGTGGTCGCGCGCAGCCAGTATCGCGGCACGATCAAGCGGCGCACGTCGCTCGCCAACGTCGCCGGCGAACTGGACACGGTGCGGCCCGGCACCGAGCTGTTCCACTCGGACGATCCGGGCCAGCCGTGCGGGATGATCGTCAACGCGGCATCGGCGCAAGGCGGCGGCGTCGATCTGCTGGTCGAGATCAAGCTCACGGCGCTCGAGAGCGGCAGCGTACATGTCGGCGCGGCCGACGGCCCCGCGCTGCGCTTCCTGACGCTGCCTTACGGGCTGCCCGCCGAAGTCTGATCGTTGGAGAGGGTAAAAAGCGGCGCAATCGGGCGCCGTTTTTTATTGACTGCTTTATTCTCGTCTGTTTTTTGCCGCTTTCGTTTGCCGCCTGCGTCGCTGCATCAGGCGGCCGCCCCATGCTCTGAACGGGAGATGCTCCCCGATGTGCCTGATCGTTTTCGACTGGCGACCTGATGCGCTCGATGGTCCGCTGTTCACGCTCGCCGCGAATCGCGACGAGTTCTTCCGCCGCACGGCCGAGCCGATCGGCTGGTGGCGCGACGCGCCGGAGGTGCTGGGGGGCCGCGACCTCGTGGGCGGCGGCACGTGGCTCGGGTTATCGCGCGACGGCCGCTTCGCCGCGCTGACCAATTACCGCGCGCCGGGCGAAATGCGCGCCGATGCGCCGACCCGCGGCACGCTCGTCAGCGACTGGCTCACGAGCGCCGCGCGCGACGCCGACGGCAATCCGCACGAGACGCCGCTCGCGTATCTGCGGCACGTCGCGCAAAAAGGCGACATCTACAACGGCTTCAATCTGCTGGTGGGCGACTGGACGCGTCGCGAGCTCGCGTGGTACTGCAATCGCGGCGCCGTCGACGCAAACAGCGGTCCCGCGCTGCTCGCGCCGGGCACGCACGGCATCTCGAACGCGGTGCTCGATACCGCGTGGCCGAAGCTGGTCAAAAAGCGCGGCGAGCTCGGCACGCTGCTCGCGCGCGATCCGATGCCGCCGCTCGAACGCCTGATCGATCTGATGCGCGATCCGCGGCTCGCGCGCGACGACGAATTGCCGTCGACCGGTATTCCGCTCGAACGCGAACGCGTGCTGTCGGCGGCGTTCATCGAATCGCCGGACTATGGCACGCGCAGCACCACCGCGCTGCGCGTCGCCGCCTATGGCGACGTGATCGGCGTCGCGGTCGCCGAGCGCAGCGACGACAACGGCTCGCACCGGATCGTGCGGCCCGGCGATTTCGAGCGCAGCTTCGCGTTCAATGTCGAGCGCGACCGGATGAGCGTGGCGTGATCGTTTGAGCACCGCCTGGCCGGCGCATTCGCCGCCGGCCGCTCATCGCTTCGCGATCACCGCCCTCACCCGATGCCGAATGCCGCGCGCAACGCCGCCGCGGCGTCCGCATGCGCCTGCGCGACTTCGGGCACGAAGCCGCCCATCTTGAAGAACTCGTGGATCATGCCGGCGTAGCGTTTGAGCGTGACCGGATTGCCGAGCGCACGGAGTTTCTCCGCATAGGCATCGCCCTCGTCGCTGAGCGGATCGTATTCGGCGGTCGCGATCCACGCGGGCGCGACGCCGCGAAAATCCGGCGCACCGCGCTCGCCGTCGAGCGGCGCGAAACGCCAGTCGTCGCGATCGCCGCTATCTCGCACGTAGTGCTCGAAGAACCACTGGATCGTGTCGCCCGACAGCAGGAAGCCGTCGGCGAGGCGCGAGTGCGAGTCGGTCTGCTGATGGCCGGTCGTGCCCGGATAAATCAGCAATTGCAGCGCGAGCGCGAGGCCGGCGTCGCGCGCGAGCACCGCGCAAACCGTCGCGAGCGTGCCGCCCGCGCTATCGCCGCCCACCGCGAGCCGCGTGCCGTCGATGCCGAATTCGGCCGCGTGCGCGTGTAGCCAACTGAGGGCGTCGAAGGCGTCGTCGACAGCGGTCGGAAACTTGTGCTCGGGCGCGAGCCGGTAATCGACCGACAGCACCGCGCACTGGCCGTCGCGCGCGAACATCCGGCACAGCGCATCGTGCGTATCGACGCTGCCGACCGTGAAGCCGCCGCCGTGGTAGTACACAAGGGCAGGCAGCGGCTCGGCCCAGCCCGGCTCGACCGGACAGTACAGGCGCGCGCGGATCGTCGCGCCGTCGCGCGTCGGCACGCGCAGATCTTCGACGGAGAACATCGGCGCGCTCGCGATCTCGAGGATCGGCGCGCTTTTCTCGTACGACGCGCGCGCCGCTTGCGCGCTCATCTGGTGATACTGCGGGCGTTTGGCCCGCGCGATCATGTCGAGCACCTGCTCGATCGTGGGATTCAGCGGCATGGTTTCGGCAACGTGGTGCGCGTCGCGCATCGGGCGGCGCGCAGTGCGCCAAGGGTTGACAAAAGCCGGCGCACCGGCCGCGCAGCCGGCCGCTACTGCGCGTTCTTCACCTCGGGCTTCAGCGACATCGGATCGGACGGCTCGCGCAACTGCTCGATATCCTCGTGACGCAGCTTCACGGTCGCCATGATGCCCGGATGCGTGATGATATAGAAACGCCGCGCGGCGATCGCCTCGAACGCGATGTCGGCGACATCGTCGGCGGTGAGCTTGCCCGACTGCACCGCGCGCTGCAACTGCTTGCCGGCCGCGATCTGCGAGCGCGTCGGCCGGTCCGCGTTGCGCAACTCGTCGGGACGCGCGCGCTCGGCCTCCGCGATGCCGGTCGGCACGAAGGCGGGACACAGCAGCGAACAGCCGACCTCGCCGCCCGTGCCGGCCTGCGCGAGCTTCAGGTCGTGATACAGCGTCTCGGTCAGCGCCACCACCGCATGCTTCGACGCGTTGTAGATGCCCATTGCCGGTGGCGCCAGCAGCCCCGCCACCGACGCCGTATTGACGATATGCGCGGGCTCCTTCTGCGCGAGCATGATCGGCGCGAACGCGCGCACGCCGTGCGCGACACCCATCACGTTGACGCCGAACACCCACGACCAGTCGTTCGCCGAGCTTTCCCACAGGAAGCCGCCGGTGCCGACGCCCGCGTTGTTGAACAGCACGTGGACCTTGCCGAACGCGGCGAGCGCCGCCTGCGCGAGCGCCTCGACCTGCGCGGGCGTTCGATACGTCGGTCGGCACGCCGATCGCCTCGGCGCCGGTTCCGCGCAAGGCGTCGACGGTTTGCGCGAGCTGGTCGGCGTTGACGTCCGCGAGTACGAGCTTCATGCCGAGCGCCGCGCCCTTGTGCGCGAACGCGCGGCCAAAGCCGCTGCCCGCGCCGGTGATCACCGCCACCTTGCCCGCGAATTCGAACATTCTGTGACTCCCTCGTTGAGTGGCGGCTTGCCGTTGCACGATGACGTCGCGCTCAGATCAGCTTGACCAGTTGCTTGCCGAAGTTACGGCCCTTCAGCAAGCCGATGAATGCCTCGGGCGCGGCTTCGAGCCCTTGCGCGATCGTCTCGCGATACTGCAGCTTCTTCTGCGCGACGAGCGTGCCGAGCTGCCTGAGCGCCTCGGGCCACACGTCCATGTGTTCGCTGACGATGAAGCCCTGCACGAGCAGCCGCTGCGTCAGCATCAGCGACGGATGCTTGAGCGGCAGCGGCTGGCCGTCATAGCCCGCGATGAAGCCGCACAATGCGATGCGCCCGAACGCGTTCATGCGCGCGAGCGTCGCGTCGAGCCCGTCGCCGCCGACGTTCTCGAAGCAGCCGTCGACACCGTTGGGCGTGACGGCCTTCAGGTCCTGGTACAGGTTACCGGCCTTGTAGTCGACGCACGCGTCGAAGCCGAGCGTCTCGACCACATAGCGGCACTTGTCCGCGCCGCCCGCGATGCCGACCGCGCGCGCGCCCGCCGCCTTCGCGAGCTGACCGACCACGCTGCCCACCGCGCCGCTTGCCGCGCTGACGACCACCGTCTCGCCGGCCTTCGGCGCGATGATGCGGTTCAGCCCGTACCATGCGGTGACGCCCGGCATGCCGACCGGCCCGAGATACGCCGACAGCGGCACATGCGTGTCGTCGACCTTCTGCATGCCCGTGCCATTGGAGGTGCCGTACTCCTGCCAGCCGAACATCGCGACGACCTTGTCGCCGACCGCGAACTTCGGATTCCTCGTCTCGACGACCTCGCCGACCGTGCCGCCGATCATCACTTCGTTCAGCGGCTGCGGCGCCGCGTATGACTTGCTGTCGTTCATGCGTCCGCGCATATACGGATCGAGCGACAGATAGTGGTTGCGCACCCGTACTTCGCCCTCGGCGAGCGGCGCGAGCGGCGTTTCGACGAGCTTGAAGTTATCGGGCGTGGCTTCGCCTTGGGGGCGCGAAGCCAGCAGCAATTGGCGATTGATCTGGGCCATGCGGTCGTCTCCTTGGGTTGTTGGGTGCTCAGTCGCTCGGACCGGGCTTCGCCGCCGGGTCGCTGCGCAGACGCTGCCGCGTGACGTCGCGGCCCACCGCGAGGCGGCGCATGTATTTGAAGGTGCCGAGCGCTTTCGCGACGAAGTGGCCTTCGCTGTCGCGGATCTCGCCTTCGCAATAGGCCATCGTCGTCGAGCGATGCAGCACGCGGCCGGTCGCGCGCAACTCGCCGCGTCCCGGCTGCATGAAGTTGACCTTCATCTCGACGGTGACGACGCCGACGCCGTCGCCGGCGAGACTGCGCGCGGCCATCGCGAGCGCGACGTCGGCGAGCGTCATCGTGACGCCGCCATGCGCGACGTCCCACGTGTTCATATGATCGCGTTGCAACGGCAGCACGACTTCGCTGACGCCGTCGGCGGCCGACAACAACTGTGCGCCGAGACGGTCGATGAAGGGGCTTTCGGGCAACGATGCATGGCCCGTTCTGGATGAGGTGGATGGATCGGTCATGGCTCAGATATCAGATTTCGTAGCCGACGGCGCGTGTCGAGCGTACGGCGGGAAATGATACCCGCTATCGCGTTGACGCATGGGCTGCCATCCGTGCCGCGAGGCGCCCTAGTCTGCGCACCGCTTCGTCGGTCAGATCCAGATCCGCACTCGAACAGCTGAGCCGAATGAAGTGATCGAAACGCCCGGCGTTCGAAAATACCGTGCCCGGCATGATGCGAAGACCGTCATGCAAGCGCGGCGTCGAATAAAGCCGACGAAGATACGTGACGCGGCAATTCGATCCAGAAAAACATCCCGCCGCGCGGCGGCGTGAACCGCGTGCCGTCGGGAAACGATGCCGCCACCGCCGCGGCCATCCGCTCGCGCCGCAGTTGCAAGCTCTCGCGCAAACGCCGCAAATGGCGCTCGTACGCGCTCGTCTCCAGGAACCCGGCGAGCACGACTTGCGACAACTGCTCGTTGTGGCGCGACTGCGCGAACTTCAGCATACCGATGCGCGGATGCCACCGGCCGCCGTTGATCCAGCCGACGCGCATGCCAGGCGCCAGCGTCTTGTTGAACGATGTGCAATGGATCACGGTGCCATCGGTGTCCCACGCCTTCAGCGAGCGGGGCGGCGGCGCGGCATCGACGAGTTCGCGGTAGGGATCGTCCTCGATCAGCGCGATGCCGGCGCGCGCGCACAGTTCGACGAGGCTCGCCTTGTGCGCGTCGGGCATCACGCTGCCGAGCGGGTTTTGCAGGTTCGGCACCACCACGACCGCCTTGATGTCGGGATGCGTGTGCAGCGCGAACGCCAGCGCCTCGATCGCGAGGCCGGTGCTCGGGCTGGTCGGAATTTCGAGCGCGCGCAGACCGAGACTTTCGAGCGCCTGCAGCAAACCGAAGAAGCACGGCGATTCGACCGCTACCGTGTCGCCCGGCTGCGTCACCGCGCGCAACGCGAGGTTCATCGCTTCGACGCCGCCGTGCGTCATGATGATGTCGTCCGCGCCGATCTGGCTGCCGGCCTCGAGCGCGCGCCGGGCGATGATCGCGCGCAACGCCGGATCACCCTGATCGGGCCCGACGGCGGTCAGCAAGGTGGGCCGCCGGCGCAACGCGCGCACCGCGGCCTTTTGCAACGCATCGGTCGGATAGAGATCGGGCGACGCGGTCGCGCCGCCGAGATTCAGCGCGTGCGGATAGCGCTGAAATTTCGACACGAGCGCCGAAATCTCCGAGTGAATGCCGACGAACTGCGCGGCGGCGCCGGGCTGCATCGCGAGATCGGGCTCGGCGGCGCAGGGCAACGCAGCCCTCGGCGGCACGCGCACGAAATAGCCGGCGCGCGGCCGGGCGTCGATCAGCGCGGCGCGTTCCAGTTCGCGATAGCTCTCGGTCGCCGTCGCGAGGCTCACGCCGTGGCGCTGCATGAACGCGCGCATCGACGGCATGCGGTCGCCCGGGCGCAGCGCGCCGTTGCCGATCGCGCGGCGGTATTGGTCGGCCAGTTGCCGGTACAGCGGCTGGCGCTCGGCTGGCCGGTCCGTCGAGGGACCTTGCGGTGTGAAGGGGGATTCGCTCATGAACCGATGGTGCGGATAGTCCGCGCGCCGCGACAGATACACATCGACGTGATTCGGACCGATACAGCGTGACGAAACGCACCACTGTACCGGTTCGGATTGTCGACAGCTGCGCCTGTTTTCATCCGGACGGATTCCCTAAGCTGTGTGACACGAAGACGGTTTAAAGGAATCGGTCATGCCTGTGCGTCCATACCACGATCGCTTGTTACCCGGTGCCGAACTGGATTGCACCGCGGCGTCGCATCTTGCCGCCGGTCAGATGGCCCTGCACGACTTGCGCGCGCGCAGTTCGATCATCGCGGTCGAAGGTGCATTGCAACTCGTCTTCCGCGATCATGCGCTGGCCTGGCTCGGCAACGACGCCCCGCTCACGTCGCTCACGTTGCACGAAGGCGAGCGGTTTGTGACCTCGCAACGTGGCGTCGTGTCAATCCGCGCGACGCGGGCCGATCGCGCTGCATTCATCGTGCTGCCTGCACACGCTGAACACAGCGCGCGCGGTTTCGTTCTGCAAGCCGCTCGGCGTCTCGCTTGCGTCGTGCGCACACGGTGGCGGCGCGCCGCCTGAAACGTCGCTGCGCGCGCCACGTGGCCCGTTACAATGCATGACCAACCCGCTTCGTTCGAGGTGCAGGTCATGTCATTCTTTCGCGCGCTGCAGCCGGGCCTGGTCTCACGGGTGTGGCGCCTGTTCGCCGCCGGCGTCGCTGTCACGCTGACACTCGCTGGCTGCGCGGGCCTGTTCGGCGCCGACCCGTTGCGCGTCAATGTGGCGGGCATCGAGCCGATCGCTGGCCAGGGCATGGAGATGCGCTTCAACGTCAAGCTGCGCGTGCAGAATCCCAACGACTCCGCGGTCAGCTTCAACGGCGTGTCGCTCGATCTCGAGCTGAACGGCAAGCCGTTCGCCACCGGCGTCAGCGACCAGAGCGGCACCGTGCCGCGCTTCGGTGAAACCGTCGTCACCGTGCCGCTGACCGTGCCGGCTTTCGCCGCGGTTCGTCAAGCCTTTGCGCTAGCCGGCGCCGCGCAGTCGGGACAGGTTCCGTACGTTCTGCGCGGCAAGCTCGCGGGTGGCGTGACCGGTACGACGCGATTCACCGATCAGGGAACGCTGAGCCTGCCGTCGTCGGACACGGGCTCGTAATGACGCCGGCCCACGCCCGCTCAAACCACTTCGAACAAACCCGCGGCGCCCTGCCCGCCGCCGATGCACATCGTCACGATGACGAACTTCACGCCGCGCCGCTTGCCTTCGATCAGCGCATGGCCGACGAGCCGCGCTCCCGACACGCCGTACGGATGGCCCACCGCGATCGCGCCGCCGTTCACGTTCAGGCGGTCGTGCGCAATGCCGAGCTGGTCGGCGCAATAGAGCACCTGCACCGCGAATGCTTCGTTCAGCTCCCAAAGGCCGATGTCCTCGACCTTGAGGCCGGCTTTCTTCAACAGCTTCGGCACCGCGAACACCGGGCCGATGCCCATTTCGTCGGGCTCGCAGCCGGCCACCGCGAAACCGCGGAAGATGCCGAGCGGCTGCAGCCCTTCGCGTTCGGCCAGCGTCGCGTTCATCACGACGCAAGCGGATGCGCCGTCCGAGAACTGGCTCGCATTGCCCGCGGTGACCACGCCGCCCGGCTGCGCGGTGCGGATCTTCGACACGCCTTCGAGCGTCGTGTCGGCGCGAATGCCTTCGTCGCTGCTGACGGTCACTTCCTTCGTGTAGAGACGGCCGCTCGTCTTGTCAGCGACGCCGGCGAGCACCGTCAACGGCACGATTTCGTCCTTGAATCTACCGGCTTCGAGCGCGGCCGCCGCGCGTTGCTGCGAGCGCACGCCATATTCGTCCTGGCGTTCCTTCGAGATCGAGTAGCGCTTCGCGACGTTCTCGGCGGTCTGCAGCATCGACCAGTAGATTTCCGGCTTGTGCTCGGTGAGCCAGCCGTCGGTCATCATGTGGCGGTTCATCTCGTTCTGCACGCACGAGATCGACTCGACGCCACCCGCGACGTACACGTCGCCCTCGCCGGCGATCACGCGCTGCGACGCGAGCGCGATCGTCTGCAATCCCGACGAGCAGAAACGGTTCACGGTCATGCCCGGCACGCTGACCGGCAAGCCCGCGCGCAATGCGATCTGCCGCGCGATATTGCCGCCCGTCGCGCCTTCCGGATTCGCGCAACCCATGATCACGTCCTCGACGCGCGCCGGATCGAGCTTCGCGCGCTCGACCGCGGCCTGCGTCACGTGGCCGCCGAGCGTCGCGCCGTGCGTCATGTTGAACCCGCCGCGCCACGATTTGGCGAGACCCGTGCGGGCGGTGGATACGATTACGGCGTCAGTCATGCATGTCTCCAATTGCAGTGTCAGTAGTGGCGCGCCGGCTCACTGCCGTGCGTTCAAAAGCGCATCACCGCGCCGCCTCTGTCGTTTGATGCGAGCGATGCGGGGGAACCCCGCACCGCTCAATTCGTGGGCTGAAGCCGGCCGCGCTCAGCCGTTGAACCCGCGACCTTCGGCCGCGAGCTTCGCGATGCTCGGCGCGAGCTGCCACGCGTCGCCGTTCGGCCGCGCCGCATAGCAGCGAATCGCGCGCTCGACGTTGTAGAGCCCCACCGTGTCCGCGTACAGCATCGGGCCGCCGCGATAGAGCGGGAAGCCGTAGCCGGTCAGATAGACCATGTCGATATCCGACGCCTTCGACGCGATGCCTTCCTCGAGAATCTTCGCGCCTTCGTTGACGAGCGCGAACACCAGACGCTCGACGATTTCCTCGTCGCTGATCTTGCGGCGCTCAGCGTTGGTTTCCTTCGAGTACTCGCCGATCATTTCGTTGACCACGCCCGAAGGGTATGCGGTGCGATCGCCCGCCTTGTAGTCGTACCAGCCGCCGCCGGTCTTCTGGCCGAAGCGGCCCATCTCGCACAGACGGTCGGCGATCTTCGAGTAGTGCATGTCGGGGTGCTCGAGATAGCGGCGCTTGCGGATCGCCCAGCCGATGTCGTTGCCGGCGAGGTCGCTCATGCGGAACGGACCCATCGCGAAGCCGAACTTCTCGATGGCCTTGTCTACCTGCGCTGGCAACGCGCCCTCTTCGAGCAAGAAAAGCGCCTGACGAACGTATTGCTCGATCATCCGGTTGCCGATAAAGCCGTCGCACACGCCCGACACCACCGCGGTCTTCCTGATCTTCTTCGCGAGCTTCATCACGGTGGCGAGCACGTCTTTTGCGGTCTCCTTGCCACGCACGACTTCGAGCAGCTTCATCACGTTGGCCGGGCTGAAGAAGTGCATGCCGACCACATCCTGCGGACGTTTCGTGAACGCGGCGATCTTGTCGACGTCGAGCGTCGACGTGTTCGACGCGAGGATCGCACCGGGCTTCGCGACTTCATCGAGCCGGCGGAACACCTGCTCCTTCACGCCCAGCTCTTCGAACACGGCTTCGACGATCATGTCTGCGTGCTTCAGGTCGTCGTAGGAGAGCGTCGAGCTCAGCAGCGCGAGGCGCTGTTCCATCACCTCGGGCTTCAGCTTGCCTTTCCTGACGGTCGCCTCGTAGTTCTTGCGGATCGTCGCGAGACCGCGGTCGAGCGCTTCCTGCTTCGTTTCCAGCAGCGTGACCGGAATGCCCGCGTTCAGGAAGTTCATCGCGATGCCGCCGCCCATCGTGCCGGCGCCGATCACGGCCACCCGATCGATGTCGCGCACCGAAGTATCTGCCGGCACGTCGGGAATCTTGCTCGCCGCCCGCTCACCGAAGAACGCGTGACGCAGCGCGCGGCTCTCCGGCGTCTGCACGAGCGCGATGAAGCATTCGCGCTCGAATGCGAGGCCCTTGTCGAAGCCGTCCTTCACACCGGCTTCGACCGCGTCGATGCATTTATGCGGCGCCGGGAAGTTCTTCGCGATTGCCGCGACGCTATTGCGCGCGAACTGGATGAAACCGGCCGCATTCGGATGTTCGATCTTGCGCTCGCGCACCTTCGGATGCGGGCCGGCCGCGGCGCCGACCTTGCGCGCGAACGCGAGCGCGGCTTCGGCCAGTTCGGCGGGATTCGCGACGACTTCGTCGAACAGCCCCGAATCGGCGAGCTTTTCCGAGAGCACCGGCGCGCCCGACACGATCATGTTCAGCGACGCTTCCAGACCGATGGCGCGCGGCAGACGCTGCGTGCCGCCCGCGCCCGGCAGGATGCCGAGCTTCACTTCGGGCAGCGCGATCTGCGCGCCGGCCGCGGCGACGCGGTAATGCGCGCCGAGGGCAAGTTCGAGGCCGCCGCCCATCGCGACGCTGTGGATCGCCGCGACGACCGGCTTCGCGCTGCCTTCCACGGCCTTGATGACGGTCGCGAGCGTCGGCTCCTGGGTCGCCTTCGGCGTATTGAATTCGGTGATGTCGGCGCCGCCCGAAAAGGCCTTGCCCGCACCCGTCAGCACGATGGCCTTGATGGCCGGATCGTTCTGCGCGCGCTCGAGCCCTTCGACGATACCCGCGCGCGTCGACAGACCGAGTCCATTGACGGGCGGATTGTTCAGCGTGAGGACGGCCACGCCGTCATGAGTTATGTAGTCCACTGCCATCTGCGTGCCTCCGTGCGATCCATGCATTGAGGCGGCGCATGATGCGCCGCCCGTCCGGTTCATCGAGCCTGCTTATGGTCAGACTTTTTCAAGCGACGGTTCCGGGGTCAGCAGGCACGATACACCAAAAAAGAACGAACGTTCAATTTATTCCCGAGTGGGGTTTCCCCTGGGACTCGGGGGTCAGCGGACAGTTGCGGCCGTCTTCGAGCGCGGACGGCAGCACGTGATCGCGGAACAGATCGCGCAGCTTCAGCTTCTGCAACTTGCCGGTCGCCGTGTGCGGTAGGTCGTCGACGAACACGACGTCGTCGGGGATCCACCACTTCGCGACCTTGCCGTCGTAGTACGCGAGCAGTTCGTCGCGGGTGACGTCTTGCCCCGCGCGTTTGACGACGACGAGCAACGGGCGCTCGGTCCACTTCGGATGCGCGCACGCGATGCACGCGGCTTCCGCGACCGCCGGATGCGCGAGCGCGACGTTCTCGACGTCGATCGAGCTGATCCATTCGCCGCCCGACTTGATCACGTCCTTCGAGCGATCGGTGATGTGCAGGAAGCTGTCGGGGTCGATCGTCGCGACGTCGCCGGTCGGGAACCAGCCGTCGATGAGCGGCGAGTCTTCCTTGCGGAAATACCGGTCGATGACCCACGGCCCGCGCACGTGCAGATCGCCGAACGCGACGCCATCCCAAGGCAGCTCGCGGCCATCCTCGCCGACGATCTTCATGTCGACGCCGTAGATCGCATGACCCTGCTTTTCGAGCAGTTTGCGCTGATCGGCGAGCGGCCGCTGGCTCTGCTCCCAGGTCAGCTTCGACAAGGTACCGAGCGGCGACATCTCCGTCATGCCCCATGCATGGATCACCTGCACGCCGTAGTCGTCCTCGAGTATCCGCAGCATCGCGGGCGGACAGGCGGAACCGCCGATCACCGTGCGCTCGAGCGACGAAAACCTCGCGCCCGTTTCGCGCAGGTGGTTGAGCAGACCGAGCCACACGGTCGGCACGCCGGCCGAGAACGTGACGCGTTCGCTCTCCATCAGTTCGTACAGCGACTTGCCGTCGAGATCCTTGCCGGGGAACACGAGCTTCGCGCCGGTCAGCGGCCCCGCGTGCGCGAGGCCCCATGCGTTGACATGGAACATCGGCACGATGGGCAGCACCGAGTCGCGCGCCGACAGGTTCATTGCGTCGGGCAACGCCGCGCCGAACGCGTGCAGCACCGTCGAGCGATGGCTATACAGCGCGCCTTTCGGATTGCCGGTCGTGCCCGACGTATAGCAGAGATACGACGCCTGGCGCTCGTCGAGCGCGGGCCAGTCGAAGCGGCCGTGCTGCCCGTCCATCAGCGTTTCGTAGCACAGCACCGACGTTTGCATCGGCGGCCGATGCGCTTCATCGCATAGTGCGATCCAGCCGCGCACGCGCGGGCACTGCGGCGCGAGCGTGTCGACCAGCGCGGCGAACGTCGTGTCGAACAGCACGTACGCGTCGTCGGCATGATTGACGATGTAGGCGATCTGGTCGGGGAAAAGCCGCGGGTTGATCGTGTGACACACGGCGCCGAAACCAGTGGTGCCGTAATACGCTTCGAGATGCCGGTAGCCGTTCCACGCGAGCGTCGCGACGCGTTCGCCCGGTTCGACACCGAGCGCGATGAGCGCCTGCGCGAGTTGCTTCGCGCGCTGCTCGCAATCGCGGTACGTGTAGCGATGCAGGTCGCCTTCGATGCGCCGCGACACGATCCCGGTGCTGCCGAAATGCCGCGCGGCATGCGCGAGCAACGATGACACGGTGAGCGGCACGTCCATCATCTGGCCCAGCAGCGGCGTCGTCATAAGGCGGGGTCTCCTCGGCTTGTCAGTGGATCGATGGGTTGGCGCAAGATCGTGGCGGCGTCGAGCGCAGCAGCATGGTCCGAACGATGAAGGCGGCCGCCCAGCAGCGCCGCGGGCGCGGACTTACAATATCGGCTAATCCAGAGGCGCTCAACATGTCGTTTTCCCCAAGCTTTGCAGGGCTATCCGCAGCTTTGACGGATCTTTCCAACACACTCGCCACTCCCCCAGCCAACGCGTTCGCGCGGCTCGGCGGCACGTTCCTCACGCGCCTGCCCGCCGCGCCGCTCGACGCACCCTATCTCGTCGGCTTCTCGGCCGAGACCGCCGCGCGGCTCGGGATGCCCGAGGGCATCGAGCGCGATCCGGGCTTTATCGAGCTGTTCTGCGGCAACGCGACGCGCGACTGGCCGGCCGACACGCTGCCTTATGCGTCGGTGTACTCGGGGCATCAGTTCGGCGTGTGGGCCGGCCAGCTCGGCGACGGCCGCGCGCTCGGTCTGGGCGAGCTCGAACACGACGGCGAGCGCAACGAACTGCAGCTCAAAGGCGCGGGCCGCACGCCCTATTCGCGCATGGGCGACGGCCGCGCGGTGCTGCGCTCGTCGATCCGCGAATATCTGTGCTCGGAGGCGATGCATCATCTCGGCATTCCGACCACGCGCGCATTGTGCGTGATCGGCTCCGACCAGCCGGTGCGGCGCGAGACGATCGAAACCGCCGCGGTGGTCACGCGCGTCGCGCCGAGCTTCGTGCGCTTCGGCCACTTCGAGCACTTCTACGCGAACGATCGTGTCGACGCGTTGCGCGCGCTCGCCGATCACGTCATCGAGCGCTTCTATCCGCATTGCAAGGAGGCCGACGATCCGTATCTGGCGCTGCTCGCCGAGGCGGTGCGCTCCAGCGCGGATCTGATGGTCGACTGGCAGGCGGTCGGTTTCTGTCACGGCGTGATGAATACCGACAACATGTCGATCCTGGGCCTGACGATCGACTACGGCCCGTTCGGTTTCATGGATGGCTTCGATGCCGGCCACATCTGCAATCACTCCGATACGCAGGGCCGCTACGCCTACCGGCTGCAGCCGCAAATCGCGTACTGGAACCTGTTCTGCCTCGCGCAGGGACTGCTGCCGTTGTTCGGCGAGAAGCACGACGAAAGCGTGCGCGCCGACAAGGCGGTCGAAGATGCGCAGCACGTGCTCGCCGGCTTCAAGGACCGTTTCGCGCCGGCGCTCGAAAACCGCATGCGCGCAAAGCTCGGCCTCGAACAGGCGCGCGACGGCGACGACGCGCTGGTCAACCGGCTGTTCGAAGTGATGCACGCGAACCGCGCCGATTTCACGCTGACGTTCCGCAATCTCGCGCGCCTGTCGAAACACGATGCGAGCGGCGACACGCCGGTGCGCGACCTGTTCCTCGATCGCGTCGCCTTCGACGCATGGGCGAACGACTATCGCGCGCGGCTCGCCGAAGAGTCACGCGACGACGTTGCGCGCGCCATTGCAATGAATCGCGTGAACCCCAAATTCGTACTTCGCAACCATCTGGCGGAAACGGCGATCCAACGCGCGAAGGAGAAGGATTTCTCCGAGGTGGAACGGCTCGCGGCCGTGTTGCGTCACCCGTTCGACGAGCAGCCCGAATACGCGTCGTATGCGGGCCTGCCGCCCGACTGGGCGAACTCACTGGAAGTGAGCTGTTCGTCATGACGCGCCGGCGCGGTTGAATCGCCACGGCCGTGCCTCCAGAAAACACCGGCACGAACCAGCACAAACCCGCGAGACAAACCCGAGACAGGAACCCGACCATGAGCAACCCCGACGATCTCAAGCATGACGCCCCAGCCGTACAGAAAAGCGACGCCGAGTGGCGCAAGCAGCTGACCGACACGGAATACCAGGTGACGCGCCATGCGGCCACCGAGCGCCCGTTCACGGGCCGCTACGACGATCACTGGGAACGCGGCGTCTACGACTGCGTGTGCTGCGGCACGCCGCTGTTCGAATCGGACACCAAGTTCGACGCCGGCTGCGGCTGGCCGAGCTATTTCCGCCCCATCAACGGCGAGGTGATCGCCGAGAAGACCGACCGCACACACGGCATGCTTCGCATCGAGGTGCAGTGCAAGAACTGCGGCGCGCATCTGGGCCACGTGTTCGAGGACGGACCGGCGCCGACCGGTCTGCGTTACTGCATCAATTCAGCTGCGTTACAATTCGAGCCCAAGTAACGCGGCGCGGCAGCATCCCTGCCCGCCTTCGGCGCCGCATTGGAAGTGCGCGCGGCGCCCTTCCAATGCGGCAGTCCCGCTCGCCAGCGGGCACCGCGCACCTTGCACGCCAGGCGGGCGCGCTTCAACGTTCGACTCACTCTCCGACTTCCCGATCAGATAATGAAATTCCTGTTCGATCTGTTCCCGATCATCCTGTTCTTCGTCGCCTTCAAGATCTGGGGCATTTTCACGGCGACGGCAGTGGCGATCGTCGCCACGCTGGTGCAGATCGCGTGGGTGGCGTTCCGCCACCGCAAGGTCGACCCGATGCTGTGGGTGAGCCTCGGCGTCGTCGTCGTATTTGGCGGCGCGACGCTCGTGCTGCACAACGACACCTTTATCAAATGGAAGCCGACCGTGCTGTACTGGGCGTTTTCCGTCGCGCTGATCGTGTCGCAGCTCGGCTTCAACAAGAACCTGATCGAAGCGATGATGGGCAAGCAGATCACGCTGCCGCACGCGATCTGGGGCAAGCTGAACCTGATCTGGGCGGCGTTTTTCGTGCTGCTCGGTCTGCTGAACCTGTTCGTCGCGTATCACTATACGACCGATCAGTGGGTCAATTTCAAGCTGTTCGGCGCGACCGGCTGCCTGCTCGTGTTCATCGTCGGGCAGAGCCTGTGGCTGTCGAAGTACATGAAGGAGGAATGACATGAGCGACCTGTTCATGCACGCCACCACCGCCGAGCGCGCCGCGCTCATCGAGGCGCGCCTCGCGGCCGCGCTCGCGCCCGTCGAATCGATCCGCATCACCGACGACAGCGCGCAGCACGCGGGCCACGCTGGTGCCGCCGCCGGCGGTCATTTCAGTGTCACGATCGTGGCCGTCGCGTTTGCCGGCAAGCCCCGCGTGGCGCGGCATCGCATGGTGTATGATGCGCTGGCCGATGCCATGCAGCGCGGCATTCATGCCCTTGCCATCACGGCGTACACGCCCGAAGAATTTGCTTTGTTGCCCCGCTAGGAACCTTTCGATGACCTTGAAGAAAACCCGCCACTGGGTATTGCTGGCTGCGTTCGCGGCCGCACCTGCATTCGCACAGAACATCGCCGTGGTGAACGGCACGCCGATTCCGAAGTCGCGCGCCGATGCATTGATCCAGCAACTGGTTCACCAGGGACAGCAGGACACGCCGCAACTGCAGCAGGCCGTGCGCGAAGAGCTCGTGAATCGCGAAATCCTGATGCAGGAAGCGCTGCGTCGCGGGCTGCCGAACCGTCCGGACGTCAAGGCGCAAATCGCGGTCGCGCAGCAAACTGTCGTGCTGCGCGCGCTGATCGAAGACTTCGTAAAGAACAATCAGCCGACCGACGCCGAAATCACCGCGCGCTACAACGCGCTCGTCAAGGATGCGGGCGGCAAGGAATATCACCTGCACCATATCCTCGTCGACAACGAGCAACAGGCGAAGGAGCTGATCGCGAAGATCAAGGCCGGCGCGAGCTTCGAGGCCCTGGCCAAGCAGTACTCGAAGGACCCGGGATCGGGCAAGAACGGCGGCGATCTCGACTGGTCGGACCCGAAGGCCTACGTGCCTGAATTCGCGGACGCGGCCACGCATTTGCAGAAAGGCCAGATGACCGACACGCCGGTGCATACGCAATTCGGCTGGCACATCATCCGTGTCGACGACATCCGCGCCGTCACGCCGCCGCCGCTCGAGCAGGTGCGCGCGCAGATCGTGCAGCAGATCCAGCAGGAAAAGCTGCAGGCGTTCGAAGAGAATCTGCGCAAGAACGCGAAGATTCAGTAAGGGTCGGCGGGCAGATTGTCTTCGGATAGTCCGCCTGGCTCTGAAGCCTGAATGCGATAAAGCCGCCCGTGGGCGGCTTTTTTGTTGCTGCAAGATTTGCAGCGGCGGCGTGCGTGGCTGCCGCAACCAGGAGCCGCCGCACGCGGGCGGCAGCCCCTCGACTCATCAACCGAGCCAGCGACGCGCGTTCTGGAACGCGCGCAGCCACGGGCTCGCGTCCGTGCCGATCTCGCCCCAGCCCTGCGGATGCCAGCTCATCTGCACCGCGCGATGCACGCGCTCCATGTGCGGCATCAGCACCGTGAAGCGGCCATCGGCCGTCGTGACCGACGTGATGCCCTCGGGCGAACCGTTCGGGTTGAACGGATACTGCTCGGTCGCCTGACCACGGTGATCGACATAGCGCATCGCGACCGCGACCTTCGACTTGTCGCCCTGCTGCGAGAAGTCCGCAAAGCCTTCGCCGTGCGCGACCGCGACCGGAATGCGCGAGCCTTCCATGCCGGCGAAAAAGAGCGACGGCGATGCCTGCACCTCGACGAGCGAGAAGCGTGCCTCGAACTGCTCCGACTTGTTGCGCGTGAACTTCGGCCATGCTTCGGCGCCGGGGATCATCGACGCGAGGCTGCTCATCATCTGGCAGCCGTTGCAGATGCCGAGCGCGAACGTGTCGCCACGACTGAAGAACGCGGCGAACATGTCGGCCAGTTGCGCGTTGAAGCGGATCGTCTTGGCCCAGCCTTCGCCGGCGCCCAGCGTATCGCCGTACGAGAAGCCGCCGCACGCGACCGCACCCGCGAAATCGGCGAGGTTCGCGCGGCCCGCGAGCAGGTCGCTCATGTGCACGTCGTGCGCGTCGAAGCCGGCGCGATCGAATGCATAGGCCGTCTCCAGATGCGAGTTCACGCCCTGCTCGCGCAGGATCGCGACGCGCGGACGCGCGCCCTTGCCGACGCCCCGAAGGAAGTCCCCTTGGGGGACGCCCCGAAGGAAGTCCCCTTGGGGGACGCCCCGAAGGAAGTCCCCTTGGGGGACGCCCCGAAGGAAGTCCCCTTGGGGGACGAAGGGAGCGGCGACATCGTCGGCCGGATCGAAGCTCAGCACCGGCGTGATGCCCGGGTCGGCCGCATCGAGCAGCGCGTCGTATTCGGCGTCGGCGCAAGCCGGGTTGTCGCGCAGACGCGCGATGCGCCAGCTCACTTCGCTCCACGTGCGATGCAGTTCGGCACGCGGCGCCTCGTAGAGCTTCTTCGCGTCGCGATAGATCTCGATCACGTCGCGCTCGTTGGTCTTGCCGATCACGTGCGAGCACGCCGACAGATCATGCTCGCGCAGCGCGGCGAGCACCGCGTCGCGATCGGCCGCGCGCACTTGCACGACGGCGCCGAGTTCTTCGTTGAAGAGTGCGCGCAGCGTGCGGTCGTCGCGGCGGCCGCTGGTCTGCTTCGCCCAGTCCTTCGCGTCGCCGTAATCGGATTCGTGATGCGCGTCGAGCACGAGCATGTCGACGTTCAGCGACACGCCCGCGTGACCCGCGAACGCCATTTCGCAAACCGTCGCCCACAGGCCGCCGTCCGAGCGGTCGTGGTACGCGAGCAGCTTGCCGTCGCTATTGAGCGCCTGGATCGCGTTGAAAAAGCGCTTCAGATCTTCCGGATCGTCGACGTCAGGCACCGTGTCGCCGACCTGCTGCGTGACCTGCGCGAGAATGCTGCCGCCCAGACGCTGCTTGCCGCGGCCGAGATCGATCGCAATCAGCACCGACTCGCCGACTTCGCTCACGCGCTGCAGTTGCGGCGTCAGATGCTTGCGGACGTCTTCAACCGGCGCGAACGCGGAGATGATCAGCGACACCGGCGCGACCACTTCCTTCGCGACGCCGCTCTCTTCCCAGCGGGTGCGCATCGACAGCGAATCCTTACCGACCGGAATGCCGATACCGAGCGCCGGGCACAGTTCCATACCGATCGCCTTGACCGTGTCGTAGAGCGCGGCGTCTTCGCCAGGCGCGCCGCACGCGGCCATCCAGTTGGCCGACAGCTTGAGTTTGTCGAGCGACGCGATCGGCGCCGCCGCGATGTTGGTGATCGCCTCGCCGACTGCCATACGGCCGGAGGCCGGTGCGTTGATGACGGCGAGCGGCGTGCGCTCGGACATCGTCATCGCTTCGCCGCTGAAGCCTGCGTAGTCCATCGTCGTGATCGCGACGTCGGCCACCGGCACCTGCCACGGACCGACCATCTGATCGCGCGCGGTCGTGCCGCCGACCGAGCGGTCGCCAATCGTGATCAGAAACGACTTGCTCGCGACCGTCGGATGACGCAGCACGCTCTGCGCGACGTCCTGCAGCGCGAGGCCGGTCACGTCGACCGGTTCGAGCCTGCGCTCGGCACGCTTTACGTCGCGGTGCATACGCGGCGCCTTGCCGAGCAGCACTTCCATCGGCATATCGACTGGCTGGTGCGCGCCTTCCTGCAGTTCGGCGTCGATCAGCCTCAGCTGACGCTCAGCGGTGGCCGTGCCGATCACCGCGAACGGGCAGCGCTCGCGCTTGCACATCGCTTCGAACGCCGGCAGATCGGCCGGCGCAATGGCGAGCACGTAGCGCTCCTGCGCTTCGTTCGACCAGATTTCGCGCGGCGACAGACCGCTCTCTTCGAGCTGGATCTTGCGCAGTTCGAACAGTGCGCCCTTGCCCGCACCGTCCACCACTTCGGGGAACGCGTTCGACAGACCGCCCGCGCCGACGTCGTGAATACTGAGGATCGGGTTGTTGTCGCCGAGCTGCCAGCACGCGTTGATCACTTCCTGCGCGCGTCGCTCGATTTCCGGGTTGCCGCGCTGCACCGAGTCGAAGTCGAGCTCGGCCGTGTTGGTGCCGGTCGCCATCGAGCTCGCGGCGCCGCCGCCCATGCCGATGCGCATGCCCGGGCCGCCGATCTGGATCAGCAGCGAGCCTTCCGGCAGATCGTGCTTGTGCGTGTGCTGGTCGGAAATATTGCCGATGCCGCCCGCGATCATGATCGGCTTGTGATAGCCGCGCACGAGACCCGCGACGTTCTGCTCGTAGGTGCGGAAGTAGCCGCCGAGGTTCGGCCGGCCGAATTCGTTGTTGAACGCGGCGGCGCCGAGCGGGCCGTCGATCATGATCTGCAGCGGCGAGGCGATGCGGTCCGGGCGGCCGTACGCTTCGTGCTGGTCGGCCGGATTGCGCCGCGCGAGCGGCTGAGCGGTGTCGCGGGCGTTTTCCCACGCCTCGACGCCGTCCGGCAGTTCGAGGTTCGATACCGTGAAGCCCGCGAGGCCCGCCTTCGGACGCGCGCCGCGTCCGGTCGCGCCTTCGTCGCGGATTTCGCCACCTGCGCCGGTCGCGGCGCCCGGGAACGGCGAGATCGCCGTCGGATGATTGTGCGTTTCCACCTTCATCAGCGTGTGCGTGAGCTCGACGCTGCGGCCATAGTGCTCGGGCAATTCGCTCGCGCCGAGCTGCGCCGGCGTGCGCGGAAACCAGCGCTCGGCCATGCCGCCGACCATGATCGCCGAGTTGTCCGAATACGCGACGATCGTGCCCTGCTGGTTCAGCTTCTCGGTGTTGCGGATCATGTTGAACAGCGACATGTCCTGCTTCTCGCCGTCGATCGTCCAGTCCGCGTTGAAGATCTTGTGGCGGCAGTGCTCGCTGTTGGCCTGCGCGAACATCATCAGCTCGACGTCGGTCGGATTGCGGCCGAGCTTCGTGAATGCGTCGACCAGATAGTCGATTTCGTCGTCGGCGAGCGCGAGGCCCAGTTCCGCGTTGGCGGTTTCGAGCGCGGCGCGGCCGCTCGCGAGCACGTCGACGGTTTGCAGAAGCTTGGCCGGCAATTCGTCGAACAGATGCAACGCATGGTCGCGCGACGGCGCGACGCTCTCGGTCATGCGATCGTGCAGCGCGGCGGCGACGGCCGCGCGCGCTTCGTCCGACAGCGTCTTCTTGCCGCCGAGCAGGCCGCTTTTCAGCGTCACCGAGTACTCGACGCCGCGCTCGATGCGGCGCACCCGCGTGAGCCCGCACAGATGCGCGATGTCGGTTGCCTTGCTGGCCCACGGCGACACGGTGCCAAAGCGCGGCACGACGAGGAAGGTCTCGACCGCGCCACGCTCCTTGCCTTCTTCGAACGGATTGCCGTAGTGCATCAGCGCCTCGATCTTCGCGCTGTCTTCAGCGGACAGTTCGGTCTGGGCATTGACGAAGTGCAGATACTGCCCGCGCACGCCGGTGATATTCGGGTCGATGCGCGTGAGCGTGTCGAGCAGGCGGGTTTGACGGAAATCGGAGAGGGCCGAAGCGCCGGGGAAACACGAGAAGTGGGCCATGGGACTTGACGTTGCGTCGCTCATTGATGCCGGGGAGCCGCGCATGCAGGCGACGTGAGGCGGAAAGGAAGTCCGGGATTATACCCCGGGAACGGGCTTCCAGCGGGCTCCGGGGTGCGTGGGCGGCGGGCCGCGCCTGCCCGCGCGAGGCGTCGCCGCGGTGCCCGTCGCGTCGCCGCGCGGGTGTTTTGACTGCTATCATTCGCGTTTCACCAGATCGGCGCACGCGACCCGGGTTTCACCCGGCGGCGCGCCGCATGTCACAGCCAGCGGGAACGCGCGCGAGCCGCCCGTCGGCACATCGAATCAGAGCATGGATGTCATCGTCATTGGCGGCGGGGTAGCGGGCGTCGCCACCGCTTATCACCTGCGCGCGGCCGGCCACCGGGTATGCGTCGTCGAGCGTCACGCGACCGTCGCGCAAGGCGCCACCTACGGACAAGGCGGCAACGTGCTGCCGACGCCGCTCGACGTCTGGTTCGGCCCGACCTTCATGGCGAGCCGCTACAACGCGAAAAATGGCGTGATCAGCAAGACCGGCTTCAACGGCGCCGCGCGGCAGTTCATCAAGCAGCTCGGAGCATGGCAGGAACCCGAGGCGTTCGCGCGCCAGTACGCGCTGCTGCGGCCGCTGATCGAATCCTCGCGCGATGCGATGGCCGACGTCGAAGCCCGCTTCGGCCTCGAATTCGAACAGGCGAGCGGTCTGCTGTACCTCGTGCGCAGCGCGCACGAATGGGAGCTGAACGCAGCCGCGCTCGATCTGCTGCACCGGTTCGAGGTGCCGCATCACGTGCTGAGCCCGGCCGAATGCGCGGCGTTCGAGCATGCGGTCCCCACAGATCCCGAATTCGCCGGCGGCGTGCTGTTCGAGCACGAGCGCACCGCGAACTGTCCGCTTTTTACCAAGCTCGTCAAACAGGTGCTCGATACCCAAGGCGGCGTGCAGTTCATGCCGAACTGCGAGGTGACCGGCATTCGTCTCGACAGTCAGCGCGCGGCGGTCGAACTGGCGCCGCGCGACGGCGCGCCCCGCTCGCGCGAGATCGACGTGGTCCAGGCCGACGCCGTCGTGGTCGCCGCCGGTTACGGCAGCCTCGCGCTGCTCGAACGCGCGGGGCTCAGGCTGCCGCTGCATCCGCTGCGGCTGCATTCGCTGGTCGCGCCGATCGCGCACGAGGAATGCGCGCCGCACGTCGCGATCGTCGATGCGGTCAAGCGCATCGGCATCAGCCGCATGAACCATCGGCTGCGGATCGCGGGCGGCGCGGTGCTGCAAAGCGCGAGCCAGATCGACAAGCCGCTCGGCGAAGCGCTGACCAAGGAGGCGCTCGCGTTGCTCGGCCAGGCGACGCACGACTGGATTCCGGGCGCCGCGCGCATTTCGGCGGCGCTGCCGTGGGAAGGCGTGAAACTGCTGTCGCCCGATGGCTTGCCGGTGATCGGCAACGCGCTGCATCCGCGGCTGTTCATCAACGTCGGGCATGGTCCGGCCGGCTGGGGCCTCGCCTGCGGCGCGGGCAAGCTCGTTGCACAGCTGATGTCGGGACAGACGCCGACGTTGCCGCAAGACACGCTCGCTGCATTGAGGCCGGAGCGGTTCCAGTAAGGTTTCGTGCGGTTCCAGGCGGGTATGGCGGGCTGACAGCCCGCTGTCGATACCCCGCGTTCATCGCGCCGCTTCCGCCGCGCGCACCGAAACAGCCGCACGCCTTGCGCCTATCGGCACTAACATAGCGATTCCAAAGTCTGCCCGCCGCGCCGCGGGCGCACCGCCAGGTTTCGCCATGACAGACGCAGAAAACTCGCTGCTCTCCCTTTTCGATCCGCTGACCGACTCGCAGCCGCTTGCGCTGCCGCTGCTGACGCTGACCGACTTGCGGATCGCCGAATCCCAGGCCGCCACGGCCCTGCCCGAGCACACGCTGATGGCGCGCGCCGGTCATGCGGCCGCGCGCTGGCTGCTCGAACGGATCGCCGCGGATACGTCGGTGACGAAGTCGCAGCAGCGCGCGTGGCTGGTCGCCGGCCCCGGCAACAATGGCGGCGACGCGCTGGTCGTCGCGACGGAACTGCACAAGGCCGGCATCGCAGTCGAAGTCTGTATGCCGGTTGAAGTGAAGCCCGCCGACGCGCGCTGGGCGCTCGACGCCGCGCGCGCCGCCGGCGTGCCGATCGATGCGGCGCCGCCCGCCTCGCTCGACGGCTATGGCTGGCTCGTCGACGGTATGTTCGGCATCGGTCTCGCGCGGCCGCTCGACGGCGTCTTCGCGACGCTCGCGCGGCAGTTGTCGCAGCGCACGAAGGCGCGCCCGACACAAGGCGCCGTGCTCGCGCTCGATGTGCCCAGCGGGCTCGACAGCGACACCGGCGCGGTGATCGGCGGCAACGGCGCGGCGGCGGTCCATGCGACGCACACGATCACGTTCATCGGCGCGAAGCCGGGGCTTTTCACCGCGCAAGGCCGTGATCTCGCCGGGCGAGTGACCGTCGCACCGATCGGGCTCGTGGCAGGGATCAACGACGGGGGCAGCCAGGACGCTGCCACCAGCGCCTCACGTGCGGCGATCCAGCTCAGCGCGCCCGATCTCTTCGGCCCCTTCATGCCCCCACGCAACTTCGCGACCAACAAGGGCACCTTCGGCAGCCTCGCGGTGGTCGGCGGCGACACCGGCATGTGCGGCGCGCCGATTCTCGCGGCACGCGCGGCGCTCTACACCGGCGCGGGCAAGGTCCACGTCGCGTTGCTCGGCGAAGGCGCCCCGCCCTACGATCCGCCGCACCCCGAACTGATGCTGCATCCGATCGACACGCTGCCGCTCGATTCGATGGACGCACTCGCGATCGGCTGCGGCATGGGGCACGGCGAACGCGCGACGCGGGTACTGCACGACGTGCTGCAACTCGACGTGCCCAAGCTGTTCGATGCCGACGCGCTGAACCTGGTCGCCAAGGATCCCGCGCTCGCCGCGGAAGTCACCGCGCGCGGCGTGCAAGGCGATCCGTGCATTTTCACTCCGCATCCGCTCGAAGCGGCGCGCCTGCTTGGCAGCGATGCGGCGAGCGTGCAACGCGACCGTCTCGCGGCCGCGCGTGCGCTCGCGGCGCGATTTGCGAGCGTCGTCGTGCTGAAGGGCGTCGGCACGATCATCGCCGCGCCCGACGGCCGCCTCGCGCTGAACCCGACCGGCAACGCCGCGCTCGCGACGGGCGGCACCGGCGACGTGCTCGGCGGCATCATCGGCGCGCTGCTCGCGCAGCATCTGCCACGCTTCGAGGCGGCGCTCGCGGGCGTCTATCTGCACGGCCTTGCCGCCGATACGCTGACCGCGCAGGGCCACGGCCCCGCCGGGCTGACGGCCGGCGAGCTGGCACCGATGGTGCGTACCTTGTTGAACCGGCTGTTCTATTCGGCGCCGCTTGCTTGACGCGCGCGATTGCTCTGAATACGAATCGCGTCCGCGGCGCTCGTTCACACCGATGACACATCGCGATCCCAATCATTGCGAGCGCGCGCAACGCCCAGCTGCCCGTCGCGCATCCCCGCTATACTGATTGCCTGCGCCGCGCGTCGGATCGATCGCGGGTCGCGGCGATACTCCAGCGGGCGCGGGCGCCGCCTCGCGTTTTCGCGAAGTTCATCCGCTTCGCGAAGTATCGTCGGCACCTGTCCCGATCCGGGCCGCGTGGCATCGCTCTGACTGCATCGCCGCATCATTCTCGGCCACGCTTCATGCGCGCGCCTTCCTTCGTGCCCCTTGGTTAGACGGACGCTATGACCCAGAACTCGCTCCCCTCCTGGTCCTCGCTGCAGACGCATTACGACACGATTCGCGATGCGCATCTGCGCGATTGGTTCGCTCCCGAGAACGATCCCGCTCCCACGCGCGCCGAACGCTTCACGTTCGCGGGCGGCGGTCTCTCAGCCGATTTCTCGAAGCACCGCATCACCGACGAAACCCTGCAACTGCTCGTGCAACTCGCCCGCGAAGCCGGCGTCGAGAAGCGCCGCGACGCGATGTTCGCGGGCGAGGTCGTCAACCCGACCGAAGGCCGCGCCGCGCTGCACACGGCCTTGCGCGCAACCGACCCGAAGGCGCCGTTCTTCGTCGAAGTGCAGGCCGAGCGCAAGAAAATGGCCGCGTTCGCCGAGCAGGTCCGCAGCGGCACATGGGCCGGCTACACCGGCAAGCGGATCCGTCATGTCGTAAACATCGGCATCGGCGGCTCGGATCTAGGGCCGAAGATGGTCGTGCACGCATTGCATCATCTCGCGACGCCCGAGATCTCGACGCACTTCGTGTCGAACGTGGACGGCGCCGATCTGTACAGCGTGATGCAGCAGATCGATCCCGAAGAGACGCTCGCGATCATCGTGTCGAAGACTTTCACGACGCTGGAGACGATGACCAACGCGCGCTCGCTGCGCGACTTTTTCATCCAGAAAGGCTGCCCGGAAAGCGCGCTGGCGAAGCACTTCGTCGGTGTGTCGGCCAATACCGCCGAAGTCGTCAAGTTCGGCATCGCGCAAGAGAACGTGTTCTCGATGTGGGACTGGGTCGGCGGACGCTACTCGCTGTGGTCGGCCGTCGGTCTGTCGATCATGATCGCGGTAGGTCCGCAACAGTTCGACGAGCTGCTCGCCGGCGCCAACGAGATGGACCAGCACTTCCGCACCGCGCCGCTCGACAGGAACCTGCCGGTGCTGCTCGGGATGATCGGCATCTGGTATCGCAACTTCTTCGGCTCGCAGAGCTATCTGGTCGCGCCGTATTCGCAGGCGCTGCATTTCCTGCCGTCGTATCTGCAGCAGCTCGAAATGGAGAGCAATGGCAAGTCCGCACGTCTCGACGGCGCGTTCGTCGACTATGCGACTTCCGCAGTCACGTGGGGCGAGCCGGGCACGAACGGTCAGCACGCGTTTTTCCAGATGCTGCACCAAGGCCCGACGATCGTGCCGATCGATTTCATCGCGCTGCTGACGCCCGAGCATCCGCTCGCGAGCCATCATCCGAAGCTGCTCGCGAACTGCTTCGCGCAGAGCGAAGCGTTGATGCTCGGTCGCACGCTCGAGGAAGCGAAGAAAGTGGCCGGCCCCGACAAGCCGGAACTCGCACCGCACCTGACGTTCCCCGGCAACCGCCCCACCGCGACGCTGCTGCTCGACGCGTTGACCGCGCGCACGCTCGGCGCGTTGATCGCGCTTTATGAGCACAAGGTGCTGGTGCAGGCGTCGGTGTGGAACATCAACCCGTTCGATCAGTGGGGTGTCGAACTCGGCAAGATCCTCGGCAAGGTGGTCGAGGCCGATCTGGGCGCGGCGAGTACCGACGTGAAGAAGCATGACTCGTCGACGTCGGCGCTGATCGCGCGGGCCCGGGCTGCGTTGAAGCGCTGAATGGAAGTCTGGAGCGCACGATAGCGGGCGATAACGCGCCACAAACAGAACGAAGCGGGCTACGGCCCGCTTTGTTTTTGCTTCGACGACGACATGCTCGAGGTACCCGAGCGCAAGCCCGCGATCGGCCGGACCATCAAGCGAGCCGCCCCGCTTCGATCGTCACCGTCGTATCGCAACGCCGCGCGAGTTCGATGTCGTGTGTCACGAGCACGAGCGTCGCGCCGTGCGCGCGATTCATCTCGAACATCAGATCGATCACCGCGTGGCCGGTGGCCGCGTCGAGACTGCCGGTGGGTTCGTCGGCGAACAGGATCGCCGGGCGCGTGACGAACGCGCGCGCGAGCGCGACGCGCTGCTGCTCGCCGCCCGACAGCAGCTTCGGATAATGACCGGTACGCTGCCCGAGCCCAACCTGTTCGAGCAGTTCACGCGCACGCGCGGCGGCCTCGCGTGTGCCGATGCCGCCTTGCAGTTCGAGCGGCAACGTGACGTTTTCGAGCGCGGTCAGATGCGGCATCAACTGAAACGACTGGAACACGAAGCCGACCGCGCCGCTGCGCAACGCGGCGCGGCCGTCTTCGTCGAGCTCGCCGAGTTCGCGCCCGAGCAGCCGAACCGAGCCCGCGCTAGCACTGTCCAATCCCGCGAGCAAGCCGAGCAGCGTAGACTTGCCCGACCCGGATGCACCGACGATCGCGACGCTGCTGCCGGCATCGATGGCAAGATCGATGTGATCGAGAATCGTCAGTTCGCCCGCAGCATCCTTAACCCTCTTGCACAAACCCCGCACTTCAATGACTGGATCAGTTCTGTTTGGCATGGTGAAGCGTAGGTTGAAAGTGCGCGCCATCGCCCCGCGCGCCGCGGCGCTGTCGGCGGCATTCGGCGCGACCATGATGGCCGCCGCGCTGGTTTCGTTACCGTTGCGGGCTCACGCGGCGAATACGCCCGAACCCGCGAAGCCGGTGATCGTCGTGCTCGGCGACAGCATCTCCGCTGAGTACGGGCTGCCCCGCGATACGGGCTGGGTCGCGTTGATGCGTCAGCGTCTGGCCGAAGAGCGCATCGATTATAGCGTCGCCAATGCGAGCATCAGCGGCGACACGACGAGCGGCGGACGCGCGCGTCTGCCCGCGCTGATGGAACGGCTCAAACCGAGCATCGTGATCGTCGAGCTCGGCGCCAACGACGCGTTGCGCGGCGTGCCGCTCTCGACGACCGAGGACAACCTGCGCACGATCATCGAACAGGCGCAGCAAGGCCACGCGAAGGTCGTGCTCGTCGGCATGTACGTGCCGCCCAATTACGGCCCCGACTATACGCAAAAGTTCCACGGCCTCTACGGCCAACTGTCGAAGGAGTTCCATGTGCCGCTCGTGCCGTTTCTTCTCGCCGGCATCGCGGATAAACCGGACATGTTCCAGGCCGATCAGCTCCACCCGACGCAGCAGGCACAGCCGCTGCTACTCAACAACGTGTGGCCCGCTGTCAAGCCACTTCTTCGCACAAGTTCGCCGCACTGAAAGACCTGCTAACGACTTGTTTCCGGAACCTGGGGGAACATGGATCGCCGAGCCGTTCGACATATGGGCAATCCCTGCCACCCGGCTCATTCTTGAGCGACTTCTGAGGAGATAACGTTGAAATATTTACCGTTAATCGCTTTGACCATTGCCATCTCGGCCTGCGCGGCTCAACCGCCGGCCGGCGTTCAGTCGGTGGGTCAAAGCCAGCAGCCGCCTCGCGCCGTCGCAACCTGCATCGCGCAAAAATGGGCGGATAGTTCGCAACAACAGGTAATCTCGCAAAACATCCTCGCCAACGATCAGGCCATGGACGTCTACGTCCCGGGCCAGCAGCCGCCCAACGGCGCGGCCGCGGTGGTCCGTCCTTCGTATAGCGGTAAGGGCACGTGGGTCGGCTTTCGCGCCGGCGGCGCTGGTGGCGGCAACGCCACCGGCGCGATCAGCGGCTGTCTGTAAAGCTGCCACCTGGCTGTAGATAAAAAAAGCCCCGCAGATGCGGGGCTTGCTTTTGGACGAGCAGGTAATGCTTACTGCGGCTTACTGATCGGCCGGCTGGGCGGCGCTGTCGAGCGTACCGTAGATCTTCACCTTCGAGCGCTCGCGCAGCGCTTTCAGATAGGCTTCGGTCTCCGACTGCGCGTCCACCTGCGCGATCTGCTGCTGCGCGACAGCGAGATGCTGCGCGTCGGTGGCCGCGGGCTGCACGATCTGGTTCACGCGATAGATCGCATAGCCGTCGTCGCCGAGATCGACACCGACGTAGGCCGGCAACTTTTGCGCATCGACCTTGTAGATTGCGCTCAGTGCGGCAGGTGGCACGCCCTGCGCGTCATTGCGCGACACCTTCAGCGGCGACGAGAAACCGGCGGTCGCCTTCGACTTCTCGAACTCGGCCAGCTTCGCGACGCCGTCCTTGTGCGCTGCTTCGTTCGCCTGCACGGCGATCACCTTCTGACGCACCGCGTCCTTCACCGCGTCGAATGCGGGCACGGCAGCGGGCTTGTAGTCGGTCACGCGCGCGGCGATCAGCGTGTTGTTGCCGACGTCGATGGCCTGCGTATTGTTGTGCGCCGATACCGAGTCGTTCGCGAACACGGCTGCGAGGAACTTCGGGTTGTTCAGCGGGCTGTCGGGCGGCAGCTTCGGATCCGGCTGCGGCGTGACCGTCGCGGTCTGGATCTGCAGCTTGAATTTGTCAGCGGCCGGCTGCAGGCTCTTGGCCTTTTCATAGACGAGCGACGTGAAACCTTCCGAACTGTCGGTGAATGCCTTGTTCGCCAGTTGCGTCTTCAGCTCCCTGGCGATCTGGTCTTTCACTTCGTCGAACGACTTCGTGACCGCCGGCTTTACATCGGTGACCTTGATGATGTGGAAACCGAAGTCGGTCTGGACGATGCCGCTGATTTCGTCCTTCTTCAGCGCGAACACCGCGTCGTCGAACGCCTGGCCGCCCGCGATCATGCCGCGGCCAAAGTAACCGAGATCGCCACCCTTCGATGCCGAACCCGGATCCTGCGAGTTCTGCCGCGCGATCTGCGCGAACTGGTCCGGATGCGCCTTGAGCTGCGCGAGCAACTCCTCGGCCTTCTGCTTCGCTTTGGCCTTGTCGGCCGCGCTCGCGTCCTTCGGTGCCGCGATCAGGATATGGCTCGCGCGCACTTCGCCTTCGGTGCGGAAGTGGGCGATGTTGTCGTCGTAGTACTTCTTCAGGTCCGCGTCGCTCGGCTGCACCGATGCGCTCAGCGCGGCCGGCGACATCACCAGGTACTGGATCGCCGCCGTAGCGGGCGTCGCGAAGTCGTTGCGATGCGCGTCGTAGTACGCTTGCAGTTGCGCATCGGTCGGCTGGATCTTCGCCGCGTAATCGTGCGGATGGAACGCGATGCCCTGCACTTCACGCTGCTGCTGCGCGAGCTCGGTCAAGTGCCGCGCGAGCGTCTTCGACGTGAACGCGCTCGCCTCGATGCTCGCGGGCAGTTGTTGCATAGCGAGGTTGTAGCGCACGCGCTCGTCGTACTGATCGGGCGTCATGCCCTGCATCGCGAGCAGTTGCTTGTAGCGGTCGAGGTCGATCGACCCGTCGGGATTCTTCAGCGACGAGATCACCGGATCGGACAGCAGCGCGCGGCGCACCGCTTCGTCTGATGCGCTCAGATGCAGACGCTGCGTTTCGTCGGCAAGCACACGCTGCTCGATCATGCCGTCGAGCATCTGGCGACGGCGCTCCGGCGTGTCGAACGACTTCATGTCGAACTTCGCGCCGAGCATCTGACGCCCGCGGTCGATCTGCTGGCGCATCGCGTCGTCGTATTCGACACGGGTGATCTTGTGACCGTTGACACTCGCGACGTTTGCACTTTCGTCAAAGAAGCCGCGGAAACCCTGAATACCCACGAAACCCAACCCCGGCAAAATGACGAGGATGAGCATGAACATCATCAGGCGTTGGTGATTGCGGAAAAAATCGAGCATGCGTGAGGGGTGCCAAAAACAGAACGCCCGATCTTACAACAGCGGGCAACAAAAAAGGCGAACCGGAGTTCGCCTTTCGTGGATACTGGCGGAGTGGACGGGACTCGAACCCGCGACCCCCGGCGTGACAGGCCGGTATTCTAACCGACTGAACTACCACTCCTTATACTGCACTTTTGCGACTGGAAACACTGCAGCCGAATCTGAAACTGGTGGGTGCTGAGAGGCTCGAACTCCCGACCTACGCCTTGTAAGGGCGCCGCTCTACCAACTGAGCTAAGCACCCGTTTCGTGACTCAGTGCTTGATGTGTTTTCTGCCTTGCCGCTGCCCTCCCCGTGAATCGTTCATGCAGCCGGGTTAAGCAATTCCTCAAGCAGCAAGCGCACTAGTTTAGCGCATCCTTCAGAGCTTTGCCAGGCCTAAATTTAGGAACTTTTGCTGCCTTGATTTTGATCGCGGCGCCCGTGCGCGGATTGCGTCCGGTGCGCGCGGTGCGCTTGCCGACCGCGAACGTGCCAAAGCCGACCAACGTCACAGATCCGCCCTTCTTCAACGTGTTTTTGACGCCCGCGATGACCGCATCGAGTGCACGGCCCGCCGCGGCCTTCGAAATGTCGGCTTGCTGTGCAATGTGATCGATCAATTCCGTCTTGTTCATTCAAACCCCCGTGAATATTTATTGGCAATCGTGACAGTGCTTTCCAGCACCTCCCGCCACGCGGCCGGCGCGAACGCCAGGCCGCCTCATTAGAAGCGGCCGAAACCCTTGTGTCAACCGGGGTTGAGCCTGATCGGCGTTATTTTAGAGGGGCGCTTTTGTCACAGTATGTTGCAGCGGAAAGACTGGCGATGCGGCTTGGCGACGAAGCCGCGCGGGCAAAAAAAACCCGCAGCTCTTGACCGCGGGTTTTCTGCTTCAGCGAACGACATCGCTGCAGAATGCTTTGGTGTCAGCGCGTTCTGACGCGCATCGAACCTTAGTGCTTGACGACGTCCGTCGCGGCATCCTTGCCCGGCTCAGCCCCAACCGGCGCCGAGGGCTTCGGTTCTTCTTCCGGTAACGCCTGCGGTACACGCTCGAGCGCAAGTTCGAGCACCTTGTCGATCCAGCGGACCGGTACGATTTCGATCGCGTTCTTCACGTTATCCGGAATCTCCGTCAAGTCCTTGACGTTTTCTTCCGGAATCAGCACCAGCTTGATGCCACCGCGATGCGCCGCCAGCAGCTTTTCCTTCAGGCCGCCGATCGGCAGAACTTCGCCACGCAGCGTGATTTCGCCCGTCATCGCGACATCGGCGCGCACCGGAATACCGGTCAACACCGACACCAGCGCGGTCGTCATCGCGATACCAGCCGAAGGACCATCTTTCGGCGTTGCGCCTTCCGGCACGTGGATGTGAATGTCCTGCTTCTCGAACGCTTCGTCCTTGATGCCAAGACGACGCGAACGCGAACGCACGACCGAGCGCGCCGCTTCGACGGATTCCTTCATCACGTCGCCGAGCGAACCCGTGCGGATCACATTGCCCTTGCCCGGCATCACCGCGGCTTCGATGGTCAGCAGATCGCCGCCCACTTCCGTCCACGCGAGACCCGTGACCTGGCCCACCTGATTTTCCTTCGCGGCCAGACCGAAGTCGTACTTGCGCACGCCGAGGAACGTGTCGAGGTTGCTGCCGTCGACCTTCACCGCGCCTTCCGCCTTCTTCAGCAGAAGCATCTTCACGACCTTGCGGCAGATCTTCGAAATTTCACGCTCGAGCGAGCGGACGCCCGCTTCGCGCGTGTAGTAACGAATGATGTCGCGGATCGCAGTTTCCGTCACATCGACCTCGCCATCCTTGAGGCCGTTGTTCTTCTTCTGCTTCGGCAGCAGATAACGCTGCGCGATGCTGACCTTCTCGTCTTCCGTATAACCGGACAGACGAATCACTTCCATCCGGTCGAGCAGCGGCGGCGGAATGTTCAGCGAGTTCGACGTCGCCACGAACATCACGTCCGACAGATCGAAGTCGACTTCGACGTAGTGGTCGGCGAACGTATGGTTCTGTTCCGGATCGAGCACTTCCAGCAGGGCCGACGACGGATCGCCGCGGAAATCCTGACCCATCTTGTCGACTTCGTCGAGCAGGAAGAGCGGATTGCGCACGCCGACCTTGGTCAGGCTTTGCAGGATCTTACCCGGCATCGAACCGATGTACGTGCGACGGTGGCCACGAATCTCGGCTTCGTCACGCACGCCGCCCAATGCCATGCGCACGAACTTGCGGTTCGTCGCGCGCGCGATCGACTGACCGAGCGAAGTCTTACCGACGCCCGGAGGCCCCACGAGGCACAAGATCGGCGCCTTGACCTTGTCGACACGTTGCTGGACCGCGAGATACTCGAGAATACGTTCCTTCACTTTCTCGAGACCGAAGTGGTCTTCGTCGAGCACGCGCTCCGCATTCGACAGGTCGTTGTTGACCTTGCTCTTCTTGCGCCACGGCAAGCCGATCAGCGTGTCGATGTAGTTGCGCACGACCGTCGCTTCCGCCGACATCGGCGACATCAGCTTGAGCTTCTTCAGCTCGGCGTCGGCCTTCTTCTTCGCTTCCTTCGGCATGCGGGCGGCCGTGATGCGCTTCTCGAGTTCTTCGAGATCCGCACCTTCTTCGCCTTCGCCGAGTTCCTTCTGGATCGCCTTGACCTGTTCGTTCAGGTAGTACTCGCGCTGACTCTTCTCCATCTGACGCTTCACGCGCCCGCGGATACGCTTTTCGACCTGCAGGATGTCGATCTCGGCTTCGAGTTGCGCGAGCAGATGCTCGAGCCGCTCGATCACCGGGAACATCTCGAGGATGTGTTGCTTCTGGTCGAGCTTGAGCGGCAAATGCGCCGCGATCGTGTCGGCGAGACGCCCTGCCTCGTCGATACCCGACAGCGAGGTCAGGATCTCCGGCGGGATCTTCTTGTTCAGCTTCACATACTGGTCGAACTGCGACACGATCGCGCGACGCAGCGCTTCGGTTTCAGCGCTGTCGGCGTGGTCAGGTTCGAGCGGCATGACTTCGCACGAGAACTGCGTTTCCTGTTCTTCGATGGAAAGCGTCTTCGCGCGCTGCAAGCCTTCGACGAGCACCTTCACGGTACCGTCGGGCAGCTTCAGCATCTGCAGGATGTTGGCGATACACCCTACTTCGTACATGTCCTTTTCGGTCGGCTCATCTTTCGCAGCCGTCTTCTGGGCGACGAGCATGATGTGCTTGCCGCCTTCCATCGCTGCTTCGAGAGCCTTGATCGACTTCGGGCGGCCTACGAAGAGCGGAATCACCATGTGCGGGAAAACGACTACGTCGCGCAGCGGGAGCAGCGGCAGCGTAATGCGTTCCGGCGGGAGGAGTTGGGTTCCTGACATTTCATTTCCCCATGAGTGGAATCAGTTCGTTCGATAGGTGAGGCCAGCAGAAAATATTGCAAGCCTCCGCGTGTGGGAAAAGTTCAGTGACTCCGAAGGTTCAGTGACTCCATAGTTGAGAACAACCAGCCTGACCACACGATAAACGAAAAAGCCGTTCACGTCGCCATGAACGGCCTTTTTGCAGAACTCGAAAGCCGATCAGTTCGAACCCGCGACCTTCGGCGCGTCTTCGTAGATCAGCAGCGGTTTGCCGTCGCCGTCGATAACGTTGTCGTCGATGATGACCTTGCTGACACCTTTCATTTGCGGAAGGTCGTACATGACATCAAGCAACGCCTGTTCCAGAATCGAACGCAGGCCCCGCGCGCCCGTCTTGCGGCGGATCGCCTTACGCGCCACGGCCTGCAACGCGGCCGGACGGATTTCGAGCTCGACGCGCTCCATGCTGAACAGCTTGTGATACTGCTTGACCAGCGCATTCTTCGGTTCGACGAGAATCTTCATCAGCGCCGCTTCGTCGAGCTTGCCGAGCGTGGCGACCACCGGCAGACGGCCGATCAGCTCCGGAATCAGGCCGAATTTGATCAGATCTTCCGGCTCCACTTCGCGCAGCACTTCGCCGGCGTCGCGGTCCTGCTTGCTCTTCACGCTCGCGCCGAAACCGATGCCGGTCTTCTCGGTGCGATCGACGATGACCTTCTCAAGGCCGTCGAACGCACCGCCGCAGATGAACAGGATGTTCGTCGTATCGACCTGGATGAAGTCCTGGTTCGGATGCTTACGGCCACCTTGCGGCGGCACCGACGCCATCGTGCCTTCGACCAGCTTCAGCAGAGCCTGCTGCACACCCTCGCCCGACACGTCGCGCGTGATGGACGGGTTGTCGGACTTGCGACTGATCTTGTCGATTTCGTCGATGTAGACGATGCCGCGCTGAGCCTTGTCCACCTCGTAATTACAATTCTGCAGCAGCTTCTGAATGATGTTCTCGACGTCTTCGCCGACATAGCCGGCTTCCGTCAGCGTGGTCGCGTCGGCAATCACGAATGGCACGTTCAGAAGGCGCGCGAGCGTCTGCGCAAGCAGCGTCTTGCCGGAGCCGGTCGGGCCGATCAGCAGGATGTTGCTCTTGGACAGCTCGATTTCATCCTTCTTGTCGAGATGCTTGAGGCGCTTGTAGTGGTTGTAGACCGCGACCGCGAGGATCTTTTTCGCGCGCTCCTGACCGATCACGTACTGGTCGAGAATTTCGCGGATTTCCTGCGGGGTCGGCAGATCGGACTTGGACAAGCCGGCCTCGATGCCCGCGCCTGCAGCCTCGTCACGAATGATTTCGTTGCACAGATCGATACATTCATCGCAGATGAATACCGACGGGCCAGCAATCAGTTTCTTGACCTCATGCTGGCTCTTGCCGCAAAACGAGCAATACAACAGCTTTTCGCTGTTAGAACCTTTCTTGTCCGCCATAGATGTGTGAGCCTCCGGACACCGGATTAGATAATACGCCGTTTGCCCCCGCCACGCAGTCTGGGCGCGGCAGGGCTAGTGAGCACGATAACGGCGCTTGCCGCAGACGCCCGGACGGAAGTGGAACATTCACAACCGACCCGATGACGGTTTTGCCGCAACAGTGGGCAAAACAGCAGGGCAAAACCGTACCAGATCAGGGACGCTTGTGCGCCACCTGGTCGACGAGGCCGTACGCCTGCGCGTCATCGCCGGACATGAAATTGTCACGGTCGGTGTCACGCGCGATGCGTTCGACCGGCTGACCGGTGTGGTGCGCGAGCAGATGATTCAGCCGATCCTTCAGGTACAGGATTTCACGCGCCTGGATTTCAATGTCCGATGCCTGGCCGCGCGCGCCGCCAAGCGGCTGATGAATCATCACGCGCGAATTCGGCAGCGCGAAACGCTTGCCCTTAGCACCGGCCGCGAGCAGGAACGCGCCCATGCTCGCCGCAAGCCCCATGCACAGCGTCGAGACGTCCGGCTTGATGAACTGCATCGTATCGTAGATCGCCATACCGGCAGACACGGAGCCGCCCGGACTGTTGATGTAGAAGTAGATGTCCTTGTCCGGATTCTCGCTTTCCAGAAACAGCATCTGCGCAACCACCAGATTGGCCGTCTGGTCGTTCACTTCGCCCACGAGGAACACGATGCGTTCCTTCAGCAGACGCGAATAAATATCATAGGAGCGCTCGCCCCGACCGCTCGTTTCCACGACGATCGGCACCAGACCGAGTGCCTTCGCTTCGAGATCCCGGGACGACTGGGAGGTCAACGTGTCCAGCATTTGGGCGCGAAAGGTCATGCAATGGATCCTTGTCTGGAAATATTCTGAATATTAGCTGCTGGACACAGGTTGGTGCGACGAGCCCGTATTCAAGTGCCGTCTTCGTGTGCGCCGCACGACCGGATCCGCTACGTCACACAGATTCATAGCACAAAAAAACGGCGTGCCGGCCGTCGGTCGCTCCGACAGCCGGCACGCCGTTGCAGCGACGCTTACGCTTGCGCCGTTGCGCTTGCCAGTTCCTCGAAGCTCACTTCCTTGTCCGTCACCTTCGCCTTGCTGAGGACGAAGTCGACGACGTTGGCTTCAACGACATACGCTTCCATTTCAGCAAGACGTTGCTGGTTGGAATAATACCAGCGGACGACTTCCTTCGGGTCTTCGTAGCTTTTCGCGAATTCATCGACTTCGGCACGGATCTGCTCCGGCTTCGCCTGCAGTTCGTTCGCCTTCACCAGCTCGGCCAGCACGAGACCCAGCTTGACGCGGCGCTCGGCCTGCTCCTTGAACATCGCGGCCGGGATCGGCGCGTCCTTCGCGTTCGGCACGCCGCGCTGTTCCAGATCCTGGCGAGCCATCGCGACGAGGCGCTCCTGATCCTGCTCGATCAGCGCGTTCGGGACGTCGAGCTCCGAGATTTTCAGCAGTGCGTCCATCACCTGGTTCTTGACGATGGCTTGCGTGCGGCGCTTCGCTTCGCGCTCGAGGTTGTCCTTGATTTCAGCGCGCATCTTGGTCAGATCGCCGTCTTCGATGCCGAGCGATTTCGCGAATTCGCCGTCGACTTCCGGCAAATGCGGCCATTCGATCTTCTTCATCGTGATCGTGAATTGCGCCGTCTTGCCCGCCACTTCCTTGCCGTGGTAGTCGTCCGGGAACTTCAGGTCGAATTCCTTCGCTTCGCCGACCTTCAAGCCGAGCGCCGCTTTTTCGAATTCCGGCAGCATGCGGCCTTCGCCGAGGATGAAGCCGAAGTCTTCGGCGCTACCGCCCTGGAATGCTTCACCGTCGATCTTGCCGACGAAGTCGACCGTCACGCGGTCGCCGTCTTTGGCGGCCGTGTCCGCGCCGCCGTCGCCGTGCTCGCCTGCCTCGCCGCGAGCGAGGAAGTGCACGCGCTGTTTGCGCAGGATGTCCAGCGTGCGGTCGATTTCCGCTTCGCTGATGCTGGTCATGGTGCGCTCGATTTCAGCCGTGGCGACGTCGCCCAGCTTCACTTCCGGATACACCTCGAAGGTCGCGTCGAACGCGTAGCTGCCTTCACCAGCGTCGGTCTTCGGCGCGAAGCTCGGCTGACCCGCGACACGCAGGTTTTCGGTGCGGCTGATGTCGAAAAATTCCTTGCCGACCTTGTCGCTCAGCACTTCGGCTTCCACCTGGCCCGAATACTGTTGCGTCACCATCTTGAGCGGCACCTTGCCCGGGCGGAAACCCGGCATGCGCACGTTCTTCGCGAGTTGACGGATACGCGAATCCACTTCCTTCTGCACGGCATCCTTCGGCAGGGAAATCGTCACGCGGCGTTCGAGCTTGCCGAGGTTTTCAACAACGTTAGCCATGGCTTCAATCGTCCTAAAATTATTCGAGCGAATCAGTTATCTTCTCCGTGCTGCCCGTCGATGTCGCTTCGCATCGATTTGCGCCGATTGCATCGATCACGCACCTGCGCCGCGGGCTTGCAGGCCGTCGGCAGCACGGTTGAGTCCAAAGAGCCGAATATTTTAGCAAACTATTTGCGCGCCTAGCCGGGATTCGATGATTGCATCGAGTTTTCCCTGCATTCCGGGCGTTTTGAGCGCCATTTTCGGTTAGTTTTGACACAGCGAGCGCTATTTGCCGCTGGCATCGCTATCCGGTTAGCGTCGTGCGTTCCTCGGCGCTCTTTCGTCATGCAACAGAACGTTCGCGTGGACGCTCGCACCCGCTCGCGGCCGACGTGTCGTGGCCGCGATCCCGCCCATGCCTTTCGACATATTCAGCCGACGCCCCCATGCTGATAAGCTAACGCACTCGGTCGGGCCGCCACCGCCGGTCACCGGCAGCCGGTCGCTTCATCCGCTCCGGCAACCGCTTACAACGACTCAAACCTCTCAGAGACACCATGCCGAATTCGTCGTCCTCGCCTGTCGTCGTCATCGCTCCCGATTCATTCAAAGGCTCGCTCAGCGCGGAACAGGTCGCGCAAGCGATCGCATCCGGCGTCGAGCGCGCACGCCCCGACGCGAGCGTGCGCATCTGTCCGATGGCCGACGGCGGCGAAGGTACGCTCGACGCAATGCTCACGAGCGGCGGCGAGCGCCGCACGCTTAGCGTGCGCGGCGCGGCCGGTCCGACGCGCGCAGCGCTGACGGGCCTGCTCACGGACGGCAGCGCCATCATCGAAACGGCGGAAATCGTCGGCATTACGGACCCCGTCGGCATGGGCGTGCCGGTCGAGGCGCGCAGCACGCGCGGCATGGGCGAAGCAATTCGGGCGCTGCTTGATGCTGGCGTGCGGCGCTTTTTCGTCGCGCTCGGCGGCAGCAGCACGAACGACGGCGGCGCCGGCCTGCTGACCGGCCTCGGCTTGCAACTGTTCGACGCGCAAGGCAACGTACTCGAAGGCACACCCGAGCAGCTTGCGGGCGTGGCGCGGGTCGATGCGTCGCTGCTCGACGCACGGCTTGCCGACACGCAGTTCGTCGGCATGTCGGACGTCGACAATCCGTTGACCGGCGCGCACGGCGCGACCGCGATCTTCGGTCCGCAAAAAGGCGTGAAGCCAGAACAGGTCGCGCCGATCGACGCGGCGCTCGTGCGCTTCGCCGATCTGCTCGAAGCCGCGCTCGGCCGCACGGCGCGTGACCTGCCGGGCGCGGGCGCGGCGGGCGGCCTCGGCTTCGCATTGCACATGCTCGGCGCGCAGTTCGAGCCGGGCGCGGAAACCGTCGCGCGGCAAATCGGCCTCGACGCCGCGCTCACGGGCGCCAACTGGCTGATCACCGGTGAAGGCCGTTCCGACGTACAGACGCTGCACGGCAAGGCGCCGTTCATCGCCTGCGCGCATGCGCGTGCCGCGGGCGTGCCCGCCACGCTGCTGTCCGGCGCGATCGACCCCGCCGCGCTGCCGCGTCTTGCCGAATACTTCGGCGGCTGCTTTTCTCCGGCGCCGGGGCCGATCACGCTCGACGTCGCGATTCGCGATGCGGCGCGCCTGCTCGCCAACGAAGCCGAGCAGCTGACGCGCCTGAAATACGGCGTGCGTTGACCCGCGAAACGGTTGCCGCAACAATCACAGCGCCACGACCGTTCCACTCATCACGGGGTGACCATGAAGGACTCCGCCAAAGCCGGGCTCGAGCAGTTCCTCACGTATCGTCTGCATGTACTGAACAAACTGGCCGAGCGCGGCATCAGCGCGCGCTACGCGGCGAAGCTCGACGTGACGCTGCCCGAAGCGCGGGTGATTGCGACGGTGGGATCGTTCGGACCGTTCTCGATCATGGAGTTGGCACGCCATGCCAATCTCGACAAAAGCCAGGCGAGTCGCGCGGCCGAAGCGCTGATCCGGCAGGGACTCGTGCAGCGCGAAGCGAGCGCCGCGGACGGCCGCGTCGTGCTGGTCTCGCTGACGCAGGAAGGCCGCGCGCTCTATCGCAAAGTGATGCCGATCGCGCGCAAGTGGAACGGCGATATGTTCGAGTGCCTCGACGAAGAGGAAAGGGCCGCGTTCGGCGCGGCGCTCGACAAGGTGATCCGTGCCATGAACGCGCGGGAGTGATAGCGCGCGGCGAACCGGCCGTGTTTGAAAAGCGCCGTTTCACGGCATTGGGCGGCGCGTGTCAAAATTGAGCCTCGGCCAACGCGCCTTCACCCTCTTTTTCATCCAGGGACGCTTCAGTGGACATCAACAAACAGGTCGCGGCACTCACCGCGTCGGAGCTCCAGACCGCCGGCGCGAGCCAGGCGAGCGCGATCGCGGTCAGCGTCGTACTGCGTCATCTTCGTTCGCCGGAACTGGCGAAACTGCTGTCGTCGGCATTTGAAAATCATCAGGCGGTGATGCTGCAAACGCCATGGCCGGACCAGATGCTGCAGGCGTTCGAGTCGACGCGCCGTTTCCTCGAAGGCGCCGCGCAAGCGGAATTGCCGGGCTCGCAGGAAGCGCCGGGAACGCCGGGTGCCTGAGTCGCGCGGTCGCGATGAAAGGCAGCGGAGCAACACTGAGGCCTTTCAGAAGACCGCGCAAAAAAGAAAAAACCCCGTCGGTCCAAAGACTTGACGGGGTTTTTCTTGACTACCAATAAGTGGTGCGAGGGAGGGGACTCGAACCCCTACACCCTTGCGGGCGTCAGGACCTAAACCTGGTGCGTCTACCAATTTCGCCACCCTCGCAGCCGGGTACGCCGCAAAGCGTCGCGCCCGATTGTCCTGTGCACTCCCAAGCGCGCTGAACACGTGCCCGAAAGCGTAAGCGCGAGATTCTAACCGATTGATTCGCGCTTGTCTGCACCCGACGGTATCTGCGCGCGCGACGCCGATGCTACAATTTTCGGCTCGTCGAGACGGGCGCCGCGACGGACGTCGGCGCCCTTCTCGCCAGTCCTTCCCCACACTCTCATCCCGTGAATTTCGACGACTATTGCCAGCAGAAAGCGGCGCCCCCAGGATCGAGCACCTACTATGCGCTTCGCCAGGCGCGCGCCGCCAGTCAGCCGCTGTTGACGGCGCTCTTCGCATTGCGTCGCGAGTTCGAGGAAACGGTCAAGGAGACGAGCGATCCGGCGGTCGGCCGCACGAAGCTCGCGTGGTGGCAGAAAGAAATTGCCGCGCTGGCCGCCGGCTCGCCGTCGCATCCGGTGTCCAAGGCACTCGCGGCCTATCTGCCCGACGCGCAGGCCGAATATCCGGCTCTGCAGGAACTGCTCGCGGGCTTCGAGATGGATCTCGACCAGGCACGCTATCTCGACTATCCGAACCTGCGGCGCTATGTGCAGGGTGTCGGCGGCAATTTTGCGTCGCTGGTGTCGCGCGCGGCTGCAACCGGGTCGGCCGACGATGCCGCGCATGCGTCGGCGTGGGCCGCTCCGCTCGGCGAGGCGCTGATGCTCGCGCAGTTCGTCGCCGAAACCGGCAACGATGCCCGGCACGGCCGCATCTACGTTCCGATCGACGAGATGCAACGCTACAACGTCACCGCCGCCGATCTGATCAACCGCAAATACACCGACGCTTTCACCGAGCTGATGCGGTTCGAAACGAATCGCGCGCGCGACGCGGTGCAGACCGCGCTCGCCGCGGTGCCCGCCAGCGCGCGGCGCGCGCAGCGCACGCTGCTCGCGCTCGCGGCGCTTGCGTTGGCGTTGCTCGATGAAATCGAGCGCGACGGTTATCACGTGCTGCATCAACGCATCGCGTTGACGCCGATCCGCAAGCTATGGATCGCGTGGCGCGCGAAGTAGCCTGAGCGCCGGGCGCGTCGATTCGCGCCCAGCGCCCAGCGCTCACGCCCGCAGCAACGGCAGCGGCTCGAGCCGCTGCTGCAGAGTCGCAGGCGCGTCCAATCCCCACCAGGGCCCGAGCACCGTCGCATAAAGCTGGCGAAAATCCACGCCGACCGGCAGGTTGCCATTCCCATCGAGCCGCGCAAGCATCGGCGGCACGCCAAACAAACCGCCCTGCACGCGACCGCCCGTCACGAAGTGCGGCGCCACCGTGCCGTGATCGGTGCCGTTGCTCTGGTTCTCGCGCGGACGGCGCCCGAATTCCGCGTACGTCATCACGAGCGTATCGTTCCACCGGCCCAACTCGACGAGCGCGGCCTGCATCGCCACCATCCCTTCCGCGAACTGTTTGAGCAACTCGGCCTGTTGTCCCGGCTGGTTCTGGTGCGTATCGAAACCGTTCAGCGTTAGCCGGATCACGGCCACGCCCTGCCCGCTCAACGGCTGCTCCAGTGGCGCGCGTCCGGCGCCAGCTATCTTCAGCGTGTCCGAAGCGGCCAGCACCTGCATTGCCGTTTTGATCGAACTGCCGAACGCGCCGCCCGGAAACGCGGTCTTCAACTGAGGCTGCCTTTGCGTCGCACGCAGACGACCGGCCGGTTTCACGATGTCGTTTTCGACGTCGAGAATAGGCGCGAGCGCGGGATTGACCAGCGCGATCGCGCGCGCGCCGTTTGCGAGCGGCCCCATTTCGGCGCTGCCGACCACGACGCCGTCGGCCGCGAAACCGATGGGCACCGGCCTCATCGCGAACGCGCGCGTGAGCCAGCCGTCGCGCAGATATTGGTCGGAGCGTGAGCGGTATCCCAGATCTCGATCGAACGGAAATGCGACAGGTTCGGCTGCGCATAGCTGACGCCCTGCACGATCGCGAGCTGCCGGCTGCGCGAGAGCGGCATCAGCGGCTCCAACGCGGGATACGGCGCGGGATGCAGCGCGGTGCGCTCGTCGAGCTGGATCATCTGTTCGCGTTTGATGCCGATGTTTTTGCGCAGCACGAGGTACGCAGGATCGGCGAACGGGATCACGGTGTTCAAACCGTCGTTGCCGCCTTTCAGCGTCGAACTGTTGATCCAGGACGCGCCGCCCGGCCATCCTTTGAGGTTCGGCGGATAGAACAGGTTGTCGCCGAGCGCGCGTAGCGTCACCTCGATGTCATAACCGCTCGCGCGAAACTGCATGGCGATCGGCTCGACGCGTGCCGGGTCCGGCGTGTCGGAGATGCGACGCTGATCCGGCGTCCATGCGTTGCGCTCGGCGCGCGTTGGGATCGGCTCGAATACAGTCGGGAGGTCGCGATATCGCTTCGCGGCGCGCGCTCGTGAGTGGCGTGACATCGTGAGCCGAGGCGCCTGTATGCACCAAGACGCGCACAAAAACGCGCCGGCGCTGGCGACTCAACGGAGCAGCGGATCAGAAAGTGGACGCTGAAGATGCAACGGGATTTTTCACGCGGCAATGCGCGCGCTGGGATTAACGCTTGTACAACTCGCGCACGGCGTCTTCGATGTGCTGCCGCAACAGCCGACGCTCTTCGGGCGTCATATGCCCGTCGCGGCGACGTTGATCGAGATCGGGGGGAACCGCGGTGCGCAGCATCGCGTCAGAGGCAGGGCGATCGATGCTCGGGTTGTGGCGGCTGGTTCTGCCATTACCCGAGCGGGGCGCATGCTCGCTCGCCGCTCTATCCGCGGACGGCTGCGCATGAGCGAGCGTCGGGCCCAGTGTGCCTGCCAGCGTACCGGCAACCGCCAGTGCAATCACGCTCAGGCGCACGTTCGGCCAAACCCCTCCCTTCATGTTGTTCCCTTCGTGGCGCGGCAACCGGCTACCTCACATGCGTATACAAACCCCGGTAACAGCCGGGTGCGAGAGTTTTGTCGAGTGAAGTATCCACCGAACAGCCGCATTCAGTAAAGCAGTCTAAACGCGCATACTTTACGTCGCGCCACACCGCGGGTAAATTTTGTAACCGACTGTAACCCCAGAAATGGTGTAACCGCGCACCACTTTCTAATCGCGCTAAGATGCCGACCATGGAAACCAAAAACCCTTCGAAAATCCTCGTCGTCGACGACGATCCACGCCTGCGCGATCTTCTGCGCCGCTACCTCGGCGAACAAGGCTTCAACGTCTATGTCGCCGAAAATGCGCCGTCAATGAACAAGCTCTGGGTGCGCGAGCGCTTCGATCTGCTGGTGCTCGATCTGATGCTGCCCGGTGAGGACGGCCTGTCGATCTGCCGGCGACTGCGCGGCAGCAACGACCGCACGCCGATCATCATGCTGACGGCCAAGGGTGAGGATGTCGATCGCATCGTCGGCCTCGAGATGGGTGCCGACGACTATCTGCCCAAGCCGTTCAATCCACGCGAACTGGTCGCGCGCATTCACGCGGTGCTGCGTCGCCAGTCGCCGTCCGAGTTGCCGGGCGCTCCGTCCGAGACCACCGAGGTCTTCGAGTTCGGCGAGTTCGCGCTGAATCTCGCCACCCGCACGCTGACCAAGGCCGGCCAGGAAATTCCGCTCACCACCGGTGAGTTCTCGGTGCTGAAGGTATTCGCGCGTCATCCGCGTCAGCCGCTGTCGCGCGAAAAGCTGATGGAACTCGCACGCGGCCGTGAATACGAGGTCTTCGACCGCAGCCTCGACGTGCAGATCTCGCGTCTGCGCAAGCTGATCGAGCCGGATCCGGGCAGCCCGCGCTTCATTCAGACCGTGTGGGGCCTCGGCTACGTCTTCATCCCCGACGGTGCAGCCTGAGTTTGTGCTCCGTTTTCGTTTGTGTGTCACATAAGAAGGGCCCATGCGGATCGACCGGCGCCTCCTGACGCTCGCGTTCGGCGGCCTTTTCTGGCGGACCTTTCTGCTGATCGCGCTGTTGATCGCAGTCAGTCTCGCCGCGTGGTTCCAGAGCTTTCGCGTGATCGAGCGTGAGCCGCGCGCGCAGCGCGTGGCTCTGCAACTCGTCGCGATCGTCAAGCTCACGCGTACCGCACTCCTCTATTCCGATCCCGACCTGCGGCGCGCGCTGCTGCAGGATCTGGAGAGCAACGAAGGGGTGCGCGTGTACCCGCGCGAAGCCACCGACAAATACAAACTCCAGCCCGACGAATCGTTGAATCGCCTGATCGAGCACGACATCCGCGGCCGTCTCGGCGACGACACCATAATCGCGCAGAGCGTCAACGATATCAACGGCGTATGGATCAGCTTCAAGATCGACGACGACGATTACTGGGTCGCGCTCGACCGCGATCAGCTCGACAACGCCACCGGCCTGCAATGGGCCGGCTGGGGCGTGTTCGCGCTCGCGCTGTCGCTGTTCGGCGCGGCGTTCATCACGAGTCTGGTGAACCGGCCGTTCGCGCGTCTGGCGATGGCCGCGCGCCGGGTCGGCTCGGGGCAATCGCCCGAGCCGCTGCCCGAGCGCGGCATGGGTGTGGCCGCCGAAACCAATCGAAGCTTCAACCAGATGGTGCGCGACCTCGAACAGCTCGAGGCGGACCGCGCGCTGATGCTCGCGGGCATCTCCCACGATCTGCGCACGCCGCTCGCACGGCTGCGGCTCGAGACCGAAATGAGCCCGTCCGATCAGGCTACCAAGGACGCGATGGTCGACGACATCGAGCAAATGGACATGATCATCGGCCGCTTCCTCGACTACGCGCGTCCCGTTCAGCGTGTGCCGGAACCGGTGGACCTCTCGGTGATCGCGAGCGAACTCGCCGCACGCATGCAAAGCGAGGACAGCATGCGGCTGATCACGCGGCTCGCTCCGTCGGCGGTGATCGAGGCCGATGAAACCGACATGCGTCGCGTGGTCGGCAATCTGCTCGAGAACGCGCGCAAATATGGCCTCAGCGACGGCGACGGTGTGCCGCGCGTAATTCTGGAAACGCGCGTGTCGCACTCGCGCGTCGAACTCTCGGTGGTCGACGAAGGCCCCGGCATTCCCGAAGACCAGCTCGCGCTCGTCACGCGGCCGTTCTATCGTGTGAATTCGGCGCGCACCCAGGCCAACGGCACGGGCCTCGGCATGGCGATCGTGCAGCGGCTCGTCGCCCGTTATCGCGGCGCGCTGCGGCTGCGCAACCGCTCGCCCGGACCCGGGCTTGAAGTGACGATCGAGTTTCCGCTCGCGAAAAGCGCGTGAGCCGGCGACGTGCGGCACCGCGCGCCGTCGCCATTCGAAACACGCCGCTTGTTGCGACTTCCGAAGGAGCCTTTGCATGAAAACCGTTGGCGATAAACTCGAAGCGTTCACCGTCATTGCCGCCAAGCCGGGCTTCAATCATCACGAAGAACACGGCGTCTCGGCGTTCGAATACATCACCGAGCAGTCGTTTCCAGGCAAATGGAAAATCATTTACTTCTATCCGAAGGATTTTTCGTTGGTCTGCCCGACGGAAATCGTCGAATTCAGCAAGCTCGTCAAGGAGTTCGAGGACCGCGAGGCCGTGCTGCTCGGCGGCAGCGTCGACAATGAATACGTGAAGCTCGCATGGCGCCGCGAGTACAAGGAGCTCGACAGGCTCAACCACTACTCGTTCGGCGACGTGAAAGGCGAGCTGATCGACCAGCTCGGCGTGCGCGACAAGGAAGCGGGCGTCGCGCTGCGCGCGACCTATATCGTCGATCCGGACAACACGATCCAGCACGTGTCGGTCAACAATCTGTACGTGGGCCGTAATCCCGAAGAAGTGCTGCGCATCCTCGACGGCCTGCAAACGGACGAGCTGTGTCCGAGCAATCGGACGATTGGCGGCGCGACGCTGTAAGCGGCACCGCCCGTCACCCAAACAAAAATCCCGTTCAGCTCCTGACCAACAACACCACGGCCTGCGCCTCGATGCCCTCGCCGCGGCCGAGATAACCGAGCTTCTCGTTCGTCTTCGCCTTGACGTTCACGCGCTCGATCGGCAGACCGAGGTCCGCCGCGATATTGGCGCGCATCCCTTCGATATGCGGTGCGAGCTTCGGCGCCTGCGCGATCACGCTGCTGTCGACGTTGCCGATCGCAAAGCCGGCCGCCTTCACGCGCGCCACGCATTCGCGCAGCAGCACGCGGCTGTCGGCGCCGGCGAACTTCGCGTCGGTATCGGAGAAGTGGCGGCCGATATCGCCCAACGCGGCTGCGCCAAACAGCGCATCGGTAATCGCGTGCAGCAGCACATCCGCGTCCGAGTGACCGAGCAGCCCGCGCTCGTACGGAATCGTTACGCCGCCGATGATCAACGCGCGTCCCGGCACCAGCGCATGCACGTCGTAGCCCTGCCCAATTCTGAAATCCATGTGCGTCACGTCCTCAAGTGCTGAAGCTTTTAAAACTTCTTTAAAGCCTTTCTAATTCTTTCCAATGTGCCCAGGCGCGGTTTCACGAACCGGCGGGGCGGCTCAGAATCGCCTCGGCCAGATCGAAGTCTTCCGGATACGTGACCTTGAAGTTACGCAGGCTGCCTTGCACGAGCTTCGGCGCGTGGCCCGACCATTCGATCGCGCTCGCCTCGTCGGTCAGATCGTGGCCGTCGGCCTGGGCGCGCAGGATCGCCTCGCGCAGCATGCCGATGCGGAACATCTGGGGCGTCTGCGCCTGCCACAAGCCGTCACGCGATTCGGTTTGGGCGATGCGGCCATCGGCCGACGCGCGGTCGATACGCTTCAAGGTATCGGCGACCGGCAACGCCATGATGCCGCCGACCGCATCGTCCTTGAGCGAACCGATCAGCGTGCGGATCAGCGCCGGCGTGATGCCCGGCCGGGCCGCGTCGTGCACGAGCACCCAGTCGGCGTCGTGGGCGCCGAACTCGGCGAGCGCGTGCAGACCGTTGAGCACCGACGCCTGGCGCGACGCGCCGCCCACGCGACGCACCGCGAAGCGCAGATTGCCGAAGCGGCGGGCGTCGAAGTGCTGGTCGTCGGGCGCGATGACGACGAGCGTCTGCGTGAATTCGCTGCACGCGTCGAACGCGGCGAGCGAGTAATGCAGCATGTCGCGGCCGGCGACAGTGCGGTATTGCTTGGGCATCGCGGCGCCGGAACGGCTGCCGGTGCCTGCGCACGGGATCAGGGCAAAGAGACGGGAAGTCACGAGTGCGGATGCCGCCAGGTCAAAGTAAAGGACGGATTTTATAATAGGTCCTTCGCATCCACGCCCGTACACGCGTAAACTTGGCCGTCGCGTGAGCCCCGAGCCGCCCCTTTTTCTCCTTTATGCCAGACATCGCCGCATCCTCGCAGTCCTCCCCGCCCGTCGCGCTCGTCAAGGCCGGCCAGCGTTTCGCCTTCGACGGCACGCGCGGTTCGTCCGACGCGCTGCTGATCGCCCGCTACCATCTCGCGTATCGCGAGAAGATGCCGCTGCTTGCGGTGGTCTGCGAAAACGCGCTCGACGCGCAGCGGCTGTCGCAGGAAATCGGCTTCTTCGCGCCCGACGCGCGCGTGCGCCTCCTGCCCGACTGGGAGACGCTGCCTTACGACACGTTTTCGCCGCACCAGGACCTCGTCTCCGAGCGTCTCGCGACGCTGCACGACCTCGGCGAAGGCCGTTGCGACATCCTGCTCGTGCCGGCCACGACGGCCTTGTACCGGATGCCGCCTGCATCGTTTCTGGCCGCCTACACGTTCTCGTTCTCGCAAGGCGAACGGCTCGACGAAGCGAAGCTGAAGGCGCAGCTGACGCTCGCCGGCTACGAGCACGTGAGCCAGGTGGTGCGTCCCGGCGAATATTGCGTGCGCGGCTCGCTGCTCGATCTGTTTCCGATGGGCTCGCCGCTGCCCTACCGGATCGACCTGTTCGACGACCAGGTCGACTCGATCCGCGCGTTCGACCCCGACACGCAGCGCAGCCTCTATCCGGTCAAGGACGTGCGCCTGCTGCCGGGCCGCGAATTCCCGTTCGACGAGGCCGCGCGCACCGCATTCCGCAGCCGCTGGCGCGAGACTTTCGAGGGCGATCCGAGCCGCGCGTCGATCTATAAGGACATCGGCAACGGCGTGCCGTCGGCGGGTATCGAATACTATCTGCCGCTGTTCTTCGAGGAGACGGCCACCCTCTTCCATTACCTGCCCGACGGTTCGCAACTCGCGTTCGTCGGCGATCTGGACGCGGCGATCCGGCGCTTCACCAACGACACGAAGCAGCGCTTCAATTTCCTGTCGCACGACCGCGACCGGCCGATTCTCGAACCGCACAAGCTGTTCCTGTCGGACGAGGATTTCTTCACGTTCGCGAAACCGTTCGCACGGCTCGTGCTGCCCACCAACGGCGACGGCGCCTGGTCGATCGCGCTGCCGAACCTCGCGATCGATCGTCACGCCGACGATCCCGTCTCGGCGCTGCGCGCGTATCTGAGCGCGACGCCGAACCGGGTGCTGTTCGCCGCCGAATCGGCGGGCCGCCGCGAGACGCTGCTGCAACTGCTCGCCGACAACCAGCTGAAGCCCGCCTCGGCCGACAGCTTCGCCGACTGGCTCAAGAGCGACGCGCGTTTCTCGCTCGGCGTCGCGCCGCTCGCGAACGGCTTCGCGCTGCCGGGCGACGGCATCGCGATCATCACCGAAACCGAGCTGTACGGGCCGCTCGCGCGCCGCGCGGGACGCCGCCGCCAGGAACAGGCGAGCAACGTCGATTCGATGGTGCGCGATCTGTCCGAGCTGAAGCTCGGCGACCCGGTCGTGCATTCGCAGCACGGTATCGGCCGCTACATGGGTCTCGTGACGATGGATCTCGGCGAAGGCGAGACCGAGTTCCTGCACCTCGAATACGCGGGCGACAGCAAGCTCTACGTGCCGGTCGCGCAATTGCACGTGATCTCGCGCTATAGCGGCGCCGATCCGGAAAGCGCGCCGCTGCATTCGCTCGGCTCGGGCCAGTGGGAAAAGGCCAAGCGCAAGGCCGCGCAGCAGATCCGCGACACCGCCGCCGAGCTGCTCAACCTGTACGCCCGCCGTGCCGCCCGCGAGGGCCACGCGTTCGCGCTCGAACCGAAGGACTACGTGAAGTTCGCCGAGAGCTTCGGTTTCGAGGAAACGCCGGACCAGGCCGCCGCGATCGCGGCCGTGATCGGCGACATGACGAGCGGCAAGCCGATGGACCGGCTCGTGTGCGGCGACGTCGGCTTCGGCAAGACCGAGGTCGCATTGCGCGCGGCGTTCATCGCGGTGATGGGCGGCAAGCAGGTCGCGCTGTTGTCGCCGACCACGCTGCTCGCCGAGCAGCACACGCAAACCTTCAGCGACCGCTTCTCCGACTGGCCGGTGCGCATCGCCGAGCTGTCGCGCTTCAAGTCGACCAAAGAAGCCAACGCGGCGATCCGGCAGATCAACGAAGGATCGGTCGACATCGTGATCGGCACGCACAAGCTGCTGTCGTCCGATGTGCAGTTCAAGCGGCTCGGACTCGTGATCATCGACGAGGAGCATCGCTTCGGCGTGCGTCAGAAGGAGGCGCTGAAAGCGCTGCGCGCGGAAGTCGACGTACTGACGCTGACCGCGACGCCGATTCCCCGTACGCTCGGCATGGCGCTCGAAGGCCTGCGCGATTTTTCGGTGATCGCAACGGCGCCGCAAAAGCGCCTCGCGATCAAGACCTTCGTGCGGCGCGAGGAAGACAGCGTGATTCGCGAAGCAATGCTGCGCGAGTTGAAGCGCGGCGGCCAGGTCTACTTCCTGCACAACGAAGTCGAGACGATCCAGAATCGCCGGCAGATGCTCGAAGAGCTGGTGCCCGAAGCGCGCATCGCGGTCGCGCATGGACAGATGCACGAGCGGGAACTGGAGCGGGTGATGCGCGACTTCGTCGCGCAACGCGCGAACGTGCTGCTGTGCACGACGATCATCGAAACCGGCATCGACGTGCCGAGCGCGAACACGATCCTGATCCACCGCTCCGACAAGTTCGGCCTCGCGCAATTGCATCAGCTGCGTGGCCGCGTCGGCCGCTCGCATCACCAGGCGTACTCGTATCTGCTCGTGCACGATCCGCAGGGGCTCACCAAGCAGGCGCAACGGCGGCTCGAAGCGATCCAGCAGATGGAGGAACTCGGCTCGGGCTTCTATCTCGCGATGCACGACCTCGAAATTCGCGGCACCGGCGAGGTGCTCGGTGACAAGCAGTCGGGCGAGATTCACGAGATCGGCTTCCAGCTTTATACCGACATGCTCAACGACGCAGTGAGGGCGCTCAAGAACGGCAAGGAGCCGGACCTCACCGCGCCGCTCGCCGCGACCACCGAGATCAACCTGCATTCGCCGGCGATCCTGCCGTCGGACTATTGCGGCGACGTGCAGGAACGGCTGTCGCTGTACAAGCGCCTCGCGAACTGCGAACACAACGATTCGATCGACGGCATCCAGGAAGAGCTGATCGACCGCTTCGGCAAGCTGCCGCCGCAGGCGCATGCGCTGGTGGAGACGCATCGACTGCGGCTCGCCGCGAAGCCGCTCGGCATTTCGAAGATCGATGCCGGTGAAGCGGTGATCGGCCTGCAGTTCATCCCCAATCCGCCCGTCGACGCGATGCGGATCATCGAGATGGTGCAGAAGCACAAGCACATCAAGCTCGCGGGTCAGGACAAGCTGCGTATCGAAACGCGCAGCCCGGATCTCGCGGTGCGCGTCGCGACCGTCAAGGAGACCTTGCGCGCGCTCGGTTCGCCGAGCCGCGGCACGGCGGCGGCGCCGGCTCGCTGAGCGCGGCACGCTGCGCGCACAGGCTCGTGAAAACCGCAGAAAACGGGGGGACGTCCCCCGTTTTTTGCATCGATGCTGCGCTGCGCCAACGCGAGCCCGGCTTTTTGGACATCCTGACGAAAATGCAATTTGGGATATGATCGATAGACACAAAACGCTGGAGTCATGTCATGTCTCACGTCGCTGAAACAGCGCAATCGTTGCAGTCGTCCGCCTCCTCCACGTCCCCCGCTTCTCCGATATCTCTGCCCTGGGTCACCCGTCTCGTGTCGATGGACACGGTGAGCCGCAATCCAAACCTCGCCCTGATCGAAACCGTGCGCGACGAGCTGCGCGCGGTCGGTATCGACGCGACGCTGACGCACGGCAAGGGCGGCAAATGGGCGAACCTGTTCGCGACCATTCCCGCGCACGACGGCGAAACGAACGGCGGCGTCGTACTGTCGGGCCACACCGACGTCGTGCCGGTGGACGGCCAGCAATGGGACAGCGATCCGTTCAAGCCGGAGATTCGCGGTGGCAAGCTCTATGGCCGCGGCACCTGCGACATGAAGGGCTTCATCGGCGCGGCGCTCGCGCTCGTGCCGGACATGCTGCGCACGAAGCTCGCGAAGCCGATCCACCTCGCGCTGTCGTTCGACGAGGAAGTGGGCTGCGTGGGCGCGCCGCTTCTGATCGCCGATCTGATGAAGCGCGGCGTAAAGCCGGACGGCTGCATCGTCGGCGAGCCGACCAGCATGCGCCCGATCATCGCGCACAAGGGCATCAACGCCTATCAGTGCTGCGTACGCGGCCAGGCCGCGCATTCGTCGCTGACGCCGAACGGCTTGAACGCGATCGAGCACGCGGCTCGCCTGATCTGCTACATCCGCGACATGGCCGACCAGTTCCGCGCGCAAGGCCCGTTCGACGAACTGTACGACGTGCCGTTCAGCACCGCGCAGACCAGCACGATCACGGGCGGCAACGCAATCAACACGGTGCCGGCCGAATGCCAGTTCCAGTTCGAGTTCCGCAATCTGCCGACGCTCGATCCCGAGCAAATCTTCGCGCGCATCGACAGCTACGCGCGCGAAACGCTGCTGCCGAAAATGCTGCGCGAGCATCCGTCGGCCGCGATCGAGATCACGAAGATCGCCGCGGCGCCCGGACTCGATTCGTCTGAACAGGCCGCGATCACGCAGCTCGTCCGCGCACTGACGGCCGACCAGGACAAGCGCAAGGTCGCATACGGCACCGAGGCCGGCCTGTTTTCGAACGCGGGGATTCCGAGCATCGTCTGCGGCCCCGGCGACATCCAGCAGGCGCATAAGGCGAACGAATTCGTCGAGCTCGCGCAGCTCGTCGCGTGCGAGCGCTTCTTGCGCAAGTTCATCCACAGCATGTCGGTCGAGGCCGCTTAGCCCGTTTCGTTGCAGCGGCGCGCAGCCGCAGTGAACCTGCGCGCCGAGCCACGGGCCTCAGCGACATCGACGACTCCGGAGCGACCGCCATGTCCAGCGCCATGCCTCAGCACACGGATCACACGATCGACGGTGAGCCGATCCCCACGCTCGACGACATCGCCGCGCAGCACTTCGCGTTGACGCCCTGGGTCGCGCGCACGCCGGTGTTCGACCGGCTCGACTTCTCGTCGCTGCGCGGCACCGTCGTCAATTTCAAGTTCGAGCTGCTGCAGGCGGGCGGCAGCTTCAAGGCACGCGGCGCCTTCACGAACCTGCTCGCGCTCGACGACGCGCAGAAGAGCGCGGGTGTCACCTGCGTGTCGGGCGGCAATCACGCGGTGGCGGTCGCCTATGCGGCGATGCGGCTCGGCGTCAGCGCCAAGGTCGTGCTGTTCAGCGCGGCGAATCCGGCCCGCGTCGCGTTGTGCCGCGAGTACGGCGCCGACATCGTCTATGCGGAAGATCTCGCCGAAGCGTTCGAACTGGTGCGCCGCGTCGAGGCCGAGGAAGGCCGCTATTTCGTGCATCCGTTCAACGGCTATCGCACGGTGCTCGGCTCGGCGACGCTCGGCTACGAATGGGCCACGCAAACGCCCGACCTCGAAGCGGTGATCGTGCCGATCGGCGGCGGCGGACTCGCGGCCGGGGTCTCCACCGCGCTGCGGCTCGCGAATCCGAACGTGCACGTGTACGGCGTCGAACCCGAAGGCTCGGACGTGATGAGCAAGAGTTTTGCCGCCAACCATACGGTCAGAATGGGCCACATGCACAGCATCGCCGATTCGCTGATGTCGCCGCATACCGAGCAATACAGCTACGAGCTGTGCCGCCGCCATGTCGATCGGATCGTCACCGTGTCCGACGACCAGTTGCGCGAGGCGATGCTGATCCTGTTCAATCAGCTGAAGCTCGCGGTCGAGCCGGCTTGCGCGGCCGCCACGGCCGGATTGCTCGGACCGCTGCGCGAACAGTTGCAGGGCAAACGCGTGGGCGTGCTGCTGTGCGGTGCCAATATCGACCCGGTCAGTTTTGCCGCGCATCTGGAGCGCGCGCGCCATAGCGAGTCACAGTTTCCTCATTAGCGACGCGCAGCAGATGCGCTTGTTGCCTTGCGGCTAAAGCACTAGCCTATCCGCTTCAGGTTGGTATGATTCGGCTATTCACATCAGGGAGGTGTAGGCATGAGCATGATCCAGGAATTTAAAGAATTTGCCCTCAAAGGCAACGTGATGGATCTGGCGGTCGGTGTGATTATCGGCGGCGCGTTTTCCACCATTGTCAATTCCGTGGTTAAAGACCTGATCATGCCGGTTGTCGGGGTCGCTACCGGCGGCCTCGATTTCTCCAATCTGTTCGTTCGCCTGGGCCATATTCCGGCCACTTACAAAGGCAACCCCGAATCGTATAAAGACCTGCAGACAGGTGGCGTGGCGGTGTTCGGTTACGGTTCGTTCATTACCGCGACGATCAACTTCATCATTCTCGCGTTCATCATCTTTCTGATGGTCAAATTCATCAACAAACTGCGCAAGGAGCCGCAAGCCGCGCCGGCGGAGCCGCCGCCGCCGCCGGAAGACGTGCTGCTGCTGCGCGAGATCCGCGATTCGCTGAACAACCAGCAGCGTTAATCGTCGAATCAAGCTCGGGTTGGACGGCCTGAGCCAGTGAAATCAAAAGGCCTGTTGCGATCGGCGTCGCGACAGGCCTTTGTGTTTTCACGCTGCCTTCAGCGCGCTGCGCTTTATCGAGCCTTACCCTTCCTTTTGCGCCTTCAATTGCGCCGCGCTTTCGATCATCGCTTCGAGCTGGCCGAAATTGACAGGCTTCGTCAGATGCGATGTAAAGCCCGCGCTCAAACAGCGGCGCACGTCCTCGTCGGTGCCGAAGCCGGTCAGCGCGACGGCTGGCACGTCGGAATGTTCGCGAAACGCCTTGACGAAATCAAGACCGGTGCCATCGGGCAATCCGACATCGCTGACAACCAGATCGAACCCGTGCAACTGCGTCGCGGCAAGCGCATCGTCGACGCGCCCGACCACCGTCACCTGATGACCCAAGCCGCGCATCAATTGGGCCATCACGTCGGCGGTGTCGGCATGGTCCTCGATCAGCAGCACGGACAGCGAACTCGCCGGCTGCAGGTTGCTCGGCACGATGACCGGCGGCGCGGTGGCCCGCGCGGCGGCGGTCGGCAGCGTGATCGTGAAGGTCGCGCCGCAATGCGGACCGGGACTCCGCGCGGTCACAGTGCCGCCGTGCACGTCCGTCAAAGCCTTCGTGATCGCGAGACCGAGACCCAGACCGCCGAACTGCCGCGTCATGCTTTGGTCGCCCTGCTCGAACGCATTGAACAGCTTGCCGATCTGCTCCGGCTCGATGCCGATGCCGGTGTCTTCGACCGAGATCTGCACCTGCATGCGTTCGTCGCGTGTGCGCACATAGATATGGCCGCCGTCCGGCGTGAACTTTGCGGCATTGCGAATCAGGTTCCACAGCATCTGTTGCAGCCGCGCGCGATCGGCGAGCACGTAGTGATGCGTCGCGTGCTTCTCGACATGCACGTCCTGCTGCTTGACCTGGATTTCGCTGCGAAAGAGTTCGAGCACGCTGTCGATCACCTCGTGTACGTCGACGGTCTCCAGCGACAGCCGCAGCTTGCCGTTCGCGACGCGCGTCAGATCGAGCAGATCGTCGATCAGCCGCGCCTCCAGTTCGACGTTGCGGCGGATCATGCGCACGCTCGCACGCGCCTGCTCCGGCAGTTCCGGGATCATCTCGAGTACGCTCGCGCCCGCGAGCACCGGCGTGAGCGGTGTGCGCAATTCGTGCGACAGCATCGCGAGAAAACGGTCCTTCGCGCGATTCGCTTCTTCGGCGGCCTGGCGCGCGGCCTGCTCGGACTCCAGCAGTCGCTCGCGCTCCTCGATCGCCTCGCGCTGCGAGTGGATGTCGGTGCAGCTACCGAACCATTTGCTGACGTTACCATCGGCATCGCGCATCGCGACCACGCGCACGTCGAACCAGCGGTACTCGCCGTCGTGGCGGCGAATCCGCATCTCGTGCCGATAGTCGCCGCTGCGGCTCGCGACGGCCTTCAGCCAGCTTTGCCGGATCTGCTCGCAATCGTCGCGATGCACGGCCTCTAGCCACGCGAGACCATGCGAGCCATGTTCGGGCAAGCCGGTGTAGTCGTACCATTGCTTCGACAGGAAGTCGCAATCGCCGGCCGCGTCGCAGGTCAGCACGAGATGCGGCAACGTCTCCGACAGCGTGCGGTAATGCAGCTCGCGATCGCGCAGCAGCAGCGCTTCGTCGGACGCGCGTTGCAGCCGCACCTGCGACAACACGCGCTCCACGGCCTCTGGCAGATAGTCGAGATAGTCGCCGGACTTCGGCACCACGTCGGACACGCCCGCGCGCAGCGCTTCGATCACGCGCGACTCGTCGGTGAAGCCGGTCACGAGGATCGCCGGAATGCGCACGCCCTCCGCGCGCAGACGCCGGAAGAAATCGAGCCCGGTCTCCGGTCCGCTCAGCTGATAATCGAGCACGAGCAGATCGGGGGCGCGGCTCGCGAGCCGCTCGCGGGCCGCCTCGACGCCGGCGCAGATCGTCACCCGGCAGCCGGCGCGTTCGAGCGACTTGCGCGCGAGCCGCAAGATGCCCTCGTCGTCATCGACGACGAGCACATAGGCGGCGTGCGGCGTGGACACTTCTTCGATCATGCAGGTGCTCTCCGGCTCGGTACGGTGCTCATCTTGTCATGAACGGCTTTCGGACAGCTTCAGGGCGGCGCGAGCCGCTGCCCCGGCGGCAGTTTGACCACTTGCAGGAAAAAGCCGAGAGCGTCGCGTGGCCGTCGTCGTCTTCGATCACAACGATGCTGACCGCTTGCGCGTGATTCATAAGCTCTCCGTGCCAACGATTCGTCATCCATGCCGCCGGGAGAAGGGCAGCGGCAGTGCCCGCGCCGGCGTGCGCCGCGCTCAGAGGCGCGCCGGCTGCTCGGGCAGCACCACGAAAAAGGTCGATCCGGCGCCTTCGGCCGATTCGACCCAGACGCGCCCGCCGTGCCGCTCGACCGCGCGCCGCACCACCGCGAGGCCGATCCCCTCGCCGCTTGCGACGTCCCCGTGCAGACGCTGGAACGCGCGAAACACCTTCGACAGATACACGGCCGGAATGCCGAGCCCATTATCGCGGACGTAATAGATGCGCATACGGACCGCGCGCGGCTCGCTTTCGTCGACGGGTTCGGGCGCGAGCGCGCCGACCTCGATGCGCCCGCGGCGCGCCGGATCGAGGAAAGTCAGCGCATTGCCGATCAGATTGCTGAAGATCTGCTCGACCGCCGCCGGATCGCCCCATGCGGGCGGCAGCTCGCGCACCGTGACGCTCGCGGCGCGGTGGTCGATCGTGCCTTGCAGCCCATCGACGACTCGCGCCACCGCGCGCTCGACGCTGACCCGCTGCCACTGATATTCGAGCCGTCCCGCGCGCGAGATGCGCAACAGCGCGTCGATGATCGCCGCCGCGCGCGCGACCGCGGTGCGCAAATAGTGCAACGACTCGCGCACCTCGCCATCGAGGATCTGCGTCATGCGCCGTGCTTCGTTCTCCGGCAGACGAGCCTGTCCGACGAGCACGTCGAGTTCGTCGCACGACACGTGCAGCTCTTTCGAAAACCCCTGCAGATTGACGAGCGGCGAGCGCAGATCGTGCGACACGCTGTAGATGAACATCTCGTTGTCCTGCGTTTCCTGGCGCAATTCCTCATTGACGGCCGCCAGTTCGCGCGCGCGTGCTTCGAGCTCCGTCTTCAGCGCCTCCTGCCCGGCTTCCGCCTCGCGCAGACGCGCATCGGTCTGATGTAGCACCGTGTCGAGCGCGGCGATTTCGTCGCTGCCCGACAACGGCGCCGCGAGCGGCCGGCCGCTGCCGAGCCGCTCGGCGTTATCGGTCAGCACTTCGAGGCGTTGGCCGATGCCGCGCACGAACCCGAAGGCGGTGACCGCCCAGATCAGCATCGAGCCGAACACCGCGGCGATCAGCGCGCGCTGCTGAAGCTCGCGTCGCTCGCCGAGCGCGCTCGAGCGCTCGACGTCGAGCTCCGACGCCGCCGCGCCGAACTGGGCCAACTCGTCGCGGAACACGGCGATCTGCTCCGGCAACTCGCCGGTTTCGAGCGCGATATAGGGGCGTAGACTGCGCCCCTCGTGCAACGCCTGCGAGATCGCGACACTCTGTTCGCGATACGCGTCGATCGCGTGCCGCATGCTGCGCACGCGCTCGGCCTGGGCCGGCGTTTCGGCGACGAGCGCATCGAGCTTCGCGAGCCGGTCATTCAGGTCGACCCACACCGCATGGCGGTCGATCAGCGAGGCGCTGCCCGTCACCATCGCCGTGCGCACGCGGGCGGCCTGACGCAGCAGCGGATCGACGATGGCCGACGACTCGTAGAGGATCTGCTTGCTGTTGTCGACCCATCGCGCGGCCTGCGCGGTCCGCTCCTGGGTATCGAAGACGACCCCGAGCAGCGCGAGTTCGACCACGCTCGGTATCGCGATCAGCAGCAGACCTTTGGTGAATAGTTTCATGGTTCCGTCAGGGCGTTCAGGCTGTGGTTCAGGCTGTCACTCGAACGGCGGGGCTCGCGCGCACCCGTCGCGCCCTGCAAGGCGGGCGCCGCGCGGCTGGACGGGCCATTATCGACGTGAATCAGAGATATTTCAACGACGCGCCAGCAGGCGCTCGACCACACAAAAATGACTTTTTTATTGGGATGGGATGTTTTTTCCGCGCCGCCTGCGTCTATGATGGAGACAAGGTGTGCTGGGATGCGAATGCGCGCGGCGAGGCGGTTCGGCATGATTCGTGCGGGAGGCGGTGGGGCGATGCGGTAGCGTCGAATCATCGTGAATCCGGCCTTGTCGTATGCTATAAAACATCGACGTGCGGCGCGCGAAAGCCGGGAGTGGTCGCATGAAGACGCAGCGATTCTTGCAATTCTTTTTCAGGCGAATTTTTATGTCCTTCCCGAAAAAGCGTAGGCGCGCGAAGGTGGACGGCGACGAGTCGTTCCTCGCGGTTCTGCGGCATTTCAAGCCGTTCGGTCAACTCGACACCAAGATTGCGCGGGCTCGCGCGCAGGACGAACCGGTGCTCTATGCACACGTGCTGCCCGGACTCGACGTGCTTCTATGCAGTGTGCGCGGCGCACAGCCGCCCTACCCCGCACCAGCCGAATTGCGGCGGCGCTGCCTCGAATCCATTACCAACGCGCTGGAGCAGCCGCTCGATGGTCTCGAGAACGGCGGCTACTGGTACGAGGCCGACGGCTTCGGCTTCCTCGTGTTCGCGAGCCGTGCGCGCGGCAAGATTCTGACGGAGTTCGGCGCGACACGAATCGGTACCCGGCGCGGCGTGCGTCGCCAGGATGCGTCGGGCGATGCAACCCCACGTTCGCTCAGATAAGCCAATCGGGCACCCTGAAGTTCAGGGCTGCTGACAGGTCGTTCTCTTCGCTTCATCGAAACCCTGGCTCGACGGCAACCGCGCGCAGTTCCTCACGCGGCATCATGCCGTTGATTCGGCGATCGCATCATCGACGCGCTCGCCGCGCCTCAGTTGCCCTTGTATTCGGCCGCGCTCGCCGGCGACGTCGTCGCTGGCTTACGATCCACCGCGGCTGGCGACGACGCGCCGCCCGAAGACTTGTTGACCGGCGCGCCCTCGAGCGATATCGGCGCCTTCGGCTGTTGCTTGACGCCCGGCGGCGGCGCCTTCGGCATCTGCCGCGCTTGCGCGAGCAATCGCGCGCACGGCAGCGGCTTGTTGTTGCTCGGCGCGAGCAGCGGGATCAGCGCCGCGAACGGATTGATCAGCCCGAGCCCGACCGCCGCGCCGCCGCGCAACGCGAGCGCGGCCGCATTGACGCCGACGTGCGGATCCTTGAAGGTGCCCTTCACGTACAGCGGCGAGCGCAGCGAAAAGACCCGGAAGCCCTTCGTATGCGGATGCACGCCCAGGTCCATCGTCTCGTCGCGCAGATTCACCTGACCGTCGATGTTGATCACCGCGTCGCCGGTGTCGAGCGCGAACACGCGCGCTTCGAGCACGCCGTCGGTCGCGACGAAATCGGCGGCCGCGCAGTTGATCTTCACGTTGCTAGTGCCGAACAGCTTTTCATAGACGACGTTCGCGACGTTGAGCCCGGCCGCCTCCATCAGCAGACGGCTCACGGTGCCTTCGGTCACGAGCGCCTTCAACTCGCCGTTCGAAGTCGCCGCGAGCGCCGCCGGCGAATTACCGGTCGCGGACAGCGACGCATCGCCGTTGATCTCGCCGAGCGCGTTCTGCATCGTCTTGAAGGTCGGGAACAATTGCTTCAGCTTGACGTGCCGCGCCGACATCGCGAAGCGGCCCTTCAGCGGCGCCGCGCTGCCATCGAGATGAATATCCGACGCGAGCGAGCCGCCCGCGACGCCGAACTTCAGCGGCACGAGCGACAGCACGCCGTCGGTCATCACGACGTGTGTGTACAGATCCGTGATCGGCAGGTTCGCGTTTTTGATGATGCGCCGGCCGGTGAACTTGACGTCGGCGTCGATCGCCTTCCAGCGGTCGGTGCGGAACTCCTCGACCGGCAGCACGCGGTTGCTCGGCTGCGCGGCCGCGTCGCCGCGCCTCGCCTTGCTCGCGTTCGAATCGGCGCCGATCACCGGCGCGAGATCCGAGAACTGCAACAGATGCGACTCGAGTTCGCCCTGCAGCAGCGGACGTGGCTCGCGCCCGGTATAGGTCAACGAACCGTTCAGATCGCTGCCGCCGACCCGGCCTGTAAAGTTTTCATACGTGAACACGTTGCCGCTCGATTTGAACTGACCGATCAGACGACCCTCGGTCGCGTACGGCGGGGTCTCGGGCAAGGTCACGCCGGTCAGCGAATACAGGCGCGCCATGCTGTTGCCCTGCAGCCAGAGGCGCAGATCGAGCGCCCCGAGATGCGCCGGATCGGTGAGCGTGCCGACGAAGGCGATATGCAGATCGCCGGCTTTGACATCGGCCTGCACCGGGAACGGCCGGTTCGCGTCCTGCAGCGCGAGCACGCCGCCGAGCTTGCCGCTGCCCGACACCGGCGTGCGGTTGTAGGTGCCCTTGACGGTCCAGCCGATCGCATAAAGCGGCGTCGCGCGCCTGGCGCCAGGTGCGGTGCCGCTCGCCCCCGAGACAGCCGCGGCCGGGCTGGCGCTCCCGCTGGTGGTTTCGGCCGGTGCGGCGGCGCCGCTCGTCGCGAGCGCGCCGGAACTCGCGGCCACGCCCGACGTTGCGGATGCGCCCGATGCGCCCGACGCCTGCGCCGCCGCTTCATAAGCCGCCGCTGCGGAAGCCGCCTTCGCCTCCGAGGCCGCCTCTGCCTCGGCCTGCGCGGCGAGTTGGCGCGCGCCCGCCCGGCCGACGGCCTGAGCCGACGCGCTGCGCGAGGCCGCTTCCTGCTGCTTCAGCGCGTCGCCGATCGGGATCGGCTGCCCGAGCGTATCGACGACCATCTGCACCTCGACCTTCTTCTGCTGATCCGACAGCGCGATGTTGCCCTTCGCGAACGCGATATCGTGCAGATCGAGCTTCCACTCGGTGGGTCTGCTCGACGACGGCAGCTTGAAGGTCCAGTTATTGCGCCCGTCGACAAGACGTTCCAGATCGACCGACGGATTCACGAGGTTGATCGCCGGAATCTCGATGTCGTGCGCGAGCAGCGGCAGCACCTCGACCTCGAAGTCGATTTCGTCGAGCGTCGCGAACTGCGGCTGTTTGGTCCAGTCGGGATTGCCGATCGCGATGTTGGCCGCCGAAAAGCGCGGCCAAGGCACCCAGCCGCGCCAGCCGGTCTCGCCGACCGCATGACGCCAGCCCACCTTCAGGTCGCCGTTGATCGCAAACGGCCGGCCGATCGCCTGGCTGACCTTGTCGTCGATGTAAGGCCGCGCGCGGTTCCAGTCGAAGCTCAGGATGAAGATGACGAGCGCGACGATCAGAATCACGAGCGCCGCCAGCAGCCATGCAAAGATTTTTCCGACCCGTCGTCCGGTGCCGCTCGACCCTGCCATTGAAAAGCTCCGCGTGTTGTTCCACGTTATGCACCGTTCAGCAGTTATCGTACCTGGCGCGCGAGCATGAATCGCCGCGTCGGTCGTGCGCTGTTGCGCCTCGTCGCTTTATCATGGCGCACGCTTTACCGACAGCCCCACCGGCACACCCTCCCCACGGCGTTCCAACCATGACCGATGTTCCCTTCGTCCTCGCCGACGGCATCGTACGGCGCGATGCGCAGCGCGGCCAGACGCTGTTGCAGCCGACCACCTTCGCCCTGCGCGCCGGCGAGCGGGTCGCGATTACCGGACCGTCCGGCTCCGGCAAGAGCGTGTTTCTGCGTGCGCTCGCGCTGCTCGATCCGGTCGATGCGGGGCGCATCCTGTGGCATGGCGCGCCGCTCGAGCGTGCGCGGATTCCGCGCTACCGGCGCGCAATCGCGTATATCCGGCAGCGGCCCGCGCTGATCGACGGCAGCGTCGAAGACAATCTGCGCTATCCGTTTGAGCTGCGGGCATATCGCGACGCGCGCTTCGATCGCGCGTGCGCGGCCAGGCTCGCGATGCAGGCCGGCCGCGGCGAGGACTTTCTCGGCAAGCGCGCAAGCGAATTATCGGGTGGCGAAGCGCAGATCGCCGCGCTGATCCGCGTGCTGCAACTCGCGCCCGAAGTGCTGTTGCTCGACGAGCCGACCGCCTCGCTCGATCCGGCGTCGTCGCGCGCGATCGAAGCGCTCGTGCAGGCGTGGTTCGATGCCGCGCCGGGCGCTCACGCATCGATGTGGGTGTCGCACGATGTCGAGCAGGCGGCACGCATGAGCGAACGGCATCTGACGATGCGCGCCGGCGTACTGGCCGAACACACTTGCGTGCGGCGCGATGCGGACCAACGCGCTCCCGCCGACCAGCGTCGGGAGCCCCGCCAATGAGCCTGCAGAATCTGAGCTTGTGGGACGTCGCGATCGCGACGCTGCTGATCGTCGTGAATGGCGCGGTGTCGGTCGCGCTGAAGCTCGATCTCGAGCGCAAGCTCGCATGGGCGGCGGTGCGCACCGTGGTCCAGTTGCTCGCGATCGGCTATGTGCTCGGCTGGGTGTTCAGTTTCGCTCGCTGGTACGTGGTGCTGCCGCTGATGATCGTGATGACGCTGATCGCCGGTTTCGCCGGCGCGCAGCGCGGCAGCCACACCTATGCCGGACAACGCGCCGACAGCGTGCTGTCGATCTGGGTCAGCTCGTGGCTCGTGGCCGCGGTGGGACTGTTCGTCGTGATCCGCATCCATCCGTGGTACGCGCCGCAATATGCGATTCCGATTCTCGGCATGATCCTCGGCAACACGCTGACCGGTGTATCGCTCGGCATCGAGCGGATGACCGAGGAGCTGACCGCGCGGCGCGACCGCGTCGATATGGCGCTCGCGCTCGGCGCGACACGCTGGGAGGCCGCGCAGGCGCCGGCGCGCCAGGCGGTGCGCGCGGGCATGATGCCGACGTTGAACCAGATGGCGGTGGTCGGCGTTGTCAGTTTGCCGGGCATGATGACCGGTCAGGTGCTGGCCGGGCAGTCGCCATTGCAGGCGGTGCGCTATCAGATCGTCATCATGTTTCTGATCGCGGCGGCGTCGGCGCTGGGGACCGTGGGCGCGGTGCTGCTCACGTACCGGCGGCTCTTTTCGGCCGAGCATCAGTTCTTGCCGGCGCGGCTCGTCGAGCGTGAGGCACGCAAAGAATGACGCACAAGGATGACGCGCTAGCGCGTGCTACGCTCGCGCACGCGGCCATCACGCCGCACGCTCGAACCTTCACCGCTTCGCGGTGACGGCGATCTCCGTGCCGTCGGTCAGCGTCAGCGTTTTCGTCGTGCCGTTGACCGGCATCGTGAAACGCACGATCTGACTCACGCTCACATCGTTCGGACACTTGAGCGTCTTGCCGCCGCTCGTCACGGTTTTCACGCCATGCGGCGTCTGCGCCTGGAAGTTCAGTTGGACGGCCGCGGTGCCGTCGCTCGACACCACCGGCGAGAAGCGGATCTGCGTCTGGCGGATCATCGCGCCATTCTCGTCGACCGGCAGCGACGCATAGTCCGGGCATGCGTCCGTCGCGGCCACCGGACCGCCGGGCGGCACGGTCTTCCACGTGAAGTCGTCCGATTCGCCCGAGCGGATCGTGCGGGTCTCCTGGGAATTGCCGAACTGTTTCGACGTGACGCGAACGGTGTAGCGGATCGGACCGTCGAGCGGGGCCTTGTTGGTCACCGTGATCGGCGTGGCTGCGCGAGCAGCCGGCACGAGCGCGCAGGCGAGAGAAGCGACAACGGAAACGGCGGAGAGTTTGAAGCTGAAGCTCATACTGTCACCTCGTTGTTGTGCCGCTGCGCGCTCGCGTCGACGCGACTGCCTGTGCACTGTTCACGCACTGCCGAGGGCCGGCCGGTTCATACCGGCTGGCCTCGCCGCAAGACACGCAACCGTTTTGGCATGCTGCGTCGTCAGTCTAACGCCAAGCGCGCTGCCGCGCGTGTCGTGTCGGCCCGGGTGTTAACCCGCTTGCGGCGACGCGCTTTCTGCGCGTCGATTTCATCTCAGAAGCCGGTCAGCACCAGCTTGCCGATCGCGCGTCCTGCTTCGAGCAACCCATGCGCGCGACGCAGATTCTCCGCGTTGATGCGGCCGAGGTCCTGGCCGAGCGTCGTGCGCAACGTGCCCGCATCGACGAGCCGCGCGACCTCGGTCAGCAGCTTGTGCTGCTCGATCATGTCGGTCGTGCCGAACATCGAGCGGGTGAACATGAACTCCCAGTGAAACGCGGCGCTCTTCGCCTTCAGCAATTCGACGGGCACGGCGGCGCTGTTCTCGACGATCGTGCAGATGCCGCCTTGCGGCTTGATCAGTTGTGCGGCGGCCGGGAAATTACGGTCGGTGTCGTTGAAGATCAGCACGTAGTCGACCTGCTCGATGCCGATCTCCTTCATCTGCGCGGGCAGATCGCCGAAGTGATCGACGATGTGATCCGCGCCGAGCTCCCGTGCCCATTTCGCCGATTCGGGCCGCGACGCGGTCGCGATCACCTGCAGCTTGCCGAGCTGCTTCGCGAGCTGGATGCCGATCGAGCCGACCCCGCCCGCCCCGCCGAAAATCAGCACCGTACGGCCTGCGTCGGCGCCCTGCGGCGATACGCCGAGGCGATCGAACAATGCTTCCCACGCAGTGATCGCGGTCAGCGGCAATGCGGCCGCGTGCGTGAAATCGAGCGACGCCGGCTTGTGTCCGACGATCCGTTCGTCCACCAGATGAAACTCGCTGTTGGCCCCCGGCCGCGTAATGCTGCCCGCATAGAACACCGGATCGCCGACCTTGAACAGCGTGACCTCGGGCCCGGCCGCGACGACGATGCCGGCCGCATCCCAGCCGAGCACGCGCGGCGTCTTCTCGAGCGTGTCTTTCGGCGCGCGCACCTTGGTGTCGACCGGGTTCACGGAAATGGCTTCGACCTTGACCAGCAGATCGCGGCCGGTCGCTTCGGGTTTCGGGATCTCGACGTCGACGAGCGCTTCGGCGTGATCGATGGGCAGATAACGGTAGAGTCCGACGGCTTTCATGGGTGCTCCTTGTGGGTTCGGTTGATGTGACGCATGACTCGTATCGTAGGATGGTTCTTATTCTGATAAAACAGCCATAATCACTGAATCATTTTTTGGTTTTTCAGAATAATGGACGATTCAAGCCCGGCCGGTCCGTGCCCAGCGAACGCGAACGGCTCGATCTGCTCGACGTCGCGTTGTTCGTGCGTGCCGCGCTGCTCGCCAACGTGTCGGCGGCCGGGCGCGAGTTCGGTTTCTCGGCGGCGGTCGCGAGCGCGCGGATCGCACACCTCGAAAAGATCCTCGGCGCGCGTTTGTTGCATCGGACCACGCGCCGCATCAGCCTCACCCAGGACGGTGAAGTGTTCATGACGCGCGCCGAGGCGCTGCTCGACGCGGCCGCCGCAGCGCGCGCATCGGTCGGCCGCGCGCAGGCCGCACCGCAGGGACGGCTGCGCGTGTCGATGCCGTCGTCGTTCGGGCGTCAGCATGTGTCGCCGGTGATCAGCGAGTTTCTACGCCGCTATCCGGGGGTCAGCGTCGATCTGCGCCTGACCGATCAGGTGGTCGATCTGGTCGACGCGGGAATCGATGTCGCGCTTCGCGTCGGCGTGCTGAAGGATTCGTCGCTGGTCGCGCGGCGGCTCGCGGTCAACCGCCGCGTGCTGTGCGCGGCCCCCGCCTATCTGGCCGCGCGCGGCACGCCGCATCATCCGTCGGATCTCGCGGGGCACGAGTGCATCATCCTGTCGGCGCAGCGCGACTGGCGCTTCGTGACGCCCGCCGGCCCGCTCGACGTGCGCGTGAGCGGACGCCTCGTCACCGATAACGGCGAGGTGATTCGCGACGCGCTGCTCGCGGGCTTCGGCATCGCGCTGAAATCGACATGGGACGTGGCGCCCTATCTGCGCAGCGGCAAACTCGTCAGCGTGCTCGACAGCTATCCTCTCGCGGACGACGTCGCGATCTGGGCCGTGTATCCAAGCCGCGCGTTCGTGCCGCCGAAGACGCTCGCCTTCATCGACTTCGTCGCCACGCATTTCGGCGATCCGCCGTACTGGGATCGCGAGCCGGTTGGCCTGGCGGGCGCGTAGGCGCGATGCCCGCTACGCCGCGTCAGCGCTTGCCGACCTTTGCGCCGCCCTGCTTGCGATCCGAGTTCACATCGGCATGCGCGTCGTTCTGCGTGCGTTGCTGATACTCGCCGCCGCCGCGGCGGTCGGTATCCTGCTGCCCATGCTCGATGTCGTCATGCGCCTGCTTGCCGACATGGCGCGGCTCGTCCTCGTGCTGCGACTCGGGATGCTGGTCGGCTTCATGCGGCAGCGGCGCCGCGGCTTCCTGCAACGACTTCGGATCCTTGTTCGCGTGCGGGTCGGCTTGCGCGTCGCCATCGGTCGATTGCGGCAGGGTCTTCATTGCATTGCTCCTTCGCGAGGCGCGTTCGCGCGCCAAGTACGCACGGCGCACTCGCGGGTTGGATTCAGCCACCCGGACGCGCGCTCATCACGCGACGCCCAGACGTTTTTTCATCGCCGCGGTGATGCGCTGACGCGTCTTTGCGTAGCCGGCCCACGGGTCGTTTCCGAGGCCGTCCACGCGCTCGTGGACGTTGCGGATGCCCCATTGATCGCCGCTCGTCGTGCTCTCCAGTTCGTCCCACGCGAGCGGCACCGACACCCCGAGCCCCGGCCGCGCGCGCGCCGAGAATGCGGCCACCGTGCTCGAGCCACGGTTGTTGCGCAGATAGTCGATGAAAATCTTTTTCTTGCGATTCTGCGCGCCCATCTTGGCGCTGAAGTACTGCGGCAGCGTCGTCGCCATGTGCTGCGCGACCGCCTGCGAGAAATCCTTCACTTCGTCCCAGCCGGCCTGCTTCGCGAGCGGCACGACCACGTGCAAGCCCTTGCCGCCGCTCGTCTTGCAGAACGACTTCAGGCCCAGTTCGTCGAGCAGCGAGCGGGTCAGTTGCGCGGCCTCGACCATGCGTTCCCAGCCGAGCGAGGGGTCCGGGTCGAGATCGAACACCATGCGATCGGGCTTTTCGATATTCGACGCAACCGCATTCCACGTATGAAACTCGACGGTGCCCATCTGCGCGGCGCCGACCAGCGCGGCGAGCGTGTCGATCGTGATCAGCGGAGGATGGCCCGGATCGAGTCCCTCGTGCTGCGTGACGTGCGGAATCGACAGCTTCTGGCTGTGCTTCTGGAAGAACAGCTCACCGCCGATATCCTCGGGCGCGCGCACCAGCGCGACGGGCCGCTCGCGCAGATGCGGCAGCATCCATTCGGCGATTGATTCGTAGTACCGCACCAGTTCGAGTTTGCTTGCGCCGCTCTCTTTGTCGATCACGCGATCGGGATGCGAGATGCGCACGCCGGCGATTTCGCTCTGTGCACGCGAGCGCGTTGCCGTGGTTCGGGCGGGTGCGCTTTCCTTGGCGGCGGGTCTGGCGGCACTGGCGGTCTTGCTGGTTGCGCGTTTTTTCGGCGCGCCTGTTTGCGGCGTATCGGCGGTGGCGGTTTCGGTTTGCTGTTGCACGTCGACTCCTTGTCGGGCGGTTTCCCTGACGATCTGGCGGGCCGGCTTGTCGTCGCGCAGGCTGACGAACGACGCCTGGCGCACGATGCCGTCGCCCGTCCATTCGGCGAAGTTGCATTCGGCAACGAGCACCGGCTCGACCCAATGCACGGGCGTGCGGCTGCGCTCGCGCGGTGTGCTCGCGAACGGCATGCGCTTGCTCGCGTGCGCGTCGAGCGCCTGTTTGACCGAGCGCAGCAGCGCGGCGTCGAAGCCGGTGCCGACGCGGCCTGCGTACTGCAGCCGGCCATCGGCGTCGTAGACGCCGAGCAGCAGCGCGCCGAACGCCGAGCGGCTGCCGCCCGGCTCCGAATAGCCGCCGATCACGAACTCCTGGCGGCGCCGGCACTTCAGCTTGATCCACGACGGCGAGCGGCCCGACACATAGCTGCTGTCACGCCGCTTGCCGATGATGCCTTCGAGCGCCATGTCGCACGCGCTCCTGAGCAGCTCGTCGGCGCTGAACGCGAAGTCGTTCGAAAAGCGCAGCACGCGATCGTCGACGCCTTCGAGCAGCGCCCGCAAAATCGCGCGGCGCTGTTCGAGCGGCACGTCGCGCAGGTCGTAGCCGTTCAGAAACGGCAGATCGAACAGATAGATCACGATGTCCTGCGGGCGATGCGCATCGAACGCGTTTTGCAGCAACTGGAAGTTCGGCACGTCGCGTTCATCGAGCACGACCGCTTCGCCGTCGAGCCACGCGCTTTGCACATCGAGTGCCGCGAAAGCCTCGATCTGCTTGCTGAACTTTGCGGTCCAATCGTTGCCGTTGCGCGTGAAAACGCTGACGGCACCGCCCTTCGCTTTCGACGCGTGGTCGATGCGCGCGAGCACGCGGTAGCCGTCGAACTTGATTTCGTAGAGCCAGTCATCGCCTGGCGGCGCGCTGTCGACGAGCGTCGCCAGCTCCGGCTTCAGGCTCGCGGGCAAGGCCGCTGCGACCGTGCCTTCGATCGATGGCGATGCGGCGAGTTCGCGTAGCGACTGCGCGCTGCGCGTCGCGACGAGGTCGGGGCGTTTGGGATCGGCTGCGCGGCGCGAGGATGCGGATTTCGCCGGCTTGCCCGCGCTCGTGGCCTTGCCGTCGCGCGAGGTTTTCGTCTGCGCTTTCGATTGCTTCGTTTTCCTGCCTTTCGAAGCCCCGTCGGCCAGCACGCTGCCCGGCAGCTTCTTCAGCACGTCGTAGTCGCTTTCGTCGCGCGCTTCCTCGTCGCGCTCCTTGATCAGCAGCCATTGCTCCTTGTCGCCGCTGCCGCGCATGTGGCTCCGTACGAGCGTCCAGCCGCCATGTAGCTTCTCGCCGTGCAAATGAAACTTGAGCTTGCCGGCCGCATACGACCGCGCGGCTTCGGCCGCGCCGCCCGCCGGCTCCCATGTGCCGCGATCCCACACGATCACGGTACCCGCGCCGTAGTTGCCGGGCGGAATCTCGCCCTCGAAGGTACCGTATTCGACCGGATGGTCCTCGACGTGCACCGCGAGCCGCTTGACCGACGGGTCGAGGCTCGGCCCCTTCGGAACCGCCCACGACAGCAGCGCGCCGTTCAGTTCGAGCCGGAAGTCGTAGTGCAGACGCCGCGCGTCGTGCTCCTGGATCACGTAGGAGAGCGTATCGGGCGCGGCACGCGTCGCGCGCTTGCCGGTCTTGCTCGCGGCGCGCTCGCGGGTCGTCGCGCCGGCCGGCTCCGGCGTGTCCTCGAAGCGGCGCTTGCGATGATAGTGCTCGAGCCGGTCGTTCATGGCGATGACTCCGGTGCGTTTGGTGCCATAGACGGCTCGGCCGCGCGCTCAGGCCGCCGCGCGCCGTTTGCGGGACGTTGCGGTGGTTTTCGACGTCGCGCGCCCGCTCCCGCCGCTCCCGCCGCTCCCGCCGCTGCCGCCGCTACCGCTGCGACTGCGCGCCGTGCTTGCCGCGCGCGGCTTTTTGCGCGCGGGCGCGGCCGCCTCTTCATCGGACTCGGCCTCGCTATCGCTCTGATCCTCGTCCTCGTCGGCGGCGCGCTTGCGGCCCGTGGTGGCCTGCTTGCCCTTGCCGCGGCCAAGACTGCGGCGCAGCAGATCGGACAGGTCGAGAATGTCGGCGGACTTGCGCGACTCGTGCGGCGTTTCGACCTCGACGACCTCCTCGGTCTTGCCCGCCTGGATCTTGCGCTCGACGAGCGCCATGATGTCGTCGCGAAACGTATCGTGATACTGCATCGGGTCCCACGTCTCGCTCATGTCGTCGATCAGCTTTTTCGCCATGTCGAGTTCTTTCGCCGACACGCCGACGGCCTTCATGCCTTCGGGCGGCACGTTGAATTCGTCGAAATTGCGCACCTCGTCGGCCCAGCGCAGCGTGTTCAGCGCGAGCATCGGACCGAGCGGAATCAGCGCCGCCAGATGCTGCTTGTTGTGCAGCACGACACTGGCGACGCCGATCTTGCCCGACGCCGTCATCGCCTCGCGCAATAGCGCATAGACTTTTTCACCCTTGCGGTCGGGCGTCAGGAAATACGGCGTATCGAGATAGAGAAACGAGATGTCGGGGGCGTCGACGAACGCGAGGATGTCGACCGTCTGCGTCGACTCGGGGTTCGCCGAGCGGATTTCGTCGTCCGACAGCACGACGTAGTGATCCTTCTCGTACTCGAAGCCGCGCACGATGTTGTCGCGGGTCACGTCCTTGCCGGTCCGCTTGTTGAACTGCTTGTAGCCGATCGGATCGATCGTGCGCTTGTCGAGCAGATTGAAGCCGACCTTCTCCGACTGCGTCGCCGGATAAAGCTGCACCGGTACGTGGACGAGCCCGAAACTGATTGCGCCCTTCCAGATCATGTGTGCCATCGCGCGCTCCCCTGTCCCATGGCCCTGAGATCTCAGGCGAAGCAGCAAGCGTGCCCGCGTTTCGGCGCGCTCGACACTGCCGCCACGCGTAAAGCAGGAGCGGGTCGGCTCGGCGGTGTGCCGTCATGGGGTTGTAAGTCTTGCGACGAGGCGGCAAAACCTACGGTTTTCCTGGTGCGCGCGGTCTATGCGGCGCCCGCATCAAGGCTCGAGCAGGACCGGTACCGACGCAAACCCGCGAAACCGCACGCGAGCGCCCCGCGTCGGCTCACCATCGACGCGATACGCCGGGAAGCGCTGCACGAAGCGCCCGATCGCAATCCGCGCCTCCAGCCGCGCCAGCGACAGACCCGCGCACTGATGAATCCCGAACCCGAACGCGAGATGCCGGTTCGGGTCGCGGCGGATATCGAAGCGGTCCGGCTCGGCAAACTGCTCGGGATCGCGATTGGCCGCGCCGATGCACAGCGTGACCGGCGTGCCGCGCGCGAGCGCGACGCCGCCGATCTCGGTATCGACGGTGGCCATGCGATTGCCGAGTTGGTTCGAACTCTCGAAGCGCAGGCACTCCTCGACCGCGGTGCCGATCAACTCCGGCTCGCGCAGCAGCGCGGCACGCTCGTCAGACCACTCGCTCAGCGTGACGAGTCCGTTGCCGATCAGGTTGGTGGTCGTTTCATGCCCGGCGTTCAGGATGAAAATGCAGTTCTGCAGCAGTTCGGCTTCAGATAGCTGCTCGTGCGGCCCCTCCCCCTGGATCAGCCGCGTCAGCACGTCGTGCTGCGGATCGCCCGGCTCGCGGCGGCGTCGTGCGACGAGGCCGCGCAGATAGTCGACGAATTCGCTGACCGCGCGATTGCCACGCTCGAACTGCGCGTCGGTCAGCGACGGCTCGAGCGCGCCCAGTATCGCGAGCGACCAGTCGCGCAACGGCGCGCGTTCATCGTGCGGCACCTCGAGCAGATTGCCGATGACCTCGACCGGAATCGCCGCCGCGAATTCGCCGATCAGATCGATACGCCCGCGCTGCGCGGCCGCATCGAGCAGGCCGTCGACGAGCCGGATCAGGGCGGGCTCCATCGCCGCGATCGCGCGCGCGGTCAGCGCGCCGGCGATCAGCTTGCGCACCCGCGTATGGCGCGGTGGATCGTTGAACACGAGACTCGTGGTGTGATGCGCGTAGAGCAGAGAGTCGCCGTATTTCGGGCGGAACTCGACGGTCTTGTCGGAGCTGAAGGTCTTGGGGTCGCGGTAGACCGCCTGCACGTCGCGAAAGCGCGTCAGGAACAGCGAGCCGTCGGGCATGCGCCGGATTGGCTCATAGCTGCGCAGTGCGTGATAGACCGGATAGGGATCGGCGTAGAACGCCGGGCTCAGATGACGCAGATCGAAGTCGCGGGCAAGGGAGGATGCCTCGCTGGCGGTTGCCGGGGTCATGCGTTGTCTCCGTGGGGCGTCTTGTTGCGCCAGGGTGGGGTGGTGGGTTCGTGTGAGCGTATTCGTTCGGCCTGCTCCGTTACGGCGATGCGCCGGACGCCGGGTTCAGCCAACGCGACGACCAGCCGCCGGCGACGGGCCAACGCACAGAACCGATACAATAGCGGGATTTTCCGCGCGCCACGCGCCTCTTTCTTCCCGCGTCACCGGTCGTCCATGAACCTCGTCATTCAAAGCGTCGCCCCCCTTTGCGCCGACCACCACAAAACGCTCGTCGCGCTCGCACGCGGCTCGCACGCCGCCGTCATCGACGAGCACGCGATTCGCATCGCCGACGCGAACCGCGCGCAACGCGCCGACGTCGAAGCGTATTGCTATGCGCATCGACTCGACTACGCGTTTGTCGAAACCGGCCGCCAGTTGAGCGACTTCGGCCTCGTCGCGATGGACATGGATTCGACGCTGATCACGATCGAGTGCATCGACGAAATCGCCGATTTCTGCGGGCTCAAAGCCGAAGTCGCGGCGATCACCGAGGCTGCGATGCGCGGTGAGATCAAGGACTTCAACGAGAGCCTGATTCGTCGGGTCGCGCTGCTGAAAGGGCTCGACGCCAGCGCGCTCGAGCGCGTGTACGAGGAGCGGCTGCGGTTGTCGCCGGGCGCCGAACGCATGCTGGCCGGCGCGAAACAGGCGGGCCTGAAAACGCTGCTCGTGTCGGGCGGCTTCACGTTCTTCACCGCGAAGCTGAAGACGCGCCTTGGGCTCGATTTCACGCGCGCGAACACGCTTGAAATCATCGACGGCAAGCTGACCGGCAATGTGATGGGCGAAATCGTCAATGCCGAGGTGAAAGCGCGCACGCTGCGCGAAACCTGCGCGACGCTCGGCATCGAACCGTCGCGCGCAATTGCGATGGGCGACGGCTCGAACGACCTGAAAATGATGGCCGAAGCGGGACTCTCCGTTGCATTCCGGGCGAAGCCGGTGGTGCGGGAAGCAGCCAGCGTGTCGTTCAATTTCGTTGGACTGGACGGTTTGTTGCGGTTGGTTTGAGGCTGGCGCTCGAGGGATCCGTTATCGCTCGCGTCGGCACAACGACCGACGCGCTAGCGAGCCGCGCGAACCGTTGCGTTATCTGTTGAAAATGGCCGGCAAGAACAGCGCGAACATGCCGATGGAAATCAGGATGCTGAAGATCAATACGCCCTTCATGATGCGATCGTGATTTTTGCCTATTTCCAATGACAGGATAAATTGTTTCATAAGCTCCTCCACAAGACAGAACAAGTATAAGAGCTGCACTATCCAATAAAACTAATTGAGGTAAATGTGCAGGGCCGCGGATAGAAGCGCCGCCAGGCAGGTCATGAAAATTGACGTGCCTATCGCCCCACGTGATAGCGCGCCAACCACGGACTCGGTCTGCCGGTGATCGATAACGATGGCGAAGCCGTCCCGCCGCACCTTGAGTAAGCACGCCATCACGGCTATGGAACAGGCGAACGCCAACCCGCAGAACCCAACGATCCCCAACGCAAGCATCGACGTCTCCCCGCTGCCCTGCTCCAAGGCCATCACCGCCTCATAAATCGCGGCGGCGCAAAGTCCGATCGCACACCAGAACAGTTGCCCGTCCTTGACCGACGCCGCAATCATCGTCCTGGCAACGCGCCAGCCATACGCGGGCGCGACGAGCGCGAGCGTAAAGATCGGCCCGGCAATCGGCACCGCAAGGTTCAGCAACAGCCAGAAGAAAAGATTCATCCAAGCCCCTCCCCCGAGCGCCGCAACGTTCCGTCAAGCACACGATCGTAGCGTCGCGCCGCGGCATCGAACATTCGGCCGAACGGTCGGGTCTGCCTGATACTCAGGGCAACAAAAAAGCCCGCCGGGAACACATCCCGGCGGGCTTCTCGAACAACGTGTCGAACAGGGCTAACGCGTGTTAAGCCAGCTTGGCCAGGCTCTGCTCGATATCCGCACGCAGGTCCGCCTCGTCTTCCAGACCGATATAGAAGCGCACCAGCGTGCCGCGACGCGGCCACTGCGCCGCAGTGCGCATCGACGCGATGTCGTACGGCATCGCGAGGCTATGCGCGCCGCCCCAGCTCCAGCCGAGCGAAAACAGTTCGAGCGACTCGCAAAACGTGTCGATCCGCGCCGCGCTGTACCGTTCGTCGAACACCACCGAGAACAGTCCGCCCGCGCCGCTGAAATCGCGCTTGTACACTTCGTGCCCCGGACAGTCACCGAGCGCCGGATGCAACACCGCGACGACTTCCGGCCGGCTCTTCAACCACGTCGCGAGCGACAGCGCCACGCGATCGTGCTGCGCGAAACGCAACTGCATACTCGGCAGGCTGCGCAGGATCAGCGAGCAGTCGTCCGAGGACACGCCGATGCCCATGCGCATGCGCGCCGCCTTCAGCTTCACATGCACGTCGTGGTCGACCGTGATCGTCGCGCCCATCAGCACGTCGCCGCCGCCCGATTGGTATTTGGTCAGCGCCTGCACCGAGATGTCGACGCCGTGGTCGAACGGCCGGAACGCGAGGCCCGCGGACCACGTGTTGTCGATCGCGGTGACGACCTTGCGCGCGCGCGCCGCCGCCGTGATGGCCGGTACGTCGGGCACTTCCATCGTCACCGAGCCGGGCGCCTCGATCCAGATCAGGCGCGTGTTCGGCTGGATCAGACTGGCGATGCCCGCGCCGATCAGCGGATCGTAGTAGCGCGCCGTGATACCGAAATCGCGCGCGAGCCAGTCGCCGTGGTCGCGGTTCGGCGAGTACACGTTATCGGGAATCAGCACGTCGTCGCCGGCCTTCACGAGGCCGAAGTAGACGTTCGAGATCGACGACAGCCCCGACGGCTGCAGCAGCGCATGATTGCCGCCCTCGATCGCGGCGAGGCGCTGAGCGAGCGCGATCTGCGTCGGCGTCGCATGCAGGCCGTAGCGCCATTGCGCGTCGTTTTTCCAGTCGAGCGCGCGCATCGCGGCGAGGTCGGGAAACACCACCGTCGACGCGCGCGTGACGGGCGTCGAGAACGATTCGAAGCCCGGCGTGATCTGGTCCTCGGCACGCACGATGCGGGTCTGCAGGCCATGTTTGAATGTGGATTCAGTCATGTGAAGCTCGGTGAAAAACATAGTCAAGCGAGCCTGAAGCAACGGCCGCGCTGCGCGATTCCGGATGCCCGGCGCGCGTGCGCATCAGTAGCCCGTTTGCAGGTTGCTGACGCCGCCCACTGGGTGCCCGCCGGCAGCGGGTGCCGGCGCGGGAGCCGCCGCGCCGTTGGCCCCGGCCGGTTGCGGTGAGGGGGCTGCAGGCCTCGTCGCCGCACCGCCGGCCGAACCGGCCAACGGCACCGCCTGCCCTGCCGCCAGCGGCTTCAGGTTGAATTCCTGAGGGTTCGAATCGTCGACGTTCATGCGGTCGCCTTCGAGCGAGCCGTCCGCCGCGAACTTGCCGACCCAGTTGCCGGTGATATGCGTGCCGTCGTTCGATTCCTCGACTTCGAGCGTATCGCCGTCGCGATCGCCGGCGATCAGAATCACCTCGCCGCTATCGGTGTACTGATACTCGCCGTGCACGCCAGATGGATCGTCGGTCTTGGGCCCGAGCCGCAGCACGATCGGCCGCGCGCCGAGCGTGCCCACGTAGCGCGGAAACTTCGCGAACTCGAGGCTCGGTTTCAGCGGCAACTGGATCGGCGGCGGCGCGGCCAGTGCCTTGACCGCATCGCTTTCCGCCCACGCCTGCGACGGCATCCACAGCACCGTGCCCGTACACAACAGCGCGGCGGCGCTCACCACCACGCCGGCGCGCCGGCGCAAGGCGCGCGTTGCCGAACCCTTCGTCACTTTCGCTTCCTGCATCCCGTCGATCCTTGTTGCTGGTTCCTGCTTGCCACCTATATCGCGCCGGCCTGCCGTGCGCGGTCACAGACGCTCGAAAACCGCCGCGATCCCCTGCCCGCCGCCGATGCACATCGTGACGAGTGCATAGCGCCCGCCGATGCGCTGCAGCTCGTACAGCGCCTTCACGGTGATCAGCGCGCCGGTCGCGCCGATCGGATGGCCGAGCGAAATGCCCGATCCGTTCGGATTGACCTTGGCCGGATCGAAGCCGAGCTCCTTGCTGACCGCGCAGGCCTGCGCGGCGAAGGCCTCGTTGGCCTCGATCACGTCGAGATCGGCGACCGTGAGACCCGCCCGCTCGAGCGCCTTGCGACTCGCCGGCACCGGGCCGATGCCCATGTACGCGGGATCGACGCCCGCATGCGCGTACGACACGAGTCGCGCCAACGGCTTCACGCCGCGCCGCTCGGCGACGCTACGCTCCATCAGCACGACGGCCGCGGCCGCGTCGTTGATGCCCGACGCGTTGCCCGCCGTCACCGTGCCGTTGTCCTTCACGAACACCGGCTTCAGCTTCGAGAAGTCTTCCGCGGTTGCGTTCAGCCGCGCGTGCTCGTCGGTGTCGAACACGACGTCGCCCTTCTTCGACGCAATCGTGATCGGCAGAATCTGTTCCTTGAAGTAGCCGCTCGTGATCGCGTGGGCCGCGCGACGATGCGACTCGAGCGCGAGCGCGTCCTGCGCGTCGCGCGAGATCTCGTACTTGCGCGCGACGTTCTCGGCGGTCACGCCCATGTGGATCGACTGGAAAGGATCGTTGAGCGCGCCGACCATCATGTCGACGAGACGCGCGTCGCCCATGCGCTGTCCGAAGCGCGCGGCCGGCATCGAGTAAGGCGCGCGGCTCATGTTTTCAGCGCCGCCGCCGATCGCGATATCGGCATCGCCGAGCAGCACGCTTTGCGCGGCCGACACGATGGCCTGCAAGCCCGAGCCGCACAGCCGGTTCACGGTCAGCGCGGGCGTATGCTGCGCGACCCCGCCGTTGATTGCCGCGACGCGCGCGAGATACATGTCTTTCGGCTCGGTGTGCACGACGTTGCCGAACACGACGTGTTCGACTTCGTCGCCCGACACGCTCGCGCGCTCGAGCACTTCGCGCACCACGCGCGCGCCGAGATCGGTCGGCGCGAAATCCTTCAGGCTGCCGCCGAACGTGCCGATTGCCGTGCGCACACCACTTACCACCACTACGTCCCGTTGCATCGCTTGTCCCTCCTGTTGTCTCTCCAGTCTGCCTGAATGATTGCACCAGCGCGGGCCATGCTGCGCCGCGCGCGGCTTACGTAAAACCTAGTTCGCCAGCCGCCGCTCGACTGTCTCGCGCGACGGAATCGGCGCGACCGCGCCATAACCTTGCGTGGACAGCGCGGCGGCAACGTTCGCGTAACGCGCGGCGGCAAATGGATCGTCGCCCGCGACGATGCGCGCGATAAAGGCGCCGCCGAAGCAGTCGCCGGCGCCGGTCGCATCGACCACGTCGACGACATGGCCCGGCACGACGCGCCGCTCGTTCGGCGTCGCGATATACGAGCCGTCCTTGCCGAGCTTCAGCGCGATCACGCCCGGACCATGCGACAGCAGAAAATCGACGATCTCGTCACGGCCGGTCAGCCCCGTCAGTTCGGTCACATCGTCCCAGCTCGGCAGGCAGATGTCAGTCTGGCGGATCGCCTCGAGCATCACCGCGCGCGCCCGCGCCAGCGGCCACAGCTTAAGACGCAGATTGGTGTCGAAGCTCACGCGCGCGCCATTCGCGCGCGCATGCGCGATCGCTTCGAGCGCGGCGTCGCAGGCGCTGACGCTGATCGCGAGACTGATGCCGGACAGATGGACGACCTTCGCCGCCGCGAGCGCGTCGCGCGGCAGATCGGCGGGTGCATAGCGGCTCGCCGCCGAGCCCGCGCGCAGATAGTCGAACGCGTGGCCGTTGGGGCCGTGAGACACGAAATAGACGCCGGTCGACGCTTGCGCATCGATGCGCACGAACGACGTGTCGACCTGCTCGCGCTCCCACAGATCGACCAGCAGGCGTCCGAAATGATCGGCGCCGACCGCCGACACGAAACCGGTCCTCGCACCCTGGCGCGCGGCCGCAATGCAGAAGTTCGACGTGTCGCCGCCGAAGCCTTGCAAGTAGTTCGGTTGATCCTTCGCCGACTGGTTGAATTCGATCATCGCCTCGCCGAGCGCGAGGATGTCCGGTGTGTGAGCTTCAGGCTGTGCGGCCGCGCTGTGCGTCATCGCTTAGACCTCGCCCCACAAATCGTGGCCGTCCGCGCCGGTGATCTTCACCGATACGAAATCGCCGACCTTGTAGCGCTTCGACGCCTTGGCGGACGGCGCGATATAGACGACGCCGTCGATCTCCGGCGCATCCGCCGCGGTGCGGCCGATGCCGCCGTCCGCGTTGATTTCGTCGACGAGCACCTTCAGTGTCTTGCCGACCTTCCTCGCGATGCGCTTGGCCGACACCTGCTCGGCCACTTCCATGAAGCGCGCGCGACGTTCCTCACGCACTTCATCGGGCAGCGCGCCGTCGAGTTCATTCGCGCTCGCGCCTTCGACCGGCGAATACGCGAAACAGCCGACGCGATCGAGCTCCGCCTCGCGGATGAAATCGAGCAGTGTCTCGAACTGCTCTTCGGTCTCGCCCGGAAAGCCGGCGATGAACGTGCTGCGGATCGTCAGATCGGGGCAGGTCTCGCGCCAGGCCTTGACGCGCTCCATCACCTTCTCGGCGTTGGCCGGGCGCTTCATGCGCTTCAGCACTTCCGGATGTGCGTGCTGGAACGGCACGTCGAGATACGGCAGCACGTGGCCCTTGTACGGACCCCCGGCCATCATCGGAATCACTTCGTCGACGCTCGGATACGGATACACGTAATGCAGGCGCACCCACGCACCATATTGCGCGGCGAGTTCGCCGAGCGCGGCGACCAGATCCGTCATGCGCGTCTTGATCGGCTTGCCGTTCCAGAAACCGGTGCGGTATTTGACGTCGACGCCATATGCGCTCGTGTCCTGCGAGATCACGAGCAGTTCCTTCACGCCGGACTTGAACAGGTTCTCCGCTTCGAGCATCACTTCCGCGACCGGGCGCGACACCAGATCGCCGCGCATCGACGGGATGATGCAGAACGTGCAGCGGTGATTGCAGCCTTCGGAAATCTTCAGGTACGCGTAGTGGCGCGGCGTGAGCTTGACGCCCGCGGCGGGCACCAGATCGACGAACGGATCGTGCGGCTTCGGCAGATGGCTGTGCACCGCCTGCATCACCTCGCCGAGCGCGTGTGGGCCGGTTACGGCGAGTACCTTCGGATGCACTTCCTCGATCAGCCCCGAGCCGCTCGCGCTCTTCTTCGCGCCGAGGCAGCCGGTGACGATCACCTTGCCGTTTTCGTTGAGCGCTTCGCCGATCGCGTCGAGGCTTTCCTGCACGGCTTCGTCGATGAAGCCGCAGGTGTTGACGACCACGAGGTCCGCGCCGTCATAGGTGCCGGAGATTTCGTAGCCTTCGGCGCGCAACTGGGTGATGATCTGCTCGGAATCGACGAGGGCCTTGGGGCAGCCGAGAGAGACGAAGCCGACTTTCGGCGTGGCGCCCGGCCCGGCCGGAGCGTTCGAGGGGGTGGAAGACATGGGGAACCGCTTGAAGACGTTAAACCCTGAATTGTAGCGGTTCGCCACCGCCACCGCTCGTAAGTCTTTGAATTCTAGTCTTCAAACCGGGATGGGTTCGGCAGGACCGGGTTGATTCAGCTCACTATTTTCGTCGCTGGAAAGGTGCTGACGCGTGGGCGCCGACGCGTCTCCGGCCGCCAGCGCCTGGCCGATTACCGTAAGAATTTCGTCAGAGTCCTGCACTCGCCGGATCGCCGCATGCAGTTCGGCGGCTTGCGGCCAGGTCCGCTGCAGGTAGCTGAGCCACTTCTTGACGCGGCCGTGCTCATGGGTCAGCGTGCCATGCGCCCGCAGCTTGTTCATGTAGCCGACGATCGAACCCAGCACCTGCTGCCATTCGTCGGCAGATGGACACGGGTCGACGAGCCCGCGGATTCGCTGCGCGAGGAACGGATCCGACACGGCGCCGCGCCCGATCATCACGTCCGCGCAGCCGCTGACCGAGCGGCAACGCTGCCAGTCCGCCACCGTCCAGACTTCGCCGTTCGCGATGACGGGCACGTCGACGGCGTCGTCGATGCGCGCGATCCACTCCCAGTGCGCAGGCGGCCGATAGCGGTCGTCGCGCGTGCGCGCATGCACGACGAGCGAGGCCGCGCCGCCGTCCGCGAGCGCCTGCGCGCATTCGATCGCCTGCGACGTGTCGGACACGCCGAGGCGCATTTTTGCCGTCACCGCGATATCGGCAGGCACCGCGGCGCGCACGGCCGAGACGATCTGGTTCAGCAACTTCGGGTTCGCGAGCAGCATCGCGCCGCCGCCGTGCTGATTGACGACTTTGGCGGGACAGCCGAAGTTCAGGTCGATACCGTAGGGCGACAGCATGGCCGCGTACGCGGCATTGCGTGCCATCCACTCGGGATCGCTGCCGAGCAGCTGGATCACCATCGGCGTGCCGCTGGCGGTCACGCTCGCGTGCAGGATTTCGGGCGCCTCGCGCTCGTAGACGCGGGTTGGCAGCAGCGAGCCTGTGATGCGGATGAACTCGGACACGCAGCCGTCGAAAGCGCCCGCGCTCGTCAGCACGTCGCGCAGCACATAGTCAGCGAGCCCTTCCATCGGGGCGAGAAACAGCCGGCTCATGAGCGGTGTGGGTGAACGGCGGGTCAGAGCAGAATGATCCGCGCGGCCTTCGCAACGGAAGACGCTGACGCGATCAGGGAGACGGTCTGAAACATAGGACGGGTCCAGCGGAAGAAACGGTAACGGCGCAAGCAGCGGTGTGCCGGCAGTGGACGCAACGGATATCGAGCCGCGGCCGGAATCCGGTTCCGACGGAAAAGCGTCCCCCCGCGCGGGCCGCCATTGTAGCGCGTCGGCGGCTGCACTCCCGCGAGCTCGCCGCCATTCACTCCTTCACTTCTTCTCCGTCTCCGGATTGGCCTGCGGCGTGGCCGGCGCATTGCTCGCATTGCTCGCATTGCTCGCATTGCTCGCATTGACCGCGCCGCCCGGCGTAAACGGGAACGTGGCGAACATGGTCTTCGCCTGATTCTGCATCTGCTCCTGCATCTGCACGAACATGTTCTTCGATTGCTCGATGTAGCTGGTCATCATGCCCTGCATCATCGGCGCCTGCATGTTCATGAACTGCGACCAGACTTCGGGGTTCATCGCCTTGCCTTCATAGAGATTCTTCGACTGGTCGGCAAGCTTCGCCTGAATGTCGATGAAGGCCTGGATGTTCTTTTCCAGATACGTGCCCATCATGCCTTGCATCGCATGACCGTAGAACCGGATGATCTGCGACAGCATCGACGACGAGAACATCGGCAGGCCGCCGCTCTCTTCTTCGAGAATGATCTGCAGCAGGATCGAGCGCGTCAGGTCCTCGTTGCTTTTGGCATCGATCACCTTGAAATCTTCCTGATCGAGCACGAGTTGCTTCACATCAGTCAGCGTGATGTAGGTACTCGTCTCGGTGTCGTAGAGCCGACGATTCGGATATTTCTTGATCAGTCGTTCGGCCGTTTTCTTTGTAGTAGTAGTCATGTAACGCCTTTAAGCTCGAGTTAAGCAAACGCGGAAACGGCGTCCGGGCTGTGCAACGGGATCCATTGCGCAGCCGGGACGCCGGCGAAACCATCTGAGCCGAAGCGCGCCGCCTTCCGGTCCGGCGCGCCGATGGCTCAGCCCATATGCAAGCCGCCGTTCAGCGAAAAATCGGCACCCGTGGCGAAGCCCGATTCTTCCGACGCAAGCCACGCGACGATCGAGCCGATTTCGTCCGGCTGACCGAGGCGGCGCACCGGAATCGTCGCGACGATTTTTTCCAGCACGTCCGGGCGGATCGCCTTGACCATGTCGGTGCCGATGTAGCCCGGCGACACGGTGTTGACCGTCACGCCCTTGGTCGCCACTTCCTGCGCGAGCGACATCGTAAAGCCGTGAATGCCGGCCTTCGCGGTCGAATAATTGGTCTGGCCGAACTGGCCCTTCTGGCCGTTCACCGACGAAATGTTGATCACCCGGCCAAAGCCACGCTCGACCATGCCGTCGATCACCTGCTTGGTGACGTTGAACAGGCTGGTCAGATTGGTGTCGATCACCGCCGTCCAGTCTTCGTGCGTCATCTTGCGGAACACGACGTCGCGCGTGATGCCGGCATTGTTGACCAGCACGTCGATCTCGCCGACTTCGGCCTTGACCTTGTCGAATGCATCCTTGGTCGATTGCCAGTCACCGACGTTACCCTCGGAGGCGACGAAGTCGTAGCCGAGTACCTTCTGCTCGTCGAGCCACTTCGCACGGCGCGGCGAATTCGGGCCGCAGCCGGCGATCACCCTGAAGCCTTCCTTGTGCAGACGCTGGCAGATGCTGGTGCCGATGCCGCCCATGCCGCCCGTTACGTACGCAATTCGCTGTGTCATAAACCACACTCCGTTATCGTTGTCGAGGCGCCTGCCGGCGGCCTCGTGCCTCGCCTGATGCTGGTTCGCGTTGCCGCCGGGCGACCGTCTGGCAACGCGCACTGCCGACACGAGTCACCTGTTGCAACGCGCCGCGCCGCCAGTTGGCGTGCCGCGCGGCCAGATGCCTGTGCCGGCGAAGACCGCGCGCGACCGGTCGCGAATGCGCGCGGCGTACCCAGCGTACTTTAAACGCGCTCGACCGCGAGCGCGACACCCATGCCGCCGCCGATACACAGCGACGCCAGACCCTTCTTCGCATCGCGCTTCTGCATTTCGTGCAGCAGCGTGACGAGAATCCGGCAACCGGACGCGCCGATCGGGTGGCCGATCGCGATCGCGCCGCCGTTCACGTTGATCTTCGACGTGTCCCAGCCCATCTGCTTGTGCACGGCGAGCGCCTGCGCGGCAAACGCTTCGTTGATTTCCATCAGGTCGAGATCGGCCGGCGTCCAGCCCGCGCGCTCGAGGCAACGGCGCGAAGCCGGTACCGGGCCCATACCCATCACCTTCGGATCGACACCCGCGTTCGCGTATGCCTTGATGCGCGCGAGCGGCGTGAGGCCGAGCGCTTCCGCTTTTTTCAGCGACATCACGAGCACCGCGGCTGCGCCGTCGTTCAGACCCGATGCGTTGGCCGCCGTGACCGTGCCTTCCTTCGAGAACGCCGGCTTCAGGCTCGCGAGTGATTCGGCCGTCACGCCATGACGCACGAATTCGTCGGTGGTGAAGCGCAGCGGCTCGCCCTTGCGTTGCGGAATCTCGACCGGCACGATTTCGTCGTTGAAGCGCCCCGCCTTCTGCGCGGCTTCCGCCTTGTTCTGCGACAGCGCCGCGAACGCGTCCTGCTGTCCGCGCGTGATGCCGTGCTCCTTCGCGACGTTCTCGGCCGTCACGCCCATGTGGTACTGGTTGTAGACGTCCCACAGGCCGTCGACGATCATCGAGTCGATCAGCTTCGCGTCGCCCATGCGGAAACCGTCGCGCGAACCCGGCAGCACGTGCGGCGCGGCGCTCATGTTTTCCTGGCCGCCTGCCACGACGATGTCCGCGTCACCGGCGATGATCGCGTTGGCCGCGAGCATCACGGCCTTCAGACCTGAGCCGCAGACCTTGTTGATCGTCATGCCCGGCACGGCCGACGGCAAACCCGCCTTGATCAGCGCCTGACGCGCGGGGTTCTGACCGGAGCCCGCCGTCAGCACCTGGCCCAGAATAACTTCGCTCACCTGTTCCGGCTTCACGCCTGCCCGTTCGAGCACGGCGCGCACCGCGAGCGCGCCGAGTTCAGGTGCGGCAATCTTCGCCAGCGACCCACCAAACTTGCCCACTGCAGTACGAGCGGCCGATACGATCACAACATCAGTCATTTCCATATCCTCCGGGCATCCCGGCCAACTGCGCCACAGCCCGTTACGTTAAAAATTGCGTTGCAACTTGCGTTGCTCTCACGCCTTCATCAACCAGACGCTCATTCACCTGCCAAACACCTATGCACCGGCCGACTGCGCACTATGCCGACGTCGACAGCAATGTCGTACGCGCGCGTCGAACCCGTGCGTGAACCTACTCCCGTTGCCGCACGTAGCGGCCCGGCGCCGGCTCGATGACCGGGAATTCGTCGGAGCCCAAATTGGCGCGCGGCTTCACTTTCTTGCCGCCGTACTGATCGAGCCAGTCGGTCCATTCCGGCCACCAGCTGCCGGGCACTTCGGTCGCCGCGTCGAACCATTCGTCCGCGCTTTCGGGCAGCGTGTTCGCGTCGGTATCGAGCTTCCAGAAGCTGCGCTTCTTCTTCGCGGGCGGATTGATCACGCCGGCGATATGGCCCGATGCGCCGAGCACGAACTTTAGCGGCCCGGTCAGCAGCGGCGCCGACGCATACGCGGTTTGCCACGGCACGATATGGTCTTCGCGCGAACCGTAGATGAAGGTCGGCACGTCGATCTTCGACAGATCGATCGGCTCGCCGCAGGTGGTCAGCGCCCCGGGCTCGCGCAGCTTGTTCTCGAGATACGTGTTGCGCAGATACCAGACGTACATCGGCCCAGGCAGACTGGTCGAGTCGCTGTTCCAGTACAGCAGGTCGAACGGTACCGGCGTGCGGCCCTTCAGGTAACTGTCGACGACGTAGTTCCACACGAGGTCGTTCGGGCGCAGGAACGAGAACGTGTTCGCGAACTCGACGCCGCGCATCAGTCCCGGCGGCGCGCCGTTCTTGCCGCCGATGCTCTGCTCGCGCATCTGCACGTGCGCCTCGTCGACGAACACGTCGAGCACGCCCGTGTCGGAGAAGTCGAGCATCGCGGTGAGCAGCGTCATCGACGCGGCCGGATGTTCGCCGCGCGCCGCAGCCACCGCGAGCGCGGTGGCGAGCATCGTGCCGCCGACGCAAAAGCCGAGCGTATTGATCTGCTCGCGGCCGCTGATCTTGCGCACGGTGTCGATCGAGGTGAGCACACCCTCGCCGATGTAGTCGTCCCACGTCTTGTGCGCGATGGACTGATCCGCGTTGCGCCACGAAATCAGGAACACCTGATGGCCCGAATCGAGCCCGTGCGCGACGAGCGAGTTTTCGGGTTGCAGGTCGAGAATGTAGTACTTGTTGATGCACGGCGGCACGATCAGGAGCGGCCGCTCGCGCACGGTCGCCGTGCGCGGCTTGTACTGGATCAGTTGCAGCAGATCGTTCTCGAACACGACCGAGCCTTCGGTGTTCGCGAGGTTCTCGCCGACCGCGAAACGCGATTCGTCGGTTTGGGAAATCTTGCCGCGCTGCATATCGGTGAGAAGGTTCATCACGCCCTGGCGCAAGCTCTCGCCTTTACTGTCGAGCAGCGTTTTCTGCGCTTCGGGATTCAGCGCGAAGAAATTGCTCGGCGAGGCCGCCGCGGTCCACTGCTGGACCGCGAAGCGAATGCGCTCGCGGGTTTTCGGCTGGGTATCGAGCGCATCGACCATCTGCTGCAGATAGCGCGCGTTCAGCAGATACCACGCGGCGGTGAACGCGTAGGCGGGCGCCGCGCTCCAGGCGTCCGCGCTAAAGCGCCGGTCCTTGAGCTCGGGCGCCTTGATCGCCGACGTGGTGGCCTGCTGGATCAGCTCCATCGCCTCGCGCGAATAGTCGGTCTGCAGCTTCTGCAAACGCTCGGGCGGAATCGCGGCGGTGGGAATGCTCAGCCCCGGCAACGACGGCAACGCACCGGCGGCCAGCTTGCTGAAGTCGGGCATGCCGGGAAACGCCGGTATTTGCGGGAAGCCCGCCGTTATCTGTGCAAGGTCCGGCATCTGCGGCATTGAGGGCATCTGAAATGCCGAGCCATTGGGCTGCGCGCCGAACGAACGCCAGGCGTTCATCCAGGCGTCGAGAAATTGCTGCATGCCTGCGGCTGACGATGCACCGCTCGTACCGGCCTGCTGCGTCTGCTCCTTCGAGGAGTCGGTGCTGGGGGAAGCTGAGGAATGAGATGCTGCCATACCTGCTTTTGACCGGTAAGTCCTTGCGGACGGGTTGAGAGGCAGGTCCGTGCGCATGTGGCGATTGCTCGCGACTTCGTCACGCCCTGTCCCATGAACGAGGAGGAGCTTAGAAGGAACATTCTTGCTCCCCATCACAAGGCATGTCAATGCTTGCTCCCGATTTTGCCGCAGTGCGATAGTTTTTTAATTATCGTTTTCCCTGTATGGCAAATCGCGCTTTAACGAGTCAAATGACCCTGCCGCGGGTAAATCCGAAAAACTCCAAGGGCGCATGGCACTTAAGCATATTTATTCGTTCGGTCGCCCACACAGCCGGCGGGCGATTCGCGCTATCGGCGGGCCTTCCGGCAGCGCAACAAAAAATGCGTGTGAAGGCCGGGGAACGGGCCGTCAGCGACGGGTCGGCAGTGGCATTCGCGAATAACGACCCGGTGCGCATTCACGCGAAATAAAACCACGGCTCGATTTTAAAAGTATGACAAGATGCGCCCGCGCGCCATCCCGAATTAATCGGCAATTGATTGCGCCTGTTCGTCGATCCAGATCAACGCGGCCATGCGACCGGTCTCGCGATCACGGCGATACGAATAAAAACGCTCGCGCAACGTGACCGTGCACAGATCGCCGCCGCTGATGCGCGTAAGGCCGAGCCGCTGCAGGCGCAGGCGCGCCAGCGCCGGCAGATCGGCGAGATATTTGCCGGCATTCGCGGGATGCGCGACGAACGCCTGCGCGGTCGCGTCGCGTTGTGCATCGTCGGCACCGGTCATGAAGGCGTCACGCACGTCTGCGCCGACTTCGAATGCGGTGGGCCCGATCGACGGCCCGAGGTACGCATGCAGCGCGTTCGCCCGCACACCCGCCAGCGCCGCGACCCGCGCGGCGGTCTGCTCGACGATGCCCGCCGCGAGTCCGCGCCACCCGGCATGCGCGGCGCCGACCGCGCGCCCCGCTTCGTCGCACAACAGCACCGGCATGCAATCGGCGACCATGACGACGCACGCGATGCCCGCGCCATCGGTGACGCTCGCGTCGGCGCGCGCCGGCGCACCATGCTCGCGCGCGTGCGCGATCGCATCCTCGGCGCGGACGATGCCGGCGCCATGGATCTGTTCGAGCCACGCGGCCTCGCGAACACCGGCAAGCGCGACGAGCCGTGCGCGATTGCTCGCGACCGCGGCGGGATCGTCGCCGGTCTTCATGCCCAGATTCAGCCCGCCGGGCTGGTCGGCGCCGTCGCGCCAGCGGCCGAACGGCGCGTTGCTGACGCCGCCGTCGCGGGTGGTCACGAGCGCGCGCACGCGCGGCGACACGTTCCATGCGGGTTGCACGACATCGGCAAAACCCAGCTCCGGGAGATTGGTGCTCATGCGTGATCGTCCTCGTCGTGGTCGCTGTCTTCATCGTACGCGCCGTCGTCGACCGATGCATCGTAGTCCTCATCCTCGCCATACGCATCGTCGAACTCGCCCGCGTCGTCGCGACCCAGACCGAGCGCGGCCGACAACGCCTCGATGTCGGCCGGCACCTCGGCGCGCCATTGCATCGAGCGGCCGGTCTTCGGATGAATCAGGCCGAGCCGCCACGCGTGCAGCGCCTGGCGCGCGAAGCCGTCTGGCAGCGGCGTGACCGAGCGCTTGCCGCGCGCGCGTCCGTACACGGGATCGCCGAGCAACGGATGACCGATGTGCGCGCAATGCACGCGAATCTGATGCGTGCGCCCCGTCTCCAGATCGCAGTGAATCGCCGTGACCGGCTGACGCTGCCAGATCGCCGAGGCCACGCGCCGGAAATGCGTGCGCGCCGGCTTGCCGGCCGCGCCCGTCACCACGGCCATGCGCGTGCGCTCGCGCGGATCGCGGCCGATCGGCGCGTCGATCGTGCCTTTGTCGGGCAGGTTGCCCCACACGAGCGCGAGGTAGCGGCGCTTGACCGTGCGCGCCTGCAACTGGCGCACGAGGTCGGTCTGCGCCTCGAGCGTGCGCGCGACCACCATCAGCCCCGAGGTCTCCTTGTCGAGCCGATGCACGATGCCCGCGCGCGGCAGACCCGCCGCGGACTCGCCATAGCGGTAGAGCAGCCCGTTCAGCACGGTGCCGCTCCAGTTGCCAGCCGCCGGATGCACGACCATGCCGGCCGGCTTGTTGATGACGACGAGCGTGTCGTCCTCGTAGACGATGTCGAGCGGCACCGGCTCGGGCGTGAAGGCGAGCTGCTCGGGCAGCAGATCGGGCACGAGCTCGATCGTCGCGCCAAGCGGCACCGGCTGGCGGATCTTCGCCGCCTTGCCGTCGACGCGCACCCGCTGCGCCTCGATCCAGCTTTGCAGACGGCTGCGCGAGAACTCCGGGAATACTTTGGCGAGCACCTTGTCGAGGCGCTCGCCGGCCAGTTCGTCGGGTACCACGACGCTGCGCGGCGCTTCGTCGGCCGCGCGCACGGGCACGGGTGCCGCCGCGGCCGCAGAGCCTTGCGGGCTGCTTGCGGCGAGCGCGTCGCCGGACAAATCGTCGTCGAGGGAATCGACGCCCAACGCGTCGGCCGGGTCGGCGCTTACGCTATAATCTTTGTTGCTATTCCCGGCGCCTGCGGCGCCTGCGGCGCCTGGAGTATTTGAGCGGGTCATTGAATCTGGGTCACCTGGACGTAAAGCTAGACTGGAAAATGCGAGCCTTGAACACCATCACTGAAGCGGCGATCAATTTGGCGGCCATCAAGAAGGCGGCCCGGAAAGTGGCCGGATACATTGCGTGCGCCGCGGCCGTCGTCGCTGTTGCGGCTTGCCACGGCCTGCCGGAGAAGACCGACGAAACGGCAGCGTGGAACAACAACAAATTATATACGGAGGCGAACGACGCCCTGACCGGTGGTGACTGGGGCAAGTGCGCGAAGTATTTCGAGCTGCTCGAGGGCCGCGACCCGTTCGGCCACTTCGCCCAGCAGGCGCAGATCAACGTCGCGTACTGCAACTGGAAAGACAACGAAAACGCCGCCGCCGACCAGGCCATCGACCGCTTCATCCAGCTGCACCCGGATCATCCGGACATCGCCTACGCGTATTACCTGAAGGGCATGATCCACTTCAACGACGACCTCGGTCTGTTCGGCCGCTTCTCGGGCCAGGATATGAGCGAGCGCGATCCGAAGTCGCTGCGCGAGTCGTATGACGCGTTCAAGGTCGTGGTGGACCGTTTCCCGAACAGCAAGTACGCGGCGGACGCCGCGCAGCGCATGCGCTACATCGTGAATGCGCTCGCATCGCACGAAGTCCACGCCGCGGACTACTACTATCGCCGCGGCGCCTATGTCGCCGCCATCAACCGTGCGCAGCTCGCATTGCGCGAGTACAAGAACGCGCCGGCCATCGAAGACGCGCTGCACATCATGATCCTGTCGTACGAGAAGCTGAACAACCAGCAACTCGCCGACGACACTCGTCGCGTGCTGGCCGGCACCTTCCCCGACAGCCCGTACGTGACCGGCCACGCACGGCCCGGCACGGCGAAGTCGTGGTGGCAGTTCTGAGCCCTCACGCGCCGACGGCACACTGACCTTCGTCTGAAAACGAAAACGCCACGACCTCGGTCGTGGCGTTTTCGTTTATGCGCGCCGCGAGACTCAATCGCGCTCGAACAGCGCAATCGATTCCACGTGCGACGTATGCGGGAACATATTGACGACGCCCGCGCCCACCAGCCGATAGCCGGCCTCATGCACGAGCAGCCCGGCATCGCGCGCGAGCGTGGCCGGCGCGCACGACACATAGACGATGCGCGTCGGCAGCGGCCCGTTGCCGCTCTGCGCGATCTCCGCGAGCGCCTTCGCGATCGCGAGTGCGCCTTCGCGCGGCGGATCGACGAGGAACTTGTCGAACTGGCCGAGCGCGCGCAAGTCGTCGGCGGTGACTTCGAACAGGTTGCGGCACGCGAACGACGTATGCCCGGCGACGCCATTCAGCTCCGCATTCGCGAGCGCGCGCTGGGTCAGCACTTCGCTACCCTCGATGCCGACCACTTCCCGCGAGATTCGCGCGAGCGGCAGCGTGAAGTTGCCGATCCCGCAGAACAGGTCGAGCACGCGGTCGGTGCGTGCCGGCGCCAGCAGGCGCAGCGCGCGGCTCACCAGCACGCGGTTGATCGCGTGATTGACCTGGGTGAAATCAGTTGGCTTGAACGGCATACGGATGCCGTATTCGGGCAGCGTGTAGTCGAGCTGCACGTCGAGAGGATAAAGCGGCGTGACCGTGTCGGGACCGCCCGGCTGGATCCAGAACTGCACCTTGTGCTCGTCCGCGAACTCGCGCAGCACCTGCTCGTCCCCGGCCGTCAGCGGTTCGAGGTTGCGCACGACGAGCGCCGTGACCGACGAGCCGACCGCGAGCTCGAGCTGCGGCATGCGGTCGTAGATAGACAGCTTGCGGACCATGAAACGCAGCGGCATCAGCATCGCCGACACATGCGGCGGCAGCACCTCGCAGGTCTTCATGTCGGCGATATAGCTGCTCTTCTTCTCGTGAAAGCCGATGCGCATGCCGCCGCGCTCCGGCAGGTAGCGCACCGCGAGCCGCGCGCGATAGCGATAACCCCAGGACGGCCCGTGAATCGGCCGGAACACCGTTTCGGGGCGCAGCTTCGCCAGATGCTGCAGGCTGTCCTCGAGCACGCGCTGCTTGACCGCCACCTGCGCGCGCATGTCGAGATGCTGCATCGAGCAGCCGCCGCAGATGTTGAAGTACGTGCATTTCGGCGTCGTGCGGATCACGCTTTCGCGGAACACCTGGACGACTTCGGCCTGCTCGAATTTCGGCTTGCTGCGATGCGTCGAATAACTGACGAGTTCACCCGGCAGCGCGCCTTCGACGAACACGACCTTGCCCGGCGTGCCGTCTTCGCTCGTGGTGCGGCCCACGCCGCGCGCTTCCATATCGAGCGAAACGATTTCGATCAGCGGTTCGTTGCCGGTAATGACGGGCGCCGGCGCCGGGGCGTGCGCCCTGGCATGCTTCGATGAGCGCCGCGGCGAGCGACGTTGGGGGGCAGTTCGGGACACCTGCGGACTTCCTGACAAACTATGGGGGAAAGGCGAGATTGTAGACGAAGCGCCGGGCTTGCCTGCGATGCGGTGCGGACCACACGCGGAGCGAGTGCGGATCGCGGCCCGGATTGCGACTCCCCGGCGCAGGCTCTGCTCGCGCGCGCTTACTGCTCGAACGCCGCCAGATACTCGGCCCACTGCGGCGCGCCTTCCAGCGCGAGCGCGTTCTTCACGAGGTTGATCTCGTCAGCATACTCCGACGGCGAAAAGCCACCGCGCATCAGTTGGAAGCGGCAATACAGCAGGTACGTATTGACGACGTCGGTCTCGCAGTAATTGCGGATTTCCTCGATACGCCCTTGCTGGAACGCCTGCCACACCTGACTGCCGTCCATGCCCATCTTGCCCGGAAAGCCGCACATCTTCGCGAGCGCGTCGAGCGGCGCGTTCGCGCGCGCCTGGTACATCGCGAGCACGTCCATCAGATCGGTGTGTCGCGCGTGGTAGCGGCTGATGTAGTTGTTCCACTTGAAGTCGCGGTCGTCCTCGCCGAGATCCCAGAACCGGTAGGCGGGGATGCCGTTGACGAGCGCGCGGTAGTTGAGCACCGGCAGATCGAAACCGCCGCCGTTCCACGACACGAGTTGCGGCGTGTACTTTTCGATCACGCGATAGAACGACTGCACGAGCGTCGCCTCGCCGTCCTCGGGCGTACCGAGCGAGCGCACGCGAAAACCGTTGTTGTCGCGGAACACGCAGGAAATCGCCGCGACCCGCTGGAGGTGATGCGGCAGAAAATCGCTGCCAGTTTTTTCGCGGCGTGCGGCGAACGCGTGCTCGGCGACGTCGGCGTCGCTCATCGACGCGGGCAAATCTTCAAGCCGGCGGATGCCGGCGACATCGGGAATCGTCTCGATGTCGAAAACAAGAATCGGTGTCATCAGGTCAGAGAACGGCGTCTTTGCGGACACCGTTTGAGGCAAAGAAGCGCTTCAGTCGCACCAACGCTTCCTGTTGGATCTGGCGCACACGCTCGCGCGTGAGGCCCATTTCGTCGGCCAGCTCCTCGAGCGTGGCGGGCTCGATGTGATTCAGACCGAAGCGCCGCTCGATCACATGGCGGTGCTTGTCCGACAAACGCGCGAGCCATGCGCGTGTCAGTGTTTCGAGCTCGCGATGCTGCACTTCGGCGTCTGGCGACTGGCTCTGGTCGTCCGACAGCAGATCGAGCAGGCTGCTCGCCGGATCGAGATCGAGCGGCGCATCGAGCGAGGCGGTGTGCTCGTTCAGCGCGAGGATGTCGGTGACTTCGTCGGTGGTCTTGCCGGTCAGATAAGCGATGTCGTCGATGCTCGCGTCGCGGCGCTCGGCCGCCTCCCCCGAATTCATCGAGTTCTTTTCCAGATGGCGCTTCGCGCGCAACACCTGGTTGAGCTCACGAATCACATGCACGGGCAATCGCACCGTACGCGCCTGGTTCATGATCGCGCGCTCGATGCTCTGACGGATCCACCACGTCGCGTAGGTCGAGAAACGGAAGCCGCGCGTCGGATCGAATTTTTCGATTGCGTGCATGAGGCCGAGGTTGCCCTCCTCGATCAGATCGAGCAGCGGCACGCCGCGATTCAGATAACCCTTGGCAATGCTGACGACCAGCCGCAGATTGCGCTCGATCATCACCTGCCGCGCTTCGAACTCGCCGGCCTTGGCAAGGCGCGAATATTTCTGCTCTTCCTCGACGGTGAGCAACGGCTTCACGCTGATGCGATTCAGATAATGCTGGATCGTGTCGGCCGTGAGTTCGGCCTGCAGCAGTGCGCGGAAATCGTCGGCGTCGGGCGGCGCCTCGCCGGTGGTTTCGCGCGCGTCAGCGCTCTCGCTTTCGTCGAGGCCGCTCTGGCGTTCGTCGGGATCGCGCTCCTCCGCGACCTCTTCTTCCACTTCCGAAGCGCCGCTTTCGTCCACTGCGGCAGACGTGACTTCGCTGATCGTCTCAGACTCGGCTTGCGGCGGGCGGCGCTTCGATTTCGGCATGGTCGTATCGCTTATTGCGGCGGCAAATACTTCAGTGGGTCGACTGGTTTACCCTGTCGGCGAACTTCGAAATGCAACATCACACGGTCGGAATCGCTATTGCCCATCTCTGCGATCTTCTGCCCCTTCGTAACCGCGTCCCCCTCTTTTACCATCAAAGCGCGGTTGTGTGCATACGCGGTGAGATAAGTTGCATCATGCTTGATGATAATGAGATTGCCGTAACCACGCAGCCCATTTCCGGCATAGACGACGCGACCATCGGCTGACGCTTTAACCGGCTCGCCCGCCGAGCCGCCGATATTGACGCCCTTGTTGGTCGAGTCGTTGAACGTGTTGAGCAGCGGACCGCGCACCGGCCATGCAAATGCTACGTTGCCTGCCGCGGCGCTGCCGACGTCGGCGCTCGCCGCAGAGGGATTGGCCGGAGGCGCAGCTACCGCACCATTCACGGGCGTACCGTTCGTCGCGCCGCCGTAGAGCGGCGGCATCGCGGCGCCGACCACGGCCGGCGCGTTGTTGTTCAGCGGTGCGCTTTGCACCGCGCCCGTGCTGCCGATCGGCGCGGTCGACACGCCCGGCGTCATGGCCGCGGTATTCGCGCCCGGCGGCACGACGCGCAGCAGCTGGTCGACTTCGATCTGATTCGGGTTGGTCAGGTTGTTCCACGTCGAGATGTCGCGGTAATTCTGGCCGTTTTCGAGCGCAATGCGGTACAGCGTATCGCCCGGCTTCACGCGATAGTAGCCGGGCGGCGGCGGGCCGAGCGGCACCGCCGGTTGCGCCGCGCCCTGCGCGGTGGCGAGCGTGCCGCCGCCGGAGCGGTCGACGACGGGCGCCTGGTCGAGCCGGGATGCACAGGCCGTCATCAACAGGGACAAGGCGAGCACGCACACGCTGCGCTGGGTTACGGTCAGGGGGGTATTCGGGGTGGTTCTCTGCATCGCGCGCAACATACTCATCGGTGTCAAATCACTCCGGATTTTAAGGGTACAAAGAAAACGCGATCAAGCCGCGACTCGCGCCATTGCGCGGGGCCGAGGCGCTCGATCAGCGTCAGCACCTGGCTCTGTCCTTCCTGCGAGCCGACCGGCGCAACCAGACGTCCGCCGATCGCAAGCTGCTCGAGCAACGCCTGTGGCACGTCGAGCCCGGCCGCCGCGATCACGATCGCGTCGAACGGGGCCGCCGACGGCAAACCGAGCCGCCCGTCGCCGTAATGCAGCCGGATATTCGGAATGCGCAGCGGACGCAGATTCGTCTTCGCGCGCTCGGACAGCGGCTTGATGCGTTCGATCGAATAAACCTCGCGTGCGACCTGGCTCAGCACCGCCGCCTGATAGCCGCAACCGGTGCCGATTTCGAGCACCGTGTTCAGCGCGCGCCCGGCCGCGGCGAGTTCGATCATTCGCGCAACCACCGACGGCTTCGAGATAGTCTGGTGATGACCGATCGGCAGCGCGGCATCTTCGTACGCCTGGGCCGCAAGACCCGGATCGACGAACATGTGGCGCGGCACCGCCGCCATCGCGTTCAGCACACGCTGATCGCTGACGCCATTGGCTCGCACGCGTTCGACCATGCGTTCGCGAACCCGTTCCGAGGTCAGCGCCAAGGCGTTGTTCATCGCGCCGCTGGTCGCGCCGCCGAATGCGCCGCTCATTGCACCGGCCAACGCGGCGTTCGGCGCGGGTTTCGCGCTTTGCTGCAGTTGCGACTGGAGTGGCGATGGCGTCGCGCGTGCGCTGTGGCCAGACGCATGCGTCGAGTTTTTGCCTGGCTTGACCGACGACTTTGGTGCTTGCTTGACAGGCTGCCCCGCCAATGCACCAGCCAACGAGCTCGCCGTTGTCTTTGCGACTGGCGCGGCCTGCGGCTTTGGCGGCATTGCACCGGTCGCCGCCGTTGACGTACCGAACGAAGCGCTTTGCGTCTTCGCCTGGGGAATCACCTGGGGTCGCGTCGCCGGCGTAGATTGCGCAGCAACTGAGTTCCTCGCTTGCGCCCGTGCGGCCGCGCCGCCCTGCGTCGGTTTCGCCGACTGCTGCCGTGCGTTCAACGCCGCGCTCGCCGCGAGCGCCGCCGCGCGCATCTCACCCGGACGTCCCTCGGGCCGGCGCGGTTCGCGCACCAGGTCCTCGAGACCTAACGGAAAGCGCTTCGCGCGCTCGCCGGTCATGAACTGCCGCTCCCGGCGCGTAGCCAGTCGCGCGCCGCAGGCAGCATTTGCGTGTAGGTCAGATCGAGCTGCAGCGGCGTGATCGACACGGCGCCGTTGGCCACCGCATGGAAGTCCGTGCCTTCGCTCGCGTCGCGCGCCTGGCCCGAGGCGCCGATCCAATAGATCGGTTCGCCGCGCGGATTGGTCTGGCGGATCACCGGCTGCGACGGATGACGTTTGCCGAGTCGCGTGATCTGCCAGCCGCGCAGTTCGTCATACGGCAGGTTAGGGATATTGACGTTCAGCAGCGGATGTCCCGGCAACGGCCGCGCGAGATAATGCGCGACGATTTCGGCGGCAACGCGGGCCGCGTCTTCGAGATGCGCCCAGTCCTTGTCGACGAGCGAGAACGCGATGGCCGGCACCCCGAACATGATGCCTTCGGTGGCGGCTGCGACGGTGCCGGAATACAGCGTGTCGTCGCCCATGTTCTGGCCGTTGTTGATACCCGACACGACCAGGTCCGGTGTATGGTCGAGCATGCCGGTCAGTGCGATGTGCACCGAGTCGGTCGGCGTGCCGTTCACGTAGTAGAAACCGTTCGCCGAACGCAGGACCGACAGCGGCCGCCACAGCGTCAGGGAATTCGACGCGGCGCTGCAGTTCTGTTCGGGAGCCATCACGGTGACGTTGGCGATCGGCTTCAGCGCTTCGTAAAGCGCGGCGAGGCCCGGCGCCAGATAACCGTCGTCGTTGCTGAGTAGGATTCGCATGCGCCGATTGTAACCGAGGAAAGATGGCACGCGAACGACATGGACGGCGTGTCTGCGTGGCGTGCACAAGCGTCGTGCGAGCCAGTGTTTTCCAGTTGCGCGGATGCTCGTATCGAACGCAAAGATGCTGCTTCGCACTGAACGCGCGGCCGTGCGCGCCCGTCGATGAATCGGCATCCTGTGCGTACTTCGCGCTGTGCAATGCAATACGGCTTGCGCGAGAAGCGCGCGCGACGCATCGAAAGCGCGCTGCACGTCGTAACCCGCAGCGCAATAAATCGCACGGTCGTGCGCTTTGTTTTACACTCGAAAACAGTGCCAACCCTGAACGATACGGAGACACGATGCGCGCGATTCGCTGCAAGCAGTACGGGCCGCCCGAGAGCCTGGTCGTCGACAACCTGGCGGATCTCGAAGCGCCGCCTGGCCACGTCGTGATCGACGTGAAGGCCGCGGCCGTCAATTTTCCCGACGTGCTGATCATCGAGAACAAATACCAGTTCAAGCCGCCGCTGCCGTTCACGCCCGGTTCGGAAGCCGCGGGCATCGTGCGCGCGGTGGGCGAAGGCGTCACGCAGTTCAAGCCTGGTTCGCGCGTGGCCGCGTTCACCGGCTCCGGCGGTTTTGCCGAGCAGGCGCTTGCGCCCGCCGCGGCCTGCGTGCCGCTCGACGATGACGTGTCGTTCGAACTCGCGGCCGCGTTCACGCTCGCGTATGGCACCTCGCATCACGCGGTGGTCGATCGCGGCGCGCTGCAGCCGGGCGAGACGATGCTCGTGCTCGGCGCGGCCGGCGGAGTCGGGCTGGCGGCGGTCGAAATCGGCAAGGCGCTCGGCGCGCGCGTGATCGCGGCGGCATCGAGCGACGAAAAGCTCGCGACCTGCGTGAAGCACGGCGCGGACGCGACGATCAACTACAACACCGAGGATCTGCGCGAGCGCATCAAGGCGCTCACCGACGGCAAAGGTCCGGACGTGATCTACGACCCGGTCGGCGGCGTGTATGCGGAGCCGGCGTTTCGCAGCATCGGCTGGAGGGGGCGTTATCTGGTGGTCGGCTTTGCGAATGGCGAGATTCCAAGGCTGCCGCTGAACCTGATGTTGCTCAAGGGCGCAAGCGTGGTCGGCGTGTTCTGGGGCGACTTCGCAAAGCGTGAGCCGCAGCGCAATCGCGCGGCATTCGAGCAGATGACCGGCTGGATTCGTGAAGGCAAGCTCAAGCCCTACGTGTCGGCCCGCTACTCGCTCGACGACACCGGCCGCGCGTTGCGCGACATGGCCGAGCGCCGCGTGATCGGCAAGGTGGTCATCACGCCGTAGCACAACCCATAAAGCAGCATCAAAAACGGCGCGGCGGCCGACTGCGATTTCGGCCGCCGCGCCGCTTGCGATCCAGGTTCACAACTTCTCTGTATCCCCGGTGCGCGGCTGCCACTTCATCAAACGCCGCTCCGCGGTCCCGACGATCGCATCGAGAATCAGCGCGAACGCGGTCAACACCAGAATCCCCGCGAACACCGTGTTGATATCGAAGGTGCCCTCGGCCTGCAGGATCAGATAGCCGACGCCGCGCGCCGAGCCCAGATACTCGCCCACCACCGAGCCGACGAACGCAAGCCCCACCGACGTATGCAGGCTCGAAAACACCCAGCTCATCGCGCTCGGCAGATAGACAAAACGCAGCAGCTGTTTGCGGTTCGCGCCGAGCATGCGCGCGTTCGCGAGCACGACCGGGCTCACTTCCTTCACGCCCTGGTAGACGTTGAAGAACACGATGAAGAACACCAGCGTGACGCCGAGCGCGACCTTCGACCAGATGCCGAGGCCGAACCATACGCCGAAGATCGGCGCGAGAATCACGCGCGGCATCGAGTTCGCGGCCTTCACGTACGGATCGAACAGCGCGCTCGCGGTCGGCGCGAGCGCGAGCCACAGGCCGACGCCGAGCCCGATCATGGTGCCAAAGACGAACGCGAGCACGGTCTCGACGAGCGTGATCCACAGATGCAGATAGATCTCGCCGCCCGTGAACCATTCCCAGATCCGCTGCAGTACTTTCTGCGGCTCGCCAAAGAAAAACGCCGCCTTGTTCGGATCGTCGAAATAGAACGGCGGTATCAGCGTCGGGCTCGTCAGCACGTACCACAGCACGAAGCACAGCACGAGCAGCAGCCACTGCCAGATCACCAGATTCGCCCGGCTCGGGCGCAACGTCTTCCACATAAGTTGGTTTGCCTTGGACGATTATTGAACACGTCTTCTTTTCGATGCGCAGGCGGGCATGCGCGGCACATTTAAACAGCGGTCAGTTGCTGCTGATAACCCTTGAGCACCTCGTCGCGCAGCACTCCCCAGAGCTGCGCATGCAACTCGACGAAGCGCGGATGCGAACGGATTTCGGCGACATCGCGCGGCCGCGGCAGATCGATCCGGAACTCGCCGATCGGATGCGTCGCAGGCCCGGCCGACAGTACCACCACGCGGTCCGACATCGCGATCGCTTCGTCGAGATCGTGCGTAATGAACAGCACGGCCTTGCGCTTCGCGGCCCAGAGATCGAGCAGCTCGTTTTCCATCAACTGCCGCGTTTGAATATCCAGCGCGGAAAACGGCTCGTCCATGAGGATGATGTCGGGGTCGAGGATCAGCGTCTGCGCCATCGCGACGCGCTTGCGCATGCCGCCCGACAGCTGATGCGGATAGCGGTCGCCGAAGCCGCCGAGACCGACACGCTTCAACCACTCTTCGGCCTTCGCGCGCGCTTCCGAGGCCGGCACGCGGTGAAACGACAGGCCGGCCATCACGTTGTCGAGCGCCGAGCGCCACGGCATCAGCGCATCTGCCTGGAACATATAGCCCGCACGGCGATTCAGGCCACTGAGCTGTTCGCCGAACACGCTGACGCCGCCCGCCGACGGCTGGAGCAGCCCCGCGCCGATGTTCAGCAGCGTGGACTTGCCGCAGCCAGTCGGCCCGACGACCGACACGAATTCGCCGGGCTCGATGCGCAGCGTCGTGTCCTTAACTGCCGTGTAGCGCTGTGCGCGGTTGTCACGCGCGGCGAACGTGCAGGTGATGTTTTCGAGCGCCAGGGCAGCAACGGTCATCGTACGGCTCGCTTCGGGAATCGGGTTAGCGGGGAGTTGTCGCGGCGACGCTGGGGCGACGGCTGTGGACGCGGCGAATCGCCCTGTCCACGTCCCATTCGATGCGCCTGTGCGCGCGCCGCGTCGTTTATGCCTTGACGGTCGCGAGCGCCTTCTTCACGAAGTCGTTGGTCCACGTCTTCGACAGATCGATCTGCGCGTTCTGGATCACCGGATCGAACGCTTTCAGCGTCTTCAGCGACGTCGCGGGACCGTCGGCGGGCATCAGGCCGTCGGGCGACATCGCTTCGCGCACGTGCTGCCACGCGTCGAGATAGAGCGCGCGGTCGCCGAGCAGATAGCTCTCCGGCACCGTGTTGATCAGTTCGCTGCCGCTCGCGTTCTGCAGCCACTTGAGCGCGCGCACCATCGCATTGGTCAGCGCCTGCGTGGTGTTCGGGTTCTTCGTGATGAACGACTGCGATGCGTACAGGCAGCCCGCCGGCATGTCGCCGCCGAACACGATGTGCGTATCGGTGAGCGTGCGGGTATCCGACACGACGCGCACGTCGCCGGCGCGCTCGAGGCGCGTGACGACCGGATCGAGATTGGCGATCGCGTCGATCTGCCCGGACTGCAGCGCGGCGATCGCGCCGGCACCGGCGCCCACGCCGATGAACGCGACGTCCTTCGGACTGAGCCCCGCTTTCGCGAGGACGAAGCTCGCCATGATCGACGTCGACGAACCCGGCGCGGTCACGCCGATCTTCTTGCCCTTCAGATCGGCGATCGACTTATAGTTCGGCATCGTCTTCTTCGACACCGCGAGCACGATCTGCGGCGCGCGGCCCTGCAGCACGAATTCGCGGAACATCTGCTTTTGCGCCTGCAACAGCAGCGTGTGTTCGAACGCGCCGGAGACCACGTCGGCGCTTCCGCCGACTGCCGCCTTCAACGCCTGCGAGCCGCCCGCGAAGTCGGAAATCTCGACTTCGAGCCCCTCGTCCTTGAAGTAGTTGCGGCGCTCGGCGATCGTCAGCGGCAGGTAGTAGAACAGGTTCTTGCCGCCGACCGCGATGGCGACCTTGGTGGTCTCGGGCTTGCCCTGCGCGAAAGCGAACGGCGTGGCCGCGAGCGAGGCGCCCGCGAGCGCCGCACCGCCGGCGAGGAAGGTTCTGCGTTGCATGGTCCGTTGTCTCCAGATTTTTTGTAGTCCGGCTTTTTGACCGCCCGTGCGCGCGTGGCGCAAGCGCTTGGCCACGGTGTGGGGCTGCCGGTCGCAAGGCGCGAATCGTGCGTCAGCGCCGCGCTTTACGCGCCTTTCTCTATGCGTTGCGCTGTGCGCATCAGACGATCTGTTGCGCCCGCAACCGCGCGATGCCGTCAGCATCATAACCTAGCGATTGCAGGACTTCATCGGTATGTTCACCCAGTTCTGGCCCCAGCCAGCGCGTCTCACCGGGCGTCGCCGACAGCTTCGGCGTAACCGCGGGCAGCGTGATTTCCTTGCCGTCCTGCCATTTGAACCGCTGGATCATCTGCCGCGCGATGAACTGCGGATCGGTGAACATATCGGCGACGCTGTAGATGCGGCCCACCGGCACGTCGGCCGCATTCAGCACCGCGAGCGCTTCGTCGATCGTGCGCGTGGACAGCCACGCGCCGATCGCGGCGTCGATTTCCTGCGTGCGCAGCACGCGGCCATCGTTATGCGCGAGCGCCGGATCGTTGGCGAGATCGTCGCGTTCGATCGCGATCATCAGGCGCCTGAAGATCGGATCGCTATTGCCGCCGATCACGATGCTGCCGTCGCGGCACGGATACGTATTCGACGGCACGATGCCCGGCAGAGACGCGCCGGTACGCTCGCGCACCATGCCGTAGACGCCGTATTCGGGCACCACGCTTTCCATCATGTTGAAGACGGCCTCGTACAGCGCGACGTCGACCACCTGCCCCTTGCCGCCGTTCACCTGCTTGTGATGCAGCGCCATCAGCGCGCCGATCACACCGTGCAGCGCGGCGATCGAATCGCCGATCGAAATGCCGATGCGCGGCGGCGGCAGATCCGGATAGCCGGTGATATGGCGCAGACCGCCCATCGACTCGGCGATCGCGCCGAAGCCGGGCCGGTCGCGATACGGGCCCGTCTGGCCGTAGCCCGACAGACGCACCATCACGAGGCCGGGGTTCTCGGCGGACAGCACGTCGTAGCCGAGCCCGAGCTTTTCGAGCAGACCGGGCCGGAAATTCTCGACGACGATATCGGCCTCTTTCGCGAGGCGCCGCACGATCTCCTTGCCCTCTTCGGCTTTCAGGTTGATCGTGACGGACTTCTTGTTGCGCGCCTGCACGGCCCACCACAGCGACGTACCGCCGACTTCCGGGTACAGCTTGCGCCATTTGCGCAGCGGGTCGCCGCCTTTGGGGTCTTCGATCTTGACGACGTCGGCGCCGAACTCGCCGAGAAAACGCGCGGCGAACGGCCCGGCAATCAGCGTGCCGAGTTCCAGCACCTTGACGCCGGCGAGCGGACCGCACGCGTCATGCGGTGCGGCGCTCGCGCCTGATTCGGGGGTGGCGCTCATGAGTCTCCTTGGTTCTGCATCGTTGTGTACCCGGTCTGTCTGGTTTGCAACGACTTGCGACGATGCGTGCCTGGACGGATATGGCGGCGGCCAACGAAAGCCGCGTGGCTACATCGAACGACGGTCGAGCATCGCGCGCGCGATCGTGCCCGCGTCGACATACTCGAGCTCGCCGCCCACCGGCACGCCGCGCGCGAGACGCGTCACGGCAAGGCCGCGCGCCTTCAGCGTCTGTCCGAGGTAATGCGCGGTGGCCTCACCCTCGTTGGTGAAATTGGTGGCCAGCACGACTTCCTTGACGACGCCATCCGACGCGCGCTTCACGAGCCGGTCGAAATGGATTTCCTTCGGGCCGATGCCGTCGAGCGGACTCAACCGCCCCATCAGCACGAAATAGAGGCCGCGATAGGTCATCGTCTGTTCGAGCATGATCTGGTCGGCCGGCGTTTCGACGACGCACAGCAGCGACGGATCGCGCTCCTCATCGAGGCAGACCTCGCAGATCTGCGCTTCGGTAAATGTGTTGCACTTTTCGCAGTGACGCAGATGCTCGGTCGCGAACAACAGCGAGCGCCCGAGCTTTTCGGCGCCTTCCCGATCGTGCTGCATCAGGTGATACGCCATGCGCTGCGCGGACTTCGGCCCGACACCGGGCAGCGCGCGTAGCGCTTCGACGAGCGCCGACAGGGCGGAAGGTTGTTTCATGCGGATCGGCGTCGACGTGGGTGGTGCTCGCGTGGGCGAATCGGGATGCGGGGGTGTTGCTCGAACCGGGCCGCGTTTTCACGCCGTGACGACGCTTTCACGCGCGGCTGCAGGTTCGATGTTTCCAGCCTGCACGCGGCGCGCGGCGGCGAGCGTCTGCGTTCGCACCGCGGCAATCAACCGCCGCGGCGCTCACCCGCTTCAGCCCGTTCTCAATCAGAACAGGTTCAGAACGGCAGCTTGAAACCCGGCGGCAGCGGCAGGCCGGCGGTCATGCCGCCCATCTTTTCCTGCGCGGTCGCCTCGGCCTTGCGCACGGCGTCGTTGAACGCGGCGGCGACGAGATCTTCCAGCATGTCCTTGTCGTCGGCGAGCAGGCTCGGGTCGATCGACACGCGGCGCACGTCGTTCTTGCAGGTCATCGTCACCTTGACGAGACCGGCACCCGACTGCCCCTCGACTTCGATCTGCGCGAGTTGCTCCTGCATCTTCTTCATGTTTTCCTGCATCTGCTGGGCTTGCTTCATCAGCCCGGCGAGTTGGCCTTTCATCATGGACGTGCTCCTTCTAGATAGCGTGGAATCTGGCATTCCGGCGCCGCGTCGCGACGACGCCGCGAACGATGGATCAGTGGGCCGGCGACGCGCCGTTCGGGGCGGCGTCCGGGGTAATCGGGCGGATCGAGCCCGGCACGATGCTCGCGCCGAACTCGCGAATCAGCGACTGCACAAACGGATCGGCGCTGATCTCGCGCTCGGCTTCCTGCTGGCGCTGCGCGCGCAGCTTCGCGTCGTGCGCGGCGGCGGTACGGCGCGCCGGGCCGACTTCGACCTGCACGTCGACGTTCTGGCCGAGCCGCTCGACGAGCGCTGCCTTCAGTTTAGCGACCTGTGAGGCTTCTGCGTATTGCGGCACCGGCACGTTGAGCTTCAGCGTGCTGCCGTCGAGCGCCATCAGTTCGCTGTTGAACGCAAGCTGATACGAGATGCCCTTCAGCGGCAGATCGACGGCGAGCGCCGGCCAGTCGCCGGTGAAACCTAGCGGATCGAGCGGCACGGCAGGCGGCAGCGGGCGCGTATCGGCGAGCGGCGCCGGCGCGGCGGACGGCGCGGCCGCGCCGTCCATGCGGACGTCGTCGGGGCCGCGGTCGAATACCGGCACGAAGTCGTCGTCTGGCGGAATGAAGTACGCGTCGTCCGCGGCCGACAACGGCAGGTAGTCGTCGGGCGGCATGTCGTCCCATGGTGGGATCGACGGGCTGTTCTGCTGCGCATTGCTGCTCGCGCCGCTGTTTGCGTCGCGAGCGGGTGCAGCCTGCGCGGCGGGTTTCGGTGCGGCCGGCTTCGGTGCGGCGGGTGCGGCCGGCTTCGCGGACACTTCCGTGTTAGCACGGCCACGGTCGGACGATACTTTCATGCCGGCGTTGCGCAACACGTCGAGCGCGGCGCTGGCGCCGCCCGCGCGGCGCGGCACGGAGTCGGCTGCGGGCGCCGCCAATTCCGCCCGCGCTTCCGGTTCCGGTGACGTGGCCTCTTCCGCGCGACCAGGCGCGGCAGTTGCAAGCGCGCTCGGTGCGGACGAAGGTGCGATGTCGGAAACTTCGTTCGAGACCGGCGCGCTCGAGCTGGCGATCGTGGCGACGGCATTCGCGGGCGCGTCTTCCCACGGCGCCAGCGGGGCTGCCGCATTGGCAGGCGCGTCTGTCACGCGGGCGACTTCGGCGTTGGGCGATTGCGGTGCTTCTTCAGATTGCGCGGAGTCGGCTGCGGGCTTCGCGATCGGCTTTGCAGTCGGCGCGGTCGATTTCATCGCGTCGCCCTGCTCCTCGCCGGCAACGCCTACCTGAGGTCCGCGAACGGGCGCAGCAGCTGCCATGGCCGTCGCGGACGACGGTGACAGCGCGCGCAGCGCGGCAACCGTCGGTGCACCCGAGCGCTGCGCACCGGCGCCGGCGCCGCCCGCACCGCTCTGCGTGCCAGCGGCTCCCGCCGCTCCGCCACCGCCGCCTGTCGGCGCCGGCTCGAACGCGAGCATGCGCAGCAGCGTCATCGTGAAGCCCGCGTATTCGTCGGGCGCGAGGCCCAGTTCGCTTCGGCCGATCGTCGCGATCTGATAGAACAGTTGCACCTGCTCGGCGCTCAACGCGTCGGCGAAACGGCGCAAGTCGGCCGCCTCCGGCCATTCGTCGAGCACCGACGAAGGCGCGAACTGCGCCCACGCGATCCGATGCAGCAGGCTCGCCAGGTCTTGCAGCGCCGTCGAGAACGACAGGCTGCGCAAGGCCATCTCGTCGGCGACCGCCAGCACCGCCGCGCCGTCGCCCTGCGCGAGCGCCTCGAGCAGGCGGATCAGATAGCTTTGGTCGAGCGCGCCGAGCATGCCGCGCACCGCGTCTTCACTGACCTGGTTCGCCGAATAGGCGATCGCCTGATCGGTCAGCGATAGTGCGTCGCGCATCGAACCGTCGGCCGCGCGCGCGAGCAGGCGCAACGCCTGCGCCTCGTGAGGCACGCTCTCTTCGCCGAGAATGCGTTCGAGATGCGACACGATATGGCCGGCCGGCATCTGCTTCAGATTGAACTGCAGACAGCGCGACAGCACGGTGACCGGAATCTTCTGCGGGTCGGTGGTCGCGAGGATGAACTTGACGTGCGGCGGCGGCTCTTCGAGCGTCTTCAGCATCGCGTTGAACGCGTGGTTCGTCAGCATGTGCACTTCGTCGATCATGTAGACCTTGAAGCGCGCATCGACGGGCGCGTACACCGCGCGCTCGAGCAGCGCGGCCATTTCATCGACGCCACGATTACTCGCCGCGTCCATTTCGACGTAATCGACAAAGCGCCCTTCGTCGATCTCGCGACACGCACGGCATACGCCGCACGGCGTCGACGTCACGCCGGTCTCGCAATTGAGCGCCTTCGCGAAGATGCGCGACAGCGTGGTCTTGCCGACGCCGCGCGTACCTGTAAACAAATAGGCATGGTGCAGACGGCCGCCGTCGAGCGCATGGGTGAGCGCGCGCACCACGTGCTCCTGTCCGACGAGCGAAGCGAAATCCTTCGGCCGCCATTTGCGTGCGAGAACTTGATAGGTCATCCGGAAATTGTATCAGTAACAATGGCGCGCAAAACCGATTCGGGAAGACGCGTGAAATGCGCGAAACGGCCACGACGACGCTCCATCCGAAGACGGCGAACGATCAATACAAAAGCTGGGAATGACTGGGGAGAAACTGCGCAGAAGCCGTGAGAACGGTCGCGGAGAAAAAAGCAAGGAAAGGTGACGAGCCCGACCCTCGGCACTGGTGGAAAACGGCTGTGGCTGCTTCGTTCCCGACCTGACCAGGTTGACCATCCCTCCATGCGAGGAGGCCCGTCACGAAGGATTCTATCATTGCCGCGCGCATTATGCGACTGTTGACATGAGCAAAACGCGAACGACGCTCCGCTTCGAACGGCTTCGCGCGGTTTGCGGCCGCTTTCTGCACGCCGCCAGACGCCCTCCCGGCCACCGCGGCGACGCCCGCCACGCGCGGCACTTGAGTTCGCCGCGCGCGACTCCATTTAGATTGCAACGCGGTCGCCGTGAGCCGCAGAAACCGGCCGACGCTGCGGCGGCGGCCTATTAGCCCCACTGCTTTGATGAGTACTATCGCCATCGGCAACGCATAGCGAATTAAGCTACACTGCCAGTTGAAAGACCCGCATACGCGACTCTTTCCGCGCATTGCGTGAAAATCCGGCGTTTTTTCAGACGGTTTTTCTGACTTTCACAGGCATGCGCGGCGAGGCTCCGGATGCGGCAAAGCGAACGGAAGTTTTCCCAGTTTTGACGTATCGTGGCGAGCAATTCAGGCGGGCCTCGAACCGAGAGAGGTATTCATAAATGAGCGAACAAATCAAGCATATTAGCGACGCATCGTTCGAACAGGACGTCGTGAAATCCGATAAACCCGTGCTGCTCGATTTCTGGGCCGAATGGTGCGGTCCGTGCAAGATGATCGCGCCGATCCTCGACGAGGTCGCGAAGGACTACGCCGATCGCCTGCAAGTCGCGAAGATCAATGTCGACGAGCATCAGTCCACGCCGGTCAAGTTTGGCGTGCGCGGCATCCCCACATTGATCCTGTTCAAGAACGGCGCCGTTGCCGCTCAGAAGGTCGGAGCTCTGTCGAAGTCGCAACTCACCGCGTTCCTCGACGGCAACCTGTAAAGCAAGCAGTACGCCGCGGCGCTCGCGGGTCCATCGCGCGCCGCAGGCAGTTGGAGAATCGGGCGCGTCGGGTGAGCAAACCGCCGCCCCCGCCGGTCAAGCGTGTTGTCAGTCGGCAACACGCTTTGCAACAAAGATGCCACGCTGCCGCACTGGCTTAAATTGGCGTGTGCTATGCTAGAATCCACAAAACGTCGAAAAGACGTGTAAGTCTTTGAGCGGTTCCGCTCACCCTCCTCCCAGATTTCATTTCGTCGCACCTTCTCCTGCGGGTTCTCCGTATGCATTTATCCGAGCTTAAGACTCAGCACGTCTCCCAATTGATCGAGATGGCCAATGGCCTCGAGATCGAAAGCGCGAACCGCCTGCGCAAGCAGGAATTGATGTTCGCCATTCTAAAAAAACGAGCCAAAGCGGGCGACACGATCTTCGGCGACGGCACCCTCGAAGTGCTGCCGGACGGTTTCGGCTTCCTGCGTTCGCCGGAAACCTCCTACCTCGCCAGCACGGATGACATCTACATCAGCCCGTCGCAAATCCGCCGCTTCAATCTGCATACGGGCGACACGATCGAAGGCGAAGTGCGCACGCCGAAAGACGGCGAGCGCTATTTCGCGCTGGTGAAGGTGGACAAGGTCAACGGCCAGCCGCCGGAGGCCTCGAAGCACAAGATCATGTTCGAAAACCTGACGCCGCTGCACCCGAACAAGGTGCTGCTGCTCGAACGTGAAATGCGTGGCGAAGAGAATGTGACCGGCCGCATCATCGACATGATCGCGCCGATCGGCAAGGGCCAGCGCGGCCTGCTCGTCGCGTCGCCGAAGTCGGGCAAGACCGTGATGCTTCAGCACATCGCGCACGCGATCAAGCAGAACCATCCCGACGTCGTGCTGTTCGTGCTGCTGATCGACGAGCGTCCGGAGGAAGTGACGGAAATGCAGCGTTCGGTGGCCGGCGAAGTGATCGCCTCGACGTTCGACGAACCCGCCGCGCGTCACGTGCAGGTCGCCGAAATGGTGATCGAGAAGGCCAAGCGCCTCGTCGAAATGAAGAACGACGTCGTGATTCTGCTCGACTCGATCACGCGTCTCGCGCGCGCTTACAACACGGTGGTCCCGGCCTCGGGCAAGGTGCTGACGGGCGGTGTCGACGCGAACGCGCTGCAGCGCCCGAAGCGGTTCTTCGGCGCGGCGCGCAACATCGAGGAAGGCGGATCGCTGACCATCATCGGCACGGCGCTGATCGAAACCGGCAGCCGCATGGACGATGTGATCTACGAAGAGTTCAAGGGCACCGGCAACATGGAAGTGCACCTCGAGCGCCGTCTCGCCGAGAAGCGCGTCTACCCGTCAATCAACCTGAACAAGTCGGGCACGCGCCGCGAAGAGCTGCTGATCAAGCCCGAAGCGCTGCAGAAGATCTGGGTACTGCGCAAGTTCATTCACGACATGGACGAAGTCGAGTCGATGGAATTCCTGCTCGACAAGATCCGCCAGACGAAGAGCAATTCCGAGTTCTTCGACATGATGCGTCGTGGCGGCGGCAGCTAACGCGCGACGTTCGTGCCGGCCGTATTAGTCGGCAACTGCAACGCATGAAAAACCGCTCGCAAACTGCGAGCGGTTTTTTTTCGTCCATCGTCCGCAGAGACAATGCGCCGCGTTTTGCGAAGCTGCTGCCGCGCAAGAAGTGGATCATCGTGCCGGGCTTCGGGGCGGCCGCGTTCGCCGCCGGGTGGACGACACGCATGTCGCCGGACGTCGGCGAGGCGGCGCTCGCCCTGCCGCTGCTGCTGCGCGGCCTGCTGTTGCTGTTCATCGTGCCGCCGGTCGCGAATCTGACGTGCCGCATCTTCTTGATCGAGGAGGAGTTCACGCACGGCTACCGGCTGAAAAACATCGTCCGGCAGTTGACCCTCTCCTTCGCGACCGCCTCGGTGATCATCGTCGAGCGGCACCGGCTCGCGCTGCATCAAAGTCGCCTCGCGGAGTCCATGAATCCGTACAATCCGGTCTACCAGAACACGCTCGCGATCGCGTCGATCAGCCGGTCGATTGCGCAGCAGGCCAGTTTGCTCGCGTCGCTCGACGGTTTCTATTTTCTGATCGGCGTCGCGATATGCGGCGGCCCGTTCGCCGCGTAGCAAAAACAGATCGACTGAAGGTGGGCTCCAAGCATGCTGTCGAAACTCACGAACTGGCTGGGCGCACGGCGTCGCGAGCGCGCGCTGCGAGACTACGCGATCGACGATTCCTTGTGGCAGGCGACACTCGCCGGCCTACCCTTTCTCACGCATCTGGAAGCGCCCGATCTCGCGCGGCTGCGCGAGATGACGACTCTCTTCCTCGCGCAGAAGGAGTTCTCGACCGCGCACGAGCTCGAGCTGACCGATGCGATGACGGTCGGCATCGCCGCGCAGGCGTGCCTGCCGGTGCTGAACCTGAGCCTCGATCTGTATCGCGGCTGGGTCGGCGTGATCGTCTATCCGGGCGAGTTCGTGATCCGCAAGACCGTTGAGGACGAAGATGGCGTCGTGCACGAAATCGAACACGACGCCAGCGGCGAGGCGTGGGAAGGCGGCCCGGTGGTGCTGTCGTGGGAAGACGCGCAGATGACCGATGGCAGCGACGCATACAACGTCGTGATCCACGAGTTCGCGCACAAAATCGACATGTTCAACGGCGAAGCGGATGGCCACCCGCCGCTGATGCGCCGCTGGCACGCGCCGCTCGATGCGCAGGCATGGGCCGATGTGTTCGACCATGCATACGATCACTTCTGTGCGAAAGTCGACGCGGTGCCCGAGCGACGCTGGGCGCGTTTCGAACGCGAGTCGCTGATCGATCCGTATGCGGCGGACCATCCGTCGGAATTTTTTGCCGTATGCAGCGAGGCGCTGTTCGTGCGGCCCCAAGCGTTCGAGGCGGAGTATCCGGAACTGTACCGACTGCTCGCGCGCTACTACCGGCAAGATCCAGCGCGCGTCGGTTTGACGTTCACGCCCATTTGAGACGCCGCGAATGTGGGCGCCGCTTGCGCCGCAAGAGAATCCGCTGGCAGAAAAATCGCCAAGCGACTGATTTTCTGCCATAATCGCGGTTTTTCGACCGTAGGCAAGTGGCTCGCGCCTGAAGGCAGTCCCATTCGAGGCTGCACGCGGGTTGGCTACCGCCAGATTAAAGGAAAGACCATGAAAGAAGGCATTCACCCGAATTACCGCGAAGTCCTGTTCGTCGACATGTCGAACGACTTCAGGTTCGTGACGCGCTCGACCATCCAGACGCGCGAAACCGCGGAATTCAACGGCAAGACCTACCCGCTCGCGAAGATCGAAGTGTCGTCGGAATCGCATCCGTTCTACACCGGCCAGCAAAAGATCATGGACACGGCCGGCCGCGTCGAGAAGTTCAACAAGAAGTTCGGCGCACGTGCTTCGGGCAAGGCAGTAAAGTAATACCGCAACGGTACCGGCTTCCGGCCGGCAACGGAGCAAACAGAAAGGGCAGCGCGAGCTGCCCTTTTTTGTCGCCTGCGCTTGTGCGCCCGCTGGTTCGCACGCCGCGCGAAGCCTTCAGCCGGAAGGAGCACGCCGCGCTTTCGCGACACTGTGTTACAGCTTGTGCATTGACGTTGCCGGGCGTTACCGGCCGTGACGTGCATCGCACGGCACGACTACAATGCCGGATGCTCGAAACGGGCCCTCGCGCCCTGACCTGCCGGGCCGCTCCGGCTGCATCGTTTATCCAGACTCCACACACCGCATGAGACCTGTCGTTCGCCTCACCGCCTCTGCGACCAGTGCGTTGCCGCGCTGGCTGCTGCTGGCCATCTGTATCGTCTACGCCTCGTTCGGCCTGTTCGGCCGCGATCCGTGGAAGAACGAGGACGCAGCCGGCTTTGGTGTGATGTGGACGATGGCGAACGGCGGAGCGCACGATTGGCTGCTGCCGAATCTGGTCGGCAAATATCTGACCGAGGACGGCCCGCTCGGCTACTGGCTCGGCGCGAGCGCGATCCGCGTCCTCGCACCGTGGGTCGACGCGAGCAACGCGTCGCGCGTGTTCACGGGCCTGCTGTTCTGCGCGGGCTGTGCGTTCGTCTGGTACGCGGCGTATCTGCTCGGCCGGCGTCCCGAAGTGCAGCCATTCAAATATGCGTTCGGCGGCGAGCCGGAACCGCGCGACTATGGCCGCACGCTCGCCGATGGCGCACTGCTGATCCTGCTCGCGTGCTTCGGCCTCGCCGAGCGCGGTCACGAGACCACGCCGCAGCTCGCGCAGTTCGTCTGCATCGCGATGCTCGTGTACGGCCTCGTGCGCATGATCGACAAGCCGATTCAGGGCGCGCTGATCTGGGGTCTCGCGATTGGCCTCGTCACACTCGCGAGCAGCCCGGTGCTGGTCGGCGCGCTGCTGCTCGGCACGCTCGCGATGACGCTGATCGTACGCGAAACGCGATTGCGCTGGCTGCTGCTTGCGGGTCTGCCCGTGGCGCTCGTGCTCGCGGTGTCGTGGCCGATCATCGCGCTCTCCGCGTTCCCGGACGACGCTGCCTGGTATCTGAACCAGTGGCTGCACGTGAGCCTGAGTTCGTTCGCGGGCCCGCCCGGCTCGGTCGCCGCGTATGCGCTGAAAAACCTGCCGCTCTTCACGTGGCCCGCCTGGCCACTCGCGCTGTGGTCGTGGTTCAGCTGGCAGGGACTGCGGCGCGCGCCGCACGTGGCGATTCCGCTGTCGGTGATCGGGCCGCTGTTCGTGCTCGTCGTGCTGCAAAGCCATCAGTCGAACCGACTCTACATGCTGCTCCTCCCGCCGCTCGCGGTACTCGCCACTTTCGCGCTGCCGACGCTCAAGCGCGGCGCGATCAACGCGATCGACTGGTTCGCGCTGCTGAGCTTCACGATCCTCGGCAGCTTCGTATGGCTCGTGTATGTGGCAGGCCTGACGGGCTTCCCGCATCCGCTCGCGCGCAATCTCGCGCGACTCGCGCCCGGCTTCGTGCCGCAGTTCAAGATTCTGTCGTTCGTGTGCGCGGTCGCGGTGACCGTGTGCTGGTTCCTGCTGGTGCGCTGGCGCCTCGCGCGTCATCCGAAGGTGCTGTGGCGCAGCGTCGTGCTGTCGAGCGCCGGCACCACGCTGATGTGGGTGTTGCTGATGACGCTGTGGCTGCCGGTCGTCAACTACAGCCGGACCTATCGCGACGTCGCGCAGCAGATCGCCGCCCATTTGCCCGATGACTACACGTGCATCGCGCCGGTGCGCCTAGGCAATGCGCAGATCGCGACATTCGCGTATTTCGGCGACATGCATTTCTCGTTCGACCAGGACTGCGACGTAATCCTGCGTCAGGACTCGCAGGACTACGGCAACCCGAGCGCGATGCCCGACTACGTCTGGAAGCTCGTGTGGGAAGGCCGCCGCGCCGCTGACCGCGACGAGCGCTTCCGCCTGTACGTGCGCATCGACCGTCCCAAGCCGCCGCCCGCCAAGCGCCGCAACTGGCACAAGAAGCGCGACTGACCATGTTCGCCGACGTACGGAAGATCGCCGCGCTCGCGTGGCCCGTATTGATCGGCCAGTTGGCCATCATCGCGTTCGGCGTGATCGACACGGCGATGGTCGGGCGCTACTCGGCCGTCGATCTGGCCGCGCTCGGCCTCGGCTCGTCGATCTACGTCTCGGTCTATATCGGCCTGACCGGCATCCTGACCGCGCTGCAGCCGATCACCGCGCAGCTGTACGGCGCGCGTCGCTACGGCGAGATCGGCGAAGAGGTCCGCCAGTCATGGTGGCTTGCCGCCGCGCTGACCGTGATCGGCTTTCTGATCCTGTTCTTCCCCGGACCGCTGCTGGCGTTGTCGCGGGTGCCCGACGCGCTGCACGAGCGCACGCTCGCGTACCTGCGGATTCTCGCGTTCGGGCTGCCCGCCGGCCTCGCCTTCCGGGTCTACGGCTCCGTTGCCAATGCGCTCGCCAAACCGCGGCTCGTGATGTTCCTGCAGATCGCCGCGCTGCTGCTGAAAATTCCGCTCAATACCTGGTTCATTTTCGGCGGCCTCGGCGTGCCCGCGCTGGGCGGTCCGGGCTGCGCGCTCGCGAGCACGCTGCTCAACTGGGCACTCGCGGCGCTCGGCATGCTGCTGCTCGCGCGCGTCGACGATTTCAAGGCACTCGGCATCTTCACGCACTTCTGCTGGCCGGTCTGGAAGCGCCAGGCCGCGCAACTGCGGCTCGGTATTCCAATGGGGCTGTCGTATCTGATCGAGGTCACGTCGTACACCTTCATGGCGCTTTTCATCGCGCGTTTCGGCACGACGACGCTCGCCGGGCACCAGATCGCCGGCAACGTCGGCGCGGTGCTCTATATGACGCCGCTGTCGATCGGCATCGCGTCGTCGACGCTGGTCGCGCAGGCGCTCGGCGCGCATCGGCCGCAGGCGGCGCGCACGCTGTCGCGTCACGGCATCGCGATGGCGGTTGCGATCGCGTGCTGCTATGGCGCGCTCGTGCTCGTGCTGCGGCCGTATATCGTCGACGGCTATACGACGAACGCGCAGGTGGTGGCGAAGGCGTTGCCGCTGGTGCTGATCGTCGCCTGCTACCACCTGTTCGACGCGTTGCAGATCTCGACCGCGTTCGTGCTGCGCGCCTACAAGGTCGCGGTCGTGCCGACCATCATCTATGCGGTGGCGCTGTGGGGAGTCGGGCTCGGCGGCGGCTATGCGCTCGGCTTCGATACGACCGGCCTCACGCCGCCCTGGCTGACCGGCGCGCGCGGCTTCTGGGTCGCCAATACCGCAAGTCTCGCGATTGCCGGGCTCGGCTTGCTCGTGTACTGGCGATTCGTGAGCCAGCGCTATTTGCGCGAGGCTGCGGCGGTGCTGGTTGATTCGGCTGTTTGAGGGGATGGAGGGTTGCGAAGGCCACGAATAGCACCGACCGGACCGTCAGTTGCGCCCAAGCCGGGGTGAGAGTCGACCTGTTCTGCATCCGCCTTTCCTTCCCCACGCAGCTCAGCCCGCTCACGCCGCGTATGCGGCCTGCCCCTCCCGATCCTTGGCCTCGAAAATTTCCCGCGCCGCGAACAGCGCATTGAGCGCGGCCGGAAAGCCCGCATAAAGCGCCATCTGCATGAACACCTCGACGATCTGCTCGCGCGTGCAGCCGACGTTCAGCGCCGCCTCGATATGTACCTTCAGTTGCGGCTGCGCGCAGCCGAGGGTCGCGAGCGACGCGATCGTCGCAATCTCACGCGTGCGCAGATCGAGCTGCGGCCGGCTGTAGATATCGCCGAAGCCGAATTCAATCAACAGGCGTCCGAATTCCGGCGCGACGGGCGCGAGCGCGGCGATTACCTGCTCGCCCGCCGAACCGTCGATTTCCCTGAGCTTGTCCCAGCCCCGCGCGTAGCGGTCGTTGTGTGCGTAGTCCATTGCGAGTCCTTATCGGGGTGTGAGGGCGACGAGGCTTCGTCATCCTGTCGTGCCGGGTCAGGCTCAAGCGCGCCGCTCGTGGCCGCCTCGTAGTACGCGATCTTGTCGTCGATCGCGCCGAGGTTGCTCTGCAGATCGGCGATCCGCGCGAGCAGCGCGGTGCGATGCGCAACCAGCAGGTCGCGGCGTGCGCGCATCGTCGGATGGCCTTGCGCGCGCAGCGCGGCGATCTGCTGCATGCCGGAGATCGACATGCCCGTTGCCTTCAGACGCATCACGAAGCGCAACCAGTCGAGATCGGCCGGCGAGTACAGCCGGTGCCCCGTCTGCGTGCGTCCGACCGGCCGGATCAGGCCGGCCTGTTCGTAATAGCGCAGCGTGTGCGTGGACACGCCGATCGTTTCGGCGACCTGACCGATGGTGAGCGCGGTTGAGTGTTTCGACATGACGGACTCAGGTTAGGACTTCGAGTGCACTCTAAGTCAAGCGTCGGACGCTGTCATTCCTTTGCGTTGCTCATTCTTTATCGCAGACGAGTTATCGCGATCGATATCGACCGATAAATTCACCGGCACTGCATGCCGCCAAAAGCTTTAAATATTGTGTGGTGGATTTACTTGTCATCAATCGATCGGTATAAATCGTCCGCTATCTCAAATCGGGCCTGCGATTTGTCCTATGCTTAAACGCAGCGCCCGCTGACAGGATAGGTCGTCCGTTCCCGGCTAACTTTTTGCCCTCAATGGAGTGCTTGCCATGCTGAAGAAGCTTTTCATGCTTTGCGTCGCTGTGGCTTTGTCGCTGTCGGCCGGATTTGCCGCGGCCGTGGAAGTGAATACCGCCGATCAGGCCACGCTCGAATCGGTCAAGGGCATCGGCCCCGTGCATGCGAAAGCGATTCTCGACGAACGCGCCAAAAACGGCCCGTTCAAGAACGCCGACGATCTCGCCGCGCGTGTGAAGGGCATCGGCCAGAAATCGGTCGAGAACCTCGAAGCGGCCGGACTGACGATCAACGGCTCGTCGGCACCGCCGACCGGCGCGAAGACGTCCACCAAGCCGGCCACGAAGACCACACCGGCGGCTCCCGCGGCAACCACCGCCGCCGCGCCCGCTGCCACGACGGCAGCGCCGGCCGCGGCTGCCCCCGCCTCGGCCGCGAAGCCGTCGAAGTCGAAGAAGAAGGACAAGGCCGCAGCATCCGAAGCGGCAGCCGCTTCGGCTCCGGCCGTCGCGGCTAGCGCACCGGCCGACGCGTCCGGCACCAAGGCTTCGAAGAAGAAAGCGAAGAAGAGCAAGGCGGCATCCGCCGCGGCTGCGTCCGGCGCTTGAGCCCGGCGGGGCTGCCGCCCTTGCGTTTCACCGCGACGCGCAACCGCGCGTCGACGTCACCCGCCCGGCCGTCATACGCGCCGGCATTGAAGAGAGACCGTCATGAGCCTACTCGACACCATCGGTTCCCTGCTTGGCAAATCGCCAGAAGGCGGCGGCCAGCAAGCGCTGATCGCCGCCGCGCTCGAATTCGTCAACAACCAGCCTGGTGGCCTGAACGGCCTGATCCAGCGCTTCCAGGAAAAGGGCCTCGGCGACGTCGTGTCGTCGTGGGTCGGCAATGGCGAAAACCAGCCGATCGCACCCGACGCGCTGCATAACGTGCTGGGCTCGGAAGCCGTGACCGGTCTCGCCGCCAAGGCCGGCGTCCAGCCGGATCAGGTGACGGGTCTGCTGTCGCAGATCCTGCCGCACGTCGTCAACGCGGCCACGCCGGAAGGCGAAGTGCCGGCCGATGGCAAGCTGAACGCGACCACGGTGCTCGGCGCGCTCGGCGGCCTGTCGGCGCTGCTCGGCAACAAGGGCAACGCTTGAGCACGCTGTGCGCCATGCGCTGGCGGCTTGCAGAGACCTTCGCTCCACGGTGATGCCACCGGTTTGAAATCGGCGGCCAAAAGAAAACCGGCAACGAAGTCACCTTCGTTGCCGGTTTCTTAACGTTGGCGGGAACGACTCGCCTGCCGTCGTCCCTTCGCATCATCAAGCCCATCGCCTTCAGTGCACGACGCGCTCGAACAGCAGCTTGCCGTCGTCCACTTCGACCGGAATCACATCCTTCGGACCGAACTTGCCGGCCAGAATCAGCTTCGCGATCGGGTTCTCGATCTCCTGCTGGATCGCGCGCTTCAGCGGCCGCGCACCGAACAGCGGGTCGTAGCCGACCTTGCCGATGTGCTCGAGCGCCGCGTCCGACACCACCAGCTGCATGTCGAGCTTCGCGAGCCGCTCGTGCAGACGCTGCAGCTGGATCCGCGCGATCGACTGGATGTTCGAGCGATCGAGCGCATGGAACACGACGACGTCGTCGATCCGGTTCAGGAACTCGGGCCGGAAGTGCAGCTTCACCTCTTCCCACACGGCGTCCTTCACGGCTTCCTGCGGCTCGCCGACCATCGCCTGGATCACCTGCGAACCGAGGTTCGAGGTCATCACGATCACCGTGTTCTTGAAGTCGACGGTGCGGCCCTGGCCATCGGTCATGCGGCCGTCGTCGAGCACCTGCAGCAGCACGTTGAACACGTCCGGATGCGCCTTCTCGATTTCGTCGAGCAGGATCACGCTATACGGCTTGCGGCGCACGGCCTCGGTCAGATAACCGCCCTCCTCGTAGCCGACGTAACCCGGCGGCGCGCCGATCAGACGCGCGACGCTGTGCTTCTCCATGAACTCGCTCATGTCGATACGGATGAGATGCTCTTCCGAATCGAACAGGAACGACGCCAACGCCTTGCACAGCTCGGTCTTGCCGACGCCGGTCGGCCCGAGGAACAGGAACGAGCCATACGGACGGTTCGGGTCCGACAGACCCGCGCGCGAGCGGCGAATCGCATCGGCGACCGCGCTGATCGCCTCGTCCTGGCCGACCACGCGCTCATGCAGCTTCGACTCGATCTGCAGCAGCTTTTCGCGCTCGCCCTGCATCATGCGCGACACCGGAATGCCGGTGGCCCGCGACACGACCTCGGCGATTTCTTCCGCGCCGACCTGCGTGCGCAACAGACGCGGACGCTTCGGACTGTTCTGCTCCTCGGCCTCGGCGCGCGTGACTTCCTTCAGCTGCGCCTCGAGACCCGGCAGCTTGCCGTACTGCAACTCGGCCACCTTCTCGAGCTTGCCCTCACGCTGCAGACGCACGATTTCCGCACGCGTCTTCTCGATCTCTTCCTTCAGTTGCGCGCTACCCTGCACCGCCGCTTTTTCCGCGGTCCAGATTTCATCGAGGTCCGAATATTCGCGGTTGAGCCGCTCGATTTCCTCTTCGATCAGCTGCAGACGCTTCTGCGACGCTTCGTCCTTCTCCTTCTTCACCGCTTCGCGTTCGATCTTCAGCTGGATCAGACGACGGTCGAGCCGATCCATCTCCTCCGGCTTCGAGTCGATTTCCATCTTGATCTTCGACGCGGCTTCGTCGATCAGATCGATCGCCTTGTCGGGCAGGAAGCGGTCCGTGATGTAGCGATGCGACAGCTCGGCGGCCGCGACGATCGCCGGGTCGGTGATGTCGACGCCGTGGTGCAGCTCATAGCGCTCCTGCAGACCGCGCAGGATCGCGATGGTCGCCTCGACCGACGGCTCGTCCACCAGCACCTTCTGGAAACGGCGCTCGAGCGCGGCATCCTTTTCGATGTACTTGCGGTATTCGTCGAGCGTGGTCGCGCCGACGCAATGCAGTTCGCCGCGCGAGAGCGCCGGCTTCAGCATGTTGCCCGCGTCCATCGCGCCTTCGGCCTTGCCGGCGCCGACCATCGTATGAATCTCGTCGATGAAGACGATGGTTTGCCCTTCGTCCTTCGCGATGTCGTTGAGCACCGCCTTCAGGCGCTCCTCGAACTCGCCGCGATACTTGGCGCCCGCGAGCAGCGCGGCCATGTCGAGCGACAGCACGCGCTTGTTCTTCAGCGTTTCCGGCACTTCGCCGTTGACGATGCGCTGCGCGAGCCCCTCGACGATCGCGGTCTTGCCGACGCCCGGCTCGCCGATCAGCACCGGGTTGTTCTTGGTGCGGCGCTGCAGGATCTGAATGGAACGGCGGATTTCGTCGTCGCGGCCGATCACGGGGTCGAGCTTGCCTGCGCGGGCGCGCTCGGTCAGGTCGATCGTGTATTTCTTCAGCGCTTCGCGCTGGCTTTCGGCGTCCTGGCTATGCACCTGCGAGCCGCCGCGCACCGCTGCGATCGCGGTTTCGAGCGCCTTGCGCGACAACCCATGCTCGCGCGCGAGACGGCCGGCCTCGCCTTTGTCGTCGGCGACCGCGAGCAGGAACATTTCGCTCGCGACGAACGTGTCATTGAGCTTCTGCGCTTCCTTATCGGCCTGGTTCAACAGACCGGTCAGTTCGCGGCCGATCTGCACGTTGCCATCGGTGCCTTGCACTTGGGGCAGCCGCGTGACCGCGTCGTTCAGTGCGGTTTGTAGAGGTTGTACATGCACGCCGGCGCGCGACAGCAGCGAGCGAGCGGAGCCGTCCTGCTGCGCGACGAGTGCCGCGAGCACGTGGACGGGTTCGATGTACTGATTGTCGTGGCCAACCGCCAGACTCTGGGCGTCCGCGAGCGCTTCCTGGAATTTAGTGGTGAGTTTGTCGATTCTCATCAAGAGACCTCCAATTTCGATTACCACCAAAATGAGGCGTTTTATTAGGGTTTCAAGCGCTTTTTTGGCCTCGGCCGCAACTATTTGACATTTGAGCGCAAGAACTGCCGCGATCCTTCCCCTGTGGTGCGGCCGGGCGGGTTTGCGCACCCGGGAGCCGGCCGGATGTTCTAGTTCTTGCGGCCCAGCGTCGCCGGACTGCCGCCGCGCGTGCTATCCGATACCACCGTAATCGGCAGCGGCACCATCTGAATCGTGGAGCCTAACCCGAGCAACGCCGCGAGCGGACTTTTCGGTTGCGCGACTTCGCCGATCGTAAAACGATCGAGCTCGGCGAGAAAAGCGAGGTTCGCCGCCTGCAACGCGCCACGCAGCCGGCACTGCGTCGTGATGACGCAAGGCCGCTGTCGGCCCTGCCGGTCCGGCAGACAGCCGACCAGCGCAAAGTCGCTTTCCGTGACCCGCACCACGTCGCCGACGGTCAGCGACAGCGATTGCGCGCCGAGCCGCAAGCCGCCGTTGCGGCCGCGCACGGTTTCGACCCAGCCGAGCTCGCCCAGCTGCTGCACGACCTTCATCAGATGGTTCTTCGAGATGCCGTAGGCTTGCGAAATGTCCTGAATCGTCGATAATCCGTCGCCCCGCACCGCGAGGTACAGCAGCACGCGCAGCGCGTAATCCGTATAGTCGGTAAGTCTCATAGGTCCCGGTATAGCTTGAAAGGCTGCGAGCAAGCGCCTTGAACGTCCCGATAACCGCGTCGAGGCAAGGGTTGCCGGGAACGAGCGCTACGCCCTGGCATGACTGGCTGGCATGAGTGGCCGGCGGGCGTCGTTCCCCGAATCGCGCTGCAATACAGTTTCGGATAGCAATAGTAGCTTTTTCCGCATCAACCGTTTGTTAGAAAAACGGGGGGGTCAAGGTTCAGTTCAGCCGTCATCGGCAACCGCAATTTTCTGGAATCCGCATGAATCCGTCTTTCCCCGCCGCGCCGCCGGTCGAACGCGCGGCCGAACCCACCGACGCCAATATCCGCGACCTCGTCTATGGCTTTTACGATCGCGTGCGTGCCGACCCGCTGCTCGGTCCGGTCTTCGACGCGAAGCTCGCGGGCCGCTGGGACGACCATCTGCCGAAGATGTGCACATTCTGGAGCAGCCTCGTGCTCGGCGCGAAGCAGTATCGCGGCAACGTGCAGCAGGCGCATCAGCCGCTCGAAGGCATCGAGCCGCAGCATTTCAGCCGCTGGCTGTATCTGTTCCTCGATACGGTCGAATCGCGCTATCAGCCGGCCGCGGCGGTCCGTTTCATGGAACCGGCGCTGCGGATCGCGCAGAGTCTGCAACTGAGCCGTTTCGGCTGGGATTACAAGATCCCGCCGGAGCAGCAGGCGCTGCTCGAGCGGGTGGCGCCGAAGCGTCGGCCGCGAGTTGGCGACGTTGACGACGATGGCGAGCATCCGTCGCGGCAGGCTGGGGAGCCGTTTCCGGTGCCGATCACCGGACGCTCGCGGGACGAGTGAACGTCGGCCGGCGCCGACGCTCCTGACACAAGGAGGCCGCGTGCGCCGTCGCAACTCCGCGGCCCGCGACTCGTTTACTCCGGAGTCCGATTTCCCGAATCGATTCCCCAGCGCGCGAGCGCGGCATCGTCGGTCACGCGCGCGTCGACCCAGCGCTCGCCCGCGTCGGTTTTCTCCTTCTTCCAGAATGGCGCTTCGGTCTTCAGATAGTCCATCACGAATTCACACGACGCAAACGCGTCGCCGCGATGCGCGGCCGTCGTCGCAACGAGCACGATCTGATCGAGCGGATACAGCTTGCCGACGCGATGCACGATCAGCACCTCGATGCCCGGCCAGCGTTCGCGCGCACGCTCGACGATCGCCTCGAGCGACTTCTCCGTCATGCCCGGATAATGCTCGAGCTCCATCGTCTCGACCGCGCTGCCCTCGTTGAGATCGCGCACGGTGCCGACGAAGCACGCGAGCGCGCCGATCCTCGGATTGCGCGCGCGCAGCGCGGCCACCTCGGCGCTGAGGTCGAAGTCTTCGGTCTGGACGCGAACGGGCATGGACAGCTCCTGAGGGCTTTTGTCGCTGGCGTGAACGTGATGTGCGAGAGCGCGGTTCAGCCGCCGGTGACGGGCGGAAAGAACGCGACCTCGCAGCCCTCGGTGATGCGGGCGCTCGCGCCGGTCATCACGTGGTTGCAGGCCATGCGCAGCGCGCGGCCTTCGGCGAGCGTCTCGGCCCAGATGCCGCCACGCACGCGCAGCCACGCGCGCACATCGCCGACGGTCGCGATGCCGTCGGGCACCTCGACGCTTTCGTCGGACGTATTGAGCGCTTCACGCACGCTCGCAAAATATCGGAGTTCAATCTTCATCGGAATACCGCCGGTCTATGCCGCGCATGCCGCGGATGACCGCCCTCAGTTCAACAGTTCGGAAAACGGAATGAAGCGCACGGTTTCGCCGGCGCTGATCGCGTGGTTCGGCGGATTGTCGACCAGACCGTCGCCCCACACGGTCGACGTCAACACGGCCGAACTCTGATTGGCAAACAGATCGAGCCCTCCCGCCACGTTGACGCGCGCGCGCAGGAACTCGTTGCGGCGATCGGCCTTGCCCTGCGTGAAGTCCGCGCGCAGCGACAGCGCGCGCGGCGCGACCGCCTGCACGCCGGCCAGCCGCAGTACGAACGGACGCACGAACAGCAGGAACGTCACGAAGCTCGACACCGGATTGCCGGGCAGGCCGATGAAAAACGTTTCGGCCGGCTCGCCCCCATTTGCACCACCCGCACCACCCGCACCACGCCGCACCGCGCCGAACGCGAGCGGCTTGCCCGGCTTCATGGCGATCTGCCACATCGACAGACGCCCTTCGGCCTCCACCGCCGGCTTCACGTGATCCTCCTCGCCGACCGACACGCCGCCGCAGGTGAGAATCAGATCGTGCGCCTCGGCGGCTTCGCGCAGCGTCGCGCGGGTCGCGTCGAGTTGATCGGCGACGATGCCATAGTCGGTCACCTCGCAGCCGAGCTTCTCGAGCAGGCCGCGCAGCGTGAAGCGATTCGAGTTGTAAATCGCGCCGGGCTTCAGCGGCTCGCCGGGCATCGTCAGTTCGTCGCCGGTGAAGAATACGGCGACTTTCACGCGGCGGCGCACCTCGAGCCGCGCGCATCCGACCGACGCGGCAAGCCCCAACGCCTGCGGCGTGAGCCGCGTGCCGGCCGGCAGGATCACCGAGCCCGCGCGAATATCGGCGCCCTGTGCGGTGATCCACTCGCCCGCCTGCGGACGATGCACGATCGTCACCTCGTCGCCAGCCGCCTCGGTCTGCTCCTGCATCACGACCGCGTCCGCGCCGGCGGGCACCGTCGCGCCGGTGAAGATGCGTGCCGCGCTGTTGGGCGCGAGCGGCGTCGGCGCATGGCCGGCCGGAATGCGTTGCGAGACCGGCAGGCGGCTGCCGTGCACGAGATCGGCGATGCGGACCGCGTAGCCGTCCATCGCGCTCGTGTTCATCGGCGGCACGTCGAGCGGCGACGTGACGTCGGTGGCGAGCACGCGATTCAGCGCGTCGAGCGTCGGCAGCGTTTCGATATCGTCGAGCGCGCGCGCGGCGTCGAGCAGGATCGCCAGCGCATCGGCAGTGGCGAGCATCGGAGCGCGGGGCGTGGGTGTGGACATCTGGAGGGTGCAAGCCGCAGGTTAAAAGAACATTGTAGCGGCCGATGCCGTTAGCCTGGGCGGCCGGGCGTTATGGGGAGCTGTTTGTGTTTTTCGATGCGTGGCCGCGGAGGGTGCGGCCAGCGTTTTCTCGTAGTGCGGGCGTTGGCGTCAATCAACGTGAAGCGACACGCGGCCCGCTCGCCCTTATTCGCCGGTATTCGCGACGATGAAGTCCTTCACCCGCTGCGCATCCGCGGGCACGACCTCGAAGCGCTGCGGCAGCGACTCGAGCCCCGAGAACGCCGCCGGCCGCTCCGGCTCGCGCAGCAGCGCCTCGCGGATCGTCTCGCCGAACTTGATCGGCTGCGCGGTCTCGAGCACGATCATCGGAATGCCGGGCTGCAGATGCTCGCGCGCGACCTTCACGCCGTCGGCCGTGTGCGTGTCGATCATCGTGTCGTAACGCTGGAACACGTCGCGGATCGTGTCGACGCGGGTGTCGTGGCTGCTGCTGCCCGACACGAAACCGAACTCCCTTACGCGCGCGAAGTCGCCACTTGCCGCGAGATCGAAACCGCCCTTCTCCTCGACGTCGCGGAACAATTGCAGCACGCGCGCCGGATCGCGGCCGAGCAGGTCGTACACGAAGCGTTCGAAGTTCGATGCCTTCGAGATGTCCATGCTCGGGCTGCTCGTGTGATACGTCTCGGCCGCCTTGCGTACGCGGTAGATACCAGTGCGGAAGAACTCGTCGAGCACGTCGTTCTCGTTGGTCGCGACGACGAGCTTCTCGATCGGCAGACCCATCATGCGCGCGATATGACCCGCGCACACGTTGCCGAAGTTGCCCGACGGCACCGTGAACGACACGCGCTCGGCGTTCGACTTCGTCGCGGCAAAGTAGCCCTTGAAGTAATAGACGACCTGCGCGACGACCCGCGCCCAGTTGATCGAGTTGACCGTGCCGATCTTGTACTTCGCCTTGAACGCGTGATCGTTCGACACCGCCTTCACGATGTCCTGCGCGTCGTCGAACACGCCTTGCACCGCGAGGTTGAAGATGTTCGGGTCTTGCAGGCTGTACATCTGCGCGGTCTGGAACGCGCTCATCTTGTTGTGCGGCGACAGCATGAACACGCGGATGCCCTTCTTGCCGCGCATCGCGTATTCAGCGGCGCTGCCGGTGTCGCCCGACGTCGCGCCGAGAATGTTCAGCGTTTCGCCATGCTTCGCGAGCGCGTACTCGAACAGGTTGCCGATCAGTTGCATTGCCATGTCCTTGAACGCGAGCGTCGGACCGTTCGACAGTTCGAGCAGCGACAGCGGCGCGCCGTCTTCGACGCCGAGCGTCTTCAGCGGCGTGATCTGCGCGGCGCTTTCGTCGTCGCGCACGTTGCAGTAGGTCGCCGCCGTATAGGTCTTGCGCGTCAGTGCGCGCAGGTCGTCGGCGGGAATGTCGTCGCAGAACTTCGACAGGATCTCGAAGGCGAGATCCGCGTACGGCAGCGTGCGCCAGCGCGTGAGTTCATCCGGGGTGACGCGCGGATAGTCGGCCGGCAGATACAGGCCGCCGTCTTTCGCGAGACCGCCGAGCAGGATCTCGGAGAAGGTATGGCGCTCGCCGGCTCCGGCGCCGCGCGTGGAGAGGTAGTTCATAGTTCGGCCTAGTTCAGCGCTTCCATGCGCAGCTTCGTGACTTGCGAGACGACGGTCTCGAGCGCCTCGATCGACCTGATCGCGGCATTGACCTGCTTTTCGACCGTCTCGTGCGTGATCAGCAGAATGTCGGTTTCGCCCTTGCCGTTCGCGTCGACGAGCTCCGATTCCTTTTGCAGCAGCGCATCGATCGAAATGCCGGTGTCCGCCAGAATGCGCGTGATGTCGGCGAGCACGCCGGTCACGTCGGCGACGCGCAGGCGCAGGTAGTAGCCGCTCGTGACTTCTTCGATCGGCAGGATCGGGGTGTTCGACAGGCTGTCCGGCTGGAATGCCAGATGCGGCACGCGGTGCTCGGGGTCGGCCGTGTGCAGACGCGTCACGTCGACGAGATCGGCGACCACGGCGGAAGCCGTCGGCTCGGCGCCCGCGCCCTTGCCGTAGTACAGCGTCGTGCCGACCGCGTCGCCATGCACGACGACCGCGTTCATCGCGCCTTCCACATTCGCAAGCAGGCGCTTTTCCGGAATCAACGTGGGGTGCACGCGCAGCTCGATGCCCTTGTCGGTGCGGCGCGTGATGCCGAGCAGCTTGATGCGGTAGCCGAGCTCCTCGGCGTATTTGATGTCGATCGCGGCGAGCTTGCTGATGCCTTCGACGTACGCGCGGTCGAACTGCACCGGCACGCCGAACGCGATCGCGCTCATGATCGTCGCTTTGTGCGCCGCGTCGACGCCCTCGATGTCGAAGGTCGGGTCGGCTTCCGCGTAGCCGAGCTCCTGCGCGGCCTTCAGCGCGGTCGCGAAATCGAGCCCACGGTCACGCATCTCCGACAGGATGTAGTTCGTCGTGCCGTTGATGATGCCCGCGATGTACTGGATGCGGTTCGCCGTCAGCCCTTCGCGCAGTGCCTTGATGATCGGAATGCCACCCGCCACCGCCGACTCGAACGCGACCATCACGCCGTTCGCGCGCGCCGCCTCGAAAATCTCCGTGCCATGCACCGCGAGCAGCGCCTTGTTGGCGGTGACCACGTGCTTGCCGTTGTTGATCGCGCGCAGCACGAGGTCGCGCGCGATGCCGGTGCCGCCGATCATTTCCGCGACGATCGCGATCGAAGGATCGTCGACGACCGCGTTGAAGTCATCGGTCAGCGCCACGCTGCCGGCTTCGCCGCCGAGCGCCGCGGTCGCCTTGGCCGGGTTGCGCACGGCAATGCGCGCAATCTCGATGCCGCGACCCGCGCGACGTTTGATTTCTTCCTGATTGCGGCGCAGTACCGTGAAGGTCCCGCTGCCTACCGTGCCGAAGCCCAGCAGTCCAACTTTGATCGGTTCCATGCAGCGTGTGTTTCTAGTAGAGGTTTGAAAAGGGTGTCGGGGGTGGCACGAGCGGCGCGCCTCATTTGACACATCAGGCGCCACATCGTACGCGACCCCGGCTCAGGCTGTGTGACGTTTGCGGTAGCCGTCGAGGAAGCGCGCGATCCGGTTGATCGAATCCGCGAGGTCGTCGACGTTCGGCAGGAACACGACACGGAAGTGATCCGGCGTCTTCCAGTTGAAGCCAGTGCCCTGCACGAGCAGCACGCGCTCTTCGAGCAGCAGGTCGAGGATGAACTGCTGGTCGTTCTGGATCGGATACACCTTCGGGTCGAGGCGCGGGAACATGTACAGCGCCGCCTCGGGCTTCACGCAGCTCACGCCGGGGATCGCCGTCAGCATGTCGTAGGCGAGCTCGCGCTGCTTGTACAGGCGCCCGCCCGGCACGATCAGGTCGTTGATGCTCTGATAGCCGCCGAGCGCGGTCTGGATCGCGTACTGGCCGGGCACGTTCGGGCACAGCCGCATCGACGCGAGGATGCCGAGCCCTTCCAGATAGTCTTTCGCGAGCCGGCGGTTCTCGCCGGTCAGGCCCGAAATGGCCATCCAGCCGGCGCGATAGCCGCACGAGCGGTAGCTCTTCGACAGGCTGTTGAACGTGACGGTCAGCACGTCTTCGGACAGCGACGCCAGCGACGTGTGCGTCTTGCCGTCGTAGACGATCTTGTCGTACACCTCGTCGGCGAAGATCACGAGGCCGTGCTGGCGCGCGATCTCGATCAGGCCGAGCAGCAGTTCGTCCGAGTACAGCGCGCCGGTCGGGTTGTTCGGGTTGATCACGACCAGCGCGCGCGTGTTCGGCGTGATTTTCGCGCGGATGTCATCGAGGTCGGGCATCCAGCTATTCGACTCGTCGCAGATGTAGTGCACCGGCGTGCCGCCCGCGAGGCTCACGCCGGCGGTCCACAGCGGGTAATCGGGCGCGGGCAGCAGCACTTCGTCGCCGTCGTTGACGAGGCCCTGGAGCGCCATCACGATCAGCTCGGACGCGCCGTTGCCGAGGTAGACGTCGTCCAGTTCGACGCCGTGCACGCCCTTTTTCTGCGTGTAGTGCATGATCGCCTTGCGCGCGGCGAACACGCCCTTCGAGTCGGAGTAGCCCGACGAGCTGGGCAGGTTCAGGATCATGTCCTGAATGATCTCGTCCGGCGCCTCGAAGCCGAACGGTGCCAGATTGCCGATGTTCAGCTTGATGATGCGGTGACCCTCTTCTTCGAGCCGCTTCGCATGTTCGAGGACGGGCCCGCGAATGTCGTAGCAGACATTCAACAACTTGTTGGATTTGAGAATCGGTTTCACGGCGGGCACTTGATCCTGGTTGATGGCTGGGGCAAACCTTGGGGCAAACGGGGCCTGGCTGACGACGCCGGGCCGCTCTGATTCACCGCTACGGGGAATTCGGACGCGGCGGCGACGGCGGCCAGCCGCGAAATGGGTCGAACTGTCGAGCGGCCGCGGCTTTCCGGGTTCCGGCGTGGAAAAAAACGCAGCGAAAGCGGGCGATGCCAACCCAGGTGGCCGGTGGGCCACGCCGATGTGCCCAGCGCGGCTTGTGGCGGCACTTGAGCGAGGGGCGCCGCAAGGCGGCTAAAAAGTTATAATTTAGCGGATTTTGGCCGACTTCCGCAATGCACCACCGCATCGGCAAGCCTTTTCGGCCTTCTCGTGTGTGACACGCGTCGAACCGCGCGGCCTGTGCGACGTGCAGCCAGGCCGGCAACACGCATGACGTCTCACGACGACTTCGGAAAACCAATTTGAAATTACATCAGGATTCCAGCGGCGCGCTCAATACCGTTACCGGCTACGGCGCCGACTACGTCGAAATCAATCTGGTGCGTCACGCGGGCAGTATTCTCGTGCTGCCGGACGCGCCGGTCATTCCCTGGCCCGTCTCGTCGTTCGAGCAGTTGAGCGCCGAGCATTTCGCGATGCTGGTCGACGCCGCGCCCGAAGTGGTCGTGTTCGGCAGCGGCGAGCGGCTGCGCTTTCCGCACCCGCGCCTGACCGCCGCGCTGACCGCGAAACGCATCGGCGTAGAAACGATGGACTTCAAGGCCGCCTGCCGCACCTACAACATTCTGATGGCCGAGGGCCGCAAGGTCGCGGCCGCGTTGCTGATCGAGGCCTGAGCGTGCCTGGCGCCGGCGCGCCCGGCCGGCCCGGTTCTGGCCCCCCGCGTCGCGCCCGTGCGCGCGCCGTCGATAACAAGAAGGGTTGATATTTCATGAACGATACGCCGTCGAGGCTACCGCTCAATCGCACCGCGATCCTGTTGCTGGTGCTGGTTCTCGCCGTGATCTGGTTCGTGCCGCTCGGCTGGCGCCATCTGCTGCCGAGCGACGAAGGCCGCTACGCCGAAATGGCGCGCGAAATGTTCCTGACCGGCGACTGGATCACGCCGCGCTACAACGGCTACAAGTACTTCGAGAAGCCGCCGCTGCAAACCTGGGCGAACGCGCTGACGTTCGCGTGGTTCGGCATCGGCGAATGGCAGGCGCGTCTCTACACCGCGCTGACGGGCTTCGCCGGCGTGCTGCTGATCGGCTTTACCGGCGCCCGCGTGTTCAACGCGGCGACCGGCGTGTTCGCGGCACTCGTGCTCGCCTGTTCGCCGTACTGGAACCTGATGGGCCACTTCAATACGCTCGACATGGGCCTGTCGCTCTGGATGGCGCTCACGCTGTGCGCGCTGCTGCTCGCCCAGCGCCCGAACCTGCGGCCCCCATGCGTGCGCGGCTGGATGTGGGTGTGCTGGGCGTCGATGGCGCTGGCGGTGCTCTCGAAGGGCCTGGTTGGGCTGATCCTGCCGGGCGCGGTGCTGGTGCTCTACACGCTGATCGCGCGCGACTGGGCGCTGTGGAAGCGTCTGCATCTGGTGAGCGGGCTGATCGTTTTTCTCGCGATCGTGACGCCGTGGTTCGTCCTCGTGCAGCAGCGCAATCCGGAATTCCTGAACTTCTTCTTCGTCGTTCAGCAGTTCAAGCGCTATCTGACGCCCGAGCAGAATCGCCCCGGCGCGTTCTACTACTTCGTGCCAGTACTGCTGGTGGGCTTCCTGCCGTGGCTGTCGGTAACCGTGCAAAGCGTGCGCCACGCGTGGCGCCAGCCGCGTCAGCCGAACGGCTTCGCGCCGGTCACGCTGATGCTCACGTGGATCGTCTTCATTTTCCTGTTCTTCAGCGCGTCGCACTCGAAGCTGCTGTCCTACACGCTGCCGATCGCGCCGCCGATCGCGATGCTGATCGGCATGTATCTGCCGCTCGTCACGCGCGAGCAGCTGCGCCGGCATCTGGCGGGCTACGCGCTGTTTTTCGTGGTCGCCGCGTTCGCGGCGCTGTTCCTGCCGCGCTTCGGCACTGCGCGCAATCCGGCCGAGCTGTATGCCGAATACCGCGTGTGGGTGCTCGCCGCGCTAGCCGTCGCGTTCGTGCTCACGCTGTTCGCGCTGTGGCTGAACCGCCGCGGCCAGGGCGGCGTGGGCGCCAACGCGCGAGTCGGTCTCGGCAGCCTCGCCGCGTTCGGCGCGGGCTGGCTGCTGCTCGGCACCATCGCGGGCACCGGCCACGACGTGTTCGGGCGCCTGAGTTCCGGCGCGCCGCTCGCGCCCGCGATCAAGGCCGAACTCGCGAAGCTGCCGCCCGACACGCCGTTCTACTCGGTCGGCGTGCTCGATCACACGCTGCCGTTCTACGTCGGCCACACGATGATCATGGTCGCGCACCCGGACGAGCTCGCATTCGGCGTGTCCGTCGAGCCGCAAAAATGGGTGCCGACGGTCGACGCGTGGATCGAGCGCTGGAAGGCCGATCGCTACGCGCTCGCGCTGATCCCGCCGCCGACCTACGACCGCCTCGTCAAGCAAGGCGTGCCGATGCAGGTGATCGCGCGCGATCCGCGCCGCGTGGTGGTGATGAAGCCGCTCGCCGACGCGGCTGCCGCCGCCCCGGCCGCAGCGGCGGCGGCAGCACCCGCTACCCCCGCTACCCCCGCTAACGCCGCCTCGGCAGTCGTGGAAGTGAGGCCCGCGGCATCGGCCACGCCGGCCCCCGTCTCCACGCCCGCGGCAAAGCCCTAACCCTTTCGAGAACCAGACCGTTCGATGAACCCGATTTCCCTGTTCTGCATCCTGGCCGGCGTCACGCTGAATGCCGGCGCGCAGCTGCTGCTCAAGGCCGGCACGAATGCCGTTGGACACTTCGAATTCACCCGTGCGAACATCCTGCCCATCGGCTTCAAGCTGGCAACCCAGCCGCCGATCATCGGCGGACTCGCCTGCTACGTGATCAGCGTGGCGGTGTGGATCATCGGGCTCTCGCGCGTGGACGTGTCGATCGCCTATCCGATGCTGTCACTGGGCTACGTCGTCAACGCGATCGCCGCGTGGTACCTGTTCGGCGAAGTGATGTCGGTGCAGAAGCTGGTCGGCATCGGCATCATTCTCGTCGGCGTGGTCGTGCTCGCGCGCAGCTAGGCGCGGCGCCCCGCGTAGGAACCGGCGCGGCACACGCGCCGCCTAAGCGTGACGTAAGGTAGGCCGCGGTAAGCTGAGCGGTTGCGTTTTTTAAGCCGCGGCCTTGGGTTTGCGGGTAGTTTGTGGTTTACTTCGCGCCCGTCGGGCCGCGCCCCTTTCAATCGAGCGATGCATTCATGAGCCAGTCACAAGTCCCGTTTTTGCCGTTTGTCAAACCCGAGATCGACGAGGAAACGATCCAGGGCGTCGCCGACGTGCTGCGTTCCGGCTGGATCACCACCGGCCCGCAGAACCAGAAGTTCGAGGCCGCGCTGTCCGAGTTCTGCGGCGGCCGCCCGGTGCGCACCTTCAATTCCGGTACCGCGACGCTCGAAATCGGCCTGCGCATCGCCGGCGTCGGTCCCGGCGACGAAGTGATCACAACGCCGGCCACCTGGGTGTCGACCTGCAACGTGATCCTCGAAACCGGCGCGACGCCAGTGTTCGCCGACATCGACCCGATCACGCGCAACATCGATCTCGACCTGCTCGAAAAAGCGATCACGCCGCGCACCAAGGCGTTGCTGCCGGTGTTCCTGTCGGGCCTGCCGGTCGACATGGACCGTCTGTACGGGATCGCCCGCGCGCACGAGCTGCGCGTGATCGAAGACGCCGCGCAGGCATTCGGCTCCACCTGGAACGGCGAGCGCATCGGCAAGCTCGGCGACATCGTGTCGTTCAGCTTCCACGCGAACAAGAACCTGACCTCGGTCGAAGGCGGCGCGCTGGTGCTGAACAACGAGGAAGAAGCGGTGCTCGCGCAGAAGTACCGGCTGCAGGGCATCACGCGCACCGGCTTCGACGGCATGGACTGCGACGTGCTCGGCGGCAAGTACAACCTGACCGACGTCGCCGCGCGTGTCGGCCTCGGCCAGCTGCCGCATCTCGAGCGCTTCATCGCGCAGCGCAAGAAGCTCGCGCGCGCGTACTTCGCGCAACTCGAAGGCGGCGCGGCCGTTCAGCTCGGCGTCGGCCTGCCGCCCGCGGACTTCGAAAACAGCAACTGGCACATGTTCCAGATCACGCTGCCGCTCGAAAAACTGTCGATCGACCGCGCCGGCTTCATGGGCGAGCTGAAGGAGCGCGGCATCGGCTCGGGCGTGCACTACCCGGCGCTGCACCTGTTTTCCCTGTACCGCGCGCGCGGCTTCAAGGAAGGCATGTTCCCGCACGCGGAGCGCTTCGGCGCCACCACCGTCACGCTGCCACTCTTCACGCTGATGAACGAAGGCGACGTCGAGCGCGTGTGCCGCGCGGTCAACGAAATTTGCGAACACTACGGAAAATAAGCGGACATGACTTATTCGGAACATCGCGCCGTCGCACCGGAAGTGTCGATCATCATTCCGGTGTACAACGAGGAAGCCGGACTGGGCGCGCTGTTCGCGCGCCTCTATCCGGCGCTCGACGCGCTCGGCACCGGTTATGAAGTGATCTTCATCAACGACGGCAGCCGCGACAAATCCGCGGCGCTGCTCGCCGGGCAGTTCCGCGCGCGCCCCGACACCACGCGCGTGATCCTGCTGAACGGCAACTACGGCCAGCACATGGCGATTCTCGCGGGCTTCGAGCAGTCGCGCGGCGACATCGTGATCACGCTCGACGCCGACCTGCAGAATCCGCCCGAGGAAATCGGCAAGCTCGTCGCGAAGATGCGCGAAGGTTTCGACTACGTCGGCACGATCCGTCGGCAGCGCCAGGACAGCCTGTGGCGCCGCAAGGCGTCGCGCGCGATGAATCATCTGCGCGAGCGCATCACGCGCATCAAGATGACCGACCAGGGCTGCATGCTGCGCGCCTACAGCCGCCATATCGTCGATACGATCAACCGCTGCGGCGAAATCAACACGTTCATCCCGGCGCTCGCGTACACGTTCGCGCAGAATCCGGTGGAAATCGAGGTCGCGCACGAGGAACGCTTCGCCGGTGAGTCGAAGTACTCGCTGTACTCGCTGATCCGTCTGAATTTCGACCTCGTCACCGGCTTCTCGGTGGTGCCGCTGCAATGGCTGTCGTTCATCGGCGTGATCCTGTCGCTAGGGTCCGCGGCGCTGTTCGTCCTGCTGCTGATTCGCCGTTTCGTCATCGGCGCGGAAGTGCAAGGTGTGTTCACGCTGTTCGCCATCACGTTCTTCCTGCTCGGCGTGATCATCTTCGCGCTCGGCCTGCTCGGTGAATACATCGGCCGGATCTATCAGCAGGTGCGTGCGCGGCCGCGTTATCTGGTGCAGACCATTCTCGAGCAACGCGACGGCGGGGCCGTCGCCGAAGCGCCGCGTCAGACCGTCGTGCAAGGCGTGCAGCCGGTGCCGGTCGCCGACCAGGGACACCATCCATGAAGCCGCGCGCCGTCGTATTCGCGTATCACAACGTCGGCGTGCGCTGCCTGCAGGTGCTGCTCGCGCGCGGCGTCGAGGTCGCGCTCGTCGTGACCCACGAAGACAGCCCGAGCGAGAACATCTGGTTCGGCAGCGTCGCATCGGTGGCAGCCGGGCACGGCATTGCCGTCGTCACGCCGGCCGATCCGAAGAGCCCCGAACTGCGCGCCGCGGTGAGCGCCGCGCGGCCGGACTTCATCTTCTCGTTCTACTACCGCCACATGTTGCCGCTCGACCTGCTCGCGATCGCCGCACGGGGCGCTTACAACATGCACGGCTCGCTGTTGCCGAAGTATCGCGGCCGCGTGCCGACCAACTGGGCGGTGCTCAACGGCGAAAACGAAACCGGCGCAACGCTGCACGAAATGGCCGCGAAGCCCGACGCCGGCGCGATCATTGCGCAAACACCGGTGCCGATCCTGCCCGACGACACCGCCGCGCAGGTCTTCGACAAGGTCACGGTCGCCGCCGAGCAAACGCTGTGGCGCGTGCTGCCGGCGCTGCTCGCGGGCGAGGCGCCGCATCTGCCGAACGATCTCGCGCATGGCAGCTACTACGGCGGGCGCAAACCGGAAGACGGCCGCATCGACTGGAATCAGTCCGCGCAACAGGTCTACAACCTGATCCGCGCGGTCGCGCCGCCGTATCCGGGCGCTTTCACCGAGCTGAACGGACGCCGTTTCATCGTCGCGCGCGCGCGTCTGGCCGCGCCCGGCGCGCTCCGCTCGGATTTGCCCCTGGGCCTGCACGTAAGCGATAATGCCGTTTTCGCGATCTGCGGCGACGGCCGCGCGATCAACATCCACGAATTGCGGCATCAGCACGACGGCGGCGAGTCTGCCGTCAGTCCGGCGGAATTCGCCCAGCTCATCCAATCTCATTCATGAAAAAAGTCCTGATTCTGGGTGTGAATGGCTTCATCGGCCATCACCTGTCCAAACGCATTCTCGAAACCACCGACTGGGAAGTGTTCGGGATGGACATGCAGACCGAACGTCTCGGCGACCTCGTCAATCATGAGCGGATGCACTTCTTCGAAGGCGACATCACGATCAACAAGGAATGGGTCGAATATCACGTCAAGAAGTGCGATGTGATTCTGCCGCTCGTCGCGATCGCCACGCCCGCAACGTATGTGAAGCAGCCGCTGCGCGTGTTCGAACTCGACTTCGAGGCGAACCTGCCGATCGTGCGTTCAGCCGTCAAGTACGGCAAGCATCTGGTGTTTCCGTCGACCTCCGAGGTCTATGGCATGTGCACGGACGAGCAGTTCGATCCGGAAGAATCGCAGCTGTCGTACGGCCCGATCAACAAGCCGCGCTGGATCTACGCGTGCTCGAAGCAGCTGATGGACCGCGTGATCTGGGGCTACGGCATGGAAGGCCTGAACTTCACGCTGTTTCGTCCGTTCAACTGGATCGGCCCGGGCCTCGACTCGATCTACACGCCGAAGGAAGGTAGCTCGCGCGTGGTCACGCAGTTCCTCGGCCACATCGTGCGCGGCGAGAACATCAGCCTCGTCGATGGCGGCGCGCAGAAGCGCGCGTTCACGGACATCGACGACGGCATCAGCGCGCTGATGAAGATCATCGAGAACAAGAACGGCGTCGCCACCGGCAAGATCTACAACATCGGCAACCCGATCAACAACTTCTCGGTGCGTGAGCTCGCGCACAAGATGCTGGCACTGGCGGCCGAATTCCCCGAATACGCGGACTTGGCCAGGAAAGTGCAACTGGTCGAAACGTCGTCGGGCGCGTACTACGGCAACGGCTATCAGGACGTGCAGAACCGCGTGCCGAAGATCGACAACACGAAGCAGGAACTCAGCTGGGCACCCACGTCGACTTTCGACGAAGCGCTGCGCAAGATTTTCGAAGCGTATCGCGGCCACGTCGCGGAAGCCCGCGCACTCGTCGAACAGCAATAAGGGCGCGTCCTTGGCTCGCATCGTCCTGAAGATCGACGTCGACACGCTGCGCGGCACCCGCGAAGGCGTGCCGAATCTCGCGCGCATCTTCGACCGCTTCAAGGCGCGCGCCACCTTCCTGTTCAGCCTCGGGCCCGACCACACCGGTTGGGCGATGCGCCGCGTGCTGCGGCCGGGCTTTCTGAAGAAGGTGTCGCGCACGTCGGTGGTCGAGCATTACGGCCTCAGGCAGTTGATGTACGGCGTGCTGCTGCCCGGTCCGGACATCGGCGCGAAGGCCGCGGCCGAGATGCGCGCGATCCACGAAGCCGGCTTCGAGTGCGGCATCCATACGTGGGATCACGTGTACTGGCAGGACAACGTGCGCGCCAAAGATCGCGCGTGGACCGTCGCGCAGATGCAGCGGAGCCACGCGCGGTTCATCGAGATATTCGGCGCGCCGCCCGTCACGCACGGCGCCGCGGGCTGGCAGATGAACGGCCACGCGTTCGAGCAGATCGACGCGTGGGGCATGCGCTACGCTTCCGACGGCCGCGGCCACTCGCCATATCTGCCGGTGGTCGACGGCAGGACGCTGAAGCACGTGCAGATGCCGACCACGCTCCCGACGCTCGACGAAGTGCTCGGTGTCGATGGTGTCGATACGCACAACGTCGCCGCGTGGATGCTGAAACGAACTGAAAAAAATCCGCACGACCAGGTGTTCACGCTGCACGCGGAACTCGAAGGACAGAAACTCGCGCCGGTTTTCGAACAGTTGCTCGAAGGCTGGCGCGCCCAGGGCCACACGTTCGCGACGATGGGCGATTACTACGCCACGCTAGACCGCGACACGCTGCCATCGTACCCTGTCGCGTGGGGCGAGATTCCGGGACGCTCCGGCGAACTGATCGTCCAGCCCTGAAGGCCCGCGACGCGGGAGCCGTTAGAAGGCGCGCCGCTTGTCGCCCGCCCGTTGCCGGCCTGTTGCCCGCCTGTCACCCGCTTCCTTGCCGGGTCTGACGATCGGACAACCGCGCGCCGACCGTATTCCCGAACAACAACAACCTCGACGACAGACCGGCCGACGCCGCGGCACCTAGCGACGCCAGCCCCAACAACCGGAGAACCTCGTGTCCATCGCAGTCGACCAACCCATCCCCGACTTCACCGCCGCCGCGACGGGCGGCGAAATCACGCTGTCAAAGCTGCGGGGCAAGAAGGTGGTGCTGTATTTCTATCCGAAGGACAACACGCCGGGCTGCACGACCGAAGGGTTGCAGTTCCGCGATCTGTATCCGAAGTTCAAGAAAGCCGGCGCGGAAGTGATCGGCGTGTCGCGCGACAGCCTGCGTTCGCATGACAACTTCAAGGCTAAGCTCGAACTACCCTTCCCGCTGATTTCCGACCCGGAAGAAACGCTGTGCGCCCTCTTCGCCGTCATTAAAATGAAGAAAATGTATGGCAAAGAGGTGCGGGGAATCGAGCGCTCCACGTTCCTCGTCGACGCCGATGGCGTGCTGCGCCACGAGTGGCGCGGCGTTAAAGTGCCGGGCCACGTCGACGACATTCTGGAGGCTGTACAAGCGCTTTGATGCGCGTTATATTGGCCCGCAATGAGTGCCTGTCCACCCCACATTGTTCTCCGCTGCGCCAGCCCTGACGGCCGCCTGACCGGATCCACCGGTGCCGTTCGGAGCGTGAGGCGCAACGTGAGCATCATCGTCGAGCCGCTTGCCCCGAATGCCGGGGCGGCGGCTTTTTTAATTGCGCGCGACCGTTCGTTCATTGGTTCACGCGCTTCCGTCAAGGAGCCTATCGAAAACCAGGCGAACCGGCATCTCTAGACCGAATGCGCGCCTCCTCGCGCAGACTCGATGTCCCGTGAGGGCATCGTCAGAATGCGACGGGCGGCGCACGATATGTGACCCGATCATTTCGAGGGAAACCATGCCTTTGCCTACTCCCCCCAACAAGCTCGGCAATCTTTTGTCGCCTGACGAATACAAGGCCAAAGCCGTCACGCCCGCGCGCTCCGCCGCGAAAAAACAGGCGCGTGAAGGGGAATCCGCAGAGTCGGCCGATTACGGCCGCGTCAATGTCGCCACACCGATGGCGCACGCTGCCAACGCCGCCACCACGTTGTGGCCCGTGCCCGCCGTCGAGTCGCCGCCCGCCGCGCAACCCGCGCCCGCGCGCGGCCGCAAGGCGAGGCAGACCGCCGCGCTGTTGCAGCCGGTTCCGTCCGCACGCCCGCAGTTCGAAGCCGACGCGACAGAAGCGCAGCCGATCGTCGCACGCGCGCCTGCCGCGAAGCAGCGGACGGACGAAACAGCCGCCGCGCCCGCCGCAGCGAGCCCTGCCGCCACGCGCAAGAAACGTGGCGCGGGCGCCACGCCAGCCGAGGTGCAGAAGCTTTTCGTGCTCGACACCAACGTGCTGATGCACGATCCGAGCTGCCTGTTCCGCTTCGAGGAGCACGACGTCTATCTGCCGATGATGACGTTGGAAGAGCTCGACAACCACAAGAAGGGAATGTCGGAAGTCGCGCGTAACGCGCGTCAGGTGAGCCGCACGCTCGACGCGCTCGTCGCGAACGCGGGCGACATGGCCGACGGCATTTCGCTCGCGCGTCTAGGCAGCCGCGAGGCCTCCGGGCGGCTGTACTTCCAGACCCGGCTGACCGCGATCGAGCCGGTCGAAGGTCTGCCCGAAGGCAAGGCCGACAACCAGATCCTCGGCGTCGTGCGCGCGCTGCAGCGCGATCGCGCTGATCGCCAGGTCGTGCTGGTGTCGAAAGACATCAACATGCGCATCAAGGCGCATGCGCTCGGTCTGCCCGCCGAAGACTACTTCAACGACCAGGTGCTCGAGGACAGCGACCTGCTGTACACGGGCATCCGCGCCCTGCCGCAAGACTTCTGGACCAGGCACGCGAAGGGCATGGAAAGCTGGCAGGACACGAAAACCGGCACCACGTACTACCGCGTGACGGGTCCGCTGTGCGCGTCGATGCTGGTCAACGAGTTCGTTTATCTGGAGCCGCAGAACGGCGAGCCTGCGTTTCATGCGCTGGTGCGCGAACTGAACGGCAAGACCGCGCTGCTGCAAACGCTGCGTGACTATGGCCACCACAAGAACAACGTGTGGGGCATCACGGCGCGCAATCGCGAGCAGAACTTCGCGCTGAACCTGCTGATGAATCCGGACATCGACTTCGTCACGCTGCTCGGCCAGGCCGGCACCGGCAAGACGCTGGTCGCACTCGCGGCGGGTCTCGCGCAGGTGCTCGACGACAAGCGCTACAACGAGATCATCGTGACGCGCGCGACGGTGCCGGTCGGCGAAGACATCGGCTTTCTGCCGGGCACCGAAGAGGAAAAGATGCAGCCGTGGATGGGTGCGTTCGACGACAACCTCGAAGTGCTGCAGAAAACCGACGACGCCGCCGGCGAATGGGGCCGCGCCGCGACCCAGGAGCTGATCCGCTCGCGCCTGAAGATCAAGAGCATGAACTTCATGCGCGGCCGCACGTTCGTCGACAAGTATCTGATCATCGACGAGGCGCAGAACCTGACGCCGAAGCAGATGAAGACGCTCGTCACGCGCGCGGGTCCGGGCACGAAGATCATCTGCCTTGGCAACATCGCGCAGATCGATACGCCTTACCTGACCGAGGGCAGTTCGGGCCTGACCTATGTGGTCGATCGCTTCAAGGGCTGGGCGCACAGCGGACACGTGACGCTGGCGCGCGGCGAGCGCTCGCGCCTCGCTGACTACGCGTCGGAGATTCTCTAGAGGTTCGCCGGTTTTTTTTCCGGCTTTTGATCGCAGGCCGCGTCCGGTTCGTTCCGGACGCGGCCTTTTTATTGCGCGGCGTTCCACGCAGGCAACACTTAGCGCACAAACTTCAAGTAATTTATCAACAATTCTTGCCGCAGCCTTGTTGGGCGGCTACCATCCCGACATCCTCAGTGAGTAAATGGGCGCTTACCGCCCGTGCCGTCTTCATGCGCCGACTCGCCTTATCGCTGCTGCCCGTCCTGCTGCTCGCCGCCTGTGCCGGCGCGCCGCAGAAGACGTCGCGCGGGTCAGGCGGCAGCGTCGTCGCGAACGGCGCCTATCGCGCGCCGCCGCCCGGCTTTCCCCACTTCGTCGATCACAGCATCGGCCGCGAGGAAATCTCCATTCAGGCGATGAGTCTCGTCGGCGTGCCCTACCGGTGGGGCGGCAATACGCCCGACAGCGGCTTCGATTGCAGCGGGCTCGTGCGGTACGTCGTGCTGCGCGCGGCGTCGGTGAACCTGCCGCGCACGACGGCCGAGATGAGCGGGCGCGGCGAGTCGATCGAACCGGACGAAATCGCGCCAGGCGATCTGATCTTTTTCAACACGACGGGGCGCGCGCATTCGCACGTCGGCATCTACGTGGGCAAGCTGCGCTTCGTCAACGCGCCGTCGACGGGCGGCACCGTGCGGCTCGACTATCTGACCAATCCCTACTGGGCGAAGCGCTTCGACGGCATCCGCCGGATGGCGGGACCGGCGGCAACGCCGGCGCCGTTCAATACGCCGAGCTATCAGGCTGCGGCGCCGCAAACCGAGCGAGGTGCTGCGGCCGCGGCGACGGGCACGGCAACAACCGTGGCAGTTCCGGCAGCGTCGACCTACGCGGGCCCGACGGCGCTGTCCGGCCCGGCGTCGATGGCAACGGCCCGGCCGGTCGCGAGCGCGACGCCGGCGACCCGTGCAGGCGGCGGCACGCCCGTCGTGCAAGCCGATCAATTCGAGCCGCCACCGTCGGGCCTCGGCGCCGCGCAACTGCAGGCACGCTCAGCGGGCGCCGTGGCAGCGACGATGGTCCCCGCGGCTCAGGCGAGCACGTATGAAAGCGGCGCTCGTTCGCCCGCTCAACCGATGCAGTCCGCGACGACCGCCCGCACCGTTGCCCAACCTTCACCCGACCCGATCGACGCCGCCGCCGATGCATTCGAACCGCCGCCACCCGCCTCCATCGCGGAACGCCAGGCGCGGCAGATGCAGCAGACCGAAGGCACTGGATCCGTGCAGCTCATGCGTGCGTCGACGGCTTCCCACGGCGTGCCCGCACCCACGCAAAGCAGCGACGACCCGATCGCCCGTTTCGCGAACGGCAACTTCTGACGCCGTGATCTGCTATCGTCATCGATATTCTTTCGACGGCGGGTAACGACCATGGAACTCGGGCTCAGAAATAAGGTGGTGCTCATCACCGGCGGCAGCAAAGGCATCGGTTTCGCCTGCGCGCGCGCCTTCGCACAGGAAGGCGCGAAGGTCGCGATCGTGTCGCGCGACCCCGCCAACCTTGCGCGCGCCTACGAACAGCTGAAACAGGAAGGATTCCACGTGCACCGCACGCGCGCCGACCTGCACGAAGCGCACAGCGCCGCCGATATCGTCGAGGAAGTCAGCACCGCCGTGGGCCCGATCGACGTACTGATCAACAGTGCCGGCGCCGCGCGCCGGTACGACCCCGAGACGCTCGATGCCGACGCATTCCGCGCGACGATGGAAGCGAAGTATTTCCCGTATATCTATCCGCAGCAGGAAGTGCTGCGCCGTATGGCCGAGCGCGCGAAAGCCAACGGCGGTGCCGAGCCGGGCACGATCGTCAATATCATCGGCATGGGCGGCAAGGTCGCGAGCGACATCCATATCGCAGGCGGCGCGGCCAACGCGGCGCTGATGCTCGCGACCGTCGGCCTCGCGCACTACTACGCGCGCTATGGCATCCGCATCAACGCGATCAATCCGGGCTCGACGCTGACCGAGCGCGTCGAGGAAGCGGTCCGGCTGGAAGCGGCGCAGCAAGGCATTGGCAACGACGAAGCGCTGGCCCGCGGCCAGGCCCGGATGCCGCTCGGGCGCTATGCAAAGCCGGAGGAAATCGCCGACGTGGCGCTGTTCCTCGCGAGCCGCCGCGCGAGCTATGTGACGGGCGCGATCATTCCGATGGATGGTGCGAATGCGCCGCTGATCTGAACGCGTCGTGCAACGCGCTTTTTAGTCGAACTGCGTAGGGACACCGGTGCGATGCCATGGGCGGCATGTCGCCGAAGCCCGCGCGTGCTGTTCAGCCAAACTCAGCCGAACCCGGCAGCGCAGGTCTGCATCGCATGGTGATTACAGGAAGTGGTGGCCCAGCCACCAGGCCCCGCCGGACAGCACCGCGGAAGCCGGGATCGTCAGAATCCAGGCCCAGACGATGTTGCCGGCGACACCCCAGCGCACCGCGCTCAGCTTCTGCGTCGCGCCGACTCCGACGATCGCGCCGGTGATCGTATGCGTGGTAGAGACGGGAATGCCGAGCGCCGAGGCGGTAAAAAGCGTGATCGCTCCACCCGCCTCCGCGCAGAAGCCGCCGACCGGCTTCAATTTCGTGATTTTCTGGCCCATCGTGCGCACGATGCGCCAGCCACCGAACAGCGTACCGAGACCCATCGACAGATAGCAGCCGCCGATCACCCACAGCGGCGGCGCGTCCGCCTTCATCGACGCGAAGCCGGTCGCGATCAGTAGCATCCAGATGATGCCGATGGTTTTCTGCGCGTCGTTGCCACCGTGACCCAGGCTGTACAGGCCAGCGGAGAACAATTGCAGACGCCTGAAGCGCCGGTCGACCTTGCTAGGCGGCGTGCGGAAGTACAGCCACGACACCAGCAGCATGAAAAACGAGCCGAGCACGAAGCCGAGCAGCGGTGAAATGAAGATGAACGCGACGGTCTTCATCAGGCCATCCCAGTTCAGCGATCCCCAGCCCGACTTCGCGAGCGCCGCACCCACGAGGCCGCCGATCAGCGCGTGCGACGAGCTGGACGGAATGCCGTACACCCAGGTGATCACGTTCCACGCGATCGCGCCGACCAACGCGCCGAAGATCACGTAGTGGTCGACGATGTCCGGGTCGATCGTGCCCTTGCCGACGGTCGTGGCCACCTTCAGGTGAAACACGAAATACGCGATGACGTTGAACGCCGCCGCGAACGCCACCGCCTGCTGTGGCTTCAGCACGCCGGTCGACACGACCGTGGCGATCGAATTCGCCGCGTCGTGAAAACCGTTCATGAAGTCGAACACCAAAGCAATGGCAACCAGGCCGGTGACGACCCAGATAGCGAGTTGTATCGATTGCATTATGCGTTTTCCAGCACGATGCCTTCGATGATGTTGGCCACATCCTCACACTTGTCCGTGATCGTTTCGAGCAGCTCGTAGATCGCCTTGAGCTTGATCAGGACCTTGACGTCGTCTTCCTCGCGGAACAGCTTCGACATCGCCGCGCGCAGCACGCTGTCGGCTTCCGATTCGAGCCGGTCGATGTCCTCGCAGGCCTTCAGGATCTGGCTCGCCTGCTTCATGTCCGACAGCAGGCTGACCGCGAACTGCACGCGCTCGCAGGTTGCCGTGCAGATATGCGCGAGCTGGCTCGCCTCCGACGTGACCGCTTGCACGTCGTACAGCGAGATCGCGGTGGCGACGTCCTCCATCAGGTCGAGGATGTCGTCCATCGTCGTGATCAGCTTGTGGATCTCGTCGCGGTCGAGCGGCGTGATGAAGGTCTTGTGCAGCAGGTCGATGGCTTCGTGCGTGAGCTTGTCGGCCGCTTTCTCGGCCTTTTGTACGTTCTGCTTGTGGGTTTCGGCGTCCTGCAGATTGTCGATCAGGAGTTCGAGTTCGCGGCTTGCCGAGATGATGCACGTTGCGTGCGAATTGAAGATTTCAAAGAACTTGCCCTCGGTGGGCATGAATCGACCGAACATTGGGATCCTGGAAATGGGTCACGTCATGGCTGACATAAAAGCGCCATATTGTACCGTTCCGCCATCGTTGCCGCACTCGCGACAGCGCCGTTACAACAGCCCCCGGCGCTTTGCGTCACTCGCCGCCGTAGAAGTTCTGCGCGCCCGCAAAATTGTCGAACTTCGTGTATTGGCCGTGGAACGTGAGCCGAACGGGACCGATCGGACCGTTCCGCTGCTTGCCGATGATGATCTCCGCAGTGCCCTTGTCGGGGCTGTCCGGGTTGTACACTTCGTCGCGGTAGATGAACAGGATCACGTCGGCGTCCTGTTCGATAGCGCCCGATTCGCGCAGGTCCGACATGATTGGCCGCTTGTTGGGCCGCTGCTCGAGACCGCGGTTCAGCTGCGACAACGCGATCACCGGCACGTCGAGCTCCTTCGCGAGGCTCTTCAACGAACGCGAGATTTCCGAGATTTCGGTCGCGCGGTTTTCGCCCGACGACGAGCCGCTCATCAGCTGCAGATAGTCGATGATGATCAGTCCGAGCTTGCCGCACTGGCGCGATAGCCGGCGCGCGCGCGAGCGCAGTTCCATCGGGTTCAGACCGCCGGTTTCGTCGATGAAGATCTGTGCCTCGCTCATTTTCTGCACCGCATGCGTGAGCTTCGGCCAATCCTCGTCGGTCAGACGCCCGGTTCGCATGCGATGCTGATCGAGCCGGCCGACCGAGCCCAGCATACGCATCGTGAGCTGCGTGCCCGGCATTTCCATCGAGAACACCGCGACGGGTAGTCCGTACTCGACCGCGACGTATTCGCCGACGTTCATCGAAAACGCCGTCTTACCCATCGACGGACGGCCCGCGACGATGATCAGCTCGCCGCCGTGCATGCCCGAGGTCATACGATCCAGATCGACGAAGCCGGTCGGCGTGCCGGTCACGTCGCTCGGATTGGCGGTGTGATAGAGCGTGTCGATCCGCTCGACCACCTGGGTCAGCAGCGGCCCGATCTCGAGAAAGCCCTGGGTGCCGCGCGCGCCGTCTTCGGCGATCGAGAACACCTTCGATTCCGCTTCGTCCAGCAATTGCCGGACTTCCTTGCCTTGCGGGTTGAACGCGTCGGCGGAGATTTCATCGGCGACGGACACGAGCCGGCGCAGCACCGCGCGGTCGCGCACGATTTCCGCATAGCGGCGGATGTTGGCCGCGCTCGGCGTGTTCTGCGCGAGCGCGTTCAGGTAAGCGAGGCCGCCGACCTCTTCCGCCTTGCCCGAGGTGCCGAGCGCTTCGTAGACGGTGACCACGTCGGCCGGCCGCGTGGCCGCAATCAGCTTGCCGATGTGCTCGAAGATGATGCGGTGGTCGTAGCGGTAGAAGTCGCTTTGCGCGAGGAAGTCGGCGATGCGGTCCCAGGCCGCGTTATCGAGCAGCAGGCCGCCCAGCACCGATTGCTCGGCTTCGATCGAATGCGGCGGGACTTTCAGCGACTCGAGTTGGGGATCTTTGGACGGTGCGTTCATGGGGAGGAATTATCGGGCAATCCGGCGACGGCTGCGAGCGGAAAAAACGCAAATACGGGGATATCCGAGAGATAGTCGGGCACAAAAAAAGCAGGGGCCGGTTTCCCGGCCCCTGCTCTTCACCAGCAATACGCTGGCTGATCCTGCCTGATGCTTAGATGCGGTCGGCTTAGACGTGCTCGCCGATCACGGCCACCGTCACATCGACGAGAACGTCGGTGTGCAGCGAAACCTGAACCGGGTGCTCGCCAACCATCTTCAGCGGGCCTTCCGGCAGACGCACTTGCGCCTTTTCCACTGCGAAGCCTTGCTTGCCGAGCGCTTCGGCGATGTCAGCGTTCGTCACCGAGCCGAACAGACGGCCGTCGACGCCAGCCTTCTGTTTGATCTGAACGGTCTGGCCTGCCAGCTTTTCGCCTTGAGCCTGAGCGGCTGCCAGCTTTTCAGCGGCGTGCTTTTCGAGTTCTGCGCGGCGCACTTCGAATTCAGCGAGGGCTTCCTTCGTTGCACGGCGAGCTTTCTTGTTCGGGATCAGGAAGTTACGTGCGTAACCGTCCTTGACCTTCACGATGTCGCCGAGGTTACCCAGATTGACGACTTTTTCCAGAAGAATGATTTGCATTCGGATGCTCCTTATCGCGTCGTCGGGTTAGGCCTTGTGCTGGTCGGTGTACGGCACCAGCGCGAGGAAACGTGCGCGCTTGATAGCCGTGTCCAGCTGGCGTTGATAATGCGCCTTGGTACCCGTGAGACGTGCCGGCGTGATCTTGCCGTTCTCGCCGATGAAGTCCTTCAGCGTTTCGATGTCTTTGTAGTCGATGTACTCGACGCCAGCAGCCGTGAAACGGCAGAACTTCTTGCGCTTGAAGAGCGGGTTCTGTTGCTGACGACGCTTGTCGAATTTCTTACCAGTCGGGCGGGGCATGATTAGTCCTTTCCAATGTCCTGCAATGCTGTGATGTGAAATACCAGAGTTCGCGCGTTACGGTGCTTTTTAGCCAGAAAACCTGTGAAGAGCGTTTCGACGCCCATCTGACAGTTTTCGAGCTTACCGCTCGCTTCGCCCGCGGCGACCGCCTGCATGGTCAGTTCGACCTGACGGGCAATGCCCGCCTCGACGACTTCCGTGCGGTGGTACAACGTGCAGCTGGCAATCGGAACGCCGGCGGGGGTGTACCGCACCGGTTCGCGTTCGACGACGCTCGCCGTAAGTTGCAGCCGGTTCATGTACCTGTTTATGTCTTCGTGTACGTGAGCGGAGCGACGCTGCGTGTCTGGCAGCTTAAATAATGAGTCTTAAGCCTGCGCTTCGGTCGGCTGAGCTGCTGCCGACTTCTTGGCTTCTTCGCGCTGCACTTCCTTCATCATCGGCGACGGGCCGGTTTCGGCCTTCTTCATCTTGACGATGAGGTGACGCAGAACGGCGTCGTTGAACTTGAATGCGTGTTCCAGCTCGTCGAGCGTGGTCTGGTCGCACTCGATGTTCATGCAGACGTAGTGAGCCTTCGCGAGTTTCTCGATCATGTAGGCCAGTTGGCGACGGCCCCAGTCTTCGACGCGGTGGATCTGACCACCGTGCGACGTGATCGTGCCCTTGTAACGCTCGATCATGGCGGGCACCTGCTCGCTTTGATCGGGATGCACGATAAAGACGATTTCGTAATGACGCATTACACACTCCTTGTGCTGACTTTTGGATAGAAGCCGCCCGGGCGTCGGAACCGGTGCGGCAAGTGAGAAGCCCAAGAGTCTAACCCGAATGGGGACGGGTTGCAAGGAATTCCGCCGATTCGGCGGCGGAATCGGATGTGTTTTCAAGACCTTAGGGTGGGGGTCGCGGAAGTCGGGCCGTCCTTGCCCCTCAACCCGCTTCCGTGCGCTGGCTGCCGCTCTGCAAACGCGCTCTGAGCGCCGCTTCGAGTCCCTTGAGCGCATCGGGTGCGGCGTCCGAGATCGCCCACCAGGTCATGCCCGCCGCGTCCCAGTGCGCGATCGAATAGCCGTCGTGGGCGAGCGATGCCGGCGCCGCGCCGTCAATGCCATGCGTCGTGGACTGCGGAAACACATACACGTCGATCACGTGCTTGCCGTAGCGGTACACGAGCACCGCGACCCGCTGGTGCGCGAGGTAGTCGAGCCGGCCCCCCTCCAGCGCGAAGCCGGCCGCCGCGAGGTCCTCGACCGGCGGCGAATAGTCGAGCCGACCGTTGAACCATGGCTTGACCGTGTGACGGTCGGTCGAAATTACGTCGATGTCGCGGCCGGAAACCTGCGCGCGCACATGGCTTTCGATGAGTTCGTCGGTGAATGGCGTGAATTCGGCGGGACGGCGCAGCGTCAGCGTCAGCGTCAGGACAGCGGTGGCCACACACAGCGCGATCACGAGCACCGCGAGACCGCCGCGCGCGACCACGCGGTTGGCGCCGCCGGCGGCATGCGGTCCGTTGACGCCGATTAGCCGGCCGCGTGAATCGCCCGAGCGACCCGGACCGCTGAAGCCACTGAGCCACCGGTCGAGCCACGCGGGCCGCCGCGCCCAACGACGCTGACGCTGAGGTTCGTACGTCGCCATGTCGGTCATTCCGGCGCTAGCGCTGCCGGTAGACTCCTCCTCCGCATCTTCAGGCGCCGCCGTCGTGGCCAACCCCGCAGTTCCTCCCTCGACCGCGCCGGGCAAGCCCGCCACGATCCGCGCCCGCAACGACTGCGGCGCCCGATGATACGGCCCCGCGCGCAGCGCGCCGCTCAGCGCGCGCAGGTTGTCGCTCGCGCGCCGGCAGTCGTCGCAGCTCTCGATATGCTGCTGGACCCGGCGCGCATCGGGTGCCGGCAGTTCGTGATCGGCATTCGCCTCGAGGAGCGGCCGAGCTTCGTTACAGTCCATCCGGCGTCTCCTGAGCGGGGTCGGCGGCAGCGCCGGGAATGTTGAGGGGCCGGCCGTCGGCAAACGCCCGGAGTTGCGTCACTGTTGCGGTGGCGGGCACGACCGCCGATGATGCCGCGCGGCCGTCGCCGGAACTTCGCGGTGGCCGGTCGGACGCCGCGCAGGGCGTGGACGACCCCGAGGGCGCGACTGCCGCCGACTGCACGACTCGCCCGGACTGCGCCCCCTGCTCCAGCGGCGCTTGCGTCGACCCGCGCCGGTCACCCTGCCCGCCTTTGCGCCCCCCGCCAACCGACCTCCCCCCGCCTCGCTGCTGCGCCATCAATACCTCCGCCAGCTTGCGCCGCCCACGCGCGAGCCGCGACATCACCGTACCGATCGGCACATCGGCCACCACCGCGATGTCCCGATATCCCATGTCCTCGAGCTCGCGCAAGATCAGCACCTCGCGATACTCGACCGGCAAACGCGCCAACGCGTCGTGTACCTGGCGTGCATCCTCGTCGCGGATCAGCAGCGTCTGGGGATCGTCGCCGCCCGCGCTCCAGCCGTCGAGGGTCGCGTCGTCCATCGTTTCGTCGAATTCGAGCCTGTCGTGCGACGGCGCGCGACGGCGCCATTCCGTGTACCAGGTGCGGCGCACGATCGCGAGCAGCCACGGCCGCGCAGAGTCGCCGCGAAACGTATCGAAGAAGCGGAACGCGCGCATGAATGCTTCCTGCACGACGTCCTCGGCATCGTTCGGATTGCCGCACAGCCAGCGCGCGAGGTTGTACGCGGCGTCGAGATGCGGCAACGCCAGTTGCTGGAAGCGGCGGCTTTTCGCTGCATCGGCATCGGCGTCTGAATCGGTCTGGACCACGTGGGCCCCTCCAAGGGCATGGCGGCTGCGTCGTGCGGGTCGCTGTTGCGCGTCCCGCGTAGTGTCGTTCCTGACGTGTCTTTCACAGCAGAACTGGCCATCGACCGAGTTTATTCCCGACTCAGGCGAGCATTCGCAAGAAAGACCGCGATCGCCTGCGCGCCCCGCTCGCCAGCTAGTACGATGGCCGGTTCCAGTAGTCGTCGCTCGCGTACACGTCTTTCAGATAGTCGATGAAATAGCGCACGCGCGCCGGCACGAAGCGCTGCTGCGGATAGACCGCAAGAATGTCGTAATCGGGCAGCGCATATTCGTCGAGCACGGTTTCGAGCTCGCCGCGCGCGAGCTGCCGCTGGATTTCCCACGTCGAACGCCAGCCGAGTCCGAGCCCCTCCGAAACCCAGCGATGCAGCAGTTCGCCATCGTTGCAGTCGAGCGAGCCGCCCACCCGCACCGTCGCGAGCTTGCCGTTGCGGCGGAAATACCAGCCGCGGTTCTGCCCGCCTTGCAGATTGAACGCGAGACAGTTGTGGGCCGGCAGATCCTCGAGCGTCTTCGGCTTACCGTGACGGCGAAAATAGTCGGGCGTACCGCACACCACGCGCCGGTTCGACGCGAGCTTCACCGCGACGAAGTTCGGATCGACGGCGCCGCCGATGCGGATCGACAGATCGTAGCCCTCGCGCACCAGATCGACGACCCGGTCGGTCAGATTGAACGACATCTGCAACTCGGGTTTGTCGCGCAGAAATGCAGGCGCGAGCGGCGCGACGTGCTTACGCCCGAACGCGGCGGGCGCCGACACGATCAGATGGCCGTTCACCGCGCGGCGCCCCGCGCTCAGTTCGTTTTCCGCCTGATCCCATTCGCTGAGAAGCCCCGCGGCAGCGTTCGAGAAACGCGGCGCCGTCCTCGCTGACGACGAGCCGCCGTGTCGTGCGATACATCAGCTTCACGCCGAGGCGCTTCTCGAGCGCATCGATGCGCCGCCCGAGAATCACCGGCGACACCCCTTCCTCCAGCGCCGCCGCCGCGAGACTGCCCGCATCGGCGACCCGCACGAAGGTTTCGATCTGTTTGAAGCGGTCCATGTTCGTCTCCCACCTCTCTCTTGCCGGGCTGATGCCGGCCGTGCGCCGGGCTTCACGTCATTCCATACTTTTTGTTTCGGAATAAGCGACCCGGACTGATCTTATCAAACCTTTGGCGCAGGCCTACAGTGTCCCTCAACCGACGTAATTCCCCGACCTTGAGGAGACATTCATGGCCAAAATGAGAGCCGTCGACGCCGCCGTTCTGGTGCTCGAAAAAGAAGGCATCGATACCGCGTTCGGCGTGCCGGGCGCCGCGATCAACCCGTTCTACTCGGCGATGCGCAAAGCCGGCGGCATCAGCCACGTGCTCGCGCGCCATGTGGAGGGCGCATCGCACATGGCCGAGGGCTACACCCGCGCGCAGCCGGGCAACATCGGCGTGTGCATCGGCACCTCGGGCCCCGCCGGCACCGACATGATCACCGGTTTGTACTCCGCGCAGGCCGACTCGATTCCTATTCTGGCTATCACAGGCCAGGCGCCGCGCGCGCGTCTGTACAAGGAAGACTTCCAGGCCGTCGATATCGAATCGATCGCCAAGCCCGTCACCAAGTGGGCCGTGACCGTGCGCGAGCCGGCGCTGGTGCCGCGTGTGTTTCAGCAGGCGTTCCATCTGATGCGCTCGGGCCGCCCGGGCCCGGTGCTGGTCGATCTGCCGATCGACGTGCAGCTCGCCGAAATCGAATTCGACATCGACACTTACGAACCGCTGCCGGTCTACAAGCCGAAGGCGACCCGCAAGCAGATCGAAGCCGCGCTCACGCTGCTCAACGATGCCGACAAGCCGTTGATCGTGTCGGGCGGCGGCGTACTGAACGCCGTGGCCGAAGACCTGCTCGTGAAGTTCGCCGAAACGCTCGGCGTGCCGGTGATCCCAACGCTGATGTCGTGGGGCGCGATTCCCGACGACCATCCGCTGATGGCCGGCATGGTCGGTCTGCAGACCTCGCATCGCTATGGCAACGCGACGATGCTCGCGTCCGACTTCGTGCTCGGCATCGGCAACCGCTGGGCCAACCGTCACACCGGCAGCGTCGATGTCTATACGAAGGGGCGCAAGTTCGTGCACGTCGATATCGAACCGACGCAGATCGGCCGCGTGTTCGGCCCGGATCTCGGCATCGTGTCGGACGCGAAGGCCGCGCTCGAACTGTTCGTCGAAGTGGCCAGCGAATGGAAGGCCGCGGGCAAGCTGAAGGATCGCGCCGCGTGGGTTGCCGATTGCCAGCAACGCAAGCGCACGATGCTGCGCAAGACGCACTTCGACAACGTGCCGATGAAGCCGCAGCGCGTCTACGAAGAGATGAACCAGGTGTTCGGCCGCGATACCTGCTACGTAAGCACGATCGGTTTATCGCAGATCGCCGCCGCGCAATTCCTGCACGTCTACAAGGCGCGCAACTGGATCAACTGCGGCCAGGCCGGCCCGCTCGGCTGGACGATTCCGGCGGCGCTCGGCGTGCGCGCGGCCGACCCGCAACGGCCGATCGTCGCGCTGTCCGGCGACTACGACTTCCAGTTCATGATCGAGGAGCTTGCGGCCGGCGCGCAATTCAAGCTGCCGTACGTGCATGTCGTCGTGAACAACTCGTACCTCGGACTGATTCGCCAGGCGCAGCGCGCGTTCGAAATGGACTACTGCGTGCAGCTCGGCTTCGAGAACATCAACTCGCCGGAGATGAACGGCTATGGCGTCGATCACGTCGCCGTCGCCGAAGGTCTCGGCTGCAAGGCGATTCGCGTGTTCAAGCCGGAAGAGCTGAAGCCGGCGCTGCAAAAAGCGCAGTCGATGCTCGCCGAGTTCAACGTGCCGGTGATCGTCGAAGTGATTCTCGAACGCGTGACCAACATCTCGATGGGCACCGAGATCGACGCGATCAACGAGTTCGAGGAACTCGCGGAAAAGCGCGAGGACGCGCCGACGGCGATCAGCCTGCTCGATTGAGCGTTGCGTCTTCGCGGTATTCGCGGTATTCGCAGCATTCAGCGCGCTCGATGCGCGAGGGCGGAGCCCATGCTCCGCGCCCTCGCCTCATCACGACCGGCGCGCCACTCCCTGACCGACCTGAGAGACAAAAGCACCATGCCTAAATTCGCAGCGAACCTGACGATGCTGTTCAACGAAGTGCCGTTCCTCGACCGTTTCGCGGCAGCGGCCAACGCCGGCTTTCATGCCGTCGAATTCCTGTTTCCCTATCCGTATTCGATCGCCGAATTGAGCGCACGTCTGCAACAGAACCGCCTCAAGCTGGTGCTGCACAACCTGCCGGCCGGCAACTGGGAAGCCGGCGAACGCGGCATCGCGTGCCTGCCCGATCGGGTCGCCGAGTTTCAGGAAGGCGTGGGCCGCGCGATCGAATACGCAAGCGCGCTGAAGGTGCCGCAACTGAACTGCCTCGTCGGCATTCCGGGCGCGAACGTCGACGCCGACACCGCCCGCGCAACGATCGTCGACAACCTGCGCTTTGCCGCGCGCGAACTCAAGAAGGCCGGCATCCGGCTGCTCGTCGAGCCATGCAACTCGTACGACATTCCGGGCTTCGCGCTGAACCGTTCGCGCGATGGACTCGACGTGATTCGCGAGGTCGGCTCGGACAATCTGTTCCTGCAATACGACATCTATCACATGCAGCGGATGGAAGGCGAACTCGCGGCGACGATCGAAAAGAACCTCGCGCAGATCGCGCATATCCAGCTCGCGGACAACCCCGGGCGGCACGAACCGGGCACCGGCGAGATCAACTATCCGTATCTGTTCGCGCTGCTCGACTCGCTCGGCTACGACGGCTACGTCGGTTGCGAATACAAGCCGCGCACGACGACCGATGCCGGCCTCGGCTGGGTGCAAAGCGTGGCAGGTCAGGCGCGCGGCGCGGCGCATGCGGCGGCTTGAGGCGCCTTGGGGTTCCTGATGGAACCCTGCAGCCTCAACGCACGCCCCCTATCAACCTGGAGATTCACACACATGGCAAAGATCGGCTTCATCGGACTCGGCATCATGGGCGCGCACATGGCGCGCAACCTCATCAAGGGCGGTCACTCGCTGTTCGTGAACGGCGCGTATCCGGTACCGGACGACATCGCGAAGAGCACCAGCGTGGTCGCCAGTTCGACCGCGGTCGCGCAGGCCGCCGAGATCGTCATCATCATGGTGCCGGACACGCCGGACGTCGCCAACGTGCTGTTCGCCGACGACGGCGTCGCCGCTGGCCTCACCAAAGGCAAGCTCGTCATCGACATGAGCTCGATCTCGCCGCTCGACACCCAGGCGTTCGCGAAGAAGATCAACGCGCTCGGCGTCGACTATCTCGATGCGCCGGTGTCGGGCGGCGAAATCGGCGCGCGGGATGCGTCGCTGACGATCATGGTCGGCGGTCCCGAGAAAGCCTTTGCGCTGGCCAAGCCGTTGTTCGAGCTGATGGGCAAGAACATCTCGCTGATCGGCGACAACGGCGCGGGTCAGACCTGCAAGGTCGCGAACCAGATCATCGTCGCGCTGAACATCGAAGCGGTCGCGGAAGCGCTGCTGTTCGCGTCGCGCTCGGGCGCCGACCCAGAGCGGGTGCGGCGCGCGCTGATGGGCGGCTTCGCGTCGTCGCGGATTCTCGAAGTGCATGGCGAGCGCATGACGAAGCGCAGGTTCAATCCGGGTTTCCGGATCGAGTTGCATCAGAAGGACTTGAATCTCGCGCTCGATGGCGCGCGTAAGCTCGGCATCGCGCTGCCGCATACCGCGAGCGCGCAGCAACTGTTCAGCGTCTGCGCCGCGAACGGCGGCAAGGCGTGGGATCACTCGGCGATGGTGCGCGCGCTCGAAATCATGGCGAATCATGAGGTCGCGCAGGCGCCGGACAGTGAAGAAGCGAAGGCGGCTTGAAGTCTTCGTGCTTCCTCTTCAGTTCAGCTCGCCGTTGATTCCGCCGGTTGCCGCTTCGGCATCGGCGAGCTCACGGTGAACACAGGTGGGGCGCCCGTTCGTTGCACGGCAGCTTGGGTTGCCGGCGCGGCGCAACGGGCAAATCGCGCCGCTCTGGGCTGAGAGCGGCAAGTGGGGTCCGCAGCGGCACCCGTCGGTGACGGGGAAGCCTTGGTCGGTCAGACGTCGTCGTCGGGTGTCCGGCTGTCGGATTCGCCAATCAATACGTATCGAACACCTTCTGCAACGCCGCCGGCGCAGTGTGGCCCGCGGCCAGCGCCAGCATCAGCAGCACCCTCGCCTTGTACGGATTCAGCGAACCCGCGCTGACGAAACCGAGCGCATCGTCGGCCGCCGCGCCGTTGCGCATCACATGCCCCGAACCCACGCGCGACGAGCGCACCACCGCCACGCCGCGCAACGCGGCATCCGCCAGTGCCTGTTGCAACGACTGGTGGATCGAGCCATTGCCCGTTCCCGCCACGACGATGCCGCGCACATCCGCGGCCACCAGCGCATCGATGGCGATCCGCGACACGCCCGCATAGCTCGTGACGATCTCCACCTGCGGCCACGCCGCATCGATTGCGAATTCGCTCGCGACCGTATGCGCGCGCACCACGCCGCGCTGGAACTCGACGCGGCCATCCTGCACCCAGCCGAGCGCGCCGATTTCGGGCGACTGGAACGCATCGACCGCATAGGTGCTCGTTTTCACGACGTCGCGCGCGCTGTGAATCCGGTTGTTGAACGCAACCAGCACGCCCTGCCCGCGTGCCGCCGCGTGCGCGGCGACCGTCACCGCATTTAGCAGGTTCAGCGGACCGTCGGCGGAGAGCGCCGACGCTGGGCGCATCGCCGCAGTCAGCACGACCGGCTTGTCCGACTTGACGGTCAGATGCAGCAGGTAGGCGGTTTCCTCGAGTGTATCGGTGCCGTGCGTGACCACCACGCCGTCTACGTCGTCCGTCGCGAGCAGCGTGTTGATGCGTTGTGCGAGTGTGGTCCACAGCGGCAGCGACATGTCCTTGCTGTCGACGCTGGCGATCTGCTCGGGCGCGATTCGCGCGACCGTAGACAACGCCGGCACCGCCGCGAGCAGTTGATCGACGCCGACGACGCCCGCCTGATAGCCCGACGTATTGGCCGCATCCGGGGCCGCGCCGGCGATCGTGCCGCCGGTCGCGAGCACCGCGATGCGCGGCAGCGTCGGCGCGGTGCTATGGCCGGGGGAAATCGGGAGAGAGGGAGAAGTCGAGGTATTCATGGCGGCGATTGTAAGCGATGCGCTTCGCGTCGCCATGCGTGGAAGACCGGACGCCGGTTCGGCTTGCGCGAGCGTGCGCAACGCGCGAGCGGGCTTAAATCTCATGCGGTGCCCAATTGCACTCATCACCACACGTATTGACGACGGGTGCAAGTCCCACCCTAAGCTGCTCGCAGCCCTAAGCCGCCTCGCGCAACTGCGCCGCGATGTCCGCCTCGCTCAACTGCGGCGCGAACATCTCGATCAACCGATAGGCGTACGCGCGCAGGAACGCGCCCTTGCGCAAGCCGACACGCGTCGTGCTCGCCTCGAACAGATGCTGCGTGTCGAGCGCGACGAGTTCGCTGTCGCGCTTCGGGTCGTAGGCCATTGCCGCGACCACGCCGATGCCCATGCCGAGTTCGACGTAGGTCTTGATCACGTCGGCGTCGATCGCGGTCAGCACGACGTCGGGCAACGCACCCGCTTTCGCGAACGCCTGATCGATATGCGAGCGGCCGGTGAAGTCCTGGTCGTAGGTGACGATCGGGAATTCGGCGATCTCGTCGAGCGTCAGATTCGCTCGGCCGACGAGCGGATGATCCTTCGGCACCACCACGACGTGATGCCACGAATAGCACGGGAACGTGACGATGTCGGGAAAACGGTCGAGCGCCTCGGTCGAGATGCCGATATCCGCCTCGCCGTTGATGATCATCTGCGCGATCTGCTGCGGGCTGCCCTGGCGCAGCGCCAGATGCACTTTCGGGAACACCGACGTGAACTGCCGAATCACCTTCGGCAATGCGTAGCGTGCCTGCGTGTGGGTGGTCGCGACGACGAGGTGGCCGCTGTCCTGATCCGCGTACTGACGCGCGACGCGGCGCAGATTCTCCGCATCGAGCAGCATCCGCTCGATCAACTGATGCACGGCCTTGCCCGGTTCGGTGAGCCCGGTCAGACGCTTGCCGCGGCGGATGAAGATGTCGACCCCGAGTTCGTCCTCGAGATCCTTGATCTGCTTCGATACGCCCGACTGCGACGTGTAGAGCACGTTCGCCACTTCGGTCAGGTTCATGTTCTGCCGCACGGCTTCGCGCACGAAGCGCAATTGCTGGAAATTCATCGTTGTGTCTCCGGTTCTGCCAGAGTTGAGTTATTGGAGCCGCACATGCCAGGCGATCCACGCGATACGGCTGATACGTTCTCTCCTGTCCACAGCGCCGCACAGCGGCGGCGCCGTCTCACTGCGCAGGAAACACCCGCAGCGCGCGCGGCACCGCGGTCACGCCGTCGCCGACCGCGAGTTGCAGATCACGCCACGTTTCGCGATCGAGTTCGGCTTCGAGCAGATTGCCCTCGCGACCGGCGAGCTCGACGCGCACCGAACCGCCGAGCGTCACCACGCGCCGCACGTCGACGACAATGCCCTCGCGATGCCCCGCCGCCTGCGGATACAACTGCAGATCGTGCGGCCGCACATAGGCGAACGCCGGGCCCCTAAAACCCGCCGCGATCGCGACCGGCAGCGCCGCGCCATCGACGACGAAGCCTTGCGCATCGACGCTGCCGTGCAGACGGTTCGCCGCGCCGAGAAACTCGTAGACGAACGGCGTCTGCGGATGGTCGTACACCTCCTGTGGGCTGCCGACCTGCTCGACATGCCCGCGATTGAGCACGACGATGCGGTCCGCCACTTCGAGCGCTTCTTCCTGATCGTGCGTGACGAAGATCGTCGAAATATGCAGATCGTCGTGCAGGCGACGCAACCAGCTGCGCAGTTCCTTGCGCACCTTCGCGTCGAGCGCGCCGAACGGCTCGTCGAGCAACAGCACCTTCGGCTCCACGGCCAACGCACGTGCGAGCGCGATGCGCTGGCGCTGGCCGCCGGACAGCTCCGACGGATAGCGCTGCGCGAGCCAGTCGAGCTGCACGAGCTTCAGCAACTCATGCACCTTCTCACGAATCACCTTCTCCGACGGACGCTCCTTGCGCGGCTTCACGCGCAGCCCGAACGCGACGTTTTCGAACACCGTCATATGCCGGAACAGCGCGTAGTGCTGGAACACGAAACCCACCTCGCGCTCACGCGCGCCGAGCGCCGCGACATCCTGGCCTTGCAGCTCGACCCGGCCGCCGTCCGCGTATTCGAGGCCGGCGATCACACGCAGCAACGTCGTCTTGCCGCAACCCGACGGCCCGAGCAGCGCGACGAGTTCGCCCGGCGGAAAGTCGAGCGACACGTTGTCGAGCGCGACGAAATCGCCGAAGCGCTTTTGCAGGTTACGAACGGTGATACCCATTTACAGCTCTCCTTGCTTGAGCGGATGTCGCTGCGACGCAGGCGTGGCGTTGACGAAAACCGAATGAGAAGCGGACTGCGCGCTATTGGCCTGCGAAGCGCCGGACGGCGACACGGGCCCCGCATACGCAGGCACTTCGCGCGCCGCCGCCAGTTCCGCCGACATATGACGCTCGGCCAGCAGCTTGAGCCCCAGCGTGACCAGCGCCAGCAGCGCGAGCAGCGAGGCCACGGCGAACGCGGCCGAGAAGTTGTACTCGTTGTAGAGGATTTCGACGTGCAGCGGCATCGTGTCGGTCTGCCCGCGAATATGGCCCGACACGACCGACACCGCGCCGAACTCGCCCATTGCGCGCGCATTGCACAGAATCACGCCGTACAGCAGACCCCACTTGACGTTCGGCAGCGTGACGCGACGGAACGTCTGCCAGCCCGATGCGCCGAGCACGTGCGCGGCTTCTTCCTCGTCGTTGCCCTGCGCCTGCATCAGCGGAATCAGCTCGCGCGCGACGAACGGGAACGTGACGAAGATCGTCGCGAGCACGATGCCCGGCACCGCGAAGATGATCTGCACGTTGTGATCTTCGAGCCACGGGCCGAACCAGCCCTGCGCGCCGAACATCAGCACGTAGATCAGACCGGAGATCACCGGCGACACCGAAAACGGCAGATCGATCAACGTGGTCAGCAGCGCCTTGCCGCGGAATTCGAACTTCGCGATACACCACGACGCCGCAAGGCCGAACACGAGGTTCAGCGGCACTGCGATCGCCGCGGTGAGCAGCGTCAGTTTGATCGCCGACAGCGCATCCGGATCGGCGAGCGCTTCGAAGTAAAAACGCAGCCCCTTGTTCAGCGCCTGGTAGAACACCGCGGCGAGCGGCACGGCCAGAAACAGCGCGAGAAACAGCAGTGCGAGGCCGATCAGCAGCCAGCGCACGAGCGCCGGCTCGCTGACCGGATCGGGGCGACGCGCCACGCTCGCGGGGTGGGTCGGAACGCGGCTCATTGCACACCTCCACCAATAGCGGCGACGCTCGTGGCCACTGGCGTTGATCCCGTCTTGCCGCGGCTCGTGCGCCGCTGCAGATACCACTGCAGCGTGTTGATCGACAGCAGCATCAGGAACGACACGACCAGCATCACGACCGCGAGCGCCGTCGCGCCCGCATAGTCGTATTGCTCGAGCTTCGTGATGATCAGGAGCGACGTGATCTCCGACTTCATCGGCACATTGCCGGCGATGAAGATGACCGAGCCGTATTCGCCGAGCGCGCGCGCAAACGCGAGTGCGAAGCCGGTCAGCAGCGCCGGCAACACGGCCGGCAGCACGACGCGACGAAACGTGAGCCAGCGCGACGCGCCGAGACACGCGGCCGCCTCCTCCTGCTCGCGCTCGAACTCCTCGAGCACCGGTTGCACGGTGCGCACGACGAACGGCAGGCCGATGAACGTCAGCGCGACCAGCACGCCCGCCGGCGTGAACGCGATCTTGATGCCGAGCGGCGCGAGGAACTGGCCGATCCAGCCGTTGCCCGCATACACGGCCGCGAGCGAAATGCCCGCCACCGAGGTGGGCAACGCGAACGGCAGATCGACGACGGCATCGACGATACGCTTGAACGGAAACGTGTAGCGCACCAGCACCCACGCGACGAGAAAGCCGAACACCGCGTTGATCAGCGCGCCGCCTAGCGCCGAGAAAAACGTCAGCCGATACGACGCGAGCACACGCGGCGACGTGACCGCGCGCACGAACTGATCCCAGTCGAGCGTCGCGGTTTTCAGAAAGGTCGCCGCCAATGGAATCAGCACCACGAGGCTCAGATAAGCCACCGTGATGCCGAGTGTCAGGCCAAAACCGGGCAATGCGCTCGGCTTGCGGAAGGTCAACGTGGTCATGCTGGATACTCGTTCGTGGTTGATGCTCGCGCGGTTGTTCGTTTTGCCGTGCTGCCGTACTGCGGTACCGCCGCACTGCTGGCCACCGGACCCCGGTTAGCCGAGCGCGCCCATTGGGCGCGCCTTTTTCCCCTGGCTGTGATTCAGGCGGTGGTTCTTACTGCGGCTGATAAATCGAATCGAACACGCCGCCGTCCGCGAAATGGGTCTTCTGCGCGTTGGTCCAACCGCCGAACGAATCGTCGATCGTGTACAGCTTCAGCTTCGGAAACTTCGCGGTCAGATCGGCGGGCACCTTGCTGGAACGCGGACGATAGAAATTGCGCGCGGCGATCTCCTGACCTTGCTCGCTATACAGGAAGTTCAGATACGCCTCGGCCAGCTTGCGCGTGCCGTGTTTGTCGACGACCTTGTCGACCACCGCGACCGGCGGCTCGGCCAGAATGCTCACCGACGGCACCACGATCTCGAACTTGTCCGGACCAAACTCCTTCAGCGCCAGGAACGCCTCGTTTTCCCACGCGATCAGCACGTCGCCGATACCGCGCTGCACGAAGCTCGTGGTCGCGCCGCGCGCGCCCGAATCGAGCACGCCGGCGTTCCTGTACAGCTTGCCGACGAACTCCCTGGCCTTCTGGTCGTTGCCGCCCGGTTGATGCTCGGCGTACGCCCACGCGGCCAGGTAGTTCCAGCGCGCGCCGCCCGAGGTCTTCGGATTCGGCGTCACGATTGACACGCCCGGCTTCACCAGATCGTCCCAATCCTTGATGTGCTTCGGGTTGCCCTTGCGCACCAGAAACACGATCGTCGACGTGTACGGCGATGCGTTGTCCGGCAGACGCTTTTGCCAGTTCCTGTCGACGAGCCCCTTGTTCGCGAGCGCGTCGATGTCATAGGCGAGCGCAAGCGTCACGACGTCGGCCTGCAGTCCGTCGAGCACCGAGCGAGCCTGCGCGCCCGAGCCGCCGTGCGACTGCTTGAAGGTGACGGCTTCGCCGGTCCTGGCCTTCCATTCCTTGCCGAATGCCTGATTGATGTCCTGATACAGCTCGCGCGTCGGATCGTAGGACACGTTTAACAGCGTGGTGTCGGCGTGCGCGACGCCGCTCGCGCCCAACATGCCGAACGCACCCGCGGCGCCGACGGCGAGCGCCGCGATCAGTTTTCCGGTTCGAGCCGCAAGCCCCATATGCCGATGGTTCATTTCAATTTTTCTCCGCGTGATGGTCCGCTGATGAGCGTCTGGTGTTGTTCTGCGTCGCGGCCACGTGCACATGAGCGCCAACCGGAGGCCAGTCTATCGAAGCGCTTTCATTATTAAAAATAATGTTTCTTCATTTTTTAATACTCAAAAGTGGTAACGACAGATGCGCCGGCTGCTGGGACGCCGACAACGCCGTCATGTCGCCGATAAACGACGCCCCAGCGCGACCCTTGGGACGAACTTAAAGTAAAGCTTGAAATGCGCCGAATACTGTATAAAAATACAGTCACCTGTTCATACATACAGTGGCCATGACAAAACTCACCGCACGACAGCAGCAGGTTTTCGATCTGATCCGCCGCGCGATCGAACGCACCGGCTTTCCGCCCACTCGCGCGGAAATTGCCGCCGAACTCGGGTTCAGCTCGGCCAATTCCGCGGAAGAGCATCTGCGCGCGCTGGCGCGCAAGGGCGTGATCGAACTCGCGGCCGGCGCGTCGCGCGGCATCCGCCTGCTGTCCGGGCAGGAGGACGCGCCGTATCAGTTCACCCTGCCGCATGCGGGCCTGATGCAGTTGTCGTTGCCGCTGATCGGCCGGGTCGCGGCGGGTAGCCCGATCCTCGCGCAGGAACATATCTCGCAGCACTACGCGTGTGACCCGGCGCTGTTCTCGAGCAAGCCCGACTACCTGCTGAAGGTGCGCGGCCTGTCGATGCGCGACGCGGGCATTCTCGACGGCGACCTGCTCGCGGTGCAAAAGCGCACCGAAGCGAAGGACGGCCAGATCATCATTGCGCGGCTTGGCGACGACGTGACGGTCAAGCGTCTGAAGCGCCGGCCGAACGGCATCGAACTGATCGCCGAAAACCCCGATTACGACAACATCTTCGTGGAAACCGGCAGCGCCGATTTCGCGCTCGAAGGGATCGCGGTCGGGCTGATCCGCCCCAGCGAGTTCTGATCTGTCGCTGTCGCCAGAACGCTTGCGCCGGTTTGTCCGACCCAAGCCGCATTTACGCCTGCATCTATGCCCGCATCTACGCCGAATCGCCTGGAGAGACTCATGGAACGCCTTGCCCGCCTGTTGCCCTTTCGCCAGTTCGGCCGTCTGCGCCATCTGCGCAAGCTCACGCCCTGCGCGCTAATCGAGGCGCCCGCTGCGCGCACGCCGTCGCTGTTCGACGCGGTTGCCGAAGCTTCCGGTCTGCCGTCGTCGTTGCCGGCGTTCGCGCGCGTGTCGCTGAATTCGGCGCTGAACATCGTTGAGCCCGCGCGTCGCGCGCCGGTGCGGGTCTATCATGGACCGTCGCGACTGATCATGGTCGGCACGGTCGACGCCGTATGCCGTATGATCGATCGCTGCATAGCCGACGAAGCCAACGTGCACGGCGCGGTGTTCGAAGCCTGAGCGAATCCTGAGTACGCATGCAACAAGCACTTCGGATGTTCAGAGATTCGTGTGGGATGGGATCGTTCCGACCTCGCCGTGCTCGACGTTAGATCATCACTGACGTGGAGTCCCATTCGATGACAATTCGGAAACGCATACAGGGCAGCGCCACCCGGCCGCTGCTGATCACGCTGATCGTGGTGATCGTGATTGCCGCGCTGGGCTTTATTTATGCGTCACCGTATCTCGCGGTGAACAATCTCAAACGCGCCGCCGATGCGCGTGACGTGCAAACCGTCAATCAGTACGTGGACTTTCCCGCGCTACGCGATAGCCTGAAGCAACAGGTGGGCGCCATGCTGACACGCCGGCTCGAGGCGGATGCCGGCAACAAGATGGCCACGATCGGCGCGGTGATCGGCGTGACGCTGATCGGCCCGCTCGTCGATGCCTATGCGACACCCGACGGCGTCGCGGCGCTGCTGAACGGCATGCCGCCGCGTGGCACGCCGGGCGAGCAACCGTCCGCGCCGCCAGCCGCGGGCGGCGAAGCGCCGGCCGCACCAGCCGCGGGCGACACCACCACGCAGGCCAGCGCACCGCCGCCCGGGCGTCAAAGCACGGCCGGCTATCGCAGTCTCAACGAGTTTGTCGTCACGTACCGGCGTGGCGAAGGTAACGCGAACTATTCGGCAATCTTTCGTCGCGAAGGTCTGGTCACGTGGAAGCTCGCGGCGATCAATCTGAACGAGTGAGATCGAAGCCTGGCCGGATGGGATGCGTGGCTGGCCATCGGGGCCGGCCACGCGACAGGGTCTATTCAAATCTGGGCTCGATGACGGGGCGCGCGGCTTCGCGTCCCTCACTAGCCCATTACGCCGCAGCCGCCTGCTGCTGCTCCTGCGCGGACGAGCACGCCACCAGAATGCTGCACGACACGCGGTCGAGCAGCGGCGTGTTGCCCGCCCCCATCCACCACCGTGACAAACCAGTCCGGCAGCGATGACCCACCACCACGAGGTCGACCTGCAACTCGTTGGCAAGATTGGCGATCTCGTCGATCGGATGACCGAATGCGAAATGCCCTTGCGCGCTCACGCCTCGCTCGGTCAGCCAGTTCACGCCCTCCTGCAGAATCTCGCGGGCCGTTTTTTCGAAGCTGCTGCACGCGACGTCCGTCAACAGGCCCGCGCTCTGCGCGATGCTCGAACGCATGTCGACGACCGACAGCAGATGCGTTTCTGCCTTCAGTTCCAACGCCAGATCGGCACCGCAACGCAGGGCTTTCCGGCCTTCGCGCGAGCCGTCGTAGCACAACAGGATTTTCTGGTAGCTCGCCATCTGTTTTCTCCATTCGCGCGGAAAGCGCGGTCTGAATCAATCATGGTGCGCCGCAATTCGGCTTGCAAGGGATGGAAAACGCTAAGTGCATACTCGGTGCATGCCGATCCAGTCTGCACAAGCGTTGGGCGACCCGACGCAGCGTTTGCACGCGTATGCCGCAATGCAAAACTTCGTTTGCGAACGCTGCGTCGACACACTGCGGGCCGGTTGACGTGCCAGTCGTGCCACCGCCAATCAGCGGCGCCAATCGACACCGACGAGCGCATCGCACACCACGCATGACGCGTTCCCGGACACCCGCTCGCATCAGCGATCCGATACCTGGAGTAAGCGGCTTCGCGTGCGCAATGCGTGCATCGCAGGTATGTTGTGTCTTGCGCGTACGTTGTGTCTTTTTCCGGAGCCTTGCTCGAGCCATGCCCACCGCCCCCATCGAATTCCATCAGGTCAGGAAAAGCTACGGCGAAAAAACGGTCGTCGACGGATTGTCGTTTCATGTGAACACCGGCGAATGCTTCGGGCTGCTCGGCCCCAACGGCGCCGGTAAGACCACGACATTGCGCATGCTGCTCGGCATTGCGGCGCCCGACGCCGGCGCGATCCGGCTGTGCGACGAGCCGATCCCGGGCCGCGCGCGCCTCGCGCGCTCGCGCGTCGGCGTGGTGCCGCAGTTCGACAACCTCGATCCCGATTTCACGGTGCGCGAAAATCTGCTCGTATTCGGTCGCTACTTCGGTCTGAGCGCCGCGCAGTGTCGCGCGGCGGTGCCGGGTCTGCTCGAATTCGCTCGCCTCGAGAACAAGGCGGACGCGCGCGTGAGCGAACTGTCGGGCGGCATGAAGCGGCGCCTCACGCTCGCGCGCGCGCTGATCAACGATCCCGACGTGCTGATCATGGACGAGCCGACCACCGGTCTCGATCCGCAAGCGCGCCATCTGATCTGGGAGCGGCTGCGCTCGCTGCTCGCGCGCGGCAAGACCATTCTGCTGACCACGCACTTCATGGAAGAAGCCGAACGGCTCTGTCATCGACTGTGCGTGATCGAGGAAGGCCGCAAGATCGCCGAAGGCGCGCCGCGCGAGTTGATCGAGTCCGAAATCGGCTGCGACGTGATCGAGATCTACGGCCCCGATCCGTTTGCGTTGCGCGACGAACTCGCGCCGCTCGCCGAGCGCACCGAGATCAGCGGCGAGACGCTGTTCTGTTACGTGAACGACGCGCAGCCCGTGCATATGCGCCTCAAGCAGCGCGCCGATTTGCGCTATCTGCATCGGCCGGCGAATCTCGAGGATGTGTTTCTGCGGCTCACCGGTCGCGAAATGCAGGACTGAATCCATAGCGAGACACTTGATGGACGCACGTACTTACGAAACCCACGACGGCACGCCATCGGCGCAAGAACCGTTCGGTGCCTTCCCCGCCAATGCCACGAACTGGATCGCGGTGTGGCGCCGCAATTACCTGGTGTGGAAAAAGCTCGCGATCGCGTCGATGTTCGGCAACTTCGCCGATCCGATGATCTATCTGTTCGGTCTCGGCCTCGGGCTCGGGCTGATGGTCGGGCACGTCGACGGCGTGTCGTATATCTCGTTCCTCGCGGCGGGCACGGTGCCGTCGAGCGTGATGATGTCGGCGAGCTTCGAGTCGATGTATTCGGGCTTTTCGCGCATGCACGTGCAGCGCACGTGGGAAGCGATCATGCATACGCCGCTCACGCTCGGCGATATCGTGCTCGGCGAGGTGGTGTGGGCCGCCAGCAAATCGGTGTTGTCGGGTGTGGCGATCATGCTGGTGGCGGGCGCGCTCGGCTATGCGAGTTTTCCGTCGATGCTGCTCGCGCTGCCGGTCATCGTGCTGGCCGGTCTCGCGTTCGCGAGCCTCGCGATGATCGTGACGGCGCTCGCGCCGTCATACGACTTTTTCATGTTCTATCAGACGCTCGTGCTCACGCCGATGCTGCTGCTCTCCGGCGTGTTCTTTCCGATCTCGCAACTGCCCGGCGCCGCGCAAGCGGTGACTGCCGCACTGCCGCTCGCCAATGCGGTCGACCTGATGCGCCCGGCGATGCTCGGTCGGCCGATGGAGCACGCGGCGCTCCATGTGAGCGTGCTGGCCGCTTATGCGATCGGCGGCTTCATCGTGTCGGCGATCCTGCTTCGGCGTCGCATGATGAAGTAAGCCGAACGCGCGGGCGGCGCGTTGCGCCTGCACCCGCGCAAGACGACGCCGCGTCGGTCGTCGCACGGCGTGTTTGCTATCGTTGTGCGCGCTCAGTCCTCGTCATCGGTCCACGGAATGTCGACGTCGGAGATGAACGCGACCGTCGCGAACGGGCCGCCCTCGTGACGCCCGATCTTGCCATCGGCGCGCTGCCATTCCACCCGGAACACGGTGACCGGATCATCCGCGATCAGCCGCACCGTGCGCAATTCGTCGGGATCGGCGTCCTCGACCGGACCGTCGAGCGAAATCAGCAGCGCCTGTGGCCATAGACCATCGGCGGGATCGTAGATCTTGTCGCCGTCGTGAATCAGCGTGAAGGCTTCCACGCCGATGGTCGCCGACGCATCGACGATCATCTTGGCGAGCGCACGCAACAACGCGGTCGCCCGCGCCGAGTTCGCCTGACGGATCGCGAGATCACCGCGCGTGAGAGCCTGCTCGAGTTTTGGATTGGTTTTCTGTTGCGCCATGGCTGTGTTGGTCCTATCGCTCTGTCGTGGGCAACGCGCCATCGGGACGACGCGCCGCGTTTCTATTTGGGTCCATCTATTGCCGCTTGTGTGCATTGCAGCATCGCGGGCTGGGCGGCAGGTCCGCGGTTCGACTGTCATTGTTCCGCGTTTGCCCTGATCGTGGCGCGCACCATCAGGGTCGTTTTCTCAGGGCCGTCCTTGCCGTCCACCACAGTTTAGGTCGTGATTCGGATTCCGGGAGAACATTTGCCGCTTAGTGCGCGGCACGTGTCGCATTTCATGCATCGGCTCGCGGGCGCCGCGGCGTACGTTTACCGCGTCCACCGGCGAGCTTCGACGCCTGCGCCCCAGCCGGCTTCGCATCCGCGATCCGCGCGATCAGATGGTCGCGAAACGTGCGCACCGACGGGGGCAACTCGCGCCCCGCCATCGTCTGCACCTGGATGCTGCGCTGGCGCATCTGCGGGTCGGTGAGCGGAATCACGACGAAGCCGTCGTCGGCATAGCGGTCGCGCACCGACAGCAGCCCCGTGAACATGATCGCTCCGGACCGCTGCGCGTAGCGATAACTCGCGCCGCTGTTGTTGCAGATCAGGTCCGGCTCGAGGAGGATGCCTTCGAGCGCGCACGTGATGTCGATCAACTGGCGAATCGTGGTGCCCGTCTCCGACAACACGAGCGGATAGCGACTCACCTCGGCGAGCGACAGTTTCGCGCGCGCCGCAAGGGGATGATCGGCGCGCAGCAGCACGAACACCGGCGCGCGTTCGGTGTGCTCGACCTTCACGCCCTTCTCCGGCGCGAGGCTGAACGACAGCGCGATATCGACGTCACCGTCGCGCACGTGGCGAGTGGCGTCGGCCGGCGACATCACGGTCAGCGTGAAATCGATGCCGGGGCGCTCGGCGCGGAAATCCGCAATCGCGGTGGGCAGGAAGTCGACCGCAAAACCCTCGGCGGTCGCGATCTTGATCCGGCTGCCGTGCAAGCTCGCGAGGCCGCTAATCTCTTTCATCACGTGCTCGGCTTCGAGCAGGCTGCGTTGCGCGTACGCAAGCAGCCGCTCACCGGCCTCGGACAGCGTCATGCCGCGCGGACGCCGCTCGAACAGCGTCACGCCGAGCTCGCTTTCGAGCCGCACGATTTGCCGGCTGATCGCCGATACCGCGACGTGCAGCCGCTCGGACGCGTCGCTCAGCGAGCCGCCGCGCGCGACTTCGACGAAATAACGCAACGCGATGCCATGCAGTGAACGTGCCATCCTGGACGCCTCGATCGAATCAGTTGCAACGGTGCCATGGGTGGGCGGGTGCCGCGGTTCAAGCCGACGCGCGACGCTTTGCTTTTCCGGCAAGGCAAGCTTCGAAACACGATCATTGTGACAAAAATGGCGCGCTTCTAGAATCGGTCGCAATCACGTTGCAGACGATTCGCCTGAACGCCGCGCCGAGCATCGAGCCATCGAGCCTCGCGGCCCTCCGCCCCTTCACCCATCCCCCGCATCGGAGACATCGACATGAGCCGCAACCAGGCCATCGAGCTTGCCACCCGGCACTTCGAATCCGGCGCTTTTCTCGCCGATCTGAACCGTCGCGTCGGTTTTCGCACCGAAAGCCAGGAAAGCGATCGCGGCGCACTGCTGCTGTCCTATCTGACCGACGAAATCCAGCCCGAAGCGGAGCGCCTCGGCTTCAGCACGCGCATCGTCGATAACCCGGTCGATGGCTTCGGTCCGTTCCTGATCGCCAACCGTCACGAAGGCGATCATCTGCCGACCGTGCTGATCTACGGCCACGGCGACGTCGTGCGCGGCTACGACAGCCAGTGGCGCGCGCCGCTGACGCCGTGGGCGGTGACCGTGGAAGGCGAGCGCTGGTTCGGTCGCGGCACCGCCGACAACAAAGGCCAGCACTCGATCAACCTCGCCGCGCTCGCGAGCACGCTCGCCGCGCGCGACGGCAAACTCGGCTTCAACACGAAGCTGTTGATCGAGATGGGTGAGGAAACCGGCTCGCCGGGGCTCGACGCGATCTGCCGTGCGCATCGCGACGAACTCGCCGCCGACGTGCTGATCGCCTCCGACGGTCCGCGTCTCGCAGCGCGTCGTCCGACCGTGTTTCTCGGCTCGCGCGGCGCGGTCAATTTCAGGCTGTCGCTGAACCTGCGCGACGGCGCGCATCACTCGGGCAACTGGGGCGGCTTGCTGCGCAATCCGGCGACGGTGCTCGCCAACGCGCTCGCGAGTCTCGTCGATGCGCGCGGCGTGATCGCAGTCGACGGCCTGCGTCCGCCGCCGATCCCCGAGACCGTGCGCCGCGCACTTGCCGACATCACGGTGGGCAACGGTCCGGGCGACCCCACCGTCGATGACAACTGGGGCGAGCCGGGTCTTTCCGCGCCCGAGCGCGTGTTCGGCTGGAACAGCTTCGAAGTGCTGGCCTTCAAGGCGGGCAATCCGGAGAACCCGGTCAACGCGATTCCGCCGTCGGCGTTCGCGGTCTGCCAGTTGCGTTTCGTGGTCGGCACCGATTGGGAAAACCTCGGCGAGCATCTGCGCGCGCATCTCGATGCGCACGGTTTTCAGCTGGTCGAAATCGACGTCGAACGCGGCGCGCCAGCCACGCGGCTGGATCCCGACGATCCGTGGGTCACGTGGGCGATCGCGTCGCTCGAAGCGACCACCGGCAAGAAGACCGCGCTGCTGCCGAATCTCGGCGGCACGCTGCCGAACGAGGTATTCGCCGACACGCTCGGTCTGCCGACGATCTGGGTGCCGCATTCTTATCCGGCCTGCTCGCAGCATGCGCCGAACGAGCACCTTCTGGCTCCGGTGGTGCGCGAGGGCCTGCAGATGATGGCGGGACTGTTCTGGGATCTCGGCGAGAACTCGCCGCTTGCGGCGAAGCGCGAGACGGTGGATACGGCAAAGGCCGCGGGTTGAGTTCGGCCGACGCCGAGTGATTCGCTGCGCCTTGCGGCCGCCCCGGCAATCGACCGGGGCCACCGCGGCAAGCGCGTCGCGCTTACCTCGACATCAAGGCGCCGGATTCGGCTGCAGCTCGTGCAGCCTGTCGATTTCCGCCAGCACTTCCGGCGACAGCTTCACGTCCGCGCTGGCGATGTTTTCCTTCAATTGTTCGAGCGAGGTCGCGCCGATCAGATTGCTGGTCACGAATGGCCGGCTATTGACGAACGCGAGCGCGAATTGCGCGGGGGTCATGCCGTGGTGCTTCGCGAGCTCGACGTAACGCGTGGTCGCCTGCACGGCTTGCGGCTTGCTATAGCGCTGGAAGCGCTCGAACAGCGTGATGCGCGCGCCGGCAGGACGCGCGCCGCCTTCGTACTTGCCCGACAGCCAGCCGAACGCGAGCGGTGAATACGCGAGCAGACCGATGTTGTCGCGATGCGCGTACTCGGACAGACCCACTTCGTACGTGCGGTTCAACAGGCTGTACGGATTCTGGATGCTGACGATGCGCGGCAAGCCGAGTCTTTCGGCCGCGCGCAGAAACTGCGCGACGCCCCACGGCGTTTCGTTCGACACGCCGATATGGCGCACCTTGCCAGCCTTCACGAATTCGGCGAGTACCGTCAGCGTTTCCTCGATCGGCACCGTGTACGCGTCGTCGACCCACGGATACGACGGACGGCCGAACGTCATCGTGCTGCGATCGGGCCAGTGCAGCTGATACAGATCGACGTAGTCCGTTTGCAGACGTTCGAGGCTGCCGTTGAGCGCCTCGGTCAGGTTCTTGCGATCGAACTGGTTGCCCTCGCCGCGAATATGACGCGGATTGTGCGGCTGACGCGCGGGGCCCGCGATCTTGGTGGCGAGCACGATCTTCTCGCGCGCGCTCTTGTGCTGCGCGAGCCACGTGCCGATGTAGCGCTCCGTCGAGCCTTGCGTTTCGGCGCGCGGCGGCACCGGATACATTTCCGCGGTGTCGATCAGGTTCACGCCGTGATCGAGCGCGTAGTCGATCTGCGCGTGCGCTTCCTGCTCGGTGTTCTGCTCGCCCCACGTCATCGTGCCGAGACCAATCAGGCTAACCTGCACGTCGGAGTCGCCGAGTCTGCGGTATTCCATCTAACTTGTCCTGTTGAAGAGGTGAACGGAAAGCGCAGACGTTATCACGCCGGCGCATTACCTGCAGCAAGGCTAGAATGCGGGGCCATGCGTTGCAGCGCGCCGCCTGGTGCTTGCGCGTTGCGCGCTTTGCGCTCTCGACGCGCGTTTCATCATGACCTCGTTGCCATGAATCACGAACACCTCGAATTGCTGGTCACGCGCGTGATGCCCTACGGGAAATATAAAGGCCGCGTGATCGCCGACCTGCCCGGCCACTATCTGAACTGGTTCGCGAGCCAGGGCTTTCCGCCCGGCGAGATTGGCCGTCTGCTCGCGTTGATGCACGAGATCGATCACAACGGTTTGAAACCGCTGCTCGACCCCTTGCGCAAACCGAAGCCCCTGGAGCGTTGAGAGCGTCGCCGTGAAAGCGTTGCCAGGCAGGCTGAAAGTCGCGGCGCAGGCAAACTGCAAGCAATGTAGGACAGTACAAATTCATACAGGTTTTTTCTTGCGGATCGCGTTTGCGTGGCCTTTAATCGGCATAGGTCGTCGCGCTGTGAAACGTCGAGAGTGAAGCGGATCAGTCGTCATTCGCTGAACAATTTCGATGTGTTCCGGCGCCGTGCGATCCCCCCGCCTTCGTGACTCCCTGCATGTCCATGTCGCAATTCAGCCTGTCGGCGTTGCTCGAATTCATCGGCCACGATCTGTCGCCGGTGCGCGCGGTCATCCTGTTCTTCGTGATCGGCTACGTCGTGGTCGGACTGCCTGTGCATTTTCGCCAGGGCGCCGCCTCGCGCGACATTTGGGGCACGGCCGCCGGCGTGACGATGGCCGCGATCTACGCGGCGTTCATTGCCGGCGTGTACCCGTGGCTGCATCACGTATCGGTGATCGCGCGTTGAGCGTCGGCCGCCGTCAGGTCGGGACCGAGACCTTCCCATAGCGGTTCACGCAATTCGCCTCGCGGCTGCCAGCGCCGCATCGACGTTCGATACAACGGTCGGCGCATCTGTGCGGAACTCGCGGTACTGACACTCCGCATCGTCTCGCGAAATGCGAGGCAACGTTCGTCTCACTCGAGCCCGCAATGCGCGAGCATGCGACGCCCGTTCGCCTCGCAAGCGTCGACCAGCTCCTCGTGCTCGATCTCGATCATCACGCCCGCGGGTAGAACGCGCCGCCAGCGCGTTATCAACGCATCGTACGCGCGCTGACAGCGGCCCAGCTCGCCGAGGTGGCAGCCGAACGACACGTCGTGAAAAATGCGCGAGAAAATCGATAGACAGAATGTAATGGCGAGCGGCGGCCATGATTGATGCGCGCGTTCGGCAGCGCGAGATGAATGAGCCCGACGTTGATGAAGTTGAACGGGTATTGGTCGGCAAAGCGCGCGAGCGGGCCAAGCGATTCCGCCTCGTTGTCGCGCATGCCCTGGCGATACAGCACGTCGCCTTCGAGCAGATGATCGAACGGGGCGGGCAAGCGAATCGCTTCCGACTTAAACGACGAATCGTCCGATGGAAGTTAGCAGCCACGCCCTTCAGTAACGTATCAGATCGTTAACGAAGTGTTACCGCAACGCCGCTCGGTAATACGCGAGAAGATTGGCGAAACGGTCGAGCGTCGCGGCAACGGCTCGCGTGGTCGAAGCCCCGAGCGCGCACCGCCGCGCCGGCGCGGGTAACGCTCGGACACAAACGCGGCTGAACTCCGTTGCGCGCGGTTTTTCTGAGGTTTACGTGAAGGAGAAAATCGTGACCAGGCTCATTGCATCGATGACGCTGCTAGCGGCCGCGGCAGCGAGCATCACTGGATGCGTCGTCGCGCCGCCAGCGGGCTACGGCTATGCGCAACCCTACTATCCCTACGCGTATGGACCGCCTTACTACGGACCGGCGTACGGCTCGGTTGGTATCTATGGCGGTTTCGGAGGGTCGTGCTGCTATTACGGACATGGGTATTGGCACGGGCGCGGCGGATGGCATGGCGGTGGCGGGCACGGCGGGCACGGCGGATGGCATGGCGGGGACGGCGGATGGCACGGTGGCGGATACGGCGGCATGCACGGCGGCGGCAGCTCGTGGAGCAGTGGTGGCGGGATGGGGGGACATGGACACTAAGGCATTGACGCATTGACGAACCGGTGCCCGCCTCTGTCGCGACAGTGATATGGCTCCAGCGCCCGGCGGTTTCTGGCCTTGCGGTAAAATTATCGTTTTGATTCAAGCCGCCTGGCCGCTCCATGTCTTTACCTCGCACTCCCAGCCCCCGCCGCGTGTCCGTTGCACCGATGATGGATTGGACGGATCGCCATTGCCGCTCGCTGCATCGAATGATTTCGCGCCATACCTGGCTTTACACGGAGATGGTGACGACCGGCGCGCTGTTGCATGGTGACGTGCCGCGTCATCTCGCATTCACGCCCGACGAAGCGCCAGTCGCGCTGCAACTCGGCGGCAGCGAGCCCGACGATCTCGCGCGTTCGGCCAAGCTCGGCGAGCAATGGGGCTATGACGAAATCAATTTGAATTGCGGCTGCCCATCCGAGCGCGTGCAACGCGGCGCGTTCGGCGCATGCCTGATGAACGAGCCGCAACTCGTCGCCGATTGCGTGAAGGCGATGCGCGACGTCGTATCGGTGCCAGTCACGGTCAAGCACCGCATCGGCGTCGATACGGTCGAGGAATACGGCTTCGTCCGCGATTTTGTCGGCACGATCGCGCAAGCCGGCTGTGAGGTCTTTATCGTTCATGCGCGCAACGCGATACTGAAGGGCCTGAGCCCGAAGGAAAATCGCGAGATTCCGCCGCTCAAGTACGACTACGCGTATCAGTTGAAGCGCGATTTTCCGCAGCTGGAAATCATCATCAATGGCGGTATCAAGACGCTCGACGAAGTCGACGCGCATCTTCAGCACGTCGACGGCGTGATGCTCGGGCGCGAGGCGTATCACAACCCCTACCTGCTCGCCGATGTCGACGCGCGCTTCTATGGCTCCGCGCAGGCGCCTCTGACGCGCGAGCAGGTCGAAGCGAAACTGATCGAGTATTGCGCGACCGAAATGGCGCGCGGCACCTATCTCGGCGCGATCATGCGCCATGCGCTTGGGCTGTATCGCGGCGAAGCGGGTGCGCGTGGTTGGCGTCGAGTTTTGTCCGACAGCAAGCGACTTGCGGCCCGCGATCTGACCATCTTCGACGAAGCAAGACAGCATCTGCGCGAGCCCATCGAAATTTTTGAATAAAGGACTAGGCAAACCACCATCTAGTCCCTATAATCTCGTTTCTTCGTCGGCGAGACAGGTTTTTAGAGCAAGTCAAGCGGATGTTAGTGGTGGCTGTAGCTCAGTTGGTAGAGTCCAGGATTGTGATTCCTGTCGTCGTGGGTTCGAGTCCCATCAGCCACCCCAGAAAATTCAGCAATATCAAGTAGTTAGGCATAGGAAGCCGTTCCAGAATGTGAAATTCGGAACGGCTTTTGTGTTTTCGGAACGAAGCGCATCCGGCGCGGCTTGCTCCGAGCAAGTTATTCTTTCGCTCTTGCGCACTTATGTTTCCCATCATTGACGTGCCGCTCGGTGCGGCAGAACTGTTCGAGCAGTTGGGTACTAAAGAAAAATTTTGGTACGCCGATGTTCGATTTGGGCACACCCTTTTCAAGCAGGGGCGGCCGAACACCGGCGAGAATTGGGCAGAAAAACTTGCTTGCGAACTCGCCGACGCACTGGGCATGCCACATGCGTTCTATGAGTTGGCACGTTGCGGGGATCAAGCAGGGGTCGTATCACCTAGTTTTGTGCCATCCAAGGGTCGGCTCGTGCATGGTAATGAAATTTTCGCCAAGACAAAGCCGTATGTGGAATACGCCGATGCCAAGCCCTACCGGTCGCGAGCTCACACCATCCGACTCTTCGCCGCTTTTTTCAAGCATACGGATGACGGGAAACTACTGCTACCGCCGACGGACTTCGCAGCCTTTGAATCAGTGACGACAGCTGGCGACGTGGTGGTTGGCTATCTCATGCTGGACGCGTGGATTGGCAATCAGGACCGGCACGATCAAAATTGGGGCGTAGTGATCGACCCCGCTGACCGGAAGCACCTCTTCCTAGCACCGAGCTTCGATCACGGATCGAGCTTTGCGCGAAACCTCACGGACGCAGCCTGTGAAGACGTGGTACAAACAAGGGACAAGCGGCGACATATCAGCGCATTTGTTCAGCGTGCACGGTCAGGCTTATATCCGCATGGAGCGGCGGACGGCTCAAAGTCCTTGCTTACGATTGACGCCTTTTTTTACATGGCAAAATTATGGCCGGACGCAAGTTTGGCTTGGTTGAACAGATTGGCGATGATCACGCCTGAACGCATCGCAGACACAGTCGCATTGTTTCCAGACGAGATAGCTACGCCGGTTCGAAAACGTTTTCTGGTTGAATTTTTGATTTTGAATCGTCAGCGCCTATTGTCTTTGGAAATTGGTTAAAAAATGGACACCCTATTCGTTGCTTTGCAACAGTCGTCGTCAAGGGAGTGGATCCCCGTAGCACGACTCGATCGTGAACAGGGAGGATTTCGCTTCGCGTATACGCAGGGCGCGCTGCGAGTGGAAGGCTTCCGCCCGTTCGGGCGTATGGACAACCTTCACACGGCCTACCGATCTGCCGAGTTGTTCCCGCTGTTTGCAAATCGCGTTTTGACCCGGTCGCGACCGGAGTTTTCTCGTTACCTTAAGTGGACCGGTCTTCCAGAACATGCGGTCGACGATCCGATGAACATCTTGGCGGTAACAGGCGGCTTGCGCGGAACAGACCAGATCGAGTTATTTCCGTATCCTTCGAAATCAGTGGACGGGAAGCTCAACATCGACTTCTTCGCACGCGGTATGCGTTTTTTCGCAGACCCAAACGTACGTGCGGCTGACGAGCTGATGCCTGGCACCAAATTGTTTGTCATGCACGACTTGCAAAATGAGCATGATGAATTTGCCTTGTGCTTACGTACAGGTGATCCGTCGTATCTCGTCGGCTACGTGCCGAAGTATTACACCAGGGATATTTGCAGGTTGCTTCGCGACCAACCGAACGATCTCAAAATCACGGTCAAGCAGGTAAATGCTGGAGCACCATTGTCTATGCGTTTGCTGTGCTCGTTGAAGGCAACGTGGCCAGAAACCTTTGAGCCTTTCGCGGACAATAAAGACTTGAAAGCATTGGCATAGGCCCGCCGCATGCGCCTATGGCCTCGAGGCCCGCACTACAAGCGGCGCCTCGTGGCCGACCTCTGACATACGCCATCGACTAAGCGTTAATCGCTTTCCAAAGCCTCTCCAAAGACCAAACCTCGAAGGACGCGCCTGTAGCGCGCATTACTTCAGCGGTAAGAATTGGATGAGCTACTCCCCCTCGACTCCAGTCTATTTTCTGATCGTTTGTAACCAAAACAGCATGGTCGAAAGTACGTCCGTCCTTTTTGGCCCTGAGGAGACCAAAAATAAATTCTGCCCAAATATAGAAATCTCCATGTCCATCATCCTTGAACCCCGGCGGAGTTTTTGTGAGCTTTCTATTTTCTGCAATGGCTTGGAACCGCAAACGTGGAACGTAACAGACTTCCGCCCTTTTTTCTAACACGTTCAACAAACTCAATGTAAAACGTACCGTCGATTCGTCATAAATATACCCGTACTCACTATTGAAGTCCGTAAGCACCGCTTCAAATCGATCCGAAAATTCGACAAAATTTTCATCAATTTTCGCAGTCTCCGCCTTAAGCGCCTCAAACTTCTTCTTTAGGCTCGCAGATACCGTGTCGACCGCCGATAACTGATTGTTCCAGAATTCTTGAATCGCCTGACCAGGCATGATCAACGGCGCTGCATGGGTAGCATTAAGATAATCAACGATATCTTCAATACGTGAATGCTTTGCCAGTCTCAAAAAGACGTTCGCATCTAGGCCAATCGCAGTGGTCTTTAATGCCTTGTCCAGACTGGCTTTATGACTGATGGCCGAGGTGAGCGCGCCCAACCCATCAATCGGCGCCCTCCTGTCCAACACATCCTCGAGGGATTTCAATATTTCTTCGTTATTATCAGGCATCGCTTCAGTACCAGACGTTACGCGCGACGTCAGCAAGAGCACGACCCATTTGCTCAACCGCCTCAGAATCCCAAACGCCATATTTTTCCAGATCGTCGACCCATTCGCCATCAAGTGGGTTTGTAAGCATGCTTTGTTGGAAACCCGCCCAAGTGTCTGCTGCAGCCGGGCGTTTATCTAACGTGGAAAGGAACGTGTTCCCGATTGTGCTCCCCCAAAATGACGCGTCTTCCTCGCTGAAGCCATCCCATTCAGTGGCTTGACGCGGGAAAATGAAATGTAACGTACCTCGAGAGTCGGGTGTGATCGCTTCCTCTATGATGGAGTGGCGCAAAAAAGACAACACAGCCTTGTTAAACGAGCGCCGATATAGTTGATCTCGAAAATCGTCTGCTAACGGATTTAAATCTAAAAGCTCGCTTTTTGCTGATTCCCACGTCTTTGACTCATAGATTTGCCGCGCCGCCTCGCCAAATTTTCTTTCCACATTTCCCGTACCCAAGTTACCGACAACGATGCGCCTCACCACAAGGCGAAGTATGAACTCCATCCCCTCAATGGAATTATCCGTTGCCCAGATCGCGAGCAGGATCGGCCTAACGGATATCACGCCCAAGCTGTTCAAAGATGAGAAAATCTTCAGCATTTCCGGGCTGGCCGGCCCAGCAAGCGAAGGATCGACCATCTGCAAGTAAAGAGGCAAGTAAGACTGGAGAGTAGTTACTAGCTCGTCGGGTAGTGGCGCGCGCCTTGACGCATGGATCGATCTCTGGGCCAAAAACGCGTACAAGTCCTTCGGCAAGACATGCCCCGCTTCTACCGTCACTGCATGCCGGATATATTGAACAAATGAGTTTGCACCTGAAGGCGAGAACTGCCGCGCCATGGATTGCCATTCGCGATAGCGCTCGTCACGCTTCTTATTTGGCGTTTGGCTTAGAATATAGTTCTTAAGTAGGTCGGCCGTAGTTAGCTCTAAGCCACGAGTGTTGATTACCTCAAATACGCGATATGCTGAGGCGGTATCAGGGTGCACGAAAACAGCGAAATAGAGTCGATTTGTAATAAAATCGGTCCACGTACCAAGGCGTTTAAACGGATCGACCGCGAGATCTTCTTGCAGCTTTTGCCGCAAATGCACGAAAGCCTTTTGCATACGGACCGAAAGTGACTCTTCGCCGATCTGGTCACTACCGGAAACAACCTTGCCCGACGAAAGAATTTTTTGCAGCGTTTCATCGTCTGCTTGGTCAGAAAGTGTAACGCGCGGATTAGTTTCGTCCGTGTCGTAATCAATTGATCGAAGAAAATCTGCTTGAATGCGCTCGGCGAGGGCTTTCCGTCCGCGGGCATAAGCTTCATGGTATAACGCCGCCGCAAGCAGCGTGAGGGTCAACAGTCGTTGCTGGCCATCCACGACCTGTTTCCGGCCGCCTTCCTCAGTAAGGATCACCAACCCCAAGAAGTACGAGTCATCGTCGAGCGCATTTTTCAGATCGCTCCAAAATTCTGATACCTCGTCGTCCAACCAAGAATACTCTCTTTGATAGGGAGGTATTTCGAAACTGGAGCTAGACATAAGTGCACCAGCAGTAGTAGCCGAAGCGTTCAGAGGAGTGGGCACCGTGTCACCTTAGAAGAAGTTGATTGGATATCATAACAAGGACGTCTTCAGTGGCGAAGCCAGTCATTCAGGAATTTCCAGGCAAGCATAGCCTTGCATTCGATTGCGTCTTCGCCGCGCTGCGCTTTACATGTCGTCTCGGATGGCCACGATTAGCGATTTTGAAGGTATGCTTTGGTGGCGAGCGGCCGGTGACTCATAGAAGCAGACCTCCGAACGTGGGACAAGTGGTGACACGACGGCCCCTTCATGCCTTGCGTCGGCCACCTCCCTCAAAAAATGCGCAAGGAACCGCCTTGTGGACTGCTGCTATCCGCCAGTCCGTCTAAACCGGCAGCCTCCTCGTCACAAGCGGCTGCTTGAAAAACACGAGCCCCAGAAAGGCTAAACAGAAGCCGACGGTAATGAACGGCTCCCCCGGCCATACGCTCGTATAGCCAAGCCAGATGAGACCGGCCATGTTCCACAGTGCTCCCAGCCAGACGATGCCGAGCGCACAGCGCCACGCGAATGCCTGCGGCAGCGTGAACAGCCAGCCGACTGTTGCGAAAAGCACCAGATGCAATACCAGGTAGATGACGACCATCGGGTTCATGATTTCTTATCCTCAGTTCCGGCAGCGCGATCGATGAGGCGATCCGCCACCCCGTCACCACGCCGCTCAATTGCACGAATGGCAATTTCCGCCACGACCGGGCCGAGCATGCCGATCAAAAAAGCGACGCCACGCTGCACGTCGATGCTGCTGCCCGTCAGCCAGTGCTCGACCACGGCCGGCGCGACGAATACTGCCATCAGGCCGCCAAGCACGATATGTGTAACCTTCAGCCGCAGGCTCGCGGGCGGCATGACGATCATGCGCAGCGTCGCACCCACCGCACCCGATGCCAGCACGGACAGCGGCCCTGTGAAGTGATCCATTGAGTTCAATGGCTCCCCCTGATTACGCAAGGCCGTTGGTGTAGGTTGTGGCACCCGGGCCAAAGTTGGCGGTCAGGATCTGCTGACGCGCCTTCGTGCCCGCCGGCGGCAGGCCGATGTGTGCCCACGTGCCCTCCTGAATGAGTTGGTCGAACGCAATGCTCGAGGCTGCGATCTTGCGGCAGATTTCGAGCGGACTGCCGAAGCCAGGGCAGATGAAGTCGGCGGCCAGCCCCGTCATGTGCGCGCTGTTGGCCGCGCCGCCGACCGCGGCGTTGAGTGCGGGCGAGCGATAGCCTGACGACACCAGCACAGGGCGCGAGCCGAGCAGAGTACGGACCTGCTCGAGCGTTTGCGCGGTGCGAGTCAGGTGTTCGACGACCGCCGGCGAGGGTGTGTTATCGATCCGGCGCCGTGCGGCCGTTTCGCTCTGCGTCAGTTCCGCCAGCGAGAAATGATCGGTAAGTCGTGTCATGCAGATACCCCAATAGAAACGGCCGCACGCGCGGCCGTAAACGAAAAAACCGCCCGAAGGCGGTCACTGAAAGTCGACATTGTTCCTATTGCGCTTGAAGTTCGCGGTGGGCGCGGTTCGCCTGCATTTGAATCGCGCGGATGCGCCGGTTCACCTCTTGTGCGCGTTCCTGTCGGCGCGCCGGATCTTCGTCGGCGAGTGCGTCGTTGCGCTCTTTGTACAGCCCCTTGATTTCCTTGTTCGCCGTCTTGTACAGGGCGGCGATCTGCTCGACGTTCGGGTGCTCCGCATCGAACTCGTCGAGCGTTCCCTGCCGCTCTGCGTACTGACGTTCGTTCGTCAGCCTGTCGGCTTCCGTCGATCGCTCGCGGAACTCCACCATGTCCTGCCGAAGCGGTCCAGAGCCGAACGAGCGGGCGAGCGGAATATCGGTCAGGCTCTTGTCCGTCCCTGCGTCTTCGCCCAGCGCCTGAATTGCCTTGATCGCATCAAGCGCACCACCGCCCCCGTAGCTACGCAACAGATGCGAAATGGTCTCCGGATAGACGTCGACGCCAGTGCTGTCGTACAGGTCTTTGGCAAGCCCGCGGAAAAGCGCCGAGGTCTGCGGCCACCCCTGCTCGAATTTCAGCTTGTTGCCGGTCCACTCGTCGGGTTTGTGGATGGGGCTGCCCTGCCCGGTCTGGTTCAAAGCGAGCTGCAGGAGCGGCTTCGCAATGCTCGGCATAAACTGCTGCATTACCCAACCCGCCATGTCCTTCGATGGATCGATGTCTGTCGGATCGACTGGCGAGAAATTGGACAGCAACCCGTCTTTCGCGACGTTGCCGGCGAACGTGCCAACGTCGTCGATCCCATCGGCATAGCGATGCGTAGCGGCCGCTAGTGTCAGTGCAATACGTCCAAAGCCAAATCCGACGGGCAGCTTCCAGCCACGCCCGTCAGGATCGCTCGGATCGATCATAGTGAGGAAGCGGCCAGACTGCGACAGCGGCACCTTATTGAGCTTGTCGACGCCGTCGTCGTCCTGCCCGCCCATCGATTTGAGTGCGCCGTAGAGGCTGTACATCAGCGCGTAGTGCGCCAGCATCACGGCCGCGCCGCGCGGCGTGCGCAGCGCCTGCGCCATGCGACGCGCGTCGAACAGCGCAGGGCCGGCGAAGGTGTAGATCGCGCCGAGCTGCTGGCCGAGCTTGCCTTTCGTCTCGAAGTTCATCGTGTCCTTCACGTACAGCGCTGCATCTCTCTCGGGCACACCTGACTCGACAAGCGCCTTGAACAACGACACGCGCGACGAAATTTCCATGTGCTCGTTCACGCGGTCGATGAAGTCGCCGACTTTCGCCGCGGCCGCCTTCGCCTTGAACTTTGTCGTCGCGCCGACCATCTTGCCGAACTCGTTCTCCAGGTTCTTCATCGTGTCGTCGCGGAACAGATCCTGATACAGCGTCGAGCCACCGAGCTTTTCGTAGCGCTCCGCCCACTTGTGATACTCGCCGCCGGGTTTCATGCGCCAGTCCGCGGTGAACCCAACATTGTTGGCGAGTGCGCGGCGCACGGCGCCGATCTTGTCGTCGGTCGGTGCATCCGCCATCACCAGCGACATCATGGATTGCACGTCCCGCAGCTTGTTCATCGGCGGGAACATCGGGTTGTAACGTGTATAGATCGCGGATAGCAGACGCGTCGCCCGTTGCGGCAATGAGAACACGCCGTCGATCTGCGCGCGGTTTGCGCCCTGCAGCGCGTCGAGCACCTTGCGGTTGCCGATATGGACGATCGTCGTCTGGTTGCCGTCCCGTAGCACAAGCGCCTCGGGAGACATCGCCGCGTTAGGCTTCACGCGCTCGTGCACGACGCCGTCCTGCCCGACGTATTTCTCGAATATTTCGTGATGATTGGGCGCTTCGTTGATGCGCGCGGACAGCAGCGCCTTTGCCGATGGCGTCGCCTTGATGAACTGCACCATGTCGCGCTTGAGCTGTTGCCAGCCCGCGCGCCGGATCGCGCTGTCGCCCGCTTCAAACACGTTCTGCAGCACGTTGTCGGCGAGCGTGCCCGAGCGGCCCATCGCCTGCTTTTCCTTGGGCGACTTCAGGCCACCGCCACCGCTCGAGCTTGACGTCTCACTGTCCGCAGCGTTGGGGTCCCCCTTGAGCGGCACATACCACTGATACTTCGGGCGGCCGGATTGCATCTCAGGCGTCAGCAGACCGGCGTCGCGGAGCGTCTGGTCGCGATAGTCGAGCATGGGCTTCAGGTGCTCACCATAGAACTTCTCGTAAAACTCGATCAGGCCAGGCGCGTCCCGGCGAACGTCACGCTCGAACGCGCCGATCTCTTCGTTCGTGCGGCCCGAACCGGCAAGGTCGCGTCCGTCCGTTTTGCGTGCGATCTCGGCGTTACGCTCGCGGCCGTGCTTGATCAGGTTGCCGACGGTGCCGATATCGAGCAAGAACTGCTGCCACCCCTGATCGCCCGGCCGCGATGCGTACCAATCCAGCTTGGCGAAGTCGCGCTTGTATGAGTCGCTCAGTGCCGTCATGGTCGGGTCTACGCTATGGCGTACGAAGTCCTGCCGCGTCTTTTCCGTCGCGCCCTGAAATAGGCGCATGGTGTTGCGCAGGGTTCGCCCCGCCGGCGTGTCGCCGGTGCGTCGGATGATCTGCTCGACCGGGTTGAGCGAGTCGAACAGCAACGTCGTGACCGATTCGAGCCACGGCGCCTGCGGTGCTGATCCACCTTCAGACAGGAAGGTGCGCGCTGCGTCCTTCGCCGCCGTCGGATTGCGCGACATGGCGCGCATGTTCTCCCAGAATGTCGGCTTGCGCTCAACCTGTGGCACCGACGACTGGCGCGCCCCGGCGCGCGAGAAGTCCGCCGGCTCGCCGTCGGCTATACTCCCTGTGTCACTGGAGGTATTACCTATGGCACGTTCCGCACTTCCGTCGGTTTCCGACCTTTCGCCGAAGGCACTGTTCTTCGACTTTGAAGGCGATGGCATCCCTGTCTCGATCGGAGAACCGCTCGCCGGCCAATATTGCGCAGCCTGGGACACCGACCCGCCGCGTTCATTCGATTTCGATTCTGCCCGCCGCAACGGCAACTGGCTCACACCGGACGAATTCGTTGCGCTGCTGCGCAAAGCGCGCTCCCAGGCAACATCGTAAATCTCACGCATTTGGCGCATAAGCTCGAGGACTCCCGCAACTTTCTCCGGCGTTTCTCCGTTCGACTTGATGTCGCGCGCCAGGCGCGACTGCTCGACGTACAGCGGATGCGCCTGCTTCTTCGCAGCAATCATTTCTGGCACGTTCACCTGAATCTCGGCGATCGCATTCCCGACGCGCACGTTGAACTTCGCATCCCGATAGCCATCCTCCGGTAATTGCTCGACGCTCAGATTGTTGCGCGGCTCGCCAACTGTCTCGAATCGCTCGCTCACGCGCCGCACGATATCCCGCGCGGCTTCGGCATTCGGCGCGACGATCGTTCCGCGTAGCACGTCCTTGATCTTCGTCGCGTCGCCCGCGTAATCGCTCACCACTTTGTCGATCGCGCGCTCGCGTCCTTTCAGTTCCGGTGTGAGCGCGTGGCCGTTCATAGCCTCCGCAATGCCGCGCAGCGCTTTGTCGAATTCCGGCTTCGCCGCGGCGGCGTCGCGATATGCTCTCTCGAACACCTGCCGGTTTTTGACACTCAGATCGCGTATCGTGGGCGTGCGGCCCGACGTCGAGAACTCGGTGGCCAGCTCCTCGCCTGTGACGCTGCGTCCGCGCTCGCGCAGGTAGCGCTGCGCGTCGCGAAGCGTCGCTGCGATCTCGGCGTCTGTCATATCGCCGCGCAGCAGTCCGGCTCTCTTCAGGAACTGGCGCACCGCGTCGATCACCCGCCGCGCGACGCTGTTCTGCATGTTGCGCTCGGCCATGAGCGCGATCATTTCCTTCGCGCGGCGCTGCGCAGACAGTCCCGGCTGCGTGCGGTCGACCGCGTCCCCGACTTCCCGGAAAACCTTGTTGCCCAGCTTCTCGGCGGCGATCACACGTCCGGTCAGCTCGCGCATGGTGTCGCGGCCGACCATGTTTTCGAGGCCGTAGTGGCCGACCAGCTCATGCCGTGCGACCTCGCGCGCCCGCGCCGCACTGGCCAGATTCTCAGCGATCAGCGCGACGCGGTTCGTGCGTGGGTCAAAAAAGCCCTCGACGTCGTGCGCACCTTCCTGAGCGGCCTGCCGGCGTACATACTCCGGCGCGCCAGCCAGCGTGTCGTACACATCAACATCGTGGCCGAAGGTGTCGCGAGCGATCGCGCGGCGCACGGCCTCACCCGTCATGCGTCCAGAAACAGAAAGCCCCTCGCGTGGAGGGGCTTCGTGGTTCGGTGCGGTTGTGTCGGATCGTCGTCGATCACTTGAGAACAGCGGATCCTGCCCGTTGGCTGCGGCGCGATCAGCATCGCGATCGCTACCAGTCAGCCTGAAGTCGGAGCGCTGCGCGTCCGCCTCGGCCCGCTGGTCCGCGGCGCGCTGTGCCCGTTCATCTTCTGCTTTCGCGGCGCGCCGGCGCTCGACACGCTGGCGCAACGTCTCGGGCGTCGGGTTGGTCAGCAGCGGTTCATCAGCGGGCGGCGCCTTTGCTGCCGCCTCGCGCGCGCGCCGCCGCTCGGCAACACGATCCTGAATGCGTTTCGGAGTCGGCCGCTGCGTTACCGCTTCGCCGGATCGTTCGCCGCTGGCCGGTTGCTGCGCAGCTTCGCCGCGTCGGGCGGCCCCGACTTCTTCAGCAGATCGACGGTTTGCACGTCCTGCGGTCTCAGCGCCTTGCCGGCTATCACTCGTCGCAGCAGGCTCACGCCCTGCGGCGAGCCCCAAATCTTGCGCCCTTCTGGTGTCATCGTTGACCTCATTCAATACCTGTTCGCGCGTTGCGCGCTCGACCGCACCGAACATGTCTTCGGTCGGCTTCACCGACTCACTATAAGCGAAGTCGGCGACGCGCTTCAACGTCTCGCCGATCCGCTTACCCGAGCGCACATTGTCTGCGAAAAGCTGCACAAACTCACGCGCTTCCGGATTCAGTGCAAGGTCCTGCTGTCGCGCGAACTCGTTCAGCCGTACACCCTGACGCCGAGCATTGACGGCCGCGCGCGCTGCTTCAGTCACGAGCGACCGAACGTCCAGATTCCCGGCGCCGTCGAGCCTTGCCATTGAGCCCGCCGCGTCGGCCATGCCCCCGAGCACCGTGCGCGCCTCCGGATCGGTTGCCTGCGCGTACAAGCGCACGAGCTCCGGGTCGCCATATGCCTTCTGGAACGTGGCGGCCATAAGGCGATCGACGGCCTGGCGGGTTGGCGTGCCATCCGGATTAAGCAGCCCGACCTGTTCCGACGTCGGCATGGATTGAACGAACTGCCGCACCGATTCAGACGTGGGTTCACCGGCATCGCTAAATTCAAGCGCGTTGAGATCGACGCGGTGCATGTCGTTCTGCGCCTGCTCTATGGGCGAAAGTGCCGCGGTGCCGGCAGTGTTGGACACATCGCCAATGTCAGCGGTTACATGGTCGCGCGGCATCATGCGGACCAGTACCGGTTGACGCATACCGCGGATCACCTTCGGCGAGACGCCTGTCAGCTCGGCATCGTGCGCAATGCCCTGTCGGTATGTATCGGCGGTACCGCGCTCGTACGCGGCCTGAAGCGCAGCCGCGCGCCCGTTGCCGGCAATCGCGCGCAACTGCGTGCCAGTCCCTTCGGCATACCCGGCGACCGGCGACCCGTCGGCCCGGTTCGACGGCAGCAACGAGCCCGCGTCGACCACTGCGTACTGCACGGGGATGCGCCGGCCGTCGGCAGCTACCGCAAAGTCCTGGCGGCCGAGCTGGTCGGCGGGAATGTCCGCGCCCGGGTTCGCTTCGACGACCGGCGCACCGTTGGCAAAGTCGCGCGAGAACGACAGGCGAGCGGGATCCGGATCGCCGGCGATGGAGTTCATTTGCGCTATCGCGGCGGCCGACGAGCGATCGCGGTTCTGCAGGACGACCGGCCTGCCGGTCAGTGAAGCATCGGCCGATCCAGTTGCTGCATCTGTCGCGCTACCTGCATCGCCAGCGCCATCCTCTCGGACAGCGGCTGTGTCAGTTGCAGGCGCCTGTTCTGGTGCGCCACGATCTGACGCATCAGGCGCAGGTTCGATGGCTTCACCAGTCGTTTGCGTGGCGTCACGCGCGCGAGCTTCCTGTGCATTGCGGATATCGCCTGTAAGGCCGGTGTCGACCGCGGCTTGTCGTGCTGCTCGGGCATCAGCGGATTGTTGGTAGGTCACTGGTTGAACGTTGCCAGCCGCGTCGACGACGAGATCGCTGCCGGCATCGGTCATATCTGGCGACGGCAGCGCTGGCGTCGCGTCGGGCGCTTCGAGCTGGCGCGGCTGCGCCTGTTCCTGCAGGCGCGCCAGCAGACGTTGCGCGGCCCGTCCGAGCGAGTTCTGCTGTTGGGCAGTTTGCTCGAGCGTGCCGTTGCGCAAGTCGGATGTCAGGTGATTGCCGATGTACTCGCGATTTGCGATCTTCGGTAGCCCGTCGAGAATTGCCTGCACGTCGGCTGGCGTCGCGTTGTACGCCGAGCCCTCCATCGTGAAACCCTGCGGCGCGTCAGGTGCGCCAAGCCGATATATCGGCGCGGGCAGCGCGAGTGGATCAGCGGCTTGCGGCGGCACGGCGTCAGGCGTCTCAGTGGGAGATTGATGGCCGCCGAATGCCGCCCCCGTTGCGGCGCCGAATATCGCACCGGTCGCCGCGGCCTGCCCAACGTCCTCACCTAGCGACTGGCTCGGCAGCACGCCGCGCAGACCAGCATTCGTCGCGAGTTGCGTGCCGGCGCCCTGCGTGCCCTGCCAGGCAGCCTCAACGGCTGCGGACGCACTGCGCCCGAGCGCCGTCGGCGCGCCCGCTATCGCGCGCTCGACGGGGCCAAAGCGCGCCCCCACCGCATTCAGCGCGCCAGCGCCGGCGATCTCCGGAAGGTTCTTGATGAATGCAGTGCCGACGGCCTCCTTGGCGTCCTGCTCGCTCATCGTCTGGCGCATCGCTGCGTATTGGGGACTTTGCGCCTGAAGCTGGTCGTCGGGAATCGCAGAGATGCGGTCCCAGATGTTTCCCCGCACCTGCCCGGCGCCCATCGCGCCGCCAAGCACGGTATTCGCAGCCAGCGCGCCGCGCGCGCCCAAACCTGCAGCCCCTGCAACACCACCGGTCGCGACGAGCGGTCCAATCATGCCCGCGACCTCTGCGGCCGCCTGCAACGGGTTACGCGCGTAGTACGCGAGACTTTGAGGGATACCCGAGTCGCCGACCGCCTTCGCTTCCGCGACCTCGCGATCGCGTCGCTTCTCCTCGTCCCGAATGACCGGCGAGTACTCCTCGTGCCCTTCCTTGATTCGCTGACCCAGCCAGTCTGAGACGGCCGATGTCGGGCTCACGAGATCAGACACAGCCTTGACGCCGCCGAAGATCGCGTTGCCCGTCGAGATCATCGTATCGTTCGCAGCCTGAAGCATTGAGCGCGTCGGGGCCTTCGGCTTGTCGTGTGCGTATTGCTCGTCGAAGAACGTGCGCAGTGTGCCGGCATCTTCGTCGTGAGCTACCGCGATATCGCCGATTACCTTGTCGCGATAGTTGTTCCAGATTTGCTGCTTCGCGACGTAGTCCGTCGCGTCGAAGTTGTTCGCGGCCTTGTAGGCATCCCACGTTGGCGCGGCCGGTCCCATTTGCTGCGGACCTTGCGGCGACTGCATGCCTGATGGATCGAGGCCGTACGCGGCGATCGGCGGCGGCGCCGGCGGCTGATACGGCGTCAGCACGCCGAGCGCCCGCAATCGACCTGCCGTGTCTTCTTCGGCAATGTTGTACGGGTTCAAAATGGTATCAGGCATTGTTCACGATGCTGCGGATATAGTTGTCAATCCAAGCGGAATAGTCCGGCGTCTGCGCAGCAGGCGTTGGTGCTGCGTCCTGTCGTTGCGTCTGTTGCGACGCCATGCCTTTCGAAATCGCGCCGGGCGCAGTGGTGATCTTCGCGATCTTCGGCCCGCTCGCTGGACCTGCCGCCGGCGCGATTCCATAGAGCGCATCCGCGTCGATCGGAGAATCGGTTGGTGCATTGGCGCCGGGTCCGGCCGTCGGCGCACCGGTCAAGCCACCATAGATGCTGGCCATCTTGTCGACGTATCGGGGGTCTTCCGCATAGCCGCCAGCCTTCAAGGCCGACGAGAAGCGCATAACGTCGTCGCCAGCGCCGAGCGCGCCGGGGTAACGGCGGGCGAGCAAGGATGCGTAGTCATCGCCGAATGCCTCCGGAGTCGCATAAGCGCGATACGCGTCCCGGCTGTCGGTCATGTTGTCGCGAGCGCGCACACCACGCCCCGAAAAGTCTTTGATGTTTCCGAGGTTGTTGGTGCCCGGAATAACGGATTTGCCCCATCCCGTCTCAAGCCCCCATTGCGAGAGCAGAACATCGCGAGATATGCCGGTCTGTGCTGCGACCCGATCTGCGACGGGTCCGTATTGCTGGACGAATCGGGCGCGCTGGTTGTCGGCCATAGCTGCGTTCTCCTCAACTGCCGCGAAGCAGTTTCAGCAGCGCGAGGTCATTGGCGCTCAGGCCGCCCGGTGCGGCTGGAACGCGTTGGGCAGCATCCAACATAACCGGTAGTTGCCCCGCGCGGCGTAGCGCATTCAGATAGACCGGCTGCGGAGCTTCGGCCGCCGCCTGCATCTGCCTCAGGCTCAGCGGTGCGGCCGTCGGCGCGGCGGCCGCTGCGGCCGGTACAACAGGCGAGACTGGAGGAACAGAAGCGGCCGGCGGCGACGATGGCACGGCCGAAGGCGTGTCATCTGCATAGCCGAACGGATTCGAAGCGTTACCCGTCATGCCGGCGCCAGGAGCACCAGCACCGCCGCCGCCCGTGATCGCATTCATGCCGGACGTACCCGTACCAGCGGGCGCCCCGCCCGGCTGGCCCTGCAACTGCCCCAAGACCTGATTGATGCGCTGCAGGGTCTTCGCCTGTTCGACAGGGTTGCCCTTCTGCGATGTGTAGAGGCGCTGCAACGATGTCAGTTGAGCCTGCAAGACACGGACGTTGCCCGCGCCGCTGCTGCCGCTATTCCCGTATCGCAACGCGTCATACCGATCGCGCTGCGCAAGCTGATCGCGTCGCCATTGATCCTGCGCCGCCATGCTGTCGAGGTTGCCGTAGTAGGCGGCCATCGGGTCGACGTTGCCGCTGAAGGCCACGGTCGCCGGGATCTGCCCACTGCGCGAAAACGGAGTGGAGCGGTTCCCATTGCCGTCGGTGTACACGATGTTTCCGTTCGCGTCGGTGCTCGCCGTGATCCCATAGCCGAGGTCTTGCAGTCCTTGGGTCGTCATTCCAGCGCCGAGCGTGCCGCCAAGCGCTCCACCCAGATTGGCCTGCACCTGACCCGCGGCGCGCTGCTGTTCGAGCGCAGCATTCGTTAGGTACGGATTCGCCGCGACCTGTTCAGGCGGCAAATTGGAGAACACATATCGGGCGATATCAGCCGGGTTCGTCATGCCCTGCTGCGCCGCTTGCGCGCGCAGCTTCTGGATTGACTGCTCCGCGACCAGCTTGTCGAGGTTGACGCCCGACTGCTGCGCATTGAACGACGCATTGTTCACGCCGTGCTGAACCATGTCGTTGTAGCCGGTGTTCAGCGTGTCGTACCTGATCGAGTTCGCCGTCGCGTTCGCGTCGGACGCCGTCATCTTCTCGGGCATCTGATAGTCGGCGAGGTACGTGTCGCGCATCTTGTTTGCGGCGCTCAAACCAGACGTCAGCGAATCGTCGCGCACCTTGTTGAAATCGCCTGCAAAGCCAGCGATGCCGTAGTAACCCATTGCGTTTTACCTCAAGCGAAAGTCGACGATGGACCGAGGGTATTAGCGTCCCACAGCGTTCCGCCGTTCGACGCGCCGAACCCATAGCCGAGCCCGCCGGGCCCCATGAGACCGGCGCCGCCAAATCCGACCGCCGACGAGAAAGAACTAGAGCCGCCGATGCTTGAACTGGTACGGCCGCCCTGTGCCGAGCCGAACCCCGTCGGCGCGCCGACCATCGACAGACCGGCACCCATCAGGCCACCAAGGCTCGACAGGATCGCGCCATAGAACTGGTTACGACCGGCGAGCTCGATGTCGGTACCGCGCTGAAAAACCTGCGCCGCCGCATTGAGTTCGTTGACCGACGACGCCTGAATGTTTCGCCCGATATTGAAGAGCTGGATCTTGCGATTGAAGAACTTGTCGCGACGCGATTCTTGGCGCTCCTCGAGGAAGCGGCGCACGCGCTCTTTCGCTTCGCCGCCGGCGCGCGCCTCGTCGATGGATAGCTGTCGATCGATGGCAATCACAGAACCGATGCAGTAGCGGTTCCGGCGCCGCTGTGCCTGCGCGCGAGCGATACCGAACTGGCGACGGACATCGACGATCGCGCGATTGGCTTCGTCCTCGATCGGCTCGACGTACTCCGGACGCGCGCATTCCTCGTCGATGGTCGCGTCCTCGCACGGCGCGAAGTGGGTGCTGTAGCGCGCATATTCCTGCTCGGCGATCGTCTGCTGGCGATCCGCGATGTCGTATTGCTTTTCCGCAGCATCCTTCGCGGCTTCCAGCGCATTGTTGGCGAGCAGGGTTTGCGCCCCAGCGTAGGCAGCTTGCGCGACGATCCACGCGATGCGCCACTCATTCTGCTGCTCCGTCCACTTCTTGACGTTGTCTGCCTGCTGCTTGCGCCACTCGTCATCGTTGGCCTTCGCCTGCGCGGCCCACTGGTTCGCGTTCGCCTGTTGGTTCATCCAGACCTGATTGACGCCGTACTGGACTCCCTGCCCCAACGGGTCCTGCATCTGGGACCAGTTGGTGATCGACACCGCGTCGCCGCCCCCGCCCATCATTCACCCCGCTTGCGCACGATAATCGTGCCCTGAGTTTCCCAGCCATAGCGGGTGGCTGCCCGTGCGAAACGCTCGGCGTTCTCGCTATTCGTCAGATAGCCCCGCACCTCTGACGCACCCATTCCGAAGCACCAGCCGACGAATTGCTCAGAGAGATCTCGTTCCGCGGTCGTGCCCCGGTGCTCGGGAAGCACATACGTCAGAATGTCCTGCCCGTAGGTGCGATCCTCGAACGCAAAATTTGAAAGGGCGCCGCCGATGAAGCCTGCAGTGATTCCATTGACCTCCGCGACAGCAAAGTACAGATCCTTGCGCGCGCCCGTAACAGCCAACGTGATCGCTTGGAGCGCCTTGACCGGATCGGGCTGTGCATCCGGATTCACCTCGTGCACCGCGGCGGCGAGCATGTTGATCGTGTCGGTGATATGCCGATAGTTGCAGTCCTGCTGCGCGAAAATCTTTGCGTTCAATTCAGACTCCAGAAAAGCGAAAGCCCGCACGCGCGGGCAATTGGAAGCGACATATCAGACAGCCAGTTCGCGCACGCTGCTCGCAAACTTGATTTCACGGACGCGCTCGACGCCCGAAACCTCGACAGCAAAATCCACGCTTCGCCGGTTTGGCGGGAGCCTGAAGGGTTGAGAGCGCCTGACGGGTCGATCGAGCGCGAGCCGTTCGTCGGCCATGAACTTGAACTGCACGCCGAACGGCGCGATCCTCGATCGCGCGTACGCGTCGAGCGTCACCAGCGCAGCCGAAAAATTCATCTGTCCGGGCGTGGCCGTGGTCCTGCTGAGCCATCGGTAAGGGATGAATTCGGCGCCCGCGTCCCACTCGTGCACGATGTTTCCGAACGCGAGATACAGCTTTCCGTCGCGCCCGGTATGCGCGGCGTTCGGCGTCAGCGTGAGCGGCATCAGATCGTTGTTTTGCAGTCCGTCGTTCTCGATGCCATCGCGGATATCGAACAGAAACCCTGCGCAGTTCGTGAAGCCCGCGTACTGCCCTTCAACAGTCGCGGCGATCATCGTATGAGGCAGCAGCGCCTGCCAGTCGTCCGACGCATACCAGGGGCCTGTGACCATGCTCATGCGCCGGCCCGACAGATACATGAGACCGCCCAGCGTCGCGTACATCGCACCATCGGGCGCCTGCACGGCGCTCTTGCGCGAGACGATCGGCGCGGCCTTTGGAAAGCGGAACACCTTGCGGCAACACTGGCCGTCCGGACATTCTTCGGTGATCGCGTACGGGTGGCCGTCGGTCATCACGTACAGAATCCCGTTCTGCCATTTCATCGCGCGCACGTTATCGTCGAGCACGAGCAGATAGTCGACGGGCCACGCCTGCGGCTGATACGGCTCGCAGAACCAGACCTGATTGCCGACTGAGCCGGCAAGCACGCCGTTCTCGAGCTGCGTGATGTTTTCGAGGCCGTCAGGCGGTGGCGTGTATTGCTCCGACACCAGCGGCTCGCCGAGCTCGTCAGTGTTCGCCGCATCGACGTATTGCTGCGCCACCGGCGCGAGGTCTGTGACAAACAGGTAGACCGTCGTGGTCTGCTGGGCGGGCTGCGTGCCGTCGATGAACTGCGACGCGACGCGATACAGGCGGATGGCGGCGATGTCCCAACCAGCGGGCGGTGCTGGAATGTCCACCGCGGCGGCGGCGCCTTCGTGCATGTCGAGCAGTTCATTGCTCGGCAACGATGGCGCGCCCTCCTCGCCGAAACTGTTCACGTAGATGTAGACGTAGATCCGGCTACTCGTGATTCGGTCGGGCAGCGTGGCGTCGAGCGGCGTTGCGACCGGTGCGATATCGGGCAGCGGCAGACCGACGCGATGCCACACGAACGGATCGTCGCCGTCGGGCATCTCTGCGACGACCGGATACGACTCAACGCCGGTCACATAGACGCGCTCGCACGTCGGCAGCCACTCGGCCACCTCGACGCAGGGATCCGCCCACGTGAGCCAGCGACACCCGAAGCGGTGCATGGTGCGCACACAGGAGGCGTCCGACGTGTAGACGGGCGCCGGCCGACGAAACGGCTCGAGCAGGCCGTGCCACAGCTTCACGTTCTCGGCTTCGGCCGCCATGTTCTCGCGTAGCAGCGCGGACGCATAGCGCGGCACCACGCCGCCGAAACGGTTGATCTTGACGGCCGGCATCAGATAACCACCGTTCCGACACCGAGGAAAAGGCCGTTTTGCTTGATGAAAAGCAACGTCGATACCGGCGATGCTCCCGGCGGGTAGCTCTGCGTTGCGCGCCCGTTCGCGGGGATAGTCGTCGGGCCGACGACCTGCATGCCTGTGGCGTTTTCCACCGTGAACTGCTGACCAACCGGCCCCACGACATAGATCAGGGTTCCATCCTGCTCGAGGCTCCAGTTTGCCTGCGTCGCATCCGCACCGGCGGGCCCCTGCGCGCCTTCAGCACCGGGCGAGCCCTGCGGACCCTGCGCACCCTGCGGCCCGATCAGCGACCTACCGGCGCCCCAACCGCTTGCCGTCTTTGGACCGTAGATGATCCAGCTAATCGTGTCGATGTAGAAGTCGTCGACGTTGCCGAGGTTCGCCGCCGGAGCACCTGCGCCGCCCAGCACAGACGCCCCGCCTGGACCAACCGGACCGATCGGCCCAGCCGGTCCATCCATGCCTTGCGGGCCGCGCGGACCTTGCGGGCCCTGCGGGCCGGCAGACCCTTGCACGCCCGGCTGCCCCTGCGGCCCTTGCGGACCCTGCGGGCCGGGCACGCCAGTGCCGCCCGAGCCGCTGCCGCCGTCGCAGCAACCACCGCCCGTGAACACGATGTTTGTGCCCGATGCGATCGCCGTCACGTACCCGTCACGAATCGCCACCGTCGCATTGACATATTCGCCGTCGGCGAGCTGCGTCGTAAGGGGACGCACAGTGATTTCACCGCGCGAGTCCGCCGTGTATTCGGCGTTTCCAGCGCGCCATACCGCCCCCGCGTGAGCCGGCACGTCCACAGTGACGCTGCAGTCGGCCTGCGTGACCTCGACACGATCGGAGCCCGGCAGCACTTCGCAGACGGCCGGTTGCACCCCACCGAAGCCCTGCGTGATGAAGTCAGCCAGATTCATCGGCGTCCAGGCAAACGAGACGCACGAGCCGGCCGTATGGCTCGCCGCTTCCGTGCCCTCGATATTGCGTTCGATCGTCACGGCGCCGGCGATGAGTCCGGTCACTTTGACGATCTCGAAGCGGTGCGCGCCACCGACAATCAGCCGCGTGTAATCGCTGGCGCCGGGCAGCGCCGCGGCGATGCGCGCGATATCGTTGTCATGGAGCGGCAGAACGAGTGCGTCAGCAGTCAGCCGGCCGCGCAGCGTGGCCGAGAAGCCCAGCATTGGTCGAAACATTTAGCAGCCTCGGGGAACGTCGTAGGGTGGGACGTAAATTTCGATAACGGGCGAGCAATCGCGCGCGCCATTACCACAGTTGAGAAATCCGCAACCGGCAGGCGAACCGTCGAAAACGTCGCAGTCCGCGGCGCGTTCGATGTTTTCCGCGCCGGTCACATGGCAGTCGTCGCGCAGCTCGACGACGAGCTCGCCGCATGTCGATCCGGACACAGAGAAGCGGGCCTTGTAGAAGCCCGGAGCCGCGCAGAACAGACGCCGGTCCCACTCGAAAACCATGCGACCGCTGTCGTCGCGCTCGGCCGCCGCGTAGCGGATCGGTTCGTCGTCGGCGCCGATGCGGTGCAACTCGAGGCGCACGCATTGGGGATCAGCTGCGCATGCGCTCGACGCGGCAAAGCTGAAGGCAGTTCTGGCCACAGTCCGATCGAGTCGAACGATTGAAGGACGTCGCATGTGGACCTCAGACGAAGCGCGGGGCGAGTGCTACTGTCGTGGCCGTCGTATCGCTCTTGAGCGCCTGCACACGGGCACGGGCAATGCGCTCGGCGAAGCTGAGACCGCGCGACGTCGCGAGCCGGGGATCGGTGAATTCGTAGCCCGGCAACTGGTAGATGCGCGCGAGCGCGCCATCTTCGATCGCGTTTTGCCAGTCGTCATACAGGACTGAATCGACCTCACACGCCGATTGCGTCGGCGTGACCACAAACCGGATATCGATCGCATCCGGCACGTCTTTCTGAGGCGATGCAGACAGATGCACCAGACCATCGCGGATGGTGTACCGGACGCCCCAATGGGCGAATTCGAGGTGGTCGCGCTTTCCCCAGTACGTGCTGGTCCCGACCCGCACCTCCGTTACACGCGCGATCTGCTCGCTGTCGTCGGGCCAGATCGGGTAATCGACGACATGCCGCTGCTGGTCTAGCGTCACCCGCCGGCGCAACGCATTGCTGCGTCGGCAGAATTCAATGCACGTCTGGCGGATGTACGCGATCGCCATCGTCTCGGGCAGACCTCGCGCGGCAGCCATCACGAAAGGCAGGAACGCATCCAGCGGTGTGCGCTCGATGAAGTTATCCATTCGATGCCCTCACTTCCTTGTCGTACTTGTCATCGACCTTTTGTGACAGACCGATGAGGCTGTAGAAGCTGTTCTGGTGGGCTGTCGCGTTCGCGGTGCTGCTCTGGCTGTCCTGCTCTTTCGAATAGGCGCGGTAGAGCATCCACTCGATCGCGGCGTTGTGGAAACGCTCAGGCATGGGAAGCGGATCCGTCGCGCCGGCGTGCGCGGGCACGGCGGTGAAATTCACCATGACCACGACGTTCTCCCCGGCCGGCACCGGCGGATCGACGTAGAAGGCTGTCTGCTCGACCGGGTCGATCGAAAACGAACGCACCACATATGCGCCCGCGCGCGGGCCGCACGCGAGCGGCGCGAACCAGTTGGCAGCAATACGCGCGGCGGCGGCGTCCGTCTGTGTCGGTTGACCGATGACGCGGCCGAAGCTGTCGAGCGTGCCGTCGACGCGATAGAAGTGCGTCGCGCCGTCGGGCAGTTGCTGGCGCGCGCCCGGTCCGAGTTTGACTTTGCGCGACGTCGAGGCGAGATCGGGACGCAGCATCACGAACTGGAGCGCCGCGTCGTTCGCGTATTCGATCAGTTCGGGCTTCGTCCACTGCTGCATCTTGAACCCCGCCTCGGCGTCGCTCAGGAGCTGCGCGACCTCGAGGATCAGATCGCCAACGGTGCCGGACATTACGAGACCTTACGCGCGCGCTTGGTCGGCGCCGGCGGCGGGTCGCTCTCGGGCGCGTTCGACTGCGTCGCACCGTCGGCGTCTGGTGTGTCAGTCGTGCCCGGTTCGCCGTCCGCGGTGCCCTCGCCCTGCTCACCCGAAGCGCCGCCGTCCATCGCGCCACCCGCACTGGTGAGCGCGTCAAGATGCGATTGCAGCGTGAGCACCTGTGCCTCGAGGGCCGCGCTGCGCTCGCGCTCGTCGGATAGCTCCTGCTCCAGCTCAACGATGCGCGCCTGATATTCCGCGCTGTTGTCGGGCTCCTGATCGGCCGGCAGTGTGAACGATACGCCGGACTTTATAGGCGCCGTGCCTGCGCCTCTGTCGTCGCGCAGACCGGACTGCAGCGTGTCGCGGCCGCCTGCGCCGGCGTCAGTCACGATAACGCCGACCTGTTCTTTGGGATTGCCTTGCGGCGTGAACGTCCGCGTCTCGCTGTCGTACTGGCCGGGGATAAGACCAGGCTGGAAGGCGAGCGCCGGATGCGCCGGATACACCACGCCGTGCGCGTCCTGATATGCAAACTGTTTCATGGGGAGCCCTGAAAAGAAGAAGGCCGCGGCGGTGTCCCGGCGCGGCCCTGGTTGTGATCCCAATTACGTGCGGATCAGTTGCCGATCTGTGGCGTGATGACGATCGGCGATACCCAAAAGCGCAGATCGGTCGGCAGGCTCGCCGGAAACGAGGTCAGTTCGATATCCAGCAGCTCGACGTCCTTGACCCAGACAGGCGTATCCAGAAACGCTGCATTCGAATCGGCGGTTGCCGCACTGACCGTTTCCAGTGCGAGGCCACCGAAGTGCGTCTTGATCGCGAACGTCACACCCTGCTCTGGGTTCTCAACGCCCCAGGCATAGCCGACCAGCAGCGAACCCGAACCGATCGCGCACGCGCCGATGATGTCACCCTGCGAAAGCGTGACGCCGTCATCGGCGAGGCGACGCAAGTACTGCTGCAGGCCTGCCTGTCGCCGCGTGTCCTTCTGACTGAAGTCGAACAGTCGCGTATTCGAGAACATTGCCGGCGCGCGGTGGGCGGCCTGCGAGAGATGATCGCCAGGGCGCAGCATCACCGACGGATACATCTCGTTGTTGGGGTTGCGGCTCGGGGCACCGCCGTGTTGGAGTGCGTGATACATGGATTTGGCTCCTAAAGAGATGCGGGGTCGACCGGCGCACGCGGGCGCGCCGCCGGCGAGGCGATCACGAGAACGTGCAGTACAGCGCGGCGAGCGCGTCCTTCAGGAACGGTTTGTGACCGTAGACCCACAGGCCGCGGTAGTACTTCCCGAACGACTTTTCCATCGTGATGATTTCGTGGTCTTCGAGCTGCTGCGCGAAACCTGTCGCCTTCTTGTGGCCTGCGACGATCCAGTACGCCGTCTTGCCGACAGCGAGGTCGGGCACCGTGGGAACCTGATCGGTGAAGTAGACGTTAAAGCCCATGATGACCAGCGGAAATTTGCCGTTCAGGATCGGGCTTTGCGCCATGCCGGTCAGGTACGCGGCCTTCAGGTCCGAGGACATCAACGCGTTGCGCGCCACGTTGGGCAGGATGACGAACATCTGCCCGTCCTCCCAGCGGCAGGCCTCGCGCAGCACGACGTCGAGACGCGTCAGCACCTCGATAATGTTGGCCGCCGTGATCGGTATCGGATTGCCGATTTCGCCGAGGTCCTGGCTCTGCGATTCCTTGCCGGCATTCATGCCCTTGTTCGTCGGCGCGGTTTCGAACGCCATGCGCATCAGGACTTCCGGGTCCAGCAGGCGCTTCATGTTGTAGTCGGCGCGCTTCAGGAACGACTCGACCCACTTGTCGATGAAAGCAATCTGCTTTTCGTCGATCCGGTCGAGCTTGACGTTGTAGTACTTCGCCCGGTCGACCACCATCGTGATCGATTCGCTTTCGAGCTCCTGCGGGTTGAGGGTGCCGTTCTTCTGGTACTCCTCGATCGCCACTTCCGGCTCGACAAAGTACGTGATCTGGTCGCCCGATTTGTTCAGGTCGCCGGCATAGTCCGTATCGGTGATGTCGCCGGCGACAAACGAGCAATACCCGCGAGCGATCAGGCGATCGCCAAAGTGCGGCGTGATAAGCGCGTCGCTGTACTGCGAGTAACCTGCCGAAGATTTCATTTCCTACCTCATGTCTGTGAAACAAGGCCCGCTCTCTGGGCCTCGTTGAACGCTGTTTCGAACTGCATGAAGTCCTCTTTCGAGATCCGGCCGGTGCGCATGGCATCGACCTTTGCGCGGTAGTCGGATGCGCGAAACTTTGGCGCTTTCACGCCGGACGGATTCGCTGCAGTTCGGTCTGGTGTCGCGAATTGAGCAAGGCCGGTGGGCTGCTGCGTGGCCTGCGCCTGCGCGCTTGCTGGCGTCGCCGTCTGCTGCGGGGCTTGCTGTGTCGCCTGCGCATCAGCAGCGGGCGCCGGGCCCGACTTTTTGAAGTCGTCGAAAATGCCGACGATCGTCTCCAAGTCGCGCGCCTTGTGCGCCGTTCTCAACGCCTCGGCCACGTTCATTCGCGTGTGTGGGATGGGCTTCTTCAGGAACTCCTGCCAGTCGGGCGCCGTGGTGATCGCCTCCATATCGCCGACGTGCCTGCTGACGTCTCGCACGAACTGCCCTTCCTCGGTCTGTCCGATGCGTTCCGTCACGGTGCCGGCCTGACTCTCGAGCGTCGCGATCTTCTTCAAAAGCGGCGCGGTGGCGCGAGCGATCAGCTTTTCGGCGACCGGCATAAAGTCGCCATACGTGGCCTGTTCGTCGTCACTCAGCGCGGGAAGGTCGGGCTCTGCCTCAGCAGCGTTCGCCGCGGCGTCGCTCGCCGTCGTGCTACTGGCTGCCGCTCCTGTCCGCTTCAGCTCCGCAAGTTCCTGGCGTGTCTCCATCAGGAGATCGGTGAGGTGTGCGGTGCCGCGTGCGGCTTCCTTGGCTTCGGCAAGCTGATCTTTCAGGCGCTGGATATCGGCCTTATAGCGGCCCTCCATGCGTCGATAGTTGGCATCGGCGCCGGCATCTGCATTGGCTTCGGCGGTGGTCGTGGTCGCCGCGGTCGCAGTACCATCGCCGTCGTCCGTCGAGGTGGCGTGCGTTGTCTCGACCGCAGTGCCCGTCTCGATTACAGACGGATCGCCCGTTTGCTCGGTCGACGTGGCGTTGCCATTCAACGCTTCAGCGTTAGCTGCATCATTCGTCGGAGTGCCGGAAGTGGCCGCCTGGCCAGCCGTGGTGTCCGCTGCGATCGGTGCGCCGTCGGTTGCGTTGAATTTGCCCTTCAGGTGTCGGGGGAGTCCCATCGTTCAATCTCCGTGAGCCGCCATGTGGCGGAAGTCACAAACAAAAAACCCGCGAGGGCCAAGCCAAATCGCGGGCGAAAAAAAACCGACGGGCATTGCTGCCGGTCGGTGCATTGGTGTGGAATCGATCCGCGTCTGCTACTGCTTCGGTTTCAACGTGGAAACCAGTTCGCCGAGGCATCGGGCCTCGCCCTGCAATCGACGAACGCTCACATCGTCGTCCGCGCGCACGCATTGGTCCTGCGCGCGCAACTGACTATCAGAAAGCCAGGCCACAAAGACTTCCCAGGCTTCGCCGCGCTTCTGTAGCAGCTCGATTGCGTTGAGCTGCTGGGCGTTCGGCGCCCTCATCGAGAACCCGAGCCACCGCAGTTACAAGACTTCGTCGGCATGCGTACGCCGCTCGAATCGGTCGCGCTTCGCACGGGCTTCGCCGGCGCACGCGGAATCGTGTTCTTGACGGACTTCTGTACGACTTTCGGCGTCGGCGCCGATGCGGTAGCTTTCATGATGTTTTCCGGAGAGAAATGGTTTAAGTCTCGAGCGGCTCGAAAGGCAGCAACGGAATTGGAGTAAAGCCGCTCACACCCGCACCGAGCTGGTTGATTGCTGTGGCGAGCTGGTTGAACTGCTCGCCGTTGATTGCGTCGTGCATATACGCGCCCGCAGCGACGCAGGCAAGCTGTCGGTTCTTCACCACGGGAAGGACGGCTACCCCGAGCAATGAATGATCCGCCTGCGTGCGTCCAAACGAGATGGTGTCAGCGCGCGAAACCGCCGAGTACGCTCCAATCGCGACGGCTTCTTCGGCGTCAGCACCACATACCGAGTTAAAACCTATTGCCGTGGAGTGAGCCACCCTGCTATTGCAATACGGGCCAACGGCTACAGCCCAGTTCGCAGCAACCGCGTTTCTTCCCACAGCAAGCGCGATAGCCCCGGAGCTGGAGCCCCCTCCGATTGCAGTTCCGGCGCCGTCTGCATTTCCGCCTATCGCAACAGCATAGGCTCCGGTCGTTGTTCCCATCATCGCGACGGACAGGAGCCCGCTGGTCGCATGGTCGGTGTGCGTGCCCATGATCGCAACACCGCGACCCGCCACAGAACCATTACCGATTGCGACGCCCCCCAGGGCCGATACCGCGTTGGCGCCCACCGCAACACCACCGGCCCAAGGTGCATCCGGGGCCTGCGCACCGTCACCGATCGCGACCGAGCCATCAGACTCGGCGGCGGAATTCACGCCGGCAGAGACAGACGAATCGCCAGCCGCGTGAGCCGCGTGGCCGATGCCAACGGAGCGGTTTCCGCCCGCGAGAACGTCCGCCATTCTGCTGCCCGGCGTGGCAATCGCGGGAATCCCTGCGTAGGAAGGGGGTATTGTGTCCCCCGGTTTATAGACGTCGTGCCGGCCCTCGTAAAGCCCGACGGGAATGATGTCTGCCATGTCTGATCTACTCCGTAAGGTGTACGCGGCTAGAAAATGTGGTTGCCAAGGAGCTGATACCGTAACGACGCTCCATCGGCGACCTGGTTGTATCCGAGAACCTCATAGCCGATCGATACTCTGGCGTCGCTGTTGCCGGCGGCGAACTTCGCATAGACAGGCAGCGTAAATGGCTCGACCGCTTCTGCGTTGCTGCCGGACAGGGTCAACGGCATCCCGACGATGCCGAAGGGGTTAAGCACGCCGATTCGCCCGCTTACGGTGAAATAGATCGTCCGATTCCAGTTGACGGGAACTTTTTCATTGGCGACGAGAAGCAACTGGCCGATAAAAATATGAGCGTGAGCAGCTGGTCCACGGGGGATGTCGAGAAGAAAGCCCCTGGTCGTGCCGAGGTCAGCCTGCGTATACGGAATGATGTTCACGTCCCCCGTGTACGCATCGAGTTGCGGAGCATAGGCCAGCGTATCGCCTGCCGCGAGGGGCTTGTGGTAGTCGCCGTCATGGACGACAGGGGGTTTCGTTGCCATTGAATACCTCTCCTGTTCAGTTACGCGTAGAACGGGACTTTTCTGCCGCCACCGATATCGGCCCAACCGGCCGGCTCACCGAGGAACGCGTCGCGACCTCCATACGCAGTGGTGGGGATTTCCGTACCGGTCGATTTGCTCGGGTCTTCACCAAACAGAGATTCGAGGACAACCCTTGCACCCTGTGCGTCCACCGTAAGCAGATTTCCGGTGGCGGCTTGCGAATGGATCGCCACGCCCTCGGCCGTCAGGATGACGCCACCATTCGGATCAATCCGCAATTGCAGCGGAGCCGCGACTGAGCCATCGCCGGTGAAGGCCAGACCCGCATTGATCGGGATCAGCTCGGCCAGACTGACGACGAACGTCTCCCCGCCTTCGATTTCAAAAGTCATCTCGAACGTGTCGGGGTTGAAATTGACCAGCGTCAGGAACTTGTCCATCGGAATGCTGCCGATGACCTGGTTGATGCGGTCGTCCATTTCCCCGCACGTCGGAATCGCATTGCCTGGTACATGGCGCGACCCGTCGCAGCGTAGGAACACGCTCGCGATCTTGTCGGGCGATACCTCGATGTCCTCGATCGCCGCCTGAATGCAGCACGCAAGAGCCGAGCAAAGCGCGCTCGCGAGAATCTGCTGCGCCTGCTCGTTGTTGGCGATCGCGGACGCGACCCGCAAGACATCGATCCGCGGGTTCGGATAGTTCCCGGTCAGGTCCCCGCCCGCCTCGCCCGATGGCGGAAGGGAATCCGGGATCATCGAGGCCAGCAGTTGTGTGAGCAGAACCTTGGCAATCGGGTCGCTCATGATCCTGCCGATGGCGGCCAAAGCGTTCAGCCTGGGGTTCGGATAGTCTCCTTCGAGGTCTCCACCGGCCGGCCCGCTCGGCGGTAGCGTAGCCGGGCTCTCTCCGCAGCAGCCAGTCATGTTCATTGCTCCAAGTAAAAATTCGTGGGTCATCGACGCGGCGAAGTAGCTCACGTATGCGCCACCGAGTGCCCCGTCAAGAATGAAGCGATAGCGGCCCGGGATCGCGATCGCAATCTGGTTGCACTTCCGGGTCATGACGACCTGCCGGCCGCTCATCATGTACGGGGTGAAATACTTTCCTTCACCCGGTCCGTCGACCAGCTCGACGCGAACGCTTTCGCCAAGGCCGAGCGCATGCGCGCGAACAATGACCGGCTCGTCGTCCACCTGAATAGTTGCCGAGACCGGATCGAGCGAGTCCGGCCCGAACAGTACCGTCGCGCTCAGAAACGCCGTGCGGCGTGTACGGGTCGAACCTCCAGAGTTGAGCGCCATCGCTTACCCCTTGCTGCACTGCATGTAGGCAGACAGCCATTCATGCGACATTGCGACCGGATGCGCGCGTACGACGACCAGGCCGAGGGCCGGCGGATCGCCGTCCGTCCGCTGCAGCACAAACCGGTAGCGGCCGGGAATCCCGATCGGCAGCACGTTGCGCCGCGCGGTCAGCGCAGATTGCCCGTCGAACGGACAGAACGGCGCGAACATACGGCCGGCTCCATCGCCGTCGACCATCTCGACCAGCACCTCATCGCCGTCGGTGAGGTTGTACGCTCGCACCACAATCGGATCGTTCTCGACCTGCACGACGTGCGACAGGTTGCTCGAGCTCTCGGCGCCAAAGATCAGGCCCGCGCGGTCGGCGTCGCCGCCGGCTCGCGCCTGACTGCGTCCTACCCTCGTATGGAGTGCCATGTCAGATCACCTGTCCCGGCCGGAGCTCACCAGCGATCGCCGTGTTCAGGCGCCGCTGCAACGACCACGAGTCCTCGCTTTTCATCGGCACCAGCAAAATCGGGTTGTGCCAGTAGAGCGAGCGGCGGCCGTGCTGACCGACGCCGCGCTCGTCGTAGGTAAAGACGCGCGGCCCGAACGCCACGACGGCGCGACCGTCGGCCGTGATACTGGTCACGCGGCCGTCACCGAAAAAGAGGTCGTAGACCGGATCGCCCGGGTCCACGTCGTATCCGTCGAGTTTCATGAAGCCCTCATAACAAAAGAGCCCTGTCACGGGCTCGGGAGTTGACCACCTTGCATTGCCTGCGCGGCGGCGGCCTGCCGGCCATCGAGTGCCGGCGGTGGCGTGCCGGGTTGCATCGACGGCTGGGATCCACCGGGTGCACCACCGCCGCCGAATGCAGTCGCGATCTCCTGATCGACCTGGTTGTCGGGGAACCACAGCGTCACGTCGTAACCCTGCTCGCCGAGCCATTGCTTGAGCATGTCCTGCGCGGCCTGCTTCGGCACCAGTCCACCTTCGACATACGGCGTGACCGCCTGGAGGGTTTCGATGCTGCGCGCCTGCGATTGCTCTCGCTGCAGGATGCCTTCGGCGCCCTTCGCGACGACCTTGGAATCGGCCTTGATCGTCGGGTCCGGATCGAACAGCATGTTGAACGTCCAGTACTGGCTGATGATCGGCTCGATGCCGTCACGGTCCATGTTCATGATGACGTTCTTGATACCCTTCAGCGCACCGCCATACAGGAGCGACAGACCGCCCATCGTCTGCCCGGCGCCGCCGACCTGGCTGTTGCCATACGTGTAAGCGGGAATGCCGCTGAAGTCGTCGGCCAGCTTCGAGAACCGATCGAAAATATTCATCAGCTCCGCAGCGATCGACGGTGCTATGACGTAGCGCACCGCGGCGCCGCTCCCTGCATTGCCGGGCTTCGTGTAGTACACCTTCCACGGCCCGATTTCCTCGGGCTTGTCCTCTGACTCGTCAAGCCGATCAATGTCGATCTCGACCATCGGCCCAGCAGCGTGGCCCATATTCTTCAGCAATGCGCGCACCGCGGAGTTCGCCGAACGCTGGATATCGCGGATGAACTGCGGCACGCCTTCGCCCCAGAATTGCCCAGGGAGCTTGTTGAAGCTCGTCACGTGGTACGGTCGACGTCCGAGCGGATGGGGATTCAGCAGCGCGCGGATGGCGTAGTCGCCCACCAGCCATACGTTGCACTCGTATTGCGCTTCCGGGTCGTCGACCTTGATGCCCCATTCCTGCAACAAGCTGCCTTGCACGCGTCCCCAGAAGTCCAGCACGTCGATGGTTTCGCTCGTGTGCCAGAGCGTGCCCTGCTTCTTCTCGTCGTGCGCTCGCGCGCCGTCACTCGACAGCCAGTCCCGAAAGCCGGTTTCATATTCCGCGATCACCATGCGTATCGCGTCCTCGTTGAAATTGGGCAGGCCGATGCACTCGAATAGCTTGGCCTTCGTCATCCGCATGCGCTCGATAAGATTGTTTGCGTCCTGCGGATTGGTCGCTTCTGGCGACGGATACAGGTCGAGCGGCGACACGCGTTCTGGCACCTGCATCGGCTCGTTGTTCGTCACCAGCGCGTTGCCGTTCCATTGCAATGTGCGGCGATACCGAACCACTGGCCCCTTCAGGACGCCGCCCGGATACGTCACGATGTCCGACTGCCACTGCTCGAATACGGCACGCCAGCCAGCCTCGGTCATCTGGTCGTTGATCTTGTCCGTCATGCGCGAACACGCTTCCGCGGCGAGGCGCTGCATCTCGCGTAGCGCGGTGGCTTTCAGTTCCTTCGCCCGCGCTTCGTCGAGCACGGGGTTCGGATAGCCACGCGCAATGACCTCGCGAATCACGAGGTCCGAAACCTGATTGAGCATGTAGTCGGGCAGATCCGGGATCGGGGTCGGCTCGATCGTCCACGGCATATCTGCTGCGTTGACTAGCACGTCCTTGATCCACGCTTCGGCCGCGCGACACTTCAAGCCTGTGATGTTGATGAACACATCAATGCCGCCCAGCTTCGGAAGATCGTCGGCGTCATACTCGCCGTTGCGCTGCCGGGTGCATCGCAACATCGTTCTCTCGATGCCGCTGCTCTCGCGATGCGCGTGGTTCGTTCGCCAGCATTCGCGCACGTGCGCCGCGAGTTCGCTGATTGGCCTTTCGGCTTGCTGCTCCTTCGCCTTCTGAAAGCGCGCGCCCGGCGGCGGCTGCTCGATGGGCGACGCCTTCATCCCGATAAGCGATTCGCTCATACGATCATCACCTGTTGTTTCGTCCGCGTGCGGTTCGGTCCCACGCTAGGCCATTTGGTCGGCATGTCCTTGATACCGGACAGACCATCGAAAAAGTCGTCGTGCCGCCCCGCGGGGAACGGCAGATATTCGTCGTTCACAAATTGCGCGATCAGGTCGCGCGGATGGCCGTCATAGCCCGTTTTCCACATGGTTTCTGGAAACCACCAGCGCTCGGCTTCGAAGTCCGGCGCCAGGCGCTCGATGCGCGGGTTCTTTTCGCCGACTTCCGACAGCGCGATTACCTTGAACCGGTAGTTCTCGCGGCCCTGCGCCTCGAGCAGATATTCGATGTCCTGCTCGTGCCCGGTCTTTTTGTAGCCGGTCTCGGCGGGTTTCCATTTGCGATGGAGTTCGATGACGCCCTCGGCGCGCTGCTTCAGCGTGAGCTTGTCGTATATGGTGTCGAGCAGGTAATAGTTCGAATCCATATGCAGGCCGATGATGTGCATCGCCGTGTAGTCGCTGTTCTTCTTCTGAGTGCGGGCTGGATCTATCACCAGATAGCGGTTCATCATCCACGCCGCCTGCATCACGTCCTTGGCGTTGTAGTAGCGCAGCCAGTCCTTCAGGAACGTGCCGCCGCCCTTCTTCGGTGGCTTCCCTTGAAAAAGTGCCAACCACTCACGCGAACCGACTGCGAGCCGCTTCTTGTCGAGCGCACCAGAAGAGAACCGCTCGGGTACCAACGCCTCACCCGGTTTTCGGCCTAGCTCGTCGTCCTCTTCGGCGATCGCCGGCAGACTGATGACGTGCCAGTCCTCGTGCTGGTGCTCGCGCAACAGCCAGCCAGCGAGATCGTCGTCGTGCCAGCGCGTGTGCATCACGATCAGGATCGAGTCCTCGGCGAGCCGCGTGTACACAACAGAGCGGTACCAGTTTTTTACGTGCTCGCGGAACGTGTCCGAGTCGGCCTCGGCGCGCGACTTGAAGGGGTCATCGATGATGAACACCTTCGCCGGGAAGCCGGTACCGCCGCCACGGATCGTCACGCCGAGATACTTCCCGCCCTCGGTCGTGCTGAAATTGGCCTTTGCCGTCGTGCTCGGGTCAAGCACGCTTCCCGGAAAGATCGCACGGTGCATCGGCGATGACACCGCGCCACGCACCGAGCCGCCGTTCAACTCGACCAGATCATCGCCGTAGCTCGCCCCGATGATCGGCCAGTCCGGATGCTTACCCATGATCCACGCCGGCAGCTTGCGCGAGACAATCTCGCTCTTGCCGTGCTGTGGCGGCGCAAAGATCATGATTCGACAGTGCCCGGCCGCGACGGCTTTCTCGAGCTCGCGGGCCAGATAGCGGTGAAAGCGATTCGCGCGGTACCGCGGATCGACCAGCAGCGAGTAGACGACCAGACTATCGCGGCCGCTCGCGACCATCGCGGCCGTCTGGTCGACCGGCTGCTCAATCGTCGATGACATACCCAGCGGCGCGCAGCATCTCCTTGGCAACGCGCTCCTTTTGATCGGGTGCGATCGAATCCCCGATCTCGGCGACGCCGACTGCGCCGCTGTGCTTGTGGTCGTGCACCTGCCTGAACATGCCCAGGTGCTCGCCGAACTTCACGAGCGCCGCGTCGCGCGCGTGCATCTTCACTTCGATGCCGTCCTTCGTCACCTTGACGCCCGCGTATAGCGTGCGCGCGGCGTCCGATAGGTGGCGCGTGTCCGGTACGTACACGTCTGGCACGCCCTCGCCGAAGCATTCCGGACAGTCACGGTTCGGCTCCTTCAGCTTGTGATAACCCACGCCGCCCATTTCGTCGAACACGGCGGCCGGCGCCTCGTCGTCGTCATCCTGGTGCTCGACGATCCACTGTGCGTGGTCACGCTCACGCTCGTTGGCCGTGCGCTGATATCGAAAGCCCTTGCCGTAGCAATACCGGCAGCACAGCCGGCGGTGCTGGATCAGTTCGTTCGCATCGGCCGTCGCGATCGTCCACAGCATGTTGGCGACGTCGTCCTGCTCTCTCTCGACGCGCTCGCGCAGCTTTCCCTCACCGTCCTCGATCAGCTTCTGGATCTCCGGCTCGCGCAGCAGGCGGCACGCCGCCGATTCCGCCGCGTTGCCAGTCGCCTTGAAGCCGGCCCGCTGATACGCGGCACCGCCGTTGCGGTCGATCAGATACTCGGCGACGAACCGGAGCTGCTTCGCTGTTGCCATGTCGTTACAGCACGCGCGCGAGCACTGCGCCGGCAGCGAGCCCAATCAGCAGCGCGAGGACGATGCGCGCGCCGATGCAGCAACGGCAGTCTGTGCCTTCGGTGAGCAGCGCGAGCGCACGCCCGAGGCGGCTATCGTCGCGGTCGCAGGGGTTGATCTTCATTGACGCCTCGGCGGCGGCGGTGGTGGTGGCGGCGGAAGCCGCTTCTTGCATGGACAGCCCATTCGCAGACTCCGTATAAAATGCCCGACAGAACCACAACGGGCCAGAAAATGACAACCGAATCCCCCAGACTTGTTGAACTGCTCAAGCGCGAAGATCGCTTCGAACTGTTCGAGAAACGTCTGTTGGTACAGGGATGGATAGACGGTGATGAATTGCAGGCTGCCCGCTCCGCGATGAGCCGACTACCAGATGAGGAAGAGTTCTCATTGTTGTGCGACCTTCACGGCTGGTCACCGCTTGCGGACATGCGTCTTGTACCCGCAGAGTTCGATTGCGGAATGCGAGGCTTTGTGACCTTTGTGTACGATGGAAAACGCTTCAACACATTGGAAGCCATCAAGGCAGAACTGATTTTGCGTGGGTTCGCAATACGATCGAAGTATTTGCCGCCGTCGGATCTCAGCAGCTAGAGCGTTTGCAGGTCGACGATTTGCCAGTCGTCGGCGAGGCAATCGGTCACGCTCGGCACCCAAGTGCTGACGGTTTCGTCGACGCCCTTCAGCGCGAAATAGGCGTTGTATGGAACGAGCGAGCCTTCGCCGAAGTGTGCTTTCGCCGCGCCGGTCTGCACGGGATACGATGCTGCCGGCACCATGTAGGCGAACATGCCTTTGCCATTCCAGCCAGCGCGCGCTACTCGGCGGCCATCCTTCAGCGCGGCGAGCGCGCCTTGAAAGGTGGACGTGTATTGCGCGGGTACTTGCGATTCCTGCTTCGCCGCCTGCCCTTTCTGGAACGGCATCCACTCGGCGTAGTAGCCGTTCACCGGCACCGCTTCATCGTCCTGTAGAAGCGGGACGCTGGTACGTGAATGTGTCACGCCGTTCGCGTCGAACACTGCGAGATTGACGAGACGATCGGAGTGCACGTGCGCCACGATGGCGGCGAGCGGCGCGCCGGGCGCGAAGTTGCCGGAAGCGGTGATCGACGACGGGGTGAACCAGACGACGCGGCCAACGGTGGGTTTGATCACGGATTGCTCCAAGAAAAAGCCCGCGCTGGCAAGCCAGACGCGGGCAAAGGACGGGAAATGAAAACGCCCAGCGGGGTTAGCCGGCTGGGCGTCGAGTAGATCGCGCGTACGCGGTCAGAAGGTCAGAAGAACTTAATGCGCATAGGCGCTCGGCTTGCTAGTTCCACCGACTCGAGGTTAAGCCGGGCGCGTTCCATCTTCTTCGAGCCTGGCCGGTCAACCCAACAGCAATCCAGCTTGAAACCGTCTGGAGTCTCGATCACCTGTTCGACTGTCATCGGCGTGCCGCCGGACTTCAACCAAACTGTCTTGCCGACGAATTGAGTGCGGAGCGCGTCAATTTGCATCTCGCGCTCCCGACTTTTCCGCGCCGCGACCGGCCATGATGCCGGCGGTCAACTTTGCTGCGATCAGCTCGCAGTTCTCGTCGAGCCTCGGGCGCGGTCTCGCTTTGAATTCCGTCTCCAAGATATCAAAGACGAACAGTGCTTCAGCAGCTAGTCCCTGTAACTCGTTGCGGGTTTTGATATCCACTTCGCCTCCCTGACAGTTATCGAAATGCCAGTCTAAGCGAGAAACATATCGCAAAAAAGCCCGCACTTGGCGGGCTTACGGGTAGAGCTTACTTCACGACTTCGGCGCGGCCCTTGTCGCCAATTTGCAGACCAAGCCGAGACAGCAAACCGTCTCCGTAGTCGACGCGCCACTGGTCGCGCGGCTCTGCCTCCGCGTCCAGAAACACTACTCGCCCACGTTCGCCGCTTGGATGCTGGATCTCATCGCCTTCGTGTATCGGCTGGCCGGAAAAGTCCGACCAAGGAGCGGTTCGCGTCATGGCATTGAGGCGTCGGAAAGTAAAAAGGCCGCACTTAGCGGCCATCGGGCGCAGCTATGGCGCTGCAATAACGCCTATTTTCAGCACGAAATGCCGAACAGTCAAGCGGCGTGCATTTCGCCGACCAATCCGGCTTCATCGAGCAGCCCGTCGATCCGCGCATACGCGCGGTCGAATTCGCCTATCTCGCGCCGCGTGCCGACTACTGCGAGTTCGATGATGCCTGCGTGCTTGGCGACCGTATTCCGGTCTACCCCGAATTCCTTGCCGAGTGCAGTGTGGTTCGGCCGCTCTCGCAGAATGGCCGCGCGGATCAGCGCAGCGCGTAGCCGCACATTGCTCACGTGGCCCGCGAACAGTGGCGCCGTGTGCTGCACCAGATCTTCGATTGCCGCTTTCCACTCGCCATTCTGGTAGTGCCCGCTGCAACACGGCCGCCGGCACGAGCACGGGAGTTCGCGCGGCGCATAGCGCACGACGAGCACGGCGCGCTGCGTGGGCGTGAGCTTGTCGATCTCCGCGCGCACCATGCCGGCCTGCCCCGCGCCATCGAGCCCGCCAAGGCCTAACCCGTTGCCCGGCCGGGCGTACATTACGGCCATCGCCGACCGGCCGTATTGCTCGGTGCTGAACGCGTAGGCGTAGCGCAACGCCGCCTCTGTGCTTTTAAAAACTGGTTCCATGTTTAGCACTCCCGTAAATCCTCACCCTTGCCGCGCCAGCAGCTCGCGCGCCGCGGCGATCGCCGAACCGTCCCGCACCATCTTTCCCGTCACGCGCACCACGCACCAGCCGGCGAGCGTCGCGGCCAGATACTTCCGCGCGTCCTGCTCGAACCCGGCGCCGCGTGTGTGTCGGCCGCCGGAATGAATCCCGCCCTCCACTTCGATCGCGACGCGGCGCTCAGGCCAGCAGAAGTCGAAACGCCACTTGCGCTGCTGGTCGAACTGATACTCGCGCGCCGGCGCCGGGAGCTTGTCGGCGCGCACGTGCAGCGCGAACTCTTCCTCGATCGCGCTCGGCGCCGTCGGTACCCTCGCGCGCGGCCCGGCGACTATCGTCGAGAGTGCCGCGTCGAGCGGCGCAGGGCCGCGCTTGTGCAGCGTGCGCGAGGCACTAGCGATTTCCTCAGCCACTCGTGACTTCATTTTCGGAGTCATCTGATACCTGCCACGGTGCGTGCTGCATACGATGGCGCCGTTGTACGCCGCTTCCCCGCGGAGTTGAGCCTCGCCAAGTGCGAGGCTTTTTTTTGCCCCTCGATATCCCTCTGATCGCTCGTTCCCACCGTCAAACCTCCAATCGTTAAAAATCGTTATCAATTGCTATCTGCCGGCGGCCGCTCGTTGTCCCACCACGGATCCTCGACCGGCGCACGCTTCGGCACAGGCACAGGACGCGCCGCCACCGTCACCGATTGCGACGCACCTGAACATTTCTGAACATTCGCCGCATGGGTCGGGTGTGCACCTTCGGGAAACGTCAGTCCCAATGCGGCGTAGGCGACGCGGTAGACGTTCGTCGGCTTCAGTGGTCGCCCTGCCTCGTACTCGTCGACGAGCTTGCGTGCCCATGCTTTCGGATCGGCCGTCATGGTCAGAACGGAATCCCGTCGAAGTACTCGACGCGCTGCATCGCGATCGCGCTGTACGACATTTCAGCGCCGAGCACGAAAAACTCGCGGCCCGGATTGGCCATCGCGAGACGTTCCGCTTCCATTGCGGCCGCGCCGAACGACGGGTGCCGATAGCTCGGTGGCTTCGCGCCAGTCGGACACCACACGATCCAGAATTTCTCACCTTGGGTTTTCATGCCGCATGCCCTCCCCGTTGCTGTGTACGCACCTGCTCGAGCTTCGCGATGCTCGCCGCGCGGTCCAGTCCGTGAATGCTGATCGTCAGCCGCTTCGCCTCGTCGCAGAGTTGCGCATCGGTCATGGTCCGCAGCGGGAGAGGCTTCGGGGGCGCGAGGGCTTTCGCGACAAACGGGTCGAGGAAACCAGCGTTCACCGCTGTCACGTCGCGGTCGTGGTCACGTTGCGCGACGGCTGCTGCGTACGCGATGCGCAGCTGCTCGGCAGTGATGCCGCGCATGGCCCAAACGACGATCTGCTGTGCGTCCGGGGCGAATCGCGGGTTCTTGCCGCGCTCGCACTCCCACAGCTTCAGCAATTCGGCGATCTCTTTCGCGCTCAACGACGACGACGAATGCGGCGGTGAAGGTGCGACGCCATTCGAGTTATCCACAGCCCCACCACGTATCAAGTCTCTACCGTCGTCGTAAGTACCCTTAGGTTTACTACCGGTTCCGGTTCCGGTGTCGGATTCCCGATGGAGTCCCGCGTCTGTCCCATGGGACACATTTGGGACTCCATCGCCATTCCCATGAGACGGCGGAGGCTTATCAGGGGACTTCTTCGCGGGCGTACGTTTGCCGCGAGCAGGTTCGCCAGACGCCTCCTGTGCGCTTTCCTTCGCCGCACGTTGCGCAGCCTTGCGCAGCCGCTCGCCGTCGCGATGGGCAATCATCTCGAGCACGCGCTCCGTTAGCGTGCTGTGATAAAGGCGGCCGTCATCAGCGAGCCACCATCCACGCATCAGGCGCTTCTTGATCGACTCGAACTGATCTAGTGGCATCCCGATACGCGCTGCGATCAGCTCGTCGTCCGCCGGCAAGCTGCCGCACGGGGTTTGCTCCCACGCGGTCATCCATAGCATCAGCAGCCACGGTCGAACCTCAGACGTGGCAAGCGCCCAAGTGTCGGACTGACGGATTCGCTCGTAGTCGAGTTCAAATCGCCAGCCTTTCGCGCGGGTGTCGGGTGGATAGGGTGTGGGGCGTGGACTCTCGGTCATGCAGAAGCCTGTTGCAATGCGCGTTCGTGCTCAAAGTTCGCCTCGATCAGCGCTGCGGCGACGTCCGGACAAACGCTGTTGCCGATCATGCGGACCTGTGCCGATTTCGATAGTGGTTTGCCGTTCGTCACCGGATCGAGCACGTACGAATCGGGAAAGCCCTGAGCCCGTGCCAACTCTCGCGGTGTCAACATCCGCATGCCAATATCGGCGATCACGTAGTCTTCGCCGTTGACCGTCACGAGCCCGAAGCGGTCGTGCGTCGGCACCGTGCGCATCGGGTCTCGCAGATCCACGCCGTCCTTCTCATTGCCGTAATACGCGATCAGGAAAGCGCGGACTTCGCCGATGTGGCCGCCGCCTGCGGTAATGGTCGGCGCGGGCTCCCGTACGTCCTGACCGAACTGGTTGTTGCGCAGCTTCACCAGGTGCGATACGGCGAGCGTCGTGTCGGCTTTCGCGGTGATGGTCGCTGCAGGCTCGCTCACGTCACGCGGGCGCGACTGGCCTGCACGGCCGCCGCAACCGACGAGCTGCGCAGTCACGAGCGAGTGGTGATCGCTCGTCGTCACCGTGCCGGCGGGAACGTCGATGCGCGTGCCCGTCACGCCGGTGAAATGCTTCGCGAGGAACGCCGCGACGAGCGCGTGCTTGCCGCCGCCCGCGACGACCGTGCCGAGCGGCTTGTCGAGGCCCGGCACGCGTGGCTGCTGACCTTCGATACAGACCAGGTCATTCTCCGAACCGCACGCTGTACAGCCGCATACAGGCTCAACGTCGTGGACGTACCCACAGTCATCGCAGCGCCAGCGCGGCGGACGTTCGCCATAGCCCATCTGGATCAGCGTCGCCGCCACGAGCGCCTGCTCGCCGCGGTGCGCACCGGTCACGGTCGCGAGCGGCATGTCGACGTGCGCCGCGCGATCGCCGCCTTGGTGCGTCACGTGCGTGAGCGTCGGCGCGACGACGTACTTGTCGTTCGAACTGGTAACGGTGCGCAACGGCTCGTCGATACCCCAAACGTTCGGCCCTCTGCCCGTCGTCGTGCTATGCGCGGTCGAGACAATGAACGGCGCCGGGCTGTTCACGACGAATTTCATGATGCCGCGCGCGATCCGCCGTAGCGTCGCGTCTTTCAGTGGCCGCTTGCGTTCGAAGATCGACGGACACGGAATGCTCCAGTCGATGCACTCAGCAGCCGTGCGCCACGGCGCCAGCTTGCCCGCGCGTACCGCGTCGCTTTTCGGGTCGCCATGCGTCGCCGTCGGCCAGACGATCGGCAGACCGTCGCGACGCGCAAACAGATACAAACGCTTGCGGATCGTCGGCGCGCCGAAGTCGCACGCGCGCAGCACGCGCCACTCGACGCGATAGCCGAGTCCGGCACGCAGGCGGGCGAGCGGGAAGTCCGCGCCGAGGGTTTCAAAAATCTCCTGCTCGTCGGGGTGCCCTTCGGCGATGCCGGTCGAGAGCGCGGACACGAATGCGCGGAATGTGCGCCCCTTCTCCGCTTTGATCGGACGCCCCTCGTCGTCCAGTGGGCCCCAATCCTGAAATTCTTCGACGTTCTCGAGCCCGATGCAGCGCGGCGACTGGAGCACGGCCCACTTCAGCGTGACCCATGCGAGGCCGCGAATCTTCTGCTCGCGCGGCTTGCCACCCTTCGCTTTCGAGTGGTGCTTACAGTCGGGGCTGAACCACGCAAGCCCGATCGGCTGCTGTCGCGTGATGAAGCCGGGATGCACGGCAAACACGTCTTCGGTGTAGTGCGCAGTCTGCGGATGATTCGCCGCGTGCATCGCGAGCGCTTCCCCGTCGTGGTTGATCGCGATGTCGACCGGGCGGCCGAACGCGCGCTCGATGCCGGTGCTCGCGCCGCCGCCGCCGGCGAAGTTGTCGACGATCAGTTCGGCGCCGAGGTCGAGCGCAATCGTGAAGGTGTCGCGCCTCATGTTTGCCCGGCCCTTTCAGGTCCTGAATTGGACCCATTCATCGACGCGACACGGCGCCGGCGCTCGATTAACCTGTCGATCTCGTCACCGCATGCCCACCGGCACAGAATCTCGCGGTGCAGCTCGGTGACACCCATCCCCGCGGCGCGTGCGCGTTCAGCGAGCACGTCGCCGACGGATTCGGGGATAACGGTTTTTGCGAGAAAGGTCAGCTTGCCGAGCGGGTGCGACGTGCCCGAGCGCGCGAACAGCGCAGCGTCGTCGGCGTGTTCCTCGTCGCCTATGTGGTAGGTCTGGCCGTTCGGCATATCACGCGACCTCCGAAGCGGCGGTCGAGACTGGCGGCGAGCCGGGCCTGCCCTGCGTCGCGATCTCAGCGTGCAACGCCACGATCGCAGTCAGAGTGGCCCCTTTACAGTCAGGTTGCCCCTTGAGGATGCGATTGACGGTCGGCTGGGAGACGCGCAGGCGCGTTGCCAGCGCCTTCTGCGACATCTTCGTCGCCGCGCGTATCTGCGAGAGGAGTTCGGTGGCTGTATTCATGCCACGAAATATATACGCGCTTGTATTGACAGTCAATCATTCGCGTATCGACCTTTGATGACCACCTATACGCCGATGTATATTTTTCAAATGAACATAGGTGATCTTCTCGACCAGGCAATGAAACGGCGAGGCATACGCTCGCAAGGCGCATTGTCGCGTCTATCCGGCGTGCCGCAGCCGACCATCAATCGAACGCTAAAAAACGTATCGGTGCCGGAGTTCTCAACGCTCAAGAAACTGGCTGACGCCTTGGACGTTGACGTGCGTTCGCTTATGGACGGCGACATTTCGGGATCGACGTCAGTGGCCAGAGTTAGCCCAGAAGCTGAACAGGCCGCGATGGTCGGCAAGTATGTCAGGCGCCTGACGTCACTGTTTGCGGGTCGAACAGAAGATGAAATAACGCGGGTCGTGCGCGCGATCGAAATACTGATGCCGGCACAAGAAGCGAAGGCTGACGAGCCGGCACGCCATTCTCGCAAGATCTCGCTTAACGATGACGAAACGGCTGCTGAGGCCTCGTTCTCTCGTCGACCACGTCGAAAGTCAGGAACACATGAATAGACACGCTATTTTCAACCGAAGCGCCCATTTGGGCGCTTTTTTTTTGCCATCTCAAAAATGGAGATCTCAATAATGCGATCAATAGATTTGAAAAAACTCACCATCGCAACTCTGCTCGCCATCGCTGCGACCAGCGCCGCCCACGCCGACACGTACGTCAACGGCTACACCCGCCGCGACGGCACATACGTGCAGGGATATAACCGTACCGAGCCAAATTACACGCGCAACGACAACTACTCAACGCGCGGAAACTACAACCCGTACACAGGACAGGAAGGCCACAAGCCGCGCGACGAAGATTATGGATATCGCGGCAATGGGTACAGCCGATACGGGTACTGAAGGCAATTGAATTCGAAGGAAACGGATTCCAGCCTGACGTTGCAGCGTCAGGCTGGCTCCGGTACTTCGCCGCAGGGTTGCGCATCCCTGCGGGCGGCAGCCAAGCTCATTGCTCCGAAGTCGAAGGCGCTGCAACGCGGACGATTTCCTTGCCTTGAGCGTAACTGCCACAAGAGCCCCATCAATGCACCGATGGCGGTACGCGTACTGCCAGCGACAACGTGGAGATCCCATGTTCAAGCTGACGGTAAAGCTGAAACGGAAAGGCACAGTGGTGAAGTTCTCATTCACCCTGCGCCTGCCCTTCTTCGGCTAGCAGTAGCCCGGCCCCACTCGTGGGCCGGGCCTAAACAGCATAGCGGCAGTAACGGAAGTTTACAACCGCGCCTATCTAGATAAGCAACTCGACTGTATGCATCACCCGCTTTGTATCGGGATCGGACGAACTCATGCTGTCGCGAATCGTGTCGATCAGACTTCCAATAAAGCAGTTCGCCGCGGGACTCATGGGAGCGTCGGTTCGCGACAGGATGCCGGTTATGACGTCATCTAGATCCTCGCGTATCGGGACCGCGCGAAGGTCGTCCCGAACTGCGCGGGGCCTCTATCAGTGGCCAAGGGAAAGCGCCAACCATGTCAGTCTTGGACAACAGTGCGAGTGAAAAGGTGAGCGAATGTCCTAGATGGATCGTGGAGGGCATGGGCAGACTGTTACGAGCAAACATCCTGAAGAGTACAAGGCCTTCAGACTCCATATCCGATGCCACAAGCCAGGCGAGATCAAGCAGTTCCGCGAGTGAACGACTCTCGGCGCGCGGATGCCCCCGCCTAACCACGATCGCCAAACCCGAAGATACAAGGGGCCTGAAGTCGAGGTCCATATTCTCTTCGCTGGGAACCTCTCTGCCGATTGCCAGTTCGATGCTGCCGTCACGCAATCCCGGATATATGATCGCCGGCAGCCCTTCGAAGAACTCGAGCCGGACGTCTGGCATTGTTTTCCGAAAGCGCCCCACTACCTCTGGAAGAAAGGTCACGGTTACCCACGGCACCACGGCAACCGAAAGCGTTCTCCGTGATTCGCCTTCCGTCGCATTGAATGCCCGCTCCGCACGGGACGCCTCCGCAACGATATGCCGTGCATACCGCAGCAACGTCCGGCCCCGGTCACTTAGCGCTATGCCGCTCGACGTCCCGTGTACCAGATGTGCATCAAGATACGCCTCCAGTTGATGAAGGTTCGCGGCGACCGTCGACTTGGAGACATCAAGCCTGTGAGCCCCGCCCCGAATGCTACCGGCATCTGCGACAGCGATAAGTACACGCAGATGATGCAATCGCACATTGCCCAGCTTGTCAACGATAGCTAGCCCGGACATTTTCCCCCTCCAATTTTCATGCCTAGTTACAAAAGAATCGTCAATTTGTGAACTGATTTCAACACGCAAACCCGGAGAAGCCCGCCAAGCTTGGCTTTGCGGGATGGCCAGGAAACCTGGACGCGTCCAGGTTTCCTGGCCTTATGTGCGACCGCGGAAACCGGTACCGTGCTGGCAGTTCATCTGAAGAGAAATTTAGCTTGAGCGCAAAGCGCTAAGGCCGAAGCTGCGGGTTGCCGACATGCCGACTGGAGCAGAAAGCGGAAAACAGCCGACGTTATTCGACGCAACGAAAGAAGCGTTCGGCCCGGTTGCGGGTGCGCGGCTGTGAACGTCATTTCGTTCGCGCGGTATCTGGAACGACGTCGACAGTCCGGCGGCGGCGTTACTCAGCAGTTGCCTTCGCAGCCTGATTCCCTCTCCGATTTGTCCGCTGTTCCGCCCTTTATCGCAAGCCAACCGCAGCAGTCTCAATCTGACCGCCCATGCCCAGGCAGCTTCTTTCTTTGGGACGATGGTCTCGGCAATCGCGAGGTCGAATTCAACGGGCGGTGGGATGCCGACGAATCAGACCTCGACTACGTACTGCTGCAGCTTCTATTGAAATTGCGCAAAGGGGGATTACGTCGCGAATAATTCATTCGCGTATTGACACGATCAATACGCGTTCGTATTATTCCTCCATCGCACCCGACCGATGGAGGAAACGATGCTCCCCTTTCCACCCCCTGCGCCGCTGGCGCGCGTCACCGGACTCGGTGACTACCTGACCGACGTCGAACTCGAAGACTCGACGCGCGAGACACAGGACATGCTCGCGCGCGCCGAGCTCGTGAACCGGATCGCACAGGAAAAGTTCGACGCGAAGATCGCGAACCTGCAACCGATCGACGTGATTGCGGCCATGCAATCGTTCGACATGCTCGACGGTGAGGTTGTGTGTGGCGCTTTCCTCGAAAGTGGCTCCGCGTTGCGCACGCTCATCGCGGGCCGCTTCTTCGAGCTGCTGGCGCGCGAGTGTTTCGAGCAGGCCGAAAAGGCCGTCCAGATGATCGAGCGCGACGACGTGCACGAGGATCTGAAGCAGTCGCATCGCACCTTCGTTATCGCGGGGGTGCAGTAATGTCTGTGCTCGCCAAAGACCTGCTTGTACTGCTCGCGCTGCCGAAGTCGGACAGCGGCCCGCGCGGCGCGCACGGCGCGCTGACCCAACACCTCCTTCGCGAAATCGCGAGCACCCTGATTGCGCGAGGTGCCGCATGAGCGCCCGCCTCCTCGGCCGCGCTCCCGGCGATAACGCCCTGCTGGGCGCTTGTCCGCACGCGCGGCGCCGCGTGCGGGCCGTCGCCACGATGTTCGCCTATGGCGCCATCGCCGGCGCATTCCTCTGGCTCGTCGTCGCGCTGCGCGCCGGTGGTGGCGCATGAGACTCGCCCTCTTTTTCGCCGCGTGGTTTCTGCTTGGCGTCGCGTTTTGCGTCTGGCATCACCGCGCGATCGGGCGCCACCGTCGCGCGCCACTTGCGCGTGCGCGATCGCGGCTCGATGTCGGCCGGCTCGCCGACCGTCACCCCTGGCTCGTCTGGCTCACGGCTGCCGTCATCACCGCCGCGTGGCTCGCGCACAACGCCAGCGCTCAGGACTCCGAATCCCCCACTCGTCACTCTGAAGGTACCGCATGAACGCTAGAGAACAATGGCTCGAGGACCGGAAAGCCGGCGTCGGCGGCAGCGACGCCGCCGCTGCTCTCGGCTTGAGCCGCTACAAGACCGCCTACCAGTTGTGGGCCGAAAAGACCGGCCGGCTCGAACCGGAAAAGCTCGATGACCTCGAGCGCATCCGGTTCGGAAACCTGATGGAGGAAATCATTGCGCGGGAATACGCCCGCCGCAACGACGTGAAAGTCCAGCGTCGGAATTCCATCATCACCCACCCGAAATACCCATTCATGCGTGCGAACGTCGACCGAGTAATCGTCGGCGCGCGCCGCGGACTCGAATGCAAGAACGTCGACGGCATGGCGTTCCGCTTTGGCGAGTGGGGCGAACCTGGTACCGACCAGGTGCCCGACGAGTATCTGCTGCAGTGCCATCACTACATGACCGTGCTCGACTATCCCGAGTGGCACCTTGCCGCATGCGTCGGCGGCAACAGCCTGCGCACCTACATCATCGAGCGCGACGCCGAAACCGAGGAAATGCTGATCGAGCAGGAGCACGCGTTCTGGCAGTTCGTGGAGCGCGACGAGGCGCCATCGCTCGACTACGACCACGCCACGACCGAGGCCGTGCTGAAACGCATGTACGCGGGCACCGACGGCGACGAGATCGCTCTGCCGTCCAGAATCGCCGACTGGCACGCGGTAAAGCTGGACGCCGACGACCACATCAAACGATACGAGGCCGTCAGCGACGCCGCGAAGAACCACATCCTCGAAGCGCTCGGCAACGCCGCCGCCGGCCTCCTGCCAGACGGCGGCAAGTACACCCGCAAGCTCATCAAGAAAAAGGAATTCACCGTCGAGGCCAGCTCCTACATCAGGCTCGGTTACACGAAGCCCAAGGGCGCGAAGGATGCCGACGAAACCAAGGAAGCAGCATGAACAGCAACGTGATGCAATTTGGCGCCGATACGGCCGCGCCCGGCGCACCCAACCTCGGCAATACCTCTCTCGACATGGTGCTCGACGTCGCCACCATCCAGGCGATCAACATGATCGCGGAGACGATGGCCGGCGGCAAAGTAGCGATCCCGGTCCACCTGCGCGGCAATAAAGCCGACTGCTTCGCCGTTGCGATGCAAGCGTTTCAGTGGCGAATGAATCCGTTCGCGGTCGCGCAGAAAACGCATATCAGCCAGGGCGGCCAACTCGGCTACGAGGCGCAGCTCGTGAATGCGGTTGTCTCCAACCTTGCGCCCATCACGGGGCGCCCCGACTATGAGTTCCTGGGCGACTGGAACAAGGTTCTCGGGAAGGTCGAGGAACGCAAGTCGGATAAGGGCGGCAAGTACTACGTCGCGACGTACACAAAGGCCGACGAGGAAGGGCTCGGCGTGATCGTGCGCGCGACGCTGCGCGGCGAGTCCGAGCCGCGCGAAGTGACGGTGATGATGTCACAAGCCTATCCGCGATTCTCTACGCAATGGGCGACCGATCCGCAGCAGCAAATCTGCTATCTCGCGATCCGGAAGTGGGCGCGCCGCTTCACGCCCGACGTCCTGCTTGGCGTCTATACCCCCGACGAACTGAGCGCCGAACGCTCCGAGACGATCGACATGGGCCGCGCCGACGAAGTGCGCAAGACCAACGAGCAGACACCAAGCAAAACCGATTCACTGCGCTCGCGCATGTCGAACAAGCGCACGGGCGCCACTGCGGCCGACATACCGAACGCCGACGCCATGATCCGCGCAATCGAGAACGCGACCACCGGGCACGAGTTGAAGGTCGCGATCTCCCGAATCGACGAACTGGCGAGCGACGTCGACCGTGAGCGCGTGCGGGCCGCGTATCAGGAAAAGATCCGTACCGAAAAGGAGCGCTCGCAGCAAGGAACAGCCGCGCGCGCGGAGCCGCCGCAGCAGACGGACATCGGTGCGCCGCAGCTTGCTCCGTACGAAACCATGCTGTCTCGCATTCAGCAGTGCAACGACGTCGAAGTGCTTGCCGTCCTGGCCGACGAAGCGCGCGCCTATCCGGAAACGGAGCGCATCAAGCTCGACCAGGCATATCAGGACCGCCGCGAGATCTTGCTCGGAGCCTGACATGCGCCACGTCTCTACAACCGAAATGATTCAGCGACTGTCCGGCCTGCTCGGCACGAATGACCTGACCGAATGGGAACAGGGATTCGTGCGCCAGCTCGATGCGATCCGAAGCGCCGGCCGTGTCACGAGCTTGACCGACAAGCAGGTCGAACGGCTCGACGAGCTGCACGCGAAGCATTTCGCCTAACCCCGCGGCGCGCCGGTATGCCGCAGAGACTTTCAAGCCTCGAAAGCCGGCACACGTCCCTCGGAATTTACGTGCGGCTTGCACAGCGCCCGACTTTTTGGACCCAGCAGATGAACCATACGACCGAAGCGGAACAACTATCGCTTGAAGGTACCGCGGCCGCCGAGCCTGAGTCAAAAGAACCACCGCACATGATCGCGAGGGTGAATGCGATGGCGATAAAGATCGCGTTTCCGTTTATCGCCCGGCAGGACATTCGTTATTACCTGAATGGCGTAAACATCCGGCCGCTCGACGACGACACGGCAATGATTGTTGCAACTGACGGGCACCGCTACGTCGTCGTCCACGATCAACACGGCTACGCCGAGCGGGAAATCATCGTCTCTGTGAGCAAGGACGGCCTCAAGTCGGCGAACGCGAAAAGTACATTCGACGTGATGTCGAACGGTGCTGCATGCATCAACGACGAACACGGCATGCCGCAGTTTCTACAGCCCGGAAATTCCCTTGTCGAGGGTGAGTTCCCGCGCATCGAGAATGTCGCGTCGGCAATTGGCTACGTCGAAGGAATCTCGGGCGCTATCAATCCGGCTTACCTGAAGGATGCCCTCGCGATCGGCCAGCAGTTCGGCAGCATCCGCTTCTTCACGAAGGATCAGGACAGCGCTCTCGTATTCGTTGTCGGCGGCCTGGGCGATCTCGAAGTGTTCGGCGGAATCATGAAGGTACGCGACACCTTCGAACAGTTGCCCACGTGGTTTCCGAAACCCGTTCCGTTCGAGCTCGCCGAAACCCATAGCGCCCCACGGGCTACCAAGCGCAAAACGCGATCGAGCAAGCAATAGTCAGCACGCTCAGACAAGTCGCGATCGTCAGCATACAGAGGACTACCAAATTGAATCCATACAAAAAATTGCGCGTACCGCGCAATCGGCTCGAGCGTCGCGCCGCACAACGCATACAGGCGAAAGCGCTGGCGCGCGCCGGTAAAAGCCAGGCACAGGCAGCAGCAGCCGTATCGCGGCTTCATGCCGACGGCTATGCCCTTATGTGGTACGCGTGTGATTGCGGCCACCGCGAGCGCATGTGGAACAGCCGCGACGGTGCTACACCGTACGTGGTGCCCTGCCCTTCGTGCGGTAGCTCGTCGCTGACGCATGTGGACTGGCACGATGACCAGACCCACTCCACCTACACGCCGCACGACGGTCAACGCGTGTTCGTGGACATGGCGCGCGAGCAAGCGGAACAGATCGTCGAGCGCGCGTTCGTTCGGCTCGGTTTGAACCGCGACCATCCGAAATTTGCATCGTCCGTCGACGAGTTGCTGGGGCACACAACTGGTGAGTCGCCGCTTGTCGCGATCGCCGGCGATGTCGCCTACTACGCGCCGCGACGGGAGCCTGAAAAGCAACGTAGCAGCAGAGAGACTGATTGAAACCACGCGCAATTGGGGTGAGATATGAGTGACTATCTTTCGGCGCACGAGCTGGCTGACCTCGTCGGCTGCAAGCCGAACCAGCGCGCCGCGATGGCTCACTGGCTCGCCGATAATCGTTGGCGATTTGTCGTCGACAAGAACGGCCTGCCGAAGGTCGCTCGCGAGTACCGCGACCGCAAACTGGGTCTAACTACAGAAACCAAGTCACAGAAATACGATGCCGGTCCGAACCTCGAAGCCTTTGCGTGAAAAGCACGTTACCACCAATGAATCGACCGGCATCGACCGGCTCTATAAGCGGAATGGCGTCCGGAAAATCTCGTTCTGGTACAAGTATCCCGACGGCCGTAGCGAGACGTTCTCGACTGCGCCGCGTGGCAATCGGGTCGCGCTCGCCACCGCCGAGCGCAATGCGATGCGCAAGGCGCTCGACGTCCAAGCTGGCCAGATCGTCGCCGGCTCCGTTGCCCACATGATCGAGCGGTTTCGTGACGAGGTTGCGCCGACGCACTTTCGCGATCAGTCAAAAGATGGTCTCGCCGTCCGACGCGGCGCATACGAGCGCCTCATCAAGTTCTTCGGCCGGATGGCGCCGATGGCTCTCGAAACGTTCCACGGCTATCAGTTTCTCGACGCGCGAGCGAACGCGGGCGCACCGATCGGCGCCAATAAAGACATGGCTCTGATGCAGACGATCTGCAACTACGCCGTGCGCTGGGGCGTCATAAAGCACAACCCGTTTGTCGGGATGATGCTGAACACCGCCGACCCGGACGTGCGCACGATCGAGCGACATCAGGTGCTCTCATTCTACGTGTGGGCGCTGCGTCAGAAGCAGTCGTACCGCACGATGGGACTCGCCGCCATGTTCTGCTACCTCACCGGCTTTCGCGCGGCAGAGATCCGCCCGTTTCACATGTCCGGCCTGACCGATGACGGTGTACGCGTCGTGGGTGCAAAGCGGAAGAAAGGCGAGGCCGAAGTGCACAAGCTGCGGCAGTGGTCGTGGCGGCTGCGCGCCGTCACCGAGCGGGCGAAGCGCGATCGAGCGGTCGACAGCCTATTTCTCTTTCCGACGCGGAGCGGCCAGCCATATTCGAAAAGCGGTTGGAATGCTGTCTGGCAGGATGCCATGTACGCCTACATCGGCTCGTTCGACAAGAACATCGCGCTTGAGGCCGAGGCGAAGCGCATGCATGAGGCTGCGCAGCGCATCGCGAGCCGAATCAATGCTTCCATCCGCGGCGGCGTCATGGAGCTGCAGATCACCAAGCATCCGGAGTACTTCGCACTCTCGGACGTTCGACCGACTGCAATTAGCGCAAAGCTCGAGCAGCACGACGCGGATGCGTACGACTTCGCCGCCCACGCGAGTCCAGGCACGACACACCGCCACTACGACCGACGTCGCGTCAAGGTCGCAAAGGCCACAGAGTAAGTACATCGCGAGGAGCTGGCTGCCTACTTTTTTCCCCGCAACCCGTCTCGATCAACCGCTGCATCGACCCGTGTCCGCGACCTACGCGATCTTCGACAGCAGCGATCAAACGGTCGGCCGCGTCAAGTCACGAAAATCTAACGCATCCGAGCAAGCGCGCGTGGACTAGCCGGATTTGCGTCGCATACTCCTCGCGACTTCCGGCATGGGAAACGGCTCAGTTCGGCCAAGAAGCGTCGTTCGGCTGCGCTTCCACTCGGGACACTTGGGCGTCGGCTACTCTCCAAGAGAAGCCGTTTAACTAAGGGATGAATCTTCGATGGCGGAATGTTGTAACCCCGATTGAATGCTTCCAGAATGTGCCCGCAGAACAAAGGGTATCCTTCGGGAAACGACTTAACGGCACGACCTCGCCGATGCGTTCACTCTTGCCAGCGCCTGATCTCTGATACGAACCTAGCAGGTCGACCCTTCACCGGAGACCGAAAGATGGACGCGAGGCATTTAAAGGAGGTCGCAGATGCCGTGGCGCCACCAGCATTCGGTTTCGCGGCCAACTTGCTGCTTCGCGGGAAGGAAGCGTTCCGGACAAGCGGAGCCGATTGGTTGCTGGTCCTATGGGTCTTCGATTTAAGTGCAGCCTTAACAGTTGATCAATTCTTGAAGCTCATCCCGAGTCAAACCTTCCGAACATTAGCAGACAATCTATTTATTATTCTCATGGTTGTCACGATTCTGATCTGGTTGGCGGTAGCGATTTACATTGAGCCGCAGGTTCGCACCGACGCTCTGCACTGGAGGCAAAGAGCGGTAAAATTGGGACTCTCTATTTTGGCATATGTGCTAGCGATGGCTTTTACAGCATTAAACATCTACATATTCATCTACGGAGGATGAACGATGTTCTTCGTCGCTGGAACATTCGTGCTCTTTCTTGCAGTTTGCTCTGTTATCGCTACGCTCGGGTGTGCAATTGTGTTTCGAGATGAGCTAGCGGAGGCAATTGCGTCACGAAAGAAGCGGCTGGCAGAATCGCCCTCGCGCCACGAACACCTTGCGCCGAGTCATGGAAGCGGCGCCAAAGCTGGTGCATTCGCCGATCCCGCGCTTCGGGCCGATGCCCGCGACGAAGAACGCGATGGTGGCCGGAATGGCTTGCGTGCGCTGCACAGAGCGGTCGCAGACTACGAGGCAGCCCTCCATAGCCTTACGCGAGAGGCTACGCCTTCCGAATGGGCTTCGATTCGGGTCAAGCTGGCGAATGCTATGCCATCGGTAGCTGAGCGCACCGGTCGGAACACAGACTTGAACGCGCTGCGCGAAGCAGTCGAAGTCTACAACGCCGCCCTGCGACTCGGCCGCGAGCTCATGCCTGCCGCTTGGGCCGAAATACAGAACAATCGCGCGCTGGCATTGAAAAGCTTGGGCGACCGCTTGGGTGGCGACGATAGCCTTCAGGCGCTGCGCGAAGCAGTTGAAGGCTACAACGCCGCGCTGGGACTCGGCCGCGAGCTCACGCCTGCCGCCCGGGCCGAAATACGGAACAATCGCGCGCTGGCATTGAAAAGCTTGGGCGACCGCTTGGGTGGCGACGATAGCCTTCAGGCGCTGAGCGAAGCAGTTGAAGGCTACAACGCCGCGCTGGGACTCGGCCGCGAGCTCACGCCTGCCGCCCGGGCCGAAATACGGAACAATCGCGCGATTGTGCTGCAGACTCTCGTCAAGCGCCTAGAGGGAAATGAGGGCCGTCGGACTGTGCGCGATCGCATAGCATTCTCTTGGTCGCCCCTAGACCCGAGGCCCGATCAGAGGTTGTAGCTTCTCGGGTGAAGACCTGGATGGCAGCCTTGTGGTCGGCCGCTATCTCGTACAGCGCGTGCAACAATCGGACGGCGGTTCGTGATTGTCATCGCTAGTGCGGTAGTGCATCCCCGATGCTGACCGTCAGATGACCGAATGTGGCAACGGGGACATAAGCGACCGCTGTCCCGCGACAGCGGTCCTTTGCTAACTTTATCCCCATGTGGCCGCTGAGGGTCGATCTTAGCCTGTGCACGTCGTTGCAATTCACAACGAGCGGGCCACCCACCGACACCACTGCACACACAGTCCCAGAAGCGCAATGCACGGTCCGAATTTTCGGAACGACTCACCGCGAACCCGCATGCCACCGTGCGTAAAAGGGCGCGTCTGTTCCGAATTTAGTTTGTGAGATCCTTGTCTGACGCGGCTGCGAGGCATTTTGACGGCTGGATTGTGATTCCTGTCGTCGTGGGTTCGAGTCCCATCAGCCACCCCACAGAATTCAAGCAAACGGCGTTGTGAGCAATCACAACGCCGTTTTTGTTTTGCTGACGGCCTTCTGCGTTTTCCATGATTTCTGTGCGGTTTTCCGCACTGCAATCACCCCTTCCCGCCTTCTCCCGCCTCTCAAAAACCGCTTGGCCAATAGGGCCGGTTCACCGGTCCGCCTTGCGGCGCGTACGTCTGAACGATTGTTTCTTCGTCGGGAATAGTAATTTCAGATTATCGGCACAAATTTTCAATAGTAGGGGTATACACTGGCTTCCATCGACGTTGCAGACACCTGGTTCACTGGCTCCTGCAACATCTTCCTGAAATGCAGACGAAACGTTATCGGAGTCCTACCATGAAGACCAAGTTTATCGCCGCCCTGCTGGTTGCCGCTTCTGCCTCTATCGCCGCTCCCGCTTTCGCCAGCGGCTATGGTCCGGCACCGTACTACCGTCCGTCGGTTGGCGCGCCGGCTTCGCAACAAGGCCAGAACGCGCAGACCGTCGCTGCTGAACGCGCCAACGCGCAATCGAATGCATACGGCGGCGCGAATAGCGTGTCGACGCAATCGGGCACGCGCAGCGAACCCACGTCGGGTCCGCAATCGGTGTTCTTCGGCCACTAAGCCGCCAGCAGTACCGTCAGATCCGCTGCCTCTGAAGGCAGCGATCAAACTGGGCGCCGCGCATGCAGTATCGATGCCGGCGCCTAGTTGCATTTATGGCAGCCGTGGTATCCGGTACGTTGCCCGGGTAGCGTTCGGTTTGCAACCGTTGTCTCGTGCGCCTGCCGCTTCCTTGCCTCATCCGAACACGACGTCCCCTTCCGTCGCGACGCGGCTATCCGCGTCTAACTCGCCAGCCCCGCATCGATCAATTCGCGCGACGCGCGAAAAGTCGCCTCGGCGGCCGCATGCTCGGTGGACCACAAGCTATCGATATGCACGAGCTGCCAGTCGACCACCGTCGAATCGTCGCGCAGCACCCGGAAATGCGCCTTGACGCCGGTCAGTATCTGTTCCACCGCCACCTCGACGTCGTAGTCGCCATAGCGCGCCTGATAGTCGCCCATGTCGACGCCCTTCGGCTCCATGCTCGTCTCCGTGGTTTCGCTGATCGCCGGTAGCCGGACACGCGCGTCCAGCTGGCGTCGCGCTGGCCAATCACCTGCTCGCGGCTCACCCGCGACGCGCCGCCTCGCTCTACACACCGGCCGTGCGGCCGGCCGCCGATCAGCGGATCAGTTGCAATCGCCGGAAAGATACTGCCGGCCGTTGCAGTTGATTTCGACCCCACCGCTGCCCGCTTCGGCAACCAGGTCGCATGCCAGCAACTCCGCCGCAACGGACTGCGCGACTTCGGGCGCCGTCTGTCCGACGCCGACGTCGTTCAGACGCCGCAACGCTTCGACCGCTTCAGGACTCAAGGACTTCGACATGGCCGTCTCCGTCGGAATGCTCAATTCATCGTAGCAAGTTTCATCGGCGGATGCAGGTGTGCGCCTGACGAGGCCGCTCCCCGGAGCGTCGAGCCTGGCAATTGGCGTCTGAAACCGGCGTGACCGTTAGGAGCACGCCTCAACGCGCCAGCAGCGGCCCCGGAACGCGGTCTGCTACTAGCTACTCGTGCACACAGCCGCGTGTCTGCAGACGGCACGCGACATCGAAGGAGAACGACATGAAGCGAGGCAATTGGGCCACGTTGACGGCCACCGCCGCCGCGCTCGCGGCGCTCTTCGCGAGCGGCGCGAGCGCCGTCGCGCAGACGGCGCCCAGCGCGCCGCCGGACAGCCATGCGCCGATGGCCAAACCGCCCGAGGCCGCCTCGGGCGCCGGCAGTTCGAGCAACCCGGACAACATGCCGATCAAGCGGCCGGCGAAGCCAACCAACGACCACATGTCGCACGAGCCGCCCGCAAGCGGCGCAAACGCGAAATAGCCGCTGCGCACGCCGCTCGCATTGGCGGAGCGTCATCAAAGCCGCGCGATCGACACCTCGGTCGACTTCACGAGCGCGACCACCTCCGAGCCGACTTTCAGTTCGAGTTCGTCGACCGAGCGCGTCGTGATCACCGACGTGACGATACCGAACGGCGTCTCTACGTCAACCTCGGACACCACCGAGCCGCGGATGATTTCCTTGACCTTGCCTTTGAACTGATTGCGCACGTTGATGGCGGAAATGCTCATTTCAGATCACTCCATAGAAGCAGTTGGTAACAGATCGGATCGATTTGCCAGGAAAACTCAGACGGCCCAGCGCACTTCGGTCGGCCGCGTGAGACGGCAGGGTTCGGGCAAGCCATACGGGTCATAGGGCTGATACGCGCGATGCGCCAGCGTGTCGTTGTTCGGCGCGTTGTTCAGCACGCGTTGCAGCACGTGGTCTTCGAGTGCGGCGAAGCCCGCCGACGCCCGCGCGCGCGGACGTGCGAGCGCGACCGGCTGATCGAGCGCGATGCGGCCTTCCTCGATCAGCAGAATCCGCTCGCCGAGCGCGACGGCTTCGTGCACGTCATGCGTGACGAGCAGCGCGGTGAAGCGATGCTCGCGCCACAGCCTTTCGATCAGCGCGTGCATTTCGATGCGCGTCAACGCATCGAGCGCGCCGAGCGGCTCGTCGAGCAGCAGCAATTGCGGACGATGCACGAGCGCCCGCGCGAGCGCGACGCGCTGCCGCTGACCGCCCGATAGTTGCGCGGGCCAGTCGTTCGCGCGTTCGAGCAAGCCGACTTCGGCGAGCACCGCGCGCGCATCGTCGCGCGCGCCGCGGCCGAGGCCGAGCATCACGTTTTGCAGCACGCTTTTCCACGGCAGCAGACGCGCATCCTGAAACATGATGCGGGTGTCGAGCGGACCGCCGTTCCCGGCGCGCTTTTCGAGCACGCCCGAGCTGGCTTCCTCGAGACCCGCGACGAGCCGCAGCAAGGTCGACTTGCCGCAACCGCTGCGGCCGACGATCGCGACGAAGCTGCCCCGCTCGATCGACAGATCGAAGCCCGACAGCACCTCGCGCTCGCCATAGCGCTTGCCGACGCCGCGCAATTGCACCGCGTAGTCGCTCGCCGGGCGCGCGTCGCTGCGGGCCATCGCGGGAGCGGCTTGCAAGCCGGCTTGCGAGCCGTGATGAGTCCCGGCCGCCCCGTCCCGCTCGACCTCCGCAGCCTCGTTCGCGTCGTGATCCGCGAGCCGCGGCTGCGCGAGTTCGGTCTCGAGATCGCTGCCCGCGATACCGCCGAACGCCGTCGATAGCGTCGTTGCGCTCATGCTTTTGCTCCTCGCTGATAGGCCGGATGCCATCGCAGCGACACGCGCTCGAGGCTCTTCGCGAGCATGTCCACGAGTTTGCCGAGCGCCGCGTACAGCAGAATGCCGACCACCACCACATCGGTTTGCAGGAATTCGCGCGCGTTCATCGTCATGTAGCCGATGCCCGATTGCGCGGAAATGGTCTCGGCGACGATCAGCGTGACCCACATCAGACCGAACGCGAAACGCACGCCGACCAGGATCGACGGCAGCGCACCCGGCAGAATCACGTGGCGGTACAGCGCGAAACCTTTGACGCCATAGCTGCGCGCCATCTCGGTCAGGTTCGCGTCGACCGAACGGATGCCGTGAAACGTGTTCACATAGACCGGGAAGAACACGCCGAGCGCGACGAGGAACACCTTCGCTTGTTCCTCGATGCCGAACCACAGGATCACGAGCGGAATCATCGCGAGCGCGGGAATGTTGCGGATCATCTGTACGGTCGAATCGAGCACGATTTCCGCGGGTTTGAAGAGACCCGTCGCCAGTCCGAGCACGAAACCGATGCCGCCGCCGATCGCGAAGCCCGACACCGCGCGCCAGGTGCTGACCTTCACGTCGGCCCACATTTCGCCGGACTGGATCAGCGACCATGCGGCCTTCACGACCGCGAGCGGCTCGGGCAGCACGCGCGTCGACAGCGCGCCGCTGCGCGCGGCGATTTCCCACGCGAGCAGGATCGCGATCGGCGCGAGCCACGGCAGCAGGTGCGCGCCGAAACGGCGCAGCGCGGCAGCGCGCGCCGTGGACGCGGGCTGCGGGGTTACCGCCGTTCCCGCGCTCAAAGTGGTGTCACTCATGTTGGCTTTTCTCCTTGCCTGTCGATCGTCGTGCGCGTGTCGCGCAAGCCGGGCGACCCATGCTATGCGCGCGCTCAACTCGCGCTCGCCGCCTTCGGCAGATAGCTGGTGCCGACGATTTCGCCGAACGGCCCCGACAACGGCCCGTTCGCAACCTTGCTGAAGCGTTGCGGCAGCAGCGGAAACACGAGTTCGGCGAAGCGGTAGGATTCCTCGAGATGCGGATAGCCCGACAGGATGAACGTCTCGATGCCGAGCGCCGCGTACTCCTTCATACGCGCGGCCACCTGCTCCGGACTGCCGACCAGCGCGGTGCCCGCGCCGCCGCGTACGAGCCCCACGCCCGCCCACAGGTTCGGATAGATCTCGAGCTGCTCGCGCCCGCCGCGCCTGCCGCCGTGCAGCGCGGCCATACGGCGCTGCCCTTCCGAATCCATCTTCGCGAACGACGCCTGCGCACGCGCGACCGTGTCGTCGTCGAGCTTGCTGATCAGCTTGTCGGCCGCGGCCCACGCTTCCTCCTCGGTCTCGCGCACGATCACGTGCAGACGGATGCCGAAGCGGATTCGCCGGCCGCGCGCCGCGGCGCGTGCGCGAATGTCGGCGATCTTCTTCGCGACCGCTTCGGGCGGCTCGCCCCACGTCAGATAGGTGTCGATGTGCTCGGCCGCGATATCGTGCGCGGCCGCCGACGAGCCGCCGAACCACAGCGGCGGATGCGGGTTTTGCACCGGCGGATATAGCGCCTTGCCGCCCTTCGACCGCAAATGCTTGCCGTCGAAATCGATCGCTTCGTTGCTGTGCGACGCGGCGAGCAGCTTGCGCCAGATATGCAGGAATTCGTCGGTGATTTCGTAGCGCGTGTCGTGATCGACGAACACGCCGTCGCCGGCCAGTTCGGCCGCGTCGCCGCCCGTCACCACGTTGATCAACAGACGCCCGTTCGACAGCCGGTCGAACGTCGCCGCCATACGCGCGGCGAGTCCCGGCGACGACAGCCCCGGGCGAATCGCGACGAGGAACTTCAGCCGCTGCGTCGCGGCAATCAGGCTCGACGCGACGACCCAGGCTTCCTCGCACGAACGGCCGGTCGGCAGCAGCACGCCCTCGTAGCCGAGCGTGTCGGCGGCGACGGCGATCTGCCGGAAGTAGTCGTAGTCGGCTGCGCGTGCACCTTGGGACGTACCGAGATAGCGGCTGTCGCCGTGAGTCGGAATGAACCAGAACACATTCATGTTGTTACTCCTGCCTGTTCCTGACGTAATGAAAACGGTGAGCGCGAGCGCCGGCCGCGCGCATCGAGCCGGCAACCGGCAAAGCGCTGCGACGCGTTGAAGGATTGAGAAACGGACGATGGACTCAGGCCATCGGCAACTGCGTCAAATCGATGAAGGCTATGCGCCGGGCGGACGACACCGCGAACACGACCGCGCGTGAGCCCTGCGACAACGGAGATTCGGTGTGAGGCTCGACATTGCGACGGCTTTCCTCGACCAACGTGCGCGTGATGCGCTCGATTTATCGGACGACGGCGACACCCGAGCCGTCTGCATGAGGAAACAGTCTATGGAGCGGTCCGCGGCTTTTGAACGATTTTATTGAGCTTAGGATTTCCGCTTTCGTGATTAGCCCGGTTCTACCGCATACGGTTGTTGCGCTTTATACACGCGGCCCCGGCCGCCCAACCCCGGTCGATATAATGGCGCTCGTTTCCAATCACCCGGTACAGGTCTTGCGAGTCGCCTGTACGTTGCCGGTGCAATGCATGCAAAAAATTATTCTGCCGTTCGTCGCCGGTTTTCTGGCTTCTTTGTTCTTTCGCGAATCGACGCTGGCGCTGATGCACGCTGCCGGCATGATCGACCCCGGCGGTTTTTCGACCGCGCCGTTTTTGCCGCTCGGCCTGCCTGAGTTCATCGCGAACGCAATCTGGAGCGCGTGCTGGGCCGTGCTGATGGCCTGGCTGCTGCGCGTCGCGCCGCATCGGCGCGCGCCGTGGGTACCCGCGTTCGTGTTCGGCGGCATCGTGCTGACGGCGGCGAGCGTGTTCGTCGTCGATCCGCTGCGCGGCATCTGGCCGAGCGGCAACATGCTGCCGCGCCTCGCGGTGGGCTTCACGGCGAACGCGATGTGGGGCTGGGGTGCGCTCGTGTTCATGCGCGCGTTCATGGCGAGCGAGGCAGAGGAATAAGCGCGGCGAACATGAATTCGCGCAACGCGTAGATTCGCGCGGACGGGTTCGCGAGGCCGCGCGTTCAGCCGCGCAGAGCGCCCAGCGGGTGCTCGTTCGCCGGCCACGGGCTGTCGAACATCTGCTCCACATCGGCCCGGTTGACGTCCTCGATGCGCGCGAAACGCCAGCGCGGCGCGTTGTCCTTATCGATGATGCGTGCGCGAATGCCTTCCACCGTATCGCCGCGCAGAAAGCTCGAGCGCGTCAGATCGAGATCAGTGCGCAGCACGTCGGCCATCGACCCTTCCGCGCGCGTGACCACTTCGAGCGAGACCGCCATCGACAGCGGCGAGCGCTCGCGCAGCACCGCAATCGTCTGCTCGGCCCACTCCGCCGCGTCGCCACCGCGCTCGCGTTCCTGTTCGAGCGACTTGAGTATCCGCGCGACGTCGGGCAGCGCGAAATGCCGGTCGATCAACGTCCGCGCCTTCGCGAGCGCGCTCTCCTCGGGCCGCGGCGCGACCTGATACGCGAGCGTCTCGCGCTCGACGCACGCAACCACATCAGCACCGCGCTCGAACGGTTCGCGGCTCAACCTATCGACGAGCGCGGGCAACGCCGCGTCGTCGATGTAGGCATCGGCGAGGCCCGCGTACAGCGCGTCGGCCGCGCCGATCGTCTCGCCGGTCACCGCCAGATAGCGGCCGATCGCGCCGGGCGTGCGCGCGAGATACCAGCTCGCGCCGACATCCGGAAAGAGGCCGATACGGGTTTCGGGCATCGCCATCTTCGTCGATTGCGTGACGACGCGCAGGCCGCCGGTGCGATGTGCGCCCTGCGAAATGCCCACGCCGCCGCCCATCACGATGCCGTTCATCAACGCGATATACGGCTTCGGATACACGAAGATCGCGTGATTGAGCCGGTATTCCTCGCTGAAGAACGTATCGCGCGCCTCCTGGTCGCCGGTTTGCGCCGCTTCGTACATGAAGCGGATGTCGCCGCCCGCGCAGAACGCGCGCTCGTGCCGGCTGCGCACGACGACGGCCAGCACCTCGGGGTTCTCGCGCCACTGGTCGAGCGCCGCGTGGATCGCGCGGATCATGCCGGTCGACAGCGCGTTCAGCGCTTTCGGCCGCTCCAGTTCGATGAGACCGATGCGGTTGGCTACGTGGGTCGCGATTTCGTCGCTAGTGGCGGGCAAGGCGGACGTGGACATGGAGAACTGGGCGCGGCGGCGCGGCATGAGGTGGAACCGAACGTTATCACGGGCCTGCCGCTTTGCGTTTGGTGGGGAGCTCGGGGGCCGGGTCCGTGGAGCCGGCCGACTTGGCGTGGCGCCGCGCGACGGTTTTTTTGCCGCGGACTGCGGCACTGTTCGATGCGCCCGCCGCCACGGCCTGCGGCACACCGAGCCATGCGTCGAGCGTCACGCCGACGAGCGTCTCGAGCGGCGCGCTCGGAAACACCGGGCACGTGAGATTCAGCGCGACGATGCCATGCAGACTCGCCCACAACGCCTCGGCCCAGATGGCCGGCTCCATCGATGCGACCGACGCCGACAGACGCCCCGCTGCTCGCAATTCGTCGAGCGCGTCGATCATGATGTGCAGCGCGGCGTCGCCGGGATCGTCGTCGGCAACGCCGCCGGCGGCGTTGCCCAGGGAGGCGGTCGAACCACCGGTCCCGGCGTTCGCGCTTGTGTCGCCCGTGTTGCCGTCGTGTTTGCCAGTGCCAACCCCGCCCCTGAGCGCCGCGCCGGTATAGCTCGGGTCCTCCATGAAAATCAGCCGGTACGTTTCAGGATGCTCGACGCCAAACGCGACGTACGCGCGCCCGAGCGCCTTCAGCCGTTCGGCGGGGTCCGCGATCTGCACGAGCGGCACGAAGGTCGCGAGCAACTGCGCGTAGCCTTCGGCGCACAAGGCCCGCGCGATGTCGTCGCGACTCGCGAAATGCAGATACAACGTGGCGGGCGAATATTCGATCGCGTCAGCGATCTTGCGCATCGACAGCGCGGCAAAGCCCTCGCCCACGACGATGCGCCGCGCGGCATCGAGGATGCGTTCGCGCAGTGCCTGCTTCTGGCGGTTTTTTCGTTCGGCGATTCCCATGACTCGCAATTTTCAGATTGACAAACTGAAAAGTCAATTTAAACTGAACATCGTTTACTGAACAATGTTCAGTAAATTTTCATCTGTCAAATCGAGCAGCCACGAGCGCGCGACGATGTCGCGCCGCCATCTGAGGAGTCGTCATGCAAGCCACGGGAAAGGTCGGTTTATTCGGTGCAGCGGGCGCTGCGGGTCAAAGCATCGCGACGGCGCTTGGCGCGGCGGGCCGCGATTACCGGGTGGTCGGCCGCTCGCGCGAGGTATTGCAACGGACTTTCGGTGACGACCCGCACGCGGAGATCGTCACCTGGAACCCCGACGACCCCGCCTCGATCCGCGCCGCGGCCGCCGGTCTGCAGACCGTGATCTACCTCGTCGGCGTGCCCTACGACCAGTTCGCGCAGCACCCGCCGTTGATGGAGAAAACGCTGGCTGGCGTGACGGCCGCCGGTGTCGAGCGCTTCATTCTGATCGGCACCGTGTATCCGTATGGCCGCGCGCGCGGCAACCCGGTCCGCGAAGATCATCCGCGCGAGCCGCACACGTTCAAGGGCCGCATGCGGCTTGAACAGGAAAAGCTCGTGCTGGCCGCGCATGGCCAGAAAGGTCTCGAAACGCTGGTATTGCGACTGCCCGATTTCTACGGACCGTGGGTCGAGCGCAGCCTGTTGCACGGTGTCTTCGTTGGCGCCGCTACCGGCAAGCGCGCGCAGGTGCTCGGTCCCGTCGACGTACCGCACGAATTCATCTACCTGCCGGATGTCGGTCCCGTGGTCGAACGACTCACGCGCACGCCCGAAGCCTACGGCCGCTGGTGGCATCTCGCGGGCGCCGGCACGATCACGCAGCGCGAGGTGGCTCGCGAGGCCTACGCGCTCGCGGGCTCCAGGCCGAAGCTGATGGTGGCCGGCAAGGGCATGCTGCGCGTGCTCGGGCTATTCAATCCGCTGATGCGCGAGTTGGTCGAGATGAACTATCTGATGACCGAGCCGGTCGTGCTCGATGATTCGGCGCTGGCGACGTTGATCGGGCCGCTCAGGAAGACGTCGTATCAGGAAGGGATCAGGCGGTGCTTCGAAGCGGCTCGCGAGGTAGTGCCGGCACGCGACATGAATTAGCGGCAAGGCGTTGGCGATGCGTAGGTGAAGTGAAAACCGCAGAGATGGACCTGCACCCGGCCTCTGGCGCCGACGGTCCGTAGGCAGGTCCGCTTAGCCTGCCATCTGCCCCGGCGGAAAGTGGCCACTCTTGAGCAGCACGGGTGTGCCGTTACTGATCTGCAGATGCTCACGCGCAACGGCCTCGATGCGCGGCCGGCCCGCATCGAACGCGCGCAGCCAGCCGTCGAGGTCCTCGCTGTAAGCGCCGAAATGATCCTCGAGCGCTTCCACCGAGATCGCGCACGGCACCGGCTCACCGTCCACCAGCGCGGAAAACACGACGGTCAGGTTGGAGTCGCGGTAAGCAGGCGCGTCTTCGGGAAAACGGATTTTCATGGTCGCCTCGTCAGAAGTTGGCGGCGGGAACGCAGCTTGCGCAGAAGGCCCTGCGCGCCGCCGATCCTCGCAAGTCCCGCTATGGTACTCGCGCCGCCGGATCACGGTCCAGCGCGCGCGGGGGCCTGATTCAGGGCATCGCGCGCTGCCTTGGCGAGCCCATCGGCGGGCTCTTTGCACGGAAATCGCCGACACGCTCACGGCCCATCCAGCAATCGGTCGACATACTCGCGGGCCGCCCGTTCGACGAACGCGAGCGCCTCTTCTTCACTGTCGAAGCGTTGCCGGTCGCCGAGCTCGAGCAGCGTTTCCATCCGGTGCGGATCGTCCGGGCCGAGCTCAGCGAGGCTGACCGTGCCGACGTAAGTACCGTCCGCTTTGGTGTGCGCGTCGCCCGACGGGCCCGACGTGCTGCCCGCTGGCACGAGGCGCGCGGCGGCGCTGATGTAATAGCCGCGATAAGGGCCACTGACCCGTTCAGCCATCTTCGTCCTCCTGTTGCGGTTGCAAAGCTGGCGCCAGTCGCAACGGCGCCGCCCTGATGCTTCAGCATGCGGCGCGCCGCTGCACTGGGTGTGTGCGGGCGGCCCGTCCCATAACGATAAGGCGCGTTGCAGCGCGATAAGTTCTGCTCGCGAGACGCGCCCCCCGCGCCGCGCCAAAAGAGCCGCGCCAAAGAACCGCGCCGCACTTCAGCCGCGCGCGCTGGTCGAACGGTCCATACCGGCATGCTCCATGCTGTCGCACGGTACCTGTTACGACGCCATTTCGAGGCCAGCGAGCGCAATATGGGAAAATATTTTCTGCACGATCATGAACTGCCCGAGCCGGATGCGGCGAACCGCTGGTTCGAGTACGCCGAAAGTCACGGCATCGACATCCCGAAAGCGATCGGCATCTGGGAAGACGCAGCCACTGAAGAAGGCGCGGAAGCCCGGCGGCTCCTCAACGCGGCGGGCATCACGGTCGAAATGACCTGAGCCGTGACGCGCGCCCTCGCGGTCCACAGCGGCCGACCCGACCCGGCAGCCCCCTCTATCTGAATGAAAGGACACAACACGATGCAATTCACGACGCAACCGCGACGCGCCGGCCGATTCCACCGCCTCCGATCCAGCGCCGCGCTTGCCCTCGTGCGTCGCGCGTCGCTGTCGGCCGCCTTGCCCGCCGCGCTGCTGCTCGCCGCGGGACTGGGCGGCTGCGCGTCGTCGAACACGACCACGCTGATCAATCTGCCCAACGGCCAGACCGGCTTCGCGGTCAACTGCAGCGGCGCCGACGCCGGCTCGAGTTGGGCCTCGTGCTACGTGCAAGCGGGTAAGGCCTGCGGCGCGACCGGCTACGACATCGTGTCGAAGGACAACGACGAAGGCGGCACCGCCGGCGGCAGCGTCACGAACGTGGCGTCGGCGAACGTGAAGGGCCGCTCGATGATCGTGCGCTGCAAGTAAGTCGATTTACGTGCCTGGCGGCAATCGCGGCGGCTGGCGCGGGCGCTCAATGCGCCTGCATCTTCGAAAAGAGATTCAACACCGCGACGCCAGCGACGATCAATCCCAGCCCGATGATCGCCGGCACGTCGGGTACCTGCCGGTACAGCACTAGCGCGACCAGCGTGATCAGCACGATGCCCGCGCCGGACCAGATCGCGTAGACGATGCCGACTGGAATGCTTCGGAGCGTCAACGACAGGCAATAGAACGCGATGCCGTAGCCGAGCACGACGACCATCGACGGCAGCAGCCGTGAAAAGCCGTCCGAGGCCCGCATCGCGGAAGTCGCAATCACTTCGGCGACGATCGCGATCGCGAGCAGCGCATACGGGGGTATGCGCATCGCGTCAGTTTTTCGCGAGCGCGAGCTTGCCGTAGTCGTGACCGAGATGCGCGCACAGCGCTTCGACCACGAGTTCATGATCGGCGCGCTGCGGCAGACCGGACACCGTGATCGAACCGATCACGCCCGCCCCTTCCACCGCCAGCGGAAACGCGCCGCCGTGCGATGCGTACTCGGTGGCCGGCAGTCCGTGCTTGTCGGCGAGCGTCGCGCCCGCGAACTGCATTTTCAGACCGATCGCGTACGAGCTACGGCGAAATTGCGCGACCGTGTTGCCCTTGCGGCGCGCCCAGTCGACGTTGTCGGGCGTCGCGCCGTCGAGCAGGCTGAAGAACAGCGGCTGGCCGAACGTGCGCACGTCGATCGCAGCGGCAATGCCGCGCGCTTTCGCGACTTCGTGCAGATACGCGCCGACTTGCCACGCGCGGTCGGCATCGAAGCGGGGAAACACGAGGGTCTTTTCCTGAATGGCGATGACCTGCAGGTCGTGAGCGATATCCATGGGGTTCAGAACGGGTCGGGGCATCAGAGTCAAAGGGGCCGCCGTCGTGAAGATCCGGCGAGCCGCGTGGAGAATCTGAATTCTAGCGCAGCGTCCGCGCACGGCTTTCCAGAGCCTTTCCGATAGGCGACGTCGTGCGGGCAGAGCGAAGCGCAATGAAGCCAATTCTTACATGGCTATTGCGCTGGTCGTATGGCTGGTCTATAATCTTTTCTTCGACGGACGCGGGGTGGAGCAGTCTGGCAGCTCGTCGGGCTCATAACCCGAAGGTCGTAGGTTCAAATCCTACCCCCGCAACCAACCGAAATCATTGAAGGGTTACAACGCATTGGCGTGTAACCCTTTTTTGTTTTTGTGGCCTTGGTCTGGCGATCCCCTTGACCGCCCCACCCTCAGGCGAAAAAAAGCGCGTCAACTGAATGACGCGCCAAGCCACGGGGCAATGTCCAAGAGAGAAAAGACGACTGCGGTGGACGCGGTGGCCTCCATCGCAACCATCAGGACCGATGCCATCAGCGCATCCAAAAATCGACTGTCAATCAATGTCAGACACGACGGCGCTCGCCGCCTTGGACGTCGTCTCGCGCAGCCCCTGTCGGCGCCTCAGTAATCCCTCGCCCCGGTGATAAACTCCTATCACCCTTTCTCGTCCCCTTTCCAATGAAATTCTGTTCTGTCTGCGGCCACGGCGTCAGTCTGAGCATTCCGCCGGGCGACAATCGCGAGCGCTTCGTATGCGGCAGTTGCGGCACCGTGCATTATCAGAATCCGCGTAACGTGGTCGGCACCGTTCCCGTGTGGGACGACAAGGTGCTGCTGTGCCGTCGCGCGATCGAGCCGCGCTACGGTTACTGGACACTGCCCGCCGGCTTCATGGAAATGGGAGAAACGACGGCCGAAGCCGCCTCGCGCGAAACGCTCGAGGAAGCCGGCGCCCGCGTCGAGGTGCAGAACCTGTTTTCGCTGCTGAATGTGCCGCACGTGCATCAGGTACATCTGTTCTACATGGCGCGGCTGCTCGATCTCGACGTCGTCGCCGGCGAGGAAAGCCTCGAAGTGAAGCTGTTCGAGGAGCACGAGATTCCGTGGGATGAGATCGCGTTTCCGACCGTCGGCCAGACGCTGCGCTTTTTTTTCGCCGACCGCGCGGCCGGCAGTTTCGGCCTGCATACCGGCGACATCTTCCGCTCCCTGCGCGAAGGCTGAGCGGCGCGCATGGTTCCCTGGCTCGGAGCTGACGACCCGTTTCCGCCCGTCGAGCGCGCGCTCGGCGCCGCGAGCGGCGCGCCCGGTCTGCTGGCGGCAAGCGGCGATCTGCTGCCGTCGCGCCTCATCGACGCGTATCGGCGCGGCATCTTCCCGTGGTATTCGGACGGCCAGCCGGTGTTGTGGTGGAGCCCCGATCCGCGCATGATCCTGCGCCCCGCCGAGTTCAAGGTGTCGCCATCGCTGCGCAAGACGCTCAAGCGCGTGTTGCGCGACGACGCGTGGGAAATCCGCGTCGATCACGATTTCGCCGCCGTGATGCGCGCCTGCGCGCAGGCGCCGCGCCACGGTCAGCGCGGCACGTGGATCACCGCCGACGTCGTCGAAGCCTATTCGTCGCTGCACCGCCTGGGCGAGGCGCACAGCATCGAAACCTGGCTCGAGGGCAAGCGTGTAGCGGGATTGTATGGCGTGTCGCTCGGGCGGATGTTCTTCGGCGAGTCGATGTACACCGACGTCACCGACGGCTCGAAAATGGCGCTGGCCGCGCTGGTCGGCCACTTGCGACGTCACGAAATAGAAATGATAGACTGCCAGCAGAACACGTCGCATCTGGCGTCGCTCGGCGGCCGCGAGATAGCGCGCAAGGCGTTTGTCGCGCATGTTCGCGCGTCTGTCGGCGCGCCGGCCATCCCGTGGCGCTTCGACAAGACCGCCCTGCTCGACATCCTCGCGCGGGCGGCGTAGGAAAAATCAGGCCGAATCCGGTCCGCCGCCCATCGAATAGCGGCATCAACCGCCGGGCGTGCCGGGTTTGCATTACCAGAGACGCTTCGAGAGCTGCCAACGTGACTCACCCCAACGAGCTGCCTCTTTCTCCGCTTTCCGCGCTGCAATTTTATGCAACGGCGCCCTATCCCTGCAGTTACCTGGACGGCCGCATCGCGCGCTCGCAGGTCGCCACACCCAGTCACCTGATCAATTCGGACGTCTATACCGACCTCGTCAAGGCGGGCTTCCGGCGCTCGGGCGTGTTCACGTATCGCCCGTATTGCGACGGCTGCCGCGCGTGCGTGCCGGTGCGCGTGCCGGTCGAGCGTTTTCAGCCGAACCGCACGCAGCGGCGTGTATGGAGAAAGCACGGCGACCTGATTGCGACCGTCGCGCCGCTGCACTACGACGAGGAGCATTACGCGCTGTATATGCGCTACCAGTCGGCGCGCCACGCGGGCGGCGGCATGGATCGCGACAGCCGCGACCAGTACGAGCAGTTCCTGCTGCAAAGCCGGATCAACTCGCGGCTCGTCGAGTTTCGTGAGCCAGCGCCGCTGCAGCCCGATGGGCGACCTGACGGGCGACCTGACGCGCGGGGCGCGCTGCGCATGATCAGCATGATCGATATCCTCGGCGACGGGTTGTCGTCGGTGTACACGTTCTTCGAGCCGAGCCTGCCGCACGCGAGCTTCGGCACCTACAACATCTTCTGGCAGATCGAGCAGGCGCGCAGCCTGAACCTGCCCTACGTGTATCTCGGCTACTGGATTCGCGAAAGCCCGAAAATGGCGTACAAGGCGAATTTCCGGCCGCTCGAAGGCTTGATCGACGGCGCGTGGCGCGTGCTCGATCCGGCCAGCATCGACCTGCCGCCGGTCGATTTCGCGATGCATGGACGACGCGGGCCGCTCAGGCCGTAGTCGAGGCGCCGGCCGTCGAGTCGTTGCCGGGTCCTGCGTCGCCGGCAACGGCCCCACCAGTCTCATCCAAGCCCAAAGCCGGTAAAATAGCGGGTTCCCATTTTCCGGCCGTCCGGCTTCATCCCGTGCTCAGCTCCCTTTATCCGCTCGTTCGCGCCCAACTCTTTCGCATGGACGCGGAAGACGCTCACCATCTGACTTTGCGCATGCTCGGCGCCGCCGGTCGCGCCGGCCTCGCTGGCGCGCTCGCGGCGCGCGTGCCGGATTCGCCGCGCACCCTGATGGGCCTGACGTTCCGAAACCCGGTCGGACTCGCGGCGGGCCTCGACAAAGACGGCGCGTGTATCGACGGTCTGGCGGCGCTCGGCTTCGGCTTCATCGAAGTGGGCACCGTGACGCCGCGCGCGCAGCCGGGCAATCCGCGTCCGCGCATGTTCCGGCTGCCGCAGGCGAACGCGGTGATCAACCGGATGGGCTTTAACAACGCCGGCGTCGACCAGTTCGTGAAGAACGTCCAGGCCGCGCGCTATCGCGGCATCCTCGGTCTTAATATCGGCAAGAACGCCGACACGCCGATCGAGCGCGCCGCTGAAGACTATCTGTACTGCCTCGAGCGCGTGTACCCGTTCGCGAGCTACGTGACGGTCAACATCTCGTCGCCGAATACGAAGAACCTGCGCCAGCTGCAGGGCGCCGACGAACTCGACGCGCTGCTCGCCGCGCTGAAGGACAAGCAGCAAAGACTCGCCGACATGCACGGCAAGCTCGTGCCGCTCGCACTGAAGATCGCGCCCGACCTCGACGACGAGCAGGTCAAGTCGATCGCCGACACCTTGCTGCGCCACAAATTCGAAGGCGTCATCGCGACCAACACTACGCTGTCGCGCACCGCCGTCGCCGGCATGCGGCATGCTGACGAAGCCGGCGGCCTGTCGGGCAAGCCGGTGTTCGACGCGTCGAACGAGGTGATCCGCAAGCTGCGCGCCGAAGTCGGCGAGGCGGTGCCGATCATCGGCGTCGGCGGCATTTTCTCGGGCGACGATGCGCGCGCGAAGCTCGCGGCCGGCGCGTCGCTGGTGCAGCTTTATACTGGTTTCATCTACCGCGGTCCGGCGCTCGTCGCCGAATGCGCGCAGGCGTTGCGCTAGGCATCCGCGCCGCTGCATATAGACATAAACAAACGGTATTTAGGTTGCGATAGGCTCGTTTGCTATGCTCTCGACCGTCAAAACATCAGACGTACAAAGGAACATGATGAAATTCGGCCTGTTGAAGAAGCTCCTCGCCACCGCGCTGATCGGCGCGTCGCTGAGCGCCGTTACCGCGCACGCGGAAGACCTGCTCGACCAGGTCAAGCAGCGCGGCACGCTGCGCATCGGTCTCGAAGGCACCTTCCCGCCGTTCAACTCGAAAGCGCCGTCGGGCGAACTGGTCGGCTATGACGTCGACATCGCCAAGGCGGTCGCGGCCAAGCTCGGCGTGAAGCCCGAGTTCGTCACGACCGAGTGGAGCGGCATCATCGCCGGTCTGCAGGCGGGCAAGTTCGATGTGATCGTCAACCAGGTCGGCATCACCGACGCGCGCAAGCAGACGCTCGACTTCTCCCCGGCGTACACGTACTCGGCGGCGCAACTGATCCAGCGCAAGAACGACACGCGCCAGTTCACCTCGCTCGAAGACCTGAAGGGCAAGAAGCTCGGCGTCGGTCTCGGCACGAACTACATGGACATGGCGAAGGCAGTGCCGGGCATCGACGTGAAGACCTACCCGGGCGCACCCGAATACCTGCGTGATCTGGCCGCCGGCCGGCTCGACGCGGCGTTGAACGACCGTCTGATGCTCGCGTACCTGCTGAAGAACTCGAACCTGCCGCTGCGCACCGGCGCGAACGTCGGCCCGGGCAACCCGTCGGGCATTCCGTTCAGAAAGGGCAACCCGAAGTTCGCGCAGGCGATCGACGACGCAATGACCCAGCTCGAAGCGGACGGCACCTTCACGAAGATCTCGGACAAGTGGTTCGGCATCGACGTCAGCAAGCCGATCAAGTAACACGCGTGGAGTCGAACGAAGGGCGGCATCGATGGCGATGCCGCCCTTCGCGCTTTTTGCGGCCCACGCGAGCTGCGGGAGCCGCGGGAGCCAAACCGCGCGCCGCGTATACCCCGAGCCGCATCGCGCGGCCCGCGCCTGAGCGCGCGCCAAAGTTTATGATGTGCGCTTTGTGCGTCAATAAGAACACTGCCCATGTCCATCACATCCCTGCTGCTCCAATCAGTGCCGGTGCTCGCACAAGGCGCGCTGCTGACGATCAAGTTCGCGATCCTGTCGATGATCTTCGGCCTGATCGGCGGCGCCATGCTCGCGCTGATGGGCATCAGCCACAGCCGTCCGCTGAACTGGATCGCGCGCGTCTATGTGAGCGTGATGCGCGGCACGCCGCTGCTCGTGCAGATCTTCGTGATTTACTACGGTCTGCCGAGCTTCGGCATTTCGCTCGATCCGACGCCGGCCGGCGTGATCGCGCTGTCGGCGAACGTCGCCGCGTATCTGTCCGAGAGCATGCGCGGCGCGATTCTGGGCATCCACCAGGGCCAGTGGCTCGCCTCGTACAGCCTCGGGCTGTCGCGGCGTCAGACGCTGCGCTACGTGATCGCGCCGCAGGCGCTGCGCATCGCGGTGCCGAGTCTGTCGAACAGCCTGATCAGCCTGATCAAGGACACCTCGCTCGTGTCCGTCATCACGGTGACCGAGTTGCTGCGCAGCGCGCAGGAAATCATCGCGTCGACCTACCAGCCGCTGCCGCTTTATCTTGCGGCCGCGGCCGTGTACTGGGTGCTGTGTCAGGTGCTCGAGTGGGCGCAGCGCTGGTACGAGCGGCGGCTGTCGCTGCCGACGCGGCACTGAGCGCCGCCCACTCCTTTTCGTTGCCCCCAGCGGCTCATTCCCCAGCGAACTTGAGCCCCAACGCCGCGCGCGCCGCGTCGGCCATCGCGATCATCTGTCGCGACGTGTCGTGCGGCATCAGCGGACTCTCCAGCACACCCGCGCGAATCAGCTCGCAAAAGTGCGCGGTCTCGTAGTTCAAGCCGCCGCCTTCGAACGGTTCGTCGAGTTCGACGACCCCGCCATCCGCATAACGGATCGTCGCGCGCGACGGGTTCCACCACGGCTCGTGCAGCGTCACGTGACCGCCTTGGGCCATCAGCAGCGCATCGCCCTTGCCATGCAGATCGAGCCCGCAGAATAGCTGCGCGATACCACCGCGCTCGTGCTGGCTGTTCAGACTCGCGAACGTATCGACGCCGGTCGCGCCAAGCCGGCCGAAGCTCTGCACGTCGCGTGGCGCGCCGAGCCAGTCGACCGCGAGAAACATCTCGTAGATGCCGATATCGAGCAGCGCGCCGCCCGCGTGCTCGAACGACAGCGACGGATGATCGGCCGGCACGCCCGGCACCGAGCAGCCCGCGCGCACGAGCCCGACCTCGCCGATCGGCTCGGCCGCGAGGCGCTCGCGCAACCTTCTGTAGAGCGGATAGAACGGCGGCTTCATCGCTTCCATGAAGAGCCGTTGCGATGCGCGCGCGGAGTCGAGCACGCGCTCGAGCTGCGGACGATTGATACACGCGGGTTTCTCGCACAGCACGTGCAGCCCCGCTTGCAACGCGGCGATCGCATAGTCGGCGTGACTGTCCTGCAGCGTCGCGATATAGAGCGCGTCGATGCCGCTCGCGAGCAGAGTGTCGAAACTGGCGCAGACGGCGCCGCCGAATTCATCGGCGAACGCCCGGGCCGGTTCCACGCGACGCGACCACAGCGCCGCGAGCCGCGTCCGCGGCACGAACGCGAGCCCTTGCGCGAAGCGGCGCGCAATCCGGCCGGTGCCGACGATCCCCCAGCGGATCTCGCGCGATGAAGTGGTGTCCCGCGCTGCCCGATCGGTCGGTTGGGTGCTGGCTGCGTGCAGTGCCGCTGTCGTATCTGTCATCGTGTGTGCAAAGGTCCATGCGGTTCGGAACAGCCGCTATTGTCACCGATGCCGCTTGCGAACGCGGCGAACCCGGCCGATCGAACCATCCGGCATCACTGCCGCGCACCGACCTTCGACACCCCACCCCGCCGCTCCCGCCGGACATTGACAGATACGCTCAGCCCGCGCTCGCAATCACGCTCAAACCCGCGCCGGCGGCTCCGCGGAAAACCGCCCGCCGACCTCCTCGGCCGCGTAATCGATCATCGCGAGCGCAGCGATCTCGGCCTCCTTCGGATCGCGCCGCTCGATCGCTTCGATGACGCGTTGATGCGATGCGATCGCACTCTCCCACAGCCCTTCCCGGTCGTGCACGACCGGATTGAGGGTCGACAGCGCGCCGCGAATGATCGCCGCCATCTGCTTAAAGAACTGGTTGCCGCTCGCGATCACGATGCGCGTATGGAACAGCTCGTCGGCTTCCTGATAGCCGGCCTCGCCCGGACGGATCATGCGAAACGCCTCGAACGCCTCGCGAATCGCCGCGACTTCCGCGGCACTGCCGCGCGCGGCCGCCTGCGCCGACGCGCGCGGTTCGATCAGCATGCGAAACTCGATCACGTCACGCAGAAACATCGGATCGGGCTTTGCACGGAAACGCCAATTGACGACGTCCTCGTCGATCATGCGCCAGTCGCTCATCGGCCGGATGCGCGTGCCGATCTTCGGCCGCACGTCGAGCATGTCGCGCGCGAGCAGCATCGATAGCGCCTCGCGCATCACGGTGCGGCTCACATCGAATTCCTTCGACAGCACATCCTGCGGCGGCAGAATCGCGCCGTATTTTTCCTCGACGATGCCGCTGACGAGCCCGTCCATGACTTTGCTCACCAACGAGCGATCCTTGTTTGCGTGTTCCATGACATATCCCCGAAGCGGTGTTGACCCCGCGTGGCCTGTTGATTGAAGGGCCCGTACGTATCTGTTATGCCAATAGAATCGTTTTTCGATACGTTGCAAGCTTCGAAACGGATGCGCCAGTGGGACACTTCCTGACAGGGTTATCCCTCTGAAGATTTGTTTCGTTCGTGTAACGCCATCTGTTTCGCCAGGCACAAAGCTCGCTCGTCAAAGCGTGCCTGCGTTGTGGGGTTTGAATTGTGCGCATTCGCACGTTGGCGTGATGAAATTGTCTGATTTGCACGGACGTGGTCGGACGCCTGCGTGTTCCGGCGAACAAAGATCGGCTCCTGCGCCTCCGACAGCACGCTGACGCCGAACAGCTCGGCGTCCATCAGCCGTGCAAGCGCACGATGTCGTCTTCGCCGGGAGCGCCGCCCGACTGCACCTCGATGATTTCCAGCGGCGTCTTGCCAGCATTTTCGAGCCGATGCCTGACGCCCAGCGGAATCAACGTCGACTGATTCTCCGACAGCAGGAAGCGCTCGTCGCCGTCCTTGCTCGACGCGTCCCACACCGAGTCCCAGGCGCCGGTGTCCGACCAGCCCGCGTCGAGCGGCACCGTCACGCCGACGAGACTCGCGTCGGTGCCCATGCGCTCCATCACCGCATAGTCGACTGAGTCGGACGGACACGCGGCGAACGCGTCGCGCGCGAGATGCAGCGCGCCGGCCTCGTCGATGCTCGCGCCTGCGAATGCGTCCTTGCAGGCCGCCGCGATCAGCGGACGGCACAGGCCGATCGCGTCGAGCCACACCGACGCGCGCACCACGAACATGCCGCTGTTCCACCAGTACTCGCCCGACGCGAAGTAGCGCTCGGCCAGCTCGGCATCGGGCTTCTCGACGAAGCGCTCGATCGTCCGCGCGCCCCGGTTTCCCAAGGCCGCGGCGGTGCGGATATAGCTGTAGCCGGTCGCCGCGCGCTGCGGCGGCACGCCGAGCGTGACGATCGCGCCCCGCCAAGCATGCGCGAGCGCTTCCTTGAGCGCCGCGCCGAACGCCGCTTGATCGGCGATCGGATGATCGGCGGGCAGCGCGACCAGCATCGGATCGTCGCCGGCCGCGGCCGACGCGCGCGCGGCGTGCGCCGCGACGGTCAGCGCCGGCGCGGTGTTGCGCGCCATCGGTTCGAGCAGTATGCGCACCGGCTTGCGGTACTGCTCGACGCGCTCGAGCGTCGGCAGCCGCAGTTCCTCGCAACAGACCACCAGCGGCGCGGCGGGCGGCGTGGTGCGGGCCGCGTCGGGCGCGGCCGGGTCGAACGCATCGTCGAGCCGGCGCAGCGTCGCTTCGAGCAGCGACTGGTCGCCCATCAGCCCGATCCGCTGCTTCGGATTGGGTTCGCGCGACAGCGGCCACAGCCTCGCACCGGAGCCGCTCGCTAGAATCACCGGTTGCACGGTCAGTTCGCGCAGCGCGGCGGCGGTCCCAGCCTGCGGCGCGGGCGGATTACCTGGTTCTACCATTCGATTCATTTGCGATCCTGTCGAATCCAGATCCTGTTCACGGGCCGGCATGACGCCAGCAAGTGCCTCGTGGTCGCACGCGCGTTCAGTCGTATGCGCGCGACACACAGTGCGGCCTGGGCGCCCCTGTCTGTCCGCGTGCTCCCTATGCTTCTCCGAACGGACGCAACGCCCCCGCGGCGCGATGTTCATCGTGCTCCGGGTGCTGCCTGTGCAGCTCGCCGTCGAGCGCCGCGCTGTCGGGCTGACGCAGCTTCGTGAAGCCGCCGCGATAGACGTTCTCGACGTACGACATGATGTTTTCCTGCGCCACCGACGACAGGATCGCGTGATCGGTGTGCTTGCAGAAGGCCACGTGAATGCGCGTGAAGCGCGCGAGCCGCGTGCCGCGCACGCCGAAGTAGCGCTCGAGCTCCTCGACGCCTTCGTCCAGCACACCGAACACCAGGTGCGTGTCGACGCCCCGTGCCTCTAGGTTCGCGAACAGATGCCGCTCGTCACGCGCGCCGAATTCGAGGCCACACAGTTGCTCGATCCGGTCGGCCAGCGTTTCGCCGGTCCGCGCGAGCTGGCGTACCACCAGCTCGCGCACGAGGCCCCAGCCGCCCGTCTCGCCCTTGAGCACGCGCAGCCATTTGCCCGGCTGCTTCATCGAGCGCAGGTAGTTGCGCGTCGAGCCGAACGCGGACACCGGGATCATCGGCTTGCCGTGTTCGTCGCAGACGTTACGCCATCTGAACTTCTGCACGTTGACGATCACCGCGCCCACCACCGCCGCTTCGCGCATCGCCGCATGCAGGCCGGCGTAGGCTCCCGAGCAGATGCCGAGCAGCAGCGCGCCCGCATGACCGCGCGCGGCAAGCCAGCGCGACGCGTACGCGGCGTCGCCGACACTCGACTGAGAGTACAGCGCGTCGAGGCTCAACGTGTCGCACGACGGCATGCTGTCGCCGACACCACGGACGTCGATGCGCAGCGACGCGATCCCCTGGCGTGCGAGACGCCGCGCGAAATGGACGCCGAAACGCCCGTTGCCGATCCGCGACACCGCGCCGGTATTGAGCAGCAGCACCGCCGGGGCGCGCGCCGCCGCGGCGCCGTCGGGCCGGCAGTAGATGCCGAACACCTTGCCCTCGTTCAGCCACACCGGCGTCTCGTGCAGCCTCGGCGCGACATAGTGGCCGCCCGCCGGCTCTTCGCCCCGCTCAGGCACGCGCGCCACCGTTCGGGCCGTTTGCGCGTTCCCCGCCAGCAGCCAGTTCTCGATGGTCTCGAACGCGGCGTGCGGTATTTCGCTTTCGAGCGGTTCCATCATAAAGCGGCTGTATTCGTCGAACGGGTGACGCTCGAGCTCGACGCCATGTTCGCTGTAATGCGCGGCGAGCGCACCGGCGCGCGCCGGGTTCAGTGAATCGAGCAGCAGCACGCGCGCGGCCGGCCGGCTCGTCGCGCGATACAGATCCGCCGCGTGCAGGCTTTGCAGCGTGTCGCGATACATGCGAAAGCCATACGCTTCGACGAACTCGTCGGTATCGGGCTCGACCACGCAATCCATCGCGGCCGGATCGTTCAACCACTGCCGGTAATGCGCGCGCAATTCGCGCTGGTAAGTCTTGCCCGACAGCACCGGCGACATCAGCACGAGACCGTGCACATCCCCAAGTTCCTGCGCGGCAAGCGCGGCCAGCATGCCGCCGAGACGCAGACCGCACACGCTGACACGCTCGACGCCGGTCGCCTCGCGCAGTTGCGCGACCGCCTGCTTCACGCTGTCGATCCATGCGCGCCACAGGCCGGCGTCGGTCGGGTCGCCGGCTGAATCGCCGGTCGCCGGGTAGTCGAAGCGCAGCACCGGCATGCCGCGCGCGGCGAGGCGCTCGGCGAGCCGGCGCATGCCGCGATACGTGCACAGCGTGTCGTAGCCAAACGGGGAACACATCACAACGCCATCCGGGCCGTTGGCTGGATGCAACCAGCCGAATTTGCCGTCGAAGACGATGGGTCTCACGGTCCGCTCCTTACTCTTCCTTTTCAAATGATTACAACAAAGGTGCTCTCGCGCATATGTACGTCGCGCCACATTAGTTTGGGTTCCGAATCGCGCTGCGCTGGCGTGTGTCGATGAGCGTGCTGTGCAGTGCAGTGCAGCATGCCCCGCGTGTGGACCGACGCGCGGCGGATCGCGTCGGTCATGCGCTGTGGTCGATGCCGGCGGCTGCGTGCAGCGTGCCGCGAGCATTACGTGATGGAGACGGCGCGGGCGCGCTTAGGAATGCTCCGCAATGCGGTGCGCGCGGCCGGCTCGTGGCCAACCACTGCGCTACCCTATGAGCTTTGCCATTTAACCCCCTGCCGATCGCGGCTATCTGTACGGCCACCCACACAGTCACGCGGCGCCCGGGGGCAAGATGCAAGACCTGCGACGCGTTGATGCCGCCGCGTATGTCCGCGCGGCCCTTCTCACCGGCCCGGCAATGGAACATGGAACGAAGCATCGTCAGGAACATCTTCATCAACCTTGCCGGCGCCGTCGCGCCGACCTTCGTTTCCCTCGTGACCGTGCCCACCTACATTCATCTGCTGGGCGCCGAGCGTTACGGGGTGATCAATCTGGTGTGGGCGCTGATCGGCTACTTCAGCGTCCTCGATCTGGGCACCAGTCTGGCGACCGAAAACCAGATCGCCAAGGCTCGCGCGGCCAGCGACGATTCGATCGAACCGATCTTCTGGAGTGCGTGGTTCATGAATCTCGGTACCGGCATCATCGGCGGCGCGCTGATTTATGCCGGAGCCATTGTCTACATCACCTACGGCGTGAAAATCGAGCCGACGTTCCAGCATGAAGTGATGGCGAGCCTGCCGTGGATCGCGGTCGCTGTGCCGATCGCGAACGTGACCTGGGTGTTCGCGGGCGCGATTACCGGCGTCGAGTGCTTCACGAGCTACAACATCAACCAGACGCTCGGCACCGCGCTGTTCCAGTTGCTGCCGATCGCGGCGGTCCTCTGCTTTTCGCCGTCACTGGCGATCGCGATTCCAGCCGCCGTGATCGCGCGTTTCGTCGGCGGCCTGATGCTGGGCGTGGCCGCCATTCGCGCGCTCGGCATTCGCCGTATGCAGATGCCGCAATGGCGCTTGATGATCGGGCTGTTCCGCAACGGCCGCTGGCTGCTGATGTTTTCCGGCGCCAACATGATCGCGTCGACGCTCGACCGCGTGTTCATCGGCGGACTGCTCGGCGCGCGCTTCGTCACTTACTACGCGACGCCGCAAAACCTGATCAATCGATTGAACCTGCTGCCGCTCGCGATGGTGCGCACCCTGTTTCCGCGACTGTCGGCGGCGTCGCGCGAGGATGCGGATGCGCTCGCGCACAACGCGCTCGCGTTTCTCAATGGAGCATTTACGCCATGCGTGATCATCGCGCTGTTCGCGCTGAAGCCGTTTTTGCTGCTGTGGCTCGGACCGCAGCTCGCCGCCGCGGCGCCGGTCGCGAGCGTGCTGATCCTCGGCGTGTGGCTGAGCGGCCAGTCGAGCATCCTCGGCAGCCTGTTGCAGGCGCAGACCCATCCCGTGGCAGTGGCGAGCGTCAGTTGGCTTCAGTTGCCGTTCTTTACCGGCGCGTTATGGTGCGGCATCCACTGGTTCGGCATCATGGGCGCGGCGGTCGTCGTCGTGCTGAAGGTGCTGCTCGATTACTCGGTGTTGCTCGCGTTCTCACGGCTGCATGCATGGACGATCGTGCGCAACATGCTCGCGCATCTCGCGTTTCTGCTCGTCGCGCTCGCGCTCGCGGATTCGATCAGCGCGTTGCTGTTGGCGATCGTCGTCGCGCTCGCGTTGAGCGCGGCGAACTTCGGTATGTCGCTGCGCGGGTCGAGCGAGTTGCGCGACGCGCTGTACAGGCTCTGGCTGCGTTGCGCGCCGTCGTCCGGACGGGCACGAGGCTGAGTCCCGGCGCGCGCAATCAATGACGCCGGTCCACCGCTCGTTCACGGTCGGTGGACCTGAATGCCAAGGCTGAAAACACGTACCCAGCCGACCCGGCATCACAACAGTTCGAACGTATTGACGAACGATGCGCCGTCGCGCTCGCGGCGCCTCGGACCGAAGCGCGCCTGAGCGCCGCGCACCTGACGCGTGAGACCGATGAACGGCATACCGTGTTCGAGGTACGGTCCCTCCGTCTTGCGAAAGCCGAACTGCTCGTAGAACCCGCGCAAGCCAAGCGGTGCGCTCACGCGCGTGGCGCGGCCCGGCCAGCGTTGGGCGACCGCTTCGAGCACACGCTCGATCAGCATCTCGGCGGTGCCGTCGCCGCGCCGCAGCGGACTCGTCAGCACCTTGTCGATCGTCACTTCCGGATCTTCGGAGTCGCCGGGCTGCACCCGCGCATAGGCGAGCACCGGCATCGGCCGCGCCATGTCTTCGACCGCGAACACATGCAAGGCCTGCTCGTCGCGACCGTCCGCGTCGAGGCACACATGCGACTGCTCGACGACGAATACCGCACTGCGCGCACGCAGCACGACATACAACTCACGTGCAGATAGCTGATCGAACTCCAGCGTTTTCCAGTTCATCACGCCCCCGGCTGTCAAAATTTTCGGCGGGTCCGGCGATGCCTGCCGTGCGCGACGGCAGGCCGATCCATGACGGTCCCTCATCATCGACTACACGGTAACGTGCGCTAAAGATGTGCTTCCGTGCGCCATCGCACTGACGCTCGGGGTTGACGATCCTTAAATACGAGCCAACGAAGCGCAGCCTTGCCACGTTCGCCCGGTAGCGCAGATGGCTTCACGCAGGCCCGCCTGCAACACTGCACTGCACCACCGCGAACGCACGCCGCGGTCTTCGCACCGCACGAAACTACACACGAAAATCAGGTGCCGACGTCATTCGACCTCGGTACCCATCGGCAGACCTTTGACCATAAGGGAGCACTGCATGAAAACTGCATTGAGACGCATCCTTTCCGAATCCGCACGCCTGGATGTCCCGCTGGAAAGCCTCGCCGACGACGCCGACCTCTATGCTGCCGGACTCTCATCGCTCGCGACCGTGCATCTGATGCTTGCCATGGAAGACGAATTCAACGTCGAAATTCCTGACCGTATGCTGACGCGCCGTCTGTTCTCGAGCATCGACTCGATGGCCGCCGCGATGACGGAGTTGCAGCAGGCCAAGGCGGCAGCATGAGTGCGCCGCTGCTGGGTCAGGCCGCCGCAGCGGCCTGCGGGGCGGCCTCGAACTCGACTACCGACGCCCGGACCGGCGACGGCCGGGGCGCTGCCACCGGGACGCTGAGCGCGCTCGATACCGGTCCCGAATGGCGTGCTGCAGCGCATCGTTGCGCGGCGATCGCCGCGCAGTACGCGGACGCCGTGGACCGCGAGGCGCGCTTTCCGGTCGAGGCGTTCGACGCGCTCAAGGCCGAGCGTTTGCTGTCGGCGATGGTGCCGACCACTTTCGGCGGCGCGGGCCTGTCGCTTGCCGATATCGGTGCGATCTGCGAAACGCTGGCGCAGGGCTGCGCATCGACCGCCATGATCTATGCGATGCATCAGATCCAGGTCGCGTGCATCGACTCTCATCGCGGCGCCTCCGCCTGGCAAGCGAGCCTGCTTGCACAACTGGCCGAGCAGCAATGGCTGCTCGCGTCGGCGACGTCGGAAGAGACGATCGGCGGCAACATGCGCACGAGCGCGTGCTCGGTGGAGCTCGATGGCGCGCGTTTTCGGATCGAAAAGCTCGCCCCGACGATCTCGTACGGCGCGCACGCCGACGGCATCCTCGTGACCGCGCGGCGCATCGCCGACGCGGCCGCGTCCGACCAGGTGCTGATCGTCGCGCTGCGCGCCGATACGCAGCTCGAGCGGCGCGGCGGCTGGGACGCGATGGGCATGCGCGGCACCTGCAGCGAGGGCTTCCGGCTCGTCGCGACGGGACTGGCCGAACAGATCCTCGCGACGCCGTTCGCCGACATCGCCGATCAGACCATGCTGCCCGTGTCGCACACGCTGTGGGCGTCGGTATGGACCGGCATCGCCGTCGACGCGGTCAATCGCGCGAAAGCGTTCTTCCGCGCGCAGGCGCGCGCGAAGCCCGGCACGATGCCGCCGGCGGGCCTGCGGCTCGCCGCAGCGGTCGGGCTGCTGCAGATGATGCAGGCGCGTCTATCGGTCGCGCTGGAGGCCGCGCGCGCCGCGCATCAGGCACGCGAGGGCGCGACCCGGGCGGACGCCCCGCTCGCGGCGATGCTCGGTTTCGCGTCGGACATGAACACGCTGAAGACCAGCATTTCGACCACCGCGCTGCAGGTCGTACAGGAAGTGCTGATGATCTGCGGCATGGCGGGCTACAAGAACGGCACGCCCTATAGCGTCGGCCGCCATCTGCGCGACCTGCACTCGGCGCCCTTGATGATCAATAACGACCGTATCGCGCAGAACACCGCGAGTCTGCTGCTCGCGCAACGTCCTGCCGCGCCGGGGAGACCCTGAATGAAGCTGATGACCGATACCGCCGCTATCGCCGCGGCCGCCGCCGCCGCGGACGTGGGGCCTTCGCTCACGCTGCGCGACGAGATGCTGGCCGCCGGCCTGCTGATCGATACCGGTGAAAACGGACTGTATGGCCGCAGCCAGGTTTTCGAGGACGTGATCGACCGGCTGAACCTCGCGATTACACAGTTGGGTAAAGATCAGCAAGCCGAAGTATTGCGTTTTCCGCCCGCGATGCGCCGCACCGACTTCGAGGATAGCGAATACCTGAAGAGCTTTCCGAATCTCGCGGGCACCATCCATTCGTTTCGCGGCGACGACATGGGCCACCACCGTCTGCTGCGCGCGCTCGACGATGCGATGGCCGACAGCGACGACGACCGCGGCGACGCGTGGCTCGCGCAACAGAAACCGACGCGCGTCGTGCTGACGCCGGCCGCCTGCTATCCGATCTATCCGGTGATGGCGCGGCGCGGCGCGCTGCCCGCCGGCGGCCGCACCGTCGACGTGCTGTCGTACTGCTTCCGTCATGAGCCGTCGCTCGATCCGGGCCGCATGCAGATGTTCCGTCAACGGGAATACGTGCGTCTCGGCAGCCCCGAGCAGGTGATGGCGTTCCGGCAGATGTGGATCGAGCGCGGCTCGCTGCTTGTGAAGCTGCTAGGCTTGCCGGTCGAAGTCGATCTCGCGAACGATCCGTTCTTCGGCCGCGGCGGCAAGATCGTCGCCGATAGTCAGCGCGCGCAGGCGCTCAAGTTCGAGTTGCTGATCGCGCTCGCCGATCCGCGCGGCAAGACGGCCTGCCTGTCGTTCAACTATCACATGGACCACTTCGGCGCGATCTGGAAGATCGCCTGCGAAGACGGCGCGACCGCGCATACGGGCTGTGTCGGCTTCGGCATGGAACGCATCACGCTCGCGCTGTTCCGTCATCATGGGCTCGACGTCGACGCGTGGCCCGACGAGGTGCGCGCGCTGCTGTGGGGCGATACCGAGACCCGCGTCGCGGATGCGCTGCAGGCGGCGCAATCTACGCAAACCGCGACCGTCGCCGGGGAGCGCGCATGAATCCATCGCCGACTTCGGCGCTTGCCGGCGCGCTCGCCAACTCGTCGCTGCCGCGACGCGCAGGCGATCCGCCGACGCATCAGCAGACCCACGCGTTGCCCGGTGCCGGCACGCAGTTGCGCGAGCACGTAGCGCACGCGCTGCATCAGGGCGAACGCGTGTGGCAGGAGACCAACTGCTATGTCGATCTGTGGATCGAGCTGCTGCACGGCGTCGGGCTCGATCCGCGCGCGGCGCTCGCGTTCACGGTCACGCAGGATTTCGAAGGCGATCAGTTCACGTTCTTCAAGTTTCCGCTCGATGATCTCGAACGTCTGTATGGCACCCAGGTGCAGGAGCTCGCGATCTACGACTCGCTCGAAGAACGCGTGCTCGCGCAGACGCTGCGCGGCCACACCGTGCTCGTCGAGGTCGACGGCTACTACCTCCCCGATACGCGCGCGACCTCGTATCGCCGCGAGCATCCGAAGACCACGATCGGCATCGACTTCGTCGACACCGCCGCGCGCCGCCTCGGCTATTTCCACAACACCGGCTACCACCGGCTCGAGGGCGACGACTACGACGGCGTTTTTCGCAAGCTGCCGCATTTCGCCGCGCAGCCCGATCTGCTGTTTCCCTACGTCGAGTTCGCCAAGCAGGCGCGGCCCGCGCTCGAAGGCACCGCGCTCGCGGAGGCGTCGGCGGAACTGCTGTGCGCGCATCTGGAACGGCGTCCGTTGACCAATCCGATTTCGCAATGGCGTGCCGCGTTTCCCGCGCATCTCGATACGCTGTTCGAGCGCGACGAGGCGTATTTCCATCTGTACTCGTTCAATCTGATGCGGCAGCTCGGCGCGAACTTCGAGTTCCTGTCGAAGTATCTGCAGTGGCTGTCCGCGCAAGGCTTCGAGATCCCGCCGACGATACCGGCCGCTGCGCAACGCATCGCGTCGGAGTCGATGGTGATGCAGTTCCGGCTCATTCGCGCGATCGCGCGCGGCCGTCGCGATACCTGCGAAGACTGCTTCGACGTGCTTGAAAGCGCTTATGAAAAAACGCTGCCACCGCTGGCCGCTCTGGTGCGCTAATACGGTGATGCGTGGTTGCGCGCACTTCGTGCCGCGCGGTTTTTCCGGGAATTGACCGTGGATGTATCGACACTCGATCCGCCCGCTGACGAGGGCGATGCTGGCCGTGCGCGCGCGACCGGCGCGATCGCGCAAGCGCATCATGCAGGCACTGCCCGCGCCGCGCCCTCGCTATGGCCGCAACGGCTCGACACCGGCTGGGCCTGTCTGAGCACCCCGCCGCACGCCTATGCGTCGCCGGCCGATCTGCCCGCGCAAGGCTGGCTCGCCGCGCAGGTGCCCGGCACCGTCGCGAGCGCGCGGCTCGCCGCCGGTCTGCTCGATGTCGATCACCCGCCGCCGCTCGCATTCGACGATCACTGGTATCGCGTCACGCTGATCGGTACGGGGCGGCGCCGCTTGCGTTTTCATGGACTCGCGACGCTCGCGCAAGTGTGGCTCGACGATGTGAAGCGGCTCGATTCCGCATCGATGTTCATCGCCCATGATCTGGATATCGAACTGGATGGCCGCGCGACGCTCGTGCTGTGCTTTCGCTCACTGACGCCAGCGTTGGCGGCCAAACGCTCGCGTGCGCGCTGGCGGCCGCGGCTCGTGTCGCCGCCGACGCTTCGCAGCGTGCGCACCACGCTGCTCGGCCATATGCCCGGCTGGTGTCCGTCGATTCAGACGGTCGGCCCGTGGCGTCCGATCGAAATGCTCGGCGACGCGCCGCACGCATTCGACACGATTGATCTGACCAGCCGGCTCGAGCAAGAGGATGGGGTAGTTTCGTTGACTTTACGTTTCGTACGCCCCCACGACATCGCGGCCTGCCGCGCGACACTTTCTTGCGGCGACCATGTTTCGTCTTTGCAATGGCACGATGCATATACACTCACCGGCGACGTGCGCGTGCCCCACGCGAAACGCTGGTGGCCGCATACGCATGGAGAGCCCACTTTATATCCTCTGACGTTGCAGCTCGTCGACGGCAACGTGATCTCTCAGTCTCTGGGCTCGATCGGCTTTCGTCGTATCGAAGTGGACCGCGGCGCCGATGCTGCGGGTTTCGCCTTGCGCGTGAATGAAGTGCCCGTATTCTGTCGCGGCGCGTGCTGGACCAGCGCCGATCTCGTCACGCTAGCAGGCACCGAAACGCAATTGCGCCATACGTTCGAGCTCGCGCGCGCCGCTGGCATGAACATGCTGCGCGTCGGCGGCACGATGCTCTATGAGTCCGATCTGTTTTATGCGCTCGCCGACGAGTACGGCCTGTTGATCTGGCAGGACTTCGCGCTGGCGAATTTCGACTACCCGAACGATGCCGCGTTCAGCGCATTGATCGAGCGCGAAGCGAGCCAGTTCCTGAGCCGCACGCGTCGCTTTGCCTCGCTCGCGGTGCTGTGCGGCGGCAGCGAGGTCGACCAGCAGGCGGCGATGTTCGGACTGCCCGCGGCGCAGCGCGCGCAAGCGTTGTTTACCGAGCTGCTGCCCGCGCTCGTCGCACGCGAACGTGAGGACGTGCCCTATGTCAGCAATTCGCCATCGGGCGGCGCGTGGCCGTTCTCGACTAACGAGGGCGTCACGCACTACTACGGCGTCGGCGCGTATCAGCGCCCGCTCGCCGACGTGCGCCGCGCGCAGGTGCGCTTCGCGGCCGAATGCCTGGCATTCGCCAACGTCCCCGACGAGGCGACGCTGCACGACGCGCTCGGCACGATCCACACGCACGATCCGCGCTGGAAAGCCGCCGTGCCGCGCGATCCTGGCGCAGGCTGGGATTTCGACGACGTGCGCGATCATTATTTGCAGGCGCTTTACGGCGTCGAGCCGGCGCGCTTGCGCTATGAAGATGCGGCGCGTTATCTCGATCTGTCGCGCGCGGTGGTTGCCGAGCTGATCGGCGACGTGTTCGCCGAGTGGCGGCGCGCGGGCTCGTCGTGCGGCGGCGGCCTCGTGTGGCAGTTGCAGGATCTGCGCGCGGGCGCGGGCTGGGGCGTGATCGACGCCACGGGACGGCCGAAAAGCGCGCTGCACGGCTTCGCGCAGACACTGCAGCCATTGCAGATCACGCTCACCGACGAAGGCCTGAACGGCCTCGATATTCATCTGATCAACGAGCGCGCGCAAACGTTTTGCGGCGAACTCGAACTGGTCTGTCTGCGCGACGGCAGCGTGAAGGTCACGTCCGCGCGACGCGCGCTGACGCTTGCCTCGCGCAGCCTGCAACGCATCAGTGCGGCCGCGCATCTGGGCCAGTTCTTCGATTTCACGCATGCGTACCGCTTCGGCCCACGCGCGCACGATGTCACGATTGCAACGCTCTACGATGCCGCGAGTGGCGAGATCGTGTCCGAAGCGTTTCATCTGCCCGAGCGTAGCGTGCACGCGCGTGATGACCTCGGTATGACCGTCGAGGTCGAACGTCGTGGCGACGGCAGCGGCTGGCAGCTTGCGATCGAAACTAAGCGCTTTGCGCGCTTCGTTCATATCATTGACCCTCGTTATCGCGCGGTGCGCGACTGGTTCCATCTCGCGCCGAACCGGCGCTGTATCGTGCCGCTGCATGCGCTCGAACCGCTGCTGCCGACCACCTTCGCGGCGTCGCCGCAAGAACTCGTTGCACCTGCATCAAACGCGGCCTTTAAAGTGGATGAAACATGCGGGGCACCCCAGGGGGAAGTCCGCGCGATCAATGCGCTATCCGCCATCTTCTACGGCTAGTGGTCATTCCGAACTAGTCGCACGTACGCGAAGCGCCCCAAAGCTCGCTTCGCAGGTCTCGAACTGTCTGCCCGGCTCGCTCACTGTTGGCTCGAACGCGACTGTTGCCTGTTCTGAAAGGCCTTACGTGCGACAGCGCACGCACTCCATTTACCACTTCTGAATCATTTCCGGCACTTCACGAGGAGCGCTTCAAAACGCGCATGCGGCGCCAGGTTCAGATCTGAGACAGCTTCGACAGCACCCAGTTTTTGGCCGTGAAGCCTTTGATATCAAGGGATTCGCCCAAACCCAAAGCTTTCATACGATGCATTCCCCATCCGGCGGGGGTGTACAGAACTGAAACAAAAAGCCGCTTTTACTCTCCCGACGCGCTCCGGGTTTCTTCGCTGCGCCGCACCAGCAGGCGTTTTCCCTAACGTTGGCACGGTCCTCGCTACTACCTCCACGCAACAGAGTGTCACCGCACACGAGCGCAACAACAGAGGCGGTGGCAGACAGGCCTAAAACGGGGCCGATGCTGGCCATCCAAGCTGCTCGCCGGGCAGCCCACTGCCGAGGATGCGGGCATCGGATCAAATAAACGGAGAGAGCCGCGCGAGGCGCGACTTTCATGCGAGGACCGATCATGTTGACACTTCAATCCGATTTGCACGGTAACCATCTGCTGGGCGCAATGCCGTCGCACGAATGGCAGGCACTAGCTCCCCACCTCGAACTGGTTCATCTGCGCACCGAGCAACTGCTATGCGACTCGGGTCAACGGATCCATCATGTGTACTTCCCCACCACCGCGATCATCTCGATGCTCTCGACGATGGAAGACGGCAGCTCCGTCGAGATCGCCGCGGTCGGCCGCGAAGGCATGACCGGCGTGCCGGTCCTCACGGGCGGCGAAACCATGCCCAACCGCGTACAGGTGCAATGCGCGGGCTTCGCCTACCGGATGAGCGCACAGGCGCTCAAGCTGCAGTTCGCGCGGTCCGACTTTCTGCGCCGCCTGATGCTGCTGTACATGCACGCTCTTCTGACCCAGGTCGCGCAGACCGCCGCGTGCAATCGCCATCACGCGCTCAACAAGCAACTGTGCCGCTGGCTGCTGATCGAGGTGGACCGCGTGGCGTCGAACGATCTGACCGTCACCCAGCAGCTGATTGCCGACATGCTCGGCGTGCGCCGCGAAGGCATCACCGAAGCGGCCGGCAAGCTGCACGACGAAGGCCTGATTCATCATAGCCGCGGTCATATCAAGGTGCTCGACCGCAAGGGCCTCGAAGCCCGCGCGTGCGAATGCTACGGCCTCGTGAAACGCGAATTCGATCGTCTGCTGCCGCGACTGCGCCAGGCCGAGACCGTCGAATAAGCGGCACGCGGCTCGATGACCGGGGTCGATTTGCCTATGTTCAGGATTACTGCTCGATGTCTCGACGCACTGTTCGTGATTGCAGGCGGTCTGCTCGCCCACTGGATGCGCTTTTCCGCACCGATCGCGTTGGCCGATACCGAGCGTCTTCTGATCGCGTTCAAGTGTGTGCTGGTTCTGTTGCTGTTTCCGGGCTTCGGGGTCTATGAGACGTGGCGCGGCAAGGCGCTCGCGCCGGTGCTCGCGCGAATCGCCGCCGCGTGGCTCACGGTGGTCGCGACCGCGCTCCTGCTCGCGTTCACGCTGCATCGCACGGATGCGGTGTCGCGCCTGTGGCTCGGCTACTCGACGCTGATCTCCGGCGCGTTGATCATCGCGACACGCTGCATCATGCACATGGTGCTGCGCTTCGTACGTCGCCGCGGCATGAACGCGCGCACCGTCGCGATCGTCGGCGCACCGGGGTTTGCACGCACGCTGCTCGCGCATCTCGAGCATGCGCCGCAAGCGGGCTTCAAACCGGTGTGCGTGTTCGACACCAGCGTGCAAGGCCACGACGCGTATGGCGCGCGTCTGACCCGCCTACCCGTGCTGACGGATCTGGAAGCGTTCGCGACGAAGGTACGCAATGACCGCGTGAACGAAGTGTGGCTCGCGTTGCCGCTTTCCGAGGAACACACGATCTACCGCTTCACACGCACCTTCAGACACGACTTCGTGAATCTGCGCTTCATTCCCGACGTGCGCAGTCTGTCGCTGTTCAATCATGCGATCGTCGATGTCGTCGGTTTGCCGACGCTGAATCTGAGCGCGACGCCATTCTCGTCGCCGCAGATGTGGCCCAAGCTGATGTTCGACCGCCTGTTCGCCGTGCTCGCGCTCATCGTGCTCGCGCCGGTGTTCGCCGTGCTCGCGATCGGCATCAAGCTCACGTCGCCGGGACCGGTGTTTTTCCGGCAGATTCGCAAGGGCGTCGACGGCCAGCCGTTCGGCATCTACAAGTTCCGCTCGATGACCGTGCACCAGGAAGAGCACGGCCAGATCACGCAGGCGACCCGCAACGACTTGCGCGTGACGAAGCTCGGCAGCTTCATGCGTCGCACGAGTCTCGACGAGCTGCCGCAGTTTCTGAACGTGCTGCTCGGTCAGATGTCGGTGGTGGGTCCGCGTCCGCATGCGGTCGAACACGATGATCTGTACAAGGACCAGGTATACGGCTACATGCACCGTTACCGCATCAAGCCCGGCATCACCGGCTGGGCCCAGGTCAACGGCTATCGCGGCGCGACCACCAAGGTCGAGAAGATGGAAGCGCGCGTGAAGTTCGATCTCTTCTATATCCAGAACTGGTCGTTCTGGTTCGACATGAAGATCGTCTTCATCACGATTTTCAAGGGCTTTGTTGGCCGCAACGCGTTCTGACCATGCCATCGAGGGAATCGCATCCGGGAGTGTCGGTCATCGTGACGGCACTGCGGCGCATGCGAAGTGCGGGTACTGAAGGCGGTGCGCTGAAAGATCGCTGGAATGCGCCTGCGTTCCATTCGAGAAAAACACCCAACCGGGCAACAACGCGTACACGCCGCTGCGAATAGAAGCGCCAACGCCGGCGGCCCGATCGACAGCCGCCGTGGTTGACGCAAGATGAGCAGCCGCGACGGACCACGTCATGGACGGGTCCGCCGCGCGACACCGCCTCTACAGGAACGCACTGACATCGGTCTGAAACCGTACCGCGAGCGCCTTGGCGACTTTCTTGCTGATCGCGCGGCGTCCCGCGAGAATATCGCTGACCACGGTCGGCGACGCGATGCCGGCAAGATCCTTCTGCTTGAGACCATGCGTGATCAGCAGATGGCGCAGGACCTCGCGCGGCTCCGCTTTTGGAATCGTCAGGTTGCGCGCTTGCCAATGACCGACCAGTTCCGTCACGATCGCGTGCAAATCGGCGAGCGGATCGTTGTCGTTGCCGCTTAGATGATCGGACAGCGAATTGGCGACTCGCACCATCTGGTGATAATCCTCTTCGGTGCGAATCGGCGTGATCGGCAACTGGCTCTTCAGCGCAGCCCACGTTGCGGAGATGTCGGGAAAGGGTCCCGGAAGGCGATCGGCATTCATGAGTTTAAATTCGTCCTCGTCCAAAAGCCGTCGGCGCGTTAATCGGTGACGCGCGAATGACGACTGCCTGTTGTAGTGAATCGCCGTGACACGCCGAATTGCCGGCACGGCGAACTTCGCAGTGAGGAAATTCAGCGATCACGATAGCGAACGTCTGCTTCAGGTCGTTATGGCCACGCGAGGCATGCCGCGCCAGCGAATATCTCGCCCATAGCGCGTGGCGCGCACCCCGATGTCGTTTTTTGAAGTCCAATACTGCTTGCTTGACAATGACCCGCCGCGGCTGGCCTTGCACGCGCGGCGCGTATCGCGCGATACGCGATATGCGCTGCCGACACAAAGCGCGAAACGGACGCGCCCACACCAAGAGCCGCCCGGACGCGTTGGTCAGAACGGCTCGTTACTGCCCGTTGCGAAATTACTGCATGACGACGAAAACCTCTTTCTCTCCTATCGAAAACTCCACGAGGCGAGAACAGCGAAAGACCCTCACCTCATTGCCTCCACCCGCTTTTCGGCGCCGTGTCTCTGGCGATGCCGAGTTCCCGGGTCGCGAGATCGGGCTGCGCCCACCTCACCTGCTCCCCCGGCTCCATCGCCGGCAGACCCTGAGCGACCGCCGCAATCGTGCGCGTGACCTCGGCCATGAACGCCCGCCGGAACACCTGAGCCGAAAACCGCTCGGCATTCGCGCGACAGGCCGCCGGCGTGATGTACGCGCTCAGCCGCTCGAAGCGGTCGATCGCGTCGAGCATTGACACCGCCGTCTGACGCGCGAAGAAAACGCCGGTCGGGTGCGGGTCGCCGACCGGCACTACCGTTTCGAGCGCCCCGCCCCTGGCGAACGCAATGACCGGCGTGCCGCAGGCCTGCGCTTCGAGCGGCACGATGCCGAAATCTTCCTCGGCGGCGCACACGAAGGCTCGCGCACGCGCCAGATACTCCTTCAGTACGCCGAATGGCTGATAGCCGAGGACCGTCACGTTCGGTCCTGCTTTCGCGCGGATCGACGCCATCTGCGGCCCGTCGCCGATCGCGATCAGCTTGCGCTGCGGCGTGGCGTTGAACGTCTCGACGATCAGATCGATGCGTTGGTGCGGCACCATCCGCGACACGGTCAGATAGAAATCGTCTTTTTCGGAGCGCAGTTCGAATTCGTTCACGTCGACGGGCGGCGGAATCACCGCGGCATCGCGCCGATAGGTTTTCATCATGCGCCGCGCGACCAATTGCGAATTCGCGATCAGACGATCGACACCATTCGTCGACTGCGCGTCCCAGCCGCGCAGATAATGCAGCAACACCCGCGCGGCCCACGACTTCGGCCCGCGCAACAGATTCGCTTCGCGCAGATACTGATACTGCAGATCCCACGCATATCGCATCAGCGAGTGCACGTAACTGATGTGCGTCTGATGAGGGCCGACCAATACCCCCTTCGCGACTGCGCAAGAACTGGTGATGATCAGGTCATAGCTCGACAGATCGAACCGTTCGACGGCGAGCGGCATCAAGGGCAAATAGGCGCGATAACGGCTGCGCGCAAACGGCAGGCCTTGAATGAACGACGTGGTGACCGGCTTACCGGCAAGCGGCGTGCGATCCTCGAGAAAATCGACGACGCTGAAAACGTCGGCGTCGGGAAAGCACTCGATGATCTGCCCGAGCACTTTCTCGGCGCCGCCGGGAGCGACCAGCCAATCGTGCACGATCGCCACTTTCATATTCCGTCCTGTCTGTCACGAATCGCCACCTGGCCTCAGAGAAGAGTGTATGTGCCACGTTCCTGACTGTGCGTGCGCGTGCCCACATTCGACATGCGACAGTACGCGGGTAATTCGGAGAGTCCGTTCGCGTCTGCAAAAACACGGCTTCATTCCCGCGCTTTCGTATGTGCACTACGCCTGACATATCGCCCCACGCCTGCTCGCCAGTCCAGCCCACACCTTTACGATCGGAGCGCTGCGCGAGCGACGGGCGAGCGACCTCGACGGCCGCAGTGCCTCGCGTGCCGTTTGGCGATCGGAGCAGTCAGTTGGGAGGGCCGGGTTCGGCCCTGGGGGAATTCGCCGTGCGCTGCACGGCGCGCGACGCAGTGGTGCTGCTGTCGGACGGTTCGTTGCGCGTGCGCTTCGAAGCGCCTGGCGCGCGGATGATCGGCGACGCGCGCGTGTCGGGCATCGCGCGGCGGGCATCGGCGGCTAATTGTCTGCGCACGGTGCCGTGCATTTTCCGCCAGGTGCGCGCGATTGCCGCCGCGGCGGGCGGTATAAGCGGGATCGTGCGGCACGACCGCAACAAAAAACGCGTGTGAACCGTTGGAGCGGCTCACACGCGTCAGAGCGAACAGAAACGCAATTCGCTTAATTCTGGCCGTACGTGATCGTTTGCACGCCGGTGTCCGTGCCGAGCAGGCACAGGTTCGCGCCGCGGCCCGCGAACAGGCCGACCGTGACGACGCCGGGCCATGCGTTGATATGCGCCTCGAGCGTGCGCGGGTCGCTGATGCTCAAGCCCTTCACGTCGATGATCTCGTTGCCGTTGTCGGTGATGAACGGCACACCCTCTTTCGTCACACGCACGACGGGCACGCCGCCGAGCGCCGTCACGCGCCGGCCGATCGCGGTGCGCGCCATCGGCACGACTTCGATCGGCAGCGGGAAATGGCCCAGCGTCTCGACGATCTTGCTCGCATCCGCGATGCAGACGAATACTTCCGACACCGACGCGACGATCTTCTCGCGCGTGAGCGCGCCGCCGCCGCCCTTGATCATCGCGCCGCTGTGATCGATTTCGTCGGCGCCGTCGACGTACACCGGCAGCGAGTCGATCTCATTCAGGTCGAGCACCTTGAAGCCGTGCGATTGCAGACGCGCGGTGGTGGCGAGCGAACTCGACACCGCGCCGCGATAGCGGGATTTGGTGGCGGCCAGCGCGTCGATGAAGCAGTTCGCGGTGGAGCCCGTGCCGACGCCGATCACCGAGCCTTGCGGCACGTTGGCATTCACGTAATCGGCGGCGGCCTGGCCGACCAGTTGCTTGAGTTCGTCTTGAGTCATGGGAGAGGCGGGGAAAGCGTGAAAAACCCGTAGTTTACCGGAGTGGCGCGGAGAAGGCCGGGTTTGGGTGGCTTTGTGCCGCGGACCACGTTTGTTTGCCGGACACGATTGGACACATTGAGACACAGTAATCATCCATCGCCATCACAAATTGATCGGCGAAATTGATCTATTCATGAATGCGCACCCGATGGACCTTGATCCCGCTTTCGAAAGGGAATACGACACTGGCTTTTGCGCCAAATTGTGGGGCTACACTAAAGCGCCTCCTGCGCAAATAGCTGTATTTTCCGCACTCAAAGCAAAACGCCCGGAACCACCACCGCGTTCCGGGCGCCCACAATCGGCCAACAACAAGAACGACGACAGAAAAACTACTTCTTCACCGCCCGCTGCCGCACAGCCTCGAACAGACACACTCCGCTAGCCACGGATACATTCAAACTCTCCACCGTCCCCGCCATCGGAATGTTCATGACGACATCGCAGGTTTCACGCGTCAGGCGTCGCATGCCCTCGCCTTCGGCCCCCATCACGAGCGCCACCGGCCCGTCGAGTTCCGTTTCGTAAACGCTCTTCTGCGCGTCGTCGGCCGTGCCGACCACCCAGACACCCGCGTCCTTCAGTTCGCGCAGCGCGCGCGCCAGATTCGTGACCGTGATGTACGGGACCGTGTCGGCCGCGCCGCTCGCGACTTTCGCGGCGGTCGCGTTCAGTCCCACCGCGCGATCGCGCGGCGCGATCACCGCGTGGGCGCCGGCCGCGTCGGCGACGCGCAGGCAGGCGCCGAGATTGTGCGGATCGGTCACGCCGTCGAGCACGAGGATCAGCGGCGAGCCGCTGATGCCGTCGAGCAGTTCGGCGAGATTCTGCGCAAGCGGCAGATCGCCCGCGCGCGCGACCACGCCCTGATGACGTTCCGTGCGCGCGAGGCCCCACAGACGCGTTTCGTCGGCGGCGATCAGACGCACGCCCGCGTCCTTCGCGGCCTGCAGGAATTCGGTCATACGACGGTCCTTGCGCGTCGCGTCGTAATAGACATCCTCGACCGTCGACGCATCGTGCCGGATACGCGCGGTCACTGCGTGGAAACCGTATAAGACCTTATGACGTGTCATGACTGAACAACCTTTGATGGGGCGCGCATTCAACGCGCGCCACTGTGATAAATATGAAACCAAAAGGCAGACCGCGCGCAACCGGCACGTACTCACGTGCCCGCTGCGCGCGGTCCTGGCGCTGTGAAAGCCTCAGCGCTTCTTGCGTGCCTGCTTCGACGCCGCCTTGGTCGCGACACCGTGCTTCCTCGCCACGCGCGCTTCCTTGACCGCCGCGCTCTGCGCGGGCGCGGCCCTCTTGCGCCGCGGACCCGGCACCGACGCGCCACTTTCCACCGGCGGCATCACGCGCACGCGCGGGCCAGCGCCTTCTCCCTTGTCCGCCGCGATACCGCGTGCCAAAGGCGGCTTGATCGGCGTATCGCGCACAAGGCGGAAGTCGATCTTGCGCGCGTCGAGATCGACGCGGCTCACCTGCACGCGCACGCGATCCGACAGCCGGTAGCGAATGCCGGTGCGCTCGCCGCGCAGTTCGTTCTTGATCTCGTCGTACTGGAAGTAGTCGGAGCCGAGTTCGGTCACATGCACGAGGCCTTCGATGAACAGCGAATCGAGCTGCACGAAAATACCAAACGACGTGACGCCGTTGACCATGCCGCCATACTCTTCGCCGAGCTTGTCGCGCATGAAATAGCACTTGAGCCACGCTTCGACATCGCGCGATGCTTCGTCCGCGCGGCGCTCGTTCGCCGAGCAGTGCAGCCCAAGTTCTTCCCAGATCGCCACGTTGTTCGCGCGCCCGCGGGCGCCCCGCTTTTCCTCGTCGGCCTGTTGCATCGCGCGGGCGCGCGGCGACAGTGCGGTATTGAGCTCGACGCCGTGCGGCGGCTGCGGCTGATACTTGCGGCCCTGCAGGATCGCGTAGATCGCGCGATGCGTGAGCAGGTCGGGGTAACGGCGGATCGGGCTCGTGAAGTGCGCGTAGGCCTCGTAGGCGAGGCCAAAGTGGCCGATGTTGTCGGGGCTGTAGACCGCCTGCTGCATCGAGCGCAGCAGCATCGTCTGCAGCATCGAGGCATCGGGCCGGTCGCGGATCTGCGCCATCAGTGCGGCGTAGTCGCTCGCGTGCGGCGTGTCGCCGCCGCCGAGCGTCAGGCCCATGCCGCGCAGGAAGGTACGCAGGTTCTCGAGCTTTTCCGCGCTCGGGCCCGCATGCACGCGGAACAGGCCCGGATGCTTGTTGCGCTTGAGGAAGTCCGCCGCGCACACGTTCGCGGCCAGCATGCATTCCTCGATCAGCTTGTGCGCATCGTTGCGCGTGCGCGGCACGATCTGCTCGATCTTGCCCTGCGCGTTGCAGACGATGTACGTCTCCGTCGTATCGAAGTCGATCGCGCCGCGCTTCTGACGCGCCGCGAACAGCGCCTTGTAGACGCCATACAGATTCTGCAGTTGCGGCAGCAACGCGGCGCGGCGGGTCGCTTCCGGGCCTTTGGTGTTTTTCAGCACCGCGGCGACTTCGGTGTAGGTGAGCCGCGCGGCCGAATGCATGACGCCCGGATAGAACTGATACGCCTTCACGTCGCCACGCGCGGTGACGATCATGTCGCACACGAGCACGCAGCGGTCGACTTGCGGATTCAGCGAGCACAGTCCGTTCGACAGCTTCTCCGGCAGCATCGGGATCACGCGGCGCGGGAAATACACCGACGTGCTGCGCTCGATCGCGTCGGTATCGAGCCCGCTTTGCGCAAGCACGTAATGCGACACGTCCGCGATCGCGACGATCAGGCGGAAGCCATCGCCGCGGCCCACCTGCACCGGCTCGCAATAGACGGCGTCGTCGAAGTCGCGCGCGTCCTCGCCGTCGATCGTGACGAGCGGCACGTCGCGCAGGTCGACGCGATGGCGAATGTCGGCCGGGCGCACTTCGTCGGGCAGCTTCGCCGCTTCGGCCAGCGCGGCCTCGCCGAACTCGTGCGGCACGCCGTACTTGCGTACCGCGATTTCGATTTCCATGCCGGGATCGTCGATATCGCCCAGCACTTCGACCACGCGGCCGAGCGGCTGCGAATGACGGCTCGGAAAATCGGTCAGCTCGACCACCACGACCTGGCCAACTTTCGCCTTGCGGGTGTTCTGCGTGATCAGGATGTCGTGGCCGATGCGCTTGTCTTCGGGCGCGACGATCAGCGCGCCGTTCTCGTTGAGCAGACGGCCGATCACGCGCTTGTTCGCGCGGTCAGTGACTTCGACGATGTGCCCTTCGGGCCGCCCACGCCGGTCATAGCCGACGATGCGCGCGAGCACGCGGTCGTTGTGCATGACCTTCTGCATCTCGCCGTTGGGCAGGAACAGGTCGTCCTGGCCGTCGTCGCGAATCAGGAAACCGTAGCCGTCGCGATGGCCCTGGACGCGGCCCGCGACGAAGTTCGACGGATGGGTCAGTTGATAGAGATTGCGCTGATCGAGCCGGATCTGGCCGTCGCGCTCCATTGCGCCGAGACGCTTGAAAAATCCTTCGCGCTCCTGGCGCTTGATCGACAGGGCTTCGGCGATGTCGTTCGCGGCAAGCGGCATTTCGCTCGTGCGCAGCACGCCGAGGATTTCTTCGCGGCTTGGAATCGGATACGGAAATTTGCTCAAGGGCTTGTCGATGATTTTTTCTCGTTGCATGGACGTCGGTCGGCGATGTGATCCGGCCTGCAAGGCGTTTGCGTAATGCGCGCAGTCGCGCTCGGCTGCATCTGCACGGCGGCTGCGCTCGGTCATTGCACCTGCTGCTTTCTGCTCTTCTGCTCCACTGCGATTTGCACCGGAAACTGCCTGGGTCCGGCTCGTTCGACGCCAGCCGACGCGCGTCTGCCTGATCGCAAGTGACACTCGCGTCGGGACGCCGGATGTGCATCGTGCCAACGAACTACTGCGAGGCATTCTAACACCCGTGTCGGGCGCCACGCGGGCCTGCGGCGGTGGTTGGGACGCATAGTGCGCCGGGCTCGCCGCGAGGTTGAATCGCGTTCGGCAAATCGCTTGACAGGTCGGAATCTGTCGCTATAATTGCGGTCTTTGCTGTTCATCACCTGCCCAGGTGGCGAAATTGGTAGACGCACTAGGTTCAGGTCCTAGCGGTGGCAACACTGTGGAGGTTCGAGTCCTCTCTTGGGCACCAGATTCAAAAGTAGAGCCGCCTTTTGGCGGCTCTCTTTTTTTGTAAGGCCTGGTAGTCGAAATCGTTGTTTGTGTTTCGATTGCCGGATCAGCAGGACGGTGGTTCAGTAGCGATTGCATTACTTCGCTGCGCGTTCAACCGAGCGGATGAGAAAAGCAAGTTTGTTTGAAGCAGGAATTGACAAACTTAATCATCTTGCTAAAATAGCCGTCTAGCTTGAAGACGTGCCCAGGTGGCGGAATTGGTAGACGCACTAGGTTCAGGTCCTAGCGGTGGCAACACCGTGGAGGTTCGAGTCCTCTCCTGGGCACCATAAAAATAGATCCAGATCAATTAGTTGATGACGTTTGTGAAAAAGCCCGCTTTGCGGGCTTTTTGTTTTTGAAAGCGCCTGGAAGGTATATGCGTTCCACTAGAAGGCAATGTCGAATGAGTACGTTTTCGAGTACACGAAAGTTCGAGCTCCGGAAAACGTACTCACCGCACGCCTGGCATCTTTCCCTCCCCGATAACCGGGCACCACACATGAGGCAAAGTTTGTCCTTCACCACTTTGCCGCTCTATGCCGCATGGCCCACACCGTGCGTCACAAAAGATCGCTGACGAGTTACTGCGCCGGCCTGGCGATCCCGACAATATGCGCCTTAATCTCGTCGCGATCGTAAATTTGAGTTCAGCACAAATTCTTCTGCGTGGTCGCCCCCGTTCACCGACAGGGCTCCTTTGGCAGCAAGCGAGCGTAGGGAACCTGAGGGTTGTGGCTGCCTGGCAGGTTCTCGGTTGCGAGGCACACCAGGCCGACCATGTTCGAATCCGCAGCGGACCGCGCACGGCCCGCGGGCAGCCTGGTCACACCGGCCCTTGGCACGCGAGCGCATCGACCACACGATTTCGCCGCTGAAAACAAATCGATGCGTCGTCTGGCACGGGCGCTGCCCGCCTCGGACGGCGCCATGCTGCAGACGCTCTCCAGACATGGCGCTCGATCTGTGCGAGGCGGGCAGCGCCGGCATCGGCCTGCTGGAACGCAACAGTGACGGCCCCTCAGCCTTCAGATGGATCGCGGTTCCAGGCGCGTGCGTTGGCCTACAGAAACGCCTTGTTAGAGGCTCGCGCCGGCTTTGGGCACGACGTGCATCGCGAGGTCGAATGGGCCGCTCACGACCCACACCGCCCGCATTCAACGCTGAACTTCGTCAGGCTGCCTCACACCTGTTTAGCAGCGCGAGACCTGGGCGTCCGTTACGCACATGAGAGAAGGTTTCGCCGACGGCTTTCCGCTTCAACGTCCTTGAATAGAGAAAGACTCGGCTTGCGCTGCTGTTACTGTTTTGCCGCCCGCGGAGCATCAAGATATAGAGTTTTTCAGGTTTCGGATCCAGCGACGAACTTCTCAATTGCGTCCTTCACCTTCTCGATGCTTCGTGTCGACGTAACCTGCGCCCCTATCTTCCCGTCGAGCGACAAACGATCAATAGCGGGGTGGTTTGGATTTTCTATGTTCAGTTTCGTGAACGGTCCCCAGCCGCACAGGTCCGATAGCAGATCACACATCAGAGTCTCAGTGAGCCGGGTGCTGTCGAACAGGAACCCTCCGTTCTTGATTTGAAAGACTGGATGAATCTTGTGGACGCCGTGCAGCTTGGCGGGTGGGTCATCTATCCGCTCAGTGTGCTCGCGATCGTGGCGATTGCGATTACATCTATTCGCAAGGAAATTCGTGAACAGGCTTGCTCACGTGCTGTACCCCGTCGCGCTTGCGCTTGCGATTGGCGTCTGCAGCCAAACGGTGGCGGCGGCACCGTCGGTACCCGTCCGGCCGTGATTTTTACGGTGACGTCGTTAGGCAGCTCGGCGACCACCACGTGCAGGTCACAAGCATCCTGAGCAATCCCGACCAGGATCCGCACCTGTTTGAAGCCAGTCCGAAGACGGCGCGGGCGCTGCAGGGTGCGGCGCTCGTTGTGTACAACGGCGCTGATTACGACCCGTCGATGGAAAAGCTATTGGCGGCCTCGAAAAGGTCGAACCGCACGACAATTGTCGCGGCACAACTCATGGGACGAAAGTCCGGCGATAACCCGCATCTCTGGTACGACCCGAAGACGATGCCCGCCGTCGCGAAGGCGGTGAATACGTCTCTGGTAACCACCGATCCGGCGCATAAAGGTGACTACGATGCTCGCCTGGACCGCTTTCTCAACTCGCTCAAACCCGTCGACGACAAGGTCGCTGCCCTGAAAGGGCACTACGAGCACGTGCCGTTGACAGCGACGGAGCCGGTTTTTGGTTACATGACGAGTGCAATCGGTCTGGACAGGCGCAACGAGCGCTTCCAGCTTGCAACGATGAACGACACAGAGCCGAGTGCGGCGGATGTCGCGTCATTTGAGACGGATTTGACCGCTCGCCGCGTACACGTCCCACAACAGCCAGGCGAGCAGTGCAATGACCCGGCACATGCTGAAGCTCGCGAGCAACTCGCACGTACCAGCCATCAGCGTGACCGAGACTTTACCCGCTGGGAAGAATTTCCAGCAGTGGATGGGTTCGCAACCCGACGCACTATCGGCCGCGCTGAAGCGCTAGCCTGTTGAAGGCTACAGCTCCGCCCAACCGATGCCCGGACGCCCTCTTTCCCTGTCCCATCGTTGACGACGGTGCGGGTGATGCCATTAACGCACGCGCAAGCTCATGACGTTTGCCGTCCGGCAGTCGGGGCCGCGCACTTCTCCGCGCTGGGCGTCACGATGCGCGAAGGCGGTCTGATCGTTATACCCGCAGGACCGAGCAACCTTAATTGACAGGGAATCAATCATGACCGGACTCGCCGACCCGGCTCCCGTTGCCCAGACATTCTTCGTCGACGACGACAGTGCAGGAAAACTACCTGCTCGACCCGATCGTTACAGTCGTCGATGCCAGGCATGGGAATGCACAGCTCGACGAACATCACGAAGCGCAGGAACAGGTTGGTTTCGCCGACCGTATCCTCGTATCAAAGGCAGACCTCGCCGGCGAAGCGCAAACGCAGGCACTGATGCAGCGGCTGCGGCAGATGAACCCGCGCGCGCCCGCTCGACCAGCAGAAGCTCAAAGCCTTCTTCAGCACCATTGTCACGATTTACGGCACGTCGATGCTGCGCTACAAGGGTGTGCTGAACGTGGCGGGACTGGAGCGGCGCCTTGTGTTCCAGGGAGTCCACATGATCTTCGGCGCCGACCTTGGCACGCCGTGGCGGGAGAACGAGTTGCGGGAAACAAAGATCGTCTTTATCGGCAAACAGCTCCCCGCAGACGTCTTCACAGCGGGGCTGGACGGTTGCCTTAGGCTGGCCGGCTGCGACGCAACCAGCGGTTCCACACTGGCGACATCGGCGAACGGGAGCTACGCCCGTTCGCCCCGTATCAGCCACACAAGGCACGCGCCGCCAAAGAGCGAAGTAACGACGCCGATGGGCAGATCGTCGGGCGCGGCGAGCATGCGCGCGGCCACGTCCGACCAGAGCAGCAGCACGGCGCCAAAGAGCGCCGACGCGGGTAACAGCCGAGCGTGGCCGGCACCGACCAGCCGTCGGCACACATGCGGCGCAACCAGCCCGACGAATCCAATTGCACCGCTCACCGCGACCATCGCGGCCGTGACGAGCGAACTCACGACGAACACTTCGCGACGCACCCGCGCGACATCCACGCCGAGCGTTGCGGCGGCGACATCGCCACTCATCAGCGCGTCGAGCTCACGCCGGCGTGCGGCCAGCAGCACCATGCCGCCGACGGCGAACGCGGCTGGCGCGCCCAGCAGGTCCCATCGCGCCAGTCCAAGACCACCCAGCATCCAGAACAGCACCGACGACGCGGCGCGCTGGTCCCCAAGATAGAGCAGCAGGTTCGCCAGCGCCATCATCACGAACGACACCGATACCCCCGACAGCAGCAGGCGTTGCGAATCGAGCCGGCCGGCGCGCGCACCCAGCGCGACGGCGAGCGACATCGCCGCGAGCGCGCCGGCGAACGCCGTGGCTGGCAGCGTCAGCGGGCCGAACACGGCGCCGAGCCACAGCGTTGCGGTCACCGCGCCGAGCGTCGCGCCCGAACTCACGCCGAGCAGATGCGGATCGGCCAGCCGGTTAGCCGTGGCAGCCTGCAGCGCCACGCCGACCACCGCAAGCGCCGCGCCGACGACCACTCCGAGCAATACGCGCGGCAGTCGGATCATCCAGACGATCGCATCCTGCGCATCAGCCGGTACGGCTCCAGTTAGATCGCCCGACAGATGATGGAGCAGAATGCGGACGGTCATGCCCGGCGAAACCGGCACCGGTCCGAGCCCTGTTGCGACCATGATCGACCCGGCGAGCACCAGACCCAGCAAGGTGAAGGGAATGAGCGCGCCACGACGTGTTCGCGACGCCGGCCGGCCGCCCGATAGCGTATCCATGCTCAGCGCGCCTCCCCGGTAACGGCACCGGCCAGTGCGCCGAACACCTCCGGATGCAGCCCCCGCGCGAGGGTCTCGACGGCCCCGGCGTTACGCACGCCCGGCGTCGCGGCATCGTAAGGCACGACGATGAAACGGCGTGAGCGCACCGCGTCGACATTTGCGAGCACCGGATTGCCGGTGAGAAAGCGGATTTTCTGTGCGGCGGTCACGGCGCCATAGTCGACGATGACGATGGCCTGCGGATTGCGTGCGACGACGCTCTCCCAGCTGACCTGCGTCCAGCTCTGCTGAACGTCGTCCATCACATTGCGACCGCCTGCCGCGTCGATCAGGGCGGTCGGCATCGCCAGCGCCCCGGCCGTAAACGGCTTGTCCTCGCCGCTGTCGTAGACGAACACGCGCGGGCGCACCGGGTCCGGTCCCAGGGCACGCGACACCGTCGCGATACGCGCCTGCATCGACGCGACAACGCTCGCCGCACGCGCGTCCACATCGAAGATCGCGCCGAGGTTGCGCAGGTCGCGATAAACGTCGTCGAGCGACGCCGCCGGCATCGGCATCACGTGCGCGCAGGACTCCGTGAGCTCGTACGACGCGATGCCGAAGCGTGCAAGCGCCTCGGGCGTGACGGGACCGCCGACGCGCATGCCATAGTTCCAGCCGGCCAGATAGAAATCCGCACCGGCGCCGACGAGCGTCTCGATGGACGGATAGCGGCGCGCCAGTTCCGGGATCCCCGCAAGGCGTACGCGCAGAGACGGATCGTCCGTCTTCCAGCCGCCGATTCCCGTGAACCCCGCCATCCGTGTCCTGAGCCCCAGCGCGAGCATCATCTCCGTCAGGTTCGAATCGTTGCTGACCGCCCTCGCCGGCGCACGCGCGAACGTCACATCCCGGTTGCAGCTGCGCACGGTAACCGGATAACGGTCAGCCTGTGCGTACGATGCGGCTACGAAAAAAATGGTGGCCGCCGTCGCGCGCCAGAGGGAAGTCTTCCTTTTCGTCATGTCCCGGACTCCGGTCCTGTAATCAGCGTGATGCGCGGACGTCCCGTCACCGGGTGCCGGTCGACGAGCGCATCGACGCCATACACCGTCTTCAGCAAGGGCTCGGTTAGTACCGCCTGCGGCGTGCCGCACGCGACGATCTCACCCGAGGCAATCACGTACAGCCGGTCGCAGAACGCAGCGGCGAGATTCAGGTCATGAATCGTGGCCAACGTGGTGATCCGCTGCCGCCGCACGAGGCCGAGCAGTTCGATCTGATGCCGCGGATCGAGATGATTGGTCGGCTCGTCGAGCATCAGCACACGCGGCTGCTGCACCAGTGCACGGGCCAGCAGCGCGCGTTGCCGTTCGCCGCCCGACAGCGAAGCGAACGGCCGCTGCCGGTGCGCATCGAGTTCGACATCGTGCAGCGCGGCGTCGACGAGCGCTGCGTCCACGGCGGTGTCGCCGTCAAGCAGCCCCTTGTGCGGCGTACGGCCCATCGCGACGACCTCTTCCACCGTCAGGCCGAAGTCGTCGGGCGGGTCCTGCTGTACCACCGCGATGCGTTGCGCCGCCCAGCGCCCGGACTTGACCCAGACGTCGTCGCCGTCCAGCCTGACGGCGCCGCTGTGCGGCCTTGCGTACCGGAACGCACACCGCAGCAGGCTCGTCTTGCCGCTGCCGTTGGGTCCGATCAGGCCGACGAATTCGCCCGGCTGCACTTCGAGCACGATCCGCCGCAACAGGCTCTCGCCGTCGTCCGGGCGTCTCGCGTCCCGCGACGGCGGCGACCAGCCTAGCTCTTCGATATGCAGTGAGGTCATGGCTTTGCCGATCAATGAGGCTAGAAAGTCATCGTCGCGGTGACCCACCCCGAGCGCGGCGCGCCGAGCAGCCATTCGGTGCCGTCGTTCTGCGTGGAGACCGCATAGGTCCGGTTGGTCAGGTTGCGCAGATAGAGCGCGAGCGTCAGGTTGCGCGTTGCGCGCCACGACGCGGACGCATCGACCAGTGTGTACGACGGAATCGACACGCTGTTCGCGTTGTCGCCGAAGCGCCGTCCGACATACTGCACCCCGGCTCCCGCGCGCCAGCCAGGCGCGAACGCCCAGTCGAGCCACACGTTCGCGGTCTGCTCGGGGATGTTGTAGGGCACGTTGCCCGCGCGCGACACGCTCTGACCATCGACCGCCTCGTCGAAATCGTCGTACCGCGCGCGCAGCAGCGCCGCGTTCGCCTCGACCGACCAGCCGCCGCCCAGCCGCAGCGCGCCCGACCATTCGACGCCGCGCGACGACTGCCGGCCGACCTGCTCGCTCAGGTCCGGGTTCAGCGGATCGGTGCTCACGAGGTTACGCTTCACGATCTGGTACACCGCGAAGGTCCACGATCCGCGGCCGCCGAGCACTTCCTTCTTGACACCCGCCTCCCACTGCTGACCTGTCGACAGCGTGAACTGACTGTTCGATTGCGACAGCGTAATCAGCGAACTGACGCCGTCGGTGCCGGTCGTGTACTGACCGTACACGGACAGTGCCGGCGTGAGCGAGAACACAAGGCCCGTGCGCCATCCTGTATGGGCGAACGTCCTGTCGAACGACGCCGCCGCAGTCGTGGCAGTCGCGAACGTCTCGCGATGCAAGTCGATATGGTCGTAACGCAGGCCACTCACCCACGCGAGCCGCTCGGTCAGCTCGAACCGGTCCTCTGCAAAAAGGGACGCCTGATGCGTGACGGTGCGAAACGCGGGCACGGTCGAATCGGGACTGTCGAACACGCCCGGATCGAAACCGAATGCCGGCACGATCGACGAGCCGCCGTATGGTGAATTGCTTGTATCGACAAACGAGATCACATTGAAGTCCGCGCCGACGACCAGCCGGTTCTGATGGCCCCATGCACGCCCGTCGATCGTCGTGTCGAGCTGGTCGCCGATCTGCCGCTGATGATGGAGGATCTCGATGTAATCGCTGCGCAACACATCGCCATCCGGCTGCAGGGCGTAGCTCTCGCTATCGTGCCAGTGGCGGTTGGTCAGCAAATAATAGAGCTGGTTGCGCACCGTGATGCCAGGCATGGCGTGCCACTTCGCGTTCAGCCGCGTCCACTGGTCGTAATAGGAGATCGCGGAATCGGCGACGTTGTAGTTCTGGTAGCGGAACGCCGGATTGAGCGCACCGTCGAGCACCGGAATCCCGAAATAGCGCGCCGGCTTCTGGCGGCCGTAGTCGTAGTCGAGTGTGAATGACAAGGTCGGATCGACGTCGAGCCGCAATGCGCCGCCGAGCGCCGTGGTATGCGAATCGCCGCGCGGTACCCAGCCGTTCGAGCGGTCGTCGCTCACGTAAAAGCGGTATGACAGCATGGGCCCGAGCGCGCCCGTCGTATCGAGCGCCACGCGCTTCTCGCCATAGGCGCCCGCGCCGAGCTGGACCGTGGTCGCGTAGTCGCGCTGCGGCGCCTTCGGCACGACGTTGATCACGCCGCCGATGCCACCCTCACCGTAGAGCACCGACGCCGGACCGCGCAGCACCTCGATCCGGTCGACCGACCACGTATCGAACGGAAAGGTCACCGTGCCTGCGCCAGGATACATGCGCGTGCCGTCATAGAGCGTCGTGATCGACTTTGGCCCGCTGAAGCCGCGCACCGAGACCGACGTGCCGCCATTGCCGGGTGCCGCGTCGGTGGCAAAGCCGGCCGCACGCGTAATGGCCTCGTTGACCGTGGTGTCGCCGCGCACCTGAATCTGCTCACCGGTGAGCGTCTCGACGCTCGCCGGCGTATCGAGGCTCGACAGTCCAAGCCGGCTGCCGGTACGGATCGGCGTGCTCAGGTCCGGTGTATCCGTATGGCCCGATGCCTGGACCTTAACAGCCGGCAGCGTCTGTGCCGGCTCCTGCGCAGATTGCGTGCTGTCTGCCGCCGGGCCGCTGCCGTCATCAGCAAACGCGGACGACGAGCCGATCAGCCACGCGCAGCCGAGCATCCCTGCTGTGAGCTGACGGCTGCGGCGTCGCTGCGTTCGCGACGGCGAAAGGATCGAGATTTTCTTCATTGTCCTGCTCTCTTTTCTTTTTTCTCTGGCGCTACCGTATGCGGTGCGCCTGTTTGTTATGCGCTCGACACACGTGCCGATCCACCATGTCATCGACGCAGTGAAACGCCGCACGATTGCCGGAAACACGAACCAGGCATGCCGTACTGACCGGCGAAACTTACCGGGTCAACACAGACGACGGGAGAAAAAGAGGAAGCAACGGGCAGCCGATGCCCGGTGGACACTGACGATGCAGGTCATGGCGGTTCTCCTGGGGTTTCGCGCCCCATGACAGGTGAAGGAAGACAAGGCCCAGGTCTGACTCCCGGTTTCAGGAAACCGGTCACAGTGGCGCGACCGCGCTGGATTTGCACCAGCTTCCGGGCTTTGCGTGCGCAATTCTAATCGATCGCACACTCAATTCCCCCGCGCCCCGGCCTGGCTAGCGCATGCCTGCCCGTGCAGGCTGCCCGCTTCACGTCCGGGTCATCGCGCCAGCGGTCGGATCGCCCGCGATTCCGGCAGAACGATATCTAACCCGCATCGTAAACGCAACACAGTTGCGATAATTAGAAAAGGGAACGCTATACTTGAGTCTGCTTCACCGCATACATTCCTGCATTCATGCCCCGCCTGATCCAGATCCGACGCAGTCCCATCCATGGCAAGGGTGTCTTTGCCGTTGCCGACATTCCGCGCGGCATGCGCATCATCGAATACAGGGGGGCGCGCATTACCCACGCGGCAGCACGACGCCAGCATCCCGTCAACGCCGAAGACCCGTTCCACACCTTTCTGTTTGCGCTGGGTGACGGTGACGGCCGCTACTGCATTGATGCGGGCACCGGCGGGAACGCCGCCCGCTGGATCGATCATCGTTGCGCACCGAACTGCGAGGCGGTTGAAGACTACGACCGCCAGGGGATCCTGCGCGTGTACCTCCATGCCGCCGCAGTGAACGATGGAACGAGCTGTGCCATGCCTGTACCCGGCTTGATTTTGCGCTGCTCGATCCAGCCCTCGACGGTCGCCAGCCGGTCACGCCAGCGCGTCGCCGCGCCGACCCGGCAGGCTGGGCCCGTGACATCGACCGCCTCGCCGCGCTGTTCGACGACTATCGGCCGCGCATCGTCTTCTGCCCGCACGAGCGTGATGGCTCTGCGACGCACATCGGTGTCCACTGGCTCGTGCATGACGCCCTTCAGCAACATGCACACGCCGTCTGGCTTGCGCAGACAGAATTCTGGGGCACCCTGGAGCAGCCCAATACCCTCGTCGAACTCGACAGCTCAAGCGTCGCGACCATGATCGAGGCGTTGACCTGTCACCATGGTGAAATTGCCCGCAACCCCTATCACCTGCGCCTGATGTCATGGCTCGCGGACAGCATGCGACGCGGTGGCGAGGCTGTGTTCGGTGCCGGAATGCAACCGCCGTCCTTCGCCTTCGGCGCGTTGTACCGGCTCGAGCGCTGGGCAGGCGGCCGGCAGACGGCAGTCGGGCGTCCGATGGCCATCGCTGCGGAGGATGGCCTGCAACCGCTGTTCGACCAGGGCATGCCGCCAGGTCCATGACGACGACCATACGACACGCGTGGCCTTGCCCGCGCGGAACGATGTATCATTCCATCATTGGACAGTTGCATCCACGGTCATCCATGCCTACCCGCCACTCTCCGCGCAAACATCCACCACACGCTCCTACCGACTGGCCATCGCGCCTGCGCGAGGCGGGGCTGCGCTCCACCGCGCTTACCGTTGCCGTGCTCGAACGCCTGGAGGGCGCCGAACAGCCCCGTTCGCACGAAGAACTCGCCCGCGATCTGGGCGCCGCTACAGGCGCGGGAAAAGTGGATCGCGTGACCCTCTACCGGATCCTCGACCGGCTAACTGCCGTTGGCCTGCTCACCCGAATCCAGGGATCTGACCGGGCCTGGCGCCATGCAATCGCAGAGCACGAGACCTCCACTGGTTATTTCGAGTGCGATCATTGCCACAACATTTCTGCGCTTCCGGAAGATCCGGAACTGGCCGGTGTGCTCGCCCGGATAGAGCGCAAGCTTAGCCGCCGCGGCGTTCATAGCACGAACTCTGCCGTCACGATTCACGGTACCTGCCGCGACTGCTCGACCCACGGCGTGTGAGCACGCAGGATCGTTGCACCTGATTCGGCGGGTCCGAAATCAGGTTATTAACGCCACTTTGTTGCATTAATAACCAACCCTGCTACCATGGGATTTTCCGCTGGCGCCCGCCGTACCCATGACCTCGCCGATTCCCCAGAGCTTCGATGACTGGCAGCACTGCATTGAGCACGAGTGCGGCATCACGCTGACGCCGGCGTTCATCCAGGCACGGCTGGCCGTACTCGGCGACCCCGACAATGCCGAGACACAGCGGTTTGCGCGGCTCTACGGCGAAGTGCACCTGCAAAGGGTGCTGGGCTGGTTTGCTGCCGCGCTGGAAAACACGTCACTTCGGGCATGATGCATCGGGTGTGACATAAACATCCGTCACCGAAGTCGAGGAAGGTCGCTCGCTCTCGCCCAGATTTGGCCCTGATGGACTGATTCCCTGCGTCGTCAGTGATGCGGGCCGGGACGACGTCCTGATGGTCGGCTATATGAACCGGGAAGCCCTTGCGCGGACGATCGAGACCGGTATCGCCCACTACTGGAGCCGCAGCCGCCAGACGCTCTGGTCCAAGGGTGCGACGAGCGGACTGACCCAGCGCGTAGTCGAGATGCGCATCGACGACGACCAGGACGCGCTGTGGATTCGCGTCGAGGTGGCGGGCAGGGGCGCGAGTTGCCACGTCGGTTATCGCAGCTGTTTTTACCGCGCGGTTGACCTGCCCGAAGCAACCTTGCGGTTCACGGAAGGTGCGAAGACGTTTGACCCCGTCGCCGTGTACGGCGACGCGCCCAATCCCACGCAGCTCTGACAGCTTCCGGGCGTCATGCCGGCGTGATCGCCATCGCCCTGTCGAAGCGGACCGGCTGTCCCACTGGGTATCCCTGCACGGCGTCATCGCGCATCACCACACGGCCACGAATGATGGTGGCGACCGGCCACCCCGTCACCCGCATGCCATCGTAGGGCGTCCAGCCACAGACGCTTGCGATCCAGCGGTTCGTGATTTCGCGCTTTGCCTTGAGATCGACGAGCGTCAGGTCGGCGTCGTAGCCCACGTTGATGCGTCCCTTTTCCGCTATCCCGAACACCCGCGCCGGACCCGCGCTCGTCAGTTCCACCAGACGCTGCAGCGACAGCCGTCCCTCGCTGACGTGATCGAGCATGACCGGCAATAACGTCTGCACGCCCGGCATGCCGCTGGGTGACTGCGGGTACGGGCGGCCCTTCTCTTCCAGCGTATGCGGAGCGTGATCACTGCCCAGCGTGTCCACTCGTCCCTCCCGAAGCGCGCGCCATAGCGCCTCCCGGTGCCGGGCCTCGCGGACCGGCGGGTTCATCTGCGCAAGCGTGCCCAACCGCTCATAACATTCGGGCGCGCACAGGGTCAGGTGGTGCGGCAGTACCTCGACTGTCACCCGGCTCCGGTGCGACGCCAGCAGCGCGATTTCTTCCGCCGTCGAAACGTGCAGGATATGCAGCGGCCGTCCTGTTTCGCGCGCCATGCCGACGATCCTGCGCGTCGCATCGAGCGCGCTATCCACGTCACGCCAGCGCGGATGGTCGCGCACGTCGCCCGATGCTTCTGCGATTGACCGGCGCTCGCGCAGTCTCGCCTCGTCCTCCGCATGCACGGCCACCCGCCGCCGGCCGTGCTCGAGGATGCGCCGTAGTACAACGTCGTCATCCGCGAGCAGATCGCCGAACGAGCTGCCCATAAAAACCTTGATGCCGGCGCAGCCCGGCAACGCTTCCAGGTGGCCCAGCTCACCAGCGTTGACGGACGAGCCACCGATGTAGAACGCGATATCACACCACGCGCGTCCTGACGCTGCCGCGATCTTCCGTTCGAGGTCGTCGCGGCGCAGCGTCAACGGACTGGTGTTGGGCATTTCGAAAACGGCCGTCACGCCACCGAGCACCGCGCCTCGCGTGCCCGCTTCGAGATTCTCCTTGTGCTCGAGGCCCGGTTCGCGGAAATGGACCTGTGAGTCGATCACGCCAGGCAGCACGTGCAGGCCGTGTGCATCCACGACCTGGTCAGCGCTCCAGCCGCGCGCCTCGATCGAAACGATCCGGCCGTCAACGCAGGCAATGTCCGCCTGCCCACTTCCTTCCAATCTGACCACGGTACCGCCGCGCACGAGCAGGTCGGCATGACGGCTCGCTGCGCCCATCGACGTCAGCATGCCGGTGCGCACGCAATAGCGCTGGTCAGTTCATCCAGGATACCGGTCGTCGCCTCCCGGCGCACGGCATCCGAGAATCCGATCAGGGCGGGACTGACCAGCCCCATGCGCGGATTGTAGGCATCGCGCCGGAAGCACTGTGCGTAGCCGGTCGCCGTCTCATGCACGATCACCGACTGGACCCTGACATCCGCCTCGCCGTTACGCATCGGCATCGCACGCATCACCACATCGACCAGCACGAAGAACACGCGCGAGAGCTGCTCCGCGCTGGGCGACACCGGCAGGGCAATCCAGCGCTGCGAATGGCTACGGCACATCTCCATGTACGCCGGGTCGTCGCAGTTCCAGAACACGAGCGTATGGTCGAACGCGTCCACGATCTCCCGGACCTCCCCCTTGAGGAGGCCGAAGTCATAGACCATCTGGCCGTGATCGAGCGCATCGGCCTCGAGAATGATCTCCACGCGATAGGAATGGCCGTGGATCGACCATGCACAACGATGCGATGACGCATGCCGCACGACATGCGCACCTTCAAACGAAAACAGCTTGCGGATCAACATCAGTCATCCCCTACGGTCACAATTCGTTCGCGATGCGGCGGTATCCCTGAACGAGCCTCACATTGGTCTGCGCGACGTCCTCGGAGAACTCCGACGCACTGGCAGTCACCTTCGGAATCGTCGACAGGTCGGTGCCCGGCCCGATGCGCTGGGTCGACGGCACGTAAAAGCCTGCGGGAAGGTTGCAGCCGTCAACTACGGCATTGTGGCGGACCACACAGCCTTCACCGACGGTGCAGTTGAACAGCACGCTGTTAAAGCCGATAAACACACGGTCGCCGACTTCGCAGGGACCATGCACAATCGCGCGGTGAGCGATCGATGTATGGCTGCCGACCGTTACCGCAGCGCCCGACTTCGAGTGGATCACAACGCCATCCTGGATGTTCGAGTGCGCGCCGATATGGATCGGTTCAATGCCGCCCTGCGCATCCGTCTCGTCGGCACGGATCACCGCGTACGGGCCGATGAATACATTCGCGCCGACGATGACCCGTCCGCACAGGATGGCGGTCGGATCAACAAACGCGCTTTCGTGGACCACAGGCAGGTCCCCACGTGGATTTTTGCGGATCATGCCAGGACTCCGTGACTTCGGTGCCAGACTGTCCCTTCCAGCGTGTCCTCGATCTGGATACCGGCGCGCAGCAGCTCGTCGCGCAGCGCATCGGCCTCCCCAAACGCGTACTGCCGGCGTGCCTCGGCGCGGCGGGCCACGATTGATTCCACCCACGCGTCTTCCGTGACGGATGTCGCGTCGATACGGCCGCGCAGTGCCACCAGTGCCTGAGCCGGTTCCTGCTGCAACAGGCCGAGCAGTTGTGCGGACGCCAGCAGGCACGCCTTCGCCCATTGCTGCGCCGATCCCTGGGAAGCCTGCTCAAGATCCTCCAGCAGCCGATACAGACGGGCGAGCGCGCGCGGTACATTCAGGTCATTCGAGAGGGCCGCCTCCACCTCGCTGTCGGGTCCGGTCCCAAGATGCGGAAGTCCCGAGACGGCATCGAGCGCCATATAGGCCCGCTGCAGCGTCCGGCATGCCGCCTGTAGCCGCTGCACGCTCCAGTCGAGCGGATGACGGTAGTGGGTCGAAAGCAGCGCCAGCCTGAGCGCCTCGCCGGGCGCGTGCGCGAGCAGATCGCGCACCAGCAGCACGTTGCCGAGCGACTTCGACATCTTCTGGCCGTCCACGGTGACGAAGCTGTTATGTACCCACATCCGGCAGTACGGCTCACCATCGTGCGCGCAGACGCCCTGCGCGATCTCGTTCTCGTGATGCGGAAAGATCAGGTCCTGGCCGCCACCGTGGATGTCGATGGTACGTCCCAGATGTCGCCCGATCATCGCTGAACATTCGATGTGCCATCCCGGGCGGCCGCGCCCCCATGGACTGTCCCAGCCCGAGATGTCGTCGCTCGAAGGTTTCCAGAGCACGAAGTCGAGCGGATCGCGCTTGTATGGCGCCACTTCCACCCGCGCCCCGGCAATCATGTCCCGGGTGCGGCGCCCCGACAGCCGGCCGTACTCCGTAAAGGACGGGACATGGAACAGTACGTGCCCTTCCGCCACATAGGCGTGTTTCCGTTCGATCAGGGTTTCAATGAGCCCGACGATGTCGGGGATATGCTCTGTCACGCGCGGCTCGATATCCGGTGGAAGGACGCCGAGCGCCTGCATGTCCTCGTGGTACGCGTCGATATACCGCGACGTGATGTTGCCGATCGGCACGCCGTCGCGGCGCGCCGTCTCATTGATCCGGTCATCGACGTCCGTGAGGTTGCGCGCATAGAGCACGGAGCGGTAGCGCCTGCGCAGCAGCCGCACGAGCACGTCGAACACGACTGCCGGCCGTGCGTTGCCGATGTGCGCGTAGTTGTACACGGTGGGACCGCACACGTACAACGTGACCGCATCGGGCATGCCGGTCTGCAGCGGTTCCCTGCGGCGGGTCAGCGTGTTGTAGAGCGCAATGGGGAGCCTCGTCATCCGGAATGCGTCTCCTGCGCACGGATGGCGCCCACCTCGCTGAACAGCCGGAAAGTCGATTCGACCGTTTCACGTTCGACCGCGCGGGTAATGAACACGATCCGCGAACGCCGGTCCTCACCCGGCCAGGCGTCGAGCGGCACCGGCGGGTGAAAGACGTGCTGTACGCCATGGATGACGATCGGCCTGTCCTCGCCTTCGACGTTCAGAATGCCCTTGATCCGCAGCATCGACGGCCCCATCAGCGACAGCAGCACGTCGAGCCAGTCGGTCAGTACCTGCTCGGGAATGGGCTCCTCGACCGTGAAGCAGAACGCGCGGATCTGGTCGTCGTGCCGGTTGACGTCATGTGCATGGTCATGATGCGGGTGTTCACCATGCTCGTGCGGCTCATCGGCATGAGCTTCCTCCGCTTCGTGATCGCCGTGTCCGGGCCCGTCACCTTGCGCATGCGCAAGGTGATCCACATGATGGTGGTCGTGATGGGCCCGGCCGTGGTGATGTCCATCGTCGCCTGAACCATACTGCTCTTCGGCGAGCCACCGTTCGACGTCCGCAATCTTGCCGTCTGCCGTGAAAAGACCCAGGTCCAGTATCCGGCTTGCCGCCAGCTCACCGTGACTGACGCGGATAATGCCCGCGGCCGGATTGATCGCATGCAGCCGATCGGTGAGCCGTTCCAGCGTCTCCACGTCCACGAGATCCGTCTTGGTCAGCAGCAGCCTGTCTGCCATCGCGGCCTGTTTGACCGCCTCGGCGTGCGCGTCGAGCGTCGCCTCCGCGTTTCGCGCATCGATCGTCGTCACCAGCCCATCGAGCCGGTAGCGCTCGCGCAGGTCGCGATGCGTGGCCAGTGTATGCACAATCGGCGCCGGGTCCGCGAGCCCGGTCGTCTCGATCACTACCCGGCTGAACTGCCGCCGACCGTCGCGCGAGAACCGCCAGTGGATATCCTTGAGCGTGCGGACCAGGTCGCCCCGGATCGTGCAGCACAGGCAGCCGCTGCTCATCTCGACCACGATGTCCTCACGGCTGTGGGCGATGAGCATGTGATCGAGCCCGATCTCACCAAACTCGTTGATGAGCACCAGCGCATCGGCCATTTCCGGCTGCTGCACCAGCCGGTTCAGTACCGTCGTCTTGCCACTGCCAAGAAAACCCGTCAGCAGCGTTACCGGAATCAGGTCCATCGCGCACTCCCCGTGTGGTATGTCCAGCTTTCCAAGATCTAGCGGTTGTGCCTGGGTGCCCGTACGGGACCCGCGCCCCCGCCGCGTCGGGCGTTGCCCACCACGCTGCGAACGACGTGTCGTCGCGCCGGCTCGCGGGGTCATACGGCGCCTTCTTCCTCGGGCACGCGGCCGCCCCACGCAGGGAACGGGTCGTCATACTGCGTCCATGCCTGCGGGCCTTCAGCCATTTCAGCGTCGGTCAGCAGGCACGCATCCAGGCGTTGGCGCAGTGCCGGCTCGTTCATGTCGACACCGATCAGTACCAGTTCCTGGCGCGCATCGCCGACGTCCGGCTCCCAGTTGCGGTTGATGAATTCGAGGGATTCGGGATCGGTCGGCCAGTGCGATTTCGGCACTGCCGCCCACCAGAGGCCCGCCATGCCGTGGCGGCACACCGCGCCCGCCTGCGACCACGAGCCCGCGTGCGTGGGACGGCTCGCGAGCCAGAAGAACCCCTTTGAGCGCACGACGCCCGGCCATTCGCTGTTGACCAGCGCCCCGAAGCGCTCAGGATGCAGCGGACGCCGTGCGCGCCACACGAAGCTGCGGATGCCATATTCTTCCGTCTCGGGCGTGTGCTCCCCGCGCAGTTCCTTGAGCCACCCCGGCGCCTTCGACGCTTCCTCGAAGTCGAACAGCTTCGTATCCAGTACGCGGGCGAGCGGCACGCGACCGAATTCCGAGATCTCGATGCGGGCCCGGGGATTCAGACTGTGCAGGATCGCCATCAGTCGCTCACGGTCAGCAACGCCGATCAGGTCGGCCTTGTTCAGCACGATGACATCACAGAACTCGATCTGCTCGATCAGCAGGTCAACGACCGTACGCTCATCTTCATCGCCGAGCGATTCTCCGCGCGACTGCAAACTGTCCTGTGAGCTGTAGTCGCGCAGGAAGTTGAACGCGTCGACTACGGTGACCATCGTATCGAGGCGTGCGACATCGGACAGGCTCTGACCGCTCTCGTCGGCAAACGTGAAGGTCTCGGCCACAGGCAGCGGCTCGGAGATCCCGGTCGATTCGATCACGAGCTGGTCAAATCGTCCCTCTTTCGCCAGGCGGTTGACTTCGAGCAGCAGGTCCTCGCGCAGCGTGCAGCAGATGCAGCCATTGCTCATCTCGATCAGCTTCTCGTCGGTGCGCGAGAGCTGCGCGTCACCGTCACGTACGAGCGCGGCATCGATGTTCACCTCGCTCATGTCGTTGACAATGACGGCGACGCGCCGCCCTTCCCGGTTGTTCAGAATGTGATTGAGCAGCGTCGTCTTGCCCGCGCCGAGAAAGCCTGAAAGGACCGTAACCGGCAGTCGTGCATCCATGAAATGACTCCTTGTATTTCTGTATCAGGGGATATCGATCGCAACCATGACGCGGGGGCTGGCGTCGGGCGGCATTGCCGGCGAACGGTGAATCGCCCCGTGCGAGCGCGCATCGGGCCACCGCTCGCCCTTGAGGACGGCAACGGTGAAGGTGGGAATGCGGTGAACACCCGCACTGTCGAGAATCAGGCCCGAGCCCCCGTCCGGCAGGCCGCCGCTGTCCGGCCCGAGCCGGCTGCGATCGGCACACCGGCCCTCAAGATATTCGGTGCCGGGGCCCCGCCACGTGCATAGCAACCGCGCCGGCACGTTGTCCACGTGAAAGCGCGGACACGTCGTCTGCCTTGTTACCTCAATGCGTAGCCTTGCACTGCGACTGTCGAGCAGTATGCAGAGCGTCGCCGCAAGCGTTGACCACTCGCGCCCGAACACCGCGCCCCCCTGCAGCCGTGGCCACGGGCCATCGACCAGCGGCTCACCCTTCTTCCACTGCGCCATCCAGCGTGCGGAATCAATACCTGAACGAACGACCGCATCCAGATAGCCGCTCACGCGCGCGTCGCGTAAACGCGCTGCCCATGCGATCTCACGCAGCGGATCGTGGATCGCCGACAGTTCGCCCGCCAGGTTTTCGTACGCCTGATCGCAGACGTCGGCTTCTTGCGCATGCATCACAGCTTCCTTAATCGGGTACTGCATAGGGAGCGGGCTTGCGATGCGCTCCGGCACATCGCCCGAATTATACACAAACGCAACTATGTTGCATTTGCGAAGGTTGACGGGATGGTGCGGATTGCGCGTATGCGCACGTATTGAGAGGTGACAGCAGGAACCGATCCGTCGCGTCGCGTAACAGAATGGCCACCGGCTGGATGACGGCATGTGGCACATCCCGTGCCGACCGGGGCCGCGGCGACGTTGCCCTGAAACGGGGGTGACATGCGCCGCCCCCTACTGCCGATGCATGTCCGGCGGCCAGGCTAGAACTGTCAACGCAGCCGTCGCGTTGGCAAAGCCACCCAGGCGTCCGCCTGACTACTGGGGCCCGGCATGCGCCCGCGCGACCGGCTGCGTGCTACATGCACGCGAGGGACATATTCAGGTCGATATCGGTACGCCAACCATGGGATCCACAGGACTGTTCATCCGGAAGCCCGCTGATTCGACACAGTTCGGGCGCTCGCGAAAATCTGGGGGCAAGACGCCAGCTGCCGCCACAATGGTGGCGCCCGGCGTACTGCCTTGAACTGGTGCATAACCGCCAAATCCCGCAGATCCACTGCGGCCATGCCATCCAGCCCGCATTGGCAACGGGACCTGTTGCGCCCCTACTTCCGGCGAAAGCACTTGACAGTCCCGCAGAAGCCTTTATCATTCTAACGAACTATAGATTGATAAATATGACGCCTGCCTGTACTCACAACTGTTCGGACCGGCCACCCGTTGCCGCTTCGCCCGCCCAGCTCGAAGCGGCCGGTGCGATGTTTCACGCGCTGCGCGATCCCGCACGCTTGCGGCTGCTTGTCCTGCTGTCGCAGGGCGAGCGTTGCGTCACCGAACTTGTAGGGTTTGAGCAGGCCAAGCTGGGCAGCATTTCAGCCCGACTGAAAGTGCTGCATGCCGCCCGGCTGGTGAAGCGCCGCCGGGAGGCTAAGCATGTTTTCTACGCCCTCGCGGACGAGCACGTCCTGACGCTTCTTCAGAGCGTTCTGACCCACGCCGCCGAGCACCCCGAAGCTGCATCATCCTGACGGAGCAAACACCATGGCCCCCTGCAACGAACCGCACCACGCTCACCACGACCACCAGCACGGTCCGCACTGCGGACATACGGCGATCCGGCATGGCGATCACGTCGACTATCTGCACGACGGTCATCTGCATCACCCGCATGGCGACCACGTTGACGAACACCGCCTCGAGGTGAACACCACCAACCCTGATCGTTGCACGCCCGATCATCAGTGCGGCGGACATGAGCCGGGCCACGTGCATGGCCCAAGCTGCGGCCACCCGGCCGTGCCGCACGGCGATCATGTCGACTATCTCGTCAACGGACATCTGCACCACCCGCACGGCAACCACTGCGACGATCACGGACCGGTCAGCATCGTTCAGTAACTTCGCATCGAGCTATCCGGCGGAATGTCCGACGTTCGTCTGACCGGCCGGCGTCCGATGCAGGGCTGCCGGTGCGACGGCCTGGCCAACAAGCCCATCCGGCTGCCCCTTGGACGGGCGCAGCAGCTTTTCCTCACAACGCGCAGGCCGCAGGTCGAGGCGTGTCACGTTGGCGAGATGGCCGAGTAAGAACGCGTGATAAAGAACGAAGAGGCGCTTTATGGTGGTCACCGCTTTCCGGTAACGGTTATCAGTTGCGTGGTGCGCTGGTAGGGCGGGATCCGCACGCAAGCGGTAACGCTTCGCGAGTGCCATCGTCACATCCGGTCTTGCCGACGGTTCGACATAAAGCGTTTGCGCGGCCGGCCGAAGCTGCCCTGTCAGTTTTGCGGCAGCAACCTCCCCGCCCCACCACGCCTGCCCTGCAGGAAGCTCGGCATGCTGCCACCACGATGGATCGCCTACTGCGAACCGTTGCACGTTGAGCTTCGGCAGCAGGCGAAGCAGATGGTTGATCGCCCACTCTTCCCTGAGCGCCGCAGGATCGAGCAATCGCCGGTCGTCCGTGCCCGCCAGCAAGCCGCCCTCACGCAGGTCGTCCAGCACACTGCCAACTGTGCCAAGCGCCACACCAGCCGCTGCCGCAATTTCCCGGTATGGACGGTTAAGCAACTCTGGAGCAGATAACAGCACAAAAATCATTCTGAGCGCAGAGGCGCTCGCGGAGATGGCGGGCTTCCCCGATTTCGATGTCAAACGCCTGATCTCGGAGTTCGCGGGCCTGCCTGTTACAAGTCTGTACTGGCCAGGCGCGTGCACGTACAGATTACCGGCCAGATCGATGAGCTGCAGGTCATGCTCGACGCATTCCTCCGCCAACGCAAGCGTCAAATAGGCAGTGGCCAGCAGGACTGGAAAAGCCGCGGTGCGGTTCTTCGCCACAAGGACGCTCACTTGCGCCCGCGATCTTATCCGGCCTCGGGCCGCGAGCGTGTATTGCTGGACCGCGCCGCTCACATCGAGCGTCAGCTTCCCCTCCTTGGTCAAACCATCACTTCGCCCAGCCGGACGAAAGCCGATAACACTCAATGGAACGCGGCTGCGCCGGGTTGCGTCGCTGATAAGCTGGTTCACACTTTATGAACGCATAAAAAATCTGAACATCCCCTGACTTCCCTGCGGCACGTGTGGGCGCAGGGGAACCGTAACCTGAAACATCCATCACTGTATCGTCGACCCAGCATTGCGTTTGCGCAAAAAGCGTCACAATTTCAAGCGAGCCGCAAAATGAGTACGTAAAGAAGTACGCTTTAAGGGCGACTTTTAAAAATAATCGTTAAAAATCAATGCACTACAAGATAAATGCGAGTCCTCTCCTGGGCACCACAAGTTCTTCCGGCGTAAGCCGGAGTAAAGGCCTACGACAGAACAACGTCTGACGACGATCGTCGCAGGGTCATGCAGGATTGGGCCGACTACATTGATCGACTATTGATTTTTCCGTAAATCATGACAACCGTTGAGCGTCTCAAGCGTTATATTTTCAGGACGGTCCTGGAGACGAGTTGGCATGGCGCAACGGCGAATGAGCGAAGCAGCAAAGAAGCGATTGAAGGCGGGTCGGCTGCTGCTGGCGGGCAAGGGCTGCGCCGAGGTGGCGTTGGCGGTGGGTGTCGCTCGGCAGACGGTGTACACATGGAAGCGGCTGCTCGATGAAGGCGGCATCGATGCGCTGCGAGAGGTGCGCGAGCGAGGGCGCCCGGCCCAACTCGATGAGCAACAGTTGGCGGCTGTTCGCGCCGCCCTGCTGCAAAGCCCCGTCGAGCATGGATTTGGCACTGAACTGTGGACTCTCAAGCGTGTGGGCACGGTCATCGAACGCATGCACGGCGTTCGCTTTGGCCAGACGCAGGTTTGGCGCATCCTGGGCTCACTGGGCTTTAGCCCGCAAAAACCCGAGAAGCGGGCCATCGAGCGCAACGAGGATGCCGTGCGCAACTGGAAGCGCCGCACCTGGCCGGCCCTTAAAAAAAGCCCGACGAGAAGGGCGGCTGATTGTCTTCGTGCACGAGTCCGGCATCAGCGAGCGCCCGACCAGAGTCCGCACCTGGGCGCCCAAGGGACAGACGTCCATCATCCAGTTTCACTTCAACTGGAATCACGTCTCTGTCATCGCCGGGCTCACGCGCACCAACTGTTTGTTCCGGCTGCACGAGGGGAGCATCAAGAAGGAAGAGATCGTCCAATTCCTCGGCCTTCGATCATTGCCGCTTGCTGGATGCAGGCTACGCTGTGGTGACGTCATGAATTATGGAACTCTCAAATAAACGCGCGCCAGCGATTTTCGAACCCAGGTCCTACGTCTTGCAAGGGAGCAAGCGCCTGGCGCTCGGTAGCAAAGCGTTCGATCTGCGTACCAGGCTGACGATCAGTTGAGACGGAATAACTACGGGGCACTAGCTGTTGTCCGTTTGATGCCGCGCGCTCGTTGGACGCGCCCTGTCGTTGTAGTCTCAGCGCCCTTCCTTTTTCGCCAGCCAATCATGACGCCATTCGATCCAGATCACCTGCTCCGCCCCATCGATGACAGCACGCCGACAGGCGAGAACCTCGAATACGATCCGGAATTCATCGCGCTGGAGCGGCTCGCCACACCGACATTCGAGCGGGCGATGGGCGACAGCCTGAAGGCCGCCGTAGAACCGGACTGGGATAAGGTGGCAACCGCCGCCGAGGCTTTGTTCAATCGTACCAACGACCTGCGTGTGGCCATCCATCTGACCGCCGCCTCGACCCGCATTCATGGCATTGCAGGCTGGAGCGCCGGTCTGGGCCTGGTTCGCGGTCTGCTGGAACGTTACTGGGAAGCGGCGCACCCGCAATTGGACGCCGCCGACGACAACGACGCTACCGCGCGCACCAACGCGATCATGCCGCTCGGCGATCCCCGGAGCGTACTCGCCTATTTCCGCAACGCGCCCTTCGTGAGCTCACCGCGACTCGGCCGCTTTTCGTTGCGCGATCTGCGTATCGCGACGGGCGCAATCACCCGGCCACCCTCTGCGGAGGGCATGCCTGCGCCCACGCTGATCGATCTCGAAGCGTGCTGCATGGATTGCCCCGAACACCAGTTGCCCGATGCGGCCGCAGCACTCGCGATAGCGCTAGAGCACGCGCGCGCCATTGATGCAATTGCGAGCGAAAAGCTGGGTACCGCTGGACCCGATCTGGGCCACCTGACCGACGATATCGAAGAGTTGAAGAAGTTCGTCGATGCACAGTTGGCGCGGCGCTTTCCAGAGCGCGGCAACGCGCTCGCCGCCGGATTGGTGTCGACCGGCGAAGACGCGCCCACGAACCCTGCCCCTCGGCGCGATAACGGACGAATCCAGGGACCCGATGACGTCGTCCTGTGCATCGACGAAATCTGCGACTACTACGAACGTCACGAACCGTCCAGTCCGCTGCCGATCCTGCTCAAGCGAGCCAGACGTCTGGTCGGCAAGCGCTTCGCGGAGGTCCTTAAAAACATCGCGCCCGGCGGCCTCGCAGAACTGCAGACGCTATCCGGGCCGGACGAAGAATAATCCCTGCAGATCGGCGCAACATTGAGCGGCTGTTGCGCTCGGACTGGCTGCTTCGAAAACGCGGCTCAATATGCGAAGACAAACCAGCAAAACACCATGACGCCCACCGCGGCCACGCCGAGCAGCACGGCGGCCCACGCGGCGAGCGGTCGCGCGTCGAGGTCCGTGCGCACTGCCACCCCTTCAGCACTTGCCGCACTTCCGGCATCGTGACCTTCCGCCGACACGTCCGGCTGTTGCATGACGCCCGACAGCACGACCCGCCGCACGGTGTCGCCTGTACCCGCAGTGTCCCGCCCCAGCGATTCGAACAACATGCGTCGGCGGTACCGGTATTCGTTGCGCTGAATCCGCTGTAGTCGATGGGCTTCGTCGAGCGCGCGCAATGCGTCGTTGACCTGCTGCTCGTCCACACTCATGCCTGCTGCCTCCTCGGTCGCAGCCACTCGCACTGCACGACATCCTGCCCGTTCGGATCGCTGCGGACCGACAGCGCGGGCGGCACGATAGTCATGCCGTGGTTGCGGCGCACGGATGCCGATAACGCACCGGCCATCTGTGCGGACGATGAAGTGGTGGAACTCACGCCAGTTCTCGCGGGTGCCAACCCGCTGCGAAGAACGTCGATCTGACGCTCCCAACGTGTCCTGAAAGCGTCGGATAGCGCGGTCAGCTTCGGCGTGCGCCCGTGATAAGCGGAAGGGATGGGGTCCGGATGGTTCATGGCGGAAATTTCACGATGCTTCGAGCCGCACGATGACGGCGGAAATGTTGTCGCGCGCGCGACGCGCAAGGGCGAGCTCGAACAGGCGCTCGATCTGCCGGCGTGGACTGTGCTGCTCGCGACAGGCGGCGGTCAATTCGCCATCACTCAGCTCCTTGTTGACGCCATCCGAGCACAGCAGGAACTGCATGCCGGGCCGGCTGCCGGCCATGGCCCAGTCGACGTAGAGCGTCTCGTCGACGCCGACCGCCCGGGTCAGCACGCCAGTGCCCACGCCTGCCGGCGCGCGTCGTCCGAAATGCGTGATGTCGACCGGTTGACCATGCACGTGGTCGCGAGTGAGTTGCGTCAGTGCGCCGTTTTCCTGAACGTACACGCGGCTATCGCCGACCCAGCCGCACAGCACGAACTGCTGGTCATGCACCAGCAGCGCGACGGTCGAACCGATCACGTCGGTTTGTCGCGCGACGGCGGCCTCGCGCAGTTCGGTGTTCACCTGCTGCAGGCTGTCTTCGATCGCAGCAATGAAGTCGAAGACGCTGCCTTCGCGCGTCAGCGCACCAAGGCGTTCGATGATCAGCGTGCTCGCGTAGTCGCCAGCCGAATGGCCGCCCAGACCGTCGGCCACAGCCCACAGTCCGAGGTCCTCGCGAACCAGAATCGCATCTTCATTGCGGCGGCGCACCTTGCCTGTCTCGGTGTGGCCGGCGGAGCAACAATGCGTTGTCATGAGCCGGCTTCAATCACGGCCAGCGGCCATTGCGCGGGCTGCGTGCCGAGGCCCGCGCACATCGCGAGATGCAGGCGGGCGTCCTCGTTCGTGGTCAATGCCAGCGCCTCGAACAGACACGCGTGCGGAAGCTGGATGAGCGCGCGGGTGACGAGCAACAGCAGGCGATCGTCATCCTCGAGCGTGATGCACGCTTCGTCGCAATCCGGCTCTTCGGAGGCGCCGATGCCGGGCATCGCGAGCCATGCATCGCCGAACAGCAGATCGTCAAATTCGCCGCCCGCGCCTGCCGCCCGCTCGACGAACAGTGGTTGCAACTGGCCGCGCCGCCAGTGCCAGGCTGCTGCGGCGCCGATCCGCAGCAGTCGCACCTGCGCTGCGTCAAAGCGCGCGACGAGGGCAGCGCCGTTTGCTGCCGCTGCGTAACGCGCATCGTGCGCATCGTGCGCATCGTGCCGGGCGCCGCGCAGTTGCGCGTGCAGCGCCAGCAGGCCGGTCCGCAGACTGGGCAGATCCGCGGCACTGCGCTGCGCCGTCTCGCGGATGGCGCGCGCTGCACGTTGGTGCGAGTGAGACGGGCCGTCATCGGCACTCAGCACCAGCGTGCGGCCGTCGTCGAGTAGCAGCAGCGCATCGCTGGCATCTGCAGCGTGACCGGCTGCCGACGAACCGACGGGCAACACTCGATCATCGTGACCATCCTCCGCGTGCAGACCGGATTGCCCGGCAGCGATCTCTTCATCGCCCGGCAACGCAACAGACTCCCACTGACGAGCGGATGCCGAGCCGAACTCGCGCAGCGCATCGCCCACGTCACCCACGTCGCCCACGTCGCCCGCCCTCGACACCACCGGCTCAAGTAGCGCTGCGTAGCTCAACGGCAAACCACGCGTCGCCAGCAGGCACGCAGCACGTTCGGTCCACCAGAGGCACCACGGCCCCGGCCGCTTGCCGAGTTGCGACCATGCCTCGGCCAGCACCATCCCAACGGCCGCGCTTTCGGGCATCGCCAGTCGCCATTGACCGCCGTCCCACGGCAGCGCGCGCCAGAACGCAGCCATGTCGGTCGCAGGTCGCACGTGCGTCAGCGGACCGGGCAACGCCGCCACGCGCACATCGAAGGTTTCGACGCTCACGACCTCGTGCTGCGCACTGCGATAGACGCACTCGAGCGCGTCGAACCACGCGTGATTGCCGAGCACGGTCGCGACATCGCCGCCACAGGGCGCAGCCAGTACCATCGGAAAGGCGCGGCCGAGCCGATCGACGGCCGGTCCGATCAGACCGCACCACGCGACGTTGCCGCACACCGGTGCGGGCAGCACGAAGCGCCACGCCGCGCCCTGTCGCCATGCGGCGTCCCAGTGCGCTCCGAGTTCGCGGCGCCCGGTTTCGACCGCGCGCTGGAAGTCACGGTCCCAGCCTTCGACGAACACGGACGGCAGCCGTCGCTGAACAAAATCGCCCGCGCTGGGCAACTTCCCGAAGAAGCCGACTCCACCGTTCATCGCGGACACCTGAAACGACGGACTTCGTCGTTGAGGAACGGGTTCTTCAGACTCGCGGGCGCGATCGGCAGCTTCACTGCATGGCCGCCGAAGTCGAAGGTCGCGAGATAGCGCAGGTCGCTTTGCTTTTGCAGACGGGCCGCATCGAGCGCGTGGAAGAACGCCCAGTCGCCATTGAATTTCAGCGGCGTGCCGACCGGCTGGCCGGACGTATCGAACGCACTGACGACCACGTGTCCGGGCTGCGGTCCAGGCCACGTCATCGTCATGCTCGCGGGGCCGTTCGCCGCGTAGTCGTACTTCTGCCCGTCGATTTCGACGGTCAGCTTCGCGATTGCCGGATCGAGCTGCGGCGCGAGCAGCGTAAAGCCGACCTGCAGTTGCGCGCCGTTGCGGAAATAGATCTGGCGGATCGCGTCGGCACTCTGCGCTTCGCTCAGCACGGCGTCGGGGCCGGTTGGCGCGCCGGGCTTCCAGCGCCAGTTGCGGCCACTCGTGTCGACTGATTTCGCGAGCGTCGACTTGAAGAAACTGTCGAACCGTCCGCCATTGCCGAACAGCTCGGCGAAGTTCTGCACGGGGATGTCCGATGCACGGTTCGACGCAAACGGATAGCGGCCATCGACGAAGCTCGCGCAGTCGTTGCCCGCTGCCTCGCGAAACTGGCTGGCGAGCGCGGCGCTGCTTCCGCTTGCGACCAGATCCGCACTCTTGCCGGTGAGGCCGGAAATCAGCGAAGCCACCTGCGGCGGCAACTGGTCGCTCTCCTGGCGCGCCGCGAGCACGGCCGGATTGTTCTGCGCGCCGGGTGCGCTCAGGTCAGTCATCGTCAACAGGTTCTTGCCGAGCTGGTCGAGCACGGTGGACATCTGATCGAGCGGCGTCGAACCCGGCGTGCCGACGCTCATCTGGTTCAACTGCGCGAAATGCGCCTCGATGGCGGCGCCCGGCTGGCTGGCCGGCGCTTCGCCCGAACCCGGTTTGGTGCTTGCGGTGCCGTTGGTCGTGGTGCCGTCCGGCAACGTCGCGCCCGCATCGCGCAATTCGCCGGCAAGGCGCGTGTTCGCAGCGCGTCTCGCGACCAGGTTCTCGCCTACAGACGCCGCCTGCGCGCCCACCGCCGAAGCCGACAAAACCGATGAAGCCGAAGTTGCACCGTCAGCCGTGGCGCCGCGCAACATGTCGCTGGTGTTGTCACGCACGAGATGCAGCAGCGCTTTCAGCGGCGAACTCGGACCCGACAGTTTCGCGGCCAGCGCACTCGCGCCCTGGATGTCAGACACCGGCTGAAGTTGCAGATCGGCGAGCAGCGCGTCCCACGCCTTGATGTAGTCCTGCTCATACAGCGCCAGCACCTGCTGTTCATAGCGCGAGCGCGCGAGCGGATCGATGCGGCTGGCGTTGAAGACCCAGTAGTCCTTCACGAAGCCGTCCACCGATCGATCGATTCCGCCGTTCACCTCGGCGGCGAAAACCGGCCTCGTGAACAGCGCGGGGAACGGTTGCGAAAGCGGCGCGCCACTCTTGCGGCGAAACACGCTGCCAAGCAGTCCGAGCGACTGGTCGAGTCGCACCGGCGGCGCCCCCGAACGCCCGGCGTCGAGCTGGACGCTGCCGTAGATCAGCGTCGCGAGATCGGCGGTCTTCAGCGTCGCGCGCGCCTGATCGATCAGCGCGTTGTCGAGCGTCAGCGCGCGCGGCCTCGCCGGATCGTCGACCAGCGCGGAAAAGTGTTTGTCGAGCGCGTTCTGGATCGCCGGGTCCTGCGGGAACATGCGTTGCCATTCGATGCGCGCGAGCGCGGCCAGCTCGCCGGGATCGAGATGCTGCGGCTGGCCGAGCATCAGATAGCCCTTCAGGTAGTCGTAGAGTGCCTGCGGAGCGTTGGCACTGGCGTTGAGTCCTTCCCGAAAGCGCACGCCGACGCCGGGCAGCAAGGTGCCGTCGAGTTCGCGCAGATACGCGGCGTGCACCTGCTCGAACAACGCGTGGCCCTGGAACAGGCCGAAGCGCATCAGCCAGGGCACGTGGCCCTGATACTGGCCCGCGACGCCCTGCGCGCCCGAGATGACTTCGAGGCGCGCGAGCGCACGCGCGAAATACGTCTTGAGATCCGGTGCGCCGGCGAGGCTGCTGGCTGGCGGCAGGTCTTCCAGCGTGTCCTGCACCTGCGCGACGTAGAGACGGTTGCGCGTGTAACTGGTGGCGAAGCCGGTGATCAGCAGCGCCGTGACGAGTGCGATGCCGATATACATCGCGGCCTGCATCAGCAGCTTCTGCCGTTCCAGCCGCGGATTGGTGCCGGCGAGGCCCGACTCGCGGAACAGCACTTCCTTCAGCAGCCGTTCGACGAAAAAGGTCCGGCGTTGCGTGCCGCCGCCCTGCACGCGCGCCACGTCGACGCCGAAGGTGCGCGCGACGGCGCTCAGCATGCGGTCGATCGGCGCGCCGTGCTGGGTGCCGGAGGTCAGATAGGCGCCGCGCAACAGCGGCGCTGCGCCGTACTGATGACGCCCGAACGCGCCTTCGACGAACTGCCGCGCAATTTCGCGAAACGCGCCGAGCTGCTGCGGAAAGCTGAGCACGGCGGCGCGTCGGCTGCGATCGCGCTCCCCATGCAGACGCTCGATCACGCGCGTATTCAGACGCTCCAGCAACAGGTCGAACTCGCCCGCGAAGCGCGCGCAGGCGCTGCCGTCGATACTCGCGTCGACGGGAAACGTCATGCCCCAGACCTGACTGCGCAGATCGGGCCCGAGATCGTCGAAGAACTCGGTGAAGCCCGCCACGAGATCGCACTTGGTGAACACGAGATACACGGGCACCGCCACCTTCAGGTGCTGCGCGAGTTCGTCGAGGCGCCGGCGCACGGTGCGGATGTGCTGTTGACGCGTGTCTTCGTCGAACGTCAGCAGATCGGACACGCTCATGGTCACTATCACGCCGTTCAGCGGACGGCGCCGCCGATAGCGGCGCAGCAGCGACAGAAACGCCTGCCACGCGGAAGCGTCGGCGGCCGCATCGGAGTCCTGCGTCGTGTAGCGGCCCGCGGTGTCGAGAAACACCGCTTCGTCGGTGAACCACCAGTCGCAGTTGCGCGTGCCGCCGATGCCGCGCAGCGCCTCCTTGCCGAAGCGCTCCGAGAGCGGAAACTCGAGCCCGGAATTCTGCACCAGGGTGCTCTTGCCCGAGCCCGGCGGACCGATCACCACATACCACGGCAGCGCGTAGAGATTGCTGCCATTGCTGCGGGTCTTGCGCAACATATCGATTGCTTCGCGAAAGCGACGCTGCAACTGCTCGCGTTCGGCGCTGCCGGGTTCGTCGAGCGGAAGCTGCGCGTCCTGTCCAGCCAGCTCGCCGGACAGTTGCGACGTCTTGCGCCGCGCGCGCCATTGCATGACCTGTTCGACCAGCAGCCAGCCGAGCACAATCGCGAAGATCAGCGCCAGCCGGGCCGCGGCGCTCGCGAGCGGCTGCCGTTCTCCGATCCCGAGATAGGGGGCGCCCAGCCAGATCAGCGCAGCGATCAATAGCAATCCGATCGCGACGGTGAACCACCGGGACGTCACCCAGGTTTTCAGCGTGTTCATGGGTTCAGTGCTCCGGGATAAACAGGATTTCCACGCGACGGTTGCGCGTGCGGTTCGCCGGCAGATCGGCCGGCGTCGCGATCGGCTGCGACGAGCCAGCGCCGCTCGCTTCGAGACGATGCGGATCGTCGAGCCCCTGCGCGAGAATCTGCTGCGTGTTCTGCGCGCGCGCCGTCGACAGCGCGAAGTTGTCCTTGAAAGTCAGCGAACGCACGGGCTGGTCGTCGGTGTGGCCGACGACGATCACCCTGCCCTTCACCTGATTCAGCGCCGACGTGATCCGGTGCAGGAGCGACACCACGTCGGGCGCGATGTCGGCGCCGCCCGACGGGAACAGTTCGGCGGCGGCGAGACGCACCGTGTCGCGGCCATCGGGTTGTTCGTCGACGCTCAACTGGCCGGCCTGTTCCTGTGGCGCGAGCAGTTGCTTGAGCGTCACGCGCGCGGCCGTGGGCGCGGGCGTCGCGACGGTTTGCGGCGGCGGCGTGTTCTCGAGGCCGATCGCGGCAAGCTGTGCGCCGACTGGCGCAGCGAGCGCGTTGAGCTTCGTGAAAAACACCAGGAATGCACCCAGCAGCACGACGGCCGCAGCCGACGCGGCGACCCACATCGGCACATGCCGCATCACCGGATTGCGGCGGTCTTCGACGCCGCGCCAATGCGGCGCCAGTTCCGCAGCGGGCGCTTCGCGCAGCCCGCGAATGCGCCGATAGAGATCGTCCTGAATGTCGGCCAGGCGCGCGAGGCCGCCTGGTTCCACGAGATAGCGTCCGCCGAAGCCCAGCGCGAGACAGATGTACATCAGCTCGATCAGATCGAGATGGCGCGAGAAGTCGACGCTCAGGCGATCGAGAATCTGGAAGAACTTCGCGCCACCGTAGGCCTCGCCGTGGAATGTCACGAGCAGCGTCTTTTGCGCCCAGCCGCTCAGGTCGCCCCACGGCGCGTTATTCACCGACTCGTCGAGCATCGTGCATAGCACGTAGCGCGCTGCCACGATGGTTTGCGTGTCGATGCCCGCGCCCTGTGCGTAGCGCTCGAAGCTGCGCACCTGTGCGACCGCCTGTTCGCGCAGACGGCCGACGTCGGCGGGCGGCGCAACGCTGTGCCGCAATTGCACCGTCAGCAGCAGCAGCGGATTGGCCGCACGGACGAGCGGATTGGCGACACCGCTCAGGAAGTCGCCCAGCTCGGCGCGCAGCGGCGGCGGGCCAGGCGGCTGCGATGGCCGGTTTGCCGGCATCACGCGCGAAGTGGGCGATGCCGGCCGCACGATGCGCGTGAGCTCGCCGGCGTCGGTGTTGAGATCGGCGTTGGGATCGGTGTTGACGGCGCGCTGCGGGCGCACCATCGTCGCATCGCCGCGCCGGGTTGCGTCGGCGGAACGGTCGTTGGTGGTATTCATGCGCGTACCGCCCACAGTTGCAGGTCGAGACCGGCGAAGCCGCTACCGAAGTGCATCGCGATGCCGCCGGACGTCTTCAACATGCGCCACATCGGCGAGTTTCTGTCGCACTCGAAATAGAGGAAGCCCGACATGTAGGGCAACTGGCGCGGCGCGACCGCCATCGGCGATACGCCGATGCCCGGCAGTTGCAGGTTCACCAGATCGCGGATCTTTTCGACAGGACCGATCTTCGATTGAGTCGGCAGTTGCCGGCGCATGTCTTCGGACTTCAGGTCGGCCTTCGCGGCGAGCACGAAGCTCGCCGTATCGAGCAGCGTGAGATCGGGCACCATGCCGACCCACACGCCATACTTGCGCTGCTGCAGCGGAATCGCGACAGCACTCTGTTCGAGCACCGCGCTCAACGCGATGCGCAGCGCCGCGATCACCGGCTCGAAGCTTTCGCGCAGCAGTTCGTGCCGATACGGCGGAAAAGCCTGCGCGCGCTTGCCCGGCGTCGTGAATGTAGCCAGCTCGCCGGCCAGTTCGAGCAGCAGCCGGTAAAGCGCTTCGGGGTGCAGCAGCGGCGCCTCGGCAAGATGCGCGACGAGCGGCTGATAGCGGTTGATCACCTGCAGCAGCAGAAAGTCCGCGATTTCCGCGGCACCGCCGCGATCGGTCTCGCTCACACGTCCTGCGAGCGCCTCGCCGCGCTGATGCAGCAGACCTAGCAGCTCGGACAGGAAGGTGACGAGCCGACCGGCCGCTTCGGTGCTCTGCGCGGTCGGCACGAAGCCATCGTCGAGGATCACCCGCCGATCGGCGCGGCATTCGACGACCCGTGCCAACGGAATCCGCATCAGGCCTTCCATCGGCTGCAATTCGGGTAACAGACGTGTGCTCATGCCCGCAACTTCGAGCGCGGTGACGCCTTCCATGCTGCCCGACGCATCGCGCACTTCGGCTTCGCGCACGCGATAGCGGAACAGTTGATCGCTGCCGGCGCCGGGCCATGCGCTGTCCGGCTGCGTGGGCGAACGCAGCGGCAAGGTTAGATGAACGATCTGGTCGCGCCAGTTCGCATCGATATCGAGCGGCGGCGGCAGTGGATCATCGCCGGGCATTGCGAACGGCGTGCCGTCGGGAAACACGCCGCGTGCGCGCTTGATGCCGAGCTTGCCGATTGCGAGCAGATCGCTTTCCAGTTCGAGTTCGTGAAAGCCCCATGCGTGCGGACGCAGATTGCCCGCGCGCAGCTCCACGTAACGCTCGAAATAGCGTTCCTGCTGCTGCATGTGCTGCGGCCTGAGGAACAGGCCTTCGCTCCATACCACCTTGTTGCTCTGGGTCATGTCGGTGAACCGGATAGGGGTTGTCACACGTCGCGCGACGAGTGCGGGTCGCGACGGCCTCGGGCCTCGCCGCACCGCGTTACGCCGGCGGGTCGCGTTGGCTGGTTACGTTGGCTCGTTGCGCCGCCTTTTCAGGCGTCCGAGCTGTTCTTCGTAGGCGCGCGCGAATTCATCGCCGAAAAGCCGCCTGAAGCATTCATCGGGATTGCTCGTGACTTCTTCAAACTGTTCCTTGTAGCGCTCCCAGTGACGCGGCCGGCCACCGAGCGGCAAACGGCGCACGCTCCCTTCGGCTTCCCGTTCGATCTTCGCCGGATCGAAATGCGCGAGCAGCGACTGAAACGCGGAACGCACGCCAGCAAGCATCGCCATCTGGTGATTGCGGATGTCGTCGGCGGCATCGTTCAGCGCGGCGTTGCCGCGGAGGAAGCCGCCATCGGGCGGCGCGAGCAGCCTCATGACGGCTTCCTGCGCGGTCGGCGCGAACTTCAACGGGTTGTTTTCAGAACGCTGGATCAACGTCGCGGGCAGCCGGAAGCTGTTCTTCAGTTCGGCGCGCGCGCGTAGCACGTCCATCATCGCGTCGACGGCGATGTGGAACATTTCCATCAATTCGGGAGCGTCTTCGCCGGCGGGCGACGGGGCGGCAGAGGCGAGCGGAGCGGTCGGAACCGCAGGCACTGCCGGCGCTGCAACTGCCGCAGCGATCACGACGGGTGTTGTGTCCGGCGACGGTGCGGGCACAAGCGCCGGGATCCCGCCAGTCGTCATGGACACATCTTCAGAAGGTTCGAACCGCCCCTGCCCGGAACGCGCGGCGACCAGGCTCGCGCTCGCGTCCCAGTCTTCCGGGAGCACGGGCCCGCCAAGCCGTGCTGCCTCGGCCTGCGGCGGCCGGAAGCGGTCGGCCGCCGCAGGCGTGTGGTTCCAACCGGGCGCGGACGATACGCGAGGCAGCGGTTCGTCGGCGTAGGACGATGGCACATCGAACAACGCGAGTGGATCGAGACTCGCACCCGGCGCCGATCCATCGGCGACGCCCGGAATCAGGCCTTCGGCCTCGCCCGCATGCTCCTGCGCCGGGGTGGCGCGCCGTGGCGCGAGCAGCAGGCTCAGGTCCAGCGGACCCCTGTTTTGCGCAGGCGCAGGCGCCGGTGCGCAGGCAGGGGCCGGCGCGGCAGCAACGAAAGACGCGGTGCGCCCCGGATCGACCGAGCCGGCCCGCGGGTCCGGTTCGGTCGCACCGTTGCCGCTCAAGCGCACGCTGACATCGAACGTGTCGATCTGCAAGCGGTCGCCTTGCTTCAGGGCGGCCGGATCGCCTTTTCGCAGTGGCGCGCCGTTCAGCGACATGCCGTTCGTGCTGCGGTCCTCGATGAAATACATGCCGTTCAGGTAGCGCACCAGCGCGTGCAGACGCGACACGCCTTCCGTGCCCAGCACCCAGTCGCACTCGTCGGAACGGCCGATGCTGCCATCGCGGCAGTCGAACACCTGCTCGCGGCTTGCGTCGAAGCCGCCAGTCCCCTCGCCTTCTATCGAGAGAATCAGCCTCTGCGCGGCGCTCATTGCATACCTCCATCGATACCTTCAGGAACACTCAGCAGGCCCAGCGCATCGCGCACGAACGCGGCACGGCGTGCATCGAACCGCGCGGGCACCAGCGCGGCCATGTAGCTCACCGCGGCCGTCGCCGCGATCGCCGTCAGATGCTCCGGCGGCGGCGTCGGCCGCTCGTGCTCCGGATTCAGGTTGCCGCCCGACCAACCTGCGGCGGCAGCCGTCCATGCGCCGATCGTCCGGTAGCGATGCGTCTTCGCGAACGCTAGCGCCGCGGCGCGTTGCGCTTCCATGGGATCGCGCACCCACGCTTCCGCGAGTTCGAGACCTGCGCGGTCGTGTTCGTCGAGCGTCTGACGGCGGCAGCACTGGCACGCCCACGCCACCGCATAACGGCGCGGCAGCAGACGACCAAGCAGGCTCAACGCATCGGCTGAATGTCCGGCGTCGAGCAATGTCTGCACCGCCGAACGCGCCGCCATCGACGGCCGCAGGCACGCTTGCGCGCGCGTGGAAAGCCGCATCTGGCGCGCTGCTTCGACAATCGACGGCGTGCTCATAAGATCATCGGAGCCGCGCCGCCCAGTACCGCCGTCGCGGTCCCGATCAACTGCAGGTTGGTGGACTGCACGAGGCAATCGGCCTCGGACAGGATTTCCATCGCCGCGATCGAACTCATGTTCAGATTCGCTTTCGAGTTGATCTCCATCGCAAGACCCGATGCCATCGTCACGTTCATCTCTCCGTTAAGCGAGATGCTGGTGCCTTGAATCGCGATCTCGCCGGTGCTGTTCATCGTGATGCTGGCAAGTCCGGTGACCAGCCTGATCTGGTTGCCCGCCGTCAGCGTGTAGTTGCGCGCGACCTGTACATCGTGGTCGTGCTCCGACTCTTCGCGCAGATCCTTTTGCGCGTGAATCAGCACCTGCTCGCGGCCCATCCGGTCTTCGAAGCGGATCTCGTTGTAGTCGTCACTACCGCCACCTTCGTGGCTGCGGCTTTTCACACCGCTTTGGGTCTTGTTGTCCGGCAGGTTGTACGGCGGCATGTTGTCGGCGTTGTAGACACTGCCGATGATCAGCGGCCGGTCCGGATTGCCGTCGAGAAAGCTGACCACCACTTCCTGTCCGACGCGCGGGATGAACTGCGCGCCCCAGCGCTTGCCGGCCCACATCTGCGCGACCCGCACCGGGCACGAGTTCCGCGCGTTCGGTTTGCCCTGACGATTCCAGAAGAACGTGACCTGCACGCGGCCGTATTTGTCGACGGCGATGTCTTCGGGCGTATCGCCGTACACCACCGCCGTATGCAGGCCAGCGATCACCGGACGCGGCGTCGTCGGCATCGTGCGAAATAGCTGGCGGCTGCGGATCGCCTTGAAGCCGCACTTGAACGGCGCCTCGCCATCGTCTCCACCGCCGCCCGCCGAGTAGTCCGGCTCGACGAGGCGCGTCACCGCGTCGATCACGAGGTATTCGTGATTCGCGTCGGCAAGCGGAAAGTCCTTGAGCCTGAACAGCGCACCCGTGGCGAGACCACAGGCGTCGGTGTGGCCGGCGCTCATCGCGAGCGGCACATTCAACGCATCCGCGCGCACCTGCGCGTAGCGCTGGCCGTCCGACAGACGCTCGTCGTAGCCAACGTAGTCGTACGCATAGTCGTAGATGTCGAGGCCGCTCACGTTGTGCGCGTCCTCCATGTCGGTCAGCTCTTCGGTGGCAAGCAGCGATGCTTTCGGCTTCAGATAGTCGTAGTCGTCGAGCTGCACCTTCGTCGCGTTGACCGCGCGAGAGGTCGCCCAGTCGCTGATCGACGCCTTCATGCGCTTGCCCCGCCCGATCGGCGGCGCATAGGGAATCTGCTCGAAGCCAGCCACGCTCGAGTGCGCGCCGAGCGCATCGGCGAGCACCATCGTGTGCGTGCTCTGCGTATGCGTGAAGAAGTAGTAGATGCCTTCCTGCTCCATCAGCCGGCTGACGAAGTCGAAGTCGCTTTCGCGGTACTGCACGCAATAGTCGCGCGGCGGATAGCTACCGCTGAGGCTCACCTTCAGATCGCTATAGCCGATGTCGCCAAGTACCGACTGGACGATCTGCGGCACACTCATGCTTCGATAGATGCGGCAGTCGCGTCTGCGCGTCGCCAACCACGGTTTCGGCACGAGCGTGAACGTGTAGACCGCATAGCGCACGTTGTCGATGTTGACGAAGCCGCCTTGCTCGCCTTCGCGGACAATCGCGTTGAAGTAGCGCGTATAGCCTTGCGGCGTGACAAGCTTCACCGTCATCGGCGTGCCTAGCAGCGAACGCAGATCGACTTCCGCGTTCTTGCTGATCGCTTCGAGCCGATATGAAAACAGCCGACCGAGCGACTCGGTCGCGGTCATGTTTGCGAACAGGAGACTGCTGCCGAGACTGGAAGTGAGTGTGATTGCGTGGGCCATGACGTGATCTGCGAACCTTCTTTACGTTGCGGGTAAGTCGTACTGGACGGAAAGCCGCAGCGCGGTGATCGAACCGGTATCGGCGCCGCTGTTGCGAACCGGACGCCTCCAGGTTGACGGTTTTTGCCTGCTGGCATCGCTCCATCTCCCGGCGCGATTAGTACGCCCTTTGGCAAACAGAACACCCGGCCCACGCGATCTATTCCTTCGCCATGGCGCAAATGAATTTGATATAGGTCTCCTTATAGGTCTCCTGAGTGAGCGGATCCGAACCCTTATTGACCAGTTGCCGCGAATTGTCCACCGGGTCGTTCGCGACCACGGGACGGTCGTCCTGCGTGTTATGGATCAACCCGATATTGACGTGATCCCGGATTCGCTCGAAGAACTCATACGCCAAGCCAATCGTGAAAGTAACTGTCCGTGACCTTGTGCATGGGGAAGTACCAGTTATCTCGCATGAAAAGATTGTTCTGCAGTTTCTGATCCGAGGTCTGAGTGCGGACTTGCTCCTCGAACATTTTGTCCCGGACCTTTTTGAAGCCTGAACTCTGCGCTGCTGCCGTTGGTCCCGTCATTCTGATCGTGCTCGTCCGGACGTCATTCATATATTCTGTTCGCAGATCATCGCTGGTCTTGATCGATCTGAAGTTGCTGTGTATGAGCGATTTGTAGGACTTCAAGCCACCGCTGCCAGCGTGACTCGCAATGATCGAGTTGCTGATCGATGGCGTCTGGTCGCCTCTGACGTGCTGTTCCCACCAGTTTGGATTCACCCAGTCGCTCTCGCTTATTCCCTGATACCAGGCGGGATGCACGGCGGAGAATCGCGGGTAAGACTGGTGGCAGATGATCTCCCCCAAGGGACTGACGCGGCTGACGTCGGTATCGACATAGAGACCGCCATGCTGAAGAAGAATCTCGATTCGCAGAATATCGCTGGCCGAACCGAAGTTGGCTCCGCGATTGACCAATTCGCGTCGGTAAATCGTAGAGTTCTTACCCATCTTTAAATCATGCTGCACCTCGCGCAGCTTGAGCCTGTTCTGCTCGCAGAAGTTTATGATCGAGTTGACCTGCCGGCCCCGCATTCCACGCAAATCCTCGCCGCGCATGTTCAGATACTGATTCAGATATCTCATCGTTGCCGAATCGTCCCCGTCCTGACCCAGACGTTGAGCCACCTCATCCCATTGGTTCGGCGTAGTGCTGGCATTGTGTTGTACGCTGATCTGGCGGCGACGTTCGCCTGTCAGTAACTGATTGGCGTCAATCCAGAGATTCACCTCCCAATCGGGGTTCAACCTTGGAAACGTTATGATGCAATCGCGGTTTCGTTGCGGGATATCGCCGCCAATCCAGATAATATGAATTATCTTTGGAATAGCTTTCACGTTTTGAACTCCTCGTAAAGGTCAATTTCTTTCGACCGCCTCGGCGCGTGGCGCCCCGGTCACACTAATCAGGAATGCCGGGAATCGCGGCGATGAGCGGCGCACACTCGTCGAAGCGATACGCAAAATCGCCGTCCTCGACGCTCACGCCAACCCGCTCGATCGCGACGCCGTCGATCATGCGTGCGAGAAACTCGCGGCTGATCGCAGGCAACATCGTGTTGGTCAGAATCGCATCGATCATCCGGCCACCCGATTCGCTCTCCGTGCAGCGACTCACGACCAGTTGCGCCACGGCGTCGTCATAGTCGAGCGGCACGCGATAGCGATCCTCGATACGCCGCTTGATGCGGTCCAGTTGCAGTCTCACGATCTTCGCGAGCATCGCGCCACTGAGCGGGAAGTAAGGGATCGGCACGAGCCGGCCTAGCAGCGCGGGGGGAAACACCTCGAGCAACGGTTCGCGCAGCGCTTTGGCGAGGCCCTGCGCATCCGGCATCAGCTCCGGGTCCTGGCACAGGCCGGCGATCAGATCCGTGCCGACGTTCGTGGTCAGCAGGATCAAGGTGTTCCTGAAATTGATCGAGCGGTCTGAGCTTGCCCCCGAAAAACGAATCCCTTGCTGAGTGTGTAAGCTCAAGCAAGGAGAGGAAACGATGACGGTCAAGGCAAAGCGGGCGCAGTACACGCTCGAATTTAAACTGGAAGCGGTCCGACTGGTAAAGAACGGCCAGAGTTTGGCTGCGGTGTCGGCGACGCTGGGCGTGGTGCAGCAGACCCTTCACAACTGGGTCAAGGCGGACAGGGAAGGCAAACTGGTCGGAGCCGGGGCGAAGCCGGTCAGTCCCGAGCAGATGGAACTGGCGCGGTTGAGGGCGGAAGTGTCTCGCCTGAAGATGGAGCTCGACATCACAAAAAAAGCGGCGGCGTACTTCGCAAGGGAATTGATGTGAAGTGCGCGTTCATCGACCGGAATCGACGCCACTGGCCAGTCTCGATGCTGTGCGAAGTACTGGGAATCAGTCCCAGTGGATATCATCAGCGTCAGCAGCGCAGCGGTGATGACAAGCCGCACAGATGCCGTATCAGCAACGATGCCCTGCTCGCGCACATCAAGGCAATTCACGTGCAGGTCAAGGGCGAATATGGCTGGCCGCGCATGTGGAAAGAGCTCGTTGCGCGCGGCGTGCGCGTGGGCAAGGAGCGTGTTCGCAAGCTGATGGCGCAGCATGGCATCCGTGCCCGACACAAGCGCAAGTACATCGCGACGACGAACTCGAATCACAACCTGCCGGTGGCGCCGAACTTGTTGGAGCGTAACTTCACAGCAACGGCGCCGAACCAGGTCTGGACGAGCGACATCACGTACTGTGCGACGGCTGAAGGCTGGGTTTATCTGGCGGTCATCATTGACCTGTTCAGCAGGCAGGTGGTGGGCTGGTCGATGCAGCCACACATGAAAGCGGAACTGGTCACCGATGCGCTGCGTATGGCGTGGTTCCGGCGCCGTCCAGAGGCTGGCGTCATCGTCCATAGCGACCGGGGTAGCCAGTATTGCAGCGGGCTGTTCCAGGACACGCTGAAGGCCTACGGCATGCGCTCGTCGATGAGTCGGCGCGGCGACTGCTGGGACAATGCACCGACCGAAAGCCTGTGGGGTTCGTTGAAAGTTGCACGCCTGCATGGCCGGCACTTTGCGACCCGGCGTGCGGCAATGGATGAAATCGTCGACTGGCTTGGCTTTTATAATTCGCGCCGGCTACACTCGACGCTCGATTACGTCAGCCCCATGACGTTCGAGAAAAACTGGTTCGCCGCTCAACAGGGGCGAGCCGCATAAATCTCTCAGCTATGGGATTCGCGAAACAGGGGCAAGGTCAGCCTTCACCGTCATCCATCACACCCTTGTCGAACACCTGAAAGAAGATCTCGTGGACATCGGGATGCGCTTTCTCCACTTCGTCGAGCAGCACCACCGAATATGGCTTACGCCGCACGGCCTCGGTCAGCACTCCGCCTTCGCCATAACCGACATAGCCTGGCGGCGCGCCCTTCAGCGTCGAAACCGTGTGCGCTTCCTGAAACTCGCTCATGTTGATCGTGATCAGGTTGTGCTCGCCACCGTACAGCGCCTCGGCGAGCGCCAGCGCGGTCTCGGTCTTGCCGACGCCCGACGTGCCGGCGAGCATGAACACGCCGATCGGACGGTTGGGGTTGTCGAGACCGGCGCGCGATGTCTGGATGCGCCTGGCGATCATCTCCATCGCGTGGTCCTGACCGACGACGCGCTCGCACATCAGGTCGGCGAGATTCATCACGGTCCGCAGTTCGCTACGGACCATGCGCCCGACCGGAATGCCGGTCCAGTCAGCGACGACCGACGCGACCGCCTGGTAGTCGACATTCGCCAGGATCAGCGGGTTTTCGCCCTGCCGCTCGGCGAGCTGCGCCTGCAGTTGTTTCAACTCGGCGAGCACCTCTGCCCTCGTGTCATCGTCGAGCGCCGGCGGCGCGAACGAGTTGGTCGATGCGTCGGACTTCGCGTCGCCGTGCGCGGTCGGTTCCCGCGCACTGCCGGCGCTCTCGCCCGGCGCGGCCTCGCCTCCTAGCCGCGCGCGCAACGCCAGAATCTGCTGGACCAGCGATTTCTCGTTGTCCCACGCGGCTTCGAACTGCTGCAACCGCAGCCGTTCCGCTTCGAGCGTCGCTGAAGCCAGCGACTCGCGAGCCTCCACCTCCATGCCGACGCTTTTCTCGCGCGCGATGATCGTCTGCTCGGTCTGCAGCGCCTCGATCCGCTTGAGTGTGTCGTCGATTTTCGCCGGCACCGCGTGCTGGCTGATCGCGACACGCGCGCACGCCGTATCGAGCAGGCTCACGGCCTTGTCCGGCAACTGACGCGCGGGAATATAGCGATGCGACAACTTGACGGCTGCTTCGAGCGCTTCGTCGAGAATCTGCACACGATGATGCTGCTCCATCACGCTCGCGGTACCGCGCATCATCAGGATGGTCTTCTCTTCGCTCGGTTCGTCCACCTGCACGGGCTGGAAACGTCGCGTCAGCGCCGGATCCTTCTCGATGTGCTTGCGGTATTCGGCCCAGGTGGTCGCGCCGATCGTGCGCAGATTGCCGCGCGCGAGCGCGGGCTTGAGCAGGTTCGCCGCGTCGCCGGTGCCCGCCGTACCGCCCGCGCCCACCAGCGTATGCGCTTCGTCGATGAACAGGACGATCGGCTTGCGCGAAGACTGCACTTCGTTGATCACCTGACGCAGGCGGTTTTCGAACTCGCCCTTCATGCTCGCGCCGGCCTGCAACAGGCCGATATCGAGCGCACGTACCTGCACGTTGCGCAATGGCGGCGGCACGTCGGCACGCGCAATGCGCAGTGCGAACCCCTCCACCACAGCCGTCTTGCCGACGCCCGCTTCGCCGACCAGCATGGGGTTGTTCTGGCGCCGGCGCATCAGTACGTCGACCAATTGGCGAATCTCGGCGTCGCGGCCCACCACCGGGTCGATCTTGCCGTCGCGCGCCTGCGCGGTCAGATCGACCGTGAACTGCTGCAACGCCTGTTGCCTGCCCATCTGCGCGGGCGCCATCGCACCGCTGCTCTCGCCCGGCGCAACCTCGCCGGACGCAACCGCGCCGGCACGAAACCCGTCGGTGGCAAGCTGGCCGTCTTCCGGCGAGCCTTCGACGATGCCGGCGAAGTCGTCGGCCAACGTCTCGGCGCGTAGCTTGTCGAATTCCCCCGAGACATCGAGCAATGCGTGGCGCAAGTGTCGCGTACGCAAAAGGCCGACGATCAGATAGCCGGTGCGCACCTGGGCTTCGCCGAACAGCAGCGTAGCGAATACCCAGCCGCGCTCGACCGCTTCTTCCACCTCGGCCGACAGATCGGAGATGCTCGTACTGCCGCGCGGCAAACGTTCGAGTGCGACCGTGACGTCGCGTGCAAGGTGCGACGGATCCAGGCCGAAATGCCTGACGATGCGATGCAGATCCGAATCCTGCAGCTGCAGGATCTGATGAATCCAGTGCGCCAGTTCGACGTACGGGTTGCCGCGTAGCCTGCAGAACACGGTAGCGCTTTCGATACCCCGATAGGCCAGCGCGTTGAGCTTGCCGAACAAGGCGCCACGACTTATTTCAGCCATGATTCCAATCCTGTATGAGCAGAGGCGGCCGCGAAGCAGTCGCCAGTTCAGTTGAAAGATGCCCGGACATGCGTACGCCGGACTTCACTCGGCCGGGCTCAACACGACCTGGTCGGCATCGTTGTGCTGCGGATAGCGGCCCATCCACGTGTTGAAGCCCATGCGGGCCGCCTGACCCAGATGCGTCAGCGGCACTTCTTCTTTCTTCAGCACGAGCTGCACGTCCCAGCCCTTCTCTTCGCCCACATACAACTTGACCGCCGCCACCAGTTGCAGGAGCGTGTCGCCGCCCGGCAAAAAACGGTTGAACTCGTTGCGGGTCAGCGGCCCGACACGCAGCCGGAAGCGCTGCTGCGCGCCGCGCACATGCGTGCCGAGCAATGCGTCGCGGCCCATCGAGGCCATGCTCTTGCCGATATGCAAACGCGCGTCCCGAGGCAATTGCATCCACCCGGCGACGAACTCGAGCACACGCACCGGCACACCGAAGAAGTGCTCGAGAAAACGCCTGAGTCCTTCGGCATTGCGCGCTTGCGGCACCAGACGCCCGGCGAAAAAGCGCTTGTACTGATCGGGCAGTGCGTCGCGTCCGTCGAGGTGCGGCGTGGCGATGCCGATCAGCGCGCCGACATAGGTGCGAAACCGATCCTGTTCCGGACGGTCCAGCTGCACGGTGGGCTGCGCATCGGCCCACGCGCGATAGAAGAGGCTCAGCATCCGGTGATGAAACACGTCGGCAAACGCGACGAACGTCGGGTCTTTCGCGTTCCGCTCCCGATCGACGGCGTATTCGGTGAGGTGCAACGGCAGCGGCCCGTTCGGTCCGAACAAACCGAGAAACAGCCCAACCAGCCGCGCCGGCCGGCCGGCCTTTCCCGCCTCGAAGCGCGCGATGCTGCGCGACGGAAATTCCAGTGCCGCGGCATGGGCGAGACGCACAGGATCTTCGGCCGGCCTGGTCGAATGACCGAACCGCGGCCGTTCCGGATACGCGCATTCGAGACGGCGCATTGCCTCGAAGAACTCGAAATCTTCCGGGCTCGCGCGCAACGCGGCTTCGAGCACTACAGGATCGGGCGCTTGCCGGGATTCGCGGGCCATCGGGCCACCTCGTTTCGTTCGAGCGTGCGCAACACCGTCTCGGCGAACGAATTCAGCGAGACATAGCGCGCAAAGAAATGCTGCAATACCGACGCGAGCAGAAATGCGCCGCTGCCTTCAAAAGCGGCATCGTCGCAGCTCAGCGTGATCTCGAGCCCGCGGCCATACGTGATCGGCCCGGGCACCGGCACGCGACGCGTGATGGGCTTCGCCGCGACATGCTTGATGCCTTCGATCTGCCGTCGCGTCGCGGCGTCGAACTCGTCGTGATACAGGCCGAGCATTTCGCGCAGCGCCGCCGCGCCCGTTTCGCCTTCCTCGTCGAGCAGTGACAGATAGTTCAACTGCAGGTGGCTGATGAGCCGCCACGCGGATTCGCCGGTCGCGGTCGGCGCGCGTGGCCGGGTCGGTCCAGCCACGCAGCGGATCGACGCCACGGGCGCGTCGGTATCGAGCGTGAAATCGGTGTACGACTTGCCCACCGGCATATGCAGCGGCAAATCGCGATTCGTGCACAGCAGCCGCAGTCCTAACTGGCGCAGCGTGGTCGCATAGGGCGCGTCGTTGGCATCCACGAGTGCGATAAACGTTTCGCTGCCGACGTAGCTCGAGCGTGCGCCACGTTGCTTCTGGCGGCTCGAGATCAGCCGCGGCTCGCGGCGCAGCGTGTAGAAGGCCGCCTGCCCGCCGTGCCATGTGCGAGCGGTGCTGTCATAGAACGGCAGGAAGCTTTGCTCCGGCTCCTGGCGATCGCCGTAGCCCTGCACTTCCAGCACGCTATGCACCTCGAAATCCATCGGCCGGGTGTGGTCGCCGAGCACGTGGTACTCGGTGTCGCCCTGCTGCAGATGAATACGGTCCGCGCGGCGCTCGAACAGATTGATTGCCGGCGCGCAGAACAGGCGGAAGTTGCCTGCATCGATCGCGTTGTGCAGGCGCGTCACGCTGCGCTCGAGCCACACCACGATCTCGAACTCGTTGCCCCGCGAACGTGCGAGCAGCGAGCGCAGCTCCGTAAACTCGGCAAACAGGAAACGCTCCGGACACGCGAAATACTCCTGCAACAGCCGGTAACCGCTGAACGAACGGCCACCGTAGGGCAGTATCGCGTCCTCTTCGTCGAAGCCTTTGGCGCGTAGCGCCGACGCGTCATGCTGTGTCTCGATGGTTTGCCCATCCGGCGCGGTTGCGCGCACCGTATAGCCGATGCGGTTGGCCATCAGCTGCTCGTAGAGCCATCGCGGCAGATCGTCGGCGCCGGCGAGATAAACCGGCAGGCTGTCGAGCGCGAGCGTGTTCGCCGCCACGCCGGAAAGCGTTGCGAACTTCAGGCGCAAACCCGCGCGGACCTGCCCTGCTTTCGACGGCGGCGGCACGAGGTCAGCGGCGGCAAGCGCCGCGGGTGTGTCCAGGTATCTCGCCTCGGTGATCGCGAGCGGCCACAGCGTCACGTCGTGCGCGGTGCGGTATTCGCACGCCGTGCGCTCGCCGAAGCCGGTGAGACCGCGCAACACCGTGTGCCGCGCGACCGCGTGTCCGGTGGCAGGAAGGTCTTCGGCTTGATCCGGATACAACTGCACGACCGCCATCGATGGAATCGGCGTCAGGTAATGCGGGTAGATCATCTCCAGAAGATGCTGCGTGAACACCGGATACTGCGCATCAAGCTTCATTTGCACGCGCGCCGCCAGAAACGCGAAGCCTTCGAGCAACCGTTCGACGTACGGGTCGGCGCAATCGAGACCTTCCATCCCGAGACGGCCGGCGATCTTCGGATACTCGCTCGCAAACTCCGCTCCCATCTCGCGGACGTGTTGCAGCTCACGGTTGTAGTAGCGCAAGTGTCGTGGGTCCATGACGATCAGCCGAAGCGTTGCGACACGTGAAACTCGCCGGTCTCGAGATCGACGTCGGTGCGAAGATAGAGAGAAAGCGGCATCGGGTTCGCCCACATGTCGGCTTCGATCAGGAAACGCAGCGAACGGCTGCCCATGCGCGCTTCGTCGACCTCGACGCTCACCTGAACAGTGCTGGCGATCAGGCGTGGTTCGAAGTCGAGCAGCGCCGAACGGATCCGGTCCTGCAACAGCTCGGCATCGATACCCGACAATGCCGCACCCGCAAGATCGGGGATACCGAAATTCAGTACGGAATTACCCACCTGCGCGAATCCGGTCAGCTCGTCGCTGCTCCAGTGCCGCGTGCAGTTGAGCAGCCACGCGATATCGCGTGTCACGTATTCGCGCAAACGCGCGGCCGTAATGACGCGCTGCTCCCGGCTCTCCTCGCGCTGCGCAGGATCGAAATCGGTGAGACGATCGAGCAGCGACGGCTGCAGACGCTCCTGGGGCATCAGTTCTGCCATGACGTGCGCCCCCTCAAGCTGTTTCGAACGTGATCGAGCGCACGTCGAGCAAAGGATATTCGTCGACGTCGGTGATCAGCATGCGCTGACCAACGCCGATGAAACAGCCGTCGCCGAGATCGGTCCACGCCGTACGCTTTGCCAGCGCGAGCGCGACGTCTTCACCTCGCTCGCTGCCGCAATAGCGGCAAGGCACGAAGCCGATCGCCTCATCACCGCTCTTCCAGGTGATTCGCACCGGCGCCCAGATCTTGTCACGCAGATCAGTGGGCGCATCGAAAGACAGCGCAGCGACGCGCGAGAACGGCACCCACGCATAGCTGTCCTTCAGGATCACTTCGAGGCACGGCCCGAAACGCGGGTCTGCGTCGGCGATCCATTTGAACGGCACGCCGTCGATGCTGCCGCGCACGGTTTCCGCTTCGTCGAAGACTCGCGCGCGCAATGCGAGCGCTTCGGCGATCCGTCCGCCGCACAGTTGTTGCAGCGACTGCAACAGCAAGCGCTCCCATTCCGACCGCTCGCCGACCGTTGCCGGGTTACGCAGGGCGGCCAGCACGGCTTCGCGTTCGCGTTCGCCGACCAGTGCCGCGCGGTAGGCGGCGACCATCAACGCGTTTTGTCGTTCCAGTTCGCCCGCCGCGGTCAACTGGGTTCCGGCACGCTCCCAGTCACCCCGCAACGCAAGCAACTGAAACAGAAACACGCGCAGCGTCGCGTCCGCCGGCGAGTTTTTCACTTTCGCGGCCAACGCTTGCAACGCGTCGTTCAAGTGACCGTCCGCGAGCAGCTTTTCAGGTTTGACATCGACTGAAGAAAGTGTCACTGGATGTGCTCCATTCAATGAAAGAAAGCGGGCGAAAAGACCGGTATCGCCGCCTGCTTACTGCTTGGTGACCTGCTGGATATCGAATGTGAAATCCTTGGTGCCGCCGTTTGCCTTGCCTTCATCGTCCTGCGGCTGGAACGAGTACTTGAACTTCCCGAAATGCAACGTGATGTTCTCGGTGAGTCGTTCGTCGCCACCGCTGCCGCCCGTGGATACCGACGTGACCAGCACCCCTTCGCTCAGCTCGATGGTCAGGAAGTCGGTCTGCTGACCCGTTGCGTTGGTGACGTACAGATAGGCGTTGTCGACGCGCGCGCCCGTGCAGCAAGCGTTTAGCAACGCGTTCGAGCAACTGTCGATGTACTTCGTGACGGTGATGTCCTGAATGTTGGCCTTGCCGCCCGATGCATAGCCCGCACCCGTGTGCAGATTGCCGGTATTGCTGGCGCCCCACGACCACGCGATGATCGGAACCTGGTTCTTGTGCTTCGAGTGATTGGAAGCGCCCTGGATCGTGACCGCTCCGGAGCCGAATTTCAGGTGCATGTCGAATGCCATAGTGACCTCTATTTGTGAGCCAAAGAGTGCGCTCGCCGTAGCGACGAACGATCAGGACCGGAACGCTGCCGCTCCGGACGATTACCTGCAAGGTGAGATGCAGCGGAAGCCTCAGGCCGCCTGCGCGGAAGGCAGTCGCGATACGAGCCGCAGCGATACGGTGAGTCCTTCGAGCTGGTAGTGCGGCTTCAGGAAGAACTTCGACGTGTAGTAGCCGGGATTGCCTTCGACGTCCTCGACGACGACTTGCGCGGCAGCGAGCGGCTTGCGGGCCTTGGTTTCCTCGCTGGAATTCACCGGATCGCCATCGACATAATTCATGACCCAGTTCGACAGCCAGCTCTCCATCTGCTCGCGCGTGCTGAATGAGCCGATCTTGTCGCGCACGATGCATTTGAGGTAGTGCGCGAAACGGCAGCACGCGAACATGTATGGCAAACGTGCCGACAGATTCGAATTCGCCGTGGCGGCCGGATCGTCGTACTCTTCCGGCTTCGCGACCGATTGCGCGCCGATGAATGCCGCGATGTCCGAATTCTTGCGATGCACGAGCGGCATCAACCCCATCTTGTCGAGTTCGGCCGAGCGCCGATCGGTGATCGCGATCTCGGTCGGGCACTTCATGTCGACGCCACCGTCGTCGCTCGGGAAGGTATGCACCGGCAGACTGTCGACCGCTCCTCCCGACTCGACGCCGCGAATCCGCGTGCACCATCCGTAGTACTTGAACGAACGGTTGATGTTCACCGCCATCGCATACGCAGCGTTCTGCCATGTGTACTTCGATGAATCCGCGCCTTCGGTGTCTTCTTCGAAGTCGAACCCGTCGACTGGGTCGGTCTTCGCGCCGTACGGCAGGCGTGCAAGCGTGCGCGGCATCGTCAGCGCGAGATAGCGGGCGTCGTCCATTTCGCGAAGCGAACGCCAGCCCGCGTAGTCCGGCGTCGTGAAGATCATCGACAGATCGCGCGGATTGGCCAGCTCGTTCCAGCCTTCCATGCCGAGCAACGTCGAATCCGCCGCCGAGATGAACGGCGCATGCGCGGCGGCGGCGACCTGCGAAATGCCGCGTAGCAGTTCGACATCCTGCGGACCGTGATCGAAGTAGTAATCGCCGATGAGGCAGCCATACGGTTCGCCGCCCAGCTGACCATATTCTTCTTCATAGATGCGCTTGAACACAGGGCTCTGGTCCCATGCAACGCCCTTGAAGCGCTTGAGATTTTTTGCGAGTTCCTTCTTCGATATGTTCAGCACCCGGATCTTCAGCATCGGATCCGTTTCGGTGTTGGTAACGAGATGGTGCAGCCCTCGCCACGCGCCTTCCAGCTTCTGAAAGTCCGCGTGGTGCATGATCTGGTTCAACTGCTCGCTGAGCTTGCGGTCGATCTCGGCGACATACGCGTTGATGGTTTGCGTCACGTCATCCGAAACGATGTGCGAATCCTGCAGCACCTGTGCAGCGAGCGTGCGCACGGCCGATTCGACTTCCTGCTTCGCGCGCTCGTTCTTCGGCTTGAACTCCCTGTTGAGCAGCGCGGCGAAATCATCGGCGCCGCTCAATGAGTCCTCGACGCCTTGCTCGATCTGATTCTGGCTTTCCATGATCGCGCTCACTCCTGTGCGGGTTCGGTGTCGGCGGCTTTCGGCGCCGCGCCCAGCGATTGCAGCAAGGCGGGATCCTTGATCGCCTGCGCGATCAGCTTCTCCGCGCCCGACTTGCCATCGAGATAAGTGCCGAGGTTGGCGAGCTGCGTGCGCGCCTCGAGCAGCTTCGCGAGCGAGTCGACCTTGCGCGCCACTTCGGCGGGCGAAAAATCGTCCATGCCTTCGAAGGTGATATCGACCGCCAGATTGCCTTCGCCCGTCAGCGTGTTGGGCACGCTGAAGTTCACCCGCGGCCTCATCGACTGCATGCGGCTGTCGAAGTTATCGACGTCCACTTCCACCGCCTTGCGCGCTTCGAGCGGCGGAAGATCGCCGGCATTGGCGCCTGACAGATCCGACATCACACCCATCACGAACGGGATCTGCACTTTTTTCTGCGCGCCGTACAGCTCCACGTCGTACTCGATCTGTACGCGTGGCGCGCGATTGCGCGCGATGAATTTCTGACTGCTCTGTCTCGTTGCCATGCGCTGATTTCCTCTGGTATCCGTAGGGTTTCGTGAATCCGGCGATGCGTCTCACGAGCCTGCACTCGACTTGCCGCGTTGCAGACGCGTCGCCCATGCACCCAGAACAGCGCAGCATCGCGATCTATTCCATGTCTGTCGAAGCTGTTGCGTTCATGTTCCAGATCGCACTCGCCGCTGTCTGCGCAAATCAGAACAGCCCACCCGGGCAGATATTCCGTTGTGTCGTGGACTGGATCTTTTCGTGCGTGCGTCACGCAGAGACAGGCTCACCATATGGGACACGCGAAGGCGGGTTTGTGATCATCGAAACCCTGGAATAAACCCGCGAGCCGGCTGTTCTGTTGATACTCGCGCGATATAACGCGCCGTCTTCACCGCGCTTCGCCAATTGAAACGCTCAACCAGGCTCATCTGAATGATCTTCGGACTTTTCAAGCGGTCTGTACCGTTCGCCTTGCTGCTGCTCGCACCCTATGCCAATGCGGCGTGGACGCTCGTGCAGGCCGATGCGCCCGTCACCGTCATTCATGAGACGGGGCGTTATCAGGCAGATGTCGGGCAGCGCTTTGCGCTTGACGATATGGTCGAAACGCCGACGAGCGCAGGCGTGCAGATCCAGGACGACGCGGGCAATAGCGTCGCGCTGGGTCATGGCACTCGCGTGATGCTGATGCGCGACGCGCATATCGCGGTGCTCGGCGGCTGGCTGAAGGTGCTGCACGCGTGCGACGCAAACACGGCGAATTGCGCCGCGCCTGTGATCGAAACCGCGCGCACGCGATTCACGCCCGCGGACAATGCCGTGCTGGTCATCGCGGCAACGGCTACGAATTATCGGAGTGGCAATGAGCGGAACGCCAACGTCCAGGACACCGACGCAGTGTTCTGTGAGAGCGGCGCGGCCAGCATTCTCGGCATCGGCGCTTCGCACGGCAATGTTGCGCCGCTCAAGCTCGATGCGCCTCGCTTCGCCATGCATCCCGCCGCGAGCGACACGATTGCCGTGACAGCAGGCCCTGATCCCGCTTTCGTCGCCGCGATGCCCGTTACATTCCGCGACGCGTTGCGTGTGCTGCCGATGCCGGCCCATCCACGCAACGAGCCGCCGGGCAGCATCCGACCGGTCGCTTACGACGACGTATCGGACTGGCTCGACAGCGAACTCGCGGCGCGCAGGGATCCATCGACGCGCTTCACTTCGCGCTTTCGCGCGCGCCTGACCGATCGCGCGTTTCGCCGCGCAGTCGTGCAGCGCATTCGCGATTTGCCGGACTGGCGTGCGCTGGTCTTTCCGCCGCCACCGCGTGCCGTGATACGGAGCCCCGCAATCCAGACCGGTTCCGTCTACGGTTCCGCTTACCGTTCCGCTTACCGTTCCGCTTACCCATCCGCCCCGGTTCGCCCATGAAGCTGTCACTCGCCATCAAGTTCAATCTCGTGTTCATCGCGATCTTCGCGATCGGACTGACCGCCATCGGATTCGTCGCGGATCGTGTGTTGCAACAGCAGGCGCTCGACGAAACCCGTCACGATGCGGACGTGCTTCTGAACGCCGCCAGCGCGATGCAGGACTACACGGCGCAACACATCACGCCGCTGCTCGCGACACAGATCAAATATTCGTTCGTGCCCGAGTCGGTGCCGGCGTACTCGGCGATCGAAATGCTGAACTCGTTGCAGAGCGTGTTTCCGAACTTCTCGTACAAGTCGGCGATGCTCAATCCGACCAACCCGCGCGACCGGCCAAGCGACTGGGAAAGCGAAGTGATCGCCCATCTGCACGACCATCCGGAATTGAAACAGGCCACCGGACAGCGTCATACGCCGGGCGGCGAGCAGTTGCTGTTTCTCGCCCATCCGAGCCGCATTACCGACGCCGCGTGCATGCAATGTCACAGCACGCCGTCCGCGGCGCCGCGCACGATGATCGACAAGTACGGGCCGGCCAATGGTTTCGGCTGGACCATGAACGACGTGATCGGCGCAGAGTTCGTGTCGGTGCCGATGTCGGAGTCGATCGCGCGCGGCCGTGCGGTATGGCGCAGCCTGATGGTCTCACTGACCGCTGTATTCGCGGTGGTGCTCGTCGTGCTGAACGCGATGGTGCACTTCCTCGTCACGCGGCGTTTGCAGATGTTGTCGCGCGCCGCGGACGAAGTGAGTCTCGGCAAACTCGGCGACGTCGAACTGCCGGCCGGCGGCAGCGATGAAATAGCGTCGCTCGCGGTGTCGTTCGGACGGATGCGCACGAGCCTCGTCGCAGCGTTCGAGATGATCGAAGAGCGCCACGAGTAAGCGTGCCGCACACATCGTGGACGACTCCATGACTTCCCAAACCGGCGCGACTCCGCGACAGATCGGCCGCTATCGGGTCGAACGGGTGCTCGGTCGCGGCGCGATGGGCACGGTCTATCTCGCGACCGATCCGCATATCCAGCGCGAGGTAGCACTGAAAACGATTCGCACACCGTCACTGAACGACGGACAAGGCACGGCGGAGCCATCCGGTGCGGAGCTGACCGCACGCTTTCTCAACGAAGCGCGCGCTGCCGGCCGTCTCGTGCATCCGCACATCGTCGGCGTGTTCGACTATGGCGAGGCGCAAGGCGTCGCGTTCATCGCGCTCGAATACGTACGCGGCGAGAACCTCGCGCAACGGCTCGCGCAGCACGCCCGCGATGGCAGCATGATGCCTTTGCTCGATGCGCTCACGTGGTTCGCGCAACTGCTCGACGCACTCGCTTATGCGCACGAACTCGGCGTGATCCATCGCGACATCAAGCCCGCCAACCTGCTGATCGCGCCGCGCGGCGAATGCAAGGTGACCGACTTCGGCATCGCACAGCTCGATACAGGACGCCTGACGCAGGCCGGCATGATGATCGGCACGCCAAGCTACATGTCGCCGGAGCAGTATGCAGGCGCGGAGATCGACGCACGCAGCGACCTGTTTTCCGCCGGCGTCGTTCTGTACGAGATGCTGAGCGGGCAATGCCCGTTTAGCGGCGCGCCAGCCGCCGTGATGCATCAGGTGATGAACGAGATGCCGCCGCCCCCATCGACGCATGTCACAAGCCTGCCCGCCGAACTCGATGCCATGGTGCTGAAGGCGCTCGCCAAACGGCCAGACGACCGCTATGCGTCCGCGCAAAGCTGGCGCAACGCCTTGTCGACGCTGCACGACTCATTCATGGCGCGGCTCGATCCCGACCATACCGTCGTGCGCGCGCAGCCGTTCCGTCAGACGCTTGCGCCACCGGCGGGGGCTGCCAGACCAGACTGGCCACCCGAGTTTCTGGCCCAGCTGGAGCAACGGCTCGCCAGCCACGTCGGCCCCATTGCCTCGCTGCTCGTGCGGCGCGCCGCGTCGCATGCGACCGACTCGCAAACACTGGCGGCTCAGCTTGCGCGCCATTTGTCCAACGACGCCGCTCGTCGTGAGTTCGATACGCTGCTCAAGCAGCACGTGATCGCTTCGGGCGATGACTCGAAGCGCAGCACGCTGCCCATCGAATCGACATCCGCGGCGTGCGTGCCGCTCGATGCCGAGCACGTCGAGGCCGCTGCGCGGCGGCTCGCATCGCACGTCGGACCGTTCGCACACGTGATCGCCGAGCGGGCCGCGCGTGGCGCGGACGCAGCGACCTTCCGTGCGCGACTGGCCGACGCACTGCCGGCGTCGGTGGATCGCGAGGCTTTTTTGCGTGCCTTCGACGACCCGCCACCCTGAGTCTCCCGGCTCGCGCCGCCGATCGATCGTCAGGCGGCCGCGATCAGGCGATCGATCCGTAACCGCAGCGCTACGGGCAATGCGGGCAAGCTTTGCCGGCCAACGATCTCAGTTATGGAAACTTCGATGCCATCAGCCATATCACGCGATTCGCAATATCGACGGACTCGTGCATCGCTCGCTTTATGTCGGCCACGCGCGCGTGAGCCAACGTACGATCGACATAAGCAAGCGGGTCGGCGTCGTCGATCGTCATCACCCGACTTCGACCCGAGGTGGAGCCGAACGTGCGGCCGGTCCCGCGCCGCTGTCGAAGCGCGCGCCAATGCTTTGCCGCGCGCGCGACAGGCGGCTCATGATCGTGCCGATCGGAACATCGAGCACGTGCGCGGCTTCGGCGTAACTCAATCCTTCGAACGCGACGAGCAGCATCACCACGCGCTGAGCCTCGGGCAAGCGCCCGACGGCGGCGATGATCTCACGGCTCAGCAGCACATCTTCGGGGGAACGCGCGGCAGGATCGGAGACGGCTAGCAATGCGTCATCCCACTCGACACTCGCCCGGCCTCGTACGCTGCGTGCCCGCAATTCGTTGAGCCACGTGGAATGGATGATCGAGAACATCCAGCTGAGCGGTGCCGTGCCGGGCTGCAGTTGATGCGCCCGTTCGAGTCCGCGTACGCACGAACGTTGCAGCAGGTCTTCGGCGTCGTGCCGATTGCCGGACAGGCGCAACGAGAAAGCCCACAATCTGGGCAGCATTCCGGGTAGAAGGTCCGGCAAACTCTCAACGACAGTGGTGGACATGGTTGAGTGGCCAATTTCGAGTAGAGCCCTTGAACGACGGCTCGACGTGCCGCTTGAGGGTCACGTCGAACCAGGGCCTAACATCGATCACATCAGGAACAAGGCCAGACAGAATTGCTCTGGACCGGTTGATTGGTCTCTTCGCCGAGCAGAGGTTTGGCGGATCTGACGCCACCTCTTTATCTCGGACCGTTGCATGGAGTTCGTCAACGGCTTAAACGCGGATACTTGCAGAATTGCCAAAGGCAGCGCCGCTCCATTTCGATTTTGACCGAACGCGTGCGCAGGGCATCTTTATCCAAAAACCACTGTTGCGACCAATCGTTTGTGGCTATGACCTCGATTACGAATCGCGGCTCACGGGTCGCCGTTTACTGAATAGAGCGAAACAACGACCAGCGAGGTCATCGTTTCGTTTCACTACGACTCCCCTGTCATACCCCGTCACGCAAAAAACCGGCAGAACTTGACTCCAGACGCCGTCACGCGGAATGGCCCGCACTGCGATCAGATCGCGCCGCGCTCATGTACGCGCATCCCTCGGCTTCGCATCGGGCGCATCGTTAAGCGCGAACAACGCGTCCACGCTGCTGTTCGAGATCCGCTGTGCGATCGACTGGAGATCGGTTGAGTCCGGTTTGCCGATCAGCGCATAGGCAAGATCGTTCTGCCGCCACGATACGACGGTCATGCCGTTCAACTGCTGTTGCGCGATCGCCTGGTCCGGTCGCGCGTCCTTCATCACACACAGCGCAACCGGCGCGCCGTGGTCGGGCAGATAGACGATCTGGACCAGCGGCTTGTCGTTGAAGCGCAGGCGCGCGACTGCCTTGAACGACAGCCCCGCCTCCCGCAAATCCGGTACCCGCAATGCAATGCCGTCGACGTACCGGATCGCCGTGACGGTCTTCGCCGACGCGCCGAGGTCGGGCGTGATGTCGGCAACGGTATCGCGTGTATAGAGCCGTTGATAGCCCACCGCTGCATGGATCCACGACGCCGCGTCGTTCGACGCGACAATTGCGCCGCCACTGCCGGGCACGCCCAGCCATGCAGGTCCGAGCCGCATCGCGAGGCCCGCGCAAAACGCGCCGGCGACAAATGCCGCGGCAAGCCACAGCCGCGCCTGCGGCTTTCTTGCGGGTATCGGCTGATGGGATGCGTGATTCGATTCGTCGCGCCGTGCGGCGCTCGCCATTGCTTCGATACGGCGCTGCAATTCGCCCGGTAAAGGCGGTAGCTTCTGCGTTGCAAACGCCTCGCGATAAGGGAGCTGCGACGCGCGCAGCAAATCGACGCTTTCCTGCAACTCAGGCGAAACGGCGAGTTCCTTTTCGATCGATGCCGCCTCGGACGGGTCAAGTTCGCCATCGACATACGCGATCAATTTACTGTCGTCGGGTCTCATAGGACGATAGGCTTAAAGGAAGTTGAGCACGATCAGCATTCGCCTGCAACGCGCGGGGCGGGCACCGCCCGTTCGTCATCAAAGTCCCATGATAACCGTAGTTGCGCGTTGTTCGCAGGTCGTACGCAGCGCGCGGATGAAGCGTGGATCACCGGCCAGGACTTGCTATTGCCAACCGTTTTCTCAGGCGTCGCTCCCGACACCTCGCGGTAGAGACGACATTCAATGACCATTCGATCCGGCAACGGCCTCCTCCCGAGTTCGGCGATTGAACGATACGCTATACGTCGACGACCGCGCGGCCAGCAACGGATCGGCGGATGGCGCGATGCCATCGGGCAGGATGGTCGGATCGAACGTGATGTCGCGACAGGGACCGTCGATCTGCGCCTGCGCGCGATCGATGACGATCGTGCCCACGTCGACCCGCTCGCGTTGCGGTGAGTCGACCCATTGCCGCGTCGAGTCGTCGATCGGATCGCCGGGCATCGCGACGTTCAGCACCAGATGCCAGCGCAATGGCCCCTTCGCGAGTTGCGTCATCAGAGCGTGCGACAGAAAATCTGGATCGCTTTGCGCGCGTGCTTCGACAGGACGCCAGGGACTGTCCGGCACCACCTCCCAACGCACGAAACGCTTCGCGCCCTGCGCATCGGTGGTCTGGAACGAACTGATACCGAAATAGGCCGCGTTGTCGAAGCGGGACGATGGCGGGTGCAAGCGGACCCATTCGAGAAACGCGCGGGCCTCAGGATGGCCGTCGAGAAACGCCTGCATTTTTGCGGGGTTCGCCTGACCGGTGTGCGGATCCAGCGCTTCCGCCTGAAGCTGTTCGAATAGCGCCTGCGGCGTGCGCACCGCGAAAATCGGCGTCGAATTCATCGCGAGACGCCATTGCTCGCCGTGCGGCAGCGCGATCAGCAACGCGAAGCTGCGCACCAGGGCTTCGCCGTCGTCTTGTTGCGGATTGCCGCCGGGCCTCGACAGTCGCCCGACGACGGCGTAGCTGCCGCGTTCGAACACGCTTGCGCGCGATACCGACGCGCCGTTGCCGTTGCTGTCGAAGTGTCCGGTGATGCAGATGCCCTTCGCGTGGTTGCGCCGGAAGCCCGGGTGCGGCGTCGTCGTCGCTTCGAATGCATCGACGATCCGCTGCGAAGTCAGGCGCGGCGGGAACCATCCGGCGCACCAGACGAACAGCGCCAGCAGTAACATAGGCGCCGCGAAAACCGCGAGCCAGCGCAGCAGCAAGCCATGGCCTCGCTGGTGATCAGCCCGACCGGGCATCGTCATGCGCGTCCGTGCGGCCGATGGTGGTCGACACCTCGCCGCCGTAAAGGCGTTTGCCGAGTGCTTCGAGATCGACGCCGCCGTGCTCGCCGATCAGCGCATAACCGAGTTGGCCGCGCCGCCACGCCACCACGTCCATGCCGCCGACGCGATCGCGCGCGGGCGCCGCGTCGGCCTTCGCTTCTTTCAGCACGCATAACGCGACGGGGCCGCCATGCTCCGGCAGGTAGACGATCTGCACGAGCGGTTTGCCACGAAATCTCAGGCGCTGCACGCGCTTGAACGAGAGCCCTTGACTGCGCAGGTCGGGAATCTGCAACGCCAGATTGTCGTATTGACGAATATCGGCGGCGGTGGCGGCGGTCGCGCGCATGTCGGGTTGCAACGAGGCGACGGTGTCGCGTGTGTAAAGCTGCTGATAGCCGGCCGCCGCAGCGATCCACGGCGACACGCCCGGATCATTCGATGCCGTCGTGATGGCGCCGCCACCGGTCAGTTGCGGCAACAGACGGAACGCGATGCCGCAGGAGAACACGCCCGCGACGAACGCCGCCGCCAGCCACGGCAATGATGCGCGCGGCTTCAGCCGATGCACATTGCCACCGGACGGGATCGATGACTCACCGCTGGTCGCGGTATCGATTGCGTCGGCGGCATTGACCGCGCCTTGTGCCGACGCACCTGCCAGATGCTGTCGAATCAGTTCGTCGACGTTGCGGCGCAATGTCTCTGGCACCGGCGGCAACGCCTGCTGGCTGAACGCTTCCGCGTACGGCAATTGCGAGGCCCGCAGTATCGACAGGCGCGATGCCACGTCGTCCGACTTGCCGATCGCGCTCTCGACATGTGCGCGTTCGTCCGGCGGTAATTCTCCGTCGACGTACGCTAACAGGGTGGTGTCGTCGATCGTCATCACACTTCTCGCTCGCTGCTGGATGAGCGCGCCGCCGTGGCTTCACGATTGCCGAATTGCGCCCCAATGGTCTGCCGCGCGCGGGACAGGCGACTCATGATCGTGCCGATCGGCACGCCGAGCGCCTCGGCAGCCTCGGCGTAACTCAGGCCCTCGACGGCCACGAGTAGCATGACGATCCGTTGTGCCTCGGGCAGACGGTTGACGGCCGCGATGATCTCGCCGTTCAGCAGGTTCTCTTCCGGCGTGCGCGCATCGGGATCAGCAACGGTCTGCAGAAAATCGTCGTCCCATTCCATGCTCGAGCGGTTGCGCACGTTGCGCGCTCTCAGCTCGTTGATCCAGGTGGAATGAACGATCGAGAACATCCAGCTCAGAGGAGAAGTGCCTGGCTGCAATTGATGGGCGCGCTCGAGTCCGCGGACACAGGCCCGCTGGACGAGATCCTCGGCGTCGTGCTGGTTGCCGCACAGGCGCAGCGAGAACGCCCATAATCGCGGCAGCATTCCCGGCAGTTGACTGGGCAGACTCTCAACCTCTGCTGTTGGCATGATTGACTGGCTAATGGCGGATTGATGGCGGCCGGGCGTGGCGGCCAACGACTGGCCGATTCCGGCTGGTTTCCCCAAGCCGTATTGTGCAACGTTCGCAAAATGTTTGCCGACGCGCGGCAATCGGCTCGCAAACATCATCCGCGGGCAATGAGCGTCAGATCGGCGAAGCACGCGCGCCGTCTTTGACGGTCGCGTCGGCATTCGACGCGCCTTCCTCCGCTTACTTCATGATCCATGGTCGCCGGTGTCCTCACCGGCGCCAATGTGTTGTGGAAATTGCCATACGTCAGCCTGGCTTGCCCCCGGGGCACATCGTGCGTTGATCGTGCGGGCGCTCGAGGGCTTGAACGAGATGGTCAGTATGTCGGTGATCCACTGGCTGATGCTCGAGCACGGATGGACCTTCGCTGAGGGGCCCGGCACCGTGCCCGAAGCGCGTACGAGGAAGCAGTCGAGCCGCTATTCGAGACGCTGGCGTGGCACGAGGAGCCGCCGCACACGCACGGAAGGACCGGGATGGTCGTGGGCCATCTCAGGCTAGCCAGCCGCGCAGCCGCGCGTGATCGAGAAAGCGATAGACGTCGGGTGCAAGTTCAGACGTGCCGAAAAGCCGTTCGAGTTCGCCGATGATGTCGTCGAGCTCGTGTTCTCCGTCGCAACGCGCGAGGATCGCGCCGGCGCTGGTGTTGAGCTTCACCATCCCTTCGGGATAGAGCAGCACGTAGGCGTCCTGCGCCGCTTCCCACTGCAGGCGGAAGACGCTCCGCAGGCGGGGGCGCAGTGGCACGCCGCTATCCGCGTCACGCGTGTTCATAGGGGGCAGGCCTTTTCGACCGCATCGAGGATCGACCAGAGAATATCGAGTTTGAACCGCAGGATATCGAGCGCGCGCTGCTGCGCCTCGGGCGTGCCCGGCGTGGCGAGCGCCGCCCGCGGCGCCACTACGGCACTGCGGGCGGCATGCCGCAGCCCGCTCAGCGATTGGCGATATACATCGTGACTTCAAAGCCGAAACGCACCTCGGCGTACGACGGAGTGATCCATTGCATGGCATGTCTCCTTGTTTGCGATGGGACGGAAGAACCGCACTCGATGCGCGGCCGTTCCCTTCAAAGCAAAGGACATGCCGATGTCGCCACGCGAGGCTCGTTTGGCTCGCGCACAAGCCTTCGCCTGGGTATGGGCACCGACATCGTCAATTCGCTGACGTAAGCGGGACAAACGCGTCGCCATACGATGCGTTCGGGAGATGGGCAGTGTTGATTTTTGGAGCACCACTGCTGCGGGATGCAACAACGGTGTGACAGCACGTGGGCGAAACAGAAGTGCTGATGAAAGCGGCGCGATGGGTTCAGAAGTCGTCCACCTCACGATCCGGCTCGACCGCGGGCATCTTGCGATAGATCGTGTTGCGCGACACGCCGAGCTCGCGCGCGGCCGCCGAAACGTTGCCGCCATGCCGCGCGAGCGCGGCGGCAATCACCGACACGGTCACGTCCTGCAGGCGCGCGCACTCCGGCGCGAACGCATTGCCCGAGCCCGGCGTATCCGCCGCGCCGCTCGACGAAACGCCGCAGCGCAGATCATCGAAGAAGTCATCGGGCAAATGCTCGCGCCGGATCTCGCCGTCCGCGTCGACCATGGCCGCCGCGGTGCGCAGCAGGTTGCCAAGCTGCCTGAAGTTGCCCGGCCATGGACAGCGCTCGAACATCGCCATGACATCGGGTGCGACGTGAAGCGGCCGTCCGCTCGCGCTGGCAATCGATTCGCGCAGCAACATCTTCTGGATCACGACCGCGAGGTCGGCACGGTCGCGCAGCCGCGGCAGACGCACCACGAGGCCATTGAGCCGGTAGTAGAGATCCTCGCGGAAGCGGTTTTGCGCGATCATCTCGCGCAAGTCCCGGTGCGTCGCGCAGATGATCGCGACGTCCACCGCAATGCTCCTCGTCGAGCCGAGCGGGTTGATGACACGTTCCTGCAGCACGCGCAGCAGCCGCACTTGCAGCGAGTACGGCATGTCGCCGATCTCGTCGAGAAACAGCGTGCCGCCGTTTGCCTGCAGCAGCTTGCCGATCGCGCCTTTGCGCCGCGCCCCGGTGAATGCGCCCTCCTCGTAGCCGAACAGCTCGGATTCGATCAGCGTCTCGGGAATCGAAGCACAGTTGAGCGCCACGAACGGCCCGGCGCAGCGCGGCGAATCGTTGTGGATCGCCTGCGCGAGCAGTTCCTTGCCCGTGCCGGTCTCCCCATTGATCAGGATCGGAATGTCCTTGCCGATCACCCTCCTGACCTTCGCAATGACCGCGGCGACCTGCGGGTCACCCGTGTCGAGATAGCTCAGACGCGAGAGTCCGGCGGCCGCCTGCGGCGGCTCCTCGCGCGCGAGCGCGCGGGCGCCGTCGTGCACGGCGACCGGGCGGCTGCCCTCGGCCAGCGACGCCCGCCTGAACTGCACGCGCGCGCAGACGAGCGCGCCGCTGCTCAGGTTGAGCATCAGGTGCGGGTCGAGGCTCACGCGCGCGCGATCGATCAGTTGCGCGCTCGTGGTCTGGAACAGCGACGACAGCGTATGCGCGCGCAGCCCGGCGAGCGACATGCCGAGCTGGAACTGGGCACTGCGATTGGCCGACAGAAAGCGTCCGTCGCTCGTGAACGCCACGATGCCTTCCATCAGCGTGCCCAGAAACTCCGGACGACTATGGAAGGACACTTGCAGCGTTTCGTGAAAGGTCGTCGTAAAGAGATGATTCTCGATCATCTGCACCGACATTTTGGCGAGCGCCATCGTGTGCTGATGATAGCTGCGGTAGTCGCCCGTCACGTCGAGCACCCCGATCGCGTCGCCATACGGATCGAGAATCGGCACGCTCGAGCAGGTCAGGAAGCGGTTTGCCGCCAGGTAGTGCTGGTCGCCGTGCACGACCATCGCGCAGCGCTCGGCCAGCGCCGTACCGATCGCATTGGTGCCTTGGCGGTCCTCGGCCCAGTTCGCGCCGGGCCGCAGCGCGACTTTCTCCGCGCGCGCGAGGAAGTCGTCGTCGCCGATCGAATGCAGGATCAGCCCTTCGGCATTGGTCAGCACGATCATGCTTTGCGTGTCGGCGATCTGCTCGTGCAGCGACTCCATCACCGGCATCGCATGCGCGCACAACACCCGGTTCTGCTCGCGTTTGAGCACGAGACCCGCGTTCGAAAGAACCTCGTATTCCGGCCGCGCCGACGCGCACAGACCAAACGTTTCGGAGCGTTCGTGCGCTTTCTGAATTGCCGGCACGGGAAAGTCGTTGGACCGTATGGCAGTCTGAGCCACGGCCCGGTGAACGTCATCGCGCATTGTCTCCCTCCTGGAAAGCCTGGTACCTTGCCGGACTTTTCTCCGTACTCTTAAGCAAGCTCCGGGCCATCCATTTCAGCGACAGCTTCGCCCGCGATCCGGGCGTCGCCCTCGACCCGAGCGATGCGCGCTAGCGCTGCAACTGTCCTGTTTCTCAACACTCCATCGCCCGGCGTTGTACCGGGATGCAACACATGGAGCGCTCTACGCGCGATATGTGCCGCCGCACGTTTCAGGCGTGCCGCCCTTTCGGACTCGCCCACAAAAATGGCATGTGACTTGCAGTAACGGCACCGCAACCGGATCGACACGGAACAAAGGGGCGACGCCTCTGCCGGCACTGCATCGACAAACACTCAGGAGACGACCATGAAGAACCGTTCGCCCGCCGCAGGCCGGCTGGCTGTCCTTGGAGCGAGCATCGCGATCGCGATGGCACTGAACGTGGCTCCGGTGCACGCCGCCCCGGACTACCCCGCCGTGACCTACGAGCGCCTCGCTCAAGCACAGAGCGACCCAGGCTGGCTCACCTACTACCGCAGCTATGGCGGCCAGTCACATTCGCCGCTGAAGCAGATCGATGCATCGAATGTCGCCGGACTCAAGGAGGCCTGGAGCTATCAGTTCCCCGCGGAACTCAAGCAAGGCTTCGAAGCAACCCCGATCGTCAACGGCGGCTATCTTTTCGTCAGCACGCCGAAAGACAACGTCTATGCATTCGATGTCAAGACCGGCACGAAGCTCTGGAAATACGAGCCGAAGCTCGGCGCGGAATCGTTCAAGACCGCATGCTGCGACGTAGTGAATCGCGGCGTCGCGCTGTATGGCAAGAACGTCTACGTGGCCATGCTGAGCGGCGAGGTAGCCGCGATCGACGCGCAGAGCGGCAATGTCGTGTGGAAGAAGCAGATGTTCGAACCGGGTCTCGGCTACGCGTTCTCGCTCGCGCCGCTCGCGCTCGACGGCGCGATCGTGGTCGGTACATCAGGCGGCGAGTATGGGATTCGCGGCTATATCGCCGCACTCGATCCCGACGACGGCTCAATCATCTGGAAGCGCTATACGATCCCGAATGCCGGCGACAAGGGCGGCGATACGTGGCCCGACGGCATGCAGGAACATGGCGGCGGCGCGGCGTGGCTGACCGGCACCTACGACGCCGCCACGCGGACGCTGTACTGGGGCGTCGGCAATCCGGGACCGTGGCTCGCCGCGCTGCGTCCCGGCGACAATCTGTACTCCGATTCCCTGCTCGCGCTCGATCCGAAGAACGGCGACCTGAAGTGGCACTATCAGTACACGAGTAACGACACGTGGGACTACGACGGCGTCAACACGCCGGTTCTTGCCAACATCAACTACAAGGGCAAGCAGTATGACGCCATCATCCATGCCGACCGCAACGGCTTCTTCCACGCGATCGACCGCAAGACCGGCAAGCTGATCTACGCGGAGCCGTTCGTCAAGGCGCTGTCGGTGACGGGCTATACCGCCGACGGCAAACCAGTTCAGGACGCCAGCCGGTTTCCCAAGGCCGGCACGACGATCAACACCTGTCCGAGCTTTCTCGGCGGCAAGAACTGGTGGTCGACTTCCTACGATCCCGAGCGGCACATCGCGGTGGTGCCCTCGCTGCATGCGTGCATGAGCCTGTCCGGCAAGTCGGTCAGCTACATGGAGGGTCTGCCCTACCTCGGCGAAGGCTTCGAGATCCAGCCTGAACCGGGCAGCCAGGGTTATGGCGAGCTTCAGGCCATCGATGTCAATACGGGCAAGAAGCTGTGGGGTCACTGGACCAGGATGCCCTGGAACGGTGGCGTCGCCACCACGGCCAGCGGCCTCGCCTTCAGCGGCTCGCTCGACGGCCATCTGTACGCGTTCGACGTGACGACGGGCAAGGTGCTGTGGGAGAGCCCGCAACTCGCGAGCGGCATCGTCGCGCAACCTTCCGTGTTCGAAGTCGACGGCAAGGAATACGTGGCCGTGCTCGCGGGCTACGGCGGTGCGAATCCGATCTGGGGCGGCCCGATGGCCGACGTCGCGAAGGACGTTCCGCGCGGCGGCACGCTGTACGTGTTCGCGCTCGATCGCAGCTAGGCGCAGCCACCGCACCCGCATCGTTCTGCCCATCCGGCCTTCGCAGCCGCATCTTTCCGCGCCCGCACGCAGCCCATGCGGGCGCGGTGTTCCCGCCATTACAGGAACGCACCATCATGAACATTCGATTCACTCACCTTGCTCTCGCCGGCGCGCTCGTCGCCGGCGTCGCACATGTTGCCGCCCAGGCGGCCGCGCGGACGTCGTCCAGCGTCCGCGTGTGCACGATGCCCGGCAGCCCTTCGGCCGAGCTGGACAAGTCCGTTGCACGCGCGGTGTTGAGCGCGGCGGGCATTACCGCGACATTCGCGCCGCGCGGCATCGACGACGACGGCGGCGACGACGGCATCTCCGCTCGCGAGCTCTCGACATCGCTGCAGCGCAACTGCGACGTGATCGCGGGCTTTCCGCGTTCGAGCGTGGCCGACGGCTCCGACTCGCACCTGCTCTTTTCCGACAGCTATCTGCACTCCGGTTACGTCAGCGTCACGCTGCGCGGCGCCCATGCGGCCAACACCTCCGTCGCGGCGCCGGACGGCAAGATCACCATTGCCGCCACCTGGTCGAGCCCATCGCAACTGATCGCGGTCCAGCAGAAGAACGCGCGCTTCGATCTGGAAACCACCTCCGCGCTGACCGTCGACGCCCTCGCGAAAGGGCGCGCCCAGCGCGCGATCGTCTGGTACCCGGCCGTGGTGGCGTATCGGCATGCGCACCCGCAGCAGCACTTCGACGTCGCCGTCGCCGAGTCGCCCTATGCCGACTGGAATCTGGTGTTCGCGTCGGGGCCCGACACGCAGTCGCTGCAAAAGCGCATCGATGACGCGCTCACGCGTCTGCGCAGCGATGGCCGGCTCGCAGCGCTCACGCGCAACTGGGCGCTGCCAACCACCCTCGCGAGCGGTTTGGCGACCGCGGCCAGCACTCACGCGAATCTCGCGCGCTATCTCGACGGCCCGACCCAGGCGTCGCCGCGTGCGGACCTATGGCGCGTGGGCGGCATGCCCGCCGCCGGCGGCTTCATCAAGGTTGCGGCGACAACCGAGACACCGTCGTTCGATCACGATCAGGTCGCCCACGGTGAACATCTGTATGCCGATTCGTGTGCGAAATGCCACGGCGAGAAGCTCGAAGGCAACACCGCGCCGTCGTTGATCGGACCGGCCTTCGCGCCAGCGGCGAACTCGCATCTGACGATCGGCGGCATTTACCAGTACATGTCGACCAACATGCCCGCGGATCATCCCGGCAAGATGAGCGACGAGGAGTACGCCGATCTGATGGCCTTCCTGCTCTATACGAATGGCTACGACGCCGGTAGCGCGAAGCTGACCGCGCAAGCCGCGCAATCCTCGACCACCCCGCTGAACGCCGGACCGCGCCACTAACACGTTGCTTCGCACCGCATTACGACGCCACGCCGCTTCAATCGAATGCGGCATGGACGACCCATTTCTTTTCTCAGGGCATCATCATGGTCTCTCACAACCGCAGACACTTCATTCTCCAGGCCGCGGGCCTGTGTGCCGCGCTCGCCAGCGCCGAGCTCGCGTTAGCCGCGCCGCCCGCCGTCGATGAAAACGACGCCGCGGCCAGCTCGCTCGGCTATCGTGCGAAAGCGGGCAGCGTCGACGCCGCGAAGTTCCCCAAGTACCACGCGGGCCAGACCTGCGCGAACTGCCGTTTCTACACTGGCGCAGCGGGCGACTCCGCCGGACCGTGCCCGATGTTCCCGGGCAAATCGGTTGCCGCCGACGGCTGGTGCAACGTCTATGCGCAACGCGTTTGAGCGCTGGTCCGTGGGTGCGCCGCAAAGCGGCGCACCCACGACGGCAGGCGAAGACACGTCGCCCCTGGACCCTTCGCTCGCTGATTCGATGCGATAGCTGAACGACGTTCGAGCTCTGCTAAGCTACGGTCCGCCGCACCTATTCTTAGGCTCCCGAACAAACCGCGAGATCATTTGAACCGGAGAAGATCGATGTCGACACCCTGGCTGGGGCGCTGCCTGTGCGGCGCGGTGCAATACGAAGCTCGCGGTGATTCACTCGCGCAACTGATCTGCCATTGCCGCGATTGTCAGCGCGCTTCAGGTTCCGCGGGGTTGCCGGTCGTCGTAGTGAGAGCCGCCGGCTTTTCGTTCAAAGGCGACGTCAGGCCTTATACGAAGATCGGCGGCAGCGGAATGCCCACGACGCGCAACTTCTGCGCTCATTGCGGCAGCCTGCTATTCGCTACGCCGCATCATGCGCCGGACATCGTGACCCTCTATGCCGGCACGCTCGATGATCCTGCGCGGTTCAAGCCCGAGTTCGCCCAGTTCACGTCCGAACGCCATCAACTGGATGCCCACCAGCCTGACATTCCCCACCATCCGCGAAGAGCGCCCTGACCGGCGCAATCAAAGATGCCGTGTTTGCGCGGGCGGATTGCCCCAGTCGTCGTGCAGCCCATCGCGATAGGTGACTGGCGCATTCAATGCCGCATCGAGATCGAGTTCATCGAGGCACATGATGTTCACGTTGATATACGGATACCCTGTGCCGTTTGGCATATCGATGCGATCGAATACGTGGACGCCGCAGCGTGTGCAGAACGGGTGATGCGCGACCGCATTGTGCCCCTGATATTCGCTGAGCGCGGCTTCATCCGAAAGAAGACGAAAATCTTCCCGGCGAACCTGCACGTGCCAGAATCGCAGCCTGCTGCAGTAGCTGCAATTGCACTTCGACGTGCCCTCGTCGAAATCGATGCGAGCCTCGAACTTCACGAATTGGCAATGGCAACTTCCGAGGTACGTGCGCAACATGGGGTTCTCCGGGGTTGAGGGCCGCTGCCATTATGGACGGCACGACTTCGCGCTGCCAATGCAGGAGCCGTCGCAACCCTCGCAGTAATGGCGGTCGCGCACCGCGCGATCCACGCGCCAGACGTTCGCCGCAACCGGCGCCGCCGTCCCCGCCGAGCGTCCGTTTTCCCGCGCATGAAAGGTCGGCTCGCCCGCCTTGCCGCGGCGAATCGCTTCATCGATGTCCGGCTCGCCGAACACCGCTTTCAGTTCGGCCACGAACGCCGCGATCTCCGGCATCGGATGCCCGGCTGGCTTGCGCACTCGCATGTCCATGAACCCGCCCCCAAAAAAGTGCCTGTTCGCTATCTCATAAAACCATGTAGGATACTGTATATCCATACAGGTATTTTCGCAAATGACAGCCGCCCTGCCAGCACCGGAAGCCATTCACCCGTCCTTGTGGCGGGCGTCCCAGCTTGGCGCTGGCCGCGGCCGCAGCGTCGATACCGGTTATCCGGCCCTGTCGGCGGAGTTGCCCGGCGGTGGCTGGCCGCTCGGCGCGCTGGTCGATCTGCTCGTGCAGCAGGCCGGCGTCGGCGAACTGCGGCTGTTGCAGCCGGCGCTCAGCGCCGTCGGCGAGCGTCCGCTCGTCTTCGTGCAACCGCCGCATACGCCGGACGGCCTCGGGCTCAACTACATCGGCCTGTCGCTGCAGCAGGTGCTGCGGATCAATGCGCCGAAAACCGCCGACGCGCTGTGGTCCGCCGAGCAGATCCTGCGCGCCGGCAGTTGCGGCGCGCTGATCTTCTGGGCGCAGTACGCGCAGGCGTCGTCGCTGCGCCGTCTGCATCTGGCCGCGCAGTCGTCGGAGACGCTTTTCATCATGGTGCGGCCGCTCGCCACCGCGCAGGAGGCATCCCCCGCGCTGCTGCGGCTCGCGCTCAGGCCATCGGCCGAAGGTCTCACCATCGACATCGTGAAACGACGAGGGCCCGCTCGCGCAGAGCCCCTGTCGATTCCCCTTCAACCCACTCCCGTTCTGCTTTCCCGACATGCGCGTCTTTCTCGCCGTTCATCTGCCAAAGTTGCCGCTCGAGGTCTTCAGACCGAAGTGGTCGCCTGAGCCCGCGCATGGCTGCGCGGTGCTGGAGAAAGACAAGGTGGTCATGGCCGACCCCGCCGCGCGCTCGGCAGGCGTGCGTCCGGGCATGAAGCGCGGCGGCGTGCTGACGCTGTCGCCGCAGACCGAGATGTATGAGCGCGATAGCGGTCGTGAAACGGCAGCCCATCGCGAGGTGGGTATCGCGCTGATGCGCTTCTCGCCCGAAGTCGCGCTGCTCGATGAGGCGACGGTCGTCGTCGAGATCGGCGCGAGTTTGCGGCTCTTCGGCGGCCTGCTCGCGCTGTGCCGCGATACGAAAGCCATCCTCGACGCGCTCGGCTTCACCGCGCGCATCAGTGCCGCGCCGACCGGCCAGGGCGCGTGGCTGCTCGCGAAGTTCGGCAACCGGCGCGTGCTGAAGCTCGCGTCGCTCGACCAGCGCCTGTCCGCCCTGCCGATGCTCGCCGTGCCCGAAGTCCGCCCGTTCGCCGACTGGTTCACGGGCCTCGGTTGCGAGCGCATCGCCGATCTGCGCCGCCTGCCCCGCGCCGGCTTGCAGCGCCGCTGCGGCGAACATCTGCTCGACTCGCTCGACCGCGCGTTCGGGACCGCGCCCGAACTGTTCGACTGGCTCGAACTGCCACCCACGTTCTCGGCGCGCATCGAGATGCCGGACCGGCTCGAACACGCGGATGGCGCGGTGTTCGGCGCGCAGCGCCTGATCGTGCAACTGTGCGGATGGCTGTGCGCAAAACAGCTCGCGCTCACCGGCATTCGCCTGTCGCTCGAACACGAGCGCGGACGCGCTGCGATCGAGCCGACCACGATCGACGTCGCACTCGGCGAGCCGACCTGGCGCGAAGAACATCTGATGCGCCTGCTCAAGGAGCGGCTGCGTCGTATCGAGCTCGCCGCGCCCGTGATCGCGTTGCGGCTCGACGCGTCGAACGTCGAGTCGGCCGCGCCCGCGTCGGACACGCTGTTTCCCGAACCGGGCGGCTCGCAGGAGGATCACGCGCGGCTGCTCGAACTGCTGGTCGCGCGGCTCGGCGAAGAGAACGTGCTGAAACCCGCGCCGAGCGCCGATCATCGTCCGGAGATCGCGAACCGCTGGCTGCCGGTGTCGCAGCCGGTCAAGCCCGGCCCGCTGCCGCAGAATCTGCCCCGCCCGACGTGGATGCTCGACACGCCCGTGCGTCTGCTGATGCGCCAGCACCGCCCGTTCTATGGCTCGCCGTTGCGCATGGTGTCGCCGGGCGAGCGCATCGAGAGCGGCTGGTTCGACGGCGAGCTCGTCACGCGCGATTACTTCGTCGCGCAGGCGGACGACCAGAGCTGCTACTGGATCTACCGCGAGCGCGTGAGCAGCCGCGACGCGGAAGAAGAGCAACGCTGGTTCCTGCATGGCCTGTTCGGCTGATAGGCGCGGATGAGCGGCCATGGACACCACCTTCACGATGCTGCCGGCGTATGCCGAGCTGTTCTGCTTTTCCAACTTCACGTTTCTGCGGGGCGCGTCGCACGCTGAGGAACTGGCCGAGCGTGCCGCGCAACTCGGCTACTCCGCGCTCGCGATCACCGACGAATGCTCGCTCGCGGGAGTCGTGCGCGCGCATGTCGCGGCGAAAGAAGCGAAGCTGCCGTTCATCGTCGGTTCGTATTTCCGGCTCGTCAACGCCGATGGTTCGCCGGCGTTCGGGCTGATCCTGCTCGCCCGCAACCGCAACGGCTACGGCAATCTGTCCGAGCTGATCACGCTGGCGCGCATGCGCGCGCCCAAGGGCGAATACCGGCTCACGCCGCAGGATCTGTCGCGGCCGGAGAAGGAATATCGTCACCTGCTCGGCATGCCCGACTGCCTCGCGATTCTCGTGCCGGATTTCCCGGCCAGCGAAGACGCGCTCGATGCGCAGGTCGAATGGCTCGACGAAACGTTCACCGGCCGCGCATGGGTCAGCCTCGTGCTCCATCAACGCGCGATGGACGACCTGCATCGCGGCACGGTCGAATTCGTCGCGCGCAGCCGCGACGTGCCCGTCGTCGCGCTCGGCGAAGTCGTGATGCACGTGCGCTCGCGCAAGCCGCTGCAAGACACGATGACCGCGATCCGGGTCGGCAAACCGGTCCATCAGTGCGGCTATGATCTGGCGCCGAACGCCGAGCAGCATCTACGCTCGAGGTTGCGGCTTGCCAACCTGTACCCGCAAGACGCGCTGGCCGCGACGGTCGACATCATGAGCCGCTGCACGTTTTCGCTCGACGAGCTGCGCTACGAGTATCCCGACGAGCTGGTGCCGGCCGGCCATACGCCGGCCTCGTATCTTCGTCAGGAAACCTATGTCGGCGCGCAGCGGCGTTTTCCCGCGGGGATTGCGCATCACGTGCAGCAGCAGATCGAGCACGAACTCGAACTGATCGCGGACCTGCAGTACGAGCCGTATTTCCTGACCGTCTACGACATCGTCCGCTTCGCGCGCAGCCAGCACATTCTGTGTCAGGGGCGCGGGTCGGCCGCGAACTCGGCGGTCTGCTATTGCCTCGGCGTGACCGAGGTGGACCCCGCGCGCGGCAACATGCTGTTCGAGCGCTTCATCAGCAAGGAGCGCGGCGAGCCGCCCGATATCGACGTCGACTTCGAGCACCAGCGGCGCGAAGAAGTGATCCAGTACATCTATCGCAAGTACGGCCGCGACCGGGCGGCGATCGCGGCGGCGGTGTCGACCTATCGTCCGCGTGGTGCGCTGCGGGAAACGGGCAAGGCACTCGGCGTCGATCCGCAGATCGTCGATGCGGTCGCGAAGTCGCATCACTGGTTCGATACCAGTCGGGATCTGCTCGCGCGTTTCGCGGAATCCGGCCTCGATCCGAACCAGCCCCTGATTCAGGCCTGGGCGAAGCTCGCCTCGCAACTGCTGAATTTTCCGCGCCACCTGTCGCAGCATTCGGGCGGCTTCGTGATCAGCCGCGGCAAGCTCACCCGGCTCGTGCCGGTGGAAAACGCGGCGATGGCCGACCGCTCGGTGATCGAGTGGGACAAGGACGACCTCGAATCATTGGGCTTGCTGAAGGTCGACGTGCTCGCGCTCGGCATGCTGTCGGCGATCCGGCGCACGCTCGACCTCGTTTCGGAACAGCGCGGAGAACGCTTCGAAATGCAGGACATCCCCGCCGAGGATGAGGCGACCTACGCGATGATTTCGGCCGCCGATACGGTCGGCGTGTTCCAGATCGAATCGCGCGCGCAGATGAGCATGCTGCCGCGCATGCAGCCGCGCAAGTTCTACGACCTCGTCATCGAAGTCGCGATCGTGCGGCCCGGTCCGATTCAGGGCGGCGCCGTGCATCCCTATCTGCAGCGCCGTCAGGGCTTCGAGCCCGAGACCTATCCGAGCGACGCGTTGAAGACCGCGCTGGGCCGCACACTCGGCGTGCCGATCTTCCAGGAGCAGGTGATGCAGGTGGCGATTCTCGCGGCCGGCTTCACCGCCGGCGAAGCCGACCAGCTGCGACGCGCGATGGCCGCGTGGAAACGCAAGGGCGGACTCGAAAAATACTATGACCGCATCGTGCTCGGCATGCAGGAGCGCGGCTACGACCAGGCCTTCGCCGAGGCGATCTTCGAGCAGATCAAGGGCTTCGGCGAATATGGCTTCCCCGAAAGTCACGCGGCCAGTTTCGCGCTGCTGGTCTATGCGAGCAGTTGGCTCAAGCGTCACGAACCCGAAGCCTTTCTCGCCGCGATGCTGAACAGCCAGCCGATGGGCTTCTATTCGCCGTCGCAACTGGTTCAGGATGCGCAGCGGCACGGCGTCACGGTGTTGCCGGTCGATGTGACGATCAGCGGTTGGGACTCCTCGCTCGAACACCGTGCGGGGGCGACGCGCCCCGCCGTGCGTCTCGGTCTTTCGCTGCTGCGCGGCATGAAGGACGGCGCCGCCGAACGGATCGAGAACGCGCGCGCGGTTCGCCCGTTCGCGAGCGTCAACGATCTCGCGCGCCGCGCGCAGCTCGACCGCAAAGACCTGCATGCGCTCGCGGATGCGAATGCGTTGGCAGCGCTCGCGGGAAACCGCCGCGAAGCGCTGTGGCAATCGGTCGTCGCGGTGCCGGACAAGGATATGCTCGCGGCCGCAGCGACTCAGGACGAAACGCCCGAACTGGGCGCACCGAGCGAAGCGAACGACATCGTCGCCGACTACCGTTCGCTCGGCCTGACGCTCAACCGCCATCCGCTGGAACTGCTCCGGCCGCAGTTGCTCGCGAACCGGCTGATGCCGGCCTCGACGCTGCGGACCTATCGCGACGGCCGCCTCGCGCGCGGCTGCGGACTGGTGACGGTGCGTCAGCGTCCCGGCACGGCCAAGGGCGTCGTGTTCGTCACGCTCGAAGACGAGACCGGCAACGTCAATGTGATCATCTGGCCGAGTCTGCTCGAAAAACAGCGCAAAGAAGCGTTGGGCGCCGCGCTGCTCGCCGTATACGGCACGTGGCAGTGTCAGGGAGAAGTACAGCACCTCGTCGCGCAGCGGCTGGTCGACATGTCTCATCTGCTGGGCGAGTTGCAGACGACGAGCAGAGACTTCTGCTGACGCGAGCGCGCAAATGCGTATCATCGGAACAGCAAACGGAGGCATCCATGTGCTATTCGGCTCAGATTCTGGCGGACTACCGGCGCTACGTCCGCATGTTCGGCGCGCACATGAGCATCGAGGAATTCGCGCGTCTTTTCTTCGAACGCGCAGAGGACGGTCAGGCCAGGATTCCCAAAGCGATGGAAGACGCCTTCTCGGAACCGCAGTCCGACGCGCAACGGGAAGTCTGGGCGCTGATCGAGCGCTTCCGATCGCAGCAGACCGTGAAGCTCGAACAGGAACTGTTCAAACAGCGCACCCGCTTCGCCGATGCCGAGCGCTCTTTGCAGACCAAAGTCACCAGGGCGGCGACCGAGAGCAAACGGATCGCCAAAGACAAGATCGACCGCACGCTCGAGCGACTCGACGACCTCGGCCGAACCGCTCCCAAAGCAAGCGACTCGCGCATCTTTCCCGGCTACTACGCGCCGGTGATGGTGATGGAGAACGGCCAGCGCGTCGTCAAACCGATGCGCTATCAGTGCCGCCTGGCCGGCAAGCCCGCATCGTACGACACGCGCTATCCCGGCACGTACAACGCTCGTCGGGACAGTCTCGAAAGTTTCTGGAAAGCGCTATTCGGCTATTCGCATGGACTCGTGCTGGCCAGTTCTTTCTATGAGAACGTCTCGCGTGCGCGAATGGAAGGCCGCGAACCGGCGCCCGGCGAGAAAGATGAAAATGTCCGGCTCGAGTTCCGGCCCAATCCGCCTCACGACATGCTGGTCGCATGCTTATGGTCCCGCTGGAGCGGCAAAGGCGAGCCCGATCTATTGTCCTTCGCGGCCATCACCGATGATCCGCCACCCGAGGTGGCCGCTGCCGGCCATGATCGCTGCATCATTCCGATCAAGCCTGAGCATATCGACGCGTGGTTGAATCCCGATCCGCGCGATCTGGCAGCGTTGTACGCGATTCTCGATGATCGGGACCGGCCGTTCTACGAACATCGGATCGCGGCCTGAATACAAAACGCGGTTTCGCAGGCCGCGCGAGACGGTGTCGGATCATCCTTGCAATCTTCGCGCAGTAACATATTCTGCGTTATGGATGTTCATCGGCTGGCGAAGAATACCCGGTTGTAGAGGTCCGCCAACAGGCGCGATTCGGACCCCATCAATCATCGAAGCGCCTGCGCAGCGCACCCGACGCGATCCACACCCTCGGGTTGCGGCTGCAAGCACAGGAGACGTCGGTATGGGCAAACATCCCGCGGCGGACGCTTCGCGGCAGACCGCGCTCGGCAGCGACGAACTTCAGCTGATCGATGCGTGGTGGCGCGCATGCAATTATCTTTCGGTCGGCATGATCTATCTGCTGGACAACCCGCTGCTGCGGGAGCCGCTGAAAGTCGAACACGTCAAGTATCGCCTGCTCGGACACTGGGGCGCGAGCCCGGCGTTATCGTTCGTCTGGGCGCATCTGAACCGCGTGATCAAACGCGACGATCTCGACGTCGTCTTCATGGCCGGTCCCGGACACGGCGCACCGGGCGTGCTCGGCCCCACCTATCTGGAAGGCACCTACTCGGAGATCTATCCGGACAAGAGTGCGGATGCCGAGGGCATGCAGAAGTTCTTCAAGCAATTCTCGTTTCCCGGCCATATCGGTTCGCATGTGACGCCGGAGACGCCCGGGTCCATCCATGAGGGCGGCGAGCTTGGCTACAGCCTGTCGCATGCGTATGGCGCCGTGCTCGACAACCCGGACCTCATCGTGGCCTGCGTGGTCGGCGATGGAGAAGCGGAGACCGGGCCGCTCGCCACCGCGTGGCATTCGAATAAATTCATCAACCCGGCCCGCGACGGCACCGTGCTGCCGATCCTGAATCTGAACGGCTACAAGATCGCCAATCCGACCATCCTGTCGCGCATCAGCAGCAGAGAACTGGAAGCGCTCTTTGTCGGCTACGGCTACACCCCGCATTTCGTCGAAGGATCGGATCACGCGGAAATGCATCGGAAGATGGCGCACACGCTCGATACCGTGCTCGGCGAAATTCGCGCAATCCATGAGCAGGCACGCGCGAACGGCAATCTCGAGCGGCCGCTCTGGCCGATGATCGTGCTGCGCACGCCCAAGGGCTGGAGCGGACCGAAGCAGATCAACGGGCACAAGGTCGAAGGCTCGTGGCGCTCGCATCAGGTGCCTTTTTCCGATGTGCGCAACAACTCCGCGAATCTCGAAGTGCTCGAAGAATGGATGCGCAGCTACCGGCCCGCCGAACTTTTCGATGCCGAGGGCCGGCTGATCCCCGAACTCAAGGCGCTGTCGCCCCAAGGCCCGCGGCGCATGAGCGCCAATCCGCACGCGAACGGCGGCGTGCTGCGCCGCGAACTGAAGCTGCCCGACATCCGCGCGTACGCGGTGGATGTGCAGCACGCGGGCAAGGTGCTGCAGGAGAACACGCGGCCACTCGGCGAATTTCTGCGCGACACGATGCGCGCGAACATGAACACCTTCCGCGTGTTCGGCCCGGACGAAACGGCCTCGAACCGTCTGCAGTCGATCTACGAGGTCAGCAAGAAGGTGTGGATGGCCGAGATGCTCCCCGAGGACGAGGACGGCGGCGAACTGGCGCGCGACGGCCGCGTGATGGAGATGCTGTCCGAACACACGCTGATGGGATGGCTCGAAGGCTATCTGCTGACGGGCCGCCACGGCTTCTTCCATACCTATGAAGCGTTTGCGCACGTGGTGGATTCGATGTTCAACCAGCACGCGAAGTGGCTCGACATCAGCCGCAATCACGTGCCATGGCGCGCGTGGGTGTCGGCGGAAAACATTCTGCTGTCGTCGACCGTGTGGCGGCAGGATCACAACGGCTTTTCGCATCAGGACCCCGGCTTCATCGATCTCGTCACCAACAAGAGCCCCTCGGTCACGCGCGTCTATCTTCCGCCCGACGCGAACACGCTGCTAGTGGTCGTCGACCACTGTCTGCGCACCACCGACTGCATCAACGTGATCGTCGCCGACAAGCAGAAACACCTGCAATTCACCACCATCGACGAAGCCGTCGTGCACTGCGCCAAAGGCATCGGCGTGTGGCGGCGCGCGAGCAACGACGAGGACGCCGAACCGGACGTGGTGATGGCCTCGTGCGGCGACGTCGCCACCCAGGAAGCGCTGGCGGCGACGGCGATCCTGCGCGAACGTCTGCCCGAACTGAAGCTGCGTTTCGTCAACGTGGTCGACCTGTTCAGGATGCAGCCGGCGAGCGAGCACCCGCACGGCTCGACCGAACGCGAATTCGACAGCCTGTTTACGACCAATAAGCCGGTGATCTTCAATTTCCACGGTTACCCGTGGCTGATCCACAAGCTCGCCTATCGCTTTCGCAATCACGAGAATCTGCACGTGCGGGGCTACAAGGAGAAAGGCAACATCAACACGCCGCTCGAACTGGCGATTCTCAATCAGGTGGACCGCTTCAATCTGGTGATCGACGTGCTCGACCGCGTGCCGCGCTTGCAGGGCAGATCCGCGCATCTCAGGGAAGACATGAGGAACGCGATCGTCAGCAACCTGAACTATGCGCATACGCATGGCACGGACCGCGCCGAGATCGTCGACTGGGTCTGGCCCTTCTGAACGTCACGCGCAGCATGCACCGAGGAAAGCATCATGGCCGACGCTCCCACCACGACCTCGCAGCAAAGCGCGGATGCAGCGCGCACCGGCCTGAGCGCCGCCGCGCTCCAACGCGGCGTGCTCGACAATCTGCTGTGCCTGCGGGGACGCTATCCGGCGATCGCTTCCCCGCATGACTGGTACATGGCGCTCGCGTATAGCGTGCGCGACCGGCTGCTGGCCCGCTGGGCAACCTCCGTACAGACCTACGCCGGAAGCGATGTGCGGGTCGCCTGCTACCTGTCCGCCGAGTTCCTGATCGGCCCGCAACTCGGCAACAACCTCGTCAATCTCGGCATCGAGGCCAACGCACGCGAAGCGCTGCGCGCGCTCGGCGTCGACCTCGATATGCTGCTCGAACTCGAGGAAGAGCCGGGGCTCGGCAATGGCGGACTTGGCCGCCTCGCGGCCTGCTATCTGGATTCGCTCGCAACTTTGGAAATACCGGCCGTCGGCTATGGCATCCGCTACGAGTTCGGCATCTTCGACCAGCAGATTCGCGACGGCTGGCAGGTCGAAACCACCGACAAGTGGCTGCAAAAGGGCCATCCATGGGAGATCGTGCGCCCGGAGGTTGCGTACTACGTGGGGTTCGGCGGCAGCACCCACGACGAAACCGATGCACGCGGGCACCTGTGCGTGCGCTGGATACCCACACGGCAGGTCAAGGGCGTGGCTTGCGACACGCCGATGCCCGGCTATCACGTCAACACGTGCAACACCTTGCGGCTGTGGAAGAGCGAGGCGGTCGAGTCGTTCGACCTGCAGGACTTCAACGCCGGCGACTATTACGAGGCCGTCAACGAAAAGGTCATCTCCGAGACGCTGTCGAAGGTGCTGTATCCGAACGACGAGCCCGAGATCGGCAAGCGCCTGCGTCTCGCGCAGCAATACTTCTTCGTGTCGTGCTCGCTGCAGGACATGCTGCGCCTGCTCGAAATCAGGGGCGAACCGGTCGGACACTTCGCGCAGTTGTTCAACGTGCAGTTGAACGACACGCACCCGTCGATCGCCGTCGCCGAGCTGATGCGTCTGCTGGTGGACGACAGGCAGGTGCCGTGGGACGAGGCCTGGGACATCACGCGGCGCGCGCTCGCGTACACCAATCACACCCTGCTGCCCGAAGCGCTCGAAACCTGGGGGCTGCCGCTGATGCGCAACCTGCTGCCGCGCCTGCTCGAAATCATCTACGAGATCAACCGCCGCTTCCTCGACGAGGTCCGGCAGCGCTATCCAGGCGACGACGCGCGCATCGCACGCATGTCGCTGATCGACGAGCGCGGTGACAAGCTCGTGCGCATGGCGCATCTGGCGACGGTCGGCAGCCACGCGATCAACGGCGTCGCCGAACTGCATTCCGGGCTGCTCAAGCAGACCGTGCTGCGGGACTTCGCCGAATTGTGGCCCGAGCGCTTTCACAACGTCACGAACGGCGTCACGCCGCGCCGTTTCATGCTGCTTTGCAATCCGGCGCTCGCGCGGCTGCTCGACGAGACCATCGGCGCTGGCTGGGTCACTGATCTCGCGCGACTGCGCAAGCTCGAAGCCTATGCCGATGACGCCACGTTTCAGCAGCATTGGCGTAGCGTGAAGCAGGCGAACAAGGCCGTGCTCGCCGAGCATATCCGGAGCGTCACGGGCATCGGCGTCGACACTGCCGCGCTGTTCGACGTGCAGGTCAAGCGCATCCACGAATACAAGCGGCAACATCTGAACGCGCTGCTGATCGTCACGCTGTACCGGCGCCTGCTGCGTGATCCGCAGCTCGCGCTGACACCGCGCTGTTTCGTGTTCGGCGGCAAGGCGGCGCCCGGCTACGCAACGGCCAAGCTGATCATCCGTTTGATCAACGGCATCGCCGAAGTCGTGAATAACGACCCGGTGGTGAACGGGCGGCTGAAAGTCGTGTTCTATCCGGACTTCAATGTGAAGAACGCGCACTTCATCTACCCTGCCGCCGACCTGTCCGAGCAGATTTCGACGGCCGGCAAGGAAGCATCGGGCACCGGCAACATGAAGTTCATGATGAACGGCGCGTTGACGATCGGCACGCTCGACGGCGCCAACGTCGAAATCCGCGAAGAGGTCGGCGACGAAAACTTCTTCCTGTTCGGCCTGACCGCCGACGAAGTGGAACGTGTGAAGCGCGCGGGTTATCGCCCCGCGGACTATGTGAAGGACGACGCGGAACTGAGCGAAGTGCTGCAACTGATCGCCGACGGTCATTTCTCGCGAGGAGACCGCGAGATGTTCCGCCCGCTGATCGACAATCTGACGCACGCGGACCCGTTTCTCGTGCTCGCTGACTATACCGCCTACGTGGCGCGTCAGGACGACGTGAGCGCCGCCTGGCAGGACACGCGGCGCTGGACCCGGATGTCGATCCTGAACACCGCGCGCTCGGGCAAGTTCTCTTCCGACCGCGCCATCGGCGAATACTGCGACAAGATCTGGAAGATCCGCCCGATGAGGATCACCCTTGATCAATGACCCTGAAACGGGATCGGTGCGTGCTCATGCGGTTCGCTCCGGGTCGCGGTTTCCCGTGGGCGCGTCGGCGGTGCCCGGCGGCATCAATTTCTGCATCTTCTGCCGTCACGCGACGCGCGTCGAGCTGTTGCTGTACGACGCGGCTGACAGCCCCGAGCCGTTCCAGATCATCACGCTCGCCGCCGCTTGCAACCGCACCTTCTACTACTGGCACGTGATGGTCGAAGCGCTGCCGTTCGGCACCTACTACACGTGGCGGGCGGACGGTCCGCGCGATACGCGCTCTAGCGGCCACGCGTTCGACCCCGACAGCGAACTCCTCGACCCGTATGCCCGCGCGGTCAGCGACGTGCTGTGGACGCGGCCTGCGGTCGACCAGCCGAATCCCGACGGGCACAAAACCCACCGCGCGATCGTGACGGAACCCCTGCCCTCGTCCCCTGGGCGTATCTCGCGCGGACTCGACGACGCGATCATCTACGAGCTGCATGTCGGCGGCTTTACACGTGATCCGTCGAGCGGCGTGCAGCATCCCGGTACCTTCGCCGGCCTGATCGAAAAGATTCCGTACCTGACGCAGCTTGGCGTGACCCACGTCGAGTTGCTGCCGGTGATGGCCTTCGACGAACAGGACGTTCCGCCCGCCACGGCGGCCCTCGGCCTGAGCAACTACTGGGGTTACAGCACGCATAGCTATTACAGCCCGCATCCTCGCTACTGCCGCGATCCCGCGCGCGCGCCCCAGGAGTTTCGCGCGCTGACCGACGCCATGCACGCCGCGGGCATCGCCGTGCTGCTCGACGTCGTGTTCAACCATACGGCCGAAGCGGGCGAGACGGGCCCCGTCATCAACTTCAAGGGCCTCGTCAACGATATCTTCTACCACCTCGACGCGGTCGACCGGCGCCGCTACCGGGACTACACCGGCTGCGGCAACACGATCAATTGCAACCATCCGCTGGTGACGACGTTCATCGTGCGCTGCCTCGAATACTGGGTGGAAGAACTCGGCGTCGACGGCTTCCGGTTCGATCTGGCGAGTGTCTTCGCGCGCGATCAGCGCGGCGAGCTGATGGTCGATCCACCGCTGCCCTGGGCGATCGAGTCTTCGCGTGTGCTGTCGCGCGTGCCATTGATCGCGGAGGCGTGGGACGCCGCCGGGATGTATCAGGTCGGCGCCTTTCCCGGCATGGCATGGGCCGAGTGGAACGGCCGCTATCGGGACGTGATTCGCCGTTTCGTGCGCGGCGACCCGGGGCTCATCGGGGCGGTCGCGACCTGCATCGCGGGCAGCTCGGACCTCTATGCGGACGACGGCAGGCTGCCCAACAACAGCGTCAACTTCGTGACGTGCCACGACGGCTTCACGCTGATCGATCTCGTCAGCTACGAATGGAAGCACAACGAAGCCAACGGAGACGAGAATCGCGACGGCAGCTCCGACAACCTGTCGTGGAACTGTGGCGCCGAGGGCGAGACCGGCGACGCCCAGATTCTCGGTCTGCGACACCGCCAGGCGCGCAACGCGATGGCCATCCTGTTCCTGAGTCTGGGTGTGCCAATGACGCTCGCCGGCGACGAGGTGCTGCGCAGCCAGCGCGGCAACAACAACGCCTATTGTCAGGACAACACCCTCAGCTGGTTCGACTGGACACCCACTGAAGCCGGCTCGGCCATGTTGCGCTTCGTGCGCGAGCTGATCGTGATGCGCAAGCGCCACGCAAGTTTGCGGCGGCGCTATTTCCTGACCGGCCGGCCCTCGCCGGGGCAGACTCGGCCGGATGCGGCGTGGCACGGCGAGCGCCTGAACGAGCCGGGCTGGCACGATCCAGCCGCGCGGCTTCTCGCCGTCACGCTGGGCGGCGAAGCGCCTGGCGAGACCGCACTGCACGTGGTGTTCAACATGGACGATTGCGCCCGCACGGTCCAGTTGCCGGCGCCCGACGGGCGGCACTGGCGGCGTATCGTCGATACCGCGCGCGACAGTCCGCATGACATCGTGCAAGCGGCGCAACAGGGCGCTATCGAAAGCGATCAGTCGCGCGTGGAGGCGCGCAGTGTCGTGGTTCTGGAAGAAGCGAGCTGAACCGACGCAAATAACCCGGGTTCTTGTCCTCTAACGTCGATGCTGTGGCGGATATGCCGTGTGCAATTTCGATTTACTGGCGGAACAATCCACCGGCAACGATCGCGGAGGGCATCATGAGAATCAGCGTAGACGGGCCGTCCGTCGTCTTTGCGATGGTTGCGGTCGTGGCCCATGGCAGCGCATTCGCGAGGTCCGAAGCCTGCCATCCCACCTCCGAAAAGCAGATTTCCGCACTGTTCGATCGCTGGAACGACTCGCTGAAAACCGGCGACCCGCGGAAGGTCGTGGCGAACTACGCGCCGAACTCGATCCTGCTGCCGACCGTCTCGAACAAGCCGCGTTTGACCGCCGACGAAAAGCTCGACTATTTCAAACACTTCCTCGAAAACAAACCGGTCGGCACGATCGACTTCCGCGACATCATGATCGAATGCAACACGGCGATCGACTCGGGGCTCTACACCTTCAAGTTCGCGGACGGCTCGGTCGTCAAGGCGCGCTATACGTTCACCTACGCGTGGAATGGGCACAAGTGGCTGATTACCAGCCATCATTCGTCGAAAATGCCGGAAGGCAATTAGCCGATGTCGTTTAGAAAAAGTCAGGCTGGGACTTGAACCTCATTCACGAATGACCTGAATACGTCCAGCCTTGACTGCCGCTTTCAATACCGTCCGGTCCGTCTCATTCTGTTGCGCGCCTCGCTATCCCGTCCTTTCCGCCCGATGCGCGGCCTCCTGCACACCTCGTACAGCCGCGGCCACGATCAAGCCGGTGAATACCACGCCGATCAGCCCGAGGCATGCGGCGTCGATCCGGCCGAACGCCGAAGTGGGCACGACATCGCCGTACCCGATGGTGAGCGCCGTGATCGCGCAGAAGTACACGGTTTCACCCAGCGGCGACGGTGTCCGGTTCGCTGTCTCGACGGGCGCGCCCCAGTAGTCCATGCCAAACGTCAGCAGGACGAACAGTAGAAGCAGACCGATCAGAATCGCTCTCAGATACCACAGGGTTATCGCCATTTCCTTCAGGATCTCGCCGGCCCGAGGACGGACCGCGCCATCGCCTGTCGCATTTCCCATCGCACGCTCCTGTTGCGATCACCGGCTCGGCTTTGCAGCATGCCGCACCGCCTCACTCCGCACGGCGGTGCTGCTCGAAAAGCAGAAGCATCAAATACGCATAGGCCGTTACGGCCAGAAAGAGCCCCATTCGCACGGCAAACGCGGTGTAGACATCCTTGCCCGCCACGCTGTCCTGCACCGATTGCCCGAGCAGAATGATCATCGTCACGAGACTGTTCAGCCAGAAGCCCGGCGAACAACGCGTGGGTTGCAGGCCGTACAGCTTGCGTCCCACCAGCAGGCCGAACAACAGCATCCACAGAAAGAACATCCACAAATGCACGAACAGCCTCAGCGCAAACCAGAACGCGATGGCGAGCAGACCGCCGAGCAGCGTCGAGCCGATCAGATCGCGTGCGGCGCCGCGGGCCGAGGTCGTGCAGGTTTGTCTGCCGAGGCTAACGGACTTCATGATGATCGGCATGTAGTTCGCCGGGTCGGTCATCGCGAGCAGATAGGCCGGCATGACGACGAGCGCGGCACGCAGCGCGATATAGGCCGCCTCGTCTTCCGCCATCGCTGCCGCAGCGGGCTGTTCTCGCGCGCCCATGCTTTCAGGAAACAAGCTGTGCGCCAGCGTCGAGGCCAGCACGGCAAGCAGAAGTCCCTTCGCCAGCGCGCCGACGACCGTCAGGGCCAGTTCGAAGTCGGCCGTGCCCGCGGCGGAAATCATCGTCAGTCCCGCGACCAGAAAAGTCGCGACGAGATTGTTGCCGCCACGCAGCCCGTAACGAAACGCGAAGAACAGCATGAGGCCGACGATCATGATGCCGGCCAACGCATAGTGACGAAGCAACGGAACGAGGAGCAGGCCGCTGCCGGTGGTCGACGCCACCACCAGCGAAAGAATCACGCCGGCCTTCAACGATAGCGGGCGATTCTGCGTGGCCAGCAGAAAAACCGTGAATACCGGCGCGACGACGGGTATCGGGAAATCGAGTCCAAAGCTGACGGCAAGAGCGATCGCCGTTCCGATGGCCACACGTATCGCGCGATAACCGAGGCGCTGGGTCACGGGCTGCATGGGCTTCTCAATAGACGTAGGAGAGCCAGCTCATCAGCCGGATGAACGCGTGTCCCAGCGGGTTGAGCGGATTGCCCTGGGTCGGAAACGCCATCACTTCGGCCTGCCCGCCCACCCGCAGATCGCGCAGACGCGCGCGCTCGCTGTCGTCGAATTCGACGATTACCGGGAAACGCTGCGCGGGACGCAGCCAGTCGCGGCTATTCTGCACGGTGGGCAGGCTGCCCGCCGGCGTGCTCTGCCCCACACTCACGCCATAGCCGATACTGCGAACCCGCCCGCCGAACACTTCGCCGGGCAGCACGTCCAAGGCGATCTCGACGCGCGTGCCGGGTTTGAGATGGCCCAGATTGTTCTCCGTCATGTCGGCGCTGATCCACACGTCGCGGATCGCGATCAGCGTCATGACCGGATTGCCCGCCGCGGCGAACTGACCGACTTCCGTGCGCAGATCGGTCACGACGCCGCTCGAGCGGGCTTTGATCCGCGCGTTGGCGAGATCGAGTTCGGCCTTCTCCAGCGCGCCAGCGGCGCTGCGCAACTGCGCATTCTCCGCCTCGCTTCCGCCCTGCTGCTCCCGCGCCCGCTCGACTTCGGCACGGGCCCCGTCGACCTGGCTTAGCGCCTGTTCATGCGTCGCCCGCGCGACCTCGAGGCGTCGCAGGGAGACGGTGCCCTCGTCTTCACGATAGAGTCGCTCGAGACGGTCGCTGTCCTGGCGCGCCTTGACCTCGTTCGCGATGGCGGCCCGCAACGCCGCGACTGCCGACTCGATGCCGGCCGTGCTGGCACCGAGCTGCCGGCGCGTGGACTCCAGATCGGCGCGCGCGCGGTCAGCGGCAATGCGGTAGGGCTCGCTATCGACTTCGAACAGCACGTCCCCCGCGTTGACATCCTGGTTGTTATGGACGAACACCCGCGTCACGCGTCCCGACACCTCGGCGGCGACGGGCACGACATAGGCCTGAATCCGCGCCTGCTGCGTATACGGCGTGAAACGGTCGGCGAGCAGATACCAGATCAGGCTCAGCGCGATCAGACAGACGACCCATTTGACCGCCCTGCCCGAAGGGTCGGCGGCAGGCGTCGACGACTTCGGCGGGGCGGCGGTTCGAGGCTCGCGGGTATCCTGGGTATCGCTCATCGTGACGCCCCTTCGGCTTGCCCCGGCGTACCGGAAGACGGCGCCGTTTGGTCGAGCAGGTCGCCCCAATCGGTGCGTTGCCGCATCTGCGCGCGCGTCGCCGCGTCGACGAGCGGCTGTTCGGTTTCCCAGCCGCCTCCGAGCGCCTTGTAAAGCGCGATCACACTGCCGAGCGCATTGCTGCGATTGACCACGTACGCGTCCTGCTGCGCGAACAGCGCGCGCTGCGCATCGAGGACCCGCTGGAAGTCCGAATACCCTTCCCGATAGATCGTATTGGCGAGCGTCAGCGAGCGCCGCGCCGCGCCCTGCGCGTCATTCAGAATGGTGTCGCGCTGCAAGGCGGCGAGCAGCGCCGTCGCGGCATCGTCGGCCTCGCGCGCCGCCTCCCGCACCGTGTTCTGATAAGCGAGCGTCAACTCTTGCAGCCGCGCGTCCTGGACGCGCACGTTGTTCGTGATCCTGCCGTAATCGAACACGTTCCACGTCACGCTCGGGCCCGCGGCAAAGAGCAGTGTGCTCGGTGCGCCCGCGAGCGAACTGGCGGTCCACGTCAGCGTGCCGAGCAACGATACCGACGGGTACAGATCCGCTTTTGCCACGCCGATGAGCGCCGACTGCGAAGCCATCTGATACTCGGCCGCGCGAACGTCAGGGCGGCGCAACAGCAGATCGGCCGGTACGTCCTGCAGCACCGCATGATCCACCAGCGGCACCACGCCTTCCTTGCCCGACTGCACGTCGAGTTCCGGCAGCGGACCCGGCGCTCGCCCGATCAGCACCGACAGCGCATGACGCGCAAGCACGATCTGGCTTTCGAGATCGGGGATGCTGCTCAGCGTCCCAAGGTACTGCGTCTTCGCCTGCTGGAAGTCGAGTTCGTCGGATTCGCCAGCCTTGAAGAGCTTTTGAGCGATGTCGTAGCTGCGTTTTTGCAACTGGGCGTTCTCGCGAGCGATACGTAGCCGCGCCTGCGCGACCCGCAGCGTGAAATACGTATCCGCGACCTGCGCGTGCAACAGAACCAGCGCATCGTCGCGGTTGGCTTGCGCGGCGAAGAACCCGGCGTCGGCCGATTCGATCGCGCGGCTGAAACGCCCCCAGAAATCGAGTTCCCAGCCGATGCTGAAGCCCGCGCCGTACTGCACGAAGGCGCCCGAGCGCGGATTGAAACCATCCGAGCGCTTGCGCGCCGAAGCCAGTACATCGGCGCTCGCCTGCTGCACCTGCGGATAGCGTCCCGCGAGCGCGATGCCGAGCTGTGCGCGCGCCTCGAGCACGCGCAGTCCGGCGATTTTCAGGTCGCCGTTGTTCGCGTCGGCTTCGGCGATCAGACGTTCGAGATTCCTATCGTCGAAGATCAGCCACCACTGGCGCACATCGGGCTGTGCACCCGGTTGCGTGACCCGCGTGATCGATTCGCTACTCCAGTGCTCGCTCCACGCTTCATGCTGCGGCTTGAAGTCCGGGCCCACCCGCATGCATCCGCTCAGGCCAACCGCCGCCCCGAACAGCACTGCGATCCCGTACGGACGCATCAACGGTGACACGGAGCCATCCTCGAGCTTCAGGTCTGCTTCTGTTCGTGGGTCTGCGTGGGTTGCGTGGGTTGCCTGGGTTGAGGCTGGTCTCGGACCCAGCGCCAGAACAGCTGATAACCGACGGCCAGCATCACGGGCCCAACGAATAGCCCGATGACGCCTCCCGTCACCATGCCGCCGAGCGCTCCGATCAGCACGACGGGCATCGGCACCGCGACGCCACGGCCCAGCATCAATGGCTTGAGCACGTTGTCGGCGAGGCCCGCGACGAACACGTAAACCGAGAAGATGATGTTTGCGGTGTTCACGCCGTCCGTGACGATCACGAAGGCGATCACCGGAATGGTGATCAGCGTGGCCGGCAATTGCATGATGCCGAGCAGCAGCACGGCCAGCGCGAGCAACCCCGCGCCGGGTATCCCCTTCACGACGAAGCCGATGCCGATCAGCAGCATCTGGATAAACGCGATGCCCACTACACCCTGGGCCACCGCGCGAATCGTCGCCGTGCACAAGTCGGCGATCTGAGCGCCGTTCTCGGGGCCCGAGATGCGCGAGGCGATCTGCACCGCGCTGTGATAGCCCTTCTCACCGTGGGCCATCAGGATTCCTGCGACGATCAGCGCGACGAAAAATATCACCAGGCCGGCACCGAGACCCGTCACCGTTGCAAGCACAGCGAGCCCGGCCTCCTTCAACTGCGGGGCGAATTTATGCGCAAGACCGGTCAGGTCCGTCGATGCCTGTTGCCAGAAGTCGTACACACGCTGGCCGACCAGCGGCCAACTCGCCACCGAGTCCGCGGGAGGCGGAATCCGGAAGCTACCGCTCCTGGCAATGGCTATCGATTTCTCGACCGAATCGGCTACCGCGAGACCCAGCGCATACGTTGGCACCAGAATCACGACAAGCGCGACAAGGACGATCAGCGTGGCGATCAGGCCGTCCTTACCGCCGAGCATGGAGCGAAGCAGGACCTGCAGCGGATAGAGCGTGATCGCAAGAATCACCGACCAGGCCATCAGGTTAAGAAACGGCGCGAAGATCCGAAAACAGAATACGGCCAGGACCGCGATGAGTCCGGCGCGGATCAGGACGTCGAGCATCTCTCGGGACGGAGTCCGTTGGGGAATCGGTGTGAGCAGCATAAGTTGTTCTCCCGCCAGGTCCCGTCGCAGTTCGGCGGCGACACCGTGATAGGCCTGCAATCGCGAAAACTCAAACCCACTGGAACGTTCTTGACGCCAATACCAAGGCCTGCCTGCAATTCCGGCATTTTAGGAAGAGGATCGCGCCGGCTTTGTCGTCGACAGAACGCGGCGTTTCACTACTATTGAACCCGCGCCTGAAATATTCAATTGGACTTTGGTCTCATAGACCTCGAGCCGTCCGGAGCTCAGCCGCCGAGCCGCCGCTCACGGCCGGAATCTGGTATCCCACCGATGCGCCGGCCACGCCGCACGCCTTGGGCGACGTCACCCGGACCGTCGCGGCCGGCGCGCCGATAGCAGGCCATCACCTGCCGCTGATCGTGCTGTCGCACGGCGGCGGCTGGTACGGCGCCTTTCGAGTCGATGTTGCGATAGGAAGGAGACTCACCCGAATTCGTCGTGTTGCGGCAATTGGTCAGTGATCGAATACCACGGTGCCTTTGAACCCACGAAAATGTGGCCAGTGGGAGACATGGCGGGCGAGTCCGTGAGTGTTCCCAGCGTGACGTGAACGTATTGCCCCTGACGAACCACTGAGAACATCAGGCTTCCACATATTGTGCAGCGCACATCATGCGCCGCTCGTTCATCGCCGAAAATCAACAGGCTGTCTTCGCCCCGAGTGATGCGCAGCTTGTCGCGCTCGATTCCCGCGAAGGGTTTGAACGCCGAGCCGGTCGCGCGCCGGCAGTTTGAACAGTGGCAGTTCAACGCATAGACGAATTCGTCTCTTACCGAGTAATGGACGGCACCGCAAAGGCATCGGCCGGCAAGCAATCGTTTCATGGCTGCTTTTAAACAGAAGGTACGTCGCAAATTGGAAAGTCACGCAGCCGTGATTATTCGCGAGCCGACGCGCGATGTCGAACCGCCAGACCGCTAGCGCCTGAAAATGACCTGCGCCGTGCCGACCTCGATCGGAGAGGAGGTGTGCTGGTGGACAATTTTCCATCCGTCGGCCTGCTGCCTCAGCGTCATGGTCAGGCGATTGTCCATCGAGCGCAGTTCCAATCCGTCGGCGTCGACGGCTTTATATGTCGCGAAGGCGTGAACGACGGCGAGGTCCGCGGCGACGATCGTTTGCGCCTCGCTGAAATCGACTATCACACGTTCCGTACCCAGCGAACCGAACCAGCCCTCCACCATGGCGCGCCACGATGCGATGCCGTGGTACGACCATGTCCCCCACATGTCGAAGACCACCGCCTCGCGGTCGTATAGCGCAACGAACGCGTCCACGTCTTTTGCCAATATCGCGGCTTTGTAGCCTTCCAGGACTTGCAGGATCGGATTGTCGAGTCGGTCCACAGTGTGCTCCCAGTTCGGATGACGATGGCGGCCGGACTTGGCGCAAAACGGCGGATCCAAGGTTCCTGGCCAATTGTCTTACCAGGTAACGACGATCGACGCACCATCGCATCGACATCCCCCCGAAAAAAACCTTCAACACGATATTGCGTTGCATTGATCAGATCCCCGCCCGCTGCGCGGATCACTGGGCGATCTGCTGACGTTGATACTCGTCGTGCTTCATTTGCATATAGTCGGCGCGGCTGACCTCGTGCAATTGCCGCGGATACTGCTCGGTCGCATCGAACCAGTCAGCGAGGCGTTTGTCGAGGCGGGCGTTGGGCGGGCTGGAAAGCGCGCCAAGATAGGCATCGATGGCGAGGTAGTAGCGCATCGTATTGCGTTCGACCAGGCCGCGCACGCCGCCGATGTATTGCGGCTCGCTCGTCGACGAATCGGGCGTAGCGGAAAAGCCGACCTTGTCGCTGCCGATCGTCGCCAGGTAGGTTTTCATGGCAATCCGTCCCGCCGTGCCATATCCGTACGCGTAGGTCAGGTGAATAAAGGTGCGGTTATCGCCCACCGGTATCGCTTCCAGCACGATACGGTAGTCTTTCGTGCTCAGCGGACCCTTGGCGGCAGTGAGCTCGACGCGAAAATAATCAGGGGTGCTCGCTACCGCACGAAAGTTGAATTGCACGCGGTACGACGACGAAAGCGATTCCTCGGTTTTCTTGCCGATGTTCACGGTGAGGATCGTACCGCTGTCGCTGGTCGACGCATGGCAGTATTTGGTGTTCAGATGCAGGATCAGCACGTCGCACCAGTTGGCCGGGCCCTGAGTCGGGTCGTTGAGCGCGCCGCTGACCACCGCGAAAGGATAGTTGAGCACCCCGTAAATATCGCCCTTGAGCGCCGACGGCAACTCCTGCGATTCGAGGTACAGCGGTCGCTGAAACTGGTTGTGCGCGAGTTGCTGCGTCAGACTTTGATATTTCGCGTGCAGGCGAGCCGCGCCGTCGTCCGCTTGCGCGACGACGCTCTGGCATAAGAAACAGAACACCGTGGTAATCAAGACAATCCACCACGGTCGCGTCCGCCGATTACCTGCCGGGGATGTCGCAAGCCTGCTCATGGTCCTCCTCCTACTTTGGCTCAGGTTGTGGCGCAACGGAGGCGGATCCGATCCTGGCGCCCGCGTGGTTCCGGCATATCGCCGACGTCATACGGCCATGCGCAAATACAGGCCGCGGAACCCGGACCCTCATCGCTCGCCTACGCTGATTCGCCTGACGTCCACCGACATCATCCGAGCATAGGTCTCACTCATTTTCGCCGCGAGCAGTCTTTTGCTCTCGACAGAGTAGTGATCGTTTACATCAAGCTGTAGATAAGGCATTGCGTCGATCTCCAATGAGAGTGTTGCGCACGCGCCAACTATATGCCGCGCCATCCAATCGATCAAAACCGTCGCCGCACCACGCTCCGGCGAGCCGATCGTCGCTCGTGTCCGTAGCAGTGTCGAACGCCAGGCAAGCATGGCTGACGGGCACTCTGTTTTGGCCAATTGCCCTTGCATAATGGCCTTCACTATTTACACGAAGTCCCGGATCAACGAGGTACGTTCGCTGCCGGGGAGCTCGCCACCGACATTCAACAGCGATGAGTTGTTTATTTCATTGGCTGTCCTATTGTTTGTTCGCGTTCTCGCCCACAGCGTGCCTGCTGTCAAATCGATCGTCAGGAGAATCGTCATGCGTAAGATGCTTACCGTCGCTGTCGCAGCGTTTTGTATTGCGTCCTTTTCGCACGAAAGTCGTGCCTCTGGCGATGATGATGTCCCACAAGCCCGATGCACGCTACCGCAAGGTACGGTCGCATTGGTGGAAAAGCAGTTGAATACGGTCGTGAACCTGCCCGATGCGAACGGCGGGATCTTCAAGCCTAACCGGATGTGGGCGGCCCTTGTCGATCGGCAGGGGCATCTGTGTTCGGTGATCGTGACCGGCGACGCCTGGCCCGGTAGCCGGGCCATTGCAATCGCGAAGGCTTATACCGCGAACGGTTTCAGCAACGACGCACTCGCCCTATCGACGGCAAATCTCTATGCGGCCGCCCAGCCGGGCGGCTCCCTTTACGGCCTGAATAATTCGAATCCTTTTGACGCGCGCTTCCTCGAACAGGGCAGCGGCATCGGACACACGCTTGGCGGCGTCATTACCTTCGGCGGCGGCGTCGCGCTTTATGCAGCAGGGAAAGTCATCGGAGGATTGGGTGTGAGCGGCGATAGCGCCTGCGCCGATCATGCGATCGCCTATCGCATGCGCAAGCTCGCGGGGCTCGGCACTGTACCCGCCGGCCAAGGCCCGAACAACACGGATAACATCGTCTATTCAACGAGCGGATCTCCGATCGGCTTTGAGCATCCTCATTGCTTCCCGAGCGACCTGAGCGCCGATAAGATCGAGCAGATACCTTCGCACTGACCGGCTTCGAACGGTTGGCCGGCGACACCCACTGACGACGGCAATCATCGACCCGTGGCATCGGGCTTCCGGACAACGTATCGGAAGCCCGCGTAGCGTCTCGGACAGTCGGATCTGGATTGCGTTCGTACCCGCAGACTGATGCGGTGAAAATCGTCAACGCATCTGCCCGTCAATTTGCCTGCGCAGACGATTTTCCTCGTCTTGAAGCTCGGGCGTAAAAGCTTCGCCAAAGTCCGCAGGCTCAAAGAACGGGCGAATCTCGATCTCTGAATCACTGACCATCGGATTCGGGCAGCGCTTTACCCATTCAATCGCTTCGTCCATCGATTGAACCTGCCAGAGCCAGTACCCGGCGATCAATTCCTTGGTTTCCGCAAACGGGCCGTCAATGACGGTGCGGTCCTTCCCTGAGAACCTCACGCGAGCGCCGGCCGAACTCGGCTTCAACCCGTCGCCGCCCTGCATGATGCCGGCCTTGACCAATTGCTCGTTGTACTGCCCCATCGCCGTGAGGAGTTCGGTACTCGGCATTTGCCCGGCTTCCGATTCGGGGGTTGCCTTGATCATGACCATGACGCGCATTTGGGTTTTCCCTTAGAAGACGAAAGTGTCTTGAGGCAACGGCGCCTCCAGTGACTACGACGAATGATCATAGGGGAAATCGACACGCGCCAGACACGATTGCTGGTCACGGCACTGCGAACGCGTTGTGCACCGACTTTTCGCCTGTATCGGCGGGCCATTGTGCGCGGATCTTCGTCACGACCGGCTCCGGAAGCGGTATGTAATCCAGCGCGTTGACCGTCGGCCCACCATGACTCAACGCCCATTCGAAAAACTTCAAGGTGGCTTCGTCGTGGCCCGGCTTGTTCGGCGTCGCGGGAAGCAACACATAAGTCGCGCCCATGACCGGCCAGGCATCCTTGCCCGGCTGGTTGGTCAGCGATTGCGAGAGAGAGCCCGACCAGTCGGCGCTCGCCGCGGCTGCCCTGAAGGTCGCGGCGCTGGGCTGAACGACATTACCCGCCGCATTGGTCATGGCAACGTACTTCAAGCGGTTCTGTTTCGTGAAATCCCATGCGACATAGCCGATTGCGCCGGGCAGATAGCCGACGTACGTGGCAATGCCCTCGTTGCCTTTGCCGCCGATGCCGAGCGGCCATCGCACGCTAGTGCCTTCGCCTACCCTGCGCTTCCATTCCGGACTGACCTGCGCGAGGTAGTGAGTCCAGATCAGCGTCGTGCCCGAGCCATCCTGGCGACGCACCACGGCAATCGGGTAATTAGGCATCTTGATCTTTGGGTTCAACCGCACGATTGCCGGGTCGTCCCAGAACTGAATCTTGCCGAGATAGATGTCGGCGACGACCGGCCCCGTCAACATCACCTCGCCGGCTTTGAGCCCCGGAAGGTTCACGACGGGTACCACGCCGCCGATTACGGTTGGAAATTGCCGCAAGCCGTTGCGGGTCAGTTGATCGTCGGTCAGTGGCGCGTCCGAGCCCGCAAAGTCGACTTCCCGGGCGATGACCTGCTTGAGCCCATCGGACGAACCCGTGCCCTGATAGATCACCCTGCTGCCACCCGACTTCTGGTAGTCGGCGGCCCATTGGGTGTAGAGGGGAGCGGCGAACGTGCTGCCGGCTCCCTTGATGTCGGCGGCGTAGGCCGCGGCTGCGCATGAACAGCAGATCAGACCGGCCATGATGGCGTCGGATGTTCTCACGAATGTCTCCCGTCGGTTCTTGTTCCGGGACATCGCTGATCCAGACCTGCCACCGCATGAGCTCGTTGGAGGGCGACCGTGCCGGTAATTCAATGTGCAGTTTTCATCGGGTGTGTCAGGTCTCCTGCATGACACGCCATACGACACATTAAAGAACGGTGACAGACCGAATTCCAGTTGAATCGTGCTATCGAACGCGCCGTGCCCGGCGGCCTCTTCCCCAATTGCAGGCATCCGGTTTCGGGATAGCCGACACACATCAGACATCCCTTCACGTCTCGTCCCACGGTGGCACGCCCGCGAACGCGTTGACCAGGAAATCGATTGCCGCACGAACTTTTGCGCTCACGTGGCGACGGCTCGGATACAGCGCGAGCACATCGATATCCGGCAAACGGTATTCAGGCAATACCTGGACGAGCCGGCCTGCGCGTAGGTCAGCGACGCTGGCCACCAACCTGACGAGCGCGTTTGTCGGCGCCAAGCATCAGATTCCTGAAATGATCAAGCAAGGCGGTGGGTCGATCATCTTCACGTCGACGTTCGTCGGCTACTCGTTCGCCTTCCCGGGGACCGCCGCCTATGCCGCGAGCAAAGCCGGGCTGGTCGGACTGACGCAAGCGCTCGCGGCTGAATACGTCCCGCAAGGCGTGCGCGTCAACGCGATCCTCCCGGGCGCGGTGGACACGCAGACGTATCGCGGCATGAACGATACGGCCGAATCGCAGACGTTCGTGACCGGGCTGCACGCGCTCAAGCGGGTCGCAAAGCCGGAAGAGATTGCCCGCTCGGCGCTCTACCTTGCTTCCGACGATTCGTCCTTCGTGACGGGTACCGCTTCGTTGGTGGACGGTGGGGCTTCGATTACGCGCACCTGAGCTTTCTTGACGACGGCACCCGCGGGAATGCGGATGTTCGACGACGACCCGCGAACGGCTGCTTGACCCACGCTTCGATGATGTCGGCTCGTGTCCGGAGGTACGGTCCGGATGCGCGGCCGACATCGGAGCGTTCGGGCGCGAGCGTCGACCAGCGTCGGCTGATGGACGAACCCCCTACCATGAAAAATAAACGACCACTGTACGGTTCCTCACCTAACCTTTGATCAGTTGAACCGCGAAAAGCAAAGCGCGAGTCAGCCGGAGTAACCAACAAGGAGGCGGGCCATCATGAAGACGTTAGTCCACACAGCTTGCGCGGTCGCGGTCATGGCTGTGTCAGTTGCATCGCTGGCGCAGTCGGACGGGGCGCTGACGCACGCGCAAGTGCAGGCAGAAATCGCTCAGCTCGAGCAAGCCGGCTTCAATCCGGCCAATGCGAATACCGTCGACTTTCCTACCAACATGCCGACCACCAACGCCACTGCCGCAGGCCAGAGCAGCGGCTATGGCCCCGCGACCAGCGGTACGCAGCAGATGGGTAATCCGGCCAGCACGAGTGGGATGAAGCCGGTGTTCTTTGGCGGATCGTAAGCCTGCCCGTCTGACCAGCTCGACGATGCAGAGCATGCCGTCTCCGCCGGGGACGGCGTGGAGTGTCGTGCTATGCGCGCTTGCAGAGTGGTTTCGGCTGCCGCCTGAATACCCGAAGCCGTCATGACGACGATTTCGGACGCACCCGGTCGAGCGCCATATTGCATGGCGCCTGTTGAATTGCCCGCGTTCATTCGCTGAACGCCTGGGCGCGAACAGCTAACACCTCGTCAGCGTTTCTTAACGTCGATGGTCAGGATTTCGTATCCGGGGTCGGCGTGCTCGTTCGCGACTTTATTCGCTTCCTCGTACGAGCGAAAGGACGTGGCTTCCTTAATCTCCGGTGCCATGCCGATATCGCCGTCCTCTGCGGTGCAGAGGAACTTTTCGCCGGTCTTCACGACGTAGACGGTCGTCATATCTCCCTCCATGGCTTGCATGGGGAACTTCCAGTCTAGCAGGCTGGTAGGGTTTCACATGGTTCGCTGAGGCGATTCTGCTTTGCCTGGTCCGATCGCTGCATTCGCTCAGGGCGTCACTGCGCGATCGACCGCCGCACATTGCGGGCGATCCACGCCGCAAGACCGGAACGGCCCGCGATCGACAGCGTGCGGCGCGGCCCCAGCACGATGCCGCCGATCACCAGCGCGAGAAGCAGCGCAACATGCGGCGCCTCGGCGAGCGACGCGAGCACATTGCCGGCGGAGGAGCGCGAGGCTGCCCGCACCGCCGGCAACGCGGCAGTCTGGTTCGCCGCGACCAATGCGGCTCGCGATGCCTCCATGCGTTCCAGAATGGTGACCCGGGCAAGCTCATTTGCGTGATGTGGCTGACTCATTTGAGCGACTCCCTGAGAGCGTCGAGATCGGAATGAATCTCGGCCTTGAGCACGTGAAGCGATTGCGCCGGTTTCTGCGCCCGCAAGACGAGCAAGGACACGATGCACACGAGCAGCCACGCGGCGGCAACGCCCCAGACCACCGCAAGGAAGTAAGGCGTCTGCCACGCGGTGGCGATGATCGCGATGCAAATGAAGGACAGCGTGAACAGGCCCGCTACTGCCAACGCCACGAGTGCGCTCAACTCGCGCACCAGACGCTTTCGCGTCTCCTCGATTTCCAGCGCGAGCAGTTCGCTATAGTCGGTTACACGTTCGACGCAGAATCGCCCGACATTGCGCCACCTCGTGACCTTCGCATGGATCGACATTCCGTCCTCCTTACGATTCATTTGCGCCGGCCGCCATCAGCAAAGACTTCGCCTCTCGGCCGACAGAGCGAAGCGGCGCCAGCGTTGAGCGCAGCGCAAGAGCCGGGCCCGCGCTGAGCGATCGCACGCCGCGTGCCCGTTTCTGGACGGATGCCTGCACGCGTTCGCCCTGTCGGCACAGCGCTTGCTCGAATCAGGCAGATCATTCGCTCGCCGAGGACAGCATGACCCCGCTCCCCCCAACCGATCACACTGACCGCACCGCCGGCGCAAGCATCGGCGAGACCGGCTCCGATATGGCTAGCGCGGACGGACGCGCGATGCCGGCCGCGCGCGCCGAGCCCGGCTCCCACCACGCGATGTATGACGCGCACCGCGGCGCGCTGATCACGGTGACCGCGCATCGGAACTCGCGAGGCGCCTGGATCGCCGACGTGTCGATTTCCCGCGAGGGCCGGCCGCTGGAGATACCCGCCAATCTGGCCAACGTGGAGCCCGTGACGCCGGAATGGCTCACCGAAGCGGAAGCGTTGCGCGCCGGCATCGAACAGGGCCGCTATCTGATCGACCGGACGCTGGGCGGCGGCTCCGCACCTCTGTCGGCGTCGCTGGGGCCGGTGCGCTGACGCGGGCGTCGCAACACGCGCGCGGCGCAAACGCGTTACTCGTCGCTATCGAGCCCGCCCGGCGGCGGCCCGATCGTCATGCCGGCGCCCGACCCGGTGCGGGTTCCGGGGGGATAGGCATCGGTCGCTGTCTCGGGCGGAACGTCCGCGACGCAGCGGCTCGCGTCGCCGTCGCGCAGACATTGCACGAAACGGTCCGCCTCCTGTGGCGAACGAAATCCGTAGATCTTGCTGGCAACCTGCACCTGTGTGTCCGAAAGTCGCTTCGACGGCGTTTCCATCACCACTCCTTTTTGCTCGAAGATCTATCGCTACGAGCAACGCGCGCGCCACCTCCAATGCAATCGCGCCGCGACTGCGGCACAGCGCTTGCGTTGGCCCTACGCAGACCTGGCAGGCCTAGCGCGCCGCGCTCAACCGTCTTGCGTCGGCGATGCCGACGGCGGCCCGCAAGTCGTCCGGATGAACCATCAATTCGCGGACCTCGCGCAGCGTCGCGTACTGGTCGAGCGCCGTCCGCCATCTCGGCGATTCGAGCAACTGATGCCACACCGGTTCCAGCACCGCGCAATCGGTGTCGCGCCCATCCGCCAGTGCGGCCGCGAAATCGAGGCTGGCGTGCGCCGACAGCAGCTGCATCCGGCTCGCAGGGCCCAGCACGCGCGGCGCCGCTTCGACGGGTGCGTCGCAGCAATAGAGCACGGTCCTGCGAAGACCGGCCCCGTCGCTCGTCAGCGCGGCGAGCGACGCGCCGCTCAAGCCCACCGTCCCCTGCTGCGTCCGAAACGGGTAGACGGTGTGCGGGTCCGCATGCGCAAGCAGCGTCAGTCCACGCACGAGCCGCGGCAGATCGGTGGTGGCCGCGTCGACCGATGCCTTCGCTTCGACGAGCAGGCAGACGTCCCACGCCGCCGCGTCGGCCGGGGGCTGTGCCTGCCGCAGCAGCACCACGTCCCATTCGGTTTTCGCGCGCTCGTGGCTCGCGGGTATCGCGGCCGGCACGCGCATCGAGTTCACGACACGGTACGAGGCGAGCGCACCGTGCGCGTCATTGAGGCGCCGCGCGAGCGCGTCGAGCGCATCGGCGGCCGATGCCTCGACCGCGGCGCCGCGCTGCTTCGAGCTCAAGCCTCGTGCCACGGCAGTCGAGCTTCCCGGGCGCGGCCCCTGGCGATCCCACAGCGTCTGGTACTGACGCACGCGCTCGTCGGACGCGAGCGCGTAAAGACGGCGCAAGCGCTGCAAAGCGGCACTCTCCAGCAATTGCGCGAGGCCGCGTTGCAGCGCCGCGTCGTGCGCGATTTGCGGCGTATCGATGCAAGCTTGCACGGCTTCGGCCAGTTCGGGCCACGCTTCGGCGAACGCCAGCGCGTGCAGACGCGCCAGCGCGTCGCGTTGCAGGCCGGGTAGCAGCCGCTGCTGTTTGGCCGGATGTGCGATCGCATTGACGGCCGCGTAGATCAGCCGGCGATCGACGCTCGCGTGCGCGGCCAGCGACGCGTACTCGCGCACCACCGTGCTGCGATGCCGTAGCAGCATCGCCTGAAACACCGGGTCGCCGGCTTCCTCGCGCATCGCCTCCCGAATCATGCGCGCGAGCGCCTCGACGAAGAAGCGCCGGTTCGCCGCATCCGGCGCTTCGCCACGCGCGCTCGCCTCGCGAGCCTGCTCGATCGCGAGCGCGAGCACGGTGGCGGGTCTCGCTTGCTGCGTCGGCGCGCAGACGGCCGCAAGCGCCGGCAGGCGATAGCGACGCGCGACAGCGTCGAGCATCTCGTCGAGCAACGAAGGCGATGGCGTCAAGGACATAGCGATATGTCGATCAGTTGGCGAAATAACTGTACATGAAGGTTCGATGCGGCGCGCGGACCGGCACGGGCCGCCCCGTCAAAACGCCATTGCCATAAACTTCATAAAAAATGGGCGCTGGGAAATCCCGATAAACATTACAAAATACAAACATGGATCGAACCGGCAATTACATTTTTCCGACATTGAACATGCACTACGAATTCAGCACGAATATTGCTCTCCGGATTAACACGGAGAAAACCGGCTTCAACCATGCAGACGTTTAATGCTCGGCGTACACTCGCCGGGAAGCGCTTGCCATAAGGCGCAAGGGCTACGGTGCCGTCCGCGATCAAAACGCGGTTTTGTGGAGACTGAGGAGAACAATCAATGAGCTGGACTCGGGAACAGAGAAACGTCACGATCGCCGCCTATCTAGGCTGGACCCTCGACGCATTCGATTTCTTTCTGATGGTGTTCGTATTGAAAGATATCGCGCAGGAATTCAATACGGACATTCCTTCGGTCACAGTCGCGATCATGCTGACCTTGATGATGCGCCCGCTCGGCGCATTGATTTTCGGCTGGCTCGCCGACAAATACGGCCGCCGTCCGACACTGATGATCAACATCGCGTGCTTCTCCCTGCTCGAACTGCTGTCCGGTCTGTCGCCGAACCTGATGACGCTGCTCGTGCTGCGCGCGCTGTTCGGTATCGCGATGGGCGGCGAATGGGGTGTCGGCGGCGCGCTGACCATGGAAACCGTGCCGACGAAGTCGCGCGGTATCGTGTCGGGTCTTCTGCAAGCCGGTTATCCGAGCGGCTACCTGCTCGCGTCGATCGTGTTCGGCCTGTTCTATCAATACATCGGCTGGCGCGGCATGTTCTTCGTCGGCGTGCTGCCCGCGCTGCTCGTGCTGTACATTCGCGCGCACGTGCCGGAGTCGCCCGCGTTCAAGACGCTCGAGAAGAAGGTCCGTCCTGGCCTCGTCGCGACGCTCAAGCTGAACGTCGGTCTGTCGATGTACGCGATCATCCTGATGACCGCCTTCAACTTCTTCTCGCACGGCTCGCAGGATCTGTATCCGACCTTCCTGCGCGTACAGCGCCAGTTCGACGCGCACACGGTGTCGTGGATCACGATCACGCTGAACATCGGCGCGATCTGCGGGGGTCTGTTCTTCGGCTGGGCGTCGGAGAAGATCGGTCGCAAGCGCGCGATTTTCATCGCCGCGTTGATCGCGCTGCCGGTGCTGCCGCTGTGGGCCTTCTCGACCACGCCGATCCTGCTCGCGCTCGGCGCGTTCCTGATGCAGATCTCGGTGCAAGGCGCCTGGGGCGTGATTCCGGTGCACCTGAACGAAATCTCGCCCGATGAAATCCGCGCGACCTTCCCCGGTCTCGTGTATCAGCTCGGCAATCTGATCGCGTCGGTCAACGGTCCGCTGCAAGCGAAAATCGCCGAAGTGCACGGCAACAACTACGCGCTCGTGCTGGCGATCGTGGTCGGCATCGTCGCGATCCTGATCTGCGCGCTGATTCCGTTCAGCCGCGAGCGCCGCGGCATCGACATGACGCAGTCCGCGCGTGAAGTCGTCGGCGCCGGCTCGACGGGTAGCGCGGTCGGAGGACAAGTTTAAGAGCTTGAGGCTTTCGAACCAGACGGCTAGCCAATGTGCGTCAACGCGTGGGAGCCGGGTCAACCCGGTCGTCGAGCGCAAGGCCAGATTACATCGCAACACGACACGAGGCCGTTCCGATTCGTTCGGAACGGTCTTTTTATTTTCCGCGCGGCATGACGCGCCGCGCTTCGCCAGCATGGCTCCCCGACAGGTCTTCTAGAGGAGTTCGTCGAGCCCGTCCCTTGATCGCACCGACCATCCTTTCTTATCCTAAAAAACGGTCGTTTCAAATATCGATTTGAATCGCGTGTTTGCGAGCCGGCAGCCCCGGCAACTGGGAGACGGCAACATGGCAGTTCGCACACCCGGCCGGCATGCCGGCGATACGAAGTCACGCATTCTCGACGCCGCGGAGACGCTGTTCATCGAATCCGGCTATGAGGCGATGTCGCTGCGCCAGATCACTTCGCGCGCCGAAGTCAATCTCGCGGCGGTCAACTATCACTTCGGCAGCAAGGAATCGCTGATTCACTCGATGCTGTCGCGCCGGCTCGATCAGCTGAACCGGGAGCGCGTGAAGCTGCTCGACCGTTTCGACGTCATGCTCGGCGCGCGCCTGACCTGCGAGCACGTGCTCGGCGCGATGTTCATTCCGGCACTGCGTCTGTCGCGCGATCCGCGTGTCGGCGGCAAAGCGTTTCTGCGCCTGCTCGGGCGCGCCTACACCGACCCCTCGTCGTTCATCCGCGACTTTCTGAACGCGCATTACGAAGCGGTGGCGATGCGCTTCTTCGACGCGTTCCAGCGCGCGCTGCCGCATCTGCCGCGCGAGGAGCTCGGCTGGCGCTTGCATTTCGCGATCGGCGCGCTGTCGGGGGTGCTCGCCGGCACCGATACCGACAGCCTGATTGCCGAGTTCTCGCAAGGTAAGTCGATGAACGATGTGCAGCCCATCGCGCGCCTGGCGTCGCTGATGGTCTCCGCGCTGAAGGCGCCGCTGCCGGACGGCACGCAACTGGCCGCGTTCGGCGCCGTGCTCGGCGATGCGACCGACGGCGGCGTGGACGGCACGTTCGCCAGTGCGCAAGAACATACCAGCGGCGAGGCGGCCGCGTGCGCAGTGGCACGCGACACGTTCGACAGCAACAGCCGCGGCGGCACTATGGAAGCGGCGCCGGCAAGCTATCAGCATGGGCTGCACGGCACCGCCTGACGACGTCTCACGGCGTCATCACTCGACGTAACCACCACACGTCGTACATGGAACCCGATCGAGCTCGCTTACCCGAGCAGTACAAGCAGTACATCTACGTTGCGCAGCTGCGCCGTGCCCGTCAGTCGAATCGGTAAGACACGGTAACGCCCGACGCAAGTGCGCGACTCGCAGCTGGCCCGGCGATTGCGTCACCACAGAGGAGGAAACGTCATGCCGTGGTTCATCCTGGCGCTCGTCATCGCCGCATCCGCTCTCGTCTACGTTCAGGCCCGCGCCTCATGGTGGCTCGCGGCGCTGATCGTCTGGGTCGCGGCCGCGCTCGTGAGCGGCGCGGCCGGCCCGCTGCTGACGACACTGCTCGCGATCGTGTTCGTACTCCCCGCCCTCGTGCTGACGATCAAACCGCTGCGCCGCGCATGGCTCGCGAAACCGGTGCTCGACACGTTCCGCAAGATCCTGCCGCAGATGTCGCCGACCGAGCGCGACGCGATCGAGGCGGGCACGGTCTGGTGGGACGCCGAGCTGTTCTCGGGCCGCCCGCACTGGGACACGCTGCTCGGCTATGGCCCGGCCATGCTCAGCGCCGAAGAGCAGACGTTCCTCGACATCGAATGCGAGCAGCTGTGCGACCTCGCGAACGACTGGGAAACCACGATGGTCTGGCAGGACCTGTCGCCGCCAACGTGGCAGTTCATCAAGCAGCACGGCTTTCTCGGCATGATCATTCCGAAGCAGTACGGCGGCAAGCAGTTCTCCGCGTACGCGCATTCGCAGGTGATCATGAAGCTCGCGACGCGCTGCTCGGCCGCGGCCGTGTCGGTGATGGTGCCGAACTCGCTCGGCCCGGCCGAGTTGCTGATGCACTACGGCACCGACGCGCAAAAGAACTACTATCTGCCGCGTCTCGCGCGCGGCGAGGAAATCCCCTGCTTCGCGCTGACGAGCCCGTATGCCGGGTCCGACGCCGCCGCGATTCCCGATGTCGGCGTCGTCTGCCAGGGCCTGCACGAAGGCCGCGAGACGCTCGGCTTTCGCGTCACGTGGGACAAGCGCTACATCACGCTCGGGCCGATCGCGACCGTACTCGGCCTCGCGTTCCGCGCGCTCGACCCCGACCATCTGCTCGGCGCGAACGACGAACCCGGCATCACCTGCGCGCTGATTCCGACCGACCACCCTGGCGTCGACATCGGCCGCCGTCACTGGCCGTTGAACGCGGTGTTCCAGAACGGCCCGAACTCGGGCAAGGACGTGTTCGTTCCGCTCGACTGGGTGATCGGCGGACGCGCCCAGGTCGGCAACGGCTGGCGCATGCTGATGGAGTGTCTGGCGGCGGGCCGCGCGATCTCGCTGCCGTCGTCGAACGTCGGGATGGCGAAGATTGCCGTGCGCGGCACCGGCGCATATGCCGCGATTCGGCGCCAGTTCCGCACCGCCGTCGGCAAGTTCGAGGGCGTGCAGGAAGCGCTCGGCCGCATGGGCGGCAACCTGTACGTGATGGACGCCGCGCGCCGCCTGTCCGCGCAGGCGGTCGATCTCGGCGAAAAGCCCTCCGTCATTTCGGCGATCGCCAAATATCACATCACCGAGCGCGCGCGCATGGTCATCAACGACGGCATGGACGTCGTCGCCGGCAAGGGTATTTGCATGGGGCCGTCGAACTTTCTGGCGCGCGCGTATCAGCAAATGCCGATCTCGATCACCGTCGAAGGCGCGAACATTCTGACGCGCTGTCTGATCATCTTCGGCCAGGGCGCGATTCGCTGCCATCCGTACGTGTTGAAGGAAATGACGGCGACGCGCGAGCCCGATCGCGCGAAAGCCTTGCGCGAGTTCGACGCGGCGTTCTTCGGCCACCTGAATTTCACGGTGTCGAACGTGGTGCGCAGTGCCGTGTATGGGCTGAGCGGCGGCGCGCTGATCGCGAAGCCGCGCCGCGCGTATGCGCCGCTCCATGCGTACTATCGCGCGGCGACGCGTCTGTCGGCCGTGTTCGCGTTGCTCGCCGACGTGTCGATGTTGGTGCTCGGCGGCGATCTGAAGCGTCGCGAACGCATCTCCGGACGCCTCGGGGACGTGCTGTCGCAACTGTTCCTGATCTCGGCGACGCTGAAGCGTTTCGAGGACGAAGGCCGACAGCACGACGACTTGCCGCTCGTGCGGTGGGGCGTCGAGGATGCGCTGTACAAGGCGCAGCACGCGCTCGACGGCGTGCTCGCGAACTACCCGAACCGGGTCGCCGCGACGCTCGTGCGTGTGCTCGCATTCCCGTTCGGCCTGCCGCATCGCGAGCCGTCGGACCGGCTCGGCAGCGAGATCGCCGAACTGATGCAAACGCCCGGCGCCGCGCGCGAGCGGCTCGTCGCCGACTCGTACGTGCCGCACCCCGACGTCGATGCGCTCGGCTATGGCGAACTCGCGTTCGCGCTCAATCCGCAGTTCACGCAAATCGAGCAGAAGCTGCGCGAGGCGGTGAAGCAGGGTCTGCTCGAACCACTGCCGCAAAGCCTGCCGCAGTTCGCCGCATGGACCGATGCGGCGCAACGCCAGGGCCTCGTCGACGCGGACGAGCGGCGCGTGCTCGACGACTACGCGCGCTACGGCGCGCAGGTCGTCAAGGTCGACGATTTCCCGGCCGACTTCGACCTGCTCGCGAGCTTGCAACAGCGCAAGCAGGCGCTCGAAAAGGCGCTGGAACTGCTGGCCTGATGCGCGCGCTCACGCAGAAAAAACTACCGACCCAGCGCGGCAAACCGTACCGGAGTCACGCAACTCAAGGCACACTGACACACGTCCGGCGCCCCTGAAAATCACGGGGCTGCCCGCGGCGCGTCCAGCAGAGCAACCGATAACATGAACGACTCCTACCTGAAGTTCGTCAACTCGCCGTTCGGCGGCCGTCTCGCGCGCTCGCTCGGGCTGCCGAAGCCCGAGGTGCTGCGGCGCTATCGCGCGGACCGGCCCGAGTTCGACGGACTGATCGCGATCGGCGCGGGCCGCGAGCCGCGCCTGTTCGACGCGCTCGCGAGTCTGATCGCCACCCTCGGCATGACGAGCGTCGCGCACGAAAGCGCCGGGCTGTGGGTGCCGCTCGCCCATCGCCACGGCCTGATGACCGGCCGCTTCGAGCCGGCCGAAGCCGGTGCGCCGGGCAAGCTTGCCGCGTTGATGTTCGACGCGAGCGGTATCGACGACAGCAGCCTGCTCGAACCGCTGCACGGCTTTTTCCACGACACGCTGCGCTCGCTCGGCAAGTGTGGACGCATCGTCGTGCTGGGCCGGCCGCCCGAGGCCTGCGCGAGCCCGCGTCAGTGGACTGCCCAGCGCGCGCTCGAAGGGCTCGTGCGCTCGCTCGGTAAGGAAGCGCGGCGCGGCATCGCCGCGAATCTCGTGTACGTGGAGGAAGGCGCTGAAAACGCCATCGAGGCGACGCTGCGCTTTTTCCTGTCGCCGCGCTCGGCCTATGTGTCCGGTCAGGTGGTGCGGATCGCGGCACATGGCGCGCCGCCGCACGACGCGCCCGCGTTCGACTGGCTCGACTGGCGCCAGCCGCTCGCCGGTCGGCGTGCGCTGGTCACGGGCGCGGCACGCGGCATCGGCGCGGCGATCGCGAGCGTGCTCGCGGCCGAGGGCGCGCATGTGATCGGCCTCGACATTCCGTCCGCGCGCGACGCGCTCGATGCGACGATGCGGCGGCTGAACGGCAGCCCGCTCGCGTTCGACATCGCCGCGCCCGAAGCGCCCGCGCAGATCGCCGCCGCGCTCGACGAGCTCGGCGTCGACATCGTCGTGCACAACGCCGGCATCACGAAGGACAAGACCATCGCGAAGATGACCGACGCCGTCTGGCAAAGCGTAATCGACATCAACCTGAGCGCGCAGGAACGCATCGACGACGCGCTGCTCGCGGGCGGCATCCTGCGCGACGGCGGGCGCATCGTCGCGGTGTCGTCGATCGGCGGCATCGCGGGCAATCGCGGCCAGACCAACTACGCCACGTCCAAGGCTGGCGTGATCGGCCGGGTGCAGAGCATGGCGCTGCCACTGCGCGCGCGCGGCATCACGATCAACGCGGTCGCGCCCGGCTTCATCGAAACGCAGATGACCGCGAAGATTCCTCTCGCGATCCGCGAGGCCGGCCGCCGCATGAACTCGATGAGCCAGGGCGGCCAGCCCGTCGACGTCGCGCAGACCATCGCGTGGCTCGCGCATCCGGGCTCGGCCGGCGTGACGGGCCAGGTCGTGCGCGTGTGCGGTCAAAGCCTGATTGGCGCCTGAACGGGAGCATGGGTATGGACGAACCGCGTGATCCGTTCGGCAACCGTCAGCTCGCTCCCGCGCCGGGCGACGGCGCGCGGCCGAAAACCGTCGTCATCGAAACGCTGCCCGCGCCGGCCAAGCTGTACGGGCGCGCGCTGACGGGCATCGTCAAGCGCGGCCGCGACACGCGGCTGCCGCCGTTGCGGCTCGTGCGCCCTGCCGTCGTGCTCGAGCCCGGCCCCGTGTGGCGCTATGCGCGCGTGTGCGGCTTCATTCCCGAGCACGGCGTGCCGCTCACCTACCCGCACCTGCTCGCGTTTCCGCTGCATCTGCTGATGCTGACCGACCCCGCGTTTCCGTGGCCCGCGCTCGGTCTCGTGCATCTGGCCAATCACGTGCGGCTGCGCCGCCCGCTCGCCTACAAGGACCTGCTGCGCATCGAGGTCGAATTCGGCGCGCTGCTGCGTCACGACAAGGGCCAGGCGTTCGTCGTGCATACGCGCATCTATCGGCGCGGCGAGGCGGTGTGGGACGGCGACAGCATCTACCTGAAGCGCGCGGTGCCGGCGCTCGGCCATCCGCTCGAAGCGTTGACGCTCGGCCCCGATGCGCTGCAACGGATCGCGCGCTGGCAGCTCGCGCCGCAACTGGGCCGCGACTACGCGAGCGCGTCCGGCGACTACAACCCGATCCACATCAGCGCGCTGTCGGCGAAGGCGTTCGGCTTTCCGCGCGCGATCGCGCATGGCATGTGGACGCTCGCGCGCGCGGCGTCGTCGCTGCAGCCGCCGAAGCCGCTCGCCGAAGCAACGCTCAGCGCCGAGTTCAAGGTGCCGATGCTGCTGCCGGGCGAAGCGTCGCTGTGGAGCGCATCGCCTTCGCTGATCGAGCGCGATCTCGAGGTGCGCGATATCGCCGGGGAAAAGCCGCATTTGCGCGGGCGCATGCAGTGGCGGCTGCTGTGAACCGCGAGCGCGCCGTTCGCATCGACCAATAATCTGGAACGACCCAAAGGAGCCGAGCATGTCCCACCCGCAACCTGCCGTGCGCCGCGTCGCCGTCATCGGGGGCAACCGGATTCCGTTTGCCCGCTCGAACACCGCGTACGCGAGCGCATCGAATCAGGACATGCTGAGCTTCACGCTGCAAGGGCTGATCGATCGCTATGACCTGCACGGCGTGCGTCTCGGCGAAGTCGCGGCGGGCGCCGTCATCAAGCATTCGCGCGACTTCAACCTGACGCGCGAGTCCGTGATGTCCACCACGCTCGCGAAGGAAACGCCCGCCTACGACGTGCAGCAGGCCTGCGGCACCGGCCTCGAAGCCGCGATCCTCGTCGCCAACAAGATCGCGCTCGGGCAGATCGACGCGGGCATCGCGGGCGGCGTCGACACCACGTCCGACGCGCCGATCGGCGTCAACGAGCGCATGCGCAAGATCCTGCTCGAAGCGAATCGCGGCAAGAGTACCGGTCAGCGTCTCGCCGCGCTCAGCAGGCTGCGGCCCGGCATGTTGTTCAAGCCGCTGTTGCCGCGCAACGGCGAGCCCCGCACGGGGCTGTCGATGGGCGAGCATTGCGAGCTGATGGCCAAGCGCTGGAACATCTCGCGCGAGGCGCAGGACGTGCTCGCGTACGAGAGCCATCGCAAGCTCGCCGATGCGTACGCGCGCGGCTTCGTCAACGATCTGATGACGCCGTACAAAGGCCTCGCGCGCGACAACAACCTGCGCGCCGACCTGTCGCTCGAAAGGCTTGCGAACCTGAAGCCCGTATTCGACCGCGACGCGGGCACGCTGACCGCCGGCAACTCGACGCCGCTGACCGATGGCGCATCCGCGGTACTGCTCGCGAGCGAAGCGTGGGCGGCCGAGCGCGGCTTGCCCGTGCTCGCGTATCTGAGCTGGTCGGAAACCGCGGCGGTCGACTTTTTCGACCAGCAGGAAGGCCTTCTGATGGCGCCCGCCTACGCGGTGCCGCGCATGCTCGCGCGCGCCGGCCTCACGCTGCAGGACTTCGATTTCTACGAAATCCACGAAGCGTTCGCGGCTCAGGTGTTGTGCACGCTCGCGGCATGGCAGGATGACGAATATTGCCGCACGCAGCTTGGCCTCGCCGGCGCGCTCGGTGCGATCGACCGCACCAGGCTCAACGTGAACGGCGGTTCGCTCGCGACCGGCCATCCGTTTGCGGCGACGGGCGGACGTATCGTCGCCGCGCTCGCGAAGATGCTGGCGCAACTCGACAAGCCGGCCGGCAGCGCACGCGGGCTGATCTCGATCTGCGCGGCGGGCGGCCAGGGGGTCGTCGCGATTCTGGAACGCTAGGGCAGCGCATACCAACATTTTCAGGAGGCAATCGATGACCGAGCCCACCCAAGCCCCGCTGCACATGCCGGACGCAGGCGGCACGCCTCGTCAAAACCCGGTGCCCCACCCCGCTCCGAACACCGACGGCATCTGGTACGCGTCCTATCCGGACGACGTGCCGCGCGACATCGACGTCACGCAATACGAGTCGATCGATCAGTTCTTCGACGAATGCATCGCACAGTTCCGCGAGCGCGTCGCGTACGTGAGCGTCGGCGCGAACCTGACGTACGGTGAACTGGGCCGCAAGGCGAGCGCGTTCGCGGCGTACCTGCAAAGCATCGGCGTGGAGCCGGGCGAGCGCGTCGCAATCATGCTGCCGAACACGTTCCAGTATCCGGTCGCGCTGTTCGGCACGATCAAGGCGGGGGCGGTGGTCGTCAACGTGAATCCGCTCTACACGGTGCGCGAACTCGCGCACCAGCTAAAGGACAGCGGCGCGCAGACGATCGTCGTGATCGAGAACTTCGCGAAGACGCTCGAAGATGCATTGCCCGGCACCAAGGTGCGCAACGTGATCGTGACCGGGCTCGGCGATCTGCTCGCCGACGGCGCGAACCTGAAGGGACACCTGCTCAATTTCATGCTGCGTCACGTGAAAAAGATGGTGCCCCCTTACAAGCTGCCGCAGGCGGTGCCGCTCCTGAAAGCGCTTTCGGCCGGTTATGCACGGCCGCATACACCGGTGCGCGCGACCCACGAAGACATCGCGTTCCTGCAATACACGGGCGGCACGACCGGCGTCGCGAAAGGCGCGATGCTCACGCACCGGAACATCCTCGCCAATCTGTTGCAGGCGAAGGCGTGGGCCGCGGGGCAGCTGTCCGGCGAGGGCGAAACGGTGCTCACGCCGCTGCCGCTTTATCACATCTACTCGCTGACCGTGAATGCGCTGATCTTCATGGGGCTCGGCGGGCGCAACATCCTGATCGCGAATCCGCGCGACATGAAGCGCGTGATGATGATCATCCGTCACGAAAAATTCACCGGCATGACCGCGGTCAACACGCTCTATAACGCGTTCCTCGACAACGAGGAATTCTGTCGGCGCGACTTCTCGGACCTGAAGCTCGCGATGGCGGGCGGCATGGCGACGCAGAAAGCCGTCGCCGAGCGCTTCAAGGCGGTGACGGGCAAGCCGATCATCGAGGGCTACGGACTCACCGAGTGCTCGCCGATCGTCTCGATGAATCCGGTCGATCTGACCAATCTGCGCGACTTCGAGGGCTCGATCGGCTTGCCCGCGCCGTCCACGCAGGTGCGCTTCAGGAAAGACGACGGCAGCTGGGCCAATATCGGCGAGGCGGGCGAGCTGTGCGTGAAGGGCCCGCAGGTCATGAAGGGCTACTGGAACCGCCCCGACGAAACCGCGAAGGTGATCGACGACGACGGCTGGCTCGCGACCGGCGACATCGGCGTGATGGACTCGCGCGGCTTTATCCGTCTGATCGATCGCAAGAAGGACATGATCCTCGTGTCGGGCTTCAACGTGTATCCGAACGAAATCGAGGACGTGATCGCCGCGCATCCGGACGTGCGCGAAGTCGCCGCGATCGGCGTGTCCGACCCCGCGCAGGGCGAGCGCGTGAAGGTGTTCATCGTGCGCCGCACGCCGACACTGACCGCCGAGCAGGTGATTGCGTACTGCCGCAAGAATCTGACTGGCTACAAGGTGCCGAAGCTCGTCGAATTCCGCGACGAGCTGCCGCAAACCAACGTCGGCAAAATTCTGCGCCGTGCGTTGCGCGACGAGGAACTCGCGAAACAGAAGTCCGCCTGACGGGAATAAGCGTTGCTTCACAGCGATATTGCTTTGTTGCTTCGCGTTATTGCCTTGCAGGTTGCATGAGCGGTCGCGTCACTTTCTGGAGAAATTCATGAAGCACCGCATGTCCGCCCGTTCGCATCGCCGGCGACAGCGCTTGCTGGGTGCGCTGCTCGTCGCGCTCGGCCTGCTGTCGGTGCCGACGGCCTTCGCGCAGAACGACGACCGCCCGCCCCCGCTCAACACCGCGAGCGCCGTCAAGCCGCCCACCACGCCGGCCGCGCAGGTCGGCATGCTGACGCTCGACCAGCAGGTCAAATGGCTGCGCGCCGCGCAGCAAAGCGGCACGCTCGAAAAGCTCGACGACGCGCAACTGGTCGCGCTGTTCCAGTCGCTCGATCCGCTCGCGCTGCCGCGCTATATCAAGGAAGGACCGAACGACTACCCGTCCTACGAGTTCACGATGTCGCGCTCCGAGCGCATTCGCGGCATATGGCCCGACAAGCCCGATCACATGCTGGTGCGCGTCGCGCACGACCCGCTGCGCATCTACGCGAAGTGGCTGGCCGACGGCGCGCACGCGGGCCAGGAAATCATCTACGACGAATCGAAACGGAGCGATGAAACCTACGGCCACCTCGGCGGCATCATGAACGTGATGCCGTTGTGGACGTCGCTGACCGGCGCGCTCGCACGCTCGCAATCGAATCACAGCGTGCGCGATCTCGGCACCGAGTACGTTGCCGATCAATACCTGAGTGAAGGAAAAAAATACACCGAGGCCGGCTTGCCGCGTTCGGTGCGGATCGAAGTGAAGACCATCGACGGTGTGCGCGTCGTCGCGTTCACGTTCGAAACACCGGTCGGCCAGCCACGGTTCTACGCGAAAAAGGAAACGCTCGGGCTCGATCTGCGTCATCCGTTCTTTCGCAGCGTCCAGTCTTACGACAACGACGGCAAGATTTTCGAGCAGATCGTGTTCGAGAGCATCACGCCGAGGACATTCGACGATTCGACCTTCGATCCGAAGAACAAGGACTATAAGTTCTAGCGCGCGCTGCGCGGCGTCAGAGCGAAGGCCACGTGGGCGGGTTGCGCATCCAGTCCCTCGCGCGCTTCGTGACGATGCTCGACGAAGCGTCCCGTGCGAAGCGCGAGGTGTTGCAGGACGAAGTAATCGGACGCGCGCGTGAAGCCGATCAGCGCGGGCATCGCGTGCGGGGTCCGCCCAACGTCGAGCAGTGGCGCAAGTGTGGTGAACCAGAGCGCGCCCGCATCGTCGCCGGTTTCGAAGGTCCGCAACCGAAGATGCGCGGCATAGCGTGCGAACGACGCGCCGCATTCGAGCGTCGAGTCGACGATCGCGAACGCGCGCGCATCGTCAGCCCAGGCGGCGGCTTGCGCGAGCCACGGCCATGCGCCGCCCGCGGCCGTCGCGAGGCATGCACCGGTGAGCATGAAAGTGCGTCGATCCATTGGCGTGTACGTTCCGTTCTGTTTGCGCTTCGGTCTGCCGTGCGTGTCCGCACGCGTCGTTCACGTGTACCCCCGCCGGTCGCGCCATGCCGCCGGCCAGATGCCCTGCTTGCCCGGCGCGAGAATGCCGTTCGGATCGAGCGCATCCTTCAGCGTTTCGGCGAAGCGCAGCGACGCACCGTCGTTGAAGCTGTATTGCGCGGCCGCGAAATCCATGTACGCGAGATGCGCGCGATATTCGCCGTAGCCGGCCGCGCGCGCGTCGCTCATCAGCGAGCGCAGCAGCGCGCCGGCCTGCTCCACCTGATTCGCGTCGTCGCGATCGAAAATCGCCGCGAAAATATGATGCAGATGCCGCGCGCCCGCGGTGAAGCCACCGTAGTAGTCGAAGCCGTATTCGGCGGCGCGCGCTTTCACCATCGTGTACTGGCGCATCGCGTCGCGCCCGGTCGCCGGACAGATCGGCGCGAAGTCGACGTGCGCGCCCGCGCCGCCGCGCCAGTCGAGCATGCGAAACGCGGTCATCGCGGGAATGCCGGCCATGTTGCGATCGCCGCCGCCAGTCGGCTGAGCATCGCCCGCATAGCGCGCCGCCGTGAGCCGCGCCTCCGGCACCCGCGCGAACGCGCGCTCGATCAGCGCGTAGCGCGCATCGATCAACTCGGGCGTGCCGTACAGCGCGAAATGCAGGTTCCAACGCCCGACGCCGAGTTTGTCGAGCATCGCCTGCACCGCGCTCCCGGGCATCGCGCCCGCGCCGTCGTACCACTGCCGGCGTGGCGACAGGCTCGCCGCGCGCCGCAATCCGCCCTCGATCACCGCGTGATTGCGGATCGTGCCGTCGAGCCGCAACGGCCGCAGAATCTCGACGATCTCCTCCAGATCGGCCTCGCGACGAAACTGGATTTCGCCGAGCAGATACGCGGGCGGCGCGGGCATCAGCCACACGCCGAGCTTCGTCACGATGCCGTAGTTCGACTGCATGAACATCGCATCGAACGACGGCCCGTAGCCCGGCTGATACAGCTGCCACGCAGTGCCGATCTCGACGCCGCCCATGCCGGTGCGCAGCACGTCGCCGTTGGCGAGCACGACCTCCATCCCGCATTGGGCCGCCGCGTGATCGCCGTAGTCGGTATAGCCGAAGCCGCGCTCCAGCGTGTTGCCGACCACGCTGCCCCAGCCGGCAGCCGGTGGATCGACCCACAGCTTGTAGCCCTTGTCGCGCAGATGCGCGTACAGATCGAAATAGCTGACGCCCGGTTCGACCAGCGCATAGGCGAGCGTTTCGTTGACTTCGAGGATGCGGTTCATGCGCTGCAAGTCGAGCACGACCGAGCCGCTGAGACGCGGCGCCGCGCCGCCGTACGCGAAGTTGCGCCCGGTCGACACGGTCCACAGCGGAATCCGGTACTGATTGGCGATGCGCAGCACCGCGCGGATTTCATCGACCGACGCGGGCAGCAGCGCGGCGCTCGCGACAAACGCCCCCGGCTCACCAGGCGCGAACGGATCGCCATAGGCGGCGAGGTCGGCGTCGGAACGCAGCACGTGCGCTTCACCGACGATCGCGCGCCAGCCGGCGAGCGCCCGGTCGAACTGTGCGGCGGACAGGTTGGGCGGCAGCGTCTGGGGCAAGGCGTCTCCTTGTCGGTCGGGCAATCCGCGGGTGCAGTCGCGCGGGCAGCTATGCGTGCGTCGCCGCTAACGGCCTTGACGACACGCTACCGCCCGCTACTGCTGCCACGTCTCAGGCTTACCACCGAGCTCGCTGCACACGTCGATCGCGACGGCGCGCTTTCGTCGTCGACGGCGATCTCGCGGCGCCCGCGCAGCTGGTCGATGTACAGATGCCGCAGGATCCGTCAGCAGCCACGCGATCACTTCCGCTTCGAATGTCACCCGGCGTGCCAGGCCCGGTCGCGGCGTTAGTAGCCGCCGCCGCTGCTGTTGCTGTTGTTGCTCGAACCCGACGCGGCGTTGTCGGTATCGGCCGCGTGCGCGAGGGAGCCGCACGCGAGCGCGAGCAGGACGAAGAGCGCTGACAGAATACGGGATGCTTTCATGGTGAGCCTCCTGGCAGATGCCCGGCACGCGATCGACCGACCGGCGCGGCGGGCGGCAGGCCGCGGAATGCGGTACTGCCATACTGGACTTAACGCCGCGATCGCGTGGTTTATTCCATCACCGTCGTGGCGCTGTTTCGCTGCGCTGTTTCTCCGGGCTTTTTCGCGGCGCTTCGACGCCGCCGCCGTGGTCGCGCAACATGCCCCTATGTTCTTCCTTTTCCGCCATCCATGCCGGCAATGCCTGGAGAGACCGGAAGTAGACGACATTGACCAGCAGATTCGTAACTCAACGTTACAGTCCCGCGTTATCGGATGCTTATGTGCTCACAAGTCGTTATAGTGGACAAAGTTCGCCCCCGTCGACGCGTTCTGCCCCCGCATAGGGTAGAAAGGGTAAAATCGCGGCGAACCACCGTCTACCTAACCTGAATTGTCCATGGCTTCCGCAGAATCGCATCCGCAAAACGACTTCATGAACGCTGCGCGCAAGGAACGAAAGCGCGTCGAAATATATCTGGTCAACGGCATCCGCCTGACCGGATGCATCGAGTCGTTCGATCAGTACCTGGTGATGCTGCGCACGCCGGTTGGCCTGCAAGGCATCTACAAGCGCGCGATCTCCACGATCCAGCTCGACACCGGCACGCGGCCCGCGCCGCGCACCGGCCGAACGTCGCATGGCGAACATGGCGCGCGCGGTCCGCATGGTTCGCGCGAACATCGCGAGCCGCGCGAAGGGCGTGAATCGTACGGCACGCCGTCGGCGGAACGCGCGCCGAGCGAGCGCAGCGGCAACTCCGAAGGTCCGGTGGTCGTCACGCGGCGGCGGCGTCTGTTCGGCAACGGCGGCGAAAGCGGCAATCATGGCGGCAACCACGGCGGCGGCAGCCCCGGCGGCAATCAGGAATAAATACGAAGAAGCTGTAGCGGCCGCGCCTCGCTACTCCGTGGACGGACCGAGGCGCCGCAGAATTTTCTCCAGTTGGGTCAGCTGACGCTCGGTCAGCTCGAATCTCCCCTTGACCGCCAGCACGCGGCGCCGCCAGTAGCCGGCGTCGAACAGGTGCAGCGCCGGTTGCCGGGTCTCCCAATCCAGGTGTTCCAGTCCGGCTTCCACGACGTGGGCTGCGAGCACTCGTCGCGAGCCCGCCGGCTTTTTCCCGTTCATCTGGTTCGCTGTGTGATGGATCGATGGAGGTGTCGTTCGCGGCTCAGGCGCGGCCGGGACACTCGGAGAACGAATCGATGCCGGCCGGCTTTAAACGACGCGCCTGCGCCATCTGGCGGTCGTTCGCCGATAGCCGCGATGCGCTATGCTGAATGATCGACCCTCTACCGATGGAGCACGCCATGACCAGCAAAAACCAGCATGCCTCCCGACCGGCGCGCACGCGCCGGACGCCCCCGACGTCCGCCGATACGCGGCTCGACGAAGCGCTGATGGAAAGCTTTCCCGCCAGCGATCCGATCGCCGTCGACGTGACGCAGCCGCCTCGCGAACGGATGCGCAAAACGCAAGCGGATACGCGCAAGCGGCATTGAAGTCGCGCCGTCTTGCGTCGTACGACGGCGGCGCACAACGACGCGGCAACGAGCCGTCAGGGCTCGCGAAAAATGCCGAGTGCAAATGCCGGAAAGCCCGGCGGTAAAAGTGCGATGCGCGGGCTGGCGGGGTGCGGAAAGCACCGATCAAATATAACCACGGTAACGCCCGCGAACGAGCCGGACGGCGCACCGATTTCCGCGCCGTCCCGCCACGTCGTGCTCAATGCATCGGCAAGCCGCTATTGAGCTGACGCTGCAGGTCGCGCACCTGGCGCTGCGCGACGCGCAACTGATCCTGCGCGGCGGCCTTCTGCTGCGCCAGTTCGGTCGCCTCGGCGCGCTTCTGCTCCTGCTGGCTCGCGACGATGCTTTGCTGCTGACGCGCGACGTCGAGGTCGGCCTGCAGCCGGCTCGCGCGTTCCTGCGACAGCGCGACCATGCGCTGCGTGAACGCCTTCTGCGCTTCGAGTTGCGTACGGCGGATCTCGATGTCCGACAGTTGCATCGTCTGCCGCGCGAAATCCTTGTAGATCAGCTCCGCGCGCGCGGCGTCCTGCGACTTGATCACGCGCCAGAAGTTTTTCTGCTGGAACAGCGCGACGTAGTAGGTCATCTCCTTGCCGTAGAACAGCAGGCTCGCGCCATAGCTGCCGTTATACGTGGTGCGCAATTCGCTCAGATCCGGGCCGTGGATCATCTGCTGCAATTCAGCCACGTTCCCGGTGGCGGATTGCCGGTTTTCATCCGGCGTCAGTGCAGTGGTTTCCGCCTGGCCGGCCTGCGAGGTGTCGGGCAACGCACTCGTCGTACCCGGCTGGGACACGACCGTATCGCTCGCACCACTGTTCTGCAGAGCCTGTGCATTCGCGCCCTGAAGGGCCCCCAATACGATGCATGCGGCCAGAGCAATCTCTCGTAGCTTCGACTTTCGGTCCATGTGATACCTGTTGAACAGATTTTGTTTTAGTAGAAAACGGGGAATTATTACTCACTTTGGCGGGTTTCGGGCTCTTCGTCGAAAATATGGTACTTGCGCGTTTGCTTCTATAACAGGCACAAGCGTAGTCCCGCCTCACCGGCGCGGCGGTAGACGACGATCCGTTCGATTCCCTGCCGCTGATCGAGGCGCCCCACCGCGGTCCGAACCTGACCGTGCAGGTCGACGGCGGGAAGTCGATTTCGTTCGACGAAGTCGCGCCACGCTTCACACCGCTCGTCGGCGAGGACATGCCATGAGCCGGGCGATGCGTCGGGCGATTCCGGCTGGGGCGCAACGGTCGAGGCCAACCGGCCGATCACGCTCGGCTTCACATATGCGCACTGCGACAGCCTCGATGTGTCCGTCGGAAAAGCGGTCGGTGATGCGCCGGTGGAGAGCGCATCGCACAGTCCGCGCATCAACGCGAGGTTCTGCTACCAGCTGAATTGACACGCTTCAGAAGTGCCGCGAGCGGATTAGAAGCTCCACTATCAAACGACGCATGCACTTTCGCGTATTCTGCGCTGACGATGCAAACGGCACACCGCTGGCACCGTTGCGCATCGCGAGGGCCGGTAACGCACATCCGACCACGATGCCCATAACGCCGCGCGACCATGATCGCGCCGTCTCATATCAAGGAGGAAGGCAATGACGCAATTCACTCGACGTGCCGGCGCGCTTGCGCTGCGCACCGCCCGTCACGCCGCGCTCGCCGGCGCCCTGCTCGCCAGCGCCGTGACCGCGATGGCGCAGACCGATACACCGATCGGCACGTGGCAAACCATCGACGATCACACGGGCCAGCCGAAGGCGCTCGTGCAGATCGCACAAGACAGCAATGGCGAACTGAACGGCAAGGTTATCAAGGGTCTCGGCGCGAACGACCAGCCGGATCGCCGTTGCACCGAATGCACCGACGCGCGCAAGGATCAACCGGTCCTCGGCATGACCATCATCAACAGCATGAAGAAGGATGGCGACGCGTGGGATCACGGCCAGATTCTCGATCCTGAAAACGGCAAGGTCTACAAATGCAAGATGCATCTCGAGGACGGCGGCAACAAGCTCGTGGTGCGTGGCTACATTGGGGTCGCGCTGCTTGGCCGCTCGCAAACGTGGATACGGCAGCAATGAGGGTCGACGTGCGGCGCATGCGTGGCGCCAAACACGTCGCCTGAATGTGCGCATGATGCTGCAACGATGCGCGCTCGGCACCCGGAGGTGCGACATAAAAAACGGCCGGCGATCAAGAATCGCGCGGCCGTTTTCATTGGGGCAAGCTGTTTGCGATGGTCATGCTGCCTGCTTGAGCGGTGCAGCGTAAGCGATCGGCGACGCCGGCACCGACGTGGCCGGTACCGGATCGTATACGGCGGCCGGAACACGAAACGCCGCGGGCACGCGCTTGGACGCGGCGCGCTTGTGCTGCACGCTCGCGTGCGTGCGCATACGCGCTTCCATCAATCTGCAGAAATCTTCGCTCGCGGTGTCGAGCAGTTGCTCCGTGACGTGCTTGAGCACGCCCGATTCGTACCACGACTTGAAGCGGCGATGACAGGTCTGATATGGCGGGTAGCGGCGCGGCATTTTGGACCAGGTGGCGCCGCTATACATGACCCAAAGCACGCCGTTGAGCACCGAGCGGGTATCGGCAAGTGGACGGCCACGCATTTCGGTACGCGGCCGGAGTTCGGGCAGCAGTGGCGCAACGCGCTGCCATTCTTCATCGGTGATTTCGCGATACGGGTTCATGCTTCCTCCTTTGTCAGAACAACGACAAAAGATAGCCAGTCATCCGTGCGCGGAATATCAGACCACTCCGAAACCTGAAAATGTGTCGTGCGCGGTAGCTCAGGTTAGGGACGTGTCGACGATCCGGCGCGGCGTGTCGAGATACTCCTTCGACTGCATCTCGACGATGCGCGACACCGTACGCGTGAATTCATTAGCCATCGGACCGTCGACGTACAACTGCTCCGGTGGCACCGCAGCCGACATCAACAGCTTGACCTTGTAGTCGTAGAACACGTCGATGAGCCACGTGAAGCGGCGCGCTTCCGACGCCATGCGCACCGACATCTGCGGCACGTCCGACAGGATCACCGCGTGAAAGCGGGTCGCGAGTTCGAGGTAGTCGTTCTGCGAGCGCGGGCCCCCGCACAGCGTCGCGAAGTTGAACCAGACCACGCCGTCCGCGCGGCGCAGCGCCTTCAGCTCGCGCTTCTCGATATGCAGCAGCGGGCTTTCGTCGGGCACCGCGGCGAGGCGCGCGAAGGCGTCGCGCAGCGCCTTGCCGGCGGCGGCGTCCAGTGGCGTGTGATAGACCTCCACCTGCGCGAGCGTGCGCTGGCGATAATCGATCCCCGCATCGACGTTGATCACGTCGAGCTTCTGCTTGATCAGTTCGATCGCGGGCAGCATGCGGTCGCGATGCAGGCCGTCCGGGTACAGCGTGTCGGGCGCGTAGTTTGACGTCATCACGAACTGCACGCCGTTCTCGAACAGCTTGTCGAGCAGGCGATACAGGATCATTGCGTCGGCGATATCCGAGACGTGGAATTCGTCGAAACAGATCAGCCGATAGCGCTTCGCAATGCGGCGCGCGAGTTCGTCGAGCGGATCGGCCCGGCCTTTGAGTTCTTCAAGCTCGCGATGCACTTCGCGCATGAACTCGTGGAAGTGCAGACGGGTTTTGCGATGCAACGGCACGATCATGTAGAAGCTGTCCATCAGGAAGCTCTTGCCGCGGCCCACGCCGCCCCACATGTACACGCCGCGCGGCAGATCGGGGTGAATGATCAGCTTCCTGAACGCGTTCGAGCGGCGCGACTTGTATGCGACCCACTCTTCATAGCACCGCTGCAGGCGGTCGACCGCCGCGCGCTGCGCCGGATCGGATTGATAACCGCGCGTCTGCAGTTCTTTTTCGTAGTATTCGGTGACGTTCATCGTATTGCTGCAAAAAGAAAGGCGGGAGGGATTGAACCCCGCCCGCCTTTGGTGATGCCAAGGTTGCGTTTCGGTCAGGCGTGCGTGCTTACATGTTCAGCGCGCGCTTGTCGACGGCGAGTGCCGCTTCGCGCATGACTTCCGACAGCGACGGGTGCGGATGGCAAATACGGCCGATGTCTTCCGACGCCGCCTTGAACTCCATCGCCACCACGGCTTCCGCGATCAGGTCCGATGCGTTCGCCGAGATGATGTGCACGCCGAGCAGTTCGTCGGTCTTCGCGTCGGCGATCATCTTGACGAAACCGTCCGCCTTGTTGATGCCGAGCGCGCGGCCGTTAGCCATGAACGGGAACTGGCCGGTCTTGATCTCGCGGCCTTCCGCCTTCAGTTGCTGCTCCGTCTTGCCGACCCATGCGATTTCCGGTTCGGTGTAGATCACCCACGGAATGCAGTTGTAGTCGATGTGCGGCTTCTGACCGTCGATCACTTCGGCAACCAGCACGCCTTCGTCCTCAGCCTTGTGCGCGAGCATCGGGCCACGCACCACGTCACCGATCGCGTACACGTTCGGCACGGCCGTCGCGCAGTGGTCGTCCACGTCGATGAAGCCGCGCTCGTTGGCCTTCAGGCCGATCGCTTCGAGGCCGAGGTTGTCGGTGTTCGGCACGCGGCCGACCGACACGACCAGGCGGTCGGCTTCGAGCGTCTGCGCGTTGCCGTCCTTGTCCGTGTAGGCGATCGTCACGCCGTTCGCGCTCGTCTTCACTTCGCCGACCTTCACGCCGACGTGGATGTCGAGACCTTGCTTCTTGAACTGCTTGGCCGCTTCCTTCGACAGCGCCTGGTCAGCCACGCCGAGGAATTCCGGCAGCGCTTCGAGCACGGTCACGTCCGCGCCGAGGCGGCGCCACACCGAGCCGAGTTCCAGACCGATCACGCCTGCGCCGATCACGGCGAGCTTCTTCGGTGCCGTGTCGAACGAGAGTGCGCCTTCGTTGTCGGCGATCAGCTTGTTGTCGACCGGAATGCCCGGCAAATGACGCGCCTTCGAACCCGTTGCGATGATCACGTTCTTCGCCGTGACGACTTCGCTGCTTGCACCATCTTCGCCTTCGCCGCTCACTTCGATCTGCACGCCGGCGTCCGTCTTGCCGGTGAACTTGCCATGGCCCTTGAGCCACGTGATCTTGTTCTTGCGGAACAGGAATTCGATGCCCTTGGTCATCTTCTCGACGATGCCGTCCTTGCGGCCCATCATCTTCGAGATATCGACCGAAACGTTTTCCACCGAGATGCCGTGGTCGGCAAGGTGATGCGACGCGTTCTCGAACTCTTCCGACGAAGCGAGCAATGCCTTCGACGGAATGCAGCCGACGTTCAGGCAGGTGCCGCCGAGCTTCAGCGTGCCGGCCGGGTTCTTCCACTTTTCGATACATGCGACGGTCTTGCCGAGCTGCGCTGCGCGGATGGCGGCGATATAACCGCCAGGGCCTGCGCCGATCACGACGACGTCAAATTCTTTGGACATGACAATCCCTTTGATGGCGGAACGGCGCCGGGCCACCCGAGGTGGCGCGCGCCGTTCCTGTACTGCGAAATGCTAAAGACGTGCTACGGATGACGCCGGCCCGCGCAAACCACGGGCCGGCGTCGGTGGAACGTGCGCTTACAGGTCGAGCAGCAGGCGAGCCGGATCTTCCAGCGCATCCTTCATCGCGACCAGCGACAGCACTGCTTCGCGGCCGTCGATGATACGGTGGTCGTACGACAGCGCGAGGTAGTTCATCGGGCGGATCACGATCTGGCCGTTTTCGACCACTGCGCGTTCCTTGGTGGCGTGCACGCCGAGAATCGCGGACTGCGGCGGGTTGATGATCGGGGTGGACAGCATCGAGCCGAACACGCCGCCGTTCGAGATCGAGAACGTACCGCCGGTCATTTCTTCGATGGACAGCTTGCCGTCCTTCGCCTTCTGGCCAAATTCGGCGATCTTCTTCTCGATGTCGGCGAGGCTCAGCTGATCTGCATTGCGCAGGATCGGCACCACCAGACCGCGCGGCGAACCGACAGCGATACCGATGTCGAAGTAGCCGTGGTAGACGATGTCGTTACCGTCGATCGACGCGTTCACGAGCGGGAACTTCTTCAGCGCGTGAACAGCCGCCTTCACGAAGAACGACATGAAGCCGAGCTTCACGCCGTGTTCCTTCTCGAACTTGTCCTTGTACTTGTTGCGCAGCTCCATGACCGGCGCCATGTTCACTTCGTTGAACGTCGTGAGGATGGCGTTGGTTTGCTGCGACTCGAGCAGACGCTCGGCGATACGAGCACGCAGACGCGACATCGGCACGCGCTGTTCCGGACGGTCCTTCAGCCATTGATCGGCCGATGCCGGGGCCTTGACGTCCGGCAGCGACGGCTTCGCAGCCTTCGGTGCGGCAGCCGGAGCCGGTGCAGCCTTGGCAGCCGGAGCAGCCTGGCCGGCGACGAGCACGTCGCCCTTCGTGATACGGCCGTCGCGGCCGGTGCCGGCGACGTCGCCCGCAGCCAGACCCTTCTCTGCCATCAGCTTGCCGGCAGCCGGCGAGGCAGCGGTGTTCGACCCCGTTGCGACAGCGGCCTGAGCCGCCGGTGCGGGAGCCGCGGCAGCGACCGGAGCCGGCTTCACTTCGGCTTCGACAGCGGCGGCGCCTGCGGTGCCTTCCGTGTCGATCTTCGCGATTACCTGCTCAGCCGTGACCGTGTCGCCGTCGTTCGAAATGACTTGCGCGAGCACGCCTGCTGCCGGTGCCGGCACTTCGAGCACGACCTTGTCGGTCTCGATTTCGATGAGGATTTCGTCCTGAGCGACAGCCTCGCCGGGCTTCTTCTTCCACTGCAGCATGGTTGCCTCCGAGACCGACTCGGAAAGCTGGGGAACCTTGACTTCAACAATAGCCATTATGAGTATCCTGAATACGTATCGGGTGACGGCGCTTCTTCACGACCGCCTGCGAACCGTGAACGCCGCGCCTGAACCTCATGGGAAACGTTCGGCGCGGCGCGGGAAAGCGCACTGCGCTTTCCCGGCTCGTCTGTTTCTTTATTTAGCGATCGACGCGCTCTTGAGACGGCCGAAAGCGCCTTCGATCAGCGCCTTCTGCTGCTCGTAGTGCTTCGCGTAGTAGCCGACTGCAGGCGAAGCCGAAGCCGGACGGCCGCTGTACGCCAGCTTCTGCCCTTCCTTCATGCCTTCCTTCAGATGGTGCTCGATGTAGAACCACGGGCCCTGATTCTGCGGCTCGTCCTGCACCCACACCACTTCGGTTGCGTTGTCGTACTTCTTCATTTCCGCTTCGAACTGCTTGTGCGCGAACGGATAGAGCTGTTCGATACGGATGATCGCGATGTCGTTCACCTTCGCTTCGCGGCGATGCGCGACCAGGTCGTAGTACACGCGGCCCGAGCAGGCCAGCACGCGCTTGACCTTCTTCGCGTCGATGGTTTCGTCCACTTCGCCGATGACCGGCTGGAACGAACCCTTCGCGAGTTCCGACAGATCCGACACGGCTTCCTTGTGACGCAGCAACGACTTCGGCGTCGCGACGATCAGCGGCTTGCGGAACAGGCGGATCATCTGGCGACGCAGCAGGTGGAAGACCTGCGCCGGCGTGGTCGGCTGAACGACCTGCATGTTGTGGTCTGCGCACAGTTGCAGGAAACGCTCGATACGCGCCGACGAGTGCTCCGGACCCTGGCCTTCGTAGCCGTGCGGCAGCAGCATGGTCAGGCCCGACACGCGGCCCCACTTCACTTCGCCCGACGAGATGAACTGGTCGATCACGACTTGCGCGCCATTCACGAAGTCGCCGAACTGCGCTTCCCACGCGACGAACGTGTTCGGTTCAGCGGTCGAGTAACCGTATTCGAAGCCGAGCACCGCTTCTTCCGACAGCACCGAGTCGATCACCGTGAACTTCGCCTGACCTTCGGCGATGTTCTGCAGCGGCACGTAGGTGCCGTCGTTCCAGCGCTCGCGGTTCTGGTCGTGCAGCACTGCGTGACGGTGCGTGAACGTGCCGCGGCCCGAATCCTGACCGGTCAGGCGCACGGCATAACCGGATGCGACCAGCGACGCGAACGCGAGGTGCTCGCCCATGCCCCAGTCGAGCTTCGCTTCGCCGCGGCCCATGGCGCGACGGTCGTTGATCACGCGCTCGACGAGCGGGTGAACCTTGAAGTTTTCCGGAATCGTGGTAATGCGTTCGGCGAGGCGCTTCAGTTCCGCGAGCGGCACGGCCGTGTCGGCCGCGTCGGTCCACTTGCGGTTCAGGAACGGCACCCAGTCCACCGCGTACTTGCTCTTGTAGTTCGAGAGCACCGGGTCGACCGTGTGGTGGCCCTCGTCCATCGCCCTGCGATAAGCCTTGACGAATTCCTCGCCATCCTCGGCCTTGATGACGCCCTGCTGAACGAGCTTTTCCGCGTACAACGCACGCGTGCCGGGGTGCTTCGAAATCGTCTTGTACATCAGCGGCTGCGTGACCGCCGGGGTGTCCTGCTCGTTGTGGCCTAGCTTGCGGAAGCAGACGATGTCGACGACGACGTCCTTGTGGAACTGCATGCGGAAGTCGATCGCCATCTGGGTGGCCAGCACGACCGCTTCGGGATCGTCACCGTTCACGTGCAGCACCGGCGCTTCGATCATCTTGACGACGTCCGAGCAGTACAACGTGGAGCGCGAGTCGCGCGGGTCCGACGTCGTGAAGCCGATCTGGTTGTTGATGACGATGTGCAGCGTGCCGTGCGTGCCATAACCGCGCGTTTGCGCGAGGTTCAGCGTTTCCATCACGACGCCCTGGCCGGCAAAAGCCGCGTCGCCGTGGATCTGCACCGGCAGCACCTGAACGCCGTTTTCGTCGCCGCGACGGTCCATACGCGCCTTCGCCGAGCCCTCGACCACCGGGTTGACGATTTCGAGGTGCGACGGGTTGAACGCGAGCGACAGGTGAACCGGGCCGCCTTCCGTCGCGACGTCCGACGAGAAGCCCTTGTGGTACTTCACGTCGCCAGCCGGCAGATCATCGACGTGCTTGCCTTCGAATTCGGCGAACAGGTCTGCCGGCATCTTGCCGAGCGTATTGACCAGCACGTTCAAACGGCCACGGTGAGCCATCGCGATGACGATTTCCTGAACGCCGCGCAGACCGCCGTGACGCACGACTTCGTCCATCGCCGCGATGAAGCTCTCGCCGCCTTCGAGCGAGAAGCGCTTCTGGCCGACGTACTTGGTGTGCAGGAAACGCTCGAGGCCTTCGGCGGCCGTCAGGCGATTCAGGATGTGCTTCTTCTTGTCGTTGTTGAAGCTCGGCGTCGAACGGATCGATTCGAGGCGTTCCTTCCACCAGCGCTTCTGCTCCGGATCGCTGATGTACATGTACTCGACGCCGATCGTGCCGCAGTACGTGTCGCGCAGGGCTTTGACGATCTCGCGCAGCGTCGCGCGCTCGAACCCGAAGTACAGATTCGTTGCGCTGAACTCCTGGTCCATGTCGGCTTCGGTGAAGTCGTAGAACGCGGGTTCAAGTTCGGGGATCGCGGGACGCTCGCGGCGCTTCAGAGGATCGAGATTGGCCCATTGCGAGCCGAGGAAGCGATATGCGCCGATGAGGGACTGGACGTAAACCTGTTTGCGGGCGGTTGCGAGATCTTCGCCGCCGGCCGTTGCGCGCGGCAGGAAGGCATTGGCCTTGGCGCGCTGGGCAAACGATTCGACGATCGGGCCATGGGCCACGTCGTTGGCGTTGCTGCCGTCCGATGCGGGCACGTTCTGCAACGCATCGAAATAGCTGCGCCAGGTCTCGGGCACTGACGCCGGATTATCGAGATACGCTTCGTACATTTCTTCAACGTACGGAGCATTGCCGCCGAACAGATAAGAGTTCGACTGGAATTGCTTCATCATTTTTACGCTCACCTTTCTTCGAGTTTCTCGAGAAATAGCGGGTTACCGAACCTTCCGCGACACGGCCTGACCGTTTAGCGGATTGCGCGAATCAAGTCTTGCTTGGAAGGACCTAAAACTTTGCACCCGGGAGCATAGCACAGAACGAATAGTCCAGATAGCGAACGGCACAGGCGCAAAGCCTGTGATGGCGGGCGTTTCGCGGGTGACGGGGTGCCTTTTCACAGCGCGCAACAGTGTTCTGTGAGAAATGAAGGCGAACGGCGCGATGGGTGTCTACATGTGTGCCGCCCCGGAAAGTGGCAGGCATGATGCAGCGCCAAACGTTTTGATGCGCCAAAAACAAGGAAGCCACCCGAAGGTGGCTTCCGCTTCCTGCTATCCAGACGGATATTCGAGTCCGGCTTATTCGCCGGCAACCTTGTTGCGGCTCGCGCTGCGGCGCTCGTGTTCCTTCAGGTAGCGCTTGCGCAGACGGATCGACTTTGGCGTGACTTCGACCAGCTCGTCGTCGTCGATGAACTCGACCGCGTATTCGAGCGACAGCTGAACCGGCGGCACGAGACGCACGGCTTCGTCGGTGCCAGACGCGCGCACGTTGGTAAGCTGCTTGCCCTTGATCGGGTTCACGACGAGATCGTTGTCGCGGCTGTGGATGCCGATGATCATGCCTTCATACAGCGCTTCTCCCGGCGCCACGAACATGCGGCCGCGGTCCTGCAGCTTCCACAGTGCGTACGCGACTGCCGCGCCGTCGTCCTGCGAGATCAGCACGCCGTTGCGACGTTCGCCGACCGCGCCTTCCTTGACCGGCTGGTAAGAATCGAACGTGTGGCTCATCAGACCCGTACCGCGCGTGAGTGTGAGGAATTCCGACTGGAAGCCGATCAGACCACGCGCCGAAATACGGTACTCGAGACGCGTGCGGCCCCGGCCGTCCGATGCCATGTCGAGCATTTCGCCCTTGCGGCGGCCAAGTTCTTCCATCACGCCGCCCTGGTGGGGGTCTTCCATGTCGACGGTCAGATTTTCGTACGGCTCGTGCTTCTCGCCGTCGATTTCCTGCATCACGACGCGCGGACGCGACACGGCCAGCTCGTAGCCTTCGCGGCGCATGTTTTCGACCAGAATGGTCAGGTGCAGCTCACCGCGGCCGGCCACTTCGAACGTCGTTTCGTCGCCGGTATCGCGCACGCGCAGCGCGACGTTGTGATTCAGTTCCTTCATCAGGCGGTCGCGAATCTGGCGGCTCGTGACGAACTTGCCTTCACGGCCCGCGAGCGGCGACGAGTTGACGAGGAAGTTCATCGTCAGCGTGGGTTCGTCGACGGTGATCATCGGCAGCGCTTCCGGCTGTTCCGGCGAGCAGATCGTCACGCCGATGCCCACCTCCTCGATACCGTTGATCAGCACGATGTCGCCCGCCTCGGCCGAGTCGACCTGCACGCGATCGAGACCCTTGAACGACAGCACCTGGTTGATCTTGCGATTGAGGATTTCGCCTTCCGGGCCCGATCGCACCGCGACGGCCATGCCCGGCTTGATGCGGCCGCGCGTGATACGGCCAATGCCGATACGACCAACGTACGACGAGTAGTCGAGCGACGTGATTTGCAGTTGCAGCGGACCTTCCGGGTCGGCCGGGCGCACCGGCACGTGCTGCAGGATTGCCTCGAACAAAGGACGCATGTCGCCGTCGCGTACATCAGGCGTGAGACCCGCGTAGCCGTTCAGGCCCGATGCGTAGACGATCGGAAAATCGAGCTGCTCTTCGCTGGCGCCGAGCTTGTCGAACAGGTCGAAGGTCTGATTGATCACCCAGTCGATCCGCGCGCCCGGACGGTCGACCTTGTTGACCACGACGATCGGCTTCAAACCCAGTGCGAGCGCCTTCTTCGTGACGAAGCGGGTTTGCGGCATCGGGCCTTCCACCGCGTCAACGAGCAGCAGCACCGAATCGACCATCGACAGCACGCGCTCCACTTCGCCGCCGAAGTCGGCGTGCCCCGGCGTGTCGACGATATTGATGTGCGTGCCCTCGTACTCCACCGCGCAGTTCTTCGACAGGATCGTGATGCCGCGCTCTTTTTCGATGTCGTTCGAGTCCATCACGCGCTCGGCGATCTGCTGGTTCTCGCGGAACGTGGCGGTCTGACGGAGGAGCTGGTCGACGAGCGTGGTCTTGCCGTGGTCGACGTGAGCAATGATGGCGATGTTGCGTAGGGCGCGGGTCATAGGAAACCTGAAGACGGTTGAGTGCGCCGCTTGCTTATGCTGCTGGTTGAGGAGCCAAACCACGACAACAAGCCCAAAGCGCACTTTTGGGAACCCAAAATTATAGCACGCACGGATGATCCTTTTCTGGTATTCCCCGATAGACCGTCCGCTCTCCGCGCTTGCGCGAGTTGCGCGAATCGCGCCTTGCCCCGCCCTACGTCATTCCGTACGGTTTGTTGCTTGAGCGCGAAATCATCCTTGCCTAAGCTGTATTAACGCTTGTCGCGTCAATCAACAGCCAGCTATACTAATGCCTAGTCAACCATTGCATTCGCACGAGAATCATGACGGAGCCGTCCAACGAATCCACGCCGGATCTCAGCGAGTACCAGCTCGGCGAAAGCGTCGGCTATCTCATCTCACGGGTGAGATCGACGCTATCAAACCTCATCACACAGCGCAGCATGGCCGAACTCGGCATCACCAGCCAGCAAGGCAGCATCCTGTTCATGGTGGCGAGCGGCAAATGCCTGCTCGCGGCTGAGTTGGCGCGTGAATACGGAATCGACGCAAGCGCCGTCACGCGCCTGATCGACCGGCTCGAAAAGCGCGGCCTGCTCACGCGGGTGCGCAGTAATGAAGACCGGCGCGTCGTGCGCCTCGCGTTGACGCCGGAAGGCCATGCGATCGCGGCTCGCATGCCGGCTATTTTCAATGGCGTGCTCGATAACCTGCTGAACGGGTTCACCCCGGAAGAAGTGGGCTTCCTGAAGAGCATGCTGCGTCGCGTGCTCGTCAATTCCGGCGAACACACGGGACTTTCCCGCGACGCCGCAAGCCATCCCGATAGCAAATCGTAATAGCTTGCTTGCTGCGTCCATCAATACATTCCACTCAAAGAAGAGTCGAGCGATGAAATCCCTTTCCCTGTCCGCGCCCGCGCTGTCGAGCCGGGCCGCTGTCGCCGCAGCGGTGACGGCGCTCGTCCTCACGGGGTGCGCGAACTACTTCGGCGTCAAAAGCGACAAGCAGATCGCGTCGCCGACGCAGTACGAGTCGACGCAAAGTCTGCCCAACGAGGGCGGCCAGTGGCCATCGCTCGACTGGGCCAACCAGTTCGGCGACCCGCAACTGCCGAAGCTGATCGCGGAAGCGCTCGAGGGCAGCCCGTCGATCGCCCAGGCGCAAGCGCGGCTCGCAAAGGCTTCCTCGTATATCGAAAGCTCGCGCGCAGCGCTGTTCCCGAAGGTCAGCGCGAGCTATTCATGGACCCGCGAGCTGTACTCGGCAAACTCCCTTTACCCGCCTCCGTTCGGCGGCACCTGGTATAGCGAGAACAACGTGCTCGCGAGCGCGTCGTGGGATCTCGACCTGTGGGGCAAGAACCGTCAGCGGCTCGGCCAGGCCGTGTCGCAGCAGAAAGCCGCCGAGGCCGATATGCAGCAGGCGCGCGTGACGCTCGCCGCGTCGGTCGCGAGCACCTACAACCAGCTCTCGCAGCTGTATGCGTTTCGCGACATCGCCGCGCGTGAAATCGCGAACCGCCAGGACGTCGGCCGTATCACGAATGACCGCGTGACGGCCGGCCTCGACACCAACGTCGAGAAGCAGACCGCCGCCGGCAACGTCGCGACGAGCCAGTCGAACCTGACCGACCTCGACGGCCAGATCACCGTCGTGCGCTACCAGTTGGGCGCGCTGCTCGGCAAAGGCCCGGACCGTGGCCTGCAGATCGACAAGCCGGTGCTCACCGGCGGCGACGTGGTCGCTCTGCCGGACAACATCCCGGCCGACCTCGTGGCGCGTCGCGCGGACATCGTCGCCGCGCGCTGGCAGGTCGAAGCCGCGATGCATGACGTGAAGGAAGCGAAAGCCGAGTTCTACCCGGACGTGAATCTCGCGGCCGGCTTCGGCTTCGACGCGTTCGGCTGGGGCCGTTTCCTGACCGCGTCGAGCCGTCAGATCCAGTTCGGCCCGGCGATCCATCTGCCGATCTTCGACGCCGGCGCGTTGCGCGCGCAGTTGAAGGGCCGCTACGCCGACTTCGAGGGCGACGTCGCGAACTACAACCAGACGCTGATCAACGCGCTGCAGGACGTCTCGACGCAGGTGTCGTCGATCCGCTCGATCGACCGCCAGGAGGGTGACGCCCAGCGCGCGCTCGACGCGTCGAGCAAGGCGTACCAGCTCGCCGTAATCCGCTACAAGGCCGGCCTGTCGCCGCAGCTGCAGGTGCTCACCGCCGACGAAAACCGCCTTGCCGCGGAGCAGACGGTCACGGGTCTGCAGATGCGCCGCCGCAGTCTGCAGATCGGTCTGATCAAGGCACTGGGCGGCGGCTTCGACGCAACCCAGACCGGTCTCGTCGTGCCGACCGATGCTCCCGCATCGGCCAACGCCGCGAACCACGCCACGAGCACCGCCGCGAACTGAGCGAGCCCGCCCGCGCCGACGCACACGCATACACACGAACACCCGAATAAACGACGACGTTCAAAAGAACCCGGAGCACATCAATGAGCACCCCCCAGCAGCCCGCCACTCCACCGCAAGCGGCGAACAACGGCAAACGCAAGCGCATGATGACGCTGCTCGTCATCGTGATCCTGATTGCCGCGGTCGCGTACGGCCTGTACTACTTCCTCGTCGCGCGCTTCCATGAAGACACCGACGATGCCTACGTGAGCGGCAACGTCGTGCAGATCACCCCGCAGGTCACGGGCACCGTGATCGCGGTCAACGCGGACGACACCCAGGTCGTCAAGGCCGGCGACCCGCTCGTCGTGCTCGACCCGGCCGACGCGCGCGTCGCACTCGAACAGGCCGAGGCCAATCTTGCGCAGGTGGTGCGCCAGGTGCGCGGTCTGTTCGCCGACGACAGCCAGTACGAAGCGCGGGTCGCGGCGAGCCAGGCCGATCTGTCGCGCGCCCAGGACGACCTGAAGCGCCGTATGACGGTCGCGCAAACCGGCGCGGTATCGCTGGAAGAAATTTCGCACGCACGCGACTCCGTGAAGAGCGCGCAAGCCGCGCTCGACGCCGCCAAACAGCAACTCGCGGCAAACCGCGCGCTGACCGCGAACACCACGATCGCCGATCACCCGAACGTGCAGGCCGCCGCCGCGAAGCTGCGCGACGCATACCTGAACCACGCTCGCAATACTCTACCGGCGCCGGTCACAGGCTATGTCGCAAAACGCTCCGTGCAGGTCGGCCAGCGCGTATCGCCCGGCTCGCCGCTGATGGCGATCGTGCCGCTGCATGACGTGTGGGTCGAGGCGAACTTCAAGGAAGTGCAACTGAAGCACATGCGCATCGGCCAGCCGGTCGAACTGACGGCCGACGTCTACGGCTCGTCGGTGCCGTATCACGGCAAGGTGGTCGGCTTCTCGGCCGGCACGGGTTCGGCGTTCTCGCTGCTGCCCGCGCAGAACGCGACCGGCAACTGGATCAAGGTCGTGCAGCGTCTGCCGGTGCGTATTTCGCTCGATCCGCAGGAGCTGGAGAAGCATCCGCTGCGTATCGGTCTGTCGATGCAAGCTGACGTGAACATCAAGGACGACACCGGCGGCCAGCTCGGTCAGGCGCCGTCCACGGTTTACCAGACCAACGTCTTCGACAAGTACGGCGCTGAAGCCGATGCGGAAATCGCGCGCATCATCTCGGAAAACGCCGGCACGAACGCGAACGGCGGCGCGCAGAAGTCGACCGCGGCGAGCGCCGCGGCCGCCGCGAAACCGGCGGCCCATAAGAGCTGAGGGTCCGCCCGATGATTCATGGAAGGCTCTTTTAATGGCTCAGGCTCAGGCTCAGGCGCAGGTCCCTCACCCGCCGCTCGAGGGCGCGCAACTGGTGATCGGCACCATCGCGGTGTCGCTCGCCGTGTTCATGAACGTGCTCGACACGTCGATCGCGAACGTGTCGATCCCGTCGATTGCCGGCGACCTCGGCGTATCGTCCGACCAGGGCACGTGGGTGATTACGTCGTTCGCGGTGGCCAACGCGATCTCGGTGCCGCTGACCGGCTGGCTCACCGACCGCATCGGCCAGGTGCGGCTGTTCATGGCGTCGATCGTGCTGTTCGTGCTGTCGTCATGGATGTGCGGGCTGTCGCCGAACCTGCCGTTCCTGCTTGCGTCGCGCGTGCTGCAAGGCGCGGTGGCCGGCCCAATGATCCCGCTGTCGCAGACGCTGCTGCTCGCGAGCTATCCGCGCGCGAAAGCGCCGATGGCGCTATCGATGTGGGCGATGACCACGCTGATCGCACCGGTTGCCGGTCCGATCCTCGGCGGCTGGATTTCCGACAACATCTCGTGGCCGTGGATCTTCTACGTCAACATTCCCGTCGGCGCGGTCGCGGCCGCCGCGACGTGGATGATCTTCCGTAACCGCGATTCGGTCATCAGGAAGGCGCCAATCGACGGCGTCGGCCTCGGTCTTCTGATCGTCTGGGTCGGCTCGCTTCAGGTGATGCTCGACAAGGGCAAGGACCTCGACTGGTTCTCGTCGACGACGGTCGTCGTGCTCGCGCTCCTCGCGGTGATCGCGCTCGCGTTTTTTATCGTGTGGGAGTTGACGGCCGAGCATCCGGTGGTTGATCTGTCGCTGTTCAGCCGGCGCAATTTCACCGGCGGCACGATCGCGCTGTCGATCGGCTATGGGCTTTACTTCGGCAATCTCGTGCTGTTGCCGCTGTGGCTCCAGACCGATATCGGCTACACGGCGACAGAAGCCGGACTCGTGATGGCACCCGTCGGTGTGTTCGCGATCCTGTTGTCGCCTCTGACCGGCAAGGTGCTGCCGCGTACCGATCCGCGCTATATCGCGACGCTGTCGTTCCTGATTTTCGCGCTGTGTTTCTGGATGCGCTCGCGTTATACGACGGGCGTCGATACGTACTCGCTGATGCTGCCCACGCTGATTCAAGGTATCGGTATGGCCGGCTTCTTTATTCCGCTCGTGTCGATCACGCTGTCGGGCTTGCCGGGCCATCGGATTCCGGCGGCCTCGGGGCTGTCGAACTTCGTGCGGATCATGTGCGGCGGTATCGGCACGTCGATCTTCCAGACCGCCTGGGATCACCGCACGATCATGCATCACGCGCAACTGACCGAACAGGCGAATGCTTACAACCCAGCGTTCGGTCAATCGATTCATCAGATGGGCGCGGCGGGCCTGGATCAGCAGCAGACCTATGGTCTCTTCAACACCATGGTCACGCAGCAGGCCGCGCAGCTCGGCGTAAACGATCTGTTCTTCATTTCGGCCGGTATTTTTGTCGCGCTGATCGCGCTGATCTGGATCACGCGGCCGGAACGGGCAGGCGGCGATGCGGGAGCGGCGGCGGCCACGGCGCATTGAGGGGGGTGTTTGTGGTGTTGCTTTAGTTCGACACCGCTCCACCGGAGGGCATGATCAAAACGGGATCGCTCGATGGCGATCCCGTTTTTTTTTATTGTCCGCGCCGGGCTGGCAAAACGGCGACCTCTAGCTCTCCGTCGTCACGATCAGACGGTCGGGTGCGAGCACGCCTTCGCCCGGCTTCGCGACCCCCAGAAGCCGCCCCTGCGCCGAGTACACTCTCACGCGCGGGGCATTCACCGCGTCGGCGGCGATCGTCAGCGACGACAGCTTCAGGCGCTGGCCGTGAAGGAAGCGGCGCGTGTCATCGTCGTTCAGACAGACCTGCGGGAACGTGGACAGCAGCGCGTCGACCGGTTGCAGCCATGCGTCGCGTTCGAGTTCGGTCGCGTAGGACAACGCGTCGAGCGTGACCGAATGCTCGAGCGTCAGCGCGCCGACGCCCGTGCGCCGCAGCGCGACCAGATGTGCGCCGCAGCCGAGCGCTTCGCCGATATCCTCGGCAAGCGTGCGCACATAGGTGCCCTTGCTGCACGTCACGCGAAACGTCACATCCGGCAACGCGCACGCAATCAGCTCGAGCGCGCGAATCGTCACCTGCCGCCCTTCCCGTTCGACCGTCTGGCCGGCGCGCGCGTATTGGTACAGCGGCTTGCCATCGCGCTTGAGCGCCGAGTACATCGGCGGAATCTGAACGATCTCGCCGATGAATTTCGGCAAAGCCGCCCGCACCGCCGCTTCGTCGCAGTCGACGGCGCGGATGTCGAACGCCTCGCCTTCGGCGTCGCCGGTGGTCGTGCGGATACCGAGGCGCATCGTCGCCTCGTAGGTCTTGTCGGCTTCGAGCAAGTCTTGCGAAAACTTGGTGGCCTCGCCGAAACACAGCGGCAGCAGGCCAGTTGCCAGCGGATCGAGCGTGCCGGTGTGGCCCGCCTTTTTCGCCAGATAAAGACGTTTCGCGCGAATCAGCGCGTCGTTGCTCGACAGGCCGAGCGGCTTGTCGAGCAGCAGCACGCCATCGAGCGCGCGACGCGGCACGCGGGGGCGTTGAGGTGCGGTCATGTCGAGGGAGGCAGAGCGTTCGGGAAATGCGAAAAACGGCGCCGCGCGCTACATGGAACGCCACGGCATGGCAGACGCTCAGTCGTCTTTCGCGCGCGTGGAATTTGCCTCGTCGATCAGACGCGACATCTCCACGGCGCGCTCGATCGTCTTGTCGTAGTGGAAATGCAGCGTCGGCACCGTGTGGATATGCAGGCGCTTGAACAGCAGATTGCGCAGATGGCCGGCAGCGTGCGTCAGCGCTTCGAGCGTTTGCTGCGGGTCGCCCGTCAGCGTCGTGAAGTAGACCTTTGCGTGCGCGTAGTCGGGCGTCAGCTCGACGCTCTGAAATGTGACGATGCCGATGCGCGGATCCTTGACCTCGCGCAGCAGCTCAGCCAGGTCGCGCTGGATCTGATCGGCGATCTGCACGTTGCGATTGGGAGTAGTACGTTTCTTAGGCATGGTGTTGTGTGCTCCGCTAACACGGATGCAAAAAATTGGTTCGCACGAGCCGTGTTCGATATTGGTTCGATACGACGGCGTCGCGGTCGCCGCGGCGGGGTGAGAGTCCATTTGCGACGAACGCGGCAGCCAAGCCAGCAACAAACTCGACAATGCGAGCTCAAAAACAACGGGCGGAGCGGGCGTCAAGCCCGTTCCGCCCGTTGTGCCGTGCCGCGCGAATTACAGCGTACGCGCGACTTCGGTGACCTCGAAGACTTCGAACTGATCGCCTTCGACGATATCGTTGAAGTTCTTGATCGACATACCGCACTCGAAGCCCTGACGGACTTCTTTCACATCGTCCTTGAACCGCTTGAGCGAATCGAGTTCGCCCGTGAAGATGACGACGTTGTTGCGCAGCACGCGCACCGACGACGAGCGCTTGACGAAACCGTCCGTGACCATACAGCCGGCCACCGTGCCGACCTTCGGCACCTTGAATACCTGGCGTACTTCCACCGTGCCCGTCACGACTTCGCGCTTCTCCGGCGCCAGCATGCCCGACATTGCCGCCTTCACGTCATCCACGGCGTCGTAGATGATGTTGTAGTAGCGGATGTCGACGCCATTAGCTTCCGCGAGCTTGCGAGCCTGCGCATCCGCGCGGGTGTTGAAGCCGATGATGACCGCCTTCGACGCCGTCGCGAGATTGACGTCCGACTCGCTGATGCCGCCGACCGCTCCGTGCACGATCTGCACGCGTACTTCGTCGGTGGAGAGCTTCTGCAGCGACTGCACCAGCGCTTCCTGCGAACCCTGCACGTCGGCCTTGACGATCAGCGGCAGGTACTGCACTTCGCCCTCGCCCATCTGCTCGAGCATGTTCTCGAGCTTCGCGGCCTGCTGCTTTGCGAGCTTGACGTCGCGGAACTTGCCCTGACGGAACAGCGCAACTTCACGCGCCTTGCGCTCGTCCGGCATCACGATTACTTCTTCGCCAGCCTGCGGCACTTCCGACAGACCCTGGATTTCGACCGGGATCGACGGACCCGCGGACTTGGTCGGCTTGCCGGTTTCGTCGAGCATGGCACGCACGCGACCGTAGGCGCTGCCTGCCAGCACGACGTCGCCGCGGTTCAGCGTACCTGACTGGACGAGGATCGTTGCGACCGGACCCTTACCCTTGTCAAGCTTCGCTTCGATGACGAGACCCTTGGCCGGCGATTCGACCGGTGCCTTCAGCTCCAGCACCTCGGCCTGCAGCAGCACGTTTTCGAGCAGATCGTCGATGCCCGCGCCGGTCTTCGCCGACACCGGCACGAACGGCGAGTCGCCGCCGTACTCTTCCGGCACGACGCCTTCCGTGACGAGCTCCTGCTTCACGCGCTCCGGATTCGCTTCCGGCTTGTCGATCTTGTTGATCGCGACGACGAGCGGCACGCCGCCAGCCTTCGCGTGGGAGATCGCTTCCTTCGTCTGCGGCATCACGCCGTCGTCGGCGGCCACCACCAGGATCACGATATCGGTCGCCTTCGCACCGCGGGCACGCATTGCCGTAAAGGCTTCGTGACCCGGCGTGTCGAGGAACGTGATCACGCCGCGCGGCGTTTCGACGTGGTAGGCGCCGATGTGCTGCGTAATACCGCCCGCTTCGCCTGCCGCAACCTTCGCGCGGCGGATGTAGTCGAGCAGCGAGGTCTTGCCGTGGTCGACGTGGCCCATCACCGTGACGACCGGCGGACGTGGCAGCGCTTCGGCGTCGCTCGCTTCGCCTTCGACCAGCATGGCTTCCGGATCGTCCAGCTTCGCCGCGAGCGCATGGTGGCCCAGTTCCTCGACGATGATCATCGCCGTTTCCTGGTCCAGCATCTGGTTGATCGTGACCATCTGGCCGAGCTTCATCATCACCTTGATGACTTCCGAAGCCTTCACCGCCATCTTGTGCGCGAGATCCGCGACCGTGATGGTTTCCGGCACATGCACTTCACGCACGATCGGTTCGGTCGGCGCCTGGAACGTGGTGCTCTGCTCCTGATGCTTGCCACGCCCCTTCGGACCGCCGCGCCAGCCACGATCGACGCCGCCGCTCGAATCGCCGCGCGTCTTGATGCCGCGGCGCTTCGCTGCGTCGTCCTGCCAGCCGCTCTTACCGCCGCCCGGCTTCTTCTTGTCGCCCGCCGACGGTGCGCTCGCGGGCGCCGGAGTCGCGGCGGTTGCCGGCTTTCTCGCTGCCGGGCGCGCCGGTGCTTCACCAGCCGGACGCGCCGGCTTATGCAGCGTGCCCTTGGCTTCGGCCGCCTTGGCCGGCTCGGCGGGCTTCGGTGCCGGTTCCGGCGCCTTCACCTGCGCCTTGCGCGGCGTGTTCATCATTTCGCGAATCGCGCGCGCTTCGGCTTCGGCCGCCGCGCGGCGCTTGGCGATTTCTTCCTGTTCGGCCCGCGCCTTTTCGGCGGCCACACGCGCGGCGTCTTCCGCTTTCTTCGCGGCTTCGCGTTGCGCGGCGCGTTCCGCTGCCGCGCGTTCGTCGTCCTGCTCGTTTGCCTTCTCGGCAACCGGTGCAGCGGCTTTCGCCGCCGCCTGCTGGGCCTTCTCGCGAGCCGCCGCCTCGGCCGCAGCCGCTGCGCGCTTCTTTACATCTTCTTCCGCGCGCTGACGCTCGGCTTCCGCGGCCTGCTCGCGCGCCTGACGGTCGACTTCTTCGCGCTCGAGCTGTTCCTGGCGCGCCTTCAGCTCCTGCGCCTGCTTTTCGAGCAGCTCAGCTTCGTGACGTGCTTCTTCCTCCCGACGCTGCAGTTCGAGATCTTCTGCGTCCGCGTTCTCGGCCACATGATTCGATGCATCCCCGCCTTCCACGACAGTCTCGTCGCGGCGGACGAACGTGCGCTTCTTGCGCACCTCGACCTGAATGGTGCGAGCTTTGCCCGTCGCATCGGACTGCTTGATCTCCGACGTATGCCGTTTCGTCAGCGTGATCTTGCGCTTGTCTGCATCAGTCGAGCCGTGAGACTTGCGCAAGTGGTCGAGCAGACGCGCCTTGTCCGTTTCGGACAAGGAGTCGGCTTCGCTCGCTTTTGTGACGCCAGCTGCCTGCAGCTGCTCAAGCAGCACGCCTGCAGGCATTTTCAGTTCCGCGGCAAATTGGGCTACGTTGTTACTCGCCATTCATTCCTCTTAATGCAAGGACCGATTCCTTGCGGTTAGCATCGGGTCATGCGGCCTGACGGCCGCGTTCAATTCAGTGCGCCATGGTCATTTCTCACTGGAACCAGTGTTCACGTGCTTTCATGATCAACGCCTTAGCGGCATCCTCTCCCATCCCAGTCATCTCGACCAGTTCATCCACGGCCAGCTCGGCGAGTTCGTCGCGCGTCTGGATCTGATGTTCGGCCAGTTTCGCGAGCAGGTCGGCGTCCATGCCGTCCAGGCTCTTCAGGTCGAGCGCTACATTCTCGACCTTTTCTTCGTTCGCGATCGCCATCGTCAACAGCGCGTCGCGCGAGCGGTTGCGCAGTTCGTGAACGGTGTCTTCGTCGAATGCCTCGATTTCGAGCATTTCGTTGAGCGGCACGTAGGCGATCTCTTCGAGGCTCGTGAAGCCTTCGTCGATCAGGATGTCGGCGACTTCCTCGTCGACATCGAGACGCGCCATGAACAGGTCGCGCAGGACGCCACGCTCCTGATTCTGCTTCTGCGCAGATTCGTCCGGCGTCATGATGTTGATCTGCCAGCCGGTGAGCTCGCTGGCAAGCCGCACGTTCTGGCCACTGCGGCCGATCGCGACCGCGAGTTCGTTCTCGTCGACGACGACATCCATCGAATGCTTTTCTTCATCGACGACGATCGACTGCACGGCTGCCGGCGCGAGCGCGCCGATCACGAACTGGGCGGGGTCTTCCGACCATAGCACGATGTCGACGTTTTCGCCACCGAGCTCGTTGCGTACGGCCTGCACGCGCGAGCCGCGAATACCGACGCAGGTGCCGATCGGATCGATGCGCTTGTCATAAGCCACCACGCCGATCTTCGCGCGCACGCCCGGATCGCGAGCCGCCGCCTTGATCTCGAGCAGGCCCTGCTCGATTTCCGGCACTTCCATCTCGAACAGCTTCATCAGGAATTCCGGCGCCGTACGCGACAGCTCGATCTGCGGACCACGCGCGGTGCGGTCGACCTTCGCGATATACGCGCGCACGCGGTCGCCCACCCGAAGGTTTTCTTTCGGGATCAGCTGGTCGCGGCGCAGCAACGCTTCGACGCGGCCCGATTCGACGATGAAGTTGCCCTTGTCGAGGCGCTTCACCGAGCCGGTCATGATGTGTTCGCCGCGCTCGAGGAAGTCGTTCAGGATCTGCTCGCGCTCGGCGTCGCGCACCTTCTGCAGGATCACCTGCTTGGCGGCCTGCGCTCCGATACGGCCGAATTCGATTGACGGCACCGGCTCCTCGATGAACTCGTCGAGCTGAATATCGGGCTGCTGCTCGCGCGCCTCGAACAGCAAAATTTCCTGATCCGGTTCCTGCAGACCTGCTTCGTCCGGCACCACCTTCCAGCGGCGAAACGTTTCGTGCACGCCGCTTTCACGGTCGATGTGGACGCGGATATCCGCATCTTCTTCGAAGAGTTTCTTGGAGGCCGAAGCGAGAGCCGCTTCGAGCGCGGCAAATACCACGTCCTTATCGACATTCTTCTCGCGTGCCAGCGCATCCACCAGCATCAACACTTCGCGACTCATTGTTTGCGGCTCCTAAAGTCAACTTTCGGAACAAGGCGCGCCTTGTCCATGTCCGCGAGCGTGAAATCGAGCATCGCGGCCCCTTCTTTTCCTTCAAATTCCAGACCGATCGTCTCGCCTTGCGGAGCATGCAAAATGCCCCGGTACGATTTCCGACCGTCCAATGGCTTTTTCAGTGTGATAACCGCTTCGCTGCCCGCGAAACGTTCAAAATCCGCCAGTTTCTTCAGCGGGCGATCGAGACCGGGTGACGATACTTCGAGCCGCTCGTAATCGATATTTTCGACCGTCAGAACGTGCTGGAGCTGACGCGTGACTTTCTCGCAGTCTTCGATTGCGATGCCGGCTGGTTGGTCGATATAGATACACAACATGCCGCGCCCGGTGCGCTCGAGATCGACGAGCTCGTAGCCGAGTCCCACGACCGTGGTTTCAATCAGTTCCGTCAGTTGCACAGTGCCCTCTTAGATGTTCGCGCAGCGAGCCTCGCCTCTTCTGCAAACAACCAATGCGGGCCGCGCGCCAAGCCGGCGCACGTTCGTGCGAACCCGAGATGCCGAACCACGATGAACTGAGCGGCAAAAAAAAATGGGCTGAACGCCCATCATCTTATTGCCGGTGGTCGCACCTGAGCCGCACATGAAACCGTACGCCCAGCGACTTCGCGATTGTAGCCATTTTCCGGCCCAAACGCAATCCGCGGAACGCGGGGCGATGCGCATTTCCGCTTGATTTGATAGGAATCTTTCGACAATGTCGCGGCAAATCCGGGCTTTTGCAAGGTCGCCCGAGCCGTCGGGAAGGGGAGCCGGACGGGCTACGTCAACACTTTGCGGCGATGCGTCCTGTCGGTCTTCAGCGCAGTTTCGCACGGCGTTTGACGCATCGGAACGCCATGCGAACGCGGCAAACAAGAGGCGGCATAAAATCGCCAAAAACGATAAACGGCTCGGCCGGGAAGCACTCGACATTGCTAATCAGTATGCAGTATGACTCCCGTGAGGCAATGGCTGGCCCGCCGTAAGGAATCAAGCGCGGGTTAGCATTGCAGCCAGAGCAGCACAGTGCGGACACGGCCGCTCCCGGCGATTTCCGGCACGGAGGCCAGCATGGAAGACGATAGCACGCTGTGCGTCCGTCTCGATGTACACAAGGACTCGATCACAGTCGCGTATGCGCCGGGCTCGGGCGAAGTCGAACTGCTGGGCAAGATCGGTATGACGCAGACTGATATCGATCACCTGTGCAGGCGCCTGCAGTCGAAAGTGCGGCACATCTGCGTTGTCTGCGAGGCCGGTCCATGCGGCTACGGACTTTACCGGCAGTTCGTGCAGAAGGGATTCGGGTGCATCGTGTGCGCCCGATCGCTGATTCCGAAAAAACCGGGTGAACGGGTCAAGACTGAGCGGCGTGATGCGATCAAGCTTGTGCGGTCTTTGCGCGCCGGTGACCTCTCCGCGGTGTACGTGCCGAGCGACGACGAAGCGTTCCGCGATCTGGCACGGACGTGGGTGGCGCCAAAGACGACCTGAAGCGCGCACGGCAACGCGTGAAGGCCTTTCTACTCTCGCTTGGGACGAGTAAGCCGCGACCAGGCTACGCAACGGACTACTGCATCCGACTTGCGGTTCCAGATAGCGGCAGGCTCATTGGGCGGACATCTGTAGTGCGGTACCCAACCCGCGGATATCAGCTTGATCCACCGCCGAAATGTACTGCTACACCGCCCTGAGGAAATTCCGGCAACATGAATTCGAGAAACTAAAAACCCGATCCCGATTGACACCGGAAGTCATATCAGCCTGGCAGGTCATGCGAACTGCACCAAAGGGTATGGCCGTTCAACGGCCACCCCTCAAACGCGGTACAGCGCTCCGCTCAACGGCCGCGCGAGCGACCGCGCGCCGTGCCGCCGCCACGATTCGCGCCGCCCGAACCCGCGTTGCCGCCGACACGGTTGGCGTTGCCGCCACGATTGCCGCCCGGCCCGCGATTGCCGCCGCTGTCGCCGGACGCGCCGGCACGCTTGCCGCCAGTGCGCGCACGGTTGCCGTTGGGCGACGACGCGCGATTGCCGTCGACGTCGCGGCCGCGCTGCCCCCCGGCGCCACGATTGCCCACACCGACACCAGAACCAGTGCCGCCCCCCATGCCCGCGCCGAAGCCACCGCCCGCCGCGCCACGGCGACCCTGTCCGCGCGGCTGCTGCTCGAAGCGGCTGTGCGACATCAACACCGGCTCGCGGTTGATAAAGCCCATCGACGTCTGCATCGGATCCGGCTGACGACGCTCCGGCGCCGCATTGCGGCTACCGCGCTCCTCAGTCGGCGCCTTCAGGCCGACCGATGCCATCAGTGCGCGCACCTGATTGTCCTCGAGTTCTTCCCAGCGGCCGCGCTTCAGACCACGCGGCAGGGAGATCGGGCCGTGGCGCGTACGGATCAGCCGGCTGACCATCAGGCCGGCCGCTTCGAACATGCGGCGTACTTCGCGATTCCGCCCTTCGGCGAGCGCGACGTGGTACCAGTGATTCGTGCCTTCGCCGCCGCCGTCGCGGATGCGCAAGAAATTCGCCGGGCCGTCCTCGAGTTCGACGCCGTTTAGCAGCTTCTGACGCATACCCTCGGCGAGTTCGCCGACGACACGCACCGCGTATTCGCGCTCGACGCTATAACGCGGATGCATGAACCGGTTCGCGAGATCGCCCGAGGTGGTCAGCATCAGCAGACCTTCAGTGTTGAAGTCGAGACGCCCGACCGCGACCCACTTGGCGGTTTTCATCGGTGGCAGCTTGTCGAACACCGATGGACGGCCTTCCGGGTCCGCGTGGCTGACGATTTCGCCGGTCGGTTTGTGGTACAGCAGCACGCGCGGCGGCTTGCCGGCGACCTTGCGCTTGACCGGCTTGCCGTTGATGCGGACCTGGTCGGTCGGCATGATGCGCTGGCCGATGTGCGCCGGTTCGCCGTTCACCGACACGCGGCCGGCGATGATCAGCTCTTCCATGTCGCGACGCGAGCCCATGCCCGCCTCGGCGAGCACCTTGTGCAGCTTCGGCGCGTCGTCATCGGGCGACAGCACGCGCTTCGGGGCCGCTGCCTTGCCATGGCGCAGCATCGGCGCGCGTACGCCGCCAGTCGTGGTGTTGTCGGCATCGAATGCGGGCGACGTCACGTATGAGAACAGATCGTCCTGAGCTGACTCCGCGGCCGCATCGGCGCCGCGGCGATTCTGGCGCTGGCCCTCACGTTGACCTTCGCGCGGCTGACGTTCGCGCTGGTCTTCGCGTGATGCGCCCTCGCGCTTCGCACCGCCAGCGTTACGACGCCCGCCCTGTTTCGCGCCCGCGTCCTTGCGCGGCGTGCGCACCTGGGCGACGACCTCGCCGTCCGGCGGCGTTTCGGCGACGACCGGCGCGCCTTGCGCGGGCGCGCCCTCGGCTGCCTTCGTCTTCGCGCCGGCGCGGCGTCGCGCGATCAGGCTGCGCGGCCCGCGACGCAGACCGCGGCGGGGGCGCTCTTCGCCCTCTGCTTCCGCGCCATGAGCCGGGCGCTCGCCCTCGCCTGTCGCCGCTTGCGTAGTGCGTTCGTCGGTCCGCGCCGACGGCACGGGGCGCTCGGATTCGGACGAATCGGTGTCGTGGGTATGTGTCAAAACAACCTCAAAATGTCAGGTCGCGCGCGCCCGTTGCGGGCGCGGCAAAAAAGTTCGGTTACGTCAGGCGCTGCGCGACTCGGTTTCGTCGTCGGTCAGAAAACCTGCGTCCTGTGCGGCATCGCGGCGATCCTCGGGATCGTCGCGCGCCGCCTCGATCGGGTTCGGCTCGGCGGCGTGCTCCGTATTGCGAGCTGCGCCCGAGCCGTGCGCGGGTGTTGCCGGATCGGTCTGGGCGACCGGATCGTAATGCTGTGCCGAGCCGGCGACGCTGGCATGCGCTGCCGCGGGTGCCGGTTCGGGCTGTTGTTGCATGTCGTGCGGCGCGCTCGACGCGTCTGACGCACTCGACGTGCCGGCCTGCCCGGTCGCTTCCGCACGGGGCTCCGGTTCGAGCGTCGACTCGGCTACCGTCTCGGGCGGCGCTGCTTCAAATCCCGACGCAGCGTGCTGCGCCGCTTCCGGCGGAGCCGGCTCGCCAGCCTCACCTGCGATGTCGTGCCCGGCATCCTGCACCGGCTGCTGCATGCTTTGCGCGTCGCCCTCGGCAAACTCGATCGCGTGCTGACCCAGCAGATCCGCGTTCAGTTGTGCGGACGGATCGGCAAGCGGAGGCAACTCGTCAAGCGCCGTTAGACCAAGGTCGTCGAGGAACTGGCGCGTGGTCGCATACAGCGCCGGACGCCCCGGCACGTCGCGATGACCGATCACCTCGATCCAGCCGCGATCCTCGAGCTGCTTGACGACCTGCGTATTCACCGTCACACCGCGAATTTCTTCGATATCGCCCCGTGTCACCGGTTGCCGGTAGGCAATGATCGCGAGCGTTTCGAGCACCGCGCGCGAATATTTCGGCGGTTTTTCCGGATGCAGCCGATCCAGGTACGAACGCATCGCGGGCTTGCTTTGAAACCGCCAGCCCGACGCCAGCCCGACCAGCTCCACACCGCGCCCAGACCAGTCCCGCTTCAGGTCTTCGAGCAAGGTCCGAACAGTGTCCGCCGACACGCCGTCGGCAAAGAGCTTGCGCAATTCGCCGAGCTTTAACGGCTCCTGCGCGCAGATCAAGGCAGTCTCGAGGACGATCTTCGCCTCTTGGGTATTCATGCAGCTAGGTCAGACCCTGTGGTCAAAGAACCGGATCAAACAGACGATGTGGAACTGAAGACGCGCTCGCCCGATTCTGATCGGTCATATTGATGGGAGCACGCACCGGGAGGTGGCGAACAGACTTATCGAGCCAGACCCAGCCGGACGGAGCGGCGATATTCCTGAAAGGAATCGCGTGACTGAGCGCCATATTACGCAAAAACGACCGGGGCGTAAAGCCGCGATCTGCCGTGCATCTTCTGCTGCGGCGCCGACCGGTGTAGGCGCGCCCGCCCGGGTCGAGTCGAGTCGAGTCGAGTCGACAGCAAGAAGATTCTCACGATTCGCGGCTTTTCGCCGCTCGCGGTGCGTCAACACGAAGCGGGGGGGCGTACGAGGCCGCATGATCAGGCGCCGGCGTGGCGCGCCAGAAACCGCGTCAAGCGCTCGACGCCGGCATCGAGCCGCACCGTATCGCACGCATAGCACCAGCGCACGAACCCCTCGCCCTGCGGCCCGAACGCGCTGCCCGGTGCCACGCCGAGCCCGACCTCCCGCACCATCGCCTTGCACAAATCGAGACTGCGCGTCGAGCCCGGCATCGAGAAGAACAGATACATCGCGCCCAGCGGGGCCTTCACATCGACGCCGGGAACCGCCGACAGCGCGCGCACCAGATGATCGCGCGATGTCCTCAGGTCACGCACCAACTGCTGCGTAAAACGCTCGCCCTGCTGGAGCGCCGCGATGCCCGCCTGCTGCACGAACGACGGCGCGCACGACGTGTTGTACTCGACCAGCTTCGCCAGGTCGTCCATCAACGCGGTCGGCGCGACGATCCAGCCGAGCCGCCACCCCGTCATCAGCCAGGCTTTCGAGAACGAATTCACGCAGATCACGCGTTCGTCGCGTGTCGCGAGGTCGAGAAACGATGGCGCGGTGCGCACACCGGCCGCCTGGGCGGCGTCATCGCCGGGATAGTAGAGCCGCTCATAGACCTCGTCCGCGACGATCCAGATGCCGTGCCGCCGGCAGTGTTCGAGCACGCTGCGCTGGTCGTCGCGATTCATCACCCAGCCGGTCGGGTTGTTCGGCGAGTTGATCATCAGCATCTTCGTGTCAGGCGTCAGCGCGGTCAGCAATCGTCCGACGTCGAGCTCCCAGCCGCGTTCGCCGTAGCCGAGCGCGACGGTTTCGACATGCGAGCCGAGAATCTTCGGGATTTCGACCAGATTCGGCCATAGCGGCGTCACCGCGACGACGCGGTCGCCGCCGCCGACCACCAGCTGCGCGGCGAGCATCAGCGCGTTGACGCCCGCGCTCGTGACCGCGACGTGCTCGGGCGACGTCGCCCCGTGCAACTCGCTGACGTAGCCCGCAAGTGCTGCGCGCAATGGCGCGATGCCGAGATTGTGCGTGTAAAACGTCGCGCCGGCGGCGAGCGCGGCGCTCGCGGCGTCGCGAATGAATGCGGGAGTGACGCGATCGGACTCGCCGAACCAGAACGGCAGTACGTCGTCGACGCCGAAACCGGCGTTCGCGACTTCACGGATTTGCGATGGACGCAGCGCGCGTACGGCGTCGCGCGCATTCGGGATGGAGGGCACGGGCAGGTCCAATTCGCTCATCGAGGCTTCCGGGTGGGTGAAGGATAAGAGGCTCGAAGCGCAACCGCGAAGGCGTGCGCGATGAAGATGGTAGTTTAGCGCGCCGGGTAACCGGACAGCGGCGCAGCGAGTAGCGGCAGGCGGCGTGTGGGCGGCGGGCCGCGCCCGGCGCCGATCCACCAGTCGAACGGATCGCACGCGATCCCGCCCGTTAATTCAACTCCTCGGCCCGGGCCGGCAACTGGCGGATCAGATTCCACACCGCCTCGGCCGCGGGCGACAGCGACCGGTCGCGCCGCCGCACCAGTTCGACGAGGCGTTCCGCGCGCGGCACCAGCGGACGCGCGACCAGCGACGCCCCCGCCGGCAGCGGCAGCGCGAGCCACGGCAGCACGCTGATCCCGACGCCCGCCTCGACGAGCCCGAACACCGTCGCCGAATGGCCGAGTTCCTGCACCACGGTGGCGTTCACGCCCTGCGCCTGCATCACGGCATCGATGAGGGGGCGGCTGCCGGACGCATAATCGAGCATCACGAGTTGCTCGCCGTCGAGGTCCTTCCACGTAACCTGCTTGCGCGCGGCGAGCCGGTGATCGTCACGCGACACGATGCAGAACGAGTCCGTCATCAGCGTCTCGCTGAGCAGATCGTCGTCGGAGAACGGGCCGATGATCACGCCGAAGTCCACTTCACCCGACTTCACCTTGCGCACTACGTCGCTTTGCACGTCGTCGCGCAGCCCAAGCGTCACATAAGGAAACTGCTGTCCGCACGACGCGACTACGCGCGGCATCAGCCGGCACGCGACGGTCGGGCTCGCCGCGACCACCACGCGTCCGCGGCGCTGCTCGCCGATTTCGCGGATCTCGCGCAACGCGTCGTCGAGATCCCCCAGCAGTCGCGACACACTCGCCACGAGGTTGCCGCCTACGTCGGTTAGTTGCACTTCGCGCGTCGTGCGATCGATGAGCTTCAGGCCGATCTCGCTTTCGAGCTCGCGTACGCAGCGACTGACCGCCGACTGCGTGAGGCCGATTTCGGCGCCGGCCCGACTGAAGCTTTGCAAGCGCGCCACCTCGATGAAAACCCTGAGCTGTCGCAGCGTCACATTCATTTGTTTACCTCATCAATAGCGCAGCTTGATGCGCATTGTACGACCAAATACATGCGGCAAAGCACCGTCCACGCGGCCGCTGCAATGCAGCAAAAAAGCGCGAACGCACGCCGGTCGGGCTTTTCTGCCCCAGATTGGTGATTGTCCCGATTTGCGAGATGGGTTTTTTGGATTCTTATACGGCCCTGGCTGGCGCCCGCGTTGGCCCGCCGCTACGGGGCTTTCAGGCAATCGGCAGCAGATTGGCACACTTCGTGCGTTGTGAAACGCACAGGGAGGGCGCCATGATTTCCGATGGCAATCCGTGGCAAGCCCGTCCCCTTTGGCACTCGCCTATCGAGTGCGTGAAGAGTGCGCGGCGCGGGGCAGCGCACCGGAGTTAGCTTCGCTGAGGTGAAACATGATGCTGTTCGACGATTTGAGAGATAACGAATGGGCGCTGGTCGAGGCTTTGTTCTGCGCCGAGCCGGCGCGCAGCGAACGGCGTGGTCGACCGCGCGTGGAAGCTCGGGCGGTGGTCAACGCCGTGCTTTGGGTGTTGTCGACAGGCGAAGGCTGGTCCAAGTTGCCGGGCCGCTACCCGTCCCCCCCGACTTGCCGCCGGCGCTTCGACGAGTGGCAAGCCGATGGCACGCTCGCTGAAATTGTGAAACGGCTTGGCACGAGCGGCCGCGAAATCTCGCTGCGCGGCCGGATCGGCGCAACGGCCGCGAAACCGCCGGCACCGCCGAGCCGCGACCGCCTACGCGGCGCGTTCTGGACCAATCCGGAATCGTGGCGCGCGCCGGTCAAGATGGCCTGACGCTAAACTACGCGGTCACCGGGCGCCTGTAGGCGCCCGGTTTTTTATCCAGCCACTTTTCCACGATTGCGTGCGCGCCCACGACCCGCCAGCATTTGACGGTCGCCGCGAGACGCTGTCTTCTCCGCTTCGCGCGCCCCTTCGTCGCGCCTCCCGCACAACCGCCACAGCGCTCCTTGCGCGCTGCCTCAGACTGCCAAACTACCCGATAGCTCCGGGTGAAACATCCATTTACTATTAATTACAGCGTGCTTTCGTCCTCCGGCATACGTTAATACTTATGCAAACAGGCCTTGAGTCGAGGGGCTCGAGGTTGAGGGGGATTTCGGAATGAAACCAATGTCACTGGTGTTGTGCGGCATTGTGATTTCATCGATGGCCGCGCCCGCAATTGCGCAACAACGCCCGCAAGGGTGGAACTGGCGCCCGGACCGCCAAGCCACGCTGGAAGCGTGGCAGCAGAGCGAGGCCCATAATCGCGACTTCACGCCGCCGACGCCGCGTGGCGATCTGCGCGGCGATATCGCCAGCAATGTGCGGGCTCGGCCCGATGCGCCGCGTGAGGATCAGCGGCGGCGTTGATTTGCCAAGTCGTCGCTCCGACGGCGCGTCGCACGACGCGGTGCCCACTATCTTGCATTGCGCACTTACGATCGGGGAACCACCGGACGCGGCACCAGTCTGACTCAACGCCATTAGCACAGCGTGGCAGTAGTAATTCCGGTATGCCCGTATCTTCGTGATACGGGCTTTTTTTCGCCCTCGAGGCGTTGATGGCATGAAAGGCGCGCAACGGCAACGACCTGCGCGGATCGCGTCGCCGCCTTGTCGATGGGAAGCCGAGATTCGCCCGCGGACGCGCACGGCGACCGGTCGACGTCAGCGACGGCCCGCCGAGGGGCGACAGGCCCGGGCGGACAGTGACTCAGTTCAGGTAAGCGATGAACCTGGAGCTAAGATCTGACTTCGGCTGTCGCGGCGGACTGCGGTTCGGCCGCGCCGAGAACATAATCGTTCATGCGTTGCGCTGTCCATGTGAGCAGACGCTCGTCGTGCTCGAGCCGCGCAAACTCCGCTTTGCCCCGTTCGGTGAGCACCGCGATGTCGACGGGAGCATGAAAGCCTGGCGCCGGTGCGACGGTTCGCTGACGAACGGTGTCCATCAGCCCCAGCGCGCGAAGATATTGGAAGACACCCGGCCTTCTGGCCCAGGGAACCTGACGATATTGCGCTCGCCGCAGCGCTTCAAGTACCGCTTCGTTGGAATACGTGGTCATCTCACTTCTTTCTTAAAGTGCAGCTATGACACATTCATGCCCACGCGTCACTGCGCCACCGGCGACGCGCGTAGCACCCGCGCCTGGTCGGAAGCTCGCCGCCTGTCTGACGGCGGATTTCCGCCAGGTGCTGCCTGGTCTCGTTTTCGGAACCCCCGTCAGAACGGCATGTTAGCGTTCTCTCCATGAACCGACGATGCAACCGCCGCGGCGCGATGGCAGGCCCGTGGATTTGTCCCGAAAGACATACGTTACCCCATTTAAATTGATTCTATTCACTTTATTAGCGCTTTTTTTTGCAGCAATCGTGCTATGGAAACGTGCGCGCCGGCCGCTCATCTTCTGCATGATCGCGCTGTTCTGGCTGCTCGCGGCCGGCTGGCTAACCGCGCCACTGCTCGATCTGGCGCAGCCGCAACGACAGAGCGCCACGGCCGCCACCTTCGCGCCACGCACCGCGATCATCCTGCTCGGCGGCGGCACGGTCTACGACCACGACCATGTGCTGGTGCCACCGCGCGACGTACTCTCGCGCATCGAGGTCAGCGCGCAGAACTACGCGGCCTGCAAGCGCACGGCGAGCACGTGCCGGGTGATCGTCAGCGGCGGCAATCCGCAGCGGCATAGCGCGACCGAAGCCGACACCTACCTGCCCTATCTGCTGCGTCAGCAGGTGGCGCGCTCGGACATCGTGCTCGAACAAAGCAGCCGCACGACCTATGAGAACGCGCGCAACGTCTCGGCTATTGTCGGTCAATCACATTACGACACGTTGATACTCGTCACCTCCGCGTATCAGATGCCGCGTGCGCTGCTCGATTTTCAGCGCTTCGGCGTCGAGCCGCAGCCGCAGATTTCGAGCGCGCGGCGCGCGCGGATCGGCGTGCTGCCGCGCTTCGCCAATCTCGTGGCCGCGGAGATAGCGTTGCATGAGCTGATCGGCCTCGCGCAATTTCACCTGTATCGCGCGATCGGCTGGTTCTAACGAACGATGTAGGCCGCTGCGCTCTGGCACTCGAGGACCTCGCGGTTTATTCGACCAGCGTCCAGTTATTACAAAACGTAACAAGTGTTGAGCACGGTTACAAAGCCATCGGCTAGAGAAGAGTTTGCTCGATAGAATGCATTGTCTTTCCCACTGGACAGGCAATACTCGGGTCCACCACCATTCTACGGAGGTAACGATGAAGAAAGTGTCCATGGCGATCCTGGTTTCCTTGTGTGCCGCAGCCGGCGCGGCTCACGCGCAGGACAACGGCATCACGACGAGCACCGATCCGGCGAAGGCCGCCGACGTCGAGCAGCGTGCGCAAGATTTGCAAAACCGCGAGCAGTCGATGGGAAGCGCACCGGCCGCGCCGGCCAAGCATCACAAGATGGCTCCGCATCATCCGAAGAAGGGTGCCGACGCGTCGGGCACCTGAACGACTTCGCGGATCTCGCCTCGCGGCCTCCTCGTGAAGGTGAAAAAGCCGAAGCTGGCAGCGCCGGTTTCGGCTTTTTTTATTTGTGCGACCCGCTCGCTGTTGGCAAGGCACTCCGAGCGCGCACCGGCCCGGCAAGCCGCCGGCGCTCTGCTCTCTGTATGCTAAAGTCGCGCACCGACCGGCGAGCCGCCGGCATCCCCTAACCCGTGCGCACCCTGGTGCGGAGGACAGCATGAGCAACATCCAGCTTGATATCGAATGGACCGAAGCAGCATCTCGCAAGATCGAAAAACTGATGCCGCGTGGCGGTCAGGAAGCGTACCTCGCCCTGCCGCCTGTCGAATGCCTGCCGATGGAAGGCGACGTGCTGTTTCTCGGCCCGGCTGGCAAGCAGGAGCCGTTCATTGTCGCGGAGCGCCAGTATCACCATGACGGCGACGCCGACTGGACCATCATCCTGATTCTCGATGTCCCGCAAGCAACCCACTGACCGCTGACGGCGCGCCGGCGGCCTCGGGGCCGCCCCACCTGTCCAGCGTGTCCGCGCGCCGCTGACGCCCGCGCCCGAATTCAGGCGATCTTCGACACCACGCGAATCTCCGCGTGCTCGATCCAATCCGCGGCCGCCTTCTTATAAGCCTGGATATGCGCGGATTTCGCATGCGCCGCGAGCGCATCCTGGCTTTCCCATCGCTCAATGACACGAACCGGCGCGGCTCCTGCACGTCGCGCCAGAATCCGCCCGGCAGAGCAGTGCCAAGCCCGCCGCCCGAATGGCCGCATCAGCGCCTACAGCGGCACTAGCACGTGAGCACCGTCGGCCTGGAGTTTGGCGGGCGACCACCGGGCGCCCTGCTACCCTCGGCGTGGTACGGTAACTCATTGCGATTGGGAATCGGTGTCGCGCGTGGCAAGCGCGCGGGACGCTCCGACGCATTACCGCAACGGATTGCCGCACGGCCGTAGGCAGTCGTTTTGCAGACAATTTTCGCGCCCATGCGTTTGTGATAACCCGCACATTGCCGCGCGCTGCGAACTGCTAGACTCATTTTGACCAATTCGCCGGAGTCCAGCGTGGCTGGCACCGCCCTCCGTGTTCGCGGGACGCATTCGTTTCGTTCCGGCGACGCTCCGGGTGTGCGAGCGCTACGCGCCGAATGGGTTTGCGCGCCCCTTCATTCCCTTGCCGCAACGATCCCATGTCAGCTTTCATGCCCGCTTCTATGCCATCCGTCAGCGAATTGACCGTGAGCGGCCTGCTCCCGCACCTGGTCCGCGGCGAGTCGGGCTGGACCGCGACCTGGCGCGCGTTGACATTGCACAGCGTGTTCCAGCCGGTGCTGTCGGTCACGCATCAGTGCGTGGTCGGCTACGAGGGGCTGTTGCGCGCGTTCGATCCGGTCGGTCTGCCCGTCTCGCCCGAAGTATTGTTCTCCGGCACGCGCTCGGCCGCCGAAGCGCGCGAACTCGATCGCATCGCGCGCTGCCTGCATGTGGCGAACTTCATGGAGCAAGGCATCAGCACCGGGTGGCTGTTTCTGAACACGCGCCCGCAGGTGTTCGAAACCGGCTGGCCGCAGCGCGCTTTCATCGACGAGTTGTCCGCGCATTTCGGGCTGCCGCAGGAGCGCATCGTGATCGAAGTGCTCGAGCAGCCCGCCGACGATGAATCCGCCGTCGCCAGCATGCTCGCCGCCTCGCAGCCGCGCGATTTTCTGATCGCGATCGACGACTTCGGTACCGGCTTCTCGAACTTCGATCGCGTGTGGCGCTTCCGCCCCGACATCGTCAAACTCGACCGTTCGCTCGTCGCGCGCGCGGGCAAGCGCGAGGGCGACGAATCGATGATCAGCCATCTGATCGCGATGCTCCATCAGTCGGGCACGCTCGTGCTCGCCGAAGGGGTCGAAACCGATGAAGAGCTGATGATCCTGATGCAGGCCGACGTCGATTTCGTGCAGGGGTTCTGGTTCGGTCAGCCAAAGAGCAGCGTGCTGGCCGCCTGCACGAAGGTGCCTGAGCTCGTCGCGTCGATCTGGAGCAAGTTCGCCGAATACGAGCGTGCGAACGCCGGCCACCAGCGGCTCGGGTTCGAGGGCTTCGCGGAAGCGGTGCTGGCCGCCGCCGACACCTACAAGGCGACCGGTGACCTCGAACAGGCCGCGCAAAAGGTCTGGCATCTGCCCGAAGCGCGCCGCGTGTTCCTCACCGACGGCCTGGGCGAGCAGACCCAGCCTTCGGTGACGGCGGCGTCGGTCCCGCCGCCTCCGAAGCGGCTCGCGCCGCTCTATACGGAGACGCGCAGCAACTGGTCGCGTCGCGCGTATTTCCGGCACGCGCTCGCGGCGCCAGGCCGCGTCGCGATGATGGGGCCGCATTATTCGCTCGCCGATGGTCAGGACTGCTACACCGCGGCGATCGCGTTCGAGCGCGACGGCACGCACGTGCTGTGCGTCGACTTCGTGCCGGAGGCGTCGCCGCCGGATGTGCGCACCGGCAGACGCGGCGCGAGACGTTAGCGACCCACGCCGCTACTCGTGCATGCGGCCGCGCCCCGACTTGACCTCGCTGCGCCTGGCCTTACTGTCGAGCCGCTGCAGGTTCGACGCGCGGGTCGGCCGCGTCGCGACCCGATGCTTGCGGGTCACGCTGACGCTTTCGATCAGTTCATCGAGCCGCGCGAGCGCCGCCGCGCGGTTCATCTCCTGGGTCCGATGCTCCTGCGCCTTGATGATCACGACGCCGTCGCGCGTGAGCCGGTGGTCGGACAGCGCGAGCAGACGCATCTTCAGCACTTCCGGCAGCGACGAGGCGCGCACGTCGAAACGCAGATGGATCGCGCTCGACACCTTGTTGACGTTCTGACCACCCGCCCCCTGCGCGCGCACGGCGGTCAATTCGATTTCGTTGGGCGGGACCGGATAGCGGGATGTCATGGGTGGTCGGGAAGGAAGATGCGTCAGTGTACAAGCGCTCGACGCGAAATGCCCGAACTCGCGGGAAGGCGGCGGAGCGCCCGGTGCGGCGCCCGGCGCCACCGGCGCCACCGGCTCGCGAACGCTACGAAAAAAACCATTTGCGTCGGCCCGACCGGTTCATCGATACTGGTTCTTTCGCTTACGGCGTAAATTCATATGAAAATCCGTCCCGGTTTCGTGCTCGAACTGGCCGTCAACTTTCTGCTGCCGTGGCTTGCTTACCGGCTCGCGTTGCCGCGGGTCGGCGAGACCGGCGCGCTAATCGCGTCCGCCGTGCCGCCGCTCGTGTGGAGCGCGATCGAGCTCGCGCGCTTCAGGCGCGTCGATGCGCTCAGCGTGATGGTGGTGGCGGGCATCGTGCTGTCGGTCGCGGCCATGGCGCTCGGGGGCAGTCCGCGCATGCTGCTGTTGCGCGAGTCGCTGGTGTCCGGCGCGGTCGGCGTCGTGTTCCTGCTGTCGCTGCCGATGCGTCGTCCTCTGATCTTCTACCTCGCGCGCGCGACGGTCGCGCGCGAAATGGAAGGCGGCGCCGCGCATTTCGAGGCGCTATGGCGCGAGCGCCCCGGTCTCGCCACCGCGATGCGAACCATGACGCTCGTGTGGGGCATCGGGCTGACCGCCGAAACCGCGCTACGCGCGTGGATGGCGCTGACGTGGCCGATCGAACGCTTCCTCGTCGTGTCGCCGTTTATCGGCTACGGTATCTACGCGGGACTCGCGCTGTGGACACTGTGGTATCGCAGGACGATGCGCAGCCGCGTCGAGGCCATCGAGCGGGCGAGCGGGGTTGCCGGTTGAGCGCCGCTCGCACCACAAGTCCGCCACTTCGCTCTTTCTGCCTGCTGCCGCGCGATCAACGCGATGCTTCGGCAATCCGCGCGGCCAGCCCCGAATCACGCTGCGTCGGCGTCGCGATCGCCTGCGCGAGCACGGCCCGCGCGCCGATCACCTCGACACGTTCGCGCGCGCGAGTAATCGCCGTATACACGAGCTCACGCGACAACACCCGGCTGAACGCCGACGGCAGCACCAGCACCGCTTGCTCGAACTCCGAACCTTGCGACTTGTGGACCGTCAGCGCGAACGCGGTGTCGTGCGGCGGCAGCGCGGCCGGCGACACCGCGCGCACACCGCCGTCGCCGGTGCGGAAGTACACGCGCAGCGCGCCGCCCGCGCCCGGCAGCGCAATGCCGATGTCGCCATTGAACAGACCCAGCGCGTAATCGTTGCGCGTCACCATCACCGGACGTCCGGCAAACCACTGCGCGCCGACCGCGAGCGTGACGCCCGCGGCGCGGCGCACCTCAGCCGCCATCGCCGCGTTGACCTGATCGACGCCGCGAGGTCCGAGCCGCGTCGCACAGAGGATGCGGAAGCGGTTGAGCGCGTCGAAGAGCGGCACTGGATCGGGCATATCGACGGCGAGCGCCCTGGCAAGCGCGTCGGCGTACGGCGCGAAGCCACCGGCAAGTCTTGCGGTGGTGCGCTCGGCCAGCGTCGTGTGAGCGTCCTCGTGCAGCGCCGCGGCGCAGACCTCGGTCGGGTCGATCTGCAATACGTCGAGCGCCGCGCTCGGTGAGCCGTTGCGAATCGCGACGGACAAACGGCCGATCGGCGACTCGAGGCCGAACCGGTAATTGCGCTCGAGCCAGACGACGCAGTCCGCGAGCGGGTTGCGTTCGATCGCCGATCGCTTATCGCGATCCGCCTGCTCGCCAGTCGCCGATGTCACGCCGTCACCGAACGGATCGCCCGACGCGGGTGGCTCGAAGGTTTGCGGCGTCTCGGGCGGCTCAAATAAATCGTCCAACGGTGCTTCATCGACTTCACGCAACGCGCGCGGCAAAGCCCGCGCGAGCCGCGCCTCGTCGATGTCGAGCGCCTGCGCGACCCATTGCAATCCGCGCGCGCTCAACGCCGGCCGCGCGCTGAGTTCGGCGAACACCGCGCCGGCTTCGACCGCGGCGAGCTGGTCCTTGTCACCGAGCATCACGAGCCGCGTTTGCGGCCCGATCGCGTCGAGCAGATGCGTGGCCATCGCCACGTCGATCATCGACGCCTCGTCGATCACGACCACGTCATACGGCAACGGATTATCGCGATGATGCCGGAAGCGCCCGCCCGGCCCCGACCCCAGCAAGCGATGCAGCGTGTACGACGTCTGCGGCAAACGCGCGGCGAGTTCGGGCGGCAGCTCGCCCGCGCGCGCGAGCAACGCTTCCTGCATCCGTTGCGCCGCCTTGCCGGTCGGCGCCGCCAGCGCGATGCGCAAATCGGCCCGCGCATCGAGCAGACACGCAAGCACGCCGACCACGGTCGTGGTCTTGCCGGTTCCCGGGCCGCCGCTGACGATCGTCAGCCGCCCCGACAGCGCCATCACGGCCGCGACGCGTTGCCAGTCGACGTCGTCGTCTCGCGGCGGACCGAAGTAGCGCAGCAGGCGTTCGCGCAAAGCGGCGGGGGCGGTGTCGGCGTCGGCCTTCGCGGTGCTCGCCTCGCCCGTCGCATGCGCGACCAGGGCGTGGGCCAGGCGCCGCTCGTAGTCGTAGTAGCGCGCGAGATAGAGACGCCCCTGCGCGTCGATCACGAGCGGGCGCAACGCCGCCGCGCCCGCCGCGCCCGCCGCGTCCGCTGCGCCCTCGCTTGCCATGCCGCTCGCGAGCAGCGCCGCGCGCACTTCGGCGCTCGACGCGTCGAAGCGGCGCGCGAGCGTCGCGAGCGGCACGCACACGTGCCCTTCGGCGGTCGCGCGGCTCGCGGCGAAGGCGCCGCGCGCGGCCCACTTCACCACCTCGGTCGATGCGCCACCGCGCCGCGCGAGCATGCCGATACGGCGCGCGAACCCTTCGGCCAGCGCGATGCTGAAATCGGCCGGTGCGGGCAGGTTGACGCCGATGTCTTCGAGGCCGAGCGGCGCGGCCGCGCGCTCATCAAGCGTGCCGGGCGTGCTCATGCGCCACCTCCGATCATCGCCGCGTCGAGCAGCGCCACCAGTTCGAACGGCGCACGCCGCCTGTGCACACCGGCGGCGCCGTCGACATCGCGCCAGTCGGGCCGCACGCCGCGCACGAACAGATACAGGTAGCCGCCGATATGCGTGTCGTATGCATAGTCGCGCACGCGCGTCTTCAGATAGCGATGCAGCGCGACCGTATAAAGCAGCGCCTGCAGGTGGTACGCGTGACTCGTCATCGCCGCTTCGAGCGGCGCGGCTGCGTAGTCGGCGGCGCTGTCGCCGAGATGGTTCGACTTCCAGTCGACGATCCAGAAGCGGCCGTCGTGCTCGACGATCATGTCGATAAACCCTTTGACGAACCCGCGCAGCACGCCGGGCTCCAGCGCGACGTCGGGATAGCCGTATTCGATCAGCAGCTCGCGCAGCGCCGGAAAATCCAGCGACGGGGCCGCGAACAGAAACTCGAGTTCGTTCAGGCGCCGACGCGGATCGAGCCGCGCGAGCGTCATGCCCGGCACGAGTTCGGTCGAGACGACGTCGGCGATCATCCGATGCATCATCGCGGGCAAGCGCACGGCGAGCTCGGGCGCGGCCGGCGCTGGACGCTCGCGCAGCGCGCCACGGATCGCGTCGGGCCAGGTGCGCGCCTCGGTGAAATCGGCGAGTTCGAACATCCGATGCAGGCAATCGCCGGCCGCCGCGCCGCGCGGGAACCCGAGGATGTCGTCGTCGGCATGCGCCGGGGCGCTCGACGCGGCGAGCGGCGTGAGCAGCGGCGCGGAGGGTAGCGCATCGGCGATTTCATCGTGGTCGGGCCGCACGTCTTCCTGCGGCGCGTGCACGTGCGCATCCGCGCTCCTGCCGCCGGCCGCGATCAGCCCGCTGAAACTTGCCATGCGCCACTGATCGCGCAACGGCCGCCGATTCGCGCGCGCGTGCAGATGCGCGCCCTGATCCCGCAGACTTTCGAGCGGCACGCGGCGCGTCACTTCGGGCAGCGCCCGCAACGTGACCGGTCCGCCCGCGAGCGCCTGCCAGCTCGCCGCGAGCGCGGCTTCGTCGGGCGGCTCGGCGAGCCAGGCGTCGAACGTGTGGCCGCTGCCGCCGACGAGCCAGTTCAGCACGCTGCGCCGCGACTCCTTCGTCGAGCGCGACGACAGATACGTGCCCGCGACCAGGTAGCAGCGATACACCGCGCGCGTGAGCGCCACATAGACGAGCCGCGCGCGTTCCGCCGCCTGCTCGCGCACCGCGTAACGCGAGGCGCGCTCGGCTTCCTCTTCGTCGCAACCGTAGTGCAGCACCGCGTCGCCGCTGTCGTCGTGATACTCGCGCGCATCGGGCAAGCCCGACGAGGGCGGCTCGCGCAAGCCGCCATCGTTCAGAAACGGACAGAACACGACCGCGTATTCGAGTCCCTTCGATTTATGGACCGTGACGATCTGCACGAGATTGCGATCCGACTCGAGCCGCAGTTGCGCCTCGTCGCCGCCGCCCTGCTCGCGCTGCGCGGCGAGCCAGCGCAAGGTAGGCGCGATGCCGGGCTGGGTGGCCGCGCGCGCCTGTACGAGCTCGGCGAGATGGTTCACGTTGGTCAGCCGACGCTCGCCGTCGACACCCGCGACGAGCCGCTGCGCGACGCGCAGCTCGCGCACCAGCGTGCGCCACATCACCGCGAAGCCGCGTTCGTGCCACAGCATCCGGTAGCGCGAAAAACGCTCGACCCAGCCCATCGCGTCGGCGACGTCGAGCGCCGGCGCGGGTTCGTCAACAGCCTCGGCCGCGGGCGCATCGGCGACCTGCGTGAGACGCCACAGCGCGGCGGCATCGAGCCCGAGCCAGTCGGTGGCGAGCGCGGCGCGCAGGCGACGCAGATCGCCGGGCGTGTCGATGGCGGCCAGCACGCGCTCGATCTGCTCGGCGTCGAGCGTCGCGAACACCGACGCCTGCGCAAGCTCCACGCTGCCGACGCCCCACGCCGCGAGCACGCGTTTGACGAGGCTGCCCTGCTTGTGCGTCTGCACGAGCACGGCGATATCGCCCGGTGCGAGCGGCTTGTCGCCGATCGTCACGACACCTTCGCGCGCCCCTCGCAAAAGCCGCACGATCTCGGCCGCGCACGCTTCGCTCGCGGCGCGCTGCGCGCTGCGTTTGTCCAGCGGCGTTGCGCCGCGCGGCAACGTCCAGATGCGGAAATCGCCGCCGCTCGCGTCGGGATCGGTAAACGGCGCGCGGCGCCGCTCACCCGCACGCACTGGCTGATAGTCGAGCCCGTCGAGCACGAACGCCTGGCGGTTCGCTTCGAAGATCCGGTTGCACGCCTCGACGATCGGTGCGGTCGAACGCTGGTTGACCGCGAGCGTGTAGCACGCGGACGCCGACTCGCGCGCCGCGAGATACGTATGCAGATCCGCCGCGCGAAAACTGTAGATCGCCTGCTTCGGATCGCCGACGAGGAACAGCGGTCCCGCCGGCGCGAAGATGCGGCTGAAGATCGCGAATTGCAGCGGATCGGTGTCCTGGAACTCGTCGATCAGCGCGGCCGGATAGCGGCTACGCAATGCATCGGCGAGCCAGGCATGCGCGGCCAGTGCGCGATACAGATTCGCGAGCAGATCGTCGAACGATACAACGCGGCGCGTGCGCTTGCGCGCCACCAACTCGGCCGGCGCGTAGTCGAGCCATGTCTGCACCAGCGCGAGCCAGCGCGCGCGCTGCGCGGCCTCGGCGGCGACCACGGCCGCGGCCAGCGCGTCGGCATGCTCGAAGAACGGATGTGCGGGCGGCTCGAACTTGACCTTGGTTGCCTTCTTCAACGCCGACGCCGTCAGCTTCAGCGCGGCGCGCGGCGGCGGCGCATGGCGATCGCCCTGCGCGAAGTAGTCGGTCCACGCGGCGATCGCGGCGCTCACGTGATCGGGCTTGTGCGTGGTCTTGCTCAGGCGCTCCTGTGCCTCGGCCAGTAGCGCGACGATCGCGTCGCGTTCGGCCCGCCAGATCGCGCACGCGACATCGAAGCCGGCCTGCTGATCGGCGCTTGCGCCGGCCGCGTCGACGCCGCCCCAGCGCAATTGCGCGAGCGGCTTTTTCAGGCGCCGTGCCAGTTGCTCGTCGAGCGACGCGGGACCGGCGCGCTTGGCCACCAGCCACGCGGCGAACGCCGGATGCGCATGCGCGACCGGCTCGACCTGCTCGCGCCAGAAATCGGCGGCGAGTTCGAAACGCAGCGCCGCGTCGTCGGCTTCCATCTCGAACGCGAATGGCATCGCGGCCGCGAACGGCGCTTCCTGCAAGGCGCGCTGACAGAACGCGTGGATCGTGTGGATCGCGGCCTGATCGAACGTGCGCAGCGCGCGGCGCACGACCTTCAACGCGGCCTCGCGCTCGATACCGCGCTCCGGCGCGAGCGTCGTTTCGAACAGCCGGCGGATGAACGGATCGTCGCCGTCGTCGTCCATCTCGATCGCGCGGTGCAGTTCCGCGAGACGGCCGCGTATGCGCTCGTGCAGCTCCGCGGTCGCGGCCTTCGTGAACGTGACGACGAGAATCTGATCCGCGTTCAGGTTCTTTTCGAGCAGCAGCCGCACGTACAGCGCGCAAATGTTCCACGTCTTGCCGGTGCCCGCCGACGCTTCGATCTGGTTCACGCCGTCGAGCGGACATGCGAACACGTCGAGTTCGTCGGCGGCGAGGCTTTGATGGCGCAGCGCGTCGCTCATGAGGCGCTCCGCAGATGCTGGATCAGTGGCTTGAAGACGATCGCGGCGAGGCTGCCGAACGGTTCGTCGAGCGTGAGCGGTGTGCCGCGCAGCGCGATGCGCAACGCGGGGTCGTCGGATTCGCCGCGCACGCGGTCGTTGACCCATACGCCTTGCGCCGCCGATTCGCTTTCGCTGAGCCGCGCCCATGCGCTTTTCGGGAAAAAGCGCAGCGGCAGCCGGCGGCCGGCATTGAAGAGCGCAGCCAACGGCGCGAGTTCGTCGAGCGGAGCCGCGACGGGCGCGAGCTCGAAGCTCTCGCCGCTGCCGTGCCATACGGTGCGGCGCGGCCCGTCCGGCTGCGCCGCGCAATAGACCAGATGGGCGAGCCACGCGGACAGATAGTCGCGCGCGCTGGCTTTGGCATAACGAAAGATCACTTGTCCCGTTCCGGTCAGCAGGTTCAACGTGCCGCGCAAATGCAGCGGCGTTTCGGCGGACTCGCGCAGCAGCGCGTCGTAGTCGCCAAACAGGGAGACGGCGCTGTCGGTGCCAGCGCCGCCTTGCGGCCAGCGCGGCGAGACGTCGAGCACGAACGGCAAGCGCTCGACGCCCGCGGCCACTTCGCGCCGCACGCTTTGCGCCAACTGCCGCAGCGCGGACAGCTCGCGCGCGCGCCAGACCGCACCGGTCGCGCCGCCGGGCAACTCGGGGCTCGCCTCGGCGACGCGCTGCACGCGGCTATAGATCACCTCGTCGTCGGTGCCGGCGTCTAGCAGGACCGGCAGCAGGCGCTCGGCGAGTGCGTCGCGGCCCGCATAGTCGAGATCGAACGGCTCGGTGTCAAGCAACTCGCCCTGCGCATCCGACAACGCGATACCGAGCCGGTCGCGCAGCAGTGCGCGCGCCGGATGACGCCAGAAGCGCACGAAGTCGTCGAACGCCACCTCGTGCATGTCTTCCGGCGGCAGCGGTTGATCGAAGAACGGCGTGGCGGCGGCATGCTGCGGTTCGGCAAGCAGCGTGGCCAGCTCGGCGCGATTGGCGTCGTAGGTGAACAGGTCGGGCTTCGCCGCGAAGTAGTCCGACGCGAACGCCTGCAACGGATGCTCGACGATGAACTCGCGCCGCGCGCTGTCGACCACGGCCGGACTCGCGTCCTCGCCCGCCGACACCTGCGCGAGATGATCGAGCAGTTCATCGACGAGCGCGGCCGGCGGCAGCGGCGCGTTATCGCGAATGCTGCGGCCGGTGTAGGCGATGAAGAGCCGCTCGCGCGCGGCGAGCAGCAGATCGAGGAACAGATTGCGCTCGTCGTCGCGGCGCTGACGGTCGCCGGCCTTACCGAACGCGGCCATCAGATCGAACTCGTCGGCATGCGCGAGCGACGGCAGCACGCCGTCGTCCATGCCGAGCAGGCAGACCACGCGGAACGGCAAACCGCGCAAGCTCGTCAGCGAAGAAAACGTCACGCTGCCCCACGGCACGCCGCCGCGTGCGGGGTCGTCGAGCGCTTCGGTGAGCGCGGTGCGCACCACCGACGCCGGCAGCAACACATCATGCGCGCCGGCCTGCATCGCGGCGCTCATCGCATCGAGCGCGTCGCGCACGGCCGCGAGCGAATCGGCGAATTCGACGCCGCCGTCGAAGCACTGCCCGAGCGTTTCGAGCAGCAGTTGCGACCAGTCGGACGGCGTGCGCTCGATCGCGCAGCTCGCCGCGAAGCTGTCGATGTCGTCGACGAAACGCGACAGACGGCCGAGCAGTTCAGCATCCGAACCGCCCGCGCCTTCGACCGGCAGCCACGCATCGACCGGCTCGCCGCCTGCCGGCATCGCGTAGCCGAGGTACAGGCGCGTCAGCGCATCGGCGAACGTATGACGCGCGACCGGCACGTGTTCACCCAACGGTTCGAGCGGCGCGAGCCCGCGCCGCGCGCCGGCGGCCGCGAGCCATTCCTGCGCGGCTTCGAGCGAATTCGCATCGATGCCGTAGCGCACCGCGACCGCGTCGACGCGCAGCCATTCGATCAGATCCGGCGCGCCGACGCTGCTCTCGGGCAGCGCGAGCCAGTCGAGCAACAGACGCGCGACCGGATTGGCCTGCGACGGCGGCAGGCCGGTAATGCGGTACGGAATGCGACGCGTGTCGCCGGCGGGCGTGGTGCCGAACACCGCATCGATCAGCGGACCGGCCGCCGCGAGATCGGACACGGCGACCAGCACGTCGGGCGGCTGTAGATCGTCGAATTCGTCGAACCAGCCGAGCAGGCGATCGTGCAGCACTTCGAGCTGCCGGGACAGGCTATGACAGACGTGCACCTCGATACCGCGCTCGATAGGCAACTCGTCGGCATCGGCCTCATTGCGCAAAGCGAGAATGCCGTTCTGCACGGCGGCGAGCCAGCTCGGCTCCGGGTTTTCGGTGAAGTCGCCGGTCTCGGCCGATGCGGCGCTTTCGGTCAGCTCGTGCAGCATATGCAGCTGCGCCTGAGTCTGGCGGCCCCATTCGGCGAGCAGCGGATGACCGACTTCCTGATAGTCGAGCTGCCCCGCCGCGTCGAGTGCCTGCACGCGCCCTTCGCTGACCACGTCGAACCAGAACTCGCGGCACGGGTTCATCACGTACAGACGCACGTCGATCCAGCGCGACAGCGCGCGCAGCAACGCGATATGCAGCGGCGGCATGGTGGGCAGCGCGAACACGCTGACCGCCTCGGGCCATCGCGCGTTCGAGATCGCCTCGAGATCGAGCGCCGCGATTTCATCGAGGAACCGATACGCGGGCGGCAGCGCGGCCGCGGATGTTTGCGCATGACCGCCGGCCTGCGCGAGCTCGGCGAGCACCGCGCGCCACAGCGCCGCCTGCCAGCGCTCGTCCTCGCGCGCCGCGTCGCTCGCGCCGGTCAGACGCGGACCGGTGTCGTCAGCCGCGCCGCTCGCGAAGATCGAGCCGCCCTTGTGCCATTGCAGCAGCCATTCGGGGCGATAAGTCAGATAGTGATCGAGCACGGTCGCGACGCGCCGCGCGAGTTCGTAGCGCATCGACGCGTCGGCCGCATCGAGATAGGTGCGCAGACGCGGCGACGCGTTCCACGGCAGCGCTTCGTCTGAGTCGTCGAGCAGCCGGTAGCAGCGCCACACGAGCCGGTCCGGCGCGAACGGCGAATGCTTCGGCACCTCGATCACGCCGCCGATCTGCGCCCACAGCCATTGCGCGAGATAACCAAAGTTAACGTTCGCGCAGATGCCCTGGCGCGCGGCGATATCGAGCTCGAGCCGCCGGCGCACGGCCGCGCTCGGCACGATCACGGGCCGCGCGGTCCACGGGTCGGACGGCGCTTGCGCGAGGTCGCCGAGCAGCGCGCCCACCAGCGTTTCGTAGCGGTTCGAGTAGAAGAGCTGAAGCATGGATTCCAGATCACATTTGGCACGCTGATGGCCCGCGAACGATGCGCACGAGCCACGGCGGACATTGAAGCGACAGCATAACAAACCCATCCCCAGGGCATAACCCGGCCGAATGGGCGAGGTCAGAACGCGCGCAAAATCAGTTAGACTCGACGGCAGTTTCGCGCTGTCTTTCCAACTACGGTTTTCTCGGTGAATGGATTCAGGTAGTCGATGCGCTATTCGGTCGAAATAAGAAAATTCCTTTATAGCCAGTATTTTTATGGCGGCCTGCGCATCGCGGTCGGCGTGTCGTTACCGGCCATCCTGTGCCTGATCGTGTTTCACAATCGTGACCTCGGCTTCACGATCGCGACCGGCTCGCTCGGCGCCTGCGTCGTCGACATGCCGGGCCCGCTCAAGTACAAGCACAACGAGATGCTGGCCTGCTCGGTGATCGGCTTTCTGTCCGCGCTCGCCACCGGCCTCGCCACCGTCAATCCGCTCGCGCTGTGGTGCACGGTCGTGCCGCTCACGTTCGTGCTGTCGCTAATCGTCGTGTACGGCAATCGCTGGCCGCAGATCAGCTTCGCGACGCTGTTCATGATGATCATGACGCTGGAGGAGCACTTCACGCCCTTGCAGGCGCTCGCCAACGCGTCGTGGATCCTGCTCGGCGGTCTCTGGTACACGTACTGGTCGACCTTCGTGAGCCGCTGGATGATGCATCGGATCGAGCAGCAGGCGCTCGCCGAAAGCGTGTTCGCGTGCGCGGACTATCTGCTCGCGCGCGCCGCCTTCTACGATCTCGACAACGATCTCGACGAGTGCTATCGCAACCTCGTCGACAAGCAGATCTCCGCGGTCGATCGCCAGGACGCCGCCCGCGACATGGTGCTGCGCAATCTGCCCAGGTTGAAGCGCGGCAAGCTCGAACCACGCCGCGCGATGCTCTACAACCTGTTCATCAATAGCGTCGATCTGCACGAGCTGTTCGTCGGCGCGCAAACCGATTACACGCTCGTGCGCAGCACGTTCGGCGGCTCCGATCTGCTGGTGTTCTATCGCGATCTGATCCGCAAGGCGGCCGAAGATCTCGAGGAGATCGGCCTCGCGGTGCTGCAGAACCAGGCGCCGCGCATGCGCGTGAACGTGAAGGCGGAATTGCGCGCGATCGAGTATGAAATCGAACTGATGCGCAAGCAGGAGCTGCCGACGCAGAACCCGGAGGCGTATTCGGCCGTGTCGTCGAATTTCCGCCGCATCTGGAGCGCCACGCGGCTGATCGACAAGATGCGCCGAAGCCTTGCCGCCGAGCCGAGCCCGACCGAAACCGAACTGCGCATCGACCAGGCGCTGAGCCGTTTCGTGTCGAGCCGGCGCGTGCCGTTCGGGCAGATCCTGTCGAATCTGACAATGGCCTCGCCGAGCTTTCGACACGCGTTGCGCGTGACGATCGCGGTCGCCGTGGGCTTCTGGCTCGGCCGCCTGCTGCCGCTCACGAACGCGTACTGGATCGTGATGACCACCGTGATCATTCTGAAGCCCGGCTACTCGCTGACCAAGCAGCGCAACGGGCAGCGGATCATCGGCACGCTGATCGGCTGCGCGGCGAGCATCGCGCTGACCATCTTCGTGAAGGAGCCGCACATCCTGATGGTCGTGATGTTCGCGTCGATGGTGATGAGCTACAGCCTGCTGCTGTTCAACTACACGGCGAGCGTCGTGTTCACGTCATCGTATGTGCTGCTGTTGTTCCATCTGCTCGCGCCGGGCAGCATGCGCATCATCGGCGAGCGCGCGATCGACACCGTAGTCGGCTGCGCGATCGCGATCGCGGCGAGCCACCTGTTCCCGTACTGGGAGTACCGCTTGATGGGCAAACTCGTCAACAACATGATCAGCGCGACGCGGCAGTATCTCGAAGCGAGCTGGTGGTGGAGCGGTAAACCGGCCGCGGCGGTGGTCGCGGCCGTGACCGAAGCGGGCGCGCGCGCGCCGGCGGCGGCGATGGCGGATCCGGCGATCGGCTTTGGCGGCCCGGCGCTCGCCGTCGCCGGCTCCGGCGCCGGAGCCGAAGTGGCGAGTGGCGTCGGTGCGCGCGGCGCTGGGCGCGCCGGCGTGGCACAGCCGGTCGCCGACGCCAATGCCGAGGCGAACGCGGGCGAGGCCAGCCATGACACCACCACGATCCGCAACGCGACCGCGCGCCCGGCAAGCGGTGCATCGGTCGCCGCTGCCGCCGCGGCGACCGCGCTCGACCGCGATTACCGTTATCGGCTCGCGCGCAAGAACGTTCACGTTGCGTTCGCGAATCTCGGTCAGGCGTTCCAGCGGATGATGCTCGAACCGAAGTCCGCGCAGAAGTTCGTGCCGGAGTTGAACGGTCTGCTGGTGCGCAGCCATGTGCTCGCGTCGCAGATCACGGCCGCCGCGCCGCTGTTGCGCACTTCCGCGCAACAGCAGCACCAGGTCGAGGATATCTCGCTACAGCCGCTGCAGCGCGCTTTGAGCCTCGTGCGCGACAACCTGAGCGCCGCCGAAGCCGGCACCGCGTTGCCCGCCGAGCAGGGCGAGCAGATCAAACTGATGAGTCGCGAGCTCGATGCGATGGTCGTCGAAACGGAGAAATCGCCGGACTATACGGCCGATGCCGTGCATGACACGAAGCTGCTCGCGCATCAATGCAAGCAGATGCTCGCGGCGTCCGCGCAGATTCGCAAAGACGCGAGCATGATCCGGCTACCGGAGGAGTGAAGCAGGAAGCGCGCGGGCGTTATTGCGCGGCGCCGCTCGCCGGTTTCATCGCGGTGGCCGCCGCGGCTGCCTGCGAAGCCACTGGCGGCACCTGCGTGGGCTGGCTGTCGAACTCGTGCTTTTCGCGGATCGCGTTATAGAACAGCGTGGCAATCACCAGCAGGATCGCCACCACGATAAAGACGGAGATGCCAAAGGTCGGATTCTTCTTGCGCGGCGGTCTGGTCATGAAGCGGGCTCGGTTCGCGAAGCAGTCGCGGATGGGTCGGAGAAGGCGGCATTCTACGCCCAGTGGGCTTGCACGCGGCTTGCAGCCGAGGGGAGCGGTATGGATGCGCTGTGGCGCGTTTACTGTCGAGGCAGCAAGCGGCGCTCCTGACGGCACCCGGTCTGCCTCGTGTCGCTGCGGGTGATTTTGGTCTGTGCTCTCCCGTCGCCTTAAATGCATCGACCACGTCGCCATCGTAGCGAACCCGTGTTCCGTTCGTTCGTCACCGCCCCATTGCATGTCGCGCGTCAGCCGTTATTTGTGACAGTCACAGCCGGCCGCACCGGCAATGCCGTCGAATACTTGATCTGCTCCATCGCAAAGCTCGAACTCACGTCGTACAGCGGCACGGCCGTGATCAACTGTTTGTAGATCCGGTCGTAGTCGTCGATATCGGAGACCACCACGCGCAGCAGATAGTCGGTCTCGCCGCTCATCCGGTAGACCTCGACCACTTCCGGAATATCGCGCACCGCCTGCGTAAATGCGGCGGCCCATGTCTCCGTGTGCTGATTCGTCCGCACCGCCACGAACACCGTGGTTCCGACCCCGAGCTTGCGCGCGTCGCACAGCGCCACCTGCGCGCGAATCACGCCCGCCTCCTTCAGGCGCTGCAGCCGCTTCCAGCAAGGCGTCTGTGACAGGTTCACGCGCTGCGCGAGTTCGGCGATCGGCATCGTCGCGTCTGCCTGCAGCAATTCGAGCAGCTTCCGATCGATGATATCCATACTCATACCACCACCCCTCATAGGAAATTATTCTACTTTTCTGACGGTCGAGGGAATTATATGGAAACTCTTTCTCCGGGCAAACCGGTATAAATATCGATACCGAAAATTGCCGAACAGCAGCGCCCGCGCTGCAATAAAACCATGAGCGACGACCTTCGCGCCACCGCTTTCGAGCACCTTCCCGACTACCTGAAGTCGCTGCCGGACCCGGCCCGACTTGAAGTGGCCGCGTTACCGACACAAACGCTGGGCGAGATCGGGCGCACACCGCTCGAGCGCCTGTGCGAGACGCTCGATGCGATGTTCGAAGCCTGCGCGAAATTTCCGGAGCCGTCGCATTCGACATTCTTCGCGCGCACCATGCGGCTCGCGCTCGCCGAGGCGGCCGCGGACCCGGCGCTGCTCGCACCGATGCAACGCGAAGGTTCCGCCGACACCTATCGGCGCCATCTGCTCATCGCCGATCCGCAAGGCCGCTATGCGATTGCAGCGCTGGTCTGGCAGCCCGGCCAGGCGAGCCCCGTGCACGCGCATCACACCTGGTGCGGTTACGCGGTGGTCGAGGGCAAGCTGAGCGAAACGGTCTTCGAATGGGACGACGCGCATCAATGCGCGAGCGCGCTGCGCGCTCAGACGCGCAAACGCGGCGCAGTGTCGTTCGTGCGCGGCGGCCGTGCTGCGATTCATCGGCTTGGCAACAGCAGTGATGCGCCGGCGGTGTCGCTGCATATCTATGGCGTCGAAGGCGCGCAGATCGGCACGCACGTGAACGACATCGTGCGCATGGCCGACGCGGCGGAGATGGTTTGACGGTTGCACGGCCCCCAAACACACCCCCGCCTCAATTCTTCCCACCCACATCACCCGCCGTCGGAATCTGCGGCGGAATCGGCGCGGTCTGTCCGGTCGTCGGCGGCGCCGGACGCGGTTCGTGCGACACGTCACGGGCGGGCGCAAGCGGCACCTGTGTCGACGCGCGCGCCGACGGGCCAACGACGCCCACCTCATACTCAGCTTCGCGCGGATACTCGTGCGGCCCTTCGCGGTCTCTTTCGCGAGCGGGTTCACGCGCCCTTTGATGGGTTTTGCCGCGCTCGCCGTCCCGCGCCCGCTGCTGCGCCTCGCCATGCGCATGCCGGCTGTCATCGGCACCGGCATTCACAGGCGCGACGAACCCGGTCATCTCATCGTCGCGCAGCGGCTCGCCCTCGCTATCTTTCGACGATGTGTACACCCGCATCTGCGCGACCGGAATCTCGATGCCGGCCTCGTCCATCTTGCGCTTGAGCCGCAAATTGAACGCGCGCGCGACGCTCCATTGCTGCAGCGGCCGCGTCTTGATCTGCCCTTTGACGACCATCCAGTTCGGATCGAAGCGGTCGAGGCCCCACACCTCGATCGGCCCGAGCATCTCGCGCCGGTAGCGGAAGTCGGCCATCAGCTCCGCGCCGACTTCGCGGATCAGCTGCGTGATCTCGTCGACATCGGTCGAGAACGACATGCGCACCTCGAACACCGCGTACGCGAAATCGCGCGACAGGTTCTTCACGATCTTGATCTGCGAGAACGGAATCGCGTGGATCGCGCCCTGCCCGTCGCGCAGCCGCACGGTGCGGATCGACAGATGCTCGACCGTGCCCGCATGCCCGCCATCGACGTCGATCCAGTCGCCGACCGAGATCGTGTCCTCGATGATGATGAAGAGGCCGGTGATCAGGTCGGTCACCAGCGACTGCGCGCCGAAACCGATCGCCAGACCGATCACGCCCGCGCCCGCGAGCAGCGGCGTCACGTTGATGCCGAGGTTCGCGGCGGTGACGATCCCACCGATCGTCATGATCGTGACGAGCAACACGTTGCGCACCAGCGGCAACATCGTGCGGGCGCGCATGCTCGGGCTGCGCGCCTTGTTGCGCGGGCTGCCCGGATTGAGCGTCTCGGTGATCGCGGTGTCGACCAGAATCCACAGCAGCCACGCGATGAACACGGTGGCGACGATCGCCGTCATCGCATGCGCGACGCCGCGCGCCGCCACGTTCCTCTCGATCACCGCGGCCAGCGACACGCCCCACAGACGCGCCGCGGATTCGAAGAAAAACAGCCAGATGAACAATGTCAGCAAGGTGCCGCAAAAGCGCAGCAGCCGCGTCAGATACGGCGAGCGGCGCCGCGCGCGGGCGCTGCGCGGCCGCGTCATGCGCAGCACGATCGCCGACAGGAAGAACGCCAGCACCAGCAGCAGCGCGGTGACGATCGAGATCTGCAGCACGTTTTCGCTGGAGCCGGAGCCGCCGAGCGTCGCGACCACCGACGCGGTCGCGAGCACCAGCACCGGCACGTGCCACAGCGCGGCGAGCACCTCGAACGCTTCGGTCGCGGCCTTGTGGTCGTTGCGCTGTTCGTACGGCCGGTTGCGGATCAGATGCGCGACCGGCCGGCGAAACGCGAGCGCGAAATAGCCGGTCAGCACGGCGGCCGTCATGTTGGCCGCGGTCGAAATCAGCGCGGCGAGGTTGGTGCCGAGCTGATGCTCGACGTCGTAATTGACGGCTGCGTCGCCGAGCGCGCCGCACACGCCGATCACGAACAGCACGCGGCGCGCGTGATCGATCAAGAGGCGCACCGCGACGCGGCGGTGGCCCGAGCCGAACAGCGAAAACATGATCAGACAGATCGCGGAAAACACCGCGCCCGCGACGATCGCATACGCGACCACCATGCCGAGCGTGCGGCCGAGCGAATCGGGCATCGCGCGCATGAACAGCAGCGCCGCGATGAATGCGATGATCCACGGACCGACGCGGCGCAACGCGAAGATCAGCAGCTCGCGCGTGGTGGGATTGGGCCGCAGCACCAGCTCGACACCGAAGCGCCGGTGCAGCCGTTGCTGCAGATAGATCAGCGCGCCGGCACAGGCGCCCCAGCCGGCCAGCATCCCCAGCATCGCCAACAGGATCGTGCCGACACCCTCGTGTCCCTGGCCCGAGACGATCGTGTACAGCTCGTTGCCGGCCGCGGTCACGCGCCCGCTCCAGTAGCGCACCGGCGTGCGGCCCTGATGCACGTCGGATTCGAACGACGCGATGCCCGAGGCGATCGCGCCGAGCAGGCCCGGGCTAGGTTGCGCGGACGCGGGCGCAGGTGGCCCGACGGTTTGCGCGGCGCTTTGCGACACGTCGCGCAGCTTTTTCAGTTGGGCAACGAGCGCGCTGCGCTGGCGGTCGTTGTCGAGCGTGGCGATCACGCTGTCGAGCGAGCGCGCCAGCTCCGCCTGGCTCGCGGGCGACGGCGCCGACGCCGCCTCGGGCGCCGACGCCCCCGATGCCGCGGACGCAGGCGTCGCGTTCACCGTCGCGCTGTTGATCAGGCTCTGCAATGCCGGGATCACCGGCGTGCCGCCGCCGACCGCGGGGCCCGCGGCTTGCGCCATGCGCGGCAGCGCGCCGAGGCACAGAATCAGCGCGGCGCACAGCAGCGCGGCAAACCAACCGACGGCATCTGTGCTCGCGCGCGGGCGGGCGTCGCCGCTGGCCGTGTCGCGAGCGGTGTGAGCGGAGGAGAGATGGGGGGCGCTGAGAATCGCCGGCTGCTGCCCGCCGCCAGACGGCGCAGCCTCGGACTCACGCTGCGACGGGCATGACTGCATGGCAATCCGTGAGAAAACGGCAGACGCCAGTGTAGCCGCAGTTTCGCCCGGCGCGGCCGAACATGCGTAACCGAATGTTTCGCGCTTCCCACATGGGAAAGTCATATAATCGTTGATGGGCAAGCTTGGCGCGGTTTTCCGGGGCATTCCGACCTCCCTCATGTTACATAGCTATACCACGTGGTATATGCGCGTAAGAGAAAGATATGGAACATTTGATTCGCAAAGGTGCACGCTACTACTACCGCCGCAGAGTCCCCAAAGCGCTCGTAGAGGCGTTGGACGGCAAGCCCGAGATTACCCGCGCTCTCAACACCGCCGACCCCTCGGAGGCCCGCGTACGCTGCCGCAAGGTTGACGTTGAGGTAGACGAGCTATTCGCCCGGGCGCGCCAATCCGGGGGCCTCGTTCAGGTCCGTCCTCCCATGGAACAAACGCGCCCCATGTCTCCGGCCAACGAGGACTATCTACGGCGGCGGGACGAGCATGAGGAGGCACAACGCACCGCGCTTTGTGAGTCGGACGAGGAGGAAGCGGCCTCTTGGGACAAGATCGCCGCGCGCCAAGTTCGACAAGAGCGCCGACAAGAGTTTCTACGCGACGTGATGACGCAGATTGTGTCTAGAGTAGTGGCGTCCACAGCGCGCATAGACGCTCCCGCGCGTTTCGCCACACCTTTGACTGCCCCCACAACTGGCGCGCCCGGAGCAACGCTAGTGGAAGCTTTGGCGGCGTGGAAGCGTCGGCGCGACCCTACCCGGGCATCCATCAACATGATGGAACGCGTTATCGAAATTGCGCGTCGGTCCGGTATGCCGCTAGCACTTACCGCTATCACGAGGCAGCATGTAACCGCGTTCTTGGACTCGCTCGACACGCTCTCTAGGGCTACGCAACGGTCTTACCTCTCGTTGCTCAAAGCGCTGTTCTCAGCGTGCGTGTCCGATGACTTGTTAGCTTCAAATCCGGCCAGCGTCGTAAAACTGGATGCAGCGAAACAGCGAAGCGTAAAGGCACGTATCCCGTTCTCTACTGCGGACCTAAACGTTATCGTGTCCAGTCTCCGCAACGATGACGCCAAGCCGTCTAACTACTGGCTCCCTCTCGTTTCGATGTTCACCGGCATGCGCATGATGGAAATCGGCCAATTGCGAGCGAACGATATAAAAATCGAGCATTACACCGACTCGGCCGGTAAGCGTCACAGCGTCCCGTTTATCTACGCAACCGACGAGGGCGACGAGCAAAGCCTCAAGAGTCAATCCAGCAAGCGGCGTATCCCGGTACACCCGGAGCTAGAGCGGCTAGGATTTGTGAAATACGCGCGGAGCGTTTCCGGCGAGGCGCGGCTATTCCCTGAACTGAAAATGGACAAGTACGGACGGATTACCTCGCGGTACTCTCAGACATTTGGCAAGCGTCTACGGGAAGTATGCAAAATCACGGACGCGCGTAAGACGTTCCACAGTTTCCGGCACGGATTTAAAAACGCTCTCCGGGAGGGGGGCGTTACGGAGGACGTTAGCGACGCCTTGACGGGCCACAGCACGGGCAGCGCAGCTCGCAGCTACGGAGACGATTACTGGCCGGTCCGCCCGCTCGTAGAGGCTATAGAGCGAGTCAGCTATCACGGTCTGGAATGCCCGCCTAGCGATTCGCATAGCAGGAAAGGGACTACGCGCTGATCGAAAGCAAGCCAAGTCCGTACAGCAAAAGGCGAGAAAGCAGATAGAGCACCGTAAAGAAGCCGATGAACATAAGCGCCCGTGCGAATACGTAGACGTAGCTAGGAAGTTTTTTAAAAATGAGAATCTGTATCCGCTTTGCGGGCCCCTCCCTTGATCGAATCGCAATTAACACAGGAAGGTTACGGTAGCTGAGCAATTGCAGCGTCACTAACTCCTTTGGGCCAAGCGCGTCAATCTTGATGGCATGGTGACCGTTTGCAAGATGTGACTCCTCGTAGACGATACCCTCAGCGAACTGCATATGATCCGGACGGCGTTGGTGAATAATTTCGAGCTTCTCAACCGCCTTACTACCGCGATTCTGAATGGTCAACGTGTTTGTCTGAATGGCAAACACGTTCGGTTGATCCGGTTGCGCCGGGTTCGGATCTTGTGGAACGTGAAATAAAAATGTGTGGGGCAGCCAGTATACAAGTCGAGCTTTTCCCTCAAGCCGTTTGACTATCAGGGTGAATACGAATGTAACGAAAGCCGAAAAAATCGTCGAGTAGATGCTTTCTCTGGTCACGGTCTCGACCTCGCATAAATTCGTTGGCAGATTCTACAGCTAGGTGCGATTGCCAGAGGCTAAACGACTCACGGGTTTTCAGGACATTACCAAACTGCGCGAGAGCATCGAGGGGCACGGGGCAACGCGGCTCTGTACTGTATACCCGTACAGTATTCCGGGGCGCATCATGGGTTTATTCCAGATAGACGGCGAGGCGCACCATTGCCGCCGTTGTGAGCATTGGGGAGGCGATACGGACGCGGGCCAGGCGGTTTGCCTACGGCGCGGGACGCAAGTACAGGCGTTGCCCGAGTCGGGGTGCGCGTTTTGGGTCCGTGCTATCGGTATTGATGACGAGACACAGGCCCCATTTGTTCGAGGTTCGCAATCATCATCGACGAGGTGGTAATGAAGACAGCACTTTATGATCTCGCCGGTGTAGTCGGGGATGCGGCGAGATCATCGACCAGGTGTTTCGTCTCCTACGTGCGCGCCCCTGATGAGTAAAAGATTCTACAAATAAGCCCAAAGAGAGAATCCTAACGAACCTCACCAATCAAATGATGGATGAAAAGTGAAGGGGCGCGGTCCCGGTTTTCTTCACTTGCTCAGGACCATCTAGACAACGCTGTATGATTGGTGCTGCGGCGTGCAATTGAAGGTTTATGCCGCAAACGGCGAGGGACCCGACCTGGCTAATCTTCCCGGACTAACAGGTGGGTCCCTCAATTAGCAATTAATCAACAAAGGTGTACGCATGAACGACCATGCGCCGTTGTACCTTCTGATCGCGATTGTCTATCTGTTGATGTTCCTCGATAGCATTCGCTAACTGCTAGTCAACCCCCGGCCCCGGAAAGGGCCGGGATTTAACAGCACAAGAGTAGCACGACTTTTCGTTACACGTTGTTAGCGAATTGTTGGCTTGGTTAGCCTCGCGTGTCGTGAACTAGCCGTCTATAGCGGCCCGCTGGATAACCAAGGAGCGCCCTTATATCCCAAGCCTAGCGCTTAGCTCCGGCCAGTTGACAGCCGACATAATGCGCTCTTGTATGACGTTCTTTGACCGCTTGGGCGTAACGACGTTGCCATCCTCGTCCTTAACCTCCTCCTCGTAGTAGCCAGGGATATAAATATCGTCCCACATAGCCTTATCCGCTACGTCCCAAATGAACGCCTTAATCTCTGTGGCCGCCTCGTCCACCTTGACAGCGCCTGTTGCTTGCACGTTGTAGCCGAGTGGCCCCTTAAGGTTTGCGTAGACCTTGTCTTTGCTCTTGCGGTGGAATACCTCAACGATGAACGGTCTGCCTAGTAATTCCGCCATGTGAACGGCAAACCCGCCGTGAGCCTCGTTCATCATCGTAAAGAGCTTGTCGAAATTTGACCAATGTTCACCGGATAGCGCCTCCTGGACAGTAACGCGGTGCGGGATAACCGTTCCGTCCTCGATAACGCGCGGTTGGTGGTTCGGGCCGGAAAGCTCAAAGACAAGATTAACCTTGTCCGTAATGCGTCTCCTACCCTCAAACTCCTCCTCATGCTTGCCCATTTCATAGTAACCAACGAAACGGGCATATGCATAGCCAGTAGCGGGCGGAACGTAGCCGCTCTCGGAGCGTATGCGTTTCCGCCTAGCCTGCTCAATTGCCTTATCGACCAGCCGTAGTACCCGTGGGTCCATTTTGATTGACTCCGCGACAGAAAGCACAGAGTAGCGCCATACAAGGCACCAGTCTATATCTCAGGAATCCTGTCAATATATTTGTGCAAAGGTTGACGGCATCATAGTGGCGATTAGCGCGGGCTCATGCGTTATTATGTAGATGGCGGACCCGAAAGACTGCATCCGCATCCGCCAGGGCGAAAACGGGATGGGCTGCCGCTGCGGGGTTTACCGGTTTCCCGACACAACAATAACCGGCCTCTCGCTCAACGATTGCAATTACACCGTCCAGTAATTGGAGGAAGAATGCAACGGTTTACCAATGCCATAAGAGATTCTGTGCAAAACCAGAATTGGTACGGGGCCTTGACATTAGCCCTAACCCTCCCGGACGTGTGTGGGAAGTTAGAAAACCTCAACGGCGGTTCGCAGGCCAGATACACAGCATGGTTTGCTACGTGGCTAGAACCCACCTACACATACCATGTAGGCCCGACGAGAGTACGACAGATATTCCTCAATGGTAACGACTGCTATGCGCTTCGATGCAGCTACCTGCATGAAGGCGCAGGAAATATCGAACATCAGCGCGCACGCGAGGCACTAGACCGGTTCCACTTCATTACGCCACCACCGAACGGGAACAAGGTCCACTGCAACCGAGCCGATAACACCTTGCAACTTCAGGTCGATATCTTTTCGTTGGACGTAGCAAACGCGGTAGATAGGTGGGCCGAAGCGGTTGCAGGAAACGCGGAGATTCGGGAGCGCATGCGTAGCCTTTTGGTGATACACGATAGCTACAACGGCGTACGATTCTAAGGCGGTCAGGCTGCCAGTTTCTTGCGTAGCGTTATCCTATTAATGCCCAAATACTCCGCTGCAAGCGCCTGATTGCCTCCGGCATGCTCGACCATCATTTCTATAACGGGACGCTCTACGGCCTTTACAACCATGTCATAGACGCCCTGTGGGGCCTGCCCGTAAAGCTCCTTCAAGTACAACCCAAGCCGAAACCGCACCGCTTGCTCGATAGTAGGAATCCCCATAAATCTCCGTGGCTAAAAAATATACAACGAATGAAACTGTAAGCATTCGACCGCCCGCAAACCCGCGCCAGAGCTTGACCATTTTTTAAGCAACGAAGCCGAACCGCCCGCAAACCCTTGTCGCACGTTGGTCCCCTTAGGGCTCCCGTAGCAGACTGTAGATAATCAAGGGATAACTCCCGGTAGACCACGGTAACCATAAGGCCAAGAGGCTCGCGCCAGCGGGCCGGATTGGTCGCATGGCGGGATGCGTTAGCAGACCGAGTTAGTATGGAATACTATCTATAAGATCAGCATCAACAACTACAAGGACGTACCGAGGATCGTTAGACATAAGCTCAACATGATTAATCACATTACCTATATGCCTTGCTCGCTTAGCTTTCGCTAGCTCGCTCGTCATCCCTGAGACTACGTATCTCCTGAGAATTTGATATAGGATAGGATTAGAGTACACAAGGTCAGAATTAGTATCGGAATCGTAGTTATCAATCTTTGAACGAATCGCTATCTCTCTATCAGTTAGGATTACGTTCTCAACGATTTCTATCTTATCCCTAGCGATGTAACTTGAATGGCTATTAGTAGCATTGCTATAACCGGCACAATACTTAGCTACTGCATCACCTAATGAAATACTCTCAAATCTTGCCCTAGCCCTTACTTGCCTATCCTTATCCAAATCATACCCGGAGCATACCCGGTCTTTGCTCGCTTTCGCTCGCTGACCTGGTCTGCGTCTACTGTATTGGTTCAAGGAATCGTACAGTGTGTCTTGGTCAAACGATACGGTCTATCTGTCATCCTCGTATATGGTCTAACCTCATAGAACCAATCCGCAGTAGTCTTAGCCGCTTTCCTGCTACTGAATACCTGTGATCCAAGTAAAGGACTATCACAACGTATCTTCCATCCGGTTAATCTCATGTGGTCTACCGGTTCCAATGATGACTAGGATTAGTTGGATAACCATCATGGTCCATACCTGTTCTTACCTTGAATCCTCTGTCTCTATTGGTCTTATCCACATGGCATGGATTACATAGGTATTGCAAATTATCGTCATCATTAGACCCGCCTTGCTCTAATGGCTTAACGTGGTCTACTACCCCACGTAGGTCCACCCGCTTACATGCTTGGCATGTATATTGGTCTCGCTGCTTGATTCGATCCCGTATCTTTCCCCAGGCGTGGCCGCTAAGGTCATCGATACGTGGTGCATTCGTTGCTGCTAAGCGTTGCTTCTGCTTGGTCGTTAATGGCTTGCCGTTGCGTTTGACCGAGTTACTTACAGCACACCCAGGACAACGCCACTCCATACCTGCGTAGCCCGGTTCGGGCCACTTGTGTCTAACGCATTCATATCTATGATCAATCATTCGTTTTCCTAAATTGTGTCCGTGTGGGGTCTAGCGGGTTGACAGATGGACCGCGTAGGGCTATGGGGGGTATGCCAAATTGCAGAGGTCAAAGCCCGCAGCGCCGACAGGTTCACCGTATTTAAATCATAAGCCCAAGTTAACAACTTTTTAAGGCCAAAATCGGCTTGAAACCCAAGCTAGGCAAGGATTCCAGCCAAAATTGGTCTGTAAATTTATGGCCCTAGCTCTGAGGGACTACGGGTAACTCCATTGGGTTATCCGTTGTGTACTGTTGGTCCTCGTCAATCTCGCATTTGTTCTCACGGACCAAGTAGCGCCACAGGCCGGGGATAAGGTTAGTGCGGCAAGTGTCGCCATGTTCCTCCCAAAGCTGAGCCCGCATTTCAACCGGGGAGGCTGCGACCTGATAGCTACGTCCGTTATCAGTTACCCGTTGTGCGCCAAGCTGCAAACGCCTAGTAAGTTGCCCCTCCTCCCTCGTAAATTTATCCTTGGCCGATACCTTGGGGTTAGTCTTATCCGTACCGGCTGCGGTCTTTACCGTGAAACCCTCGCGGACTAATGCTCTATCGAGCTTATCAATCTGGCTCCGCACGGTTGCTAGTCTATCTGCCTGTAATCGGTCCGCTTGGGTCCAAGACAATCGCTGAGCCAGAATTGCGGCTAGGTGTACGTTTTTGCTTGCCATTAATTTATCTCCTTTAAACTCAGTCCGAGCAGGCGCTCAAGAGTAGTACGCCTATGCTCTCGGTCTACGGGGCTAAGGTTTTGTGTGTCTAGCTGCATCAGTATTCGGGACTCGCTTCGAGCGGACAGAAAGCGCTTACGGCTGTCCAGCCAGTCCTCATCGGGCAAAGATAGCCCGTACTCGATGCGTGGGTTAGTCGCGATGGGAACAACAACAATCTCGTTAAGGAGCGTGCCCGGTTCGTACATTAAGATTTGGTCCCTCGGTATCTCAGCCTCTATTACTACAGGCTCCCGCCAGTCGTCGTCCATGTCAGGGACTGCGTGATAACACGCGATGTCTCTATTGAGGCTCCAACTCATGCCGGTTGCTGCGCTCTCCCATGCTGAGATACCGCGCGTTCCCCGGTATGCCCTAACGGTAGGACCAAGGTTTGCGGGCACTGGAAACGCCGCGTAACGGAACATGCCGATAACGGCAGGCAGTGCAGTTGCCGCCCCGATCAACGTACCGTGTTGCCTAATCCAGAAGTCGCGCAGCAAGTACCGAAACGGAACACGCGGAGCCCTTACGCGGTACATTTCCAGAATGAATCGGGCACTCTCCTCGTTTGACAACCGATTAATCAGTGCATATAGGCTCCGGAATTCCCCTTGCAGGGCGCGACGTACGTATCTTCGTGCCTCCGGATTCGTGTTCGATTCGCTCCACCTTATGAGCCGCGCTAGGCGGCTACTCTTTTTATCGCTAATTTCAATCCTCCTCAGTACACCCCGAAGAACAACCAACCCGTAATAGGATTGGGGTAATTCAGGCCAGAAGTGCTACTGTAGGTCCAATAGATTCCGTTAGAGTCAATGGTGATAATAGGCGGGGGTGTTTGGTTGGATATGTGCGCAAACATAAAATCCGGTTGGAATGACCAAAACGGGATTCCGTCCGACATATCACAAGCAACGCTCCCCGCGTGACCGAGCACTTGGACACGGCCTTTAATCCTCCCCACGCGGTCGGACGAGTCCAGGAGTAAAACCCCGGACGCGTTGAAAATCTGGAGACCTGCGCTCAACGAGGACGCTCCTTCAATTCTCGCAACTTCTCTCTTAAGTCGCGTCGCATGTATTTCCTAATTGACGCCTGCTCGTGCCGACTCATAGCTTCGCTGCGTTCGAACGAACGAGAGCGGCGTGTAGCGTGCGACGGCGCGCTCATTCACGTTCTGCCTGCTGCAATTGCAACCCGATAAGCTTATGCTGAGCCATCGCCTTAATCATATCGTTACGTGCAATTACTAGGCGTGCAGTTACGTTATCGCGGTCAGCGCCCTCGATAAGATCGGCAAGCCCCTGCTCGTCTTTACCGGCAAGGATGCCCGAGTAATCGAATTCCATTTTCATACGTTGAATTCCTTACAAATACGCTCAATCTCCGCCCGCGCCGCATCAGCGGCCTTAACTTTTGCATATTCCAGGCCAACGTCACGGCCCGCCTCGACAGCTACGTTAAAAGCGTGCTGCGCTTGCTCAACATCGGGCATTTCAGCCATACCACCAAAATAGCGGCGCTTCATTAATTCCCAATGCTTGCGCGCCGCCGCCGTCTTGTCGCCCCCTGCCTTGTAGTCTGGCGCAATATCCTCAAGACTGCGCAAACCGGCGGCCTTTTCAATGGTCCGCTCATGACCTTGAATTTGTGCGCGGGCGGACGCGCGGTGCATCTCCTTGACTTCCTCCGCCGACATTACGCGCCCCTGAGCGTCTTTTACGGGAAAGTTGAATTGGAGACGCGCTCCCTTTGCCATCAAGTCGTCAAGGGACTCCGGGGTCTTGGGTTTAGTGAGCTTAGATGCAAGTTTTTCAAACATATGTAGTCCTCAGGAGAATGGCCGCATATAGCGGCCTTGGGTTCAATGGGTGAGTTAGATAGAGGCGGCGACGGGGTTCGTCATCGCGCTATAGTCGAAATATTTCGAGACCTTGAGGCCAACGCCGTTTTCCTGGAACAGCCGGTACACCTGTGCGCCCTCCGCGTGTTCGGGGTCGGTATCCATCGTCAGATCGGCCTCCGTGCTGCGGTCGATGAACTTAGGGCCATCGAATACGGCCATGCGTTTAGCGTCAACGAGCAACAGCGTACCAACCGGCATGGCGAGCACGGGCAAAACCGGGAGTTGGTAATAGCGACCACCGTTCGGCCCTACCTCGTTCTCTTGGGCGCTACGGAGCGTAGCCAAGTACTCTGGGTTACCCAACCAGCAAGCGGTGCGAATGTCGCCCGTGAATGCCTCGATAGCGTCCTTAATCGTGGTCTTGGGAGTACCGGCCAGCGTGAGCAATTCGCTCGTAACGATTTGGTCAACGCCGTTATTGGCAGCGTTCTCAAGGTTAGTGTTTAGATAGGACATAACCTCATCCGAGCCAATCGCCACCAACTCCGCGTTGGCCACGATGACCAACCCTACTTTCCGGGACGTCTCCAAGACAACCGCCGTACTGGGCGCAATCGCCGGGGCGCGCGCACCCTCAGGCACTTCCGGCGCAACCAGGTTAGCCGCTTGGGTCAATGCACGGACGTTAGGAGGCAATTGAGGCGCGCCAAGGTCAATTAGCTGAGCAATCACGCTGCGGGTAACAACCGGTTGCAGCATCGTTACGCCGCTCTGTTGCGACGGATAAACTAGATTAGGATTGTTAGCGGTAGTGGCCGGAGCGACAGCAGACTTAACGGCAGCATCCATAGGCGACATAGCGAGGGCCTTACGGATTTGATTGATAGCGATTTGATTCATGGTGTTTCCGTTCGAGAGATTGAGAGATTTGAAAGCGGTAATACGGGCATCCGGGTTTGCCGGGACAGCGACTAGGCTTAGCTCATGTACGGCCGCTTTGCTGTACAGCGTTCCGCCGTTGGATAACGCTTGTGACTTGACGGGCCGGAATCCAATACTTACGCCCTTGATAATGCCGCTCTTGACGCTGTGCCAAGCGGTATCGGTTCTAGTCTTTACTTCGCCGTCCTCGTCCACCTTGGCGATACGAGCGCGAAACGGGAGACCCTTAGCCGTGGGGGTTCCAAACGTCACGGTCCCCACCGGCTGCGCGTGGTCGTGCCCGAGCAACAACGGCGCCTCCTTCTGGAACGTAAGGCCCATTGGGTCAACAATGTCATTTACGCGGTCCACGGCGGGCGTACTAGCAATACCCTCAATTTCTCGTTGCTCCTCTGAGATTGCCTTAACGACAATCTGTGAAAACGATTTTTCCATCAATTCCTTATGATTAGAGTTACTAATGAAACTGCTTAGAGTTTGCGGCTTTGTTATCTACCAGCTAGGCCGTAAGTCGCAAAGGCGGCCCGCTTACGCACAACTTCTCAGTGGTTTTCCCTAATGTACTGCTCGATAGCTGCCTTAACTATCACGCTAGCCGTGCAGTCCTTGGCTACTGCTAGCTCGCGCACCTGCCTAACAAGCTCAGGCGGGGCCTTGGTACTAAGCACACGTACCTTGTCGTTCGTATAAGGTGCTTCCGGCATCGCTCCATTACGTGCCACTGTGTACTCCTATGTAATTTTAGAAAATCGGAAATTGGTAGACGACTCCGCGTTACAAGACGGACGGGGTACGGCGATCTATCCGCATACGCGTACCGACCGGCAAAGCGCATACAGCCTCGCGCCCCGCCGCCTCGGTATCGTTTGTACAGTGACGCGCTACAACCCGCATACGCGCAACTCCCCTACTCTGTTTCGTGTAAGCGTCTCGCGTTGGCACTAGCTGGAAACCATAGTGAGTCAAGGTAGCGGTTACCAACCGGTGCGCCGCGTGTGCATCAAACCCCGGTACTTCGATAAAAATTGTTTTGCTCATTCCGCGTCCGCCGTTGTTCGGTTAAGCAAAGAGACTCGCCCGAATCCCTTTGACGAACCGAAGTTCATTCACCGTCTCGAAATCGGTCAGGTACGCACTTTTGTCCGTAGCTAATGCGATCTTGGATCGGGCTTGCGTCGTTGGTATTGGGGAGATACCGCCTCGCTCGCTGCGCCTTCGTTTTCAACCGGCCCACCTTCCCGGATTGATTGTCTCCAGCGCTCCCGACTCTTTATGCAGTTTTCGCCCGTTGCCGGGTCTTACACGCCTGCCTGGTAGGCCGTAACCATGTCGTTTTGCATGCCACCGGAACTCGTTACCGGATGAGTTGGTAGCAAGCTTCACTACCAACGCGAAACGGAGTATGACAGCAAGCTACACTACCAACAAGCACTTTTTGAAGTTTTTGTTGCTCCGTAGCTTACGTGCTACACTACCAACAAAGGAGGAACTATGCGCAAAACTATCAACCGGGCGGGACAATCCAAGGAAATTGAACGGCTCGCTGCGGAAAGCTCGGAGCCGTCTAGGAACGAACCAGACGTGAGTATGCTGCCCGCGAAGCCTTTGCCGTCCTCGGCTATTCGGAACGGGGTCAAGACGGAGCGGGACACTCAGCCCGTACAGGTACGCATGCTCAAGGCACAGATCAAAGTGCTAAAGCAAATTGCCGCGCAGGAGGATCGGACCGCCAGTGACGTTATCCGAGAGCTAGTGGACAGGTATATCGAGGAGTGCCTTAGGTCTTGGCCTGAGGGTGACCGCCTCGACATTCTCCAAAGTACTATCCGACAAACGGGCTACTGGGAAGAGTTTGAGCGCGCCCCGTCTGCTTGGCCTAACGCTTAATCGCAGATCCCTGCGCAAAGCCTTACCCAGAGAGACCGTATCTACGCTAGGTTCGAGTGCGTCGGTACAAAGCAAAGGGAAAGCTCCGCGAGGCCCGGAGCGATTGACCAGCGGGAGCTATTGGGGGTCTCCGACGAAAGCTGAATACGCCGGTGAAGGGAGCATGTGGTATGCTCCTACGGACTTACCACACAGCGCTAAGTACTTGATTTTATTGATAGTCGCTTAACCGAATGTTAGTACGCTTGCGCGGCCGGCGAATTCGAACCGCCGCTCGTCAGTACGCGACCGTCGCGATCTGGCGGATGAAGCGGCCCTGCTCCAGTTCGTCGACGAACGCGATCGCGTAGTCTTCGGCCGAAATGCGGCTGTTGCCGTCCGCGTCCGCAATCAGCGTGTTCGCGCCCGTGCGGAACTTGCCGGTGCGCTCGCCCGGCGCGATCAGCGCGGCCGGCGCGAAGAACGTCCAGTCGAGATCGGTCACGCCGCGGTAGTACTCGAAGGCGTCGCGGTGCGCGAGTGCAATACCCTTGTACGCGTCCGGAAAGCCGTCGGTATCGACCAGTTGTTTGCCCGGCGCGACTGCGAGCGAGCCCGCGCCGCCTACCACGACGACGCGCTTCAGCCCCGCCGCGCGCACCCCCTCGACCAGCGCGCGTGTCGCTTGCGTCAGGGTGGCGAGATCGCCCTGCGGCGGCGCATACGCGCTTGCGACCACGTCCTGACCGCGCACCGCCGCGCCGACGCTCGCGGCGTCGAGCAGATCGGCCTGCGCCGCATGCAGATTCGCGACGCCGGCCGGCACGCGCGCCGGATCGCGCACCAGCGCCGTCACCTGATGCCCGCGACGCGCGGCTTCCGCGGCAATCCGCGAACCGATCATGCCAGTCGCGCCAAACAGGGCGATCTTCAGTTGCTTGCTCATATCAGCGTACTCCTCAGGTTGTCTTATATGTAACTTTTATAGTTACATATAACGAGAAAAAAAGCGGGGCGCTCACCCCCGTTCCTTTGTTTGGCACGCGTGCCGGACTAGTTCGACCCGCGCCCTACGACACTGTGCTTCTATCGTTCACCGCCGACGCGTCTTGCGCGCGAAGGCACGCTCAAGCACGGCGCTTGCGCTCGCGCTGCTTCTCCGAGCGGACCACGTCGGCGGTCGCGTCGGCGAGCGTGCGCGCGCCCAGCGTCGCTTCCATTGCCTGCTGCGCTTCGTCGATGATCCCGCTCAACACGCTCTGGATATTGCGCCCCACCATGCACGCTGGATTTGGCTCCTCGCGATGCAACGCGAACAACTGCGCGTCTTCCACCGCGCGATAGACCTCGAGCAACGTGATCCGTTCCGGCCGCCGCGCAAGCAACGCGCCGCCACCGGCGCCCATCTGCGAGGTGGTGAGGCCGGCGTCGGAGAGCATGGTCAGAAGCCGGCGAATGAGCGCGGGATTGGTGTTCACGCTGCCCGCGATCATCTCCGACGACAACGGCACGCCGCCCTGTAGCGACAACAGCGCGAGCACATGCACGGCAAAGGCAAACCGGCTACTCGTGTTCACGGCAGATCCGTCCCGAAACGATAATGTGTAACCATCATAATTACATATAACGCTAATGTCAAACGGCGAAACCGGATCGAACGGCGCGAGTCATTTATCCATCTGCTTCTGCGCGTCGGCGGAATCGGTCGATGCAGTCGACGAAGCCGACGCGCCCGCATTCTGCGCCGACCACGCCTGCAGCTTGCGCCCCGCCGTTTCGAGGCCCTGGCCCGTGATCGACGCGGCCTTGCCGAGCTGCGCGTTGGCCGCGCTCGCCGCGTTCTGCAGGTTGGCCTGCGCGCTCGACGCGAGCGCGGCGGGGTCGATCTTGAGCGACGGCGCGGAGGCCGAGTCGAGGTTCTGTTGCGCGGCGTCCTTGGTCGCATCGACCTGTTGGCCGACGTAGCTCGCGGCCTGATCGAGCTTCTGACCGGCAAGCTGCGCGGCGTCGTTCAGCTTGCCCGCGACCTGGCCGGCCGACGCGTCGTTCTTCTGGCACGCGGCCAGCGCGCCGAACACGAGGACCACGACCGCCGCGCGGTGCAATAACGATGAGGAAACAGATGAAATCATGATCTGGAAGGAGCCGCGTCGGGCGGCTCGCACATGCGAAGACGTGCCCATGATACCGCCGTTGCGCGGCGCGCCCGCTTCGGATCGCCCCAGCGAGTTGGTCGCGGTTCTGTCGAACCCGATGGAGCTGACGTCCGCGCGATTCAAAAGGCGGCCCTTCCCTCAACGATCGTCTTCGGCGCGCGCTTCTTGCCGCGGCAGTATTGCGAAGCCCACGCTCGCTGTATTGCCGACCATGCGCGCGAACCGCTCGGGCCACGTGATCAATGTTTCATCGATTGGCGGCTATCGTGCCGCGGCGGGCTTTGGCGTGTATTCGTCGACGAAGTTCGCCGTCGAAGGCATCACGGAAGCGTTGCATGCCGAGTTGAGACCGCTGGGCATTCACGCGACAGTCGGCACGCGGATCGCGCACCGAGTCCCGAGACCACGTGCAGCAACGAGCGTCGACTTGCAGCGGCGCTCGCCTCAACATCGCTCAACAGCGCCCCACAATTCAGAATCTTCCGACAGTTGCAGGCGAAACACCTCCGTATAGTGTCGCGGCTGCTTTTGGGGAGTGCTGTTTCGATGAAACTGATCGACTGGATCGTCACCCTCGTCATCATGCTGATGGCGATCGTTTTTTTCTGCGCGCGCCGGCTGCCCACCTGGTCGCACGACACCCGCGCTCGGCATATGAAAGGGACCCGTTTGCTGATGCAGGCTGCGTGTGCACTGTGGGCGGCGCTGCTGGGTGTCACGCACGGCCTGTTTGCCGTCGAGGGTCTTGCCGGCATTCAGCCAACACCGGCCGAAACGTTCGCCGGCATCGCCGTGCTGCTGGCATGCGGTTGCTACTGGTCGGTGCGCGGCAGAAGACTGCTGAAGCCGCGGCGGATTTTCGCCGGTTGACGCGCGGGCGAGCGCCATCCGCGCCGCACGATCGAGCGCCCCCTACCGCGAGCTGATTCCTCGCACCGCGTGGACCGAACGTGCGGACGACCCGCTGCCTGCGCCCAAGCCTGGTCCCGCAGCGCCCGGCACACTCTGACGCGCACCGCGCGCCGCCGGAGCCGGACCCGCCGCGGCGAGCGCAGCCGCGCCAGCCGCGGCCGGTTTCGCGCCCGCGGCACCCGCCTCTGGCAGCGACAGATAGAACGTCGTGCCTACCCCCTCCTTCGATTCCGCCCACACGCGGCCGCCATGTCGCTCGACCATCCGCCGCACGAGCGCGAGGCCGATGCCCTCGCCGGCCGCGGCATTGCCGTGCAGCCGCTGGAACGCGGTGAACAGGCGCGGCAGCGCGATCGCCGGGATACCGAGGCCGTTGTCGCGCACGTAGAAGATCCGCAGCGAATGCACGCCCGGCGGCGCAGGCGTCGTGCCGATTTCGACGCTGCCCTCGCGCGCCGGGTCCAGATAGTTGACCGCGTTGCCAATCAGGTTTGCGAAGATCTGTTCGAGCGCGGTCGGATCGCCCCATACCGCGGGCAGTTCGCCGACCGTCACGCGCGCGCGCCGCGCACGGATCGAGCCCTGCATCGCATCGACGACAGGTTGCACGATGTCGCGCACATCGACATTCTGGCGCCGGTACTCGACCCGCCCGACCCGCGAGAGCCGCAGCAGCGCGTCGATGATGTGCGACGCGCGCAGCACCGCGGTCTGCAGATAATGCAGCGCCTCGCCGATGTCCTCGTCGACGATGCGCTCGATCCGCTCGCGCGTGCTGATCGCGAGCGACGAACCGCGCACCGCGTCGCGCAACTCGTCGCTTGCGCGAATCAGCTCCCTGGAAAATCCCTGCAGGTTCACGAGCGGCGCGCGCAGGTCGTGCGACACGCTGTAGATGAACATTTCGTTTTCCTGGGTCTGCTGGCGCAGCGTCTCGTTGCTGCGCGCGAGCTCGGCGGCGCGCCGCTCGAGGTCCGCGTGAAAGCGAGCTTCGATGCGCTCGGCTTCGAGCAGTCGGCGGCTCGTCTCGTGCAAGGTCAGATCGAGCCGCGCGATTTCATCGCTACCCGCGCCGAGCGGCGCGAGCGGCTCGTTGCCGGCGAGCCGGCCCGCGTTGTCGGACAGCAGCGCGAGCCGGCCGCGCACGCCGCGCGTGAACATCCAGACGGCGAGCGCGACGAACACCAGCGAGCCCAACGCGGCCGCGACGATCAGCGTCTGTTCCCGTTCGCGCACGGCGGCGACGGCATTCGAGCGCGAGCTATCGAGACGGCGCTCCTCGGCCTGGAACGCGGTCACCTCCACACGGAAATGATCGAGCACGTCGGCCTGGGCGAGAGCGTGGAAGCGCGCGAGAATCTCGCCGGTCCGCCCGGCGTGCAGCATGTCCTGGATCCGGTCGGACCACTGGCGGTACGCCTGCACCGCCTGGCGCACCTCGACCACGCGCTCGACCTGCGCCGGATCGTCCGCGACGAGTTCGGCGAGCTCGTCGATGCGCCGGTCGACGTCCATCCATACCGCGATCGGGGTGGTGAAATGCGCGTCGTTGGCGAGCACCGCGCCCCGCAGCGCGACCGATTCGGCCAGCACCGGATCGAGAATCTCCGTGGTCTGGCGCAACACCTCCTCGCTATGCATCGTCCAGCGCTCCGCCATCATCGCATCGGTCTGGGCCTTCACGACACCGGTGAGCAGCGCGAGTTCGAAAACGGCCGGGATCGCGATCAGAAGCAGGCCTTTTGTGGTCAGTCTCATGCGTGCCCATGGGAGGGGTTGGCCCGCGGATCGTGCGCGGGGTCGGCACATTATGTCGGCGTTTGCGCGGGAAAAGAAAGAGGGACACGAACGCGTCGACGGCAGCTTCTGCCGTTCGCGCACATTGCGCCAGAAATGGGCATCGACGCGCCCAGCCAGCATCTCGCTGCGTCAGGATGCCGAATGAAAATGTAATTTAAATCGAATATTTCGCCCTCGTCCGGGTCAATCTGCGCAAGGGCGTCGATTTATGCACTTGTATGGTGCCACTCCTCTCTGTTCAGGTGCATGACGCGCTCGGGCGGCGCATGGCTCAGAACCCACCAGATACCCATCCCGGTGCCCGATTGCACCGTGTCGACGCGACCAGCACAGCTTTGGCCCGCTTCTTGCTCACATAGCGCACTTTTTTGGCATAAGCGGGACATATCGATGGAAAGTCTGAAATACGGCGCCGATACCGAGTTTCTTTTGATCGGCGCCGCCATGGTGCTGGCGATGCACGCGGGATTCGCCTTCCTGGAGCTTGGCACCGTGCGCAAGAAGAATCAGGTGAATGCGCTGGTCAAAATTCTGGTGGACTTCGCGGTCTCGACGATCGCGTACTTCTTCATCGGCTACACGATCGCATACGGCGTGCAGTTTTTCGACAGCGCGGCGACGCTCGCCCAGCACAACGGCTATGCGCTCGTGCGCTTTTTCTTCCTGCTGACGTTCGCCGCCGCGATCCCCGCGATCGTGTCGGGTGGCATCGCCGAGCGCTCCAAGTTCAATCCGCAACTGTTCGCGACGTTCGTGCTGGTCGGTTTCATCTATCCGTTCTTCGAAGGCATCGCGTGGAATGACCGCTTCGGCATCCAGGACTGGCTCACGCAGGCTTTCGGTGCGCCGTTCCATGACTTCGCGGGCTCGGTGGTGGTGCACGCGTTCGGCGGCTGGGTCGCGCTGCCGGCCGTGCTGCTGCTCGGCGCGCGCCACGGTCGCTATCACCGCGACGGCGGCATCGCCGCGCATCCGCCATCGAACATTCCGTTTCTCGCGCTCGGCGCATGGGTGCTGACGGTCGGCTGGTTCGGCTTCAACGTGATGAGCTCGCAGACGCTCGACAAGATCAGCGGCCTCGTCGCGGTCAATTCGCTGATGGCGATGGTCGGCGGCACGCTGAGCGCGTGGTTCGCGGGCCGCAACGACCCGGGCTTCACGTACAACGGCCCGCTCGCCGGGCTCGTCGCGGTGTGCGCAGGCTCGGACATCATGCATCCGCTCGGCGCGCTGGTCACGGGCGGTATCGCTGGCGTGCTGTTCGTCTACATGTTCACCTGCGTGCAGAACCGCTGGCGCATCGACGACGTGCTCGGCGTGTGGCCGCTGCACGGGCTGTGCGGCGCATGGGGCGGCATCGCGGCCGGGATCTTCGGCATCCATTCGCTCGGCGGGCTGGGTGGTGTGTCGTTCGCCTCGCAGGTCATCGGCACGCTCGGCGGAATCGTCGTGTCGGGGCTCGGCGGCACGGTCGTGTACGGCGTGATCCGCATGACGGTCGGTCTGCGCCTCGACCAGGAAGAGGAATACAACGGCGCCGATCTGTCGATTCACAAGATTTCGGCAACGCCGGAGTGAACGAAGGCGGCGCTCGCGGGAAACGGGAGAGGCGCGAATCACGCGCCTGTCCCCAAATGCGCGCGCCGATGTTAGACTTCGCGGCTGGAGATGGCATTCTCCATTAACCGCCCTTGGGGCTGATGATGCCTGCTACGCCCGGTTATGCGGACGCGGCATCAGCTCGCCCGCATCAACCGGTCTGTCGACATTCCGGTTTCGATCCTCTTCCATGTATTGGTCTTTTCTCGCTGTCGCGATTGGCGGCGCACTCGGCTCGCTGGTTCGCTGGTTCCTCGGCATTCGACTTAACCCGGTCTTTAGCGATCTGCCGCTCGGCACGCTCGCCGCCAACGTGATCGCCGGCTACCTCATCGGCGTGGCGGTCGCGGGCTTCGCGCGTGTGCCCCAGCTCACGCCGGAATGGCGGCTGTTCGTCATCACCGGTCTGATGGGCGGGCTGTCGACGTTCTCGACGTTCTCCGCGGAGGTCGTGCAGCGTCTGCAGGACGGCCGGTTCGGCTGGGCGGCGGGCGAAGTGGCGATTCACCTGAGCACTTCGCTGATCATGACGATTCTCGGCATCGCGACGGTTTCGTTGCTGGCGCGCTGAGGCGAACACGTTGACGAGGATCACGGACGCGGGCCCGAGCCGTCGGCAATTGGGCTAGCGCCCGTTTGCATCTGAGCTCGGTGCGAGCCAGCTCGACGATCTCGTCGCCGCGTCCGTTCAATATCGCACGCAGCATATAAAGGCTGAATCCCTTCGCATGGGCAAGTTCCACCTTCGGAGGCATGGCAAGCTCATGCTTCGATGCGATCACATCGACGAGTGCGGGACCGGGATGCGCAAACGCCTGCACCTGGCCGGCAGCGCGTCTCACTGTGTCTTCGGCACCGACGTCGCAGGCAGCGGCGCGGGCCGCGCTGCGTCCCAGCGACTCTTCAGCACGCGGCGCAGCCTGGTCCTGAGCGGCAACACGACCCGCTCCTGAAACAGCACCGACGCCACCAGCACCAGGATCAGATAGACCGGATAGGCGGAAAAATGCACGGGCACCTGGCTTGCCGCCGCCCGGCAAACATGCGGTCGATGCACGCATGACAACAGCGAATACGGAATGCCAAGCAGCTTCTGCACTTTGAGAAAGCCGATAAATAGCGGGTATTGCAGCGCGAAGATCGACAACGAAGCGTTGCCGAGCCGTCTCGTCCAGGCGGCCACGCGCGGCGACGCGTTTTGCAGTGTGCTCGCGCAAACAAAAATCACCGCGACTTGCGCGGGCAAGAGTGCGCCGTTGTGAAGAAGTACCTCCCACGAACGCATTCCTGCCGTAAACAGAAAAGTGGCGCCGATGAAAAGTGCCCCTGTAGCGGCGAATATGATCCACCGGCAACTCGCGATCATGCCGGTAATGCTTTCGACGTTCGCCTCGAATATCCCGTAAGCGAGAATGCCCGCCAGAAACTCCGGAAGCCGCACCAGCGGATTGGTATGCAACACACCGATCGGCCACCCCTGATACCAGCCGCCTGCAACGACGATCACGGCCGGCAACAGGCTGGCGCCCCACATCGCCATCAGCATCGTGGACTTCCAGCGCATCGACAGCAGGCGTGGCGCGAGCGCCGGAAACAATAAATAGAAAAAAAACAGCGTCGACAACGACCACGACGGAATGTTGAATGACAGATAAAAGGGATTCCAGGCCTGCAATAACAGGATCTGTAAAACCGCATTGACCGCCACTTCCACACCGCTCATGGTGTGCACAATCGGCGGTGCTGAATCGAGGTTGCTCAGTTCGGTGTCGAAGGGATGGGAATTTACCGCCATTAATGCAACGCTCAGCGCTAGCGTAACGATGTGAATGGGATAAATATTGCTAAAACGGTTGATAAAAAACTTCGATGCCGAAACCTTCATCGCTTCGCCAGTTTTCTTTTCCACCGAAACGTGCGATAGAATGAATCCTGACAGAATAAAGAAGATACTCGTCGCGCAGCCACCGAATTTGAAGAAGTCGGCCATTGGCATCGCCCTCGCCTCGGGGTAAATGACGAGCGTGTGGAAGACGACCAGATAGCAGGCCAGCAGGAACCGCAGGATGTCCAGCCCCGGGAGCATCGCCTTCATTTTGTTTTCCTTTTTCTTACATGGAAATATCGCTTCATTGCGTTTCCTTTCATTTTTATATTCTTTGATTTTTAAATTGAAAGCATTTACGCGGCTCGATATGCGGAGCATGATTCATGGAGGCGCGGCAACCGGTATGTGCGCTTCCGCACCAATTGCAGCTGCAAAAAAACACTGTGTGCGAAGATCGCCCGAAACCAGCGCGCGCGTCTCTCCGCCCGCCATCCCGTTAATGAGAAAACAGTGACAAAATAAATGCGCAGAGCTGCGATGTAAAAAAACGCAACCAATAGGCGAGCAGCAGTTCTCGCGTGACGTGTTTTGCGCGAGGCGGCAGTTTCTTAAGATTTCACCTGAGCGCTGCTTAATGCGCTGTCACGTTGCTGACTCCATGACGAGATATCGGCAGGGACAGTCGTGTCTCAGAACACGGTGGACGGAGCTTGGGCAACGCCGGTGAAGAGACGCCACCCTTCAAATCGCGCGGCGAGCTGTTTGCGATAGAGCGAGGCGCTCAGTAGATGACTGCGTGCGTTCGGGCAAGCGAAACCCTCGCATCCGGCGCTCGCGTTCACGCATGGGTTGATGGCTGTTTTCAGCGCGGTTGTTCACCCGCGCGCAGGCCTTGACGAACACGTGCTTCACATTCGCCAGCTCAGGGAGCTCTGTTTTCGCGGCCGGGTAGCTGCGAACCGCGTGGCTGATGACTGACGCCGGGAATCGATGGCCATGGTAGAGCGATTTCGTCTTCTTCGTCACGTCATCGTAGCTGACCAGCGCGCGTGACAACGCCCGGCGAACCAATCCTCACGCCCCGTTCGGAATCCCTTCAATCGGACACTCCGGCGTCCCTGGCGTCGGGCGCGTGAGTGCTTCGACGCGGCGGCGCGTGCCGTCGGGGTCTTCGATCCAGTCGCGATAGAACCCAAACGGACAGGCCGCCACGCCGTTCGCGCCGTCGCCCGAATTGATCGTGCCCGTGTACCCGCGGTGCAGAAGTTTGTATAGATGGTTCTGCGACTGCATCGTGCGCCGCGCGTCGCGGATCATGCTCAACGAGAGCTCCGCGTACTGCACGCCCATCTCCTCCTCGCCGCACTCGCCGAGCGTGCGCCCGTCGAAACCCACGATCGCCGAGTGACCAAAGTACGAATACACGCCGTCCCAGCCCGTGGCATTCGCCACGGCGACGTAAGTGTTATTCATCCACGCCATTGCCTTAGCCACCATCACCTGCTGCTCCTTGGCCGGATACATGTAGCCTTGGCAGCGCACGATCAATTCCGCGCCGTTCATCGCGCAGTCGCGCCAGATCTCGGGATAGTTGCCGTCATCGCAGATGATCAGGCTGATCTTCAGACCCTTCGGCCCATCCGTCACGTAGGTACGATCGCCCGGATACCAGCCTTCGATCGGCGTCCAAGGCATGATCTTGCGATACTTCTGCACGATCTCGCCGCGATTGTCGATCAGCACAAGCGTGTTGTACGGCACCTTACGCGGATGTTCTTCGTGACGCTCTCCCGTGATCGAGAACACCCCCCAGACGTTGGCCTGGCGGCACGCCGCCGCAAATATTTCCGTCTCCTCGCCCGGCACCGTCGACGCCGTATCGAACATCTCCTGCCGGTCGTACATGATGCCGTGCGTCGAATACTCGGGAAACACGACGAGATCCATGCCAGGCAATCCCTGCTTCATGCCGATCACCATGCCGGCGATGCGGCGCGCGTTGTCGAGCACCTCCGCCTTCGTATGCAGACGCGGCATCTTGTAGTTGACCACCGCGACGCCCACGCAATCGTTGCTGCTCGAAATATCGCCATGTCGCATGACATATCCTCCTTAAGTCCCTCAGATCGCAGGCGGACTTCGGGCCGCCCGCTCCGCTTCAGCACACGCTCACTAGTGGCTGATCATCCATGGTCGTCCTGCCGGCCGTTTGAGTCCGTCCGAAGCCGATCCCGCGAGCTTCGCGCTGCCACCCGAGCAGCAACTGCATCCCGCCCGATGACGCAACGGCGCCCCGTCACCGGACTGGCGCGGCGCGTGCTGCGCGCGCTCGTTCGTTGCGTGCGCGGAGCGCCGTGTATTCGCCATCAAGGCTAGCGACGGCGCGCTGATCACCCGGCCACTCTCCCCTCCGCACTCGGGACAGCGGCAAGGCTTTTCGCGGTCCGCCATGCGCCGCATGACGGAAAAGGGACCGCAACTCACGCATTCGAAGTCGTAGATCGGCATGACAAGCTCTCCTGGTAGCGTTGGCTCAGACGTTCGCCAGATCCGGCGAGCATGGCAAATCCACACCGCCCTTGATGTGCTGGATGGGCCCATCGGCATTCGGGCGAATGTCGAAGTCGAAAATCTGTGTCGGCAGCCACAAGGTCGCGCACGCATTGGGAATATCGACCACGCCGCTGATGTGCCCCTGCACCGGCGCACAACCGAGCAACGAATACGCCTGCGCGCCCGAATAGCCGAACTTCTTCAGATACTCGATCGCGTTCAGACAAGCCTGCCGATACGCGACCGTCACGTCGAGATAATGTTGAGCGCCCTGCTCGTCGACCGAAATGCCTTCGAAAATGAGGTAGTCGTTGTAATTCGGCGTGATAGGACTCGGCTGGAATATCGGATTGCGAATTCCGTATTTCGCCATGCCGCCCTTGATCAGATTCACGCGCATGTGTACCCAGCCCGCCATTTCGATCGCGCCGCAAAACGAGATCTCGCCGTCGCCCTGGCTGAAGTGCAGATCGCCGACGGAAAGTCCTGCGCCATCCACGTAGACGGGGAAGAACACCTTCGAGCCGCGCGACAGATCCTTGATGTCGCAATTACCGCCGTGCTCACGCGGCGGCACGGTGCGCGCCCCTTGCGCCGCCGCCTTGTCACGCGCGTCGCCCGTGAGTTGCCCCATATGCGCTGTCGCGGCGAACGGCGGATTCGCCAGCGGCGGCACGCGCTCCGGCGCGGTCGCGATCAGGCCGGTTTCGCGTGCGTTCCAGGTTTCCAGCAGTTTCGGATCAGGCAGGCATCCGATCAGGCCGGGGTGAATCAGACCCGCGAAATTCACGCCTGGAATGTGGCGCGAGTTCGTGTAGACGCCGTGAAAATCCCAGATCGACTTCTGCGCGGCGGGAAAATGGTCGGTGAGAAAACCGCCGCCATTGGACTTCGAGAAAAATCCGTTGAAGCCCCACTGGCTCTCGGACTTCGCACCGATGTCGAGCAGGTCCACGACCAGCAGATCGCCGGGTTCCGCGCCATGCACGCCGACCGGGCCGGACAGAAAATGGACGATCGACAGATCGATGTCGCGCACGTCGTCGGCGCTGTCATCGTTCTTGATGAAGCCGCCGGTCCAGTCGTAGGTTTCGAGGATGAAGTCGTCGCCGGGCTTGACCCAGCAAGCCATCGGAATATCCGGGTGCCAGCGGTTGTGCACCTGCGTGTTTTCGTAGGCCGGCTGGTTCAGATCCACCTTGATGAGAGTTTCGGGCATTGCGTTCGCTCCATGGTTCGAGAGTCGGTAAATGCGGTTCGGTGCGCCGCACTCATACCGAGAGGTATTCGCGGATGCGGTCGGTGTCGCCTGCATCGCGGGTGCTTTGATGTACGAAGCGGCCGCCTTCGATCACGAAGAGCCGGTCGGCGACGTCGAGCGCGAAGCTCAACACCTGCTCGGACACCACGATGGCGATGTTGCGGCTCGTGCGAATCTGATTGAGTGCCTTCGCGATGTCCTTGATGACGGACGGCTGAATGCCCTCGGTAGGCTCGTCGAGCAGCAACACCTTCGGATCGGTCGCGAGCGCGCGCGCAATCGCGAGCTGCTGTTGCTGGCCGCCCGAGAGGTTGCCGCCCTTGCGCCGTCGCATGTCGAACAGCACGGGAAAGAGCGCGTAGAGATCGTCGGGCACGAGCTGGCTGCGCGCCTTTTCGAGGCCCGTCTGGATGTTTTCCTCGACGCTCAGCGACGCGAAGATCTGCCGGCCTTGCGGCACGTAGCCGATCCCTTTCGCCACGCGCCGGTAGCTCTCGTCTTTGGACACGTCGGCGCCGCCCACCCGCACCGTGCCGCGATTGGCGGGCAGCATGCCGATGAGCGCCTTGAAAAGCGTCGTCTTGCCCATGCCGTTGCGGCCCATCACAGCGACGCTTTCGCCGTTCGCCACGGAAAATCCGATGCCGTGCAGCACCTCGCTCTGGCCGTAGCTGACCACGAGATCGTCGACTTCCAGCATGATGTGTTCTCCGTGTAAATTCAGTGGCCGAGATAGACATCGATCACGCGAGGATCGGATTGCACCTGCGCCATCGGCCCTTCCGCGAGGATCTTGCCTTGATGCATGACCGTGACCTTGTGCGCGATCCGCTCGACGAAGGCCATGTCGTGCTCGATCACGATCATCGAGCGATTGCGGCAAATGTGATCGAGCAGTTCCGCTGTGACTTCCCGTTCGCGCGCGCTCATGCCTGCGATCGGTTCGTCCAGCATCAGGAGTTCGGGGTCCTGCATCAGTAACATGCCGATTTCCAGCCACTGCTTCTGGCCGTGCGACAGCAGCCCGGCTTCGAGATCGAGCGAAGCGGCAAGACCGATCTCATCGGCTACCGCACGCACCCGGTCGGCCACTTCGGCATCCTCGCGATAGGCGAGCGCGCCGAACACGCTGCGTCCGCGCGGAAACGACACTTCGAGGTTTTGTGCGACGCTCAGGTTTTCGTAGATCGACGGCGTCTGGAACTTGCGGCCGATGCCCTTGCGCACCCGCCGGAACTCGGCGAGATTCGTGATTTCCTCGTTGCGGAACTTGATGCTGCCGGCGGTTTCCCTGGTCTTGCCGCAAATCAGATCGAGCAGCGTCGTTTTGCCCGCACCGTTCGGGCCGATCACGACGCGCAATTCGCCGCGCTCGAGATAGAGGTTCAACGAATCGATCGCCTTGAAACCGTCGAACGACACGCTCAGATCTTCGATCGCAAGCAGAAAGTCAGTGTTGCTCATGCGTCAGATCTCCTTGTTCGCTGCGCCGAGCCACCGGCGGATACGCGGCCGGGCATGCTCTTCGTAGAGACCCGCGAGCCCGTTCGGAAAGGCCATCACCACGCCGATGAACATCGCCGCCATCAGATAGAGCCAGAGATTAGGCAGGCTCTCCGAGAACCAGCTTTTGCCGAGGTTGACGAGAATCGCGCCATACACCGCGCCCACCAGTGACATGCGCCCGCCGACTGCGGCATAGATCACCATCTCGATCGACGGCACGATGCCGACGAACGACGGTGACATGAAACCCACCTGCAACGTGAACATTGCGCCACCGACAGCCGCGAGCAGCGCCGCGAGGCAGAACGCGAAGACCTTGAACATCGCGACGTCGTAACCGGAGAAGCGCACGCGGTCCTCCTTGTCGCGCATCGCGAGCAGCAGCGTGCCGAGCTTGCTGCGCTGGACCCAGCGACAGGCGAGCAGCGCGCCGATCAGCAGCACCGCATTGACGAAATAAAGAACCAGCTTCGCGTGGTCGGTGCGGATGTCCCAGCCGAGCAGCGTGCGCAGATCGGTGATCCCGTTCACGCCGCCCGTATATCCTTGCTGGCCGATGATCAGCACCGAAAGAATCAAGGCGACCGCCTGCGTGATGATCGCGAAGTACACGCCGCCCACCCGTCGCTTGAACATCGCATAACCGACGACGAACGCGAGAGCCGTAGGCACCACGAGCACGGCGAGGATCGAGAACGGTAGAGAATGAAACGGCCTCCACCACGTAGGCAGCGCGGTGAGCTGATTCCAGTCCATGAAGTCGGGAATGCCGGGCGTGGTCTGCGTGTGGGTGGCGGCCGGGTCGGACGCCTCAAGCTTGAGGAACATCGCCATCGCGTAACCGCCGAGGCCGAAGAACACGCCTTGTCCGAGGCTGAGCACGCCGCCGTAGCCCCACGCGATCACGAGGCCAATCGCCACGAAAGCGTAGGTGAGGTACTTGCCCATCAGGTTCAAGCGAAACGTATCCAGCACAAGCGGAAACACGACAACGATCAGCACCGCGAGTATCGCGATGCCCACGTAACCCGACGCGTCGAGCCGCATCGCGAGCGCGCGCCAGCCTCCCGGCGCGCTGGGACCGGATCGCGGGGAAACGCTCCCCGCCACGGCTTGGATGGGTTCCATGTCCATCTCCATACGAATTAATCAGTGAATGAGCCGTGCACGGCGCCCCGCACTCACACGCGCCGCACCTTCGACGCAAAGAGTCCCTGCGGACGCAGCATCAGGATCACGACGACCGTCAGCAGCGTAAGAACACGTGCAATCGAACCCGACAGGAAAAACTCGCTGATCGACTGCATCTGCGCGATGCCGAACGCCGAGGCCACGGTGCCGAGCAGGCTCGCCGCGCCGCCAAAGGTGACGACAAGAAACGAATCGACGATATAAAGAGAACCGCTGGTGGGTCCGGTCGAGCCGATCGCCGTGAACGCCGCGCCCGCCACCCCCGCAATACCGCAGCCGATCGCGAAGGTCATCCGGTCAGTGCGCCGCGTGTTGATGCCGGCAGCGTTGGCCATGGGCCGGTTGGCAACCGTGGCACGCACGCGCAGGCCCCAGCGCGAGCGGTAGAGCGCGAGCAGCAGTCCACCTGTCATGACCAGCGCGAGTCCCATCACGAACATGCCGCTGACTGGAATATCCAGGCCTGGCGCTGGCTCCCAGGAGCCCATCAGCCAGTCGGGCAGCGCAGGACTCACTTCCTTCGGCCCGAACGTCGAGCGAAACACTTGCTGCATGCCGAGACTCAGACCCCAGGTAGCGAGCAGCGTGTCGAGCGGACGGCGGTATAGATGGCGGATCAATGCCCATTCGGCGAGCCAGCCCGCCGCGAACGCGAGGCCGAACGCCGCGACGATCGCGAAGAAAAAGTACACCGGCGTGAACGCGTGCCAGACGTTCTGCGAGAACCACGAAAACATGTAGACGGTATAAGCGCCGATCGTCATGAATTCACCGTGCGCCATGTTGATCACGCCCATCTGGCCGAAGATCACGGCGAGCCCAAGCCCCATCAGGAGCAGAACGCTGAACAGGCTCAGACCGGCGAAGCCCTGCATCAGCGTGATGTTGAAAATGTCGGTGGCGGACATCGAGCGCTCCTCGCGCGGCGGCGCGTTGCGTCGCCGCGCAGCTGCGGTTGACGGATTACATGTAGCCCTTCGGGAACGGATTCGGCTGGATCGGCTGGTCGGACTGCGCGACGACCTTGAATTGGCCGTCCGCCTGGCCCTGGCCGATCAGCGAGCGGCTCCACAGGTGGTGATTCGCATCGACCTTCGCATAGCCCTGCGGCGCATTGGCCACGTCGATGCCCGCCGACGATGCCACCACCTTGTCCACGTCGAAGCTGCCCGCGCGTTCGCAGGCGGCCTTCCAGATCCATGGGCCGAGATACGCGGCCTGGGTCACGTCGCCGATCACGGACTTCTGGCCGTAGCGCGCCTTGAACGCAGCGACGAACTTCTTGTTGTTCTCGTTATCGAGTGCCTCGAAGTATTTCATCGACGAATAGAAGCCCGCAAAGTTGTCGCCGCCGATGCCGAGCACTTCGTCCTCGGTTACCGACAGCGTCAGCAGGAACTGCTTCTGCGGAGTGATACCGGCCGCCTTGAGCTGCTTGTAGAACGCAACGTTCGAGCCGCCCACCACGCTCGCGAAAATGCAGTCCGGCCGCGCGAGCTTGATCTTGTTCATCAGCGACGCAAACTCGGTCGTGCCGAGCGGGTAATACTCCTCGCCGACGACCTTCGCGTGCAGATGCTGCTCGATATGACGGCGCGCGATCTTGTTCGACGTACGCGGCCAGATATAGTCGGAACCAATCAGGAAAAACGTCTTGGCCTTCTTCGTGTTCGACGCCCAGTCGAGCGCCCAAAGAATCTGCTGGGTCGCTTCCTGGCCCGTGTAGAACACGTTCTTCGACTGTTCGAGGCCTTCGTAGAAGGTCGGGTAATAGAGCAGCCCGTTGTCCTTCTCGAACACCGGCAGCACTGCCTTGCGCGAGGCCGAGGTCCAGCAGCCGAACACGGCCGCGACGTGGTCGTTCTCGAGCAGCTTCTTCGACTTCTCCGCGAAGGTCGGCCAGTCGGAGGCACCATCTTCCTGAATGATCTGGATCTTGCGCCCGAGCACGCCGCCCATTGCGTTGATCTGCTCGATCGCCAGGCGTTCAGCCTGGATCGAACCGGTTTCGGAGATCGCCATCGTGCCGGTCGCCGAATGCAACTGGCCGACTGTCACCGTGGTATCGGTCACCGCGAGTCCGGTGGTGTTCACCTTGGCGGTGGGCGGCGTTTGAGCAAATGAAGTACGTGGCAGCCCCAGCGCCATCAACGGCGCGGCGGCGAGGCCGCCGATCAGTTTCCGGCGCAACGGCGACGGTGTGCGAGCATCATCATCGATTCGATCGTCTGCGGACATCACATTCTCCTTATCGGTCGCCCTGCGCTTCTTGCGAGAGCTGGTTCGAGGTTGGACGCAATGTAGAAAGCCAAATTGGCAACCGGAATACGTCGATTGACGTATTCCCCGCAGTCGCACTGGAATGTAATTTGCATCAGACACCGATCCGATCGTTTCCGCACCAATCCAGATCATCTCCATGCCCGAGAGTCACCCGTCAGTGGGCACGCCCAGTACCCAACGCATCGTCAAGGTGCGGCGCGACTACAATGCGTGGGTCGGCGACGAAACGCTCGAGGATTACGCGTTGCGCTTCACGCCGCGTTCGTTTCGACGCTGGTCGGAACTGCGCGTCGCCAACACGGCAATCGGCGCCGTGTCTTTTCTGGTGCTCGAAGCGATCGGCGGCAGTCTCGTCGTCAACTATGGCTTTACGAACGCGGTCTGGGCGATCGCGGTCGTATCGGTGCTCATCTGGCTCACCAGTCTGCCGATCAGCTTTTACGCCGCGCGCCATGGCGTCGACATGGATCTGCTTACGCGCGGCGCGGGTTTCGGCTATATCGGCTCGACGCTCACGTCGCTGCTCTATGCCGTCTTCACGTTTATTTTCTTCGCGCTCGAAGCGGCCATCATGTCGCTCGCGTTGCAACTCTATTTTCATATCTCGCTGGCGATCGCCTACGTACTGAGCTCGCTCGTCGTGATTCCGATCGTGATGTTCGGCATCACGCTGATCAATCGGCTGCAAAGCTGGACTCAGCCGCTGTGGCTGGTACTGTTCGCGCTGCCCTATGCGGCTGTGCTGTGGCACCATCCGGGTCTGGTGCACGAATGGACGACCTTTGCCGGCTTCGCTGCGCAAGGCCGCGCGTTCAGCGTGATCGCGTTCGGGCAGGCCTCGACCGTGGTGTTTGCATTGATCGTCCAGGTCGGCGAGCAGGTGGATTACTTGCGCTTCCTGCCGCCGCTCACTGCAAAGAACCACACGCGCTGGTGGCTCGCGCTGCTGTCGGCGGGACCAGGCTGGATCGTGCCCGGCGCCCTCAAGATGCTCGGCGGCGCATTCCTCGCCTTCGTCGCGATCCAGTATGAAGTCAGTCCGGCGCAGGCCACGCAGCCCACCCAGATGTACCTCGTCGCCTATCACCTGCTGCTCGATCCGTTTGGGCTCGCGAGCTGGGCGCTGCCCGCGATGACGCTGTTCGTGATCGTTTCGCAGTTGAAGATCAACGTGACGAATGCGTACGCGGGCTCGCTCGCGTGGTCGAATTTTTTTGCCCGTCTGACGCATAGCCATCCGGGGCGGGTGGTGTGGCTCGTGTTCAATGTGATGATCGCGCTGCTGCTCGTGGAAATGGGTGTATTCGAGGCGATCGCCAGGGTGCTGTCGCTCTACGCAAACATCGCGATCGCGTGGATCGGCGCACTGTTCGCCGATCTCGTCATCAACAAGCCGCTTGGGCTTAGCCCGCGTCATATCGAATTCAAACGCGCACACCTATACGACGTGAATCCCGTCGGCGTAGGCGCGATGCTGATCGCCGCCGCCGCCGCGATGCTCGCGCGAAGCGGCATGTTCGGCTTGCTGGCACAAGCCATGTCGTCGTTCATCGCGTTCGGCGTGGCAGTCGCCTGTGCTCCGGTGCTCGCGATCGTCACGCGCGGACGCTACTACATCGCGCGCGCCGCCCAACCCACGGGCAACGCCACTTCGCTTCGCTGCGCGATCTGCGAGAACGCGTTCGAACCGGAAGACACAGCCTTCTGCCCTGCCTACGGCGGCACGATCTGCTCGCTGTGCTGTTCGCTCGATTCGCGCTGCCACGATCGCTGCAAGCCGCACGCACGCTTCGCGTCGCAAGCCGATCGCGCGCTACATCGCGTGTTTCCCCGCGTGCGGCTCGGCCCAGCCGCGCTGCGTCTCATGCACTATGCCAGCCTCATGTGCGCGATACTCGCGGTGCTCGCGAGCGTGCTCTATCTGATCTGGTCACAGAGTGTGACCTCGCTCGCCGTCGACGGATCGTCGATCGACAGCGCGATCGGCCACAGTTTTCTGAAGATATTCTTCGCGCTTTCTCTCGTCGGCTGCATAGCGGCGTGGTGGTTCGTGCTGGAGCGCGAAAGCCGTCGCGTCACGCAGGAAGAATCGCAACGGCAAAACGAATTGCTGATGCAGGAAATCGACGCGCACCAGAAAACCGACGCCGCGCTCAAGCGCGCGACGGCCGCCGCCGAATCGGCGAATCAGGCGAAAAGCCGCTACGTGTCCGGTTTGAGCCACGAGTTGCGCACACCGCTGAACAGCATTCTCGGCTATGCACAGTTGCTTTTGCAGGCGAAAGAGGAGTTTTCGCCGACGCGCTACAGCGCCGTGCGAACGATTCACCGCAGCGGCGAACATCTGCTTGCGCTCGTCGATGGGCTGCTCGACGTCGCGCGTATCGAGGCGGGCAAGCTGGAACTGAACATCGCACGCGTGTCACTGGCGGATTTCGTCGCGCACGTCACCTCAATGCTGCGCCCGCAGGCGCTCGAGAAAGCGCTCGCTTTCGACGTGCAGACCGTAGGCCGCCTGCCCGCCACCGTGCGTACCGACCAGAAATGCATGGGTCAGATTTTGACCAACCTGATCGGCAACGCGATTCGCTTCACGTCCACGGGTACTGTGACGCTGCGTGTGAGTCACGTGCTCGACACGTTGAAGTTCGAAGTAGTCGACACCGGCCCCGGAATTCCTCCGGCCGAGATGGAGCGCCTGTTCCTGCCGTTCGAGCGAGGCGAAGCGGCGCATGCGCACGATCACGGCGCGGGACTGGGGCTCACGATTTGCCGGCTTCTCACGCAGGCACTCGGTGGCAGTCTGGAAGTGGACAGCGAGGTCGGGCGCGGCACGCGCTTCATCGTGCGACTGTTCGCGCCAGCAGTGAACAGCGCAGCCGACGCGCGCACTGAACTCGCGGCGATCCGCGGCTATACCGGGCCGAAGCGCGCGATTCTCGTCGTCGACGATCTCGCGGATCAGCGCGGCATCGTCGTGCAACTGCTGACGCCGCTCGGCTTCGACGTCGCCGAGGCGGAGAGCGGTCCCGACGCGTTGCGCTGGCTGGCGACACACAGCGTCGACGTGATCATCATGGACATCTCAATGCCGCTGATGGACGGCTACGAAGCCAGCCGGCTGATCCGCGAAAACCAGTTGTCGAACGCCCCGATCGTGCTGCTTTCGGCTAATGCATTTGCCGACGATCGGGAACGCGCGAGCGCGACCGGATGCGCCGGATATCTCGTGAAGCCGCTGCAGATCAATTTGTTGCTCGACAAGCTCGCGCAGTTACTCGTGCTCGACTGGATCGCATCCGAGCCGTCCACGTCCGCGCAAGCCACGCCGCCCGTCAGGCACGCGTCACTGGACCTCGCGTGGCCGAAAGCGGTGCTCGAGCGGCTGCGCGCACACCTCGAAGTCGGCTACCTGCAAGGCGTGATCGAACAACTCGACTCGGCGCGCGCGACATGGCCCGCGCTACAGGAGCAGATCGACGTGTTGCGCGCTTTGGCGGAACGCTTTCAGCTAAGGGAGCTTGAGCATGAACTCGACCGACTGTCTCGCGTCGCGGACGTCTGAGGCACGCGCGATGAACTCCACCGATGCGTCGCCCGAGTGGCTGCGCGACCGTCCTGTCGTGTTGATTGTCGACGACACGCCGGACAACCTCGCATTTCTCTCCGATACGCTTCAGGCGCATGGTTACGCGGTGCTGGTCGCGCTTTCGGGCGAAGATGCGCTCAAGCGCCTCGCACGCGTGACGCCCGACGTCGTGTTGCTCGACGCGATGATGCCTGGCATGGATGGCTTCGAGACCTGCAGCCACCTGAAGCAGGACGTTCGCCACGAACATCTGCCCGTGATCTTCATGACGGCATTGACGGAAAGCGAGCATGTGGTGCGCGCGTTTCGCGTCGGCGGCATCGACTATGTGACGAAACCCGTGCGTCCCGAGGAGGTTTGCGCGCGCATTGGCGCACACGTGCAGCGCTCACGTGCGCAACTCTATGCGCACGCGGCACTGTCGCTCGATGCGCGGGCGGCGCTGATCGTCGGCGCCGATGGCGCGATCCGCTGGCAGAGTCCGCAAGCGGCACGGCAAATTTCTGCCTACCGGGCCAGCCACGCCGATGACCTCGTGCAAGCGGTTGCGCACCCCATGTTGCCGCCGCTGTTGCGCGACTGGTTTGCGGACTGGCTCGGGCGCGGGAGTCCGGCCGGCGCCGTCCTCGAATTCACCGCGGGACACGTGCGGCGTTCTGCGAGCGCAACCTCCGCTCCCGATCCTGGAGAGTGGATCCTCACCCTCAAGGAGACCGATGACACTGTGCACAGCAGCGCACTCGCGGCGCGCTTCAATTTGACGGCGCGCGAGGCCGAAGTGCTGCTCTGGGTCTCTCGCGGCAAGACGAATCGCGATATCGGCGACATTCTCGGCATGGCGCCGCGCACGGTGAACAAGCACCTCGAACATCTGTTCCGTAAGCTACACGTCGAAACGCGCGCGGCTGGCGCTGCGCTTGCGATCAAGGCGCTGGACAGGGCCTGAAATAGCTGAACGGTCGCGCAAGCGATGACGGAAACTACCCTGCCTTGTTGTATTACCCGAGCAGCCGCGGCACGCTCGACGCTTCGTCGGGAGCCACACGAGTTGCGGGAGTTGCAGCGCAAGAGACCCGATGAACGCTGTAGCCACGGCGTTGCGCGCGGTGTACACGGAAAGCAGAGGAAGCGGCTTGAATGTCACTTTCGAGCGTCCAACAGGTGACGCTTTAGTTTGAGGTTGCAACGAGCATGTAGCCGAGGCCCCACACCGTGCGGATATGTCGGGGCGAGCTTGCCTCTGTCTCAATCACCTGTCGTAAGCGAAGAACTTGCACGTCAACGCTGCGGGCACTCGCCTCATATTGAGACCCACGCGCGCGCTCTATCAGATTTGCGCGGCTTACGGGACGGTTTGGCGTCTCCGCAAGCGCACACAGGAGACGCATTTCAGCCGGGCCGAGTTCGACGATGCCCGCTTCGTCCGACATCAATTCTCTACGCCGAACGTCCAGCCTGAAGGCGCCGAACCGCAAGCATTGCGACTCGCCTGCGAGCAGCATCTCGCCCCGCACGTTTTGCAGGCGCACCTGAAACTGCTGCCGACGTAACATCGCCCGAACCCGCGCTATCAGCTCGCTCGGCAGAAACGGTTTCGCGAGATAGTCGTCGGCGCCAATCTCCAAACCTACGACCTTGTCCGCGGGATCGCCACGCGCTGTTAGCATGAGGATGGGGATTGTCTCTCTCCGAGCACGCAACCGACGGCAGATGGACAGGCCGTCTTCGCCTGGCATCATGATATCGAGAATCAACAGGTCGAACGGGTAGCGCTCGATCAAAACGTCCAACTCAATGCCTGTCTTCACCGCGCGCACCGAGAAACCTTGTGCCGTCAGAAAGCGTTGCAGCATATTGCGGATTTCAACATCATCGTCAAGCACGATGATGCGACCGGTTGGCAGATCATCTGACATGTGATTAAGCAGACACCTCTAATAACGCCTGTCTTTTAGTTCCTGTTTCCGATGCTACGCGGCGAACCGCTTGGCTTTGCTACAGCCGTCACGTGCCTCGGTGGGCGGCGACAATCTCGTCGAAGCGGGCTGCGCCGGGCGGCCTGCCAGCCTGCAGTTGCGCCTGCACTGCTTACCAATCCGCTTGATGTCTGCGGCGATACGTTGCACCTCAGACAGTGCCAGTGCGGCATGCAGTTCCGTAGCGATGGTCAATACCTTCTTTAGCAAGAAAACCGACTTGCAACTCGCTCACGCCTAACGCCTTCGCGCGCATCTGCATGCCACAAGAAGTTCCGTATGGTTCGACGAACGGAATATACAAGGATTTCCGCACTGGATGTGTTGGAGAGGTATGTCAAAAGATGTCATCGATTGTGCTGGCCACAACACTGACTGGCGAAAGCCCACGACCGCCCGGCGCCGCCCGTATGTACCGGGCATGCCATCCTGACTGCTCATATTACAGCGGTCGCTCGTGGTCAGCGAGAAAGCGAGTGCACCCGTGCGTTTGCGGACAGAAAAACAGGCCCCGTCGATGACATTTCCTGACATGATTTGCTAACACCTGGCGTTATGAAATTCGCCTACATTTCTTCGATCGATCGTGTGCTGCAGCTTCTGCGATGCGCTCGCATTGCGGTTAGTCGCGGCCCCGGTCATCACTCGTTTGTGAGCGTTATTCTCTTCCTATGTCAGCTCAGATTCTTCTAATCGACGACGACGCCGAATTGTGTGATGCGACTCGCCGCTACCTGGTAAGGTGGGGTTTCGACGTGTCAGTGCTACATGACGCGCGTTCGCTCGAACACCGGCTCAAACACGAACGCCCGGACCTGATAGTGCTCGATCTTATGATGCCGGGCGTCGACGGCTTGACGGCACTACGTAGGTTGCGCGCATCAGGCGACGACATTCCAGTCTTGATGCTCACCGCCCGCGCCAACGAAGAGGACCGCATCGCTGGCCTTGAATTGGGTGCCGATGACTATCTCCGCAAACCGTTTAACCCGCGTGAGCTGGTAGCACGGATTCAGTCAGTGCTGCGGCGCCAGCGCGCCGTACCCGATGCGGGCATTCCCCAACGACGGCAACCTTACACATTCGGCGCGTTCACGCTGGACTTTCAGTCGCGCACTCTGAATAGCGGAGAGACGTCTCTTACCTTATCTGCCAGTGAGTTTGCGCTGCTGCAGATTTTCGTTAATTCTCCCATGTGCACACTCACCCGCCGGCGTCTGCTCAAGTCACTTCATGGCGCGGAATCCGAGTCCGCCGATCGCGGCATCGACGTTCAGGTCTATCGTCTGCGCCGCATCGTGGAAACTGACCCGTCGACACCACGATTCATCCAGACCGTTCGCGGGTGCGGATACATCTTCGTGCCGGACCTCGAAGAGCATGCTGCCGGCACATCGACTCACCATTCGCATAACTGAGGTCTCTGGTTGCCCTCATGCTGCTGTTGCGCCTTTCGCGGAATATGCGCTTATTGCTTCGAGCGCGACCAGTCGCCAAACTACTATACGGTAGCAGCGGCCAAGTGGTGACCACCGCGAACGCCATGGCAAGGGTAATCGAAGATAAGTCGAGCGCCGGCTCACTGACTCACTCAGATATACACGATTTTTGAGCGGCCGTTATATCCTGGTCGCTATCCGTGAACTGGACGCAGTTGCGCATCGTCCCTGCGGCGAGCTTCGGACAGGATACAAAGCGGCCGCTATGCATCCCGCCCGCCCACGGGGCGGACTCGAATAGACTCAGGTCAATAGTACGCGGGGCCGACGATCAGTGGCGGTCGAGGGACTACAACCAGTGGCCGGGCCATTATTGGACGACCCACCGGAACGACTACACAGCCGCTCCGGAGCGCGCAGCAGCCCCATCTTTCGACGTGATGAGGCGACCCGATGGGACATATTCAATACACGGTTAAACCACCCGAGGGTATTGAAGCTTGCCTTGCAAGCGCTTACTGCCGATGCTGCGCAGCGAACTGCTCGATCTGCTCAAGCGTCACGTACCCTTGATGCGTAGTATCGATCTCATCGAAATGGGCTGCGACGCGCGGCATACCTGCCTCCGCCTGTTCTTTCGTGAGCTTGCCGTCATGAGTTGCATTCGCGGCAGTAAAGCGCGCTTCCAACATCTGCTGCATGCTGCTCTGCGCGAACGCAGACGACACGGCGAACGTTGCAGCCAGAATAATGAATAAACGTTTCATCAAAGACTCCGTTAAGAAATGAATGGCGTGCACGGAATAGCCAGGGGACAAAGCTCCACCGAAGATTTCCAGCCGGCAGAATTCCAGGTCAAGCCATGCCACGACCATATGAGCGAAATCAGTACGGTGCGTAGTAGTAAGGTGGGGGGGCGCCATAGATTACGGCGCGGGGCGGCACGGGGCGTACAGGCACGACGATCGCTGCCGGACGAGGTGTTTCGATCGTATCTCCCTTTGCCGTGATGCATTGCGCGTACGCGTTGTCGTATTGCTGCTGCAACGACGCTTCGGTCTGATTGTGCTGCGCCGAGCCCGTCATGCTGCCGAGCAGCAGTCCGGCACCCGCACCGATTGCGGCGCCGGCACCGGCGTTGCCTGCCCCGGCGCCGATCAGAGCCCCGGCCGCAGCGCCTCCAGCCGTGCCGACGGCGGTAGCAGCAAGTCCGGAGGTTGCCGCCTGATGCGAGACCGCCGCCGGATTCACGACCTGCGTCGCGTAGGTGCGGCAGCTATAGTCGTCCTGCTGGAACTGGTTGAGGGTCTTGCCGTTCGCTGGGACCGCCATGACGGTAGGCGCACTCGGCGGCGTAACCGCACACCCCGCCATGCCCAACCCAACAGCGAGGCTGACAAGCAGTGGCGCGATACGAGTCGATGTCAGATTCTGGTTCATTGATAGTGCTCTCACGATGATGCGGCGCGAAGTAAGCGCTCAGAAGTGGTAAGCAGCGCCCACCGATCCAAATAGTGCCAGCGCGCGAACGCACCGAAGTCGAAGGACGTTGCGATATCTCCGATGCCGTTGAGCACCGCTGCATAGTCCTGGTTGCGGCCCAGCTGAACGCCGATCAGCGGGCCCACCGCAACACTCGGCCCCAACGGGTAGGCGACGCCGCCCGTGAGCCCCTGCACGAAGATTGCCCCGTTCAACAGCGACAGCATGGGCAACGGCAGCACACGATAGGACTTGCTGCCTTCATAGTGGGGCAATGCGGTCACGTTGATGCCCACGCTATCGTCCGGCGACGACTGCGCCAACGCTGGTGAGTAAGGCAGGCACTCAGTGGCGATGACGGCGAGCGCGCCCAGCCACCGTCGTGCGCGGCCTCGCTTGAGAACCGCGGCGACAAAGCGATAGTCATGCATGTTCAAGCCCATCTATCGATGGTTGTCCGGCGAACCGCAACGCCCACGCTGATATCAATCGCCAGGGACCCCGCAGGCGCCTTGCCGACAGCCATAGAAATTACCGCACTGGCAGCAGACACGAGAACGATTTTAAATTTCACTGCACACTCTCCATGTGATGGATTCGCCCCACTGGCGAACCCCGCATGACACAGCCGCCAATGTAGAGAACCTCTGCGCTACATGTTGTTGGAAATGTGTTGCATGTCATGTCAAGCCACGTCGCGGGGAAGCGATACCGCACGAGTGGACATAACAGGGCCTTGCACGCAGTTCGAGACACGGACTTTGAAAAACGGTCGTGGGCGCTACCGGACTCTGGACCGCGCAGATCGGCGGACGACGTCACAACGGCGCGCCCGCCATCATGGGATCGAGCCTAACTCTTCGACGACATCCAGCCGCCGCCGAGGTTCTTCACCAGCCCAACGCCGCTTTTCACCAGTGCCCCCTGCGTGTCGTTCAGGTTCTGTCTGGCCGTCAGTAGCGTCACTTGCTGAGTCAAATCGGACTGCTCGCTCGCGGTTCCGGCCGTCAGTTGCGCGGCGACGCTCTCCAGCAACTGCCGGTTGCGCTGGTAAATGTCGGCAAACGCGTGCTCCTGCTGGCGCAGATGGTTCAGCGACGACAGGCTGTCTTCCACGTTCTGGAACGCCGTGAGCACGGCTTCGCGGTAAGATGCGACGTCTTCGTCATAGGTCGCCTGCGCCTTGTGCACGGCGGCCACGCGGGCACCACCGTCAAACAGCGTGGCGGCAAGTGAGGGACCGAGCGACCACATCCGGGTCGGCAATGAGAACAGCGTCGCGAAGGTGTTGTGTTGCACGAGACCCTGTGCCCGTAGATCGAGGTCGGGAAAGAATGCGGCCTTCTCTACCCCAATAAGCGCGTTCGCAGCAGCAGCGGTGCGTTCCGCGCTGACCACGTCAGGCCGTCTTTCCAGCAACGCAGACGGCAGCACAGATGGCACCTCGGGCTCGCGAAACACATAGTCGAGCCGCGGTGCAATCGACAACGAAGCCGGCGGCACACCCGTGAGCGCCGCGATTGCGTGCTCGTCCTGCTCGCGCGAGGTCTGTGAAATTTGCAGGTTCGCGACAACCGCCTCCTGCGTGTCCTGCGCATACAGCAGATCGACTTGCGACGCGGTCCCCTGTGCCAGCGCTGCGCGCGTGATCGCGAGAATCCGCCCGTTGACCGCCTCCTGCTGCCGCAACAGGTCGATGTCGATATCGAGCTGGCGGATGTCGAAATAGTCGGTCGCCAGCGTCGCGGCAATCGACAAGCGCTCGCCGGCAAGCGTCGCATCCGCGCTCTGCGCGTTCGCCTTGCCCGACTCGATCTGCCGGCGCACGCCGCCCCACAGATCGACTTCCCAACTCGCGTAGGCCTTCGCGTATTCCGCCGTCGTGCTCGAGCTGTGCGAGGCCGACGCGTCGACACCGAGCGTCGGAAACAAGCTCGCCCGGTCTGCAGCGACGGTGGCCTGCGCGAGCCGATAGGCGGCCGCCGCGCCTGCAATCGACTGATTCGACTGCAGCGCTGCGTCGACGAGCCGGGACAGCTCGGGATCGTCGTACGCGTCCCACCACCGGGTTGAGAGCGATGCCTGCGGGTTGGGCGCCGCAAGTCGCCACTGTGTGCCCGCTTCCTTGAACTGCGTTGGAATCGCTACGGCCGGCTGGTGATAGTCCAGGCCGACCGCGCAGCCCGAAAGCCAAAGCGTGGCGCCGAGCGCACAGGCGCAGCAGCGCATGCCGACCGACACGGCCGACCGGTATCCGATGGGCGATTTCATGCGTGTTTCCTTCGGCGCCGCAACCGCTGCGACGCCCGATCGAGCCAGAGATAGATGACAGGGGTGGTATAGAGCGTGATGGCCTGGCTGAACACCAGACCGCCGATGATCGAGATACCGAGCGGCTTGCGGAATTCGGATCCGTAGCCTGACCCCAGCACGAGCGGCAGCGCGCCGAAAATTGCGGCGACCGTCGTCATCATGATCGGACGGAAACGGATCAGGCCCGCGCGCACGATCGCCTCCTCCGGCGGCAGTGCATGCTGACGCCCTTCGGCAATCGCGAAGTCGATCATCATGATCGCGTTCTTCTTCACGATGCCGATCAGCATCAGCACGCCGATCAACGCGATGATCGACAGCTCCGTGTGAGTGAGCAGCAGCGCGATCAAAGCGCCGACGCCCGCAGAAGGCAGCGTCGAGAGAATCGTCAAAGGATGAACCAGATTCTCGTACAGCATGCCGAGCACGACGTACACCGACAACAGCGCGGCGAGGATCAGCAGCGGCTCGCTCGCCATCGACTCACGAAACGCTGCTGCCGTGCCCGCGAACGCGCCGGAGATACTCGCCGGCATTCTGAGCGCAGCGACGGCCTGACTGATCTGCTGCGTCACGGGTCCGATCGATGCACCGGGGCGCAGATTGAACGATACGGTAATGGCGGGGAACGTAGCCTGGTGATTGATCGAAATGGCGCTGGGGCCGGTCGAGAACCGGGCCATCGCGGCGAGCGGCACCAGCGCTGAACCGTTCGCCTGGGCCGCGGCCGACGGCGTAGCGGCGCTTGCGCCGGTTGCCCCCCCGGCGGCGGTCGTCGACGCGCCGCTCGTGGCGAGCGTCGGGCTCGCCGGAACATGGATGTCCTTCAGTACCGAAGGACTTGTCCAGTACTCGGGTGCCACCTCCATCACGACGTGATATTGATTCGCGCTCCCGTAGATGGCCGAGACCTGCCGTTCGCCGAACGCGTCATAAAGCGCCTCGTCGATATCTTTGAAGCTCACGCCCATTCGCGCGGCGCAGTCGCGGTCGACGTCGATGCCGACCTGCATGCTCTTGTCCTGCTGGTCGGTGTTGATGTCGGCCAGCGCCGGCATCTTATGCATCTGCGCGACTAACTTCGGCACCCATTGATCGAGTGTCGCCTGGTCGTCCGCAGTAAGGGTGTACTGGTACTGCGCGGCGCTCTGTCGGCCACCGGCCGCGAGGTCCTGCAACGACTGCAGATAGAGCTGTGTCCCCGGCATATCGGCAAGCCGTCGGCGCACCTGAGCGATCACCTGATCGGCCGTCGCGCGACGCTCACCCAGGGGCTTGAGCGTGACGAACAGCAGTGCGTTGTCGAGCGCGTTCGCTCCCCCCACGAAGCCACCCACGAACGCGACGTTCGGATTCTCCTGCACCGCCTTGTTGACCATCTGGAACTGATGCTGCATCTCGTGCCAGGAGATGCTTTGCGACGCCTGCAGCGTGCCAAGCAGCAGCCCCGTGTCTTCCTCCGGGAAGAAGCCTTTCGGAACCACGGTGAACAGCCAGAGGTTCAGCACGAACACCAGCACCGTCACGCCACCCATCAATAGCGGATGCCGGATGACCCAGCGCAACGACGTGCCGTACAGGCGAGAAAATCCGCTCTCGTGATGCTCGTCGCCGTTCCCGGCTTGCTGTCCTGCGCGCAGGAAAATGCTCGTCAGCATCGGCGTGACCGTGAGCGAAATCAGCATCGACATCACGATCGCTACGGAAAGCGACACCGAGAACTCACGCAGCAGCCGGCCCATCAGGCCACCCATGAACAGCAGCGGGACGAATACCGCGATCAGCGAAACGCTGATCGAAAACACCGTGAAGCCCACTTCCTGCGCCCCTGCGAGTGCCGCCTCGATGGGCCTCTTGCCGCGCGCCAGATGCCGCATGATGTTTTCGACGACGACGATTGCATCGTCGACCACGAAACCGGTCGAAATGGTCAAGGCCATCAGCGAGAGGTTGTTCAAGCTGTAGCCAAGGACGTACATGACCCCGAACGTACCCAGCAGCGACAGCGGTACGACGATCGCCGGAATGAGCGTCGCGCGCCAGCTGCGGAAGAACGCGAACGTGACGGCCGTCACGAGCACGATGGATACAAGCAGCGTCATTTCGACGTCGAGCAGCGAGCCACGGATCGTCTTCGTACGGTCAACCGAAATCGCCAGCTTGATGGACGACGGGATCGCCGCTTCGAGCGCCGGGAGTTCGGCCTTCACGTTGTCGACGGCGTCGATCACGTTCGCGCCCGGTTCCTTATAGAGGACCAGCAACACGGCCGGCTTGCCGTTCGACAGGCCGTAGTTCTCAAGCTGCTCGACATCCTGACGTACATAGCCGAGGTCCGACACACGCACGATGTTGCCGTTGTTCTGCCTGACGATCAGCCGTCCGTAGTCGGCGGGCGAATACAGCATGTCGTTCGCGCCGATCGAATAGTTCTGCCCGCTCGCCGACATCGATCCCTTGGGCAAATCGACATTCGCATTCCCGATCGTGCTGCGGATCTGCTCCAGACTGATGCCGTAGTGGCTCACCCGATCTGGATTCAGTTCAACCCGCACCGCCGGCAGCGCGGCGCCGCCCACCACCACGTTGCCCACGCCGGTTGTCTGCATCAGCTTCTGTTGCAGCACCGTCGACGCCGCGTCGTAAAGCTGGGCTGGCGTGGCCGTGTCGGAGGTCAGACTGATCACGAGGATGGGCGAATCCGCGGGATTGACCTTGCGATACGTCGGGCTGCCGTCCATGTTGGGCGACAGGTTGGTTTTCGCCGCGTTGATCGCGGCCTGCACGTCGCGTGCCGCGCCGTCGATATTCCGGCTCAGGTCGAACTGCAACGTGATCTGCGTTTGCCCGCGCGAGCTGACCGACGTCATCTGAGCGAGGCCCGCAATATGGCCGAACTGCCGCTCGAGCGGCGTCGTGACCGAGGTGGCCACCGTCGTCGGATCGGCGCCGGGCAGTTGCCCCTGCACCAGGATCGTAGGAAAGTCGATTTCGGGCAGCGGCGCAACCGGCAGCAGCCTGAATGCCAGGATACCGAACAACGCAAGGGCGACCGCCAGCAACGTCGTCGCGATGGGCCGCCTGACGAATGGGCCAGACAGGTTCATTGCACATACTCCGATACGATCGGCTCGTCCGCGGCAAAGCGTCTTTCCAGACGATGCATCGCCAGATAGATCACCGGCGTCGAGAACAAGGTCAGCAACTGGCTGACGCATAGGCCGCCGATAATCGCGATGCCAAGTGGATGCCTCAACTCGGAGCCCATGCCGGAGCCCAACGCGAGCGGCAGCGCGCCGAACAGCGACGCCATCGTCGTCATCAGGATGGGACGGAAGCGCTGTTCAGCCGCACGCCGGATCGCAGCGTGTGCGGACAGGCCGTGGTTGCGCTGCCCGTCCAGCGCGAAGTCGATCATCATGATCGCGTTTTTCATCACGATGCCGATCAGCAGCACGATTCCGATCAGGCCCATGATGTCGAACTGGGTTCCGGTCATCAGCAGCGCCAGCAGTGCGCCAAGCGCCGCCGAAGGGAGCGTGGACAGGATCGTGACCGGATGAATGAAGCTCTCATACAGGATGCCGAGCATCAGATAGACCACGATCACGGCAGCGGCGACCAGGTACCCTTCGCTCGCCAGCGACGACTGAAAGGTCGCGGCCGATCCTTCCAGCGACACCTGGACGGACTGCGGCAACCCTATCTGCTCCTTGACCCGCTCAAGACGGGCGATCGCCGTGCCGAGGCTGTATCCGGGAGCGAGATTGAACGACACGTCCGCATACGGGAACTGGCCCTTGCGATCAATCCGCAACGGCGCGGGCATCACCTTCATCGTCGCCATCGACGCGAGCGGCGCGAGGCTGCCCGACGACGTATCGACATAGAGTCCTGAAAGCAGATGCGCAAGGTCGTCGGCGTTGTTTCTCGCGACCAGCACCACGTGGTACTGGTTCAACTGCGTGTAGATCGTCGACACCTGGCGCTGACCAAACGCGTCGTACAGCACATCGTCGATCGCCTGCGGCGTGATGCCAAGGCGCGACGCGGTATCGCGGTCGAACGTGAGTTGCACCTGATTGCCTGACTGCATCGCCTCGCTCTGCACGTCGGCAAACGCCGGATCGCCGCGCAACGCGCCAACCAGCTCGCCAGTCCAGCGAGTGAGCAGCGCCGGATCGGTCGACTGCACGCCGAGCCGGTAGCTCGTCGTCGAGACGGTGTCGTCGAGCGTCAGATCCTGCACCGGATGCAGAAACAGGCGCACGCCCGCGAGGCCTGCGGTGTCATCGGTCAGTCGGCGAATCACCTCGTCGATGCGCGCTCGCTCGCCCTTGTCCTTCAGATTGATCAACAGGGTGCCCTGATTGATCGTCGGTCTCGTCTGGTCGATGCCGACGAACGACGAGAGACTTGCGACTGCCGGATCGCGTGCGATCCGGTCGACGACCTGCTGCTGTTGGCCGATCATGCGCTGGAACGAAATGGTCGGCGCGGCCTGCACGACACCTTCGATCAGACCTGTGTCCTGCTCGGGAAAGAAGCCCTTCGGCATCAGCATCAGCACGACGAACGTCAGCGTGGCCGTCAACACCACCGATGCGATCGTCAGGCGCCGATGCGACAACACCCAGTCGAGACCGCGTATGTACCTGCTGTTGAGCCGGTCGAAAAAATCGACCCGATGCGGGTGTGGCTGCGCTTTTAACATGCGCGAGCACATCATCGGCGTAAGCGTCAGCGACACCAACGCCGACAGGACGATCGCGACCGACAGCGTCAGCGCGAACTCGCGGAACAGGCGCCCGACCACGTCGCCCATGAACAGCAACGGGATCATCACCGCAATCAGCGACACGGACAACGAGACGATCGTAAAGCCGATCTCCTTCGCACCCTTGATCGCGGCCCTCAGGGGCGTTTGCCCAGCCTCGATGTAGCGCGTAATGTTCTCGATCATTACGATCGCGTCGTCGACGACAAAGCCTGTCGCGACAGTCAGCGACATCAACGTGAGGTTATTCAGCGAAAAGCCGAGCCCGTACGCGACCGCGAGCGTGCCAACGAGCGAAAGCGGCACGGTGACTGCGGGAATCACGGTAGCCGGCACATTGCGCAGGAATACGAAGATCACCATCACGACGAGCGCCACGGCGATTGCCAGCTCCGTTTCGACGTCGGCAACCGACGCGCGGATCGTCTTCGTGCGATCCGTCAGCACGGCGACCTTCACCGATGCGGGCAAGCTCGCCCGCAGTTGCGGCAACAGCTTCTGCACGCTATCGACCACATCGATCACGTTGGCGCCCGGCTGCCGCTGGATGTTCAGCACGATAGACGGCGTGCTGTTGGTCCACGCCGCCTGTTGCAAATTCTCGGCGCTGTCGATCGACCTGGCGATCTGCGCCAGCCGAACCGGTGCGCCTTGCCGGTACGCGATGATCAGGTCGCGATAGTCCGCCGCCGATTGCAGCTGGTCGTTCGCGCCGATCGAATACGACTGGTATTTTCCGTCGAGACTGCCCTTCGCCTGGTCAACGTTGGCACTGCCGAGCGCGGTACGCACGTCGTCGATCGACATGCCGAGTGCGTTGAGCGCGGCGGTATCGGTCTGCACCCGCACGGCCGGCCGCTGACCGCCGCTGATCGTGACGAGGCCCACGCCTGAAATCTGCGAGATCTTCTGCGCAAGCCGGGTATCGGCCAGGTCCTCGATCTTCGTCAGCGGCAGCACGTCGGATGTCAGCGACAGCGTGAGCACCGGGGGGTCGGCAGGGTTGACCTTGCTGTAGACAGGCGGATACGGCAGATTAGCCGGCAGAAAGCTCGACGACGCATTGATCGCGGCCTGCACTTCCTGCTCGGCGACGTCGAGCGAGAACGACAGATCAAACTGCAACGTGATCACCGATGTGCCGTTCGAACTCGTCGAGTTCATCGCCTTCAGCCCCGACATCTGGCCGAGCTGTCTTTCGAGCGGCGAGGTGATGGACGAACTGACCACATCCGGGCTTGCGCCGGGATACTGCGTGTAGACCTGGATCGTCGGATAGTCGATTTCCGGTAGCGCCGAAACAGGCAGCAGGATGTATCCCAGCACCCCGGCCAGAAACAACGCGATCATCAACAGCGCGGTCGCAATGGGTCGCTCGATAAAGATTCGTGAAGCGTTCATCGTCGGCTCCGCTCAGTGCGCCACGACTTTCACGAGCGAGCCGGTATCAAGCCTGTCTGCACCGTCGGTCGCGACCCGCTCTCCTTCCTTCACCCCGCCATCGAGAATCGCCGTGTCGTCGCCTTTTACCGGTCCGGTCTTCACGTTGCGCAATGCCACTGCGCCTGCGCCGCCGATCACGAAAACGAAATCGCCGTTCGCGCCATGCTGGATTGCCGAAGTCGGCACGACCGGAATCCGCTGCAGCGTGTCGACCTGCATCCGCACATTCACAAATTCGTTCGGGAACAGCGCGCTGCCGGAATCGGGGAAGACGGCCTTGACGTTGATCGTGCCGGCGCTCGTATTGACGAGGTTGTCGACCGCAAGCAGCGAGCCCTTCGCCAGCAACGATTTGCCGTCGCGGTCATAGGCCAGCACCTGAACCTCCCCGTGCGACATCGCCCGCCGGATCCGTCCCAGGTCGTCTTCCGGCACCGAGTAGATCACGGTCGCCGGCTGCAGTTGCGTAACGACCGCGATACCGGTCGTGCTGGTGCTGCTCACGTAGTTGCCGGGGTCGACGAGGCGCAGGCCCACCACGCCATCTACGGGAGACGTGATGGTGCAATAGCCGACCTGAACCTGCAGATTGTTCACGTTGCCCGTGTCCGCCAGCACGGTGCCTTCGTCCTCCTGGACGGTAGCAACTTGCGTATCGAGCGTCTGCTGCGTAATCGAGCCCGCTTTGATCAGCTGCTGATAACGTTGCAGGTCCAGTTTCGCGTTTGCGAGTACAGCCTGGTCATGACGCAGCGTACCCTGTACCTGCAGCAACTGCGCTTCGAGCGCCCGCGAATCGATGCGTGCAATCACCTGTCCTTTCCTGATCGTCTGCCCCTCGCTGAAATCGACGGAACGCAGTATCCCGTTGACCTGCGTGGTGACCGTGACGGTCCGTGTCGGTGTCACGGTGCCAAGCGAGTCGATATAGACAGGAACATCGGTAACCGAAGCCGCAACCGCGCTCACGGGGATCGGATCTGGTGCGACAGCCGTCTGACGGTGACCGTGAGCCTGGTGGAACCACCCAACGGCCACGACGCCGGCCATGAATATACTAAGTAGCGCAAAGTATCTTGTAAGGTTTTTCATCACACAACCATGAAAAATGGCCATCTCATCAAATGCTCACGCTGCCCTGCCAGACCCTTTGGGCGGTGCTCGAGCATCACATTAAGTCGAAGGCCGTGCGACACCGCGACGACGGCGCAGTCATCGCGCCGACAAGCGCCCATTAAGGAATGGGAATTTGCACCACGGCCTTGAGTCCGGACGGCGCATTCTGGAAGAGATCGAGCGTGCCGCCATGCTGCTGTGCGACGTGCTCCGCTATCGCGAGGCCGAGGCCGCTCCCGCCCTTTCGATCCGCCTCTGAGCCGCGCCGGAATGGTTGCTTTATTAACGACAGAAGCTCTTGAGGCAGGCCCGGCCCCCGATCCTCAACCGCAATCGTGACACTTCGCGCGTCCACGGTAGTCCGGACTGCGAGCCCGACCTGACCGTACACGACCGCGTTCTGCATCAGATTCATCAACAGGCGCTGCATGCCGACCGGTCGGAACGCAACAGGTGGCAATTCCGCGAGCGACAGTTCGAACGTGCGACCGAGACCTGCATAGTCGGCGGCGAGCTGTTCGATCAGCGCGTTCAGATCGCCGTGCGTCGCCGGTTCGCTATCCCACCCACGGGCGAAATCGATAAACTGCTGGACGATCGTGTCGATCTCCTCGACAAAGCGTTCCGCACTGGCGACCGGGGCCTCGAATGACTCCGGCGCGAAGATGGCCATGCGCAGCTTGGTCAGCGGCGTGCGGATATCATGCGATATGCCCGCAAGCATTTCGGCGCGCGTCGCTTCGAGATCTTCGAGCGTCGACGCCATCCGGTTGAACGCCTCCGCTACTGTTGCCAGCTCGCGCGGGCCGCTCACGGGAACCGCTTCGGGCCAAACGCCACGCTCGATGGTGCCGGCAGCGCGCGCCAGCCGGCGCAGCGCCTGTTCGACCGGCCGGTGGATCAGATAGGCCCCAAGAGCAGGAAGGGTGGCCGCACTTAACAACAGGCCGATCAGCGCCCAAGGCAGCGTACTGCTCATGGCCGACGTTCCACGCAGCGCCACCCAGTACCGCACGTCCTGCACATGGAGACGCACCCAGATCCGGTGCCCGTCGCGCTCCCAGCGAAGCTGTTCGTCCGGGGCAAGTTCCGATGCCAGTCGACCGAAAAAGCGGTGCGCCATGTAGTCGGGAGGCAACCCGTCGCGAGCCTGTGGCGGCGGCAGTTCACCTTGGGGCGCTCCGTTCATTTCGAGCAGTTGCCGGTTTCGCTCGTCGTCCGGCAGGACTGACAACAGCCGGTCCAGGATCCGGATCTGCGATGCCACGAGCGCTGCGCCATCGTCAACTCTTGGCTTCTGGATAAAGTTCAGATAGACGGCAAAGACCAGGATCTGACTTGTCAGCATCAGTACAATCAACAGCAATACGTTGCGCGCGAAAAGGGAACCCCGCCATACCGACATACCGCTTCCTTTCATCTCGCTCTCTCGATGACCTGCTACGCAGGTATACGTAAAACAGTCAGATGCCTTTTGCATTCGATTGACCGGTCCCGGGATCGCAGTGTGGGTCCTCTGCATCCTTGCCCGGGAAAGGCACTCATCCACTTGCGCGGTCATGCCGTACAGCGCGTCCCAAAGGATGGCGGACGAATTGCCATAGCGTCGCGCGAGCTCCGCCAGGTTCATTAGCGCCGCATACGGCACTGTGCACTGCTATGCCAAGCTGTTAAACGATGGTGAATTATCGCTGCGGGGGACAATCGTTTGGGTGCACGTCCATTCAGCCTCATGCACCCTCCAACCGTAAGTGCACCGAGGACGCCCAGCAGCACAAAGTCGGCAACCATTAGACCGCGGCGAGCAGCGTTGGCGCCGAAGCGATGTGCAACATGGCTTTGCTGCTTTGATGGACCGGGGTGATGTATTGCACGAGACGGGTTCGGCGCAGAGATTTCACGACCAGTGACCGGCCACCCAAACCCCACCTACCCAGTGACCAGGCATCCAGACGCGACGCGGCATGACGACGACCGCCATGGGAGGTGGGGGCGCTGGCGCAACCGTCACAACCGGTGCGACTGCCGCCGGCACGGCGGCGGCTGCGTAACCGTTTTGCACGACCACGGTCGGCGGCGCATAGACAGGTGTCGCCGGAACGACAGCGACGGGGGCCGGCACGGCGACACCGACGACCACGCCGGCGAATGCGGAAGCAGTCATGGATGTGAGCAAAGCCCCACCCACCAGCATGGCAAACGTTCGAATTTTCATGAGCATCCTCCTTTACATAGAGGGCGCACGAAGTGGATCGCGCGCCGAGAGAAGAGAATGTACAGAGATCGCGACCTCAAATCTGTTGGAAAGGTGTGTCAAAAGATGTCACTTTGGCACTGGCGGGTGCATGACGATGATTGATTGCTCATGTAGCACTACGACACCTATCCGCCCCTGTTGGGACGAGGATATGGAGTTCTTTTCGAACTTCACAGCTACTGCTGCTGATCGCATGGCGGCGCCAGAAGTGGCGCCGAGAGAATTCGGACAGGTCGGTAAGTGGAAAAGCCGGGACGTGAGTCGGTCATCATGGCCGGCAACAAGGACCCAGAAGATGACGAAACGCAACCGACGGACACACTCACCGGCGTTCAAGGCAAAGGTGGCACTCGCGGCGCTCAAGGGCGACAAGACGCTGGCCGAGCTGGCCCAGCAGTTTGATGTGCATCCGAACCGGATCACGGACTGGAAGAAGCAACTGCAAGAGCGTGTTGCCGAAGTGTTCGAGACGGGCCAGACATCGGCCAAGCCCCCGGTCGATGTGAAGGTGTTGCACGCGAAGATCGGGCAATTGACTCGTAAGCGGCTCAGCTGGGCCGTTCGTCCCGTTCGTCCATTCGCGCGCGTGTGAGGCATGATGGCGAACTCGAGCTGGCGGTCAACACGCAGATCAGCCTGAACTCGCTGACAGCCTCGTGCCCTTGCGCCTGCCGGACAGCCAGTTGCTCGCGCACGACGAAAGCTCGGTCGACGTCGACGGGATCTGAATGCGTTGCTTCGATCCGATGCCTAATCAATTTCTCTGGGGCTCGGAAGCCACGCATTCGGCGCTCAACTCGGCGTTGCCGGCGGCGACGACCAACGCCTCGTGAAAGGCTTCGTCGAGCGCCACCATCTCGCGGCCATCGCGAACGCGCTGTTCGCGCACGCTGAAATAAACATGGTCAGCGCGCGATGAGGGAGATTCGGTTGTGTCTTTCACGCATGAGCCTGGAATTAACGGGTCTTTTCGGCAGTGACTATCGGCTAGCCCCAAAACATATGTCGAGAAGCTGGGTAATACGGATGCTGAAAAGCTGAGGGCGCATGGAGTACTCCGCAGTCCGGGGCGCGCCAGGCGCGCTTCTGGGCCTTCGGCGACGTCGATGAGATCGCCGGAGTGGCTGTCATGCTGGCTTCGTCGGCGAGCGCAAAACTGAACGCGAAGGGAGTAACTCTCCATGAAGACCGAAATATCCAGCGATCACTCGCGCGGGCTACGTGACTTGGCGAACGACGCTCTGCCGAGATGAATCGCCGAAATGTATGGGACTGGCTGATGTCCTTCCCAAGGATCCCATTACCGAGAGGTTGACGCATGATCGCGACGCCATCCTTCCCGATTAGCGAAGCAGCAAGGCGCGAAAGTAGTCGAGACTGACGACCAGGACGACGATTCCACCGAACGATCCGTCTGACTCGGATATCCGCTTGCTCAGGGCTATGCTGGGCGTGCCCAAACGCAATGGGGAAGAATAGGGATCACTGATATAAAAGCCCGCGTGCGGATCGTCTCGTTGAACGATGAAATATTTTTGACTCGCCACACTTACCTGTTCAGGCGTCGCATCATCCGAGTCGAGCAAAACGCGACCCGAGCGATCGACGACCAGAACGGTTCCAAGCGATCCCCCGGGTTGCCATGCGATCGAAAAGAACCTGCCACCGTACCGCCAGCGGCAAAGTCATGATGCGAGGTTGCCGCAGCCGCTCGATAAGCGTTTGCAACGACAATTGATACAGTGCAAAATTTCTCTCGATGTCCCGCTCTGCAATCAGGGCGATATTGCGAAGGTTGATTCGAGTAATTCGCCGTTTGCCAAGCGTGAAGTGAACTTTGCGGCTTTGAATAGCGCTAACACTACTGTGTTACGATTGCTTACACACTGTAGTAAAGAACGGACGCTTGGTAAAGGCGGTTTTGTCCTCGCGACAAGCGGTAGCGCTGGGCAAATCGGACCTGCTGGTAACACGCTCACGCTTTTGCCTTGCGCTGCGGTATCCAACCGGGGGATTGAGTGAGCCGTCTTGTTGTTGTTTCGAATCGCACTGCTGACCTCCGGAAGGCCGCAGCGGGAGGTCTCGCTGTAGCGGTAAAAGAGAGTCTGCAACAGACAGGTGGGATGTGGTTTGGCTGGAGCGGCAAGATTCGCGACGCGCCACCCGAATCTGACAGCGAGACCAGCGTCAGACTGCAAACAATCGGGAACATACAACTGGCGACGCTTGACCTGAACCAGCAGGATTACGATAGCTACTATCTGGGATACGCGAACGATGTTTTATGGCCGGTATTCCACTACCGGCTGGACCTTGCGAATTTTGATGTACGATTCGCAGCAGGGTACCGGCGGGTCAACCAGCTGTTCGCGCGAAAGCTGCTACCGTTGCTCAGGCCCGACGACATCATCTGGGTCCATGACTATCACCTGATCCCCCTTGCTGCCGAACTCAGAGCGATGGGGTGCGGCAACCGGATCGGATTCTTTCTGCATGTCCCGATGCCACCGCCTCTCATCATGGCGGCCATTCCAGAGCACGAATGGCTCATGCGTTCACTATTCGCCTACGATCTGGCCGGCTTCCAGAGCGAAGCGGATGTAACGCATTTTACGCACTACGTAGAGTCCGAAGCCGGTGCTGACGCGCTACCCGGCGCACAGCTTCGGGCCTTCAATCGCACGTTGCGGGTCGGGGCGTATCCGATAGGAATCGACGTCGATGAGTTCGCCGCTCTCGCGCAGGACCGGGAGGGTGTCGAAATGTTCGATCGTATGCGACAGGAGTACTCCCGACGCCGCCTGCTTCTCGGCGTCGACAGGCTGGATTACTCAAAGGGTCTACCGCAGCGCGTGCACGCGTTTCGTGAGCTTCTCGCGAACTACCCCGAGAACCGCAACAGTGCAACACTCATCCAGATCGCGTCCCCGAGCCGGGAAGACGTGGGTGCCTATGACGATCTGCGCCGCGAGATGGACAGCCTCTGCGGCGCGATAAACGGTGACTTCGGCGAACTTGACTGGATGCCGGTTCGTTATATTCATCGCAACGTCGCCCGTAAGCGGCTACCGGGACTATATCGCGCAAGCCGCGTCGCGCTTGTCACGCCACTGCGCGATGGGATGAACCTGGTCGCCAAGGAGTTTATCGCCGCGCAGGACCCAGGCGATCCGGGCGTGCTGGTTCTCTCCCGATTTGCCGGCGCAGCGGAACAATTGAAAGAAGCTCTTCTTGTGAATCCGTACGATACGCACGGGACAGCGCAGGTCATTCAGCGTGCGCTGACGATGTCAATCGAAGAACGGATCAGTCGTCACGCAGCATTGATGGGGCGGATCCGCCAGTTCGATGTGCACTGGTGGAGTTCGAGTTTTCTGAGGGATCTCTCGGCTGCAGAGCGCAGTGACGACCGTGAACCGGTGCTGGGACATTCAGCCGATCGCGCGAGCTAACCGACGGCGATTGGCGCATCGTGCCGCCCTACGCCGACGACGCAATCGGCTCGAGTACCCACGCGACATCGCGTTGCAGCCCCGCTGAAGAGCACATGCAGACTGATTGCGTGACAACTGATGTAACAAACGAATGTTGAGGTGCCGCGATGCAGTACGAATATGGAACATTTCACATCGATTGCCGGGCGCACCGCGCTAACGATGGTCGTTACGTTGCGAGAGCCAGAATCAGTCGCGGACCGGGCGACGCGGAAGACCGCGTCGAAACGCATGATTCAGGTGATATCGATTCGTTCGCCGACGAGGCCGATGCCATATCTTGCGCGAAAGCGTGGGCTATCAAATGGTGCGACGAAAACTGGGACTGAGCCGCGCACGGCGGTTCCGCATACTTGACGATGGAGACCGACATGGCTGAGCGGCGAGAGCAGCTTGACGAGTACAACGGCTTCGTCGTGCTGGCCAAACCAGCCTGAATGCATCGAGTTTCTCAGGAAATGCACGACACTGGATTTCTAAAGAGGTGAGCCGGACGAGCGCCCGGGCCGCGCCAGATCGAGTCAACGGGGAATGCGCATCCATGCCACCGACTCGAGCTGATTGGGGAACTATCTTCCTGGAGGCCTGACAGACCGGTACGAGCGCTTACACCGCTCACGTCTATAAGTTCCGTCACGCGGATTCAATTGGGGAGGAAAATCGATGAAAAAGTGGCTCGACCTGAACGCGTTTCTGGGTATCTCTGCCAGCGAGTGGGTCTATGCGGCGATCGCGACCATCGTCAGCTACCTGGCGTTGATCTATCTGCTGAAGTTCGCCATCACGCGCCTTTCGATGCTGTCCCAACGAACGTCAACCCGTCTCGACGATATGCTGGTTCAGGTCATTGAAGGCACGCACCGGCTTACGCTACTCGCGGCAGCAGCGCTGGTCGGCACGAAGTTTCTGACATTGCCGGACAGGTGGGACGCCCGTCTTGGCCATCTCTGGTTTCTCATCATCGGTTTTCAACTGGCCCTGTGGATAAACCGTGGCGTGACGCTATGGACCGAGAGGCGGCGGGAAGCGACAGAGACGCTCGCCCACAATCCGGTCATCACAACCATGCTGTCGTGGACGTTGCGCGCGCTGCTGTGGTCCGTTCTTATGCTGGCGGTGCTCGCCAACATGGGCGTGAACATCACCGCGTTTGTCGCGAGCCTGGGTGTGGGTGGTGTTGCCGTCGCACTCGCGGTACAAAGCATTCTGAGTGATCTTTTCGCATCGCTGGCCATCGGACTCGACAAGCCATTCGAGATTGGCGACTTCATCGTCTTCGATGAGATTGCCGGGAGCATCGAGCACATCGGACTCAAGACCACGCGCATCCGGAGTCTGAGTGGAGAACAGATCGTTTGCAGCAATACCGAACTGCTGAAAAACACGATTCACAACTACAAGCGAATGGCCGAGCGGCGCATTCTGTTCAATTTCAGGGTGACATACGATGCGAGTCCCGAGCAATTGCGCGCCGTTCCTGCCATGGTACAGAAGGCAGTCGAATCCGCCGGAAAGACCCGCTTTGATCGTGCGCATTTCAAGGGGTTCGGCGACAGCTCGCTCGATTTCGAAGTCGTGTATTACGTCACCGATCCCGCCTATAACCTGTACATGGACATACAGCAGGGAATCAATCTCGAGTTGATGACGCAATTTGGTAGACGGGGTATTGAATTCGCTTTCCCGACGCGCACGCTCCACGTCGTGAGCAAGCAACAGGCGGAGGACGGTGCAAAGAGGTCATCGTTCGCACCGCACGCGGAATTGGCTACTCGAGAGGCACAATAAACGCTTCCGAATACCGCCCGGGCCGTTCCTGAGCGTGTTCGGGTTTATGCCTGGGACAGGATTTCAGGCGCCTGGCTGCCCCACGCGTCTGCCGGATGACCTGTTTGGCAACCGCGCATACTCCCGTTTTCCAAAGCACGGCTGGGGTCCGGATGCAAAAAATTCAACATAGATTTCCCGTGCGAATCCGATCACCTGATCCAGCGCCGCCGGTCCGCTCAATCCAGCCCAGAACCTTCATCCCCCACCACGCCGCATGCTCGACATCATTGCTATCTGTCTGGTCGTCACCGCGCTACTGGCGTATGTGAATCACCGCTTTCTGAGGCTTCCGACGACGATCGGCGTCATGGTAACGGCGCTCGGACTCTCCCTTGCGATCGTTGGACTGGACAAGCTTGGCGTCGCGCACGGTCTGCGCGTTGCAGAAGAGCATCTCGTCAACTCGATCAATTTCAGTGAGGTGCTTCTGCAAGGCATGCTGTCGCTTTTGCTGTTCGCCGGCGCGATGCATGTGGATTTACGCAAGCTGAAGGCTTTCCGGACCCAGATCATCAGTCTGGCTGTGCTCAGTACGGCGACCTCCACGCTGCTGATCGGATTCGCGATGTGGAAACTGCTCCCCCTTTGCGGAGTCGAACTCGCGCTGCCCTTCTGCCTGCTGTTCGGCGCCCTGATTTCGCCGACGGACCCCGTCGCGGTGATGGGCATCCTGAAGTCCGCAGGCGCGCCCGAAGGCCTGAAGGTGGTCATTACTGGAGAGTCGCTCTTCAACGACGGCGTCGGGGTCGTGCTTTTCTCTCTGCTGCTCACGATGGCCAGCACGGGCGTCACTCCATCCGTCCAGACGGGGTTGGCTGCATTTATCCTGGAAGCCGGCGGCGGCCTGCTATTCGGCGGCGTCGTAGGCTATCTGACATATCGGCTGCTCAAAAGCGTCGACCATTACCAAGTCGAAGTCCTGATGACGCTCGCATCGGTGATCGGCGGCTACGCGCTCGCTAATCATCTGCATGTCTCCGGGCCACTCGCCATGGTGGTTGCGGGCGTGATGATCGGCAACCGCGGCCGCGCCGACGCGATGTCCGAGACGACCCGGCGATACGTGGACATGTTCTGGGAGTTGATCGATGAGATTCTGAATGCCGTTCTTTTTGTATTGATCGGCATGGAGGTTCTGCTCGTCGAGTTCCCCGGCAGGATACTACTCGCTGGCGCCGGTGCGGCACTGGTCGCACTGCTCGCGCGGCTGGTGTCGGTGGGACTGCCTGTCATGCTGCTTGGGCGGGCGTCCCGGCTACCGAAAGGAGCGTGGAGCGTGCTTACATGGGGCGGGCTGCGTGGTGGCATTTCCGTCGCACTGGCACTATCGATTCAGCCTGGACCGGGGCGCGACATCGTCCTCGCGTTGACGTACTGTGTGGTCGTTTCGTCGATCCTGGGTCAGGGGCTCACGGTTGGCTGGATTATCCGTCGGGCAGCAGGCGTCAAGGAAGAATGAAAACGGTCCGTATGCGGTGGCCAGTTACGACAAAAGGATTGCCAGGCGTCGACCGCTAACGACAGCGCGTGAGACGCGATCTCGAGCATATCGTCTATGTGACCGGCCCTGGATTGTCATGCACAAATTGTGCGCCAGGATCATCAGGCGTCACGCCCAGAAGATTCATGGTCTTCGCCGCGATATCCGAGAAGGCAGGTCCTGCGACTGCGCCGCCGAAATGCGAGCCCACGTGGGGCCGGTCGATCGACACCGCGATGATCACCCTCGGATGTTGTGCCGGGACAATCCCAACGAACGACGCCCGATACTGACTGCGGTCGTAGCCGCGCGCGGTCCAACGATATGCGGTTCCGGTCTTGCCTGCGGCCGTATAGCCCGGTACGGCTGCCTGTGGTGCTGTACCGTCCTCGGACACCACGGACTCAAGCATGGTGAGCACTTCCGCCGCGACGCGTGGCGAATAAACGCGTCGACCATGCGCCGGCATACCATGTCGCGGATGAATCGTAGCGGGTACAAACAGACCTTCATTGCCGAACACCGTGTACATTTGCGCCAGTTGCAGCAACGACGCGGACAGACCGTAGCCATACGACATCGTTGCCTGCTCGATCCGCCGCCAGTTCTGGTAAGGACGCAGCGTGCCGGTTGCCGCGCCCGGCAACCCCGCGCGCGGCGCCCGACCCAGCCCGACAGCATGGAAGTTGTTCCACATGTCGTGTGGCTTCATCAGCAGCGCGATTTTTGTCGTGCCCACGTTGCTTGACTTCTGCACGACGCCGCTAACCGTCAAAGTGCCGAAGTTCTTGTCGTCGTGAATCACGGCCCCGTCGAGTCGCAGCCTTCCACCGTTGGTCGGTACCACGGAGCGAGGCGATACCTCATTGCGTTGCAACGCCAGTGCGATCGTCAGGGGCTTCATGACCGAGCCCGGCTCGAACACATCGGTGACAGCGCGGTTGCGCATCGCCTCGCCCGTTCTTCTGCGGCGGGTGTTTGGATCGAAACTCGGCCAGTTTGCCATTGCGAGAATCTCGCCAGTGTGTGCGTTCAGAACGATCGCCGAGCCTGAATGTGCATCGGTGCGCTCAACGGCATCACGCAAGGCTTTGAAGGTTGCGTACTGGACGGGCTCATCGATGGTGAGCGTCACGTCCTTGCCGGCGATGGGACGTTGCAGCGCAAGCGTATCGATGACCCGCCCTTGAGCGTTTCGCAGCACGCGGCGCCTGCCATTGCCACCGGTCAGTAGGCGATTATCGACTTTTTCAATGCCCTCCAGACCATTACCGTCGACGCCAGCGAAACCGGTGACATGCGCCACAATGCTGCCTTCCGGATAGTAGCGACGGTAATCTGGTTGGGCATAAACGCCCGGCACATCGAGAAGCATCGCCCGCTGCGCAACATCCAGGGGCACCTGCCGCTTGAGGTAGACAAATGATTTGTGGGACGCCGCCATTGCGCCGATCCAGTCCGCGTCAATGTCGAGCAACTTACCCAGTGCAGATGCCTGGTCGGACGAGACCGTGTCCGCACCGTCCGCATCCAGCCATAACGTGCGCGTCGGAAGGCTGACCGCCAGCGCTCTCCCGTCGCGGTCGAGAATGCGTCCACGCGTCGCATGAATGCTGAACTCGCGCACCTGTCGAAGTTCCCCCTGCTTCTGATAAAACCTATCGTTGATCCCCTGCACCCACGCCGCTCGCGCAGCGAGGACGAGAAACCCCAATGAGAAAGCCGCTCCCAGCGCGTGCGAACGCCAACGCGGCAGCGCGTGTGGTCTAGTCGAAATTGGAGAAAAATTGATGGACCTGGAGCGGAAACGCATTGAGTGATTTCAGAGGAAATGACCTTCGCCACCTGGACGGGAACGACCGCCAACATGGGCAGTACGAGGAAGCATCGGAGCCTAGGATCTCCGAAATACTAGCACGAGCCCCTCTGCGCTCGATCTCTACCGCACACAGCCTTTCACAAACGACATATAGATGTGATCTGTCGTCCAGCTCAGTCGCGCCCGAGTAAATGGGTGCACCTTCAAACACATCATGCGTTCGTGAGCACGATGTGAGCATGGCGCATCCAAATGCCGCGGCAAGCTGAGCTTGCCCCCGAAAAACGAATCCCTTGCTGAGTGTGTAAGCTCAAGCAAGGAGAGGAAACGATGACGGTCAAGGCAAAGCGGGCGCAGTACACGCTCGAATTTAAACTGGAAGCGGTCCGACTGGTAAAGAACGGCCAGAGTTTGGCTGCGGTGTCGGCGACGCTGGGCGTGGTGCAGCAGACCCTTCACAACTGGGTCAAGGCGGACAGGGAAGGCAAACTGGTCGGAGCCGGGGCGAAGCCGGTCAGTCCCGAGCAGATGGAACTGGCGCGGTTGAGGGCGGAAGTGTCTCGCCTGAAGATGGAGCTCGACATCACAAAAAAAGCGGCGGCGTACTTCGCAAGGGAATTGATGTGAAGTGCGCGTTCATCGACCGGAATCGACGCCACTGGCCAGTCTCGATGCTGTGCGAAGTACTGGGAATCAGTCCCAGTGGATATCATCAGCGTCAGCAGCGCAGCGGTGATGACAAGCCGCACAGATGCCGTATCAGCAACGATGCCCTGCTCGCGCACATCAAGGCAATTCACGTGCAGGTCAAGGGCGAATATGGCTGGCCGCGCATGTGGAAAGAGCTCGTTGCGCGCGGCGTGCGCGTGGGCAAGGAGCGTGTTCGCAAGCTGATGGCGCAGCATGGCATCCGTGCCCGACACAAGCGCAAGTACATCGCGACGACGAACTCGAATCACAACCTGCCGGTGGCGCCGAACTTGTTGGAGCGTAACTTCACAGCAACGGCGCCGAACCAGGTCTGGACGAGCGACATCACGTACTGTGCGACGGCTGAAGGCTGGGTTTATCTGGCGGTCATCATTGACCTGTTCAGCAGGCAGGTGGTGGGCTGGTCGATGCAGCCACACATGAAAGCGGAACTGGTCACCGATGCGCTGCGTATGGCGTGGTTCCGGCGCCGTCCAGAGGCTGGCGTCATCGTCCATAGCGACCGGGGTAGCCAGTATTGCAGCGGGCTGTTCCAGGACACGCTGAAGGCCTACGGCATGCGCTCGTCGATGAGTCGGCGCGGCGACTGCTGGGACAATGCACCGACCGAAAGCCTGTGGGGTTCGTTGAAAGTTGCACGCCTGCATGGCCGGCACTTTGCGACCCGGCGTGCGGCAATGGATGAAATCGTCGACTGGCTTGGCTTTTATAATTCGCGCCGGCTACACTCGACGCTCGATTACGTCAGCCCCATGACGTTCGAGAAAAACTGGTTCGCCGCTCAACAGGGGCGAGCCGCATAAATCTCTCAGCTATGGGATTCGCGAAACAGGGGCAAGGTCAAGCATCCAGTTCCTTCTCGTTCGGCGGTGATGCGAGTATCGCTCCGCTCCGGCAATCCCGACTCGCAGCACTGCTGCGTAATTGTCGTGGGCATCCCCGCTTCGGGCAAAGCGTGCAGAAAGCCGGTTTAAGGCTGCGTGTATACTCGCGGTTTGTTGCCCTATTGATAAGTGCCCCCTGCGGGCTTGCTACCGAATGAAGGTTATCACCAGTCTTTTTTTTCTCGTCGTATGTTGCTGGACCTATCACCTGGCTCATGCGCAACCGAAACCCTCACCACTAGCCGACTACGCCTTTCTCAGACGCATCCATGTTCGCGAAGCGGTCGTAAATTGCATCGCGGCGTTCGACCAATGGGTTCGAACCGGGCAGCGCTACGATTCAATTATCGTCTCGGCGGGCAATGCGTTACACGCAAAAGTATTGCCCTGGAGAGGCGCGCAAGAATCAGGGCAATCGGCAACACTCGATTCAACGGTAGATATGCCTGCAGTCGCCAAGCTTCGACAAAAGTATGTGTGGATTCCCGTCACGGCTTCCTGTGGTGTCTGGAAGAAGCACGTCGTTTCCTTTTCACTTAGGCCTAGAGAGCGACGCCCATAAAGCGCACGCTGGCTGCCGTTGCACTCGAAGCTTTTAACGACTTTACTGGTAGTCATGCTTGTCCGAGCGCGTCAGCGCGATTGGCAAGGCGTCTGCAGAAAAACGAATGCTACACACGCCGTAGCAGTCGGAAGAATGGGGCTGGCCAGCAGCCAGAGGGCACTGACGGATTCGTCAGAAAATCCCCGTCGCACAAGGATGATCTCGGCCGGACTGGGTGCGTTGGCGATGACCGTTAGCCCTCCCCCCGATCACCGCGCCTGCAACCAGCAGATATCTGGCTTCATGCGATAGCCTGCCGCCGATCTCGTGCCCGTTGTCCTAGCCGACACTCGCATTCTTTCCTTGACGCTCTGTCAAATTAGCCATCACTCGGCGGGAAGCCGATAACGTCACGTGGTCGATCGAAGATTCGGATACCGCGAAGCTGCGAACGTCAGGCACCTAACATAGTCAGCGACCAGCGTTCGATCCTTCAACAACATCGCAATCCGGGCGTGCGGCAAAATCCACCTGCCGTCGCTAGCTCGCGAAACTTGTTTCATTGACACACCGCTGGAATAACGGTTCGATCGCCGACCCGAGCTTTGAGGCCGCCCGCGCAAAACCGCGCAAATCAGTCAACGGTGGGCGTTGCGAAACGCAACCTCGGCGACGGACGCAACGCCCCAGCGCGTTGCGCGCTCAGCGGTGGCGCATGGTTCGGATCCAGCGCCGCAGCTCGATCGCGTCCTGAAAGTGCGCGTGCGGATTCGGAGCGCCGAGCAGCACGATCACCATCATGTGTCCGCTCACCGGCGTCATCACGATCACGCAATGACCGGCCTCGTTCGTAAAGCCTGTTTTCTGCAGCGCAACGTGCCATGACGCGCGATGCACGAGCGGATCGGTGTTGTGATACATCAGCGGGCCGTCGCCGCCAAGAACGACTTGCCTATGGGACGTCGAATACGCTTGTATCTTCGGATACCGGTACGCGGCGCTTGCGAGTTTCACCAGATCGCGCGCGCTCGATACGTTCTGCGGCGACAGTCCGGTCGGATCGACGAAATGGCTGTGAGTCATATGCAGACGCCGCGCCTTGAGATTCATCGCTTTGACAAAGCCGGCACGTCCGCCCGAATAATCACGGCTCAGCGCAAATGCCGCGCGATTCTCCGACGACATCAGCGCGATATGCAGCATCGTTCGACGCAGCAGCAGCGAGCCGACCGGCAGGCGCGAGCGCGACCACTTCAAGCGGTCGACATCGGCGTCCGTGATGCGTGACGGCTTGACCAGCGAGCGTTTCGAGTCGATCACCACCATTGCGGTCACAAGTTTGGTCAACGACGCAATCGGGAGGCGCTGATCCGCATGCTTCATATACAGCGCGCGCCCGGTCGTCAGATCGACGACCATCGCAGCGCGCGCGAGCACCGCGGGTTTCGCCACGACGCGTTTGATATGACGGGCGCGCGCCATCGCCGGACCGGCGAATAAGGAGAACAAAACCAGGATCAGGATGCACGCACGCATGTCCCGACGCTCACGAAACATCTGCCGGACGTATTGCCTGCTGCGCGAGCCGGGCGCGCCCGGTCCGTGGCAGCGGGAGTGGCGACGAGCAAAGCGCCGGCGCATCCGTCGCGTGGACGCAAGGGGTCGAACGGAAAAAAAGGAGTTTGCCGGTGCGTGCTGCCGGCACTTCGAATGTGGGAAAACTCATGAAGGAACGGCGGGAAGCGGTGATATTGAACGACGGCGACTCGGCTCGCGTGCCGTCACGAATGAAGAGAGGCCGGACCCGATGCCAACTTTGCATGGCCAGGCCCGCCACGCTCATTCGCGCTACGCACGCGTCGCGAAGCTCGGGCTTGTTCGGATACCGCTGTCGGTGCGCTTGCCTAACATCTGTCCGCATGCCTTCGGGGCGACCGTGTCTTCGGAGGGGTAACCGTAGAGATCGAAACTTAAGCGAAACTTAAAACGTCAATCGATTCACAGGGTCGGCACCGCGAAAGCGAAGCCCGGGGTCAAGCGTGAGAACTCAGTAATGGGCAGCGTGCGCGTTCCGCAACCGGCCCGGACGGCCCGCCGCGGCAGCGAGGTTGGTGATCGGGATCACCTGCCGCGAATATAGGACACTCCGAAAACAAAAGGATGCCCACCCGAGACCGGCGGGATCATCGTGGCTGGCTGAGACCCCCTTCCAAGGTCGAGCGCGCCGTGCCAATCGTGGCTTGAGCAGTTTCCTCTAGTGTGCGTTCACGACGAGCGTCCGTTCGTTGCTGTGATGAGGTGAGTAGACCCGGGGAGTTGCACCCCGAGCCTCTCGCAGAACCGAATGTGAGCCTCTCGACTCATTCGGCTCCCGTTATCCAACCGATACCCCTACGACACGCCAGTGGACAAACAACCTGGGGTGGGCGAAATTCATCTTGCGTAGCCATTCCGCACTACATCGCTTGCGCTGCCGCAGCCTCCTGTACTTTCGTCGAGCCCACCGCATAAGCCGTAGGTCGATGTAGCCGAAGAGGCTGTGCATCGCCGCCCGGTAGAACATCAGTATGAACAGGCTGCCTTGGGTTATTACAAGCTCGATGCATCTGAGCCGAGGATCGCATCGAAGGTAGCGTACTGTGAATGGATGCTTGGCCACGACGAAGAGGCATTCAATCGCCTCATGTCGCTTGGCGAAGAACTTGACGCAGATGGTGTAGGCCTTCTGAGCGAGTTGATTCGTACTCGCTATGGTGACAAAAATCGTAGTGCACACATGGAGGCGATTTGGCCGCGCCTTAAGGCCGTTACGACGACTGATTCCGTACCGCTTTTGGCTGACGAGGCACGCGGACGTGGTTTGTGGCCTGGAGACGCTGAAAATCGCGAACAGAGGCGCCGAGAAATCGAGAGGCTGCTTTCTCTTCACCCGACCAGTCAGCGCATTCGCCTAGAAGTTCTTAACGAGTTGCGACGCTCCGACTCTCCGGCAGAGGAACGATACGCATTGTTGCGCGGTTGGAACAGTAGCGACCTAATCCCGAGGTTCCAATGGGAATCTGCTTGTGTGGCTGCTGAAGTGCGAAAATTCGACGAGGCAATCGATTACCTCCGCCAACTGGAAAAGAGAGAGCGTCAGAGCGCACGCCCATCACAGAACCTACTTCTGAATATCGACCTCGCGCGGTGCGATATCGCAGTTGGCTCTGCTGATGCTCCCGATTTATCTGGCTACGATGCAATTCTGAGCGGCACTACGCTCGACGGCGAAAATAGCGCGCGCGTTGTTCATGCAGCACTTGCGGCCGCCTGCAGTTTCGCCCCGGAACGAGTTGCCGAGCTGTGCGATGGTTTGCTCAATGCACTCAAATCAACCGAGTATGGATTCCCGATCGATGCTTCAGCGCTGTTCAACGAGTCGTATCCCGTCAGTGGTCAAGAATGGGACGACTATGCCCATACTTGGCCGTGCGGCAACCTCTTTCCCCATCGAGATATTCTTCTCGCAACTACACAAGGCCACGCGAACGCGTTCCTCCGCGCCGCTTTCGCCGCGTCAAAAATTAATGGAAACTATATGGACGACGATGTAGAACCGGAACTCCCAGCGGGATTCTGGGATGACATCGAAGCGCTTATTGGAAATAGTACAGGAGATGATTCTGAGCTCGGTGGCAAACTTTTGTCACTCCAAAATGCCGCTCGCGCGCATCGCCACCGTCCCAATTGGACTGCGTTAGGGCAGTCTTGGATAAAATCCGAGATACTTCGCAGCCCCGATGACTATGCCGTCACTTACGGATGGCTGACCCTGAAGGCAGCGACACGAACCGCCACCTCTGCACGGACCTTTACCTCTGGAGTTCTCAAGCAATTGCGCGATAGCGCAATTGAGTCGCCCCAAGCGTATGACTTGGTTGAACCACTCGTGGAAATCCGCATTCGCGCTCGTGAATCTCGGCGTTGAGACAAAGTGCTCCGGTTTGCATCGCCGAGGCAGAGCTCCAATCTGTGACCATTAAAATTGGCGCATTGCACAATAAGAATACGCGTCGCCGCAGACTTTGTTGCATCTGGACCGCTCTCCCTCACTTCCCGCAAACTTTGTTGTGCACCCGTAACAACAAAAAAAAAGCGTCACGTTGCCGTGACGCCTTAAAAAGTTCTAGCCATTCCGAGGGCCGTGCTAGAACCTGAGAGAAGGTCATTCGAAAGGCGCAAGCGCATTGGACGGGCAATCGATCCTGGATTTCGGGATTTTTCCGCTCGCGCGCACCAAAATGCAGCGGAGACAAGCGACTTTCGAAATGCGGTTCCATTTTTTATGGTTATGCTGACTAAGTCAAGCAAAAAGATGTAGTCGGCCATCGATCGGCAATTTCTTCCGATACAATGATTTTTCTTAAAAATGCATGAATGGGTGCCCCGGTTTGGAGATGTCCCTGCCTCTGTGAGCGGCCATCAACAGGTTGTCGCACGAACAATTTGAAATGCTGTTCCAAAAAAACGCATGAACCGATCCACTCCCAACCAACCCGTCGCCGCCAAGGTCACCGCCAGCAAAGACCGAGACGGCCCGGGCGATGAAGTCACCGCGCTCGCGCGCGGCCTGACCGTACTGCGCGCCGTCGCCGCCGCACACGCACCACTCAGCAATCGCGAACTCGCCGAGTTGACCGGCATCCCGAAGCCCACCGTGTCGCGCATCACCGCGACGCTCGTGGGCACAGGTTTTCTGCTGCGACTACCCGACAGCGAGCGCTTCGTGCTGACTTCGTCGGTGCTCGAACTGAGCAACGGCTTTCTGCGCAACTTCGACATCCGCTCGCGCGCGCGGCCGTTTCTGATCGAACTCGCGGAACGCACCGCGTTGTCGGTGCATCTGGCGGTGCGCGACCGCTACGACATGGTCGTCATCGACGCGATCCGGCCGCGTTCGGCGGTGCTCGTGTCGCGACTCGAAATCGGCTCGCGCATGAGCTTGACGCGCACCGCCGTCGGCCGGGCGTACCTCGCGGCGCTCGCGCAACCGGACCGCGACCGTCTGCTGGTCGGCCTGCAGACGGCCGAAGGTGACGATTGGGGCTATATCGGCAGCCGTCTCGCAAGCGCGATCCAGGACACCCTCGAGCGCGGCTTCGCAATCGCCACCGGCGAGTGGTACAACGGGCTGAACGCGATCGCGCTCGGCTTCGTCGGGCCGTCGGGCGAGCGCTACGCAGTCAATTGCGGCGGCTCGGCCGACCAATGTCCGCGCGACTGGCTGATCGCGCGCGCCGCGCCCGCGCTGCTCGAATGCATCGACAAGATCGTCCTGGAGATCGGCGGCACGCCGGGGCGCCGGCTCGACGAATAAGCCGTCGGCGGCAACGGGCGCCAAACGGCGCCCCGCGCGGATCGAACGCGGCGCCAGCCGCCCGTGATCTGCGAGAGTGGCGACGGCGGCCCGCCCTCGCCCGACGATGCGCCGACATGCTGTAACCTTCGTAATCAACCGAAAAATACGCGGCTGGACTGTTACAGACGCCGCAACGTACGATCACGCATCCCGTTGCGGGACCGCGCGCCGCGAGCCGTGAGCCTCGTCGAACCGGCCGCGTCCAGCCGTGATGATTCCGCATTGCGTTAACATCCCTGTCCCGCGCCTCGGGTAGCATCGCGCTGAACATTGCGCGGCGCCCGCCGCCACGACCGCCTGACATGCCGCCCATGTGCCGGCCCACCGCCCTTCGATGGCGGCGACCGCATCGGCGGCTCACATCATCAAGCCAGCCACCCGACCGAACCAATGGACGAACAACAAAAGCACCCGGAAACCGAACGCCCTGCCGCTCCCCAGCCGTCCGCGAACGGCGCGCAATCGAGCGCGCCCGGCGCGGTGAAACGCCACCGCGGCCGCACCGTCGCGCTGATCGTCGCGGCGCTGGTCGTGTTCGGCGTCGTGCTGTGGCGCTGGCATCCGTGGGGCGGGCCCGGCAGCGGTGCGAGCGCGCCGGGGGCGGCGAGCGGCGCGCGCAGCGGCCGCTTCGGCCGCGGCGGTCCGAACGCGATGGCCAACATGGCGCAGCCGGTGCACGTCGCCGCCGCGACGCAGGGCGAGATGCCGGTCGTGCTGACCGCGCTCGGCACGGTCACGCCGCTCGCCACCGTCACCGTGCTGCCGCAACTGAGCGGCGTGCTGCAGGACGTCTATTTCAAGGAAGGCCAGATGGTCAAGAAGGGCGACGTACTGGCCCAGATCGACCCGCGCCCGTACGAAATTTCGCTGCGCAACGCCGAGGGCACGCTGGTGCGCGACGAGGCGCTGCTCGCCACCGCGCGTCTCGATCTGAAGCGCTATCAGACGCTGCTCGCGCAGGACTCGATCGCGAGCCAGCAGGTCGACACGCAGGCGTCGCTGGTGCGGCAATACGAAGGCACGGTGAAGTCCGACCAGGCCAACGTCGACAGCTTCAAGCTCGACCTCGTGTACGCGCGCATCACCGCGCCGGTGTCGGGACGCGTCGGTCTGCGTCAGGTCGACCCGGGCAACTACGTGACCTCGGGCCTCACCAACGGCATCGTCGTGATTACGCAGCTCGATCCGATCAGCGTGGTGTTCACGACTTCCGAAGACAATCTGCAGCAGATCATCCAGCACATGCAGAACGGCGAGTCGCTGTCGGCCACCGCGTACGACCGCAGCAACACGCATCCGCTCGAAGTCGGCTCGCTAAAGACGATGGACAATCAGATCGACACGACCACCGGCACGATCAAACTGCGCGCGATCTTCGAGAACAAGGACAACGGCCTGTTCCCGAACCAGTTCGTCAACACTCGCCTGCTCGTCGATACGATCAGGAACGCGGTGATCGTGCCGACCTCGGCGGTGCTCAACGGCTCGATGGGTACCTTCGTGTACGTCGTGAGGCCCGACAACACGGTCACCGTGCGCCAGGTCAAGGTCGGCCCGGTCGACGGCGAGCGCACCAGCATCCAGTCGGGCCTCGCGGTCGGCGAGCGCGTCGTGATCGACGGTTCGGACCGGCTGCGCGAAGGCGCGAAGATCACGATTCCGGCCGAGCGGCCGCGTGGCGCGTCCGGCGCATCGGCCGCATCCGGCGCGCACGCGCACGCGCATCGCGGCCGGCACGCGGCGCAAGCATCGCAATAAAGTAAAGGCACGGCACTTACCGCATGAATCCATCCCGCGCTTTTATTCTGCGTCCTGTCGGCACCGCGCTGCTGATGGCGGCGATCATGCTGGTCGGCCTCGTCGCGCTGCGCTTTCTGCCGCTGTCCGCGCTGCCCGAGGTCGACTATCCGACGATCCAGGTGCAGACCTTCTATCCGGGCGCGAGCCCGGACGTGATGACGTCGTCCGTGACGGCGCCGCTCGAGAGGCAGTTCGGGCAGATGCCGTCGCTGAACCAGATGTCGTCGCAAAGCTCGGCCGGCTCGTCGATCATCACGCTGCAGTTCAGCCTCGACCTGCCGCTCGACATCGCCGAGCAGGAGGTCCAGGCGGCGATCAACGCAGCGGGCAACCTGCTGCCGTCCGACCTGCCCGCGCCACCGATCTACGCGAAGGTCAACCCGGCCGACGCGCCGATCATCACGCTCGCGATCACGTCGAAGACACTGCCGCTCACGCAGGTGCAGGATCTCGCCGACACGCGTCTCGCGCAGAAGATTTCGCAGGTCGCCGGGGTGGGTCTCGTGAGCCTGTCGGGCGGCCAGCGCCCGGCGATCCGCATTCAGGCGAACCCGCGCGCGCTCGCCGCGTACGGCCTGAATCTCGACGACCTGCGCACCACCGTCTCGAACCTGAACGTCAACACGCCGAAGGGCAATTTCGACGGTCCGACGCGCAACTACACGATCAACTCGAACGACCAGTTGACCGACGCCGACGAATACAAGAGCGCCGTGGTCGCGTACAAGAGCGGCCGTCCGGTGATGCTGACCGACGTCGCGAGCATCGTGGCGGGACCGGAGAATACGAAGCTCGGCGCGTGGGTCGACAACACGCCCGCGATCATCCTGAACGTGCAGCGCCAGCCAGGCGCGAACGTGATCCAGGTGGTCGACAGCATCAAGGCGCTGCTGCCGCAGTTGCAGCAGTCGCTGCCCGCCGCGCTCGACGTCGAGGTCGTCACCGACCGCACCACGACGATCCGCGCGTCGGTGCGCGACGTGCAGTTCGAACTGGCGATGTCGGTCGTGCTGGTCGTGCTGGTGATGTACCTGTTCCTCGCCAACATCTACGCGACGATCATTCCGAGCCTGTCGGTGCCGCTGTCGCTGATCGGCACGCTCGCGGTGATGTATCTGTGCGGCTTCTCGCTCGACAACCTGTCGCTGATGGCGCTGACCATCGCCACCGGCTTCGTCGTCGACGACGCGATCGTGATGATCGAGAACATCGCGCGCTACGTCGAGGAAGGCGACACGGCGCTCGAAGCCGCGCTGAAGGGCTCGAAGCAGATCGGCTTCACGATCATTTCGCTGACGGTCTCGCTGATCGCGGTGCTGATTCCGCTGCTCTTCATGGGCGACGTGGTCGGGCGCCTGTTCCACGAATTCGCGATCACGCTCGCGGTGACGATCGTCATCTCCGCGGTCGTCTCGCTGACGCTCGTGCCGATGATGTGCGCGAAGCTGTTGCGCCACACGCCGCCGCACGACAGTCACCGTTTCGAGGCGAAGGCGCACCGCTTCATCGACTGGGTGATCGCGCGCTACGCGGTCGCGCTCACGTGGGTGCTGAACCGTCAGCGCTCCACGCTGGTCGTCGCGGTGCTCACGCTGGTGCTGACCGGCCTGCTGTACGTGTTCGTGCCGAAGGGCTTCTTCCCGGTGCAGGACACCGGTGTGATCCAGGCGATCACGCAGATGCCGCAGTCGGTGTCGTTCGCATCGATGGCCGAGCGTCAGCAGGCGCTCGCCGACCAGATCCTGAAGAACCCGGACGTCGAAAGCCTGACCTCGTTCATCGGCGTGGACGGCAGCAACATCACGCTGAACAGCGGCCGCATGCTGATCAACCTGAAGCCGCGCGACGACCGCAGCAATACCGCGAGCGAGGTGATCCGCCAGTTGCAGAAAGACGTCGCGCATATTCCGGGCGCGTCGCTCTACATGCAGCCGGTGCAGGACCTGACGATCGACTCGACCGTCAGCCCGACGCAGTATCAGTTCATGCTGACCGATCCGAACATCAGCGAATTCACGACGTGGGTGCCGAAGCTGGTCGACCGGTTGAAGCAGTCGCCCGAGCTCGCGGACGTCGCGACCGATCTGCAGGACAACGGCCGCTCGGTATTCATCGATATCGACCGCGCGACCGCCGCGCGCTTCGGCATCACACCGGCCACGATCGACAACGCGTTGTACGACGCGTTCGGCCAGCGCATCATTTCGACGATCTTCACGCAGTCGAACCAGTACCGCGTGATTCTCGAAGCGCAGCCGACGATGCAGCACTACACCACGTCGCTGAACTCGATCTACCTGCCCTCTTCCACGTCGACGGGCGGACAGGTGCCGCTGTCGTCGATCGCGAAGTTCATCGAGCAACCCGCGCCGCTGCTGGTCACGCACCTGAGCCAGTTCCCGGCCACCACGGTGTCGTTCAACCTCGCGCCGGGTTCGTCGCTCGGCGCGGCGGTCAAGGCGATCCAGCAGGCCGAGAAGGACGTCGGTCTGCCCGCGTCGTTCCAGACGCGCTTCCAGGGCGCGGCGCTCGCGTTCCAGGCGTCGCTCGCCAACGAGCTGTTCCTGATCCTCGCGGCGATCGTCACGATGTACATCGTGCTCGGCGTGCTGTACGAGAGCTTCATCCATCCGATCACGATTCTGTCGACGCTGCCGTCGGCCGGCGTCGGCGCGCTGCTCGCGCTGCTGATCACCGGCCACGATCTCGACATCATCGGCATCATCGGCATCGTGCTGCTGATCGGTATCGTGAAGAAGAACGCGATCATGATGATCGACTTCGCGCTCTATGCCGAGCGCGAGGAAGGCAAGCCGCCGCGCGAGGCGATCTACCAGGCGTGTCTGCTGCGCTTCCGGCCGATCCTGATGACCACGCTCGCCGCGCTGCTCGGCGCGCTGCCGCTGATGCTCGGCACCGGCGCGGGCTCGGAGCTGCGCCGGCCGCTCGGTATCGCGATCGCCGGCGGCCTGATCGTGAGCCAGCTGCTGACCCTGTTCACGACGCCGGTGATCTACCTCGCGTTCGATTCGCTCGGCCGCCGGCTGCGCGAGCGCTTTAACCGCGGCGATTCGTCCGGTAGCGCCACGCCGCCCGCCACCGATGCAGGGAACTGAGCGATGAACCTGTCGCGTCCGTTTATCTCCCGTCCGGTCGCCACCACGCTGCTGGCGATCGGCATCGCGTTGTCGGGGGTATTCGCGTTCACGAAGCTGCCGGTCGCGCCGCTGCCGCAGGTCGACTTCCCGACCATCTCGGTGCAGGCGACGCTGCCGGGCGCAAGCCCGGAGACCGTCGCGACGAGCGTCGCGAGTCCGCTCGAGCGGCATCTCGGCTCGATCGCCGACGTCACCGAGATGACGTCGCAGAGCTCGGTCGGCTCGACGCGCATCACGCTGCAGTTCGGCCTGAACCGCAACATCGACGGCGCCGCGCGCGACGTGCAGGCGGCGATCAACGCGGCGCGCGCCGACCTGCCCGCGAGCCTGCGCAGCAACCCGACCTACCACAAGGTCAACCCGGCCGACGCGCCGATCCTGATTCTCGCGCTGACGTCGAGCACGCTGACGGCGGGCCAGCTCTACGATTCGGCCGCGACGGTGCTGCAGCAGTCGTTGTCGCAGGTGCAGGGGGTTGGCGAAGTGGATGTCAGCGGTTCGGCGAATCCGGCCGTGCGCGTCGAGTTGCTGCCGCACGCGCTGTCGCATTACGGCATCGGCCTCGAGGACGTGCGCGCGGCGCTCGCCGCGGCCAATGCGAACAGCCCGAAGGGCTCGATCGAGTTCGGCGAGAACCGCGTACAGCTGTACACCAACGACCAGGCGAGCAAGGCGTCGCAATACAAGGACCTCGTCATTGCCTATCGCAACGGCGCGCCGGTCAAACTCTCCGACATGGGCGAAGTCGTCGATTCGGTCGAAGATCTGCGCAACCTCGGTCTCTTCAATGGCAAGCGCTCGGTGCTCGTGATCCTGTACCGGCAGCCGGGCGCGAACATCATCGAGACCGTCGACCGCGTGAAGGCGATGCTGCCGCAACTGCACGCGTCGCTGCCCGCCGACGTCGACATCGCGCCGACCTCGGACCGCTCGACGACGATCCGCGCGTCGTTGAGGGACACCGAGCGCACGCTCGTGATCGCGGTCACGCTCGTCGTGATGGTGGTGTTCCTGTTCCTGCGCAACTGGCGCGCCACGCTGATTCCGAGCGTGGCCGTGCCGATCTCGATCGTCGGCACGTTCGGCGCGATGTACTTGATGGGCTTCTCGATCGACAATCTGTCGCTGATGGCGTTGACCATCGCGACCGGCTTCGTCGTCGACGACGCGATCGTCGTGCTCGAAAACATCTCGCGCCACATCGAAGACGGCGTGCCGCGCATGAAGGCCGCGTTCATCGGCGCGCGCGAGGTCGGCTTCACGGTGATGTCGATCAGCATCTCGCTGGTCGCCGTGTTCCTGCCGATCCTGCTGATGGGCGGCATCGTCGGGCGGCTGTTCCGCGAGTTCGCGCTGACGCTGTCGCTCGCGATCGCGGTGTCGCTGGTCGTATCGCTGACGCTCACGCCGATGATGTGCTCGCGCCTGCTGCGCGAGCCGCACGAGAAAGAGCAGGAAAGCCGCTTCGGCCGCTGGCTCGAACGCGGTTTCTCATCGATGCAGCGCGGCTACGAGCGCACGCTCGGCTGGGCGCTGCGGCATCCGCTGCTGATCGTCCTTGTCCTGCTGCTGACCATCGCGCTGAACATCGCGCTCTACATCATCGTGCCGAAGGGCTTTTTCCCGCAGCAGGACACCGGGCGCCTGATCGGCGGCATCCAGGCCGACCAGAGCACGTCGTTCCAGGCGATGAAAGGCAAGTTCTCGGAGATGATGGCGATCGTCGGCAAGAACCCCGCGGTCGACAGCGTGGTCGGCTTTTACCGGCGGCCGGCAGACCAACTCGGGCTTCATGTTCGTGTCGCTGAAGCCGAAAAGCGAGCGCAAACTCTCCGCCGACCAGGTGATCCAGCAGCTGCGCGCGCCGCTCGGCGACGTGGCCGGCGCGCGCACGTTCCTGCAGGCGGTGCAGGACATTCGCGTGGGCGGCCGGCAGTCGAACGCGCAGTATCAGTTCACGCTGCTCGCCGACTCGACTCCCGATCTGTACAAGTGGGGGCCGAAGCTCACCGAGGCGCTGCAGGCACGCAAGGAGCTCGCGGACGTGAACTCCGACCAGCAGCAAGGCGGTCTCGAAGCGATGGTGACGATCGACCGCGCCACGGCATCGCGCCTCGGCATCAAGCCCGCGCAGATCGACAACACGCTGTATGACGCGTTCGGCCAGCGCCAGGTGTCGACGATCTACAACCCGCTGAACCAGTATCACGTCGTGATGGAAGTCGCGCCGCAATACTGGCAGAGCCCGGAGATGCTGAAGCAGATTTTCGTCAGCACGTCGGGCGGCAGCGCGAGCGGCGCGCAGACCACCAACGCGCCGGCCGGCACCGTGACGTCCAGAGCGACCAGCACGTCGACCACGACGAGCGCGGCAACCGGCGGCATGGCCGCCACCACCGCGACGAGCGCGGCCAGCATCGCAGCCGACTCCGCGCGCAATCAGGCCATCAACTCCATCGCGGCGAGCGGCAAGTCGAGCGCGTCGTCGGGCTCGGCGGTGTCGACCGCGAAGGAGACGATGGTGCCGCTGTCGGCGATCGCGAGCTTCGGGCCGGGCACCACGCCGCTATCGGTCAATCACCAGAGCCAGTTCGTCGCCTCGACGATCTCGTTCAACCTGCCCCCGGGCGTGTCGCTGTCCACCGCCACGCAGACGATCTACGACACGATGGCCGAGATCGGCATGCCCGCCACCATTCACGGCAGCTTCCAGGGCACCGCGCAGGCGTTCCAGCAGTCGATGTCCGACCAGCCGATCCTGATCCTCGCCGCGCTCGCGGCGGTGTACATCGTGCTCGGCATCCTGTACGAGAGCTATATCCACCCGCTGACGATCCTGTCGACGCTGCCGTCCGCGGGCGTGGGCGCGTTGCTCGCGCTGCTGCTGTTCAAGACCGAGTTCAGCATCATCGCGCTGATCGGTGTGATCCTGCTGATCGGCATCGTGAAGAAGAACGCGATCATGATGGTGGACTTCGCGATCGACGCGTCGCGCAAGGGAATGTCGTCGCGCGACGCGATCTACCAGGCCTGTCTGCTGCGCTTCCGGCCGATCATGATGACCACCTTCGCCGCGCTGCTCGGCGCGTTGCCGCTCGCGTTCGGCAGCGGCGAAGGCGCGGAGATGCGCGCGCCGCTCGGTATTTCGATCGTCGGCGGGCTGATCGTCAGCCAGATGCTGACGCTCTATACGACGCCGGTCGTCTATCTGTACATGGATCGCATCCGCGTGCGCTGGGAGGCGAGAAAGGCACGCCGCGCGGGTGGCGCGGCGCCGACGTCGTCATGACGTAGTGAAGGTGGCGCTCACAGCTTCTGCTCGATGGCCAGCGAGAAAATCCGCTGCCATCGGCGCGCCGCCCGCTCGTTCGACATCGGCACGAGCCACTCGCCGTGCCGCGAGTCCTTGACCTTCAGCGCGAGCCGCGCCTGTGCGTCGCGGTCCTGTGCTTCGGCGCCGAGCAGATCGGCGAAGATATACGCGCCTTGCTGGTCGCCGACGCGAATCTCGCAGAGCCGCTTGGCCGCCGCGAGCCGCACCGAGCCCCAACTGCCCTTCAATTCGTGCGTCCAGTCACCGTCGCGCACGTTCGGCGCGACTTCGCGGCGCCGCTGCCGCCAGTACGCGAGCGCACCGGCGATCAGCAACGCAACCAGCACAGCCACACCCTCCGCCACCGCCAGCCCGAAAGCGGCCTGCAGCGCATAAAAGGCACGCACCGCGCCGTACCCCAGCGCGATCAGCGCAATCAACGCAACGACAATCGGCATCGCAAGCTCATCCGGCAAATGGTTTTAGTCGGCTAGCGCGGGCAAACGCGACGGCGCGTTCGGCCCCTCACTGCGCCTTATGCGCGGCCGACCACTCCTTGAGCGCGTTCAGCGTGTTCTCGACATGCTTGTCGGGCGACAGGCTCGTGTACTCGTAGATGATCTTGCCGTCGGGCGAGATCACGTACGACACGCGATTCGCCATGCCGGCCTTGAACGGCATGGCCGCGTCGTACGCATTGATCACCTTCGCGTCGGCGTCGGCCGCGACCGGGAATTTGCTGCGGCATTCGCTGACCGAAAACTTCGTCAGCGTATCGATGTTGTCGTGCGACACGCCGATCACCGTCGCGCCGTACTTCTTGTATTGGTCGACCGCATCGGCGAAATCGTGCGCCTCGATCGTGCAGCCCTTCGTGAACGCGGCCGGATAGAAGTACAGCACGACCGGGCCCTTCTTCAGTTCGTCGGCGAGCGAATACGTGTAGGTCTTGCCGCCGAGCGAGGCCTCGGCGGTAAACATCGGCGCCGTATCGCCGGGCTTCAGGGTTGCCGAGGCGAGCGGCGAATGCATTGCGAATCCGAACGCCATGACGGCGGCCAGTACCGCCGGTATGTGTTTTGTCTTCATCTGCTCCTCCACGCGTGAGCGCACGCAATTGATCGGGTCCATCGGAGACAGCTTCGGCCGACGTCACAGGCCGTCGCTGAACTTTCTATTGGACCACGGATGCGCACGCGGCGTGGGTCGTCGCCCGGATCACAAGCGAATCGAAAGGGTGCGGCGCGCGAGCTCGACGCATCAAACGCCCAATTCCGCCACGTGCGCGCCGAACCACGCCGCCGCCGACAGGTTCAGCTCCGACAGCACGTCGGGCGTCAGCGCGTGTAAGCCCGCCGCCGTCGCGACCGGCGCCGCGTCGCCGCCCTCGCCCGCGACCTCGGCGATCAGCAGCAGCGCGCCCAGTTCGCCCTTGCGCGCGACGATCGCGTCGCGAATCTGCGGCGCCAGGCCGAGTTTCTCGAGCACCGCGTCAGGCGTGCTGTCGAGCACGATGTGCACGAGCGAAAAAATCCCGGTCATGAACGCGGCGTCGGCGAATTCGCCGTCGGCCGGACGCAGCCAGTTCGCGGCGAGTTCCATGAAGCGCGAGCGCGTCGCCGCCAGTTGCACGAGCGGATCGGCGCGCCACGGCAACTCGCCGGTGTCCGAGTACAGCAGCAGTTGCGCCCAGCGTGCGATCTGCCGCGTGCCGGTCGCGATGATCGCCTCGCGCAGCGACGCGATGTTGCGCCCGAGGCCGAATGCACTCGAATTGACGAGCCGCAGCAGTTGCACGACCACGCCCGGATTGACCTTCAGCTCCGCCTCGAGCTCGACGATGCCGGCGTCGCGCGACAGCAGCGCGAGCAGCCGCAGCAGGCCCGGACGCAGCGAGCGGTTGCGCGGCGCGGCCAGCACCTGCGGCCGCGCGAAGAAGTAGCCCTGGAACAGATCGAAACCGAGCTCGTGGGCGAGCGCGAAGTCCTCGCGCGTCTCGACCTTCTCGGCGAGCAGCGTCTTGCCGTGGCCGCGCAGCGTCGACGCGAGCTGCGCGACGGCGCGGCGCGGCGTCTGCACGAAATCGATCTTGACGATGTCGGCGTACGGCAGCATCGCGCTCAGCTCGTCGGACAGATCGTGCACGTCGTCGAGCGCGACCTGGAAGCCGGCGCCGCGCAACTCGCCGAGACGACGCGCGAGCGAGGCGTCGTAGCGCACGGTTTCGAGGATTTCGAGCACGAAGCGCTCGGGCGGCATCAGATGGACGATGTCGCTAAAGAGCAGCGCGCGATCGATATTGACGAAGCCGCGATGCTGGCCGAGCACGGCGGGTACGCCGATTCCGCCGATCGTGCGCGCGACCACCTGCGCGGTGGCCTGCGTGTCGTCGCTGATTTCGGCGTAGTTGTACGTTCCGGCACGGAACAGCAGCTCGTAGGCGTGAAGCGCGCCATGGCGATCGAGAATCGGCTGGCGGCCGACATAGACGTACTGTGGGGCAGCGTCCAGCTCCCCGTGCTCACGATAGCCGGCCGACGCGCCGGCGAGGACATCACGCACCTCGACGTCCCGCGGGACGGGCCGTGGGGCTCTGGCGGACCTGACGACGGGGCGTTCGGACATGGATCATCAGTGCAAGGTTCGGAAAGTCTATGCAGCGCGACGTCATCAGCGTCGCCAAATAAAGGGGATTCGCCGTATTAACGGCCGCGAGGCGACGTCACTTTAACCGAATCGTCCCGGCGACGGCGCCGGGCTTCTCCTTACCAGATGTTTTTCTCCACGGGCCGCTAAAGATTTCCCCGCATGCGTCGTTATCTCGTTCTGATGGGGCGGCCTGCTATCTCCTGGCCGCCCGGAGCGGCGGACAAGCAGCCCCGCCTGCGGACGAACCCAGGTTGCCAGCGACAAACATGGAAGCGAACACGATCACCGCGCCCCGCCGGGGCTCCTTGCGCACGGTCATCGACCGGCTGTGGGCGTTCGGCCGGCGCGAGGACGACGACCAGCCGAGCAGCGCGAACCGCCCGCCCCCACTGGAACAGGTGGTCGGCGCGGTCGATCTGCTCGCGCACGTCGACGATGCGCTGCGCTTCATCTACGTGTCCGACGCGAGCCTGCGCTTCATCGGCTATCACCGCGAATACCTGAAAACCGCGACGCTGCACGATCTGGTCGCGCCCGCCGACGTGCCGCGCCTCGACGCGCTGCTCAAGCTCGCGGCGGCCTCGGGCAACATCGAGAAAGCGACGCTCGGGCTCGTCAAGTCGCTGACCTATCCGATCACGGTCGAGCTGCGGGTCGTGCGCAGCAGCCACGACGGCGTCGACGGCTACGCGATCGCCGGCTTCGACGTGTCGTCGTGGCGCGCCACCGAAGAGCGCCTGACCCAGGCGCTGCATCTGGACCGGCTGACCAGCCTGCCGAACCAGTCGGGCTTGCTGCACGCGTTGCTCGACGCGCAACAGAAGGCCGACGCGCACGGCACGCCGGTCGCGCTCTTGCTGCTCGATCTCGACGACTATCAGCGCGTGAACCGCGCACTCGGCTACGACGCCGGCGACGAGATGCTGCGCGACACGTCGCGGCGGCTGTTGAACATGACGAGCCCGAACGAAACGATCGCGCGCGTCGCCAGCGACGAGTTCGCGATCCTCGTGAAGCCTGCCGCGAGCCGCACCGACGCGGCGGCGGCCGCCGAAGCGCTGGCGCGGCGTCTGTTGACCGCGATCCAGCAGCCGTACGTGTTCAAGGGTCAGCAGGTGCACCTGTCGGCCAGCATCGGCATCGCGCTGTACCCGGACGTGCGCCACGCCAACGACACCGGCGGCCACGACACGCACCTGCTGCGCTGGGCCGACCACGCGCTGTTGCAGGCGAAGGCCGCGGGCGGCAACACGCTGGCGTTCTACGTACCCGACGACAACCCGGCCGACGCCGAGCGCCTCAAGCTCGAGGCCGACCTCTACGACGGCGTACGCAACGGCGAGTTTTCCCTACACTTCCAGCCGATCACGAGCAGCCGCACGCGGGGCGTGGTCGGTGTCGAGGCGTTGATTCGCTGGACGCATCCGGTGCATGGCCTCGTGCCGCCGTCGATGTTCATTCCGCTCGCGGAGTCGATCGGGCTCATCAACTTTCTCGGCAACTGGGTGCTGAAGGTCGCGTGCATGCAACTGATCCAGTGGGACGCGAAGGGCATCTCGCTACAGTACGTGGCCGTCAACGTGTCGCCGCAGCAGTTTCGCGATCCGCGCTTCAAGGACTCGGTGCGCGAGGCGATCGAGTTGACCGGCATCGATCCGCGCCGCCTCGTCTTCGAGATCACCGAAAGTCTGCTGATGCACGATCCGGCGCACGCGAAAGGCTTGCTCGAAGAGCTGACCGCGATGGGCATCCGCTTCGCCGTCGACGACTTCGGCACCGGCTATTCGAGCCTCGCGTACCTGCAGCGTTTTCCGCTCGCGAAGCTGAAGATCGACCGGAGTTTCGTGGAGAATCTGCTAACCTCGCGAAACGATCAGGCAATCGTTAGCGCTGTCGTCGGCCTTGCGCAGACGCTCGACCTCGAACTGGTAGCCGAGGGCGTCGAAACGGAAGCGCAACGCGCGTTGCTCACCGAGATGGGCTGCGATCACATTCAGGGCTGGCTCGTTTGCAAGGCGCTGCCGTCCGAGGAACTCGCGCAGCGCTTCGAATCGCGCGAGCTTCAGTTGCACGGCGCGTAACGGGCGATGCAGACACGACGCCCAGGCAGCGCAACAAGCCGGCTCACGACCGGCATGGCATTCACTGGAACACGTATGGCTTTTGCGGGACTCACATGGTAAAGGCGGCAGTGCTCGACCGGCTCTGGACGCGAATGAGCGAGCGCGGCGATTTCCCTATGCTGTCGCAATCGCTGCGCACCACCATGGCGGCAGTGACCAACGACGACCTCGACTTCACCGGCCTCGTGCAAGTGGTGCTGTCGGACTTCGCGCTCACCCAGAAGGTGCTGCGCCTCGCGAACTCGGCGATGTACATCGCGTTCGGCGGCAACATCACGACCGTGTCGCGCGCGCTGATGGTGCTCGGCATGGATGCGGTCGGCCATCTGGTCGTCGGTCTGAAGATCGTCGATCACTTTCATCAAAGCGCGCCGCGCCGCATCGACGCGAAACTCGAACTGAACCGCACGCTGCTGTCGGGCTGCGTCGCGCGCAAGCTGACCGAGCGCGGCGACCTGCGCGCCGGCGAGGAAGCGGTGGTCTGCACGCTGATGCGGCAGATCGGCAAGCTGCTGGTCGTGTTCTATCTCGACGCCGAATGGGACCAGATTCGCCGCCATATCGACGGCGGCGCACTCGAAACCGATGCGTGCGTGCTCGTGCTCGGCGTGACGTTCGATGAAATCGGCGCCGAAGCCGCGGTGCGCTGGCGCCTGCCTGACACGATCCGCTCGGGCATGGGCGAGTTCGATCCGGAGGATGTGACGCAACCGCGCCAGGTGCAGTGGCTGCGCGCGATCACCAATTACTCGACCGCGGTCGCCGACGTGCTCACCCAGCAGAACATGCCCGAGGGGGAGCGCGAGGCACGCATCGGCGAGCTTGCGCACGAGTACAGCGGCGCGCTGAACACCGACCCCGAGGTGCTGCTGCAGATGAGCGTCGCGCTATCGCGTGAGGATGGCGGCGACAGCGTGATGCGCGAGATCGTCGAGTTGCGCGCGAATGCCGATGCGATCGCGCGCGAGGCGCTCACACCCGAGGCGCGCATCGAGATCGGGGTGAAGGATCTGCGCGGCCTGCCCGAGGGCAGCCCGCTCGCACCGACGCTCGCGATGGCCGCCGAGACCGTGCTCGCGGCGCTCGGCTTCTCGCGCACCGTGGTGTACGTCAAGCACAGCAGCGGCACGTTCAAGGCGCGTCTCGGCTTCGGGCCGAAGATCGACGCGGCGCTGCCGCGGCTCTCGTTCAGCACCGCGTTCGAACCCGACGTATTTCATCTCGCGATCGCGAACTCGGTGGGCATCTTCATCGAGAATGCGCGCGATCCGAAGATGGTCGCGCGGCTGCCCGAGTGGTTCCGGCGCTCGTTCGACGACGCGCGCGCGTTCGTGCTGCTGCCGATCGTCGACGAAACCGATCAGACGGTCGCGCTGCTCTACGGCGACTGGTCGCATACGCAGGAGGCGCGCCGCATCTCGCAGAAGGAGATGAGCGTGCTCAACGAACTGGCACGGGAGTTAGGACGTTTTTTCGGCCAGGGGCAGATGCGGGAAATGGAGACGATGTGAAGACCTGGCGTGATCGTTGATCACGCCGCTTCACTTCGATCCTTTCCGTGTTTGCCCGCAAACGATTTTATCCGGGCACCGTGTGGGGCTTTTACCCCACTCAATCCTCGATCCGCTCGAGCCCTTCCGCGCTGCGATCCGCGACGCCGGCCCATGCGCCGGCCGCGAGACCCATCTGCGCCACCTCTTCCACGGTCAATGGAGCAAGACGCTCGCATAGCGTGGCGACGCGCTCCCATGCGCCGCCTTCGAGCGCTTCGACCGCGCTCAACAGCAGACCCAGCCTGCCCTCGCGATGCAGGATTGCGGCCTGGATCGGTCGCGACAGCGTAAGGATGTTCAACGTATTTTCGAGCGAGCCGCCGAACACCGCATCGACGAACGAAAACACACCGGTCAGGAAGGCCGCATCGGCTTCGTCGCGGCCCGCCTCGGGCATGCGCTCGATCGCGAGTTCCATGAAGCGCGCGCGCGCGGCCGCGAGTTGCAGCAGCGGATCGTCCTCCAGCGCGACCTTGCGGCCGTCTGCGTAGAGCAGCAGCTGCGTCCAGCGCGCGATGCGGTCGGTGCCGGTCGCGTTGATCGCGTCGCGCAGCGTCGTCACCTTGTGACCGACCGCGAGGCCGCTCGAATTCGCGAGCTTCATCAGATGCATGACGAGCACCGGGTTCAGCTTCAGCTCGGCTTCGAGCTGCGCGACCGTCGGGTCGCCCGCGAGCAGTTGCAGCAGATTGAGCAGCGCGTGGCGCGGCGCGCTGACGCGGCGCGTCGCCGAGCTTTGCGCGCGCGCGAAGTAATAACCCTGGAAGCGGTCGAAGCCGAGCTCGTGCAACGTTTCGAAGTCGGCCTGCGCATCGACACCTGATGCGAGCAGCAGCTTGCCAGCCGACTTCAGCACGCTCGCGAGCTTCGGCAGCAGCGCGCGCGGTGTGCGCGTGACGTCGATCTTGACGACTTCGGCGTACGGCAGCAGCTTCGCGAAAGTCTCGTTGGGCTGCGTGACGTCGTCGAGCGCGAAGCGGTAGCGGCGGCCATGCAGATACACGACACGCGCGATCAACGCGTCGTCGACTTCGAGCGATGAAGGCAGCTCGAGCATGAAGCGCTCGGCGGGCAGTCTCAGGATCGCGTCGTCGAGCAGCAGCTCGCGGCTCACGTCGACGTAGGCCGGATGGCCGGTCAGCGCGCCGCGCACGTCGCCTTGCACGAGCCCGCGCGCGATCGCGCGCGCGACGCGTTGCACCGGCGTGGGCGCGCGGCCCGGCAACGCGTCGGTTTCGGGAGGGAGATCGGTATTGGCTTGCGGGGCGGTGAGGTCCGCGTCGGCGAGCGGCAGCTCGGGCGCACGCACCTTGATCTCATAGCCGCACAGCATGCCGTCCCGATTCAGAATGGGCTGCCTTGCGTAGCTGGCGGTGAGCGACGCGTCGTCGGTCGTGCCGCTGTGGCTCAGAGTCTCGATTGCGATGGTGGTCATTCCAGTCCCCCGCTCGGCGCCGCTGGCGCCTGGCCGCTATGTTCTGTTTTTCGCTGCACGTTGGCGCGTTTCTGTGACGTTGCAAGCTCCGTCGCGCGCGGCAGTGTGCGTCGCAATTTTATCGCAGCGTCATTGGGCACGAACAGGCTTACGAGGCAATATCTCGAAATATTTGCTGAACGTTTGCGACACGCGTGCAGAAAGCAAAACGGCCGCAACGCGCGGCCGTTTTGCACACTTCGATGCATCGTTACTTCAGCACGACTTTAACGTCGAAGTATTTGGCGGCGAGGCGGTCGATGGTGCCATCCGCCTTCAGCTCCTTCAACGCGCCGTTCAGCGCATCCTTCAGTACCTTGTCGTTCTTGCGCACGCCGTAGCCGACACCCGCGCCGAGCAGCTTGTCGTCGCTGACGGCCGGACCGGCGAACTCGAAGCCCGCGCCCTGCGGCTTCTTCAGAAAGCCCTTCGATGCCGCTTCGGCGTCCTGGAACGACGCATCGAGACGGCCCGACGCGAGGTCCGCGTAGATCTGGTCCTGCGTCTGATAGGGCACGACGTCGACCCCGGCCGGCGCCCAGCGCGCCTTCGCATAGGTTTCCTGGATCGTGCCCTGCAGCACGCCGACGTGCTTGCCCTTCAGCGATGCGGGCGTCGGCTGCAGAGCGCTGCCCTTCTTCGCGATCATCTGGTTCGGGATCGTGTAGATCGGATCGGTGAAGTCGATCGCCTGGCGACGCTGGTCGGTGATCGTCATATCCGAGTTGATCGCGCTGAACTTGCGCGCTTCGAGCGCCGGGATCAGGCCGTCGAACGAGTTCTCGACCCACACGCATTTGGCCTTCAGCTTCGCGCACACGGCATTGCCGACGTCGATGTCGAAGCCCTGCAACTCGCCAGCGGGCGACTTCGATTCGAACGGCGCATACGACGCCTCGACGCCGAAGCGCACTTCCTTGATCTCAGCCGCCGACGCGGTGCCTGCCGTCAACACCGCCGTCGCGACCAGCGCGAGCGCGGCCAGGTTGGGCCAATACTTCTTCATTACGGATGTTCCTTTACGGTGTGGACTGAAACGGAGCCGATTCGGCGCGCACAGGCGGATTACGCGCGCCGCGCTTCGGACTCGCGCGGCCGGCGTGACCCGTAGATGCGACAGCCGCGAAGCCCGCGATTGTACATGGACCCTGTCTAGACAAGCCTGGGCAGCGTATCGGCGGTGGTGTCGACGACGAGCAGACCGGCGCGCAGGCCGGGCTTGACCGTCGGGTTCGGAAACACGATGCGCTCTTCGTCGCGCTGCACCGTGTATTGATAGTCGCCGTCGCGCGCCAGCAAGCTGCCCTTTATGAGCGGCGTGAAGTTCGGTACGTCCGGCGCGAGCAGCAGTTCGAATGCGTCGCTTTGCTTGGTCAGTTGATCGACGACGGTGAACACACGCGGCAGAGCGGCTTGCGCGTCGGCTTGCGTGTTGGCTCGCGAACCCGCTCGCGTGCCGGCCAGCAGCGCGCGCACCGCGAGATCCGCGCCCTCGAAGCGTGTCAGGTCGTTCTCGCCGAACGGCCGCACCTTGCCGAGTTCGAGCGTGCACGCAGCAGCGCCGCACGCTTGCGCGGTGAAGTGCGTATAGGTGTTGCCCTTCGTCGTGTGCAGCAGCACCGCGCTGATACGCGCGTCGCCGAGCCATTCGAACATCGCGCGCGAAAACGGCTTGCCGGTATGCGGCAACAGCGCGAAGCGCTCGAACACCGACGCGCGGATCGCCGTATGCATGTCGATATGCCAGCGCGCGCCGGGCGCGGCGGACGCGTCGGCGAAAAAGCGCGTCGCGGCCTGTTCGAGCGCGGCCGCGCGCGGCGCCTCATGACTGTGCGGCAGTTGCAGATGACGGCCGCTGAACAGCCGGTTCAGATCGTCGTCGCGATAGCGGCCGCCGTCGCGCATCGCCTCGATGTTGCCGAGAATCACCAGCAACCGGCATGCAAGCACGGCGCGGCCCTGCGCGATATCGGCGACGATGCGCGACAGCAGTTCGATCGGCGCGGTTTCGTCGCCATGCACGCCGGCCGACACGAGCACGCTACGGATGTCCGCGTGCTGCTCCGCGGGCTCGATGACGAGGATACCGTCGCCCTGCCACGTCCAGCGCACGCCGTTCGCACACGTGCCTTGCGCTTGCTGCGCGGCAGGCCGGGACCCCGCGAGCGTCCACGCGAGAAAATCGTCGAGCATCGCGCTCGGGGCCGCCATCGGGTGCTCAGCGCTGGAAGTCATACAGCGAGCCCAGAGCGAGGATTTGCGTCAGCTCATCGAGCGCGGAGCGCGACTCGACCAGCAGCTTCGGATCGGTGAGATCGGCGGGTGCGAGACGATCGCGGTAGTGCGTTTCGATCCACGCATCGAGACGGCCGAACAGCGTGTCGTCGAGCCACACACCCGGCGCGACCGCGGCGCGTTCGGTGTCGTCGAGTACGACGCGCAGACGCAGACATGCGGGCCCGCCACCGTTCTTCATGCTCTCGCGCAGATCGAACACGAGCACTTCGTCGATCGGACCGCTGTGCGCAGTCAGCTCATCCAGATACGCGGCCACCCGCGGATTTTCGCGGCATTCCTGCGGCACGACCAGCACCTGTTTGCCATCGGGCCGAGTCAGCAGTTGGCTGTTGAACAGATACGACGTCACCGCATCGGCGACGCTGACCTGAGCGTCGGGCACTTCGATTACGTTGAACCCTGCGTGCAGGCTCGCGAGCTTCGCGCGCAGCTCGTCGTACACCGCCTGCTGCTCGACGAACGCGAGCTGATGGCAGAACAGCGTGTTGCGATTGCCGACCGCGATCACGTCGTTATGGAACACACCCGCGTCGATCACTTCAGGGTTCTGCTGCGCGTACACGGTCGCCGCTTCCTGCAAGCCATGACGATGCGCGACCGCGCGGCTCGCCTCGAACGTCTGGCGCGCCGGATAGCGCTTCGGTTCCGGCCCGCGACGATACTCGCTGCGGCCATACACGAAGAATTCGACACCGCGCGCATTGTATTGCTCGCAAAAGCGCGTGTGATTCGCCGCGCCCTCGTCGCCGAGCGCGGGCGTGCCGGGCAGCGCCTCGTGCACGACGAAGCGGTCGGTGTCGCTGAACATCGCGCGCAGCGTGCGGCGTGTCGACTCATGTTCGATCGCGCGATGCAGCTTGCTGCACAGATTGGCCGGCGTGAAATGCACGCGGCCGTCGTGCGTATCCGCGGACGGGCTCACCGTCGCCGCGTTTGCGGTCCACATCGCCGAGGCCGAACTCGCCGCCGCGAGCAGTTCGGGCGCGTTGTTCGCGACGCGCGCGATCACCGAAGCATCGTCGCCGGAAAAACCGAGCTCGCGCAACAGACGCATCGACGGACGCTCCTGCGGCGGCAGCACGCCCTGATGAAAGCCGAGGTCCGCCAGCTGCTTCATCTTGCGCAGACCCTGGCGCGCGGCGGCCTTCGGATTCGCGACCGACTTCTCGTTGTTCTGCGACGCGACGTTGCCGAACGACAAGCCCGCGTAGTTGTGAGTCGGGCCGACCAGGCCGTCGAAATTGGCTTCAGTGGCTTGCAGCATCGTCGATCCTTAGAATTGAAGGCCCGGCGAGACGCTCGCGGGCATGGTCAGTTGCGCGCTCTCGACCGAGGCCATTGGGTATGCGCAGTAGTCGGCCGCATAGTACGCGCTCGGCCGATGATTGCCGGAGCGGCCCGGCCCGCCGAACGGCGCTCCTGAAGAAGCGCCATTGGTCGGCCGGTTCCAGTTGACGATACCCGCGCGAATCGTGCGCTGGAAATGCGTCCACAGCGCTTCGTCGTCGGCGAGCAGGCCCGCCGAGAGACCGAACTCCGTATCGTTCGCCCGTTCGAGCGCGTCGTCGAAATTGCGGTAGCGGATGATCTGCGCGAGCGGACCGAAGTGCTCCTCGTCGGGCAGGTCCTTTACGTCGGTCACGTCGAGGATCGCGGGCGTGACGAAGCCGAGTTGCGGATCGCGCTGCTCCATTTTCAGCTGAGCCTTCGCGCCGCTCGCGAGCAGACGCTCCTGCGCGCCGATCAAACGCGAGGCCGCGCGCGCCGACACCACGGCGCCCATGAACGGCTGCGGCTTGGCGTTGTATTCACCGACGCCGATGCGCGCGGTCACTTCCGTCAGGCGCGCGAGGAAACGCTCGCCGAACGCATCGTCGGGCACGAAGATGCGGCGCGCGCACGTGCAGCGCTGCCCCGCCGACAGAAACGCCGATTGAATCGTGTGGTGCACGGCGGCGTCGAGGTCCGCGACCGGGCCGATCACGAGCGGATTGTTGCCGCCCATTTCGAGCGCGAGCACGATCTCCGGCCGTCCGCCGAACTGTTTGTGCAGCAATGTTCCGGTATCCGAACTACCGGTGAAGAATAGTCCGTCGATCTGCCGGTGATTCGCGAGCGCGATGCCGGTGTCCTTCTCACCCTGTACGAGATTCAGCACGCCGGCAGGCAGCCCCGCGTCGCGCCAGATCTGCACGGTCAGCGCCGCGACGCCGGGCGCGAGTTCGGACGGCTTGAACACGACCGCATTACCGGCGATCAGCGCGGGCACGATATGCCCGTTCGGCAGATGGCCCGGGAAGTTGTACGGCCCGAACACCGCCACCACGCCATGCGGACGATGCCGCAGCACCGCGGTGCCGTCGGCCATCGCCGAGCGCTTTTCGCCGGTGCGTTCGTTGTAGGACTGAATCGAGATCTCGACCTTCGCGGCCATCGAGCCCGCTTCGGTGCGCGCTTCCCACAGCGGCTTGCCGGTCTCGCGGCCGATCGCTTCGGCGAGCGCTTCCTTGCGCTCTGTCACGAGCGCGGCGAAGCGGCGCACCACCGCGCAGCGCTCGTCGAGCGTCAGCGCCGACCACGCGGCGAACGCGCGGCGCGCGCTACGTACCGCGCGATCGACCTCGTCCGCCGACGCGCTGTTGCCTTGCCACACCACCGCGCCCGTGCCGGGATTGCGCGATGCGAATACGGGTCCTGTGCCGGCGGCCCATTCGCCGTCGATGAAAAGCTCGCTCATGATCGTCCTTGTTTGTGTTTCAACGGCAGCACCCGCAGCGGATCGCCTGCCTGCACGCGAAGCGCGTCGGCCTCGGCCGCGCTCAGGCGGCACACACCGTTGCGCGGCACGTCCGCCACGACGCCAACGCGAAAATCGCCGAGCGATGTATTCGATACCATCGACTTCGGCCCGTCCTGCGCGGCTTGCTCCGCTGCCTCGCCAATTTCAGCCGCCACCAGCACGCTTTCGCGCACCGTGCGCAAATCGGCGATATGGCATTCGAGCACCGGACCCGCGTCGAAAATATCGACGTGATTCTCATAGCGCAGCCCTTCGGCTTCGAGCATGCGGCGCGCGGGAATCGTGTCGTTATGCGTGAGGCCGACGCAGCGCTGCGCCTCTTCCGGCAACAGTTCGACGTACACCGGATAGCGCGGCATCAGCTCGGCGAGAAACGCCTTGCGGCCGTGCGAGCTCAGATAGTCGGCCGCGTTGAAATCGATCTGGTAAAAATGCGAGCCGACCGCGCGCCAGAACGGCGACGTGCCCTGCTCGTCGAAATGGCCGCGCAACTCCGCGCACAGACGCTGCGGAAAACGCTCGCGAAACTGCGCGAGAAACATGAAGCGCGAGCGCGACAGCAAGCCGCCGACGCCGCTCGTGCGATAACGCGGGCTCAGGAACAGCGAGCACACTTCCGCATAACCGGTGAGGTCGTGCGAGATGTTCAGCGCGTGCATGCGCGTCCAGATGCCGAGATCCTGGCTCGCGTGCACGACCGTGCTCACGCGATAGTTGTAGAACGGCTGCTGCAGACCCACCGCCGTTTCGATACCGCAGACGCCGGCCACGTCGCCGGTCGCGGTGTCTTCCATCACGAAGAAATAACCGGCCTCGTGCGGCGCGGCCTGATCTTCCATCGTGCGCCGCGCACGCTCGACACGCGCCGCGAGCGCATCGCGATCCGGTTTGAAGGTGGTCAGGCCCGGTCCGGTTTCCTGCGCGAGCCGCATCAGCGCATCCACATCGCCTCGTTGTACTACGCGAACGACGATCATTGCGCTTCTCCCGATGGTTCATCCTGCGGCTGATGCAGCGGCACGCAGCGCACCGCATCGCCTTCCCGTACGCCGAGCGCGGCGCGCGCCGCCTGTGACAACCCGGCGCCCGACTCCTTGCCGGGCGCGAGATCGCCGAGCACGCAACGGAACTCGCCGGCGGCGCCGTTGTGCGCGATCAGGTACGTTGCGCCGTGCGTCGCGGGGGCCTCGCGCACGACGCGCGTTTCGTTGTACTTCACGCTGACACTGCGATCCAACAGCGCGGTCAGTACCGGACCCGCGTCGAAGATGTCGACGTAGCGATCCGTCTCGAAGCCTTCCTCGAGGTGAATCTCGTAGGCGAGCAGCGCGTTCGCGTCCGGCTCGCCGAGCACGCGCTGGGCCGCCTCGGGCAACAGCGGGACATACACGGGATAGGTCGGCATCACTTCGGCGATGAAGGTGCGGCTACGGCCGCCCGATTCGACTTCGATGTCGGCGAAATTGCGGCCAAAAAACTTGCGCCCCACCGCTTCCCAGAACGGCGATACACCGTTTTCGTCGGTCACGCCGAGCAGCAGCGAGAACACCTCGGGCGTGAAGCGCTTGCGATTCGCGGCGATGTACATCATCCGCGCGCGCGACATCAGTTGCGCGGCCGCGTCGCCGCGCAGCGACGGGTCGATGTAGTAGCCCGCGAGCCGGCTCTTGCCGGTCAGCTCGTGCGACATCGTCAGCGCGTGAATCTTGCGATTCACGTGCAGTTCGCGCGACGCATGAATCAGCGCGTCGTTGCGAAACACGTAGAAGGGGTCCGCGTAACCGGCCGCCGCGACGATGCTCGCGGTGCCCATCAGCTTGCCGGTCTCCGAGTCTTCGAGCACGAACAGATAAAACTCCTCGCCCGGAAAATCGACCTCCGCGCGAAACGAGTCTTCCGACAACGCGACCCGCGCTTCGAGCGCGCGCCGGTCGTGCGGCAGGGAATGCAGCACCGGCTGCGCGGTGCGCGCCATATGCTCGAGCGCATCGAGATCGGCAAGGCGGCCTGGACGTACGAAGAGCATCATCGTTCCTGTTGAATGTGACGCATGATCCGCTGCATCAGCGTGGGCGTGCGGGACTGCCTGAACATCAATGCGACGCCGCCTGCGCGTTCGCGCCGACGAGTTCGCCGAAGGCCGTCTCGAGGCGCGCGAAACCTGCGGCCATGTCGTCGAGCGGCATGATCAGCGACGGCACGAAGCGCAGCACGTCCGGACCCGCCATCAGCATGATCACGCCGTGCTGGCCAGCCGCGGTGACGAAGTCCTTCGCGCGGCCCCGGAACGTGTCGTTCAGTTCGGCGCCGATCAGGAGACCCTTGCCACGCACTTCGGTAAATAGCCCGAAGCGCTCGTTCAGTTTCGCGAGATGACCCTTGAGCACTTCGCTGCGCGAGCGTACGCCTTCGAGCAGCTTCGGGTCGCTGACGAGTTCGACCACTTTTTCCGCGATCGCCGAGCCGAGCGGATTGCCGCCGTAAGTCGTGCCGTGCACGCCGACCTTGAAGTGCGCGGCGAGCTCTTTGGTGGTCAGCATCGCGCCGATCGGGAAGCCGTTGCCGAGCGCCTTCGCGGTGGTCAGGATGTCCGGCGTCACGCCGGTGTCCTGGTACGCGTAGAAGAAGCCGCTGCGGCCCACGCCGGTTTGCACTTCATCGAAAATCAGCAGCGCGTTGTGCTGGTCGCACGCTTCGCGCAGCGCCTTCAGGAACGCCGGATCGGCCGGGATCACGCCGCCCTCGCCCTGGATCGGCTCGACGATCACCGCGCAGGTCTGCGCGCCGATCGCCTTCTTCGCCGCTTCGATGTCGTTGTACGGCAGATGCGTGATGCCGGCCGGCACCGGGCCGAAGCCTTCCGAGTACTTCGGCTGGCCACCGACGCTGACGGTGAACAGCGTGCGGCCGTGGAACGACTGGGCGAACGAAATGATTTCATCTTTCTGCGCGCCGTGACGGTCGAACGCGACCCGGCGCGCGAGCTTCAGCGCGGCCTCGTTCGCCTCGGCGCCCGAATTCGCGAAGAACGCGCGGTCGGCGAACGTGAGGCTTTCGAGGCGCTTCGCGAGGCGCAGCACCGGCTCGTTCGTGTAGCCATTGCCGATGTGCCACAGCTTGCCGCCCTGCTCATGCAATACCTTCAGCAGCTCGGGATGCGCATGACCGAGCGCGGTGACGGCGATGCCGCCGGCGAAGTCGATATAGTCGCGGCCTTGCGTGTCCCACACGCGCGAGCCGAGACCGCGATCCGGTACGAAGGCGGCGGGGGCAAACACCGGCACCATGACTTCGTCGAAGGTCTCGCGTGTCACAGTCAGGTCGTTCATGGCAATTCCTTTTACGGGTGACAGGTAATACAGCTAGTGTAGGAAACCGCGCGCGGCACGTCTTGCGCATACGCGACGCTTTCTATGAGGTTCCGCGCGTCGCGGCTGTCGAGCTTTGCGCTGAACTTGCCGCGGTTTCGCTTTCAGATGGCTTGCATCAATCAAGCTCGGGCCGCTCGATCAGCGCGGCCGGCCGCGGCTCGCTCGCGCCGCCGTGCGCGCCGCTCTGGCGGTCGATCCAGTTGCGGCGATCCTCGCGCGGGGTGACGCCGAAGCGCTCCCGATACGCATTCGAAAAGTGCGCCGCCGACGCAAACCCGCATGCGAGGCTGATCTGCACGACGGATTTGCTGGTGCGCTGCAATTGCGTGCGCGCCTTCGACAGCCGCAGCCCCAGATAGTATTTGGACGGCATCGAGCCGAGATACTGGCGAAACAGGCGCTCGAGCTGCCGCCGCGAGACGCCGACGAAGCCGGCGATTTCATCGGTGGTCAGCGGGTCCTCGATATTGGCTTCCATCAGCAGCAGCGCGTCGTTCAGGCGCGGGTGGCGCTCGCCCGGCGCGGTCACGAACGGAATGCGCTGACGCTCCTCGCCCGCGCGCAGCACGCCTACGCCGAGCGTATCGGCGATGCGCTCCGCGAGTTCGGGCCCGTGCTCGCGGCCGATCATCGCGAGCATGAAGTCGACGGTCGCCTGGCCGCCCGCGCAGGTCGCGCGATCGCGATCGATTTCGAAGATCTGCTGCGTGACGATCGAGCGTTCGAACTGTTCAGAGAACTGCTGATAGGTTTCCCAGTTCACGCTGACGCGATAGCCGGACAGCTGCCCCGCCATCGCGAGCCACCACACGCCGTGGTGGATACCGGTGACGAGCGGCGTGCGCTGACCGACGCGCGCGAGGCTCGCGAGAAACAGCCGGTAGTCGGCGAACTGCTGGAACCGCTCGCTGACGATGATCAGCCAGTCACACGCGATCGCGTCGCCGAACGCGGCATCGGCCGGCCATTGCGCGCCGCCCGCGAGCGGCACCGCGCGGCCGTCCCACGAACACACCTGCACGCGATACAGCGCACGGCCGTCGATTTCATTGGCGAGACTGAGCGCGTCGACGATCGGCCCGACGCCCGACATCGACACGGGCGGCAGTGCGACGATCGCGACCTGCGTCGTGCGAGCCGGGCTGGACGTGCGGGCCATTGCTTGTCAGTGAAAACGAACGAGCCGCGCGTTACTTGAGGCTGCCGGACAGGAACTGCTTCAGGCGCTCGCTGCGCGGCGCGCTCAGCACCTCGGCGGGATTGCCCTCCTCCTCGGTGCGGCCCTGGTGCAGGAACATCACATGGTTCGACACATTGCGCGCGAAGCCCATTTCGTGCGTGACGACGATCATCGTGCGGCCTTCCTCGGCGAGCTTCTGCATCACCTTCAGCACTTCGCCGACCAGTTCGGGGTCGAGCGCGGAGGTCGGTTCGTCGAACAGCATCACGTCCGGGTCCATCGCGAGCGCGCGCGCGATCGCGACACGCTGCTGCTGGCCGCCCGACAGATGCGACGGATACTGCTTCTCGAGACGCGGCGCGAGCCCGACCTTCTCCAGATACTCGCGCGCCCGGTCCTCGGCCTCCTTGCGCTTCAGACCGAGCACATGAATCGGCGCTTCGATCACGTTCTCGAGCACGTTCATGTGCGCCCACAGGTTGAAGTGCTGGAACACCATCGCGAGCTTCGTGCGGATGCGCTGAAGCTGCTTGTGATCGGCGACTTCGAGATTGCCGGCGCGATCGGTCTTCGTCTTGACCGCTTCGCCGTCGACGATGATCTGCCCGGCGTTCGGCCGCTCGAGAAAATTGATGCAACGCAGGAAAGTGCTCTTGCCCGAGCCGCTCGCGCCGATGATGCTGATCACGTCGCCCTTGTTCGCGTTGAGCGACACGCCCTTGAGCACTTCGTTGTCGCCGTAGCTCTTGTGGATGTCCTGTACGGCGAGCTTGCAAGCTTCGGTTTGAGTGGTATGGAGCAAGATGCTCTCCCAGTGAGAATACGGATCGGTCTGGTGCGGACGCCGCCCTGCCGAAGCTCGAGGCGCCCGATGCTATGTCGTCAACGCGCGCTCAGTGCGTGCGCACCGCGAGATGCGCGAGCCAGCGACGCTCGGCGCGCCGGAACAGCGCGACGAGCGCGAACGACACCACGAGATAAATCAGCGCCGCGAGCCCGAACGCGTTGAACGACTGGTAGGTCGCCGAGTTCGCGTCGCGCGCGACCTTCAGGATGTCGGGCACCGTGGCCGTGAACGCGACCGTCGTCGCATGCAGCATCAGGATCACTTCGTTACTGTACAACGGCAACGCGCGGCGCAGCGCGGACGGTATCACAATGCGCCAGTACATCGTGAACGCGCTCATGCCGTAGGCACGCGCCGCCTCGACTTCGCCGTGCGAGGTCGAGCGGATCGCGCCCGCGAAAATCTCGGTCGTGTACGCGCAGGTGTTCAAGGCGAACGCGAGGATCGCACAGTGAAAGCCGCTGCGAAAGAACGCGTCGAGCAGACTGTGCGAACGCACGAACGCGAGACTGTACACGCCGGTGTAGATCAACAGCAGCTGGACGTAGAGCGGCGTGCCGCGAAATACGTAGGTGTACAGACGTACCGGCGTCGACAGCCAGCGCTTCTTCGACACGCGCGCGACCGCGAGCGGCACGGCGCACACGAAGCCGATCGCGATCGACGCGACCAGCAGCCACAGCGTGACCGCGAGACCCGACAGGCGTTGCCCGTCCCAGAACAGATACGCCTTCCAGAATTGATTGAGGATGTCGATCATGACGCTCAGAGCTCCGCGTGTCGCACGCCGATCGAATAGCGGCGGTTCAGCCAGATCAGCACGAGGTTCGATACGGTGGTGATCGCCAGATAGATCAGCGCGGCGACGAGGATGAAGAAGAACATGTTGAAGGTACTCTTGCCCGCGTCCTGCGCGGCCTTGACGACGTCGGCGAGACCGATGATCGACACGAGCGCGGTGGCCTTCACGAGCACCTGCCAGTTGTTGCCGATGCCGGGCAGCGCGAAGCGCATCATCTGCGGGAACAGGATGCGCGTGAACACGCGCACGCCGCTCATGCCGTACGCGCTGCCCGCTTCGAGCTGGCCGCGCGGCACCGCGAGAAAGGCGCCGCGAAACGTCTCGGTGAAATACGCGCCGTAGATGAAACCGAGCGTCAGCACGCCGGCCACGAACGGATCGATGTCGATCTGCTCGATGCTGAACATGTCGGTCAGATCATTGAGCCAGATCTGGATGCTGTAGAACAGCAGCAGCATCAGCACGAGGTCGGGCACCGAGCGGATCAGCGTCGTGTAGCCGGTCGCGACGACCCGCAAGGGCCGGTTGAACGAGAGTTTCGCCGCCGCGCCCGCGAGGCCGAGCAACACAGCGGCCGCCAGCGACAGAACGGACAGCTCGATCGTCTGGAGCGTGCCGGCGAGCAGCACGGGACCAAAGCCGTATAGGAACACGCGTGTCTCCATCCAGGTTCGTAGAATTGGCGCGGATGGCGGCGGCTTCATGGGCTGCTCGCTGCTCCGGCATGGCGCGGAGTCTCGCAAGCTGAAATCAATTTCTCAAATACCCAGCGGGTGGTTTGCTGCGACGCAACATGACACTTCGACGCACGACGGAACCCTCGTAGCGCTTGGTTTCACGGGGGTTATCGTGTTGTCGGGCGCGCCGCGCGCGCCTGGCCGTGCGGCGATTTCGCAAGTTTCGGGTCGCTTTTTCGATAGGCCGCGCCGACGGCGGTGGCACCGCCCGATCGCGTCGCGCCGTTGCATCAGCGCGTTCACGCCGGCTCCGACGCCTGACAGCTCGCGCTCAGTCGAGCCCGAGCCGCGCGCGAATCGCCGGCAGCATCTGCTCGACCGCCTCGCGCCCTTCCTCGATGGCTGGCGCCGCGCGATGAAAATCGAAGATGCCCATGCCGCCGAGACGCGGCTGGATCAGGATATCGGCCGGTTCGCCAGCGAGCCGGCTGCGCGTGATGCGCACCTGCATGATGTCGATGCTTTGCGCGATCGAGCTCAGCATCGACGGCACCTGCGCGCTTGGCTTCGGCGGCACGCGCACGTCGTCGGTGGCGCTCGCCTCCGCCGGCGCGAGCCAGCGCGGCCATGGCTTGCCGTTGCGGCGCAGCGCGACGGGCGGCGGTGCGGTGGGATCGAGCGCGGGCGTTTGAATGACCGGGCCGCCGAAATCGCGGCCGTTCAGGATGTCGTTGTTCAGATCGATCGCGATCACGCAGTCCGCGCGCATGCCCCGCGCGACCGACACCGGCACCGGATTGCTGAGCCCGCCGTCGACGAGCCACACGCCGTTGTGCCATACCGGCGTGAAGATGCCCGGAATCGCAATGGATGCGCGCACCGAGTCGATCGTGCTGCCGTCCTGCAGCCAGATTTCGCGGCCGGTGTCGAGTTCGGTCGCGACCGCCGCGAACGGCATGTGCAGTTGCGCGATCGAGCGGCCGGCGAATTTGTCGGCGAATAGCTGGATCACCTTGCGCCCGCCAAGCAGGCCGCCCGAGATGCGCAGATCGAGCAGCCGCACCACGGTCTGCCACGTGAGGCGCGACACCCACTCCTCGAGCCAGTCGAGATCGCCGTTCGCATAGACCGCCCCGACCAGCGCGCCGATCGACGTGCCGCACACGACGTCGGGCCTGATGCCCGCGTCTTGCAGCGCGCGAATCGCGCCGATATGCGCCCAGCCGCGCGCGGCGCCGCCCCCCAACACCAGCCCGATCCGGCTGTATCGACGTCGACGTATCATGCCTACCCCGCTTTTTCGGCCCGCTTATCCGGCCGTCTTCTGATCGACATTGCCCCCGCCTATCGCCCGCGGATCACGTCCGAGCGTGACGTGGTGTACACCCTCTGGTTCCGGTCGAAGTGAACGTTGAAGATGCCTTCTTCGGTCACGCCGCCCTCGCGCCATTTCCAGCTCCACACGGTTTCCGGCTTCAGCGGAAACACCGCCACCTGTCCAGGCTTGCCAAGCAAGCGCCGCACCTCGTCCTCGGTCATGCCCGAGCGAACCTGCGCGAAGTTGTCCGCGGTCAGCACCTGCGTGATCGCCTGCAGCTTGCCGTCGCGATCGATGTCGACCATGTAGGTGTTCAGGCCTTGCGGGCCGCGCGGATATTCGAAGCGCTTCGAGCCGTCGGTGAAGGTGCGCGTGGTCTCGGGCTTGCCCATCTGCGCGAGGATTTGCGCTTCGGTCGTGACGCCCGGCGTCATGTTCTTGAGCAGCAACGCGTCCGGTTTGACGGCGTTGAAAAAGTCCTTGAGTTTTTGCACGGCTTGATCGCTCTGCTGTTGGTCGCAGCCGGTCAGCGCAAAGCACGCTATCAGTAGCGTGACGCCCAGCGGTTTGAGGCTCACTTCGGTTCCTGTCCGGATGTGTGGGATCTGTCGTCGCGGCGCCTGGCCGGTCTGTAGTGTGTACTACAAGGATAACCGCGCACGGAGAAAACCGCGAGGAACGTGTTGCGCGCAGCGGTAATGGATCGGCTGAGGTCGGCTGAGATGGGCACGCCAAAAGCAAAAAGGCGACGCTGTATACAGCGTCGCCATGTCGGTCGATAGGATCAACCGGAAGTGACGGCGGCTCATTGGCCGCCTTGCGCGAAGCACCGCGGACGACGCGCAGCGGTCTGCTCCAGACGAAGCGATGAGCAACCTTGGCTACTCACCTTGCGCCATCGCCGAATGACAAACCGCTGCCTTTTATGGCCGCCCTGGTCCCTCGAAAAGCCTTCCAGATGCCGCTAATTTAAACGCATCGGAGGCTTTCGACGAGAGCGCGTTTACACCGAATCGGCAGAAGATTCGCGTGGCGCAAGAGGGGTGCCGGATGGCCGGCCCCTGAATGGCCGGCCCATCAAATCACACGAAAGCCGTGCGTGCCGTCGCGCGCGAGTTGCGCGACGAGCCCATGCTCCCACTCCAGATATGCGCTCATCGCTTCGCGCGCGTTCTCGGTGCCCTCATACGGCCGCTGATAGCGATCGATCCGCGGCGACGCCATCCGCGTGCCGCCCGACTCCACCGGCAGGCCCGCGTCGATCCACGCGATCGTGCCGCCGCGCAGCACCTGCACCGGCCGCCCGGTCGCCGCGGCGAGCTCCGGCGCGACGAAGCGCGCGAGCACGTCGCTGCCGCACGTGAGCACATAGCGCTTCGCGTCGGGCAGTGTGCGCAGCGCGTCGGCGAGCTGACTGCGGATCACGAACCACGCGCCCGGAATATGCCGCCTCAGATAGTGCGTGCTGCTCGTGAAGTCGAGCACGACGGTTCCCGTCGACTGCAGCAGCGCGGCGAGCTCGGCCGGCGCGATGTCGTCGACGTCGGGCGGCGTGACCGCGTTGCGCGCCAACGGCGCCATGCCCTTCTCGGCGAAATCGGCCGCCGTCAGGCCATCGACCACGTACACCTCTACGTTCATCTGCGCGAGCCACGATGCGGTCATGTTCGCGCGCACACCGTCGCTGTCCGCGAGGATCACGCGCGCGCCGCGCACCGTCACGAACAGGTCGGTTTCCTGCACGAGCTGGCCGCCCGGCGCGCTGCGAAAACCGGGCACATGGCCCGCCTCGTATTCCTCGGGGTTGCGAACGTCGAAGCGATAGACGGTACGCATCGCTTCGTCGGCCCAGCGGCGCGCTTCGTCGCGCGACGTGCGGCGCACGCGCGCCCGGTCGGCAAGCGCGCGCGCGCCGTCTGCCGCGGCGAGACGGGAAGCGTCGTCGACCGCACCTTCGACACGCCGCGCGCTGCCGTGCGCGAGCGGTTGACCGGCGAGCGTCCAGCCCATCGTGCCGTTGCGCAGCGCGGCCACCGGATTCGGCACGCCCGCGTTGATCAGCGACTGCGCGCCGATGATGCTGCGCGTGCGCCCCGCGCAATTGACGATGATGCGCGTGGCCGGATCCGGTGCGAGCTGCCTGGCGCGCAGCACCAGCTCCGCGCCCGGCACGCTGATGCTGCCGGGGATGTTCATGATCTGAAACTCGTCGAAGCGGCGCGCGTCGAGCACCACGACATCGGCCTCGCGATCGAGCAGCGCCTGCACCTGCTGCGCGGACAGCGACGGCGTATGACGCACGCTTTCGACCAGTTCGCCGAACGCCTTGCTCGGCACGTTGACATCCTTGAACAACTCGCCGCCCGCTTCGCGCCAGCCTTGCAGGCCGCCTTCTAGCAAGGCGACGTTGGTATAGCCGAGTTCGGCGAAGCGCTCGGCCGCACGCCTCGCGAGGCCTTCGCCGGCATCGAACACGACGATCGGCACGGCCGGGCGCGGCAGCCGCAGCGGCGCGTCGAGTTCGAGCCGCGACAGCGGCAGATTGGCGGCGAACAACGGATGACTGCGCGCGTGCGGATCTTCCTCACGCACGTCGACGAGCGCGATCTCCTCGCGGTCGAGCAATGCGTGGGACACGTCTTGGAATGACCGGGTACGAAACTCTTTGACGACATTCATGGGATCGGGAACTCCTTCGCTACATTCCGGATGTCCGGCAACGGGTCGCGTCACCGCACCGATACTTAACCGTACACTCGAATTCCGATCGGCGCACGGTCACTCGCTGGATTGCTTATTCGGGCGCACTGCGAATGCGAAGCACCGCCGCACGAACACGCTACGCACGCGCAATTTCCGCGCCATGGGTCGCGCCTCAGTGCGCCTCATCGGTCCTGCCGACCCTTCGGTCGACAGGGGCATCGCCGCGCCGCCAGCAGAAAAGGCGCCGCTTTGCCACAATGCCCCATCGCGCGAAAGCGCCGCCCATCGCAATCAACAGACAATGATCCCCTTCTCGGTTCTCGATCTTTCGCCGGTCACCGCGGGTGGCACGCCGGCTGACGCGTTCAGGAACACACTGTCACTCGCGCAGCACGCGGAAAAGCTGAACTACAAGCGTTACTGGCTCGCCGAGCATCACAACATGACCGGTATCGCGAGCGCGGCGACCTCGGTCGTGATCGGCTACGTGGCCGGCGGCACGAAGACGATTCGCGTCGGCTCCGGCGGCATCATGCTGCCGAACCATGCGCCGCTCGTGATCGCCGAACAGTTCGGCACGCTCGCGTCGCTGTATCCGGGGCGGATCGATCTCGGCCTCGGCCGCGCGCCCGGCACCGATCAGACCACCGCTCGCGCGCTGCGCCGCGATCTCCAGGCGAGCGCCGAAACCTTCCCCGACGACGTCGTCGAATTGCAACGGTATTTCGCCGAGCCGGTCGCGGGCCAGCGCATTCGCGCGGTGCCGGGCGCGGGCCTGAACGTGCCGCTGTGGCTGCTCGGTTCGTCGCTGTACAGCGCGCAACTGGCCGCGGCGCTCGGGCTGCCGTTCGCGTTCGCGTCGCACTTCGCGCCCGATTACATGATGACCGCGTTGCAGGTGTATCGCACGCAGTTCAGGCCGTCCGCGACGCTGGCGAAGCCCTATGCGATGGTCGGCGTCAATCTGTTCGCCGCCGACACGAACGACGAAGCCGCACGGCTGTTCACGTCGCTGCAGCAGCAGTTCATCAATCTGCGGCGCGGCACGCCGGGACAATTGCAGCCGCCGGTCGAGCGGCTCGACGCGTCGGAGATGGAGTTGAACAACGTCGCGCGTGCGCTCGCCTGCACGGTGCTCGGCGATCGCGACGCAATCCGCGAAGGTCTGCAATCGATCATCGAGCAGACCGGCGCGAACGAGTTGATGCTGACCGCGCAGATTTACGATCACGCCGCGCGGCTGCGCTCGTTCGAGATCGGCGCCGAGGTGCGCGATGAAATGATGGCGGCCAGATAAGCGGTTCGCGAACCGATCGGCGGACACGGCGACGCACGAAAAAAGGGCGGCTCATGGCAAGCCGCCCTTGTCTTTGCACTGAGTTGGGGCCGGTCGTGTGAGAAGCCGGCCCAATGCCTTCGGGGTCTAGAAGGAATGGCACTTACTTAAGCCTACATGGAGGAGAAGACGCGGGTAAGTGCTTGAAGAGAAAGGGAGGGGGCTGATCCAGGGATTGATACGATGGTTGTTACCAGGCAAACACCGTCTCATTCCAAAGATCAGCCCCCATGGATCGTAATGCACGAAGTCATCACAGGCAAACACGAAGCAGGGTTCAAAGCCGGGCGTGCAGGGCCCAGGCGGTAGACTACTTCAACATACTGACGAGCCCGGGGCTGTTGGGCATAACGGAAGCGTATTTGCCAGAACATCGGGAACGGCTGTATCCGCCGACGGTGACACTGTCGATGTTCATGCGCCAGGCGCTGGAAGAGGACGCCTCCTGTCAGAAGGCAGTCAACGGGTGGGCGGCGCAGCGAGCTGCCGACGGGCTGCGGCCCATGAGTGTGCGTACGGGAGGCTACTGCCGCGCTCGCCAGAGACTGCCGCTGACGATGGTGCGGGAGTTGGCGCGCGAGACGGGGCGCCAACTGCATGAGCAGGCCGAGGCTGCCTGGAAGTGGCGCGGGCGCCCGGTCAAGCTGGTTGACGGCACCGGGATCTCGATGCCCGATACGCCGTCGAACCAGGCCCGTTTCCCGCAGTCCAGTGCTCAGGCCGAAGGAGTGGGCTTTCCATTGGCCTATCTGGTTGCGGTGATCTGTCTGGCAAGCGGCGCAGTACTGGAGTCGGCGGTCGGAACTTACGCGGGCAAAGGCAGCGGGGAGCTGACGGCGTTTCGCATGCTGCAAGGCACGTTTCGCAAAGGTGACGTGATCGTCGCCGATGCCTTGTACTGCCACTACTTTCTGATGGCCTCAATGATCGCCGCCGGGGTGGACGTCGTGATGGAACAGCATGGGGCACGCCGCACCGACTTTCGGCGAGGCCGGTCCCTGGGCACGCGCGATCACATTGTGACGTGGCCCAAACCCCGGCAGCGTCCTGACTGGATGACGCATGAGCAGTACCAGGCCTTCCCCGATGAACTGATGGTGCGCGAGTCCAGGCTGCATCACCGGGTGCTGGTCACCACGATGCTTGATGCACGCAAGACCAGCAAACAGGACCTCTCGCAGTTGTATGCCAGGCGCTGGAACGTGGAACTGGATCTACGTAACATCAAGACGACGATGGGCATGGATGTGCTGCATTGCCAGACTGCCCACATGAACGAAAAGGAGATCTGGGTCCATCTGCTGGCCTACAACGTGATTCGGCTGCTGATGGCTCAGGCCGCCAGTCACCATGCCACTGACCCGAGAACACTGAGTTTCAAACACACGGTGCAGTTATGGACTGAATGGCTGGCCAGAGGTCTGACGGCAACTCACAACCAGAGTCTCCTGTTCAACCTGATCACGCAGTCTTGCGTTGGGAGTCGCCCCGGTCGCATCGAACCACGAATGCGCAAACGAAGACCGAAGTCCTACCCATGGCTGAAAGAGCCTCGTCACATCGCACGTGAGCGCGTCCAAAAATATGGGCACGCTCCACGGGCTTAAGTAAGTGCCATTCGGTCTAGAAGGCGCTTTTTATAACGCCCCCGTCGGCCCGCAACGCGGCTCCCGTCGTGGCCGACGAAAGCGGACTGGCGATATAGGCCACGAGCGACGCGATTTCCTGCGGCGAACCAAATCGCTTGATGAGCGAGGTGGGACGGACCTTCTCGAAGAACTCTGTTTCGAACGCTTCAAACGATTTGCCGTCGGCCTTGGCAAGGGTCTCCACGAATTCACCCACTCCCCGCGATTTCGTCGGCCCCGGCAGCACGCTATTGACTGTAATGCCCGTGCCGGCAACAGCTTCGGCGAGCCCCCGCGAGACCGCCAGCTGCGCGGTTTTCGTCATCCCGTAGTGGATCATTTCAGCGGGAATCTGCACCGCGCTTTCGCTCGAAATGAAAATGATGCGCCCCCAGTTGGCCTGCCTCATCGCAGGCAAAAACAGGCGAGCGAGGCGTACCCCACTCAAGACATTGACGTCGAAGAACCGCTGCCAGTCCGCATCGGGGATCTCTTCAAACGGCTTGGGCTCGAAGATGCCCAGGTTGTTGACCAGAATTTCCACGTCCGGATAGCGTCGTGCGAGCTCTTCTGCTGAAGCGGCGGTACTGAGATCGCCCGCAAATCCCTGCACGTCGCTGCCCGTCTGCGCTTTCAGCTGCGCGACCACGTCGTCCACAGATGACTGGGCGCGGCCGTTCACGATCACACGAGCGCCCTCCTGCGCCAACGTGCTGGCGATAGCGAGACCGATGCCGGCTGTGCTGCCGCTCACCAGTGCGAGCTTGCCTGTCAGGTTCAGGTCCATGGGTAATTTCCTTTCAATGGATGAATTAAAAATGGCGACATCGGGTCTTGAACGTCGGATGCCGCCAGGAGGTTCACGTACGTGTAATCGATGCGCCACCATCGACCAGTGAGGCGGTTCGGTCAAGAACGCCTGCGATTCGTTGCTGTTGTAGGAGAAGGAAAGCAAGGCCATGTCAGCGATTTTCCAACTTCGTTTGGGCTAAGTGATGGTGGCGCCCAAACTCGCATCATCGCGATTCACCGGGGGATGCGCTCCGCGCAGGTCACGCCCGGATGGCATGACATGTGCGTTGTGTGCTGCAAGCAGCCGGCCGCTTAAATGTTTGTACAACCCTCTTGTTCAAGGAGACACATCATGAACACGCTGAGCATCGACGACATCCAGAACGCTGCAGAACTTGATCACCAGGAGATGACCAGAATTCAAGGCGGCCGGATGAAACTACCCGGCCAGCATATCGGCTCGATCCTCACGTCCGCTGATGGCGACCCTGTCGGCGTCTATGTCGACGGCGTGCTGCAAAACTCGGTCACCGACGGCTTCTACCACGGCTGACAGCAAAGGAGGCGCGCAGCCCTGCGCGCCTGATGCCGTCGGTGTGGCAGCCTACCTGTCGTGAAGCTGGCTCACCAGGTAATCGATGAGCGCACGTGCTCGAGACGGTAAAAAACGGCTCGACGGATAAAGCAGCCAGACCGGTCCCATATATGTACGCGCCTCGAACTCCCAGTCGGTCAGCACCCGGACAATGTCGCCCCTCGAAATCGCCTGCGCAGCAGCAAAATCGGGCAAGCTCGCAATGCCCAGCCCATGCAGCGCAGCATCCAATCGCGCGCCCGCATCATTGGCGATGTATCGCCCCTTCACCTCGACCGACTGTGTCTCAGAGTCGCGGCGGAAATGCCATCGATTGTCGTCGACCGTCTCCCCTAGATACATGCATGCATGCCGAGCAAGGTCATGCGGCTCGGCCGGTGTCCCCCGTTCCGCGAGATAGGCAGGTGACGCGCATAGAACCCATTTGACCGCTCCAAGTCGCCGGGCAGCAAGCCCTGGCGGAGGCGAACGCGTGAGTCGGATCACCATATCGACATCGTCACGTAGCGGATCGACTTCGTGGTCGGCGAAGACCAGATGGACATCCACGTCGGGCCACATGCGCAGAAATTCGGGAACAAGCGGATGGATGACAGATCTCGCAAATGAAATCGGCGCACTGATGCTGACCTTGCCTCGCGGATCACCCGTCACTTGTCCAGCGACGTCGACGGCACCCGACGCTGCGCCGACCATATCCCGGCAATACCGGTAGATCTGCGCGCCTGAATCCGTCAAACGGATGCTACGGGTCGAGCGCTCAAGCAAGCGCGTGCCAAGCGAATCCTCAAGGCGCTTGATCTGCCGACTGACAGTCGACGGTGTACTGCCCAGTTGCCGCGCGGCAATGGAGAAGTTGCCGGCGTCGACGACCCTCGCAAACGTCGCCATGTCGGGTAGCAACGCAAAGAGTTCATTGGGATTCATCGCGACCCTCGCACGCGCACCAGTCATTTGTGCATCTCAAACATAAAAGATGTTCCACTGACCCGGATTATATTTATCAATGCAATACCTGACAATTTGGGCCGTTCGAATGAAAACAGAAGGTCCATCATGTCGAAGCAAAAGAGCGCGTTGTGGATATCGGACCTCATGCTGCTTGCGGTCGCGATGGTGTGGGGCACCAGTTATGGGGTCGTGAAAGGCGCGCTCACGATCTATCCCGTGCTCGGTCTGCTGGCGTTGCGCTTCGGGCTGACGTTCCTCGTGTTGTCGCCGGCGTTGCGCTCGCTCCGACACGTCAAAGCGTCCGCGTTGCTGGGTGCGCTCGGCTCCAGTGCAATCCTGCTCGGCATCTTTTTGGCCGAGACTTTCGGAATAGCGCACACACGCGCGTCGAATGCGGCGTTCCTTATCAGTCTGTGTGTCGCGCTTACGCCGCTGGTCGAATGGGTGTTGCTACGACGAAAGCCGTCGAGTGGCGAATGGATCGCCGTGGGCCTATCGCTGACGGGCGCCGCGTTCGTGAGCGCAGGCGTGATCATTCCGACCGCGGGCGACGCGCTGATTCTTCTTGCGGCGTTACTGCGTGCGCTGATGGTGTGCGTGACCAAGCGCGTGATGCGCGAATCGGAACTTGCTGCGCTGTCGGTGACGGCGGTCCAGGCAGGCGTCGTTGCATTGGGCAGTGTCCTGGCGGCGTTCGTGCTGCCGTCACAACATTGGGATGCGCTGCCGTCGCTCAGTGGGCACGGTGACTTCTGGGCGAGCATCGCTTACCTCGTGCTCGCCTGTACGTTGTTCGCTTTCTTCGCACAGAACTTTGCCGTCAAGCGCAGCAACCCAACGCGCGTCGCTTTGCTGATGGGAAGCGAGCCCGCGTTCGGTGCGCTATTCGCATACGTATGGCTCGGTGAGCATCTTTCTGGCTGGGCATGGTTTGGCGGAGGTCTGATGGTACTTGCATCGGTGCTGGCGGCGGTTCCGTTTAAAAGGGACGCCAACGCGGCGCTTGAAATGCATCCCGCTATTTCGGTTGACGGTTAGGCTGTCTTCAGGTCGCAAGCAGTTCCTGGCCGACTAGAGCCTGTCCGCAAGCGTCGTCCTCCGTGGAAATCCGCGAAGGGGCATAAAGTAGCTACCAGGACGTTTCGCCTGGCGGTGAACGACGCAGGAGTACGGTAGCGAGACAGAAAGCCGCTTGAACGCTCAACGATTGGTCGGCACCGCCGCGAGTCCGTCGAGCAGTGCCTGATGAAATGCTTCCGGGTCCTGCATCTGCGGCGCGTGACCGAGCCCCGCGAACTCGACCAGCGTCGCATAGGAATCGCCTTCGCGGCCGCGCGGCCCAATTTAGGGTAATGGCCGAGCTTCGCGCGCACCTCGGGCGGCGAGGCGTCCTTGCCGATCGCCGTCGTGTCTTCTGGCCGATCAGCAGGAGCGTCGGCATGCTGAGCTGGCCCAGCTCATAAAATATGGCTCACTGCCCGGTGACTTGCCAGGTCAGGACGGGGTGCGTGGCCCCGGGCGGCATCGTCCAGGCGCCACTCGGACCGAAGTCCCAGCCGACAAAACTCGCCGGGGCGCTCATCTGGGCGGTAGTGAGCCCGTTCGATGCTGGCAGGTTGCCGCCACTCGACGACTGTCCCGTTGTCTGTACGTTCCAGTAGACATCGTTGCCGAGACCACCGCAACTGGCGCAGACACCGCCTACCAGCCCCGATACCGACCCCACGGGACCCGACACAAAGGACTGTGTGATCGTTCCGCCGTTGTACGCGACGAGTCCTCCCGCTGGGCCGTGCGAGCTGATTCCGGAGACTCGGCTGATGGAGTATGACTCGGTGATCGTACCTTCGTTAAGGATAACCAGCCCAGCGACAGAACCGTCGGCCGTAACCGTCGCGCTGCTGCCCGAGCGCGCGATCAGCCCGTAGTTAGTGGCGACAAGCCCGGCGAATGAGTCGCCTGCATCACTGGACTGTGAGGTAATGGCCCCGGATGTAAAGACGTTGGCCACCGTGCCGTGATTGCTGGTGGCCAATATTGCGGTCCCGTCAAAAAAGAAAACCGTTGTGCCGACCTTCGAGTTGACGTTCACGTCGCGCACGACACCCTTCGCCCCAATATCGTTAAAAACCGCGTCGAAACGCGGAGAGATGTTGGAAATCGTATGCCACATACCGTCGAACTGACCCGTGAACGGCGTGGCGGAAGAGTAACCGAGCGTTGTGAACGCGGAATTGCTAGCATCGATGTCCTTGCCGAGTGCGTAGTTGCCGGCAAGATCGTTCTCGATGCTCTGCAGGTCCGTGACCGAATTGACGAGTTTATAGCCGGTTATCTGCGTCACGAGCCCGCTGTAGAGCGGCGCGCTCCAGGCCGCATTGCCGACAAGCGTGCCGGGGCTGTAACTGCCGTTTATATCGTAGAACGCGCTGACGATGCCCGTACTTTTCGACCAGTCGATGGTGCCATTGTTGATGACGCTGCCGCCGTTATCGATGCCCGAAGCGTCGGAGCGCAAGGCCAGATTGCCCGCACCATTGTTCGCTATCGTCGTGCCCGTCGTCACTGAGACGTTGTGGTACGCGGCAAGCGTGAACGAAGCCGGACCGCTCCAGTTCAGGCTCGAAGCAATGCCCAGGTCGCCCGTTGCGCCGTTCGCGCCTGTGGTCGTGACATCGATCGACGTGCCCGCGTTCAGGCTGCGCTGCAACGCGCGCGCGGCGGCATCATCGATCGTGAAAGCCGGCGTCAAAAGGTTCCATTGGCCCGCGTGAACGGCTGCATGCCTGCCGAATGCGAGTTGTGCCGCTTGCGTGTCGACCGTTCCGCCGCTGCCATCCGCGTTGCTCGCGGAGATCTTGCCGAGTTGACTGACACGGCCGCCATCGGCGACGAGCCACACGTGACCGTCACGATCCGCCGTGCCCGTCGCGCGAATGCGCGTGCCGCCGCCAGCAAGCGCATAGACGTTCCCATCGGCGGCCTGCAGGCTGACCTGCGCGGCCTTTATGTGCCCTCTATTGACCACGGTGCCCTGACTGCCCATCTGCACGAATACCTGTCTGCTGCTGCCCGAGTCCTGTAACAACACCTGTTCGCCTGCAGCCAGTTCGGCCGTACCGTTGGGCGCTGTGATAGTGCCCGCGTTGATCACGGCGTGTCGCGCAATCAGGAACACATCGCCGCTGCTCGAACTGATCTTGCCGAGGTTGATCACGCTTGCGTCCCGGTCGCCCGACAGCGTGAGGGAACCACCACCCTGCATGAACGCGTCGTCGCAGACATCGAGCGTTGACGCGACGAAACGGCCACCGGTGCTGATCACGCCCGATGGCCCCACGACGATGCCTTGCGGATTGATCACATACAGGCTGCCCGTCGCACTGAGCCTGCCGAAGATGGCGGACGGCGAGCCGCCCGTCACGCGGTTCAGCGTCGCGCCCGAGCCGTTGTAGAGCGGCGCGCTCCAGGCCGCATTGCCGACAAGCGTGCCGGGGCTGTAACTGCCGTTTATATCGTAGAACGCGCTGACGATGCCCGTACTTTTCGACCAGTCGATGGTGCCATTGTTGATGACGCTGCCGCCGTTATCGATGCCCGAAGCGTCGGAGCGCAAGGCCAGATTGCCCGCACCATTGTTCGCTATCGTCGTGCCCGTCGTCACTGAGACGTTGTGGTACGCGGCAAGCGTGAACGAAGCCGGACCGCTCCAGTTCAGGCTCGAAGCAATGCCCAGGTCGCCCGTTGCGCCGTTCGCGCCTGTGGTCGTGACATCGATCGACGTGCCCGCGTTCAGGCTGCGCTGCAACGCGCGCGCGGCGGCATCATCGATCGTGAAAGCCGGCGTCAAAAGGTTCCATTGGCCCGCGTGAACGGCTGCATGCCTGCCGAATGCGAGTTGTGCCGCTTGCGTGTCGACCGTTCCGCCGCTGCCATCCGCGTTGCTCGCGGAGATCTTGCCGAGTTGACTGACACGGCCGCCATCGGCGACGAGCCACACGTGACCGTCACGATCCGCCGTGCCCGTCGCGCGAATGCGCGTGCCGCCGCCAGCAAGCGCATAGACGTTCCCATCGGCGGCCTGCAGGCTGACCTGCGCGGCCTTTATGTGCCCTCTATTGACCACGGTGCCCTGACTGCCCATCTGCACGAATACCTGTCTGCTGCTGCCCGAGTCCTGTAACAACACCTGTTCGCCTGCAGCCAGTTCGGCCGTACCGTTGGGCGCTGTGATAGTGCCCGCGTTGATCACGGCGTGTCGCGCAATCAGGAACACATCGCCGCTGCTCGAACTGATCTTGCCGAGGTTGATCACGCTTGCGTCCCGGTCGCCCGACAGCGTGAGGGAACCACCACCCTGCATGAACGCGTCGTCGCAGACATCGAGCGTTGACGCGACGAAACGGCCACCGGTGCTGATCACGCCCGATGGCCCCACGACGATGCCTTGCGGATTGATCACATACAGGCTGCCCGTCGCACTGAGCCTGCCGAAGATGGCGGACGGCGAGCCGCCCGTCACGCGGTTCAGCGTCGCGCCCGAGCCGTTGTCGAACGTCACGCTGTTGTTCCTGCCGATCGAAAAACTGTTCCACTCGATCACGCCGCGCGTCGAACCCGGTTGCGTGATCACGAGGCCGTTGGCCTGGCTTGCTATCGCGCCCGTGCCGGCCACGTAAGTGCCGCCTTGTGGAAGGGTGCCCGCTGCGAGCGCCGCATGGGCAAAGGACAGACCGGTGAGCGAACTGCCGATGACGAGCCACCGGCGTCCGGCTGACTGCCGACGACGCAGTGCGCGTCGCGTGCGCCGAGGTAGTTTTGGACGTGACATACCCCCCCTTTCCGCGTGGGGCGCGGAATGGCTGCCGACGACCAGCAGAGCCGACCGGAAACGCGATAGTCGCAGCGTCTGAAGAATAGCCGCTCGCGTCGCCGACGCATGCCGATATCTCTGCGTTTTGCGCCTTCTTCGCCTTTTATTCTGTGCGCTTGTGGCCGCCTGGCGTGTACCGGCATCTGCAGATGCTTTTACGAAATCAACGCGAAACTGCGCCACGACGCGACTGGGTTCTGCCAGTCGCCTGTGACACGTGCTGTGGACAGCCTATGGCGATGGACGATACCGGCGCTCGTGTCCCAAAGGCCAAGGACCGTTTGCAATGCGGAGCCGACGTCTGAACGTCTGTCTAACGGGAGGGGCGAATGACGCTTGATGGCCGGTACTGACCGTGCTCCAGGTGATTCTGCGGGCGTATCTCGCCGTTGAAAACATTATCTGAGGGACGCAGCTACTACAGCGTCAAGGCGTGCGAGTCTTCAGTGCGACTTTTCCGCCTTTTTCCCCTCGTCTGCTGTACGTAGTGCGGCGTTAGCTGTGACCAGCAGTTTCGCATCGTGGTCCTGGACTGCAGCGTCAACCGTGTCGAACGCTTTCTTAAGATCCTTTTGTGCCAGCTTTGTCGCGCTTCCATTTTCCAAAATGGTTTCGGCTTCCTTTCTCAGGCGCTTAACTAGTTTCGCGGCGCATCTGGTGTCGAGCGTCCCATTGATGACGAACTCACTGATGTAATTCGCCAGCGCGGCCAGCGTCGCAGCGGTCGACTCATTCGCGCCGCTCTTACCGCTCGTTTCGGACTTCTTGCTCATCAGGACTCTCCCGTTAGGACATACTTCCGCAATGCAGGACCAGCGCTACGCTCACGGTCGGTGTCGCATGAAATGGTGACAGACTTCGAGCGAAAATAAGACGGTTTTTTTGGATGAAGAAGGCGCTGTCATATCGCAACGTTCGGATATCGGTCGATTGTTGCCGCGTGGGGCTATGGGCGCGGTACCGCGGGGTGAATTTTGGTTTGCTACAGAATTGCTACAGCTGGAGTGAGCCGCTATATCTGGCGGGCCTTGGGCTTGTCATTCCACCCTCTGAACTATCGCCCACGTGAAGGGGCAAAGCAACTTTGAAGGTCCCAGTTCGACCCACTGCGGTCAGACAACTTGCTCCAAACCGGTCAGTCAGCCAATTTCAAGTTTGCGGACTGGAATACCGGTAAGCGGCCGTTGGCGACCTTACCCAATCGGCCACAAACTGCCGGTCACATGCGCCGCCGGAAGGCCGCTCAGGCGTCGGCTCTGCTTCGCAACCGGCCATCTGATTGTCGCAAGGCGAGCGCTCGTTCAGCGGCCAGAAGGGACATCAATCTGGCCGGCCAAAGACGCCCTGTTCCACCGAGCGGAGGCATCTCCCCTGTTAATCCCTGTCAGCTTGCCGGATTTCGTGCCATGACGACCCATGCCGCGCCGTTGATCATCACCGACCCCTCGCCGGGGAGGCTCGCGAAGGCGGCACGAACTGCGGCGGAGGCACGGGCGCGGATGTCGTCGGGCTGACCAGCGAGCGCACGCGACAGCGGGCCGACCTCAAGCGACATCCTCACTGCGTCGTCGATCGCCGCGTCCCGCGTTTCGCCCTCGCCGAATGGGACGGCCGCGTCGAAGGGCGAGATAACGATTTCGGTGAAACCGGCCGCCGTCAGGATGCGCGCCACGTGCTCCCGGTCGCCGAACGAAAACGGGCCGGGCGCTTCGGGATCGGGGAGCGCGCTCGGCGGGACGATGTCCTTGAGCGCGCCCACCGGCAGTCGCATCCAATCGTTCTCGGCCGCACCGCGCCAGCAGACGAAAGCGACCCGGCCGCCCGGCCGGAGCGCGCGTCGCATATGGGCGAACGCCGCTGTCGGATCGGGGAAAAACATCACGCCGAAACGCGAGAACAGAATGTCGAACGCGCCTTCGGGCAGCTCTGCGCTTCTGGCGTCGGCCACCTGAAACAGGGCCGGCGTATCGTGGCGCGCAAGCGCGCGCGCTCGATCGATCAGCGGTTCGGATATGTCCACGCCCAGCACTTGGCCCCCCGCGCCGACGCGAGCGGCCAGAGCCAGACTTGACGCACCCGCGCCGCAGCCGATGTCCAGCACGCGCTCACCCGTCGCGGGCGCGGCGGCTTCGATCGCGGCCTGGCCGAACACCGCCACCAGAGCGTCGAGCCGGGCCTGGTTGGCGACCCAGCGCTCCCCGCTTTGACCATTCCAGTCACCCACCTGATCAGCACTTTGCTTTGCCATGTCATCTCCTTGACTCGACGATCCGCCTTTCGCCGCGTCGATTTACGCCAACCTTTTCGAAGGCGACGACGCAACAAGGATCTGTGCTCTCAAACCACCATCGACTGCTGGGCGAAGATACCCGCCATCGCGCCCTGCGATGAAGCCTGGGTGACCGAGGGCAAGAAGGGCGTGGCGAGGTCGCCAGCGGCGTAGATGCCGGGCATGCTGGTTTGGCGGCGCTCGTCGACTTTGAGGACGATGCCGGTGGGCGTATCGACCGTGGCGAGGCCCAGTGATTCATGCAGGCGTGCGGACGGCTTGTTGCGCGGATGGGCGAACAGGACGTCGACCGCGACATTGCGGCGGGTATCGAGATTGACGGTGTTGATATGGCCCTTGTGATGGGCGATCTCGACGATCCGGCCATCGACGACAGGTATGTTGCGACGCGCCAGATCGACTTGGATATCGGGCGCAATGTCATGACCATCGGCGAAGACAGTCAGCTTGTCCGTCCAATCGCGGAACAGCCTGGCAGACTGGTGCGACTGCAGGCTGGACCAGACGAGGCCCCAATGCTGGCCGGCGACTTCAAAGCCGTCGCAATAGGGGCAGGGCACGATGGACGTGCCCCAGCTTTCGGCAAAGCCCGGAACATCAGGCATCTGGTCGGCGACGCCATAGCTCAGGATCAGGCGGTGCGCCCTCAGGCTTTCGTTATCGTCAGTGACGACGCAGAAATCGTCGATGGCGCCAGACACGCTCTCGGCCCGGGCATTGACCAGCCTGATCGTTGGATAGCGCGTCAACTGCTGCCGCGCCTCGACCAGGATGTCCAGCGGTGGCTTGTGATCGTGGCCGAGCAAGCCATGCGAGTGGCCTGCAAAGCGGTTGCGCGGCCGGCCGGTATCGAGAACCGTGACCTTGCGGCGGGCACGACCGAGCTGCAGGGCGGCGGCGAGGCCGGCGAAGCTGCCGCCGATGATGATGACGTCATCCATGGTGATGGGCTCCGTGTTGTGATTGGAGGGGTGGGCTGGGCGTGGTGTGCAATATCGTCCAGCGATACGCGCTTGAGACGGTCAGCGAGTAGGGCTTCGGCATTGGCGAGAAAGTTGCTGATGGCTGTATTGATCGGCCCCACAATCCCGCATTCGATATCGCCAGGCGCCCCGGGGAAACCTGATTTGGGCAACTGGTTGAAACCTGTCCTTGGCTTGCACATTTAAGATACTGCGTGGTATCGTAGTGCAAGAATTTGAATACTGTCAAGTACTGGAATTGTTGTGACCGAAAACAGCCAGAGCCGGCGCGGCCGGCCCGCCAACGAGGCGCTTCGCCAAACGATCGTCGACGCCGCCTGCGAGCTCTTTGTGGAATTGGGTTTTCAAGCGACGACCATGGACAAGGTCGCGCAGCGGGCGAAGATATCCAAGCTCAGCATCTATCGGCACTTCGAGAACAAGGAGGCGCTGTTCAGCGCGGCCATGGTGGCCCACTGCCATCAATTTGCACCCCAGGCCCTTTCTGAAAGCGTCGACGGTTCAGCCGAAGATCAGCTCATGGCGGTGGGATCATCCCTGCTTCGCACGCTGTTGAGCCCGGACGTCCGCAGTGTCGAAGCCATGGTTTTGGCCGACAAGACGAATCAAAAGTCGTTAAGCAAGCTCCATTACGAAGCCGGGCCCGCCCATGTCATCGCCCAAATCGAGGCCGTGTTGCGTCAGTTGCACGCGAAAGCGATTCTGAACGTACCCGATGCTCTCCGATCCGCCCGCTTGTTTGCCGCGCTTTTCAAAGGATCCGATCTTCTGCTTGTCGCACGCTTCGATGAGGCGAGAGCAGAGGATGACAACGAAATCGAATCCTATTGCCGGTCGGCCGTCGCCATGTTCATCGCCGCGCACGGTGGCATCTAAAGGTGCGCTATCGCGGCCTGATGAAGAACCCGCAGAGTTGCACACGCTGTTCGCTCTAAGCAATCTGTGGATGACGCGCGAACGACTGATGCGCGAGGCCGCTGCATGAGCGCAAAAGCCGCCCGCGCGGGCAGGCAATCGGCGCCTTCCTTATGCCGAACGTAGCGCTGCATTCGAGCCAGGTGCCGCACCGCTTCCACCGCATCGGCCCTATGTGGATGGCTCAGTGCGGCAAAACGAGTTCTGAACACCATCCCTAACCTTGCGGGCGCTTCCTTTCGATCTGGTGAACGACAAGCTGATTGCTTATAGAGAAATCAAACTTAAGTTCGAGAGCAATTCGAGGGTCGAGCAAGACGTCATCCTTGCACGGCGTAAGCCGCCTCACCAACTCACGGGTCTAAGCGTCCGCAGAGGCCGATGACTTGCCCCCCAGGCGACGGCACGGAATGATCGTTCCACTCCGATACCTACCCTTAGAACAGAGACTGCTCGACCGGCTGCAACGGGTCGCGTTGCGTCCGTCCGCGCTTCAAACTCATCGCTGGAAAGCGGCCATTGGAATTCAGCTGCCCTGAAGCGGCCACTCGCCAGTGCGTACTCCCGACCCGATTCGGTCCTTGGACCCGCACGATCTCAATGGCAGCTTTCGGGAGTTGACCTGCCATTGCTATGCAAACTGCCGCGCTGGTTCGTCAGGTCAAGTTCAGCTCGGTCTGTTTCATCCCCTCATTGTCCTGGGCACGCGCTGGAATGAAAATCTGAGTCCACGCGTGTTTTGAGCACATTCCCAGAAGCAACACCGACCGATCAATTAAGCATTCGTTGGCGACAGGCTGTCGCATACAGTCACCTTACAATTAGCTTATAGTTGACTTGTCATCCACATGGATCGACCGCGAGATTCGAGCAGAATACTTCCCCATCAGCGGGCAGCCCGATTAGCGACGCGTTGAACCCCGTGGTTCATCGAATTGCTCGCGGCAAGCTATCCAGGCCGTCAACGCGTCACTTACCGTTCGCCGCCCGCGACTGCGCCATGAATAAATGGTGCCGCAGGGCCTCGCTCACCCGACCGGACGAACTGAGTCGCCGGCTCTACCCCGCATCTGCGTAATTGGACGGATAGTCTAAGCACGCCTTAACTAGGAATATCGTCGGCCATGCAAGTAGAAAAACCCACCTCCAAAATCACCTACTGGTTCGAACAATCCGTATTGGTTGCCGCTCAGATCCTGCTGATGGCAGTGATCTTGGCGATGGTCATCCAGCTTTGGGTAATGTTTTCGTCCGGTCTCGTCGAGCGCGTTAGCAGCCTCGATACCGTCCCGGAACTGATGAAATCGGTGCAGTCGGCCTTTTCCGGCGTGCTCCTCATCATTCTCGGGCTCGAGCTTATGGAGACACTGCGTGTATATTTCAAATCGCACCGCATTCGGCTGGAAACCATCTTGGCCGTGGCCATCATCGCCGTTGGCCGCCACGTGATTAATTTGGATGTAGAGCACATGGCGGGCACTTCCCTCATCGGCGTGGCCGCGGTGGTGCTGGCTCTAGCGGGTGGTTACTTTTTGGTTCGATGCAAGCAGCCAGCGTCTAATGATTAACGCTCCGTTCCGAAAGCTCCAAGCCTGTTTGGTAAGAGCGCAATAAAACCCCATGATGGCGCAAATGTCCCGGGAGCTTTACGCGACTCAATATTTCATTCGAGTAGTCACTACCGCTTTACATGTTCGGCAGACTGCACGTTTGCATTTCTTTCGCCGATCGCAGGGAAAAGCAGTCTCGCACTGGCTAAGCGACCCGTCGGCAGCCTGGAAGACGGGCTGCTTGCGTCGCCGAATAGCGGATCTTCACACTTGAACGGACCTTCGCTAACCCATTCCGAAGGGCCGCTTCTGGCCGAGTTGAGGCGGCGCCTCCGGTAATTCGCTCGCCGGAAACCGGTCATTGAGCGAGGCAAACGAGACCTTGGCTGATTAAACTGGATGGCGACCTCGACCGGCGGCTCCTGGCCGACTACAGCCTGTCCGCGAGCGTCCCCCCTTGAAATCCGCGAAGAACCATAAAGTAGCCGCTAGGAAGTTTCGCCTAGCGGTGAACGACGTAGGAGTACGGTGGCGGGACAGAAAGCCTTTTGAACGCTCACCGATTCGCCGGCACCGCCGCGATCCCATCTAGCAGCGCCTGATGAAACGCTTGCGGGTCCTGCATCTGCGGCGCGTGCCCCAACCCCGCGAATTCGACGAGGGTTGCATGCGGAATCGCTTTCGCGGCCGCCTTGCCGAGTTCCGGATAATGGCCGAGCTTCGCACGCACTTCCGGCGGCGCAGCGTCCTTGCCAATCGCGGTGGTGTCCTTCTGACCGATCAGCAGCAGCGTCGGCATGCTGAGCTGCCCCAGCTCATAGACGACCGGTTGCGTGTAAATCATGTCGTAGAGCAGCGCGGAATTCCACGCGACGATCTGCTTGCCCGGCCCACGATACATGCCCGCGAGCATCTGCACCCACGGTTCGTAGTCCGCGCGCCATTGCCCCGCGTAATAGGTCGCCTGTTCGTAGCGGCGGATGCCGTCCGCGGTGGTCTTCAGCTCCCGCTGATACCACTGGTCGACCGACAGCGACGGCACGCCCTTCGCCTTCCAGTCCTCGAGTCCGATCGGATTCACGAGCACCAGTTGCTGCGTTTCGCGCGGATACATCAGCGCATAGCGGACGGCGAGCATGCCGCCCGTCGAATGGCCGACCACCGTCACCTCGCTGACGCCGAGCGAATCGAGCAGCGCATGCGTATTGCGCGCGAGTTGCTGGAAGCTGTACTGGTAATGCTCGGGCTTGCTCGATTTGCAAAAGCCGATCTGGTCCGGTGCGATCACGCGATAGCCGGCATCGCTCAGCCGGCGAATCGTCGCGTCCCACGTCGCCGAACAGAAATTCTTGCCGTGCAGCAACACCACGGTGCGGCCGTTCGCATGCGCGGGCTTCACGTCCATGTAGGCCATCTGCAAAGGCACGCCCTGCGAGGTGAATTCGAAGCGTTCGACCGACGCCGGGTAGCTGAAGCCCTGCAGTTCCGGACCGTAGGCCGGGCCGGAATCGTCGAGGGAAGACGCGGCCGCGGCGCTCGCGACGGCCGGGCTCGCCTCGCCGACCGGCACGCCCGCCTGCGTGGCGGACACCGCGACAGACGCCGCGCACAACATGGCGCAGGCGCAGACACTCGACAGGGCAAGCAGGAATGGGCGGCGAAGGTTCATCGGGATGCTCTGCAAAAAACGCAATAGGGATGCACGAGGCAGGGAGCGCACGATTCTACGATGCGCCGCCGAACTCCGCCGCCAGTCGTGCACTGCGAACACGGCACACGGCCGTGGCGAGATGGCATGCGTATTGCGCCTTCTGGGCTCAAGCATCGTCCGGCACGACCTCGTGGCCAATGTGTTGCGCCGCACCGAAAAACGCGCCGTAACAGGCGATCGTTCGAGGATGGTCCGCCACGCCGCCCCCGCAATAAACATTATTCGCTCGCGTCCAATCGGTGCTAGAACTGACTGACGGACCCGCGAAAACAGGCAGCGAAGAACGGCAATGCGGCACGACTGCCAGGCAGCCCGAATCATCAGCGCAGAGGAAGCGACCAGATCACCCCCGGGGGTATATCAATCAAGCAACCATCTTGCATGCGGTCGGAGCGAGTGCTGAAGGGCTCACTCCGATCGACAGGAGACAAATATGAATACTCCGGCACGGCTGAACGACTTACAGCGCACTACCCTCGCGATCGTCCTCGCCGGCGGACGCGGTACCCGGCTCGGACCGCTCACGAACAAGCGCGTGAAGCCGGCGGTGCACTTCGGCGGCAAATACCGGATCATCGACTTCGCGCTGTCCAATTGCCTGAATTCCGGCATCCGCCGCATCGCGGTGGTCACGCAGTACAAGGCCCATTCGCTGCTGCGGCATCTGCAGCGCGGCTGGAGCTTCCTGCGCGGCGAGATGGGCGAGTTCATCGACCTGTGGCCCGCGCAGCAGCGCGTCGAAGGCGCGCACTGGTATCGCGGCACCGCCGATGCGGTGTTCCAGAACCTCGACATCATCCGCTCGATCCGCCCGAAGTACGTGGTCGTGCTCGCGGGCGACCACATCTACAAGATGGACTACACGCGCATGATCGCCGATCACGCGGACAGCGGCGCCGACTGCACGGTCGGCTGCATCGAGGTGCCGCGCATGGAAGCGGTCGCGTTCGGCGTGATGGCCGTCGACGAAAATCGCCGCGTGACCGGCTTCGTCGAAAAACCGGCCGACCCGCCTGCGATACCCGGTCGCCCCGACACGGCGCTCGCGAGCATGGGCATCTACGTGTTCAGCGCCGACTACCTGTACACGCAGCTCGAAGAGAACATCGCCGCGATCGATACCGATCACGACTTCGGCAAGGACATCCTGCCGCGCGTCGTCACGCGGGGCGTGGCGATCGCGCATCCGTTCAGCATGTCGTGCGTGTCGTCGGACCCGAGCGTCGAGCCGTACTGGCGCGACGTCGGCACGATCGACGCGTACTGGGCCGCGAACCTCGACCTCGCGTCGACGATACCGACGCTCGACCTGTACGACGAGTCATGGCCGATCTGGACATACCAGGAGCAGTTGCCGCCCGCGAAGTTCGTACGCGACATGAAGGGGCTGCAGGGCTCGGGCAACAATCTGATCGTCTGCGGCGGCTGCGTGATCTCGGGCTCGCAGATTTCGCGCTCGGTGTTGTCATCGAACGTGAAAGTGAGTTCGTTCTGTAATATCAATGAGGCAGTGTTATTGCCGCAGGTCACGGTCGGCGCGAGTTGCCGCCTGCAGAAGGTCGTGATCGACCGTGGCTGCACGATTCCGGAAGGCACCGTGATCGGCGAAGACCCGGCGCGCGACGCCGAGCGCTTCTATCGCACTGACGAAGGCGTCGTGCTGGTCACGCAGGAGGCGTTGCGCGAGCATCCGTAGTAGCGCGCCCACCGCTGCCCGCGCCGGCGGCCACGCGCCGCCGGCCAGGCTTCACCTTGCTTCACCCGGCTTCGCCCGAACCACCGCTGACTATTTGCCGACCCCGAGCAACCCTGCCACCCCGACAGAAACCCGGCCTATGACGATTCGCGCCCTGCACGTCGCAAGCGAGCTGTATCCCCTCCTCAAAACGGGCGGTCTCGCCGACGTCGCGGGCGCGCTGCCGTCCGCGTTGATCGAGCGCGGCGCCGACGTGCGCGTGCTGCTGCCGGGCTTTCCGGCCGTGCTCGCCGGCCTGCGCGATCTGCAGCCGGTCGCGCAACTGGGCAGCGCGCTTCGGCGCGCCGAACGTGACGCTCGAACGCGGCACGCTGCCCACCAACGGGCTCGCCGTCTACGTGATCCGCGCCGCGTCGCTGTACGATCGCCCCGGCAACCCGTATCTGAACGATGAACACGTGCCGTACGGCGACAACGCGCAGCGCTTCGCGCTGCTCGGCTGGGTCGCCGCGCAACTCGCGCAGCAAACGGACCCGACGTGGTCGCCGCAGATCGTTCACGCGCACGACTGGCACGCGGGGCTCGCGCCCGCCTACCTGAAGGCCGCCGAACGCGAGCACGGCCGCGCGCCCGCGCGCAGCGTGTTCACGATCCACAACCTCGCCTACCAGGGGATTTTTCCCGCGCATCAGTTCGGCCTGCTCGGCCTGCCGCACGATTTCTTCAACATGCACGGCGTCGAGTTTTATGGTCAGCTGTCGTTCCTGAAGGCGGGGCTCTACTACGCCGAGCGCATCACGACCGTCAGCCCGACCTATGCGCGCGAAATCCAGACGCTCGCGCACGGCGGCGGGCTCGATGCACTGCTGCGCCATCGTGCGCACGATCTGAGCGGCATCCTGAACGGCGTCGACTACACGGTGTGGAATCCCGCCACCGATACGCTGCTCGCGACGCACTACAGCGCGTCGAGACTGGCGGGCAAGCTCGCCTGCAAGGAAGCGCTGCAAAAGCGCTTCGGCCTCGCGCAGAGAAGCGACGCGCTGCTGTTCGGCGTCGTCAGCCGGCTGACCGAGCAGAAGGGCCTCGATCTGCTGCTCGGCGCGGTGCCCGAGATCGTCAAGCGCGGCGGGCAACTGGTCGTGTTCGGCACCGGCGATCCGGCGCTCGAGAATGGCCTCAGGATGGTCGCGCAGGCGCATCCGGAATCGGTCGCGGTCGAGCTCGGCTTCGACGAAACCCTCGCGCATACGATCATCGCCGGCAGCGACGTGGTCGCGGTGCCGTCGCGCTTCGAGCCGTGCGGGCTCACCCAGCTCTATGCGCTCGCCTACGGGTCGCTGCCGCTCGTGCACTGCATCGGCGGTCTCGCGGATACGGTCGCCGACGCATCGCTCGAAAACCTCGCCGACGATTTCGCCACCGGCTTCGTGTTCGAACGCTTCGATCCGAAGGGACTCGCCTCGGCGATCCGCCGCGCGTTCGCGCTGTACGGACGCCGCACCGAATGGAAGGCCACGCAGCGGCGCGCGATGCGCCAGGACTTCGGCTGGGGGGCGTCGGCCGACCGCTATCTGGCCTTGTATCGCGAGCTCGTCTGAAGCATCCGCCGCACGTTGAACGGTCCGGTTTCGTTAATCTTCACGCGCGTTTGATGGTTCGGCGCAACAGCACGGGGACGGATCAACTCGCGGCTGTCAAACTCCTGTATCGTTTGCTGACTTGCCGGCTATGCAGTTCGTGGGTTTTTCCTGCACCATCTGTATCAGGCATGTCTGCCGCACGGCGCCCGGGCCATCGGCCCGCCCGCGCGAGCCTCCCCTTCCAGTTGTTTTGTTGACCGCGCATGACCGGTTGCGCGAGCCTTACCATGACGAAAAACGTTCTGAGCATCCAGTCCCATGTCGTGTTCGGTCACGCCGGCAACAGCGCGGCCGTGTTTCCGATGTGCCGGCTCGGCGTCAACGTGTGGCCGCTCCACACCGTGCAGCTCTCGAATCACACGCAATACGGGCATTGGAGCGGCAGCGCGATCGACGCATCGCAGATGGAAGATCTCGTCGACAGCATCGGCGCGATCGGCATGCTGCCGCGCTGCGACGCAGTGGTCTCCGGCTATCTCGGCACGAAGGAACAGGCGCAGGCGGTGATTGACATCGTCAAGGCCGTGAAGGCCGCCAATCCCCGCGCCTGGTACTTTTGCGATCCGGTGATGGGCGCCACGGGCGGCTACAAGGTCGAGCCCGGCATCCAGGAATTCCTCGTGAAAGAAATGCCGCAAGTCGCCGACGGGATCGCGCCGAATCACATCGAATTGCAGCGCCTCGTCGGTCGCGAGATCGAGACGTTCGAGGAAGCCGTCACCGCGTGCCGCGAGCTGCTCGCGCGTGGGCCGAAGCTCGTGCTCGTCAAGCATCTGCTCGATCGCAACAGCCCCGCCGACCGCTTCAACATGCTCGTCGTCACCGAACGCGAAGCGTGGATGGGACAGCGTCCGCTCTATCCGTTCGCGCGCCAGCCGGTCGGCGTCGGCGATCTGACGAGCGCGGTCTTCGTCGCGCGCACGCTGCTCGGCGATTCGATCCGCTCGGCCTTCGAGCACACGCTCGCCGCGGTCAACGCGGTCGTCAAGGCGACCTGGCAGGCCGGACGCTATGAACTCGAACTGGTGGCGATGCAAAATGAAATCGCCCAGCCGCGCGAGTGGTTCGATGCGTGGGTCGCGGAAACGGCTTAGATAACTTAGACACGTCGCTCGTTGCCGAGCCCCCTCGCCAGCACCCTGCTGGCGGCCGTCCTATAATGCGTGCCGCGTGGACCAGGGCTTGCGCCCTCGCGCCATGGCATTTTCAGCATCCGGCATTCAGCAGACGAGGCATTCGATGGACGGTCATATCCGCAGCGAGCGGGAAGAATTTTTTGAGCAGTTGTGCATCAGCGTCGACGCGGACGAAGCGCACGAACAGGAAGCGATCGAGTTCTTCGAGAACCAGTTCGACCAGCCCGACTTCGATCCCGCGCAATGGCTCGATATCGCGCTCTACTACTCGGCCGCCGTCGCGCGCGGCATCGTCGACATGGTGACGGCCGACGACAAGGCACGCAGCAACATCGCCGAAATCATCGCCGACAATCTCGACATCTCGTACGGCGAGGACGACTGCCAGCAGTTCGCCGAGACGATCGAATTCGCGCTGAACAACGGCGTGCCGGTCGATCTCGACGTGGTGCTCGACGGCTGCCAGCGCGCAATCGACGATCTCGACACGTGGGCCGACGAAGACACGAAGGCGCCGCTTTTGCGTCTGCGTGAAGAGCTGCTGCGCCAGCAAGGCGAGCGCTAGGCAACAGGCTCGAATCTCCTCCGACACCGCAACACCGCAACACCGGCCGGCGCGCTCGCGCCGGCTTCTTAAGCATATGCCGTAATCCGCAGCCCAGGCGGACCTTCGCACGGCAAGCCAGCTTGCATGCCTCACGCACGCTCCATGCGCACCACATGCACCACATGCACCTGTTGCCGCCTATGCCGAAATGCTCATCCAAAACGCCACGAATTGCCAAGACGACGGCAATTTGGCTTTCTATATTCGCCCCAGATTGACGTCGCGAACACGCTGCGAGGCTCAACGCCAGTGCGCGTATTCCAGCATTGTGAGCGGCGAGCGATCCTTCGTAGTCTTGCGATGCGCGAGGGCTTGCCTCGGCCTCACGTGTCGTACCGCTTCGCTGTCGTACCGCTTTCATAACAACCGTCGATGCAAGGAGAGACCATGAGTCTTCGCAACACGCTGAAACCGCTGGCCATGCTCGTGGGTGCGATGTTTGCCGTCGCGCCTGTTGCCAGTTTCGCCGACGACCTGCCGGTCAAGATCGGCTTTGCCGCGCCGCTGACGGGCGCCAATGCCGGCTACGGCAAGGATCTGGAAAACGGTGTGCGGCTCGCGATCGACGAAGCCAACGCGCAGAAGATCAAGATCGGCGACAAGGTCGCGCATTTCGAGATCGTCTCGCAGGACGACCAGGCCGACCCGCGCGTCGGCGTGCAGGCTGCGCAGAAGCTGGTCGACTCGGGCGTCGCGGTGGTCGTCGGCCACTTCAACTCGGGCACGACGATCCCGGCCTCGCAGGTCTACGAGCAGGCTGGCATTCCGGTGCTCGATCCCGCCGCGACGAATCCGATCATCACGGGCCGCGGCTTCGCGAACACCTTCATGGTGATTTCGACCGACGCGCAGAACGCCGGCAATGCGGGCGCCTATGCCGTCGACGTGACGAAGGCCAGGCGCATCGCGATCATCGACGATCGCACCGCGTTCGGCCAGGGCGAAGCCGACGAGTTCGAGAAGGCCGTGAAGGCGCACGGCGGCAACATCGTCGCGCGCGACTACACCGACAACCACGCGGTCGACTTCAGCACGCAGATCACCAAGTTCAAGGGCGCCAATGCGGACCTCGTGTTCTTCGCCGGCCTCGACAGCCAGGCGGCAGGCTTCGCGCGGCGCATGAAGCAGCTCGGCCTGAACGCACAGTTGGTCGGCGGCGGCGGCGTGATGGACGAGGACTTCATCAAGCTCGCGGGCGATGCGTCCGACGGCGCGATGGCTTGGGAATACGGCCGCCCGCTCGCGCAACTGCCGGGTGGCAAGGACTTCAACGCGAAGTTCAAGAAGCGCTTCGGCGCGGACGTGCTGTCGTATGCGCCGTTCGGCTACGACGGCGCGTGGGTCGCGATCAAGGCGATGCAGCAGGCCAAATCCGACTCGCCGAACGTGTACCGTCCGGCGCTCAAGTCGATCGACTACGACGGCGTGACCGGCAAGATTTCGTTCGACAGCACCGGCGCGTTGAAGAGCGGCGCGTCGACGCTGTATCAGGTGAAGAACGGCGCGTGGGTGCCGGTCGTGACGAAGAGCGGCACCTAAGCTCCACGTCCAGTAGATCGTCGCGGCCCTGCCCGGCGCGTGGCCGGCGCGGGGCGCGCTACTGCCACGCGCTCGCCGCCCGGACGACCACCTCGGCATCGAGATCGCGCTCGATGCGCACGAGGGCGTCGCGAATCGCCGCGAATTCGTTTGGCGTACACATCTGATGGCCGAACGCGGCGCGCAGATGCCGGTTGACCTGCAACGTGCGCGTCGCCGGATCGAAGACGTAGTGCGACGCAAACGTGAGCAACGGGTCCTCGACCGTGCTGTCGGTCGGCAGGTCGGTCACGCGTACGAAGCGCGGCAAGCTCATTTCCAGCGTTTCATCGAACTCCCCGCCGATGCACGCCCACGGCTGCGTTCTGACGGGCTCCGCGAGCCACGCCTCGACCTGCGAGCCCATGCCGCCGGCGAGGCTCGTGAGCGCCCGCACAGCAGTGGTGCCGTCCGGCCAGATCAGATGCGGCACGCTGCCTTGCATCGACGTCGCGAACGGACCGCCGGTCACGGCGACGTCGTCGGTCTGCAATTGCGCGGAGCCGTGCAAGCCCGTTTGCAGCAGACGCCTGGCGGCAAGCTGCTGCGCGCCCTCGCGCGTCGCGCGGCGGAACGTGTTGCGTTCGAGCTCCGCGGTATAGCCCCGATCCTCGACCCGGTACGCATAATGTGCGGTGCCGTTTTCGTCGATGTCGATCTGCACGCGCGCCTTGCGTTCGCGCCGTTGAGTGGCCGGCGTGCGCGCGAGCACGCCGTCGTCGACGAGCAGCACCGGCCGGTCCATGACGCCGCCAGGCAGATAGCCGAACGCGGTGCCGCCCGCCGTCGTGTCCGCGAATTGCGCCAGCTCGGGAATCCAGATGATCGCGTGATTGATCGCGCTCGCGCCGTAGCCGGGGACCTCGGGCAACGTGTAGTACGGACCGAGATTGAGCAGCACCGGCTCGCTGCGAATGCCGGCGGCCGCGAGCAGCGCGCCGTATAGCGCGACGTGGTCCTTGCAGTCGCCGTAGCGGTTGCGCAGGATGTCGGCCGCCTTGTGCGGAATCGCCGCCGTCTCGCCGAGAAAAAGCGCGACGTAGCGGATGTTCAGACGCATCCAGTCGTACAGCGCGCGGGCTTTGTCGCGGGGATCGGTAAGGCCGGCCGTCAGTTGCTGTGCGAGACCGATGATCGCGGGATCGTCGCGGGTCGCGTCGTTGTCGGCGGGACCGCGATAGCGCGCGGCAAAGCTCGCGAAGTCCGGCACCGTCGACACCATCAGCCGGTCGCCCCAGTTCGCGTAGCCGACCGCGCCCGCTTCGAGCCGCGCATAGGGGCCGTGCCGGTAGTCGAACTCGTAGCGCGTGCGGCCGTTCGCGGTGATGGTCGGCATCGCGACGTAGCCGCGCGCATCCGCATAGAGCGGTACGTCGGCGGGAAGGTCGAAGATCAGACGCTGCTCGTCGACGGGCTGGAGCGACGGCTCGACCAGATAGGCGAAGGTGCCCGCTTGCAGCGGCTTCGCGCGGGTCTTGCGAAATTCCAGGTGCACGCGCGAGCCGATCGTGACGCCGGGGAAGATCACGGTGCGCAACACACCGTCCTCGAAGCTCGGCGCGCCGGACGAGCGGGGCTCCTGCACGTCGCGGATCGCCTCGGGACCGACCGCATGCGCGGTGCCGTCGGGGTCGATCGTTTCGGCGGCCAACTGTTGCACCTGCTCGATGTCCTTGTTGAACCACACGTAGCGTTGCGCGATCTCGTCGACGCCGCTGGCCGTGTCCGCGCGCATCAGCGTGTCGTCGTGTTCCTCGACGGAACCGTCTTTCTGGATCACGAACAAATGGACGTCGCGCTCGATCGTCGCAGGGGCGCGTTCGTTGGCGGAGGTGGCGATTTCGCCGGCTGCCGCGCAAAGGGGCAAGGCGATGCCGCCCGCGGCGGATAGCGCGGCAAGCAACGCCGCGGCGCGCACGCCGCGCACGCGGCATGCGCGCCCGATCATCGCGATCGACGTGTGCGCCAACGTGACGACGACGTTCCCCAAGATCCACCTCGGCCAGGTTCGTGTCGTCGTTGTAGCACATCGCCGACCCGTGCGTTTCGGGGTGGGGTCGGCGTTGCCGCGTCGAGCTCGAGCGGCATTGGAGTCACAGGCGCTCCCGCGACGCAGCGGCCGGCGTCGATCGTCTTCACTCGCCGTCGTCGAGCTGGCTCAGCAGCGCCTGCAGTTTTTCCACGTGCCGCAGCAGCATGTGCCGGTGCTTGTCGATCTGTTCGAGCCGGCCCTCCAGGTCGGCTTGAATGCGGTCGTCGAGTTCGGCCGCGGCCATTACGTCCTCGACCTTCGCGCGCATCGATGCGAGCTCCACCGGCGCGTGCAGCAGATGCCGCTCGAAGCGCCGCACTTCCTGCGTCGCGAGATCGCGCACCTTGCGAAAATGCGCATGACGGCGGTGCGCTTCGACATCGAGCGTTTCTTCCTCGAGGCGTCGCGCGGGCGGCGGCTGCCCAAAAATCGGCTCGGGCCGCAACACCGTCTTCTTGCGCACCGGATGCGCGGTGCCCCGAAAGCGCGCGAGCGGCTGCTCGTTGTCGATCGCCTCGCGCGCATTTGGCGGGATCTCCTGACCGGTGTGCGGCACGTTCATCCAGCCGCCCGGCAAACCGGTGACGGCCTCGACGCCGCGCACGAATTCCTCGCTGAATTCGCGTTGGCCCGACAGCATCAGCTTCAGGTAGCTCGCGGAAAACGTCATCATGCGCGCGAGCCGGCTCGCGGCGCCGACCTCGCTGGTCAGCAACACCAGGTTCGCGCGCCAGACTGGCAGCAGCAATTCGTCGGAATCTTCCATCGCTGGGTCTTCCATCTTTTCGCCTGATGAATCGATGACCGCATCGCGCATGTCATCGTTTTGAAAGGGTCGTCGTCTCGCGGTGTCGCGTGCAATGCCGCTATGCCGCTTTGCGTGCGGGGGGGCCCAGATGTCGAAGGTACACATTTGACACGGTACGCACCGGCCAATTCAGCGCAAAGCGCGTTAAAACAGGGCTTACGACACATCGCGTGTTGCATCGACACACGTATTTGCGCGCCGGTCCTATCCGCGGCCGCTTGATGTGGCATGCTTACACGCCGATGCGGCACGCGTCGTGCTGCATGGCTGGCTCCACAACACTGACTTAAGGGTTTCGTAATGAAGAAAATCGTTCTCGCCATCGCCGCAGCCGTTGCCACCCTGAGCGTGATCGTCCCCGCTCAGGCCGATGAGCATCACCACGAGTGCCATAAGGTGCGCGTGCATCATCATTGGGAAAAGCGCTGCCACTAATGGCGGTGAAACCGTGTCCGAGGGACGCGGTGCACATCAAAAAGCCCCGCTTTCGCGGGGCTTTTTTTCATGGCGCGCCGCGTCTTGAAACAGCCGGCGCACGATACGCTGTGCGCGCTCGACGCTCAAACCATTCCATATGAACGCGCCGGCACGCAATCACGGACACATGCTGTTACACCTTCGCGATACGCTGACCGATGCAGGCCGACGCGGACCACGATGCCGCGCGCTCCTGCAGCAATCGTGATCCGCGTGGTGAGAAAGGAATACAAGCTTCAGGCGGATTTCACGCGAGCGAGCGCCGTCGTTACCAGCGCTTCGAGCAGCGGCGCGACCTTCGCGGCGAGGTCTTCATCGTATGCATAAGGCAGGCGCTCTTCCATGTAGGTGATCTGCGACAGCTCGAGTTGCACCGCATGCACGCCCTGCTCGGGCTGCCCGTATTGCCGCGTGATATAGCCGCCCTTGAAGCGGCCATTCGCGATCGCCGTATAGCCGCCGTGACGCCCGACCAGCGCGGCCAGTTCGTCAGCCAGGCCCGGCTCGGCGCTCGCATCGTTCGACGTGCCGAAGTTGAAATCCGGCAGACGTCCGTCGAAAAAACGCGGCACGCGCGAGCGGATCGAATGCGCTTCCCACAGCAGCACCTTGCCGTGCTTGGCCTTCAGCGCCGCGAGCTCGCCGGTCAGCGCGTCGTGATACGGCTTCCAGTAAGCGTCGCGACGGCGCGCGATTTCGGCGTCGTCGGGCAGATGGCCGTCGCGATAGAGCGGCTCCTTGTCGAACGTGTCGACCGGCAGCAGACCCGTAGTGTCCTGCCCCGGGTACAGGTTCGCGCCGTCGGGCGGACGGTTCAGGTCAACCACGTAGCGCGCGTAGGTCGGCGTCAGGATCGACGCGCCGAGGCGCTTCGCGAATGCGTACAGGCGATCGAGATGCCAGTCGCAATCGTCGGTGCGTTGCGCGACCGGTGTCATCGTCACGGCGATGTCGGCGGGGATTTGCGTGCCCAGATGCGGGATCGAGATCAGCAGCGGCAGGCTTCCCCGATGCAGCGAGAAAACCGGCGTGAGGTTCGAAGCAGTCATGTCAGTCCGGAATCAGTGGGATCGGAGAATCAGTTCGGCGGGTCATGGCCGTTATTTGAGCAGTTCCGCGAGCGCCGCGCGATAGCGCGCATAGGCACCCTCTTCGTCGCGATGCCGGCGATCGTCGACGACCTTGACGCCGCCCGCGTAGACGTCGCGGATCGGCGTATCGCCGTGCTCGCAGAATACGACGCCTGACAGCCACGCCTCGCGCTCATGCCCGGCGATGCTCGTATGGTCGGCGTCGAGCACGAGCCAGTCCGCGCGACGACCCGGCTGCAACGCGCCGACCGCGCGGCCGGCCGCACGCGCGCCGCCGTCGAGCGCGGCCGCGTACAGACGATCCGCGACATGCGGAGCTTGCGCCGACGCCAGCACGTTGCGCTGCCGGCGCGTCAGACGCTGGCCGTATTCGAGCAGACGCAACTCGGCGCGCCAATCGACGCCGACATGGCTATCCGAGCCGACGCCGATGCGGCCGTGCGCGTCGAGATAGTCTTGCGCGGGAAAAATGCCGTCGCCGAGATTGGCCTCGGTGGTCAGACACAAACCCGCGACCGCGCCGCTCTTCGCGAGCGCGAGCGTTTCGTTCGCATCGACGTGGGTCGCGTGCACGAGACACCAGCGGCTGTCCACATCGAAACGATCGAGCAGCCATTGCACCGGCCGCGTGCCTTCGGTTTCGAGGCACGCGTCGACCTCGGCGGTCTGTTCGGCGATATGGATGTGGACAGGCACGGTTGCGTCGATGCCGCCGAGCAACCTGCGCAGCGACGCCTCCGATACCGCGCGCAGCGAATGCGGCGCCACGCCGTAACGCAGCGCCGCATGTTCGGGGCGCGCGGCGCGTAGCGTGCCGAGCAGATCGAGCAGGCTCTCAGGCGTATTGATGAAGCGCCGCTGATCGTCGCGCGGCGCGCGCGCGCCGAAGCCGCTGTACTGATACAGCACCGGCAGCATCGTGATGCCGATACCGCTCGCCGATGCCGCGTCCACCACGCGTTGCGCAAGCTCGGCCTGATTCGCGTAGCGCTGGCCGTCCTGCGCGTGGTGCACGTAGTGGAACTCGCACACCGACGTATAGCCCGCCTTCAGCATCTCGATGTAGAGCCACTGCGCGACGCTCGCGAGGCCTTCCGGCGTGATGCGCGCGGCAAAGCGATACATCAGGTCGCGCCACGACCAGAAGTTATCCGTCGCGTTGGCGCGATATTCGGTGAGCCCCGCCATCGCGCGCTGAAACGCGTGCGAGTGAAGATTCGGCATGCCTGGCATCAGCGGGCCCGCCGCCTTCGGCACCCCCGCCGGCGCCTCGGGTTGATCCGTCGTGACCGCGGTCAGCGTGCCGTGAGCGTCCCATTCGAGCAGCACGTTGCGGCGCCAGCCCTCAGGCAGATACGCGTCAGCGGCGAACAGCGATTGATTGGATTGCGTCATCTCTCAGGTTCTAGTTCAGGTCACACGCGACTCGCGCCGCGTATAGACGGTTTCGCCCGCGCGCACGACGCGCGCGCAGAGCGGCCGGCCAATCCAGTAAGCGAGCTCCGCCAGCGAATCGACCGACCACACCGCGAAGTCGGCCGCGCGACCGACCTGCAGCGCACCGTGCCGATCGCTCTTGCCGAGCGCGCGCGCAGCGTGCGTGGTGACGCCTTGCAGCACCTCGGGCACGGTCATGCGAAACAGCGTGCTCGCCATGTTCATCATCAGCAGTAACGAAGTCGCCGGTGAGGTGCCCGGGTTGCTGTCGGTCGAGATCGCGATCGGCACCTCGTAGCGCCGCAGCAGTTCGAGCGGCGGCAACTGGGTCTCGCGGATGAAGTAGTACGCGCCCGGCAGCAGCACCGCGACGGTGCCCGCTTCCTTCATCGCGGCGACGCCGGCTTCGTCGAGAAACTCCAGGTGATCCGCCGACAGCGCGCGATGCCGTGCCGCGAGCGCGGTGCCGCCGCCGTTCGACAACTGCTCGGCGTGCATCTTGACCGGCAGCTCGTAGCGCGCGGCCGCGTTGAACACGCGCTCGCTCTGTTCCAGCGAAAAACCGATGCGCTCGCAGAACACGTCGACCGCATCGACGAGGCCTTCGTCCGCGAGCGCGGGCAGCATCGTGTTGCAGACTTCGTCGATATACGCGTCCGCTCGGCCCGCGAATTCAGGCGGCAACGCGTGCGCGCCGAGAAACGTCGTATAGACCGTGACCGGATAGCGTTCGCCGAGTTGCCGCGCGACGCGCAGCATCTTGCGCTCGCTCGCGAGATCGAGGCCGTAGCCCGATTTGATTTCGATCGCCGTCACGCCTTCGGCGAGCAGCGGTTCGAGCCGCGCGGCCGCTTGCGTGAACAGCGACGCTTCGTCCGCGGCGCGCGTCGCGCGCACCGTCGACACGATGCCGCCGCCCTGTCGCGCGATTGCTTCGTAGCTGACGCCCGCGAGCCGCTGCGCGAATTCGTCGGCGCGCTGGCCGCCGTACACGAGGTGCGTATGGCAATCGATCAGGCCCGGGCGTCACCCATGCGCCGCGCAGATCCTCGCGCGGCCATGCGGCATAGGGCGCGGGTAAATCGGCGAAAGCGCCGAGCCACGCGATGCGGCCGCCGTCGACCGCAATCGCGGCATCGGCGAGCGTGTGGCGAGGATCGCCCTGCGGGCACAAATTCAGGTGATGCCAGACGGTTTGCTTCATCGCGTGCTCTTTGCCGCTCGTTGCGTGTCTGTGGATGGGTTGTCCGCGATGGAGCGCATGTGAGGCCCTATCACGGTTGATTCGTCATCGCGTGTAGCGGATCGTGATCGCGAGCACCGCGCCGTCGCCCGTCAGCGTACAAGCGAGCGCGTTCGGCCCGTCGACGCGCAGCGTGTCGCCGGTGTCGAGCCGCACGGCTTGCGCGTGGTCCGCCGCCAGTCCGACCGTGACCGCGCCGCCCGCGCAAAACAGCAGCGCCACGTCGCCGTCGAGCACGCGCGGCGCATCCTGCCGCGTGCCAGTGCGCCACACGTCCAACTCGCCCTGCGCCACGTCGCGCCGCACCATCAGGTTGAAGTCGCGCGTTGCCCCGTCGACGAGCCGCGCGTCGATGCGCGTCGCGCCATCGAAGCGCGCGATGTCGAGCGGCTGCCGCAACACATGCGTCGAGGCGACGCCCGCGTCGCCCAGCTCATCGAGCAGCATGCCCGCGCCAGCCAGCAACACCAGCGTCCGGTCGACGCCGTCGAAGCGCGAGAACGGTCCCGCCTGCGCGACATCGGCGACGCTCACGCGCCACACGAAGTCGGCGCTCGCCGCACCCTGCCCGCCGCCTGGCGACGGAAACGCCGCGACCTCACGCGTGATGCCGCCGCCGTTTTTCCACGGCGTCGCCACGAGATCGGCGCCGCGAATCAGCGTGACGCTTGCCATGCCGCCCGCCTGGTTGGCCATGGTCACGATCAGCGGCCCAGCATCGGCAGATTGAGACCGGCCTCGCGCGCCGTCTGCTGCGCGAGTTCATAGCCCGCATCCGCGTGACGCATCACGCCGGTGGCCGGATCGTTCAACAGCACGCGGCCGAGGCGCTGGTGCGCGGCTTGCGTGCCGTCCGCGACGATCACGACGCCCGCGTGCTGCGAGAAGCCCATGCCGACGCCGCCGCCGTGATGCAACGACACCCACGACGCACCGCCCGCCGTGTTCAGCAGCGCGTTCAGCAAGGGCCAGTCGCTGACCGCGTCCGAGCCGTCCTTCATCGATTCGGTTTCGCGGTTCGGGCTCGCGACCGAACCGGTATCGAGGTGATCGCGGCCGATCACGATCGGCGCCTTCAGCTCGCCGCTCCTGACCATTTCGTTGAACGCCTGGCCGAGACGATAGCGATCCTTCACGCCGACCCAGCAGATCCGCGCCGGCAGACCCTGGAACGCGATGCGCTCGCGCGCCATGTCGAGCCAGTTGTGCAGATGCGGATCGTCGGGGATCAGTTCCTTCACCTTCGCATCGGTCTTGTAGATGTCCTCGGGATCGCCCGACAGCGCGACCCAGCGGAACGGGCCCTTGCCTTCGCAGAACAGCGGCCGGATATACGCCGGCACGAAGCCAGGGAAATCGAACGCGTTTTCCACGCCCATTTCGAGCGCCATCTGGCGAATGTTGTTGCCGTAGTCGAGCGTTGCCGCGCCGCGTTCCTGCAGCGTCAGCATCGCCTGCACCTGGCTGGCCATCGACTGCTTGGCCGGCGTGACGATGCTTTCCGGCGCGGTCTTCATGCGCTCGCGCCAGTCTCCGACCGTCCAGCCCTGCGGCAGGTAGCCGTGAATCGGATCGTGCGCGCTCGTCTGGTCGGTCACGCAGTCCGGCGTGATGCCGCGCGCGACGCACTCGGCGAACACGTCGGCGGCATTGCCGAGCAGGCCAACCGAGATCGGCTTGCCGGCGCGCTTCGCTTCGTCGAGCATCGCGAGCGCCTCGTCGAGCGTGTTCGCCTTCTTGTCGACGTAGCGCGTCTTCAGACGGAAGTCGATGCGCGTCTCGTCGCATTCGACCGCGATCATCGAGAAGCCCGCCATCGTCGCCGCGAGCGGCTGCGCGCCGCCCATGCCGCCGAGACCGCCGGTCAGAATCCAGCGGCCCTTCGGGTCACCGTTGAAGTGCTGGTTCGCGACCGCGAAGAAGGTCTCGTAGGTGCCCTGGACGATGCCCTGGCTGCCGATGTAGATCCAGCTGCCCGCGGTCATCTGGCCGTACATCATCAGGCCCTTGCGGTCGAGTTCGTGAAAGTGTTCCCACGTCGCCCAGTGCGGCACGAGGTTCGAGTTCGCGAGCAGCACGCGCGGCGCGTCCGCATGGGTGCGGAACACGCCGACCGGCTTGCCCGACTGAATCAGCAGCGTTTCGTCTTCGTTCAGGTCCTTCAGCGACGCGAGGATCTGATCGAAGCAATCCCAGTTGCGCGCGGCGCGACCAATGCCGCCGTACACGACGAGCGCGTGCGGGTGCTCGGCGACTTCGGGGTCCAGATTATTCTGGATCATCCGGTACGCGGCTTCCGCGATCCAGGTCTTGCAGGTCTTTTCCGCGCCGTGCGGTGCGCGGATCGTGCGAGTCGGATCGAGACGCGGATCGATGTGTTTCGAATTGTTCATGGTGTCCCTAATCATGCGTGAAGAGGTTCGATAAAGATTCGGCGAAGACGAAAAAGCGAATTCAGAAATGCCCGGTGAAGCGGTAACGGGTGCCCGGATGCCACAGATTCGCGATCGAGGCGACCTCGCCTTGCGACCACGTGCGCCGGTGCAGCACCAGACACGGTTCGCGTTCACTCATGTTCAACAGCTCGCGCGTGATCTCGTCGGCGGCGAGCGCCTCGATGCGGTACTCGACGCGCTGCAGCGGCGCGACGCGCACGAGGTACTGGTTGGGCGTGGTGTTCGTGAAGTCCTGCAGCGCGTATTCGGGTGCGACGGCCGGATTGACCCAGCGTTCCTCGAGCTGCACCGGCTCCTCGTTTTCGAAATGCAGCAGGCGCGAATGAAACACGGGGCTGCCCGCGCTAACCTGCATCTCTTCGGCGAGCGCCGCATCGGCGATGCTGGCGCCGATGTTCAGCACCCTCGCCTGATAGCGATGACCGCGCGCAACGATTTCATCGGAGATGCTGCGGATCGCCACCAGGGTCGACTCGTACTTGGGACGGGCGACGAAAGTACCCGAGCCTTGTACACGTGTCAGCACCTGCTCCGAGGTCAACTCGCGCAACGCGCGGTTGACCGTCATGCGTGCGACGCTGAATTCGCGCGCAAGCTCGTTTTCGGAGGGCACCTGGTCGCCTTCGGCCCACTCGCCCGCATGAATGCGCGCGAGGATGAAGTCCTTGATGCCCTGATAAGCGGGTGCGTTCATGGGTGTGATCCGCGCTCTCGACGACTCATTGTTCCGACGCGAACGAGAACGGGCTCAGCTTCGCGACCGCGCCGGCCTGCACGAGCTTCGTGACCGCCGCGATATCCGGCGCGAAGTAGTGATCGAGCTCGTAGTGCGCGACGTCCTTGCGCACGAGGTCCATGACCTTCTGCAGGCTCGGGCTGGTCTTGTGCGGCGCGCGCAGATCGACACCCTGGGCGGCAGCGAGCAGTTCGATCGACAGGATGTTCGCAGTGTTGTCGGCGATATCGCCGAGCTTGCGCGCGGCGAACGTCGCCATCGACACGTGGTCTTCCTGGTTCGCGGACGTAGGCAGCGAATCGACCGAAGCCGGATGCGCGAGCGTCTTGTTTTCCGACGCGAGCGCGGCGGCCGTCACATGCGCAATCATGAAGCCGGAGTTCACGCCGCCATCCTTGACGAGGAACGGCGGCAGGCCCGACAGCGTCGCGTCGATCAGCAGCGCGATGCGGCGTTCGGCGAGCGCGCCGATTTCCGCCACGGCGAGCGCCAGGTTGTCGGCCGCGAACGCGACCGGCTCGGCGTGGAAGTTGCCGCCCGACAGCACTTCGCCGGTGTCCGGGAAAATCAGCGGATTGTCGGAGACCGCGTTCGCTTCCATCAGCAGCGTTTCGGCGGCATTGCGCATCTGATCGAGACACGCGCCCATCACCTGCGGCTGGCAGCGCAGGCTGTACGGGTCCTGCACCTTGTCGCAGTCGGCGTGCGACACGTTGATCGCCGAGCCTTGCAGCAGCGAGCGATAAGCCGCGGCCGCGTCGATCTGGCCTCGATGGCCGCGCAGTTCGTGGATGCGCGCGTCGAACGGCTTGACCGAGCCCATCGCCGCATCCACCGACAGTGCGCCAGCCACGAGCGCCGTGCGGTACAGGTCTTCGATCGCGAACATGTTGTACAGCGCGAGCGCGGTCGAAGCCTGGGTGCCGTTCAGCAGCGCGAGACCCTCCTTCGCCTGCAGCGTCAGCGGCTTCAGACCGACGAGCGCGAGGCCTTCGGTGGCCGGCATGCGCTCGCCCTTCGCGAACACTTCGCCGACGCCGAGCAGGGTCGCCGACATATGCGCGAGCGGCGCGAGGTCGCCCGATGCGCCGACCGAGCCCTTGACCGGGATCACCGGCAGCACGTCCGCGTTGAACAGCGCGATCAGCGCCTCCATCACTTCGCGGCGGATGCCCGAGTGGCCGCGGCCGAGGCTCGACAGCTTCAGCGCGATCAACAGACGCACGACCGGGCGCGACATCGGCTCGCCGACACCGACCGCGTGCGACAGCACCAGATTGCGTTGCAGCAGTTCGAGCTGATCGCGCGGAATGTGCGTGCTGGCGAGGCGGCCGAAGCCGGTATTGATGCCATAAGCCGGCTCGCCCCTGGCGGTGATGTCGGCGACGGCCTGCGCGCACGCGTCGATGGCGGCGTGGCTCGCGGGATCGAGTTGCAGGGTGACCTGCTCACGCGCGATCTGGCGCAGTTGCGGGAGGCTCAGGTAGCCGGGCTTCAGAATCATGGTTGTCGTCCTGTCTATACAAGTTCAAATAAGTCTAGCCGGCGGGCCTTGTATATACAACTTGTTTTTCGAGATTTCGTGCCTGGGGATTTCCATTATTTGGCACGTGGCTCGGCGGGAGCGCGGCGGGTTTGGCGGCAGGTCTTAGGCGGCGTGTGCTGGACGCATGGGTCGGCGTGGCCGCCGTGATTTAGCCCACAGTTGTATATACACCTTCGCGGCGCGGGTCGCCATCTGGCCAAAATTGGCGCGCTCTCGCTGGCGGGAAGCCGGACACGCCGGCTCCGCCGATATCTGGGTTATAGGACAGAAGGCTCTGCGACGCGGATCAGAGCTTGACCCGCGCCGCGATGAAATCCAGAAAGCACTGCACGCGCCCCGCGAGCGATGCGCTCTGGTAGTACACCGCATGCACCGGCTGCCGTTCGTCGACGAGCAGGTTGCCGAGAATCGGCACGAGGCGGTTTTCGCGCACGTCGCCGGCGGTCATGAAGTCGGCCAGACAGGCGACGCCCCAGCCGGACAGCGCCAGTTGCCGCAAGGTTTCGCCGCTCGACGCGGTGATCGACGGTTCGATCTTCAGCAGCGCGGCTTCGTCGCGCTGCCCCTTGGCGCGCTTCGTTCCCCTGCCCCCTTCGCGCAACGGCCAGCGATTCAAATGCTCCGGCGCCGTAAAGCCGATCAGCCGATGCGCGTGCAGCGCGTCGAGCGTGGTCGGCTCGCCGTGCTCGGCCAGATACGCCGGGCTCGCGAGCACGCGCAGCCTGCTCTCGCCGAGCGCGCGCGCATGCAGCGTCGAATCCTGCAGCGCGCCGATGCGAATCGCGATGTCGACCTTCTGTTCGAGCAGATCGACGATCCGCTCGTTGCTGGTCAATTCGAGCCGGATCTGCGGATACAGCGCCGAAAACGCGGTCATATGCGGCGCCACGCAATGCAGCATGAACGGCGACGCCGCATCGACGCGCAAGCGCCCCGACGGCCGTTGCCGCCCGCGCGCGACCGACTCCTCGGCCTCTTCGAGCGCGTCGAGGATCGCGCGGGCGCGCCGCAGGAACGCGTCGCCTTCCTCGGTCAGATGCAGACGCCGCGTCGTGCGCCGCACGAGCGCGGTGTCGAGCTTCTGCTCGAGGCGCGTGAGCGCGCGGCTCACGCCGGAGACGGTCTGCCCCAGCTTCTCGGCCGCCGCGGTAATCGAGCCGCTGTCGATCACGGTGACGAACACCAGCAATTCGTCGGTGGAGGTTTTCATTGTTGATTTCAGATCAAGATTGATTTGAGACTAACACGCTTTTTGCGAGAATCCGCGCGAGCGATACTGCGTGCCTGTCGATCGGAGTTGGCGCTTTAGCGCTTACTCCGATCCCATGCAAGAGATTGCGGTCTTGGCATTTCCCTCAGGAGAACGTCTTGAAGATTTTCGTTACTGGTGCAAGCGGTTTTATCGGCGGCTCGATCGCGGCGCATCTGGCGCGCGCCGGCCATCAGGTGCGCGGGCTGATTCGCAAACCCGAACACAGCGGCGAGTTGCAGCGGCTCGGCATCGAGCCCGTGCTCGGCACGCTCGACGACCGCGCGTTGCTGATCGCCGAAGCGCAAGCGGCCGACGCGGTGATCAACGCCGCGAGCAGCGATCACGAAGGCGCGGTACGCGCGCTGATCGACGGACTCGCCGGTTCGGGCAAGGTGTTCCTGCACACCAGCGGGTCGAGCATCGTCGGCGATGCGTCGGGCGGCGAAGCGGGTGAAGCACGCATCTATCACGAAGACGCGCTGCCCACCCCGACCGCCGACAAGGCCGCGCGCGTCGCGATCGATCAACTGGTGCTCGACGCCGCGCAACGCAACGTGCGCTCGGCCGTGCTGTGCAACACGCTGATTTACGGTCACGGCGCGGTGGCCGGCAGCGCGAGCGTGCAGTTGCCGCGACTCGTGCGCCAGGCGCAGAAAAGCGGCGTCGTGCGTCATGTGGGCAGCGGCGGCAACGTCTGGTCGAACGTGCATATCGACGACGTCGCCGAGTTGTATCGCCTCGCACTCGATAAAACCCCTGCCGGCACGTTCTATTTCGTCGAAAGCGGCGAAGCGTCGTTCCGCGACATGAGCGCCGCGATCGCACGCGCGATGAAGCTCGGCGCGCCGCAGGACTGGCCGCTCGAAGACGCGAAACAGGAATGGGGCTACGAAATGGCCTCGTACGGTCTTGGCTCGAACAGCCGCGTGCGCGGCGAACGCGCGCGCAAACTGCTCGGCTGGCAACCGCGGCGCAGGTCGGTGATCGAATGGATCGAACGCGACATGATGGGGCCGCAAAGCACCGTTTGACGCGGCTTTGCGCGCCTCGCGATGTAAGCTGTGTAAGCGCAGTCGTTGCGAATCCGTAAGCTCCCTTCGATAAAATCGCGGGTACCTGACGGTGCGATTCCACCGTCGCGCACACGCCCCGATTCGACCGATGAGCTTCGCGCTGAACTTCGACTGGCTGACTAACCTGATGGCGATTCTGTTCGTCGTCGCGTGTCTGTACGACACGCGCTACGACGAATACGGCGTGCTGACGCTCGCGGCCGCGGCGATGAGCCTCATCGTGATGGCGATGGAAATGTTCCTCAGACCCGCCTTCGAGATGGCGCTGTAGCGAGCTGATGCAGCGCTCGTGCAGCACAGAGGCGCCGCGCCAGCTAGCGCGGCGCGCGCCCCTCGCCCCCTTCGTCGGCCCGCTTCACCACTTCACCGCTTCACACCGTGTACGATCCGCACGCCGGGCAAGCCGCGCGCGCGTGGTCGTCGTAGCGGTCGTGATGCCTGACCCAGTCGGTCAGACCACTGTTCTCGTTGCGGCCTTTCGGTGCGATGTCCAGAAGCGCGTAGGTGTTCACGAAGCGCTCGTCGCCGCGTGCGTAGCATGAGTACGTGTGATACACGTCGCCGTTTGCGTCCTTGTAGAACACGCTGTGGCCGTGCTGTTCGTCGATGCCGACGTCCTGCTCGGTGAAGTTGTAGAACGCCTTTTTACTCGCCAGCTGCTCCGGCGTGAACGACACGTGGTAGTCGAAATTGAAATCGCTGCCGCTCGACGACACCCACGGAAAGGTCCACCCCATGCGCCGTTTGAACGCGTCGATCTTCTCGAGCGGCGCGTGCGATACCGTCACATAGCTGACGTCGTGATGGACCAGATGCGTGAGAATGCCGCTCATATGGTCCGACAGAAACGAGCAGCCGACGCACCCCTCTTCCCAGTCCGGGCCCAGCATGAAGTGATAAACGATCAGTTGGCTGCGGCCGTCGAACAGCTCCGCGAGCGTCTTGCGGCCTTCCGGCGTATCGAACGTATAAACCTTGTCGACCTTGACCCACGGCAATTCGCGGCGCTTGCGCGCGAGTTCGTCGCCGGCGCGCATATGCGCTTTTTCGTCGGCGAGCAGCGCGCGGCTCGCGGCAAGCCACTCTTCCTGGCTGCCGATGCGATGTTGCGGTTCCATCTGCGTCTCCTTTCCTGCGGATGCAGGGCTTGATCTCAAGCTTAAGGTTTAGAGACGCTGACGCGAAAGTCAAGGAGCCGCAACGAAACTCAGATCGCCCAGCCGCCGACATAAAACCCGACCAGCACGACTGCGATCGCCACGGTCCCGACATTGAGCTTGCGATACTCGCCGCTGACGACGCGTCCGATCACGAGCGTCGCGAAGCCGAGCATGATGCCGGTCACGATGTTCGCGGTCAGCACGATGAACACCGCGCACACGAGCCCCGCCATCGCGTCGACCATGTCGTCCATATGCAGCTTGCTGACGTTCGACAGCATCAGCAGCCCCACGTACATCAGCGCGGGCGCGGTCGCATACGAAGGCACCAGCGCGGCGAGCGGCGAGAAGAACATCACGACGAGAAACAGCAGACCGACGACCGCCGCCGCCATCCCCGTCTTCGCGCCCGCCGCGACGCCGACCGTCGACTCGATATACGCGGCCGCCGGCGCGCCGCCGAGCAGGCCCGAGAAGATCGAGCTCAGCGAATCGGCGGTCAGCGCGCGGCCGCCGTTGATGATGCGGCCGTTTTCGTCGAGCTGCCCCGCCTGGCCCGCGACCGCGCGGATCGTGCCGGTCGCGTCGAACACGGCGGTCATCACGAGCGCGAGCACGCTCGGCAGCACCGCCATCGACAGCGCGCCCTTCACGTCCATCGCGCCGATCAGCGACGCATGCCCCGGCGCGCTCAACGACGGCACCGCGAAGATGCCGTGAAACGCTACGGCCGGATCGATCGCGAGCCCGATCGCCGAGATCGCGACGATCACGATCAGGATCGAGCCCGGCACGCGCCGCCGCACGAGCCCGACGATCGCGGCGAGTCCGGCGACCGACATCAGCGCCGGCAACGCCGCAATATTGCCGAGCGACACCGGCAGCCCCGCGCCCGGATTCTTGACCACGAGCCCGACGTCGTTCGCGGCGATCAGCAGCAGGAACAGGCCGATGCCGATCCCGGTGCCGTGCGCGATGCCGACAGGCAGGTTGCGCAAAATCCACGAGCGCACGCCGGTCACCGAAATCGTCGTGAACACGACGCCCATCAGGAACACCGCGCCGAGCGCAACGGTTGGATGCAGGCCCTTGCCGAGCACGAGGCCGAACGCGGTGAACGCGGTGAGCGAGATCGCGCAGCCGATCGCGATCGGCAGACGCGCCCACACGCCCATCAGCAGCGAGCCGAACGCCGTGGTCAGACACACTGCGACGAACACCGCGCTGGTATCGAAGCCTGCCTTGCCGAACATGCCGGGCACGACGAACACGGAATAGACCATCGCGAGGAAGGTCGTGATGCCCGCGACGATCTCCTGGCGCTGCGTGCTGCCGCGCGCGGAAATGTCGAAGTAGCGGTCGAGAAAGCCCTTACCGCGGAATGATTCGGTGTCGAAGGATTCGCTCGCGACGTCGGCATTCGCGAGGGCCTGGGGTTCCATCATGATGAGTGCCTCCTTTATCAGCGCGCTGAAACGGCCGCTAAAGCGGCCGCTAAAGCGGCCGTCATCAGGTTCGTCTCGTGGATTGGTTGGTGTGGGTAACGCTTTTCTGAGTCGAAATGTAGGTGAAGCGAACTATGTGTCCAATCGCATGAATGGCATGCCGGACATGTCGCGCGACTTATATCTTTGGCGCGACGGTCGCTCGCGCGAGCGCTGCGCGCGTATACACCTACGGCATACGGGCAGCCGCGAAACGCGCCGAACCCACCCCGGCGATCGCGTTCCAGGCACGCGGCGTGCAGCGCCATACCGCCAGCGCATCGGCGAAACCGCCTGCAACGCAACCGGCGAAAGGCTGCCCGCGCGGCAGCGCAGGTTAAACTCTGGGCCGTACCCCATCCAACCGCGGCGGCTCATCGCGCCCGTCCGCACCTGCCCGTGGAGTTTTTCCTGATGACTGGCGGTTTTCCGCGCCCCGCCGGGCGCCTGCCGATTGTCCCGTTTGGACCGCTTGGATCGCTTCGCCCGCTCGATTCGCCTGATTCGCCTGATTCGCCTGATTCGCCTGATTCGCTCGATGTGCTTCGACTGTTCCGCAGGCTGTGCACCGTGCGCCGCGCTGTTCGCGTTCGCCGCGCTGTCCGGCTGCAGCAGCCTGTTGTGGGGTACGCAGCAGGCGCCGATCGTCGATGCGACGGTGATGCCGGTCGAGCCGGCAAGCGCGCCGCTCGCCGCGTCCGCGCCCGAGCCGGTCGAGAGCGAGGCGAACGAGGGGCCCGAGGAGCCGAAGAAACCGAAGAAGCCGGTCGTGAAGCCGCACAAGATCGAACCGCCGCCGCCCGTTGTCGTGCCGGCTCCGCCGCCGCCCCCGCCGCCGCCGCCGCTGATCGTGCTGCGCACGATCGAGCGCAGCGACGCGCGCGCGCTGCTCGACAGCCAGGTGCAGAAGCCCGACGGCAAGGTGGTCGGCCGCGCGGTCGACATGATCGCCGACGCAGCCGGCAAGCCGCGCGAGATGGTCGTCAATCTGCAGGGCTTCCTCGGCGTCGGCGACCGCAAGGTGAACTTCCCGTGGGGCGCGTTCCACTTCACGCCGACCGCGAAGGGGCCGCCGATCACGCTGAACCCGACGGCCGTGCCGAGCACCGCGAACAAATCGAACCCGCTGGAACTGCCGCTGCTCGATGCGACCGTCGAGCGCGCGAACGGCGCCAAGGTGGGCCGTGTGGTCGACGTGCTGATCGACGGCAACGCGCAGCCGCAGGCGATCGTCCTCGACGTCGGCGGCCTGGTCAGCCCCGACCGGCGCACGATCGCCGCGAACTGGTCGGCGCTGCGCTTCGTCACGCGCGACAAGGAACTGCATCCGCAGATCGATCTGAGCGACGCGCAGATCAACGCGACGCCGCCCTACGCGAGCGACAAGCCGATTCGCGCGGTGTCGCCGGCGCCGCCCGCGCAGCCTGCCGCCAGCGCCGCGCCGGCGGTCTCGGCGCCGCCGGCCGCGTCGTCGGCCGTCGCGGTTTCCAACGCACGGGCGGTCCGATGACGGTCCGTACTATGGTCACGGCGCGAAGTCTGCGCGCGCTCGATTGGCTCAACTTCTTCGTCGCCAACGTGCAGACGGGCTTCGGGCCGTTCATCGCGTCCTACCTCGCATCGCACAAGTGGACCCAGGGCGAGATCGGCATGGTGCTGTCGGTCGGCACGATCAGCGCGATGGTCAGCCAGGTGCCCGGCGGCGCCGCGGTCGACGCGTTGCGCAACAAGAAAGCGGCGGCCGCGTGGGCGATCGGCGCGATCATCCTCAGCGCGATGCTGCTCGCGATCAGCCCGACCGTGCTGCCGGTGATCGCCGCCGAGGTGTTCCACGGCTTCGCGAGCTGCATGCTGACGCCGGCGCTCGCGGCGATCTCGTTCGCGCTGGTGGGTCGCGCGAATCTCGGCGACCGGCTCGGCCGCAATGCGCGCTGGGCGTCGATCGGCAGCGCGGTCGCGGCCGGTCTGATGGGACTGTTCGGCGAGTACTACTCGCCGCGCGCGGTGTTCGTCCTGACCGCGGGCCTCGCGGTTCCCGCGCTGATCGCGCTCGCGATGATCCAGCGCACCGACACGATCGAGCTGCCGCAAGCGGCGCCCACCCCCGAGCAGCTCGAGCGGCGCGAAAGCCTGCGCGAGCTGCTGCGCGACAAGCGCATGCTGCTGTTCGCCGCCTGCATCGTGCTGTTCCATCTGTCGAACGCGGCGATGCTGAACCTGGCCGCCGGCGAAGTGACGGCCGGCATGGGAGACAACGTGCAGCTCGTGATTGCGGCATGCATCATCGTGCCGCAGGCGATCGTCGCGATGATGTCGCCGTGGGTCGGGCGCTCGGCCGAACGCTGGGGCCGCCGGCCGATTCTGCTGCTCGGCTTCTCCGCGTTGCCGATCCGCGCGCTGCTGTTCGCGGGCATCAGCAGCCCCTATCTGCTCGTGCCGGTGCAGATGCTCGACGGCTTGAGCGCCGCGGTGTTCGGCGTGATGCTGCCGCTGATCGCCGCCGACGTCGCCGGCGACAAGGGCCGCTACAACCTGTGTATCGGCCTGTTCGGGCTCGCGGCCGGCATCGGCGCGACGTTGAGCACGACGGCGGCGGGCTTCGTCGCCGATCGTTTCAGCAACACGGTGAGCTTTTTCTGCCTCGCGGCGGCCGGTGCGCTCGCGGTGCTGCTGGTGTGGGCGGCGATGCCCGAGACGCGCGACGCGGCGACGGCCAGCAACGGCGACGGCGCGGCTGTGCCCGGTCGTGGATAGTCGGCGGCGAGGTGAGTCGCGCGAGCTGTATGAGCCGGGGCGTGATCTGATGGTCGCAGTCGGATCACGTCGCAACCGGCTTGACCACTGCGGAAGTCAGGTGAGTCAGTCGGCGAGAAACACCTCTTCGCCTCGACCCAATGGCACGACGACGGGTCGCTGCACGACGGTCTCGATATCGACGTGCCGCCCCTCGCGCGACGAGCGTTCGAAGGCATCCAGCACCTCCAGCACGTGTAACGCCAGTTCGCCGCTCGCGCGATGCGGCCGACCTCGACGCAACGCCATGGCCATGTCCAGCACGCCCACAGCGCGGTAATTGGCCACCCGCGCACCACTCCTCAACGTTAAGTTGTCGACGCCAAAAGCATGGACCTGTGTGTCGAGCGGCTTGAAGCCGCTATCACGTTCAGCCACGCGCGGACTCCCGCCAAAGAAATTGGGATCGACGCCCAACAGGCTACCTTCCGTGCCATAGATCTCGATAGGCGCACGCTGATGGGCCCACACGTCCCAGGAGGCGCTCATCACCACGTTGGCCCCACCCGCAAAATGCAGGATACCGTTGACCGTGGTGGGCACCTCGACCTCGATGACCTGCCCCCTCAGCGGCTCACTGGAGATGATGCGCTGGGGAAAACCGATGGTGGCGCAAGCAGACACGCGTGCCACCGGCCCAAGCAGGTTGACCAACTGCGTCACGTAATACGGGCCCATGTCGTGAATCGGGCCGCCGCCAGGCTTGAAAAAAAACTCAGGATTGGGATGCCAGGACTCCATGCCGCGGGACAACACGGCCACGGCCCCGCCAATGGCACGCCCAATGCGGCCCGCATCGAGCGCCGCGCGGCACGCCTGATGGGCCGCGCCGAAGAAGGTGTCCGGTGCGCAGCCCACGCGTAGTCCCGAAGCCTCGGCTCGCGCCAGCATCGCGCGTGCGGACGCGAACTCGGTGCCCAGGGGCTTTTCGAGGTAGACGTGCTTGCCCGCCTCCAGAATCTGCAGGCTTACCGGCACATGCGCGTGCGGCACCGTAAGGTTGATGACGATTTCGATGTCGAGGTCGGCCAGCAGCGCATCCACCGTCATCGCGGCAACACCGTGCTGCGCGGCCTTGGCCCGGGCGGCCTCCGGACGCAAGTCGGCGCAGGCCTTGATGCGGACGAATTCCGAATTCGCCGCGCCGGTGAAATAGGCATCGCTGATGTTGCCGCAACCGATGATGCCGACCAAGACAGGTTTCATGGATCAGGCTCCGAGCTGGTGCAGATAGGCAAAGGCATTGCGGGCGAAGCGTTCGCCGTCGCTGGGATTGTCGTGCTCGGCGGCGAGAAAACGCGCCCCCGCTTCGCGGCAGGCGGCGGCCAGCGTGGGCCAATCCATGACGCCGTGACCGACGTCGGCCCAGCCGTCCTCGTCCAGTTTTTCACCCGCGGGCGCGAGGTCTTTCGCATGGGCCGAGACCACGCGGCCCGTATAACGACGAAGCCATGGCAGAGGATCGGCGCCGCCGCGCACGAGCCAGGCTACATCCACTTGCCAGCCGAGCGGGCTTGCCCCGGCGGACTCGAACAGCAGTTCCAGCGCCGATGCGCCGTTCTCCTTGGCGCTGAGTTCCCAATCATGGTTGTGGTAAGCGAGGGCGATGCCCTGAGCGGCTAGCCGATGGGCGAGGCTGCCCAACTCGTTGCCGAGCGCCCGCCAGTATGCGGCGTCACTGTCGCGCTCGGCGGGCGGCACCGCGGGCATGACCAACTGGGTGATACCGAGGGTCTCGCACGCCGCGCTCACTTCGTGCAAACGCTCACGCAGCATGGCCATGCCGAGGTGGCTGGAGGAGGCGCTAAGGTCGCGCGCCTGAAGCTTGTTCCGGGTGTCGGCCGCATTTTCGAGCAAGGACCCGATCAGCTCCACCTGGCGAAATCCGGCTTGGGCGGCAATGTCGAACTGCCGGTCGAGTTCGCCCGCATTACGCAGGCTGTAAATCTGGATGGAAATGGGCAAGGCTTGATTCATGGTCGTCAATCCGAAGAGTCAAGGTGGATGCGGCACGGATGGCCTACGGAGCTGGGCGCAAGTGGTTGGCGCGGTCGCTGTGGTGGTTTTTGCTCAGTCGAGCCAGCCGAAGACCCATCAGCAAATAGCAGGTGCGGGCGAATGGCTGGAGATGGGCCGGCTACCACCCGATGCGCTCGGCTGTTGTCGACCCTCAGGAGTCAGTCAGGCGCGGCCTGCGAGCGTCTCATTCCAGGGCTACTTGAGATTTCCGGCAACGCGGCAAGCTGTCATAGGTCGATGCCTGCAAGTAACAACACATGGCATAATGCGCCGCATTCACCTTCACCAGACCAATATCGAATCGTCGGCCTTATGCTGAGCTGCTTCTGCCGGAAATTGGGCTCCTATCTGGGATTGCTGGCAATCCTGATGGCAACGCTCGCGCCGACGGTTTCGCACGCACTGGCTGACCGCAACGAGGCTGGGCTTCCTTCAGCCTCGCTCTGCTCCGCACATTCGACTCCAGGCAATCCGCCGGGCAACGAGGACACCTCGCACTCGCTGGCTGCTCACTGGCATGCTTGCGGCTACTGCAACCTGATTGCGCACACGCCCGTACTGCCGAGCGTCCAGCCTGAATTTGCGGTCACGGTCTGGGCCATCCAGCATCGCGTTGCGACGCGGTTCGAGAGCATCCGTCGCGTCGAACCGCTGGCATCCGCCCAGCCGCGCGCGCCCCCCGTTTCATCCTGAATTGAGCCTTGGTGGCGATGCCGTGCACGAACGCATCGCCAGGCGTCGTCGTGTCTCTTCACAGACTCGCGGCGGCGCGATGACGACCTCAATCAATGGATGAAACATGAATAACAATACCTTGCGCCATGGGAAACCCTTCTTCGCCACGGCAACGATCTCGTTCGCTGCAACTGCGCTCCTGCTCGCCTCATCGCCAGCCGCTGCCCATGCCATCGCGGGCGACCGCGTCTTTCCGTCAACGTTGGCTGTCGATGATCCAGGTGTCGGCGATGAAGCTAACTTCGAATACGGGCATCTGCGTGTTCCTGGAGACAACGGCGATCAAAGCATCAATACGTTCAGCTTCGAGTACGACAAGCTGATCACGTCAAGGCTTGCCCTGTCCGTCGACGGCGCTTACGTGATGCAGAACAATCCGACTGCGCGCGGGTTCGATAACTTTGGAGTCGGCCTGAAGTATCTGCTGTATGTGAACGCCCCGCACGAATTCATGACTTCAGTCGGGGTGCATGCGGAATTGGGTGGAACCGGCAGCCACGCGATTGCGGACAGCTTTTCGACCATCTCGCCGACGATCTACGTGGGCAAGGGTATGGGCGATCTGCCCGACTCACTGGCCTATCTCCGACCCGTTGCCATTACCGCCGAAGCTGGGCCTTCGTTGACCACCGGGGCCGGTCAGCCCAATTCTTTCGACTACGGTTTCACGGTCCAGTACAGCCTGCCCTATCTGCAGCAGCAGGTGCATGATTTCGGCTTGCCGCAGCCGCTCTCGAACATTGTTCCCATCGTCGAGTTTCCGCTATCGCGAAGTCAGGGCCAAACCACTGGCACGATCAATCCGGGGTTCATCTGGATCAACCGCTATGGCCAGTTCGGTGTCGAAGCCCAGATACCAATCAACAGCGCGAGCGGTTCGCATGTGGGCATCCTGGTACAGGCCCATCTTTTCTTCGACGATATTGCGCCGAAAACGCTCGGCAAGCCGCTGTTCTAACGTGTAAGGAGTCCTCTCATGAAACTGCACACGATTGCACGCGCGGCCATCGCCGCGCTGATGATCGCCGCCTGCAATCTCGCGCAGGCGCACGCCTACCCGACCCAGGAGGCGCCGGGGGCCGGTGCGACCGTCACGACCTCGCAGAAGGACGTGGCGATCGATTTCGACGATGGTCTGGAGCCCGCCTTCAGCTCGATCGCCGTCACCGACTCGCGAGGCAAGTCCGTGACGAGCGGCAAAGCTGCGGTTGACCCGTCGAACAGGAAGCACATGTCGGTAGGGCTAAATCCCCTAGTGCCGGGCGCCTATACCGTCTCGTGGGTCGCCGTTGCCGACGACGGCCATCGCACCCAGGGGCATTACACGTTCACGGTGAAGTAACGGTGGATCCGCTCGTCGTCGCCCAGATTGCACTGGCCGCGATGCAGGACATTCTGTTTGCCGTTGCTACCGGCGCTCTTGCATGCGGCGTGCTGGGCGCGCGTAGCGGATTGCCTGGGCAAGACACGACGCGAGTCTGGCGGACCGTCGCGTCAGTCGCACTCGCTCTCACCGCCCTGGCGTACCTCTGGCTTCAGGCCGCAATCATGAGCGGTTCGCCGCTCGGTGAAGCTGGTTCGGCTATCGCCCCAGTACTGACGCAGTCCCACTTCGGTAAGGCATGGTCGATCGGCGTTGCCGGCGCGCTGCTCGCGGCGTTGAGTGGCCTCAAGAAAGAGCGCGGCTCAGCGCTCTTTGCTGCGGGGTTCGTCCTGTGGGTCGCGGGCAAGGCAGCCGCGAGCCATGCGGCCGACTCCGGCGACTTCTCGTGGCGTGAGGCGATCCACGTCGTCCACCTTTCCGCGACTGCGCTTTGGGCCGGCAGTGTCATCGTCGCCGCGATCCTGCTGCGCCGGCTCGAACGCGAACCAGGCCGTCCGCCCGGCCAGAGGGCTGCGTTCTGCTCGGCGCTGTCTCATCTGGCGACGACTGCGCTCGTGTTTGTTCTCGTCACCGGTTTCTACAACGCCGTTCAGGACACGGCGCAGGCCAGCGCGTCGCTGTTGCGCACACACTGGGGCCGGTTGCTCGCCGCAAAGCTTGCATGTGTGGTCCTGGCGACATTGCTCGGCGGCTGGAACCGGATGGCGATTCTGCCCGATCTGCTCGTGCTTGCCGAGCGGAACGATCCGGACTACCCTGCCGCGCAACGCCGCTTCGACGGCGTTGTCTCTGTCGAAGCGCTCGTCATGCTAGCCGTACTTGCGCTGGCTGCGGTGCTGGGCCATACGTCGCCGACGGGCGGATAGCGGAGCGACCATATAGACATGCGACCGAATATGACGATCGAGCGGCGCCCCGGTGCCGCGACGTACGTCCCGCCAACCCATCACATTTTCCTTAACGTAGAACAGGAGGTTATGCCATGCACCACCCCTTCTTCCGCCTGGCTATCGCGCTGCCGCTCGCGGCTGCTTCGCTAACCGCTTTCGCCGCTTCGTCGGGCGCCATGATGGTGTCCGACTGCTGGATCCGCTCGATGCCGGGCGACGTGCCGTCCGGCGGCTACTTCAAACTGATGAACATGGGAGACAAGCCCGTCGATCTCGAAGGTGTTAGCACCGATGCGTTCGGGATGTCCATGCTGCATCAGACGCAGACTACCGGGAGCACGTCGAAGATGGTCATGGTCGACAAGGTGACCGTCCCGGCCAACGGGACACTCGCGTTCGCGCCGGGGGGGTATCACGTGATGTTCGAGAAGGAAAAGAAGCCGCTGACGGTCGGTTCGACGGTTCCCGTCACGTTCAAATTCAGTGACGGGGAGAGTATCGTCGGGCAATGCGCGGTGAAGAGCGCAACCGGCCAGTAATGACGCTTGCAGCCCGCGCGAAATCGATCGCGAGACTTGAGAACGCGGGCTGCAACGATTCGGGCAAGCGGCGGACGTTTGTATCTGGTCAATGATGCTCGATGCGCTCGGCGGCACGCGAGCCCGAGCCGACTTTCGGACTCGCGACACCGCAACGGCCGCTTCGGAGGCGCAACCTGTCGTCTGTTGTATGGCGATGCCCCGAAGCACCCGGCGGATCGTCTAAACTGCAGAATCGACGAACAGGCCATTCCCGCTCGGCTACCCCGCCATGGCGCACATCTTCTTCGCTGCTTCGATTCAACGGCATATCGCAACGCCCGAGCGCGAGATCGACGCGCGCACGCTCGGCGAAGCACTGAAGGCCGTCTTCGCCGCGCAACCTCGACTGCGCGGCTACATCCTTGACGATCAGGGCTCACTGCGAAGACATCTCGCCGTGTTTGTCGACGGCCGGCCGGTGCGCGACCGACAACATCTGTCCGATGCGCTCGGCGAGGAAAGCCGGGTTTACGTCATACAGGCGTTGTCGGGCGGATAAGAAGGTTCCACTCTTACTCGAGCTTTGCATGGGACCAGAGTAAGCGCTAATGCGCCAACTCTGGTCGACAGGAGACACTCCACATGAGCGATCGATTGCTTGTTGCAACCCGCAAGGGATTGTTCGTTCTGCAAGCCGACGGCGAGGGCGGCTGGACGCTCGGTGAGCCGTATTTCGTCGGCGAGCCGGTGAGCATGGTGCTGCCTGATCCGCGCGACGGTTCGCTGTATGCCGCGCTCAATCTAGGCCACTTCGGCGTGAAGCTGCATCGCCGGCGCGCGGGCGTAGAGGATTGGGAAGAGTGCGCGGTCCCCGTCTACCCGCCGCAGCCTGCCGACGAGACGCATGCCGGTGACGGCGCGGACACGAGCGCGGACAATCCGAGCGCGGCCGTGCCCAGCCCGCCGGCTCCTCCCTGGACGCTCCAGCAAATCTGGTCGCTCGAAACCGGCGGCCCGGACGAGCCGGGCGTCCTGTGGGCCGGCACGATTCCCGGCGGGCTCTTCCGTTCCGACGACGGCGGCGACACATGGCTGCTCAACCGGGCGCTGTGGGATCGCCCGGAGCGCCGCGAATGGTTCGGAGGCGGCTACGACGCGCCGGGCATCCATTCCGTGATGGTCGATCCGCGCGACAGCCGGCACGTGACGATCGGCGTGTCGTGTGGCGGCGTCTGGCAAACCGCCGACGGCGGCGCGACCTGGCGCGTTAGTGCCGAAGGCATGGAGGCCGACTACATGCCGCCGGAGCGGCGCGGCGATGCCAACGTGCAAGACCCGCACCGCGTCGTGCAATGCGCCGCAAATCCAGATGCGCTGTGGGCGCAGCATCACTGCGCGATCTTCCGCTCGACCGACGGCGCGGCGCACTGGCAGCGGATCGAAGCGCAGCCATCGAGCTTCGGCTTCGCGGTTGCCGTGCATCCGCGCGAGCCGGACACCGCGTGGTTTGTGCCCGCCGTGAAAGACCAGTGCCGGATCCCGGTGGACGGCCAGTTCGTCGTCACGCGCACACGCGACGGCGGCCGCACGTTCGAGCGTTTCTCGAACGGGTTGCCGCCTGCACCGGCGTATGACCTCGTGTATCGGCACGGGCTCGCTGTAGATGACTCCGGCACGCGCCTCGCAATGGCGTCGACCACCGGCGCGCTATGGACGTCCGACGACGGCGGCGAAAGCTGGCATTTGATTTCAGCGCATTTGCCGCCTGCTTATTGTGTTCGGTTTGGATGAGGGCGCGGGGCGGACTGGTGAGACATGAAACGCCTACATTGCCATTCATGCGCCGGACATAGCCTGAATGCGTGCATCGGCGTGATGGATCGATACTTCGAGCCGTACGCGCCGGCGAACCGCTTTGTGTAGCTCGGCTTGTCGCAAGAGACCTTTTGACACTTCGCCGAACGTCTGATCAGCACCAGCAGTCATGCGGACGCTCCTGCGCGAGAGACAGCTTTTGGCGGAGGACGCAGCTACTACGGCGTCAAGGCGTGCGAGTCTTCAGTGCTACTTTTCCGCCTTTTTCTCCTCGTCTGCTGTACGTAGTGCGGCGTTAGCTGTGACCAGCAGTTTCGCATCGTGGTCCTGGACTGCAGCGTCAACCGTGTCGAACGCTTTCTTCAGATCCTTTTGTGCCAGCTTTGTCGCGCTTCCATTTTCCAAAATGGTTTCGGCTTCCTTTCTCAGGCGCTTAACTAGTTTCGCGGCGCATCTGGTGTCGAGCGTCCCATTGATGACGAACTCACTGATGTAATTCGCCAGCGCGGCCAGCGTCGCAGCGGTCGACTCATTCGCGCCGCTCTTACCGCTCGTTTCGGACTTCTTGCTCATCAGGACTCTCCCGGTAGGACACACTTCCGCAATGCAGGACCAGCGCTACGCTCACAGTCGGTGTCGCATGAAATGGTGACAGATTTCGAGCGAAAATAAGTTGGTTGTTTTGGATGAAGAGGCGCTGTCATATCGCAACGTTCGGATATCGGTCGGCGGATTCAACCGGTCGATGCAATAGTTCGATGGAACCGCTTGCCGGCCCGCAGCGGAGGATCGTCGCAAGTCGACCCGTGCGGTCCTTCGCCACCGCCGCAAGCAGTCGTTGCCAATCTGCGAAAACAGACGCCCATTCAAAACGCTCGCTCCAACACGCGCAAAGCGCGCGGAAGGGAGTGGTCGCCTCTCGTGTGTGTCAAGTATGGGTTGAGAACGCCCGGCGTGCTTCCACTCTACTCGACCTTAACCCAGACCAACACGGAAGTGCTTTCCTTGCCAGTTAATGGGTTCCTGTCGGGCAGCGTCTTAATGTACAAGTACTTGCCGTCGATTCTGAACTGACGCACTTGGGTCGTTCCTGTCCACGACTGGTTCCACGATGCATCAATACGATGACTAACCCTGTCGCCCTCTATGCTGTAGGTCCCCGCGTATGAGCTAAACCCGCTGTAGAGATCGACGCGTTCCGCGTCGGTAGGAACCAGATCGGATGGCGCCTTTCGTCCCTCATTGACCAGAATTGCGTACATCCGGCCGTCGGGACCATAGCTGAGATAACCGCTTGGGCGAGCGCCGAACAAATCGGTCTTCTGACCGGTGGCCAGGTCTTCAGTCGTGAAGGACTGTAGCTTCCACGTTCCTAGCTGCGCACCGGTGCAGGTCTGTCGCTCATGTGCCATAGCTTCCACCCTTCCAAGACAAATACACCGTGTGGCCGGAAACTGAGTCGAGCTCTTAGATGACGCTCATTCTGGTATCTCGGATCTGACTTTCCGTCCTCCGATTCTGGCGACACTACTCGCAGTCGTTCACCAGATCAATCAATCTCGCGTGACCGGAATCGTCCGCTTACGAGAAATTTCCGAGGCCGCTGCATAGTTCCGCTTCTGGCCGACGAACCGAGCCGGATGCCGATTCGGCCGAGTTCGCCCCCCTTTGCGGACATCCGGCGCCCGGAGGACAATGCCCTTGCGAATCTCTTCCGAGGCTGCCCAAGATGGCTAAATTTCAGCCCGATGGATGGCGTACCGTCACGCCCCGAATCGTCGTACGGGATCCGGAAAACCTGATCACATTCATCAAGATGGTGTTTCAGGCACTGGGCGAATTCCGTCACGGGCGGCCTGCCGAAATCATGATCGGCGATTCCGTCGTGATGGTTAGCGGCGCAGACGGCCTTCGCGATCCGATGCCGGCATTTCTGTATGTCTACGTCGAGGACGCCGATTCGACCTACCAGCGAGCGATTGCGGCGAATGCGATCTCACTCGAAGTTCCGACCGACATGCCATACGGCGACAGGCGAGCAATGGTAAGAGATCCGTGGGGAAACACATGGCAGATTGCCACACATCAGCGCGACCTCTGTGCTGCCGAGATTCGTTCAAGGTAGGACGTTACCGACAGCAGCACTTTTCTGTCGGTTCGTCTATTCGCTAAAGCTCAAGAACGGTGCGGCACGCTCGGTCGACGTTGGGTGTTTTGCCTCCCGACGAATGCCGTCACCCCTTCGACGAAACCGGGCTCATCTGCGCAATCGATCCATTTGCGCCGTCCGCCAACCAGATGCGCCGGCAGACTGACGTCGTAGGCAGAGCGGTGTCGCTTCGGTGCAAGCCTGGCAGCGGTCCGGACTTACTTATGAGGACCACTTACTGGCCGAATACGCGTTTGAGTGTCAGACTGTTTTTCACGGTTGTCACGCCCGGCACGGCTTCGGCAACCCCGGCCGCCCTGTCGATCTGCGCTGCATCGGGCACCGTGCCAAACAGCGTCACCGCGCCACCTCTCGCACGGACACTGATGTTTGAAGCACTGATCTCCTTGTCCTTCATGAGCGCAGCGCGTACCTTCCTGCCGAGCGCGCGATCAGCCTGTCTGGAACTCGCCGAAGCGCCGCTGCCCGGCGACGCCATGACGGTTGACGCTGGCCCACTGCCCGATTCGCCAGGCTGGGACCATGCATTGATCCATGTCGTCACGATCAGTGCGCCGACCGCCAGTTTGAGTGCCCTGATTACCTTCATTGCTTTCTCCAGTCTTCCTAAGTCTTGCGGGATCCCCGTTGGAATCGCTGTTCTGCTACCGCGTGGCGAGCCGGCACGCTTCACCGGCCAGAGGTCTTCATTTCGAGCCCAATACGGAGGATCCCTAGAAGTAGTGGCGTATCCCGAGCATGACCGCCGTCGTCCCGAGGCCCGGCGCGACGGGCTGGCCGTACGTAATCGTCTGCGTCATATCTCCGTGGTTGTTCACCCAACCCACCTGGCCATAGAGCAAAGTGGCCTTGGACAGACTGTATTCGGCGCCTCCGGCGACCTCGAGCGATTTGTTGGCCGAATTGTTCGCGTCCTTCAGGTAATACACGCCACTGGTGAGCTTGAATGCCGGTGAGAACTGATAGCCGAGGCCGGCCGAATACAGGTCGAGGTTGACCAGATTCGCGTGCGCCGGATTCCTGCCGTTGGAATATGACGCGGAAATGGAGAAGGCGTGATAGGTGTACAGCGCCCCGAGGTAGTAGAGGCGGTTGTTGGCGAGTCCGGTGGGCACCGTCGTCGGTCCGGGATTGGTGTCGTGACCGTTGTAGTAGACGGCTCTCAGATTGAGGCCATAGTTCGAGTATTTGAGCACGGCGGACTCGCGCGTGCCGCCCTGGAAGCTGCCTGCCACACCGCCGGGCGCATATTCGAGCGCTGCGGACACGCCGGCGAATGTCGGCGACTCGTAGACGATCGCATTGCTGTCGTACAGCGCGCCGATCGGTCCGTTGGTGCTGGTGCCGGACCAGCCTGCGGCCTGGTTCATGCCCAGCCATGCCGTCAGGATGCTGCCGAAATACTGGCCCGCCCGCACGTCGGTATCGGCCATCGCGTAGGCCATCGGCACGATCTGGCGACCGAAGTTCACCGTACCGAACGGTCCCGACACGCCGAGCGTCGCGAACTGGTTGAACTGCGCCACCGCGCCCGGCGTATCCGCCAGGCCGAACTTGCCGGTGCCGCTGTCGAACGACCCCTGCAGCTTGAAGTTGACGTGATAGCCGCCGCCGATATCCTCGGTCCCCTTCATGCCCCAGATGCTCGAGTAGATCCCGCCGTCCTTGTAGCGATATACCTTGCCCAGATTCTTCGCCGTAGGGCTGAACGAGGCCGCCGAGGTACTTTGATATAGCAGACCGGAATCCACGACGCCGTACAGCGTCACCGACGACTGCGCATAGGCCGGACTTCCAAGGACGGCCACCGCGGCCGCAGCTACCCATTTCAGTTTCATTGCGTCTCCAGTTTTGTAGCTTTAATCCACCCGTAACGACGTACGTTCAAGACGTACGTTCAATACTCAACACGCCAGGCCACCTGCTTCCTTAAGTCGGCAACAGATAGTCCTGAAACGCTTCGCGCAGCTGGTTCTTCAGCACCTTGCCGGTAGCGCCAAGCGGCACCGCATCGACAAATACGACTGCATCCGGCGTCCACCATTTCGCGATCTTTCCTTCGAAGAACGCCAGCAACTCTTCGGCTGTGACCTGTGCACCGGGCTGTTTCACGGCGACAAGCAATGGCCGCTCGTCCCACTTCATATGCTTCGCCGCAATGCAGGCCGCGCTCGCTATCGCGGGATGCGCGGCTGCGAGGTTCTCGATCTCGATCGAGCTGATCCACTCGCCGCCGGACTTGATCACGTCCTTGCTGCGATCGGTGATCTGCATGAAGCCGTCGGCGTCGATGGTCGCGATATCGCCGGTCGGGAACCAGCCATGCGCGTCGGCATCGATCCGCAGCGGGTTGCCACCTTCATTGCGGAAGTAGTTGCGCACCACCCATGGGCCACGCACCAGCAGATCGCCCGAGCTCGCGCCGTCCCATGGCAGTTCCTGGCCGTTCTCACCGAGGATCTTCATATCGACGCCAAATACCGCGCGCCCCTGTTTGGATTGCAGGGCGCAACGGTCTTCCGGACCCAGTGCGAGGTGCCTTGCTTTCAACGCGCCGATGGTCCCGAGCGGACTCAGTTCGGTCATGCCCCATGCGTGCAGGACCTCCACGCCGTACCCATCCTGGAACGTGTGAAGCATTGCGGGCGGGCAGGCTGCGCCGCCAATGACGGTGCGCTTCAGGGTCGAGAAGTTCAGGCCACCTTGCTCGAGCCAGGTCAGCAGGCCTTGCCATACTGTCGGCACACCAGCCGCGAAGGTGACCTGCTCGGCTTCGACGAGCTCGTAGAGCGCTTGGCCGTCCAACCCGGGGCCGGGGAAAACCAGCTTGGCCCCGACCATGCACGCGACATACGGAATGCCCCACGCATTGACATGGAACATCGGCACGACCGGCAGGATCACGTCGCGCGCCGAGCAGTTCAGCGCATCCGGCAGTGCGGCAGCGAAGGTGTGAAGCAGCGACGAGCGATGCGAATAGAGGACGCCCTTCGGGTTGCCGGTGGTACCGGACGTGTAGCACAGCGCACAGGCGGTATCCTCGTCAAAATTCGGCCACACGTAGGTCGACGAGCTGCGCTCGAGCAGATCTTCGTAGCACAGCAGGTTGGCAATGCCGGTATCCAGCGGCATATGCGCGCGATCGGTCATCGCGACCAACGCCTTGACAGTCTTGCAGCGGCCGGCAATGGCCTTGACCAGCGGCAGGAACGTCAGATCGAAGAACAGGACCTGATCTTCCGCATGGTCGACGATGTAGGCGATCTGGTCTGCGTGCAGGCGCGGATTGATCGTATGCATCACTGCGCCCATGCCGGATATGCCGTAGTACAGCTCCATGTGGCGATAGCCGTTCCAGGCGAGGGTGCCGACACGGTCGGACGGCCCGATGCCCAGACTCGTGAGCGCATTGGCCATCTGTCGCGCGCGCCGGTGACAGTCGCGGAAGGTGTAGCGATGGATGTCACCCTCTACCCGCCGCGACACGATCTCCGTATCCCCATGATGGCGATCGGCATGCACGATCAGCGAGGAAATCAGCAACTGCTTTTGCAGCATCAAACCGTTCATTTCGTCCGTCCATTCTTTAATGCAAAGTCACGAGCCGACATCGCCCGCGGCAGCATTCGAGCCATTGGGCGCCTGCGGTCTTTTACCGCCGGTCAGTCGTCTTTTGTCAAAGCCGATCTCCAGAAGCGTTCACAATCCTATTCGCAGAACTGATTGTTATGGCAGATGCTGAAGAGGTCGATGCAAGGATTTTCAGGCGTGATCGCTTCAGGTCACGCGGCGCATCCGGTCATATCACCACGCCGCCATTCGGGCTGATCACCTGGCCGACCAGGTAGTGGTCGCCGGCCAGATAGGTCACCGTCGAGGCGTATTCTTCCATCGTGCCCAGGCGTCCGGCCGGCACCACTTGCCAGAACTGGTTGCGCTTTTCCTCACCGGCGGCCTCGAAGTATTCCGTGAATTCGGGAGTGGCCACACCCCCAGGCGCCATCGCGTTGACGAAGATATTGGCGCCCGCGACTTCGGCTGCGACCGACTTCGTGAAGGCAACCACCGCGCCCTTGGTGGCGCTGTAGTGCGGGCTATGGGCGCTCATGGCCGAGATGCCCGCAATCGACGCGATGTTGATGATCCTGCCGTCGCGCTGCGGCTGCATCAGCCTGAGCGCTTCGCGGGTGCAGTAAAAGAGGCCGTGCACGTTGACGTCCCAGTAACGATGCCACTCCTCGTCGCTGATGCTGCTGGTGAAAGCCAGCGATTGCCGCTGCACGGGCGTGGTGAGATAGGCGTAATGCCTGTTGCGGCGCGCCGTATCGATCGGCGTGTTCGGCACGAGCGCGGCGTTGTTGACGAGAATGTGCAACGTCCCGAAGCGCTCGACGATCGCGGCGAACAGGTTGGCGACTTCGCTGCTGGACGAGACGTCGCAGCGCAGCGCCAGACACGGTGCGCCGGCCGCTTCCACGGCAGCGCGCGTTTCTTCGAGGGCCGGCATGTCGATATCGCAGATCGCGACCCGTGCACCGGCGCGGGCCAGATCCACGGCGATGGCACCGCCCATCCCGCGACCGGCACCGGTGACGAGGGCGACACGCCTTTCCAGATTCCGACGTTGGTCTTGCATGTCCATTACCTCACAGGTTGTATGTTGTGCAGCGCGAGCGCACGCTGCCTGCGCGAGGCGCGCGCCGCGAGGGCGAAAAACAGCGCTGAACTGATCGTCAGCACGTCAGTGGCGATCAGGACACCCGTCAGCGGAGCGGTGGCGCCAGCCTTGATGAAATGGTCGGCGGCCATCCCGATGACCACGGTGCCGATGGCAAGGGCGAATACGTTGATCGAGAGCATCGTGAAACCGAAGATCGTCGAGCGCATCTTCTGGGGTGCCATGCTCATGATCGCCGCCGCGCCCGGGCCGTACACCGCCAGCGGCAGGAAGAATCCCGCGCACATGCCGATGTAGAACAGCGGCGAACTGACCGGGACGAAACGGCAGGCCAGCATCAACGGCGCGCAGATCACGACAAGGAGCGCCATGAAGCTGGCGTGTCCGCCGCGCAGTTTGCTCGCCACACGATCGCCCATGACGCCACCCATCACCGCGCCCAGCGTGCCGAACACCAGCTGTAGCGCGCCGATCCTGGTGGCAATGCCAGCCGCGTTCATGCCGCGCTCGTTGACGAGCCACAACTGCGAGAAGGAAAAGCTGGCAAAAACGAGGTGCACCAGTACGAAACCAACGATCACGAAGCCCAGCGCACGGTTGCCACCGACGGTGCGCAACACCGCGAGCGCCTGGGCTACGAACGGCGCGCCGCGTTCCTGCGGTGCGAGCTGGCTACGGTCTTCCTTGAGCAGCGCCAGCGGCAAGGCAACGGCGACGCCGACGATGCCAAGGACATAGAACGTGGTCCGCCAGCCATGCGTGGCGCCAAAGCTGCCGGCGAGCAGGAAACTGCAGCCGACGCCCATGGGTATCCCCATGAAGAACAGCCCCATCGCCGTGCCTCGTCGCTTCTCCGAGAAGAGTTCAGCCAGCAGGGCCACCGCGGCAGGTACCAGCGCCGCCTCGCCGCTAGCGACGAAAAAGCGCGCCACCACCATCTGCTCAAAGCTCTGGGCATGGCCCGAGGCCAGCGTGCAGGCGCTCCAGATCAGCACGCCGGCGGCGATGACCCGGGTGCGGCTGAAGCGGTCCGCAAGGGTGCCCATGAACATCGCCATCACGCCGAAGCTCAGCACCCATACCGCGCCGACGAGAAAGCCGTATTGCGTGTTGCTGAGCGCCAGGTCTTTAATGATCTGCGGCGAGAAACCGAGCAGCATATTGCGGTCGATGTGGGCCAGCAGGTGGATCACCAGTAGCGACGCCAGAACCGCAGAGGGGCTTTTCTTCCAGAACATCATCTGTCTCCATGCCTGAGAGGGTTCAGAGCGAGGCGCAACGCGATACGCTGCCGCGTTGCGCCCCGTTATCCCCGCTCAGGCGACCTTGCGTGCCGGCACGTCGCGCCGGCCGGGCGTGCGATTAGGGACCATGCGCAGGTTGTCCAGCGTCTCGTCGACCGAACCCCACTGGGTGCCGATCTGATAGATGCGGTGGGCATCCTCGCCGCTCGCGATGTCGCGATTGAGCTCGCGCGCAATGCGCACCATCTGCTCGATCTGCTGCACTGAAGTCGCCCGCTCGCCGTTCGGGCCGAACAGCGTGTCTTCGATACCGACCCGTACATGCAGGCCCAGCGCAATCGCCAGCGTATTCATCGGCACCACGTTCCGGTTCAGCGTTTCGAACGTAAGCACCGCGCCCTCCGGGGTGCGGCGGGCAAACTCGATCATGTCGGCGGGGTGCAACCCGGCCGCGCCGCCGCCAATTGCCACGTAATTGATATTCAGCGGACCGCTATACGCACCGTTGCGAATAAGACGCTCGACCGTTTCGAGTTGCGTCAGATTCCCCAGCATGAACTGCGGCTGGATGCCGTTGGCGACGAGACGCCTGATGTGTTCGACGTGCCATGAGGGATTGGACGGCACGATCATGTCGCGATAGGCAGCCTGCAGCGCCGGGTTCATGAGCGAGGTACCCGCGATGTCGGCCTCGGTCATCAACTCCATCACGTTCATCTGGCTGGTGTTGATTGCGACGGTGACCTGATCCGGACGGGGGTTCAACTCCGCGAGCATGTGACGTGTGTCATCGTTTTGCCATTGGGCCGCTTCGCCTTCATTCTCCGGCGCGAATGAGATCGAGCCGCCGACCTGCAGCACCATCTTCGGCACAGCATCGCGCAGACGGGCAAGCATGTCGTTGAACTTCGACAGACGCTTGCTGCCCTTGCCGTCCTCCTCGCGCACGTGCACGTGCAGCACGCTCGCGCCTGCGTTGTAGCAGTCGACGGCCTTCTGCACCTGCTCGTCCATCGTGACCGGGATATCGTCCGAATCGCCGGGGATCCATTGCGGCCCATAGGGCGCCACCTGGATCACGAGTTTTTCCTGGTTTTCAGGCAGCAGGGAGTCGTCCATGAAATGCATGGTCTGTGTTCCTCTTTGAAAATTAATGAAGTGACGGCGCTGACGTCAGGCAACGGCCTGCGCAGCGTCGACGTTTGCCTTCTCGAAGGCGGCCAGTTCTTCCAGCAGGATCGGCGCGCCGAGACTGGAGGAATGAATGCCAAGGACGCTAACCGCCTGTAAGACCGCAGCGATTTCTTCCCTGGTGGCGCCCAGTTCGAGCGCGCGGCGGATGTGACGGCGTGTGCCCGGCGCATACATATGCGTGCAGGACGCGTCGACCGCGATGGCGAGGAACTCGAACACCTTCGGTTCCAGCACACCCGACATCACGGCGTGCATGCCCATCGCCATGAATTTCTCGGCCCAGACAGGATCGAGTTCTGCAATGGCATCCCAGGCGGGATTCCAGTTGCCGGTTGCGCGCAGCTGATCGCAGACCGGGGTCGCGCTGCGGCTCGTCTCATTGCTCATTGTTTCGCCTCCTCTCGAACTTCTCGAATTTCCGTACGCGTTGGTCATTACGCGTCTCTGGAGGCAAGTATCGGACTACTGGCAAATAGCGGTTTGACAAATTGAGGCAAAAAATTTACATTTTGATGCACGAGGGAAAACCATATGTCCTATCTGCTTCGCAGTGCCTCCCTGACCAGTTACGTCGAAGTGGCCCGATCGGTGGGCCTTGATCCTTACCAGCAGTTAAGTGATGCCGGCATTGACCGTTCCGCGTTGCTGAACCCCGACATCATGATTCCGGCCGAGGCAGTGGCGCGGTTGCTGGAAACCTCCGCCCGGGCCGCTGCCGTCGAGGATTTCGCGCTGCGCATGGCCGAGACCCGCCACCTGTCCAACCTTGGCCCTCTCGGTTTTGCGATGCGGGAACAGCCGACACTGCGCCGCGCGCTCGAATCGATGGCGCACTATCTGCGCCTGCAGAACGAGGCGGTGGTGATGCGCGTCGAGGAGACGGCAGGACTCGCCATCATCCGCGAAGACCTCATGGGCGGCATGCCTGGCTCGATGCGCCAGGCAACGGAGTTGATACTGGGCGTCCTGTACCGGACACTGGGCCTGGTGCTGGGCGCCGCCTGGAAGCCGCGCACCATCTGTCTCACGTACAGCGCTCCAGCCAGCCTCGCCATGCATGCGCGTGTATTTGGCGCGCCCGTTGAGTTCAACCAGGATTTCGACGGCATCGTGTGCCTCGCAGCGGATCTCGACGCCGCGATTCCAGCTTACGATCCGGTCATGGCGCAGCAGGTGCGCCAGTATCTGGATTCGATGCTGCTTCGGTCCAACGCAACCATGTCCGACAAGGTCAGGAAACTGGTCATTGCGCTTTTGCCGTCTGGCACCTGCTCGGCCGACCGGATCGCGCAGCATCTGGGCGTGGATCGCACGACCGTGAATCGCCACCTCGCCCGTCAGGGTGACAGCTTTCTGTCGATTGTCGATGCGGTGCGGGTTGAACAGGTGATGCGGTATGTCAGTAGCGGCGACCGGCCGCTGTCTGAAGTGGCTACGCTGGTAGGCTTCTCATCGCTGAGCGCGTTTTCCCGCTGGTTCAACGGCCGCTTCGGCTGCAGCGTTTCGACGTGGCGCCGCAAAAATGCACAACGAAGTGCTGGGGCCCGCGATGCATCGCCTGGCTAACCATCGCGTTGGGCCGCTGATTCTCTACCCTTGCGCCCCAGTGCCAGCGATCGTGACTATCGTTTGCGATTGCGCCCATGCCGCACAGGGCACGGCCAGAAGGATGATCCAGGCAGACTGGATAAGCCTCGCGCGAATGGAGCAATTCATCGCCGACCTCCCGGAGTTGTCCCGCCCAAATGATTTTCACGACAGCATCTGCGTCGTGTCGAGTTCCCCCCTTGCCGACAAGCCTTCGCCATCTACTGACCCAGTTGCCACCGCAGCACGGGGTGCGTTGCTCCGGCGGGCATGGCCCATACCCCGCCAGGTCCGAAGTCGTATGTGGGACCGAAGCTGACGGGCTTGCTCATCTGAAGTTCTGGACGTGACATACCCCCTTTCCGCGTGGGGCGCGGAATGGCTAACGACGACCCGCAGAGCCGGCCTGAAACGCGTTAGTCGTAGCGTCTGAAGAATAGCCGCTGGCGTGGCGGATGCATGCCGATACCTCTGCTTTTTGCGCTTTTTTGACCGGGCGTTTGTGGCCGCTCGTCCTGTGGGACCCTTCTGACGCGCTTCTTCTATCCCTTAGGTTGTGCGTTGTTCAAGTGCCCAAGGCTAATATTTTCCCGATGAAATATAAGCGGTCTCGTAAGCGATTCTTGAACTGGACTCTAAGGCTTGCTAAATTTCAGGGACACTTCCAATGTAAGTTGATGCGGCGATCGATAAGCAAAGGGGAAAGATCTATGGCTGTCGTCGTTCACAACATCGCTGTGGGTCATTCGAGCCGGAGCGTGGCGTGATGCCGAACCAGGCAGCGCCCAGTACGTGCGCCTATCAGCATATCGTGCGCGCCCAAGGTATCAGCCTGTCCTACGGCAAGATACGGGCGCTTTCCGGCATCGATCTGGCCATTGGGCGGAACGAGATCGTCGGCCTGATCGGTGATAACGGCGCGGGTAAGTCGACGCTCATCAAGGTACTGACTGGTGTCGTGCGGCCGAGCACGGGCAAGCTGTTCATCCGGGACGAGGAGGTCGACTGGAACCGCTTTTCGGTGCGCGAGGCGCACCGACTGCGCTTCGAGACGGTCTATCAGGAAAAATCGCTGGGCGAGAAGCAGCCGCTGTGGCGTAATTTTTTTGTCGGCCGGCAGATCACCAACCGGTTCGGCTTCATCAAAGTTGCCGAACAGCGGCGCATTGCCAACGATATTTTGAAGCGCCAGCTCGGTTTCCGCGGCGTGGGGATCGACGCGGATTCGCTGATTGCGAAACTCTCCGGTGGCGAGCGCCAGGGCATCGCGATCGGACGGGCGATGTATTTCGACAGCGATCTGATCATTCTCGATGAACCCACGGTTGCGCTTGCCATTAGCGAGGTACGTAAGGTTCTCGACTTCGTACGGTCGATCAAGGAGTCCGGCCGCGCCTGCATCTACATCGAACATAACCTCGCCCATGTGCACGAGCTCGCCGATCGGCTCGTCGTGCTCGATCGTGGCCGGATCGTCGCGGATATGAAGTCGGGTGAGATGAGCCTCGAGGAACTCACCCGGTTCTTGATTTCGCTACAGCAGAGCGGGCACGGGCCGGCGCTGGCTGCGGGGCAAGGACGTGAGTGATCCGATAAAAGACGAACAGCCGGCGCGGCTGGTGCGTTTTCGCCTGCCGGATTTTGCACGCATCGAGGGAGTGCCGAGCCTGGTCGTGTTCGCGTTGGTGGTCGGCCTGTTCATGGCAACCGCACCGCGCGTCTTTTTAGGCTGGCCAATCTACTTCTCCTTCCTGACCACCGTGCCACCGCTGGCGGTGTTGGCGATCGGGCTCACTCTGGTGGTTGCGGCGGGGGAAATTGATCTGTCCTTCCCCTCCGTGATGGCATTCTCGGGCTTCCTGTTCGCCTGGTGCGTGAACACCACCGGATCAGCCTGGCTAGCCGTGATCGCGGCATTGGCGGGCGGCGCGCTGGTCGGCGTGGTGAACGGGGTGCTGGTCGCGGTGGTCGGTGTGCCTTCGATCATCGTGACAATCGGCACGCAGTTCCTCTGGGCTGGGGTTGCTTCGATCCTGTCCGGCGGGCTCTCCAATGCGCTACAGGAGCTCGCCAACGGTTCAGCCTATGCAGTATTCGCGGGCACGTTGTTCGGTGTGGTCCCGATGCAAGCGCTCTGGGCGCTCGGGCTTGCAGCGTTCATGTGGTTCATCCTCAATCGTCACCGTTTTGGCGAGCACCTGCTGTTCATCGGAGACAACCGAAACGTGGCGAAGGTCGTGGGCATCAATGTCGTGCGTGAGACAGTGAAATTGTTCACGCTGATGGGTGTGCTGGCCGGTTTCGCCACGGTGCTGCTCACGCTCGAGAATCTGAACTATTTTTCAACCCAGGGGCAGGGCTATCTGCTGCCGGCGCTGGCCGGCGTGTTCATCGGCGGAACCTCGGTGTTTGGTGGCACGGCGACGATCGTGGGTACCTTCTTCGGCACTTTCGTGATTGGCATGCTGGAGGCCGGAATCGTTGCGACAGGTATCGCCGGCTTCTGGGTACAGGCGATCGAAGGGGTGGTGTTCATCGTCGCTGTGACGCTGCATCTGTTGGTAGAGAATCCCGCCAAGCTGCGCGTGTTGCGCGAAAGATTCAGGCTTGGGGGGCGATAAAGCCGTTAAATCAGGAGAAAGGAGCAGAAATGATCAAGATCATGACGGGATCCCTCCTGGGGGCGAGTATTCTCGCGTTTGGCCTCGCGCAGACGGCCGGTGCCACCGAGCCGACCACGACGGGGCCGCTCGGGGCCGGTATGACAATGTATATGCAGATGGGCGGAAACCCTGGCGACGGCGCGACGCTGCCACGTCAGACCGGGGCTGCGGACGCGGCGCATGCCTTAGGCATCAAGGTGATCGAGCAGTTCTCGGCCTGGAGCCCAGAGACAATGCTTGCGCAGTTTCGCCAGGCGATGGCGGCGCATCCGACGTGCATCGGCATCATGGGCCATCCGGGCGATCCAGCCTTCGCGCCACTGATCAAGCAGGCGGTAGACCAGGGCATCATCGTTACCGTCGGCAACACGCCGCTACCCGAGAACCAGAAACTTTACGACGCGAAGGGCTTCGGCTACGCCGGCGTCGAACTCTACGTCGGCGGGCAGATCACCGCGCAGGCGATGCTCAACGCTGGGATCAAGAAGGGCGACGAGGCGCTGGAATACGGTGTGTTCAACGAGAGTGTGCGCAGTCAGTCTGACCGTGGTCTTGCCGAAACGCTGGAGAAGGCCGGCGTAAAGGTGACCAGGCTCAATATCTCACCTCAGGTGGATTCCGATTCATCGCTCGCCGTGCCGATCCTGGTCGCCTTTATCCAGGCGCACCCTAATCTGAGGGCGATTGGGACTCAGCACGGCGGTGTAACCGGGTTCATTCCGCAGGCGCTCCAGCAGGCTGGCAAGAAGCCGGGGCAAATCATCATTGGTGGCATCGATCTGGCACCGGCCACGATTTCGGGGCTGCAGAGCAAATACATTACCGCGACGCTCGACCAGCAACTCTATCTGCAAGGCTTCCTGCCGGTCACGCAATGCGTGCTCTCGGCTGCTTATCATTTCGCGGGACTGACCATCAACACCGGCGCAGGTGTCCAAACACCTGCGACGATCGACTCGCTCATTCCGTTGATCAAACGCGGAATCCGCTAAGGTCGGATGATGTGAGATGGAATGGCGCGTGCGTTGCCGTCACACACGGATCAGGGTTGGCGTTTGCCGCGACCACCAGCGGGTTTGCCAGCCGGCTTACGTGAACCCGCAACTGGCTTGCTGGCCGGTTTGCTGCGTGGCTTTTGCACGCTGAATGGGCTACCGCTGGACAAGCTTGCGCCTTTACCCGCGGCCACAGCGCGTTGCGCCGCGGGCTTGCGTTTGTTTTCGCCACTTTGCGGGCGCGGTTTTTTGCTGAGCACCTGCATGGCGCCCGGCGCAGCTTGCGGCACTTTGGGCTTCTTAGGCTTTTTGGGTTTCTTGATGATCTGGCCCGTGGCGCTAGTTTGCGGCACGCGGTGTTCGGCTTCAAAACCCGGCTCTTCTTCACGGCGCAGCGTTTGCCGGATCAGCGCTTCAATCGCGGCCAGTTGCGGGGCTTCATCGGCGCACACAAGGGACACCGCCACGCCGCTGGCGCCCGCTCGGCCGGTACGGCCAATACGGTGCACATAGTCTTGCGCCACGATCGGCAGATCAACGTTGATCACCAGCGGCAGATCGTCGATATCCAGCCCGCGCGCAGCCACATCGGTAGCGACCAGCATATGTACTTCGCCCGTCTTGAAGCGCTCCAGCGCACGCAGGCGCGCGGGTTGCGGTTTGTCGCCGTGGATGGTGTCGACCGCATAGCCCGCTTCATCCAGCATGGCCGCCAGGTAATCCACGCCATTGCGGGTTTTGACGAACACCAGCGCGTGCTTCCAGTCGTTCTCAGCCACAAGGTGCATGAAGAGGTCGGGCTTGTTCTTTTTATCCACCGGCACCACCCACTGCTTGATCTTACTGGCCGTGGCATTGGGCGGGCTGACGCTGATATTGACCGGGCCGCGCAGAATGCCCGCCGCCATGGCGCGGATCTCATCGGTAAACGTGGCAGAGAACAGCAGGGTCTGGCGCTGAGCGGGCAAGGCAGCGAAGACGGCGTTGAGTTCGCGCGCAAAGCCCAGATCCAGCATGCGGTCGGCTTCATCCAGCACCAGCGTTTGTACCTGATCAAACTGCACCGCGTTCTGGCGATTGAGATCTAGCAAACGGCCCGGCGTGGCGACGAGCACGTCCACGCCTTTGCGCAACTTCATCATCTGCGGGTTGATACTCACACCGCCGTAGGCGGCCAGAAATCGTAAGTCGAGGCCGTTGCCGTAAGCGATAAAGCTTTGCAGCACTTGTTCGGCCAGTTCACGCGTGGGCACCAGCACCAGAACACGCGCGCGGTTGCTGGACACCGCAGGGCCGTGTTGCACCAGCCGTTGCAACAGCGGCAGCGCAAAACCCGCCGTTTTGCCAGTGCCGGTCTGTGCCGCAGCCATGACGTCCTTGCCACTGAGCACGGCAGGAATCGCCTTGGCCTGCACCGGCGTAGGTGTCTGGTAATTGAGGTCCTGCACATTGCGCAGCAAGGGATCGATCAGGCCAAGCGAGGCAAAAGACATTGGCGTATTCCGGGCTAAAGCCGCAATTCTAGCGGTTACCGCCTGAACCGTCGGTCTCTGGATGGCCCCTGCAAATCCCGCCGGAATGATATATGATGGTCATCATGAAAAATCCATCAATCACCCGAAAGCCAGCCAGCCGCAAGGAAATCACGCATGAGCGCATCGTCGAGGTCGCCGCACGCGCGATTCGGCGCAGCGGCTACGACGGCACGGGCGTGGCTGACATCATGAAGGAGGCAGGTCTGACGCATGGCGGCTTCTATGCCCATTTCCCGTCGCGCGAGGTGCTGCTTGCCGAAGCCGCTGACCGCGCCGGAGCTGAATCCGTGGCGCTGTCGGAGCGTATCGCCGCGTCCGTGCCGCCGGAACAGGCGTTGCCGGCGATGATGCGCGCCTATCTGTCGAAGCAGCATTGCGAGAGCATCGAGACAGGTTGCCCGATCTCTGCCCTCGGCTCGGAGATGCCGCGCCAGGCGCCGGCCGTACGGCGCGCGGCCACCCGCCGCATCAAGGAGATGATCGATGTCGTCGCGCGCCAATTGCCCGATTGGGGTCAGCCAGGCGCGCACGAACAGGCGCTTTTGATGGTCGCCACAATGGTTGGCACGATGGTGATGGCGCGTGCCGTCGACGACCCCAAACTATCGGAGAGTTTTCTTGAAGCGGCATTGAAAAAACTCGCACCGACTGAAGCGTAAAAACGCCGGCCCTGTGCCGGTTTTCGTTGGACCGAAAATATGACCATCATCATATTTGAGTGAAACGAATGCTCAACCAACCACGCAAAGACATCTTGGGAAGAACATCATGCAAACCAAAATAGCGCTCGTGACGGGCGCCTCGTCAGGAATCGGCGAAGCCACGGCAAAGCGGCTTGCGAAGGCCGGATACAAGGTCTACGGCACCAGTCGGCGCGGCCAACGAGCCGGCCAACAGTCGTTCGACATGCTGCCGCTCGATGTGACCAGCGATGCATCCGTTGCAGCCGCCGTCAGCGAAGTGCTGCGCCTGCAGGGCCGCATCGACCTGCTGGTGAACAATGCCGGTTTCGGCGTCGCCCCTGCCGCCGCGGAAGAGAGTTCGATCGACCAGGCACGCACGATCTTCGATACGAACTTCTTCGGGATCATCCGCATGACGCGTGCTGTCGTGCCTCATATGCGGCGACAACGCAGCGGCCGCATCATCAACATCGGTTCCGTGCTCGGTTTTCTGCCAATGCCCTATATGGCGCTGTATTCCGCCACCAAGCACGCGGTGGAAGGTTATTCGGAGTCGCTCGACCATGAGTTGCGTACGCTGGGCATCCGCGTATCGGTCATTGAACCTGCCTACATCAAGACGCCTTTCGACGCGAACTTCATCGCGCCCGACGCCCCTCTCGACGAATACCGCGAGGTGCGCTCGGCCGTGGACAAGCGAGTGAAGGAAGTGGTCGAGGGCGCCGACGGTCCCGAGGTCGTGGCCGAAACCGTACTGCAGGCCGCCGTCGCGGCTCGTCCGAAACTCCGCTATACCGCTGGCGGACTCGCCGCCCGTCTGCGATTGCTGCGCAGATTCGCGCCCGCTGGACTGGTGGACGCCGGTATCCGCAAAGATCTGCGGCTGGCAACGTAGACGACGTGACTGTCTCCTCCCTGTTCAAAGGCTCTGCATCCGTGCTATTGCCAGCGAAACAACCAGACTTAGCGAGCCACTGACAAGGAACCATGATGCAAGCATTCGTCGTCGATCGATATGGACGCAAGAATGGCTTACGATCCAGCGATATGCCGGTTCCAGAGCCGCGCGAGGACGACGTATTGATCCAGATCCACGCCGCGGGCGTGAACCCGCTCGATGCCAAAATCAGAGACGGAGAGTTCAAGCTCATTTTGCCCTATCGTTTGCCGCTGATTTTGGGCAACGATCTGGCAGGGGTTGTCGTGCGCATCGGCTCGCGCGTGCGGCGATTCAAGCCCGGCGACGAAGTCTACGCGCGCCCGCACAAGGATCGCATCGGCACTTTCGCGGAATTCATCGCGGTCAAAGAGGATGGCGTGGCCCTCAAGCCGACAGCACTCACGATGGAGGAAGCGGCTTCAATCCCGCTGGTGGGATTGACCGCCTGGCAGGCGCTGATCGAAAAAGGGCAATTGAAGAAAGGGCAGAAAGTGCTGATACATGCCGGCTCGGGCGGTGTCGGCAGCTTCGCCATTCAACTGGCGAAGCATGTGGGCGCGACCGTCGCGACAACAGCGAGCGCGCGGAATATCGAACTGGTGAAGCAACTCGGCGCGGATATCGTCATCGATTACAGGAATGACGACTTTGCGGCCATCCTGAAGGACTACGACCTGGTACTGGATACGCAAGGCGGCAATGCGCTCGAGAAGTCGCTGCGTGTGCTCAAGCCGGGTGGCAAGCTCATCGGGATCGCCGGTCCGCCTGATGCCGAATTTGCGAAAGAGATCGGTGCGTCGTGGTTCCTGAAAACGGTGATGCGCTTTCTGAGTTATCGCATCAGGAAGGCCGCGAAACGTCATGACGTCAGCTATACATTTCTCTTTATGCGGGCCAGCGGAGAACAGCTCAGCCGGATTGCCGCACTGATCGACGCGCGAGCGATACGACCCGTCATCGATCGGGGCTTTCCGTTCGAGTCGACCCAGGAGGCTTTGGCTTATGTCGAAACCGGACGCACAAAGGGTAAGGTTGTCATCAAGATCCGATAGTCAGCGTGAAGCAGGGCAAATGGCAAAAGAGGCGCGATCGAAAAGATCGCGCCTCTTTTTTCAGCGGACCCCGATCGCCATCACGTCAATCGATCGCCCTACCCGCGGTCTCTCGCATGAACGGCAACGGCAGCAACGACACGACGCTGCAACCGATCAGATACCACGCCGGCGCGAGATTGCTGCCCGAAATCTGGATCAGCCAGGTCGCGAAAAACTGCGCGAAGCCGCCGAAGACCGACACGCCGAGGCAGTACACGATCGACATGCCGGTCGCGCGGATCGCGCGCGGAAACAGCTCGGGCAGCATCACGATATTGGGCACCGCGGTGAACGTGACGAGCAGCGCGAGGCCCGCGACCACCGCAAGCAGCACCGGCACCGTCGGCGACGCGTTGATCGTCATGAAGGCCGGGTAGACGGCGAGAATCAGCAGCATGCGCGATACCCACAGCACGCGCTTGCGGCCGACCCGATCCGACAGCGCGCCCGCGAACGGCGAGCAGATCACCGTGACCACCGCGCCGGTCCACGCGGCCCACAGCGCGGTCGTCATCGGCAGATGCAGGATGCGGATCGCGTACGTCGACAGGTAGAACAGCACGATGTAGTTCGCCGCGGTGCCGCCGATCGTCGTCAGCACGCCGGTCGTGATCGAGCGCGCGTGGTCGCGGAACAGGTCGCGCACAGGTAGCGACGGAACTTGCGCAGCGGGCTTCGCAGCGGTATCCGAAGCAGCCTGCGCAACAGCGCCGCCAGACGCTGCCGTGCCATCTTCAACACCCGGCAGCGTCTCGTCGAGATGCCGCCGGATATAGATGCCGACCGGCCCCATCGCCATGCCGATCACGAACGGCACGCGCCAGCCCCAGCTTTCGAGCGCGGCCGGCGACAGCGTCGCGGCCAGGGCAACGCCGAGCAGCGAGCCCGCCACCGTGTTCATCCCCTGGCTCACGAACTGCCAGCTCCCGTAGAAGCCGCGCGTGCGATCGCTGCCGTATTCGAGCAGCAGCGCCGTCGATGCGCCCACCTCGCCGCCCAGCGCGAAACCCTGGATCAGCCGCGCGAGAATCACGAGCAGCGGCGCCGCGACGCCGATCGCCGCATAGGTCGGCGCGAACGCGATGATCGCGGAACCGAGCGTCATCAGCCACAGCGTCAGGCTCATCGCGGCCTTGCGTCCGGCGCGGTCCGCGTAGCCCCCCAGCACGATGCCGCCCACCGGCCGCATGATGAAGCCGACGCCGAACGTGCCGACCGCGAGCATCAGCTGCACGAGCTGACCTTCGACCGGGAAATACAGCTTGCCGATGATCGTCGCGAAGAAGCTGTAAATCGTGAAGTCGAAAAACTCGAGGCCGTTGCCGAGCGTGATCGCGGCGATCGCCTTCGCGTGGCCGACGCGCTTTTTAGGTTCATCGGCGAGGCGCTGCGCATCGAGCGCATCGAGCCCATTGGCGCTCGCGGACCGCGGTGTGGCTGAATAGTCCATCTGTGTCTCCGTCATTATCTTGTGGCTGCTACGGCAAGGCGCTCGCGCGCCGCCGCCGCGTCAAACGAGGAACGTCTGCGCGAGCTTGACCCAGTAGGCCGCGCCGGTCGCGAGGCAAGCGTCGTTGAAGTCGTAGCCGGGGTTGTGGACCATGCAGCCGCCCTCGCCGTCGCCATTGCCGATGATCAGATAGCTGCCCGCGCAGCGTTCGAGCAGGAACGCGAAGTCCTCGCTGCCGGTCAGCGGTTGCATGTCGTGAATCAGCCCGTCGACGCCCAGCCAGTCGAGCGCGACCTGGCGCGCGAGCGCGGTCATGGCCGCATCGTTGACGAGCACCGGGTAGCGACGCTGATAGTCGACCTCGGCACGCGCGCCGAACACGGCCGCCTGCCCGGTCGCGACCTCGGTGATGCGCTGCTGCAGATGGTCACGCACCTCGGGCCGCAGCGCGCGCACCGACAGGCGCATCTCGGCGGTTTCGGGGATCACGTTCGGCGCTTCGCCCGCGTGAATCGCGCCGACCGTGATGATCGCCATATCGAGCGGCGCGATGTTGCGCGACACGATCGACTGCAGCGCGAGCACGATCTGCGCGCACACGACGACCGGATCGACCGCCTTGTGCGGCACCGCGCCATGGCCGCCGCGGCCGATCACCTTGATGATCACCGTATCCGACGACGCCATGAACGACCCCGGCATGAAGCCCAGCTTGGCCGTAGGAAAACCCGGCATGTTGTGCATCGCGAACACGGCGTCGCAGGGAAACTGTTCGAACAGGCCGTCGTCGAGCATTTTCTTCGCGCCGGCGAGCCCTTCCTCGGCCGGCTGGAAGATCAGATTCAGCGTGCCGTCGAAGCTTTTTTCGCGCGCCAGATGCCAGGCGGCGGCGAGCAGCATCGCCGTATGGCCGTCGTGACCGCATGCGTGCATCTTGCCGGGCAGCTTGCTCGCGTACGGCAGGCCAGTGGTTTCTTGGATCGGCAGCGCGTCCATGTCAGCGCGCAGGCCGAGCCGGCGGGTGCCGTGGCCGAGCTTCAGTTGCCCGACCACGCCGGTCTGCCCCAAGCCGCGATGGACGCTGTAGCCCCACTCCCGCAGGCGGTCGGCGACCAGATCGCCGGTTGCGAACTCCTCGTAGGCGAGCTCCGGATGCGCGTGGATGCTGCGTCGCAGCGCGATCATTTCCTGTTCGACTTCGGCGATGCCCGCCGGAATGACCATCGTGTTCATGCCGTCTCCTGTCGATCGGACCTGGCGCTTCAGCGCTTAGTCCGATCCCATGCAACTGGGTGCGCCCCTGTCAGCGTGAACCCAGCATAGCGGCGCCGATATTCGGGCGGCAGGCGTAGAATCGTTGCGGTGCCAACCCTTGGTTGCCCCCGTCTCGCCTCTCATTCGAATGAAACTGCATCAGCTCAATACCTTGGCGGCGATCGCCGATACCGGAAGTATCCGGGCGGCCGCCCGCTCGCTGGGGCTTTCCCCGGCCGCCGTGACCAAGGCGATGCGCGAGCTCGAAGCCGATCTGCACGCGCCGCTCGTCGTGCGCAGCGCGAGCGGTGTCGCGTTCACCGAGTTCGGGCGCGCGCTCGTCGTGCATGCGCGGCTCGTGCTCGGCCAGTTGCAGCGCGCGCAAGCCGAGATCGAGGCGTTGCGCGGAGCTGCCGCCGGCAAGCTGTCGATCGGCGTCACGCCGTGGGTCGCGCTGACTTTTCTGCCGCCCGCCGTGCGGCGCTTTCGCGAGCGGATGCCGGAGGTGCAACTGGAATTTTTCGAAGGCCTGCTCGCGGTCGTGCAGCCGCGTCTGCGCGACGGCAGCCTCGATTTTTCGATCGGCCGGCCGCCGCCCGCGTCGCCGCAGTCGGAGTTTCAGAACGCGCCGCTCTTTTCGACGCACGCGGCGGTGGTCGCGCGGCGCGACCATCCGAAGGCCGGTTGCCGCACGTTGCTCGACCTTCAAGACGCGGAATGGATACTGAACTGGGACCCGGCGAGCCGCGAGTCGATGTCGAACAATCTGTTCGTCAAGCGCGGCATGCCGGTGCCGCACACGATCGTGCTCGCGCATTCGCTCGCGATCGTGCTCGGCTTGCTCGCGCACACGGATATGGTCAGCGTCTTTCCGTGGCCGCTCGTCGAGGTGATACGCGCGAAGGAAAACCTGTGGGCGCTGCCGCTGCGTGAAACGCTGGACGAAACCATCGTCAGCATCACGTCGCGGCGTGGCGCGCCCACGAGCCCGGCGGCCGCCTGCTTTCTCGACTGCCTGCGCGAGACGATCGACGAAGGCGCGCGCTCGCAGGACGCGCCACAGCGCCGCCTGTTTCATTCGATCGAGCTGTTGCTGTAACGGCTGGCGCGGTTTTTCATGCGGCCCGCCGCGTGGTCAATCGAGAAACTCTACCGCCCGCTTTCTGAGCATCGCGCTGAAATCGTCGAGCCAGCCGATCGACAGACGCCAGCTCTGCCAGTACAGATCGACGTCGATATGCTTGCCCGGCGCGATCTCGACCAGTTCGCCGCGCTGCAAATGCCCGGCGATCATCCGCTCGGGGCACATACCCCAGCCGAGGCTCATCACGCACGCGCGCAAAAAACCGGCGACGTGCGGAATCCAGTGCAGCGGCGGATCGAGCTCCGCGCGCGTAATGCGCCGCATGAAGCGCTTTTGCAGCTGATCCTTTGGATTGAAGTCGACGCACGGCGTGCGCCGCAGGCTGTCGCGCGTGACGCCGTCGGCGAAATAGCGCGCGAAAAACGCCGGCGAGCACACCGCCAGGTATCGCATGCGGCCGAGGCGCGTCGAGCGACAGCCCTGCACCGGTTCGGCCTGCGTCGTGATCGCGCCCTGCACGCTGCCGTCGCGAATGCGCTGCGCGGTGTAGTCCTGGTCGTCGATCACGAGGTCGAGCAGCATTTCGCGTTCGACGCAGAACGGCGCGACCGCGTCGATGAACCAGGTGCCGACGCTGTCGTCGTTGACCGCGACGCGCAGTGCCGGCCACTGCTCGACGAGCGCGCCGGGCAGTGCCGGCAGGCGGCCTTTCAGCTCGGCTTCGAGCAGTTGCACGCGTTCGGTATGGCGGCATAGCAGCGCGCCCGAGGTGGTCGCGACGCACGGCTGCCCACGCTTCACGAGCACGCTGCCGACGCGCTCCTCGAGCAGCTTGACCCGCTGCGACACCGCGGACGGCGTGATATTGAGCTCGCTCGCGGCACGGTCGAACGAGCCGTGACGGACCACGGCGGCCAGCGCGTCGAGCAAGGCGTAGTCGAGCATTAGCGTTCCTTAATCGGCATTAAGCAAATTAGCTTCTCTTATGAGATGCCAACCCGCAGACTAGCGCTGTTGGATTTTCCCGTCTATCCCCGCTGCTTTCCTTTTTCCGGACCATTTATGAACTGGTTGTCTTTTTCCCATGGCGCGGCGCTGTGCGCGTCGCTGATCGTTACGATCGGCGCGCAGAACGCGTTCGTGCTGCGGCAGGGCATCATGCGCTCGCATGTCGGCAAGATCGTGCTGTTGTGTACGTTGTCCGATTTCATTCTGATCGGCGCGGGCGTCGGCGGCGCCGCGATGCTGATGGAGCGTTTCCCGCGCCTCGTGCACGCGATGCTCTATGTTGGGCTCGCGTATCTCGCCTGGTTCGGCATCGGCGCGCTGCGCCGCGCGGTGCGGCCCGGACACGCGGTGCTCGATGGCTCGGCCGGCGCGTCCCGCGATCAGGCGCCGCCTGCGCAACGCGCGCTGCCGATCATCCTGATGACGCTTGCGTTCACGTGGCTCAATCCGCACGTCTATCTGGACACGTTTCTGTTGATCGGCACGGCCGGCGCGCGTGAACCGGAAGGCGCACGGGTCGCCTTCGCGCTCGGCGCGATGACGGTCAGCGCTGTGTGGTTCGTCGCGCTCGGCTATGGCGCTCGCATGCTCGCGCCGCTGTTTCGCCGCGCAACCGCGTGGCGCGTGCTGGATGGCGCGATCGGCAGCATGGTGTTGCTGCTCGCGTTCACGCAATTGCGTTGAGCGTTCGACGCGGGCCTGATTTCAGCGCCGATTCTTGCGGCTCGCCTCGCGCGGCGGGCGCATCGGCTTCGTCGCGCGGCACGAGGTTCATCAGCCGCGCGAGCACCGGCCACTTCAGCAGCGACTGCTGGCAAGCCTCCTTCGCCTGGGCATCGGAATAGCGCCCCGTCTCGACCTCCGGCAGACGCGGCGCGAGGCCGCCGATGTCGTCGACGGGCCAGCCGCCGCGCGCGGCGGACCGCTGCGCTTGGCGGGCGGCGCTCGTCGGCTATCTGATCGTGAATCGCTGGAACGTCGGCGGCAATCAAGCGATGGCACATCTATTGCTGAAATCCGCTCGCCGGCATCTCACCCGTGAAGCCGCGTGACGTACGCAACGGGGCGCCGTTCAAACGTCATTTCAACAATCCACCGGTGGAGGCACCATGCTTCGATACGCTGTGATTTTCTTCATCATCGCCATCATCGCCGCAGTGTTCGGCTTTGGAGGCATTGCCGCGGGCGCAACCGAAATCGCCAAGGTGTTGTTCTTCATCTTCCTGGTGATCTTCCTCGTTACCCTGCTGATGGGCGTGATCCGACGCTGACGGCTGCATACAGCGTTCGGTGAATTCACGCCTCGCCCGATGCGAACTGGCCACGCTGCGTGGGTACCGCGTTGAGGATTGCGCGGCCGCTTCCGCCGTTGCAATACTTGCCGCAGCATATTGCAATAGTTGCCGAAGCATCGGGCGCTTCAATTCTGCTCAGGCCGCATACGTCTGCGGCGTCATGGAACGCGATCTGCTGCGTGGCCGGTCGCGGCGTATCGAGTGCGAGTTGCGCATAGCCACGCATCGCGGCCCAACGTTCGGCGAACGCGATCAGTAACGTGCCGATGCCGCGCCTCTGCCATGCGGGATCGACCGCGAACTGACGCAGGCTCGCGACATCGCCGTGCCGGTATAGCTCGCACGATGCTTCGCCATCCGAAGCATAAAGCGTCATCGTGCCGACGATGTGTCCTTCATACACCGCGACATGACACGTGCAATTGAGCCCCTGCGCGCCGAGCGGCGCAAACGCGCGACACCCATAGCGGACCGGAACGGATTGCGGATGGCTTGCGCGACGCTTCGCGTTGAGCACCTCGTACTGACTGGATGCCCGACGTGTAGGGTTGGCCCTGTCGTTCACGAGATGTTTTCAGCCTCGTACAGACGACGGCCCGCCGCATCCTTGCTGCCGAGGATGGGCTGAAAGTCGATCGGCCACTGGATGCCGATGTCGGGATCGGACCACAGCAGGCAGCGCTCGAGTTCGGGGAACCAGTACTCGGTGGTCTTCCACATGCATTCGGCGACATCGGACAGCACGACGAAGCCGTGCGCGAAACCGGGCGGCACCCAGATCTGCCGATGGTTGGCTTCGCTCAGATACTCGCCGCTCCATTTGCCGAAGTTCGGTGAGTTCAGGCGCACGTCGACCGAGACGTCGAAGATCTCGCCGCGCACGACGCGCAGCAGCCGCCCCTGGGGACGCTGCACCTGGTAGTGCAAGCCGCGCAGCACGCCATGCACGGCGCGCAGATGGCGGTCCTGCACGAAGTTGAAACCTTGCGCGACGTCGTCCGAAAACTCGTCCGCGCTGAAACTCTCGAAGCAGAAGCCGAACTCGTCGATGAACACTTCCGGCTCGATGAGTTTCACCTCCGGCAATGCCGTCGCCATGACCCTGTTGCCCATCGCCACTGTGCTCGTAAAAAGGCTGGCCAGCGAACATACGGCCGCTCTCGCGACCGCGTCCGACAGACGAGGTGCGCCCGCAACGCGGGCGCCCTAACGCCTGCTAAAGATACATGCTACGCCTCACTGGCCGCCCGGCTGCGGGCGCGATACTCGGTTGGCGACAAAGCCATACGCTTGCGGAAAATTTTCGCGAGACGATCGCCGTTGCCGGTGCCGCTGCGGCGCGCGATCTTGTCGACCGGCAATTCGGTCTCGGTCAGGAAGTTGCACGCGATACGCAACCGCACCTGCAGCAGGTAGTCCGACGGCGTGATCTGCATCTCGTGCTTGAAACGGCGCAGGAAATTACGCTCGCTCATTGCGGCGACCTGCGCGGCATCGGCGACCGAGACCGGACGGTCGCAGTTGGCCTCCATCCAGCGCGCGGCCGCGCGAATCTTTTCGGCGACGCTCAGCGTGCCGCCCTCGGCCGGCAGCGGCACCCACGTCGCAGCCATGCCGGGCATCACGCGATCGGCGACGCTGCGCGCAAGCTCGGCGCCCAGGTCGCGCTTGATGAACATCAGCGCGCTGCGGGCGCAGTCGTGACGGTCGTTGGCCGCGCTGAACGCGCCTTCGCTGGCGCTCGCGCCCGGATAGCGGCTCATCAGGCCGTCATGCTCGGTCGGGCCGGCCGCTTCGAGCACGAGGCGCCCCTCGCCGATCGTTTCGATCGCGCGTGTGCGCGATTGCACGGCGCGCAGCCAGTTCAGCAGGCGTTCGTCGCGCGCGGCCACGTGGGCGCCGTAGCCGCCAGCGATGAACAGCACGTCGAAACCGCCGCCAAAGCGCGTGTCGATGTGGTCAGTCCAGATGCGCGCCGACGACGAACTGGCGACATTACCGCCGTCCATCGACAGGAACTGCACTTCGTAGGGCGGATCTTCGCCCGCTCGCGTGCCCGCGAACTCGTTGGCGGTCTGGAACATTTCCACGACGGTACCGGGGCCGAGCAGCCAGAAGCCGTCGAACAGCAGAATGCCGATTCGCCGCGCTGCAGTACGGACGTTCAAAGCGGGCGTGTGTAGCCACGTAATTCTCGTTGTATCAAGGTGCATGTGCGGCATGATCTTCCCCAAACGGTCATACGTTGCGGACCCCGATTTGCCCCGCCATCAGACGGAACGAGAGAATGCGTTATTACGGCGAAAAAGCAGACTCACGCCGCATAAAGGATTAAGCGTGATGTTAGCGGAATGGATCGCTATAGTAAATTTGAAAAACGAGTTTCATCAGGACAGCCCATGTCTGAGGAAAAGCGGTTATTGAGCGATTGATATAAGCGCGCGACACGCCGGGCAACTATGCAAGCCGCGCGAAGAGCTTGAGGAGATCTTACCGCAAAGCCTTGATGGACGGCACTCTCGCGCATTCGGACAAAGTTGCCGATAATGCGAAGCTCGGCCATTGCGCGTTACCGAGTACGTTTCTTGCGCGGTTCAAAAATGTTTCAATTGTGAACTGCTTATCGCCCTATTATGTCCGGCCAATTCGGTAGTTTATTCGCAAAGCGTAAATTTATTGCCCGCGGCATTAGGCATTTCCGTGGCATTCGCTCCGCACGACAAATTAATATCAAAATGCTGATTTATGGGGGGTTCTAAAAATGTTTCTATTTTGAAACATCGCTGGCCTCTTTCGTATGATTTAAAAGCGCGCATGCGCCGCATTGATCGAACTTCGTATGATTGGATGCAGCGCAGCAATCATATGTGGCGGACACGCGACGAGGCGCCGGCCGTTGCAACCTGCGAAGGTTGCAACGGCCGCGCCACCGCTCGTCACCGTGCCTCAGCCATTCGTCCCTTCGCCGGCCAGCGTCGCCGCAGCGGCCGTGCGCGCGAGCACCGGCCGCAGAGCCTTGCCCGTGTGACTCGCGGCCACGCGCGACAGGCTTTCCGGATCCGTTGCCGCAACGATCGTACCGCCGCCCACACCGCCCTCCGGACCGAGGTCGATGATCCAGTCCGCTTCGGCGATCACGTCGAGATCGTGCTCGATGACGACGACGCTATGCCCGCCATCCACGAGCCGGTGCAGCACGCGAATCAGCTTCGCGACGTCCGCCATGTGCAGGCCGACCGTTGGCTCGTCCAGCACGTACAGCGTGTGCGGCGGCTTCTGGCCACGCCGCGTGATGTCGTCGCGCACCTTGCTCAGCTCGGTGACGAGCTTGATGCGCTGCGCCTCGCCGCCCGACAGCGTCGGCGATGGCTGGCCGAGCGTCAGATAGCCGAGCCCGACGTCTTTCATCAGTTGCAGCGGATGCCCGATGTTTGTAATCGACGCGAAGAACTCGACCGCTTCGTCGATTTCCATGGTCAGCACGTCGCCGATGTTCTTGCCGCGCCACGTGACCGCGAGTGTCTCCGGATTGAAGCGCTGGCCGTGGCAGACGTCGCACGGCACCTTCACGTCGGGCAGGAAGCTCATGCCGATCGTGCGCACGCCCTGGCCCTCGCATGCGGGGCAACGGCCCTCGCCCGTGTTGAACGAGAAACGCGACGCGGTATAGCCGCGCGCGCGCGCCTCCAGCGTGCCCGCGAACAGCTTGCGGATCGCATCCCACACGCCGATGTAGGTGGCGGGACACGAACGCGGCGTCTTGCCGATCGGCGTCTGATCGACTTCCAGCACGCGGTCGATGCTTTCCCAGCCGGTGACCGAATCGCAGCCCTGCCATATGTGCGTGACGTTCAGCGGCGCGCGCGGCGCCGAGCGCGCGAGCACGCTCGAACGCCGGTTCGCGGCCGGCTTCTCCCCGGCGGCCGCACGCGCGCGGCGCGTGGCCGGCGACGACAGCACCGAGCGCCCGACCGCATCGAGCAGATTGGTCATCAGCACGTCGCGCGCGAGCGTCGATTTGCCGGAGCCGCTGACGCCCGTCACCGCGACGAGCCGCGCGAGCGGAATGCCGACCGTCACGTCGCGCAGGTTATGCAGCTTGCCGCCATGCACGGTGAGCCAGTTCTCCGGCACCGCGGCCGCACGCTTGCCCGGCGCGACGACCTCGCGGCGCGGCTGCAGCGGATGCACGATCGGCTGCGCGAGGAAACGCCCGGTCAGCGAATCGGGCTGCGCGGACAGGTCCGCGACGCTGCCCTGCGCGATCAGCGTGCCGCCGCGCTTGCCCGCGCCCGGCCCGATATCGATGATGTGATCCGCGCGCCGGATCGTATCTTCGTCATGCTCGACGACGACGAGCGTATTGCCCTTGTCGCCGAGCTTGCGCAGCGCGTTCAGCAGAATCTGGTTGTCGCGCGGATGCAGACCGATGGTCGGCTCGTCGAGCACGTAACACACGCCCTGCAGATTGCTGCCGAGCTGCGCGGCGAGCCGGATGCGCTGCGCTTCGCCGCCCGACAAACTCGGCGCCGCGCGATCGAGGCTCAGATAGCCGAGCCCGACTTCTTCGAGGAACTGCAGCCGGCTGCCGATTTCGCTGACCACGTCGCGCGCGATTTCGGCGTCGCGGCCCGTCATCCGCAGCGTATCGATCCACGCGCGCGTGTCGGACACGGTCCATTGCGCGACATCGACGATCGCCTGCGAGTCGAACGTGACCGCGCGCGCGACCGGATTCAGACGCGTGCCCGCGCAATCCGGACACGGCTCGTCGACGAGTCCTTCCGGTTCCTGCTCCTCCGAGGGCAGGCTCTGCTCGCGACCGCGATTGTCGTCGTCGACGATCGTGTCGTCGTACGCGGCCCGCTGCTCGCGCGTCAGCGACAGCCCCGTGCCGACGCAGCTCGTGCACCAGCCATGCTTGCTGTTGTACGAGAACATGCGCGGATCGAGCTCGGGGTAGCTCGTGCCGCACACCGGACACGCGCGCTTCGTCGACAGCACCTTCACGTCGCCGAGCTTCGCGGTGGACTCGCCGCCGTTGAGCGCGTCGTGCAGACCGTCGAGCGGCGCGAGCAGATGCATGATGCCTTTACCGATGTCGAGCGTCTGATCGAGCGCTTCGCGTAGCTCCGCTTCGTGATCGGCCGAGATGACGAGGTCAGCGACCGGCAGCTCGATCGTGTGCTCGCGGAAACGGTCGAGCTTCGGCCACGGATCGACCGGCACGAACTCGCCGTCCACACGCAGATGCGTATTGCCGCGCGCTTTTGCCCATTTCGCGAGGTCGGTATAGACGCCCTTGCGGTTCACGACGAGCGGCGCGAGGAAGCCGACGTGCTGGCCCTTGTGATCGCGCAGCAACTGCGCCGCGATCGATTCGGCGCTTTGCGACGTGACCGGCGTGCCGTCGTGAATGCAGTGCTGCAAGCCGAGCTTCACGTACAGCAGACGCAGGAAGTGCCACACCTCCGAGGTCGTGGCGACGGTACTCTTGCGACCGCCGCGCGAGAGCCGCTGCTCGATCGCGACGGTCGGTGGAATGCCATACACCGCGTCGACTTCGGGCCGTCCGGCTGGCTGCACGATCGAGCGCGCGTACGCGTTCAGCGATTCGAGGTAGCGCCGCTGACCTTCGTGGAACAGGATGTCGAACGCGAGCGTCGATTTGCCTGAGCCCGACACGCCCGTGATCACGTTGAACTTGCCGTGCGGAATGTCGACGTCGAGCGCCTTCAGGTTGTGCTCGCGCGCGTTGACGATGCGCACCACGTCCTCGCCTTCGATCGCGCGACGTGCGCGGGCCGCGCTCAGGGCCTTCTGCAGGGGGATGCCCTGGGGCTCCGCCGCGGTTGCGGTGTCCATCGCGTGGTCGTATTGCAGCAACGCCTCGCCGGTATGCGATTCGGCGCACGCTTTCACTTCGTCCGGCGTGCCCGCGCACAATACGCGGCCACCGCCGTCGCCGCCTTCGGGACCGAGGTCGATGATCCAGTCGGCCGCGCGGATCACGTCGAGATTGTGCTCGATCACGATCAGTGAATGACCGCTCGCGAGCAGCTTGCCGAACGCCTGCATCAGCTTCGCGATGTCGTCGAAATGCAGACCCGTGGTCGGTTCGTCGAACATGAACAGACGCTTCGCGATCACCTGCTTCGCGCCGCGTGCGCCGCGCGCCTGTGCCGACTCCGCGAGAAAGCCCGCGAGCTTGAGCCGCTGCGCCTCGCCGCCCGACAGCGTCGGCACGGGCTGGCCGAGCTTCACATATTCGAGCCCGACGTCGACGATCGGCTGCAGCACGCGCAATACTTCGGCGTCCTGCGCGAAGTACGCGGCAGCCTCGCTGACGGTCAGTTCGAGCACGTCGGCAATGCTCAACCCGCGCGCCGGCTGGCCGCGCTCGATCTTCACCTCCAGAATTTCCGCGCGATAACGGCGCCCGTCGCAATCGGGGCAGCGCAGGTACACGTCGGAGAGGAACTGCATTTCGATGTGCTCGAAGCCCGAGCCGCCACAGGTCGGGCAGCGGCCGTCGCCCGAATTGAAGCTGAACATGCCGGGGCCGTAGCCGCGCTGTTGCGCGAGCGGTGCCTTCGCGAACAGCTTGCGGATTTCGTCGAACGCGCCGACGTAGCTGGCCGGATTCGAGCGTGCGGTCTTGCCGATCGGCGACTGGTCGACGAACACGACGTCGGTGACCTGGTCCGCGCCGTTCAGCGCCTTGAACGCGCCCGGCGCTTCGGTGGCGAGCCCGAAGTGGCGCGCCATCGCCGGATACAGCACGTCCTGCAGCAGCGTCGATTTGCCGGAACCCGACACGCCGGTCACGCAGACGAGCCGCTGCAATGGAATTTCGACCGCGACGTCGCGCAGATTGTGCTCGCTCGCGCCTTCGAGCACGATGCGCGGCGTGCTCGCGTCGACCGCGCGACGCGACCAGTGCGCGGCATCCGCGACATGGCGCCGGCCGCCGAGGTACTCGCCGGTCAGCGTGCCGGTCGAGCGGATCGCCTCGGGCGCGCCGTCGAAAATGATCGAGCCGCCGCGCTCGCCCGGTCCCGGACCCATGTCGATGAGCCGGTCCGCCGCGAGCATCACCGACGGATCATGCTCGACCACGACCAGCGTATTGCCCGCGTCGCGCAGCCGGTGCATCGCTTCGACGATGCGGTTCAGGTCGCGCGGGTGCAGGCCGATGCTCGGCTCGTCGAGCACGAACAGCGTCTTGGTCAGCGACGTGCCGAGCGCGGTGGTCAGGTTGATACGCTGCACCTCGCCGCCCGACAGCGTGCGGCTTTGCCTGTCGAGCGTCAGATAGCCGAGACCGACGTCGCATAGATACTTGAGGCGCGTGCGCACTTCGGCGAGCAGCAGCTTCAGCGCGTCGTCGAGCAACGCGCTCGGCAGCGTGATGCCGTCGAAGAAGCGGCGGATGCGCTCGATCGGCATCAGCATGAGATCGTGCACGGTCAGGCCCGGCAACGCCTCGAGCTGCGCGCGCGACCACTTCACGCCGCGCGGCATGAAGCGCTGCGCGGGCGCGAGCACGTCGTTCGCATTGGCCTTGCTGCCGAGGCGCCACAGCAGCGATTCGGTTTTCAGACGCGCGCCGCCGCAGGTTTCGCACGGCGTGTAGCTGCGGTATTTCGACAGCAGCACGCGGATATGCATCTTGTACGCCTTCGATTCGAGATAGTCGAAGAAGCGTTTGACGCCGTACCAATGCGTCTGCCACTTGCCGTTCCAGTCCGGCGAGCCGTTGATGACCCAGTTGCGTTCGCGCTCGCTGAGCTCGCCCCACGGCGTGTCGCGGCGGATGTCGGCTTTCGCCGCGTAGCGCATCAGGTCGTCCTGGCACTCCTTCCACGCGGGCGTCTGCATCGGCTTGACCGCACCTTCGCGCAGCGTCTTGCGCGCGTCGGGGATCACGAGACCGAGGTCGACGCCGATCACGCGGCCAAAACCGCGGCAGGCATCGCAAGCGCCATAGGCCGAGTTGAACGAGAACAGCGCGGGCTGCGGATCGGCATAGCGCAGATCGCTTTCGGGGCTGTGCAAGCCGGTGGAGAAACGCCAGATGCGCGGCTCGGCGGCTTCGGCCTGCGGCTCGTCCGAGGTAGCCGGCAGCACGTAAATATTGACGCGCCCGCCGCCGCGCTTCAGCGATGCCTCGATCGCCTCGATCGCGCGTGCTTTATCCACCGAGCGCAGCCGGAAGCGGTCGGCGACGACGTCGAGCAGCTTGCGCTTGCCGGTCGGCGAATCGACTTCGCGCTGCGCCTGCACGCGCGTATAGCCGCTCGCCGACAACCACTGCTCGACCTCCTGCGCGGACGCCGACTCCGGCAGCTCGACCGGGAACGTGACGACGAGCCGCGGCTCCTCCTGCGCGGTGCGCTCGAGCAGTTCCGCGTAGATCGTCTCCGGCGTGTCGTGCCGCACCAGATACGCGCTCTGGCGGTCGAACAGCTCGGCCGCGCGCGCGTACAGCAGCTTCAGGTGATCGTTGAGCTCGGTCATCGTGCCGACCGTGGAGCGCGAGCTGCGCACCGGGTTGGTCTGGTCGATCGCGATGGCGGGCGGCACGCCGTCGACGCGGTCGACCTGCGGCCGATCCATCCGGTCGAGGAACTGGCGCGCGTACGCGCTGAAGGTTTCGACGTAGCGGCGCTGGCCTTCCGCATACAGCGTGTCGAACACGAGGCTCGACTTGCCCGAGCCGGACGGCCCCGTGACGACCGTCATTTCGCCGGTGCGCACGTCGAGGTCGACGTTTTTCAGGTTGTGCTGGCGGGCGCCGCGAATGCGAATCGTGCCCTGGATCTTGTTGCCGCTCGGGTTGCCGCCTTGGGGAGTGTCAGCGAGGGTGTCAAGGGTTGCGTCGTTGGAGGACAATTTTTCCGACCGTCTGAAGGAGTGGGTCACCTCTCACGGCCGGCTCTCGCGACCGCGCAAGTTCGGTGCAGCCGGGTCGGCGCGAGGAGCGCCCGGAAGCCTGGCTGTAGGGGGATACTATACTGTATGTTTATACAGTTTTCCATGGCGGGCGCAGACGCGCCTTGACCTCTGGATCGGCGGCGAGGCGCAAACGGCTGCGCCGCGGTCACGCCACCCGACTAGCCGAGCGCGCTTTCAACCCGCGAGCACCCCGCCGCATCCGGCGTCGCGCAACCCGCCGGTGTGCCACGCGCGACACCGTCGCCATGCGCATACGCAACGCAGCGCCTCGCCAGCACGTCGGTCGGATCGACCAGCCGCACCACGCGCCCGCCCGGAAACGCGAGCACCGGTTCGCGCAACAGCAACGGCAACTCCGTGCACGCGAGCACGATCACCTGCACGCCCTGCGCGAGCAGATCGTCGACAGCCGCCGCGAGGTCGTCGCAACAGTCGCCCGCCGTGTGCCCCGCCTTCACGCCGCGCGGGCCGTAGATCGCGTTCATCAGACGCGCTTGCGCAGTGGCGGACGGCGCGATCTGCACCAGACCGCGCGCGTCGAGCGCCTGATCGTAGACGCGGCTCGCGAGCGTACCCGAGGTGGCCAGCACGCCCACTTCGCGCAGACCCGGAAAGGTCTCGCGCAGATAATCGGCGGTACAGGTCAGCATATTGACGATCGGCACGCGCAGGGCCGGCTGGAGCCGCTCGACGAACGCATGCGCGGTATTGCACGGAATCGCGATCAGATCCGCGCCGCCGTCCTCGAGCGTCTTGCAGGCCGCGTACAGCGCGAGGGTGGGATCGTCGCCGCGCTCGAGCAGCGCCGCGGTGCGGTCGGGGATCTGCGGATTCTGCTCGACCATGATCCGGATATGGTCCTGGTCGCGCGCGGCTGGCGTGTTGCGCACGACCTTGGCCATGAAATCGACGGTCGCGGCCGGCCCGATGCCGCCGACCACGCCCAGGCGGAACGCCCGCTCCGGCTGCGTGTACTGCGCCGCCGCGACATAGCGCGCATACACCTGGTTCGTATCGACGAGCGGCACCTCGATGCGCCCGAGCGCGCGCAGCACGAGGCCGATCTCCGCGAGCCCCGGCGCGATCACGTCGACGCCCTGCGCGACCAGATCCGCGCACGCCGCGCGCAACAGCTCGACGGGCCGCCCGTGCAGGCGCCCATCGCGGATGCCCCCGACACCAAAGACGGCGCTCGTCACGCCGTCGAAACCGGTGTCGTTGCGCGGATAGCACACGTCGAACCGCCCGGCTTCGAAGTAGCGCTCGAACAGGCCGTTCGCGCGAATCGCCGCCGACGTCAGCACGCCGATTCGGCGCGCCGACGGATAGGTGCGCCGCACGTGCGCGGACAGCGCGGTCATGATATTGGCGACCGGCACGGTGACGTTGGCCGCGAGTTCGTCGATGAAGGTGTGGCTCAGAAAGCAAGGCAGCACGATCGCGTCGACGCCGCGTTTTTCGAACGCGCGCATCGTGTCGAACACGTGGATCTTGAACTGCGGGTCCGTCGCCTCGGGCGCGGCGGGCCCCTGCCACGCGCGCAGTTCGAAAATCAGATCGAAGGGGCGCGCGGCGCCTGGCCGGCGCGACGCCGTGCTAATCCGGCTGAGGATGTCGGCACTGGCGAACTGCGCCGCGCCCGTCGCCACACCCAGCGAACGAAAACGATTCATGATCAGATCCCCCGGTCGTTCTGTGCGTCCACCCTCGATCACGGGCGGCTTTCTGCGCTCTTGAGAATGACATTATGCGAGGCGCACATGTCCAGGCGTTAACCACGAAAACGCATTCCTTTGCGTTTTTCGCTCCCTCAGCTCACCGGCTCGAAAATCTCCCGCAGCCACTGCGCGAACACCCGCACGCGCGACGACAACTGCCGGTTCTGCGGATACAGCACCGACACCGGCATCGGTGGCGGCGGATAGTCCGCCAGAATGACCCGCAGCCGCCCCGCCGCCAACTCGCCATCCACGCGGTAACGCGGTACCTGCACGATGCCGAGCCCGGCGAGGGCCGCGCCCGTGTACAGTTCGGCGCCGCTGACCGACACCGCCGACGGTAGCACGAGCGCGGCATCCCGCCCGTCGACGCGGAATTCGAGCGGCACCGGCTTGCCGGTCGCGCTCGACACGTAGTTGACCGCGCGATGCGTCGACAGCGCGTCAGGATCGGCCGGCTCGCCATACGCGGCCAGATAGGCAGGACTCGCGACCGTCACCTGCTGCAGTTGCGCGACACGCCGCCCGACCATCGACGAATCCTGCAGCACGCCCGCGCGCAGCACGCAATCGATGCCCTCGCGCACGAGGTCGACGAGCCGGTCGTCCTCGCCGATCATCAGCTCGATGTCGGGAAAGCGCGCGAGAAACGCGGGCAGCGCCGGCACCACGAAGTGCCGCGCGAGCGTGCCCTGCACGTTCACGCGCAACAGCCCCTTCGGCGCGAGATTGGAAAACGCCCCCTCGGCCTCCTCCATATCGGCGATCAGGCGTACGCAGCGCTGGTAGTGCGCTTCACCGTCGGGCGTGAGCCGTACCGTGCGGGTCGTGCGTTCGAGCAACCGCGCGCCCAGCCGCTGCTCGAGGCGCTTCATCAGGTTGGTGACGGTCGCGCGCGGAATTTGCAGATCGTCGGCGGCGCGCGTGAAGCTCTGGCGCTCGGCGATCCGCACGAATACGCGCATTTCCTCGAAACGGTCCATAGCGGCGGATTATTAAAGCAAATGGAATGATGATGGCGAGTGTAATCTGATTATCTCAGCGCGCAAAGCGTTCATGATTCACCTCACCGATCCACCACCTTCTATGAGGAAACCAATCATGAGCACGAACCCACAACCGAAAATCGCCATCGTCACGGGCGCATCGCGCGGCATCGGCACGGCGATCGCACAGCGGCTCGCGAAGGACGGCTACGCGGTCGCCGTCAACTACGCAGCGAGCGCGGGCGAAGCCGACGCGCTCGTCAGTGCGATCCGCGAAGCTGGCGGCAAGGCGGTCGCGGTGCAAGCCGACGTGTCGAAGCCCGGCGACGTACGTCGCATGTTCGAGATCACCGAACGCGAACTCGGCAAGGTGGATGTGCTCGTCAACAACGCGGGCGTGATGAAGCCCACGCCGCTCGCCGACACGCCCGACGCACTCTACGACCAAACCTTCGACATCAACGTGCGCGGCACCTTCAACACGCTGCGCGAAGCGGCCGCGCGCCTGAACGACGGCGGGCGCATCGTCAATTTCTCGACCAGCGTGCTCGCGCTGAACCTGCCCGGCTATGGCATCTACACGGCGACCAAGGCAGCCGTCGAAGCGTTCACGCGTGTGTTCGCGAAGGAACTGCGCGGGCGCAACATCACAGTGAATGCGGTCGCGCCGGGACCGATCGCGACCGCGCTGTTCCTCGAAGGCAAGACCGACGAGCAGATCGAGACGTTCGCGAAGATGCCGCCGCTGCAACGCCTCGGCGAGCCGGAAGACGTGGCGGGCGTGGTCGCGTTTCTGGTCGGCCCGGATGCGGGTTGGGTCAATGGGCAGGTATTGCGGGCCAATGGCGGTTTGGCTTGATGGGATGCGCTGGTCCAGCGTGCGGCCGCGCTGGACCAGCGCATTGCGCCGGCTGCGGCGCCTGGAACGTGGTCGACCCGCCGCTCAAACCGCCTTTGGATTGCGTTCCGCGAAGCCTTCCTGATGCCAGTACGGATACGCGGGGCGCACCGTGCTGGCCGCATCGAGCTTCGCGACCTGCTCCGGCGTCAGATTCCAGCCGACCGCGCCGAGGTTTTGCCGCAGTTGCTCCTCGTTGCGCGCGCCGATCAGCAGCGTCGCGACGGTCGGCCGTTGCAGCAGCCAGTTCAGCGCGATCTGCGGCACGGTCTTGCCGGTTTCGGCGGCAATTTCGTCGAGCGCATCGAGCACGCGGAACAGATAGTCTTCCGGCACCGGCGGCCCCATGTCGGCGGTCTTGTGCAGACGGCTCGTCTCCGGCAGCGGCTGGCCGCGCTTGAGCTTGCCGGTCAAGCGCCCCCAGCCGAGCGGGCTCCACACCACCGCACCGACGCCCTGGTCGACACCGAGCGGCATCAGCTCCCACTCGTAGTCGCGCCCGACCAGCGAGTAGTAGGTCTGATTCGCGACATAGCGCGGATAGCCGTAACGGTCGGCGACATCGAGCGACTTCATCAGATGCCAGCCGGAGAAATTCGACACGCCGATATAGCGGATCTTGCCCGCGCGCACGAGGTCGTCGAGCGTGGACAGCACTTCGGGGATCGGCGTTTTCGCGTCGAAGCCGTGCAGCTGGAACAGGTCGATGTAATCGGTTTGCAGACGCTTGAGCGCTGAATCGACCGCCTGGATCAGATGGAAGCGCGACGAGCCGACGCCGTTCGGATCGTCGTCGAAACGAAAGGTCGCCTTGGTCGACAGGATCGCCTTGTCGCGCTTGCCCTTCAGCGCCTCGCCGAGCACCGACTCGGACGCGCCCTTCGAATAGATGTCGGCGGTGTCGAACATCGTGACGCCCGCATCGAAACAGATGTCGATCAGACGCCGCGCTTCGGCGACGTCGGTCGCGCCCCACGCCTGGAAAAATTCACCCTTGCCGCCGAATGTACCGGTGCCGAGACTCAGCACCGGCACCTTGAAACCCGATGCACCCAGATGTCTGTATTCCATTGAAGAACTCTCCGTGGCATTGCCATCGATGAACGGAGGTTCAGTCTACGCGTGTGCGCCCAAAGGCGTCACGAAGGCGGGGCGCTCAGATCCCCCAATGCATCGCGCACGGCATCGATCACGCCGCCCCAATCGCCGAGCGCCAGTTGACGGAACAGACGTGCGCACGGATACCACGGCGTGTCGCTGCGTTCGAGCAACCAGCGCCAGCAGGTGTCGAAGCGGTTCAGGATCCAGACGGGTTTGTCGAGCGCGCCGGCCAGATGCGCGGTGGAGGTGTCGACCGAAATCACCAGATCGAGACTGGCGACGAGCGCGGCGGTATCGGCGAAATCGTGCAGCAGCCCGGTGTAATCGGCGACGCGTTCACCGTAGGCGCTTTCGGCTAATTGCGGTGCGGCCGCGCCCTTCTGCACGCTGAAGAAGCGAACGTTCGGCACCTCGAGGAGCGGCGCGAGTTGCTCGAACGTGAGCGACCGACGCGCGTCGATCTTGCGCAGCTCGGCGATATGCGCGCGGTTCTCGCCGGCCCAGACGAGGCCGACTTTCAGCGGCCTGATTGCGTCGGCATCCGCGTTGAAGTTGCCGTCGTGTTCGATCCGCTCACGCCATTCGCTGACGGCCGCCGGCTGCGCAAAAAGATACGGCGTCGCCGCCGGAATGCTCGCTTCGTTCGTGCCGAACGCAAGCGGCAAGCTCAGCAGCGGGCAATGACAATCGAACGGCGGCAACGGCTGCCCCGCTTCGATCAACTGATCGACACCATCGAGCGTCGACAGCAATCGCAACAACGCGCCCGGCACTTCGAGCACGACCTTCGCGCCGAGCTTCGCAACGAGCGGCGCATAGCGGCAGAACTGCAACGTGTCGCCCAGGCCCTGCTCCGCATGCAGCAGGATCGTTTTGCCGTCGAGCGGAACATCGCCGAGCCACAACGGCTGCGCGAACGCGCGCCTGCCGGCCTTGATGCGGCTGCGCTCCCAACGCCATTCGTATTCGCGCCAGCCGGTATCGAAGCGGCCCATTTGCAGCAGGCACAGCGCCTGGTTCCAGTGCGTTTCGACCGACACCGGATTCAACGCAAGCGCGCGCTGATAGCTCGACAACGCCTGTTCGCGCTGATTCAGATCGATCTGCGCGAGACCGAGGTTGTTCCATGCATCGACGAAAGCAGGCGCAAGTTCCAGCGCGCGTTGGTAGCAGTGTTGTGCTTCGTGCGGCTGGTTCAGATCGCCGAGCACGTTGCCGCGATTGCTCCACGCATCCGGATAGTTCGGCTGCAACGCGAGCGCCTGGTCGCAGCTATCGAGCGCATCGGCATAGCGGCCGAGATCGCGCAGCACGCATGCGCGATTGTTCCACGCCGGCGCAAACTCCGGCACGAGCGAAAGCGCGCGTTCGTAGCTCGCGAGCGCATCGAGCGGACGGTTCAGCGCCGCCAATGCGTTGCCGCGATGGTTCAACGCATCGGCGAATTTCGGCTGCATCGCGAGCGCCCGCTCGGCACACGCGAGCGCTTCGTCATGGCGCTGCAACGCGTTCAGCGCATAGGCGAGATTCGAATGCACGGCCGGCTGTCTCGCGTTGACCACGAGTGCCTTCTTCAGCAGATCGATGCCTTCCTGCAAGCGGCCCGTTTGCAGCGCAAGTTCGCCGAGCCAGCGCAACGCGTCGCCATGCTTCGGCTTCAGTTCGAGTATCTCGCGATACAACTCCTCGGCTTCGACGAGCGCGCCGTTCTGCTGGAGCGCGACGGCTTGTCGAAGCAGATGGTCCAACTGTTGCGGCAGACTGGCGTGCTTGCTCATGCGGTACCTGGAATCGGAGGCGAGAAGAATCGTCGGAAGAAGCGCACGATTATCGCCGAAAAGCCCGGGTTCGAAGTACCGCCGCCTGCCGCGTAGCGACTTGACGCCGCTTATTGCGCGGCCACGGACAGATGCTTGCGCTTCGCGAGATCCTGCGCCATCGCATAGTGCTGCTGGATCGTCGGCAGCGCCTGTTTCGCGGCGGCCGTCAACTGCTCGTCGCGGCCCGCTGCGATTTCCGCCTGGAAAGCGGACAGTGCCTTCTGTTCACCCGCGAGCGCGACCTGCTCGATGTACACCTTGTCGAAGTCCGCGCCGCGCAGATGGTTGATGCTTGCGAGCACGGCCGCATCGGGATCGTTCTTCGGCACGTCGACACCGCGCGGACTCGCCGCGCGCAACGCGTCGGTGATCTTCGCGTCGTCGCTCGACACGCGCTCGGCGAAGGCCTTTACGTCGCGGTCGGCCGAACGCGCGGTGGCGATACGCGCGGCATCGCGCTGCGTCGCGACGGCTTGCGTGCCGTCCGCGATGAAGGTCTGGTCGGCGGCATGCAGGCGGCCCGTGTCCGTGGACGCGGCGCTCTGCGCGCTGGCCACCGAGGCGGCCGTCAGAAGACCACCGAAGCAGGCAACGGCGGCGATGCGGGCCAAAGCGACGGAAGGGACGGAAGGCAGGCGGATCATACGTTCTCCTTGAGGTGAAAGCATCTGAAAGCAAAACGACGGACACGTGTGCGCCGCGAACGAAAGCGTGCGATGCAAAACGCTGCGGACTGCTTGCGAGCCCAGCGCGGCGCCACGCTTTTATCGCTGCCGATTCTAGAAGCCACACCGTCGGGCAGGTGAAACCCTGCTGTCGCTTCTGTAACCTTAGGTAACCCTCATATGAATGCGCACACGTTTGCCGTATTCGCGTGAATCGCGCGCGCCGCTCGACGCTGCCACGCAGTGCTGAATTTTTTGCCATCGGCGCCGATAACCAGATACAGGCAACGCTCAGCACCGCTCAGCACCGCAATTCTGGAGAACGATTCCGATGGCAGACGACCACCGTGCCAATCACGAGCGCCACACCGAACGCAGCAACCTGACGAGCTCCAACAAGTTCGAGCTGCTGCTATACCGCCTCGGCCACGTGCCGGGCAGCGACGCGCACGAGTTGTATGGGATCAACGTGTTCAAGGTGCGCGAAATCTCGACGATGCCGACCGTCACGCCGATCGCCGGATCGTCGCCTTACGTGATGGGCGCGGTCGACATTCGCGGGCAGATCATCCCCGTGATCGATCTGCCGCGGTTGATGGGCTGCGAGCCGACGCGCGGCCTGAACATCCTGCTGGTCACCGAATTCGCGCGTTCGACGCAGGCCTTCGCGGTCGAGGAAGTCGACGACATCGTCCGGCTCGAATGGAACCAGGTGCTGTCGGCCGATGGCTCGGCGGGCGGCAAGCTCGTCACGAGCATCGCGCGCATCGACGGCAATACCGGCGACTCGCGCCTCGCCCAGGTGATCGACGTCGAGCAGGTGTTGCGCGACGTGTTCCCGTCGCAGCATCCGAGCGTCGATCCGGCCTCGGTCGGCCAGGCGCTCGGCATCCGCCGCGGCGCGAAGATCCTCGCCGCCGACGACTCCGGCTTCGCGCGCAAGCTGATCGAACAGGCGCTCGCCGCGATCGGCGCTGACTACATCATGACGAAGACCGGCGAGGAAGCGTGGCAGACGCTGCAGCAGGTCGCGCGCGAAGCGCAGAAAAACGGCGCGCGCGCGAAAGACACCATCGCGCTCGTATTGACCGATCTGGAGATGCCGGAGATGGACGGCTTCATGCTGACGCGCCAGATCAAGGCCGATGAACGCACGCGCGATATTCCGGTGATCATTCACTCGTCGCTGACGGGCGCGGCCAACGAGGCGCATGTGAAGAACGCGGGCGCCAACGGCTATGTCGCGAAGTTCGCGGCGAGCGAGCTCGCCGATGCGATCCGTGATGCGCTGGGTGCCGCGCCGGCGAAGGCGGCGGCGGCTTGAGCTCTGGGGTGTCGAGCAGTGAATCGGGTCGCCGCGCTCAACGATGCGCGGCAAGCTCGATCGAGAAGTCCATCCGGCCGATCTCGACGCCCATCGTGTTGAGGCGCTGCGGCGCATCGACGACCGCGACGTGCGCGAGATGCGTGTTCTCGACGGATTCACCACGATAGATCGTCGCCGCGACCGGCGCGGCGGGGTGCAGCTCGGACTGGCTCATGCGGTTCGTCTCCTCGTCGTGTCATGGATCGGGCGATGGCGCCCAGGCCCTGGCAATCAGGCGCTCGCCGCGAGCGCCTCTTCGCGCTCGAGCGTGCGCGTGTGCCGCAGTTCGGGAAAGAACCGCATCCACAACAGCGCGATCGCGATCGTCGCGATACCGCCGACCAGCACCGCCGGCTGCGCGCCCCACCATCCCGCGGTCAGGCCCGATTCGAACTCGCCCAATTGATTCGACGTCCCGATGAACAACGAATTGACCGCGCTGACGCGGCCGAGCATTTCATCGGGCGTGCGCAATTGCACGAGCGACAGCCGCACCACCACGCTGATCGTGTCCGACGCGCCGAGCACCATCAGAGCGAACAACGACACCAGGAACTGATGCGACAGCCCGAACACGATCGTCGCGATGCCGAACACGATCACGCCGCCGAACATCGCCGCGCCGGGCCGGTTGCGCAATGGAAAATGCGCGAGCCAGATCGTGCCCGCGAGCGCGCCGATCGCCGTGCCCGAGCGCAACAGGCCGAGACCGAGCGGGCCCGCGTGCAGCACGTCGCGCGCGAAGATCGGCAGCAACGCGGTCGCGCCGCCGAACAGTACCGCGAACAGATCGAGCGACAGCGCGCCGAGAATCACCGGCTCGCGACGAATGAACGCGATGCCCGAAAAGATCGATTCGAGCGTGACGGGCGCGCGGCTCGCCGGCTTCATCTGCAACGGAATGCTCCACACCGACGCGGCCGCCGCCGCGAACGTCAGCGTGCACGCGAGATACGCGGCACCGGGCCCGATGCCGTACAGCAGACCACCGAGCGCGGGCCCGGCGATCTGCGCGGTCTGATTGGCGGACGTCGCCCACGCGGTCGCCTTCGGCAGATAGCCGCGCGGCACCACGGCCGGCAGCAGCGACGCCACGGCCGGCGATTCGAACGCGCGCGACGCGCCGACGCAGGCAGCCAGCACGTAGATGACCGGCGCGCTGATCCAGCCGCCGAAGGTGCCGATCGCGAACAGCAATGCAGCGACACTTTCGAGGCTCTGGCAGACGGCGGCGATGCGGCGGCGATCGTAACGATCGGCGACATGGCCGACGACGAGCGTCAGCAGGAACATCGGCAGAAACTGCGCGAGACCGACGAGGCCAAGTGCGAACGCGCTATGCGTGAGCGCGTAGACATGCCAGCCCATCGCGACCGCGAGCATCTGGAACGACAGCGACGACAGGATGCGGGTGCACCAGAAACGCTGGAACGGCGGGTGTTTCGGCAGGCTGAAATGCGGGGAATCGGCGGGATCGATGGAGGCTGGGGGCATCGGTTGTTGCTCGTGACGGGGCGCATCGGGGCGTGGGTTGGCCGGGCGCTAGTTTAGAGCAAGACCGGAGGGCATGCACAAAGGAGGCTGATCTCGAACCAGTGGAGACGCCCATCGTCGAAATGGGACGCCATACCTAAACCGTAGCCCGGCACATCGGACACCCATGTGCCATCGAAAAGATTGAAAGCCAATTGTGGCCTGGCTCTTCAGTTGTATACAGATCCAGTTCGGTTCCTTTCAATTTGGCGCCTCGATTGATCGTCAAGTTTGCCGATTACAGTGCATCAGCGCGCCGCATGTCACGCGACGGGTGTTAAATCGAACGCGCGTCCGCATCAATGGGCATGATTGGGCATCAGTCGGGCTCGCCGCGCGCTTCGCGGTGCGTATATTTATGCTTGATGTATCGATGTGAACTGCCGGGCTGTTTGCGGCTATGATTGTGCCCCGTGGGCAGCCGCCCGGCTGGCGGCACGCCGGCCCAGTCCCACCGGCCAGCCACACCGTCTAACACTCGAACTCCCGGAGGGCATCGAATGGTACTGGGGTGGCTCGTCCTACTTCCGTTCATGGCCGCGGCGCTCATTGCGCTCACGAGGCCGCGCGCCGCCGCGCTCTGCACCTGGATCGCGTTCGCGACGGCGCTGTTCGGCTGCGCGCTGCTGCTGAGCGAGCGCGTGGGCATGGGCGACCACGACGTGCTGCAATGGCGCCATGAGTGGATGCCCGACATCGGCCTCGCGCTGTCGCTGCGCCTCGATGGCCTCTCGTTCATGTTCGCGTTGCTCGTACTCGCGATCGGCCTGCTCGTCTTCATCTACGCACGCTACTACCTCGCCGGCAGCGATTCGTTGCCGCGTCTGTACCTGCTGCTACTGCTCTTCATGGGCGCGATGCTCGGCATCGTGCTGTCGAACAACCTGCTGCTGCTCGTCATCTTCTGGGAACTGACGAGCCTCGTCTCGTTCCTGCTGATCGGCTTCTGGCCATCGCGGCCCGACGCAAGGCGCGGCGCACGCATGGCGCTCACCATCACCGGCGCGGGCGGTCTCGCGCTGCTTGCGGCCGTGCTGTTGCTCGGCCACGTATGCGGCAGCTACGAGCTGAACGACGTGCTCGCCCAGCTTGACAAGGTGCAGCACGATCCGCTCTACCCGGCCATTCTGCTGCTCACGCTGTTCGCGGCGTTCACGAAGTCGGCGCAGTTTCCTTTTCACTTCTGGCTACCGCACGCGATGTCGGCGCCCACACCCGTGTCGGCCTATCTGCATTCGGCGACGATGGTGAAGGCCGGCGTGTTCCTGCTCGCGCGTCTCTATCCGCTCTTCGAAGGTACCCACCTGTGGGCTTACACGGCGACAGTGGCCGGGCTCGTCACGCTGGTGGGCGGCGCGGGGTTGGCGTTGTTGCAGCGCGATCTGAAGGGCCTGCTCGCCTATTCGACCATCAGCCATCTCGGCCTGATCGTGCTGCTGTTCGGCCTCGACACGCAGCTCTCGACTGTCGCCGCGCTCTTTCACACGGTCAACCACGCGGTGTTCAAGGCGTCGCTCTTCATGGCCGCGGGCATCGTCGATCACGAAACCGGCACGCGCGATCTGGGCCGTCTGCGCGGCCTGCGCAGGTACATGCCGCATACCGCCGTGCTCGCGAGCGTCGCGTCGCTGTCGATGGCCGGCGTGCCGCTGCTCAACGGCTTTCTCTCGAAGGAAATGTTCTTCGGCGAAACACTCGCGCAAAGCATGTTCGGGCCGCTGAACCTCGCCGTGCCGGTCATCGCGATCGTGGCGGCGGCGCTCTCCGTGGCGTACTCGCTACGTTTCGTCTGGGGCGTGTTTTTCGACGGCGAGACGCCGCGCGATCTGCCGCACTATCCGCCGCACGAGGCGCCGCGCTTCATGCGGCTGCCGGTCGAGATTCTCGTGGCGCTGTGCCTGCTGATCGGCCTGTTCCCGCAGCAAAGCATCGGCAGGCTGCTCGAATCGGCCGCGTGGGTCACGCTCGGCGGCAAGCTGCCCGACTACAGCCTGAGACTGTGGCACGGCGTCAATACGCCGCTCGTGATGAGCGCGGTGTCGTTCGCGGCGGGTGCGGCGCTCTTTTTCCTGCGCCGCAATGCGTTCCGCCACCGTCGCACGGCGCTCACCGAGTTGAACGCGAGCGAAATCTTCGACCGCTTCGTGCAGCGTCTCGAACAGTGCGCCGGCGTGATCGTGCGCTTGTTCGAGACGCGCTCGCTGCCGGCCTACCTCGCATGGATGATCGCGGCGATGCTGATCGTGCCGGGCGTGCCGCTCGTCGCGCTCGACACCTGGAGCGGCAGCCACACGCGCCTGCCGCCCGATCCGTTCACGCTGGGCGGCCTCGTGCTGATGGCGTTGCTCGCCGTCGGCGTGGTGTGCGTGCGTGCGCGCACCCTTTACGCGCTCGTGATGCTGAGCACCTGCGGCCTGCTCGTGTCGCTCGCCTTCGTGCGCTTCTCCGCGCCCGATCTCGCGCTCACGCAGATCTCCGTCGAACTGGTCACGATCCTGCTGCTCGTGCTGGCCGTCTATTTCCTGCCCGCGCTGCAACGCGCCGTCGAGCCGCTCCCCGTCCGGCTGCGCAACGGCGTGCTCGCGCTCGGCGGCGGCGCGCTGCTCGGCGCCGTGTCGTACAGGATCATGACGAGCGCGCCGCTGCCAGGCATCGCTCCGTACTTCCTCGCCAATGCGCTGCCCGGCAGCGGCGGCCACAACGTCGTCAACGTGATCCTCGTGGATTTCCGCGGCTTCGACACGATGGTCGAAATCAGCGTGCTCGTGGTCGCGGGGCTCGCCGTCAAGGCGCTGCTGCGCGGGCTGCGCCTGAAGTCCCCCGATGCGGGGCCGGATGGCCGGCCATGGTCGTCGCAATCGCATCCGCTGATGCTCGCGATCCTCGCGCGGCTGATGCTGCCGCTCACCGTGCTCGTCGCCGTGTTCGTGTTCCTGCGCGGCCACAATCTGCCGGGCGGCGGCTTCATCGCGTCGCTGATCCTCTCGATCGCGTTGTTGCTGCAGTACGTCGCGAGCGGGGTGCTGTGGACCGAGTCGCGCATCCACCTCAACTACCGCGCGCTTGCGGGCTTCGGCATTCTGATCGCCGCGGCCACGGGGCTCGGCAGTCTCGCGTTCGGCCAGCCGTTTTTGACCAGTGCGTTCGGGCACCTGCACGTGCCGCTGATCGGCGAGATCGAACTGTCCACGGCGATGCTGTTCGATCTCGGCGTAACGGGCGCGGTAGTCGGCACGACGCTCACGATCGTCTCGCACCTCGGCGTACGCGACAAGGACATGCAGTCCGTGGAGAAAAGCTGATGGAAGCCGCCTTTGCCATCGCGATCGGCGTGCTTTGCGCGTGCGGCATCTACCTGCTGCTGTGCGCACGCGTGTTGCCGGTGATTCTCGGCATCACGCTGTTCTCGTATGCGATCAACCTGTTCCTGCTCGGCATGGGCCGGCTTGCGATCGGCAAGCCAGCGGTCATCGCGGCGGCGGCGCAATACGTCGATCCGGTGCCGCAAGCGCTCGTGCTGACGGCCATCGTGATCGGCTTTGCAATGACGGCCTTCACCGTGGTGCTCGCGCTGCGCTCGTTTTCGATCACGGGCAACGATCACGTCAATGACGAGGAGACGCCCGTCGAATGAACCACGTTCTCCTGCTCCCGATCCTGATTCCGCTCTTTTCCGCGGGCGTCATCGTCGTGCTGCCGCTGCGCGCGAAACGCCTGCAACGCGCGCTGAACGCGCTCGCCATCATCGCGCTGCTGCCCGTCGCGTGCCTGCTGATGGCGCGCGCCGCGCAAGGCGAGATCGCCAGCTACGCGCTCGGCGCATGGCCGGCGCCGTTCGGCATCGTGCTGGAACTCGACCGGCTCGGTGCGCTGATGCTGGTGCTCACCGCCGTGCTGGCGGTCTGCTGCCTGCTCGGCACCTCGAGCGAGGACGCGAGGCGCGGCCGCTATTTCCGTGCGCTGTTCCAGTTCGAGCTGATGGGCCTGAACGGCGCCTTCCTCGCGGGCGATCTCTTCAACCTGTTCGTGTTCTTCGAGCTGCTGCTGATCGCGTCGTACGCGCTGCTGCTGCATGGTGGCGGCGCGCGACGGGTGCGCAACGGGCTGCACTATCTGTTGATGAACCTCGTCGGTTCGTCGTTCTTTCTGGTCGCGATCGGCGTGCTCTACGGCGTCACGGGCACGCTCAACATGGCCGACATGGGCGAACGTCTGGCGCGTCTCGGGCCGGAGTCGCTGCCGCTCGCGCAGTTCGCGGGCGCGACGCTGATGCTCGTGTTCGGCCTCAAGGCCGCCGTGTTTCCGATGTCGTTCTGGTTGCCGCAGGCCTACCGCAGCGCCATCGGCCCGGTGGCCGCGCTGTTCGCGATCATGACCAAGGTCGGCATCTATGCGATGCTGCGCTGCGACGCGCTCGTGTTCGGCGCGGCGGGCGGCGTGCTCGATGCGTTCATGCATCAGTGGGCGTGGTGGCTCGCGATCGCGACGATCGTGTTCGGCGCGCTGGGCGCGTTGGCGGTGTCGAGTCTCAAGACCACGACGGGCTATCTCGTGCTGGTTTCGGTGGGTCTGCTGATCGCGGCGATCGCACTACAGACGCCGCTCGCATGGAGCGCGCTGCTCTACTACCTGATCAGCACGACGCTCTGCACTGGCGCGCTGTTCCTGCTCGCCGACACGCTCGAACCCGAGCAAGCCCCGACCCCGCACGCCGCCCATGCCGCCGTTTCCGCCGATGCCAATTCGATCGAGCCCGGTTCGCTCGAAGCGCTCGACGACGCGGCCGCGGCGGCCATCTCGCCCGCCCCGGACGGCGAAGCGGTGGCGACGCTGGCGCGGATGCAGCCGCTGCAGGTCGAGACGGCCGGCGCGCTCGCCGTGCTGGTCGGGGAACCGGCTCACACCGAAGCCGAAGCTACGGTCGAAGCGGTGCCGCGCACGCATGCACCGTGGCCGTCGAACCTCGCCGCGCTGCTCTATCTGATCGCCGCGGTGGGCGCCGCGGGCCTGCCGCCGCTGTCCGGGTTCCTCGGCAAGGCGATGGTGCTGGCCGCCACGCCGCTCGGCGCGGCAGTCGTGCTATGGCCGGCCGTACTGCTGTCGAGCCTGCTCTCGATCGTCGCGCTGAGCCGCACGGGCACGCGCCTGATGTGGGCCGCGCCGGCCGCGCGCGCCGCCGCCGGCAAAGAGGAGCGCGCACCGCGTGGCAGTAATGCGAAGCTCGCCGCCTGCGCGGTCCTGCTCGGCTGTGTCGTGGCCATCACGCTCGGCGCCGGCGCGGTGCGGCACTATCTCACCGATACGGCGACACAGCTATTCGATCGCGCCGCCTACGTGCACGCGATCCTGCCCGCGGCGCGCTCCTCGCCACCAGCGGCCGCCGCGACCACGGCCGACGCACAGGGGAACTGACGATGTTGAAAAGGCTCTTCCCCCACCCGTGGCTCGCGGTCTTCCTGATCATCTGCTGGGTGCTGCTGATGAACGACGTCTCGCCGGGCAATCTGCTGCTCGGCGCCGTGCTCGGCTACGCGATCTCTTTTCGCGTCGCCGAAGGCTTGTGGCTGCGACCGGTGCGCTTCGGCCGACCGTGGCTGCTCGTGCTCCTCGCCTGGCATGTGTTGGTCGATATCATCGTGGCCAACGTCGAGGTCGCGCTGCTCGTGCTCGGCCCGACGCAGCGGATGCGCCCGGCGTTCATCGAAGTGCCGCTCGACAGCACCCACGAGATCGCGCTCACGGTACTCATCAGCGTGGTCTCGCTGAGCCCGGGCACGCTGTGCGCCGAACTCAGCGACGACCGCACGCGCCTCTCCGTGCACGTGCTCGATCTCGGCGACGAAGCGGCACTCATCGCGCTCATCAAGTCCCGTTATGAAGCCCCATTGATGGAGATCTTCGCATGCTAGCCATCGTGATTCCGATCTCGCTCGCGATCCTCGGCATCGCGTTCCTGCTCGCGCTGTGGCGCCTCGTGCGCGGGCCGTCGCTGCCCGATCGCATCGTCGCGCTCGACACGCTCAACATCAATGCGATCGCGTTGATCGTCGTGTACGGCATCAGCTTGCGCTCGACGGTGCTCTTCGAGGTTGCGCTTCTGATTGCCGTGATGGGTTTCGTGGGTACCGTCGCGCTCACCAAGTATCTGCAGCGCGGCGACATCATCGAACTCAACTAGCGTGGGGTATGCCGATGGAAACTTTTGTCGAAGCGATCGTTTGTTTGCTGCTGCTGGCCGGCAGCCTGTTCACGCTGGTCGGGGCGGTCGGGCTCGCTCGGCTGCCCGACTTCTTCATGCGGCTGCACGGTCCGACCAAGTCGACCACGCTCGGTGTGGGCGGCATCGTGCTCGCGTCGGTGGTGTATTTCAGCGCGCATAACAACTTCGCGAGCCTGCATGAGTTGCTGATTCCGGCGTTTCTGTTTCTCACCGCGCCGATTAGCGCACATATGCTGGCGAAGGCGGGGATTCAGCAGGGAGTGACGCTGTCAGAGGCGACGCGGGGGCGGCCGCCTGTTACGGGCGCTTGCGCGGAACGGGGGAATACGGGGGAGTTGCGGGAGAGGGATGAGGGGTGATGTGGTAAACAGCACCGTTCAGGAAACTAAACTTGTGTGTAGAATCGACGTTAACAACGATGTGACAGCCCCTTAAAACCCAACCCCGAAGGAGATTCTATGGTCATGAAAGGAAAGACCGGGAACATCCACGGAGTCGAAGTCAAGGCCCGGGCAGGCGTACAGCTCCCGACAACAAAGGTCAATGCAAGCTCCGCGGATGGTCGTAAGCAGATCCTCAATGCAGCCAAACGCGTGTACGAACAGCATCATGCTGTCATTCAAGCGCTGGCAAAGAGATGATTCTTGATGCGGGTATGGTCGTGATCGTGCACGACTTTATTCTCTCCCGCGAACCAGGACTCGTTGGCACGACGAACAGGGGCACCTTGGAGGGTGCCCTTGGTCGTATTGAGAACCGCATTCACTATGGCGGACTGGAGGATGTCTTTGAGATCGCCGGGCTTTACGCAGAAGCGATCGCGCGCGGACACGCTTTTTCGGATGCCAACAAGAGGACGGCGCTGGTTTCGGCGTTAACCTATTTGCTTATTGAAGGGTACGCAGTCCGTCGTACTCAGGCGCTCGAAGAGATCATGGTTGACGTGGCTGAAGGCAGGCTTGACTACCAGGATCTCGCAAACATATTTTCTTCTCTTGCCTCGCCGATCGAACTGCCAGAAAGCCTTAGGCATAGGCCTGAATGAGCCCCGCCCCGAGCGGGGCTTTTCATTTGTTCCCCGGTAAGTCTCTTTGTCGAGCCGAGCCCCGGAAAACCCCGACCTGTGTTGTTCGTAGACGACGCATCGAAATGGCCGCCGGCGGGTGGGAAATTGCACCGCGTGCACGCGTGTGGGTACTGGTGCGGGTAGAAACGAAAAACGGGCCGAAAGGCCCGTATTCATTGGATGTCCTGGCGGAGAGAGGGGGATTCGAACCCCCGATAGGTTATTAACCTATACACGCTTTCCAGGCGTGCGACTTAAACCGCTCATCCATCTCTCCGGCGGGGAGCCGAATTATAGCAAACTTCGCGCCCTGCGCCACACCCTGGCCAAAGCTCCGCGCAAACCGCCTACGGATGCCGGATATAGTCGACCAGCGCGATCGTATAAGCGTCCGCCTTTCGATCGAGCAAACTCACCCCGATCGCCACGAGAAAACCCGCCGGCACACCGAACACGCCCGAACTGATCGGCTCGATGCCAAACCAGCGCGCACCCGTGAATCCCGTCAACTGCGTGAAGAACGGATACGTCGACACAATGTAGTAAATGCACACGACAAGCCCCGCGACCATCCCCGCCACCGCGCCGAGCCGCGTCGTGCGTTTCCAGAACACGCCGAGCACGAGCGCCGGAAACAGACTCGACGCCGCCAGCGAAAACGCCGCCCCGACCAGAAACAGAATATTCCCCGTATTCAGCGACGCCACGTACGACGCGAACAATGCGACACCCAGCAGCAGAATCTTCGAGATCGTCACGCGCCGCTGGCTCGACGCGTTCGGATCGACCATGTGGTAGTACACGTCGTGCGATAGCGCGTTCGCGATCGTCAGCAGCAGACCATCCGCGGTCGATAGCGCCGCCGCGAGCGCCCCCGCCGCGATCAAGCCCGACATCACATACGGCAGCCCCGCGATCTCGGGCGCCGCGAGCACGACCATATCAGGCTGCATCTGGATCTCGCTCCAGCGCACGATACCGTCGCCGTTCGTATCGGCGAGGCTGATCAGGCTCGGTTCGACCTTGCGCCATTGCATCAGCCACTGCGGCAGATCGGCGAAATGATGGCCGACCAGATTCGACAGGATCTCGTACTTGATCAGCACCGCCAGCACCGGCACGGTCAGATAGAACAGCGCGACGAAAAAGAGCGTCCAGCCGACCGAGCGCCGCGCCGACGCCACCGAAGTCGTCGTGTTATAGCGCGTCAGGATATGCGGCAGGCTCGCCGTGCCAAGCGACAGACACAGCAGCAGCGATAGAAAGTTACGCGCGTGCGTGCTCCGGTCTTCCTCACCGACAGCAGGAAACGGTTCCTGCATCGGCACCGGCGCGCTCGCCCGCATCAGCATGTCGTCTCGCTTCTGACTCCAGACGATCTGCGCGGCGGCGGCATCGCGCGGAAACTGTTCGAGCGCGCGCTCGCGCTCGTTGATCTCGCGCAACGGACCGTTATGGCGGCGCAGATCGCCGACCTCCTGCGTGAGCCGCTGCTTTTCCTCGATGAACGATTGCGGCAGCGTATCGAGCCGCAGTTGCATCAGCGCGGCGCGGCGTCGATAGTCGTCGCGCACGCGCTCCTCGAGCGGCGCGTCGCGCACCTGTTTCTCGAGCCCTTCCATGCGCTGCATCAGGCGCCCATAGCTGAATTGCGGCACCCAGCCGAGGCCGTCCTTGTGCGCGATCATCGATACCGGTATCAGCATCGCGAGGATCAGGATGACGTACTGCGCGACCTGGGTCCACGTAACGGCACGCATGCCGCCCAGAAACGAGCACACCAGAATGCCCGCGAGCCCGCAGAAAATGCCGACCGTGAAATCGACGCCGATAAAGCGCGTCGCGATCAGGCCGACGCCCTGGATCTGCGCGACCAGATAAACGAACGAGCAGAGGATCGCGGCGAGCGCCGCAAGGCCGCGCACCGCGTTGCTCGAATAGCGCGTGCCGAGAAAATCGGGAATCGTGTAGCGCGCAAGCTTGCGCACATACGGCGCGAGCAGGAACGCGACGAGGCAATAGCCGCCGGTCCAGCCCATCAGGTACGCGAGGCCGTCGTAGCCGGTCGCGTAGATCGAGCCGGCCAGACCGATGAACGACGCGGCCGACAACCAGTCGGCCGCGGTCGCCATGCCGTTGAACGCCGACGGCACGCGCCGCCCCGCTACGTAGTATTCGACCAGGTCGGACGTGCGCGACAGCACGCCGATCACCGCATACACCGCGATCGGCACGAACAGGAACACATAGCCGATCCACACCCCGGGACCGGTGCTGCGCTCGATGCGCCACATCACGTAGACGAACAGCAGAAAGCCGAGCGTATAGAGCGCGTACGAGCGGATCAGCCGATGCGTGAGCTTCATCGGCTCAGCGCCCGCGCGCGGCCGGCGCGGCCTTGCCGATCGCGACGTCATCGTTCGCGCCGGTGGTGGAATCCGCGGCGGGACCACTTGCCGCATCGCGCTGCGAATCCGCTTCGAACGCGTGCTGCAACTGACGATCGGCGCGCTGCATCAGCACGATATAGACGACGATCAGCGCGAGGTAGATCAGGATCGCGCCTTGTGCGCCAAAGTAGAACGGCAGCCTGAAGCCGCCTGCGTGCACCTGCGCGAGCGCGGGCGCCAGCAATGGCACGACGAAGGAGACGAAGAAGCCAAGCGTCATCAGCACCGCGATCAGCGCGAGGTTGAAACGCCAGTACTTGCGATGCGCGAGCGCCATCGCCGCCGAGACCGGTGGCGGTTCGGGCGGGGGGTTCAACCTGGCGTGGGAGGATAGGTGCGGCGCGGCCATGCGCCTATGTATCAAAAAGGCATCGGCGAGGCAATTGGGATTGTCCGCGCAACGCCGTGACGTAAGCCGTCCACTCGAATAACGGTTCTGCGCGGCGTGCCCGCAAGCGTGTCGATCGACACCGCCGCCGCCGTCCGCGCAGATCCGCTTACAACGCTTTAAATCGACTCGCCGAGCTGATCGAGAATCGCCGGGTTTTCCAGCGTCGACACGTCCTGGGTGATTTCCTCGCCCTTCGCGAGCGAACGCAACAGACGACGCATGATCTTGCCCGAACGCGTCTTCGGCAGGTTCTCGCCAAAGCGGATGTCCTTCGGCTTCGCGATCGGACCGATCTCCTTGCCGACCCAGTTGCGCAGGTCGTTCGCGAGCTTCACGGCCTCTTCGCCTTGCGGACGCGCACGTTTGAGCACCACGAACGCGCACACCGCCTCGCCGGTCGTCGCATCGGGGCGGCCCACCACGGCGGCTTCCGCGACGAGCGGATTGGCCACCAGTGCCGACTCGATCTCCATGGTGCCGAGACGATGGCCCGACACGTTCAGCACGTCGTCGATGCGGCCCATGATCGTGAAGTAGCCGGTCTCCTTGTCGCGCACCGCGCCGTCGCCGGCGAGGTAGAGCCTGCCGCCGAGCTCGTCGGGGAAGTAGCTCTTCTTGTAGCGTTCCGGATCGCCCCACACGTTGCGCAGCATCGCCGGCCACGGGCGCTTGATCACCAGAATGCCGCCCTGCCCGTTCGGCACGTCCTGCCCGGTTTCGTCGACGACCGCGGCCATGATGCCCGGCAGCGGCAGCGTGCACGAACCCGGCACGAGCGGCGTCGCGCCCGGCATCGGCGCGATCATGTGGCCGCCGGTCTCGGTCTGCCACCACGTATCGACGATCGGACAGCGGCCGCCGCCGACGTTCTCGTAGTACCACACCCACGCTTCCGGATTGATCGGTTCGCCGACCGTGCCGATGATGCGCAACGTCGACAGGTCGTAGCTCTTCGGATGCACTTTAGCGTCGGCCTCGGAGGCCTTGATCAGCGAGCGGATCGCAGTAGGAGCCGTATAGAACAGCGTGACCCTGTGCTTCGCGATCATCTGCCAGAAGCGCCCGGCGTCCGGATAGGTCGGCACGCCCTCGAACACGACCTGGGTGCCGCCAAGCGTGAGCGGCCCGTACGTAATGTAGCTGTGGCCGGTGATCCAGCCGATGTCGGCGGTACACCAGAACACGTCGGAGGGGCGCCAGTCGAAGGTCCATTTCAGCGTTTGCGCGGCCCACAGCAGATAGCCGCCGGTGCTGTGCTGCACGCCCTTCGGCTTGCCGGTCGAGCCCGACGTATAGAGGATGAAGAGCGGATGCTCGGCGCCGACCCATTCGGGCGCGCACTGGTCCGACTCGGCCTGTGCGAGTTCGTGCATCCACAGGTCGCGCCCTGCGTCCCACGCGACCTTGCCGCCGGTGCGCTGGTACACGATCACGCTCCTGACCTTCTCGCAGCCGCCGAGCGCGAGCGCTTCGTCGGCGATGTTCTTCAGCGGCAAGGCCTTGCCGCCGCGCATCTGTTCGTCGGACGTGATCAGCGCGACCGCGCCGACGTCGACGAGCCGCTCGTTGAGCGACTTCGACGAGAAGCCGCCGAACACGACCGAGTGCGTCGCGCCGATCCGCGCGCACGCCTGCATCGCGACGATGCCCTCGATCGACATCGGCATATAGATGACGACCGGGTCGCCTTTCTTCACGCCGCGTTTTTTCAGCGCATTCGCGAAGCGCGATACGCGTTGCAGCAGATCCTGATAGGTGACGTTCGTGACGCTACCGTCGTCGGCTTCGAACACGATCGCGACGCGCTCGCCGTTGCCGGCCTCGACGTGACGGTCGATGCTGTTATACGACGCGTTCAGCTGGCCGTCTCCGAACCACGTGTAGAACGGCGCCTTCGATTCGTCGAGCACCTTCGTAAACGGCTTGTGCCAACTCAGCGTCTCCTTCGCGAGACGCCCCCAGAAGCCTTCATAGTCGCGCTCCGCTTCGGCGGCGAGCGCCCGGTACGCGTCCATGCCGGAGATCGTGGCACCCTTCGCAGTGTCAGCGGAGGGCGGAAAAACGCGGCGTTCCTGAAGAACCGATTCAATCGCAGACATCGACAACCCCTTGGTGAAGATGAAACGTAAAACCTGTACCGGCGCGCGGCGCGCGCGGGCCTTATCCTGTTCGAGCCGCCACGAGCGGCGCTGTCTCCCACCTCGCGATACCGTCGAACGCGCGTGCGTGCGGCATCGCAACATCCGTGCATGCGGGCGCCCTGCGCGATCCTATTCCGCGTCAAGGCTTAACCATAAGCGCTGCAACTTACCGGCCACTTACGCGCATCGTGTTGATCTGCAAGCGAAAACCCTTAGATCCCGCCAGCCATCGATGCAGTTACGTGTTGATCAGACGAGATGCGCGCGAAAAAGATCGCCCGTTCTACAGAACCTTCTACGCTCACTCGCAGCACATTGCATACCGGTGATGCGAACTCGACGCACCGCCAGCACGCCCGCTTTCGCACCCTTATGCTCTCTCGTACGGCCTTTTACAATGCTAACTGAACTAGCCGTCCGCGCAGCGTGCCGCCGATCGCATCGTAATTCCGGTGTGGCGGGCGCTGCCCGCCGCAAAGCAGCAGATTCGACCGACGCTGTACAATGGCGCGCCTGACGCGAGTCTCGCGCCCCTTCGGTGGCCGCGCCCCGCACCGCCGTCGGCGCCTGGCCCCCTGTTCCGTCACCCGCGCTTCATCTGACCGTTGCCTATGTCCGCTTCGCGACCCGCCTGCGCCCGTCCGCGCCGCCCCATGCGCGCGCTGCCCCGCCTCGTTTTCATGAGCCGCTGGCTGCAGGTGCCGCTGTACCTCGGGCTGATCGTCGCGCAGGCGGTCTACGTCGTGCTATTCCTGAAGGAAGTCTGGCATCTGGTCACCGACTCGATGAAGCTCGACGAAACGCACACGCACCCCAAACATTTCGAAGGGCCCGCGGCATTGCACGCCGTGGGCGGCATCAAGGTTTCCACTCCCATGAAGGCGCAAGACTGACCGCACCGTGCTGCGATCCGACAACAAGCGCCACTCCCCACTGAGCTAGCCATGACCGTCATCAAACAGGAAGACCTGATTCAGAGCATCGCTGATTCGCTGCAGTACATCAGCTACTACCATCCGCTCGACTACATCGAAGCGCTCGGCCGCGCGTACGAGCTCGAACAGAGCCCCGCAGCGAAGGACGCGATCGCGCAGATCCTGACCAACAGCCGCATGTGCGCCGAAGGCAAGCGCCCGATCTGCCAGGACACCGGCATCGTCACGGTGTTCGTGAAGGTCGGTATGGACGTGCGTTGGGACGGCGCGACGATGAGCGTCACCGACATGATCAACGAAGGCGTGCGCCGCGGTTATCTGAATCCGGACAACGTGCTGCGCGCATCGATCGTGAGCCCGCCCGAAGGCGCGCGCAAGAACACCAAGGACAACACGCCGGCCGTGATCCACTACGAGATCGTGCCGGGTAACACCGTCGACGTGCAGGTCGCGGCCAAGGGCGGCGGCTCGGAGAACAAGTCGAAGTTCGCGATGCTGAACCCGTCGGACTCGATCGTCGACTGGATCCTGAAGACCGTGCCGACGATGGGCGCGGGCTGGTGCCCGCCGGGCATGCTCGGCATCGGCATCGGCGGCACCGCTGAGAAAGCGATGGTGATGGCGAAGGAATCGCTGATGGACCCGATCGACATTCAGGACGTGATCGCGCGCGGCCCGAAGGACTGGATCGAAGAGCTGCGCGTCGAGCTGCACGAGAAGGTCAACGCACTCGGTATCGGCGCGCAGGGCCTCGGCGGTCTGTCCACTGTTCTCGACGTGAAGATCATGGCCGCGCCGACGCACGCCGCATCCAAGCCGATCGCGATCATCCCGAACTGCGCGGCGACCCGCCACGCGCACTTCACGCTCGACGGTTCGGGCGTCGCCAGGCTCGAAGCGCCGTCGCTCGACGCATGGCCGAAGGTGCACTGGGAACCGAACACGGAAACCAGCAAGCGCGTCGACCTCAACACGCTGACGCCGGAAGAAGTGGCGGGCTGGAAGCCGGGCCAGACGCTGCTGCTGTCGGGCAAGATGTTGACGGGCCGCGACGCCGCGCACAAGCGCATCGCCGACATGCTCGCGAAGGGCGAGAAGCTGCCGGTCGATTTCACGAACCGCGTGATCTACTACGTCGGCCCGGTCGATCCGGTGCGCGACGAAGCGGTCGGCCCGGCGGGCCCTACCACTGCGACGCGGATGGACAAGTTCACCGAGACGATGCTCGCGCAAACGGGCCTCATTTCGATGATCGGCAAGGCCGAGCGCGGCCCGGTCGCGATCGAGGCGATCAAGAAGCACCAGGCAGCGTATCTGATGGCCGTCGGCGGTGCGGCGTACCTCGTGTCGAAGGCGATCCGCAGCGCGAAGGTGCTCGCGTTCGAAGACCTCGGCATGGAAGCGATCTACGAGTTCGACGTGCAGGACATGCCGGTCACGGTCGCCGTCGATTCGAACGGCACCTCCGTGCACCAGACCGGCCCGAAGGAATGGCAAGCCAAGATCGGCAAGATTCCGGTCGCCACGGCTTGATGAGTCGCGATTAACGCTACTCAGGTCAGTCGAAAAGCCGGGGCCGCGATCCCGGCTTTTTCTTTCCGTGCGTCATGCACGCGCAAGGCGCCGCACGCACGAGGCCGCCAACGCCGCCAACAGTTGTATCGGATCTCTTGGCTTTTTTGGACATGGCGTTTATTGTTGTTGGAAATTCAAGGTTCCCGAAAAAGGAAATAACATGCAAGGCGACAAGAAGGTCATCGAATATCTGAACGCGCAGTTGAAAAACGAACTGACCGCGATCAATCAATATTTCCTGCATGCCCGAATGTACGGCCACTGGGGCCTCGACAAGCTCGGCAAGCACGAGTACGACGAGTCGATCGGCGAAATGAAGCATGCCGACATGCTCATCGAACGGATCTTCATGCTCGACGGTCTGCCGAATCTGCAGGACCTGCACAAGCTGCTGATCGGTGAGGAAACCAAAGAGATCCTCGAATGCGATCTGAAGCTCGAACAGATTTCGCAAGGCACCTGCAAGGAGGCGATTGCCTACTGCGAATCGGTGCGCGATTTCATCTCGCGCGAAATCTTCACGAAGATTCTCGACGACACCGAAGAGCACATCGACTGGCTCGAAACCCAGCTCGATCTGATCGACAAGGTCGGTATCCAGAACTACCAGCAAAGCGCGATGGGCTCGGTCGAGTCCTGATCGAAGCACGCTGAAGCATCCCGCGCGGTAGCGGCACGACGCCTGCCCAGCAGGCATTCGCGCCGGACCGTACCGCACGGGCGATATACTTGCGCGCTTGTTCGCGCCTCACCGTGGTTTCACCCTTTTCGCCGACCGCCACTTCCCGCTCGTTTTTTTCGCCTATGCCTGCCCCTTCGCCGTCCCCGACTGTCCGCAGTGTTGCCGCTGGCGCCGCGTCGCGGGCGCCGATCGGCATTTTCGATTCGGGGCTCGGCGGCCTGTCGGTGCTGCGCGCGGTGCGCGCGCAACTGCCTGACGAGGCGTTGCTGTATGTCGCGGATTCGCTGTACGCGCCCTACGGCGAGCGCGACGACGACTTCATCACCGACCGCACGCTGGCCATCGGCGAATGGCTCGCCGCACAAGGCGCGAAGGCGCTCGTGGTCGCATGCAATACGGCGACCGCGCAGTCGATCGCGCTGGTGCGCGAAAAGCTGCCGATTCCGCTCGTCGGCGTCGAGCCGGGTGTCAAGCCCGCCGCGCTGCAATCGAAAAGCCGCGTCGCCGGCGTGCTGGCGACCCAGGCGACACTGCGCAGCGCCCGCTTTCAGGGGCTGCTCGAACGCTACGCCGCCGACTGCCGCTTTCTGTGCCAGCCCGGCCACGGGCTCGTGCAGGCGGTCGAGCGTTGCGACGTCGGCTCGGCCGAGCTGCAGGCACTGCTGCGCAGCTACCTGGAACCGATGCTCGACGCGGGCGCCGACACGCTGGTGCTTGGCTGCACCCATTACCCCTTTCTCGACGCGGCGATCCGCGACATCGTCGGCGAGCGGCTCGCGCTGATCGACACGAGCGTGGCGATCGCGCGTCAGCTCGAACGCGTGCTCGAGCAGCACGGCCTGTGCGCCGCGGCGTCGGCCGGGGGCACGCCGCTGCCGCGCTTCTATTCCACCGACGACGGCATCCATCAGCAGCAACTCGCCGCCACGCTGCTGCGGATCGAGGCCGCGGTCGAGCAGGTATCGATACCGTCGGGCCGCACGGCCGCATCGGATTCTCGCGCCGCCTAGCGCCGGCAATCGGCGCGCGCCCCGCCCTTCCTGCCGACGAAATCCATTCTAAGAGTCTGGTTTTGTTACAAAAAATCGCACGGGACGCTTGCCAAACGAACCAAACAAAATGATAATAATTCGCATTAACGTTAGCTATCACGCCTGCCATGATCGTCTGTGTCTGCAAATCCGTATCCGACCGCACAATCCGCTCCTCAATTGCGGACGGCATCGACTCGTTCGACGAGTTGCAGTTTGAACTCGGCGTCGCCTCGTGCTGCGGCAAATGCGAGGAATCCGTGCGTGACGTGATGCTGCAAAGCGGCGTGTGCGCGAGCCGTTGCGGCGTGGTCGAGCATCGGCAGGTGCAGAGCGTCGCCGAGGTCGTGCAAGTCGCGTTCTACGAGCGCAAGGCAGCCTGAGCTCAGCTAGCAGGGCCGGTGCAGGCCGTGTCGGTGCGTCTAAAAGCCCCTCTGCTTCACGCACGCTTTATGTAGCGCTCCGATGCGACGTTGAATGTGCCGCACGTCTGCAACACAACCGCAGTACTGTCCGCCGTACTGCGTTATCCCACTGCCGTCAGCAAGCCAGTACTCGTACCAGCCAGCTACCCCGCTCCCCCTTCGAAAGGAGTTCGAGATGGAATTGCTGATTGGTTTCGTGACTACTTTGTTCATTTCGCTGCTGATTTTCCGAACATGACGATGCCCTGTTTGACGCGCCGCCCGCACGGTGCGCTGCCACACTGACCATGCAGGCTCCGCGTCCCGTTTCCGCCCGCGCCACGCTGGCGTCGTCCACCCGACCGAATTCCCGCGCGCTGACAGCCACTGCCATAGTCGCCGCGGTTCACGTCGCTCTGCTCGCCGTGATCATGACGCTGCGTCACGAGCCTGTGCCGGTCGCGCTCGAATCGCACATGATGACCGCCGAACTGCTGCCGCCCGCGCCGCTCGCCGCGCCGGTCGCGCTGCAATCGATCGCTCCGCCGCCGCCCCGGCCAACGCCGCCCGTCCATACAAGACCGAAAGCCCAGCCGAAGCCGACTCCAACGCCCAAGCCGACGCCAACTCCGTTGCCACAGGCCGCTGCGCCATCGCCGACGCCGGTCGCGGCGCCCGATCCGACGCCGCCCGCGCCCGCCGCGTCGGCGACACCGCCCACCGCGGCAGCGCCCGCGATCGGCAAGCCGACGATGGAAATCAGCGCGCCGAAAAACGTGTCGCACCTCGATTGCAATATCAGCCAGCCCGAATACCCGGCTCTATCGCGGCGCCGCGGCGAATCCGGCACCGCGTACGTGCACTTCGTCGTCGGTCTGACCGGCAAGCTCGAGAACATCGAGTTGAAGAAAAGCAGCGGCTTTAGCCGTCTCGACGACGCGGCCTTGGCCGCCATACGCGCGAGCGCCTGCAAACCGTATCTCGAGAACGGCGAGCCCGTCAGGGCCGCGTACACCCAGCCTTTCAACTTCAATCTGACCGACTGAAGCAAGATTTCAAAAACAAGGGATTGCAATGCAAAACTACGGATTGGCACACGTGTGGGCGCAAGGGGATTTCGTGACGCGCGGTATCGCGCTCGCGCTATTGATCATGTCGGTGATGTCGTGGAGCGTGATCGTCGTCAAAGGCTGGAACGTGATGCGCCTGAAGCGCCTGACGAAGAACGCCGAGCAGGCGTTCTGGCATTCGGACGACCTCGCCGACGGCGTGAAGAAGCTCGGCGGCGGCGCCTCGACGCCGCATGACAACCCGTTCCTCGCGCTCGCGCTGTCGGGCCAGGAAGCGGCCGACCATCATCACCAGACGCAGCCGCATCTGCACGACCGCATGGACGTGTCGGACTGGATCACGCGCTGCCTGAAAGACACGATGGACGAAAGCGTCGCGCGCATGCAGAGCGGTCTTGCAATTCTTGCGTCGATCGGCAGCACCGCGCCGTTCGTCGGCCTGTTCGGCACGGTCTGGGGCATCTATCACGCGCTGCTCGCGATCGGCGCGAGCGGCCAGTCGTCGATCGACCAGGTCGCCGGCCCGGTCGGCGAAGCGCTGATCATGACCGCGTTTGGTCTGTTCGTCGCGATTCCGGCCGTGCTCGGCTATAACGCGCTGACGCGCGCCAACAAGGCGATCGTCGCGAAGCTGAGCCGCTTCGCTCACGGCCTGCATGCGTTCTTCGTGACCGGTGCCCGTCTGTCGTCGACCAGGCGCGGCGACGGCCTGCGTCTCGCAACCCGCGCCAACTGATCGACGAGGCATTCCAATGGCAATGAGCCCTTTCGCCGGAGACGATGACGACGGCCTGATGAACGAGATCAACATGACGCCGCTCGTCGACGTGATGCTGGTTCTGCTGATCGTCTTTATGGTGACAATTCCGGTGATCCGTCACGCGGTCAAGATCGATCTGCCGCACGCGAGCAGTCAGAGGGAAGACACGAAGCCCGCGCAGGTGACGGTGTCGATCGACGCGGACGGCAACGTGCTGTGGGACAGCACCAAGGTCGACGATGCGGCGCTCGCCGCGAAGATCGCCGCGGCCGCGCAGGCGAGCCCGCAGCCGGAGTTGCATCTCGATGCGGACCGCAAGGTGCCGTACGAGAAGGTCGCTCAGGTGATGTCGGCCGCGCAGGCTGGCGGACTGACGAAGATTGGTTTCGTCACGCAGCCCAAAGCGAAGTAAACGGTAACGTGGCACGCGGAGCGGCGCGCTCGTCCACGGGAACACCCCTTTTAAACAGGGCCAAAAAGTAAAAGGCCTTCATCGTCGGATGAAGGCCTTTTTTTGTGCGCACTCGGCGCCTTCGGGCGGCGGGATCATTTGCCATCGGCCGAAGACTGATAGCTTTTATCACCGCATGCGAGGGCCGTGGTCGACACGGACAACGCGGTCAGCCCTATCAGGCCCGCTATGATAGCGGCCATGAGTTTTCGCATAGGACACTCCTTAGCGAAAGGGATTTCACTATATGCCTGTGTGCGCGCGCATTCAAGCAAACGACCATTGAAAGTAATCATGACAGGCCGCGCTTAAATGCTAAAAACGATTTCCGAAGCGCGCTAGCGGCCCGCGGCGCACCGTGCCCCCTTAAGTTGCCACAGAGCCTTATGAAACCGCCGCCGACGCAGCGGAGGACGCCCTCGCCACCGATCCCTGCGCCACCGCTTTTTCGGCGCGCTCAGGACACTCGCCGATGATGTGCTTGCCCTCATCCGGATCGAGCATCTCGACCAGATAATCGACGAACGCGCGCACGGCCGGCACCATCCCCTGACGCGACACGAACACCGCGTACAACTGCGGCGTCGGAAAACTCCAGCCCGGCATCACGGGCGACAGTTGCCCCGCTCTCAACGCGGCTCCATACATCATCTCCGGCAAGGCGGCGATGCCGACGCCGGCGAGCACCGCCTCGCGAATCGTCATCAGATCGGCGGTCACGAGGCGCGGCTCGTGTTCGTGAGCATGGCGCGTGCCGTCGGGCGAGATCAGGTTGTACACGTGGCGGCCGTCGCTCGTCGGCACGTCGAGTGTTTCGAAGCGGTTCAGGTCGCCCGGCGTCAGCGGCGGCGCATTCTGCTGCAGCAGGCTCGGCGCGCCGACCAGCATCTGCTCGGTGCGCCACAGCGGCCGCACGACGATGTTCGCGTTTTCCGGCGGATCCGAACGCACGCGCAGTGCGACGTCGATCGAATCCTCGAACAGATCGACCACGCGATTCGTCACGCGCATCACGACGCGCACCTCCGGAAAGCGGTGCATGAATTCCGGCAGGATCGTCGACAGGATCGTCTGCGAGATCGTAACCGGCACGCTGACGCGCACCGTGCCGCGCGGCGACGAGCGCAGCTGCTGCACGACATTGACCGCCGCCTGCGCTTCGCTGAGCATCGCCTGACAGTGCTGGTAGAACAGCTGCCCCGCTTCGGTCAGTGCGAGCTTGCGAGTGGAACGCTGCAACAGGCGCACGCCGAGCGACGCCTCCAGCTCCGTGAGCCGACGCGACAGGCGCGACTTCGAGATGCCCAGCACCCGCTCGGCGGCCGAAAATCCGCCATGTTCGACGACCTGCGAAAAGTACATGAGGTCGTTCAGATTGTGTGAATCGATCTTCATCTCATCGTTCCATGAATAGAACAATCCATTGCTGAGGGACGTCTGGCACCGCCAAAAACGGTCCCTATAATAGCCCCATGTTTCAGAAATCGCGCTATTCCCCATTTTTCGAGGTGATATTGATGACTACGTCACGCACGATCGAACGCACGTTCCCGTCGGTTCGCACAGTGGAGGGCGGCGGGTTTATCGTTCATCGACCGTTTCCGACGCGTCTGCTGATGGACTTCGATCCGTTCCTGCTGCTCGACGAAATGGGGCCGGTCGACTATGCGCCAGGCGAGGCGATCGGCGCGCCCGATCATCCGCATCGCGGCTTCGAGACGGTCACCTATGTGCTCGAGGGCCAGTTCGGCCACAAGGATTCGGCGGGCCATTCCGGCACGCTGCACGCCGGTGACGTGCAATGGATGACCGCGGGCGCGGGCGTCGTGCATAGCGAAATGCCGGACCCGGAATTCACGCGCACCGGCGGTCGCGTGCACGGCCTGCAGCTATGGGTGAACCTGCCGCGTCGCGACAAGATGATCGCGCCGCGCTACCAGGAAATTCCGTCGACACGCATTCCGGCCGCGACGTCCGAAGACGGTCAGGTGCGCGTGAAGGTCATCGCGGGCGAAGCGCTCGGCGTCAAGGCCGCGATCGAAACGCGCACGCCGATCCTGTATCAGCATTTCTCGTTGCAGCCGGGCGCGCCGATCCGCCAGCCGGTACCGGCCGACTATCGCGTGTTCGCGTATGGGCTGTCCGGCAAGGGCGTGTATGGCGAAGGCGACGCGCGCGCGGACATCGACGCGCGCACGATGGTGGTGTTCGCCAACGACGGCGACGCGGTGACCATCACGGCCGGCGACGAACCACTCGAAGTACTGCTGCTCGGCGGCGTGCCGCTGAAGGAGCCGGTGGTGCGCTATGGCCCGTTCGTGATGAATACCGAAGACGAGATCCGTCAGGCGGTGATCGACTATCAGGCCGGGCGGATGGGCGCGATCACGCACTGACAGACGAGCGCGTGCCGCGCGTTTGTCACGCCTGTCGGCGCGAGGCGAAGCTTGCCACCAGCCACGCGCGCCGCCAAATCATCCGCCACGGGCCGCGAACGCCGCTAAATTCGTTCACAATAACGGCTCATGTCGCGCGGCCCGCGTTGATTTCGACAGTCCGCGGCGCGCGACGCTATTAGATCCCTAGCAGAGGAGCCGCGCATGGCAGAGCCCACCGTCACCGCCCACATCGGTTCGACGAATTTCCAGGTCGTATTCGATGACGGCAAGCACACCTGGCTTGCCGACGAACCCGAATCGCTAGGCGGCGGCGACCGCGGCCCGACGCCGGTCTCGCTGCTGCTGTCGAGCCTCGGCGCTTGTACGTCGATCACGCTAAAGATGTACGCGCAGCGCAAAGGCTGGCCGCTCGCGGGCGTACGCGTCAAACTGTCGATGGAAACCGGCGACGCAGGCTCGACGATCGACCGTCAGATCATGCTCGATGGCGAACTCTCCGGCGAGCAGCGGGAACGGCTTTTGCAAATTGCCAATGCGTGCCCGGTGCACAAGATCCTCACGCACACGATCTCGATCCGCTCCGCGCTCGCGGTCGCTTAACAGCCGCAGCAAACGCGCATAGGACGGTCGGACGCCGTCCGTTCGGGTCACGGGTATTGCAATATTTTCATAGGACGCAGTCGTCTTGAATTTCGAACACCTTATTCAGATCAACGATCCGTTGAATCCCTTCGTCGAATCGATGACCCGCGAGCAGCTGTGGGAAGGGCTCGTGCTGCGCGCCGAGCAGCCGCAACTGTTCGTGATTGGTCTCGACAGCTGCACGATCCTGTCGCGCGACGGCAATGTGCTCGAGCGTGAGTTGCACTACGGCCAGGCCACCGTGCGCGATCGCGTCACGCTGCAGGAAAGCGAAAGCGTGCGCTACGACATCCTGCCGACCGCCGAGCACGTCGGCGGCTCACTGACGATGACGATCGAGCAGCCCGATGAGCTGCAGTTGTTCCTACGCTTCGAGTACGCGACCACGCTGCCCGTCTCGACCGACCAGGACGCCGTGCAGACGCAGGAGATCGTCAAGTCCGCGTATCGCGAGAACGATATCGATACGGTGCGGCTGATCCGCCAGTACGTCGCGGCCGGGCAGGAACCGGGACCGTTGCACTGACGTACCGCGCGGGCGCCCTGCCCGCGCTTTCGCGGGGCCATGTCAGAATGGCTTCCAGAATCGCCATCTAGACGCACTTTCATTCAGCTATCAAAAGTCGAATCCGATCAATTTCTCGATCTTGTAAATAGGAATGGTTATCATTTAGAATAATCACATCGAATCGACGAACAAGCTAAAACGAATGACCGATATGACCCGCTCCTCCACGCTCAGCCTGCGCCGCTCGGCGGCCGCGCTAACCAGCCGCCCGAAATCGTCGACGACGGCCGCGCCCGCGGCGAAACCCGGCGCGCAACGCACCGCCGGCCAGAGCGAGACGTCGGAACGGGTCGTGCGCAGCGACGCGCTGCTGCAAGGCCATAGTCACATCAGCATCGTGCACAACGGCGACACGTATCAACTGCGTGCGACGCGCCTCGGCAAGCTGATCCTGACGAAGTAGCAAGGCAACACGAGGTAAGTACCGGGTATTGTGGGGACCACCTCCCAGAGAGGTGTTAGGCATTAGCCAGCCACGACGGTTTGCACGCGAGAACTAGACCCCTTCGTGCAGACACCAAGCCAGCCGTCGCAGCAAGCCAGGCCGCTTTTTTGGTTCTCGCTCGAAAGCCGATGCGCGCAACGGCGTACATCGCTGAAAATGATAAAGCCGTGGGATGTCACCATCCCACGGCTTTTCGTTTGCGCCTGCGTTCGCACCGGACACAGGCTGAAGACTTACTTCGAGGCCCAGCCCCAGAACATCAGCCACCACGCGCTATTGACGACCGCCAGCGCCGCGACGAACCACAGCATCGCCAGCGCGCGTTGCACGAAGCGCTCGCTGTAGCGGCGCGTGACGAGCCACGCGAGCCATGCGCTCCACGCGCTCGCAATCACGAGAATTGCGATGCGCAGATCCGACGCCCACCACAGCGACACGTGCTCGGCGCGCAGCAGCGACAGCGTCGTCGCCGACAAACCAAGGAATACGCCCGCGCCCGCGATCGGAATCAGCCCCTGCGTCAAGTGATGCAGACGCGTTGCGTCGAAGCGCCCGAGCATGCGCGTCGCGCCCGTCAGCAACAGCAGCAGCACGGTGCCGTAGACAAGCGCCGTCGACAGGATGTAGCCGATCAGCAGCGAGCCGTCGAGCCACGAGAACACGTCGTTCTGGTCGGGGTAATGCGTGAACAGGAACCACGGCGCGTTGGTGTCGAGCGGCCACGTGATGTCGCGATCGACGAGCCACGTCGCGGCGAACATCTTCAGGTCGATGAACCAGCGCGACGCGGTCCAGTGGAACGCGCCGATCGCGATGCCGAGCAGGCCGTACAGGATCAGCGCGGTGTCCCACGGGTTCGCGTTCTTGTCGCCCAACTGCACGACTTCGGTCGACGGCTTGCGCCACGTCAGCGCGATCGCATCGCGGTGTCCGCTGCAGCGGCCGCACATATGGCAGTCCGCCGCGCCTTTCATGTTGCGCAACGGCACGAGCGGCGCGCAGTTGATCGGAATCACGCGATGCCCATGCTCGCCGTTCTTATACGAGCGGCGCCACGCGTCTTCGTCGACCTTGTAGTGAAACGGCGCGAGCCGTGACAGAAGCGAAAAGACCCCGTTGACCGGGCACAGGTATTTGCACCAGACGCGCTTCTCGCGTCCGTATAGCAGACCGATCACGATTGCCGCGAAGGTCGAGCCGCCGAGTACCAGCAACACCGCTTTCGGATACTGGTAGACGCTCACCATCTGCCCGTAGATCGTCGTGATGCCGAACGCGACGAACGGCCAGCCGCCCCAGCGCATCCAATGCGGAATCGCTCGGCCGCGGCCGAATTTGCTCGCGAATTCGGCGAGCGCGCCCTCCGGACACAGCACGCCGCACCAGACGCGGCCGAGCATCACCATCGACAGCAACACGAACGGCCACCAGATGCCCCAGAACACGAACTGCGCGGCGAGCGTCAGGTTGTTCCACAGATGCGCGGTGTCGTCCGGCAGCGGCATCAGCGCGGGCACGACGATCAGGAACGCATACACCGCGACCACGACCCACTGGATGCCGCGAATCACCGCGCCGTGGCGCTGCATCCACTGGCCGGCCGCCGCGAGGCGGCCCGGCCGGGAAGCCATCACGGCGCTCATGCCGCGCGCCCTGCCGGCTGCTGCGCGGGCTTGCGACTGGCGCGGCGCACGAGCAGATAAACGACGGCCCAATACACGGCATAGGCGAGCAGATTCATCAGCGCCGGATGCGCGCGGTAGCCGGTCAGCGTCGCGACGAGCGAACCGAAGGTGCTCGAGTCATCGAGAATCGCCGAGGAATTCCACAGCTGGTCGACGAGCGTCGGCAGGATTTCCTTGTCGATCAGCTTGTCGACGCCGGTCTGGAACAGCCCCGCGCCGAGGAACAGCAGCATGATTTCGGTGACGCGAAAAAAGAGCCGCCACGAGATGATCTTGCCGCCGAGCTGCAACACGTAGAAGGTCAGGAACGCAAGCGCGAGACCGATCACGACAGCGAGCATCTGACTGCCGTCGACATGACCCGACTGGCCAAAGCCGAGGCCGTACAGGAAGATCACGGTTTCGCTGCCTTCGCGCGCGATCGCCAGTGCGACCAGCAGCGCCACGCCCCACCAGTTCGAATCGCGCTGGCTCTTTTGCAGCGACTGTTCCATGTCGCGCTTCAGCGTGCGGCCGTGCTGCTTCATCCATAGCACCATCTGCACGATCAGCACGCAGGCGATGAGCACCATCGCGGTCTGGAAGTAATCCTGCGCGTCACCGGAGAGCACCTCGGTGAAGCCGACCAGCGCCGCGCCGAGCGCCACCGCCGCGATCACGCCGGCCGCCACGCCGCCCCACAGGTACGGCAAGCCGCGGCGGGCGTCGTCGTCGCCATTTTTCAACCACGCGTACAGGATGCCGACGACCAGCAGCGCCTCGACGCTCTCCCGCCACACGACGAACAGAATCTGACCCATTCAAGCTCTCCCTTCGATCCTTCTACTGCCCGCATCCGTTGCCTCGCGCGACCGACAGCGCCCGCTTGCCGTGGCGAGTTCGCGTTCGCATTCGATCGAGACCACTGCTTACTTCGCGACGATCACGCCCTGCGCCTGGTGGTGAAAGTCGTCGAAAAACTTGTATTCGCCCGGCTCCAGCGGAGCGATCACGACGAACGAATCGGCGCCCGGCGCCAGAACCTTCTCTTTACGCAACTGCACGCTTTCGAATTCGGCCGCGCCCTTGCCGGTGTTGCGTACTTCGATCTTGATACGCTGGCCTGCCGGCACTTCGATGCGGGCCGGGTTCAGTTTGCCGTCGTTCATTTCGAGCTTGAAGGTCGGCAGGTCGGCTGCATGAGCCGTGGCCGCCAGGCAAAACGTGACGGCAAGCATCGCGATCTTTCGGTTTATTCTCATTGCCCTTTCCGGAAAACGCGACGCGCCAATGCCAGATATGACTCCGACTGTCCGCGCGCCGTCTGCTGCATTCACTGATACGTTGAGCGACCGCATTGGCACCGCGCGCCGATCAGTAACCGCCCTTCTTGCCGATGCCAGCGAAGGTGAAGTCGTATTCGAGCGTGATTGGCTTGAACCACGGACCGACGCCGGTTTCCTTGTCGACGTGACGGCCGAACGCCATGTGGCCCATTTGCATCGGCGGTTCGACGATCAGCTTCAGGTGATACTTGCCCGGGCCTTGCAGCTTGACGTTGTCGCCGTAGTGCGGACCATCGTTCGCGACCATCGGCATCAGGTCGCCTTTCAACGGCTGGTTCGAGCCGGCCTTCGTCAGTTCGTAGTGCACCTGCAGATACGGCATCCAGTCGCCTTCGGCGAAACCGGTCGGATTGTTCTTGACCGCGTGGATGTCGGACTCGAGGTGGATGTCCGAATCCGACGCCTTGCGCATCATGCCTTCGGGTTCCATCGTGACCGGCTGCAGGTAGACCGCGCCGATTTCCATGCCGCCCTGGATCTGCTGCTTGCCAATCGGATATTCGGCGGCCGAGACCGACAGCGCCGCGACAGCAGCTACCGCTGCCGCGCCACCGCGCACAAACGAAGAAATCCGCATTGAAGCTCCTTGTTTTGATCAGACTGGGAATCGATTTCGTTGAATGTCGTTGAAACACTGCGCTCGCAAGTCAGATGTAAATTTAAATGCGAACCATTCTCAATATTGGGGCGAGTTTATCATCGATCGTTGACGAGAACAAACCTGTCAGCACGCTCTGCCTGATGTCAGCAGGGTCTTAAGGCTCGCTTAAGAAACCTTCGTGCGACGGGGAAACAGGGACGGAATTCGTCACGGCCAAGTTGGCCGCGCCGACGGCTGCAGCGGGAGCTAAAGCGCCGGCCGATGTGAACAGGCGCGGCAAGTGGCCGCGCCCTTTCGTGGTGGACAAAAGCGGTGGAGGGACGCCAGCTATTCGACGCCCGACACGTGGTCGCCGACGTTCGCGCCGAACACGCGCTGACGCAGCAGCGCTAGCTGGTCGCGGGTCTGCGCGGCCTTCTCGAATTCGAGATTCTTCGCGTGCTCCATCATCTGCTTTTCGAGGCGCTTGATCTCCTTGGCGAGCTGCTTCTCGGACATGTCCTCGAACTTCGCGCGAGTCTGCTGCTCCTTCAACTCGGCACGCGCTTCGTCGATGTTGTACACGCCATCGATGATGTCGCGAATCCGTTTCACGACGCCGCGCGGCGTAATGCCGTGCGCGGCGTTGAACGCGATCTGCTTCGTACGCCGCCGCTCGGTTTCGTCGATCGCGCGACGCATCGAGTCCGTGATGTTGTCTCCGTACAGAATCGCCTTGCCGTTCACGTTACGCGCCGCCCGGCCGATGGTCTGGATCAGCGACCGCTCGGCGCGCAGGAAGCCTTCCTTGTCCGCGTCGAGAATCGCGACGAGCGACACCTCGGGAATATCGAGCCCCTCGCGCAGCAGGTTGATCCCGACCAGCACGTCGAACGCGCCGAGACGCAGATCGCGGATGATCTCGACGCGCTCGACCGTGTCGATGTCGCTGTGCAGATAGCGCACCTTGATGCCATGGTCGGCCAGGAACTCGGTGAGCTGCTCGGCCATCCGCTTGGTCAGCGTCGTGACCAGCACGCGGTCGCCGGCCTTGATGCGCTCGTTGATCTCGCCAAGCACGTCGTCGACCTGGCTGCGCGCCGGCCGCACCTCGATTTCAGGGTCGACGAGGCCGGTAGGACGCACAAGCTGTTCGGCGACCTGCCCCGCGGTCCTCTTCTCGTAATCGGCGGGCGTCGCCGACACGAACACGACCTGGCGCATCTTGCGCTCGAACTCGTTGAACTTGAGCGGCCGGTTGTCGAGCGCCGACGGCAGCCGGAAGCCGTAGTCGACGAGGTTTTCCTTGCGCGCGCGGTCGCCGTTGTACATGCCGTTCAGCTGGCCAATCAGCACGTGCGATTCGTCGAGCATCATGATCGCGTCGGGCGGCAGGTAATCGACGAGCGTCGGCGGCGGCTCGCCCGGCGCCGCGCCCGAGAAGTGCCGCGAATAGTTCTCGATGCCCTTGCAGAAACCGAGCTCCTGCAGCATTTCGAGGTCAAAGCGGGTGCGCTGCTCGAGGCGCTGCGCCTCGACGAGCTTGCCTTGGCTATAGAAGAATTCGAGGCGCTCGCGCAGCTCGGCCTTGATCGTTTCGACGGCGCGCAGCACGGTATCGCGCGGCGTCACGTAGTGCGACGACGGATACACGGTAAAGCGCGGAATTTTCTGTCGCACGCGGCCGGTGAGCGGATCGAATAGCTGCAGTGTTTCGATTTCGTCGTCGAACAGCTCGACGCGCACCGCCATCTCGGCGTGCTCGGCCGGGAAGATATCGATGGTGTCGCCGCGCACGCGGAACGAGCCGCGCTGGAAGTCGGCTTCGTTGCGGCTGTACTGCATCGCGATCAGCCGCGCGATGACGTCGCGCTGGCCGAGCCGGTCGCCGGTGCGCAGCGTCAGGATCATCTGGTGGTATTCGGACGGATTGCCGATACCGTAAATCGCCGACACCGTCGCGACGATCACCACGTCGCGCCGCTCCATCAGGCTCTTGGTCGCCGACAGCCGCATCTGCTCGATATGCTCGTTGATCGACGAGTCTTTCTCGATGAACAGATCGCGCTGCGGCACATACGCTTCCGGCTGGTAGTAGTCGTAGTACGAAACGAAGTACTCGACCGCGTTGCGCGGAAAGAACTCGCGGAACTCCGAATACAGCTGCGCGGCGAGCGTCTTGTTCGGCGCGAACACGATCGCCGGGCGGCCGAGCCGCGCGATCGTGTTGGCCATCGTGAAAGTCTTGCCGGAGCCGGTCACGCCGAGCAGCGTCTGGAACGCGAGACCGTCGCCGACGCCTTCGACGAGCGTGTCGATGGCCGTGGGCTGGTCGCCGGCGGGCGGATACGGCTGGTAGAGCTTGAACGGTGAACCTTCGAACGCGATGAATTTTGATTCGTCGAGCGTATCGTCGGCTTCAGTCAGATGGTGTTCGGACATGAGGGGCGGCACCGGGCCTTGGGCAAAGAATCATTCTAACGGGTTGCGGAAAGCGAAGATCGAGCGGGCTTACGTAGGGCGCCCTAGGCGCCGGTGTGTATGGCCCTTTGCGGACTTGCGCGCCCTGACGGGGTTTACCGCGAACTCCCATGCCGGGCTCTGTCCTCCACGCCACGCGTCATCGTGGCGCAGTCAGCGCCAAGGGGCAACGCACCTCGGCCTGGTCGCGCGGTCGACATCGCCACGCCCGCTCGAATTCCTTACTGCCACATGGCTCTCCAGTGCCTGTTTTTCAAGCAAATAATCGCCTTTTGCCCGTCTGGTCGTCCGAAAAAAGCGCCCGGATTCGTTACAATGCGAAGTTGCGCTCGCTCGCCGCTGCCCATAGGCCGTCCCCGATTTTCGCGTTTCGTCGAACTCACGCCCACCCGCGAAACGCCGCCGACGCCCCAGATGGAGCCGCTCGCGCGCGAAGCCGCCCTCTTTTCACTACTGCTGCCCACCCATCATGTCTCTGTTCTCCGCCGTCGAACTTGCTCCCCGCGACCCGATTCTGGGCCTGAACGAAGCTTTCAACGCCGATACGCGCGCCACCAAGGTCAACCTCGGCGTTGGCGTGTACTTCAATGAAGAAGGCAAGATTCCGCTGCTGCGCGCCGTGCGCGAGGCGGAAAAGGCTCGCGTCGAAGCCGCGCTGCCGCGTGGCTATCTGCCGATCGAAGGTATCGCCGCTTACGATGCCGCCGTGCAAAAGCTGCTGCTCGGCAACGACTCGCCGCTGATCGCGGCCGGCCGCGTCGTCACGGCGCAGGCGCTGGGCGGCACGGGCGCGCTGAAGATCGGCGCGGACTTCCTGAAGCGCGTGAATCCGAATAGCAAGGTCGCGATCAGCGATCCGAGCTGGGAAAATCACCGCGCGCTGTTCGAAGGCGCGGGCTTCGTCGTCGAATCGTATCCGTACTATGACGCGCAGACGCACGGCGTGAACTTCGACGGCATGTTGAGCGCGCTGAACAGCTATGAGGCGGGCACGATCGTCGTGCTGCACGCGTGCTGCCATAACCCGACCGGCGTCGACCTGAGCGTCGAGCAGTGGAAGCAGGTCGTCGAGGTCGTCAAGGCGCGCAACCTCGTGCCGTTCCTCGATATCGCCTACCAGGGCTTCGGCGACAACATCGAAGCGGACGCGGCAGCCGTGCGTCTGTTCGCGGCGCAGGAACTGAACGTGTTCGTGTCTTCGTCGTTCTCGAAGTCGTTCTCGCTGTACGGCGAGCGCGTCGGCGCACTGTCGATCATCACCGCGAGCAAGGAAGAAGCGGCGCGCGTGCTGTCGCAACTGAAACGCGTGATCCGCACCAACTACTCGAACCCGCCGACGCACGGCGGCTCGGTGGTCGCGGCCGTGCTCGCATCGCCGGAACTGCGCGCGACGTGGGAAAGCGAACTGGGCGAAATGCGCGAGCGCATCCGCGCGATGCGCAATGGTCTCGTCGAGCGTCTGAAGGCAAGCGGCGTTGATCGTGACTTCAGCTTCGTGAACGCCCAGCGCGGCATGTTCTCGTACTCGGGTCTGACGGCACCGCAAGTGGACCGTCTGCGCGAAGAGTTCGGTATCTATGCGGTCAGCACGGGCCGCATCTGCGTGGCTGCGCTCAATACGCGCAACCTCGACGTCGTCGCCACCGCGATTGCTCACGTGCTGAAGTAAGGCGATTCACAGCGCGGAGGTTTGCCGTGCAAGTGCAGCAGGTTCGCCGCTGCCACCGCCTGTAAAAACGGCGCCCTTTTCTGAAAGGGCGCCGTTTTTTTATTTTCTGACGGTTCGGCCTTGGTTGGCGCAGCGTCGGGGCTCTCCGCGAGGAATCAGCGCGAATCCCGATGAATATCGTGCGTGACGAACCCGGCATCGTTTTCCGGCATATCGAGCCAGTCGGGCTGCTCGAGAGAACGGAGAATATCTTCGAGACCGCTTCGCCAATGCTCGCGCATCGTCGACAGACCGAATTGAAAGTCCTTGTAGTGTCCTTCGTATTCCTTGTGCCGGTAGATCAGGTGAATCACGTTGTAGCGCTTTGAACACGACAGATCTTCGGCCAGCTTGCACCACGGATCGTCGCGTTGGTCTTCTGGCACACGGTCCAGCACCTCGCGCAGTACGTGGCGGAAACGCTGCGAGCGCTGCAGCATGTCGGTCACGAGACGCGTACGGCTCGAATACTGGATGTCTTTCATGCGGCCCTGCACGTCGGTGAGGTTGTCCGGCACCGGCCCGATCGCACTCCATAGGTCGACCTGAAACGCGAGCGTGTCGCGACGCGGCGTGGACTGGAGCATCTCGTAGAGCGGCGTATTCGACATCAGGCCGCCGTCCCAGTAGAACTGACCGTCGATCTCGACGGCCGCGAATCCCGGCGGCAACGCGCCAGACGCTATGAAATGCTCGGGCCTGAGCGTGGTGTGGGTATTGTCGAAGTACGCGAAATTGCCCGTGCCGCAATTCACCGCGCCCACCGACACGCGTATTTCGCCGGAATTAATCCGGTCGAAATCACACAGCGACTCGAGCGTGGCCTTCAGCGGCGTGGTGTCGTAGTAGCTCGCCAATTGCGGCGGACCGGACACCGTGGGCAACGGCGGTGGGAAACGCGGCACGAAAAAGCCCTTTTGCCCTTCGACGATCGCGCTCATTGCCTGCGCTGCCGTAAATGCCTTGCGCACCGCTTCGCTCGAATTGAACAGCAGGTGCTCGATCGGAGCCGGCAAGGGCGCCCCGAACGCCGGCTGGCAGATCGTCTCCCAGAATTGCAGCAGACGCTCGACGCGTCGTTCCGGTGGATTGCCCGCAATGATCGCCGTATTCAGTGCACCGATCGAGATGCCCGCGATCCAGTTCGGTTCGATGCCGGCTTCGTAAAGTCCCTGAAAGACGCCGGCCTGATAGGCGCCGAGCGCGCCGCCGCCTTGCAGCATCAGCGCGACGGTTTCGTAGTTGGGCAACCGGAGATGGCGGCGCGGGCGGGCGGCGACCGACGGACCCGCGCCCTCCCCGTCGCCCGACACGCCCACCCGCGCCCGCTTCAGATTGCGTTGCGCCATGGGCCGCCCCTTAGTGCATGTACCAGCCGTGGCTCACGACGAACGACTGGCCGGTCAGCGCCGCGCTCGGGAATGTCGACAGGAACAGCACGGTCTGCGCGACGTCTTCGACCGTCGTGAAGATACCGTCGACGGTACCGCCCAGCATCACACGCTTGATCACTTCCTCTTCGCTGATGCCGAATTCTTTCGCCTGCTCGGGAATCTGCTTGTCGACGAGCGGCGTGCGCACGAAGCCCGGACACACGACGTGCGAACGCACGTTACGCGCAGCGCCCTCTTTGGCAAGCACGCGCGACAGGCCCAGCAGAGCGTGCTTCGCGGTCACGTACGCCGACTTCAGCGGCGAGGCGAGATGCGAGTGGACCGAGCCCATGTAAATCACGACGCCGCCGCGATTGTCCTTGTACATGTGCTTGAGCGCGGCCTTGGTGGTCAGGAACGCGCCGTCCACGTGAATAGCCTGCATCTTCTTCCAGTCCGAGAACGAATAGTTTTCGATCGGATTGACGATCTGGATGCCGGCGTTGGAAACGAGAATGTCGATCGAACCGAATTCCTCGGCGACCTTGTCGATCCCCTGGTTGACGGCATCTTCGTTCGTCACGTCCATTGCCACGCCGACTGCCTTACCGCCGCCCTTTCTGATTTCTTCAGCCACGGCGTTCGCGCCGTCCTGGTTCAGGTCGGCGATCGCGACCGCAGCACCCGCGGCCGACAGAGTCAACGCGATCTGTTTGCCGATGCCGCTCGCGGCACCAGTGACGACGGCAACTTTGCCGTTCAGATTCGAGTTCAGAGACGACATCCAGAACCTCCATGCAGTTGATGAGCAATGAGACCACGAGACCGCGCGCGGCGAGAAGTCGGCCAAACGGTATAGACCGTTCGGCGGATGCAGCGCGGCGGCCGACTTCGCTATTGTGCATGAACCCTGTGAACGACATAGGTAAAACGCACATCGAACCGTATCTCTTTAAACTGGACGCTTTCGGGCTGAATCCGGGCTCCGTTCCCGTGGCATCACCAACCAGGAGACATGCATGAATTATCGACGTCTGGGCCGCTCGGGCCTGCAAGTGAGCGAGTTGTCCATCGGCTCATGGGTCACGTACGGCAACCAGGTGGATCACCGCGCCGCGCGCGAATCGCTTGCCGCGGCGCGCGACGCGGGCGTCAATTTCTTCGACAACGCCGAAGTCTACGCGGGCGGCAAATCCGAGGAGATCATGGGCCATGCGTTGAAGGAGCTCGCGTGGCCGCGCGTGAGCTACATCGTGTCGACGAAATTCTTCTGGGGACTCAACGAAGCGCCGAACCAGTACCACACGCTGAACCGCAAGTACCTGATGAACGCGATCGACGCGTCGCTGAAGCGCCTGCAGCTCGACTATGTGGATCTCGTGTTCTGTCATCGTCCGGACCCGAACACGCCGGTCGAGGAAACGGTGTGGGCAATGAGCGACATGATCGCGCGCGGCAAGGCGCTGTACTGGGGCACCTCGGAATGGAGCGCCGACGAGATTCGCGCCGCCTATGAAATCGCCGAGCGGCATCATCTGCACAAGCCGGTCATGGAGCAGCCGCAATACAACCTGTTTCACCGCAAACGCGTCGAGCAGGAATACAAACGGCTCTACGAGGACATCGGCCTCGGCCTGACCACGTGGAGCCCACTCGCATCGGGTCTGCTCACCGGCAAATATCGTGACGGCGTGCCAGCCGACAGTCGCGCGCAGTTGCAGGGCTATGACTGGCTGCGTCAGCAGCTCACGGACCCGACCCGGAACAACGTGGTCGGCCAGCTCGGCGCGGTCGCCGACGAGCTCGGCTGCACGGTCGGTCAGCTCGCGATCGCGTGGATTCTGAAGAATCCGAATGTCAGCACGGTGATCACGGGCGCCTCGCGGGTCGAACAGATCGGCGAAAACATGCAGTCCGCCGAGGTGGCCGAGCGCATCACACCGGAGATAAAGCAGCGGATCGAGGAGATCATCGGCGACGCGCACGAGTAATCGCGCGCGCAGCGCCACGCACCGGGTGGCTAACCGGTCACGCGCGGTCGCGTACAATACGCGACCGCGCGTCGCCGGCTCCTTCGGGCCAGCCTGCGCTCTCTCAGCGTCCTCTCATCATGCTCAGCTACCGCCACGCCTTTCATGCCGGCAATCACGCCGACGTTCTGAAACACGCCGTCGTGTTGCAGCTCCTGCGCTACCTTGGCCAGAAGGACAAGGCCTACTGGTATATCGACACGCACGCGGGCGCCGGCGTTTACTCGCTGAAGGAAGGCTACGCGACGAAGACCGGCGAGTTCGAGACGGGTATTGCGAAACTGTGGGGCCGCAACGATCTCCCGCCGCTGTTCGCCGAATACGTCGATGAAGTCAGCGCGCTCAATGCCGATGGCCAGTTGCATTTTTATCCGGGCTCGCCGTATCTTGCGTGGCGACAACTGCGCGCGCAGGATCGTATGCGGCTCTTCGAATTGCACAGCACCGAAATCGACGTGCTGCGCCACAATTTTCGCGACGCGGGCCGACGAGCAATGCTGTATGCGGGCGACGGCTTCGACGGGATTCTCACGCTGTTGCCGCCCGCGCCGCGCCGCGCGCTGATCCTGCTCGACCCGTCGTATGAAGACAAGCGCGATTACGGGCGCACGCTGCGCTGTGTCGAGGAAAGTCTGAAGCGGTTTCCGACCGGCACGTATGCGGTCTGGTATCCGCAGGTCAAGCGCCCTGAGTCGCAGCGCTTTCCCGATCAACTGAAGCAGTTGCAGAAGGACAACTGGCTGCACGTCAGCCTGACCGTCAGCAATCCGCCGGAAGACGGCTATGGGCTGTTCGGTAGCGGCATGTTCATCCTGAATCCGCCGTATACGCTCGCCAAGACGCTGAAGGATCAGATGCCATGGCTCGTCAAAACGCTCGGCGAGGACAAGGCTGCGACGTTCAAGGTCGAATATCGCGGCAATTGAACGCGATGTGCGGCGCGTGAGCGTGCCGCGCGCGGTTCCCCGTCACCTGTCTTGCGCAACCCGATCTCCGCATAGGCTCACTTGAACTGCGCGGCCGCCTTGCTCGCGAACTGGTTCGTATAGGTAGCACTCAGATCGATCTTCTTCGGATCGAGCCGGCTATCGAACGACGACAACGCGCGCAGCGACGTCGCCGGGCCATCAGCGGGCATCAGTCCGTCCGGCGAATACGCGTCGCGCACGTTGTGAAAGGCGTCGAGATAGAGCGTCGGGTCGCCCAACAGATAGGCTTGCGGCACCATCTTCAGCAGATCCGCGTCGCTCGCAGTCTGCAGCCAATGATTCGCACGCACGATCGCGTTGGTCAGCGCCTGCGTTGTCTTCGGATTTTTCTGGATGAAGCTTTCGGCCGCGTAAAGCGTCGCCGCGGGCATCATGCCGCCGAACACCTCCTGCGTACCTTTCACCGTACGCGTATCGACAAGCACCTTGATGGCGCCGCTACGCGTGAGCTTGGTCATCATTGGATCGACATTGGACAGCGCGTCGATCTGGCCACTGCCCACCGCGGCCAGCACCGTCGCGCCGCTGCCGACGCCGATCGCCGAAATGTCGCTGCGCTGCACGCCGGCCTTGCGCAACGCAACGGTGAGCACGAGATCCGTCGACGAACCCGGTGCGCTCACGCCGACCTTCGCGCCTTTGAAGTCCGCGAGCGACTTGATCTGATCGGCCTTCGACTTCACCACGCCGATCACGATCTGCGGTGCGCGGCCCATCAACACGAACGCGCGATAGTGCTGACCCTTCGCCTGCATGAACAACGTGTGCTCGAACGCGCCCGCGCCGACTTCGGCGCTGCCGCCCACCACCGCTTCGAGCGCTTTCGAGCCGCCCGCGAAATCTTCGAGCGTGACGTTCAGGCCTTCGTCCTTGAAGTAGCCGAGCTGCTGTGCGGCGAGGACCGGCAGATAGTACAGGCCAGGTAAGCCGCCGACGGCCATCGTCAGTGTCGGCATTTCCGGCGTGTCCTTCGCGAACCCAGCGCCCGGCAACGCAGCCAGTGCGAGCAGCATCACGCAGGCGCGCGTCGCACGCTGCATCCATTGATTGAGCATGGTGACGTCTCCTTTTGTGTTTTCCGTTCGAAGCAGTGACGCAGGCGCACTTGCCGAGATCCAAGCTCACGGCGGCGAGGCGCGCAACGATTGTCGTCGGACGGTTTCACGGACGCCATGCGCCCAAACCCGAATGAGATTGTCGGGTGCGAGGCAAGCTGGCGTATGGGGGAGAAACGGGACCGCCCAGAAGCACCGCCGACGATCTTTCGCGCCGTCGGTACCTATTGCGGAAGGGGCACCGCTCGAGGCACCGGCCGCGGCGGCACGCCACCACCCGCCGGCAATTGGATATACGGCGCGACCACGAACGGCGGCGACGATTCCGTAGGCAGCTCGACCGGTGCCGCGATCGGCGGCGCGGCGACGATCGGCTCCTGCGCAGGCGGCGAGCTGAGCAGTACGGTACCGCTCTGGCCATTATTGACGCCGCCAAGCGTATCGAGGATCACGGGGGGACGCCCGTTATCGGACACCGCGAATGCGTCTGACGCGGCGCAGAGGGCGGCGAGCGTCGCCATGGCGGCCGCGGCCATCACGGCTCGGAAAGTTTGCAGCGAACGGACGGAGGACATGGACAGCCCGATTGGTTATGAATGCCGTCTTGCGCGAAAAACGCCATACATTACCGCGGGCCGCGTTACGAAGCTAGTCGATATTCGCCATCAGCAGCTTTCTTGCGCCGTTCACTCGGAAAAACGTCGAAGCCACACGCGGATTTCGATGTCCAGATATGACAAAGCCCCGCTTTGACGGGGCTCGACATTGGTACTGCACGGCCGCGCAAAAGCAGCGCCGCCAGGTCAAACTCGAAGCGGAAACTTACAGCGAATAGCCGTTGGTTTCGAGCGAACGGATGCGCTGTTCGAGCTGAACGATATCCGACGACGAGGCGAGATATGCCTCACGACGGCTACGTTCCGCGGTTTCGAACCAGGTGCTGAGCTTCTCAAGAATGAATGCCAAGATGATGTTCTCCAAGGATCAGATCGAATCCCCGGTGATTTGACATCAGGGATTTCCCGTGAAAGGGTTAACCCGCATTATAGCCTTAAGGTGCAACCTGAATAGTGAAATGCCCGCATGGTGTGCATTCCGTTTTGGAATAGTGCACTGGAAAGGTGCAACGCATTTCCTGATTTTATTGGGATTCATCCAGGCGTTCTTTAAGTGGACGTCATTTTCGCAATTTTTATGCGCACTTTCGGTGCATGAATCGCTCGACCTTAAGAATCGGCAGGCCCGGTTGCACTTCGATTAGCCGCTTAAAGCGGACGGCAACCTTGTCCCGATACAAGATCGGTGTCCGCCAGTCGCTCGATAATCGGACAATCTGGCCGGTCATCACCATGGCAATGATCGGCCAGATGCGCGAGAGTGTCGCGCATGTCCGTGAGTTCGGCGATGCGGCGATCGAGTTCGGCGACATGTTCGAGCGCGATCCGCTTTACTTCGGCACTTGCACGCGAGCGGTCGTGCCATAGAGCAAGCAGCCGCCGGATATCCTCGACCAGAAATCCGAGCCGGCGAGCCTGGCGAATAAAGCGCAAGGAATGCACTTCCTGCGGGCCATACACGCGATAACCGGCACTCGTGCGCGCCTTCGCAGTCAATAGGCCGACACTTTCGTAGTAGCGGATCATTTTTGCCGTAACGCCCGACACGCGGGCCGCTTCGCCTATGTTCATGACTGTTTCCTCAAGGTTGCGGCTGAACTCCAATCGATCCTACACCTTCCCATGCTGGGAAGGTCAGCTACCCAAACAAGGTACGGCAGGCATAATTCGACTATCCGCAATCTGATTCCGCCGAGGTCTTTGCAATGACAACCGAACTCCATGTAGAAGGCATGAGCTGCCAGCACTGCGTTGCCGCTGTCACGAGCGCGATTCGCGAGCACGACGCCGCCGCGCAGGTTCAGGTGGATCTCGCGACCGGCCGCGTGCTCGTGGAGTCGGCGCAACCCGTCGATGCGCTGAAGGCCGCGATTGACGAGGCCGGATACACGGTCACGTCTGTGCGCTGAGGGTGCCGCGCATGTTCAAGGTTGCCGTAATAGGTGGTTCCGGATTGCTCGGCCGCGCGCTCAACGACGAACTCGCGCGCCAGACCGGCTGGCAGACCGTCTCCACCGCATATAGCCGAACGTCTCCGCGAATGGTCGCGTTGGATGTTCGCGATAGCGTCGCGGTCGAGCGTTTCATCGACCGCGTAGCGCCGGATGCCGTCGTGATTGCCGCGGCGGAGCGCCGTCCCGATGTATGCGAGCGCGATCCGGCGCTTGCTCGCGCGCTGAACGTCGATGCCGTGCGAATGATCGCCGGGGCGGCGAACCGACACGGCGCGTGGACACTGTCGATCTCGACCGACTACGTGTTCGACGGCACGCACCCGCCCTATCGTCACGACAGCACACCTGCGCCACTGAACGCGTACGGACAGAGCAAGCTCGAAGGCGAGCGAGCGCTGACCGACACGGCCGAGGGCGGATGCGTGCTGCGTCTGCCGCTGCTATATGGTCCGATCGTCAGTTGGTCGGAATCGGCCGTGACTAGCCTCGTGCCGGCGATTGCAGCGGCGGCGGCGCCGGGGGCCGAGGCTGCCAGGATGGACGCTTGGGCGATCCGCTATCCTACGTTCACGCCCGATGTCGCTTTCGTGATCCGACAGATGCTCGAGCGGCACGCGCGCGGCGAAACGGTCTCTGGCATCGTGCAATGGTCGGGCGACGAACCGATGAACAAGTACGAGATCGCCGTGCGTCTGGCAGAAGCGTTGCAACTCGACGCGCGTCTGACGCCCCAGCGCACACCCACCGACGCGACGCCGCGCCCGCACAACTGTCATCTGGCATCGAGCCGTTTAGAGGTACTCGGAATCGGTCGACGCACGCCTTTCGATATGGCGATCCGGGAGGTGCTGGCCGCGTTTCCGTGGCAGGGACAGGCAACTTCCGTATGATCCGGCGCCTTGCGTGCGTGCGGTAAGCGGCTGGCAAACCCCCGTTGACGAACGGTGAATCAGGCGACAGCGGTAAGAGGTTGCCAGTTATGTGGCAGCAATGCGGCGATGTCGCTTGCCCTGTGGGTGGGAGGCCGTGTCCCGATGTCTTTCAGATATGCGTGGGGTTCGTGACCGTTGAGTTCGTTGGCCAGCGCGCAGCGACCCGGCGAACAATCCGCGTTTGGCTGGAGCTGGAATCCGAGGGCGGAAGCACGTCGCCTGAGGGCTGCGATGCTGCGCTGGCGCTGCTGTTCCTCATAGCGCTGCTGCCCCTGGTCGACGAAGGCTTCGCCGCGCGTGAGCATGAAGTACACCATGCGGGCAAGCTTGTGGGCGACCGCGGTATTGGCGCGCGGCGTGTCCATGCGTGAGCACAGCCGGCGGTAGAACGCGCCGAGCGCCGAGTCGCTGCGCGACAGGCTCATGGCTGCCATTTTCAGCGCCTGCCGGGCGCGGTTGGCGGAGGGTCGTTTGCCGGAAGCCAGCGTCAAGCACTTCTGTTCGTGGCGGGGCACAGGCGCAGCCACGAACAGAAGTGCTTGACGCTGGCAAAGCGGCTCAGATCCGGGCCGATCTCGGAGAGGATCGTTATCACGGTGGCCACGGACAGGCCGTTGATGCGCGTCAGGCCCACGCCCGCCCAGCGCGCGAGCGCGGTACGCGCGTCGAACCGGGGGCGTTCTTCTGGCGTTTCTTGTCCGGCCCGGCCAGCTGGACGTCGTGACGCCCCAGGGGGACCAGCAGCGCCCCGGTCTTCGCATCGCACTCGAGGATGCGCTCGGCGAGACTGTCGAACATTGCGAGCGCCTGCGCGAGCACGAACAGGTGCTCCTCGCGCCAGTTGCCGGTCAGCGCCCTGATGATGTCTTCGGTACTGGCCTTGACGAGACTGTGGCGGAAACGCGCGAGCACCTTCGGGTCGCGTTCGCCGGCCACGATCGCGCGGATGATCCCCTGTCCGGTCGTACCCATCACGTCCGTGAGTACGTCGGTGAGCTGGAGGTTCATCTGCAGCAGTGCCTTCTGCATGCGCTGCACCCAGCTACCTTGTTCGGTGAGCAGCAGCTCGCGCTGCCGCACCACCGCGCGCACCACGCAGACCTCGCCAGCGGGGCGCCAGGCCGCACGCAGCAGTCCGAGACTCATGAGCTTCTGCAGCCACTGGCAGTCTTGTACGTCGCTCCTGCCCCCGCGTCACAATGGTTGTCGCCTGGATAAAATTGGAATCTGGGGGCGATAAAGAGAGAACAAGTTGACGCGTTACGGAAAGACATTCAAGGACAGAGCGGTGGCGCGGTTGTTGCCGCCGGAGAGCGCATCAGTGGAAGAGGTTGCGCGAGAGATCGGTGTGGGCGCGCAGACGCTGGAGCGCTGGCGCAGTGATGCGCTGTCCATGCCCGCTCGCGAGCGGGCATGGACAGCGGCCGCGCGTTTCGAAGCGGTGTTGAGCACGGCAGCGATGGACGAGACGGCCCGCAATGCGTGGTGCCGCGAGCATGGCGTGTATCCGCAGGAACTGGCGCAGTGGCGGCAAGCGGCCACGCAGGCGCTGGCCGAGCCCGAAGAGGCCCGTGCGAGTCCACAGCAAACGAAGCAGGACCAGCGTCGCATCAAGGAACTGGAACGCGAACTGCGGCGCAAGGAGAAAGCACTGGCCGAGGCAGCCGCATTGCTGGTTCTTTCAAAAAAACTCGGGGCGATCTTCAACACGGACAAGGGCGAGGACGAATGATCGGCCTCGAAGATCGCCAGTTCCTGGCCCGGGAAATCGATTCGGCAAGACTGGCTGGCGCACGGTTGCGCCTGGCCTGCGAGGTGGCCGGGATCGACGTGCGTACCCTGCAGCGCTGGAAGGCCCATGAGGGGCTCGTCAAGGGTGACGCCAGGCCCGGCGCGACGCGCCCGCTGCCCGCGCACGCCCTGAGCCCGCAGGAGCGGGCGAACGTGCTGCGTGTAGCCAGCGAGCCGCGCTTTGCCGACATGCCACCGGCGCGCATCGTGCCGATGCTGGCCGACGAAGGCGTGTACATCGCCAGCGAATCGACCTTTGCACGCGTGCTGCGCGAGCATGGGCAGATGACGCGCCGTGGCCGTGCCAGAACGCCTTCGAGCGCCCGGCCGCCGACCACGCACGTCGCCACGGCACCGCGCCAGGTGTGGTGCTGGGACATGACCTATCTGCCGGCAACGGTAACAGGGCGATGGTTCCACCTGTACATGATCCTGGACCTGTACAGCCGCAAGATTGTCGGCTGGGAGGTGCACGACAGCGACGCGGCCGAACACGCTGCTCATCTCGTGCGTCGTACGGCGCTCTCCGAAGGCATTGCCGTCCTTGAGACCCGGCCGGTGCTGCACGGCGATAACGGTGCGACGCTCAAGGCCACCACCGTGCTGGCGATGCTCCACTGGCTGGGTGTCAAGCCGTCGTACTCGCGCCCCCGTGTCAGCGACGACAACGCCTACGCCGAGGCGCTGTTCCGAACCGCGAAGTACCGGCCGGAGTTTCCGGTCACAGGCTTCGAGGACCTGAACGCTGCTCGCACCTGGGCTGCCGGCTTCGTGCAGTGGTACAACTTCGAGCATCGTCATAGCGGCATCCGCTACGTGACACCTGCGCAGCGTCATGCCGGCGACGATCGTGCGCTTCTCGTGGCACGTCACGCACTGTACGCGAAGGCGCGCGCGTGCAATCCGGCCCGCTGGTCGCGTCACACGCGCAACTGGACACCGGTTGGTGCCGTGACGCTTAACCCCGAACGCGACTCAGTCGTCGAGATGGCGTCGATCAGCGCAAATAAACAGCCTCTGGCTGCATGAGTGAGGCGACAACTTGCTTGACGCGCGCCGCCTGCGCCCCGGCACGTACTTCATCTGCCGCGCATCGACAAGCCAGACTGTCAGCCCGCGCCGCTCGAGCACCTCATACACCGGGATCCAGTAGACGCCGGTGGATTCCAGTGCCACGGTATCGACGCCGCACGTGAGCAGCCAGTCGGCCATCGCGTGCAGGTCACCGGTCATCGTGCCGAACTCGCGCACCGGCTGGTCGTCGGCCGTCCGGGGGACTGGCCACCCAGTGGCTGGACGCGCCCACATCGATCCCGGCGGCGTTCGGATACACCTCATCGTCTTCCCGCTTGCGCATGGCCATGGCCTGCTTCTGGCTGGTTGGTTCAGGGCAGCACCAGGGGGAAGCGTCTGAATCGACTCGATCTCTCAAACGGGATGCAGCTCGCGCCGCTCACCAATGTCACCGACGATTCCCGGACCATGCTATGTACCGGACTCGCCACACGGCGTCCGGGGACGTCGCATGCGCGCACCAGTGATCTTCCGGTCATCACGCGCTGCCGCCTGTGTTATAGCCCATCATCGTTTCTTCCGGAACACCGGGGACGATTGGCGGCCTTCGGAAGCTATGTAGCGTGAGAGTCGTCAAGGCCCGAGTCGTAAGATTGACCGTGCCAAGGTTTGCTCAACGGAGGTCATCACGGACGCAAATCACGTTACCGGACCACATGCTGAGAGCGTCATCCTGGCAGTGTCGCTTGAACTGTCTGCCGCCCAGTGGAAGGTCGCGCTTCACGACGGATTCAGGGAGAAGCCGGCGGTCCACACGGTCAGCGCGCCACAGGCGAACTTGCGACTGCAGGCCGTTCTCGAACTCATCGCGCAGCACAAGCAGAAGTGGTCGCTGCCGTCGAACGAGCTAGCGTCAAGACTAATGGGATGGACGCCCCCACCCGAAGCGGCATCAATGTGCCAAAGTGGATGTGTCGAAGCAACCACCTGACCGAGGGGAGCGCCCATCATGAAGATTACGACAGTTGGCATCGATCTGGCGAAGAACGTTTTTGCCGTCCATGGTGTAAATGAGCATGGTCGAACGGTGCTGAAGAAAGTGCTCAAGCGAAATCACGTTGCGGGCTTCTTCGCCAACCTGCCGCGCGTCAAACAAGATGAGAGCAGCGCGTCAATCAGGATGAGAGTACTGGCGTTGCGGCAGTGGTGGGGGGCGTAGCCCGGAACCGCTGCCGCAACGCCGCGCCGAGGAGCTCCCCGTCGTCGGGGTGCCTTGTCGGTGGTCGCGGTAAATCGGGTATGAACAGCACTTCCATGTAGCGAAGGGAGGCTGAGTTGCCCGGCCGACACGTCAACGACCATCAGATGAGGCTCTACATGAAGTACAGACTCAAGGAGAGGCCGCCCCAGGCGGCGGCACGCGCTGGTTTCAGCGCCGCCACGGGCTATCGCATCGAAGAGGATCCGCGATTGCCATCGCAGAAGAAGGCCCCGCGCGGGCGTCGCCGTGCCGATCCCCTGGCCGCGATCTTTGACGCCGAGATTGTGCCACTGCTCCAGTCCGCTCGCGGTATCCGTCCAATAGCCGTACTGGACGAGATGCTTCGGCGCCATCCCGAGCTCCCGGGCAACGTGCGTCGCACACTCGAGCGACGTATTCGCGACTGGCGCGCACTCCATGGCGAGGAACGTGACGTCATGTTCCGTCAGGTACACGAACCCGGTCGTCTCGGGTTATCCGACTTCACCGAGATGGACAGTCTGGGCGTCACCGTGGCGGGCGTCGTGCTGGACCATCGCCTGTATCACTTTCGGCTGGCCTGCTCGGGCTTTGAACACGCTCACGTCATTCTCGGCGGCGAGAGCTATGTCGCGCTGGCTGAGGGGCTGCAGAACGCCATCTGGGCACTCGGAGGCGTGCCGCGCGAGCACCGCAGCGACAGCCTGTCGGCGGCGTTCCGCAATCTCGAAGCCGAGGCGCGCGAGGATCTGACCACGCGTTACGAGGCGCTGTGTGCTCACTACGGCATGCACCCTACGCGCAACAACCGTGGCGTTGCCCACGAGAACGGCTCCATCGAGAGCCCTCACGGCCACCTCAAGAACGCAGTGCGTGATGCGTTGCTTCTGCGCGGCAGTCACGACTTCGACGATCTCGATTCCTATCGCCGCTTTATCGACGAGATCGTCGGTCGTATCAACGCACGTAATGGCAAACGCATTGAGGCCGAGCGGGCACTGCTTCAGCCGCTTCCGGCCCAGCGTACGTGCGACTACGAGGAAACGCGCGTGTACGTCACGACCAGCTGCGGCTTCGTCCTGCGCAAGGTGTTCTATACCGTCCCGTCACGGCTGATCGGTCATCACCTCCGCGTGCGCCTGTACGACGACCGGCTGGAGCTGTTTCTGGGCAGTACGGCCCTGATGACACTGCAGCGCGGCCGTGCGGGTCCCAATGGCAAGCACGGCCACGTCATCAACTACCGGCACGTCATCCATGCGTTGCGCCGCAAGCCCATGGCGCTGCTCAACCTTGTCTACCGCGATCAGATCTTTCCGCGCGAGGCCTATCGCCTGACCTTCGATCGCCTGCTCGAGCAACTGCCGGAGCGCCAGGCATGCAGGACCATGGCTGAATTGCTCAGCCTGGCCCACGAGCACAACTGCGAAGCGCAACTGGCCCAGGCGCTGCAGCAGTGCCTGGACGATGGGCAGTTACCCGATCTGGACGCACTGTGTTCGCGTTTCGAAGCGAAGCCCGCGAGCGCCATGCCGGAGGTGAACGTCCAGCTCGCACCGCTGAGCGACTATGAAGCTCTGCTTGACATGGCAACGGAGGTGGCAGCATGAGTCACGACATCGATGCCACCCGCCTTCTATGAGCAGGAAGTTGTCAACGTCTTTCGCGAACAGTCTTCTATGAGCAGGAAGTTGTCAACGTCTTTCGCGAACAGTCTCATGAATCATCGGTCAGGTCCTTCTGCGCCTCCACGTGCGTGCGGAGGCGCGTAATCGGGTCAAGGGCGGGCTTCAGCCTGGCGCCAGCGGACCCTTGACGCGGCGAAGGGTTCGGAATGCTGGCGAAGGCTGGTGAGCGCGGGTTATTGCGCTCGTCAGCATGCAAGCCGGTCTGCGTCCTTGGTCTGAAGCCGCTCGTCGCGCGCGTCGGACCTGACGTCCGACTACCTTCTATCCGCTGGCACTTTGCCAGCCTCATCCTGCATGCGCATTACGCCGGAACCTTGTCCCGGGGAGCATGCCCCATCTGTCAAAGCGGCTACGTCGGTAACCCGGCGGGTGGGCGGGCATGTCCACTTCAAACCGTCATACATTGGCTTCGCGGGGTTGCATGATTGCCTTATTACGATATCTCGCTGGTCACACTGACTTCAGCTGCGCGCCTTCAGGGATGATGCCGTCCTTCAGGTAGCGCCATAGCGCAATCGCCAGACGTCGCGCCACCGCGACGATCGCGATGCGGCGCGCGCGGCGGTTGGCGCCGGTGCCTTGGGTGCGCTGGTCGAACCACTGCGTCAGTGCACTGCCGGGCTGATAGCGCAGCCAGGTCCACGCCATCTCAACCAGTAACGCGCGTACCCTCCGGTTACCCTGTCTGCTGATGCCCTGATCGGTATGGCTCTGGCCGCTGTCGTAGGGCTGCGGCACCAGTCCGACGCAGGCGCCCACCTGGCGGCGGTTGCTGAACTCCCGCCAGAACAGCTCGAGGGCGAGGCGCGACGCACCCACTTCGCCAATCCCCTTCAGGCGCGCGAGGGCATCGCTTCGTTCGCGCGCAGGAGGCGACACGCTCGCCTTACGCGTCTTCTCCAGCGTTGCGAGTTGCTGCTGCGCCAGCGCCAGTCGTTCGCACTCGCGCAGCAGCCGCTCACGCAGCTCGGGCGGCAGCGGCGTGCCGTCGTGGCACTTCACCTCGTTACGGGCGAGCCGGCCAGCGAAGGCCCGGTGGTCGACCTCATCCCAGCAGCCGAGCGTGGCTAACAGTTTGCGCATGCGGTCGCGGTGCTGCAGCACTTCCTTCTGCAACTGGCCGCGATCGCGCATCAGCTGGCGCGACGCCTCGTCCTGTGGCGACGGCACGTGGACCACGTGCATGCGATCGCGCTCGCCGCGTAGCCACGCGCGCAGATTCATCACAAGCTTGATGGCATCGAGCCGGTCAGTTTTCGCGCGCCGCTTGTGGCGTTCGACCGGAATGCTCGCCGGACCGACGACGTAGCACTCGATGCCGTGCGCCTGCAGCGCGCGACAGATCCAGAACGCGTCCTGGCCGGCCTCGTAGCTGACGACGATGCGCACGCCCGCGGGCAGCGACCACTTCTCCTTGTGCCGTTCGATCAGGTCCAGCACCGCCTGCAGGCGGGCGGCGGCCTGTGGCTGCGCGACCGCGTGCACGGCGGGCTTCTCGCGTCGGCCGTCGTGCAACGCGACCTTCCAGGTTGCTGCGGCGAGCTCGAGTGACATCGCCAATACCAGTTCTTCGCCACCCGCCGTGAACGTCTGATTCGTGCGCATGATGCTCCTCCTTTGAACGGGACTTGACACGCTGATTTTAAGTATCAGTTCGTCGACGCCCCTCGCTCATAGGATCTGTCGCTGCTGCTCAACGATCTGCGGCTGCCGGCCATCAAGCAGATCTGGTCCAGCTTTGCCGAGCGGTCCGACACGGAAGGCTGGCCGGCAGCGCGCCTGCTGATGGCGCTGACCGAACACGAGATCGCCGGGCGTGATCGACGCCGGATCGAGCGTCACCTCAAGGACGCCAGGCTATTGCCGGGCAAGACGCTGGAGAACTTCGATTTCGATGCAGTGCCGATGGTGTCCAGGGCACACATCTCGGCGCTTTGCGCTGGCGACGGCTGGTTGCGTAACGGCACCAACCTGATTCTTCTGGGGCCCAGTGGGGGTGGCAAATCACACTTGTCGTCGGCGATTGGACTGAGCCTGCTGGAGAAGGGCTGGAAGGTCCTCTTCGCTCGCACGACCGACCTCGTGCAGCGGTTGCAGGTCGCGCGCCGCGAGCTCGCTCTGGAGTCCGCCATCAACCGGCTGGATCGCTTCGATTTAGTCATCCTGGACGATTTCGCATACGTCAGCAAGGATCAGGCCGAGACGTCGGTGCTGTTCGAGCTCATCAGCGCCAGGTATGAGCACCGTTCTCTTTGCATAACGGCCAACCAGCCGTTCGGCGAATGGGACAAGGTCTGAGGTTGACCCGGTTCGACGGATAGATTTGCAGTTGAGTTTAATGCGGTGTGGCACCTCCCGATAAGATCAAATCGCAGGTTGTCCACGGCCGGGCGGCGGGTCGCCTGTCAAGACCACGACGCTGCCCGGCGGTGGGCAACCCGCGCGACGATAAGCTTTGATTTTGCGCATGCAGGTTTTCGAATTCGAGCGGCGAACAGTGGCCGATGCTGCTGTGGAGGCGGCGTATGTTGTACCAGCTCTCCAGAAACGAGAACAGACGCCGCCTTGCCTGTTCGTGGGTCGCGAAGTGTTCGCGACAGAGCAGTTCGGCTTCGAGCGTGCCGAAGAATGACTCGCACATCGCGTTGTCATAAGCGTCGCCGGTGGTCCCCATCGACGGTTGTACGCCGGCTTCTCGGCAGCGCCGCCCGAAGGCAATGGAGGTGTATTGACAGCCTTGATCGGAATGTAGAATCACACCGTCATGGCGTCGCTGCTGCAACGCCATGTCAAACGCCCGCAACATCAGTTCGGTGTACAGATGGTTGGACATCGCCCAGCCGACGACGCGACGGCTGAATACATCCAGCACAACCGCCAGATAGAGGAATCCTTCACCCGTGGGTACATAGGTCGCGTCTGCGACCCACAGCACGTTTGTCGCCTCGGCACTGAAGTGCCGGCGCACCAGATCAGGCGCACGCCGGGCGCCTGCGCGTGGCCGTGTGGTGCGCGGCCAGCGCCGCCGGCTTGCCCCGCACAGACCCGCCATACGCATGAGGCGCGCCACCCGCTTGCGCCCCACGTGTACGCCTTCGCGCGCGAGTTGCGCATGAATACGCGGTGCCCCATACGTGCCGCGCGAGCTTGCATGGAGCGTGCGGATATGCGCGAGCAGTTGCGCATCGCTACGCGTGCGCATCGCGGGCTCCCGCACCAGCCACGTGTAATAGCCGCTCGTCGAGACGCCGAGCAGCCGTGCCATCATCGCGATGGGCCAGCGGGCCCGGTTCGCTTTCACGAATCCGTACCGCCCTTCGGTGGAATGGATCCCGTCTCCCTCGCGAACCAGGCTGCCGCGTGAGAGAGTATGTCGCGCTCCATCTTCAGTTGCCGGACTTCGCGACGCAACCGTGTGAGCTCCTGGCGTTCGGCTGTGGTCAGACCGTCATGCCGCACACCTGTGTCGCGATCAGCCTGCGCCACCCAGTTGTAGATGGTCTGTGCAGTCGGCTCGAACTCCTTTTCCAGTTCCTCCGGCCTGCGTCCGGCCTTCACCAGCCCGACCATTTGCGCCCGAAATTCCGCCGGGTACGGGGTACGATGCTTGGCCATAATCGGCACCTCCTTCTCCAAAGGATAGATGTCCGTTTTTGCGGGTCAACTTCAGAACGTCGAAAGCTACCGTCGCCGTACCGCCCTGCAGCGCAAGCAACAGGGACCGGGACGCCCGGCCAGCATAGCGACACCAAAGAACGTCGGCGTGCCGCCGAAACAGGAGGATCAGCAATGACGGGCAATTCGCAGCCCACAGGCGTAACGGGTGACGACACATCTGACAGTGCGATGGCGACGCCCCGCGCACTCACGGGAGCGCAACGGCAACGCGCGTATCGTTTGCGGCGCAAACGGACCGTGATTGACGCCATTGGCGAGGAAGCCATCGCGTCACGCGTTACTTTGCTGGCCCTGCTCGGTGACGCACTGGCTGCACTGGAATCCAGTTGCACTTCGACGATGCTCATCGAGATCAAACGCGAGAGCGTAAAGCGCGTGCTCAAGGCGATCATCACGCGTTACGGCATCGACCTCACCGACTGACGCGCTGTTCTCATCCAGATTGACGCGCGGCTGGCAGGCAAAGCTCGCCGGCGTCAATCAACATCGGCGTCATCACGCACGCCACCACATTCTTATCCTGATTGTCGCGCGGCCAGAATACCTGCAGCGTCACGCGTCACACAGCAATCCTAAACGACCGAAGAGCAACCATCAGCTTGATTGTCGCGCGCGTCAATCAATAAACGCTTGCCAGCGTCAATCAACGTCGGCATCATCATCCCTACCGCGACATTCTCAACTTGATTGTCGCGCGTCTCTCATCCAGATTGTCGCGCCACAGCCAACCTCCCCGCCTGCGCACTATTGGGGCTCGCAAGCTGCAGGCCATGGGCCATATGGTCCGACTGATTGCACCGCAGTTTGTCAAACCGTACGTCAAGACGAACAAGAATGACGCGGCGGATGCTGAGGCAATCTGCGAGGCAGTCGCGGGGCCGAACATGCGTTACGTGCCGGTCAAGAGCATCGAGCAGCAATCGGTGTATAGGCAACTTGATGAGCAGGGACTTCAGGGCGGCGAGTTTCTGCTGAACCTGTTGATCGTCTTTCACCGGTCAGTACGCCAACCACGATGAAGCACGGCGCGACATCAACCAGTACATCGTCGGTTTTTACAACGCAGTACGCTTGCATTCGACTTTGGGCTATCCGTCGCCCGTTGCCTACGAGGCAAAACCGACAGTAAAAGAACCTATCAGCCTGTCCGAAATAACTTGACCACTACAATTAAACCCGCCATTGCGCTTCGACCTTGAAACCGCCCTTTCCACGTAGTGATTTGGCTTACTGATACGCATAAGACTATCCGATATAGTAAGAGAGTCCTTGTGTCCTTAGATACGTGCGGGAGGCTAGCGTCGAGCGCGGGAACGCCACCGAGCAGCGCTCGGGACGAGCTAGACGCTTGTTTGTGCGCAGGTCGTATGCGCAAAAACGCGTCGATCAACAGGCTACTTTTGGCAGTGGCTGGCAACGGCGTCCGACCACGCTTGTTGTTCGTGCTCGGTCGAGCATGTTGCTGTTGATTTGGGCCGCGTAAACGCAAAAACCCCACCGCGGCGGGTGGGGTTTCTGACTGGAGGGGAGCCTGACGATTACCTACTTTCACACGGGCAATCCGCACTATCATCGGCGTGGAGTCGTTTCACGGTCCTGTTCGGGATGGGAAGGGGTGGGGCCGACTCGCTATGGTCATCAGGCATGACGGGTTGCTGCGTCGCAGGGCTGGAGTCAACCGGTTGCGCCACAGCCAATCGGGAAGAAGCGTAAAGGATTCGAGTGTGTGGGGGTTGTGTTGTTTCTGGCACAACACTGAATCCCAACCGTGCGTTTCTGTGAGCTCCCGCGGGAGGTCACACAAATCCCCTTCGGGGATCGGACCCGCGTAAGTGCTGAAGCACTCACGCGGGTCGAGACACACCTGTTATAGGATCAAGCCTTACGGGCAATTAGTATCAGTTAGCTCAGTACATTACTGTACGTGCACACCTGACCTATCAACGTCCTGGTCTTGAACGACCCTTCAAGGGGCTCGAAGCCCCGGGGATATCTCATCTTAAGGCGAGTTTCCCGCTTAGATGCTTTCAGCGGTTATCTCTTCCGAACATAGCTACCCGGCGATGCCACTGGCGTGACAACCGGTACACCAGAGGTTCGTCCACTCTGGTCCTCTCGTACTAGGAGCAGCCCCCTTCAAATATCCAGCGCCCACGGCAGATAGGGACCAAACTGTCTCACGACGTTTTAAACCCAGCTCACGTACCTCTTTAAATGGCGAACAGCCATACCCTTGGGACCGGCTACAGCCCCAGGATGAGATGAGCCGACATCGAGGTGCCAAACACCGCCGTCGATATGAACTCTTGGGCGGTATCAGCCTGTTATCCCCAGAGTACCTTTTATCCGTTGAGCGATGGCCCTTCCATACAGAACCACCGGATCACTATGACCTGCTTTCGCACCTGTTCGACTTGTCAGTCTCACAGTCAAGCACGCTTATGCCATTGCACTATCAGCACGATTTCCGACCGTACCTAGCGTACCTTCGTACTCCTCCGTTACACTTTGGGAGGAGACCGCCCCAGTCAAACTGCCTACCATGCACTGTCCCCGACCCGGATCACGGGCCAAGGTTAGAACCTCAAACAGATCAGGGTGGTATTTCAAGGACGGCTCCATTGAGACTGGCGTCCCAACTTCATAGCCTCCCACCTATCCTACACAGACCGGTTCAAAGTCCAATGCAAAGCTGCAGTAAAGGTTCATGGGGTCTTTCCGTCTAGCCGCGGGGAGATTGCATCATCACAAACACTTCAACTTCGCTGAGTCTCGGGAGGAGACAGTGTGGCCATCGTTACGCCATTCGTGCAGGTCGGAACTTACCCGACAAGGAATTTCGCTACCTTAGGACCGTTATAGTTACGGCCGCCGTTTACCGGGACTTCAATCAGGAGCTTGCACCCCATCATTTAATCTTCCGGCACCGGGCAGGCGTCACACCCTATACGTCCACTTTCGTGTTTGCAGAGTGCTGTGTTTTTATTAAACAGTCGCAGCCACCAGTTTATTGCAACCCTTTCACCCTTCTGGCGCAGGCCAGTCAGGCTATGAGGGCGTACCTTATCCCGAAGTTACGGTACCAATTTGCCGAGTTCCTTCTCCCGAGTTCTCTCAAGCGCCTTAGAATACTCATCTCGCCCACCTGTGTCGGTTTGCGGTACGGTCACTGTGAAACTGAAGCTTAGAGGCTTTTCCTGGAACCCCTTCCAGTTGCTTCGCCACCGAAGTGGCTCGCCTCGCACCCTTGAATTCTGCGCCCGGATTTGCCAAAGCGCCTTCTCCAATGCAAGGACCGGGACTTCCAACACCCGGACAACCTTCCGCGATCCGTCCCCCCATCGCATTTCACAATGGTGCAGAAATATTAATCTGCTTCCCATCAGCTACGCATTTCTGCCTCGCCTTAGGGGCCGACTCACCCTACGCCGATGAACGTTGCGTAGGAAACCTTGGGCTTACGGCGAGGGGGCCTTTCACCCCCTTTATCGCTACTCATGTCAGCATTCGCACTTCCGATACCTCCAGCACACTTTCCAGTGCACCTTCGCAGGCTTACGGAACGCTCTCCTACCATGCACATTACTGTGCATCCGCAGCTTCGGTATATGGCTTAGCCCCGTTACATCTTCCGCGCAGGACGACTCGATCAGTGAGCTATTACGCTTTCTTTAAAGGGTGGCTGCTTCTAAGCCAACCTCCTGACTGTTTTAGCCTTCCCACTTCGTTTCCCACTTAGCCATATTTGGGGACCTTAGCTGGCGGTCTGGGTTGTTTCCCTCTTGACACCGGACGTTAGCACCCGATGTCTGTCTCCCGTGATTGCACTCTTCGGTATTCGGAGTTTGCTATGGCGTAGTAATCCGCAATGGACCCCACAACCATGACAGTGCTCTACCCCCGAAGGTGATACACGAGGCACTACCTAAATAGTTTTCGGAGAGAACCAGCTATTTCCAGGTTTGTTTAGCCTTTCACCCCTATCCACAGCTCATCCCCTAACTTTTCAACGTTAGTGGGTTCGGTCCTCCAGCACGTGTTACCGTGCCTTCAACCTGGCCATGGATAGATCACCTGGTTTCGGGTCTACACCCAGCGACTGGACGCCCTGTTCGGACTCGCTTTCGCTACGCCTGCCCTAATCGGTTAAGCTCGCCACTGAATGTAAGTCGCTGACCCATTATACAAAAGGTACGCCGTCACCCCTTCGCAGAGGCTCCGACTGTTTGTATGCATGCGGTTTCAGGATCTGTTTCACTCCCCTCCCGGGGTTCTTTTCGCCTTTCCCTCACGGTACTGGTTCACTATCGGTCGATCACGAGTATTTAGCCTTGGAGGATGGTCCCCCCATCTTCAGACAGGATTTCACGTGTCCCGCCCTACTTCTCGTACACCCAGTTCTTCCATGCTGTTTTCGTCTACAGGGCTATCACCTGCTATGGCCGCACTTTCCAGAGCGTTCGACTAACAATACAGATAACGTGTACCGGCTGATCCCATTTCGCTCGCCACTACTCTGGGAATCTCGGTTGATTTCTTTTCCTGCGGTTACTTAGATGTTTCAGTTCACCGCGTTCGCCTCACGTAGCCTATGGATTCAGCTACGGATACTCCATTAGGAGTGGGTTTCCCCATTCGGACATCTCCGGATCAATGCTCGTTTGCCAGCTCCCCGGAGCTTTTCGCAGGCTACCGCGTCCTTCATCGCCTGTGATCGCCAAGGCATCCACCACATGCACTTGTTCGCTTGACCCTATAACGGGTGTGTCTCTGTGTCGACCCACGCTAGCGCTTTAGCGCTTACGTGGGTCCCATCCCCGCAGGGGATAGACGCACTCGCTACAGGTTGAGTATTCGTGTTGCGCCGTATTCCAAAGCAATCTCTCGATCACCTTTAAAATACATCGATACAATCACAACCCTGATTCACCTACTCCGCACCCATCTCCAGGTGCCTTTCGTGAATCTCTTTACTACTTCTTCCTGATTGTTAAAGAACGGCAGCCGGTATGAAGCCTGTGCCTCATACCGCTCTGACTGGCTCAATCGCCAATGCAAAGTACTCAGCATCACTTCGTGCTGAACCCTTGGCATTGAGGATTGGTGGAGGATGACGGGATCGAACCGACGACCCCCTGCTTGCAAAGCAGGTGCTCTCCCAGCTGAGCTAATCCCCCAGTCTCACAGATACTCCAGCGGCCCCAGCCCTTCAGCTCACCAGACAAGACACTGGTGGGTCTGGATGGATTCGAACCATCGACCCCCGCCTTATCAAGACGGTGCTCTAACCGGCTGAGCTACAGACCCCTGAGCCTGCCTGCGTTTCTTCTAACCACAGCCGATAAGCGTGAGCACTTGAGTGCGATGAATGCACAGCTCTGGAAAGGAGGTGATCCAGCCGCACCTTCCGATACGGCTACCTTGTTACGACTTCACCCCAGTCATGAATCCTACCGTGGTGACCGTCCTCCTTGCGGTTAGACTAGCCACTTCTGGTAAAACCCACTCCCATGGTGTGACGGGCGGTGTGTACAAGACCCGGGAACGTATTCACCGCGGCATGCTGATCCGCGATTACTAGCGATTCCAGCTTCACGCACCCGAGTTGCAGAGTGCGATCCGGACTACGATCGGTTTTCTGGGATTGGCTCCACCTCGCGGCTTGGCAACCCTCTGTTCCGACCATTGTATGACGTGTGAAGCCCTACCCATAAGGGCCATGAGGACTTGACGTCATCCCCACCTTCCTCCGGTTTGTCACCGGCAGTCTCCCTGGAGTGCTCTTGCGTAGCAACTAGGGACAAGGGTTGCGCTCGTTGCGGGACTTAACCCAACATCTCACGACACGAGCTGACGACAGCCATGCAGCACCTGTGTTATGGCTCCCTTTCGGGCACTCCCGCCTCTCGGCAGGATTCCATACATGTCAAGGGTAGGTAAGGTTTTTCGCGTTGCATCGAATTAATCCACATCATCCACCGCTTGTGCGGGTCCCCGTCAATTCCTTTGAGTTTTAATCTTGCGACCGTACTCCCCAGGCGGTCAACTTCACGCGTTAGCTACGTTACCAAGCCAATGAAGGCCCGACAACCAGTTGACATCGTTTAGGGCGTGGACTACCAGGGTATCTAATCCTGTTTGCTCCCCACGCTTTCGTGCATGAGCGTCAGTATTGGCCCAGGGGGCTGCCTTCGCCATCGGTGTTCCTCCACATCTCTACGCATTTCACTGCTACACGTGGAATTCCACCCCCCTCTGCCATACTCCAGCGCTGCAGTCACCAATGCAGTTCCCAGGTTAAGCCCGGGGATTTCACATCGGTCTTACAGCACCGCCTGCGCACGCTTTACGCCCAGTAATTCCGATTAACGCTCGCACCCTACGTATTACCGCGGCTGCTGGCACGTAGTTAGCCGGTGCTTATTCTTCCGGTACCGTCATCCCTCACGGATATTAGCCACGAGGTTTTCTTTCCGGACAAAAGTGCTTTACAACCCGAAGGCCTTCTTCACACACGCGGCATTGCTGGATCAGGCTTGCGCCCATTGTCCAAAATTCCCCACTGCTGCCTCCCGTAGGAGTCTGGGCCGTGTCTCAGTCCCAGTGTGGCTGGTCGTCCTCTCAGACCAGCTACAGATCGTCGGCTTGGTAGGCCTTTACCCCACCAACTACCTAATCTGCCATCGGCCGCCCCTTGAGCGCGAGGTCCCGAAAGATCCCCCGCTTTCCTCTCCCGAGCGTATGCGGTATTAATCCGGCTTTCGCCGGGCTATCCCCCACTCCAGGACACGTTCCGATGTATTACTCACCCGTTCGCCACTCGCCACCAGACCGAAGTCCGTGCTGCCGTTCGACTTGCATGTGTAAGGCATGCCGCCAGCGTTCAATCTGAGCCAGGATCAAACTCTTCAGTTCAAACCTGTTACTGTGTTCGGGCTCTCTCGAACCCGGTCGCTCACTCAACGTACTGACGATGATTGATCCGTCTTTCGACAGACAAACCTTCCTCTAATACTGTGTGAGGCTTCTGATACTTCTGCCTGACAGCAGACTCCGGAGAATCCGCCGCCGCATTCCGCATCAAGCGCCCACACTTATCGACTGTTAGTTTTTAAAGATCGGTCCGCCAAACCCGCCGCGCCTGAACCACCACTACCCGGCACCGCTTCGTTTGCGTCGCTGCGTCTGCAGCAGAGAAACGGGATTATGGAGAACTTCCACCGGATCGTCAACAGGTTTTTATCACTCGCCTAACCTGCCCACGCCGCCGAAGCCCACGCCATCAAAGGCTTCCCGCTTCTCCGCACCCCGGCGTCCGGAGCGCGAAAGACCGGAATTCCAGTCGCCGCAGCCCGAACTTGCAAGCGAAATCCTGGGGTTTTCCTTAGGGGATCTTTCCCATACGGCCCGGATCGTCTATCGATGGGGTTTTCACTTCGGGCGCCAGCGTCTGGGCGGCGCATGCGCCGATCGTCCAATCATGCAGCACGGTATAAGCGACCGCCAGCAACGTCGGGCCGATGAAAACACCAAGAAAACCAAACGCAAACGCGCCGCCGAGGATGCCGAGCATCACCAGAATCAACGGCATGTCACTGTTTTTGCCAATCAGGATCGGCTTGATGACGTTGTCGGCCATGCCGACTACCAGCAGGCCCCATATGACCACAAAAATCGCCCATCCAGTCGACCCGCCCTGATACAGCCAGATCGCTGCCGGCAACCAGACAATGACCGGACCGCCCGGCACCACCGACAGAAAAAAAGTCACGAGCCCGAGCAACGCCGGCGCCGGTACGCCCGCCATCCAGAAACCGAATCCCGCGAGAACCGCCTGTACGAGGGCCGTACCAAGAATCCCGTAGACCACCCCCTTCACCGTGCTGCCCGCCAGCGCCAGCAGATACCCGGCGCGCTCACCGGCTACTCGACGCATGCCGGCGTTCAGCCAGGCGGCCGCCCCCTCGCCACCGGTATAAAAGAAGAACGCGAGCACGATGCTCAACGCCAGCAGCCCCAGCCCATGCGTCACCGCAAGCGCCGCCGCCAGAATCCACTTCCCAGCCGGCGCGGCGAGCGTGTGCAATTGCGCGATCAACTCGGAATTGCTGCTGGTCAAGCGCTCCCAAAAGGCCTCGATGCTCGAACCAACCAGCGGGATCCGCTGCACCCACGGCGGCAAATCGGGCAACCCCGACTCGAAAAGTCTTTGCACCAGCGCAACGATGTCGTGAACATGCGCGCCGAACGCGAAACCCGCATAGACGAACGGCCCGAGCACCACGACCAGAATAATCAGCACGATCAAGGTCGCGGCCAGCTTGCGCCGCCCGCCGACCACGCCGGTGAGTCGCCGGTAGAGTCCCCAGGAACTGTAGCTGAGGATGGCGCCCCACAGCAGCGCGGTCGTAAATGGCGCCAGCACCAGCAACGACCCACCCACGAGCACAATCAATGCGAATACCGCGGCAAGTCGCTCGATCAGTTGGTCAGATTTCACGATGAATCTCCTATTGCACCAGACCGTGGCAATGACATGACACACGCCCGTCAGGCGCCCGCTGAACGCCGTCAGTATAGAAGCGAGTTGGGCGTCCGGGGTGTCTTATACCATCCCGCCAGGGTGTTGCGAGTCGCTTGCGACTGTGCCGGTGGCGACCGCATTTTTTGAGATGAAAGCGCCCAAATTGCCCGGAGATTGCTGGCCAATCCATATAGCTGCCTGGAAAAGACTAGAATATAAGGTTCCGTGCCCCCAATTTTTCTGGATTTATGCGCTCGCGAATCACCAAACGTCTCCCTCCCGACGCCGACAAGCTCGTCGGTCTCTCGCTCGCGCTTTTCGCCTCGGGCAGCCGTACCGAAGATCGCTTCTGGGAAGCGAAGCTCGACGCGCTGCTGGCCAAAGTCGTGCGCAACGCCAACCAGACTACGCTAGACGCCGCGCTCGACCATCTGCAGCAAAACCATCCGGATGCCTACGGCGCGCTGGCCGACATGGCGGAAACGCACAGCGAATCGTTCGTGATCGAATATGAAGGCGTGTCTTATGAAGCGCTGCTGATCGCCGCGCCTGTGCTCGCCTGGACCCGCTACGTGATTCCGTCCGGCCCGCTCAAGTCCGACGCCGCCGACGCCCTGCGCGCACACCTGCAAGCGCACGTGCTCGCCGCCAACACGCGCGTGGCAATGGCTCCGTTCCTGTTCAGCATCGACCAGTTGCCGCGCCATCACGTCGAAACGTGGCGCATCGCCCAGCAACTTGCGCAAGCCGCGGTCAGCGGCGGCAACGCGAAGCTCAATTTCGGCGAACTGCCGGAGACCTCGCCGATTCTGGCGGACCCGCGCTTTCTGCTCGCCGTAGTCGCCGCTCCCGTCGGCGACGCGACGTTCCGCTGGCAGGAAGAAGAGCACGGCGCTCGCATCGAGCGCGGCCAATGTCTCGAACAATGGGCCACCCAAGGCGGCGCGAATCTGTCGGTCGTGCTGCCGGGCTGCGAATTCGAATGTCTGCTGCCGGATGCGTACTACTCGGCGTGCCGCGACGCCGATGAAAGTGTGCGTCCGCACACCGTGCGTACCGCCGTGCGTTATCTTTTCGACACTATTGGCGCGGCGCCGCAGGATCTGCGCGCGGTGGTCGCCGGCTTCGGCGAACGGCGCATCGACGAGTACCGCGTCGGCTTCACGCGCAAGGGCAGCAACGACGTGATCTACGGTGTCGTGTGGCCACTCTACGGCCGCGAAAACGGCGAGGCGGGCATCGACGAGGAGCCGGAGGAAATCACCGGCTCGGACGAACCGCTCGAGGAAATCGTCGCGCTGCTCAAGGAAACCGGCATCACGGATGTGCGCCGCCACGCGGGCCGCTTCGAGCCGGAATATTGCGACGACTGCGGCGTGCCGCTGTATGCGGACCCGCTCGGCGAAATCGTCCACGCGGAAATGCCCGAAGACGCCGAGCCCGCGCAACCCCATTTCCATTGATTTCGAAGTCGTCATCCCTGCCTTATCGCAAAAAAGCCCCGTATACACGGGGCTTTTTTGTTGATTGTCCGCATTTCTTATGCCTTTTGGACAGCCGTCAAAACGAAGGGAATTTGTCATCATAGGCACGGTGACGCATCGCCGTGATCGAGTCAGCTCCACGAGTCCCACAGATGCGTCGCGCCATTTCGCCCGATACATCTGGAGACATGCATGCGCTTCGCGATTCTCAATTCAAACGCAGAACGACGTGATGGACTCAAGGCCTTGCTGCGGCAGATCGACCGGCTGGCACGCTTCACAGAAGCCGATGAATGGCGTCTGCTCGAACGTCCGTTCAAGCGTTATCGGCCTGATCTCGTCGTGATCGACTGGGAGGACTGGATGTCGGTTGCGCAGGTGCGCGCGTTGCTCAGCCACTTTCCGGACCTGCGCATCAGCGTGCTCACCGACGGGACTTTGCCCGCGCTCGTGCGCGCGCTGATGGACGAAGGTGTGCTCGGCGTTGTTCCACGCGACACCGATCCCTGCCTGATCGTGCGCGCATTGGAAATGGTGCTGCTCGGCGGTCACTACGTGCCGCCCGGCGCGCTGGCGATCGATCCGCCGCTGCCGACCGACACCGCGATCCGTACGTTCGACGAAGAAAGTCCGCCGCCCCGCCGCAACAAACTCTCGGGCGGGCTGTCACCGCGGCAGGAGCAGATCATGCGCTGCGTGCACATGGGCAGCACCAACAAGATGATCGCGCGCACGCTCGGCATTAGCGAAGGTACGGTCAAGATCCACCTGACGAGCATATTCCAGCAACTTGGTGCGCCCAATCGCGCCGCCGCGGTCGCGCTTTACAACGGATGGCTCACGAATCATTTGCAAGTGCTGCGCAACAACGGCGAGCACAGCGCGCGGCCGGTCATCCGCGGGCAGCCTGGCCCAGTTCCGCTCCGGCGCCGCACACGTGCGCGCTTCCAGTATCCGTTGCCGGGCAGCGACACCAGCAGCGCGCTACCGATGGCCGCGGAGCCCGCCACGTCGTACGGTGAGGCCCCACCCGGCCGGCCCGCGCGGAAGTCGGTCGGGCCGGGTTCCGCATGACGCGGGGCGCGGGGCACGCCGCGCGCATGGGTTGGAACGTCCGCATGCGCGCAGCGTCGAGGGTGGGCTGGCATGGAATCCGCTCACACCTTTTGTCGTCCAACGAGTAATATGAGACACATGGGTTTCCTCTACACACCGCTTCCGTTTTGGGTCGCTGTCGGTGGCTGGATTGCCACTGCGATGGTGATCGCGCTCGCGCTGTGGAAAAAACCTTTCAAAAGACTTCAGGACGGCACGCTCCAGCATGTCTGGCTCGCGATAATCGTCGCGGTGTCGGTGCTGTGGTCGAGCAACGCCTGGCTCGACGACGGCACCGTGATGCACCTGCTCGGCGCCACGCTCGTCGTCACGCTGTTCGACTGGGGGCTCGCCCTGATCGCGATGGCGGTGGTCGCGGGTCTGGCCGCCGTCGTCTTCGATGCGCCGTGGCAGGGCATCGCGCTGACGTTCCTCGTGTACGGAGCCCTGCCCGTCGCCATCTCGACCTTGCTCCAGCGCATCTGCACCGCGTGGCTACCGCGCAATCTTTTCATGTTCATCTTCGGCCAGGGCTTCGTTTCGCCCGCCATTGCCGTGTCGTTGACGGCCGCGGCAGCGCTCGGCATCCATATCGTCGTGTCCGGCGGTTCGATGACCGTGGTGCCGATCGGCTACGCGCTCAGCGTGCTGCTGCTCGCCACCGGCGAAGCATGGTTCACTGGCATGGCGACCGCGCTGATCGCGGTCTACCGTCCCGCATGGGTGACCACCTACGACGTGCGGCGCTATCGTCTGGGCGGCCCGCGCACCTGAGAATGCGCGCTTTGACGTCGCCTGCGGCGCATCTGTGATAATCAGCGCCTCGTCACTGGAGACTTTCCGGGCGCCCCCATCAGGACAAGGCAGAATATTTGCAGCAACATTGAACTCAACCCTTGCGCGCGGCATCTTATTTGCCTCATCTCCCATTTGCGTCTAAAGAACTAGATGGATCGCACCAATGTACCGAGCCGGTTGCTGCGGGTGATCGGCCGGTTGGCAGCCTGCGCAGCGAGTCTCTCGCTCATCTGCGCGGCTCCCGCACTCGCTGATCAACTCGAACAGCACAACGACCTCGTCAAAAGATTTATCACCGAAATGCACGCGGATCCGCTCGTCGCGGACTGCGCCGCGCATGGCAACTTCGTCGCGAGCACGTCGACCGCTTTCGACCACGTCGAATTCCCGTCCAGTTCGTTCGACAGTGCGCACTCGTCGGTCACGCCATGGAACGACTCGTTCGACGAAGGCAAGCAGCGCGTCAAGGTGGACAGCATCGTCACCGTCGAGGGCGTCGGCGTGCGCCAGGACAACTCGGGCGAGCCGGCCGATCTGAAATTCCGCTGCGGCTACGTCGGCTCGCAGATGCTCGCATTCAGCTGGAACGATCCGGTACCGCCAAACCGCGCGCATAGCGCGGGATCGGGCAAGCACAAAGGCGGCAAAGGCAAGCACGCGGTCGGCGGCAAGACGTCGAAGAAGTCGTCAAAGACAGGCTCGGGCCAATCGTCGCGCACGACGTCGAGCAAATCGGCAAACAAGAGCTCGAAGAAGAAGAGCCAATGACATCTGGCGCTGATCGAGCCGCGCCATCGTCCGATCAGTCGCCCCAATAAAAAACGAGGCACGCACTTTTGCCGTGCGCGCCTCGTTTTTTGTGTCCATCCGTCCGCTTCTTCAGGCGAACGTCTCCACGTGTCGCAGGATCGCTTGCAACATTGCGGCGCCAAGCGATGCGCTGCGCTCGCCGTTCCAGCCGACCCGCTCGTCGGGCAGATTTGCGTTGTCCTTGAACGGCATTTCCAACGTCAACGACAGACAGCCGAATTCGTTGCCGATGTACTTCGACGCGAGCTTCAACGCATCCTCGCGATACTTGCTCGCCGCATAGCCATACTGGTCCTGAAAATCCGGACTCGCGTGCTTGAACGCCTCGATGAACGCCGTCTGCTCGCGGCCCTGCCGCTCGGTGAAGCCCGGCAACATTTCGGAGCCCGCGACGAACACATACGGCAATGCCTCGTCGCCATGAATATCGAAGAACAGGTCGCAGCCTATCGCATGAATCGCGTCGCGCACCACCAGCACCTCGGGACTGCGCGCGGCATCCGGCTCCATCCATTCGCGATTCAGGTTCGCGCCGGCCGCGTTGGTGCGCAGATTGCCGCGCACGCTGCCGTCCGGATTCATGTTCGGCACGATGTGAAACACCGCATGATCGTAGAGCTTGCGCGCGACCGGGTCGCCCGCCCAATCGCCCCAACCGGCGAGGCGCTTCACGAACCCCTCGATGAACCATTCGGCCATCGTCTCGCCCGGATGCTGCCGGGCAATCAGCCAGATGTTCTTTTTGGGCGCGGCGTTGGCGGCATCGTTGGCGGGCGGCGTGCCGAGCGTGAGCAGCGAAATCGGCCGGCCTTCGACCGTCTTGCCGAGTTCGGTCAGCGACGCGTGCGGCATCTGCTGCACGGCGCCGAGAAACTCGGCATGACGCTCCTCGCTGTACGGTTCGAAGTACGCGTAGTAGATGCTGTCGAAATCGGGCGTATGGTCGATCGTCAGCACGCGGCCGTCGTACGACGTCGGCACGCGAAACCAGTTCACGCGGTCGTAGCTCGCGACCGCCCGATAGTCGCGCCAGCCCTCCGCGAACGCGCACGCGGCGGCGTTCTCGAAGGTCATCACGCAGCGCTCGCCCGCCGCGCCCGACAGGCGGAAATAGAACCACTGCGCGAACTCGGCATGGCTGTCGGGCCGTACGCGCAGGCGAATATTGCCGGCGTCCTCGCAGGACAACACATCAACTGCGCCTGCGTCGAAATTGCTCGTAATCGATAACGTCATCGGAGTCTTCCCTGCCTGAATTCACGCTGCCTTTTTAGCGCAGCGGCACGCTTATTCCGCAACGCGGCGGCGAAATACGAAAGTGGAGTCGTTCGAGGCTTCGGCACAGAACGCGTAGCCTTCGGTCTCGAAGTCCTTCAACTGCTCGGGACGATCGAGGCGATTTTCCACCGCGAAGCGCGCCATCAAGCCGCGCGCGCGTTTTGCATGGAAGCTGATGATTTTGTAGCGGCCGCCCTTCCAGTCTTCGAACACCGGCGTGACGACCGGCGCGTCGAGCAGCTTCGGCTTGACCGACTTGAAATATTCGCCCGATGCGCAATTGACCAGCACGCGCGAGGTGGCCGCATTCTTCTTCAACTGCGCGTTCAACGCGTGCGTGATCCGCTCGCCCCAGAACGCGTACAGATCCTTGCCGCGCGGGTTGACGAAGCGCGTGCCCATTTCGAGCCGGTACGGCTGCAGCAGATCGAGCGGACGCAGCAGGCCGTAGAGGCCCGACAGCACCCGCACGTGATTCTGCGCATAGTCGAGATCGGCCGACGACAACGTCTTCGCATCGAAACCTTCGTACACGTCGCCGTTGAAAGCGAGCACCGCCTGCTTGGCGTTGTGCATGCCGAATTGCGGCGACCAGTCCGCGTAACGCTGAAAATTGAGGTGCGCGAGCTGATCGGAAATGCTCATCAGCGAAGCGATCTGTTGCGGCGACAAACGGCGCAGGCCGCTGATCAGTTCGGCGGCGTCATCGACGAAATCGGGGATCGTGTGCTTTTTGACGTGCGGCGGGGTGTCGTAGTCGAGCGATTTCGCCGGCGACAGAACGATTATCATAGAGGCTTGCAGGCACGCCGTGCCTGGCGGTCAAAGACGAAAGCCCGATTGTAACGAATGCCCGGTTCCCTCGCCTCAAGCGGCGCGTTGCGCGTCGTACTCGATTCCAATGTCTGGATCGACATACTCGTATTCGACGACCCTCACACGCGGCCGATCGCCGCCGCGCTCGAAAGCGGCGCGCTCGCCGCGCTGATCGACGCGCGCTGCCTCGCCGAGCTCGCCTACGTGCTCGACTATCCGCAGTTCGCGCACCGCAGTGTCGACAAAGCCGCTGCGCTCGCGGTCGTCGCGCGGCTGGCGCAACTGGTCAAGCCGTGTGAGCCGACCGAGTCCGCCGCCGACGCGCGGCCGCTGCCCCAATGCAAGGATCGCGACGATCAGAAGTTTCTCGAGCTTGCGCATGCGGCGCAGGCCGACTGGCTCGTGTCGAAAGACCGTGCGGTGCTGAAGCTCGCGAAACGGATCGCGCGCGACTTCGGCTTCAGGATCGCGCAACCGGCACCGTTCGTCGCGGCAATCGGCATCGCGCAGAATGCTGGGGGCGAGCCCGTCAACGCGTGAATCCGACCGTCCGTGCGGCGCGTTGAGCCGAGCGCATGTTGAAGGTTCATCGTCAGGCGGCTTCTGACGATCAACGCGACACCCACGGCGCGCACAGCGTGTCGCGATTCCCTACAATCAGGCTTCGCCCTTCGCAACGACAGTTCGAGAACCGGCCAACCTTATCGCCCTGCTACCCACGACGCCATGAACGCACCGCACGACACGCCCACGAGCCCCACGTTTCCGTCTCGCCTGCCGAACGTCGGCACGACAATTTTCACCGTGATGAGCGCGCTCGCCGCGGAAAAAGGCGCGGTGAATCTGGGTCAGGGCTTTCCCGACTTCGCCTGCGATCCGCGCATCGTCGACGCGGTCGCGAACGCGATGCGCAACGGTCACAACCAGTATCCGCCGATGGCCGGTGTGCTGCCGCTGCGTCAGGCGATTTCGGACAAGATCGCGAATCTGTACGGCCGCCACTACGACGCCAATAGCGAAATCACCGTGACCGCGGGCGCCACACAGGCGTTGCTGACCGCGATTCTTTGCACTGTCCATCCCGGCGACGAAGTGATCGTGATCGAACCGACCTACGACAGCTATCTGCCGTCGATCGAACTCGCGGGTGGCAAGCCGGTCTTCGTCACGCTCGACGCACCCGACTACGCGATCCCGTTCGACAAGCTCGCCGCCGCGATCACGCCGAAGACGCGGCTCATCATGATCAACACGCCGCACAATCCCACCGGCACCGTGTGGCGCGAACAGGACATGCGCAAGCTCGAGGAGATCGTGCGCGGCACCAACGTGCTGATCCTGTCCGACGAGGTGTACGAGCACATGGTCTACGACGGCGCGCCGCATGAAAGCGTCGCGCGTTATCCGCAACTCGCGCAGCGCAGCTTCGTCGTGTCGAGCTTCGGCAAGACCTACCACGTAACGGGCTGGAAAGTCGGCTATGTGGCCGCGCCCGCTGCGCTGACCGCCGAGTTCCGCAAGGTGCACCAGTTTAACGTGTTCACCGTCAACACACCGATGCAGATCGGCCTCGCCGATTACATGAAAGACCCGGCGCCGTACGTGGAGCTACCGGCGTTCTATCAGCGCAAGCGCGATTTCTTCCACGCGGGCCTCGCGAATTCGCGCTTCAGGCTGCTACCGTGCACGGGCACGTATTTTCAGTGCGTCGACTATTCGGCGATCAGCGACCTGCCCGAAGCCGAATTCGCGCAATGGCTGACCGGCGAAATCGGCGTCGCGGCGATTCCGGTCTCGGCGTTCTATCACGAGGCGCACGAGTCGGGCGTGGTGCGCTTCTGCTTCGCCAAGCAGGAAGGCACGCTCGCTACCGCGCTCGAACGGCTCGCGCGGCTCTAGGATGCCTTGCGCGATGCCACGAACGAACCCACGTTACTTGCCATCGCGCTGCGCGGCACGGGTGTGCGCTTCGCACCCATGCGCGCTTCATGGCACTGCGCTCATTCCCTCAGGACGCACGCGATGCCGCGAGACAGGCCTTGCGATCCTCCGTCACGCGCTGCGCAGCCGGCCGCGGGTTGATCGTCTTCACGTAGCGCTTCCAGTCGATCCCCGCTTCGAGCAGAAGATCGCGGCCGTAAATGGTCTGTGTCGCCATACCGACGAGCGGCAGGCTCACGTAGCCGGCGGTATCCGCCACGCTGAATTGCTCGCCGCACAGATACGGCGAGAACTTCGCGATCCGTTTGAAACCGGCGATGTGATGCGTGAGCAGCTTCTCGACGCGCCCTTTCGTCGCGTCGCTGACCGTGCCGCCGAAAAACGCTTCCTTGTACAGAGTACGCACTGTCAGCTCGAGATGTACATCGACGAAAAAGATCATTTCGCGTTCCTTGGCGGCCTGCCACGGATCGGCGGAGAAGATCCGCTTGTCGGGAAAACGCGCAGCCAGATATTCGACGATGCACTGCGACTCGCAGAGGTCGCCGTGCTCGGTCTGCAGATATGGCACCTTGCCGAGCGGCGAATGCTCGAGCAGCGCTTCCTCCTGACTCGGCTTCACGAACTGCTCCTCGAACTCGATGCCATGTTCGAGCAGCACGAACTTGACCTTGTTGTAGTAGTTGGACAGCGCAAAACCGCACAGCTTGATCATGGGGTGTCTCCTTGTGTCATGGTGTATGAGAGCGCGCGTCGAGGTTGAAGCAGCGGCTTTCCATCGAATCATCCAAGAAAATGCACGATCGTGCTATTCTAAAATAACCATGGAGTCGGGCATCACAATGAACTCTCGCAATTTCAGCATCGCGACCATCGGCATCGTCGGCACCGGCGCGATGGGCCGCGGTATCGCGCAAATCGCGGCGCTCACGGGCCTGCGCGTGCGGCTCTACGACACCCGCGCGGCCGCCGTCGGCGCCGCGCGCGACTATCTCGCGGAGACTTTCGCCAAATTGACGGCCAAAGGCAAGCTGGAGCAGTCGCGCTCGCTCGCCGCGCTCGCCAAGGTGAGCGGCGTGCAGGCGATCAGCGAACTGGTCGGCTGCGATCTCGTCATCGAGGCGATCGTCGAAAAGCTCGAGGTGAAGCAGGCGCTGTTTCGCGAGCTCGAAACCGTGGTCAGCGGCCGCTGCATCCTCGCGTCGAATACGTCGTCGCTGTCGATCACCGCGATTGCCGCGGGCTGCACCGATCCGTCGCGCGTGGTCGGCTATCACTTCTTCAATCCGGTGCCACTGATGAAGGTCGTCGAAGTGATCGACGGCCTGCGCAGCGACCCCGAAGCCGGCGACGCGCTGATGGATCTCGCCCGCCGCATGGGCCACACGCCGGTGCGCGCGAAGGACATGCCGGGTTTCATCGTCAATCACGCGGGCCGCGGCATGAATACCGAGGGCTTGCGCGTGGCGGGCGAAGGCGTCGCGAGCTTTGCGGACATCGACCGCATCATGCGCGAGCAGGCCGGCTTTCGCCTCGGGCCGTTCGAGCTGCTGGACCTGACCGCGCTCGACGTGTCGCATCCGGTGATGGAGTCGATCTATCACCAGTTCTACGAAGAACCGCGTTACACGCCGTCGCCGATCACGGGCACGCGGCTATCGGGCGGACTGCTCGGCCGCAAGAGTGGCGAAGGTTTCTATCGCTACGTGGACGGCAAGCAGCAGGTTGCCGCCGAAGCGCCCGCGCCGACCACGCTGCCGCAAAGCGTGTGGGTCAGCCAACGCTACCGCGACGCGTACGAGGCCGTCGTGCAACTGGTCGGCAAAGCGGGCGTAAAGCTCGACGAAGGCGCGACGCCCGCCGCCGGTTCGCTGATCGTCGTCACGCCGTTTGGCCACGACGCGACCACGGCCGCGGTCGACGAAGCGCTCGACGCGAGCCGCGTCGTCGCCGTCGACGCACTGTTCCCGCTCCTCAGCGCGCAACGCCGCACGCTGATGACCACACCGGCCACGACACGCGCCGCGCGCGATAGCGCGCATGCGCTGTTCGCCGCCGACGGCATCCCGGTCACCGTGATCCGCGATTCGACCGGCTTCGTCGCGCAGCGGGTGGTCGCGACGATCGTCAACATCGGCTGCGACATCGCGCAGAAGCAGATCGCGACGCCGGAGGACATCGACCTCGCCGTCATGCTCGGCCTCGGCTATCCGCGCGGACCGCTCGCGCTCGGCGACGCGCTCGGCGCCACCACCATTCTCACGATCCTGCGCAACATGCACAGCGTGCTCGGCGAGCCGCGCTACCGTCCGTCGCCATGGCTCGCAAGACGCGCGCAACTCGGCCTCGCGCTTACGCAGCGCGACGCCGCCGACATCCCAACGGAGACCCAATCATGAGCGCCGCCCTGCTCGCTTCACGCCCGGCCAGCAGCGAATCCACGCTGGTCCTCACGCTGTCGAACCCCGGTGCGCGCAACGCGCTGCATCCGGACATGTACGCCGCGGGCATCGAGGCATTCGATACCGTCGAGCGCGATCCGTCGATTCGCGCCGTCGTGATCACCGGCGCCGATAACTTCTTTTGCGCGGGCGGCAACCTGAACCGCCTGCTCGAAAATCGCGCCAAAGATCCCTCCGTGCAAGCCGATAGCATCGACATGCTCGCTCAATGGATTTCGGCACTGCGGCTATCGTCGAAGCCGGTCATTGCCGCGGTGGAAGGCGCGGCGGCAGGCGCCGGATTTTCGCTCGCGCTCGCCTGCGATCTGATCGTCGCCGCGGACAACGCCAAATTCGCGATGTCCTACGCGCGCGTCGGTCTGACGCCCGACGGCGGCGGCTCGTGGTTTCTCGCCGAGGCGCTGCCGCGCCAGCTGGCCACCGAGGTACTGATCGAAGCCAAGCCGATCGGCGCCGCGCGTCTGCACGAACTCGGCGTCGTCAACCGGCTCACCAAAGCCGGCACCGCGCTCGATAACGCGCTCGCCTGGGCCGACGAGCTCGGCGCGATTTCGCCCAATTCGGTCGCGCGCGTCAAGGGGCTGATCGCCGCGGCCGGTACGCAGCCGCTCGCGGATCATCTGGTCGCCGAGCGAGATAACTTCGTCGCGTCGCTGCATCATCGCGACGGTCTCGAAGGCATCACCGCGTTCCTCGAAAAACGAGCGCCGATCTTCAAATAAGCCACAAGAGAGCCGCCCGACATGCCCGACTACCAACTGCCGAAACGGCGCCGCATCTTCCTGATGCGTCACGGCGACGTCACCTACTTCGACGACTCCGGCCGCGCGATCGATCCTGAAACCGTGCCGCTGAACGCGAACGGCCGCGAGCAGGCGAGCGCGGCGGGCCGCGTGTTCGCCGAACAGCAGGTGCGCTTTGACCGCGTGATCGTCAGCGGCTTGCCGCGCACGATAGAAACCGCGCGGTGCGTGCTTGCCGAAACGGGTCAGCAGATCGAGCCCGAAATCGAGCCCGCGTGGCGAGAAATTCGCGGCGGACGGCTCGGCGGCATTCCGCCGAGCGATATCGAGGCCGCGTTTCTCGGCGTGTTCGACGGCATCGTGCCGGAGAGCATGCGCTTTCTCGACGGCGAAACGATCGGCGATCTGTTCGATCGCGTTCTGCCGGCCGTCACGGCGCTGCGCGAAGACACGTCGTGGGACACCGCGTTGCTGGTGCTGCACGGCGGCGTCAATCGCGCGATCCTGTCGCACGCGCTGACGGCCGGCGGCCGCACGTTCTTCGGTCATCTGGCGCAGGCGACCGGCTGCATCAATGCGCTCGACGTCGGCGCCGCGCCGCGCGACTGGGTGCTGCGCATGCTCAACTATTCACCGCCGTCGCCGTTGCATCGCGACGTTCGCAACACCACGATGGAAATGCTCTACGCACAGTTCATCCGATACCAGCGTAGCTGACACCGAACTGGAGGAGACACATGGCGCAAGCCACGCAGACCGGCGAACCCGCACGCAGACAGGACTACTCGGCTTTCGAGGGCACCCGCCCGGTCAACGAGCGGCAACGCTTCGACAACGACGCGCTCGCCGCGTGGCTGGCCGGACATGTCGGCGGATTCGAGGGGCCGCTCACGCTCGAGCAATTCGCGGGCGGACAATCCAATCCCACGTTCAAGCTGATCACGCCGTCGCGCGCGTACGTGATGCGCGCGAAGCCCGGACCCGCGGCGAAGCTGCTGCCGTCCGCGCATGCGATCGAACGCGAATACCGCGTGATGCACGCGCTCGCCGACACCGACGTGCCGGTCGCACGCATGCTCGCGCTGTGCGAGGACGAAAGCGTGATCGGTCGCGCGTTCTACGTGATGGAGTTCGTGGAAGGTCGCGTGCTGTGGGATCAATCGCTGCCCGGCATGACGCCCACCGAGCGTGCGGCGATCTACGACGAAATGAATCGCGTGATCGCGGCGTTGCACAGTGTCGACGCCGCCACCGCCGGCCTCGCCGACTACGGTAAGCCAGGCAATTACTTCGCGCGCCAGATCGGCCGCTGGAGCAAGCAGTATCTGGCGTCCGAGACCGAGCCGATCGACGCGATGCACCGGCTGATCGAATGGCTGCCGCAGCATATGCCGGCCGAAACGAACGAGCGCGTGTCGGTCGTGCATGGCGACTACCGGCTCGACAATCTGATTTTCGATCGCAACGAGCCGCGCGTGCTCGCGGTGCTCGACTGGGAACTGTCGACGCTCGGCGATCCGCTCGCCGACTTTGCTTACCACTGCATGGCGTGGCATGTCGACCCCACGCAGTTCCGCGGCATCGCGGGACTCGATTGGGCCGCGCTCGGCATTCCCGATGAAGCGCGGTACGTCGAGCGCTATTGCCAACGCACCGGTTTCGAGATTCGTGGCGACTGGAATTTCTATCTGGCCTACAACATGTTCCGCATCGCAGCGATCCTGCAAGGGATCATGAAGCGCGTCGTCGACGGTACCGCATCGAACGCGCAGGCGCTCGACGCCGGCCGGCGCGCGAAGCCGATGGCCGAACTCGCCTGGCGCTATGCGCAGAAGGTTCTCTAGACACAAGGGCGCGCCCTGCTCCCCATCATTCGCAGTCCGTTACCCGCGAGGTCCAAGATGAATTTCGATTACACCCCGAAGGTCCAGGCGTTGCGCGAAAAGCTGCTCGCCTTTTTCGACGAGCACATTTACCCGAACGAACAGGCGTTCTATGCGGAGATCGCGCGCAACCGCCAGAACGGCAACGCGTGGGTGCCGACCGAACTGGTCGAGCAACTCAAGCAGAAGGCGCGCGACGCCGGTCTATGGAATCTGTTCCTACCGCAATCGGAGCGCGGCGCGGGCCTGACGAATCTCGAATATGCGCCGCTGTGCGAGATCATGGGCCGCGTGCCGTGGGCGCCGGAAGTGTTCAACTGCAACGCGCCGGACACCGGCAACATGGAGACGATCGAGCGCTACGGCAGCGAAGAGAACAAGCGCGAGTGGCTCGAACCGCTGCTGCAAGGACAGATCCGTTCGGCGTTTCTGATGACGGAGCCGGAGGTCGCGTCGTCGGATGCGACGAACATCCAGACCAGCATCGTGCGCGATGGCGACCATTACGTGATCAACGGTCACAAGTGGTGGTCGTCGGGCGCGGGCGATCCGCGCTGCAAGGTCTATATCGTGATGGGCAAGACCGATCCCGACGCGCCGCGCCATCAGCAGCAGTCGATGATCCTCGTGCCCGCCGACGCCACCGGCATCACCGTGCATCGCCCGCTCACGGTGTTCGGTTACGACGACGCGCCGCACGGCCACATGGAGATCACACTCGACAACGTGCGCGTGCCCGCTACCAGCATGCTGCTCGGCGAAGGCCGCGGCTTCGAGATCGCGCAAGGCCGTCTCGGCCCGGGACGCATCCACCACTGCATGCGCCTGATCGGTCTCGCCGAACGCGCGCTCGAATTGATGGCGAAGCGCTCGCTGCAACGTGTCGCGTTCGGCAAGCCGGTGGCGTCGCAAGGGGTCACGCAGGAGCGTCTCGCCGAGGCGCGCTGCATGATCGAGCAGGCGCGTCTGCTCACGCTGAAGACCGCGTACATGATGGATACCGTCGGCAACAAGGGCGCGCGCGGCGAGATCGCGATGATCAAGGTGGTCGCGCCGAACATGGCGTGTCAGGTGATCGACTGGGCAATTCAGGCTCATGGCGGCGGCGGCGTCAGCGACGATTTTCCGCTCGCGTATGCCTATGCGTCGGCGCGCACGCTGCGTTTCGCCGACGGCCCCGACGAAGTGCATCGCAACGCGATCGCCAAGCTCGAACTTGCGCGTCATATGGATGCGGGCGCGGCGGCTCGCGTTGAGATGCCGGTCACACGCGTTTGAGTGCTTCGGCTCGGTGTGAGCGTGGGGACTGAGCCCGCGGCAAGCAGCGTCGCGCGATCTATGCTCTAATTTTCGGCAACGGCGGCGCCCTCTTTGCGGCGCCGCTTCGACGAACAAAGGAGCCAGGATGATCGACGTCTATAGCTGGGCGACCCCGAACGGCCACAAGATTCATATCATGCTCGAGGAAACGGGCCTACCCTACAACGTGCATGCCGTGAACATCGGTGCCGGCGACCAGTTCAAGCCGGAATTTCTCGCCATCAGTCCCAACAACAAGATTCCCGCGATCGTCGATTCCGAAGGTCCGAAAGGCGCCGACGGCCGGCCTTTCGCGCTATTCGAATCGGGCGCGATCCTGATTTATCTGGCCGAGAAAACCGGCAAGTTTCTACCGAGCGATCCGGCCGCGCGCTACGCGGCACTGCAATGGCTGATGTTCCAGATGGGCGGCCTCGGTCCGATGCTGGGGCAAACGCATCACTTCCGCGTGTATGCACCCGAGCAGATCGAATACGCGGTCAATCGCTACACCAATGAGGCGCGACGTCTGTACGGCGTGATGGACACGCAACTCGGCAAGACGCGTTACCTGGCCGGCAACGACTATACGATCGCGGACATCGCCGCGTTTCCGTGGACCCGTTCGTGGAAAAATCAGGGCATCGAGCTCGATACGTTGCCGAACGTGAAGCGCTGGCATGAAGAGATCGCTGCGCGGCCGGCGGTGGTGCGCGGCGTCGACGTGCTGGCGTCGGCGCGCGCGCCGCTGATGGACGACAAGGCGAAAGAGATCCTGTTTGGCGCGACGCAGTACGCGAAACACTAGTTTCGGCCGTCTCGCTGACGCGGCTCGATACAAACAGAAAGCGCGAGCGGCATGCCTGCCGGCTCGCGCTTTTTCATTTCGTCTGCGAAGGGAAAACGCTAGAAATAATGCCGCGTGATGAACTCCGCGACGCACACCGGTCGTTTGCTGCCCTGACGCTCCAGCATCACGTTCCACGCGAGTTGCACGCCGCTGTTGTCGACGTCGGTCACCGACTCGACGGCGAACTTCCCGCGCAGCGACGACCCCACGAGTACCGGCGACATGAAACGCACGCGGTTCAAGCCATAGTTGACTCCCATGCGCTGCTCGATCTTCACCGTTTTGCCGAGCAAAGCCGGAATCAGCGACAGCGTCAAAAACCCATGCGCGACCGGGCCGCCAAACGGCGATTCGCGTTTGGCCCGCTCGGGATCGATGTGAATCCACTGATGATCGCCGGTTGCCTCGGCGAAACGGTTGACCCTCTCCTGATCGACGCTCAGCCATTCGCTGACGAGCGGCTCGGCGCCGATGAGCGCGCGCAAAGCACCCGCATTGTCGAAAGCGACTAGCGTCGCCGCGCTCGCCGTCATGCCGCCGCTCCCGGATTGCGCAGGCCGAACATGCCGTTCGAGCGCACGGTGATCACCGTTTCGCCGTGCTGATTGATGCCCTCCCAGCGTGTCGACACGATGCCGCGATCCGGCTTGCTCTGCGACACGCGCTTGTCGACGATGACGTTCATCATCGTGATCGTGTCGCCGACTCGTACCGGCTTGAGCCAGCGGATCTCGTCGATCCCGGGCGAACCCATCGATGTCGAATCCGCCAGTACCTTGCGCACGAGCATGCCCATCATTACCGAGCAGGTGTGCCAACCACTCGCGACGAGGCCGCGGAATGGCGATTCGGCCGCGGCGGCTTCGTCGAGATGAAACGGTTGCGGATCGAACTTCTGCGCGAACTCGACAATCTCCTCGCGCGTGAACATGTGCTTGCCGATTTCGCGGCTCGAGCCCACTTCCATGTCTTCGAAACTGATTTTCATCGTGCACCTCCTTTGTCCGGTGGAACGGCCCGATCAGTCTTCGGCGACCGCAAATCCGGGCAGCGTGGCAAACCGCGCGAGATGATGATCGACGTCGCCAAGCGTGGTCTCGATGATCGCGAGGCGCTTGAACAGGTGCGCGGCCGCCACTTCGTTCGTGACACCCATGCCGCCGTGCAACTGCACCGCCTGTTGACCAACGAAACGCGCGGCCTGGCCGACCCGAACTTTTGCCGCGGAGATCGCTCGACGGCGCTCGTTCGCGTCTTCACTCGCGTAGCGCATCGCAGCCAGATACGTGATCGAGCGCGCCTGCTCCGCGTGGATCAGCATCTCGACCATGCGATGCTGCAACGCCTGGAAACGCGCGATCGGCTGGCCGAACTGCTGGCGCGTTTTGGTGTACTCGACGGTGGCGTGATTGAGCGCGTCGAGCGCGCCGAGCGCTTCCGCGCACAGCAGCAGCGTGCCGTAGTCGGCGATCTGCTCGAGGGTTGCCGCCCCCCCGTGTTCGCCGGCGAGCCGGCGCGCGGGCGTGCCATTGAATTCGAGCGTCGCGGCGCGTTGACCGTCGATCGTGCGGTACTCGGTGAGCGTGACGCCGGCCGCGTCACGCGCGACGACAAAGAGTGCGATCTCGCCATCGAGGCGCGCCGGCACGATCCAGTGGTCCGCCTGCGCGCCGTGCAGCACGACCGATTTGGTGCCGCTCAGCGCGTGCTGCGCACCCTGCCCGCTCGCGGTCGTCGCGACGTCGAACAGATCGTAGCGCGCATGCGGCTCGTGAAACGCCACGGCCAGCCTGGCTTCGCCCTGGGCGGCCCGTTCGAGCAGCGCGGCATCTTCGCCGTCGCCGGTGCCGGCAAGGCGCAGCGCTTCGATGCCGACCGCGGTCGCCCAAAACGGCTCGACGACGAGCGCGCGGCCGAGCTCCTGCATGACCACGAGCATGTCGATCGGACCACCGTTGAAGCCGCCCTGCGTTTCGGGCACCGGCAACGCGGTCAGCCCCAGTTCGGTGAATGCGGCCCAGTGCACAGCCGATACGCCCGCCTCCGAGCGCACGATCTGCTGGCGCGCTTCGAAGCCGTAGCTCCTGTCGAGATAGCGGCGCAGCGCATCGGCAAATTGCTGTTGTTCGTCGTTGAAAGTGAAGTCCATGCGCCCCCCTCAAAGTCCGAGAATCATCTGCGCGATGATGTTCTTTTGAATTTCGTTCGAGCCGCCGTAAATCGACGTCTTGCGGAAGTTGAAGTAGTACGCGGCAAGCGGCGCGGCATCGTCGTCGCCGGCAAGACTGTGCTCGCGTTCGCCTTCGAGGAACGGCACGTCGAACGGCGCGGCCAGCGGGCCGATTGCTTCGAACATCAGCTCGGTGAGCCCCTGTTGCACTTCCGTGCCCTTGATCTTCAGCATCGACGCTTCCGGGCCCGGGCCGCGACCGCCCGCCTCGTTGGCTACCACCCGTTGCACGGTGACTTCCAGCGCCATCAACTCGATTTCGAGACTCGCTACCTTCGCCGCAAACACCGGATCGTGCAGCAGCGGCTTGCCGTTCTTTTTCTGATGCAGCGCGACACGCTTCAGAAACGCCAGCTCACGCTTCGACGCTCCGACTCGCGCAATGCCGGTACGCTCGTGGCCGAGCAGATATTTCGCATACGTCCAGCCGCGATTTTCTTCGCCGACGAGATTGTCGTCCGGCACTTTGACGTCCTCGAAGAACACCTCGTTGACTTCGTGATCTTCGTCGAGCGTGATGATGGGCCGCACCGTGATGCCCGGGGTTTTCATATCGATCAGCAGGAACGAGATGCCCTCCTGCTTTTTGGCGCCGCTGTCGGTGCGCACGAGGCAGAACATCATGTCGGCGTGCTGGCCGAGCGTGGTCCAGGTCTTCTGGCCGTTGACCACGTAATGATCACCGACGCGCTCCGCGCGGGTGCGCAGCGACGCAAGGTCGGAGCCCGATCCCGGTTCCGAGTAGCCCTGACACCACCAGTCCGTGCCGTCGAGGATACGCGGCAGATAGTGGCGCTTCTGCGCCTCGTTACCGTACTTCATCAGCACCGGCGCAACCATCGACACACCGAAAGGCAGCACGGAAGGTGCGCCGATACGCGCGCACTCTTCTTCCCAGATATGTCGTTGCGTCGCGTCCCAGCCGGGGCCGCCGTATTCGCGCGGCCACGCGACTGCCGACCAGCCTCGCGTGCCGAGCAGCCTGTGCCAGCTTGCGAAGTCTTCGCGGGAAAGCCGTTTGTGATTGAGAACCTTGTCGCTCAGCTCGCGAGGCAGATTTGCTTCGAGCCAGGCGCGGATGTCGGCGCGGAACGCGTCTTCAGCGGGGGAATAGTCCAGATTCATGCGTAGTGTCTCCTGGCCGCCACCGCCCGGCCGCCTGGAGCCACCGCGCTATTGCAGTGGTTCCTTCAGCGCAGCTGGGACCGGCAGCGGCATCACTTCGATGCCTTCCTCGACCAAGGCACGCGCATCCTCCGGTGTCGTGACACCGCGAATACTGCGCACAGGCGCTTCGTTGTAGTGAATGCGTCGTGCTTCCTCGGCGAAGCGGTCGCCCACGTTCTCCGTCTTCTCCAGTACCTCGCGCAGCGCGCGCATCAGGTGCGCCTGCATTTGCTCCACGCCCGCCGGCGCCTTGGAGTCGGTCGCGCCCGACAGATTCAGACGCGGTGCCGAAGGCAAACGGCTCACCTCGTTCGCGCCGCAGATCGGACATTCGACGAGCTTGCGGGACTGCTGCGACTCGAAGTCATCGGTCGAAGCGAACCAGCCTTCAAACCGATGGCCATGCGGACACTGTAAATCGAGGACCTTCATGTGGAATCAGGGCTTGCGTGCCAGTTTAGCGCAAAATGGAAATTTGTGAACGATCGTTCGCAAAGCTTTAGAGCCGACGCGCAACCGCCAGCGGCCGCAAGGGAATATGACGCGGGTGGGCGATTTTAACGCTTTACGGCAGGTGCTGCCGAAGGCGGCCCGGCTAGTAAGCGGTGCCACATCTGCTCCGCTCTACGGCCCGCTTGCGGCGCACTGCTACGCCACGAGATTGCTCAGTTGACGGCTCACACGCGGTTCAATCTGACGGGCCTCCTTCGTCAGATTGATCTGCTTCGCGAGTTTTGCGACATCCGCCACACCGACCTCAATCTCGTACCCGCCGCGCGCGGTCAGCCATTCGAGCACGTCCGCCAGATGCCAGACCGACGCACTGCCTTCGTGGACCGGTGACGGGAAGTCGATTGCGTTGTTCAGCATCAGCTTGCGCATGTTTTGCCGCGACACGCCGGCCACCTCGGCCACGTCGGTCAGCCCTACGAAGTCAGGTCCCGCCTCGACCAGCCGCGCGGACGGCACCGCACCTTTCACGTCCTTGAGCGCGCTGGTGACAGCCGCGAGCGCGCTCGCGCCTTCACGGGTGAAAAGCAGCCCGAGGCGGCCGGGTTGCCCGACGCCAATCGTGGCGTCGTCGCACCCCGCTTCGCCCAACCGCTCGACGATTGCGTCTGCATCGCATTCTTCCGCGGCGAGGCGGTATTTCAACGTGAACACATATTCCATACGTTACTCCTGTCTTCGTTGAGCCCAGGTTGTTGCGATTCCTGCTTGATACCTGCTTGATACCTGCTTGATACCTGCGTGATACCTACGAACCCACTAGCGCCGTGCCGTGCAGTTGCCGACGATGCGCCGCAAGTGCCTGGCGTGCTTGCCGGCATTCTTCGGCGTGCTCCAGACGCTCGATATACAGAACTCCCCGCAACGACATTCGGCGTCTCTGTACGGGCAATGGATTTTTCCCCACGCATGACCTCTTCCGCCGTCCTGAACGCGCCAGCCGTGCTGCTCCGCGTATGCCAATGCGGCCTCGACCTCTTTCTTCATGTGCCTTGCTCGAACCATCGAGACCTCCAATTTAGTCGCTCCAGCACAGGTTGTCAATTGACAACCTGTGCTGGAGCAGAAATGAGATCACTGCGATCTTTAACCTCAGTCATCCAAAACAGAATCGACGACGAATTCGGTGATCGAGAGGTTCATATTAGCCGGCCGCCGGCGCCACGACGAGCTAGCCAGATGGCATAGGAGACGGCTTATTTTTCGAGCCAGAAAGAAACCGCGAAGCCAATGAAAAGCCCCTGCCGGTCATCGACCAACAGGGGCTCCGTTCACCTGCAACGCGGATCAGCTACCGGGCAGACGCGAACTTATACCGTTTCGGGCGCCTCGGTCGGCCACGTACCCGACAGCACTTTCTCGAGCCAGAAGGTACCGATGATCGTCTTCACATCGGTGATCTTGCCCGTGCGCACCCACTCGGATACCTGCTCCACGGTCGCGGTGAAAAGTTCGAGAAACTCGCCTTCATCGAGGTTGCGCTCACCCGCGGTCAAGCCCCGCGCGAGATAGATATCAATGAATTCGGTCGAGTAAGAAATGATCGGGTGAATCCGAGTCAGGTACACGTACTCGCGCGCGGTATAGCCGGTTTCCTCGCGCAGTTCCCGGACCGCGCAGGCCAGCGCGCCCTCGTTCGGGTCGAGCTTGCCGGCCGGATATTCGACCATCACCTTGCCCATCGGATAGCGATACTGACTTTCGAGCAGCACGCGAGCGTCGTCGAACAAGGGGATCACCATGACGGCGCCCGGATGCTGAACGTATTCGCGCGTTGCCTGTTTGCCGTCGGGCAGTCGGACCGTATCGTACTTGACCGTCATGAACGGACCTTGATGGACCGTCTTGCTGTCGATACAAGTCTCGGTTAGCGCGGCGTCGTGATTGGGAAGCTCAGCCATGTGCGGACCTCAGAACAGTCAGGCGCGCGCGACGGCGGGACGCCGTCAGCGGCGTTTGACGAGATATTGGAAGGTAAAGCCGGGGAAAGCGAACACGACGAACAGCGCGAACGTGATCGCGTAGAACTGCCAGCCCTGCTCGAAGCGATTTCCCGCGCGCGCTTCGAGCAAAAAGCCCAGCGCGCCGACCACGAAATACAGCACGATCAATTCGGCAATCCGGAGCCAGGCGCTTTTCTTCGCCGCTTTCAACGGCACCGCGGCGAAGAGGCGCTGATTCAGGAACGGCAGGTTGGCGCCGACCAGCGCCAACAGCACGATAAACCAGCCCGCAGCGGACATCAGAGCAGCAGCGTGTGCTGGATCGCCTGCAAGCAGGCGCGCAACAGCGGATCCGGCACGATACCGAGCACCAGCACGGCGACGCCGTTCAACGCGAGCAACGCGCGCGTGCTCGTGTCCGCCACGATCGGCGACTTGTCTTGCGGCTCGTCGAAGTACATCAGCTTGACGATACGCAGGTAGTAGAACGCGCCGAACAGCGACGTGATCACGGCGAGCACAGTGAGCCAGGTCAGGCCGGCGTTCATCGTCGCTTGCAGCACGGCGAGCTTCGCATAGAAGCCGACTGCCGGCGGAATACCCGCGAGCGAGAACATCATGATCATCATCACGAACGCGAATACCGCGCTGCGCTGATTGAGGCCCTTGAAGTCCTCCAGCGTGTCCGCTTCGAAGTCGCGGCGCGCGAGCAGCATGATGACGCCGAAGGTGCCGAGCGTCGTGATCAGGTAGACGATGCTGTAGAACATCGCCGAGCCGTACGCGTTCGCGGCGCCCGTGGTCTTCTGGTCGACCACGCCGGCGAGCAGGCCGAGCAGCACGAAGCCCATGTTCGAGATCGCCGAATACGCGAGCATCCGCTTGACGTTGCGCTGCACGATCCCGGTGATGTTGCCGACGATCAGCGACAGCGCCGCCAGAATCACCAGCATCTGCTGCCATTCGACCGCCAGCGGCAGCAGGCCCATCACGAGGAAACGCAGACCCCACGCGAACGCCGCGACCTTCGGGCCGCCGCCGACGATGAGCGTCATCGCCGTCGGTGCGCCCTGGTACACGTCAGGCACCCACATATGGAACGGCACCGCACCCATCTTGAACGCCACGCCCGCCACGATGAAGATGACGCCGAACAGCAGCACGGTCGGATCGTAGTGGCTCGTGCTGATCGCCTTGAACACTTCGTTCAGGTCGAGCGAGCCGGTCGCGCCATACAGCATCGAAACACCGTATAGCAGGAAGCCGGAAGCCAGCGCGCCGAGCACGTAGTACTTCATCGCCGCTTCGTTCGACGACGCCACTTCGCGACGCAGCGCGATCACCGCGTACAGCGATAGCGACATCAGTTCCAGACCGAGATACAGCGTCAGGAAGTTATTGCCCGAGATCATCACGATCTGGCCGAGCAGCGAGAACATGCCGAGCAGGAAGAAGTCGCCGCGGAACAGGCTACGGTCTTCGAGGTAGCGACGCGAATAAACGATCGTCACCGCATAGCCGAGCGACACCACTGCCTTCATCACATTGGCGAACGGATCGACCACGTACATGTGATCGAAGAAGTAATGCACTTGCGGGTCGAACGCATTGATCGCGAACCAGATCCCGGCGACGAGCGTCGAGAAAAACGCGATGAAATACGTGGTACGGCGACCCTCCTGGCCGACGAACGTGTCGTTGAGCCACGCGATGACAATGGCGAACATCACCAGTGCGTCGGGCAACAGAGCAGTCATAGGGGCGTTTTGCATGGTCTTAAATTCCTCCGCTCGTCGTTACTGAGGCAACGGCAGCTTCGATTGGGCAACGTGGGAGAGGAGGTTTTCCACGGATACGTGCATCACATCGGTAAAGGGCTTCGGGTACAGGCCCATGAACAGCGTCAGTGCGGCGAGCACAGCCAGCATGAAAAATTCGCGACGGTCGATGTCGAGCAGGTTCTTCACATGGTCGTTCGCGACCGCGCCGAAGTACACACGCTTGTACATCCACAGCGTGTAGGCCGCGCCGAGAATCAGCGTGACTGCCGCGCCACTCGCGATCCAGAAGTTGTACTGGACGGAAGCCAGAATCACCATGAATTCGCCGACGAAACCGGAAGTGCCCGGCAAGCCGCAATTCGCCATCGCGAACAGCATGACGAACGCCGCGAACTTCGGCATCACGTTGACGACGCCGCCGTAATCGGCGATCTGACGCGAGTGCATGCGGTCGTACAGTACGCCGATGCACAGGAACATCGCGCCCGACACGAAACCGTGCGAGATCATCTGCACGATCGCGCCTTCCGCGCCGAGCTGATTGAAGATAAAGAAGCCGAGCGTGACAAAGCCCATGTGCGCGATCGACGAATACGCGACCAGTTTCTTCATGTCGGCCTGCACCATCGCGACGAGACCGATGTAGATCACCGCGATCAGCGACAGCGTGATGACGACCGGTGCGAGGAAATGGCTCGCATCAGGCGTGATCGGCAGCGAGAAGCGCAGGAAACCGTACGCACCGAGCTTCAGCATGATCGCGGCCAGCACGACCGAGCCGCCGGTCGGCGCTTCCACGTGCGCGTCCGGCAACCACGTGTGCACCGGCCACATCGGCACCTTCACCGCGAAGGCCAGGAAAAACGCGATAAACAGTAGCACCTGCGGCGTCATCGCTATCTGCGCGTGCTGCCACGTGGCGATGTCGAACGAGCCGGTCTGGTTGTACAGATAGATCAGCGCAACCAGCATCAGCAGCGAGCCCGCCAGCGTGTACAGGAAGAACTTGAATGCCGCGTACACGCGGTTCGCCCCGCCCCACACGCCGATGATGATGTACATCGGGATCAGTGTCGCTTCGAAGAACACGTAGAACAACAGGCCGTCGGCCGCGCTGAACACGCCGACCATGATGCCCGACAGGATCAGGAAGGCCGCGAGGTACTGGCCGACGTTCTTCGTGATCACTTCCCACGCCGCGATCACGACGATCACCGTGATCAACGCGGTCAACGCAACGAACCACATCGAAATGCCGTCCACGCCGAGGTGATACGTGATGTGGAAGCGCTCGATCCAGTTCGCCTGCTCGACGAACTGCAACTCGGCGGTGCTCGAATCGAAGCTGGTGATCAGTGGCAGCGTGACGAGGAAGCTCAGAACCGAGCCGATCAGCGAAATCCAGCGCGCGGGGGCGGGGTTCTCGTCGTTGCCGATCGCGAGGACCAGCAGACCGAAGAAGATCGGCAACCAGATCGCGATGCTCAGAATCGGATAAGCGTGCATGGGTGTCCCTCGCCTTTATTTGCCGCCGAGCGTTACGAACAGGGTCAGGAGCCCCAGCATGCCGATGATCATGGCGAACGCGTAGTGGTAGATGTAGCCGGATTGGAGGAAGCGGATCACGCTCGCGAACCAGCCGATAAAGCGTGCGCTGCCGTTGACGATGCCGTCGATCACGACCACGTCGCCTTCCTTCCACAGACCCCGGCCAATGGCCACCGCGCCTCGCGCAAACACGACTTCGTTGATCTTGTCCATGTAGTACTTGTTATCGAGCAACGTGTAGATCGGGCCGAATGCGCGCTTGACGACAGCGGGCAGATCCGGACGGACCAGATACAGGAACCATGCGACCACCACGCCTGCGAGCGCGAGCCAAACAGGCAGGCCCGACACCGAGTGCAGACCCATCGACGCCCAGCCGTGGAATTCTTCGGTCATCTCATGCAGCGCCGGATGGTTCTCGCCGATGTAGATCACCTTGTCGAACGCGACGCCGTGCTGGAAGAAGTCGCCGAACAGCATCGGACCGACGCCGATCGCGCCGATCACGATCGACGGAATCGCCAGCAGCACGAGCGGCACCCACACGACCCACGGCGTTTCGTGCGGCTCGTGAGCGTGGTCGTCGTGACCATGACCATGGTCGTCGTGGCCGTGCGCGTCATGCCCATGCGACTCGGCCTCCGCGCCCATCGGCGATTCCGGGTGCTTCGGATTGCGGAAGCGCTCCTCACCGTGGAACACCATGAAATACATACGGAACGAATACAACGCGGTCACGAACACGCTTGCGACCACCGCGAAGTATGCGAAACCCGAGCCCGGCAGATGCGACAGTTTCACCGCGTCGATGATCGAGTCTTTCGAGTAGAAGCCCGAAAAGAACGGCGTGCCGATCAGCGCGAGCGAACCGATCAGCGACGTGATCCACGTAATCGGCATGTACTTGCGCAGGCCGCCCATGTTGCGCATGTCCTGATCGTGATGCATGCCGATGATCACCGAACCCGCGCCGAGGAACAGCAGCGCCTTGAAGAACGCGTGCGTCATCAGGTGAAACACGGCGACCGAATATGCCGACGCGCCGAGCGCGACCGTCATGTAACCGAGCTGCGACAGCGTGGAATAAGCGATCACACGCTTGATGTCGTTCTGGACGATCCCGAGGAAACCCATGAACAGCGCGGTAATCGCACCGATAACCATGACGAACGACAGCGCCGTATCCGACAGTTCGAAGAGCGGCGACATGCGCGTGACCATGAAGATACCCGCCGTCACCATGGTCGCCGCGTGAATCAGCGCGGAGATCGGCGTCGGGCCTTCCATCGAGTCCGGCAGCCACACGTGCAGCGGGAACTGAGCCGACTTACCCATCGCGCCGATGAACAGGCAGATGCAAGCCACCGTCAGCAGGCCCCAGTCGGTACCCGGGAAGTTCAGCGCCGCGAGTTCGGTACGCTTCGCGAAGACTTCGCCGTAGTTCATCGAGCCGGCGAACGCGAACAGCAAACCGATGCCGAGCAGGAAACCGAAGTCGCCGACGCGATTCACGATGAACGCCTTCATGTTCGCGTAGATCGCACTCTCACGCTTGAAGTAGAAGCCGATCAGCAGGTACGACATGAGACCCACCGCTTCCCAGCCGAAGAACAGCTGCAGGAAGTTGTTGCTCATCACGAGCATCAGCATCGAGAACGTGAACAGCGAGATGTACGAGAAGAAGCGCTGGTAGCCGTCGTCGTCGGCCATGTAGCCGATCGTGTAGATATGCACCATCAGCGACACGAAGTTCACCACGCAGATCATCATCGCGGTCAGCGAGTCGACCAGGAAACCGACTTCGAGCTGGGTCTTGCCGATTGACATCCATTGATAAATGGTCGCGTTGAAGCTCGCGCCGTCCATCACCCGGAAAAAGACCATGACCGACAGGATGAACGAAATCGCGACGCCGAGGATCGTGACCGAATGCGCACCCGCCCGCCCTATCGCCTTGCCGAACAGCCCCGCAATCAGGGAACCAGCGAGCGGTGCCAGCGGAATTGCCAACAGCAGGTTTTCATTGAGTATCGTGGACATAACCGCTTTTCCTGAAATTAACCTTTGAGCTGATCGAGATCCTCGACATTGATCGTGTCGAGACTACGGAACAGGGTCACCAGAATTGCGAGACCGATCGCCGCTTCGGCTGCCGCAACCGTCAGCACGAAGAAGACGAAAATCTGGCCATGCACGTCGCCCAGGTAGTGCGAGAACGCGATGAAATTGGTGTTCACCGCGAGCAGCATCAGTTCGATCGCCATCAGGATGATGATGACGTTGCGGCGGTTCAGGAAAATGCCGACGATGCTGATCGCAAACAGGATCGCGCCGAGGACAAGGTAATGGGCAAGGGTCAACATGATTTCTATCTCCTGTCCGCTCAGCTGTTCTTGGCCGGCGCCGAGTCGGCTGCTGCTGCTGCTGCCGCGGCAGCCGCTTGTTCCGCAGCGAGGGTCGCCGCGGTTTTCTCTGACGGCATCTTCACAACGCGCACGCGGTCCTGCACGCGCACCTTGACCTGTGCGCTGACGTTCTGACGCTTGCTGTCCTTCTTGTGGCTCGTGGTCAGCGCGATCGCCGCGATGATGGCAACTAGCAGGATCAGGCCGGCAATTTCGAACGCGAAGATGTAGTCGGTATAGATGACCTTGCCGATCAGGCGCGTGTTCGACCAGTCGCCCATGCCAGCGGCGGCCGCGGCCGTGTCGTGCAGCGCCGTGGTGGTCGCGCCGTAGCCGTGCCACAGGATCAGCGCGGTTTCGATCACGATGATCGCGCCCACCGCCGAGGCCATCGGCACGAAGCGTTTGAAGTCCTTGCGCAGCACGTCGAGATTGACGTCCAGCATCATCACGACGAACAGGAACAGCACCATCACCGCGCCGACGTAGACCAGCACCAGCAGGATCGCGAGGAACTCGGCCTCCAGCAGCATCCAGATCGCCGCTGCGTTGAAGAACGCCAGCACGAGAAACAGTGCGGACGACACCGGGTTGCGCGAGGTGATCACCTTCAGCCCTGAAACCACCAGGAGCAGCGCGAAGATGTAGAACAGTACGGTCGTGAATTCCATGATTACCGGTTCATCGTTAGGCCATCGTCAGGCATTGTTCTTTGGCACCCGTGGCTGGCAAAAGCGGACGAAACCGCCAGAACCGCCACACAGGTGCGCCGTGCCGCGGCGTTCAGGCCGCGGCGGTCGGCCCGACAGCAGGCCGTGTTACTGCTTTTACTGCCGCATTTGCTGCAAGCGGGAAAACGCTTCAACGATACGGTGCGTCGGCTGCCTTGTTGGCGGCGATTTCTGCTTCGTAACGATCGCCAACGGCCAGCAGCATTTCCTTCGTGAAGTAAAGGTCGCCGCGCTTCTCGCCGTGATACTCGAGAATGTGCGTCTCGACGATCGAATCGACCGGGCAGCTTTCTTCGCAGAAACCGCAGAAGATGCACTTGGTCAGGTCGATGTCGTAGCGCGTCGTGCGGCGCGTGTTGTCCGCGCGCGTTTCCGATTCGATTGTGATCGCGAGCGCCGGGCACACTGCTTCGCACAGCTTGCACGCGATGCAGCGCTCTTCGCCGTTTTCATAGCGGCGCAGCGCATGCAGACCGCGGAAACGCGGCGAGATCGGGGTCTTCTCTTCCGGGAACTGCACGGTGATCTTGCGCTGGAACGCGTAGCGTCCGGTCAGCGCGAGGCCTTTCAGCAGTTCCGTGAGGAAGAAAGTCTTGAAGAAGTTTTGGATTGCGGTCATAGGTTCGTCCGCCCTTTATTTCCAGATGTTCAACGGCGACATGATCCAGAAGCCGACCACCACGAGCCACACCACGCAGACCGGAATGAAAATCTTCCAGCCGAGACGCATGATCTGGTCATAGCGGTAGCGCGGGAACGTGGCACGCGCCCAGATGAACACCGACAACAGGAAGAAAACCTTGGCGACGAGCCAGACGATGCCCGGGATGAACGACAGGAACCCGAACGGGGCGCTCCAGCCGCCGAGGAACAGTGTTGCAGCCAATGCCGAGATCACGATCATGTTGATGTACTCGGCGAGGAAGAACAGCGCGAACGCCATACCCGAGTAATCGATCATGTGGCCCGCGACGATTTCCGATTCGCCCTCCACCACGTCGAACGGGTGGCGGTTCGTTTCGGCGATGCCCGAGATGAAGTACACGACGAACATCGGCAGCAGCGGCAGCCAGTTCCAGGACAGGAAGTTCAGGCCGTGCGAGGCGAAGAAGCCCTGCTCCTGCGAGCCGACGATGCCCGACAGGTTCAGCGTGCCGGCCGTCATCAGCACGACCACCAGCGCGAAGCCCATCGAGATTTCGTACGAGACCATCTGCGCGGCGGCGCGCATCGCGCCGAGGAACGCGTACTTCGAGTTCGACGCCCAGCCGGCCAGAATCACGCCATACACGCCGATCGACGAGATCGCCATCGCGTATAGCAGACCCGCGTTGATGTCACCGAGCACCGCGCCCGCCTGGAAAGGAATCACCGCCCAGACCGCGAAGGCCGGCACCACCACCATGATCGGCGCGATCATGTAGATCCAGCGGCTTGCCTGAGCGGGCTGGATCACTTCCTTCAGCAGCAGTTTCAGCACGTCGGCGATCGGCTGCAAGAGCCCGGCGGGACCGACGCGGTTCGGACCGAGACGCACATGCATCCAGCCGATCAGCTTGCGCTCCCACAGGATCAGGTAAGCGACGCACAGCAGGATCGCGACGGCCACCACCAGGATGCGCACGAGCGCCCACACCGTGGGCCATGCCACACCGAGAAGTTGGGCGCCGCCCGAGTTGATCGTATCGAACAAGCTCATTTACGCCTTCTCCACCACCAGTTCACCGAACAGGCTGCCCAGCGCTGCACCGGCAGGCGTAGCCGCCGATACGCGGACGACTGTCTCCGCAAGATTCGCATCGCGCACGGCCGGCAACTGCACCGCTTGCTCGCCCTGACGAACGCGCACCGCGTCGCCCTCTTTCAAACCCAGTTTGTCGAACAGCGCAGCCGGCAGGCCGACCGAATTCGCCGTACGGGCCGCCGCGGTCAGATGCAGCGACTCCGCGCGACGCACGAGCGCATCGGCATGATAGATCGGCACGTTCGCGAGACGCTCGAACTTGCCTTCCGCCGCCTTCGCGGCCTGGCCGCGCGTCACCGCGACGCTGGTGCGGTTCGATAGACGCGACTTCAACTCGCCGTCGCCGAGCGCGGCCGCACGCACTTCTTCGACCGTGTCGTATTCGAAGCCCGACGCACCGAGCAGGCTGCCCAGCACGCGCAACACCTTCCAGGCCGGACGCGTGTCGCCGAGCGGACGCACGACGCCGTTGAACGCCTGCACCGTGCCTTCAGCGTTGACGAACGTACCGCCCGATTCGGTGAATGGCGCGATCGGCAGCAGCACGTCGGCATAGTCGGCGCCGGTCTGGAACGGCGACATCACGACGACCATTTCGGCCTGCTTCAGCGCCGCAAGCGCCCGCGCCGGATTGGCCGTGTCGAATTCCGGCTCGAGATTCAACAGCAGATAGCCCTTGCGCGGCTGCTCGAACACTTCGCGCGCGTTCAGACCGCCTTCGCCCGGCAGCGCGTTCACGAGGTGCGCGCCGACCGTATTGGCCGCTTCGGTCAGGAAACCGAGCGTTGCACCGGTTGCCTCGGCAATCCATTGCGCCGCGGCGTGGATCGCCGCGAAGTCCGGATGACGGACCGCTTCGTTACCGAGCAGCACGACGCGGCGCTCGCCGGTAGTCAGCGATTTCGCTATCTGCTTGTGCGCGTCCGTCGGCTGCGTGCCCGCGAATGCTTCCGGCAGCGCGACGCCCTTCGCTTCGCCCACCGCGCCGGCGATGCCTGCCAACACCTCGAGCCATGCCGACGGCGCCGCGACCACGCGCTGCGCCTGAGGGATCATCGCGTCGTCGCTGGTAGCCTGGAGCAGCGTAAGTGCCGAACCGCCTCGTGCGACCTGGCGCAAACGCGCGGCGAGCAGCGGATGGTCACGGCGCAGATCCGAGCCGATCACGAGCGCCGCATCGACGTTCGACAGATCGGCGATCGTGCCGCCGAGCCACGGCGCGCCAGTAACGGGCGCCGAGAAATCCGACTGACGCAGACGGAAGTCGACGTTCGGCGTGCCGACCGCTTGCGCGATCTGCTTCAACAGGAACAGTTCTTCGACGGTGCTGTGCGCGCTCGACAGTGCGGCAAGCGCGTTCGCGCCGTGGTCACTCTTGATGCCCTTCAGACCCTTGACCACGTATTCGAGCGCGGTCTGCCAGTCGGTTTCGACCCACTGGCCGCCTTGCTTGAGCATCGGTTTGGTCAGACGCTCGGGGCTGTTCAGGCCTTCGTACGAGAAGCGGTCCTTGTCCGAGATCCAGCACTCGTTGATCGCTTCGTTTTCGAACGGCAGAACGCGCATCACGCGATTGTTCTTCACCTGCACGATGAGGTTCGCACCGACGGAATCGTGCGGGCTCACCGACTTGCGGCGTGACAGCTCCCACGTACGGGCGCTGTAGCGGAACGGCTTGCTCGTGAGCGCGCCGACCGGGCACAGGTCGATCATGTTGCCCGACAGCTCGGAGTCGACCGTCTTGCCGACGAACGATGTGATTTCCGCATGCTCGCCGCGGCCCAGCATGCCCAGTTCCATCACCCCGGCGATTTCCTGGCCGAAGCGAACGCAACGCGTGCAGTGAATGCAGCGCGACATCTCTTCCATCGAGATCAGCGGACCCACGTTCTTGTGGAACACCACGCGCTTTTCTTCGCTATAGCGTGACGACGACTTGCCGTAACCAACGGCCAGATCCTGCAACTGGCATTCGCCACCCTGATCGCAGATCGGGCAGTCGAGCGGATGGTTGATCAGCAGGAATTCCATCACGGCTTGCTGGCCCTTCACCGCCTTGTCCGACCTGGTGCGCACGATCATGCCGGCCGACACCGGGGTCGCGCACGCGGGCACGGCCTTCGGCATCTTCTCGACATCGACCAGACACATCCGGCAGTTGGCCGCAATCGACAGCTTCTTGTGATAGCAGAAGTGAGGAATGTAGGTGTCGACCTTATGCGCAGCCTGGATCACCATGCTGCCTTCAGGCACCTCGACTTTCTTGCCGTCTATTTCCAGTTCAACCATGATGGTCAATCTTCCTTAACCTGTTACCGCTCAATCGTTCGCGTGTTCATCGCCCGCTTCGGGCGATGAATCCTGCGGTTGAGGTGTTCGTCTGGTAGTTATCCGTCAGCCAAACCTGTCGGCCCGACTCAGGCAGCCACGGTTTCGGGCGCCGCCGCCATGCCGGCATGGCCGCCGACGAGGCAATGCTTGTGGGCGACGTGATATTCGAATTCGTCCCAGTAGTGCTTGAGCATGCCCCGAACCGGCATCGCGGCCGCGTCGCCGAGCGCGCAGATCGTGCGGCCCATGATGTTTTCCGCGACGGAGTTCAGCAGATCCAGATCTTCCTGGCGGCCGAGACCATGCTCGATACGATGAACGACGCGATACAGCCAGCCCGTGCCTTCACGGCAAGGCGTGCATTGACCGCACGACTCTTCGTAATAGAAGTACGACAGGCGCAGCAGCGAGCGCACCATGCAGCGCGTCTCGTCCATCACGATCACTGCGCCCGAGCCGAGCATCGAGCCGGCCTTCGCGATCGAGTCGTAATCCATGTCGGTCTGCATCATCATCTCGCCCGGAATCACCGGCGCCGACGAACCACCAGGAATCACAGCCTTGATCTTCTTGCCGCCACGCATGCCGCCGGCGAGTTCCATCAGCGTCGCGAACGGCGTGCCGAGCGGAATTTCGTAATTGCCCGGACGCTCGACGTCGCCCGACACCGAGAAAATCTTCGTGCCGCCGTTGTTCGGCTTGCCGATTTCAAGGTAATTCTGCGGGCCGATGGCGAGCAGGAACGGCACCGCCGCGAACGTTTCGGTGTTGTTGATCGTGGTCGGCTTGCCGTACACGCCAAAGCTCGCCGGGAACGGCGGCTTGAAGCGCGGCTGCCCCTTCTTGCCCTCGATCGATTCGAGCAGCGCGGTTTCTTCGCCACAGATGTACGCGCCGTAACCGTGATGCGCATGCAGCTCAAACGAAAAGCCAGAGCCCATGATGTTGTCGCCGAGGAACCCGGCGCGACGAGCTTCTTCCAACGCTTCTTCGAAGCGCTTATAGACTTCCCAGATTTCGCCGTGAATATAGTTGTAGCCGACCGTGATGCCCATCGCGTACGCGCCGATCGCCATACCTTCGATCAGCGAATGCGGATTGAAGCGCAGAATGTCGCGGTCCTTGAACGTACCCGGCTCGCCCTCGTCCGAATTACAGACGAGGTACTTCTGGCCCGGGAACTGACGCGGCATGAAGCTCCATTTCAGACCGGTCGGGAAGCCCGCGCCGCCGCGGCCGCGCAGACCCGACGCCTTGACGTCGGCGATCACCTGCTCGGGCGCGATCTTTTCTTCCAGGATGCGGCGCAGCTGGGCGTAACCGCCGCGCGCCACATAGTCTTCGAGATGCCAGTTGTCGCCGTTCAGGCCGGCGAGAATCAGCGGTTTGATGTGACGATCGTGTAAAGACGTCATTTCGAAAGTTCCTCGAGCAGCTGGTCGATCTTCTCGCGGCTCATGAAGCTGCACATGCGATGGTTGTTCACCAGCATCACCGGCGCGTCGCCGCACGAACCCATGCACTCGCCTTCTTTCAGGGAGAATTTGCCATCGGGCGTGGTTTCGCCGAAGTCGATGCCGAGCTTCTGCTTCAGGTATTCAGCGGCGCTTTCGGAACCGCCGTCCGGGCCGAGCTGGCACGGCAGGTTCGTACAGAGCGTGATCTTGAACTTGCCGACCGGCGAGGTCTCATACATCGTGTAGAAGGTCGCTACCTCCTGCACGGCGATTGCCGGCATGCCGAGATAATCCGCGACGAACTGCATGAGTTCGGGCGACAGCCAGCCATGCTCCGTTTGAGCAATGGCCAACGCCGACATCACGGCGGACTGTTTCTGATCCGCGGGGTACTTTGCGACCGCACGATCGATTTCTTTCAGGCCTTCAGCTGAGATCATTTTCAGACACGACTCTTTCAATTCCTACCGAACGAAAACCTGTCGCTCACGTCATACTGCGACAGACCCGGCGTTCCTTTGCTTGACCCGCGTGGCGGTGCGACGACCGCAGACGCGCGTCGATGAATACGTCCTAGCGATCTATTTCGCCGAACACGATGTCCTGCGTGCCGATGATCGTTACTGCGTCGGCGATCATGTGGCCGCGCGCCATTTCGTCGAGCGCGGACAGGTGCGCATAGCCCGGGGCGCGGATCTTCAAACGATACGGCTTGTTGGCGCCGTCCGAGATCAGATAGATGCCGAACTCGCCCTTCGGATGTTCGACTGCGGCATACGCCTCGCCTTCGGGCACATGGAAGCCTTCGGTGAAAAGCTTGAAGTGGTGGATCAGATCTTCCATGTTCGACTTCATGCCGACGCGCGACGGCGGCGCAACCTTGTGATTGTCCGTCATTACCGGGCCCGGATTTTTGCGCAGCCACTCAATGCACTGTTTCGCGATACGCGTGGACTGGCGCATTTCTTCGACGCGCACCAGATAGCGGTCATAGCAGTCGCCATTCACGCCGACCGGAATGTCGAAGTCGAGCTTGTCATAAACCTCATACGGCTGCTTCTTGCGCAGATCCCACTCGATGCCCGAGCCACGCAGCATCGCGCCGGTCATGCCGAGCTGCAGCGCGCGCTCCGGGCTGACCACGCCGATACCAACCAGACGCTGCTTCCAGATCCGGTTGTCGGTGAGCAGCGTTTCGTATTCGTCGACACACTTCGGGAAGCGCGTAAAGAAGTCGTCGATGAAGTCGAGCAGCGAACCCTGACGGTTTTCGTTCATCTTCGACAACGCCTTCGCATTGCGAATCTTCGACGCCTTGTATTGCGGCATTGCGTCAGGCAGATCGCGATAGACGCCGCCCGGGCGATAGTAGGCCGCGTGCATGCGCGCGCCCGACACCGCCTCGTACACGTCCATCAGGTCTTCGCGCTCGCGGAACGCATACAGGAACACCGCCATCGCACCGACGTCGAGCGCGTGCGAGCCAATCCCCATCAGGTGATTCAACACGCGCGTGACTTCGTCGAACAGCACACGAATGTATTGCGCGCGCAGCGGCACGTCGATGCCGAGCAGCTTTTCAATGGCGAGCACGTAGCCGTGCTCGTTGGCCATCATCGACACGTAGTCGAGACGGTCCATGTACGGCACCGACTGAATGAACGTCTTGCTTTCGGCGAGCTTTTCAGTCGCGCGATGCAGCAGACCGATGTGCGGATCGGCGCGTTGGATCACTTCGCCGTCGAGTTCGAGCACGAGACGCAACACACCGTGCGCTGCCGGGTGCTGCGGACCAAAGTTGAGCGTGTAGTTCTTGATCTCTGCCATGACGTTCTCTTAGTGTTTCAGACCGCCATAGCGATCCTCGCGGATCACGCGCGGCGTGATTTCCCGCGGCTCGATCGTCACCGGCTGATAAACGACGCGCTTCTCTTCCGGGTCGTAACGCATCTCGACGTAGCCGGAGACCGGGAAATCCTTGCGGAACGGATGACCGATGAAACCGTAGTCGGTCAGAATGCGGCGCAGGTCCGGGTGACCTTCGAAGACGATGCCGTACAGGTCGAACGCTTCACGCTCGTACCAGTTGACCGAATTCCAGATATCGACGACGGACGGCAGGATCGGCATGTCGTCGTCCGGCGCGAACACGCGCAGCCGCAGACGCCAGTTGTTCTGTACCGACAGCAGATGCAGCACTGCCGCAAAACGCGGGCCGTCGTAAGCGCCTTCGGCATAGGTCTGATAATCGACGCCGCACAGGTCGACACACTGCTCGAAACCGAGCGAGCGATCGTCGCGCAGACGCTTTGCCACGTTGAGGTAGTCGCCGGCCTTGACGACGATCGTCAATTCACCGACCGACTCGGTCACGCTCAACAGGAGGCCGCCAAAGGCCGCCTCGAGGTTCGCTTTCAGGGTCTCGAGTTTGCTTGCCATATTGTGGGGAGGCGTTGGCCTTATTGACGGGCGATGGTGTTAGTGCGGCGAATCTTGGCTTGCAGCTGGATCACGCCGTATACCAGCGCTTCCGCCGTGGGCGGACAACCCGGCACGTACACGTCGACCGGGACGATCCGGTCGCAGCCGCGCACCACCGAGTACGAGTAGTGGTAATAGCCGCCGCCGTTCGCACATGAGCCCATCGAGATCACCCACCGCGGCTCTGCCATCTGGTCGTAGACCTTGCGCAGAGCGGGCGCCATCTTGTTGCACAGCGTGCCGGCGACGATCATCACGTCCGACTGACGCGGACTCGGACGAAACACCACGCCGAAACGGTCGAGATCATAACGGGCAGCGCCCGCATGCATCATCTCGACCGCGCAGCACGCAAGACCGAACGACATCGGCCACAGCGAGCCGGTGCGCGTCCAGTTAATCAGTTTGTCCGCCGTAGTGGTGACAAACCCTTCCTTCAAGACCCCTTCGATACTCATTTGCTTTCCACTCCAGACGGGGCGGCAAGCCTGGCCACCCACGCAAACCGGCGATTAATCCATCATTCCCAGTCGAGGCCGCCCTTCTTCCAGATGTAGGCAAAGCCAAGCAGGAACTCGAGCAGGAAAATCATCATTGCCGTGAAACCAGCCCAGCCGATGTCACGCAACGCCACGCCCCACGGGAACAGGAATGCGGTCTCAAGGTCGAAAATGATGAAGAGAATGGCGACGAGGTAGTAGCGCACGTCGAATTTCATGCGCGCATCTTCGAATGCTTCGAAGCCGCACTCGTACGGTGCGTTTTTCTCGGTGTCGGGCTTGTTGGGACCGAGGAGCTTGCCAATACTGACCAGTGCTACGCCTAAACCGGTGCCCACAATAAGGAACAGCAAAACGGGGAAATAGGCTGCGAGGTTCAAGACAATCCTCAATCGGTTGGTTCTGAGTGCCGTCAGGAGCATAGCACCCCTGACGCGAAATCACTTCCTCAACGCGCATGACGTAAGCCGTACAGCGATACGCCAGAAGTGAAAATGCCAGCCGAAGCGAAGCAAACGGCTGGCATTTAGATAACATTTGGTGCCGACGGCGAGACTCGAACTCGCACAGCTTTCGCCACTACCCCCTCAAGATAGCGTGTCTACCAATTTCACCACGTCGGCACTATATGCAATCCGGGAAAACAACTTGCAAAACCCGCGAATCGCTTCAAGACTTGAATTGTAACTTGCTTAAGCAGATTGTTCAACGCACAAGACCACGTCCGCCGAAAATTTATTTCGGCACGCCCGTCGCCGGAACCGACGCAGGCGAAGCCGGTGCTGCCGCCACCGGGGCCGAGCCCGCAGCCGGCGAAGCCGCGACCGGCGCAGTAGCTGCCGCGCCCAGCACGCCTGCCGACGGCTTCACGTGATACGCACCAAGGTAAGTGAGTGCCAGTGTCGTGGCAAAGAACAGCGCTGCGAGCACTGCCGTGGTACGCGACAGGAAGTTCGCCGAACCCGTCGCACCGAACAGGCTACCCGACGCGCCGCTGCCGAAAGCCGCGCCCATATCGGCACCTTTGCCGTGCTGCAGCAACACAAGTCCGATGACCCCGAACGCCGACAACAACTGAACGACGATAATCAATGTTTTCAAATACAGCATCACACTCACCTGAGTCTTTATTTAACCGCGCCGCACACTGTGTGTTGCGCGAAATGGAGTCATCCTCGCCGAGACGCCCAGCTTAACCAGCCACGCTGGTCGCAGCGGCCGCCTTGCAGATCGCCAGGAAATCCTGATCTTTCAACGACGCGCCGCCGATCAGGCCGCCGTCGATATCGAGCTGACGGAACAGTTCTTCCGCGTTGTCCGGCTTAACGCTGCCGCCGTATAGCAACGGCACGTCCGCCGCACCCTTGGCCGCGAGACGTGCGCGCAGGAACCCATGCACGGCCTGCGCCTGTGCCGCCGATGCGCTCTTGCCGGTGCCAATTGCCCACACCGGCTCATACGCGACGACGAGGCGAGCCGCTTCCTGAGCCGACAGCTTCGCGAGCACCTCGTCGAGCTGACCGCCGACGACCTGCTCGGTGCAACCCGCTTCGCGTTCTTCGAGCGTTTCGCCGACGCACACGATCGGCGTCAAACCCGCCTCGAGCACACGCTGCGCTTTCACCGCGACCAGTTCGGCGCTTTCGCGGTGATACGCGCGGCGCTCCGAGTGCCCGACGATCGCAAACGTGGCGCCGAAGTCCGTCACCATCGGCGCAGCCACTTCGCCGGTATAGGCGCCATGCGTGAACGCGGACACGTCCTGCACGCCCCACACGACCGGGCTGCCTTCGAGCAGCGACTGAGTCTGCCCGAGATAGAGGCTCGGCACGCACACACCGACGCGCACGTCGGCCGGCAATTCACTGGCGCCCTGTGCCACTGCCTGCAGCAACGCGGCGTTGGCGGCGAGCCGCCCATGCATCTTCCAATTACCGACTACCAGTTTGGCTCGTTGTTGATTCGACATCGTCTCGTATTGTCCTGTCTTGCCAGTCCGGCCTGCTGCCGGCGGACTTCGCTCGCGCCTCGCTGCAGTTTGTTCCTGCGCTCGCGGCCCGCCCGTCGGATTGATCCGGCGCGCGCAAAACGCGCAATTTTACTGCGTGGGGTGGATCGGGTCAAACCGATGACGTCAAGCCTCCTGACCCCACGTCAACACGATCTTGCCGACGTGCGTGCCGCTTTCCATCAGCGCATGCGCGTCGGCAGCCTGGGCGGCCGGAAACACGCGATGCACGACCGGCTTGATGCGCCCAGCTTCGAGATGCGGCCACACGCGCTCCTTCAGTTGCGCGGCGATCTGCGCCTTGAACTCGATCGGCCGTGGTCGCAGTGTGGAACCGGTAACCGTCAGACGGCGACGCAACACTTCGTTCAGGTTCAGCTCCGCCTTCGCGCCGCCGAGCAGCGCAATTAGTACGATACGGCCACCGTCGGCGAGAGCCGACAATTCGCGCGGCACGTAGCTGCCTGCCACCATGTCGAGGATCACGTCGACGCCACGATCGTTGGTCAGCGACTTGATGACTTCGACGAAATCTTCAGTCCTGTAGTTAATCGCGCGTTCGGCGCCGAGCGCTTCGCACGCGCGGCACTTTTCGTCCGAACCCGCGGTCGCGAACACACGGAAGCCGAGCGCGTGCGCAATCTGGATCGCCGTCACGCCGATGCCGCTCGAACCACCCTGCACGAGCAGCGTTTCATTCGCACCGCCCTCGCCCTGGCCGAGCTGCGCGCGATTGAAGACGTTGCTCCACACCGTGAAAAAAGTCTCGGGCAGCGAAGCCGCTTCGATATCCGACAACCCCGTCGGCACCGGCAGGCATTGCAGCAGCGGCGCGGCCGCAAATTCCGCGTAGCCGCCGCCCGCGAGCAGCGCGCACACGCGATCGCCGATCTTCAGACCAAACGGGTTGTTCTTCGCGTCGATCGTGCCGCCGACGATCTCGCCCGCCACCTCCAGCCCCGGCAGATCCGACGCTCCCGGCGGCGGCGCATAGCCGCCCTTGCGCTGAAACACGTCCGGACGATTGATGCCGGATGCCGCCACCTTGATCAGCACCTCGCCAGCCTTGAGCTGCGGCGTCGGACGCTCCGCCAGCTTGAGGACTTCCGGCGCACCGAATTCAGTGATTTCGATCGCTTTCATCTGCGTCAACTCCAAGATTGGATTGCGTTACCTACCCGTTGCTGCCGTCTGCCGTAGCGCCGCGCTGCGATTCGAATGCGCAACGCAATCCATCCTGCATGAAAAACGGCCGGCGCGCATGACACGGCCGGCCGTTTGTCCGCTACCGCCTTACTGCGGCGTCGGCTCGCCTTGCGGCGCGTCGTTCAGCAATGCCTTCGCAGACAGACGCACACGACCCTTCTCGTCCGTCTGGATGACCTTGACCTTCACTTGCTGGCCATCCTTCAGATAGTCGTTGATGTCCTTGATGCGCTCGTTCGCGATCTCGGAGATATGCAGCAGACCATCCTTACCCGGCAGGATGTTCACGATCGCGCCGAAGTCGAGCAGCTTGAGCACGGTGCCTTCGTACACCTGGCCCACTTCGACTTCCATCGTGATCGCTTCGATACGACGCTTCGCTTCGGCCATGCCTTCGCTGTTCGTGCTCGCGATCGTGACGACGCCGTCATCCGAAATGTCGATCGTCGTGCCGGTTTCTTCGGTGAGCGCGCGGATCACCGAGCCGCCCTTGCCGATCACGTCGCGAATCTTTTCCGGGTTGATCTTGATCGTGATCATGCGCGGTGCGAACTCCGACAGTTGGGTGTTCGCGCCGGCCACGGCCGAGGTCATCTTGCCGAGGATGTGCATGCGGCCTTCCTTCGCCTGCGCGAGCGCGACCTGCATGATTTCCTTCGTGATGCCCTGAATCTTGATGTCCATCTGCAGCGCGGTCACGCCTTGTTCCGTACCCGCGACCTTGAAGTCCATGTCGCCGAGGTGATCTTCGTCACCGAGAATGTCGGTCAGCACCGCAAAGCGATTACCTTCGAGGATCAGGCCCATCGCGATACCGGCGACGTGCGCCTTCATCGGCACGCCGGCGTCCATCAGCGCGAGGCAGCCGCCGCACACCGAAGCCATCGACGACGATCCGTTCGACTCGGTGATTTCCGACACGACGCGGATCGAGTAGCCGAACTCGTCGGCGCTCGGCAGGCACGCGACGAGCGCGCGCTTGGCGAGACGGCCGTGACCGATTTCACGGCGCTTCGGCGAACCGACGCGGCCCGTTTCGCCCGTCGCGAACGGAGGCATGTTGTAGTGGAGCATGAAGCGTTCGCGGTACTCGCCTTCGAGCGCGTCGATGTTTTGCTCGTCGCCCTTCGTGCCGAGCGTCGCGACCACCATCGCCTGCGTCTCGCCGCGCGTGAACAGCGCCGAGCCGTGGGTACGCGGCAGCACGCCGGTGCGGATTTCGATCGGGCGCACGGTGCGCGTGTCGCGGCCGTCGATACGCGGCTCGCCGTTCAGGATCTGCGTACGGACGATCTTCGCTTCGATGTCGAACAGCACGTTGCCGACCGACGCCTTGTCGGCCGCCACGGTGCCCGCTGCCGCCGCTTCTTCCTCGAGCTTCGCCGAGGTCGCCGCGTAGACTTCCTTCAGCTTGGTCGAGCGAGCCTGCTTGTCGCGGATCTGGTAAGCGGCGAGCAGATCGGCCTGCGCGAGTTCGGTCACGCGTGCGATCAGCGCTTCGTTCTTTGCGGCGGGCTGCCAGTCCCATTCGGGCTTGCCGCCTTCGCGGACGAGTTCGTGGATCGCGTCGATCGCGGTCTGCATCTGCTCGTGACCGAACACGACGGCGCCGAGCATCACTTCTTCGCTCAATTGCTGCGCTTCCGATTCGACCATCAGCACCGCGCGTTCCGTGCCGGCGACGACGAGGTCGAGTGCCGATTCCTTCATCTGCGGACGCGTCGGGTTCAGCACGTATTCGTTGTTGATGTAGGCCACGCGCGCCGCGCCGACCGGGCCGTTGAACGGCAGACCGGACACCGCGAGCGCCGCCGAGGCGCCGATCAGCGCAGGGATGTCGGCGGGGATTTCCGGATTCAGCGACAGCACGTGAATCACGACCTGCACTTCGTTGTAGAAGCCTTCCGGGAAGAGCGGACGCAGCGGACGGTCGATCAGGCGCGAGATCAGCGTCTCGCCTTCCGACGGACGGCCTTCGCGACGGAAGAAGCCACCCGGGATCTTGCCGGCGGCGTAAGTCTTTTCGATGTAATCGACGGTGAGGGGGAAGAAGTCCTGGCCCGGCTTCGCGGTCTTCGCGCCGACCACGGTGGCGAGCACCACGGTATCTTCGACGTCGACGATCACCGCGCCGCCCGCCTGGCGAGCGATTTCACCGGTTTCGAGGCGAACGTTGTGCTGCCCCCACTTAAACTCTTTGACGATCTTATTGAACATAGTCATTGCTTTTCCTCATCGTAATGCCGCGCGGACCGGAGCGGCGCGGCAACGCCAGGCCGGCGCCGCATGGGAAGAGTCGTGCTATGCCATTCCAGAGAGTCACGTGCTGCGACTGCGCGCGAACCGCTGGAATGACACAAAACTCCGCCCTGAAGCCCGGCCTTGTTTCCTGTTACTTCTTCTACTGCTGTTCTGCTACTGCTACTGCGCTTGCCCATAGACGCCGCGCGAACCGGCATACGCCGCGGATCACAGGCGGTGCGCGTTACACGCAGCGCGCCGCGCAAAAACAAAATGCCTGTATCAGCGAAACTGACACAGGCATCTTGCTGAACGACTGGCCGACTACTTACGCAGACCCAGCTTCTCGATCAGGCTGCGGTAACGATCCGCGTCCTTACCCTTCAGGTAGTCGAGCAACTTGCGACGGCGGCTCACCATGCGCAGCAGACCGCGGCGGCTGTGGTGATCCTTCGTGTGCTCCTTGAAGTGGGAGGTCAGTTCGTTGATACGGGTCGTGAGCAGCGCGACCTGAACTTCGGGGGAGCCGGTGTCGTTGGCTGCGCGTGCGAATTGCGCGACGACTTCGGACTTCTTGCTTGCTTCAACTGCGGACATGTCAATTTCCTTGATAACTGGACAGGCGGTCACGGAAGAAAGGCCGTGCCGTGGGATACCCGTTTCACAATTTACTGAGTCCCGTTCGTGGCTGAATTAACTGAATCAGAACCCAGCCCAGCAACGGGACGCGTATTGTAGCACAGCCGATTCCGGCCGCGAACCCCGGGCCAGCAAGGCGGATTGAGTGTCGCTCGCGGGCGCTCAGGGGCGCCGCATCCGGCAGACCGTCGGCAATAGGGTGCGTTCGGCTGGTATCGCCAGCACCGTGCGAAAGCCATAGCCCGACCCTTCGTTATCGAAATGCACGCCGGGTGTGCCTGCTTTGTCCATCTGCATCACGTAGAGGGGCTGGATCAGCTGATGGTCATCGGCGCGCATCCACGATGCGTGAATACCGTTGTCGAAGCGGATGCCCTCGAGCGCTTTCGCGACCGCCGTCGGAGCGGCGCTGCCGGCGCGGCTCATCGCGGCGGCGAGCGTTTCGATCATCAGTGGCATGCGCAGCACCGGATAGTCGTCCTGGGCGGCCGGAAAGCGCGCGCGGAACGCCGCGTACCACGCGTCGGAGGCCGCGCCACCGACATTCGGATGCCACTCGGCCACCGCGATCACGTGACCCACGCCTGCGTCGCCAAGCGCGGCCGGCGCGCCGAGGCTGTTGCCGTAGAACGTGTAGAACTTCGTGTCGAGGCCCTGCTCGCGCGCCGCCTTCACGAGCAGCGTCAGGTCGTTGCCCCAGTTGCCGGTGATCACGGCGTCCGCGCCGCTCGCGCGGATCTTCGCGATGTACGGCGCGAAATCCTTCACGCGGCCGATCGGGTGAAATTCGTCGCCGACCACCGCGATGTCGGGACGCTTCGCCGCGAGCGTCGAACGCGCAAGGCTGCTCACGTCGTGTCCGAAGCTGTAATCCTGGTTCAGCAGGTACACCTTTTTCACCGCCTTGTCGCGCTCGATCACCTCGGCGAGCGCGGCCATCCGCATGCCGGCGTGCGCGTCGAAGCGGAAGTGCCAGAAGCTGCAGTCCGCGTTGGTGAGCGCGGGGTCGTCGGCGGAGTAGTTGAGGAACAGTTCGCGGTTGTCCGGCTCGCGGCTGTTCTGCTTCTCGATCGCGCCGATCAGCGCCGCGGCGACCGCCGAGCTATTGCCCTGCAGGATGTAGCCGATATGGCGATCCGCGGCCGCGCGCAATTGCGTCAGCGCTTCCTCCGTGCTGCCCTTGCTGTCGAGCACGACGAGTTCGAACGGATGCGCGCCGTCCGCGAGTTCCACGCCGCCGTGCGCGTTGACCTGCTCGACACCGAAACGCAGATTGCGCTCGACTGCCGCGCCCGCGTTCGCGAACGGGCCGGACATGCCTTCGATCAGCGCGAGCTGGATTGGCGTGCCGGTGAGTTTGCCGGCCGGCAGGCTGGCGAACTTGCTTGCGTGATTACCGGCCGGGCTTGCCGCCAGCGTGGCCGCGCGGCTCCCCGGCTTGCCGGTGGGCGGAACGGTCTCCTGCGCGGACGCCTGACTCGCGCCCGTCGAGGCCGGATTCGCCGCCTCAGCCACGCCAACTCCCGCCACCGCCATCGAAATCGCCGTCAGCGCAACCGCCGCCGCCCCTCGCCACATCGCCGTCATGGTCGTCCCGCCTGAATCTTCGAAGCGCGGATCATAGGATGACGCGCACGGAATAGGCAAGCCGGCGCATCCGTTACCGTTTGATGGCGACGCACGTGCAAGCAACGCCGTTCTTTCGCCACAGCGCGTGTCAAAATGGTGCGTTTCGATGATAAGAACCGCTATTCAAACGCCATCGGAGGAATACATGCCGAACCGCCACCACCCCACGGCCGCTGCTATCACAGCCCCGGCCGGCGCCAGTCTGCGCCGCGCCGCGCTCGTTTGCCTGAGCGTGCTCGCGCTCGCCGGCTGCGCCCAGCCGTGGCAGCAGTATCAACCGGGAGCGGACGCATCGACGGTCATCGCGCGTCTCGGTCCGCCGCGCGAAACCTATGATCTGCCCGACGGCGGCAAGCGTCTGATGTGGCCGACCCAACCGATGGGCGAAACCACCACCGCCGCCGACATCAACGCAGCCGGCAAGATCATCAACATGCGCCAGGTGCTGCAGCCCAACGAGTTCTACCGCGCCGAGATCGGCAAATGGACACGCGGCGACGTGCTGGTGAACTTCGGCCGCCCGGTCGAAACGTCGTACTTCCCGCTGATGAGGCGCGAAGTCTGGACCTATCGCTATCTCGAAGACAACGTCTGGTACATGATGTACAACTTCTACTTCGATGACCAGGGCATCTTGCGCCTCACGCAGAAGACCCCCGACCCGCTGCACGACCCCGACCGCCGCAACCTGTTCTGAGCACTGAGCACCCTCTTCGGAAGAAGCACCAAATCTCAAAAAAGCCGCCTTCGATAGGCGGCTTTTTTATTGTTTAAGCATAAAACAGAATTTTATCCTGTTTACGTCCACAATTTTGCGAAAGAAAGGTTATTGTAAACGCCGTTCGAGCACCGGCTCGCAATCACGTGCAGACGCGGTTTCGGTCCGGTGCCAGGTCAATTGCCTCTCATACGGAGTTGCTACGATGAACCGACCCAAACACCTGCTGGTCGCCAACGTCGCGTGGGCCCATGAAACCGCGACGCGTAATCCGGCATTTTTTCGCGACCTGATGCGCGGACAGAATCCACACATTCTTTGGATCGGCTGCGCGGACAGCCGCGTGCCCGCCGAAACGATCACGCATTGCGAGCCCGGCGATCTGTTCGTCCATCGCAACATCGCCAACCTGTTTCATCCCGGCGACGATAACGTCGCGAGCGTCCTTGAATACGCGGTGCGGGTGCTCAAGGTCGGCCATGTGATCGTCTGCGGCCACTATGGCTGCGGCGGCGTGCGCGCCGCGCTGCTGCCGCCGGACCCCGCGCTGCCCCATGTGAACCGCCGTATCGCGCCGCTCTGCGCACTCGCCAAAACGCATCACTCGGAGCTGGACGGCGCAGCGACCGAGCCGGATCGCGTCAATCGCCTCGCCGAGCTGAACGTGCTCGAACAGGTGCGGCAGCTACGGGCGAGCCCGATCGTGCACGAGGCTGAGCCGGCGCCGCTCGTGCACGGCTGGATCTTTGCGCTCGACGACGGGCGCATCAAGGTTCTCACCTCCGGCTATACCGCCGACGACGCGATGACCTGCACGACCGCGGCGCACAGCGCGGCCTAGCGAAGCGCGTCGCCCGTCCCATTCGAACCGCGGACGGAGCCGACAGCGGAATCGTCATCGGGCCATACCTGTTCGTCGCCCATCGTCCCACCTCTCGCTCTTCGACACCATGGATAATCAAACCTCTTTCTCCGCGCTCCAGAGCGACGTGCTCGCCGGAACGGCCGTTTTTCTGGTGGCCCTGCCGCTTTGCCTCGGCATTGCTCACGCATCGGGCGTCGACCCGTTTGCCGGACTGGTGTCCGGCATCATTGGCGGGCTCGTGGTTGCCGCGCTGAGCGGCTCGCGTCTGAGCGTGAGCGGCCCGGCCGCGGGCCTCGTCGTGATCGTCGTCGACGGCATCGCACGGCTTGGCGGCTTTTCCGCTTTCCTGCTGGCCGTACTGCTGTCGGGCGTCATCCAGTTCGGCTTCGGCATGCTCAAGGCCGGCCGGTTCGCCGCCTACGTGCCGTCGCCGGTGATCAAGGGGATGCTCGCGGCCATCGGCGTGCTGTTGATCCTCAAGCAGTTTCCCGTTGCGCTGGGGCTGTCCGGCACCGCCGACTCCGGCCAGTCGGCGGCGGCGGTCGCAACGCCGCTCGGCCCAATCTCACTGACCGCCGTGCTGATCACACTGCTGTCGCTCGCGATCCTCGCCGGCTGGGAAACGCGCGCGCTGCGCCGCTTCGCTGTCGTGCGCATCATGCCCGCGCCGCTCGCGGTGGTGCTGCTCGGCATCGGCGCGACGCTCGCCCTCAATCTCGTCGCGCCATCGTTGGCACCGCCCGCCGAAGGGCGGGTCGCGTTGCCGTCGCTGGAATCGTTCGCGGCACTGCAGGCCGTGCTCGCGTCGGCCGACTTCGGCCCACGGTTCGCCCAGCTCGTCAATCCCGACATATGGCGCGTTGCGATCACGATCGCCATCCTCGCAAGTCTCGAAACGCTACTGAGCCTCGAAGCGGTCGAACAGATCGATCCGGAGCGCCGCCGCGCGCCTCCCGATCGCGAGCTGAAGGCGCAGGGCGTGGGCAATCTGATCGCGGGTGCGATCGGCGGCCTGCCGATCACCGCGGTGATCGTGCGCAGCTCCGCGAACGTCCATGCCGGCGCAAAAAGCCGACTCTCGGCGATCGTTCACGGCGTGTTGCTTCTCGTCAGCGTGTTCGCGCTCACGAGCGTGATCAACCTGATCCCGCTCGCCTGCCTTGCCGCGATCCTGATCTTCACCGGGTTCAAACTCGCCAAGCCGTCGTTGTTCGCCGGGCTCGCGCGGCAGGGATTCGCGCCGTTCGCACCATTTATCGTCACGGTCGTCGGTGTGCTCGTCACCGATCTGCTGATCGGTATCGTGCTCGGCATCCTATGCAGCATGCTGTTCGCGCTGTACGCAAACCTGCGCGGCCCGATCGTGCTCGCGCAGCATGGCGATCACTACCTGCTGTCGTTTCGCAAGGACGTATCGTTTCTCGGTAAGGTGCCGCTCAAGCACTATCTGCAGCAGATTCCGGATGGCGCCACCGTCATCGTCGATGCGACACGCGCCGATTTCGTCGACCACGACGTGCGCGAACTGCTGGACGCGTTCGTCGCCGATGCGCCTCGCCGTGGGATTACCGTCGACGTCAGATTTCAAGTCCGCGAGCAGGCCCGCGCAACGCGCGGCTGGTCGCTGCGGCGCACGACGGCGGACTAGTTTCGTCATATCGCGCCACCGCAGCTGCGCGATGACGGCAGAAAAAAGCCCCGTGTGCCGAGCACCACGGGGCTTCTCCTCCGATCCACACAAGCGATCGCGCGCTACCGGCGCGCCATGCTCGCGTTACTCCGAGCGCTGCGGATTCACCTTGTCCGCATTCGAATACAGCTTGTTGAGCGCCGAAAAATATGCCTTCGCGGATGCCGCGACGATATCCGGATCAGTGCCCGTGCCGTTGACGATGCGCCCGCTCTTCGACAACCGCACGGTCACTTCGCCCTGCGCCTGCGTGCCGGTCGTGATCGCGTTGACCGAGTACAGCAGCAGTTCGGAGCCGCTGCCCACTTCCGTTTCGATCGCGTTGAGGGTGGCGTCGACCGGTCCGTTGCCGCGCGCTTCGCCGGTGATCTCTTTACCCTCTACCGAGAACACGACCTTCGCGTGCGGCTGCTCGCCGGTTTCGGAATGCTGCGACATCGACAGAAACTTGTAGTGCTCCTTCTCGTGCGCTTCCGCCGATTCCTCGTTGACGATGGCGATGATGTCTTCGTCGAAGATCTCCGCCTTGCGATCGGCGAGTTCCTTGAAGCGCGCGAACGCGGTGTTCAGTTCGGCTTCGCTGTCGAGCGCGATGCCAAGCTCCTGCAGACGCTGTTTGAACGCATTGCGGCCCGACAGCTTGCCGAGCACGATCTTGTTCGCGGCCCAACCCACGTCTTCCGCGCGCATGATTTCGTAAGTATCGCGCGCCTTCAGCACGCCATCCTGATGGATGCCCGACGCGTGCGCGAAAGCGTTCGCGCCGACCACGGCCTTGTTCGGCTGCACGACGAAGCCAGTGATCTGCGACACGAGCTTCGAGGCCGGCACGATCTGAGTCGTGTCGAGGCCGACGTCGAGTCCGAAGTAATCCTTGCGGGTCTTCACCGCCATGACGATTTCTTCGAGCGACGTATTGCCGGCGCGCTCGCCGAGACCGTTGATCGTGCATTCGACCTGGCGCGCGCCGCCAATCTGCACGCCGGCGAGCGAATTCGCGACCGCCATGCCGAGGTCATTGTGGCAATGCACGGAGAACACCGCCTTGTGCGAGTTGGGAATGCGCTCGCGCAGCGTCTTCACGAGTTGGCCATAGAGTTCCGGCACGCCGTAGCCGACGGTGTCCGCGATGTTGATCGTGGTCGCGCCTTCGGCGATCACCGCTTCCAGCACACGGCACAGGAAGTCCAAATCCGAGCGGCTGCCGTCTTCCGGCGAGAATTCGACGTCGTCGGTGAACTTGCGCGCGAAACGCACCGCAAGCCTGGCCTGCTCGAATACCTGCTCGGGCGTCATCCGCAGCTTCTTCTCCATGTGCAGTGGCGACGTTGCGATGAACGTGTGGATGCGGAAATGATCGGCCGGCTTCAGTGCGTCGGCGGCCTTCTGTATGTCCTTGTCGTTCGCGCGCGCAAGCGAGCAGATCGTGCTGTCCTTCACGAGGCCGGCGATCGTATGGATCGCGTCGAAGTCGCCGTTCGAGCTGGCCGCGAAGCCCGCTTCGATCACGTCGACTTTCATCCGTTCGAGTTGCCGGGCGATGCGGATCTTCTCTTCCTTCGTCATCGACGCGCCGGGCGATTGCTCGCCGTCACGCAGCGTGGTGTCGAAAATGATCAGTTTGTCGGACATGTCGGGCCTCCTCGGGAGTCGTTCAGATGTGGGACTTGGTTTTGGAATGGGACGATGAGCGCCGCCGCTGGCAAGGTAGGGCGATCACGATGATCGCGGCCGGTGCGGATGGGACGCAAAACCGCATAAGGGCGTGAACGAAGCATGATGGCGCGGCGCAGCGAACGGCCTCGCCGACCCGGCAAAATCGGCCACGCCCACGCACTGATCCGACGACTATAGCGGCATTCCAGCCACCGCGCAATGCGCGCCGGGGCGGCCTGCGGCGCTGTCCGAAGCGACCGCGTAACGGCACCAACCAACGAAAAACGGCAGCCTGCAGGCTGCCGTTTTTCGTACGTCGCTGCGATGCAGCGCGGTTCAAATCCTCAACGGTCGTGCGACATCGAACGCGCCGGATTGGCCCGGCCGCGCACCGCCTGATACGCCCAGAACACGTAGCCGGACAGACCGTACAGCACGAACAGACCGAACAGCATCAACGGCGGATCGGACGACACGAGCACGAAGGCGACCACCACCAGCAGGATCACGCCGAACGGCACGCGATGCCGTACGTCGAGCGCCTTGCCGCTATAGAACGGCGCGTTCGACACCATCGTCACGCCCGCGTAGATGGTCAGCACGAAGGCGACCCACGGCAGCCAGACGAGCTTCAGCGGCACGCGGTTGTCGGTGGCGAGCCACACGAAACCGGCGATCAGTGCCGCCGCTGCGGGGCTCGGCATGCCCTGGAAAAAACGCTTGTCGACCACGCCGATATTCGTGTTGAAACGCGCGAGCCGTAGCGCCGCGCCGGAACAATAGACGAACGCCGCGAGCCAGCCCCACCGGCCGAGGTCCTTCAGGATCCATTCGTACATCACGAGCGCGGGCGCAACACCGAACGACACCATGTCCGACAGGCTGTCGAACTGCTCGCCGAACGCGCTTTGCGTATGCGTCATGCGCGCGACGCGACCGTCCATGCCATCGAGCACCATCGCGACGAAGATCGCGATCGCCGCGATCTCGAAGCGCACGTTCATCGCCTGCACGACGGCGAAGAAGCCGCAGAACAGCGCGGCCGTGGTGAATGCGTTCGGCAGCAGGTAGATGCCGCGTTTTCTGAGGAACTGCTGACGCTGCGCGCGCCGGCTGTCGGCGACCGGCGACTCCGTGACCACCGGCGGCTTGTTGCGACGAAACGGCCGCGGCAGCGGTCCACTGCCGCGGGGTCGACGCGGTTTGAATGCGGCCATTCGGACAACCTCCTGTATGCCGCTTTACAGCTCGGCGAGGATTGTGGACGACGCCGACACCTTCTCGCCGATCGACACGCGCGGACGGCTGCCCACCGGCAAATACACGTCGACGCGCGAACCGAAGCGGATGAATCCGTAACGCTGGCCGCGGGTCAGCGGCTCGCCTGCACGGACGTAGCAAAGAATCCGCCGCGCGATCAGCCCGGCAATCTGCACCGACGTGACCGTCTGGCCGCCGGCCATTTCGATCACGACCGCGTTGCGCTCGTTTTCGAGCGAGGCTTTATCGACCGCCGCGTTCAGATAGGCGCCAGGAAAGTATTCGACTTTCGAGATCGCACCGTCGACGGGCGAGCGCTGCGAGTGCACGTTGAATACGTTCATGAACACGCTGATCTTCAGCGCTTCGCGATTCGCATAAGGATCATGCGCGGTTTCTACCGCGACGATACGACCGTCGGCAGGACACAGCACCGCGTTGGCCTGCGTCGGAATCGGACGCGCCGGGTCGCGGAAGAACTGCACGATAAAGATCAGGATCAGCCAGAAGAGCCACGCAAAGCCGAACCCCCCGAAGGCGTGAACCAGTAATGCAACGACGGCCGCGATGGCGATGAACGGCCAGCCTTCTCGCGCGATGATCGGATGAGGGTAATTCATGGATGGCTTCTGTGTTTTTGTAAAACCGTAGGATAGCAAAAGCCGCCCAGGGTTCAGCACCCTTGGACGGCTTTTTGACTGGTCCGGCCGCCGCACCGAAGCGCCGCGCCGGACCTCGTTACGTCGAGACGCTTAGTTCTTCGACTGGTCGACGAGCTTGTTCTTCGCGATCCACGGCATCATCGCGCGCAGCTTCGAGCCAACCTGCTCGATCTGGTGCTCGGCCGTCAGACGGCGGCGCGATTGCAGCGTCGGTGCGCCAGCCTTGTTCTCGATGATGAAGCTCTTCGCGTATTCGCCGGTCTGGATGTCGGTCAGCACGGCCTTCATCGCCTTCTTCGTTTCAGCGGTCACGATGCGCGGCCCCGTCACGTACTCGCCGTACTCGGCGTTGTTCGAGATCGAGTAGTTCATGTTCGCGATGCCGCCTTCGTAGATCAGGTCGACGATCAGCTTCAGTTCGTGCAGGCACTCGAAGTACGCCATTTCCGGCGCGTAACCCGCTTCGACCAGCGTTTCGAAGCCGGCCTTGATCAGGTCGACGGTACCGCCGCACAGCACGGCCTGCTCGCCGAACAGGTCGGTTTCGGTTTCTTCGCGGAAGTTCGTTTCGATGATGCCGGCCCGGCCGCCGCCGTTAGCCGCTGCGTACGACAGCGCGATGTCGCGCGCCGCGCCCGACTTGTCCTGCGCAACCGCGATCAGGTGCGGCACGCCGCCACCTTGGGAGTAGGTGCCGCGAACCGTGTGGCCCGGCGCCTTCGGCGCGATCATGATGACGTCGAGGTCGGCACGCGGGATCACCTGGCCGTAGTGAACGTTGAAGCCGTGCGCGAACGCGAGCGCTGCGCCCTGCTTGATGTTCGCGTGGACTTCCTTCGCGTACACGTCGGCGATCTGCTCGTCCGGCAGCAGCATCATGACGACGTCCGCGCCCTTCACCGCTTCCGCGACTTCCTTGACTTGCAGGCCGGCGTTTTCAGCCTTGCTCCACGATGCGCCGCCCTTGCGCAGACCGACCGTGATGTTCACGCCGCTTTCCTTCAGGTTCAGCGCGTGCGCATGGCCTTGCGAGCCATAGCCGATGATGGTGACCTGCTTGCCCTTGATGAGGGAGAGATCGGCGTCCTTGTCGTAGAAAACTTTCATGTCGGTTCCTTGGCTAGATTCGATGATTCAGAGAAATTCGGGTACTGCGAATGTTGTTATTGCCAGCCGGGCGATACCGCGTTGCCCGGCCTTGCGAAACGCGACGTCAGACCTTCAGAATGCGCTCGCCGCGACCGATGCCCGAGCTGCCCGTGCGGACCGTCTCGAGAATCGCCGTGGAATCGAGCCCCTCGATGAAAGCGTCGAGCTTGTCGCTCGCCCCCGTCAATTCGATCGTGTAGGTCTTTTCGGTGACGTCGATGATGCGGCCGCGGAAAATGTCCGCCATCCGCTTCATCTCCTCACGTTCCTTGCCGACCGCCCTCACCTTGATCAGCATCAGCTCGCGTTCGATGTGGGCGCCCTCGGTAAGGTCGACCACTTTCACCACCTCGATCAGGCGGTTCAGATGCTTCGTGATCTGTTCGATCACGTCGTCCGAGCCAACGGAGACGATGGTCATGCGCGACAGCGAACGGTCTTCGGTCGGAGCCACCGTCAAGGTTTCAATGTTGTAGCCGCGTGCGGAGAACAGACCCACCACGCGCGACAGCGCGCCTGGTTCGTTTTCCAGCAGGACGGAAATGATGTGTCTCATGTTTCGCTTCTTCCAGATGATGTGTCGATGTCTGCGAGCGGAGCGGCGCCGCTTCGTCTGCCCTCGCCTTTTTTGAAGACGCGCATCACGAAGCCGGCGCTGGAGTTATCCAGACGCCCCGTCGTTAAAGATCTTCCGAACCCATGAGCATCTCGGTGATGCCCTTGCCGGCCTGAACCATCGGCCAGACGTTTTCGGTCGGATCGGTCTGGAAGTCGAGAAACACCGTGCGATCCTTCAGGCGCAGCGCTTCCTTCAGCGCCGGTTCCACATCGGCCGTGCGCTCGATGCGCATGCCCACGTGTCCGTACGCTTCGGCGAGCTTCACGAAGTCCGGCAGCGCATCCATGTACGAATGCGAATAGCGTTTGCTGTATTCGATCTGCTGCCACTGGCGCACCATGCCCAGATAGCGGTTATTCAGCGAAATAATCTTGATCGGCAGGTCGTACTGCTTGCAGGTCGACAGCTCCTGGATGCACATCTGGATCGAGCCTTCGCCCGTGATGCACAGCACGTCGTCGTCCGGATGGGCCATCTTCACGCCCATCGCGGCCGGTAAGCCGAAGCCCATCGTGCCGAGGCCACCGGAATTGATCCAGCGACGCGGCTTGTTGAACTTGTAGAACTGCGCGGCCCACATCTGGTGCTGGCCCACGTCGGAGCACACGAACGCGTTGCCGTCGGTCAGCTCCCACGCCTTTTCGACCACGTACTGCGGCTTGATGATGTCGCTCTTGCGGTCGAACTTCAGGCAATCTTTCGCGCGCCAGCCTTCGATGTCCTTCCACCAGTCGGCGAGCGCCGCGGCGTCGGGGCCATGCTCGGCCGTCTGCAACTGCTCGATCAGTTCCTTCAGCACTTCCTTCACGTCGCCGACGATCGGAATGTCGACCTTGACGCGCTTGGAAATGGAAGAGGGATCGATGTCAATATGGATGATCTTGCGCGGCCGCGACGCGAAGTGGTTCGGATCGCCGATCACGCGGTCGTCGAAGCGCGCGCCGATCGCGATCAGCACGTCGCAGTGCTGCATCGCCATATTGGCTTCGTACGTGCCGTGCATGCCGAGCATGCCGAGGAATTTCTTGTCGCTCGAGCGGTAGCCGCCCAGACCCATTAGCGTATTGGTGACCGGATAGCCGAGCAGATCGGCGAACTGGTTCAATTCACGCGACGCATCCGCGAGCACGATGCCGCCGCCGGTGTAGATATACGGACGCTTCGCCGACAGCAGCAGCGACACCGCCTTGCGGATCTGACCGGAGTGGCCCTTCGTGACCGGGTTGTATGAGCGCAGCGAAACGCTCTTGATCGGCTCGTATTGGCACGGCGTCTTCGACACGTCCTTCGGAATGTCGATCAGCACTGGGCCGGGACGGCCGGTACGGGCGATGTAGAAAGCTTTCTTGACGGTGGCGGCGAGATCGCGCACGTCCTTCACGAGGAAGTTGTGCTTCACGCATGGACGCGTGATGCCGACCGTGTCGCATTCCTGGAATGCATCCTGACCGATCGCGGCAGTCGGCACCTGGCCGCTGATCACGACCAACGGGATCGAATCCATATAGGCGGTCGCGATGCCGGTCACCGCGTTGGTGACGCCGGGGCCGGAGGTCACGAGACACACGCCGACCTTGCCGGTGGAGCGCGCGTAGGCGTCCGCGGCATGCACGGCGGCCTGCTCGTGGCGCACGAGCACATGCTGGAACTTGTCCTGCTTGTACAGCTCGTCGTAAATGTAGAGTACCGAGCCGCCGGGATAGCCCCAGATGAACTCGACGTCTTCGTCGGCCAGTGCCTTCATGAGCACGGTGGCGCCGATAGAGTCTGCTTCGTGTGGGGGGGTCGTATCCGACGTGGAGAATTCCGCGCTGGGCATATTCATTGATTCACCTTTCGAATTTTCGGCAAAAAATTGATCGGGTGCTCTCTGCCGGGCTTGTGGCTCGGGTTCAAGCGGCGCGTCCAGTTGACAGGCGGGCTTCTTGGGCCACACCTCAATTGAGACAACTCACTTATGTTGCGAACCAGCGACGATAGCTTCTGACGCGCTCGCGGTCAAGAAAATATTGCCATTGGCTCGCGCGTAGGAGCGCGCGATCGGACGGAATGACGACCGTCATGTAAATGCAAGCTTGAGCAGGTTTCACCCCTATCGGAGCAAAAGTTTGTTAGCATCCGCGAGTTTTACGACATTTTTCGACCGATTACGCGCACGCTTGCTGCGCCGACCCCAACCGGATGGCATCAGACAAGGAACTCGCCGATTTTCTGGCGGGCGTCGAAAGGCGCGCATTCAAGCAGACGGTCTACGCCGTGCGGGACGACGATGCGTCCCTCGACATCGTGCAAGACGCGATGATCAAGCTCGCCGAGAAATACGGCGACCGTCCGGCGGCCGAGCTACCGCTGCTGTTTCAGCGTATTCTGCAGAATGCGACGCACGACTATTTCCGCCGTGCCAAAGTACGCAACACTTGGGTTAGTCTATTCTCGTCGCTCGGCAATGCCGACGACGACGAGTTCGATCCGCTGGAAACTTTCGAGGCCGAGGCGGGTTCGGCTGGCGCCGAGAGCAACGAACAGAAGCTCGAACGAGAGCAGGTCCTGCAGTCGATCGACAACGAGATCCAGAAATTACCGGCGCGTCAACGGGAGGCGTTTCTCATGCGTTATTGGGAGGATATGGATGTCGCCGAGACTGCCGCCGCAATGGGCTGCTCCGAAGGCAGCGTGAAAACGCACTGCTCCCGGGCCACTCACACGCTGGCGCAAGCGCTCAAGGCGAAAGGAATCACGCTATGAGCTCCCTTGAAAACACAGAACTCGAGTTTGCGCGTCAACTGCGCCGCGCGCTTGACGAAAACACCGCCAGCCTCCCTCCCGCCACCGTCGAGCGGCTCGCTGCCGCACGTCGTGCCGCGTTGGCGCGCAAAAAGCCCGAAGCCGTCAGCGCGCCGGTGTTCGTGCCTGCGTTCGCCGGCATGCCGGCCGGGATAGCGGGGCTACCGCAGGGAGGCTTCGAGCCGCGCCGCCGCTGGCCTCTGCGCCGCTTCGCGCTCGCGTGGCCGCTGGCCGCGCTGGTCGTGAGCCTGATCGGCATCGCCTACTGGGAAGATCACCAGCGCACCGCCGAACTTGCCGATATCGATGCCGCCATGCTAAGCGACGACCTGCCGCTCAATGCCTATCTCGACCACGGCTTCAACGCGTATCTTTCACGCGCCCACTGAGCGGGAGATTCCTCGGGTGAGTTACAAGCGCGGCCTGGCCGTTGTTTTCGGATGCACGATCGCGGCCCTGGTGTCGTTTGTCGCGACCTATCCGCGCTTTCACCCGAGCCCATCGTCGGCGGGCAATCCGTCGCCCGGCGTCAACGTCGCCCCGCCCGCGCCCGCCCCCGCACTTTCCGTCGAATTGCCCAGCCTGCCGGGCAGCAATAGCCCCCTCGCGTGGTCACGCCTGAGCGCCGCCGACCACGCCGCGCTGGCCCCATTCGCATCGCAATGGGATTCGTTTAGCGACGAACGCAAGCGAAAGTGGATCAAGATTGCGTCGCGATACGCAAAGATGTCGCCGGATGCGCAAAAGCGTCTACAAGAGCGCATGAGTGAATGGGTGCGCATGACGCCCGATCAGCGCCGCGTCGCGCGCGAAAACTACCAGGTTTCGAAGGAGTTGCCGCGCGAAGCGCGCCAGAAGGCGTGGAAAGCGTACCAACAACTGCCCGAAGAAACGAAGGAGCGGCTCGCCGCGAGCGAACACAAGCGTCGCCCCAGCGTCGTCAGCGCGCCGCCATCGGCTCGCAACGAGATCAAGGGCATCGACCGGTTCGTGAATGCGCGCGAGCACGGCGCCAGTGCTGCCGCGGCGGCGAGCGCCGCGCCGGCTGCCTCCGCGCCGGCCGCGGCCTCGCTGCCGGCAACGCCTGCGATTCCGGCGGCGGGCAGCTTCGTACCGGCGACGCCGGTGCCCGTGTCGCCTGCCGAAGCGCCGGCAATCTTCCACGGCTCCTGATTCCGACCCGAACCCATTACGTGTCCCAGCCGCTCGCCACCCCCACCCTGCCTGCCGCCGCACCCGGCGGCACGGCGCCCACCGTCCGGCGACGGCTCGCCGCACTGCTCTACGAAGCGGTCATTCTGTTCGGCGTCGTGTTTGTCGCCGGCTATCTGTTCAGCACGCTGACGCAGCAGCGTAACGGGCTCGCGCATCACAACCTGCTCGCCGGCTGGATCGGCCTCGTGGTTGGCGTGTACTTCGTCTGGTTCTGGACGCACGGCGGCCAGACGCTGCCGATGAAAACCTGGCGATTACGGGTTGTTGGCGCTGATGGCGCGCCGGTTTCGGTTGGGCGGGCGATTGCGCGGTATGTGTTCGCCTGGTTGTGGTTTTTGCCGCCGCTGGCGTTGCATCCACTTCTTGGGTTGCGGGTGCCGCAGACGCTTGTTATTGCGGGCGTCTGGTTCGTGGTGTGGGCCGCGAGTGGGCGTTTTGATCCGCAGCGGCAGTTTTTGCATGATCGGTTCGCGGGGACGCGGGTGGTAGCGGTTGGGCGCTAGCGCGCGTGGGCGATGGGCCGAATGCGGTGCTCTCCTTGGGCGGGGGAGGCCTTTTTTGCCTTTGTTCGTGCGGTGTTGGCCTTTCCTTGCCGACTTATCGGTCTATTAGCGTTGCCCCTGTGCGGGGCGGCACCTACTTTCTTTGCTGCTGCAAAGAAAGTAGGCAAAGAAGACAGCTCAAACCGCCAACTCTTAAGCGGGTCCCTCGGTCCGCGTGAGGTAGTGGTGCATCTGGAATCCGTGCTCCCGCACATTCCGCGCTAGTGACAAGGCAGTCATTCTTCCGGCGGCGCTACGCGCGCCGAATCCCCGCTCAAAAACCACTGGTCGTTTCGGCGCGTCGCCGAGGCGCAGCCGAGGGTCCCCGCTGAGCGGGCAAAACCATTGGTTTCCCTGGCAGACCCGTCCGCGACGCACGCAGTGCGGAGCGGGAGGGATGATGGCTTTGTCACGAACGGGGGAATGTGCGGGGGCCCGGATTCCAGATGCACCACTACCCCCTCCAAGCAAGGGGACCCGCTTAAAAGTTTGCGGTTTGAGCTGTCTTCTTTGCCTACTTTCTTTGCAGCAGCAAAGAAAGTAGGTGCCGCCCCGCACAGGGGCAACGCTAATAGACCGATAAGACAACAAGGAAAGGCCAACAAAGCCAGAACAACGAAAAAACAGGCCCCGCCAAGGCCCCTCCGTAATAAGAACTTCTCATGACTGTCACGCCGCAGTCACGCGCCCCCGGCCCAATACGGGCACCGCCACTCGACGCGTGAGCCATGGACCCCAATACGTCCGCGACTTCCCTGTTTCGTCAAACCGGACCGAGCGTCGACCCCGTCGCGTTCCGGCCCGCCCCGGGTTCTACTCAACACGGCCTGCCGCTGCCCGCGACGCCATCACTCGATGCCCGCGCCGATCATCCCGATGACGGCCACGACGATCCGCACCGCTATCGCACGATCTGGCTCTCGGATATCCATCTCGGCTCGAGCGGCTGCCAGGCGGGATATCTGCTCGACTTCCTGCGCCACAACGAATCGGAGTACCTGTACCTCGTCGGCGACATCATCGACGGCTGGCAGTTGAAGAAAGGCTGGTACTGGCCGCAGGCGCACAACGACGTCGTGCAGAAAGTGCTGCGCAAAGCGCGCAAAGGCACTCAGGTCATCTACGTGCCCGGCAATCACGACGAAGCCGCGCGCCAGTTCTGCGACCTCGCGTTCGGCGACATCCACGTACGCGGCGAAGCGTTCCACACGACGCTCGCCGGCAAGCGACTGTGGATCGTGCACGGCGATCTGTTCGACGGCGTGATCCAGCACGCGAAATGGCTCGCCTATCTCGGCGACACGCTGTACACGATGATCCTCGTGCTGAACCGCTGGTTCAACCGCATTCGCAGCAAGCTCGGATTTCCGTACTGGTCGCTGTCGCAATACCTGAAGCATCAGGTCAAGAACGCGGTCAACTTCATCTCGTCGTTCGAACGCGTAATGACCGACGAAGCGCGTCGCCGCGGCTGCGACGGCGTCGTCTGCGGCCACATCCACAAGGCCGAGATGCGCGAGATCGATGGCGTGCTCTATTGCAACGATGGCGATTGGGTCGAGAGCCTGTCGGCGCTCGTCGAGACTTATGAAGGCGAGCTCAAGGTGATCTTCTGGACTGCGCTTCGCGCGCCCCAGGCGGGCACGCAAAAAGCCCGCGCCACTGCCTGAGCACTTCCACTCTCCACTTCCACAGGGCCCGCAGCGATGAACAACGCGATGAAGATCATGATCGTCACCGACGCATGGGAGCCGCAGGTCAACGGTGTCGTACGCACGCTGAAGAACACCCGGCGCGAACTTACCGCGCTCGGCCATCAGGTCGATCTGCTGACTCCGCTCGAATTCCGCACCATCCCGTGCCCGACTTACCCGGAGATACGCCTGTCGTTGCTGCCGCGCCGCCGGCTGCGCGAGCGCATTGGCCGTTTCGCGCCCGACGCGTTGCACATCGCGACCGAAGGTCCGCTGGGCATGGCCGCGCGCGCGTATGCGCTCGACCACAAGCTGCCGTTCACGACCGCGTATCACACGCGCTTTCCCGAGTACGTGCAGGCGCGCTTTCGCATCCCGCTCGCGGCGACCTACAGGTTTCTGCACTGGTTCCACAAGCCGTCGCTCGCGGTAATGGCGCCGACCCCCATCGTCAAGCAGGACCTCGAGAAGTTCGGCTTCACGAACGTCGTGCTGTGGACGCGCGGCGTCGATCTCGAAATCTTCCATCCGATGGACTCGAAGGTGCTCAACACCGCGCGGCCGATCTTCCTGTACGTGGGACGCGTGGCGGTCGAGAAGAACGTCGAGGCATTCTTGCAGCTCGACCTGCCCGGCTCGAAGTGGGTCGCGGGCGAAGGTCCGGCGCTCGCCGAACTGAAGTCGCGCTATCCGCAGGTCAACTATCTGGGCGTGCTGTCGCAGGCCGAACTCGCGAAGGTCTACGCGGCCGCCGACGTCTTCGTGTTTCCGAGCCGCACCGACACGTTCGGACTCGTGCTGCTCGAAGCGCTCGCATGCGGCACGCCGGTGGCCGCTTATCCGGTCACCGGCCCGATCGACGTGCTCGGCGACGGCGGCGCCGGTGCAATGCACGAGGATCTGCGCGAAGCGTGTCTGGAGGCACTGAAGATCGATCGGTCGCATGCGCGCGCATGGGCCGAGCGCTTCTCGTGGGCAGCGGCGTCCGCACAATTCGCCGCGCATCTGAAGCCGCTGCGCGACACAGCGTATCGTGAGGAAAGCGCCGCTGCGTGATGCGGCGCGCGGAGCCATCCATGCGAAGCAGTCGATCCAGCGCCGAAGGCGCGTCGAACGGCGCACTGCGCGCCGTCGAGTCTACCCGCGACACCACCAGCATCGAACCGTTCGACGACGTACGCGAGCCGGGTATGACCGGGCATGCGGATACCGTGCATCGGGTGAACGGCGCGAGGACCATGACCGGCGGCGCCAGCGTCGCGGGTGGCGTGCAACCTGACGCCACCCAGGACACGACTCGCGACTCAAGCCACGACGCCCCCAACGAACCGCTCAGCCCCGACGACCCGCTCGCCCCGCTGCCCTTCAACCCCTACAAAGGCAACCGCGGCCTCACGCGCGCATGGCACGCGATGAAAAACTCGCTGGCCGGATTTCGCGTTGCGATTCGCGAGGAAAGCGCGTTTCGTCAGGAACTCACGTTGGCCGCGATCCTGATTCCGTGCGGCCTCGTGGTGCCCGTCGATCCCGTTTCGCGCGTGTTGCTGCTCGGCTCGGTACTGCTCGTGCTGATCGTCGAGCTGCTCAATTCGAGCGTCGAAGCGGCAATCGACCGGATCTCGCTCGAACGTCACGAGTTGTCGCGCCGCGCGAAGGATCTCGGCAGTGCGGCCGTGATGGTCGCGCTCGGCATGTGTGTGATGACGTGGGGAGTCATCGTCGGGCCGCTGGTCGTCGGCTGGGTTCGCGCGTGGCTTTGAGGTTCGATGCGGGTTGAAGCGCACGCTTCGCCACGCCCCACAGGATGAAAATCCGCGCAGGCGGTTGGGGATTAGAACGCTCGGTTTATAATCGTTTGACGGTCTCACAGGAAAGCGCTCGCGCAAACGGATCCGCGCCTCGCCTCATCCTGCCCTTTCGGGGGGCCCGCCGCGTGTCGGCGGGTTCGGGAGAGCTCAATATACCAACCGCATCCGGGTGGAACACGCAGCAGCGGCACGCCGCCACGCGCCCAGCCCGGCATAACCAGGGCCGGACGACATGGAAGCCAAACCTCCCCGCCGCACGCGCGAACGGATTCTCGAACTGTCGTTGAAGCTGTTCAACGAAATCGGCGAGCCGAACGTCACGACGACGACGATCGCCGAGGAAATGGAAATCAGCCCAGGCAACCTGTACTACCACTTCCGCAACAAAGACGACATCATCAACAGCATCTTCAGCCAGTTCGAGCAGGAGATCGAGAAGCGTCTGCGTTTCCCCGACGACCATCGCGCGACCATCGACGAGATGTGGTCGTATCTGCAGTACATGGTCGATTTCACGTGGCGCTACCGCTTCCTGTACCGCGACCTGAACGACCTGCTTGCGCGCAACCGCACGCTCGAGACGCACTTCAAGCAGATCATCAGCCATAAGGTGCGCTTCGCGAGCCAGTTCTGCGAACAGCTCGTCGCCGACGGCGAAATGGTCGCGACACCGCAGGAAATGCAGGTGATCGCGACCAACGTCGGCGTGATCGGCACGTACTGGCTGTCATATCAGTTCGTGATGAATCCGCGCAAATACAACGAGCAGGAAGCGATCCGCGAAGAGCTGCATCAGGTCAGCGTGCAGATCGTCTCGCTGATGGCGCCCTACCTGCGCGGCCGCTCGCGGCAGCTGTTCGACGATCTCGTATCGGGCAGGCTGCCCAAGCGCGAGTTCTACGACTACCTGCCGCCGCGTGAAGGCGCCGCGCCTCGCAACGAATCGAAGGACAGTTGAGCATGAAGTCGGTGTGTGTCTATTGCGGCTCCTCGATGGGAGCCAAACCGTTGTATGCGCAGGCGGCGCGCGCGTTCGGCCGTGCGCTGGTCGAGGCCGATCTCGCGCTCGTCTATGGCGGCGGCAAGGTGGGGCTGATGGGCGTGATCGCCGATACCGTGATGGCCGAAGGCGGCCGCGCGATCGGCGTGATTCCCGAGCTGCTCGTCAGCAAGGAAGTGGGGCATAACGGCCTGACCGAACTGCACGTGGTGCCCGACATGCATCATCGCAAGAAGATGATGGCCGAGCTGTCCGATGCGTTCGTCGCGATGCCCGGCGGCGCGGGCACGCTCGAGGAGCTGTTCGAGGTCTTCACGTGGGCGCAGCTCGGCTACCACGGCAAACCGGTTGCACTCCTGAACACCGACGGCTTCTACGCGCCGCTGATCGACCTGCTTCAGCACACGGTCGACGAAGGCTTCATGCGCAAGACCTATCTCGACATGCTGCAGATCGACGCCGATCCGCTCGCGTTGATCGGCAAGCTGCAACGCTACGCGCCGCCCGCGCGCGACAAATGGGCGGCGGTCCAAAGCGACGCGATCTGAATCCCGGGTCCGCCGAACCCGAGCGAAGCGCGCCGCGCACGCACCACCCCAACGACGAGGTTGCGATGACGAAAGCTGTTCTGATCACCGGCGGCAGCCGCGGCATTGGCCGTGCCACCGCGCGTCTGCTTGGCGCGCGCGGCTGGTGCGTCGGCGTGAACTACGTGCGTGACCTCGCCGCCGCGCAGCAGACGGTCGCAGAGGTCGAACACGCGGGCGGCCGCGCGGTGCCGATCGCCGGCGATGTCGCGAACGAAGCCGACGTGACCGGCATGTTCGATACGCTGCAGCAATCCTTCGGCCGCATCGATGCGCTCGTCAACAACGCGGGCATCGTCGCGCCGTCGAGCCAGCTCGCCGATATGGACTTCGCGCGTCTGAAACGCATGTTCGACGTCAACGTGCTCGGCGCCTATCTGTGCGCACGGGAAGCGGCACGGCGCATGTCGACCCAGCGCGGCGGCGCGGGCGGCGCGATCGTCAATGTTTCGTCGGCGGCGGCGCGGCTCGGTTCGCCGAACGAATACGTCGACTATGCGGGGTCGAAAGGCGCAATCGACACGATGACGCTCGGCCTCGCGAAAGAACTCGGCCCGCAGGGCGTGCGCGTGAACGCGGTGCGTCCGGGCCTGATCGACACCGAGATCCATGCGAGCGGCGGCAAGCCCGAGCGCGCCGCGCAACTGGGCGCGACCACGCCGCTCGGCCGCCCCGGCCGCGCCGACGAAGTCGCCGAGGCCATCGTGTGGCTGCTCAGCGACGCGTCGTCGTACGTGACGGGCGCGCTGTTCGACGTCGCCGGCGGCCGCTGAGCGAACGCCGCACGCAACGCGGCGCAAGCCTTAAACACCTGGCGCGGTCCACTACGGCCGCACCTTTCCAGCCCGCTCCCCCTCTCCTCTTTCCCCACGAACCCTGGTCGATTTCTCATGAAACCGGCACAGCCGCGCAGCGAATGCGCGCGCGTTCGTTCGTGTGTAATCTTCAGTAATAATGCGGCGCTACAATTGACCAGATCGTATGCATCTGCAGGCGACGTAAGCAAAGCATAAGTACGAGGCCAACGCCGCCGCGTACGCTGACCAGAGACTTTCATGCAACACAAGCAGTCCACGCGCTGGCGCGCGCACAGTGCCAACGCGACGGCCCCGACCTCGGCCGCTCCAGCAGGTGGCGCGCACGAGGCTTCGCTTTCCGCCAGCACCGCGCACCCGTTTGCCGGCGCGCAGAGCCAGCCGGCGGCCGGGGACCCCGCGGCTTCGGCCGCAGCGGCATACAGCGCCGACACCGCCCATCCATCGGGCTCCGCCGTTTCTGCCGACCGCGCAACGCGCGGCCTGCAGCGTTGGCGCGCGCTCGCGGCGATCCGCCCGCTGCTGTGGCTGGTCGCGCTGGCGATCCTGTGCGCGTGGCTCGCCCCCGGCATTCTCGGCCACGAACCGTGGAAGCAGGACGAAACCTACACATTCGGCATCGTCCAGCACATGCTCGCTACCGGCGACCTCGTCGTGCCGACCAATGCCGGCCAGCCCTTCGTCGAAAAGCCGCCGATCTACGATTGGGTCGCCACGGGCCTCGCGTGGATGTTCGGCCGCTATCTGCCGCTGCACGATGCGGCACGGCTCGCGAGCGCGCTGTTCGCGGGCCTGACGGTGTATTACACCGCGCGCGTCGCGCGTCGCGCGGTCGCTGCGTCGAGCTGGTTCGACCTGCGCGTGATCGGCACGCTCGCGCTGTTCGGCGGCACGCTCGTCGTCGTCAAGCACGTGCACGACATGATGACCGACGTCGCGCTGATGGCCGGCGCCGCGCTCGGCTTTTGCGGACTGTTCGAACTCGTACTCGTGCATCTGCGTGACGACCCGCGCGCCGCGTCGTATTTACCGATGCACTCGCAAGCCGCCCGGCAGACCGAACCGCTCGATGCCCGCGAGCGGCGTCACGCGATCATCAGCGGCGCGACGATGTTCGGCGCGGGCGTCGGCGTGTCGCTGCTCGCCAAGGGGCTGTTCGTACCGCTCGTGTTCGGCGCCACCACCTGCGCGGCGCTGCTGCTCTATCCCGCATGCCGCAGCCGCGGCTTCGCCGGCGCGCTCGGCCTCGCCGCGCTCGTCTGCGCGCCGTTCGCGCTGATCTGGCCGATCTGCTTCTACCTGCGCTCAGAGGCACTCTTCAAGGTGTGGCTGTGGGATAACAACGTCGGGCGTTTCTTCGGTTTTTCGGTCGCCGAACTCGGCTCCGAAAACGAGAGCCACCTGTTCGTGCTGCGCACCGTGCTGAGCGTCGGCTTTCCGGTCGTACCGCTCGCGCTGGCCGCGCTCGCCGGTGGCGCATGGCGGCGCTGGCGCGATCCGCGCGTCGCGTTGCCGGTGCTGTTCGCGGGTATCGGTTTTGCGGTGCTGCAAAGCTCGGCGACGGTTCGCGAGCTATACATCCTGCCGTTCATCGCGCCGCTCGCGCTGGTCGCGATGCAGGGCGTCGAACGTTTGCCGGCGCACCTGCATACCGGCTGGGATATGACTAGCCGAGTGCTGTTCGGCAGCGCGGCCGCGCTCGTGTGGATCGTCTGGTCGATCATGACGACCCCCGCGAACACGCATGCGTCGCTGCATCTGCTCGGCCGCTGGCTGCCGCTCGACTGGGTGCTGCCGATTTCGCCCGCGCTGATCGTCGGCGCGCTGCTGCTGACGATCGGCTGGCTGTGGCTGCTGCCGTCGTTCAAGTACGCGGGCAAATGGCGCGGCGCGCTCAGCTGGTGCGCGGGCGCGATGCTCGTCTGGGGGCTCGTCAGCACGCTGTTGCTGCCGTGGCTCGACTACGCGAAAAGCTACCGCTCGGTGTTCCGGGACCTCGGCGCGAAGATGGATATCGAATGGAACGACGGCGACTGCATGGCAAGCTCCGGACTCGGCGAATCCGAAGCGCCGATGCTCTTCTACTACACGGGCATCGTGCATCAGCCGAGCGAAGATCCGCGCACGACCGCCTGCACCTGGCTGATCGAGGAAAGCCGCCGCGACAACGCGCGGCCGCCGGCCGGCGAATGGCGGCTATTCTGGTCCGGTGCGCGACCGGGCGATTCGGATGAGCTGTTGCGCGTCTTCGTGCGCACGCCGATGGCGGGCAAGCTGCACGGCGACGAGTAGAGCCGCGCAACGCGTCGCGCCGGCCGAGTGTCTCGCGCGCGCGTCCGCGTCGATTCAGAACGACGAACCGGGCTCGCGCAGGAACGCGATCTCCTCGTCGCTCGATTCACGTCCGAGCAACCCGTTGCGATGTGGAAAGCGGCCAAATCGTTCGATCGCTTTTGCGTGGCGCAGCGCGTACTGATAGTAGCCGTCACCGCCCGGCTCCGCCGCAAGCTGTTTGAACAGACGCAGCGACTCCTGCTGGCTCGCGAGCGTTTCATCGTGCTCGAACGGCAGATACGCGAACGCGCGATGCTGCACGTCCGGCAACAGCCGATCGGCGCCGCTCGCGATGATCCGTTGCGCGGTTTGCAGCGCCTTGCCGTCGGTCGCGAAGGCGCGCGGCGTATTGCGATGGCAGTTGCGGGAAAACTGGTCCAGCACGATGACGAGCGCCAACGCACCCAACGGCGTGCTCTGCCATGCGTCGAGCTCACCCGCGTTCGCCGCATCGATCAGGTTACCGAAACGTTCGCGCAGCATCGTATCGACGGCGTCATCGCGCTTGAACCAGAACTTGCGCTCCGTGCCGCGCTCCGGCGTGCCCGGCGCACCGAACCAGCAGTCGAGAACCTCGCGCGCCCGCGGCGCAAGCGCCGCATAGTCGGCTTCGACCGAGTACGGTGCCGAGGTGGCGTGCGGCGGCGTGTCAGCCATTGCGGTTGCGCATCCCACCGTTCTGAATACTACTCACTATTAGCAAGCTCCAAGCCATTGTATCTAAACGATATTTTACGACTAACAAAAATTATGAGACTGTGCTGCACGGTCCGTCAATCAGCAGTCGTTAGTTCGCAAAATATGAACTATCCGATGGTGTCAGTCTTTCGTCTCTTCGAGACGAGCAGCAGATAGGGGGCCGGGGGAAAGACGACGCCTGTGGCTTTAGCTAACAGGAATTACGATTTTGGCTCTCGCTGTCGAGTAGGCATAGTGAGGACTTTGCCCATTATCTGCGCCTTGAGATAGGTTATCTCTTCGCGCAGCGTTTCGTTAATCGACGTAAGTTTGGCAATGTCAAATTTTGCTACGCGAAGCTCCTCTCTTAAATCCTTGAGAACGGCCTGCGCTTCATACAATGCCGCTGCCTTGGCATCATGCTGCTTACGTGTGGAACGACCAATCTGCGCGCGGATTTCTTCGGCAACGTCGGGGTATGTGTTATGGATGAGGCTCGGATTGACACCCGCCGCAGCGGCGACAGCGGTTATGCTCATCTTTAGCCCTTCGTCCTTGACCCGCTGAATCGCACGCTTCAGTTCATCTTTTGTTTGCTTTCGGTTACGAGGGCGAGACTTGCTCATTGTGGCAGTGCCGCACGGCTTCACGAGAATTGACCCGAGTTGGCGTAAGCTGCAGCTTGTGCCGCAGACGGCAGAGGAACACAAAGGTCGCTTAGCACCGATTCGGAACGTCGTATTGCGCGTTGCGCCTTTTGAACGACTGCCGGCCCGCAATCTGTAATAGCCGCTAACCGCAGATTGTCGAGATGAATCATCTGCCACGTCGTTGCCTGGTCGCGGTCGATGACCCCATGGGAGCACCTGCCACACATGGCGGGGTCATACACTCCTTGCCCGTGGCACCCCTCAGTACCACTTAGGCACCATGCATGGCCCGTACTACGAATATCGACTGCTTCCGCCGTATGCAGCAACAGGTCGTTGATACTTCGGACCGGCGTTGCCCGGGTTTGCATAATTTTTCTGCCAGCGCCGCCACTGAGCGGCGCGTCGGACTGCATCCAGCCTTCCATCAACTCGAGACGAGCCTCAATCCGTTCGTCTTCCAGTTCTCGGTATAGCGCGACGTCCTGATGCGGGTTAGAGGCATAGAGTTCACTCCAAGACATTGACGAGTGCTTTAGCTGCCACATCACGAACACCAAACCCATACGCCCTAGTCGCGAATTGGCCACGTTATACGCAAAGGTACGGCGGCATTGGTGATTTGCCAAGGGCCAGTCCACGCCTGCAGAAACGGCGAGGGATTTGAGCTGGGCGTTGCAAGCCTCCACACTCATCACCTCTACCCGCGACCCACTCCCAAGATGGTCAGTCCGACGTTTATCCAAACCGAGGAACATATGGTGACGAATCTCGCGGATGTGGTTGAGACGCTCGACCGCATCTGCGACCGTCATTCCGTTCTCCAAAACGCCGGTTTCATCGCTCACTCGTCGCAGCTGCGTTCTTAGCCAGCGGGCCTCCGCAGCAAGACGCGCCTGCAACGGCGCAGCGTAACGCTGCAAGATGGTGAGCGCTCGCACTGTCTCTGGCGGCACCAAATACTCTACAAAGCCCTTGCCTGTCTTTGCCTCATATGTACGTACCCAATGGAACGTCACTCCCCGCACAACCTCGCTTCGCCAGCAATCATTGGTGACACACGTGCTTTCGCTATTTCGCATTCCCGACGTAATCTGCGTAAGGTACAACACGACGTCGCGGACTTCGGTAAGCTCACTTGATTGAGCAGAAATCCTCTCGGCGTCTCGGGCCTGAAACAGGGCTTCCGCGTTGTCAAGACCGGCCTCACAATACGCAAACAGGGCTTGTTGCACCGAGCGCGGAATCACAGGCGTTTTGCTGGTACGGGCGGCCGAACTACCATCGTTGACGTTGCATCCGCAGGCACCAGGGAGAGTCTCCCCGCTCCATGGATGCTCCGGAAGCGGATAAAACACCTCCATGGGGAAGTGCCAGACTAAGTCGATAATCTCCAGCTGGAGCCTAATTGTAGTAGGCGCGAGCCTGCGTTTCAGGTCTGTGATGTAGTCCGACATATGCAGTGCGCGGACTTGGCTGAAATAGCAAATCCCCAGCGATGTCAAATGTCGGAGCAAGACGCCCAGTCCTTTTCCAGTTCTCGACACAGAACTTCCTGACCAGGGCTTTCCGAGGGGCCCACGACGGAGTGCGCAATAAAGCGCTGCTTTCGCATCGTCCACTAGGGATTTCGGTGCGTCAGTAGGCCAGATAACTCGATGCTGTGAAGCCTTTCTGTTTTTTGCCTTCGATTCCGATGACAAGACCCAAATGGGGTCCGCAAATCGGCTCACCTGGTATTCTTTACCGAGCCCGTCTGCGACAGCGGTAACGACGACAAGGTCCCGCTCAGCCTGCGACATCCCCGCCAGACTCAGGGGCTGCGCAGACAAGAGTTCGTAGGCCCTAGGACGTTGATGGACAGGAAACCTGACAATTGGCGCCAGGGGCCGTCCAGCGCTCCTTGTTTTGGCTTCGAAAGCTTCAGCGGCCACATTATTAGCGCCCCCAGGCTCCTTTGAGGAGCGGTCATGAACGCGTCGGCGTTCAGTGTTCTTGCTGCGAGCCATATCTGTTTTCCTCCTTTCCGTTCAACATCGTTCGGTGTTCTAAAAAGTCCTATCTGTGGGCACGAGCCCTCCGACTCATCGTCATTTGATGCACCCAGAACGGATGCAGGTTTTGCTTTGTTTTAGTTCGTGCCTCTTTGACGATACGAGCTGCGAATTGGCGTTTGGTAAAGTTGTCGATGTATGGAATGGCAATACGGTAGCGGTCCCGCAAATCTTCTAACGCCTCGTCGCCGGTACGTTCAGGGCCAAGTGCCGAATCCAGACTGTTTAACTCGTTCTTCGCAAATACCTGGAAGCTGAACAGCCTCCAAAGCTCATCGACCGTTCCCACGATTGCGAAGCTAGAGCAGAACAGGCACATCACGTATCGGTCACAGTGGTTATGCCCGTCTCCCGGCGCATGCTCGCCGTTAAGCGTGTCGCGACAACCTGACACAGGTGTACTTACGGACGGCGAGCCGTCAGTGCTGGCCGTACCAGGTCTAATCTTGATAACGCGCCCCTTGGCCTTAGTCGATGCCGCTTTCGCCCCGCGCATGCGGTCGATATAGTCCTCGTTCATGAACCCTGCCGCCTCGGCCTTTCGGGCCTCGTTCATTGACGGGTAATTGAGGGCGGCGACTGGTGGCGTATTGCCCATTAAGTTGGCCGTCTTCGCCAAGTCCCCATCGGCATGGCGGAACGCGCGGTCAAAGAACGACTTGCGGGTGCGACTAAGATTTAGTCGCAGTAATTTTCCGTTGTCGCCAACCAAGTTGTGCCGGGCAATCAGCGCGTTGATGGCCTTTGCCAAGGTGCGAGACGTCAGGCAGGTGACCTTGCCCGCCCTCGTTGTGGCTCGCTCTTGGGACCGGAACAGCCATATACGACTTTTATAACGGGCAGGCGCCTCGCGCACTAGAGCATCGGTGCTCGTAATGGCCTGTTGCAGCACGGCGCCCTCGGCTAGGTTGAAGACGATTTCGTCCCCGTCAGAGTCAATCGTGGGAGTTAAATCATTAGCCTCTGCGCGGGCAACACTGGACCTGATTTTTTTACTGCGAAACTTCACTGTGCGCAGTCGTATCGTTCCCGGCAACGGGCCCGGAGCCATGGCATCGCGTCGCAACTCCAACAGCGGCGTAGGAGAGGTTCCTTGTCGATGCGCAATCAGTAACAGTCTCATGGCCTGCACGTCGCCGGGATTGAGCTTCAGATGTCCTTGGTGAACGGCGACAAGGTCCGTTTTAATTGCCTTCGCCAGACGCTCCTGCTCTGCATCGCTCAAGCTAGTGTGGCGACTTGCACCGTCTCGTCCTAGAGGGAATGGCACTTACTTAAGCCCGTGGAGCGTGCCCATATTTTTGGACGCGCTCACGTGCGATGTGACGAGGCTCTTTCAGCCATGGGTAGGACTTCGGTCTTCGTTTGCGCATTCGTGGTTCGATGCGACCGGGGCGACTCCCAACGCAAGACTGCGTGATCAGGTTGAACAGGAGACTCTGGTTGTGAGTTGCCGTCAGACCTCTGGCCAGCCATTCAGTCCATAACTGCACCGTGTTTGAAACTCAGTGTTCTCGGGTCAGTGGCATGGTGACTGGCGGCCTGAGCCATCAGCAGCCGAATCACGTTGTAGGCCAGCAGATGGACCCAGATCTCCTTTTCGTTCATGTGGGCAGTCTGGCAATGCAGCACATCCATGCCCATCGTCGTCTTGATGTTACGTAGATCCAGTTCCACGTTCCAGCGCCTGGCGTACAACTGCGAGAGGTCCTGTTTGCTGGTCTTGCGTGCATCAAGCATCGTGGTGACCAGCACCCGGTGATGCAGCCTGGACTCGCGCACCATCAGCTCATCGGGGAAGGCCTGGTACTGCTCATGCGTCATCCAGTCAGGACGCTGCCGGGGTTTGGGCCACGTCACAATGTGATCGCGCGTGCCCAGGGACCGGCCTCGCCGAAAGTCGGTGCGGCGTGCCCCATGCTGTTCCATCACGACGTCCACCCCGGCGGCGATCATTGAGGCCATCAGAAAGTAGTGGCAGTACAAGGCATCGGCGACGATCACGTTACCTTTGCGAAACGTGCCTTGCAGCATGCGAAACGCCGTCAGCTCCCCGCTGCCTTTGCCCGCGTAAGTTCCGACCGCCGACTCCAGTACTGCGCCGCTTGCCAGACAGATCACCGCAACCAGATAGGCCAATGGAAAGCCCACTCCTTCGGCCTGAGCACTGGACTGCGGGAAACGGGCCTGGTTCGACGGCGTATCGGGCATCGAGATCCCGGTGCCGTCAACCAGCTTGACCGGGCGCCCGCGCCACTTCCAGGCAGCCTCGGCCTGCTCATGCAGTTGGCGCCCCGTCTCGCGCGCCAACTCCCGCACCATCGTCAGCGGCAGTCTCTGGCGAGCGCGGCAGTAGCCTCCCGTACGCACACTCATGGGCCGCAGCCCGTCGGCAGCTCGCTGCGCCGCCCACCCGTTGACTGCCTTCTGACAGGAGGCGTCCTCTTCCAGCGCCTGGCGCATGAACATCGACAGTGTCACCGTCGGCGGATACAGCCGTTCCCGATGTTCTGGCAAATACGCTTCCGTTATGCCCAACAGCCCCGGGCTCGTCAGTATGTTGAAGTAGTCTACCGCCTGGGCCCTGCACGCCCGGCTTTGAACCCTGCTTCGTGTTTGCCTGTGATGACTTCGTGCATTACGATCCATGGGGGCTGATCTTTGGAATGAGACGGTGTTTGCCTGGTAACAACCATCGTATCAATCCCTGGATCAGCCCCCTCCCTTTCTCTTCAAGCACTTACCCGCGTCTTCTCCTCCATGTAGGCTTAAGTAAGTGCCATTCGTCATAGAGCTGGTCGAACTCGTCCATCATCGACAGCGCGTGAGCGCCCATCAGCCGTTCAATCTGCTGAAGGTAAACCATCGTCATCTGCACGCTTGCGTGACCGAGACGGTCGCGCACATACATCAGAGGTTCTAGTTCGATTTCTGGATGCGCTCGAAGCAGCAGCAAAGTGTGGATGGCGTAGCTGTGGCGCAGCATCAGCGGTCGAATGGCGAAACCGACCTTGGCTCCTAAGTCCTTCATGACTTTGTACGCCGACCCTTTGCTGTATGCGTTGCCGTACACCGTCAATAGCAGCGCTTTTGGCTCCCGCCCTAAGGTAACGTGACGATTGCGTTCAAATCGTGCGTACGCCCACAACTCCTCCATGAGGCTATATGGGACATGTACCGTGCGAGGCTTGTCGAACTTGATTTTCGTATAGCGCGGGTCTAGCTTCACATCAATAAGCGACCCAGGTTTAATGTCCGGTCGTGTCGCAGGGTCGAACACAGACGTTAATGGGAACGTTCGAGCCTCAACAGACCGCAATCCGACACGGGCCATCAGGTCAAAGAGCAATCGTTGTGATGTCGAGCGGATGGCCGACCGCGCTACTTTTACTTGCCCAGCAGTAAGAAACACCGGCTCCTTTTCCCACTCGTCCAGCAGAAGGTCCAGCTTACTTACCGCTTGTTTGCCGCCCGTCACATGAGCCAAGTCATGCCCGATTCCGTGCACCTTGACGTCCGAGTACGTAAAAGGCAGTCGCTCAATCATTCCGAGCTCCAACGCCCGTCGGTAGAGGCCGGCGACGATTTTAAGTCGGCGATTAACGGTCCCCGGGTCCAGTTTCAAATCCTCGGCTTGCCAGTCACGGTAGATACGCACAACGCTTTCGCCCGCGTAATTGAACGGGCGATTCCACGCGAAACTGTTAGCCTGCAGAAAGCAAGCATAGTCCCAAAGGTGTCGGCCATAGTTTTCCCAAGTCTTAATATCGAGCGCCTTGCCGCGCTCCAACAGAAGCCAACGAAGGTACCCGTGAAACGGCTGTGCCGGCGTCATGTCGTCCGCCAATATGGCCGGGAATCCGGGGCGAGGACGCCCGGCATATGCAAAGTCCTCAGTCGTAAAGACAAGTCTCACGTCTTAACCTCGCGCAGCGTGGCAACGGCCTTCTTAAATGGCACACGCCATAAGTACATGACGAGGTCGATGGCCCCCCCTCCGCCCTTGTCCGCGCGGGTGTCGTAAAACCGTGGACCATCGACCAGCAGCTCCCAATCAGCGCCTGCGGCGTTGACATGGACCCGCCGCGTCGAAATGGACTGCCGAGGAACGAAGTCTCGGTCGAATTTGACGTGCGTCGCAAGGCGGTCCAGTACAGCCAGTGCGTCGAGGCTCCGTAACCGTTCCAATTCCGAGTTGTCCACAGTCGCCATTTTTTCTACCCAATCCCTGCGTTCATGCATTTGCTCACATGAATCTTGACGAAGGTGAGCGCAAGTCCCAGTTCCACTCAAACGCTACAAGCGATAGGGAAAACTAGTCTTTGTGTCCCGACTCGTCAATGGACAGCAACTCACTTGCAGCGGAATTCAAGACAAATCCTCCTCGCCAGAGGATTATCAAATTCTCGAATCTCAATTTGTAAAGTCGATAATTGGGGGACGCTTTCTTTACAAATCAAGAAATAAAATTCTTTTTGCTCTTTTGCCTTCCTTCACCCTTATAAATAAGTAATCCTCCGTGTCCCGGACGCCAAAAACGATTTTTTTGTTGAGTAGCTGACCCCGTTCTCACTTGCACGCATTGTCGCGAACTGCGAGAGCGCAAGCGCCAGACGCTCACGAAGCTCGGGTCGCTGCCCCTCATCAAGGCGCTGCAGGGATATGACTTCGGCTTTGCCAGCGGTGCGCCACGGGCGCAGATACAGGAGCGGGGAGCCTGGCGTTCATCGCGCGAGCCGAGAACGTCGGTTGCTCGGCCCCAATAGGGCCGGCAAGTACACGCCGCAATGCCTATTGCAATTTCGACACCGGCTCTTGCTCAACCATAGGTTCGTCATTCACCGATTTGCTGGACGGACTCTGCTTGTCGTACGCCCAGCGCGTCCAACAAATTTTTGCGAGCACGGTTAGCCAAGACGTCGTCTCTAAGTTCATCGCCTCCTGCAGGACGGCTCGCTCGTGATGAGGGCAAAGTCGCAGCTTTCCTGTCGCCATTGCGAGCAGGAACTCCGGGGCGGCGTCGCCAATCGGGTGCGACGCCAGCTGAATCCACTTCGTCATGAGTCGGGCCATATCGTTGCTCGCGCCCGGATGCGACCGATAGTCCAATTCTGAGGGATACCCGGCGCGCAACATCGCGGCCTGAATTACGCCATCGTTGTATCGAGTGAAGTTCTCCGGGTCCAACAGCGCCTGTTGGAACAGGCTCTTGCCTAGCGTCGTCGCAGGCGTCTTACTGTTCGCTGCTCGCGTCGCTTCAACGAGCGCTGCGACCGTGAGCAGGACCGCAGCACCAAGATGTTCCCCAAAAATCTTGTCGCTTCCAGTCCAAAGCGCGAATCCGCTCGACAACTTGGGCGCGACACCCGCCAGTGTAGGTAGAAAGACTCTATTCCCCGCCAACGGCACGCCGCCCTCGAGGTCCGAAACGCGCTCTCCAAGCAATGTCGGCACGTGGAGACGTTGTTCCTTCAAGTCTTCGATGAGCTGCCTCAGAACCTCTAGTTCCGCCTGCCAATTGAGTGCTTGCTCAAGTCTGCCGACAGGGAATGCGTGCTGGCAAACGAACGTGTAGGAAACGCTCGCGTCCGACCTTGAGAGGTCCTGCTTCAGTTGGCTGAACTGCGCTTCCGATTCAGGAAGCGCCACATAGCTCAAGAACAGGCGCGGACCCGACTTTTGAATCGTGCGCAGCAGCGCTGAGATTTGCTTGAACACAAAGCCGCTGCCGATGACCGGGCAGATGACGACGAATCCGCGAGAATCCAGCTGATACTGCTGCACCTTCGATGTTGCGAGTAAATCATCGCTTGAGAGCACAACAGCATCCGTACCTGGATACTGATTGAGCTCAAGCGCCGCCGCGTCGGCGACCGCTCTCGCATCGGCTGTAACCTCTCGGGACGCCGACCCGCCTGACGCGGGATAGACGACAGCGACCGGCCCGGGGAAAGCATAGTTCTTCAGCCAGTCTTTCAGCAATGACGCCTTGCCCGTAGGTGCGCTAGAGATAGCCTTCTGCGTCAGCTTTCCGTCGAACGTGATGGACCAACGGCTTGCACCATCGAACTTAACCTGTCCTGCCGAGAGTTGATTCGTCGTCGCCAACTCGGGCAACGAGCTACGAGTGGCTTCCGAAAGCGCTTTATAAACAAGTCGAACCAAGCGAGGTTTCGCGTACCGGCTCAAAAAACGCTCACCCGATATTTGAATACTTTCATCACCTAACGGCAGGGCGTTCGCGGACGCAACAAACTCGCTGCGCATGTCGTTCAGCGCGGGAGCACCTACCAGCTTGACAGGTAGTTCGTAGAGTACATCACTCCCGTCCGTAACCGCGCCTCTCTCGCCGGATTTGAGTCTGACAAGAGTGTAGACGTGAATCGCTGCCGGACTTAGGCGCTCGCGGACCCGTGCCTCCAGGCTACCCGATGTAGAAGCAGAAATAAGTACAAAAGCCGGTCGCCCAAGCGGTGTCCACCTATCGAGTCCTTCGTAGGATTTAAAACTTTCGATAATGTATTCGGTGTCGCCACGGCCTTCACAGCGATGAAGCTGCGCGAGTTTTTCTGCCAGAGGCCAGATACCCATCGTGTCAATGTAGACGCTTGTCCGCACACGTTGACTGGACTTCTGGGCGGCCCACCAATCGTGGAACGGCTTAAGTAACGCAAGTGCCAGCAACTCGATGGTCGCGGTGCTCTGCAGTAGAGATTCAGCTCTAATGAAGTGGCTGGCGTACCGCCCGGAGAGCTTTTCGAACCAGAAATTAGGCGGCGCTGGTACGACGATGTCGCTCTGGCGGACTTCCTGCTCGATACGCTCAGCAACCGCTTTTCGGTAACACTCAGTGAAGTCGACGTCCATTTTGACGCCATCCTTCGTCACCTCAAGCCATAGCGTTATACACATCTCGCTGCGGCAGCCGCCCGCGCCAGCAAGCCGTTTACATTCAATGACTTGAAAGCCGTGCTTGTAAACTTTGGCCGGATCGCGTCTACTCTCGTAATTTGGGCGGACGCGGTGACGAAGGCGGCACAGCAGTGGATCGAGCAGGAATTTGCGGGGCTGGACCTTGGCGACGCCCGCCTGGACAGGAGGGCAAAGAAATTGATGGAACGACTTGCGGCCAATCCGACGGCCAGTATCCCCCAGGCGTGCGATAGCTGGAGCGAGACGTGCGCGGCGTACCGATTTTTGCGCAATACGGATGTGGCCTGGGAAGCCATCCTGGAGCCGCATTGGGCGAGCACGCAGGAACGCATGCGCAGCCAGTCGGTCGTGCTGTGCATCCAGGACACCACCGAGCTTGATTTTAACGGCCAGGACATCGACGGTCTGGGGCCGTTGAACTACGAAGCAAGGCGCGGGCTGTACTTGCACCCGACCTATGCGGTGACGACCGAACGCGAACCGCTGGGCGTGCTCGATGCATGGATGTGGGCGCGCGAGGAGCTTGACGCCGATGGTGTCCGTCCTGGGCCGAAAGAAAGCACGCGCTGGATCGAAGGCTACGAGCGCGTGGCGGAAATGGCGCCGGACATGCCGCACACGCGACTGGTGTACGTGGCCGACCGCGAGGCGGACATGGTGGAAATGATGCGCCGGGCGCACGAACTGGGCACGCCAGCGGACTGGCTGGTGCGCGCCCAACATGACCGCTGCCTGCCCGGCGGTGACGGCGCCAGGCTGTGGGCGAGTACAACCAGCGCTGAGCCCTTGGGTGAAATCACCTTCATGACCGGCGCCCGCGAGACTCAGAAGAGCCGCACCGTACGCCAGCAACTGTGGGCTCGCGAAGTCGAGATAGTGGACGGCGAACGCGGCAAGCTCAAGGTTCACTGCGTAATCGCACGCGACGTGGGGGCGCCCGCTGGCATCAAGCCGATTGAGTGGCGTTTGCTGACCAACCGAGCCGTCGCAACCCAGGAAGACGCGGTCGAACTGATCAATTGGTACCGGGCCCGATGGGAAATCGAAATCTATTTCCATGTGCTCAAGAACGGCTGCGAAGTCGAGACCCTGCAATTGGCCGCTGTCGACCGGATCGAGCGTGCGCTGGCCTTGTTCCTGGTAGTGGCATGGCGTGTGACGTATCTGATGCGCAAAGGCCGGACCTGTCCGGATCTGGATGCCGCCTTGTTCTTCGATCCGGACGAAATTCGTGGCGCCCACCTGCTGGCCAAAAAGAAGATGCCGACGCCGCCGCCCACTGTGAATGAGGTCGTGCGGCTGATTGCGCAAATCGGTGGTTTCCTCGGCCGAAAGAGCGACGGTGAACCGGGTGCCAAGACCATCTGGCGAGGGCTCGATCAGGTACTCGCTGCCGCTGACACGCTACGCGCGCTCCGCGACGGGCTCGGCTAAGGACTTATGTATAACGCTATGACCTCAAGCACCTGGCCGTCACCGTTATAACCGGCGAACCGTAATACGCTGTGCCGAGTCAACCGCTCTAATCCATCAACCTTCTCACCATGCGTGTTTTGCGCCAGAAACTCGAGAACCTTTGCTTGCTCGCCAATTACGATGATTTCGAGTTCAACGATGTGGGCATTTGCCCAGCCGATAAACAGCGCTTCAATCTCTGCGCTATCAAGTATTCTGCTCCCCAGGAACAACACCAGTGTCGAGTAGGGGCCGGGAAACGTTTTGGATGAAACCGAGAATGCTTCCATGTTAGTTCTTTACCGGCAACAAAATCGAATAAGATGTTCCTTCAGCGACGGCGCATTCGCGGTCGCTCCACGGGCGCAAAAAGAAGTTGACGTCGCTTCCCTCGAAGAATACGTGCGTACCATCTTTAAGGCAGGCATAGTCACCTTCACGAGCAGCTTTCGATGCCTGTGCCGCGACATTGCGAATCGCTGACTCGGTTCCGAAGAGATACGCAAGCCTCCCAGTACGCAGCCGCATGAACCCGTTTCTTTCGCGCAGGATGCGGGCAACGGAGAAAAGTCCCACGCCGCGGTTTGCATCGTTAGACGACGTCCGCCATTTTTTGAAGCATTCCGCTATAGCGTGACTTTCCGCTTGAGTATCATTTACCTCGAGAGGGTCCTGACCAAGCTGCCAATCCGCCTTTGAAGATAGCCAGCGCCTCGCAAGGCCCGGCCCTGAATCCACTATGGACATTTCGATAAACGTCCGGCGTGGCCGGTCGCCCTGTGTCCGCTTTGCGCTCTCTCCGAGGATATGGGCGAGATAGGCTTGGAGGTGGCTGTTAGTACCGGCGAACACCTCGTGATTGCCCTGGTCGAGTTCGACCAAGCGAAAAGTAACGGCCCGGACGCCGTTGTGGTACAGGCCACCATTTACATCGGTGCGGGCCCACCAGTCAGCGTTCTCCATGAGCTCACGCACAAGACTTGCCAAAGGCCCGGCGATTTCGCGCAGCTGCTGCCCACTCCACTGTGGAGCGAGCTGACTCAGGATGTCTTGCACGACCAGCCGAATTTCCGGGTATGGCCGCATGACATTGCGACCATCCACCTGAGCATACAACGAGCGGACGTATTCACGTTGCGCGCGCTGTACACAAATAAGGTTGGCCCTCAGTTCCGCCGTCTCATGTGTATTCATGAAGTCGTAGGACTCCATGGCGTCAAGATACGAATTGAAGTGCGCAGCGACAGACCGTTCAATCTTCACGCCACCGGCATCCTCCGCCGCATGAGCCATCACCCACGCCACAAGTACGTGAGGGTTGCCGAACGCCCGCCGCAAGACCTCGTTGAGGTGTTCGCTGGAGGCGGAAACGTCCATGAAGCGAGAAACAAGCTGTTCGCCGACCTTGCGCGCAGCCGTAACGATGTATTGGAGCGTCATTGCTTCGACGCAAAATGGCGTCGGCCGCTGCGGAGTTGTGATGAGCTGCAGCACTGGGCTCGCGGCACGCTGCAAGGTGAAAAGCCGCTCCTCCAGAGATTCCAGCGATATGTCTTTCGTCAGGTCCATGTCGTTGAACTGCTCGCGAAACGTGCGATTGGGAGAGACACCATCTTACATCGGAGCCGGCTCTTCACCCATGCGGCAGTCAATGCTTCAACCTAATTTTCCGGGCCGCGGGTGGTTTCTCCAGCGTGTCGTTCTTGACAACGAGGTCCGCGCTGGGACAGCGACGACCATTGTCACGTCTTTTTTGACCGCGCCCCCTCCCCCGTCTTGCCATTACCTTGATTTCCACTGCTTGCTACTGAGTAAGCATCGGCGGCAGAAGGTCGCCATCCTCTCGCAGGCAGGTCTACTTCGGCGCGAGGGTAACAGAGCACATCAGTCAAGGCAGCTTCGAATCCACCGACCAGCGGCTTCTGCCAACTGCACCGGCACCGCGTTACCCAATTGTCGCATTGCTTGACTCCACGCTCCCGACGGCGTGAATGAATCCGGCATGCCCTGCAATCTTGCAGCTTCTCGTATCGTGAAATACCGAACGCGGCCCCCATTGTCGACAAGCATGTTCTCTCCTCCAGGTACTCCATGAGTTCCTGCCTTCAGAGCTTTGGACGGCGCATCTATTAGACTGCCGTCATGCCCGGGATAAGCTCTTGCCCCCCTTCGAAACTCGTGCCTTGACGGACTGAACCCGAGAACCGGTTCGCCGAGCCCCGAAAACGCGTCCCGACAGGTTCGCCAAGGCAGCTCTTTCGGCTCCCGACCGGTTGCCTCGAACTCGAGGAGTATCGATTGCTCGATACGAGACTTTGTGCCCGATTCCGGGCTCGGGATATTGTGTCGCTTCCAATATGAGCCCGAGACCCACTTCTCCCATACGAGCCGTCTAAAGCTGTGGGTGGGAGCGGGAAAAGGCCTTAGCGAGCCGCAGTCGACTCGTACCCCGCCGACGAAGACTCTCTCTCGCTTTTGTGAAACTCCATAGTCCGCAGCATTGACTGCAATGACGGCTAGCCGTCGTATTTATCTCACGGTAGGCTGCTGTGAAGACTTGCAGAAGGCATAAAGCGGGCTGCGGCAGCATCACCGACCGAAAGCGAAAAGGATTAGTTGATTGGCGACGAAGAGAAAGGGCCAAGCGCGGCGCGCGGAGAAGTTACTCAATCTCACCGCACATCCATTTAACTATTCAGTCATGCAAGGTAGCAGCAATATAAATAATTGGATATTTTTCGCAAACTATTGCTTTATACACCAGATAACCTTACCCTGCCTGAAGAAACTAGCGTTCCAAGAGCGATTTGGGCGATAGTACTTCAACACCAAAACCAAATCCACAGTCAACACCGCGAAACCTACGTTATTTATATGCCGGAAAACGAAGATATCACCAAAAATCCAATTTGGATAATTACAGAGTTTGACAGATTAGCCGAAAATCTCTTTTGCCATTTTGACTATATAGATTTAGAAACCAACGCGCTCGCTCAGAGAATGCTAGATTTAGGACCTCGATTCAAGTCCTTGATGGAAAACGATAAATCATTTGGCCATCTGATGGACTACGGGCAGTACGACGATGACCACGTTCTCAACTGCCCGCATTGCCGCGAACTCCGAGAAGCCGCTCGTCTCGTAGTTGATATCAAAGGCGCTCGTGCAGCCGCACGTAGGAAAGTCTCGGCGCTGGGGGAGCGATGGGGGCATCCATTGTTCACTCGGGGGTCTGTGGTCAAGTCGCCCTACCGCGTAGGTGGTGCGCCTCTCTACGGACTGGAGTCGGAATCCGATGACGGCAGTCATTCTTAACAACCTACATTCGGAGAGACGGATTGAAACCGTTCACTTCTATCGTGAAATCTCACTTTGGCCGTACCGACAGCTAGCCCGAAAAAGTTTATCTTGAACGTGCTTTGAGACGTTACGGCCCAATTTTTCACAATAGAACAGCGCTATTTTTAATTTTGGTTGCGACGTTCGTCAGTCAGCAGCTGTCCGTCGACAGAGCGGAGCAAAGGTGTTCACCGAAGCTGTCAAATCGGTACTACCGAACATATTCCTAGGTACGCACAGCGCCCGCAGTGTCTTTCAAGCTTCCTGCTTTTCTCGCCTGCACTAACGCGTAGTGCGCTTGTGTACGCGCCGGGTCGTCCCAACTATCTGCTCTGTCCGACCTCGATTTATCTGCGAGCGACCAAGGAATGGAGAACCATCGGTCCAGAATCCCGCCGACAGAATCGAGCAACAGCGGCCTCAACGTATCTCGGGTACCAGCGCAAGCGAGCGGCCGCGCTCGTCGCGATTGAGGCAAAAAACCAACGATTCGACTCGCTGCTGACAGCAGAAGTGACGCCGCGCCCGGTGCTTCATACAGCCAACGGCTGAGCTTGCCCCCGAAAAACGAATCCCTTGCTGAGCAGGTAAACTCACGCAAGGAGAAGAACGATGACAGGCAAGGCAAAGCGGGCACAGTACACGCTCGAATTCAAGCTGGAAGCGGTGCGACTGGTCAAGGCCGGGCAAAGCATGGCAGCAGTGGCGGCGACACTGGGTGTGGTTGAACAGACGCTGTACAACTGGGTGAAGGCTGAGCGGGAAGGCAAGCTGGCGGGAGCTGGGACAAGGCCAGTAAGCCCGGAACAGATGGAGCTGGCCCGGCTGCGTGCGGAGGTAGCTCGCCTGAAGATGGAGCGAGATATTTTAAAAAAAGCCGCTGCGTACTTCGCCAGGGAATCGATGTGAAGTACGCATTCATTGAGCGCAATCGACGCCACTGGCCGGTCTCGGTGCTGTGCGAAGTGCTGGAGGTCAGCCCCAGCGGATATCATCAGCGCCGGCAACTCGCCGCGCAGGGCAGGCCGCACCGAAGCCGCGTGAGCGACGATGCACTGCTCGCAAACATCAAGGCGATTCACGCGCAGGTCAAGGGCGAGTACGGCTGGCCGCGCATGTGGAAGGAACTGCTCGCGCGTGGCGTGCGCGTGGGCAAGGAGCGGGTTCGCAAGCTGATGGCGCAGCATGGCATTCGCGCTCGCCACAAGCGCAAGTACATCGCAACGACGAACTCGAACCACGATTTGCCGGTGGCGCCGAATCTGCTGGAGCGCAATTTCACCGCCACTGCACCGAACCAGGTCTGGACGAGCGATATCACCTATCTGGCGACAGCCGAGGGGTGGGTGTACCTCGCGGTCATCATCGACCTGTTCAGCCGGCAGGTGGTGGGCTGGTCGATGCAGCCGCACATGAAGGCTGAGCTGGTCACGGACGCACTGCGTATGGCGTGGTTCCGGCGCCACCCGGAAGCCGGCGTAATCGTGCACAGCGACCGGGGTAGCCAGTATTGCAGCGGCCTGTTCCAGGACACGTTGAAGGCCTATGGCATGAGTTCGTCGATGAGCCGACGCGGCGATTGCTGGGATAACGCGCCGACCGAAAGTCTGTGGGGTTCGCTGAAGGTAGCACGCATGCATGGCCGGCACTTCGCCACGCGGCGTGCCGCAATGGATGAGGTGATTGACTGGCTGGGCTTTTACAATGCACGCCGGTTACACTCGACACTCGACTACGTCAGTCCCATGACATTCGAGAAAAACTGGTTCGCAGCCCAGCAAGGCGAGGCTGCGTAATTTCCTCGGTTAAGGGATTCGCCAAACAGGGGCAAGGTCAGACCTCGTCATTCCGAAAGCCGCTGGGTTCGCTGGCGTGGCCGTCGTAGTAACGCTCCCATTCCGCCCTCTCGTCGTCTTCTGCTGTCTCTTCCACCATCGTCCCGGCAGAAATACTTCTTTTCGTCTACTCGCGCGTATCATTGTCTCTAGCGAATATGGAAAAGCATCCTTATAAGGAAAGATGTAAATTTGTAGATTCGAGTTGGAATGGATTTTGCGTTGAGGGTGGACCATACCATTTGACTTCGTGTTAGAGGTCACATTTATCATTCGTGAATTGAATACAATGATGCTGTGCCTCTAATTGGCACGTGTTGGAACGCCGGCCGCTGTAAGCTCGCTCTTCGCGGTGAGGGCCTTTCGATTTCCGCAGTCTCAAAACATATTTGACCTATGTTCCCAGCGATTAGCGCTTCGGGAGGGGAGCCGTATGTCGGCGGACACAGACGAAAAACACCTGAACCTAATCTTTAGGAAGGTGCCTCTACTTGAAGGGATTCATCGTAACGATGTTTAATTTGGTTCTAGGTTTATCTGCATGACCTTTTAGCAGGGGAGCTGGAAAATGGGCTTCATGTGTTGGACTTTGACATTTGTCGTCGCGCCGATATTGCTGCCATTCCTTGGCGCGTTCTGGGTGGGGCGCTTATTTCCAGGGCCGCCCACGTCAAGAAAGAGTCCGGGCTTGTTCGCTATCGTTCTTGGACTGCCTTGGCTAGCAGCTGGATGGGCGTCAGGTGGTTGGTATGAACTCTTTGACCGCTGCTCGAAGACTCATCTTTTTTCGGCACAGATTGAAGCCTTGTGTGTCTTGGAAGTCGTGTTGCTCTTCATTTCGATTGGAACCGCGGTTACTGGAATAGCAAGAGAGCCGTGGGGTGATGGTGGCCGGCGCGAATTCACTGCTTTCACTGTTGCCTTGACTTTTGTCTCTGCTGCTGTCTTTACGTACGTCCATTGGACCTATGCAGCTATGTAGTGCTTCCTGTCGGCTACGAAGTGTTTGAGCTGATGAAGGCCGCTGCACCTTGGGAGGAGGCTGCCGCTAAGACAAATAATGAGAGCAAGAGGGTCCTAAGAAACGCGCTACCGCCTCACCAGAGAAGTTAAGGCGGCGGAGAAGGGAGCCCTCACGGAGTCGCCACCGGATTTCTGGAAACTGCCTCCTTGCGTGTTTATATAATACTCTCCGCGCAGAATCTCGCGGGGTGGCCTAAATTGGAGGAATTCGGCTCTTCAACCAACTGCCCTCGTGAAATTAGTGAGCCCTTTTCCCTGTAGACGTTTGACGATTCATATCTCCGGGCTGTTCCTGCTCGGCCATCGGGTGAACACATTATGGGCCATCCGAGAGAGTCGTTGCTCATGCTTCTTTTGGCGGCAGCCGAATCGACCAAACGAAACGAGGGCATGCGCGAGCTAAACCGGGTGCAGGTAGACAAGAGCACCCGCTCGTTGCTGCAGTTAGCGGTCGAGCGACTGAGGACCGTGCTGAAGACCGTTGATTACAAATACGACGCTTGTCGCGTCACTACCTTTCAGACCTTTTTGGCTCGCTGGGTGGAGCACATCCCCGTAGCCAATCAGCCCACGTACAAGCAGACTCTGCAATTGATGGCTGGTGGGGAAAACCTGTCGGCGCGGACGTACGAAACTGGTCACTGGGAACCGGTGGCTACTTCGCTCGCTGATTTGCGAGAGCGGCGACCGGATACCGAGTGGCCCCAGCCCTTGTCGCGTCTAGTAAGACCATCACATTTAAGGTGCTCGATTTTTGACGAAGAAACCGGTCAGTCAACCAACCCTGGCGCGAAAAAATGCTCGGCCTATTTCAGAGTTCAACGCCATTGCTGATAGGTCTATCTCGCGACGACCCGAATCTGCGGAGTGTTCTTGCCGACGTGAAAAGGTCTCGCGTGTTGCTTGGCTCTGGACATCTGTATTGGGCAACCCGGCTTTACAAGCGCGGAGACGCCGATAAATCTTTGTGGGAAAACCATGGCGTCTGGTGCGACAAAGTCGCAAGCTACGTGGACGTAACAAAGCTTCTGATGGCAGTTTGCAAAAAATCGTCCGAGCTCCCTCACGAAATCAAAACTCAGCTGACGATGACATCAGTATTCAGCGGCCCGCGAGGGGGAGGTGTTGGTCGTCCAGCAACAACTGACCACAAAGTAGATACACCGACGAACGCCGCTGACTCCCGCACGCTGTCCGACTAACTCGGCGTGACATTGAAATCAACGAGGACGTTCGCTGAGCCCGCATACTTCGGGAACGGCGTCGCGCTTGTCATGTGAACCTTTGACTTCGCCCGGTCCTCAAACAGAACAACAGCCTGTTCCGTGTTCAAGTGGCGAGAGACATACAAAATCCCGTCGACTTTCTTGGGGTGCGCGTACACCGCCTGTCCCCACGCCTGCGGGACATCGTACGGCAGAACTGTCGATAACGAACCGTCGCCGCCTAGCCGCTTAAGAGGGATACCGCACAGCTTTGCCAACACAACTGAACTGCCGTCGAATGTAATGACGAAACGACGGCCAAGTTCATAACTTGGTATCAAAAATCCATTCACCGGGTCAGCGACTTCGTTGTGCAGAACAGTTTCGGCGAAAGCACAGTGCAACGTAAAGCCCATGTAGCTTGTCCCGTACACGCACGTAGAATCATCAAACCGGTTGGCGCCGGTGTGACCGAAAAACGGCTCATTGACGTTTTTCGGGGAAATGCGGATGAACTTGGTTGTTGGGTCGAACGTTTCCGTCTCTAGATTAGCACTGGGGAATTTTTGTGGATTGGGCGCGCTCAGCAAGGAACCCCCTAGCACTCAACATATGCTCGGGCGGCCCGCTTCACACGTTCCACCTGACCCTCCCGAAGCGCCTCGAGCGGTGCGACACCCCCGAGCGACCCGTTCTTCGCCGTGAAGAAATGCCACTTGCTCCAACCGTGCAATTCTCCAAGCAGTGTACTGACCGCGGCCAGCTCTCGCGGGTCGATTAAAGGGTCCAAGTAAAATGCGGGCGCGAAGGTCCGCTGGTCAATGTTAACAGTGAAGAAGCGCTGCGCGTCTGCTAGGGCGAGTTCAGGAGCCCGCGCAACCCATTTGTCCCTGATTTTTTCGACAGGCAAGAGCTTGCCGTCCTCGACGAGCTTGCGCCGCAAGGGCTGTGCCGCAGCTTCATAAGCATCGAGGTCTAGTGTGCCTAATGATGACCCTAACTCTGATTGCTCATACCATTGAGGACTGTTCATTTTGGCCTCGCGAAGAGGAGTACGGCGCACCGGTCAGACCATCGTACGCGTAATCCCAGTTTCCCGCACCCTGCCGTCAAAAAGCGATACGGGTCAGCCCTGCGTTGGTGCGCTCCCGAACGTATTTTTATACGGCTGTGCGATTTCGTCTCCTGTTCGGTATGCCAGGCCGTGTAGCGACCTGTGCGCCGAATGAACAGCGCGGGCATGCGCGCAGTTTGTCCCCAGACAGGCCGCCGCCCGAGACGCCGGCGCCGGCTTGTTCAGCCTTGGGCCGAACGAACTCTGGTGTTGCGGCTGAGACGTATCTCGACGCGACCGCGACGGGTTCCTGTTGCAATATCGAGTTGTCCATACCGGCGCTTTACCCGGATTGTCCACGTCATACCGCAGACTACAACGTCACTGTTGGAGTCTCGGATAAATGAAGCACGGCAAGTCGGACTTGCCTGGGCGCTGGCCTGGATAGATAGCCACGGGTAGCAACTTTGGTCGGTGCCCTAACGTTTCGCTGGTCGCCTCATCCGGTGTCGCATTTATCGCTGAGCACCTCTTTTCTGTTCTGATACCTGCTCGCGGGAGACCCGCGCTCGCGGAGGTCCCCCGCTAAAAGAGTCCCATGCAACTCATGGCTTTATATGTCAGAACAAGTCTTTGATTGAAGAAGATGTAAAGACATCTCTAGCGAATGATGTTTTAACTATTTCTCAAAGTCTGTAGCGGCGACTCACGCGGTCGGAAGCGAAAGCTCCGCCAACGAATGCACCGGCATAAAAGGGTCCTGTCCGGAACCTGCTTGCAACGTGACGCCAACAAGACCCGAAGACAATCGACCAAAAGGGACTCACGGCGCTGAGCTACGCCGACGTAAGCGGCACTCGTACTGAGAGCCGCCGTCGACACTTCAGCTTGGCTTGAGTCTAGGCGGCCAGGAGAGCGCTCGCATCGCTGCTGCAGCGAGCATCTTCGATGACTTGCATGAGTGCTTCGAGGGAGAGAAGGGTTTTTGCAGACACACATCGAAGAGCCCGGCAAACTCTTCGTTGCTATCGCTGTCACCCGTCATGGAGGCAACAAAGGGCCGGGGGAAGACTGGCCTGTCCAGCAGCGACAGCGCGACGGCGCTGCCGTTGATGTCGGGGAGGTTTTCGTCCAGGAAAACGAGTTCGAAAGCGCTGGCATGGAGCAGTTCCAGCGCAGTCTCCCCGTCGTGCGCCATAACGGCGCGGTGACCAATGCAGTCCAGCAGGAAAGCCAGACTGTCCGCGACGAACTCATTATCGTCGACGACGAGCACATTCATTCAATATCCTTATTACGCGAAGTTCGCGGCGCTGCCAAGAATGCTTCTTATGTAATAAAATATTATTAAATGGCGTTGCCTGTATTTTAGTCTTGCAGATTAATTCATAAGTATATAACCACGGACCCGTTCAGCAGGCGTTTAAATACCTGCCATACGACGCGAAGGAAAAGGTCGACAATGCAACCGGGGACTAATGGAAGCAGCGGAGCCCCAAAGCCCCAGGTCTTCGCTTCGCCTTGTAGTCAAATTTCGGCGTCCGCGCTCTTCCGCTGGCAGATAGTTCTGCTTATCGTCATACGTTAGTTGAATTGATAGTGGAGGTGTTGAAAGACCCGTCGACGTGCAATGGAGGCTGAAACTGGTCACCGCACGGACCGACACTGCTGCGCGTGGGCGAGCTGCGTCCACTGAACCCACAGCCTCAACTGTCGGGGAACTGTTGAACACGAGCGCATCTCTGTTAGCGTTCAATGCGAACGCCCGTGGCCGCCGCCACCGCCCCAGTAATGGCCGCCGCCCATACCACGCCAGGGGTATCCGTTGCCACCCCAGTCCCCATGACCGCCCCAACCGCCTCGATATCCGTGGCCCCAATAGCCGTGGTGGCCCCAGTAGCCATGGTGGCCCCCGCCGTAACAGCAGCCGCCCCAATAGCCGAAACTCAGTGACACCGATGTTCCCCACCACGCGGGCCAGCCGTAGTACGGATACGCGACGGGGTAATCCGCAGGCATGACGAAGACAGGCGCGGATGGTGCGATATAGGTGTTCGTCGATGCAGATACATCTGACGCGGCCGCACCGGTCGCGGCTACGTCGCTCATCGAGAAAGGATATTGCTGCCGCGGCGCCGCCGCCGGCACCTCGCCGTACGGAACGTAGCCGAAGGGCACGTAGTAGTAGCAACCGGACAGAGCTGCGGACAGGACCACCACCGCAACGACGCCGCCCCGCGCGACGTTGCGTCCAGCGTTTTCATGACCAGCTCCGGGGTCTGATGCGACGCAACATGCGGCGCGTCTTCAATTAATACGGTTCGTGAGCGTAGGCGAGCAAGCAGGATGCCTATTCGCGAGTGCAAGATTCAGCTTGACCCGAACGGTCGCGAGAGTACGCAGACGCTGCTCTTCGCATCCTTGTAGACGCAACCCGCGCGGAGCGCTTACATGCCGCCTTAGTATCCACCTCCCGTGTCAGGGCGGGCGAGAGGCTGAATCAGAATGTTGCGCCGCCTTAAGAACAACGTGGGGCCCAGATTTGCCCACGATGGGCTGCATGAATAGAACTGGAAATCGCAGACCCATCACCCTGCCGGAAATGCAAGTCGTGAAGAACGGTTCGAAGGTCGCGGAAGCTTTCCCTCGCGAATACCGGACCCCGGGTCCTTAACCGCGGCGACAACATCGCCTTCAGGGTCAAGGCGGGACTGGACTATGCACGGTTCGGGCACCGTTCGTTAAATCTCCTAAGCGAAGTCTGGGGTGTGTCCATTTAACCGGAGTTAGCGATTTGCCTCTGCGGGCGGCTCAGGAAGGTCGCTCTAAGCTGGGTGGATATCCGCGTTGCCTCCGCCATCCTCCCGGATGACCACAGGACGGGCTGACGAAGCCGCAAGGCCATCGCAGCCATTCCACAGTCCAGCAGCCTGCATCAGTCGGGAACCAAGCCTGAAACTCCTAAGGAACCTAGGGTATTGGGTGCTGGCGTGGGACCTTCCGTTGCCCCTGTCTACGCTCAACTCCGGTTAAATGGACACCCCAGAGCGAAGTTATACGCCCGTATAACCAGGTAACGCCAACGCGGTATCGACATATCCGACCGCATAGTAGATTTGCCGTTCGGCAAAACCTACTCTTCTCTCATCGAGACAGCGTTGCCGTTATGACAGTGCAAACTCGCGGTTCGGCCCGACCACGACATCGCCTTTTGGGTGGCCCGACCCGTTCGCTCTTTTAACGTCTTCAAGGATTCATCGTGTCAGCTGTTTTGCACAACTGGATATATATCGGCAGTAACGCGTATGCGGAGTACACGTTCGTGCCGTGGCTTGACAGGAACATCTATCGCCGTACCGTCGACCTCTCCGCAATATGCATCCAGTAGCCGCAAGTCAGGGATTATTCAACCTCTAGCCACGTACTGTGAAGCTCTGTTGTGCAGGTTGTTGACATTCCAACGTCTTCCGGCACTGACGCACCGCGCGGAGGCACGCTACCGAAAGACCTTGGCGAGCCACCAATGGCCGCAAAGCGCAAGTCTGCATTGAGGATGCATCACCCCATCGGGAATTCCGACTCTACGCGAAAACCTCAAAACACGGCTCGCGCCCATTGCCACCGCACTGACGGAAGAACTCGCGGCGCTGTTGGCAGCCGCTCTCGACGACGGAAGAAAACGGACGCTCGACCGTCTGTCGCAGGCGCTAAGCGACGCGGTCCCAGAGTTTCTGCTAGAGGCGTTTGAACAGAAAATGCTCGCAGCCGGAAAGTCAGCGTCGGAATGTCGGCCATCGCTTGTCGCGGTAAGGCGCGCGAGTCAGGCTGCACCCACCGGGCAAGCATGCGCACCTGATGAAGACGTTAGCACAGACTGTGCTGTCGGCGGCGTCAGCTGCCGCGAGAACGCTCCCGTCCAACGCACTGCTTTCAACGCGTGCGAGCAGCGGAATAGCTGTTGCCGGCAAACAGACGAAGTGAAAGACCACCGCTTCGGGGGCGGGTCATGGTGATGGTGTTACTGGTCGATGACGACATGAGCCTGCTTCAGGCGCTTGAAACGTTGATTTGCGGAGAAGGTTACGAGGTAATGACTGCGTTGAACGGGGATGAGGAACTGCAGGCAGCACGCCGAAGGCGCCCTGACATCGTGGTTTCGGATTTCATGATGCCGGTCATGGACGGGCCCACCCTCATAGGTGCGCTCGCGGCCGAGCCGGACTTCGCAACTATTCCTGTCCTTTTAAACTCAGCGGTGGCGACACCACCGGCCCACCTGCAGGTGGCGGCATTTCTCAGAAAGCCAGTCGCGGCCCCGCGCCTGCTCGAACTGCTTCGACTGCACAGTCACAGTAAGGCCCAATCGCTGTGACTGGTCACTTCGATATACCGCCAATGGAAAGCCATTCCTGCCTCCATCGAGGAGTACCGCATTTTCGAAGAAAGCGCAGCCGCCGGAAACAGTGCTAAAGGGAGGAAGACGATGTTGAACGCTGAACCGAATACGGGCTCCACCATCCTGTCAGAGAGTGGCTCCAATCGTACGTCTATTGTCCCCGCGCTGCCTTCAGCCCACTATCCGTCGCCGCACCGGCCGGGCCGGCTCGCCCAGTCAAAGTCCGCTTGCGGCACTTCGTCGCCGAATGGCATGGACCCCTGGGCATCGACGCTCGCAGCCATCCATCGATTTTCTTCCCCGCCAGACCCGATGCGAACTGCTCCGGACCTGTCCGGCCGTCCCCGCTCCATGGGCGAGCCGTTCCGTCCCCGGCAGACGGGCGGCGGCGACGTGCGACCCTTCACTGTGACCGTAGTTGAGGAACTGTCCAATTGTCTCTTCGTGCTGCGCTGGCGTGACGCGACGCTTTGCAACTACGAAGAGCAGGTCTGGGCGGCGTGTCTCGCTCGCGCGTCAGGGTGTTGCGCCCTATCCGGCAAGCATATCAATCTGGGCGACTCAGTCTACCGTCCCCGAGTCCGCGGACGAGTCATACCACTTAACAGAGACGCAATGATTCTCGCCAGCGAGCTGGTCAAAGCCCGCACAGGTGCCGGACACGCGCTGGAGTTAATGTATGTTGGACTCGGACTCGCTAAAAGCATCCCCAGAACACAGGCGGTCTCAGGGTGCTCACTACCGCCTGACCACAGGAGATTCAATATGAAACTTGAGGCAGCCACGTTCGTGCGACTACGCCGTCTCGCCCCGGTTCTCGACGACATTCTCAGCACAGGCGAGGTCGACCACGCAGACCAGGCCGTAGGCCTTGATTCGCTCGCCCAGCTATGCTCACAGCTCTTCGATGCATACCGCGGCCAACATCCGGGCGAGATTGCGCAAGTGCGACTCGACGCCCTTGAGTCGCTGTAACGCACCGCTTAGGGACTGGCTCGCGGCTTCAGGTATCGCCGGTAGAATCAAAGAACCTATCGCTTTGACCCAGAATACGACCGTACCTCCATGCGTACAGGACGATTTTCTGCAGACGCTCGCAAAGGACAAGACCACCGTAAGCGTGTTCCTCGTGAACGGTATCAGACTGAGTGGCCAACTGGCCGGCTTTGACCAGTTTGCAGTTCTGTTGGAGTCTGGCCCAGGCGTGCAACCTGTTTTCAAACATGCCATTCCGACCGTGATGCCGGTCAATGGCAGGGCCCCGGCCGCGGTTCCGGCTCGGCGGTGAGTCGGGACAAGCCGAACAACTTGTGAGTTCGCGTCCGATGAGAATTGTCATGACATGCTGTGGCCTACGCTTGACGTGCGCATAGCCGAAGCCGCAACCGAATTTCTGCAACAAGGTTTTTCACTCGCCAACACCGCCTGCGAAAACGTGCAAAAAGCCACGAAGCAGGCAGTCGATGTCGCGCAAGGTAACCTGAGCGCCGCAACGAAAGCGGCATCGGAGGTAGCCGAAGCGGCTGAACAGGCAATCGAGAAAGCGGCGAAGGCGGCAAAGCAGTAATTTGAAGAACCTCTGAAACCGCGTTGTCGCACGGCGCGGTAACGAGCTTGGCCACACTGCGATGTGGCCACCACCGGACAAGCCGTACCGATGGTGGCCACGATTCGGATGGAAGTACTCGCCTCGATGGAGGCGAGGCAGCGAAATCCGCTGGTAAAGGCAGAAAAAGCAAGAGCCCTTACACGCCGCAAAACGTTGATGTCGCAATCAACCGTCTTGAACGGGTCGTGCTCGGAAAACAGTCAGATTCGTTCTTCCCCAGAGCCTATTTGCATGAGCGAGTCATTCAGGCGTTCGCGACACCCGGACTCATCCAGTCCAACAGCAGCGACTGGAACGACTGCTTGAGCGCATCAGCGCTTCTGTGCCTTGAACCGCCGCCCCGGGGCGTCACCGCCTGTCCTATTGATGCCCCCACATTTCGACAATCAGACTGCTGCGGCGGCTGCATTTCCTGCTCGCGTCTTAACTACCCGAGGCGTCGCGCTCAAGCTGTGCTTGCGATACATGGGCGGACATCGGCACCCTTGACAGCGTAGACCACAAATTCGGCGATGTTCTTCGCGTGGTCGCCGATGCGTTCGATGGCCTTCGCTATGAACAGGTAGTCCAGTCCAATCGAGATGGTTCGAGGGTCTCCCGTCATGTATGTGACGAGCTTGCGCACGAATGCTCGAAACTCGTTATCGATGGCTTTGTCATCCCGGACAATCTGTGCGGCGGCCACCGCATCCATCCGCGCAAATGCATCCAGCGCTCTGCGCAGGAGGTGTAAGGCCATTTCGCCGGAGACCCTGATTTCTGCGATGTTGAGCTCTCGGGCAACGCCATCCCGATGGATTCGGCGCATACGCTTTACCAGCTTTCGCGCCTCGTCGCCCGCGCGCTCGAGGTTCGTAATGCACTTCGAAGTGGCCATCAGGAATCGCAGGTCACGAGCGGCGGGCTGTCGACGCGCAATGATTTGGCTGACTTCTTCGTCGATTGCGATTTCCATCGCATTGAGGCGACGTTCGCCCTCGAGGACGTTGTCCACGAGCGCCGGGTCGAAGTCGTTCAGAACCGCCAGCGCGTGTGCCGTCTGTGATTCCACGAGTCCGCCCATTTCGAGCAGCTTCGATGAAAGGAGGTCAAGGTCCGCCTCGAACCTGCTGGAAAGGTGCTTTTCCGACATGTTCGATTCTCCAAAAAAACGCCAGTGACGTCGTTGTCGTTGCCTGCCGTGTCCGCCTCGCGAAAATGCGTTCACTCGTCCCGGCGCCAGCGTCCCATTGCGGTCTAGTTCCACGTCGTCATAACAGGACAAAAACCGTATATACCGTTTCATCATACGCTTCGCATTTGAATGCAGACAACAACAAACGTTGCGTATCTAATGCACTTTATCCTCATCGCGCTCCGATGTACGTGCTCACAGACTTCGGAGGTCAGGCTACGGGTAACATGCTGACCTAGGCGGCCTTTCCTTTGTCATCTGCTCTACCGTCGGGGCGAGCCGTTCGTGCGCACGCCGAATGGTAGACGGTGGAAGTACACCTGCATCCAATTACGCCACCCGGGGACAATCGCAGCGCACTGGCACCGCTAGCTGCGAAGTCGCATCGCCGTTCCGTTGCCGTATTCACGGACGCTATCCGTCTCCCGCGACAACAGGGGCACGCCAGCGTCATTCACTCGTTGAAGAGGTCGCGGCACGGCCCGCCATATCGAACGTCGAGTGATGACTCGTCCTTGAAAACAAGTCGCTTTAGAATTCCGGAATCCTGAACTTTTTGAACCGCGTCCCGCTTCACGAAGACGCCTGGACGTTCATCGGGCAGAACCAGCTGCATCAGCGGACCGTACTTTTGCATGGCGTGGAAGAAGCTGGACTCCAATGAAGGTTCTATCACACCCAGCCAGTAAACCAGGGCTGCGCTGGGATTTTTGGCGTCGCGTTCGAGAAAGCGCAACGTCTTCCGGGTGGCGAGGCAGGACGAGGGTTCGGTATGCGGCACATCGTGCATGCGGGTCTCCAGCTGGTTGTCCGTACGTTTTGCGAAATGGACCGCATAACGGCCCATTCATCGCGACGCGGCGAGCGTCGGGCTTGTTACAGCGGCTTGATGTTGGCAGCCTGCTTGCCCTTCGACCCCTGCTTTACGTCGAAGCTGACCTTCTGACTCTCTTGCAATGATTTGAAGCCGCTGCCCTGAACCTCAGAGAAGTGGGCGAACAGGTCTTCTCCGCCGTCGTCCGGCGTGCTAAAGCCGAAGCCCTTGGCGTCGTTGAACCACTTTACTGTTCCGGTTGCCATATTCATTCCACAAAAGTTTGATGTCGCATTCGCGTTTGCTGGATTTCACAGCGCAGCGAATCAGGAGGAAGAGTCTTACCACGCTGACATTGTTTCTGCGCGTCACATCGGTCGTTAAGGTGTCGCGAATGGTCCTGTATTGAGCCGTCGATGTGCGTGCCGCAAAACGGCTTGCATCTCGTCGTCACTTCGACGGGAACGCGGGCCTGGACTGCTAGCGGCACGCGTAAAGCACGCGTCCATCGAGGTCTCAACCCATGTGGAGTCCACCGTTGAGCGAAAAATCAGCACCGGTCGCAAAGCCGGACTCATTGCTGGCGAGCCACGAGACAATTGAAGCAATTTCCGACGCCTCTCCGAGACGGCGCACCGGAATGCCCTGAATAATTGCGTCCAGTACTTCAGGACGCACCGCACGAACCATATCCGTGCCGATGTATCCGGGGGAAACCGTATTCACCGTGATGCCCTTCGTTGCCACTTCCTGGGCAAGCGACATCGTGAAGCCGTGAATGCCCGCCTTCGCAGTCGCATAGTTGGTCTGGCCAAACTGCCCTTTCTGCCCGTTCACCGACGAGATGTTGATGATTCGCCCCCACTCCCTGCCAACCATCCCCTCGATGACCTGCTTGGTGACATTGAAGAGGCTGGTCAGGTTCGTATCAATGACATCGTTCCAGTTCTCCATCGACATCTTGCGAAACGTCCCGTCCCGCGTAATGCCGGCATTGTTCACCAGCACGTCAATGTCACCGACCTCCTTCTTTACCTTGGCGAAGGCGGCTTCGGTCGATTCCCAGTCACCGACATTGCCCTCCGAGGCGATAAAGGAAAATCCAAGCTCGGCCTGCTTGGCCAGCCATCGTTCCCGTCTCGGAGAGTTGGGCCCGCATCCCGCCACAACGGTCAGCCCATCTGTGTAAAGCCGCTGGCATATCGCTGTTCCAATCCCACCCATACCACCGGTTACGTAAGCGATTCGCTTTGACATGTTCTACCCCCGGTTCTTGCTACGGTTAAAGGACCAACATACTTTTTCCTGGTAGCTAACCCGCGTTTCCGATGTGCGCGTCAGACGAGGCTTCTTTCCGCCGCGCCGTCCGATGGCAATCAAACAGCTTCAGCGGTTGCAGCCACCCCACCCCTCAGTGACGGGGCTACTCGCTGCTTTGGGGCGACGGGCTTCCGGGTAGACACAGGTCCGGGCGACGCGCCGGATGTCTGCTCTGGCAAGCGACCATGGTCGATAAAGTCGTGAAGCACCTTCACTGCCTCCGGCTTGCCGCGCTCCTCCAGTCTGCCGAGAAGGGCATGCGCGAACGCTTTCACGTCTTGAGGTCCGTAACATGCCTCGAACTGGAGAAGGGTTTCCCTAACCGCCGCGCGAATGCTGTGCTCGTACAGCATGCTCGCGATATGCGAAGCGCCTCTCGCCAGTTCTACCTCGCAACCAGTCAAGCGCCAGACGTCATCAGACGACCGTTTGCGTTTAGCTGCCTTCACATCGATACCCCGGTTTTGTGGCAAGCACATGCCGCGCCGACTTGCAAATGGCTGCTTGCGCGTCGTCGCGCGTTAGTCCGACCATGTTGACAAGGAAAAATAGGGATGCAAGGCACACCGACTCCATGGGCCGCCGGTGTCACGAAAGGCGGATTACGCGGCCTGATGCTTCCCGGTACAAAGCCAGTAAATGTCGAGATTCAGGACTGCGGCCAGACGCGTACAGACGTTGAGCGGCGGCGCGGTGATTCCATGCCGCCAGTAGTGCACGTCGTATTCGCTCACGTCCAGCCACCTCGCTGCGCGCGCTGAACTGATGCCAGCGCGCTTGAATCCCCGGTCGAGGCGCGCAGCCAGGGCGCGCCTGAGGCGGTCACTCTGGAGGCTGCGCTCGAGGTGGCCATTCATTGAATATCGATTCGTCATACTTAGCGGCTCTCAGGTCTCTAGTTTCTAGTTTTATGCAATTCGGCGCCGCTTGGGTGGCGGCGTCGAATGAAGCTACATGTTGGTCGTGACAGCGTTGTGACCTTGCTGCTGCGACTTTATTTCCTTGGAACAGACGCTTGCCTGCCACTCGTTTGCGTCACTATTTAACGGCGGCGGCATCGACGTCAAATGGAAAATAATCTGGTCCGTGCTGTCTGACTGGATAAACGCGAATCGCTGCCGCGCATGTTCAATCGGCAAAGGACCGCATCTTTTTTCCGCACTGCACTGTCAAGGCTGGGCGGTCGAGTGTGGCTGTGCGATGGTCCGATGTATACCTCGGGTTTTCACCTGGAGAACGTTTGCAGCCCAATGCAGACAAGGCGATGCCGCTGCGCTTGCGCTCGGCGGTGCTGCCCGATGGAACAAACAATTTGACATTCAGCCACCCGTCCCTAGAATGGAATTGCTGCATCGCACCAACCATTCCACTGGACTCGCAGGCCGTGAGGTCCAGTTGACTTTCAGGCTTTAGCCAGGTTTTCCTTCCGCGGAGTGAGTGATGAGCAGTCTTGCCCCCAAACAAATCTTTGCCGCCCAGAAAGCTGGTGTAGACATGACGTTTGCAGTCCTTAACGAGGTAGTGGACGGCGTTGCAAAGCTCGTCGAGCTGAACGTGCAGGCGGTCAAATCGATGCTCGCTGAAAATCAGGAAGTCCTGTCCACGGCGCTTTCGGCCAAGAAGCCACGCCAGCTGTTCCTGCAACAGGCAACCCAGACTACACCGGCCCTGGAGAAAGCACAGTCATACTGGCGCCACGTTCACGGAATCCTCTCCAGCACCGTGGCCGGGGTCACGTCGCTCGCAGAAGCGAGGTTGAAGCAGCGCCAGACCGGAAGCCGCGGGACAGCGAAACTGGCCGGCGATGTTACCGAAACCGATGACAGCGTTGCCGCGTCGAGCACGGGGGCGACGGCTGTACCAGCAGTCCTTGAGTAGCGCAGTGATGCTGAGGGGGTGAAGTGTTCTTTGGAGACCCTCTCATACGGGATTGTTCAGAGGGGCATTGCACACAGCGATTATCCCGAGACGCATGCGTTCGCCAGTTGTAAATTGACATAGCGGGACGCATGCGGGGGCGAAATTGTGTGGGGAGGCCATATGTCTACGAGGATGACGCGGTTCAACGAGGCGCGAGCCCTGGAGCGGGTCGCGAATGCTGCTCATGAAGTGCAAGCGGCGTCTGTCGCTCTACAGCAACACTTCTCACCCGATGGCGACGCACAGCCACCGATGCTTGAGCTAGTCAGATTCGAAGCAGCGATACTGGAACTCAGCACTGCCCGAGCCGATTTCGACGCCCTTTTTACTTTTGGACAGCTGTCGCCGACACCTGCCTGACCCCGTAGGCCGAAAGAGCCTGAACCAGACCGAATGGGTCGCAAGTTCCCAAAACTTTCCATTTGGAAGAACAATGGACCAATCGTGTTCAAAATAGAGCCCGCACTGCCATTATGGACGTTGTTTCCGGACTGGATGTAGTGATTGGGCCTCCTTGGGGACTGCAGCTGGTTCCAGCGAGCGCGCCCGACGGGATTGTTGGCAAAACGCAGGAGCAGGTTCTGGAGATGGCGACTAGCTTCAGCCACGGCAGCGCTCACGACCGAAATCGAGGGGCTATTGCGTTGCGGTGCTTTTCAACTGCGGCAAGGTGTATTCAGGCTGCGCCAGCGGCATTGGAGAAACATTTCGATGAGACGCACGCGGTAACGTCGCCGCAGCCTCAGCCAGTCTGAATCTTGCAGCCGGCCTTCCCGGTGACATTGCAAATCGCAAGCAGGTCTAGCCCGGTGTGATGCGCGACCAGCCACGGGATGCCCGAATAAGCGACTAGCGGGCGCCGTACCCTATATTCAAACATACCAGGTCCAATCCGCTTGAACAGCACGACGTCCGATGCATGTCGTATCGCGAAGCGCACGCTGACCAGGCCGAGCTGGGCCGCTCGAGGCATCGACAATGAACCATCGAACGAGTATTCAAAGGCCAAGTTTGACAGTACACAGTAGGCGACTGCAATAACCAGCACCGGCTTTCCCACTAGCCAACTGTAAGCACAAATCCTACGCGTCACTGAATTCTTCGGGGTTAGTGCGGTGACAGGCATCCGGTACTCCACCGTCTTTGCTTGCTAGCGATATTACTGGCATCACAATGCACGCGCCAACAAAGATGAGGAACAAGGCGGCAGGAAGATGCGACAGTCGGATGCTTGTGGCCTTTCGTCAGGCTATGCCGCAAGGGACAAACCAGGTCAGCCGCGCAGAATGCTCGGAATTTTACGGCGGCAATGATTCTGCATTATTGCGTTCGGTTAATTGCCGATATACGATAATACTGTATATATTGTTTTTGTTGCCGACCCGACGTCTCTATATGAGTTTGCGTTGCAACGTCGCCCGGACATTCCCGGCAACCGCGCCTGTATGACTGAATACGTTGCGTGAGGAGCGCCCATGCCGGACAAGCATCTTTCCACTTAGTTTGACGTTGACCTCAACCTGCTCTCGACGCGACTGCTCGAGACGGGCGGACTGGTCGAGTCGCAAGTTGAGCGCGTGCTCGGATTGATGAACACATATGATTCCGCCCTGGTCTTGCAGGTTCTCGACGACGAAAAGCGGCTCAACGTAATGGAGCTTGAACTCGACGAAGAGATTTGCAATGTCATTGCCCGTCGACAACCCGCTGCGCGTGACCTCCGGCTTCTGATGGCTGCCTCGAAGTGTGTTACCAACCTCGAACGGGCAGGTGATGAGGCTCGCAAGGTTGCGAAACGGCTTCGCCGAATTCATGAGAGCGGCGAGACAGGGCCCATCAATACGACGGAGCTAAGAAGGACCGGCGAGCTGGCCTTGATGATTCTGCGCAGGGCTCTCGATGCGTTCGCGCGGATGGATGCCGTGGCGGCCGCGCAGATTGTCCGCGACGACGGAGCAGTCGATAACTCGTTCCGGGCGTTCGGTCGCAGGCTGGTCATGCAGATGACGGAAGCTCCCCGGACAATTCCGGTTGGCCTGGAATACATGTTCATTGCGAAGGCCATTGAGCGTATCGGGGAACACGCTACCAATATCGCTGAGTTCGTTGTCTATGTGGTCAAAGGCCGGGATGTACGCCATGTACCCCTTGACCGGCTCGAGCACGCAGCCTTGGCCAACTGAAACCGAACGCGAACGTCCAACGTCCGCGAACCGTTCCGCATGCTACCGATGCGCGTAGAGCGGCAGGAATGGGTCTTTGGCAAGCGGCGCTCCGGCGCTCGACGGGCGGCCCGTTCCAACAGCGATAGGCGATGGGCGCGTTGGAATGTCCGGGCGCGCAGTCGGTAACGCCAGCATCTTCGAAAAGTCGGCGGCAGCACGCGCGCGGGCAGTGAGATTCAGCGAGCCGTTCAATCCGGGCACCTTATCGACAGTTTTCAATATCGACGTGTGGTCATATTGGGTATGGTCGATAGTCCCCGCCGGAACATACGGTGAAGTAACGAGAGCCGGGACACGCACACCGAGGCGGTCGAAAGGAAAGTTGTGCGTCTTGAGCCTCGGATTCTCGCTGGCGCCGGCGGCACACCTGGCGGAGGTCGCACGTGGTCGAAGAAGCCTCCGTGCTCGTCAAACACGATAGCGAACATGCTGCCGGGCCGGCTAATACAAGTCATCAACGACGACTACTCTACGCTGCGCGGAGGTCCGCGGCTGTCACGAGAATACGAGTAGCCCGCAACGCGCGGCCCTTTCTGTCCGCTGCCTCAAGTATCCGCTTTACTCCGCGCTCGAACGCTGAGACAAGCGTCGCGTCGTCGGATTCCCGTCGAAACAGGAAGTGTCGCTCCAGCGCGTCGCGAGTCACTGCGCACGCGATGTCGCGACCTTGTGACATCAGGGTGAACGTCAGCAGCCGTCCCCCGGCAAAAAACCCGGGGCGTCCTTTCATTGCAAGCATCTCATCCTCATCTTTACATCAGACTGCCAAAGCCCCCGAAAACGGGGGGCGCAGCGCCGTATTCACCGGTTAAGTTCCAGACCTTGGGTCTCGGCACCGTGACCAGAGCTTATCAAGAACAAAAATGCAGCGTGGCGTGGCCATGACTACGACGGCAAATGCTGCCGCAGGGACTGAGACAGTCCCCCCGAGCCGAAGCGCGACCCGGCCAATATTTTTTTGCGACGAGGCGAAGCGCAAAAGCCATTCAGCAAAAGCGTTGTGCGATTCCATGTCGTACCTCGTTCGGCAGCTTCAAGAGTCAGCGTCGAAGAACTTCGTAGCAAAGACTGTCGGCGCCTGCCTGGCGGCAATTTCGATGTCCATGTCATTTGGGTAGTGCTTCAATATGGTCGCCGCTTTTCCCCGCAAGGCCTCTATTTTCGCTGTTCCGGACGACAACTCCGAAAGCAGCCCGCGCCCGTCGGAGTGATAGGGTCCTTTCGTATGGCGTTGTCATGACTGTCTCGGCAGTTTCGTTATGTCAGCTGGCATGTGAGCAAGCGCTGATAACTGGCCGCAGCGAAGCTGGTTGACTATCAGCCTTCGCTCACTCTTACTCTCCTTGCCGAGCGAGCGTTGCGAACACGCGGGTCATTACAGCTCGAATGTTGCGAGCAGTGACAGCGCGGGCCGCTGCGGCACTCCCATAGAGAGCGGCACCTGCCCACCATCGGACAACCTGACTATGCGATGACCACAGGATGGAACTAGAGCCAAAGCCGTCGTGGGTTACCTTTTTTAGGTTGCACGCAGGTCCGCGGCCGTCACCAGAACGCGAGCGCCCCGCAATGCCCGACTCTTTCTGTCCGCTACCTCCAGTATTCGTCTGAGTCCGCGCTCGAAGGCTGCGACCAAAGTCGTGTCATCCGACTCCCGCCGCAATAGGAGATGTCGCTCCAGTGCATCGCGAGTTACCGCGCACGCGATGTCCCGACCTTGTGACATCAGGGTGAAGGTCAGCAGCCGTCCTTCGGCAAAAAACCCGGGACGTCCTTTCATTGCAAGCATCTCATCCTCAACTTCACATCAGATTACTACGCCCCGAATCAAGGGCCTTTCATGGTGTCAAGCGGTCACCCCAAACGCTGCCGTCCTGGAGTCCCTGTCTGGCCGCCAGCTGCTATTCAAGCGCGCAATCTCTACGGGTGATGCCAAACACAGGGGAGCCGGCGCCACGGTCGCTTGCCAATGCGGAAGAGAGTCGCGCGAGAACCTCGCGCGCGTAATGCACGTGCGCTGCGCGTAAGTGCATTCCCTCATCGAATGCGCTGATGAAGGCGTTTCGTCATTGGCCCTGGTTAAAGAGGTTCGCTTCCGCCCGAGTCGCCCGGCATAAAGCGCTCCGTCTGTAACCCCGACCAGGCCGCTTCTGCCGCCTGCGCCCCATCGTTGCGACGCTAACGCTAACGCTGATGACGATGACGATGACAACGCCGGCGCTGAGCGCCAGGCGGGAAAACTGTCGGGCTCCTTCGACGTCCTCAAACAGATGCGCGAGAAGGGGCTGTCGTCTTTAGGGCAGTCAAACATTTTCCGTGGTGCGCCCGGTAGATGCGATGACGGGCGAGACTTGACGCTTGGTGCAGAAGCACCAATGCAGGCGGCCCGCATTCTCGACTGCCGTATCGGACATCTGCAAACCGGTCGACGGAGTGCATAGACCATGGTGCGTGGTGCAGCACCTTCCGGGCGGTCGTCGTCGATAGGGTTGGCGACAGCTCGGTCAGGCCATTGCCGCCGGCACACGCCAGGATTCCGGATTGGTCCAGAACGCGCCGCGGATGCGCTCGGGGCGCGGCGGTGCCGGTGGCTTTGCAGCCGTTGCGCCAATTCGGCCACGCAGCGAAATTTTGCGACCGCTCGTACCGAGCCGTTTGACTATTTCGGCAAGCGTGCCGTCGGCTTGCCACTCTTCAAAGCGGCGGCGGCAGGTCGGCGGCGACGGATAGCGGCCCGGCAGCCTGGTCCAACCTTCTCCCGACGCCAGAACCCACAACACGCCATTGGCAACCGCACGAGCTTCCGCGCGAGGCCGGCCGCGTCGTTCAGTGGTTGCGGGCTGAGCATCGAACAAAGCCTCAACCAGCGCCCACTCGTTGTCTGTCAAATCGTCGAACACGTTCATGTCTTGCCTTTGCTAAGCGAACTACAATGCGCTGCCCCGCGCTGCGCACCTTCTTTCTATTCGCACTCAAATTCGAGCGCTCGGCGGTCGGGCTAGTCACGGCAGTTGCTGTGCTGCCGAGCCATAGCGGCCAACCTATGCACAGGAAAAGCAGGAATCGTGCCACTTCTTCTGTAAGCGCCTCACAATCAAAATTCGGAAGGGTCAGGTCAGAACGAGCGGTAACCATGCACCTCTTGGAGAACAAAATTGCGTTTCGGAAATCGAGTCACGCACCAAATGTGTGCGACAAAGCCTTGTAGACTAGGCAGTCTTGAGGGCTTTGGCGAACGACCGGACGGGATATCGCATCGGTCAGCGTGCCGTTCAAATAATCGCTTGGTCACACGGCGCGACAACAGCGCACCCTTTCATAGTGGGGTATTCCTCTCGAGGGGCTGAACGGTAAATTCCTCGCTTGGCTTCTGCGAGGTACCGCTGACGAGTCGTTGCTTCGACGTGATGAGGCCGGACATGGCACCAAGGCGTTGCGGATGGATGCGTGGACGTCGATGCAGTTGTTGCCTGTGCCACCCATCCAGCAGCAATATGAGATTGCGAACTTCCTCGAAACAAAGACTCGCAGGATTGATGCACTACGGATGCCGACGGCGACGACGCTGTACTGCTATCGGCCCGTCAAAGCCTGACGTCGACTTCAGGACAGTTTGGCGAGCAGCTTGATGAAGTTGCGCTTCGCACGATACGCTGCCCGAATCGCTTCCAGTTCGCTGGTGAACTCCGCACGTTCATCCAGCCTTGCCCGCAGCATGCCGATGGCCCGCACAATTTCGAAGGCCTCGTCATATCGGGCGTTGCGCGAGCCGTTCTCGGCAGCGACCGGCAGCAGGCGGTGATAAAGAGCGATGGCGTCGTGCGGATGGGTTTTGCCGCGGACAGACGCCATCTCAGGCCACAGCTGGGTTGCGACCGGACCTCCGGTGAACGTTTCCCAAGCGACGTCGTTCTCTTTCCCGGCCAGAAAAACCCTGACCAGTTCGGTCCGCGTCGCGCGCTGCCAGACACTGCGTTTCGATTTTGCGACCGACTCCTCTTCGCTGACCAGCGCCCAAAGATGCCTGAGAGCACGCTCCCGGGTTTCGTCATGCCTGCCGGTGGCCGTAGCGACCTTCATCAAGGTGGGAAACGCCTCGGCCGTCGGGTGCATCTCGAAACGGCGCCACGCGAACGCATCGGCCTTGTCGAATTCGCTGCGACGCAGATACGCATCAATGCAGAAGTCGAGCAGGCGCTGGTCAAAGCTCTTGCCGGATTCCTTGATGCCGCGCTCGGCCCACACGAGCCCCTCGTCCGGGCGACCGTGCTTCACACAAAGCTCCGCCACCAGCAGAAAGCGGTACGGACTCGAGAGGTCCTTCGAGCGAATACGAATCAACGTATCCACATCTCCGTCGAGTTCGGCCAGGGCCTCCATCGCGTGTTCGAGCTGCATGCGCGGCGAGTCGTATGACCGTCGATATTCCTTGCCCGGTGCGAGCGCGGGCAGTGCTTCCCAGGCCTCGTTGACGAGTTCGCGATAGCGGCTCAACCCGTTCTTGCCCAATGGCTCCGCATAGGCCGGAAGGACGTTGTAGAACGTGTCCCACTTGCCTTCTGTCTGGAAGCGGAAGAGTCGCTCGGCAAGCTTCACCGGGTCGGGGCCCGTCAACGTGCAGGCATCGAGGTGAACAGACGCCAGCTCGAAGATGGCCGGCATTACGTCCCCACCGGAGTCGTCAATCTGTTCGAGGCTCTTTTCCGCGCCCGCAATCGCCAGCTCCGAAAGTTCGACCACCTGTGCGGCGTGTGGCCCGGCAAGCCTCTGACGCAACATGTCGGCCAGCGACATCAGGCCATCGCCGTATGCACCAGACTCGCGCCAGTCCAGCGGACGGGAAATGCGTGTCGCCTGCCTGACGGCGGCCTTCATGCCGGGCAAATCGGATGCCCCCGCGGCACGCGCAGCGAACAGCAGCTTGTCGCGCAGCGTCAGGTCGCGTTCGACGGCGTCCATCAATAATTCCTGAAGCTCATCCTTGCCCAGTGTCGCCACGTATTCGCGAATCACTTCTTCGAAGGTTTTCCGCTTTTTGCGTGGGGTCCCCGGCGCCGGTTCTTCGGCGTGAAACACTTCTTCACCGGAATTTTCGAGCCAGGAGAGCGCAACGGCGACAGCGTGCTTGCAGAAAACGCCATCATCGCCCACCGGACAGTTGCATTCATACGCGAGCTCGCCATCGTCGACGGCGAGTTCAACCCGGTAGCGGTGCGTGCCGCGCACGGTGGCGCGAACAGCTTCGTCGCGCTCATCCAGGCGGGAAACGACGCCATCGTGAAAATAGGCCTTGCCGCGCGCAAAGGTTTTCGTGTCGGCGAGCGACTGGACTTCAGCAAGAGTGAGAACCTCGGAAAGCTTTGCAGACTGGGACATCGGGTGACCGGTGAAAAACGGATAATGCCGCGACGGGCGGCGTACAGACACGATGATACGGCGATGAGCAAGGAGGCGCCCGATTCCGAGCGTATGGGTTGGGCGGCACGCGTGCCCGGCGGCGCGTCGACAAAACACGAATCCAGGCTTTCCCCTCGATGGCCCGGTATCGGCTTATTGGCTTGAACACCTGGCCGGAAATCCCGAAACGTCTGCCCGCCAATGCGCGACGCACCGTGTATTCGCTCGCATATTTCGCCGAGGTGAACCCGATGGCGTTCGTCTCGCGGCTCACATCGTACGCGATATGGACCGCCGCTACCGCTCTTCCTGATTTGTCGATGGTTGCGTGGTTCTCGCCTACGCCATGATGGGCGATGGTGATGGGAGATTTTCGTCGGGACGGTCCCAGACGACTATCAGATTCGACGGCGAGGAAAGAAATCTCACCCGTTGGTTCCAGAAATCTCAACCGATGCTTCTCAGGGTCGAAGAAGCCTTGTCTGGCGGGGTCAAAAATCTCGAATTATGGGTCTCGCTACACCCGGCCCTGAGCACGCGGTATCCTTCCCGTTCGACCAGCAGCCGAAGCGGACGCAGAATATTCGGTCGTCATCGACGAGCAGGACGGTCGCCAATCTAGGGGGCCGCGTTTAAATCGAAAAGATAACAATGGAGCCGCACACGCCTCTGACCTTCACCTTGCTTTCGGAGGCGGGATTGAATCCGTTGAAGCTCGACACGAGCTGGATAATTTCGGCGTTCGTATCGCCCCGCGAGACGAGGGTGTGCATTAGTAGTCGAATTCGCCGCAGCAGCGTCCCTGACTAACCTGGCCGTATCTATTCGCTATCCGCTCTGATGACAAGCAAACGGCGCTTCAGAGTCATGCGGGGCGTCGCGCACGTGTCCGAAGTGGCCCTCGCCGGGTTCAGGGCGGCTCGACCGTGAGATACAGCGCGCATCCACGGCTCGGACCCTACACCTTCTCGCGCACGACTTAACCGCGACGGCTTGGGCTCGCGCCGCTGCCAAAGGGAACCACGACGTCAAAGTTGAACCACGGCGAGAAGCGCTGGCCCGTCGCCGATGACACGACTCTGATGCCCCTTGCCGGTCGTGTCCTCAAGCAGTATCGCGCCTCCTGCGGCGACACGACGTCGCTCGCCGTCGCTGGCCTCGAACTCAATCTCCCCGTTGAGAAAAAACACCCACAGACACTTGGGCGAAGGATGAACGTCGCCGACCCATCCGCTCGGCAGGCGCACAAATCCGTAGTGGGTCGCTGCCGCGAAATCCGACACGTCAAAGGAATCTGCGGGCGGCGCGAAGTTGCGGCTGACCAGCTCGATGCTAAGCGACGCAAAATGACTTTCACCGACGGCGTCTGAATACAGTTGCGAAAATGACAGTGCATACGCCACAGAGCTTCTCCTTTTCGCAACCTATATTCCAGTCGGCGTTCGACGTAACCCGTCCGGTTGGAATATCGGAGGTTTGAGTTACCCAGCGCTTTGCAAGACGTCGGCCGCACAACGACTCCGGATGAGTGTCCCGCCCGCCGGCACAGGCGTCAAGGCAAGGTAACGTAGCAGCGAGGGCATCGTGCCAGCATGGCGAACAGGCTCGCAGAGGTGTGCGCTCAACCGATGAGGCGGTTCCGCGCCGGAAACTGTCCGAATAATCCTCGGACTTTGCACGCACTCAAATTCGCCACCGCGTACGCCAAGGCTTAAATTGACGGGGAGGCGGTCACGAAACCGCCGCTCACGCGGAATGAGTGACGCTGGAGACCGGCGAGCGGACCCATATTGCGTGACTGGCCATGAACGCACTAATCGTCACGAGAGGTTGCAATGCGGCGTGCATATGATTATCGGAGCTTCGAGGCAACCATTGAAGTCGAGTCGGTGCCGGCTGTTATTGTCGCGGGCTCGATAGTCGCGTCCGGAGGTCTTGTGGTGAAGGTTGCTGTGCGACACCGGCTGTCCGGGCGCGAGTTTCCCCCCGCGCAACTCTCGGACGAAGGTGAACCGACTTTCGCCACCGAAGCTGAAGCGCTGATGGCGGGGTTTAGTGCCGCCCAACGGCTTATTGATGACGCGCTTGCAGAACGATGATGCCCGTATGCTTCGTCGTGCGTCACAGCCACGTCCTAGCCCGCGCGCTCGGGCTGTTAGACGGGTAGAAGCGGCGTCGGATTTTCTAACCTCTCGTGTCATAAGCACACGCGTTCTCCGCAGTACCCGAGCGACGCTCTTTTAATTTCTGCGGCGCATCACTCAGGGGTATTCTCGCAAAGCCGTCGTACCCCCTGCTCGAAGCCGTTGGTCGACTCACGACGGCTGTCAGAACACGGCTAGCGTACCCTTACGACCGTTGTCTCTATCGAGACAACTGAAGCCGCAAAAGTGAACGTCGCCGCGCCGTCTACCAAGAGCACGGCTGTGGCCAGCTTCAACCTGAGAGCAGAGACTCGAATTGTTCCAGCGATAGCGGCTTCAAAAGCTGGCCATCAAAGCACGACATGTCGAAGCGCTCGCGGACGTCATCATACGCGGTCATTGAAAAGATGCGCCGGGACGCATATTTCTCGGACGCACGGAGCCGCAGGCACAACTCGTGGCCGTTAATGTCGGGCAGTCCAATGTCCACGAGAATGAAATCGAAAGCGCCGTCACCGCCGGCCGCAACCAATGCGTCAGCACCGGAATACGCCTTCGTCACAGCATGCCCCATCGAGCATGCGACGTCGGCCAGCAGGTCAGTTGTAGCGCTGTAGTCGTCTACCAGAAGAACTTTCATCGGAAAGTACTCCAACATGCAGAACACGCGAGGGCAGTCGCCTCACCTTGCGATGTCATGCAGTTTTGTGCCGCGATTAACACCTACGCGGAGTACCATCGCATCCGCGCTCGCGCCCAAGGTGCTTGCTCGTCCTGGAACTCGCTGCAACGTCGGACGTCTCCCTCGTCGCGCGAGAACTGGACTCGACGCGCTCGGAGCATTTTCCAGCAAAACCCTCGGCCACATAGCCAGTATTAACACTACGCTGGTGGAACACCAATCATGTCGACATGGCAGCTCAGCGTGGGACTTTGGCGTATGTTGATTGTTGCTGCGCTCAAGACCGCGCCGAAAGCGGTCACAGTCGCGCCGAAGGGGAAGGATTCGCCCTGGCGAACCTAACCGAGCACTGCCAGTAGCTTGATAAAATTGCGCTTGGCGCGATAGGTCTGTCGGATTGACTCGAGTTCATCGCCAAACTGCGCATGCTCGTTCAGTTGCGCTCGCAGTCCCCCAATAGTCCGCACGATGTCGAACGCCTCCTCATAACGGGCGTTACGCGTGCCACTTTCGGCGGCGATGGGCAGCAGGCGGTGATACAGGACAATGGCGTCGTGCGGATGGGTCTTTGAGCGAATGGATGCCATCGTTGCCCACATAGTTGTCGCCACTGGACCGCCGCAGAACGTCTTCCATGCCGTGTCGTGCTCGCGCCCGGTGAGAAAGATTTTGACCAGTTCGGTTCGCGTCGGCATCTGCCAGGAATTGCGCTTCGCTTTGGTCGGCGCCTCTTCAGCGCGAACAAGACTCCACAGATGATTGAGCGCACGCTCGCGTGTCATATCATGCTGGCCAGTCGCGCTGGCGACACCCATCAGGGCGGCGAATGCTTCTGCGCCCGGGTGCATCCCGAAACGCTGCCACGCGAGCACATCAGCCTTCTCGAATTCGCCGCGCCGCAGGTGCTCCTGGATGCAGAAGTCAAGCAGACGCTGGTCCACGTTCTTGCCAGACTCTGTGAGGCCGCGTTCGGCCCACGCGAGTCCTTCGTCGTAGCGCCCGTGCTTCGCGCAAAGCTCTGCGACCAGCAAAAAACGGTAGGGACTCGACAGGTCCTTTGACCGGATGCGAACCAGTGCGTCCACATCGCCGTCGAGGTCGGCCAGCGCCTCCATCGCGCGTTCCAGTCGCATGCGGAGCGGTTCGAACGACCGGCGAAATTCATTGCTCGGCGCCAGTGCCGGCAGGCCGTCCCACCCGTTTTCTACAAGCATGCGGTACCGATGAATCCCAAGGTCGCCGAGCGGTTCGGCGTAAGCCGGCAACACATCGTAGAAGGTATCCCACACGCCGTCGGTCTGAAACCGGAACAGTCGCTCCACGAGCTTCGTTGGGTCCGGTCGCGTCTGACGACATGCTTCGAGATGTACGGCGGCAAGCTCCATGATGGCCGGCATCACATCACCCCCGGGAGTCATCAATCTGCTCGAGACTTGCTTCGGCGCCGGCAATCGCAAGCTCGACCACCTGGGCGGCCTGAGGACTGGCAAGCCGCTGCCGCAGCATGTCCGCGAGCGACATCAGGCCGTCGCCGTACGCGCCGGCTTCGCGCCAGTCGAGCGGCCGCGAAATGCGCGTCGCCTGTCGTACCGCAGTCTTCATGCTCGGAAGGTCACTGGCGTTCGCCGCACGCGCCGCGAGCAACAGCCTGTCGCGCAGCGCCATGTCGCGTTCGACCGCTTCCAGCAACAGTTCGCGCACGGCTTCCGCATTCAGCGTCGCAACATATTCACGAATCTGCTCCTCGTATGTCTTGCGCTTTTTACGAGGCTTTGCCGGCTCTGACTCATCGGCATGAAACACTTCCGCGCCGGTATTCTCGAGCCACGACAGGGCGACCGCGACCACGTGCTTGCAGAAGATACCGTCCTCGCCGACCGGACAGTCGCATTCGTAGGTCAGCTCGCCGTCGCCGCCTACGCCAAGCTCGACGCTGTACCGGTGCGTGCCGCGTACGTTCGCGCGAAGGACACCATCGCGCTCTTCGAGGCGCGAGACGGCGCCCTCGTGAAAATACGCCTTGCCGCGCCCGAACGTTTTTGTGTCCGCGAGCGACTGGATTTCGGCGAGGCTAATGATGTCGTGAAGTGGTGACTGGCTGGACATGGCGTGCGTTTGAGATATGCGAGAAAGAAGGATGCACGAGCCAATCGGCTGTGGCACGAATCCGCAAAACCAACGGCCACCCAAAGGCGCCCGTCGCATGCGAAATTCCCTGACTCTGCAGGAGGAATTCCAATTTCGGGAGGGACCAGGCGCGTCCGTTGGTACTACGTCTTTCCGAGCGATACGACAGATATAAGCAGTCGAGGGGTACTACCAACACGGTTTGTCAGCGCCCCAAGCGTAACGCTCCCGTAGAGCATCGGCGCGCACAATCCGGACCCTGTGGACGTCGACGAACGCAGCGAAGTCACCGGCGACGTGGAGTCAGGTCAAGAGAACCGTTCATCTACTCTCACGCCGTCTCCACAACTTACGCGTCGGACTTCCACGGCCATGAGGGGTAGACTCGCCCGCTGCTTTCAACGCTCTCCCGGCGCTCCTCGGTTTGTCCGCCGTTGCGCTCGACATCGCCAGCGCTCGGAGCCTCGTCCGCCTGCGAGCTCTCGGAGTTGCCATCGGTCGAATCCGGGCGCACGCCCTCGCCAGCTTTCAACGACGGCAGGCCCACGCCGAACCACCGAACTTCACTGCGCAACGCAGCGACGTACGCACCCCATCCCGCTGCGTTGTCCGCGAACAAGGTCCGTCGAACAGTGGAAGCAAGACGCTTGCGATTCAGCTCAGGCTCAAGCAGTTCCCGTGGCCATGCGAGGAAGGCGTCTGACACTCGCTGAACAAACTGCTCTGCTGTCATCCGCGGCGATACCTGTTCCAGGAGCGGGAAGCCTCCAAGCGGGTCGTGCGCTGCGGCCAGTTCGCGTACGGTCTTGTGGCCGTCACCACATTTCAGGAGGAGGTGAACAACCTCCAGTACGTCCCCGAGGTGAAGCAACAAGGCACGGCGCTCGAATGCATCATTCATCTGCTCATTTCTCTCTACGTGAGTCGAAGCACAATTCTAGCTCGCCGGTCGCGCAGCGCTGTGAGAGGGACGGTCTTCGCCTTGCCTCGAGCTGCAAAAACTCGGACTTCTCCGCGGACCTGTCTGACAAAGCGTCCATTTTGTCAATTTATCAGCAACCCGGAACTGCCGATGCATGGCGAGGCGACAGGAGTCGCCCTCAGGCAACGCGGGCGCCGCGGATGTCGATGGTCAGGGTTCGAGCCGGACTGTGCCGTCGGCCGTCCAGCTCTTGGCAATTCTCTGAGGCCCACTCACCTCGAAATATCCGGTTTCAGAAATCACAAATCCCCGCCAACATTGCGGGCGTCTGCGGCGTTAAGGAGATGAACGGTGAAAAACCGTCCCGTTACCTGAACGGAAAACTTGCTGGAGGGGAACATGAAAAACACGAACGAGCAGTCCCTGCGTTGTCAGGTCGAAAAGTGGCCCGCACCGTCTCCCACGATGCACGTTCATGTAACCAGATTCAGTCGCACCGCAGGGAATGGGAGACGCTACGTGTGCGTCGAAACGTCGTCACCAGCCGGAGCGCGCGCGTTGTTTTTCTTCAGGCACGATGACGGCAGGTGGAGCGTGTTCCCGCCCACTGCCAACAGGCGGAAGTCAACTGCAGAGCACCCTCTGGTGCAGGTGGCCGCCCCCACCTTTTGATGACGGTCACGAGTTCGCCGCGCTCAATCGAGGCGCTCGGGATTCAATCTGGTTTCGGGCCGGTGCACGGCTATTGAGCCGCATTTTCGCAGGATGGGCGAAGTCCACGGACACGTAGGGCGCCACTGCACGGCGCGTCGGTCGTCTCGGCACAAATCGAGCAAGTGTGAGCTATGCAGGTGACGACCCCCCGAGCGACGGGAACTGGATGTCGAACAAATCTGACGCCGATTGTCGTCGTCGAGATGGGAGGGGGAACCGGTTGATGTGCATGATGCCGGTGCAATCCGGGCACACAAGATATTCATCGGAGCCGGGAAAGCAAGGCGACAGCTCACCCGCCGCCGCCGCCCCTTGAAGACACGGCTCCTTCATCAAAGTACATTGGTAACTGTGATTGGGCTAAGGCTTACAACACTCACGCTCACTGAAGTAAATGCGCTCTTCGAATTTTGTCGGGAACGGACGATGGCAACTGGAACAGTGAGTCTGTTCCTCTAACCAGCAGCTAGACCGGCGCGCACGGCTGCCAAGGCGCCACGCATTGCGTGTTCACCTTAGCTCGCCGCGCCGTGCGACCCCGGGTTCAACGTTCCTTGAAATTACTGCTTCGCCGCTTTTGCTGCTTTCTCGACTGCCTGGTCAGCCGCTTCGGTCACCTCTGATGCGGCTTTTGTTGCGGCGTCCAGGTTACTTTGCGCGACTTCGACTGCCTGCTTCGTGGCCTTTTGCACGCTTTCCTGAGTGGTGTTGGCCAGCGTGATAGCTTGTTTCAGAAATGCGATTGTGGCTTCGGAGCCGACCGGGGCGTTTTGCGCAAGATTCTCGACGAACGATTGAACCTGGCGGCTGACCTCCTGGTACCGCGCGTTGACGACCTCTGCTAGCTGCGTTTGCGTGGTCGACGCAATCTCCGCAACCTGACGTTCGTACGTCAGGACCTTCTCCGCCGAGTGCAGCGCCAGCGCGTCTTGCAGACCGGTAACTTCCTGTCGGTCCTTTTTCGCCAGCCCGTCCTGCTCGTGTTGGTGCCAATTGGCAAGCGTCATTTTCGCCGTATCCAGATTCAGTCTGACGAGCCTTTCCTCGCCCTCCAGCATTTTGCTGGCCAGGCCGAAAAAGAAGTCAAGATTGGCTTGCTGGGTTGTAGCAGCCTGTCTCTGAAAATCAGTCATGTTCGCCTCCGGAAGATGTATGCCCAACGCCAGCATGTTCCGCAACGGTGACCAACTGATGAAGCGCGTCGTCTGGAAGCTCCCGGGTCGGCTGCATTTTCGACACCGGCTCCGCAGGCGTATTGGTCTCGGCCGCGAGCCCGCACAACGTCCTCAGCGCTGGGCTGCGTAAGGGGTGCTCTGCGGACGTCAACAGATGCACGAGCTACAAACGACGAAAATTCAATTAGAGGACGGTAGCGGTCGGGGTGCCAATTGAATCTGCCTATCTGGGGCACCCTTGAAGAAGGATGTTTTTTCTCTCGCCGCCACCTGCTGGACGCGTCTGCACGCTCATTGCGATGGCGCCTTCGCCGAAGACCATCATCGCGATGTGTGACGAGGTCGTGGAACAGCGCGCCGCTCTTTTCCACGCAAGCAGATATTTCGCCAGTGGAACTTCCGGCACCCGCTGGTGACCAACGCCGGTGACGCACGAACAGGTGCCGACCTTCGGGTAAGTAAGTTTTCCGACACACCTACGTCTGCGAGCGCTCTCATTGAGCGGCTACTTCACTCGAAGAAAGCGGCGGAGTGACTTGCTGTGTACGGGATAGCGAAAACGGCATACGTATCGATTACACCGGGCATTTAAAGCGTTAACTCAGAGCGGGGAAGACGCGCCGCAACGGGCGTTCAGGTGCAGTGAAGTTCACACGAACGACATGCCAGCCCGAGTGATGGCGTTCGACCGCAAGCATCAACATCGAAGTCGTGTCACACCTTCGTAGCCTGAAGTACGTAGGTTTGGTCACGATGAGTTACACGGAGCATTGCAGGTCATGAATCGTCGTCTGAATCTTGATGTCCATCTGCAAGGCACTCTCAAACACAACGGCTCCAGGCGGGCCTTCGCTGCACGACTGGACATGACCATCAAGCGCGCCAAGGTGACCTCCGGTCGGGTGGCCAGGTCACTCGGCGTATCGGAACACGAGGTGACCCTTTGGCGCGCCGGAGTTACCGTTCCGAAGAGCACGGATTGTGCGCGCCTTTCTGAACTTCTCGACGTGGACGTCGTCTGGCTATGTGCAGGTCAAGCGTAAGCGACAGCATGTCATGGCAGTTCTCATCGGACACGGCCTCGCACGCGGTTCGGCTTGTCGCCATTCACCGGCACCTCGGTCGGGTCACGTGCCTGGCTCCTGCCATGGGCCGGCAGCACGGTCGAAATGGCATGTTTGAAAACAAGTTGCGCACCCGGACCAGACTCGAGCAGAACTGCAAACTGGTCAAAGGCGGCCAGTTGACCGCTCAGTCTGATACCGTTCACGAGGAATACGTTTACGGTGGTCTTGTCGTTCAAGAGCATCTGCAAAAAATGCCTCTTTTGAAACCCGAGTGGGTGATTTGGCGGGTCAAGGGCGGGCGTGAGCCCGGCGCAGCGAACCCTTGAGGCGCCCTGAACCGGCAAGCTGGTGCATGGCTGGTTGCGGCAGAATGCGGCAACCAGCCATGCGAGACGAAGCGAACATGACGAATCAACTCTTTGAAGCCGCCTTGGGAATCAAGGCCCCGTGGTACCTGCAAGGCGTCGACTTCGACACGGCCAAACGGCAGCTCACGATTGCCGTGGACTTTGTCGCTGGCAGCCGCTTCGCCTACCCCGGGGTCGCCGGTGAGCACCCAGTGCATGACACGCAAATCAAGCGACTGCGCCACCTGAATTTCTTCCAGCACGAGTGCTATCTGGAAGTGCGGGTACCGCGAGTGCGCTTGCCGGATGGCGCGGTACGGCTGGTGGAACCCGACTGGGTCGGCCAACTCGACGGCTTCACGTTGCTGTTCGAAGCGCTGGTGCTGATGCTGGCGCAGCAGATGCCGTTTGCCGCGGTGGCACGCATCGTCAATCTGTCGTGGCACCGAGTGCACGCCATCTGTTCGCGCTATGTGGAACTCGCGCTCACGTCGGCGAACCTGTCGGACGTGAGCACGGTAGCTATTGACGAAACCTCGTACCGGCGCGGCCACGAGTATCTGACGCTGGTCGCCGACATGCAGGCGCGACGGGTCGTGTTCGTCACGCCCGGGCGTGACGCGAAGACGATTGAAGGCTTCGCGGCATATCTGAGCCGACACCACGGCACGCCCGAGCAGGTCACCTCGGTGAGCATCGACATGTCGCCCGCCTTCATCAAAGGCGTGGGCGAACATCTGCCCAATGCGCGGCTGACGTTCGACAAGTTTCACGTCGTCGCCCACGCGTCCAAGGCGCTTGATACGGTGCGCCGCCAACAACAGAAAGCCGACCCAGAACTTAAAGGGATGCGCTGGACGCTGCTCAAGGACGCCAACAAACTGAATCTGGCGCAATTGACCGACCTCGAGGCGCTGGTCAGGCAGTACGCCACCAAGCGCACCGCCCGCGCATGGCTGTATCGCGAGCAACTGCGCGAGATTCTCGGGCGCAAGCAAATCCATGTCGTCTCCGAGATGTTGCGGCAGTGGTGCACCAACGTCATGCGTTCGAAAGTCGAGCCGATGAAGGACGTCGCGCGTCTGATTCGTCGGCACTTCGACGGCATCGTCGCCTGGACTCAGACGCGCCAGACCAACGGCTTCATCGAAGCAATCAACGGCTTGTTTCAAGCGGCCAAGCGAAAGGCTCGCGGCTACACGCGCTTCGCGACGATGCGCACGGTCCTCTTTCTCGTTGCTGGCAAGCTCGATTTCTCCGGCCTCAACCCGCATGCCTCGTGAGCCCCGTTACCCACTGCATTTTCAAAAGAGCCCAAAAAATCGTCTTGTACGCTTGGGCGTCCGGTCATGTTCGAGGTCAAGGCGATAGGTCCTTGGATTGTACCGGCGATACCTGAAGCCGCCAGCCTTTTGCAGCGACACCCTTCTCAGTAAATCTTCTTCATTCCGCCACTGTCGGAGGCTGGCGCAGCCATTTCCCCCTTTTTATGCATCTTCGGCTTCATCTGCTTTTGCGACATTTCACCTGACTTTCCCATAGTGTTTGCACCCGACGCGCCAGATGGTGACTCTGTCGTTCCGCTTGCATCCGGGGTTCCCATTCCAGTGCCACCCTGGCCTGCACCAGCGCCCCCGCCACCAGTTGTTCCCGCACCCTGCGCGTATGCGACACCAGATAAACTCAAAATGAACGCCGAAAACAAGACTCCTTTCATAGCAGCTCGCATGACGGTCTCCTTCGTATGCAGAGCGACTGGCTGCAACCTGGGTCGGTGCAACCCCGCCGTTCTGCTTACTGCAATTCCCGTGCCGCTTCTGGCCTTGGCATAAGGCCCTTGATTTCATCGTTGACGGAAACAACCAAGCTATCGTGCACACATCGACGGGCCGCGCGCCAGAACGCGAATGCCGCTGCGCTGGAGGGGTTTCCCAGCGCGCTCGCGTTTTAAAAGCGGTCAACACAGCGTCTGCAGAATCGGCGGACGCTGATGAAGAATTACGCCGTTACATGCCGGACGTCATCTCACGGACGGACATTGTTCACCACCGGTACCGCACACGGCGGCAAATCTACCGGCCAAGCTTGCCCTGTGACCCTGGACTCCGACCGCCTCGCACGAGCCGGCTGCACATCTTCGTCGGTGACTCATCGCGCCGAAGACGTAAGGTGCTTCCCGAACAGGCGTTGCGCTGATTCCGGCATTTCACCGAATTTCCACGTGTCGCGAAATATTTGTCGAGCGGAAATCTCGGTACATATCCCGGAGTTTTTGTGGACGTCGAGAAATCTCCCTGCATGCCAGCCAGTTTTTGAGAGCCTTCACGCCTGTTAAATTGGCTATATCTACTGCCGTCTGTTGCAGCGGATTCAAGTCTTCAAGGACTGAGGTTCGCGGTGGCGGACGTGCAGTAGGGGCACCTTGTTTGTGCTCGAATGAAACTCAAATATATTTGGCTGGGGATACTGATGGACGACACGAACATTTTTGACGGAGACGACGGGCTTTTTGAGTTTGGTACGTTGCTTCCGCTTTGGCTGTTCAATCCGAGACCGGAAAAGACGGTTGGATTGCCGGACAACACCCCGGTGTTGACGTGCCCGGTGTCAGACGAGGATGCTCACTGCCTTGCGACGGATTACCTCGAGTCATCCGTTAGTTTCGGGTATTACAAGGCGGACGACTTTTTCGTCATTGCAATCTGTCTGCGGTTTGGTTACACGCAGGTCTACTGGGTCGCGGAGATAAGTGACCCGGAAGTCTATGAGTCTATTGAGATGTGGATACGGGTGGGGCAAGTTCCTATTATGTTTTGTGTCCGTGAAGGTGAGCAAAGGCATCTGTTGTTTCACGTTGTAGATATATGCCCATGTTCACTCCGCACGTCGACGAATTCTGGTCTGGACCGGAGCACGCGCCGACCGCGCTCAAATGGCAAGCGATGGCCTCGCTAGTTGCAAGATGGCGCTTTCAGACGGATGCGGTGACCGAGATTGCGGGTTTCCAGATGTGGCACGTCTTTGGGAATGTGTTGCTCACAAAGCGGTGGGAACGGTTCATAAACGAAGGCGCGGTCGTCACGAACTCAAGGATTGCGAAAAGCGCTGAGGCACTGAATTAGCCTCGCTTGGCCTTTAGAGGCACCCAAGCCTTTCGAACTCCGCGAAATCTTCCCGCATCACTTGAAAAACGCCGCAGTGATTTCTGGAATTCTTCTTCGGACTGCACCTTGTCCGCAAGCCCGGACTTGAGACCCTCCTCGGCATCATGCAACAGGACGAGCCGACCGTGCTCGGCTTCGAGAGCGTGGTAGTAATTCAGCTTTCGGGCGTCGACAATCGCGACGTATGCCGAACCATCCTTTGTCAAAAATTTCTCGGCACCTGCGACGACGTCTTCCGCAAGTTCTGCTAGCCGCGAACAGGCCTCGCTTATGGGCACCATGTCTTGGACACGAATTGGCATAACTGGTCTCGTCCGTTTCAATCCGCCTTGGGGTGCACCGCGCGATACTGCCAACTTTCTACTGAGCGAATCTATTTTTTCTTGCATGCCAGCTGCTCGCCGAAGAAGTCGCCCGACTTCGTGCCAATAAGCATAGCCCAAATCACCGTCCGCCAAGGCTAGCTGGTGAATCGCGCGGAGGGCAACGCGGGCGCAACTGCGGGTGGGTGACGCGTACAGCCGTGCACCTCATTCAACCAAATCTACCGTCAGTGGGTGCCCTGAAATATTCCCTTACCGGCACCGCTTGCTTGATAGGCGGTCTTGTCGCCAATCCAATCGTTCGCAAGCTGTGGCCCGACATCTGACCAACTCGCGCCCCAGATTCCGGAGCACAGAGAAGAATGAGCAAGATGACCCGGTGACGACAGTTAGCGATTTCCAGTCGGCCGTAGCGCGCATGATGATTGATGCCAGAGAACCGTGAATGGCCGCATGCTTCGCCGGAATCACGTCATTGCCGCGGCCAATGCGCTGTTGCGATTCGCCGTACGACCTACCGAGGCACCCCGGAATGACGTGCGGTTGAGCGCGTAGCCCCTTCTCCGAGGTCACTACGGGATTCAGACCATTCCTCTTTGGTCGACGAGTCAGAGACAGCCGACCCGGCTCCTGCTAATGCTTTATCTTTTTCGTCGATGACTTTTATAAGAAAACGTGTGTATCCATCAGCGCTAATCTCGCTGAAGCGAAAGAGGGTCGCCTGAAGTGAAGAAGGAGATTCGGCAACAGTGTGACCTGTGAGTCGCTCCGCTACTTGCAGCATCACCTGCTCTGCATCGAAATGGACGGTCGCCCCGGGATGGTCAAAGAAATAAGGCTCCGTGTGTCGCGCATACGCGCTCGCCCCACCACAATCGAGACCGGCCGCACTGTTCGAAACGTGGTACTCAGCGGAGGCTTCACGTCGCTGTGCGCTCTGCGCTCTCGTCCATAATTCCCGGGACGTCGCGCTTTGCACGGCGTACAAGTCAAGCAGACTCGTGATGCTTTCAGCCCTTCCAAGCGCCATATCTGTCAATTTCGACGCCGCATCGCCCAAGTACCGCCATGCCACGGCCTGAGACCCTAGATGCAAGATGAATCTGAAAAGCAAACCCGTCCGAATGGCGAGCAACACCGGGTCCATCGTAGCAAGCTGGTCAGTTGAACCAACACCTTCGGCCTCTAGCAGAGTGGCTGTCATCGCGCTCACTCCCTCAAGCCTCATCAACTGGCGAGCGGCCTTATCTTCGCTCCGCTCCTTGACGAGCGTTAGGGATAGTCGCCTGAAAAACTTAAGGAATCGGTCGACTGGAAAAAGGCCGATGGCGAAGGCAAGTCCGACGCTCGCTTTATCGGTATCCGGAAATCCAGCAGCCGCAACGCCAATAGGGAGGGCGAGCGCGAGCCGCAACGCGTACCAGTACACGTCCGATACGTTCAGCTTGCGCTGTCGCATGCTCAGTACACTGTCGCCGACCGCAAAGATGTACGCGCCAGCCATCGCGCAAACACATACTTGCGCGCTTGCGCCGACAATCTTTGTGTCAGGGAAGTACTGTAAATACGTTGCCAGCGCTGTATCGAAAAAAATGGCGATTAACAACCAGCCGGCCGCGAGAGCAAGTGACTTAAGACCGTAATGGTCATGATAAAGGGAGTCATAGATGTCGCGGCGGACAGTTTGCCCGGCGTCGCTTTCAAGATTACGCACAACCTCGGACTCCAAGTGGTGCTTGGAGACATACAAGCGCACCCGGTCCTCCCAAAACTGCGCCAGATAAGTTCGCAACGCGCCTTCGCTCAGGCTGTTCCGAATTTCGTCGTACCGGGCGAACCACCCTTTGTTCAGTAGGCGGACGAAAGGTGAAGCAGCAAGGCCGCACATGAGCGACGTGACGACCGCCACCGGCGGAAAGACTACCGGGTCAAAACGGAAGCGGAAGAACGCCGCGTAGACAATCCCGAGGCATAAAGCGACGATGCCGACCACCACGACCCAAAGGGCCGCGGCCATTTCGCCCTCGCGACTCCGAACAGCTTCGTCGAAACCCAGCAGACTCAAAAGAGCTCTTTTCACGGCACTCCTTTCTTCAGACGAAACGCGCGAGGCCTGGAGGGCGCCACATCGACAAAAAGAGGACTACGCGAACTGACGTCAGGCAACACAGGCTATCCATTGGGCGCGATGCTGACTACTCGCGCAAGCTTGCAAGTAAATCTGTTGTGACACCACTACGTTGTCGCGCCGGGTGCTCCTTCGACGTCGATTGGCTTTCGACGGCGACGGCGATGGCGACGCGCTTCCTGCTGGTCTCGCGATATCGGTCGCGGCGATGGCGAATATTTGCCAGCGACTACGCTTCCCCGCATCAGGTTGGCGAAAGCACTATAGTGAAATACATTAAACGTTTGATTTGTCTCGCGGTTCGGTACAAAATATAAAAATATCGAGGAATACCGAAAAGAAACTATCGAGGAATACCGAAAAGAAACGGACGCCCTCGCAGACTGAGAGCACCGCGCAGGGACACAGACTCCATTACTCGTCTCAAAATTGGAGGCCGGGCGAGTCGTCAGCGTCTCCCAAGACTCTCGGTATAGCTCCCAATCATGTTGCAACGCCGTGCGGTCACCATCCGTTCAGCCATTTATCTCTGCCGCTGGTCGTCCTAGCAGTTCGGTGCTCGGCATGCGATGGAATGACCTACAAGCCAGCATATGCCTATGCCACGAGCGCACATAATATTGCTACGAGTTTACGACATGGCTGAAGCTAAGTTTCAATCCCAGGGCTGAACACAGTTTCGAATAATCCTCCGTCATTTTCCAGGGACCGAAATGGTCACCGCTCGCCGACGTAACAGCGTGTGGTGGACTGCATAGGTCGCTCGCAGCTGATTGCAGTGTCCAATCTACGGAAACTGCGCATCGCTGCAATCGGCGAACGGTTTCCACAAATGGATAGCTTAAAGAAGGAATAGTTCATGGACGAAAGAAAGCGAGACAGCATAGTTGCTTATCTCCGCCGCCGCATGCAGGAGTTTGGCATCAAGCCGGACGACCTGGCGTCAGCCCTGGCGGCTGAGCAATCAAAGCAAACAGAAGCGCGCTACCGCAGTGCGACCGGAGTCACGTGGAACGGGGAAGGTGAGATGCCGCAATGGCTACAGCAAGCGATTAGCGCCGGACAATCCGTCGAGCACTTCAAAGTATCCCCAAGCGGGGAGCCGCCGCGGAAGAATCGCGAAAAGGTCGACTGGCGCGACGACCCTTTTGCAGGCAGTCCGCTGGCACGGGTGCAGCGCCAACCGTGAACTGCGTCGCTACCTTCTGGCAACACGCGACGGCCTTCGGCATAAGTAACAGCCTGTCTGACTGGACGTACACCATACGTGACTGCGTTCTGGCTTGATAGCAACCACTACCGACGGAACGGAGCCGTAGTCCACGGTCATCCCGATTCAACCGTTCACGGTTCGATACGCACAACTGTTGACGTTGAGTTTGAGTCGATGTCAGGCTGCCACTCTTGTCGGGCGTCCCGGTGCGAATCATCATCTCCGCGATAACTGAAACGACGAGGCCTCGGCAAAGCAACTGTCTGCATATCATCCATTTTTTAGCATTCGGCAGGAATTCGTTGCTATCGCTCTCCAGTTTTGAGACGGTGGGCACTTACAATCACGAATGCACGTATCCACAAGCTTTTGAGCAACGAGATGTCGCACTTCGCCTTCGCATTGCCACAATCCAAGCACCCCGAGCAGTGATGCGCCGAGGACGCGGAGGTCAAGTCACAACTGCGGTGAGGTATCATTGTGCGCATCACTCACCACAGGACGCGAAATCTGATGTCTGTAGATTCCAGCTGGTTGGGCCAAATTGAACGTGAGTGGGCACAACTTCGCCAGAGCGACCCGACACTCGATGTAGAAAAGTTCTTGCGGCACGTTGTGTCAGCGAACAAGGTTGGATTTCTTTCACTTGAATCAATCGCGGCCATTGCGAATGGCCTGCTCACAAGCCCGTTGCCGGGCGCACCTTATCTCGGCCGGCGCCTTATTGAACGGGTTGGCCCTGACCGGCACCCGTCGCTCCGGGTCGCCCTTGCACTGTCTCTTGTCACGGAGACAGGTGGGCCTGCCGATTTCGAGGGCGGACACGTCATTCTGGGCGATGTCCTGAAGGACGATATGGCGAGCGACCCGCTTCGCGGCATGGCGGCAGCGGCTCTTGCGGACAGCGCGAGGCTTGGTCGTGGCATGGACGCCGACCTTGAGATGGCCAAGGACATGTATGCCACGGCCTTGGAGCTTGGACACCGGTCGGCCGCGTATAACTTGGGCTTGTATTGGGAGGGACGCTGGGGTACGAGTGCTCCCGGCGACGTCGTCCCCGACAGCACAAAGGCGGCACAGGCCTACAAGCGTGGTGGTTCGAACGCAAAATGCGCCGCCCGCCTGGACGCACTGCGGACCCGTTCGAGGTAAACCACGCCAATCGCGCGTGCCGACGCAAAAAAAGCGAGCTTTGTGTGCTCGCTTACACGGTCGATTAAGCAGCCGCAGCTTCCGAGGCAGCCGCGACATTCGTCGTCGTGCCCACCTTTTTGGCGCCAACCAGGTTCTTCGCCGGTGCCTTCTTCGCTACCGCCGCCTTTGTCGCGGGTTTCTTCGCGACGACTTTCGGCTTGCTCGGAGCGCCAGAATCTGCAACTCCGCTAACGCTAGCAATCAGAAACTTTGCCCCGTCTTTTGCACCGGCTAGCCACGCCGGAGCCCGACCGCGCCCGCTCCAAGTCGCACCAGACTTCGCGTCGCGATACTTAGCCGGCTGCGGACCTTTCGGCCGACCCGTGCCAGTAGCGGCGCTGACTGACGACGAGACCTTCTTGCCCGCAGTCTTGGCCTTCTTCGCACTTGCCACGCCTGCAGCGACGACTGCATCGGCACTACCCTCAATCAGGAATTTGCTGCGGTCTTTCGCGTTCGCAATCCAACCCGGAGCGCGTCCGTGTCCGGACCATATGGCCCCTGTCTTCGGGTCCTGATATTTCGCTGCGGACGGCTTGGAGATGACCGCAGATTTAGCTGCGGCTTTCGGTCCGCCTTTCTTGTCGCCAACATGCGCGTCAAGGTCAGCTGTCGTCAGGCCGTGCGTTGACATCAACTCGCGAATCTTTTCGATAACAGCGCTCGACTTCTTCGCGATGAGTGCGTCTGCTTGGTTCTGCAGTTTTTGGATTTTTGCTTGCAAGGATTCCAGGGGCGTCATTCGCACCTCCGTAGTTGAGATGCCGGCACTATGCCATGCGCAAGATGCAGTGCGCTACTTCTAGTTGGATGGCCGAATAGATAACCGAACATTCTTTAGTGGTTCCTCGGCGCGCCATCACTCTTTTTTCGGCGTCTGACGAGCGCGCCGCACCGCATCCAATGGCAACAAGCAAGACTGTCATCAGACCCGCGCTCATGCCGGTCGTGCTGCGGGAGTCGCTCGGACTGGAAGCAGCAGAAGCGACCGTAGGCGAAGAGGCCTGCGTCGCAACCGGCTGCGGAAGCGCTACGCCGGCGGCACTGCCTTGGCGAACGAGCGAGGCTTCCGACGTTGGGGAGGCCGGAGATGCGGTAGGGGGAACTGCGTCCGGGGCGGGTCCGACGGGAGCCATAGCAGTAGACGAGGTCATAGCCGGCGCCAGTGCAGCGCGAGAAGTGGTTTCGACAGACTCGGCCATCGCCTTCCACTGACCAAAGACGCCGTCGATGCAGTGGACGTCGGTGCAGGCGTTCCGATTGCCTCCACTGGGCGAGTTGTTCGGGAGAAAGTTTCCCAGTACTCAGCAGAGCCTGTTGCTGCGTGAAAATATCGTCATATTCATTGTTCAGGATGGCGTGGTCGCATATGACGCGCGCAGCTGGTTGCCGCGTGGTGGCACATTGAATATCGCTCGCTCATGCTTCGATTGAACCAAACGCTGCCATTGACAGCAGCAAGGTCAAATGTGGCGTTCGATGCACCGGTCCTCATAAAGTGTGATTGCCGTGATTAAGCTGCTGTCGCTCGTGGGCGAACTTCAAGGTGTGCCTGATGGACTCAGGGACACTTGACGCTTCGGCTACGTCAGCCGTGTCGGTTAGGCCGCGAAAGCGGTCTGCCCTAAGCCTCTCTACTGTGGCCAGTGGGAGCGGGCACGATAATGAATCCGCCTAGCTCGTCGCCGTACGCAACGACTCTCCCTTCAAGTAGGAAGCTTGCGGTCAAGGCGCAAAGCGCCGCATCCACTTCGTCGATAGACCTCAGCGACGTTGCATCAATTCCCGCATGGTCAAGAATTTCTCGGCGCTGAGTTCGCTTTCGCTTCGCAGATGCGACTGCATTCCTAATAAGGGCGCAGGTTATGGCATGGGGAAACGTCTCAAAGCCCACCTGGCGACCGATTTCCCCATCCTTGAAAAGAGGAAAGTGTGGCGCGAATGCATGATAGACACGCTCGCCATTGAACATCCACCCGTAGAATCCGCTTTTACTGGCTATGGCCAGCTCGCGACTCGGTGTCGCAATCGAAAAGATTCGTTACTGCGCAAGCGCCTTCTCAGCTCGCCTTCCGGCCTCGCCAATTCGCCACCGACAGGGTGCATCGATACCTACCCCTGCCACCTTAAATTTGGGATCGTCGGCGGAATCTGTGGGTGAATTAGTGTGCGCGGCTAGCCAAGTGAAGCTCGATTCAGATACTGATAGAGCTTGCGACACGTTGCATCAAAGGAATTTTGTGCGGGCTCGGAGATAGCTGGCCAGATGAGGGGGCCGCCGTCTTCCTCGATGAGTTTGTCCAGGAGGGTTGCCACGGGGAGAGTAAGGAGATCGGTATCTTCATGGCAGCGTCGGATTATTTCGCCGCCGAGCATCCAAATGTGATCGCGGTGCCGAAGCAATGTGCTGCGTGCGTATCCCAAGGTTAGGAGATGCTCAAGGAAAGGTGTGAGTATTGCCACGATTGCCTGTCCAGTCGGAATATCTTCGTCGTCGACTCGCCACGACGCAGGCCAGTTATGCAGATCAGGGACGTACTGCGCAAGCGCTTGCTGTTCGGGGACAATGGCGGCTTTGTCCTTGCCGGTTCTGGGCTTGCTAACCATGTTGCTGACCCGTCTGCTTAACGCCTGTCATCATTTTCCCGGCTTTGTATATGAAGGGGCGCGGCTGTGCGAGACAACTCAATCCATCGAGATCGACGTTCGGCCGCGCAAGGGTTCGAAGCCGATTTGCTCATGCTGTAACCGGCCTGCGCGGGGTTACGACTCGCTCACACAGCGCCGCTTCGAGTTTATCCCCGTCTGGGGCTTTGCCGTGTTTCTGCTCTATACCATGCGACGCGTCGATTGTCGTGCCTGTGGCGTGAAGGTCGAAGCGCTGCCGTGGGCCAACGGCAAGCACACGCTCACCCGCGCTTACATGATCTTCCTGGCGCAATGGGCGCGTAAGCTGTCCTGGAAAGAAACAGCACTGAGCTTCCGAACCAGTTGGGAGAAGGTCTTCAACGCAGTGGAATGGGTCGTCGACTGGGGGCTGAGCCATCGCGAGCTCGGCACGATCCGCGCTTTCGGCGTGGACGAGATCCAGTATGGCTGCGGACACCAATACCTCACGCTCGTCTACCAGATCGAGGCCGGCTATACGCGACTGCTGTGGGTCGGACAAGAGCGCACGAAAGAGAGTTTCGCGAAGTTCTTTGCCATGATCGGAAAGCCGCTATGTGAGAAGGTTGAATTCGTGTGCTCGGACATGTGGCAACCCTACCTGGAGATGATCGCGCGTCATTGCCCGAACGCCCTGAATATCCTCGACCGCTTTCATATCGTCGCCAAGATGAACAAGGCCATCGACGAAGTTCGTGCCGCCGAGGCCCGGCGCATGACTCGCGACGGCTATGAGCCGGTGCTCAAGAAATCCCGCTGGTGCCTGCTCAAGCGGCGCGAGAATCTCACCGGCAAGCAACGCGTTCGCCTGCGTGATTTGCTTCGGTACAACCTGCGCAGCGTGCGCGCCTATCTGCTCAAACAAGAGTTCCAGCAACTCTGGGATTACATCTCGCCCGTGTGGGCCGGCAAATTCCTCGACCAGTGGTGCACTCAGGTAATGCGCTCACGTATCGAGCCGATGAAGAAGTTCGCTCGGACGGTGCGTACACACCGAGAGCTGATCCTCAACTACTTCCGCGCACGAAAACAGTTCTCCAGCGGTGTCATCGAGGGGCTGAACAACAAAGCCAAAGTCACCATGAGAAAAGCGTACGGCTTCCGAACCTTCAGAGCCACGGAAATCGCGCTCTATCATGCACTTGGCAAGCTCCCCGAGCCTCCATCCACCCACACTTTTTACTGACCAACCTAAATTTGAGGCATTTTTCGAGCATATGCTCCGGCGTCTCCTCGCGGAGATTGCACACAATCTCAGTGCCACGCAGGATAACGAGATGATTTCCCTTCCGGTCTCCGCCGATGTCGATTCCAGCTGCAGCTCGTCCCGACTTCATCGTGAAATTTCCCCTCAAATGAATCCCAGCGTTCGCAGGAGGAAACGGAAAATAGTCCGGTGCGAGTTTGCCGTTGAACGGCAAGGGCGTTGGCAAACATTTTTTTCTCCACACTGCACTCTTGGCAGCGCGCTCCCGATTTGGAAAAACCAGGCGTGAGGCACCTCACGCCCTGACGTTGAGCAAACGTTGCGTCAGTGCTGGCCTGCGTTCAGCATCCAAACCTGCCGCGTCGGCGGTGCTACAAGAATGCGCGCAAACACCGCGCGGCATCGAACGCAGGTGTAGTGCTCTTCTGCTCGCACATTCCCAACTGCGCCAGAGCCGTTGAGCGTGAGGTCACGGTGCGGGGACTGAGTGGCCGGCTGCCCGTAGAGGTCCGCGCGCGATGCGCAGGGTTGAATCCAAAGGTCCATTCGTCGGTCATGGCCGGCGGCCGCAACTTCCGTCGGCGGCTCGTCGGTAATTGCGGCGAATGAAAGCAAATCGGGCTCTCCCGGCGCTGACCAGCGTGACCAAAGACAGGCTACCAACATATCGTGTGGCGGGTTGGGCTTGAACTCCAGTACAACATTCTCGTCCTTCTCACCCGGAGCAAGCTCGCGACGTTCCTTTTTGGCTCGGCTACCGTACGAGGAACCCGTAAGTCAGAGGGTCACGCTCGTCCACAATCCAATTCGCAAAGCCGCAAACGAAAGCGTTGCCATCGACCTCGGGGATGACGGCCCTGAAATTGCCCACAGTCGTCTCGCTCAGCACCCGTCCTTTGAATACAGTGCCGATGATGGACTCGTTCACGAGCGTGTCGCCCTTTCCCAGCTTTCCACGCAGATAAAGCTGCGCAACGCGGCCGCCCGTTCCAGAACCCGTCGGTGAACGGTCCACCTCACGGTCTGCGAAGATGCAGCAATTGGCTTGCGTCGAACCGGGGTGCCGGGGCGCGGCAGCGATGATTGTTCCGTAGATGTGGTTGATTTCAGGGATAAAGGGATGCTCAACCGGGAATGCCTTGTTCGCGGCCTCCTTTACCTCTGCTCCAAAACGAATGAGTTCTTCCACCGACGATTCACGGACTTCAAGTCCGTGTGGTTGACCATCGGTGTAAAAGTAAAATGCACCGCCGAACGCAATGTCGCCAGTCACCGAACCGAACGACGGCGTCTCGACCGTCACGTCCTGTTTCCAGATAAAGGACGGCACATTAACGAAGCGGACATTTCCGGCGTGCTCGCCGTCCCACTGCACGAACGCTTCGATGAAGCCGCACGGCGCGTCGATACCGATGCGTGTCTCCGGTATCTGACGTTGCACCCAGCCCAGCTCAACCGCTGCTGTGGACAGGGCAATGACGCCATGCCCGCAGTGGTCGCTGTAACCCTCGTTGTGAAGGAAGATGATGCCGAAATCAGCGTTCGGGCTAACCGGCTCCGTCAGGTAACCGCCATACATGTCCGCATGACCGCGAGGCTCGAACATGAGGGCTTTGCGAATTTCGTCGGCGTTCTCCTTCAGCCACGCGCGTCGCTTGACAATAGTATCGCCAGGAAGACGCGGCAGACCGCTGGTAACTATGCGGAATGCTTCACCGCCGGTGTGGACTTCAACAGTCGAGATGGTGCGGGTGATTTTCATGTTTGCTTTGGTGAACTCGGTGGGTATCCTGCTTTTACTCGCCGTACGGAACCGGCAAGCAATTTAAATCGGCGCTACTTACACGTCAGCGCCGACTTGACAGGCGTTTGCGTCGAGTGCTTTACGTGCGACGCGGCACGCGGCCAAGTCCCACGCAGCGCAGCCAACGCTCTTGAACAGAATCGGCGCACTCGGCTTCAACTCGCCAGCCAATGCCTTGGCAAGCGGAGAAACTGAGGTCCAGTCGACGTTGGCCTGGATAAGGTCGTCCGCTTCATGCTTTGCACCGACGGGGTCGTCTACGACCACGAAACTTCTGTCGACGGTCTCCTTGCCGATTTCCGCTGCGTCCGACGTGAAAGCGCCGACGCCGACGACGAGACGACCGGGTCGCGCCGACATCGTGTAGACCGGAGACCTGCTGGTTGTCAAAGTCATGACGACTTCAATGCTGTCGGGAATCACATCGCCATCAAGGACAGACAGGTTTGGTGCTACTGACCGGGTCCGGGCCACGAAGGCGTCTGTGCCTGCCGGTGACGTGCCCTTTGCAAACAGTTTGGCTTCCGGGAACGAGGCCGCGAGAGCTTCCGCGTGATTGGCCGCCTGTTTCCTGGTGCCAATGATGAGAATTTCGCGCGGAGCCATGCCATGCAGGGTCTGGATGCCCAGCACAGTGACAGCTGCCGTTCGGCGCCCGGTCACGGTCGGCCCATCGAGCACGAACAACATTTCCCCAGTGTGCGCGTCGCATGCGATGACCTGGCCTTGGATGGTCGGGAGCTGGCGCTTTCCATTCGAAGGACAGACGTTCACCAACTTATGAATGGCGATGTCTTCAGCACTGGCAGGCATCGACAGCATCAGGCCGCCTTCCTGCATCGGAATGGCCAGCCGCTCAGGACTCGCGATGTGTCCTGCGCCGTATTCGACGATGGTCTCCCGAAGAACGCGAACCAGCGAGGGATAGTCCAGCAGTGCAGCTGTTGCATGGGCGTCGAAATTTCGGGTTCTGAGAGAGGTCATGTTCGGGTTCGCCTTTGGAGAGGTGGGTACGACCATGCGCTGGAGGGATGCGCCAATTGAGTGCTAATCAGTCAAGTGTGCGGCGGCTTCCGCCTGGTCTGGATGACCGCCATCGACAGACCCGTGGCGCATTCGCCTGTACGTCGCTGAACATCGTCTGATTTACGAGGCTATCGTGACCGGCAATGCTGACGTAGCACCTTCTACTAGAGCAACATATTCATCGCGTCCAATGAGACATCGTTTCACAGTAGATGGAAAGTTGCCCCTTTAGCGCATGGGTCCGAGAAAATGACCGCTAAGCTAATAGGTGCGAACCCCGGCTTACAGTGCCAGAGCTGGCCGCGAGCGGCCTGGCTCAAGGTCAACGAAAAAGGCACCGGTTGCCATGGGGCGAATCCGGAAATCGCGGCGCGCCGCGAATGATGCCGGGAGGACCTTGAGTGCAAACGGTCGGCGCGACCGATGCGACGCACCAGCAATTCACTCTGCGATTGGTTCGAGCAGTCGGCCGGCTTCCTTCATACACACTCCAGCCTTGATGACCACGGGAATGTGTTCGCCTTGCCCCAGCAGAAGGGAAATGTCCTCAATGGGGTCACCGTCGACCACGATGAGGTCAGCCACGGCTCCGACAGCGACCGTTCCCCGCACGCCTGGTTCACCCGTGATTTCGGCGGCAACGCACGTTGCCGACCGGATGGCCTCAACATTGCCGACGATTTCTGCCCGAACCGCAAACTCGTCGGACTGGAAGGCGTGCAGCTCGCCCAGCATGTCCGAGCCGAACCCGACCTTCACGCCTTCGCGCGCCATCAGCGCAAGTGCCTGCCGGCCGACAGAGCGTGCTCCCTCAATCTTTGCGAGCGATTCAGCGGGGAAACCAAGCGCGGGACCTTGTTCAATGAGACGGTCGAGAGTAGCGATTGTGGGCACAACCGCTACGCCACGCTCCGCGAGCAGACGGGCAGTCTCCTCGTCGATGAGGTTTCCGTGCTCGATACATTTCACCCCGCACTCGACGGCGCGCCGGACGGCACGAGCGGTGTAGGCGTGCGCCATCACGTAAGTCCCGGCGGCCTCCGCTTCCTGAACCGCGGCACGGATTTCATCTTCCGAGTACTGGGTGTTGGTGATGGGGTCGTTGGGCGAAGCGACGCCGCCCGACGCCATTATTTTGATTTGGGAGGCCCCTTTGAGGAGTTCTTCGCGTACCGCCAGGCGCATCGCCTCGACACCATCGACCACCCGGGCAATCGCTCCCTGACGTCCCAGGCACCCGCAGGCATCGTCAAGCTTGTCATTGCGCTGACGGAAGTCGCCGTGCCCACCGGTCTGCGATAACGCCTTGCCCGAAGACAGGATGCGCGGGCCCCAAAGCACGCCGCTGTTGACAGCATCGCACATTGCAAAGTCAGCGCCGCCTGCATCACGAACGGTGGTGAACCCGCGATTCAGCATGCCGCGCAGGATGGGCAACGTTTTAAGCGCAGCCAGAAAGTTTGGCATCATCGCGTTAGCGCCCAGATTCGCATTCGACGCGACAACGTGGACATGCAGGTCGATGAAACCCGGCAAAACGGTGCGCCCGGGGAGGCTCATTCTGCGGGCACCGACAAACGACGGTGGTATCTGTCCTATTGCCGCAATCTTCCCGTCGGCGATGCAGACATTGACGTTTGTCTGGCGTTTCTTCGTTGCGGGGTCGAAAACATTCACCCCTTCGATTACCAACATGCTCATGTGAATTTTCTCAAGACTGGTATGGCTTTGTCAGCAAGATGCCGAGCAGGCTAACCACCGCGGCGAAGATGATGTAATAAGACGCAGACTCGGCGTCACCCGTGTGTTGGGTAAGCCAGGTGATGATGAAAGCGGCAAAGCCACCGAAGATGGTCACTGCGCCGTTGTAGGCCAAAGACAATCCGGTCGCACGGACGCGGCTCGGGAACATTTCCGTGAAGAGAGCCAGAATCGGGCCGGTGTATGCAGCAATCAGCACGCCGAAAATCGCCTGGAAGGTCAGCAGCGTGGCAAAGTCGGGCGATTTAATCAGATGAGAGAACAGTGGATAGCTGGCAACCAGAATAACGAGCGCAGCAACCGACAGGACCCGCCGCTTGCCGACCTTATCCGACAGTGCCCCGAACACGGGCGCCATGACCATCAGCACGACACCGCTGACGACGCCCGACGTGAAGCCCTCACGCTGGGTCATGTGCAGATACTTCACAACATAAGTCGGGATGTAGAACAGGATGACGTATGTGCAGACGGTCCACAGTACGACCATCAGCAGGCTGGAGAGCACCTGGCGAGGATACTCGCGAATGACGTCACGCAGCGGCGTGTTGGTGTGGCGCTTCTCGGATACGAACTCGGGCGTTTCCTCGATTTTCAGCCGAATGTAGTATCCAACCGGGGCCACCAGCATGCCGATGAAAAACGGAATACGCCATCCCCATGCGGTCAGCGAATCAGCCGACATGCTCGACGTGATGAGCGTACCGGTAAGGCTGCCGATGACCACGGCGAAACCGATACTCGTCTGAATCCAGCTCGAATAGAAAGCACGACGTTTAGCTGGAGCATGCTCGGTAAGGAACGCAGTAGCGCCGCCCATTTCACCGCCAGCGGACAGCCCCTGCAGCAATCGCGCGATTACGATAAGACACGGCGCGGCGATGCCGATAGATTGGTACGTAGGGGCGAAAGCAATGATGCCCGAGCCGAGCGCCATGATGAGCATGGCGAGCGACAGCGCTCGCTTGCGACCCACCTTGTCGCCGTAGATGCCGAACGCGATGCCACCGAGGGGTCGCATCACGAAGCCAACCCCAAAGGTTGCCAGTGATAGCAGCAGCGACGTTGTCTCGTTGCCTGCGGGGAAAAATAACTTACCAATGGTTGCTGCGAAGAATGCGTACCCGGAAAAATCGAACCACTCCAGACCGCTGCCAATGACAGTGGCGAAAATCGCCTTCCGGCGCGTCACCATCCTGATGGGCGGCTCGCCCACCAGTATGCCGTTTGATGCACTCGTTGCCATTTAGACCTCTCGGAATTGTCGTTTAGCGACGTGAGCGTTCGCGATTCGTCACGCATTCAATGTAATTTTTGGCGTGACGACCTCATAACGCTAAATTCGCAAACGCGCTTGCAAAAAACGCAACCGCATCGAGAGGCTTGCAACGGAGAGCTCAGGGAGCGACTGTCTGACCGATTACCCACTCGCGGAACCGACGGGCGGCAGGTGTTTCCGCACGCTCCGATGGCCAAGTGACAAAGTATGAGCCGCCCATGGTGGCGTAAGAGTCCGATGCCCTGACGAGCGCGCCGTGCTCAAGGAGCGGGTCAATGACCCGGTTCCAACCTAGCGCGACGCCCTTGCCATGCGTCGCGAGCTGCACAATGAGTGGGTAGCTGTTGACAATGATGGTTTGATTGAGCTCTGGTCGTTCAAGCCCCGCCTGTTCGAACCAGGTGTGCCAGGACATCCAGCTACGTTCCGCGTCCTCCAGAACAAGCAGCGTGCAGGACAGCAGTTCCACTGGCTTCAGTTTGCGCCCATCAAGATAGGTCGGCGAACAAACCGGAAATACCTCCTCGTCGAAAAGCTTCCGTGTGTGCGTTCCGGGAACCTCGGGGTTGCGCAGATAGAAAATGCCTACGTCGTACTCAGCTGGCGAGACGGCTCCAAAGTGGTCCCGCACGATGATGCGCAGGTCCACATCGGGATTCGCATCGATAAACGAGCCGATTCTCGGCGCGAGCCAGAATACCGAGAGGCCAGCTGTGCAGGACACCGTGAGACGAGACCTGACGACGCGAGCCATCAGGCTCGACGTAACGCTAGTGCACAGCTCCAACATGCGCCGCACATCCACCGCATAAGTTTCCCCTGCCGGCGTGAGCCTTAGGGTGTTGTGCTCCCGCACGAACAGCCGGCGTCCCAGGAATTCTTCGAGTTGAGATATTTGGCGGCTCACAGCACTGGTGGACAGGTGCAGTTCCTGCCCCGCACGAGTGAAGCTCAGATAACGGGCGCTAGCTTCGAATGCTTGCAGACATGCGAGTGGAGGCAACGGAGAGAGAGCCATGGCGTTCGGCGGACTATCCAGGTTGTAGTAGAGCAACAGGATAGCCCAACGACGTCAGCCGATGGGTCATGAGTGTCCTCGCATATTTCACGGCCGTACAACCGTCACTTGGATAGCGGCTCGAACGGACGGAAGAGCAGTCCGAGGCTGCCTGATAACCTCCACATTCATCAGCGTGGTGCCAGACCATATCAACGTGCCTTTCATGCCGTAAGCGGCGTAAGCGAGTCACTCGACTCGCCAAAATCACCAGTATTGACGAAGCAGACGGCCGCGATTAATGGGTACATCTCCGGCAGGTTCGACGCGAACCAGGGCATCGCATACCTGTTTGCGAGCAAAGAAGATGTGCGTGCCTTCCGACTCATTCATCGAGACGCCGGCGCTGACCGGTGGGGTGCTTGGCTCTTTCGATACTGACGAAGAGGCAGAATCAGCAGGCCTTTCGTGGTGTCGCGCGTGGGTCGATAGCCATGGCTAGTGCGAAACAGGACGGATGTACTTCATCTTTCCCCACTCCCACTCGCTCAGATTTCGGGGAAGATGCTCCGAGCGGGTTGAAGTGTTTGTCTCTTGCGACTCTCAAGTCGATGCTGGGCATATCGCGACAAGTGGTGGACGAATCGATGTGAATCGAAGAAGGAGTACGTTTTCTGAACGTCGCGCGTCCGTACGCAACTTCGTTTGTCCGCGGCCGCTGTGCGTGAGTATCACAAGTTGCGACCTCGAGAAAGCCACTAAACCAGGCAGTGTCTCGTGGACGTGTCGCAAGAAGCCGGCATTTACGGCGACCACAAAAGAGGTGAACTGCTGGAGAGCGGAAAACACGAACCTCGACACGGGCGGTGTTGCGCTTACGGGACTCTCATGCCTGTACAGAGGGCAGCCAGGGAGTGCGCTGCACGGCGGTGACTTCCGAACAGCTTGACGCTTCCTTAAGGGGGCCCCGGCTTGATAGCAGAAACGCCGCTCGTGCGCACAGCCCTTCGTCCTGGTTGCCATAAGCGCTACCCCCGGGATATTCAGAGCCGTACAACAACACCGAGAAGATTTATCGGAATCGCTGTCTTGAGCTAATCTTAGGGGCTTCTCGCTCACGCATAGGGTTACACAGATTAAAGATTATAAGATTACCGGAGTGCTCGACCGAGAAAACGTCTTGCCTGCAGCACAGTTTTCAGAAGTGGATACCCATTTTCCGTGTGTGAAGGCCAAGCAAAACGTGGGTGGAGGACAAGTCACGTCGATGAACTTCGACAGAACAGTTGCGTCACGAGAACGATGCGCAACGCATCTGCAGCTTTGTACGCGCTTGCATCGGGCGTCGCCTGGACATGCCGCATAGTTTCAGCATCCTCATGAACGGGTTGATAGGTCGAAAAGCGTGCTCTGAACCACACGAATCGTCGGCGAAGTCCAGTTCAGCCAATCAACCGGCGATAAGCACTAAGGTGTCGAACTAGACCCTGTTTGTCGCCGCGAATCTCGCTCAGCCGGGCGAGGTTAAAGTGTGCGTCTGCATGCGTCGGGTCAAGTTCTATGCACCGCTGATAGGTCGCCGCCGCAGCGTCATAGCGTTTCAGCTCTTCGAGAACGACCGCGCGGTTGAAGTGCAGTAACGCGTCGTCTGGGAAGTGCTGTAGCGCCCCATCAAAAACGGACAATGCCTCGTCGCAACGCGTTTCTGCCTCGCACAGCAATACGCCCAGATTCGTATAAGCGTGGTAATGCGGTGATGGCGCGAGCTGCAGCACTTTCCGGTACGCCTGCTCTGCGCCAATAGCATCGGTTCCGGTGAGTTGTTCCGCGAGCGCAAACCATTCCTCCGCTTGCTGTTCCCGATTCGCCCGGTTTCGCGGTGCCGAGTCGAGGAAAGCCACATCACCTCGAATAGGCGCCACCTCGAAGTCGAGCAGATGCTGGCCCGAGGCAGCGTCCCATTGGGCCTGTCCCGACCTGACCGCCACGGTCTCGCCTACCGATGTAATTCGGATTCCAGACAGGGGAAGCTCATCAGGGAGGTCGGCTTTCAGCTTGGCAAGCGCCTTCAGAATCTTCCGTGATGAGACTTTCGCTGATTGCAACTGAAATGCTGTGCGCAGGACCACTACATCCTGGAAAGAGAATCGAAGTTCGTTTCTTCTGCCGCGTGCAGGGTGAACAAATCCGGCTTCAATCAGCCCGGAAAGCACCCGACGCGAGACCCCCAGCAGCGATTGAAGGCTGCGCAGCGAGTAATCGTTCGACTGATTCCGTCTGGTCACTTGCGTGCTCGAACCTTTGCCGGTTGCGCCTCTTTGATGTCGGCTTTCGGTGTGGCTCGTTTGACAGGGCGCCTTGGTTTGGCTGCCAACACTTCGACGTCAGCGGCGGTGGTCTTCTTCGTTGCCGTTGTCCTGGCCGGCGCCGTCTGCGCCGGTACGTCCCGTTTCGCCTTGTTGGCGCTGAGACTCGCCCGAAGAGCCTCCATCAGGTCAATTACCTGGCCGCCCGACTCACTCGTGGTCTCCTCTGGAGACACAATCTGCTTGCCCGCGATTTTCCGGTCGATGGCCTCGAGAATCCGCTTTTTCTCCTCGTCCTCATAAGCCGACGGGTCGTAAGCGTCTTCGGAGACCTGGTCGATGATTTGCAGCGCAAGCTTGAGTTCCGTGGCGGTTACGGGCGCCTGCTCGATATGCAAATCGCTCAATGCGCGCACCTCATCTGCGAACAGCAGCTGCTGGAAAACCATGCCGTCTTCAGCGGGCCGTATCTGGACGATGCGGGTTTTGCCTTTATAAGACCATTTGGCGAGTGCGCACCGTTCGCTTTGGCGCATCGCCTGCTGCAGCAGACTGTAGGGTTTGCCACCCCGTTTGTCCGGCGCAATGAAATACGCCTTGTCGTAGTAGAGCAGGTCGACCGATTTTTCCGGCACGAAGGAGACAATTTCTACAACGTGCGTAGCACCCTCTTCAAGCGCCTTCAGCTCGTCCGCAGCGAAGACGACGAACTGCCCCTTTTCAAATTCGTATCCCTTCTTCATATCTGCGCGTGCGACGACCGCGCCAGTGGCCTCCGATATGTACTGCTGCTTGACCCGACCGCCTTCCGGCGTCAACAGGTTGAAGCCGACACCGGCAGCGCTGTCTGTCGCCGAATAGAGTTTTACCGGTATGGACACCAATCCGAAGGATAGCGTCAGCGATGCGATGGAACGCGCTGCCATGTGATTCTCCTGATAGCGGCCGGTGACAGTGTTGCCGGCGCTGCTTGCTAGCCATTCACGAGGGGCCAAAGCTTCGCGAGAGAGAGCATGTCATGTGCCGGTCGGCTGACGACCTTGCGCCGTGCAACCGGCTGGCGTGCATGTACCACGCGCGCTGTCGCGGCACTCCTACTTCTGCCGCCGCGAACCGCTGGACCTTCCGGCGCGAGACGTCTCATCACAGACGCTTTATGACTGACGCCAACGATTGTCTTGTGGACCAGTACGCTTCCCATGGGTCTCGCGTTTGAAAGCTAAGATACTCTCTCGCCGTTTGCACCGTCCAGTGCGCACCGCTTTTGAGGTCTGACAGTTGCTCCCATGACACTGGCATCGAGACACCCATCCCGGGCCGCGCCCGGGCGGAAAACGCGGTGGCGGTCGTCTGCGCCTTGCCGTTGCGCAGATAGTCGACATAGACTTTGCCGATTCTGTTGGCTGGCCCTGACGTTGCTGAAAAGCGGTCGGGAATTGTTTTCGCCAGATGCCCGACGAACGCCTGCGAGAACGCCTTCACAGATTTGTAATCCAGTCTTGGCGTTAACGGCACCACGACGTGCAGCCCCTTGCCGCCGCTCGTCTTTAACCAGGCTTTCAGGTCCAGTTCGTTAAGCAATGCCCGGACAAGAAGCGCTGCCTCCTGCATCTGCCTCCTGCATCTGCTTCCACTTCACGCCATCGCCGGGGTCAAGGTCAAAGATGACCCTGTCGGGCTTGTCGATTCGCAGAATTGTCGAGTTCCCGGTATGGAACTCAACGACATTCATCTGGGCCGCCGACATCAGCGCGTCCGCAGTATCGACGGTAAGCAACGGCGGGTGATTCACCCACAAACTGCGGTCATGCGCCGTGAGACCGGGCATCCCCGTCTTCTCAGCGTGCTTTTGGAAAAATATCTGACCAGATATGCCGGTAGGTGCGCGGACCATTGCAAGCGGACGGTCCTTCAGGTGAGGCAGCATCCACTCGATAACGCTTTCGTAGTACCGGACCAGGTCGAGTTTTGTAACGCCGCTCGACGGGTCAACGATACGCTAAGGATGCGTGACTTTGACCTGCGAGACAGGCGCGGGCGTCAGCGTTTCTCCGGACTCGCGGACGACGCGGCGCGCCGGTTTGTCGACGCGCAGACCTTTGAACGACGCCTGCCGAACAACACCTTCCGCAGTCCACTCGGCGAACTCGACCTCGGCAACCAGCTCAGGACGTACCCAGCGTTCGGCGCCGGCGGCACGCCTGGACCAACGACCCGGCTTCGTTACAGCGACGTCAAATGGTGTTGCGTCGCGCTCAAGCGGTGTCAGGCGAACCCATAGGTCCCGACCAGTGCGGGTGTCCCAACCGGTGCCCACGCTGCCAGCGTCGTGGAGCTTGTTGCCCACGTAGTAACCGAGCAGCAAACTGCCGACTTCACCATCCTTGCCGCCTCTCGCAGTGAAACCACAGACGACCAGTTCGTGCCGCAGTCGGCATTTAGCCTTCAACCACGTCTGCGTCCTTCCCGATTCATATCGCGCGTCGCGGCTTTTCAACATCAGACCTTCGAGACCTAATCCCGCGGCGGCCTCGAATATCTGGGCCATCGGAGCGTCGAAGTCCTGACTGAACCGTACGCGGTCGCCATCCTTCTGCAGAAGCTGAGAGAGCAGCGCGCGCCTCGCCCACAGCGGGACGTTTCTCAGGTCTTTCCCAATACAGTACGGCAGGTCGAATAGAAAATAGACAATTTCCTGATTCGCTGCACCGTCTATCGCATTCTGGAGGGCGCCGAAATCGGGCAGACCGTCTCTGAGCACGACTATTTCACCATCAAGCCATCCGCTGGAGACAGGGAGCTTCTCGACCTCTGTGGCCAGCCTCGCAAGCTTTTTCGTCCAGTCGTGCCCGCCGCTCGTAAACAACCGCACACGCCCCTTGTTCACGCGGGCGAGCATTCTGTAACCATCCAGCTTCGACTCAATTATCCAGTCACCGCTCGTCGGTAGCGACGAAGCTAGCGACGCGCGCTGCGGTTCGAGTTTGGCGGGCAGCGCCGCGCTAACTGCGGCAGACAGGTCTATCTGTGGTTCACTACCGCGCCCAGGCCGCGCGACTTTCGGCTCCCGTTCTTCGACAAGCCCGAGCGGCTTCGTGGTAATGCTGTCGGGAAGCGCCTTGATAACGTCGTATTCCGCGAGCGGTTGCGCCCACTCGTCGCGCTTTTTGAAGAGCATCCACTGGTCCTGCTTGTCCTCCGGCCTGGATATACGGACGAGCTCCCACAAACCGGCGAGCTTTTCGCCATGGAGCCGAAAGACCAGCTTGCCGGCCTTCATTCCCTTGCGCGGGTCTCCGACCGGCTCCCACGCCCCTCGGTCCCACAGTATCACGGCGCCGGCGCCGTAGTGCTTGGGTGGAATCGTTCCCTCGAACTTCGAATACGCGACCGGATGGTCCTCCACATGGACCGCCATCCTTTTCTCCTTCTGGTCGTAGCAGGCCCTTTTGGCAGGGCCCACGAAAGGAGCACCCCATCCAGTTCGAGCCGGAAATCGTAATGGAGCCGGCTCGCCCAGTGCTTCTGCACGACAAAACCAGCATTTGCTGGCCCGACAGATGTGACATCTGACGGCGAGGGTTCAGGCGTACCCTCGAAGTCTCGCATTTTCCCGTAGCGGCTAAGACGCGGAGAAGTCGGTTGACGTGCTGAGACCATGATTGTTTTCCAGCAGGAAGCGAATGCGTAGGCCGTGTCCGGACCCCGTGCGCCGGAGGTACCACCTCGTGGCGGCAATGCTTCGCGCACGGCACGAGCTGTGAGACTCCAAGGGTCGAACTCGGTATAGCTATTGCGCATCCGGGAGGACTCACCGCCGCGATGTACCGTGTCGACACGGATGTTAGCTTCGAGCTTCCATGCCCTGCAGTTCGCCATGCTTGTGCGAATGTGTCGCCGCGTATTTCAGCTCGAAATGCGCACCCTTGCCGCTACGCGTCGGGGGAAAGTGTTCGCCTTCCACGCAGGTGACCTCGAAAGTGTCCTTCCCATCATCATGTACGACCGCGTAGATGCCAGACACTTTCACGGTTTCGCTCGGCTTATATGAATTGTCGCCTGCCATCATCCTTTCCTTTTGAATGGTTGAGGACAGCCATCCAGCAAGCGTCGTATCCGTCGCCCCGTCGCCAAGGCTTTTCGGCATCTCGCCCTGAAGGCCTATCGCTTGCCGTAGTTCCGCGCGATTTCCCGGCGCTCGCGGTTTCGTTCGCCCGCCCGCCGCTGGCAAGGGTCGGGCGGCCTACTTCCCCAGGGCCTCTGCCGCCACCTTTTCTTCTGCGAGCAGAGATAGCTTGTCGTCAGTCGCCTTTTCCTCTTGCAGCGTTTCATTGAGAAGTGTGACGGCAGCCGTTTCGCCAAGCTGTTTGGCCAGTGCTATCAAGGAGCCATATGCTGCAATTTCGTAGTGCTCCACCTTCTGTGCTGCCGCGATGAGGGCTGTATCCAGCACCGGTCCCTTCTCGATTTCGTCAATCTGCTCCTGGCCTTCTTCGACCAGTCCGTCCATGGCGACGCACTTGACACGTTTGAGTTTGATTCCGCTGGCTTCCACTACCTGGTCAATTCTTTCAATCTGGCCTTGCGTTTCTTCCAGGTGCGTCTCGAAGGCCGAGCGAAGTCCCGGGTTCGTCGCTGCACGTGCCATCCTGGGAAGCGACTTTGTCATCTGCTTTTCGGCACTGTAAATGTCGGACAGCGAATGAATGAACAAATCCTTCAACGTCTTCGTAGGCATGTCTACTCCTTAGTCGGTTGGGAACCGCCTCTGCAAGAAAGCGCGGTGTGAGCGCACCGGCGCAATCACCATTCCCGCTCGGCAACGTGCTTGACCCGACGGAACACCCGCGCCTAGCGTGCGGCGAGACAATTCCCAGACGTCTCGGGCGCTCGCCGTCTTGCAAACTTCTCGTTGCAACAATCGCCGCGCGAGCGCCGGAATGTCTTCGCGATGAGCGGCTGTAGAGACGTGTCCCTACCAGGGCCAGGAGGGTTGCACCGCGTGGGAATTCGAACGCCGCGTGACGAAGACTCGGCGCGATTGCCGCACTTCACCGGTCAGGAACGCTGCATGCGCGGTGTCCAGCGCAATGTTCTTTCCACCGTGTAGCCTCGCTGCACATTCGCCAGAGCAACCCAGTTCTGAGACCCGGGCGCCCAGCAGGGTGCGGCATTCAGGATTGCAGCGTGTCGCTGTCCGGGAGTTACCTAACCAGCCAAAGTAACGTGCGCATCGCTGTGACGGCAGGTCCGGCCATCCGGTAGCCCGTTACCCGGCCTCCTATGGAGAAATGACATGTTTGTGCACAACAAGCGGCTTCAATATACGGTGCGCGTCTCAGCGCCGAATCCCGGCCTCGCCAACCTCCTGCTGGAACAATTCGGCGGACCGCAAGGTGAGCTGGCGGCAGCCTGTAGATACTTCACACAGGCGGTCGGAGAGGATGACCCCGGTCGGAAGGATTTGCTGTTTGACATTGCAACCGAGGAGCTGAGCCACCTGGAAATCATCGGCTCTATCGTGACAATGCTCAATAAAGGCGCGAAGGGACAACTCGCAGAAGCTGTGGAGTCGGAGGCCGAACTCTACCGTTCGCTCACAGGCGGAGGAAATGATTCGCACACGACAGCGCTGCTGTACGGAGGCGGCCCGGCTCTTACGAATTCAGCCGGGGTTCCGTGGAGCGCGGCGTACATCGACACTATCGGTGAGCCGACGGCAGACCTGCGTTCAAATATAGCGGCGGAGGCGCGCGCAAAGATTGTCTACGAGCGACTGATGAACGTGACCGACGACCCGAGCATTTCCGAAGCGCTTGGCTTCCTCATGACGCGGGAGATTGCTCACCAGAAGTCCTTCGAGAAAGCCCTGCATTCAATTCAACCAAACTTCCCGCAAGGCAAGCGTCCTGGCGTGCCCGAATTTACGAACGTCTATTACAACCTGTCACAGGGCGATGATGCGCCACGCGGTCCCTGGAACGACGGCCCCGGTTGGGAATTTGTTGAGACGCCCGAACCTGCCGTCGATGGGGGCGATGGGTTGGCTTCCGCCAACATCTCCGGCGCGGACGCGAAAGTGCTGAGTGCGATGGCTGCACGGACAGCTTCGGACACAAGTTCTGACCCAACGTAAGCGACATTTGAAGGCCGCCTTGACGATCAGAATTTGATTTCGAAGAGGCGTTCGTTGACGCTCTGGAGGTCAAAGGCAACAGGATCGAAACTACCGCCGCACCAGTCGAGCAACCGCTGGTGTTCGTCATGAGCCGGATCGATGATCGCGTCGAGGAACTCGATGTAGCCGGGTACGCCGCCAACATCTTCCGGTGGACAGGCATTGCGGCCGTCCAGGCAGAGGGGCGAGCGCAGCTGAGGGTCAGGTGGCAAGACCTTCTCGACCTTCACACGATGCTGCCAGTTGTCACCGTAATCGTAGATGTAGGTGAATGACTTCAGTGCACCGAGCGCCTTGCCCAGGCTCACCCGCGCTTCGTTGAGCATCGGTGGGTCACTCGGGAAGTCCGGATCGGGCACCCCGTAGTTGATGTCGCCGAACACGAATTCGTGCAGGTGGCCGCCATCCCAGCCCATCGCCCACAGCAGCACGACGTGCAGCTTCGGCAGCCTGATCGAGGCAGGGACCAGTACCCGTCTCCAGACCGCCGGCTTCAGATACTTCAGCTCGATGCGCAGCTGGTAGACCGGTACCTGTGAATTGACCGCGCGTAACGCGGGTTTGCGAGTCGATGCCATCGTCATGCGGCCTGCTGGAATGGCTGCTCCACCGGCATCAAATGCCACGGCAGCAACGCGTCGATCCGGTTGATGGGATGATCGGCGATGCGCTCGAACACCATACGCAGATACGCATACGGTTCGATGCCATTCAGGCGTGCCGTGCCGATCAGGCTGTAGATGACCGCCGCACTCTGTCCACCGCCGTCAGAACCGGCGAACAGATAGTTGCGCCTGCCGAGAACCAGCGGCCTGATCGATCGCTCCGCGGTGTTGTTATCTATCTCGATGCGTCCGTCTTCACAGTAGCGCACCAGCGCCGGCCAGTTCCCCAGCGCATACCGGATCGCCTTGCCAAGGCCTGACTTCGCCGAGACCTGCGCGAGCGTATGTTCCAGCCAGTCCTTCAGTGCACCTGCGAGCGGCAATGCCCGCGCCATGCGCACGGACTGCCGGACCTCCGGCTTGTGGCCGCGCACCTCGCGCTCGATGGCATACAGGGCTGCGATGCGGCTGAGTGCCTCCTGCGCCACTGGCGAACGCTCCAGTTCGTACAGGTCGTAGAACTTGCGCCGCACATGCGCCCAGCATGCTGCCTCGATGATCGTGCCATCGCGGTACAGCGCATCGTAGCCACTAAAGGCATCTGCCTGCAGGATGCCCGACCAGCCCTGCAGATGCGTACGAGGTCGCTCTCCCTTGCGGTCGGGCGAGTACTGGTACCAGACTGCCGGGGGTGCCCGGCTGCCCGCCGGCCGGTCATCGCGTACATACGTCCACAAGCGTGCCGTACGTGTCTTGCCGCGTCCGGGTTCCAGCACCGGGACGGGCGTGTCATCCGTATGGATTTTCTGCGCCTCACGCACATACCGGCCAACGGCATCCGCCAGCGGCTGCAGCAGTGCGGCGCACTCGCGAACCCACGAGGCCAGCGTGGCACGATCGAGTTCAATGCCGGCACGGCGATAGATTCCTACCTGCCGGTATAACGGCATATGGTCAGCGTACTTGGCGACCATCACCTGTGCCAGCAGACCCGCACCGGCCATGCCACGTGCGATCGGGCGCGACGGCGCCGCTTCCTGGACGACCTTCGCACAACGGCTGCAGCTCAGCCGGGGGCGCACGTGGCGGATCACCCGGAAGTACCCCGGCACGTAGTCCAGCATCTCGGAGGCGTCTTCACCCAGCTTGCGCAGCCGGCCACCGCATTCGGGGCAGTCGCAGCCCTGTGGCCGGTGCTCCACCACCTCGCGTGGCAGGTGCGCAGGGAATTCGCGCGAGCGGCGGCGCAGTGGAACCACCGGCGCTGCCGTGTCTACGGGTTCATCCGACGCCGCTTCTGGCGCCGATGCGGGCACGGCACCTTGTTGCGGCAGTGTCCCGTCACCCAGTGCGAGCTGCAATTGTCCCGTCAGTTCTGCCATGCGTTCCGACGAGCGCCCGTACTGCCAGCGCTTCAGACGCGAGATCTCGGCGAGCAGGCGCGCGATGGTTTCTTCGCGCGAAACAAGCATGCGCTTGAGTGTGTCGATGTCGTCGGGGAGTCGGTTGACTGGCATGTCTGGGAGTTTACCAGGCACGTTCAGAAGTGGGGGCAAATTTACGCGGCGCATGTGGGCTTCCACGTCCGTTCGGGGCGTCGCCAGTCGATGCCTTCGAGCAGCATCGACAGTTGTGCCGCCGACAGATGGATGCATCCCGCGTCGGCCTGCGGCCAGATAAAACGGCCTCGCTCCAGGCGCTTGACGTACAGGTTCATTCCATCGCCACTCCACCACAGCAGTTTCACCAGATCGCCCCGGCGACCACGGAAGGCAAACACGTGGCCCGAGAACGGGTCTTGCTCAAGGGCCACCTGCGCCAGTGCAGCCAGACCATCCATGCCACGGCGCATGTCGGTGACGCCTGCGGCGAGCCAGATGCGGGTGCCGGTCGGCAGCGCGATCATGCCGGCCTCAGGCAATGCAGCACCAGTCGCAGCTGGGCTGGGTCTACCTTCCCGCTCACTCGCACGCGTGCGCCATTGAGCTCGATCTCGATACCTGAAGTCGCGGCTTCCTGTGCGCGCAATGGCAATTGCGCTGTCGGCACCGGTAGCGACGAAACCGCCATCGAATCATCCGGCGACATCGCCACCGGAACGAACACTGCCGTCTCGCTCACCGTCCTGTTGTCCAGCAGACCAGCACGGTACTGCCTGCGCCACTTGAACACCATGTTCGGATTCAGACCGTGCGACTGCGCGAGCTTTGCCACCGAGATGCCCGGCTCGCACGCTGCCATCGCAACTTCACGCCTGAATTGAGGCGCGTAATTCGGCCGCCCCTTGCGGCTCCCGGCACAGTCGATCTCTGTCATCAAAGTGGTCCCCACTACTCGAAGTGATGGGCATCACTTTGGACACTCTCAACGTCGACGTCGATACGGCCTTCAAATGACGCTTACGACCCAACCACCGGTGCCGACCTGGGTTCGGGATACGAAGAGGCAGAGCCGAAAGAGTGAGGGTACTCATCAGTGGCGGCGTAAATCGTCGCCACTCCGCCCGCGATGGGCGCGGTAGTCAAATACCACCGGCAAAGCCGGTCGCTTGAGATTGTGAGCGCCTCAAAGGCGCCCATAAAACCGAGAGCCGCCCGTGGCGGCTTACTCCATGACCAGCTTCATCTGGTCATACCGCTCGTCCTCTTCTTCCTGATTGCCGATGTGCGCTCGCGCCATGTGCTCGTCCAGACAAGCAGACCTCAGACGAAAACTGTCGAGAAAATTGCGCTCACCCTGATTTGCGGAATACACCTTGCTGTATCAATTCATTCCACCCAACCGGAGACTGAAATGGCCACCAGCCCGAAGCAGAAGAACCCCGCAAGTGACAAGTCCGAGGAGGATGTTGACAAGGCTGTTGAAGAGAGCTTCCCCGGCAGTGACCCACCTGCGACAGGTGGAACAACCCGGATTGAGTCAGAGGACGGCGAAGAAGCCGACGAGGACGAGCCTAATCCGCAGTAATCGCATACAGGCGAGAACATGTGTCGACGCCCAGGAAACTGCCGCAGCGGTCTACGGGGCACATGACGCGCCAGTCGCGTTCGACACCTGGACCGCAGGCCGCAGTGGACAGCGTTCGCGGGAGCTTTGACAGGCAACAAGGGGAGACCGTCATGAGCACAAATGCAAGCAACGCAAACACGCCGACCGAATTCGCACCGCCGCGAGACGTCGCACCGACACATCAAGCTCGGCGCTTGGTAATGCGCCGTCTCCAACCGCGCCCACGGAGGTTGAGCCGCTGGACGGGCCAGTCGTGCTCGCGCAACCACCTGTCGTCGGTACTTCAGCGCCGGTAGCGCGCTTCGGGGGTACAGAGTCTGGAACTGCGGCCGACGTCTCCAGACCCGCGCTCGAGGTGGCGAAGAGTGCGTTCACCAGCGCGCAAGCAGCCGTGTCAAGCGGATACCGGACCGTCTCCGCCTCGACCGACGAATTTGCGCACGAGAGTCCATGGAAGTCCATTGCCTTTGCAGCGCTCGGCGGCATCATTATCGGGATGCTGCTAGCGCGATAAAGAGAGTGATATGCACAAACCGCTGACTGGCTGCGCGAGCCGGAGCAGCCAGTTAGCCAGGCTCTCTTTTTCAGGCTTCCCCGCAGGTTTAGCGCGCGAGGTTCCGTATGTTGCGTCAGGTAAAAAATCAAGCCGTCCAGCGCAAGCTAACCGTGATGGCCATCGCGCGGACCGCCATCAGCAAATTCTTGGATGACCGTTCGTCAATGATGGCCGCGAGCATCGGCTTCTTTTCCGCCTTTTCGCTTGCCCCAACCCTCCTCATCGTACTTGCCGTCGCCGGATGGTTCTTCGGGCCGGACGCAGCCAAAGGGCGGCTCTTTGACCAGGTCAAGGGCGTTCTTGGCAACGATGCTGCGAGCGCAATGCAATCTCTCGTCGAACACGCACATAGGGCAAGCGGAAGTGGCATCGCCGCTGCACTGTCTATTGTCCTTCTGGCTGTCGGTGCTTCGGCGACGTTTTCGTCGCTCAACACCGCTCTGGATGTCGTGTTTGGCGCAGAGTCGCCTAAAGGTATCGCCGGACTAGCGCTCCTGCTGCGCGCGCGTCTGATTTCCTTCGGGATGGTCATGGGACTGGGTTTCCTGCTGGTCGTGTCCCTTGTCTTGGACGCGGCCATACAGTTTGCCGGCCATGCGATTTTTGGTGACTCCAGTTTGGTTGTGCTCGCGGCGGTAGGTGAATCAGTCTTCGGGCTGGTGATACTCGCGATTGGGTTTGCTGCCCTTATCAAGTGGCTGCCGGATGCAAAGGTGCATTTTCGTCATGCGCTTATCGGCGGTGTGACTGCATCGGTGCTTTTTACGGCTGGGAGGCATCTCTTCGCGTTTTATCTCGCCCATGCCGGCACCGCAAACTCGTTCGGTGCGGCAGGCTCTCTTGCCGTGCTGATGATGTGGCTATATTTCTCTGCCGTCGTTTTCTTATTCGGTGCGGAAATTGCCGCATCCATCCGGGAGGCGTCACAGGCACGGGGCGAAAAGCTTTCTGACCTTTCGCCGCAGAAGCAGGGTCCAGGTAGATGAAATTGCGGCGGCCGCGATTAGCGTGATGCTGTACGCAGTGTCCTCTTGTCGCGAGCGCGAGTGCAGAGCCGACGGGAGCTTCTGGAGCTGCTCCATACTTTGCGTAATGTCGAACCGCAACGGCGCCCTCACTGTTTGCACGTGCATCGAGTTTTACCGCTAATGCCAGGAGAAAACGTTTTAGGTCGGCGCTTCCATGTCTTGCCAGAAAATTTTCCTTGAGCTCCTCAATACGTGCCTGCCGCGACGCCGGATACAGCATGCATGGCCACATGTGATGCTTCCTACAGACAGCTCCAGCAGATACGCAGTATCAATGTGAGCCGTTGTGGCGCTTCGCATCCTTCTAGACGCAACCCGCGCGCAGCGCTTATATCCGCCTTCGCATCCACCTCCTGTGTCAGGGCGGGCGAGAGGCTGAATGAGAATGTTGCGCCGCCTTAAGAACAACTGGGGGCCCAGATTTGCCCACCATGGGCTGCATGAATTGAACTGGAAATCGCAGACCCATCGCCCTGCCGGAAATGCAAGTCGTGAAGAACGGTTCGAAGGTCGCGGAAGCTTTTCGTCGCGAATACCAGACCCCGAGTCCTTAGAGCGTGTTAGGCACTTTGTGTCAGACCTGGTAACCTGGCGGCATGACAGAACGCAAGCCATACCCAACGGATGTTTCGGACGAGGAATGGAGCTTCGCCGCTCCGTACCTGAGCTTGATGAGCGAAGATGCACCGCAGCGCCGATACGAACTGCGCGAGATGTTCAACGCGCTGCGCTGGATGGCGCGCGCCGGCGCGTCCTGGCGTATGCTGCCGACCAACTTCCCGCCGTGGGAACTGGTCTACCAGCAAACGCAACGCTGGCTGAACGCGGGTTGCTTCGAGGCGATGGTGAACGATTTGCGCTCGGTGTTGCGCGTGGCTCAGGAACGGCAAGGCCAGCCCAGTGCGGTCATCCTGGATGGACGCACATTGCAGTCCACGTGTGAAAGCGGCCCGCGTGCGGGCTACGACGGTTACAAGCGCAAGCGAGGCAGCAAAGTCCACATGGCTGTCGACACGCTCGGCCTGCTGCTCGCGGTGCATATTACACCGGCCAACGAGCAGGAGCGCGCCCAGGTGGGCGAGCTCGTGCGTCAGGTTCAGCGCGAAACCGGTCAGACGGTGAAAGTTGCATTCGCTGACCAGGGCTATACGGGCGACACGGCTGCGCAGGCCGCACGCGAAGAAGGCATTGAGCTGCAGGTCATCAAACTGTCTGAGGCGAAGAAGGGCTTCGTGCTGCTGCCCCGTCGCTGGGTGGTCGAGCGCAGCTTTGGCTGGCTCAACCGATTCAGGCGCCTTGCACGCGATTACGAGCGCTTGCCTGAAACGCTGGCAGGCCTGCACTTCGTCGTCTTCGCCATGCTTATGCTCGTTCATGCTGCACCGATTATGCAAAGTTCCTAACACGCTCTAACCGCGGCGACAACATCGCCTTCAGGGTCAAGGCGGGACTGGACTATGCACGGTTCGGCACCGCTCGTTAAAACTCCTAAGCGAAGTTATACGCCCGTATAACCAGGTAACGCCAACGCGGTATCGACATATCCGACCGCATAGTAGATTTTCCGTTCGGCAAAACCTACTCTTCTCTCATCGAGACAGCGTTGCCGTTATGACAGTGCAAAGCTCGCGGTTCGGCCCGACCACAACATCGCCTTTTGGGGTGGCCCGACCCGTTCGTTTTTTTAACGTCTTCAAGGATTCATCGTGTCAGCTGTTTTGCACAACTGGATATATATCGGCAGTAACGCGTATGCGGAGTACACGTTCGTGCCGTGGCTTGACAGGAACATCTATCGCCGTACCGTCGACCTCTCCGCAATATGCATCCAGTAGCCGCAAGTCAGGGACTATTCGACCTCTAGCCACGTACCGTGAAACTCTGTTGTGCAGGTCGTTGACATTTCAACGGCTTCCGGCACTGACGCACCGCGCGGATGCACGCTACCGAAAGACCTTGGTGAGCCACCAATGGCCGCAAAGCGCAAGTCTGCATTGAGGAGCATCACCCCATCGGGAATTCCGACTCTACGCGAAGACCTCAAAACACAGCTCGCGCCCATTGCCACCGCACTGACGGAGGAACTCGCGGCGCTGTTGACAGCCGCTCTCGACGACGGAAGAAAACAGACGCTCGACCGTCTGTCGCAGGCGCTAAGCGACGCGGTCCCAGAGTTTCTGCTAGGGGCGTTTGAACAGAAAATGCTCGCAGCCGGAAAGTCAGCGTCGGAATGTCGGCCATCGCTTGTCGCGGTAAGGCGCGCGAGTCAGGCTGCTCCCACTGGGCAAGCATGCGCACCTGATGAAGACGGAAGCGCAGACTGTGCTGTCGGCGACGTCAGCTGCCGCGAGAACGCTCCCGTCCAACGGACTGCTTTCAACGCGTGCGAGCAGCGGAATAGCTGTTGCCGGCAAACAGACGAAGTGAAAGACCACCGCTTCGGGGGCGGGTCATGGTGATGGTGTTACTGGTCGATGACGACATGAGCCTGCTTCAGGCGCTTGAAACGTTGATTTGCGGAGAAGGTTACGAGGTAATGACTGCGTTGAACGGGGATGAGGCACTGCAGGCAGCACGCCGAAGGCGCCCTGACATCGTGGTTTCGGATTTCATGATGCCGGTCATGGACGGGCCCACCCTCATAGGTGCGCTCGCGGCCGAGCCGGACTTCGCAACTATTCCTGTCCTTTTAAACTCAGCGGTGGCGACACCACCGGCCCACCTGCAGGTGGCGGCATTTCTCAGAAAGCCAGTCGCGGCCCCGCGCCTGCTCGAACTGCTTCGACTGCACAGTCACAGTAAGGCCCAATCGCCGTGACTGGTCACTTCGATATGCCGCCAATGGAAAGCCATTCCTGCCTCCATCGAGGAGTACCGCATTTTCGAAGAAAGCGCAGCCGCTGGAAACAGTGCTAAAGGGAGGAACACGATGTTGAACGCTGAACCGAATACGGGCTCCAACATCCTGTCAGAGAGTGGCTCCAATCGTACGTCTATTGTCCCCGCGCTGCCTTCAGCCCACTATCCGTCGCCGCACCGGCCGGGCGGGCTCGCCCAGTCAAAGTCCGCTTACGGCACTTCGTCGCCGAATGGCATGGACCCCTGGACATCGACGCTCGCAGCCATCCATCGATTTTCTTCCCCGCCAAACCCGATGCGAACTGCTCCGGACCTGTCCGGCCGCCGCCGCTCCACGGGCGAGCCGTTCCGTCCGCGGCAGACGGGCTGCGGCGACGTGCGACCCTTCACTGTGACCGTCGTTGAGGAACTGTCCAATTATCTCTTCGTGCTGCGCTGGCGTGACGCGACCCTTTGCAACTACGAAGAGCAGGTCTGGGCGGCGTGTCTCGCTCGCGCGTCAGGGTGTTGCGCCCTATCCGGCAAGCATATCAATCTGGGCGACTCGGTCTACCGTCCCCGAGTCCGCGGACGAGTCATACCACTTAACAGAGACGCAATGATTCTCGCCAGCGAGCTGGTCAAAGCCCGCACAGGCGCCTGACACGCGCTGGAGTTAATGTATGTTGGACTCGGACTCGCTAAAGCATCCCCAGAACACAGGCGGTCTCAGGGTGCTCTCCACCGCCTGACCACAGGAGGTTCAATGTGAAACTTGAGGCAGCCACGTTCGTGCGACTACGCCGTCTCGCCCCGGTTCTCGACGACATTCTCAGCGCAGGCGAGGTCGACCACGCAGACCAGGCCGTAGGCCTTTATTCGCTCGCCCAGCTATGCTCACAGCTCTTCGATGCATACCGCGGCCAACATCCAGGCGAGATTGCGCAAGTGCGACTCGACGCCCTTGAGTCGCTGTAACGCACCGCTTAGGGACTGGCTGCCTGCTTCAGGTGCCTCGCAGCCATCAAAAAGCCGGTTCCGTCGGCATATGCTATCCAGCTTTTTTTCCGAATTGTTGCGTGTCCCACACCGTCAGCCTGTCATGGATGAAAGAAAGCGAGATAGCATAGTTGCTTATCTTTGTCGCCGGATTAAGGCGATTGGCATCAAGCCGGACAACCTTACGCCTGCAATTGCGAGCGACCAATCAACGCAGAAAGGAGCGCGCTACCGCAGTGCGACCGGAGACGCCAGCCTTTTTCGCCGTTTGAAGAGGTCCTGTTCGAGCTTCGAAGTCTGTTGCTCGTTGAACTTGTCGATAAGGGCCTTGATGGCGCCTTCGGCGTCAGTTTGCGGCTCAGCGAACGCATCTTCCATCGCCTTGGGTATCTTCGCGCTGCTTATGCCTTCGGTGCGCTCGAAAAACAGCCGCGCAAATTCGCTAATGTCCGTGATGGCGCCGAAGGTGCGCACGAATTTTCGGTAGTCAACCAGAATCTGAGCCGAGTAGCACATCGATGCCTCCGTTTCATGCTCCCATGACACGCATTCTCTCGAACGACGCGAGCGCGACGAATATGCGGCGTCGATGAATGGCCCCGTGAACTTTGGCCTGCATCGAGTTGCCAAACAACATGTAGCGACTCTTGCGATTGGTCATGACAAGCGTACTGCTGGTAGACGATGATGCGGAGGCTTTGGCCGCGTGGGGCGCAATCTGTGCCGCGGACGGATTTGAAGTAAGAAGCGCGAGCGACGGCCAGGCGGCATTGAAGATGTTCATCGAGTCCCCTGTCGACATAGTGGTTGCCGACTGGCGCATGCCGGTGATGTCGGGAAGCGAACTCTGTCACCGTTTGCGAACACGTCCCGGTTTAGCTGACGTCACATTCATTCTGGTTTCGGGGGAGCCCAGCCCACCAGCCTTCGTCAGCTACGATGGGTTTCTTCGCAAGCCTGTAGATGGGCAAATGCTACTGGCCACAATGCAACGGTTGCTGGCGGACAACGTCACGCACCGGGAAACGCAGCGCGGCAGAGCAACGTAGTCGAACGACCGCTGCTTGGGCCGACGGGCAACTCGAAACATGCCGACTGACGGAGCCCAGTGAGGGGTACGGGCACAATTTTGGTCAGCAAAAATTCCTGCTCACCGTTTGCAAACCGCCAAGCAGATGCGACATGTCGACAAGTCACTGGGACTCGGTCCGAGTCGAGGTCTACGTCCTGACGCATGCAATTCGCGGCGTCTATTTCGGACTCAAGGCGCCCGAGTGCCCAAACTCTCGTAGTGACCTCCATTCCGCTCGCTCTTGAAGCCGGCGCGCTTCGCATGTCCAGAGGCTTCCCGAATCAGGCGTCCCCGAACCTTAAAGAATGAAAGGGGACCGGGCCAGCCCCACCAAGGACGTCGGCCCCCATCTCGGCGCGGGCGCCTGGTGCTTCCGTTGTTGGCTCGCGCGCCGTCAGTTTGTTTTTAGCTGCCCCCGAAAAAAACGTTGCATTGTGGGTCCACCCTGCAGGGCCTGCTGTGTTTTACGCCGCTTTGTACCCTCGTATCGGGCATACCGCCATATGCCTCCATCCCCGCACTGGGGTCGGTGGCTTGAGTCGCGGCGTTTTCCTGTGGGGCGGGTTGAGGGGCTTGGGGCGCGCCTTGCGAATGCGCAAACCCGGCCATGACAAACAACCCTGCAGCAGAAGCGACCATCAGTGATGATTTCACGTTGGCTCCTTTAATCTACGTTGAGTTTTCCACGCATGAGATTCGCTATTCGCGTGCTCCGAACTCGAAATCGACACGGGATTTTCGGACGTGCGGAGCCCACTTCGGGTCTGCGTGGCTAGCTGCCCTGATAGATATCGCAGGACAGGCCCACCGTGCACGCGGCACCGTTTCTGGCTTTGCCGCTGCCGCTGCTTCCGCCGGGCTGGGGTCCGTATCCCAGGTCAGGGGTGCGGTCCATAGTCGTGGCCGGCTGGGCAGTTGTCATGGGCTGCTGGGCAGACGACGGGTCAGTTGTGCCCGACGGTTGCATTTGCTGCGAGTGGGCGGCGCCGGTCGCAGCGAGCAGGGATACCGCACTGACTACAGCTAAAAGTTGCACTTTCATCTCGTCACCTCTTTGTCGTCAACGTGTTGCGAATAACACGACTCCGGAATAACAAGGGGATTGGCATCCCCACGAGCACGCGAGGGTTGCATTAGGCCTTTTCTCGCTCCTTGCTGATTCCTGCTTTCGCTTTACCAAATGCCGTACAGCGTCGTCTCCGACGCCGTTTAGCCGAGCAAATGCGAAGTTGGCTTGTTGCACCGTTTGTGCCCAAAGCCGGACTTATTCGATGACTACCTGGGTAATGACGCGAGGCTGGTACCGGGCGGGGCAGAAGTATGCGCAATGAGTGCGCCGGTGACAGGACGTTGTACGCCCATTGACCAATAAGACCGCTGCTGCGTTTATGTTATAGAACGCTAAGGTCATGATTGACAGCGGAATCGACAATCGGCAAATCAGGGGCGACAGTCGCGCCTGGTCGCTCGCACTGCCATCGGAAGCAGCGACACACCTGTCATCCCCCGCATCCAGCTACCCGAGGCCCCCGTATATGCAGTCAACGCAGCGCAATCCGGCGTCGCGTCATGAGGAAACCTCTCATGAAGCACACTGCTTTTCTCGTTGCTGCCGTGTTGTCAGCCGCAGGGTCCGGGTTTTCGCGGCTAGCGATACCGTCACGGCGGGCGGTCAGGCGACGTATCCCGTTGAAGACATTGTGGACATCGCGATGAATTCGACGGAACACACCACGCCCGTCGTCGCAGTTAAGGCAGCAGGCCTCGTGGGTACGCACAAGCGTGTTGCGCGCCTTATCGTTTTCGCACCAACCAATGAAGCATTTGCAGCATTGCCGCCGGCCACGGTCGACAACCTTATCAAACCAGAAAACAAGCCGATGCTGACCTGTATCCTTCCCTGTCCCGTTATCCCGGGGCGTTACGATTTTTAGTTGCCCGACCAGCCCATCAGGGAAGGTGACGGCGAGGTGGAACTTAAAACCGTGAACGGCGAGACGCTCACGTCCTCGGACGGACGGACCACACAACATCGTGCTATTGGACGCTGCGGGGGCACACGGCAGACATCTCGGCCTACGACGCCATCCAGGGTAACGGCGTAGTCATGATGGTCGACAAGATACCGATGCCGAAGTAGCAGGACCGGCGCGCACGGTCAAATGTTCGAATCCAGCCCGGCTCTGTCATTTTCGGCGCCAAACCACGACTTACCTGCATGCCTGGCGTCCGGATAAGGCAACTGTCTGCCCTGTTCTGGCCCGAGCGGCTGCTTGCGTTTCGCCGCTGCGCAATCAGTCATCCAACGGTCAGCCGTTAGCGGCGCATGAAACTTCGACGCTGCTACAGCACGCGCCGAAATCGCAGGAGAAATGTGATGGAAAAGGTAACGCGGAAAGTCGTGCTGGCGTGCGTCGCTGTCGTCTCGCTCTGCGCCTCGAGCGCGACGTTTGCGCAAGGTGGAGGGAATGGGAACGGTGGAAGTGGGGGCGGCGGTGCTCACGGTGCCGCAACAGCAGGGATGACATACCACAGCGAGCCTGTCTCGAGCCCGTGGAACGCGAGACCGGGCAAAATGACAAAGAACACTGGCTCGACCGATACAGGCATGCACAGTATGTCGCCGGACGACGATGTTATGCCGGCAAAAACAGGGCAGTAGTGCCCGCTGCCAGTAAAAGGCTGGCGCGTTTCATACAGTTCTCCTGTCCCGCTCACTGCTGGCGGGTACAGGGCAAGAGCGAGCGGCTGGGACTGTACGGGTGGCTTGCCAAACCAGGTAAAACTGAAATGCACATTCTGGCCGGCAGCCCCCCGCCGGTCATGTAGGCTTTCACGATGAATACGACGCAGTCAGAAAGTCGTCGGCGACCTGGACTCGCTCACCAATCTGCAGGGTCGCTGCCAGTCGCAGTTAGCACTGGCGTCAAGTCGTCTGCGTACCACGCCAATACTTACTCCTGCCGCGGGCACCGAGTCTGCGCGATGCGCCTCATAGGGTGCTGGCAGCAGCTTGCGCTTGGCAAGGTCGCCAGTTGCACGATACAAACCTCAAGCGAAGGAAGCCACGCGCGAACGAGGAGTTCAGCGACTGCGGCTCACAACGAGATGAGTAACGTACGCCATCCCCTTCACGAGTAACGTCTACATCGGCAACGGCGTGATGACGGCAGCAGCGTATGCTACAGGGAGTGTTCAGGAGACAACCATGACCCTTGCCGGCAAGACCATATTCATGTCTGGTGGCAGTCGCGGCATCGGACTCGCGATTGCACTCAGAGCCGCACGCGACGGCGCGAATGTCGCGATTGCCGCAAAGACCGCCGACCCAGACCCACGTCTCGAGGGTATGATTCACACGGCGGCTGCAGTTGTTGAAGCTGCTGGCGGCAAGGCGCTCCCGCTTGTTGTGGATATTCGCGACGAAGAACGCGTGAAAGCCGCGGTTGCCGAGACCGTTGAGTTGTTCGGTGGCATCGATATCCTCGTGAACAATGCCAGCGCCATTCGACTGACTGGCACGCTAGACACACCCGTCAAACGGTACGACCTGATGCATGGGGTCAATGGCAGAGGCACGTTCGTGTGCGCGCAAGCGTGCCTGCCGCATCTCCTCAATTCGCCGAACCCGCACATCCTCACGCTATCACCTCCGTTGGTCCACGACGCAAAATGGTTTGGCGACTTTCCGGCATACACCATTGCAAAATACACAATGAGCCTGTTCACATTAGCGCTTGCCGGGGAGTTCAAAGACCGAGGTGTCGCAGTCAATTCGCTGTGGCCTCGAACAGCTATCGCGACCGCGGCTGTGCGAAATGAGATTGGTGGTAAGGACATGATTGCAGCGTGTCGCAAGCCTGAGATAGTTGCCGACGCGGCCCACTATATCCTGACGCGCCAAGCCAGGGAGTGTTCGGGAAATTTCTTCCTCGACGACGAGGTTCTGCTGGCAGCCGGTGTGCGCGACTTTGCACAGTACGACGTGCAGGCTGGGGCTGCATTGCAGGCAGATTTCTTTGTGGAGGCCTTGCCGGGCATGTTGCCGGCGGACAATATGACGAAGCGTCCATCCCGCAATCCCCTCCGCTAAATAGTTAGGATGTGCGGAAACGGACTGACGGCACGGCATACGTAGCTACTCTAGTCCCTGTTGAATTCGGAGGAACCGTGAATCGAACCGAGACAGCGCTGATTGTGGGTGCAGGAAAGGGATTGAGCGCCTCCCTTGCTCGCCTGTTTGCGGCGGAAGGTATGCAGGTTGCGCTCGCCGCACGCGACACGAGCAAGCTCGCCGACCTGGTCGACGAGACGCGTGGAGTGGCTGTGGGCTGCGACGCCAGTCGCCCGGACGAGGTTGCAGCACTCTTTGACCAGGTAGAGCGCGTCTTTGGCGTCCCCGACCTCGTTGTCTACAACGCGAGTGGCCGCTATCGCGCGGCAGTTGAAGCCATCGAGGCAGAGAGACTTGAAGCCGCCCTTAGGGTCACCGCATTCGGCGGCTTTCTCGTCGCGCAAGCCGCAGCCGTGCGCATGCTGGCCCGCGGCCACGGCACCATCCTGCTGACCGGTGCTACGGCAAGTGTGAAAGGGCTAGCCGGTTCGACACCGTTTGCCATGGGAAAATTCGCCCTGCGGGGAATGGCCCAGTGTATGGCGCGAGAGCTTGCCCCAAGGAATATCCACGTTGCGCATTTTGTGATTGACGGCGGCATTGCCAGTAGCTGGGCACAATCAGACGATGGCGGCACGGACGACAAATGGTTGAACCCTGACGCAATAGCGTGGGAATACCTGCACGTTCATCGTCAGCACCGCAGTGCGTGGACGTGGGAGGTGGAACTCCGACCATGGGTGGAGCGGTTTTAGGAAACACCGCTCACCTCACGACGCTGCGAATTTGGCCGCTATGCCAGCCGTGGTCTCCCTGAAGAGACAGTGAGATACACCTCGCCATTCTTTCAAAGACTTCGCATGGACGTGGTTATGATTGGCACATCATCCCTATCAACCCCAGCACATGACGCCTGGCTTAGCCCGGATGCATCGAACTTGCAGGACATGTACGCGATACTTGATGACAGGAACCGGCCGTACTACGCGCACCGTCTCGCTGCATGACAGGCTCCCGCTTTCCGACAATCCAAGCATGGACCTTTGGATACAACCTTGCGCGGAGTGCGCCGACCTTCATGGCAAACCGGCGGCAGAACCGCCTCATCAAAATCTTGTGCTCAACGGCGTCGGTACGGTTGAAGATTCCCGGCGAGAGGAGCACTACACGTGCACGCAGTGCCGGGCTGCGTTTGCTCGCATTCTCGCGGGACCTTCGAGGCGACATATTTGGTTGTTGTTGAACGCAAGGCAGCACTGAGGGCTTGCCACAAACTTGGTTCGATTCCAGCCATGGATTCGCCAGCGGGTATCAACGTAACTGTTTTGGACTTATTTCGGAACTACAGATGGGACCGCACCGACGGCGGAAAAGAGAGTCAATCTTACTACTCAGTCATCCATTTCATCGGCACCATGGCCGCCTTCCACGACCAAAAATGGCATTCCGTCGTTACTCTAGTCGGTAGCCTGATATGTGTACCCATCCCCGATGCCTGCGCGACTGAGAGGCTCCCCGGCACGTACCAGGGATTGCGGGTCCTTTTCTTTCTAAGATATTTACGCATGGCGGGACGATGCGCGACTGTGCGAGGCTGCAGGTCAACTCAGTCTAGATTGATATCAAATTAAGACCTTGGTCAGGAGAGACGCCTGTGAAACCCCGCCTAATCAAGCCCGTCAGCTACCTGAAGAGCCATACGGCCGAGATGGTGAAAATCGTCACCGAGACTGGCGAGCCCATCCTCATCACCCAGAACGGCGTGGCTTGTGTCGTTGTTCAGGACGCGCAGTCCTATGAGGACCAGCAACAAGCGCTCGCGCTTCTGAAAATTCTCGCTCTAGATTAAAAAAAACATTCGGGCGGGCAACTTCCGTGACCCGGGTGCATTCTTCGCTGAATTCCAAGCTGAAGATGAGAGTCGTTCCTCATGAAAGTCATTCCCCTACCGTGAGCGTTCAGCGCGCACTCGGCCGGCTGGATTTCGCGCAGGAGATTCTCGATGCAGTGGGAACCAGCCGGCTTGGAAGCAGGCGGAGAGAATTGGGGACTGCTCGAAGACGCGGTGCAATTTCTAGACTATCCGGGAGAGGCATCGCACTCAAGCTGCGCTGTTCGGCACAAATCCAATTTTCAACGAAACTTACCGATACCCCGTAGATTTCAATGGCTCGGTCATCGACATCCATTGCCCCGAACTGCGCCCGTGCTACGCCAAATCCCTTCTCCGAGGCGGACAAGAAGTTCGTTTCGATTGCACTCGAGACTCGACTGGACGTGGCCTTTAGCCTGACAGCCGATTCCGTGTTGCCGACGGCCCGTCTGACCACCCACCAATGACGTTGCGGAAAACGCGATTACGCTGCCACCCTAGATAAGACATGCCCGTAGTCCGGGCGTCATCAAATAACCGCTGGTTGATAACCTCGGACATCGCATTCCATTGCACGGGCGTCGATGTTTCCGGATGAATCTTTCTCAGCCTAGTGTTGCATGCAAGAGCGAACTGCGACCGCTCGTGACCACACCGACACAGGCTCGTATCCCAGCATTAACTTCATCGCTCCACCAAGTCCTTATATTTAAATATATAAACACAAAATCCAAATGCTTATATTTTTTAAAAAAATCAACGGAAATTCATTTTAACCGTTGATTTATATCAGTCGAATAGTTAATCTCACATCACCCCTTTGAAATCAACTAGAACTATTTATACAAACGAATGACTATCTACAACCCATACCAAAATTTCGACGTCCCGCTGGGACTCCTTCTGCCTGCTGCTGAATACGGTTCCCCCAACCCACGATTTCGAGGGTTTGTTCTTGAACAGCCCGTCGAATTCGACCCACTAAGCTGCGCTAACGCGCGCCGTTCAAGGTTTGCCACATTGGTTATAGACGGTTCTCGTACACCGATGCTGCTATTCGTAATTCAACTTGCTGACGCAATCTTGTCGTGGCTGGCCGACCCAGCGGACTCTGCCGTCTCAAGCGCCGTTAACAGTTGGAATACCGACGGGTCGGCTTCGGTAGCGTTGAGCCGTGAAAACACGCACCTATTTGTTATTCCCTTGACGCGTCGAATCGACAAAGCCGCACTCCTTCGCCCTGTAAAACCTGTCCAATCATCAGCTATTTTTTGTGACCAAGCGATTGAAGCTCTTAGCTCGGGAGCAGTTGGCGAGGCTATTACTAGCAATTTTCCTCTTAGCACAAAGTCGACCTACTGCATGATTCATACCGAAGGTGTCGCCACAGCTCTCGCACGTCAAGGATATCAGGCCAAGTACGACGCCAAAACGAAGAAATTGTTGGCACAGAAAGGTCAACTCGCCTCCCTCTCAAACTGCAACTACACACATCTCCCTAACGGCAACCTAGTAGCGAATGCAGTGAGGCACCCTCTGCGGCCGAGACGTTGCTGCCGCCAGATTAGGTGCGCCTGCAAGTTAATCCCAAGCCCAAAAACTCGTTCAATCCGATGTCTACAAAACATGAGCAATCGAACAGCCCTGACTTATGAAGTAAAAACGTTAACCTTCGACGAAGTAAACGAAAGCGTACTCGGTGACATTGAGGACCATACATCTCTAACAGAAGAGGAAGCCGATATGTTTGTCGTACCGGCATGGGTAATGCTTGAATCTGTTCCACACTGTGACGGTCAGGATTGTATTGTCGTTAGCCTGCGCGACATGAGCACGAGTGATTTGATGAACGGTTCACGTGACGTTTGTGCGGGCGTTGCGTCGTGGTTTGGCAGGTACTATCCATGCCTGATGCTGAACGGTGGCCTGATTGGAATTGACGCAGAGACCATTCTCGACGCACATATTGAGGTTGATGAGCCTTTGCTCATTGTCTTCGATTGCGAAGACGGATGTGTTCTCACCAAAACAAACTTTACGGCACAACTGGAAAATCAATTGAAAGCAATTGTCGCGGCAAAGGATTATCTCCCCACCGCTAAGGTGGGAGATGACGGACGAAGCATAGACCAGACGAAATACGCTGCGCTAAGCGCCGCGTACTATGGCTTCGCTTAGCCTCACTTTCGCACTCTATCTACATGAGACGACACACGGCCGCTATGCGCGGAAGTGCTCCTCGCCGCCCGAAGCGAGACAATGCCCGGCGTGAGCAATCGCGCCCGGAGGTGTGTGAGAAATTCGTTCTCCACCCAGAGTTATGTTGGAGCCCGATTGTGAGACATAGCGTCTCTCATTCGCGGTTGATGGCCCGCTTCGTCCGAAGAGCCAAAGTACTGAGCGAACTCTCAGGAACTATCCTGAAGCGCCGCCGCTTGCGAAGCCACTTTCTGTCTACTCCGGGTTTGCACCCCTGTCGCTTGGCGGCGTTTCGCCCTGACTATTTGGTTCGTCCGTGCGACTTTCGGCATCCTGCGGGCGGTCAATCCCGGCTTCGTTATTCCAGCTTGAAACCGTTCATCCGACTCTCCTGCGAATGGTGAGATAGGCCGTCCATGCATCTGGTGCTAGCAACAATAGACCGCCTCGCCCCTTCGTCATTCGTTTGGCTCGTCGCTAGACGCAGAGCGCAGCGGAAGGTCCGCGTCATAGTTATAGAGACCTAGGCGTTGAGATTCGCTCATGAGGGCCTCGAGTGCCGCTTTCTGCTCGGTGCGCATCCTCTGCCGGTACTCGGTCAAAGCGACAATCGGTATCCATTGAACAGCACCGTCTTCGTCCAGTCGACCTGAAATTTTGCCGTCAAGAACCAGTGAGCGCAAATAAGCACGCGAAAGGCAGAGCAGCCGCGCGGCAGCATCGAGCTTCACCTCGTCATAGTTGGCAGGAGCACGGCTGCGCTCCCGACAATCCGGAATCAGCTCTGCCGTCGCATCCCGCCATGCCTTACCGCCTCCGATACCCTTCGCGACCGTGTTAAACACGAATTCCGCATCGGCGTGATACCCGCTCGGGCCGACAAGCTGGTAGATTCGCCCGCTTAGTGTTTGTGCCGTACGTGTAGTGCTATCCAGATGAAGTACTTTTGTGCTGACGCGACCATTACGCGTTTCCCGACTGTATCCTACAAAATGCCTCGCACCGTCAGCAGACTCGCGTATCGACCAGTGGCTTAGCCAGACGATTTCGGGGCCGTCTCCAGCAATCTCAAGATAGATAGACATTCCCCCTCCATATCTCCATCAACGTTCTCCACGGCTACGACTTAGCCTTCGGCCTGCTCTTTGGTCGCTGCTCAAATTGTTCGTCCCGAATAGCTCTCTTAAATGCGCGACCAAGCTCCGCGCTGGACGTTGTCATCAGCTCTACGTAGAGGCGCGGAGTTATTTCATATATCACAGGTTCGAGGCCGTGGTCGACTGCTACGGCTAGTTGCTTTTTAGCCCGTCGGCTCGGTCTGCTCTCAGATATCGAGTCTGTGCTTTCACCACGCGTCTTTGCTTTCCTGCGCGCGTTAGTTCTCGGCGTCATATCTGGGCCCGTCCGTGAAATACTGCTGTAGCCTCTCGCGGAATTGCTCGACCACAGCACAGTCGCCCAACCCTGCATCAGTTTGACAATGTACAAGCTTGTGCCGGTGCGCTTCGAATCCGTCCTTTCGGTCATCGACCGCTAACCATTTGAGCGGCGCATTGCGTTCGACATAATCCAGAATTTGCTGTCCGCGTGAGAGAACTGGCCAAAACAGCGGATTGCATGCGCAACCGTCGAACGTCGCACCGACTATGCGCTCCTTAATTAGTGACGATGGAATCGCGTTTCGCGTAAATTCCGTCCCGAGGACGACTGACCAGTCGCTTGAAAGCACGATTTCTACATCGGAATAAGGAAGTAGCAATTCGTCGAGCACTGGAACGTATTCGAACAATGCAATTTCTGGGGAACTGCTTATCACCCGGTTGCCGGCACGACGAGCGCCGCCTCGATGCAGCACGCCGTCTATATCCATAAATAGAACCTTTCGCATCGTTCTGCTCCGAAAAAATCGGCCTATCCGAATTGTTCAGCGAGTCGAATGCGCAGCGCATTCCGGGTGCCGATATCACCGAGGCCCAAATTCTCATCACATCGGACGACATGTGAGAGGTGCTCACCGAAACCCTTTACGTCATCGTCAATCGCGAGCCATCTGGTCAAACGATGTGTCCAGACATAGCGTAGCACCTGCGTCCCGCGCTCAATCGTCGACCACCTGCCCGCGTCTGCAAATTTCGAGTGATACGTTGCGCCGACAACTCGATTCCTAAGCGTGGCAGGCAACGCGTCTCTCGCTCGTTGAAAACCAAGAGCAGGTACCCACGATGTTGAGAGAACTATTTCCACTCCAACATGCGGCTCCAAGAGCTCAGACAAAACTGGGGCGAATTCGAACAGATTGATTGAAGGAGACGCGCTCCGAATACCGTGTCGCGTCCTTACCGCGCCAAGGCAGTGAATAACCCCGTCAAAATCCAAGAACAGGACCTCCCGGCCCCTTTTCGTCTTTTCAACCCTGTCGTTGCTCTCAGTCATAGAAGCGCTCAACATCTACATCCAAGGCTATTGGCAGGCGCCTGAACGTCTGCCCTCAAGGCCGCTCGCTGCAGGTCACCGTACGAAGATTGTGGAGTCGTCGAGTCGATAATTGCATTTAAAGCCGCTTTCAAGCTGCATGTTCGCCCCTCCTGAGCTCGATGCTTTCTAGTCGACCAACGATACGCGGCCACCAATTTCAATATAAGCCTTGGCACTCGTTTTTCCATCTACCCACAGCACAACTTGCCCGGCTTCGAGCTCAAATGCGTGCATGTCCGGGCTTCGCACCGGCCTCAATGCGACGACGCGTCTGAACGCCATTGGCCCCCCTTTTTCCTTCGAACAGATATACACATCTGCCTCAGTCTTATCGGCGCTTTCTTCAGTCAGCAATTTGTACAGGTCTGAATATGTCTGCACCACAAACCCGTCCCCCATACCCCGGCCCTCGCGCGAGCCGTAGCACACGTAAAACCAAGGACCGCTTACTTTCATCGGCGATGTGGGGCTGGAATTACTCATTGGTGTCACTGCGTCGCGCCCTTTCTCAGGCAATTCTTCAACCGGCGGAGACACAGGTGAACGACAGCTCTGCATCACTTGATATCTCTCCCAACGCGTTGGGGCCAGCACATCGTCTGCTCCGCAATCAATCGGAGGGTTCCGTCGTCTGGGTACTGTCTGATGACGCGAAGTGCTAACTCTCGCAAACCGCAGGCATTGAGTTCAGAAGGCAAGCGAGATAGCTGCAGGAGCAGGCCTCGCACCTCCCTCGGTGCTCTCGTTCTCTCATAGCGCATAGTCATGGCGTGGTCCCATTTCGCAAATGGGTAGGCCCGGTTCTCAAAGAGACGAAACCGTCGCCCGAGAGATACCAGCACAATCGAGTTCCAGCCTTGAGCCTGAGCGTACTTCTGACAGCACGAGGCACCGTGACCAGGCTACGGCCGCTCGGTTTGGAAACACCCAAAAACCTCCGTCTTTTGCGTTGAGCAAGCCTACCTCGGTCGGACAAATTCGGATTTTCGTTCGACCACCTGCGAACAAGGCGGGATGGCGCGTATCTGTTGATTGCCTGCGCCCATCTATGGCTACGCAGACCACGATTAACAAGTTCCTGCTGACGCTGACTTACCTGGTACCGCGTCACGTACCGGAGATTCGTGGGCCCATCTGACAGAACGACCACGTGCTCGGGCTTTTGGGCTGCTATTACGTGGCGCTCGCCCTCTACTGGCTCGGGACCGCTTGGGTATCGGATGTCGTACCATTCACCGTATCGCAATCCCGTCTCATGAGTCCAAAGGTAAGAATCCACGAAGGCTTCATGAATCTCATCGGACTCGTAGACGTCCGCGTACGAGTCCAGGTAAACCACTACAGCGTCAGGGTCAGCTGTGACGAGCTGCTCAATCAGTTCACGGACTTTCATTCCACGTTCCCGCTTCGATTCCAGTTGCCCAGCGGCCAGTGCCACTAGAGTTCGCCCCGATGTACGAATCTCACGCCAAACCGGTCGACGGATGTCTCCGGGGACGAAAGCTCTGAGTTATCCCGCCTGTTTAACGCTTTCCGACTAGGGCGTGCAGGCTTTGTTGAAACAGAGTGTCTTCTCGCGCATGCATGAGCGAGAACATTCGTCTGGCACGGCGAAGGGCATGCCCCGAAACCGTGGCACGCAGCATGTCGTCGTACGAGAGCTCCCGGATTGCAGGCTCTCCAATTGCCCGTAGGTGCGAGACCAGAGCTGATTGCGCTGATTCGTTAAATCCGAGCTGCATATCAAAATCAACACGTTGGAAGTCGGTGGGTTCTGAAAACTCAGTCTCTTTGGAGGCAATGACCACGTATGGCTCGGCGCGGTCTTTCATGAAATCAAAAATCGCTTCTTCCTGCCTATCAGCCAGCGTGCTGACGAAATTTGTGACACGCCGCCCCAATATAGAAAATGCTTGTCGCAGCGAGTCTAGGCTGTAATGAAACGGCCAAGCGTTCCCGGCGACGATGACCACACCTGGGTAGTCGCGCACAGTTTCTGTCAAAAGCAACACGTCCGGCTCAAGACTTCGCATGTTTGCCATCGCGCCCTGCTCCTTAGAGCGTGTTAGGCACTTTCTGTCAGACCTGGTAACCTGGCGGGATGATAGAACGCAAGCCATACCCGACAGATGTTTCGGACGAGGAATGGAGCTTCGCCGCTCCGTATCTGACCTTGATGAACGAAGATGCACCGCAGCGCCGATACGAACTGCGCGAAATGTTCAACGCGCTTCGTTGGATGGCGCGCGCGGGTGCATCGTGGCGCATGCTGCCGACCAACTTTCCGCCGTGGGAAATGGTCTACCAGCAAACGCAGCGCTGGCTGAACGCGGGTTGTTTCGAGGCGATGGTCAACGATTTGCGCTCGGTGCTGCGCGTGGCGCAACAGCGTCAGGGCCAGCCCAGCGCGGTCATTCTCGATGGACGCACATTGCAGTCCACGTGTGAAAGCGGGCCACGTGCGGGCTACGACGGTTACAAGCGCAAGCGGGGCAGCAAGGTTCACATGGCTGTCGACACACTGGGGATGCTGCTCGCGGTGCACATTACGCCGGCCCACGAGCAGGAGCGCGCGCAGGTGGCCGAGCTTGCGCGTCAGGTTCAGCACGTCACCGGTCAGACGGTGAAACTTGCGTTTGCTGACCAGGGCTATACGGGCGACACTGCTGCACAGGCCGCACGTGATGAAGGCATTGAGCTGCAGGTCATCAAGCTGCCTGAGGCGAAGAAGGGCTTCGTGCTGCTGCCCCGCCGCTGGGTGGTCGAGCGCAGTTTCGGCTGGCTCAACCGCTTCCGGCGGTTGGCACGCGACTACGAGCGCCTGCCCGAAACCCTGGCAGGCCTGCACTTCGTCGTCTTCGCCATGCTCATGCTCGTTCATGCTGCACCGATTATGAAAAGTACCTAACACGCTCTAGGAAGAATGGCACTTACTTAAGCCTACATGGAGGAGAAGACGCGGGTAAGTGCTTGAAGAGAAAGGGAGGGGGCTGATCCAGGGATTGATACGATGGTTGTTACCAGGCAAACACCGTCTCATTCCAAAGATCAGCCCCCATGGATCGTAATGCACGAAGTCATCACAGGCAAACACGAAGCAGGGTTCAAAGCCGGGCGTGCAGGGCCCAGGCGGTAGACTACTTCAACATACTGACGAGCCCGGGGCTGTTGGGCATAACGGAAGCGTATTTGCCAGAACATCGGGAACGGCTGTATCCGCCGACGGTGACACTGTCGATGTTCATGCGCCAGGCGCTGGAAGAGGACGCCTCCTGTCAGAAGGCGGTCAACGGGTGGGCGGCGCAGCGAGCTGCCGACGGGCTGCGGCCCATGAGTGTGCGTACGGGAGGCTACTGCCGCGCTCGCCAGAGACTGCCGCTGACGATGGTGCGGGAGTTGGCGCGCGAGACGGGGCGCCAACTGCATGAGCAGGCCGAGGCTGCCTGGAAGTGGCGCGGGCGCCCGGTCAAGCTGGTTGACGGCACCGGGATCTCGATGCCCGATACGCCGTCGAACCAGGCCCGTTTCCCGCAGTCCAGTGCTCAGGCCGAAGGAGTGGGCTTTCCATTGGCCTATCTGGTTGCGGTGATCTGTCTGGCAAGCGGCGCAGTACTGGAGTCGGCGGTCGGAACTTACGCGGGCAAAGGCAGCGGGGAGCTGACGGCGTTTCGCATGCTGCAAGGCACGTTTCGCAAAGGTGACGTGATCGTCGCCGATGCCTTGTACTGCCACTACTTTCTGATGGCCTCAATGATCGCCGCCGGGGTGGACGTCGTGATGGAACAGCATGGGGCACGCCGCACCGACTTTCGGCGAGGCCGGTCCCTGGGCACGCGCGATCACATTGTGACGTGGCCCAAACCCCGGCAGCGTCCCGACTGGATGACGCATGAGCAGTACCAGGCCTTCCCCGATGAACTGATGGTGCGCGAGTCCAGGCTGCATCACCGGGTGCTGGTCACCACGATGCGTGATGCACGCAAGACCAGCAAACAGGACCTCTCGCAGTTGTACGCCAGGCGCTGGAACGTGGAACTGGATCTACGTAACATCAAGACGACGATGGGCATGGATGTGCTGCATTGCCAGACTGCCCACATGAACGAAAAGGAGATCTGGGTCCATCTGCTGGCCTACAACGTGATTCGGCTGCTGATGGCTCAGGCCGCCAGTCACCATGCCACTGACCCGAGAACACTGAGTTTCAAACACACGGTGCAGTTATGGACTGAATGGCTGGCCAGAGGTCTGACGGCAACTCACAACCAGAGTCTCCTGTTCAACCTGATCACGCAGTCTTGCGTTGGGAGTCGCCCCGGTCGCATCGAACCACGAATGCGCAAACGAAGACCGAAGTCCTACCCATGGCTGAAAGAGCCTCGTCACATCGCACGTGAGCGCGTCCAAAAATATGGGCACGCTCCACGGGCTTAAGTAAGTGCCATTCGCTCTAGGAACCGAAAAATTTAGGTTCAACGGGCCAAGAGCGCCGCTCACGCAGAAAAAAACATAGACCACGGTGGCTCCATCATTGGAATTGAAAACAAAGCGGCACGGCCGCCTCGCACCGCCACGCAACCTCCAGTAACTGGTCGTTTTCACAATATATTGGTCATTCTGGACCAGACGACTCATGTTCACAATATATTGTGTAGATTGTTAAAGTCGCTGCTAGGACACTCTCCCCCATTCGTTCAGTACTGGGGGACAGATGAGCCGCATCGCCGCCTTTGGCCGGGTCGTCCGAGAGGAGAGGCTCGCGAGAGGCATTTCGCAGGAGGAGCTGGCCGAGAAGGCGAACCTGCACCGCAACTTCATATCGTTGGTCGAACGAGGACAGAGCAAGATTGCGCTCGACTCCCTTTTTGCACTCGCCGACGCTCTCGACACCTCTGCGTCGACACTGCTACGGCGTGCGGAAACCGCTGCGAACAAAAGGCAAGAGAAGCCCGATGAGTGACGTTAATCGGCGGATTGCTGACGCGCCAAACGTGGACACCCTAGAGCCTGCCATGCATTCGCAACATCAAGTTGGTCGCTCCGGACCCGTACTTCGCTCCCGCTCAAGCAACCACGTCTCGAAAACGTCCTGCCGCCAGCGCAGGTGCGCTCGGTCGAGAAGCAAGCCGAGCGCCGTGGCAAAAGGAGCCAAGGCCGCTGTCTAGAGCGTCGACGGATTGTTTGATAGAAAGTCCATAAACCTCGGCCAGTTCATATTTGCCGGGTAAGTGCGCGTAGAGGCCTTTTCCGGGGAGTCATGCACTGTATAGCGCGCCATCTTGAACGCGGCTCACGCAGGCGGCCGACCGGCGCTATGCCTTCCAGATACTGCCGCTCGAACGAAGTGGCAAATAGGTCGGTCTCATGCTTCCAAGCGAAACTTACCACCGCAAAGAGGCCGCAGCGGACCAAACGCAAAGTTATCCACAGGCGTCGTCTTTCCCCCGGACCCCCTATCTGCTGCTCGTCTCGAAGAGACGAAAGACTGACACCATCGTCTAGTTCATCTTTTCGTAACTAACGAATGTTGGTTGACCATCCAGTCGGCGGTTTCGAAGAACGAGCCGAGCAGGCGCTGGCGCAGCGGTTCCGGCAAGCCGACATCCTCCATCGCCCATGCCATGCACCTCAACCACTGGTCACGCTCGCTCGACGCGATCGCGAACGGCAGGTGCCGCGCGCGCAGACGGGGATGGCCAAAGCGGCCGATGTAATGATCGGGACCGCCGAGCCAGCCGCACAAAAACCAGAATAGCTTGTCGCGCGAACCCTCGAGCGACGCCGGATGCAGCGCGCGAATCCCGGCGAAATCCGCCTCGAGATCCATCAGGTCGTAAAACCGGTCGACCAGGTCGCGCACGCGCGTCTCGCCGCCCAACAGTTCGAAGGCCGTCGGCTTGTCCGAGGACACTTCGTCGTTCAAATCGCTCATACCCTGCTCAACAGCAAAAAGACATCACCAGGAAAACTCACGCGTCGCGCAGCGACTGCAGCGCTGGCCGCGCCAACACATGCCGCAAACTCAACCACCCGCCGACACCGGCACACGCGATGCCGGCCGCAATGCCCGCCGGCAGCAGCCACGGATCGAAGTCCAGATAAAACTCGAACACGTGCGTGGCCAGCATCGAGCCGACGATCTGCGCGCCGAGCGCCGCCATCAGGCCGGCAAGCGCGCCGACCGCGACGAATTCGGACACCTGCACCGACCGCACCTGACGATGCGATGCGCCCAGCGCACGCAGCAGCGCGGATTCTCGCATACGCTCGTCGCGCGTGCCGGCGAGCGCCGCGTATAGCACCAGCACGCCGGCCCCGAGCGTGAACGCAAACAGGAATTGCACCGCGCCGATCACCTGCTGCAACACGCGCTGCACCTGCGCGAGGATCGGGCCGGTATCGATCGCGGTCAGATTGGGATACGCGGCGATCAGGCCATCGATCGTCGACTGTTTGTCCACCGGCAGATGGAAGCTCGTGATGAAAGTCGCCGGAAAATCCTGCAACGAAACCGGCGGCATCAGCACGAAGAAGTTGACCTTGAAAGAACCCCAGTCGAGCTTGCGCACGCTCGTCACCGGCGCCTCGACAGTCAGCCCCGTCACGTCGAAGCGCAGCACGTCGCCGGGCTTCACGTTGATCAGCTTCGCGAGACCCTGCTCGATCGAGATCTGCGGCTTCGTCGTCTCGCCGAACCAGGTTCCCGCGGCGATCCGGTTGTCGTCGGGCAGTTGCGTCGTGTAGGACAGGTTGAACTCGCGGTCGACCAGTCGCCGCGCATCCTCGCCCTTGAACGAATCCGGATCGACCGCCTTACCGTTGATCGCGACGAGCCGCCCGCGCACCATTGGCGACAGCGCCGCGCCGGCGATGCCGTGCGCGTCCAGATACTGCGTGACCGCGTCGCGCTGATCGGGCTGGATGTCGATGATGAACTCGTTGGGCGCATCGGGCGGGGTTGATTTGCGCCAGCCCTGCACGAGGTCGTTGCGCGTCATCGCGATCAGCAGCAGGCACATCAGGCCGATGCCGAGCGCGGTGATCTGCAGCGTGCTGGTACTGCTGCGCCGCTCGAGCGACGCCAGCGCATAGCGCCAGCCGATGCCCGCATTGACGCGCTCGCTGCGCACCACGCGCGCCGCGCCCCACAACGCGAGCCGCGCGATGCCGGCGAACACCAGCAGCCCGCCCGCGAATCCACCCGCGACGATGCCCCCGAGCTTCAATTCCCCCGCGGCGAGTATCAGCAGCCCCGCGAACAGCACGATGCCGACCGCGTAGGCGGCCCACGCAGTGCGTCCCTCCTCGCCCCATTCACGCCGCAGCACGCGCACCGGCGGCACGCGCGTGAGCGGCAACAGCGGCGGCAGCGCGAAGCCGAGCAGCAGCACGAGGCCGGCCGCGATGCCCTCGAGCGCGGGCCACAGCGTCGGCTGCGGCAGCACCACGTCGATCAGGCCGCCGAGCCACGTCAGCAGCGCGAGATGCCCGAGATAACCGAGCGCCACGCCGAGCACGCCGCCGAGTACGCCCAGCCCGACGAATTCGAGCGTGAACAGCGCGCGCAGCGCGGCCTGGCTCACGCCGAGACAGCGCATCGCCGCGCAGCCGTCGAGATGCCGGCGCATATAGCGGTGCGCGGCCATCGCGATCGCGACGGCCGCGAGCAGCGCGGTCAACAGCGACACGAGCGTCAGGAAATGGCCCGCGCGATCGAGCGTCTGACGCACCTGCGGCTGGCCGTCCTGCAGCGACTCGAGTGCGACGCCGCGCATCTTGCCGCCGTCGACGCGCGCATGCGCAAACTTCGCGAAGCGCGCGACCGCCTCGTCTGAACCGGCGACCAGCAGCCGGTACGTGACGCGGCTGCCATAGGTGATCAGGCCCGTCGACGGTACGTCAGCGGCATTCAGCATCAGGCGCGGCGAAAAGTTGACGAACGAGAAGCCGCGATCGAGCTCGCGCGTGATCAGCGCGCCGACCGTGAAGTTGCGATTGCCGAGCTTCACCGCATCGCCGATCTTCAGCTTCAGCGCGTCGAGCAACTGCCGGTCGACCCACACGGTGCCCGGCGCCGGAATCGACGTCGCCGCATGATCGGCCGCACCCGGCGCCGCCGCGATGCGCAGCGCGCCGCGCAACGGATAGCCGGACGACACCGCCTTGACGGCGGCGAGCCGCGACGCCGGCTGCGCGCCGGTCGAATTGATCATGCTGGGAAAGATCGCCGTGGTGGCGGTGCGCAGGCCCAGGGCGTGCGCCTCGGCGGCGAATTGCGGATCGACCGGATGATCGGCACGCACGATGAAGTCGGCGGCGATCATGCGCCGCGCATCGCGCTCGAGCCCCTGATGCAGCCGATCGCCCAGAAACCCGACGCTCGACAACGCCGCGACCGCCAGCACGAGCGCGAGCAGCAACATCGTCAGTTCGCCCGCGCGCCAGTCGCGCGCCGTCATCCGCATGGCCTGGCGCAATAGATCGATGCCGCCAAGCCGCCGCGCCGGTCTCGTGTCGGCGCGCGTTCTTGAACCCGCCTTGGATCCTGGTAGTGCTTCGCTCAATCGTGCCTGCTCCTCGCAAATCGCGACACCATGTGCGTGGCCATGCCGCGAAAACCGCCCTGCACGCCACGCCACAATCGCGGCAATGCCCACGCCGCGAGCAGCAGGAAGCCTACCATCAAGACCAGAAACACGAGCGGCACGAACAGCGCAAGCAGCACGCCGCCGACCACGAGGCCGTCCTCGGCGGTCGACGTGACGACGTTCGACACCGGCTCCGGCGACAGGTTGATCAGCGCGCGCGTGCCCGCCTTCGCGAGATGCGCGGTGCCGGCGAGCGTGCCGCCCGCGAGCGCGGCAACGCTCAGCAGCGTCGGATCGGCGTGGCCGAGCGCGCCGGCGGCCAGCACGGCGCCGGCCGGAATGCGGATGAAGGTGTGGATCGCATCCCACAGCGAATCGAACGCGGGGATCTTGTCGGCGAAGAATTCGGCCAGCGTCAGCACAGCCGCCGCACCGATCACCCATGGCGATGACAGCGCGGACAATGTGTTCGGCAAGTGAATCAGGCCAAGACGTTCGAACACGCCGGCCAGGAGGACCGTCAGATAGAGGCGCAGACCGCTGCCCCATGAAAGGCCCGCTGCAAGTGAAAGTGATTCAAGCATGGCCGCCTCCGCGCGCTCAGTGCGTGCCAGGCGCCGCGGCGGGAACGAGCGGGCGTTCCGCGCCGAAGCCATCAGGCTCGCCAAGCTGGCCGCGCCAGCCAGGCCGCGGGCAATCTCAAGGTCGTTTCTGTCTCATTATAGCTACGATAATTCGCAGAACGTAGAGCCGCGAAGCCTTCGCTGTGGCTTGCAGGCAATGGCGGCCGCGCCCCGAGCGGACGTGGCCGCCCGGTCAGTGCCCCGACGACAGCTTCAGCCCGACGAGGCCGATCACGATCAGCGACGCACTGGCGACGCGCGCTACCGTCAACGCCTCGCCCATCATCACGACGCCGAAGATGAACGCGCCGACCGCGCCGATCCCTGTCCAAACAGCATAGGCTGTGCCGAGCGGCAACTGGCGCATCGCGAGCGCGAGCAGCACGAAGCTGCCGAGCGCGGTCACGACCGTGAAGACGGACGGCCACACGCGGGTGAAACCTTCGGAAGTTTTGAGACCGGCCGCCCACGCGACTTCGAGCAGACCGGCAATCAGGAGAAGAAACCAGGACATCGACACAGCTCCATGAAAAATGGGGCCGTCCCCGATGATTGATGCAGGCGCAAGGTCGTCCTTACGTCGGGAGATTATAACGAAGCGGCATCGCGGACGAACTCACACCGCACCCACCAGCCGGTACCCGACGCCCGTCTCCGTGACGATATGCTCCGGCTGCGCCGGATCGCGCTCGAGCTTGCCGCGCAGATGCGCCATGTAGATGCGCAGATAGTGGTGACTCTCGACGTGCGACGGCCCCCACACGTCGCGCAGCAACTGCCGGTGCGTGAGGACGCGGCCCGCATGGCGCACGAGGGTCGCGAGCAGCCGGTATTCGATCGGCGTCAGATGGACCGCGGCGCCGTCGCGCGTAACCTGGCGCAGCGCGAGGTCGACGGTGACCGCACCGAAACGCACCTGCGGCGATTCGTTCGCGCCGCCGTGATTGCGCCGCCGCAGATGCGCGCGGATCCGCGCAAGCAACTCGGACACGCCGAACGGCTTGGTCAGGTAATCGTCGGCGCCGGCGTCGAGCGCGGCGACCTTTTCGCTTTCCTGGGTACGCGCCGACAGCACGATCACCGGCAGCTCGCTCCAGCCGCGCAGCTCGCGGATCACGTCGAGGCCGTCGGTGTCGGGCAGGCCCAGATCGACGATCACGAGATCGGGCTTGCGCGTCGCCGCTTCGACGAGCCCCTGCTTGCCGGTCTCGGCGTCGTACACGGCGATGCCCTCGCCTTCGAGCGCCGTGCGCACGAAGCGGCGAATCTGCTTCTCGTCTTCGATCAGAACGACGGTGATACTCAGGTCACTCATGGGCGGGGCGGGTGAGCGGGTTGAGGTCGGCGGCGGTGTCGGTGGCTGCGCCTTCGTCTTCGAGCGTATCAAACGTCTCGGGTGCGTCGGGCGGCGTCTTGACCGGCAGCGTGAACCAGAAGCGCGCGCCCTCGACGTGGCCATCCGTGGCCATCCGGTTGAGCGCGCCGATTGTACCGCCGTGCGCCTCGACGATCGCGCGGCAGATCGCGAGCCCAAGGCCGATGCCTGGTTTCGCCGACTCCTTCTCGCCGCGCGTGAACTTCTCGAACACGCGCGCTTCCATGCCGGCGGGCAGGCCGGGGCCGTTGTCGTCGATCGTGATGCGCACGAACGGCGTGCCGTCCGCGTCGATCTGCTGCGCGCCGATCGCGAGCGGCGTGCCGGACGCCGTGTATTTGGCCGCGTTCTCGAACAGGTTCGAGAACAGGCGCTCCATCAACACCGCGTCGAGATGCAGCAGCGGCAGATCGGCGGGCAGCGTAACCCGCACCGGATGATCCGCGAGCACACGCTTGCACGCGCGCAGCGCGGCGCCGACGGTCTCCTCGAGCAGCGTCCATTGCTGGTTCAGTTGCAGGCTGCCGGCCTGCAAGCGCGCCATGTCGAGCAGATTCGTGACGATGCCGGTCATGCGCAGCGCTTCTTCGTGGATTGCGTCGACGAGTTCGTCGTCACGCCGCGCGGCGGATTGCGCGTCGGTCCGCAAAGAAGCATTCACCTCGCCTTCTGTCCGCCCCTGTCCCGCCTGCCGCCCCTGCGCGAGCATCGACGAAAACCCGACGATCGTCGTCAGCGGCGTGCGCAGATCGTGCGAAATCGCCGACAGCAGCGAATTGCGCAGCCGCTCCGACTCCATGTTGACGAGCGCATCGCGCGCGATATCGACGTAGTGCACCCGTTCGAGAGCGAGCGCGATCTGCGCGGCGAACGCATCGAGCATGCGGCGCTGTTCGGGCACGGTCAGCTCGCGCTCGTCACGCACGACCACCGCGAGCACGCCGCGCGTGCGCATCGGCGCCTTCAGCGGCAGATACAGCGCCGCGGCGGCCGGCAGCGTATCGGTGCCGTGGCCGGCCGGCTTCTGCTGATCGTAGACCCACTGGCCGACGTCGAGATCGAGCGCGTCGCCTTCGAGCGTGATCGCCGCGTCGGGGTCCTCGATCTTCTGTTTGATCTGGTCGGCGCTGTCGGGCAGCAGGATCGCCACACGCGCGCCGAACACCTCGCTCACGTGCCGGGTGCCGATGCCGACGATCTGCTCGGTCGCGAGCGCCGCGGCGAGCTCGCGCGCCATCTCGTACATCGCGCCGGTGCGCTGCTCGCGGCGTCGCGCGACGCTCGCCTCGTGGCGCAGGCTCGAAGTCAGATGGCTGATCACGAGCGAGGTCAGCAGCATGCCGAAGAACGTCAGCAGGTATTGCGTGTCGGAGACCGACAGCGACATGCGCGGCGGTACGAAGAAGAAATCGAACGCGGCGACGCTCGCGAACGACAGCACGACACCCGGCCCGCGCCCGAGCTTCACCGCGGTGAAGATCACGCCGAGCAGATACAGCATCACGAGGTTGGTCAGATCGATGCGGACGATCAACCGGCTCGACAGCAACGTGATCGCCGCGCCGATCGCGAGCGCGAACGCGTACGCGCGCGGCGGCGAGCGACGCTCGCGGGCCGCGCTCAACGCCTCGCGCCACGCGTTCGCGGTCGTGTTCAACAGCCGCCGCTGCTCGCCGCCGTCGCGCTCCGACGACACGCGAATCAGCGTGAGATCGAGATCGCCGCTCTTCTCGGCGATGCGCTCGCCCAGCGGCCGGCGCAGCCAGCGGCTCGCGCCCGTGCGCGACGATGCGCCCGCCACCAGCTTCGATACGTTGCGCGCCTGCGCGTAACCGATCAGCGCGTCGAGCGCATCGCTGGCGGCGAGCGTCGCGGTTTCCGCGCCGAGCTCGGCGGCGAGCTTCAGCGCGTTCAGCGTGCGTTCGCGGCGCGCGTCGGGCAGGCGCTGCAACGCGGGCGTTTCGACATAGACCGCGAGCCAGTCGGCCCTCAGGCTCGCGGCGAGGCGCGCCGCCGAGCGCACCAGCGCCGGCGCCTCCGGACCGGGACCGACACACACCAGCAGCCGCTCGCGCGCCTGCCAGATACGCTGGATCGAACGATCGGCGCGGTACTCGCGCATCTGCGCGTCGACCCGATCGGCGGTGCGGCGCAGCGCGAGTTCGCGCAGCGCGATCAGGTTGCCCTTGCGAAAGAAGTTGCGCACCGCGCGCTCGGCCTGCTGCGCCATGTAGACCTTGCCGTCGCGCATGCGGTCGAGCAGTTCCTCGGCCGGCAGATCGACGAGCGTCACTTCGTCGGCATGATCGAACACGCGATCGGGCACGGTCTCCCACACCCGGATGCCGGTGATCTGGCCGACCACGTCGTTCAGGCTCTCCAGATGCTGCACGTTGACGGTCGTATAAACGTCGATGCCCGCGTCGAGCAGTTCGTAGACGTCCTGCCAGCGTTTCAGATGACGCGCGCCCTGCAGGTTCGAATGCGCGAGTTCGTCGACGAGGATCAGTTGCGGCTTGCGCGCGAGCGCGGCGTCGAGATCGAACTCGCCGAGCTTGCGGCCGCGATACTCGATCTGCGCGAGCGGCAGCACGTCGAGCCCCGCGAGCAACGCGGCGGTTTCGCTGCGTCCATGCGTTTCGGCGATGCCGACCAGCACGTCGACACCTTCTTGCTGGCGGCGGCTCGCGGCCTGCAGCATCGCATAGGTCTTGCCGACGCCGGCCGACGCGCCGAAGAAAACCTTCAGCCGGCCGCGCTGGCGTTTTTCTTCGTCGCGCTGCAGCTTGTCGAGCAGTTGGTCAGGATCGGGGCGGTTCATGCTCAGTGGTTTTGATAGTCGTGCGAGCGGCGGTGTCAGCATGGTGGCACGGCCCGCGCCGGCCCGCAAATGGCGGCGCGGCGCCACGCGAAACACCGCTGTTTCATCGATGAACCGCAATTGCGGCTGGTGCGTCGTCGATGCGTTCAGTGTCAGCCGCGCTTCATTTCATCGAGCGCGAGATTGAGCTTCAGCACATTCACGCGCGGCTCGCCGAGCACGCCGAACTGGCGCCCCGTCGTGTAGCGCTCGACGAGCGCCTGCACGTCGTTCGGCGCGAGGTGACGGGCCTGCGCGACCCGCTCGAGCTGATACGCGGCCGCGGCCGGACTGATCTCCGGATCGAGCCCGCTGCCCGACGACGTGACCAGATCGACCGGCACCGGCTTCGACATGTCGGTGCCCGCCGCCTTCAGCGCCGCGAGACGGCCCTTGATCTCGTCGAGCAGCGCGGGGTTGTTCGGCCCGAGGTTCGAGCCCCCCGAGCTTTGCGGGTTGTACGGCATCGGGCTCGTCGCCGACAGCCGGCCCCAGAAGTACTGGGGCGCGTCGAACTGCTGGCCGATCAGCTGTGAGCCGACCACCTTGCCGTTCTGCTCGATGAGGCTGCCGTTGGCCTGTTCGTGGAACACCGCCTGGCCGAACGCGGTCATCACGGCGGGATAGGCGAGTCCTGTGATCGCGGTCAGCACCGCGAAGATCACGATCAGCGGACGGAACAGATTTTTCATGATGGGTCTCTTTCCCTTTTCATCACATGGTCACTGCGCTCAAACCCAGCCGAACGCGGCGAGCACCATATCGATCAGCTTGATGCCGATGAACGGCACGACGATCCCGCCAAGGCCATAGATCAGCAGATTGCGGCGCAGCAGGATCGCAGCACCGAGAGCGCGATAGCGCACGCCCTTCAGCGCCAGCGGAATCAGCAGCACGATGATCAGCGCGTTGAAGATCACCGCCGACATGATTGCCGAGGTCGGCGTCGCCAGATGCATCACGTTCAGCGCGTTCAACGCCGGATACGTCGACGCGAACGCGGCCGGGATGATCGCGAAGTACTTGGCGAGGTCGTTGGCGATCGAGAATGTGGTCAACGACCCGCGCGTCATCAACATCTGCTTGCCGATCTCGACGATCTCGATCAGCTTGGTCGGATTCGAATCGAGGTCGACCATATTGCCGGCCTCTTTTGCCGCCTGCGTGCCGGTGTTCATCGCGACCGCGACGTCGGCCTGCGCGAGCGCGGGCGCGTCGTTGGTGCCGTCGCCGGTCATCGCGACCAGACGCCCTTCGGCCTGATGCGCGCGAATCGTCGCGAGCTTCGTTTCGGGTGTCGCCTCGGCAAGGAAGTCGTCGACGCCCGCTTCGGCCGCGATCGCGGCGGCGGTCAGGCGGTTGTCGCCTGTCACCATCACGGTCTTGATGCCCATCTTGCGCAGCTCGGCGAAGCGCTCCTTGATGCCGCCCTTCACGACGTCCTTCAACTCGATCACGCCGAGCACGCGCGCGCCCTGCTCGCCTTTCTCGGCGACCACCAGCGGTGTGCTGCCGCGCCGCGCGACATCGGCGACCGCGTTGCTGACTTCATTCGGGAAACGGCCGCCGTTCGCTTCGACATAGTGCTTGACCGCATCGGCCGCGCCCTTGCGGATTTCACGGCCATGAGTCCCGTAGGGAGTCCCTTGCGCAGACAGATCGACGCCGCTCATGCGGGTCTGCGCCGTGAACGCGAGAAACACCGCATGCAGCGAGGCCATATCGCGCTGACGGATATTGAAGCGCTGCTTCGCGAGCACGACGATGCTGCGGCCTTCCGGCGTTTCGTCGGCGAGCGACGACAGCTGCGCGGCATCGGCAAGCGCCTCTTCGGTCAGACCCGGCGCCGGCAGAAACTGCGACGCCTGGCGGTTGCCGAGCGTGATCGTGCCGGTCTTGTCGAGCAGCAGCACGTCGACGTCGCCGGCCGCTTCGACGGCACGGCCCGAGGTCGCGATCACGTTCGCCTGCATCATGCGGCTCATCCCGGCCACGCCGATCGCCGACAACAGGCCGCCGATCGTCGTCGGGATCAGACACACGAGCAGCGCGGCGAGCGCGGTGATCGTCACCACGTGGCCCGCTTTCGCGGCTTCGACGGAGAACATCGAGAACGGCAGCAGCGTCGCGGTGGCGAGCAGCATCACGATGGTCAGCGCGACGAGCAGGATGGTGAGCGCGATTTCGTTCGGCGTCTTCTGACGCTTCGCGCCTTCGACCATCGCGATCATGCGGTCGAGGAACGCCTCGCCCGGGTTGGCCGTGACGCGCACGACGATCCAGTCCGACAGCACCCGCGTGCCGCCCGTCACCGACGAAAAGTCGCCGCCCGACTCGCGGATCACCGGCGCCGATTCACCGGTGATCGCCGATTCGTCGACCGAAGCGACGCCCTCGATTACTTCGCCGTCGGCCGGGATCACGTCGCCGGTCTCGACCAGCACGACGTCGCCACGGCGCAGATCGGTCGCGGTCGTGATGCGGATCGGCGACTTCGGATGCGGCTCGTTGAGCTTCTTCGCCATCACGTCTCTCTTCGCGCTGCGCAGCGACGCGGCCTGCGCTTTCGAGCGGCCTTCGGCGAGCGCCTCCGCGAAGTTCGCGAACAGCACCGTGAACCACAGCCATAGCGTGACCGCGAGGATGAAGCCCGCGGGCGCCTCGGCCTGACCGCCGAGCGCGGCGATCCACAGAATGGTCGTCAGGATGCTGCCGACGTACACGCAGAACATCACCGGGTTGCGAAACTGCGTGCGCGGCGTGAGCTTTTTAAAGGAGTCCACGATCGCCGGGCGCAGCAGCGCCGGGTCGAACATGGACCGGGTAGCGTTATGTTCAGTCATTGAATCCTCGAATGTCCGTGGGCGCTTGCAGGCTTGCGGCGTGCAAGCGCCTGTTCGGTCGTTGGCTCGCTGCCGTGGGTCACTGCCGTGGGTCACTGCACGCCGATCATCATCAGATGCTCGACGCCGGGACCGAGCGCGAGCGCCGGGACGTAGGTCAGCGCGCCGACCAGCAGCACCGTGCCGAGCAGCAGCACGACGAACAGCGGTCCGTGCGTCGGCAGCGTGCCGCCGGTGACGGCGATGCGCTTCTTCGCGGCGAGCGAACCGGCGATCGCGAGCACCGGCACGATCGTGCCGAAGCGGCCGAACCACATCGCGATCGCGGTGAGCCAGTTGTAGAACGGCGTATTCACCGTGAGACCCGCGAACGCGCTACCGTTGTTGTTCGCTGCCGAGCTGAACGCATAGAGGATCTCGGAGAAGCCGTGTGCGCCGGGGTTTGCGATGCCGGCCTTGCCCGCCGCGCTGAGCACCGCGATCGAGGTACCCACCAGCACGAGCAGCGGCGTGAGCAGCACGACGATCGACACCATCTTCATCTCGTAGGCCTCGATCTTCTTGCCGACATATTCAGGAGTACGCCCGATCATCAGTCCCGCGACGAACACCGCGAGCAGCGCGAACACGAGCATCCCGTACATGCCGGAACCGACACCGCCGAAGATCACTTCGCCGAGCTGGATCAGCAGCATCGGATACAGGCCGCCGAGCGGCGTCAACGAATCGTGCATGTTGTCGACCGCGCCGCACGAAGCCGCCGTCGTCGCGACCGTGAAGATGCCCGACTGCGCGATGCCGAAGCGCGTTTCCTTGCCCTCCGCATTGCCGCCCGCCTGCAGCGCGTTCGCCGACTGGTCGATGTTGAACGCCGTGAACGCGGGATTGCCGCTCTGCTCGGCACTGATCTCGCCGAACACGCAAACGCCGAACGCGATCGTCATCGCCGCGAGCACCGCGACGCCCTGCCGGCGATCGCCGATCACGCGGCCGAACACGAGCGCGAGCGCCGCCGGGATGATCAGGATCGAGATGATCTGCACGAAGTTCGAGAACGGCGTCGGGTTTTCGTACGGATGCGCTGAGTTGCCGTTGAAGAAGCCGCCGCCGTTGGTGCCGAGCATCTTGATCGCTTCCTGCGACGCGACCGGGCCCATCGCGATGGTCTGCGTCTTCACGGGCGTGTCGAGCGTCACCGGATCGCCCTTCGCGTCCTTCACCGGATTGCCTTGCGCGTCGAGCTTCGGCGCGGCGTAGGTGGTGGTCTGCAGCGTCGGCACCTCCTGATATGCCTTGAAGTTCTGGATCACGCCCTGACTCATCAGCAGTGCGGCGATGATCGCCGCCATCGGCAGCAGGACGTACATCGTCACGCGCGTGATGTCGACCCAGAAGTTGCCGATCGTCTTCGCCGTATGACGCGCGAAGCCGCGCATCAACGCGAACACGACGACGATGCCGGTTGCCGCCGACAGGAAGTTCTGCACGGTCAGGCCGAGCATCTGCGTCAGATAGCCGACGGTCTGCTCGGGCGTGTAGTCCTGCCAGTTGGTGTTGGTCACGAAGCTGACCGCGGTGTTGAAGGCGCTGTCGACCGACATCGCGCCGAACTGCTGCGGATTGCCGGGCAGCCACCCTTGCACGCGCAGCAGCACGTACAGGAACGCCGCGCCGAGCACGTTGAACGCGAGCGTGGCGACCGCGTAGTGCCTCCAGCCCATTTCCGCCGCTGGATCGACGCCCGCGATACGGTAAAGCAGCCGTTCGAGCGGCGCGCCGAAGCGCACCACGCGCGAACTGCCGTCCATCACGGCGCCGAGATAGCTCGCCATCGGCACCGCCGCGGCCAGTAGCACGACAATGAAAAGACTCGCTTGCAGGACATCGTTCGTGTTCATTCAATGTCCTCCGCGCGCAGCAGCGCATACACGAGATAGACGAACAGCAGCGCGGTGGACGCGCCGGCCAGCCACAGCATCCAGGTCATCAGCGCGCTCCTTGTCCGCGGCGCAACTGCATCAGCTTCTCGCAGCCGCCAATCAGCCCAAAGGTCAGCAAGGCAAACAGCGCCAGGCCCCCGACATACAGCACATCCATTCTCGTTCTCCATTCACGGACTTTGGATGGATAGAACGGTATGCCGATCGGCCTAAAGGGCTGGTCAAAGATCGCGGGGTACGCGTAAAAATCGCGTAAACGGACAAGGCCGTTTCATCTCGCGATGAAACGGCCCTGATGGATGACGTGTAGCGCAGCCCGAGGCCGCGCTGCCACTTCTTTACGGCAGCAGGATCGTCGACCCCGTCGTGCGGCGCCCTTCGAGGTCCGCATGTGCCTGCCCGACGTCCGGCAGCGCATAGCGCTGATTGATGCTGGTCTTGACCTTGCCCGAGCTCAGCACGTCGAACAGCTCGGCCGACATCGCCTCGTAGTCGCTGCGTTTCGCCATATAAGTGAAGAGCGTCGGTCGTGTAAAGAACAGCGAGCCGCGTCCCGCGAATTCCGACGAATCGATCGGCGGCAGCGGCCCCGACGCGTTGCCGAAGCTCACGAACAGGCCGAGCGGCGCGAGACAGTCGAGCGATTTTTCGAAGGTGTCCTTGCCGATCGAATCGTAGACGACCGGCACGCCCGCGCCGTTGGTGATCTCGCGTACGCGCTTCGTGAAGTTCTCGCGCGTATAGACGATCGCGTGATCGCAGCCGTGCGCTTTCGCGATCTTGGCTTTCTCGTCGGAACCGACCGTGCCGATCACCGTCGCGCCGAGCGCCTTCGCCCACTGGCACACGAGCAGGCCGACGCCGCCCGCTGCGGCCTGAATGAGGATCGTGTCACCGGCCTTCACGCGATACGTGCGGCGCAGCAGATATTGCGCAGTCAAGCCTTGCAGCATCGCCGACGCGGCCTGCTCGTCGCTGATCGCATCGGGCAGCTTGACGACCTGCGCGGCCTGCAGCACGCGCTCCTGCGCATACGCGCCGGGCGGCCGCGCGACATACCCGACGCGATCGCCGACCTTCAGACCGGTCACGCCCGGGCCCACCGCGCTGACCTCGCCGGCCGCTTCCATGCCGAGCCCGCCCGGCAGCGGCAGCGGATACAGACCGGTGCGGAAATACACGTCGATGTAATTGAGGCCGACCGCCGTCTGGCGAATGCGGATCTCGCCCGCGCCGGGCTCGCCCACCTCGACGTCGACCCATTTCATGACTTCGGGGCCGCCGGTTTTGTCGAAACGGATTGCCTTGACCATCACGTCTCCTTCATCTGTCATCTGTATGGATGCGGGTGCGGCGACGCGCGCGCTCACGCCTCGCCGGACAGGCGCAGCGTCAGCACGTCGAGCACCATGCGGGCGGTCGAAATGTTCGTCGCGCACGGAATGTTGTGCACGTCGCACGCGCGCACTAGCGCGTTGATGTCCGGCTCGTGCGGCTGCGGCGTCATCGGGTCGCGCAGGAAAATCACCATGTCGACGCGCCCTTCGGCGAGTTGCGCGCCGATCTGCAGGTCGCCGCCGTGCGGGCCCGACAGCATGCGCTCGACCGTCAGGCCGTGCGCGTCGCTGATGCGTCCGCCGGTCGTGCCGGTTGCGACGATCTCGCAGCGCGCGAGCGTGTCGACGTATTCGCCGGCCAGTTTGACGATGTCGTCCTTCTTGTGATCGTGCGCGATCAGCGCAATGCGGGTGCTCATGACGTAAGACTCCTCAAACCCTTGTGACTATCGTTGTTGTGATGTGACGGGTGTCGTTCGCGCGCGGCGGCTCGGTACGTGCCTGCTCAGTACGTACCAGCTCAGTACGTACCGGGATAGGCGCCGCCGTCGATCAACCAGTTCTGCCCGGTGATGTAACCCGCGTGCGTGCTGCACAGGAACGCGCAGGCGCGGCCGAATTCTTCGCGATTACCGAAGCGGCCGGCGGGGATCGTCTTCATGCGCTGCTTGCGCGCTTCGTCGATGGAAATGTTGTGCGTCTTCGCCTGCGCCTCGAACGTGACCGCGATACGGTCGGTGTCGAACAGGCCCGGCAGCAGGTTGTTGATCGTCACGCCGGTCGGCGCGACCTTGCGCGCGAGCCCCGCGACGAAACCGGTCAGGCCGGAGCGCGCGCCGTTCGACAGACCGAGCACGTCGATCGGCGCCTTCACCGCCGAGCTCGTGATGTTGACGATGCGCCCGAAGCCGCGCGCGCTCATCGTGTCGATGGTCTGACGGATCAGCTCGATCGGCGTCAGCATGTTGGCTTCGAGCGCGCGGATCCAGTCCTCGTGCGTGAAGTTGCGGAAATCGCCCGGCGGCGGACCGCCCGCGTTGTTGACGAGAATGTCCGGCTGCGGGCAGGCCGCGAGCGCGGCCGCGCGCCCTTCAGGCGTGGTGATGTCGCATGCGACGGTCTTCACCTCGACGCCGCTCTGCTTGCGGATCGCCTCGGCGGTCGCTTCGAGCGTTTCGGCGGTGCGCGCGACGATCGTCAGGTCGACGCCCTCGGCGGCGAGCGCTTCCGCGCAGCCGCGTCCCAGACCTTTGCTCGCCGCGCAAACCAGCGCGCTGCGTCCTGCGATTCCCATGTCCATGTGTATGCCCTCTTTGCGAAGTTTCCCCAGATTCTAGAAGAATCGGTGCCGGACTGTGCCGCGTCGCTGCAATCTCAGGTATCGCCGGGCGGTACTCTTTCGGTAAACTGCGCGGTGGCGCACTTTTCCACCGTTCGTCCGACCTTCGAGCGCGGACTGAGCCAACTGATGAGCGCGCCGAACCGATCCACCTTGCCGCCGCGCGCGAACCCGCCATGACCCAGGACAGCCGTTTCCCCAATCTCTTCATCCTCGATCACCCGCTGATCCAGCACAAGCTGTCGCACATGCGCGACCGGGACACGTCGACGCGCACGTTCCGCGAACTGCTGCGCGAAATCACGCTGCTGATGGGCTACGAAATCACCCGCAACCTGCCAATGACCACGCGCCGCATCACCACGCCGCTCGTCGAGATCGACGCGCCGGTGATCGCCGGCAAGAAGCTCGCGATCGTGCCGGTGCTGCGCGCGGGCGTCGGCATGTCGGACGGCCTGCTTGAGCTGGTGCCGTCGGCGCGCGTCGGCCATATCGGCGTGTATCGCGCGGAGGATCATCGGCCGGTCGAATATCTGGTGCGGCTGCCGGACCTCGAAGACCGCGTGTTCATCCTCTGCGATCCGATGGTCGCGACCGGCTACTCGGCCGTGCACGCGGTCGATGTGCTCAAGCGCCGCAACGTGGCGGCCGAGAACATCATGTTCCTCGCGCTCGTCGCCGCGCCCGAGGGCGTGCAGGTGTTCCAGGACGCGCATCCGGACGTCAAGCTGTTCATCGCGTCGCTCGATTCGCATCTGAACGAGCATGCGTACATCGTGCCGGGCCTGGGCGACGCGGGCGACCGGTTGTTCGGTACGAAGAACTGACGCGCCGGGGGCCAGCGGGGGTGGCCTGGCGATGCCGCCGCCCCGGAACCGGCCCCGTTTTCGCCCGCATCCGGCCCTCCCGGCGACACATCCGCACCGCCTCCATTCATTTTCGCGTCGATTTCATTGCATTTGCAGCCGGTTTCGCGGCGCGGCCCCCTCTGCCGCACCCTCGCGGCATGATAAAATTCGAATCCGCTCGACGGAGCGGCTCGACCCGCACGATCACTCGCACCACCGCCTGCAATTTCGACTGGCGCCCCGCGCTTTCGCATCAGGTCATGCGGCGCCTGGCCGCGCAAGCTGCCCCGCTCCACCGCGCTGCCGCCCTGCGGCTGCGCCTGGCCGGCCGATCATGCACGAACCGGCACGAACGCCCACCGGCGGGCAAGCGCGGAACGACGCGCGGGAACGGCCAGGCTGAGATCGGCGGCACAGGTGGCCGCCTCGACGGGCCAACACGAGCGACAAGCACGAGCGGCCGGCAGCCTTTCACCTGACGGATTGACATCGAGGCGCAACACGCGAGGCGCCCGACATCGCAACGACAATTGCACTATGCGTGCGCCCCGCTGGCGCGCGCGACGGAGAAAAGTATGGCGGGTCATTCGAAATGGGCCAACATCAAGCATAAGAAAGCAGCGGCCGATGCCAAGCGCGGCAAGGTCTGGACGCGGCTCATCAAGGAAATCCAGGTTGCGGCCCGTCTGGGCGGCGGCGAAATCGACTCGAACCCGCGTCTGCGGCTCGCGGTCGACAAGGCGTACGACGCCAACATGCCGAAAGACAACATCAACCGCGCGATCCAGCGCGGTGTCGGCGGCGCGGACGGCGCGAACTACGAGGAAATCCGCTACGAAGGCTATGGCATCGGCGGCGCGGCGGTGATCGTCGACACGATGACCGACAACCGCACCCGCACGGTCGCGGAAGTGCGCCACGCGTTCTCGAAGAACGGCGGCAACATGGGCACCGACGGCTCGGTGTCGTTCATGTTCGATCACGTCGGCCAGTTCCTGTTCGCTCCCGGCACCGCCGAAGACGCGCTGATGGAAGCCGCGCTCGAAGCGGGCGCCGACGACGTCGTGACGAACGAGGACGGCAGTATCGAAGTGCTGTGCCCGCCGAACGATTTTTCGAAAGTGAAGGCTGCACTCGAAACGGCGGGCTTCAAGGCCGAACTGGCCGAAGTCACGATGAAGCCGCAGACCGAAGTCGAATTCACCGGCGACGATGCCGTGAAAATGCAGAAGCTGCTCGACGCGCTGGAAAATCTGGACGACGTGCAGGAAGTCTATACAAACGCGTCGATCGCCGGCGAGTGATGGCGCGCCGGGCTCTGGCATCGTTTGCCCTTGCTGTTGATGGTTTATTGCACGGCTGAGCACACCGCTCGGCCGTTTATGGTTTTCAAGTCTCGGGGATTCACATGAAGTTACTCGTCGTCGGTTCCGGCGGTCGCGAACATGCGCTGGCATGGAAGCTCGCGCAATCGCCGCGGGTCCAGCTCGTCTACGTCGCGCCGGGCAATGGCGGCACCGCTCAGGATGAGCGTCTGCTCAACCTCGACATCACCGAGCCGGCCGCGCTCGCTGATTTCGTCGAAAAAGAACAGATCGCGTTCACGCTGGTCGGGCCGGAAGCGCCGCTCGCGGCAGGCATCGTCAACCTGTTCCGCTCGCGCGGTCTGAAGATCTTCGGGCCGACCAAAGAGGCCGCCCAGCTCGAAAGCTCGAAAGATTTCGCCAAAGCGTTCATGAAGCGCCACGGCATCCCGACGGCCGAGTACGAAACCTTCGCCGACGTCGCCGCCGCGCACGCGTATCTGGACGCCAAGGGCGCGCCGATCGTGATCAAGGCCGACGGCCTCGCCGCCGGCAAGGGCGTGGTGGTCGCGCAAACGCTGCAAGAAGCGCACGCCGCGGTCGACATGATGCTGTCGGACAACAAGCTCGGCGACGCCGGCGCGCGCGTCGTGATCGAGGAGTTCCTCGCCGGCGAGGAAGCGAGCTTCATCGTGATGGTGGACGGCAAGCACGTGCTCGCGCTCGCGTCGAGCCAGGATCACAAGCGTCTGCTCGACGGCGACCAGGGCCCGAATACGGGCGGCATGGGCGCCTACTCGCCCGCGCCGATCGTCACGCCGCAACTGCATGCGCGCGTGATGCGCGAAATCATCCTGCCGACCGTGCGCGGCATGGAGAAGGAAGGTATCCGCTACACCGGCTTCCTGTACGCGGGCCTGATGATCGACGCGCAAGGCAACCCGAAGACGCTCGAATTCAACTGCCGGATGGGCGACCCCGAAACGCAGCCGATCATGGCGCGTCTGAAAGGCGACTATTCGAAGGTGGTGGAACACGCGATCGCCGGCACGCTCGACACCGTCGAGCTCGAATGGGACCGCCGCACCGCGCTCGGCGTCGTGCTCGCCGCGCACAACTACCCGGACACGCCGAGGAAGGGCGACCGCATCAACGGCATTCCCGCCGAAACCGCGGATTCAGTCACGTTCCACGCCGGCACCACGCTGACGGACGGCAAGCTGACCACCTCGGGCGGGCGGGTGCTGTGCGTCGTCGGTCTCGCGGATTCGGTGCGCACCGCGCAGGCGGCCGCGTACCACACGATCAACCAGATCGCGTTCGACGGCATGCAGTACCGCCGCGACATCGGCTATCGCGCGCTCAACCGCAAGCACGACGGCAAGTAAGCTTCGCTAGCGCTGGACGCCGTGCGGGCGGCGCACTGCCGGTGCCACAGGCGCCGCAGTGCGGGCACGTTACACGACGCGCGCTACACTGAATCTGTCCCGCTCGTCGCGGCAGACGGGCCCGGAGCCCGCGAATCGACTGAAGCGGCAAGCCGCCTCTGATGTTCGCCTCCGGCAACCAGGCAATCCGAACCAGCGGTCCAGGTTCGCAGACACCCGGCGCCAACGCGGCCATCGCTTTCTTTCGAAGAACCCGCGGCACGACGAGCGTGCCGCCCCAGCACCTGCATTCATGAGCAATTCGAGCTACGACGCACAAGCCGTGCGCAGCTGGCTGCAAGGCCTGCAATCGCATATCGCGGACACGCTCGGCGCCTTCGACGGCTCCGCGTTCGCTACCGACGCGTGGCAGCGCGCGCCCGGCGAGAGGCTGCGCGGCGGCGGCGTCACGCGGATTCTCGAAGGCGGCCAGTTCTTCGAGCGCGCCGGCATCGGCTTCTCGGACGTCGCGGGCGACGCGCTGCCGGGCTCGGCAAGCGCCGCGCGGCCGCAACTGGCCGGGCGCGGCTTCGAGGCGATGGGCGTGTCGCTCGTGCTGCATCCGCACAATCCGCACTGCCCGACCGTGCACATGAACGTGCGCCTGCTCATCGCGACGAGGGAAGGCGAAGAACCGGTGTTCTGGTTCGGCGGCGGCATGGACCTGACGCCCTACTACGGCTACGAAGAGGACGCCCGGCAGTTCCATCAGGTGTGTCGCGACGCGCTCGCGCCGTACGGCGCGGACCTGTACCCGCGCTTCAAGCGCTGGTGCGACGAGTACTTCTTCCTGAAGCACCGCAACGAGCCGCGCGGCATTGGCGGAATTTTCTTCGACGATTTCTCGGCGCCGGGCTTCGAGCAGTCGTTCGCGATGCTCAAAAGCGTCGGCGAAGGCTTTCTCGAGGCGTACCTGCCGATCATCGAGCGGCGCCGCGACACGCCGTACGGCGAAGCCGAGCGCGCGTTCCAGGCTTACCGGCGCGGCCGCTACGTCGAGTTCAATCTGGTCTTCGACCGTGGCACACTGTTTGGGCTGCAGAGCGGCGGACGCACCGAATCGATCTTGATGTCGATGCCGCCCGTGGCGAACTGGCGCTACGACTGGCAGCCCGAGCGGGGCACGCCGGAAGCGCGTTTGTACAGCGATTTCCTCGTGCCGCGCGAGTGGGTGTGACGCGCCACCTGTCTCGCTTACGGTCACGACAAAGGACCCTCACCTGAAGCCAAACGCTCACCCTGTCGCCCTGCCTCGCCGGATCGGTCTGCTGGGCGGCACTTTCGACCCGATCCACGACGGCCACCTCGCGCTTGCGCGGCGGTTCGCCGACGTGCTGCGGCTGACCGAACTGGTGCTGCTGCCGGCCGGCCAGCCGTGGCAGAAAGCCGACGTGTCGCCCGCCGAACATCGGCTCGCGATGACGCGCGCGGCGGCCGCGTCGCTCGCGATCCCCGGCGTGACGGTACGCGTCGCGACCGACGAAATCGAGCACGATGGCGCGACCTACACGGTCGAGACGCTGCAATGCTGGCGCGAGCGCGAAGGCGACGACGCATCGATCACCCTGCTGATCGGCGCGGATCAACTGGTGCATCTCGACACATGGCGCGACTGGCGGCGCCTGTTCGAGCTCGCGCATATCGGCGCGGCCACGCGGCCCGGCTTCGACCTCGCGTCGGTCGCCCCCGCGGTCGCCAAGGAAATCGCCGCGCGCCGTGCGCGCGCCGACGTGCTGCAGGCCACACCCTGCGGCCATCTGCTGATCGACACGACGCTCGCGTTCAACGTATCGGCCACCGACATTCGCGCGCATCTGCGCGAGCAGGTCAACCAGCGGCTCGCCCACGCGGGTGCGGGCGGCACAAGCCAGGATCGGGCCGCGAGTCACGTCCCCGCCGCGGTGTGGGACTATATTCTTCAACATCATCTGTACCACCGGTAACTCCATGGATATTCGCAAACTGCAACGCGTAATCGTTGACTCTCTCGAAGACGTCAAGGCGCAAGACATCAAAGTGTTCAACACCAGCCACCTGACCTCGCTGTTCGATCGCGTGATCGTCGCGAGCGGCACGTCGAACCGGCAAACCAAGGCGCTCGCGTCGAGCGTGCGCGAAGGCGTGAAGGAAGCCGGCGGCGAGATCATCAGCACCGAGGGCGAGGATATCGGCGAATGGGTGCTGGTCGATTGCGGCGACGCGATCGTGCACATCCTGCAGCCGGCGCTGCGCCAGTACTACAACCTCGAGGAAATCTGGGGCGACAAGCCGGTGCGCATTAAGCTGTCGACGCCGAATCCGTTCGGCGGCGCGCGCGCAAGCGAGCCCGACGACGAGGAAGACGAGGAAGCGCCGGCCGCGAAGCCCGCGCGCAAGACCACGGCGCGCCGCAAGTAAGCGGGCCGTGTCGGGCACAGTGCTACTGTCCTCGCGATGAAACTGCATATCCTCGCCGTCGGCCACAAGATGCCGGACTGGATCGCGACCGGCTTCGACGAATACGCGAAACGCATGCCGCCGGAGTTGCGCATCGAACTGCGCGAGATCAAACCGGAGCAGCGCTCGTCGGGCCGTTCGGCCGAAAGCGTGATGGCCGCCGAACGGCAGAAGATCGAAGCCGCGTTGCCGAAGAACGCACGCATCGTCGCGCTCGACGAACGCGGCAAGGACTGGACCACGATGCAGCTCGCGGGCGCGTTGCCGGGCTGGCAGCAAGACGGCCGCGACGTGGCCTTTCTGATCGGCGGCGCGGACGGGCTCGATCCCGAGCTGAAGGCGCGCGCCGATATGATGCTGCGCGTGTCGAGCCTCACGCTGCCGCACGCGATGGTGCGCGTGCTGCTGGCCGAACAGCTTTATCGGGCGTGGACCATCACGCAAAATCATCCGTATCATCGCGCGTAGGTGCTGGAGCCTCGCGCGGCGACGCCTGGCAACGATTTGTTGCTGCTGACGCGTCGCGGGTGCTCTGCTCCATACGCTTGAGCGTATTGCCGCCGCTTCGTGCGATGATGCGCCCGACGCGCTGTCCATCGATGCCGCTAGTGGATGCAGCGCATCGATCGGATCACCGGGTCAACCTCGCCCGCTCACTCTTCCACGCCCACCCGCGTTCACCACCCCGCGCCATCCGTTTCCCGCTCCATCGAGACCCGTTCATGCCCACGCCCTCCGCTTCGCTGCATCCGTTCGTCTACCTCGCCTCGCAAAGTCCGCGCCGCCAGGAGCTGCTGCAACAGCTCGGCGTGCGTTTCGAATTGCTGCTGCCGCGCCCCGATGAAGACGCCGAAGCGCTCGAAGCCGAACGGCCCGGCGAACACGCGCGCGACTACGTGCAGCGCGTGTGCATCGCGAAGGCGCAGGCGGCCCGCGCGCGGCTCCTCGACGGCGGTCACGAGGTGCGGCCGATACTCGTCGCCGACACCACCGTCACGATCGACGACGCGATTCTCGGCAAGCCCATCGATGCCGGCGATGCGGTCGCCATGCTCACACGTCTCGCGGGCCGCTCGCACGAAGTGCTGACCGCGCTCGCCGTGATCGATGCCAACGGCGCGCTGCTGCCCGCGGCGTTGTCGGTCTCGAAGGTGCGTTTTGCTGCAGTGCACGCAGACGCGTTGCGTCGCTACGCGGCGAGCGGTGAGCCGCTCGGCAAGGCGGGGGCGTATGGCGTGCAGGGACGCGCGGCGGAGTTTATCGAGCATATAGACGGGTCCTATTCGGGTATTATGGGTTTGCCGCTTTTTGAAACCGCTGCCCTCCTGCGTGCAGCGCGCATCGACTTCTAGAACAACACCATGAATGAAGAAATCCTGATCAATGTCACGCCGCAGGAAACGCGCGTCGCGCTCGTTCAACAGGGCGCCGTCCAGGAACTTCATGTCGAACGAACGCTGTCGCGCGGCCGCGTCGGCAATGTCTATCTCGGCAAGGTCGTGCGCGTGCTGCCCGGCATGCAATCGGCGTTCATCGACATCGGCCTCGAACGCGCCGCGTTTCTTCATGTCGCCGACATCTGGCATCCGCGCATCGCCGGCGAAGCGCAACATCAAACACCGCATCAGCCGATCGAAAAGATCGTCTTCGAAGGTCAGACGCTGATGGTGCAGGTCGTCAAGGACCCGATCGGCACCAAGGGCGCGCGGCTGTCCACGCAAGTGAGCATCGCCGGGCGCACGCTCGTGTATCTGCCGCAGGAGCCGCACATCGGCATCTCGCAGAAAATCGAAAGCGAAGCCGAGCGCGAGGCCGTGCGTGCGCGTCTGACCGCCGTGCTGCCCGCCGACGAGAAAGGCGGCTACATCGTGCGCACGATCGCCGAGGATGCGACGAGCGAAGAGCTTGCAGCCGACGTCGCGTATCTGCGCAAGACGTGGGCGACGATTCTGTCGCAGGCCCAGCGCATGCCGCCCACCAGCCTGCTCTACCAGGATCTGAATCTCGCGCAGCGCGTGCTGCGCGATTTCGTCAACGATGACACATCGCGCATCCAGGTCGATTCGCGCGAGACGCATCAGATGCTCGCCGATTTCGCGGCCGAGTTCACACCGGCGGTATCGTCGAAGCTGCACCACTACACCGGCGAGCGGCCGCTGTTCGATCTGTACAACATCGAGGCCGAGATTCAGCGCGCGCTATCGCGTCGCGTGGATCTGAAGTCGGGCGGCTACCTCGTGATCGACCAGACCGAGGCGATGACGACGATCGATGTGAACACCGGCGGCTACGTCGGCGCGCGCAACTTCGACGACACGATCTTCAAGACCAACCTCGAAGCCGCGCATACCATCGCGCGGCAACTGCGGCTAAGGAATCTTGGCGGCGTGATCATCATCGATTTCATCGATATGGAAAACGTCGAGCATCGCGACCAGGTGCTAGGCGAATTGAAGAAGGCGTTGTCGCGCGATCGCACGCGGGTGACCGTCAATGGCTTCTCGCAACTCGGGCTCGTCGAGATGACGCGCAAGCGTACGCGTGAGTCGCTCGCGCATGTGCTGTGCGAGCCTTGCCCGATTTGCCAGGGCAAGGGGCAAGTGAAGACTGCGCGCACGGTGTGCTATGACGTGTTGCGGGAGATTTTGCGCGAGTCGCGGCAGTTCAATCCGCGCGAGTTTCGCGTGGTCGCTTCGCAGCAGGTGATCGATCTGTTTCTCGAGGAAGAGTCGCAGCATCTGGCAATGCTGATCGATTTCATCGGCAAGCCGGTGTCGTTGCAGGTGGAGTCGAATTTGAGTCAGGAGCAGTACGACATTGTGTTGATGTAAACCTTTCTAGCCTTATCCAGAAAGGCTTTCCGTCCATAAATCGCGTCAAAGAAGGAAGCTGGTACCCATCTAGGTACCCATTTGGGCCTTGGTAGCGCGCTAAGTGACGCCTAATTACGTATCGGCCCGCCATGCTGCCGCCGCATCAACCCCGCGCTGAGGATGATCTCCGCCTCGCTTGTGGATATTCGGGCAGCGCTGCGGCACCTATGGTGAGCGCCATGCGCATTCACAACACGAACCGCATAGTCGCTGCGGTTTCGATGGCTGGTCATTCCCACTGCATTGTATTGTCTTTCTTGTGGAAATCGCCCATATCTGCATCTGCGTTTGATAAGCACACCTACTACAGGTGGCCGACCGATGGTGGCATCACGCCCGAGCAGGCGATGGCAATGCTATCGGTCATGCGAAGTGCGTTCGCGTCGTAGAAGTCATGCGCCGCTAGCAACGCGGCCGCCTCGACGGTCTCAGTTCGTCGGCCACTACCGGTCACTCGACGACATCCCCAAGATCGTCGACGATCCCCACGGACCCGGGACATCATCTCGGCTCATTCCTTTAGGGTGGAACGATTCTGACGCGCTGCGCCTGATCAGATCTACCTTGGCTCCGTTGCGTGCCGCACCTACGACGGCGTTCGTGCTGGCCGCGCGTACTGCGTCAGTGCATGCACGGGACGACCTCGATCTGGTCAGGCAATTATCCAATCCGATTGCGGCCCAGACTTTCTCTATGTCGCAAGGCTCGCCGGGACATCCTCGGACCGTGCTTACGCGCTTGCGCCGCTGGCTGCGGCAACGCCCGTCATCCCGGCTGCGATAGCGGTAGACGCGGAACGGGAGTGGCTCATTCACACGGCGTCTCACGCGCCTTGGGACGCCTCCAGCTCCGCAAGACGTTTGCGTAGCACGCGATCCTGCTGGAAGCGGGTGGTTTCGTCGCGGATCACTGCGACGATGCCGGTGAGTCCATTTTGCTGCGAATGCAGCAACGCGACTGTAAAGGCGATCGACATTGACCGTCCGTCTTTGTGCACAGCGGGGACGCGCAGCACATCATTGCCGTAACGCGTTTCGCCCGTTGCCATGGTCTTGTGATAGCCATCCCAATGGCGGCCGCGCATGCGTTCCGGAATGATCAGGTCCAGCGACTTTCCCAGCGCCTCGCTCTGCGTAAATCCGAACATGCGTTCGGCCGCGGGGTTCCAGAAAGTGATGCTGCCACCGGAATTGGAGATGATGATGGCGTCGCCGATTGCGTTGGCAAGTTGCTGGAAGTCGATGGCAGTTTGCACGGCGTTCCTCCAAAGCGAATGGGTATACTTAAATCGGATGCGGCGCCGTCAGGGGTACCGCATTTGCACGTCAGAAGCTGAAACTGCGCCTGCGTGACACCGTTAAACTGCTTTGATCTCGCGTAGATTGAAGATTTCCTGCTGGCTGTAGCCAAGGCCCGCCAGGACTTCGTCCGTATGTTCTCCGAGCAGCGGCGACGCGGTGACGTGCGGCTTCATGTCCGAGAACTTGATCGGGCTGCCGACGGTCAGATACGAGCCGCGTTTCTTGTGCGGCACCTCGACAATCGTGCCGCTCGCGCGCAACGACGGATCGTTGGCCAGTTCTTTCATCGTCAGCACCGGCGCGCACGGAATGTCGAACTTGCGCAAGATGTCGACCGCTTCGAATTTCGTCTTGTCGGCAAGCCACGCTTCGATCGTCTTGAAGATTTCGAAGATATGGGGCTGACGCGCTTCAGCGGTCTTGTAGGCTGGGTCATCGATCCACTCTGGCTTGCCGAGTGCTTTGCAGATCGGCTCCCATGCATGCCCCTGGATCGTGAAGTAGATGTAGGCGTTCGGGTCCGTCTCCCAGCCTTTGCACTTCAGCACCCAGCCCGGTTGACCGCCGCCACCCGCATTGCCGCCGCGTGGCACCACGTCGCTGAATTCGCCGTGCGGATATTGCGGATATTCCTCAAGATAGCCAACTCGCTCAAGCCGCTGCTGGTCACGCAATTTCACCCGGCACAGGTTCAGCACGCTGTCCTGCATCGACACCGCGACCTTCTGGCCCTTGCCGGTTTTGTCGCGGCCAAGCAGCGCGGTGAGAATGCCGATCGCCAGATGCATGCCGGTGTTGCTGTCGCCGAGCGCAGCGGCGCTAATGGTCGGCGGACCGTCCCAGAAGCCGGTGGTGGACGCCGCGCCGCCTGCGCATTGGGCGACGTTTTCGTAGACTTTCAGGTCATCGTAGTGATGGCCGTCGCTGAAGCCCTTCACCGAGGCGACGATCATCTTCGGATTGAGTTCATTCAGGCGCTCCCACGAAAAGCCCATCCGGTCCAACGCGCCCGGCCCAAAATTTTCGACCAGAACGTCGGACTCGCGGATCAGCTTTTCGAGCACCTCCTTGCCTTCGGCTTTTTTGGTGTCCAGCGTTAGCGACTTCTTATTGCTGTTGAGCATCGTGAAGTACAGCGCGTCGGCATCGGGAATGTCGCGCAGCTGGTTACGCGTCACATCGCCCGAACCCGGTCTTTCGACCTTGATCACATTGGCGCCGAACCAGGCGAGCAACTGCGTGCACGCGGGACCGGCTTGAACGTGGGTGAAGTCGATGATCTTGATCCCTTCGAGAGGTTTGGTCATTTGGGTATCTCCTGAGTTAGCCTGATTACTTCTTCATTGCCGCGCTTTGCGGATTCAGATTGGTCAGTCGGCCGCTTTCGGTTCCGGCCGCTTCGTCGATGACGGCATTGATCAAGGTCGGCTTTCCTGATGCGATAGCCTCGAGCAACGCCTTCGCCAGTTCTTCCGGAGTGGTCGCGTTGTAGCCAACACCGCCGAATGCCTCGATCATCCTGTCGTAACGCGCACCCTTCACGAATACGGTCGGCGCGACGTCCTTGCCGCCCGTCGGGTTCACGTCGGTGCCGCGATACACGCCGTTGTTGTTGAATACGACCGTGCAAACCGGCAAGTCGTAACGGCAGATCGTTTCGAGTTCCATACCGCTGAATCCGAACGCGCTATCGCCTTCGATCGCGACAACCGGTTTGCCTGTCGTTACCGCTGCGCCGATAGCGAAGCCCATACCGATACCCATGATTCCCCACGTGCCCGAATCAAAGCGTTTGCGCGGCTCGTACATGTCGATAATGCTGCGCGCGTAGTCGAGCGTATTCGCGCCTTCGTTGACGACGTTGATTTCCGGGCGCGTCTTCAGCACATCGCGAATCGCGCGCAATGCGCTGTGGAAGTTCATCGGCAACGGGTTCTTGTCGAGCGTCGCGGCCATCTTGGCGAGATTCTTGTTCTTGCGCTCGGCGATCGCTCCGATCCACTCGGCGTCCGGTTTGCCGAAGCTCGCGTCGATGCCGGTGCGAAGCGCCGCCACGCATGAGCCGATATCGCCGATCACCGGCGCGGCAATCGCGACGTTGCTGTCGATTTCCGTCGGCGAGATATCGACCTGGATGAATCTCTTCGGCTGCGCTCCCCACGTCTTGCCTTTGCCGTGCGAGAGCAGCCAGTTCAGACGCGCACCGATCAACACGACCACGTCGGCTTCCTGGAGCACGAACGAGCGCGCCGCTGACGCCGATTGCTCGTGTGTATCGGGCAGCAGGCCTTTGGCCATCGACATCGGCAGATACGGAATGCCGCTTTGCTCGACGAAGCCGCGGATCTCGGCGTCAGCCTGCGCGTACGCCGCGCCCTTGCCCAGCAGAATCAACGGACGTTTGGCGTTCTTCAGCACCTCGATCGCACGTTCGACAGATTCCGGCGCCGGCAGTTGACGCGGTGCGGCGTCGACGACTTTCACCAACGACTGCTGCGCCTTCACGGCGTCCAGCGTTTGCGAAAGCAGTTTGGCCGGTAAATCCAGATACACGCCACCTGGTCGGCCCGACACCGCCGCGCGGATCGCACGCGCTACGCCGATGCCAATATCCTCCGCATGCAGAACGCGATATGCAGCCTTCGCGTAAGGCTTGGCCGCGTTCAACTGATCCATTTCTTCGTAATCGCCTTGCTGCAGATCGACGATTTCGCGTTCGCTCGAGCCGCTGATCAGGATCATCGGGAAACAGTTAGTGGTCGCATTGGCGAGGGCGGTCAGGCCGTTGAGAAAGCCCGGCGCCGACACGGTCAGGCAGATGCCCGGCTTCTGCGTGATGTAGCCGGATATGGCTGCCGCGTTGCCGGCGTGCTGCTCATGACGAAAGCCGATGAAACGCATTCCTTCGGCTTGTGCCAGTCGCGCCAGGTCGGTAATGGGGATGCCGACCAGTCCAAATATGGTATTGATGTCGTTCAGTTTCAGTGCATCGATGACGAGATGGAATCCGTCGGTCGTTTCGGTCGTCCGTTGTTTCAACGTGCCGTCTGTTGTGAGCTGGTCGGCTTCTGCCATGACATGTCTCCTGGTGGTGGAGCGTTGTGTGGTTGGTCGTGAGCGGTGCACTCACGCTGTCGTTTATTCAGACGAGCCGCCTGGCCACTGCTGCAGTCGTGCTTCGGCAATGGCTACGCCTGCTGGCACGCCCGAGTTTTCGATCCAGCGCTTTCTCATGGGTCCAAGGATGAACTTCGCGGATATGGCGGCCGCGATCGATATCACTGCCGCCGAGATGAACACCGTGCTCCAGCCGCCATTCGCCGACAGAAGCGATGCGACCGGCACCAGCATCGAGGCCGTACCCTTCGCCGTGTAAAGCGTCCCCGCATTCGCAGCGGCGTATTTGCTGCCGAACGTGTCCGCGCAGGTCGCGGGGAAGATCGAGAAGATCTCGCCCCAGCAGAGGAAAACGGCGGCCGCGAAGAACATGAATGCATACGGGTTGTGGCCAAACTGCATCAGCCCTAGCAGCGCCACGCCTTCGCCGAGGAAGATCATGAACATCGTGTTTTCGCGGCCAATGCGGTCCGACAGAAAGCCGCATAAGGGACGGGTGAGTCCGTTGCACAGGTTGTCGATCGACAGCGTCATCGTGAGGAGCGGCAGCGTGATGCCGATCAAACTCACAGGCAGCTTGGCAAAGCCGTATTCCTTCGCGATCGGCCCAAGCTGCGCGGTCGCAATGATGCCGCCGGCCGCAACGAACACGAACATCAGATACAGCACCCAGAAGAGCGGCGAGCGGACCATCTCGCCGGACGTGTAGTCGATCTTGCTTGCAACGATACGTCTAGTCGGGATCGCACTGGCGGGCGGCTTTGGCCTTACCAGCATGGTGGCGAGCAGCAGGATGCAGACACCCTGGAAAATGCCGAAGAACATGAACGCGTGCTCGTAGCCTGAACGCTGGATCATGTTGGCGATCGGTATCACTGTGACGGCCGCGCCGGCGCCGAAACCCGCCGCTGTCAAACCGGCTGCGAGACCGCGTTTGTCCGGAAACCATTTGAGCGCCATGCCGACGCAGGTGCCATACACACAGCCCGCGCCGATGCCGGCGATGACTGCTGCGACGTATAGCTCCGCGAGACTGCTCGCATGCGCGTTGATGATCCAGCCGAGCGCTGCGCACAGCGCACCGCCGGTTACAACCGGGCGTGGCCCGAACTTGTCGACGAGCCAGCCTTCGACGGGTACGAGCCAAGTTTCAGTGACGATGAAAATCGTGAATGCGGTCTGGATCGCTGCCTGCCCCCAATGGTGGGCGTTGTCCATTGGTACGACGAACAGCGTCCACGCATACTGCAGATTCGCGACGAGCCCCATGCACACGATGCCGATAGCGAGTTGCACCCACCGGTGATGCCAGAATCGTGCGCGGCCGCCATCCGATACGTTCGAATGTCCCATGCCTTCGTCTCCTGCATATTCCGTCGCGCTCAAGCGGCGCGTTGGACTTACGTGATCGAATCGCTTCGTCGCCAGTTCGCCTGCGGCAATGAAGCGCCAATGGTCGGCCAGAGGGTATTGCACTAACTTGCACTACCGAAACCCCCTTGCTCGTTGAACGCACAACAGTGGAGTGCAAGCGATTGCGCGAGCAGCATGGGTGAGGGGATGCTGCGCGAGAACGGTGATAAACGGAAGTTAAAATATTTTATGATTTGCATTAGGTATCCATAATATATGGATCGGCCGCGGTGATGCGGAACGCGGCCCCCGCCAACGGCAAGTCTTCCAGCCGTCGACCGGCATGTAATATTTTCGCCCGCAGACCTCTGAAATTGGGTTTCGCCCAGCGGGCGTTCGATTTGGAAATTGAACGGATCGGAGCGCACGCGCGACTGGGTTCTCTCACTGCCCTGGATGTCGTCGGATGTCGTGTGATGCTCTGTACTATTGCAGCACTCCGAGAAAATGAGTGCCTTCCACGTGCATAAACAAATTAGTATGGTTAGTAGAAGAAACTTTAACTGTTGTTTATTTATGCCGTCTCCTATTCTCTGCTCAGGCCATTTGCCGGAAGGAGTCGACCATGAATCCCTCTCAATTCCATGTTTGCGACAGCGCGCATGACGCGGAAGTCCAGGCACAAGTTTCTGCCTATAACATCGCTTTCGACGAACTCGGCCTGCGTTTCCGTTGGGATGAGCACACGCTGATGTCCCTGGCCATGATTGACGGCGAACAGGAGCAGATTGCCTCGTATATCGAAACGCATCATGCACACTTGCTGAAAGCCTATAGCGCCGAATTTCTGAGCCGAGCCATTCTCGAAAAGAAAAACGCCCGCAATCCATCGCGCTTACAGAAGCGCGTCGATAGCGCGCCGCATCCGAGCCAAGTGATGCATCAACCACCGATGAGCCGCTGGTCCGAACGCAGTTCGTATGGCGTGGAGTTGCCAGCGCTGGCTGGCGTGTAAACCGCGGTGGTTAGCCGCGTATGTTGAACGGCCGTTATTGGTAGAACTGAAAGGCTGTTCAGGGTCGCTATGTAAAGCTTTGCATAGCGACCCCTATGTATAGATCTCAACTATGTATAGTTTGCTGGCTTCGAATTCGCGTAATGTAGGCGCAGCGCGGCTGGTGGCAGGCCGGTCAGCGATCTTCTAGACATAGTTTTGGTATCGGAGTCCAGTGGTGGTTCCACTTCAGGAGACCGTCATGGGAAACGTCCGACTGCCTCAACGCAGCTTCAGCAACTGGCTCGACGTGGGGCCCTTGGCGCCTCATGTCGATGCGTTCGTGCAATATCTGGCGGACCGTGGTTACGCCAAGAACAGTTTTGCCACTTACGTGCGCAGCATCGATCATTTTGCGCAATGGATTCATCGCCGTCGTGTGGATGTTTGTCGCATCGACGAATCAGTGCTCGCCGAGTTTCTGAACGAGCACCTTCCGTCCTGCCGTTGCGACGGTGTCGTTCAACGCCATCGACCCAGTCTGAGCGCTGCACTAGGGCATCTGCTGGTAGTGCTACGCGCTCGAGGAGTGATCACCCCACCGGTCGTGAGCAAAGCGCCGGTAAGCGAAGAACTACGCCAGTACGACGAGTACATGGATCATGTTCGTGGCCTCGCTCCCAAGACCCGGGAGTCGGCACTACGCATCGTAGGTCGGTTCCTGACCTCGCGGTTCGGCGACTACGTCATCGACATCCCGATGGTCAGGCCTGAGCACGTGCGCCGCTTCTTCGCCCAAGAGGCAAAGCTCTACAGCAAGCCGGCGAGTGCCGGCGCAGTGGTGGCCGCGCTGCGCGGCTACTTCCGCTACCGCGCGTCACTCGGCGATCTTGTACATGGGCTCATCGGCGCGCTCTCGTATCCTGCCAACTGGCAATTGGCTTCGCTGCCCAAGACCCTGACGACCGAAGAAGTCGAGCGGCTGATCGGGTCTCTCGGCCAAGCCGGCCGCTGCCCGATGCGGCGTACCGCCATCGTACGATGTGCCCTTGATCTTGGGCTTCGCAGCGGTGAAGTTGCGCGGCTCGGCCTTGATGACATCGACTGGCGCGCCGGTACGATCACACTCCGGCACACCAAGGGGCGTCGGGAAGACGTACTGCCGCTGCCATCGACCACCGGCGCAGCGATTGCCGCGTACCTGAAGGATGAACGTCCCAAGACCCGCAATCGCGCTGTCTTCGTACGTCACGTCGCCCCACGCGGCGAGCCCGCAGGCCCCGATCTCGTGCGCAAGACGATTCGCCAGGCCTACGCTCGCGCTGGGCTGCCATACACAGGCTCACACCTGCTTCGCCACACCATGGCAAACCGACTGCTGGCAAGCGGCTCCTCCCTCAAGGAGGTGGCCGACGTGCTGCGCCATCGGTCCCTGAACACGACACTAATCTACGCCAAGCTCGACAGCCGTAAATTGGTCGAGGTGGCGCTGCCGTGGCCGGGGAGCCCATCATGAGCGCCGTCCTCTCTCTGCACGCGTACGTTGAGCGCTACCTTACTGAGCGCCGCGGCCTCGGGTTTGGTCTACGCAGCCCGGCTTATGCCTTACGCAGCTTCGCACGGCACGTTCAGTCCATCGGTCACCGCGGACCGTTGACTGTGGAGGTCATGGCCGATTGGGCGCGACGCGACAGCCATGGCAGCAGCGACCCGCACACGTGGGCGAGACGACTCAAACAGTTGCGCTCGTTCATGCGCTGGCTGCAACAGTTCGAGCCGCGTACCGAGGTTCCCGACGATGCGATCTTCGGTCGCCTGCCGGAGCGACAGGCACCGCATATCTATAGCGAGAGCGAGATCGTTGATCTGCTGGCTGCCGCTCGACAGCTTGGGCCGGCCCCGGGCTTGCGCGGAATCATCTTCGAGACACTGTTCGGACTGGTCGCCAGCACGGGGCTGCGAATCTCAGAAGCGCTGGCGCTGCGCATCGAGGATGTCGACCTCACGCGCGGCATGCTCACCATCCACCAGACCAAGTTCGGCAAGTCGCGGCAGGTACCTATGCACCCCACCACGATCGAAACCCTGCGTCGCTATCGGTTGACGCGTGACCTGTCTGGCGAGTCCGTGCAGGAGGACGCACCGTTCTTCGTCGGCACGCGCGGTCAACGCCGGGGACTGCCGCTGGGCGAGCGCCAGGTACATCGCGTCTTCAAAGGGCTACGCGAGAACCTGAACTGGCGCAACCGCGGGACCCATCACGCCCCGCGTATCCACGATCTGCGGCACACCTTCGTCGTGCACCGCATCATGCGATGGCACACGCAGGGTGTTGATATCGATCAGGCGATGCTATCGCTGTCGACCTACGTCGGGCACGCCATGGTGACCAACACGTATTGGTACCTCTCGGCGGTTCCGGAGTTGATGGGTTTGGCTGCAGAGCGATTCGAGTCGTTCATGCCCCAGGTGGAGGTGCCCGATGCGTAATGCCGTCGCACCCAAGCCGCCTTCATTCGCTTCGCTCGTGCAGCAGTTCTTTACCGAATACCTGGTCACACAGCGCGCGCTCAGCTCGCGCACGGTAGCGTGTTACCGCGACGCCCTGGTGCTGTTTCTGGACTTCGCCGGGCGCAAGCTGGGCAAGGAGCCGACCGCGATGCAACTCGTGGACATCCAGCCCGATCTGATCCTGGCATTCCTGGATCATCTGGAGCGCGAGCGGAACAACTCGGTTCGCAGCCGCAATCTGCGGCTGACCGGGCTGCGCGCATTCCTGAAGTTTGCCGGCCGACGCGATGTCGCCTCGCTACATGTTGTAGAGCGAGCCTTGGCGGTGCCGATGAAGCGCTTCGAACGCCCGATGCTGGGTTTCCTCACTCGCGAAGAGATGGTGGCAGTCCTGGGGCAACCCGGACCGACCTGGTCCTCGCAGCGCGACCATCTACTCATGGCGATGCTCTACAACACCGGCGCTCGTGTGTCCGAGATTATCGGCGTGCGCGTGAGCGATGTCGTACTCGACGGAGCGGCTTGCGTGCACCTGCAGGGCAAGGGTCGCAAACAACGATCGGTACCGCTGTGGAAGACGACTGTGCAGGAAATCCGCGCATGGCTGCGCCTCAACCCACAACTGCGAACTGAAGCAGCCTTGCTTCCTAATCGCGACGGGCGCGCGATGACTCGCTGTAATGTTGGGCAACGCTTGGATCTTGCCGTCGCCCGCGCCGCGACCAGCCTGCTGAGCCTTGCCAACAAGCAGGTTTCACCGCATACGTTGCGTCACACCACGGCGATGCACCTGCTGCAATCGGGCGTGCCCTTCAACGTGATCGCACTCTGGCTCGGACATGAGAGCACCAATACCACTCACCGCTACGTTGAGGCAGACCTCGCCATCAAGGAGAAGGCACTCGCTCGGCTGGAAGCTCCCGCGACCAAGATGCGGCGATTTCGTGCGCCGGATTCGCTCATCCGCTTCTTACAGACGCTATAACTATGTAAAGATCCGTCGGCCCCTCAAGCCCTGCGGAACAGGGGCCGATACCCGCCTTCGAGCCAACCTATACATAGTTGAGATCTATACATAGGGGTCGGCTGCGGCCGGTCGCGACAAGCTGCGGTTACGCGAAAACTGCAGCAGATTGAAACGGCCCGATAGAATGTACTTTTTCGGTCCCGGCGTGTCAGATTGCGCAGATTGCAGCGACTAGCAACAAGCCCTAACCTCTCAGCCGCCACGTCACACCCCGTCTGCTCCAACACAGCCTGCGCCCTCTGGTGCAGATTGCGGCCAGCCAACGACGCATCCGGCGACCTCGCCCACGTGCCCAACGCGGCCAACATCGGCGCGAGGGTCGGGTCCGCGTGCGTACGCGTGTGCGCCTTCGCGAACATCGCGCCGACGCGTGATGCGTTCCTGGCCCTCCGTTACGCCTCGCGGTGCGCGACTTGCTGGCCGAAGCGGAGCGGACCGGCGACGCTACACGCCGCGCGGCAGCGCTGCCTCGATGAACACCGCGCACAACGCTTCCATGCCCTTCGCGTCCTCCTCGTCGAAGCGCGCGACGACCGGGCTATCGACATCCCACACGCCGATCAGCGTGCCGTCGGGCGCGACGAGCGGCACGACGATTTCCGATTGCGACGCCGAATCGCATGCGATATGGCCGGGAAACTCGTGCACGTCGCGCACAACCTGGGTCTGACGGGTTTGCGCGGCCGTACCGCAGACGCCCTTGCCCAGCGCAATGCGCACGCACGCGGGCTTGCCCTGGAACGGGCCGACCACCAGTTCGCGGCCGTCGTGAAAGTAAAAGCCGGCCCAGTTCAGATCGCTCAACGAATGAAAGACGAACGACGAGAAATTCGCGGCGTTGGCGATCCAGTCCGTTTCGCCGGCCAGCAGCGCGCGCGCCTGCGCGACCAGTTCTTCATATTGCGCGGCTTTGGGCAGATGCGAGGTGGAGGAAACTTCGAACATGACGGCGTCCGTGATCAGAGCGGGATGGCAAGCGGTAAGGGGTGAAGTGTAAAGCAAGCGCAATCCCCGCGCGCGGGTGTCGAACGCTGTGACACGCGCCGCGCGTCTACGCTCGCCGTCCCCGTCGGTTCTCGACTCTCCGTCCTTGGTTTCTCCCTTCCGGCAGTCGGCACAATGACAGGCCACAAGCTTTTTTCGTATGTGGCTCTCACGCTGACCGCCTCGGCGAGCGTGTGCGCGGCACAAACACCACCACACGCTACGATTAATGATTTCATCGGCAATTGGGTCGTGACCGATGTAGTTGACTATGCCGATATTTCTGGTGGCATCCCCGAAGCAAAACGGATTCTCGGCATGACGACGACAATTACGCCGCAATCCATGAGCTTCGACAGTGAAACCTGCAAGCCCAACACAGGTTTTACCGTCAAGCGAATTGACACGCTTTCGGCGTTGAAGAAACAGTTCGACCTTCGCGTGAATGAAACCGGGTTGCCCGCTACAACCGTTGTCGTAGATAGCGACAATTGTTTTGCGATCTTCCGGATGGACGCTCACAGGATTGTTTTTGGATGGGACGGGATCATCGTTCGCGCCATCCGCGATCAGTGAGAGCTCGTTGAGTACCCGTCCCAGAGGCCCGGGCCTTTTACTGATCGACCCCAATGATCACGCTCGACGCCTTGAAAACCGCCGTCGCCGCCTTGCCGCTCGCGAGGCCGAGGCGCTCGACGCTGCCGTTCGTGATGATCGCCGCGATCTGCGCGCTGCCGGCACTGATCGTCACTTCCGAATTGACGGCGCCCTTCGTCACCGCCGCGACGGTCCCTTCGATGCAGTTGCGCGCCGACACCTGCTGCCTCTCGACATCGACCATTACGATTACCGACGATGCCTTCACGAGCGCAAACGCCTGCTTGCCGGTCGCCAGCCCGAGCGACTTCGCGCTGCCGTGCGTGATGATCGCGACGACCTCGAGACCGTCCGGCGTGCGCAGCGTGACTTCGTCGTTGACGGCGCCGTGCTTGACGTCGGTGACTTCGCCGCTGAACTGATTGCGTGCGCTGGTTTTCATGGCGGACTCCCTGGCGATTGTCGCGCGTGGCGACGCGCGGGTGGGCGGATAAAGCGAGTGTAATCGAAGCCGCGCGCGTCCCCGCCCAACATCCGATGCGCCGTGCGCATCGCCGACACCGTATCATCTTGGCCGTGCACCTCATACGCCGAATCTTTATGCCCGTCGCCGTTCTCTCCCGCCGTGCCTGCCGCGCCGTTGTGCTGTGCGTCGCCGTCACGACGCTCGCCGCGTGCAGCACGCCAACGCCGCCGCGCGGCACGCACGCGTTCGTCGACAACGTCACGCTGTTTTCGCTCGCCCATTACGACCAGAACGTCGATCACTGGCTCGATCCGAACAGCCCCGACTACGATCGGCCGTTTCTCAGCGCCGCCGAGCAGCGCGCACATTTCGACGCGCTGTTCGCGCGCTACTTCGGCACGGGCGAGAACGCGCCGTCGCCGTGGAATCCCGCCTGGGTGACGACACACGTGTTTCGCGAGCAGGGCGAGGACATTGCGGCACTGCAACAGCGCCGCATCGACAGGTTCGACAACACCGGCAAGCGTGGCAGCATCATCGGTTACGGCGAAAACTTCCGGCCGCACGACAAGGCGTGGATCGACGCGATCGCGCGCAACATCAACGTCGCGCAGTTCACGCAAACACCGGTCTATCAGCCCGAGCGGCGCGCGATCGCGACCGGCAACCTGATGGTGCGCGAGTTGCCTACCACCGATCCGTCGTTCTACGACCATCGCCTGGCCGGCGAGGGTTATCCGTTCGACAACCTGCAGATCTCGGCGGTGCGACCCGGCACGCCGCTCTATGTGCTCGGTAGCAGCGTCGACGGCGCGTGGCATTACGTGCAGACGCCCGACGTACAGGGCTGGGTGCGCAGCGACGGCGTCGCGTTCGCCGACGATGGTTTCATCGATCAATGGCGCGCGGCGGCCGGGAAGTCGCTAGGGGCGGTGATCGTCGCGTCGGCGGCGGTCAACGACGGCCACGGCGTGTTCCGCTTCGCTGCCCCGGCCGGGACGATGCTGCCGCTGGTGGCGGGCGCCTCGGCATCGCCAGCCGCGACCAGCACCAATGCAGGCACACTCCAGCTCCTCGTTCCCGCACGCGACGTCGACGGCCGCGCGCTGATCCGCACCGCGTCGCTCGACGCCACGCAGATCACGCCGATGCCGCTCGCCGCGACGCCGCGCCATCTCGCGATGCTGTTGAAGGCGCTGATCGGTCGGCCGTACGGCTGGGGCAATAGCGGGCTCTACAACGACTGTTCGTCGGAACTGCAAAGCATCTTCGCCGCGTTCGGCGTGTGGCTGCCGCGCCATTCGTCGACGCAGATGAGCGCCGGCCGCATGGTCGATCTGTCGGAGTCGACACCCGCCGAACGGCTCGACTATCTGGCGCGGCATGGCGTGCCGCTGCGCACGCTGATCTACATCGGCGGCCACGTGATGCTGTACCTCGGCAACACGACGCGCAACGGCGCCACGGTCCCCGTCGTCTATCAGGACGTGTGGGGCCTGCGCCCGGCCGACAACAGCCGGCGCGCGGTCATCGGCGGCTCGGTGATCCTGCCGCTCGACGAGCGCATCCCCGAGGACGCGACGCTGCAGTCGCTCGCCGCGACGCCCACGTTCCAGATCAGCATCCTCGGCGCGCCGGCGGGCAGCACGGCGCCGTCGTCCGCGCCGCCGGCGGACGAGGACAATCCGGCGGGATAAATGGCGGGCCGCCCTCCCCCGCGCCTGAAAATATTTTTTTCGGAGTGTCGATCCGACGGTGACCAACTCGTCGTAACGTTGAAGACCCAGCTCATGCAGCCGGTCTTTCCCCTGAGGAACCGTTACTTCAAGGAGTCACCGTCATGTCCAGCGCCGCAGCCAAACCGATCCCGGACGGGATGCACTCGCTCACGCCGTACCTGATCTGCAAGAACGCCGCCGAAGCGATCGCGTTCTACACGAAAGCCTTCAACGCCGTCGAACAGATCCGTCTGCCCGGCCCCGACGGCAAGGTGATGCACGCGACCCTGAAAATCGGGGACTCCATGCTGATGCTGACCGACGAATGGCCCGAGCACCAAAGCTTCGGCCCGAACACGCTGAAGGGCACGCCGGTCACGATTCACCACTACGTACCGGACGTCGACGCGAGTTTCAAACAGGCGGTCGACGCGGGCGCGACCGTCACGATGCCCGTCACCGACATGTTCTGGGGCGACCGCTACGGCCAGGTCAAGGACCCGTTCGGCCACAACTGGTCGCTCGCGACGCACAAGCGCGACCTGAGCGCCGAGGAAATCCAGCAGGCGATGGCCGCGATGGACTGTTCGTCCCAAGAGAAGAAGTGAGCGGCCGATGGGCGGCGGGCAATCGCACGCCCACGCCCACCGACACCAATCCCGAAGGAGCAACGTCATGCAGAAAATCGCGCCGTGCCTGTGGTTCGACGGCAACGCGGAAGAAGCCGTGGAGTTCTACACGTCGGTGTTTTCGGCGTCGCGCATCGCCACCACGCTGCACGCCACGGACGCCGGCCCAGGACCGGCCGGCAAGGTCGTCGCCGTCACCTTCGAAATCGAAGGCCAGGAGTTCATGGCGCTGAACGGTGGCCCGCAATATAAATTCACGCCGGCCATCTCGCTGTTCGTGCACTGCGACTCGCAGGAGGAAATCGATCGCTACTGGTCGAAGCTGCTCGACGGCGGCGGCGAGCCGTGGGCATGCGGCTGGCTGCGGGACCGCTTCGGCGTGTCGTGGCAGATCGCGCCCAACGTGCTGCTGCAGATGCTGCGCGACCCGGATCGCGCCAAGGCAAGCCGCGTGATGGCGCAGATGATGAAGATGGTCAAGCTTGATATCGCGCCGCTCGAACAGGCGTATCGCGGCGAATAGGACGGCGGCCAGCGGGCGCCCCCCTCGCCCGCGCGATCTTTTGATAGGATCGGTCTCGACCCCAACACGGCGAGACAACCACGGTGCGCGTCAACCATCAGGCCTTCTTCTGCTCGCTGTTCATCGCGCGTCTCGCCGATCAGATCCTGCTCTTTCTGGTGCCGCTCGTGGTGTTTCAAACGACGCGCCAGGTCTCGTGGTCGGGGCTCGCGTTTTTCATCGAAACGCTGCCGCGCTACCTCGTGTTCCCGTTCTTCGGCGCGCTCTGCGATCGCTTTCCACCGCTGCGCCTGATGCGGCTGAGCCAGGCGGTGCGTGCGCTCGCATGCTTCGGCGGTATCGCCGCGTATGCGCTGTTCGGCGGCATCGGCTGGCTGATCGCGCTGTCGGCCGCGTGCGGCGTGCTGACGAGCCAAGGGCTCGTCGCGCGCGAGGTGATGCTGCCGCAGATCTTCAGCACGCAGCAGATCCAGAAGGTGCTCGCGTATTCGCAACTGGCCGATCAGCTCGGCTTCGTGCTTGGGCCGATGCTCGCCGCGTTGCTGCTCGGTGTGTGGCATTGGGAATCGGTGGTCGCCGCGACCGGCGTGCTGTTTCTGTGCGCCGACGCCGCACTGTTCGTCTGGCAGCGACTGAGCGGCTTTCGCGCTCCTTCGCCTGTGTCCGCCCGATCGCTCACGCCCGCCGCCCACTGGACCACGCCGCTGCGCATCGCGCTCGATCACGTGTGGACGCTGCCGGGCCTGAAGAAGGTCATCATGTTCGCGGCCGCGGAGAACCTCGTCATCGGTGTCACGCTTGCGACGTCGGCGGCGATGGTGACGGGTTTGCATGCGCAATCGAGCCGCTACTACGCCGGTCTGCAAACGGCCGGCGCGATCGCCACGGTGCTGGTGCTGCTGACGGTTGCGCGCGCCGGATGGCCGGCGCGCGTGCTCGGTCTCGTCGCATTCGTGACGATCTGCGCGGGCGGCGTGATCGCAGGCGCGAGCGCGTCGCCGTGGGGCTATGCGCTCGGCTTCCTGCTGATCGTCGGCTTCGACAAGATGTTCAACGTCTACATCCGCAGCGCGCGTTTGCAGATCATCCCGCCCGAGGACTACGGCAAGACCATCGGCGTCGCGATTCTGCTGAACAACCTGACGCAGCCGCTCGCCGGCCTGCTCGTCGGCGTGTTCTCGGCGAGCACCCAAACCGGCCCACTGATCGTCGCGCTGTCGCTGACGATGGGCGGCATCGGCGCGGCGGTATCGATCGGCTCGGCGCTGCAGCGCCGCAAGCGCGCGTGGGCGCTCGAAGACTAACGGCGCTTCGACGCGCGACGACACGCTCGAAGTTACCCACAGTTTTTGTTGGCAAATCTGTGCATAACTTCCCGGGAAAATCCGCAAGCCTTTGATACGCCTGTCGTTTTTTCGTCTGCATCGAAGGTGCGGCAGCGCACGGAGTTTTACCGGGGTTCATGAGTGGCCGGCTGTGCGCAGACCGTCGTCAGCGCCGTGCGCATGCGAAGAGTTTCATCAGATTTACACGCTCGTCAGCTAAACCCGGCACGCTGTAATTCGTGACAAAAATGCCACGTTCTATTGCAGCGCAATTAGCCGCATTTCTGCTTAAGAATTCACGAAAAGTAACGATCCATACATAGCCTAAATTTTTTGTATCGATGACAATGGATCTGCATGTCCTGACGCAATCTGGGCCTACGCTTCCGCTTAGGATAAGGTATTGAGTCAATTCGCTGTGAACTCGATCCGAATATCCGCCGCAAATCATTATTAACAGATATAAATCGTTAAATCCCGATCTGCTAAATTCAATTTAAATCACATTTGTCAAATGCGTCCGGAGTACCGCATCTTTAACCAAATGCTTCGGCGAGCGCAGCAATTACGGCGCGAAACCGGCGCCGTGCCCGCGGACGTCGGCCCCGCGCTACGCGAAGACGCGGATGCTGCCGGCGTGTCGCAGGGACGGCGGCGCGCGCTGAAAACGCTCTGGGGGCTTGCGATCGCCGCGCCCGCGGGCTGGCTCGCGAGCCGCTTGCCGTGGCAGATGTGGACCGCCGAATTCCACACCGCGACTGGCGAACTGGACGACGTGCTGCTGGCGGACGGCACTCATATCACGCTGGGCAGCGCGAGCGCGATCAACGCCGCGTTCGAGGCGAAGGTTCGGCGCGTCGATCTGCTCGGAGGGGAAATCATGGTGCGGCCCGTGAGCGATGTTGGCGGCGCACCGGGCGCCCGAACGACTCATGCGCCTTTGCTCGTGCAGACGGCCGAAGGCGTCGTCGAAGCGCGCGGCACGCAGTTCAGCGTGAGGCAAGGGGATGGTTTCACACGCGTGGCCGCGTTTCGCGGCGACGCGCTGGTGAGGCCGGCATCAGGCGCGGCGCTGGTGCTGACGCAAGGCCAACGGTGCACGCTGACACGCTTCGGCGTCGCGGCGCCGCAAGCGCTCGACCCGCGCGAGGCGATGTGGACGCGTGGCCTGCTCTACGCGAACAACATGCGTATCGCGGATCTCGTCGACGAACTCGCGCGCTATCACGCCGGCGTATTGCGCTATGCCGACGACGTCGCCGATCTGCGCGTGTCGGGCATCTATCAGCTCACCGATACCGACGCGACGCTCGCGCTGCTGCAGCGGACCTACCCGATCCGCTTGCGCTCGATCACGCCTTACTGGACCGTCGTCGAAGCGCTCGACAGCGCGAGAATCTGACGCTCAGGCCGCGACGGCCTGCGGCAACGCGAACCCTTGCTCGCCCTGCTCGCCGCCCAGCGCATCGAGCAGATCGCGCAGCATGCGGTCGAGCTCGGCCGTCATCAGCGCGACGTCGGAATCGAAGCGCTCGTCGTCGTTCTGCGCGGTCGGGTCGCTCGCTTCCTTGAGCACGTCGAGCGGCGCGACGCGCTTGATCGTCAGCGACGGCGTCAGCACGAACGACACGCGATCGTTCCACGTCATCGCAAGCCGCATGCATTGCTTGCCCGCCTCGATGTGGCGGCGCATGTCTTCGGCGTCCAGCGCATGCCCGACATAGCGCACCGTCGCGTTGCCCTCGGCGGCCGAACGCAGCTCGGTGTCCTGATCGAGCGTGAAACCCGCCGGCGCGTCGCCGTCGAGCAGCCAGCCGGTCATCGCCGCGACCGGCGACTGCGCGACGCGCACCGTCATCAGCGGCAACTGGTCGATCGACTTCACGAGCAGGCCGCGCACATCGTCGGCGACCGCCTGCGACGCCGCGTCGATCACGAGCCAGCCATTCGTGCAATCGATCCACACGCGCGTATCGCGGCGGATGCTGAACGCGCGCGGCCGCAGTTCGTCGGTGACCTGCTCCTTCAGATCGCGCATCTGCTTGCGGCCCGGCTTGAAGCCCTGCTGCTCCTCGAGCTCGGCCGCGCGCTCGCGCGTGACCTGGGTGACGACCGACGCGGGCAGCAGCTTCTTCTCGGCACGGAACGTCAGCAGCATCTGACCGTTCATTGCGTAGACCAGCGAGTCGCCGTCGCGCGGGGGCGCCCAGCCTTGGGCCTGCATCTCGATGCTCTGGCCGGGCGCGAACGCGTACGGCGCGAGCCACTTCTGCATCTGTTCAGGGTTAACGGACCACGGCGCGGGCAGACGGTGCAGCTGAAGGTTTTTGAACCACATGAGCGAAGTCGGATTTAGGCAAAGCGCAACATTTTATCCGAGGAGAACCAGCCGGGGCGTTCTGGCGGACGCGATCCTGCAGACCGCCTAATTTCAAAAATTAAACGAAAATCTCTCCAACTGCGGCCCAATTATCAAAACGTCGCCGATCTCAGCAGAATGCGCTTCATCAACCCACTTCCCAGGAGCGCCTCCATAGTCGAAGCCGTCATGGTTTGGCCGTAGCCGGCGGCCCGCGCGTTTTGGCGGCAAATCACCTAGACTTTTGGACAGGACAGACCCGGACGGAGGCGGTCATGGCCGACCAAACCGCAAGCTGGCAGACGGTGCAATACGAGGGCTTCGAGATACACGTGTCACCTGTCGCGAAGGATCCGCCCGACCCGGCGCATGCCGCCGATGCGGCCGCGAAAACCAGCCGCTACACGTATCTAGGCTACGTCTGCCATCCGGGCGCCAACCCCCAGCTTCCCGGCCATGCGGTGCCGTTTCACGCGGACGGCGAGGAGAGCTTCGCGAGCCTCGCCGACGCGCTCTCCGAAGCGGTGCACGTGGGACGCAGCATCGTCGACGGCACGCATCCGGATCTGACGGTGCTGCCGCTCGTAACGCGCGGCGTTTGACACACGCAGCGCGTCAAGCAGCCGTTTTCGGCTCGACGCCCGTCAGCCCAACGCGCGCTTGATGCGCGACTTCAGCAGCGCACGGCGCAGCCGGCCGGTGCGCTCGGGCTCGCTGACCGCGAGCGCGCCGTCGATGGCGGTGCCGCGGCGCAGGTAATAGCGGTCGAAGGTCGCCTGTGTCATCCCCCACTTGTTGAGGAACTGGCGACGCCCGTCGTTCTTCACGATCTTGCCGGTGCTCTTCTGCTGGAAGTGATAGACGAGACTGTCGCCGACGCCGACGAACACGCGGCAGCCCGCGTCCCACAGCTTCATCGAGAAATCGTTGTCGCTGCTCATGCCGGGGCTCAGTTCGCTGCTGTAGCCGCCCACCTTGAACCACCAGTCCCGATGCACGAGCGTCGGCGGCCACGTCGCGCCGCGCCAGTCGGCGCGCACGAGACCGGCCGCGGCGGCGACCAGCTCGTCGGCGCGAAACGCCTGCGCGTCGCGGCCGAAGTCGCGCACGACCACGCATGGATTGCCCGAATCGACCGGCTCGATCATCGTGCCCGACAACATGAACAGGTTGTCGGCCGGCATCTGCGCGAGACGCTTGACGAGCGCGTCGTCCCAGCCGGGGCAGCAGTACATGTCGTCGTTCATGTAGACGATGTAATCCTGCGTCGCGCGCGCCGCCGCAATATTGACCGCGTGGCAGATGCCGATATTGCCGGGCGACGCCGTGTGCTCGATGCCCTCGTCGCGCACCCACGCGAGCGTGCCGTCCGAACCGTCGTTCACGTGCACGATGAGCTGGTGCGGATGCGTCGAATGACGGCGCAGGCTTTTGATCACGAGGCGCAGATAAGGCAGGTTGTTCCAGGTCGGGATGATGATTGAGAACATCGAGTCGGTCCGTTGAGCTGGGCGCGGGGCGCGGCATGCGCCGCGCCCCGGCCATGAATGTCGCGCGATTGTACCGCCCCCGCCTGCTCGCACGACAGACGCCACCCGCGCCCGCCCCACCCGCATGCCGCGGACCAGCGCAACCTCCCCGCGTTCGGCAGCAAGCATTTCGCAAGGAAGCGCATGGTTATAATCCGGATCGCTCTACCGTCTTGAGAAACTCAAATGGTCCGGCGTCCCCCTGCAATTTCACCACCGGAACGGTAGTGTTTTCATCGATAACGTAGATCTATGATTTTTGCTTCCAGTCTGGTCTGGCTCACGTCGGCTCTGCTGTTTCTCGCGCCGGCAGTCAATCTGGTGTGGCGCGGCGGCACCGGCTACTGCTTTTTCGCGCTCGTCGCGCTCGCGCTCGGCGCGGCCATCGTCAACCGGCGCATGCCGGGCTATTTCTCCGCGTTGCGGACCTACCGCTGGTTCACCATCGGCATGCTCGCGTTCGTCGTCGGGATCGGCGCGCAGCAGTTGGTGCTCGGCTACTGGCTGCCACGCGAGTTCGACAATGCGTCGCGTTTCGTGCTCGCGCTTCTGGTGTTCCTGCTGCTGCGGCAATTGCCGTCGCGCAATCTGCGCTTGATCGGCTGGGGCTGCGCGGCCGGCGCGCTCGCGGTCGGCGCATGGGCGTTCATCGATCAGCCGCCCGGCGGCTGGACCGACGCGAACCGGCTGAACAACTCGTACACGAACGCGATTCCGTTCGGCGATACCGCGCTGCTGCTCGGGTTCCTGTCGGTGTTCACGCTTGGCTGGGACAATCCGCGCGACTGGCGCGTGCTGGTGCCGCGCGTGCTCGCGCTGGTGTCGGGCGGCTATGCATCGTTTCTGTCGGGCTCGCGCGGCGGCTGGGTCGCCGTGCCGGTGTTCGTCGTGCTGCTCGGCATGCAGTACCACTGGTTCACGCACAAGAAGCGCCTGCTGATCGCGACGCTCGTCATCGTGATCGGGGCGGGCGGTCTGTTGTCGACCGAACGGGTTCAGAAGCGCTTTGCCGAGGTGCCGAACGACGTGTCGATGATGCGCAAGGGCGAGGACGACACGGCCACCGGCCTGCGCCTGCAACTGTGGAACGCGTCGCGGATGATGTTCGAGCGGCATCCGGTGTGGGGCGTCGGCAAAGGCCATCTGGTCGACGAGCTCGGCGTGATGGCGAAGCGCGGCGAAGTGAAGGCCGAGATCGTCAACGAGCGCGCGCATAGCGACTTTTTCTCGACGCTCGCCGAGATGGGCGCGGTCGGCGTGATCTGCCTGTTGCTGTTCTACTACGGGATCACGGTGTATTTCTGGCGACACCGGCATGCGACCGATCCGGCGATTCGCGCCGCGTCGTACGCGGGTCTCGCGGTCGCGGCGAGCACGGTGATCTTCGGGCTCACTATCGACGTGCTGGTGCCGATGATGGTGGCGGTGCTGCTCGCCTCGCTGGTGGCGACGCTGCTGGCGGTGATCGATGCACGCAAGCGCGAGTTGCGAAGCGATGCGCGGACCACGCCGGCGCCAGCCGCGCTCGTGCCCGAGACGCAGCCGCGCGATTGATTTTGATTTGACGAGAAGCGGCAACCCGAGCGCGGAGCGCCGCCCTCATCCCCGCGTGAACACCTCGTAAAGCGCCGCGACGTGCGCGTCGACGCTCGGGTCGTACACGAGGCTGTCGCGCGGCGTCGCGATGCGCGCGGCGCCGCTCTTCACGCGCTCGACCGCCTGCTCGATCGCGCGCTCGAAACTGCCCGCGGTCTGCCGCGAGAACTCGATCTTCGCGGCACCGGTCACCGTCTCCGCCGAGCCGACGTTGTCGGCGATCACGAGCGGCGTGCCGCACATCACCGACTCCACGCCGACGAGCCCGAACGGCTCGTACGCCGACGCGACGACCGTAAAATCGGCGGCCGCGAACAGTTTTTCGATCTCCTTGCTGTAACCCGCGTAACGAATTGTGTCGCCGGTTTTCGGCACCGGGCGTCCCGCGACGACGAGGCAGACCGGCAGCGTCGTGCGCGAGAAAAACGCTTCGAGCAGCGGATAGCCTTTGCGCTCGTGACTCGTCGACGAGAACACGAACATCACGCGATCGTCGGGCACGCCGAGCTGGCGGCGCACGGCCGCGCGCGCGGCGGGGTCGAGCGGCCTGAAGCGTGCGGTATCGACCGGCGGATAAAGCACGTCGATCCGCGCGGCCGGCACGTCATAAAAACGCTGCAACTCGCGGCTCATCAATTGCGAATGCGCGACGATCGAGCGCGCCCGCGTGTAGACGCGCTGCTCGAGCTCGATCTGCCATTCGTCGCTGCGGCGCGGCGCGCGGCCCGCGGCTTCGAGCGAACCCGGATGCGTGCCGCCGCACAACGCGACGTCGGCATGCGTCGAGTGATTGATCGAGAACACGCACGCCGGACGATGCCGCTTCAACCGCTGCTTCAGACGCCAGTCGAACGCGAGGTTGCGCAGCTTGCGCGGCGCCCAGCGTACGTCGAGCGGCTGCGCATCGATCCACGCGGCCTCGGGCAGCGCGCGGTCGATCTCGCGCGCGAACAGCGTCGGGCGCAAACCCATGCGATGCAGGCCGGCGATCACGTCGCGCGTGTAACGCTCGGCGCCGCCGCTGTTCTTCAGCGCCTGGGCGGTCAGCGCGATGTCGGTGAGGGGGCGGCGGTTCGGGTCGAGGGCTGCGTCGCGGGTTGGCTCTGACAAGGATCGGTCTCGTTGAGGCGCACGCGCGGGCGAGGCCGTGGGTGCGCAGTTTCGGGGCAGCGGCAATTGTAAAGGATGGGTTTCGCCGGGCTCAGCTCGGGGTGCCCGGGTTTGCCGCGTGCGTCGCGCGGCGCGGCCGTCAGCGGCTAGAATCTAGGCCAATCGCCTTCGTCCCGACTCCATGACCGATAGCCCGCCGTCCGCCGCAACCGTCGACACCACCCGCCCGCTCGTCTCGATGCTGCTGATCGCCTACAACCAGGCAGAGCAGATCGGCGACGCCGTGCGCAGCGCGCTCGCGCAAACCTACGAGCCGCTCGAAATCATCGTCTCCGACGACGCGTCCAGCGACGCCACCTACGCCGCGATCGAAGCGGCGCTCGCCGGCTACGCGGGCCCGCATCGCGTGATCGCACGGCGCAATACCGTGAACCAGGGCATCAGCGCGCACCTGTCGCAACTCGCGCAGCTCGCGCACGGCGAACTGCTGTTCGTCGCCGCTGGCGACGACATGTCGACGCCCGAGCGCTGCGAGCGCGTCGTCGACTGCTGGCTCGCGCATGGGCGCCGCCCCGACCTGATCGCCACCGATCTCGCCGACATGGACGAAGCGGGTCACGTGCACGAGCGCGTGAGCCCGACCGAGCTCGATCGCTATCGCAGCTTCGACGACTGGCTCGTCGAGCGTCCATGGCTGATCGGCGCGGCACATACGTGGTCGCGACGCCTGATCGAGCGCTTCGGGCCGATGCTGCCGGGCGCCGCGGCCGAGGATCAGATCATGGTGCTGCGCGCGATCCTGTCGGGCGGCGCGATCAGTCTGCGCGAGCCGCTGGTGCGCTATCGGCGCGGCGGACTTTCGCGCAAGCGCCGCTACCAGTCGGTCGACGAGCTGATCGCGCGGATGCGGCAAAGCAATCGCTACGGACTCGCGGAGCTCGCGCAACTGCAGCGCGACGCTCAGATCGCCGGCGTCGGTGAACGCATGCGCGCGGCGATGGCGCCGAAGCTCGCGCGCGAGCAGTTCATCCATGCGATGTTCGAAGCGGGCAGCCTCGGCGAACGCCTCGGGCTGGTGACGCGCAGCGCCGGCGTGAAGCTCGGGCTGCGGATTCGGATGTTCCTGTATGCGAGTTGCCCGATGGTCTACGCGCCGGGCATCTGGATCAAGGGGGTCGTGCGGGGCAGAAAGGCCTGAAGACGACGATACGGTCTCGCGGTGCCTGGCGACGCCACATGGGTCAGGAAAGTCCGCGCGACGCGCCCCGCCGCTGCCGCAAGCGTCGCGCGAGACTCGGCCTTCGCACCTCGACGCCGAAGCTCAGCACGCTCGCGCGCAAGCGCCGCAGGATCTTCACCGAGCGCACGAAGGTCTCGCCGGTGTGGCTGATCATCACGAACTCGAATGCGCCGCGCCAGCTCGCGACACCGCGCGAAAACGCATACATGTCGTGACGCGCATCGACGGGCAGCTCGGCGCCGAAGCGTCGCACGAACACCCGCACCTGATCCGCGATGGCTTCGATCTGCCGCTGCCGGCTCGCGCCGCGCCGTCGTGCCGCCTCGGCGCCGCATTCGTCGCGCGCCGCGCCGCGCTCGTTGGTCGCGCTCGCGCCGACCGCGTTGCCGTCATGCTGCCGATACTTCAGGTGCGGCGCCGCGACGTGGCGAATCTCGCCGAACGACGCGACCACCATCGCGAGCCACCAGTCGTGCATCACGATGCCGGGCGGGAACGGCAGCGCACGTTCGAGCGTCGCGCGATTGACGAGCATCGCGCAGCCGGGCACATGGTTGCTCAGCAGAAAATCGCGCAGTCGCGTCGCGCAGCGCGACTTCGCGGTGATATCGAACAGCGAGCGTGACATACAGCACAGCGTCGAGTCGACGAGCTCGATGTCGCAGAACGCGAGCGCCGGCGTCGCGGCGGCGTCGCCCGCGCTTTCCACGCGCCGCAGCTCGCGCATCAGATCGGTGACCTTCTCGGGCGCCCAGACGTCGTCCTGGTCGGCGAGCGCGATGTAGTCGCCGCGGCAGCCGGCGAGCGCGCGCTCGAAATTGCCGACGATGCCGGCCCGCGTGCCATCGCCGACGAGCCGCACCGGCACGCGTCCCGTATGGGACGCGAGCAGTTCGCGGGTGCCGTCGCAGGAGGCGTCGTCGGATACCACGACTTCGAGATGGGGCCAGCTCTGCCCTTCGAGCGAAGCCAGCAGCTCGGGCAGATAAGTGCGGCCGTTGTACGTCGCGAGCGCGATGGAGACGAGCGGCTTGCTCGGATCGTCGTGAGACATGGGCAGTCGATTTCCGCGAGGCGGACCGTGATTGCCCGCCAGCATGCGATTAGCGCCGAAAAAGCGCAATAAATTGAGACTTAAACGCAACACCGGCCCGCGCTCCCGTTCGCAATGTGCCGGATCAAACCGGGCTTTGCTGGAACTGGATGCGATGCAGATGGGCGTACAAGCCGTCGTGCTCGAGCAGCTCGCGATGGCTGCCGCGCTCGACGATCCGCCCCGCCTCCATCACGAGGATGCGGTCGGCGCGCTCGATCGTCGACAGGCGGTGCGCGATCACGAGCGTGGTGCGGCCTTTCATCAGCGTTTCGAGCGCCGCCTGCACGTGGCGCTCGGACTCGGAATCGAGCGCCGACGTCGCTTCGTCGAGAATCAGGATCGGCGCGTTCTTGTAGATCGCGCGCGCGATCGCGAGACGCTGGCGTTGGCCGCCCGACAGCATCATGCCGTTGTCACCGACGAGCGTCTCGATGCCCTGCGGCATCGCCTGCACGGTGTCCCACAGGTTAGCCGCGCGCAACGCCGCCTTGACCTTCTCCGCATCGACCTCCTGACCGTACGCAACGTTGTGCGCGATGGTGTCGTTGAACAGCACGACGTCCTGGCTCACCATCGCGATCTGGCTGCGCAGCGCGTGCAGGTCGTACTCGGGCAGCGCGACGCCGTCGACCAGAATCGCGCCGCCGGTCGGATCGAAGAAGCGCGGCAACAGGTTCACGAGCGTGGTCTTGCCGCTGCCCGACGGACCCGCGAGCGCGACCATCTCGCCCGGCGCGATCTTGAACGACACCTGGTCGAGCGTATGGCGGTTGTGCGTGGAGTTCGTGCCGTAGATGAACGACACGTCGCGGAACTCGACCTCGCCGCGCGCGTGAGCGAGCGGCTTGCCGCCGCCTTCCGGCTCGGCCGGCTCGTCGATCAGGCCGAAGATCAGCTCGGCCGCGGTCATGCCGCGCTGCAACGGCTGGTTCACGTCCATCAGATGCTTGAGCGGCGAGATGATCAGGAGCATCGACGTGACGAACGCGACGAAGCCGCCGACCGTCGTCTGATCCGACGACGACTGCACCACCGCGATCGTGATCACGACCGCGAGCGCGATCGACGCCAGGAACTGCGTCAACGGCTGCGCGAGGCCACCGGACACCGTCATGCGCATCGCGTAGCCGCGCAGGCGCCGGCTCATCGCGGTGAAGCGGTCCGTCTCGTATTGCTCGCCGTTATGCACCTTGACGACCTTGTAGCCGCCCACCGTTTCTTCGACGATATACGACAGCTCGTTGGTGAGCAGCTGGTGCTCGCGGTTCAGTCGCCGCAGCCGGCGATTGATCTTGCCGACCAGCCAGCCGATGCCCGGCAGCAGCACCGCGACGATCAACGTCAGGCGCCAGTTCAGATAGAACAGATAGCCAAGCAGGAAGATCACCGTCAGCGAGTCGCGCACGAGCGTGACCATCACGCTCAGCAGCACGTTCAGGATCTGATTGACCTCGAAGACGATCGCGTTGATCACCGTGCTCGCGGTTTCGCGCTGGAAGAACGCGACGCTCGTGTGGATCATGCGGTCGAACATCTTCAGACGCAGCTCGAGCAGGATCTTGTTCGACACGTACGCGAGCAGATAGCCGGACGCGTACTGCGACACGCCGCGAATCAGCGCGAGGCCGATCACCGCGATCGGCACGAGCCACTTGGTCGTGTCGACTGCGTGCGAGCCGAAGCCCTTGTCGAGCAGCGGCTTGAGCAGCGCGGGAATGGCGGCGTCGGTGCCGGCGCTCACCGCCATCGCGATGATCGCGCCGACCCCGACCCCCAGCAGCGGCTTGATGAAAGGCCACAGGCGCCGCAGGACGACGGCCGGCGACGACGCATCGCCTGCACCCATGGGTTTGCTTAACGTTGGCTTCGCGCTCAAGGAATCCTCTGGAAATGCGGAACGGCGAGCACGCGGCGCATGATCGGACGGCCACGTGAAATATCAAAAAAGAGCATTGTAATCGGTTGCAGATGACGGCCGGCGCTCGGCGCGCGACGGCATGCGCGCAACGCCTGGCGGATCGGTGCCGTGGTGTGGGGACGGATGAGATGTGTATACTCGCTGCTCGATTGCCGGGTCGCGACCCTCTCCGTCACTTCGTCCTCCACGCAACTCAGGTATGCAAGAAACCACTCTTGGCGTTGCCATCATCACCGCGGAACGCGGCGGCGCGGCTGGCCGAATGCCTGCAGGCCGTGGCCTTTGCCGACCAGATCGTCGTGATCGACGGCGGCAGCACCGACGGCACCGCCGACATCGCTCGCGCGCACGGCGCGCGTGTCATCGAACAGACGGACTGGCCGGGCTTCGGCCCGCAAAAGAACCGCGCGGTCGATGCACTGACCACCAGCTGGATCCTCTCGCTCGACGCCGACGAAATCGTCACGCCGGAACTTGCCGCATCGATTCGCGCGACGCTCGCCGCGCCCGCCGCCGACGTCTACGCGGTGGACCGTCTGTCGAGCTTCTGCGGCCACTGGGTTCATCACAGCGGCTGGTATCCCGACTGGATTCCGCGCCTCTTCAAACGCGGCACCGCGCGCTTCTCCGACGACCTCGTGCACGAGCGCCTCGTGTTCGACACGCCCGCGCAACGCCTGACCGGCAAGCTGATGCACTACTCGTACGAGGACTACGAGGGTGTGCTGCGCAAGCTCGACGCGTATTCGACGGCCGGCGCGCGGCAGCGTTACGAGGCCGGGCAGAAAGGCAGCATTCGACTCGCGCTCGGGCGCGGCCTGTGGGCGTTCGTGCGGACTTATCTGCTGCGGCGCGGTTTTCTGGATGGCCGCACCGGGCTGATGATCGCGCTGTTCAATGCGGAGACGGTGTACTACCGGTTTCTGAAGCTCGCGCGCCTGGAAAAAACGGGCGGGCGGTAAGGCGAGCCGGTACACGCGGCACTGGCCCATCCATACCGCGGACCGCGCTCAATACACGATTTCGATCGAGCTTCCCGCAAACTCGCCGCGCAGCGCGGCGAGCAGTTCATCGGTCGGCTTCACGCGCCACGCGTCGCCCAGACGCATTTCGCCTTGCGCATGCTCGCTGCGATAAACGACCTGCACCGCGAGCCCGTTCGGAATCTGCACCGCTTGACGCTGACGGCCGCCGTCGCCGCCGAAGCCGCCACGCCCACCGCCATTGCCGCGCGGCGCGGCCGCCGGCGCGGCTGTGGCGGACGGCTCGTCCTTGCCGGCGGTGTGCGCTTCGAGCACCCGGCGCAATGCCTGCGCGTCCGCGTTGCCGTTCATCTGCACCTTCAGCGAGTCCGCGTAACGGCAGCGCGCGCGGCCGAGATCCATCACCGTTTCGACCGTGAAGCGGATGCCGCCCGTGAACGCGTCGTTGCGCGCCTGGCCCTGCACGACCAGCAGCTCGTCTTCCTTGAACAACTGCTTGTGCTCTTCGAAGACCTCGTTGAACACCGTCACTTCGCACTGGCCGGTGCCGTCGTCGAGCAGCGCGATCAGCATCTTGCCGCGCTGGGTCATCTGCGTGCGCAGCGACACGATCACGCCCGCGACCAGCTTGTCGCGCCCTTCCTTCAGCTCGCCGATCTTCTGGCGCACGAAGCGACGCACTTCGTCCTTGTATGCATCGAACAGATGGCCCGACAGGTAGAAACCGAGCGCGGCCTTCTCTTCCTGCAGCTTGCGCTTTTCCGGCCACTCCGGTTCGTCGACGAGTTCGTGGCCTTGCGACGGCGCGTCGCCCATGTCGAACAGGCCGGCCTGCAGCGCATTGGCCGCCGCCTGCTCGGCCGCTTCCATCGCGAGCGACACCGACGCGATCAGCTGCGCGCGGTTCAGATGCAGCGTGTCGAACGCGCCGGCGCGAATCAGCGCCTCGATCGTGCGACGATTGACGATGCGCCGATCGACACGGTTGCAGAAATCGAAGATGTCGATGAAGCGGCCTTCCTCGCGCGCGCGCAGGATTTCTTCGATCGCGTTCTGGCCGCTGCCCTTGATCGCGCCGAGACCGTAGCGGATCGTGCGCGAGCGCTTGCCGTCGGCTTCGGCGACCGGCTCGAAGCGATACGCGGACAGGTTCACGTCCGGCGGCAGCACGGCCATCTTGTTCGCGAGGCAGTCTTCGAACAGGATCTTGACCTTGTCCGTGTCGTCCATCGCGAGCGACATGTTGGCCGCCATGAATTCGGCCGGATGGTGCGCCTTCAGCCACGCGGTGTAGTACGCAAGCAGCGCGTAGGCGGCCGCGTGCGACTTGTTGAAGCCGTAGCCCGCGAACTTCTCCATCAGGTCGAAGATTTCGTCGGACTTCTCGCGCGTGAGGCCGTTGGTGGCCGCGCCTTCCGCGAAAATTTCGCGGTGCTTGGCCATTTCCTCGGGCTTTTTCTTACCCATCGCGCGACGCAGCAGGTCGGCACCGCCCAGCGAGTAGCCGCCGATGATCTGCGCCATCTGCATCACCTGCTCCTGGTAGACCATGATGCCGTAGGTCTCTTTCAGAACAGGTTCGACGCGCGGGTCCGGATATTCCACCACCTCGCGGCCGTGCTTACGCGCACAGAAGCTCGGGATCAGGTCCATCGGACCCGGGCGGTACAACGCAACGAGCGCGATGATGTCTTCGAAGCGGTCGGGCTGCGCGTCCTTCAGCATGCCCTGCATGCCGCGGCTTTCCAGCTGGAACACGGCGACCGTATTCGCTTTCTTCAGGATCGAGAACGACGCCGGATCGTCGAGCGGCACCTGGGCGAGCGACCAGTCCTGCTTCGACGGATCGAGGCGGCGAATGTAGCGCTCGGCCCAATCCAGAATGGTCAGCGTGGTCAGGCCCAGAAAGTCGAACTTCACGAGGCCGACCGCTTCGACGTCGTCCTTGTCGTACTGGCTGACGACGCCGCTTTCGTCGCCCTGCGTGTACAAGGGGCAGAAATCGGTCAGCTTGCCCGGCGCGATCAGCACGCCGCCCGCGTGCATGCCGACGTTACGCGTCAAGCCTTCGACGCGCTGCGCGAGTTCGAGCAGCTGGTGCACTTCGTCTTCGTTGTCGAAGCGCTCCTGCAACAGCGGCTCTTCCTTCATCGCGTCGGCGATCGTCACGTGCTTGCCCGGCTTGAACGGGATCAACTTCGCGATGCCGTCCGTGAACATGTAGCCGAGATCGAGCACGCGGCCGATGTCGCGCACCGCCGCCTTCGCCGCCATCGTGCCGAACGTCGCGATCTGCGACACCGCGTTCGCGCCGTATTTCTCCTTCACGTACTGGATCACGCGATCGCGGCCGTGCTGGCAGAAGTCGATATCGAAGTCGGGCATCGACACCCGCTCCGGATTCAGGAAACGTTCGAACAGCAGGTTGTAGCGCAGCGGATCGAGATCGGTCACGCCGAGCGCATAGGCGACCAGCGAACCCGCGCCCGAACCCCGGCCCGGCCCGACCGGCACGCCGTTGTTCTTGGCCCAGTTGATGAAGTCCGCGACGATCAGGAAGTAGCCCGGAAAGCCCATCTTGATGATCGTGCCGCACTCGAATTCGAGGCGCTGGTAGTACGTCGGGCGTTGCGCGTCGCGCTCGGCCTCGTCCGGATACAACTGTTCGAGCCGCTTTTCGAGGCCCTCTTTCGATAGCTGCACCAGGTAGTCGTCGAGCGACATGCCGTCGGGCGTCGGAAAGAGCGGCAGCTTCGGCTTGCCGAGTTCGAGCGTCAGATTGCAGCGCTTGGCGATCTGCACCGTGTTCGCCAGCGCCGAAGGAATGTCCGCGAACAGCGTGGCCATTTCCTGTTGCGTGCGGAAATACTGCTCGGCCGTGAAGCGCTTCTGGCGACGCGGATTCGCGAGAATGTCGCCTTCGGAAATACACACGCGCGCTTCGTGCGCGGTGAAGTCGTCCGGCGTCATGAACTGCATCGGGTGCGTCGCGACGACCGGCAGTTTCAGCGATGCCGCGAGCGCGACCGCCTGCTGCACGTACTGCTCGCCGCCAGGCTGGCCGTAGCGCTGCAGCTCGATATAGAAGCCGCCTGGGAACACCTTCGCCCAATGCTGCGCGTGGCGCTTCGCCGCCTCTTCGTTGCCGGCCGCCAGCGCGAGACCGATGTCGCCCTGCTGCGCGCCCGACAGGGCGAGCAGCCCTTCGCCCAGACCGGATTCGAGCCAGCCGGCTTCGATTTCCGCGCGGCCGCGATACTGGTTCGTCAGCGAGGCCTTGCTGAGCAATTCGCAGAGGTTCAGGTAACCGCGGCGGTCCTTGACCAGCAGCAGCAGGCGGGAAGGCTTGTCGCGGTCGTCAGGATTGGTGATCCAGACGTCGCAGCCGGCAATGGGTTTGATCCCTTTGCCACGCGCTTCCTGGTAGAAACGGACGAGGCCGAACGCGTTGCCGAGGTCGGTAAGCGCGAGCGCGCCCTGACCGTCTTTGGCCGCCGCCGCGACGATGTCGTCGAGACGCACGATGCCGTCGGCAATCGAGAATTCGGAGTGAACGCGGAGATGAACGAAGCGGGGATCTGACATGGGCGACATTGTAACTCCACCCTTCCGCGGATTTCAGGTCAAAACGGCGCGTTGGCCATGCGGCCAGGACGAGGTCGGCGCGAGCGCTGTTTGCGCTAGCGCAACTCGTTAGCCATTCGGCCAGGTCGGGGAAAATGCCGGGTTGAGGGATAATAGAGGTTTCGCCTCTCTCGACGTGGCCATTTAACCGGCAAACGCGCGGCAAACGCGCGGCAAACGCGCGCGAACCCGCGCGTCAAACCCCGGGTCTCATACGGGGCGCAACAGCGGCGGCACATCCCGCCGCCCCTCGCCACGCCGGCCATCTTTACCGCAGAACACACATGAGTATCGTCAATCTCGCCGCGTATCAATTCGCGACCATCGAAGACACCGCCGCCTGGCGCCCGCTCGTCACCGAACGCTGCAATGCGCTCGGCCTGCGTGGCACCATCCTGCTCGCGCCGGAAGGCATCAACCTGTTCATCGCCGGCACGCGCGAGAACACCGACGCATTCATCGACTACATTCGCCACGACGCGCTGTTCGAAGGCAAGTTCGCGAATCTGCAGTTCAAGGAAAGCCTGTCGGACAAGCAGCCCTTCACGCGCATGCTGGTCAAGCTCAAGCGCGAAATCATCACGATGAAAAAGCCGGCGATCCGCCCCGAGCTCGGCCGCGCACCGTTCGTCGACGCGCCGACGCTGAAGACCTGGCTCGACCGCGGTCACGACGACGAAGGCCGTCCGGTCGTGATGCTCGACACGCGCAACGCGTTCGAAGTCGACGTCGGCACGTTCGACAACGCGCTCGACTATCGGATCACGAAGTTCAGCGAATTCCCCGAGGTAATCGAGAACAACCGTGCCGATCTCCAAGACAAGACCGTGGTGTCGTTCTGCACGGGCGGCATCCGCTGCGAGAAGGCCGCGATCCATATGAAGGAGGTCGGCATCGAGAACGTGTACCAGCTCGAAGGCGGCATCCTCAAATACTTCGAGGAAGTGGGCGGCGCGCATTATCACGGCGACTGCTTCGTGTTCGACTACCGCACCGCGCTGAATCCGCAACTCGAACCGACCGCGACCGCGCAATGCTTCGGCTGCCGCGCGGTGGTCACGCCCGAGCAACAGCAATCGCCGATGTACGTCGCGGGCAAGACCTGTCCGGCGTGCCATCCGGACAGCAAGGCCGCGTGCGCCGCGTAATGACAGCCGGGGGGCTCCGTGACGCGGGCGCCGCACCTGTCGTCCCCAAACCATGACCTATCGCGGACGCTTCGCGCCGTCGCCGACCGGCCCGCTGCATTTCGGCTCGCTGGTCAGCGCGCTCACGAGCTGGCTCGACGCGCGCGCGCAGCGCGGCGCGTGGCTCGTGCGCGTCGAAGATATCGACGGACCGCGCACGGTGCCGGGTGCCGCCGAGGACATCCTCGCGACCCTCGAACGCTTCGGCATGCGCGCGGACGAAACGCCGGTCTGGCAAAGCCAGCGCATGGCGCGCTATCAGCACGCGCTGGAGCAGTTGAAATCGACCGGTCTCGTCTATCCGTGCGGCTGCACGCGCAAGGAAATCGCCGATTCGCTGCTGCACGCGCACGCGCGCAACACTACACTCGCCTACCCCGGCACCTGCCGCACGGGTCTGCATGGCAAGCCGGCACGCGCGTGGCGCCTGCGCGTACCCGACGGCGAGCCCGCCGTGATCACGTTCGACGACCGCTGGCAGGGTCCGCAGACGCAAAATCTCGCGACCGAGGTCGGCGATTTCGTGCTGCGCCGCGCGGACGATCAGTGGGCATATCAGCTGGCGGTGGTGGTGGACGATGCGGACGCGGGCATCACGCACATCGTGCGCGGCGCGGATCTGATGGATTCGACGGCGCGGCAGATTTATCTGCAGCGTTGTCTGGGTGTGGCAACGCCCGAGTATCTGCATGTGCCGGTCGTCACCAACGAGCACGGCGAGAAACTGAGCAAGCAGAACGGCGCGACCGCGCTCGATAGCGACAAGCCGCTCGAAGCACTAGGCGCGGCGGCACGGCATCTGGGACTGAAGTTGGGAAGCGAGCCGCCCACGACGCTGGAGCAGTTCTACAGCGCCGCGACCGCGGCCTGGGCAAAACGGATGAACATTCGCGCATCCCGATGATGCGCACGCGTGAAGCCTGCTGCGTTTTCCGAGACATCGAACCGCGCGGCCCCACCGTTTTTACGCTCGAGGCGTTGCACCCCGAGCTCTGAACCCGACAGCCCGTCTTACGACGACGAAGGCGTCTTCCTCGGCATTCCGAAGCCACCGAGCAACGCGGCCAGTGGCCGCTGCGGCGCCGTCTTTTGCGGCGCGGAGTTCGACGCGGCCGTCTCCTCGATCTTGAGCACCGATGCCGGCGACGGCTCGTACGGCTTCAGGAAGAAATCGTCGACCGGTTGCGCGCGATGATGATGCGCACGGTCATACGAACCCGACGCCCCGCCCGGGCGACGGCGGCTGCGCTCGTCGCGCGATTCGCTGCGCTCGCGGCGCGGCGGACGGTCCTCGTGATGATGGCGCACCGGCGCCTCGACGGACAGCCGCTGCAAGTCGAGCGGACGCTTGATCAGCTTCTCGATGTCGGCCAGTTGCTTGCGCTCGTTCGGGCTGCACAGCGACAGCGCGTCGCCCGATGCACCCGCGCGGCCCGTGCGGCCGATCCGGTGCACGTAGTCTTCGGCGTTGAACGGCAGGTCGAAGTTGATCACAGTCGGCAGTTCGACGATGTCGAGACCGCGCGCGGCGACATCCGTCGCGACGAGCGCCTCGACTTCGCCGCGCTTGAACGCATCGAGCGCCTGCATGCGCTCGCTCTGCGTGCGGTCGCCGTGAATCGCGGTCGCGACCACGCCGTCGCGTTCGAGACTGCGCGCGAGCCGGCTCGCGCCGATCTTGCTGTTGCAGAACACGAGCACCTGCTTCAGGCCACGCTCGCGGATCAGCTGCACGACCGCGCCGGTCTTGTCGCCCTCGGCGACTTCGTAGACGATCTGCGTGACATTGGTCGCGGTCGAGTTGCTGCGCGCCACTTCGATGGTCTGCGGGTTGCGCAGATACGTCGCGGCGAGCTTCTTGATTTCGCCCGAGAACGTCGCGGAGAACAGCAGCGTCTGGCGCTCTTTCGGCAGCAGGTTCAGGATGCGCTGCAGGTCGGGCAGGAAGCCCATGTCGAGCATGCGGTCGGCTTCGTCGAGCACGAGCATCTGCACCTGGCCCAGGTTCGCGGTTTTCTGCTGCACGTGATCGAGCAGACGGCCCGGCGTCGCGATCAGGATTTCGACGCCGCGGCGCAACTGGTCCGACTGCGGATTCATGTCGACGCCACCGAACACGACCGCGCTGCGCAGCGCCGTGTGCTTCGCGTACGCCTGCACATTCGCGGCGACCTGGTCGGCCAGTTCGCGGGTCGGCGTGAGGATCAGCGCACGGACCGGATGGCGCGCCGGCGACGCGCTCGTACTGGCCTGCGGCAGCAGACGCTGGATGATCGGCAGCGAGAAGCTCGCGGTCTTGCCGGTGCCGGTCTGCGCGGCGCCCATCACGTCACGGCCCGCCAGCACGACCGGGATCGCCTGCGCCTGGATCGGCGTGGGCGACGTGTAGCCCGATTCCTTGATGGCCTTCAGGATGTCGGGCGCGAGGCCGAATTGATCAAATAGTCTCGGTGCTGGGCGTGACGGCTGTGTCGGACATGGTGGCTTTCGCTAAAAAGGCGCGTGGCGCGATGCGCGCGGCAGCGGTCGGGACCGCGGAGGGCATCAGGATGAAGGCGGAGCCACGTCGTTCCGCGCGAGACCCGTCTGAGTTCGGATAATGCGGCCGGCTCCGGCTGGCGGAAGCATCCGCCGAAAGCCGAGCATTGTAGCACTTCAGCAAAAACGCTCGTGACGGCTGGCCGGCCGGCGGCTCGCGGCCGTTGCTTCGGTCGCAGCGTAGTGCGCACAGACGACAGTGGCGTGACAGCCGGGCACTTCGGCGGGCGGCGCGCGGCGTTCGTCAGCCGTCCCCGCGCCCGCACCGGCCCCATTGCGAACGGTCGCCCGCCCCCGCTCACGTCAGATCGCCCCTCACCACGTCTCGCGCATCACCATCAGCCGCATCTCGGTCATGTCCTCGATCGCGTAGCGCACGCCCTCGCGCCCGAGCCCCGAATCCTTGACGCCGCCATACGGCATGTTGTCGACGCGGAACGACGGCACGTCGTTGATCACGACGCCGCCCACTTCGAGCGCATCCCACGCGCGATGCGCATGCGCGAGCGAATCGGTGAACACGCCGGCCTGCAGGCCGAAGTCGCTGTCGTTGACCTGCGCGAGCGCCGCCTCGAAATCATCGAAGCGCTCGAGTATCGCAACCGGCCCGAACGCCTCCTTGCGATACAGATCGGTGTCGCGCTTCAGGCCTTCCAGCAGCGTCGCCTCGAACATCGCGCCGTCGACCTTGCCGCCCGCGACGATCTGCGCGCCCGCCTGCACCGCCCCCTCCATCCAGCCAGCGAGCCGCTTCGCTTCCGATTCGGAGATCATCGGCCCGACGAAGGTCTTTTCGTTCTTCGGATCGCCCATCACGAGCGACTTCGTCTTCGCGATCAGCTTCTCGCGCAGCGCGTCGTAGACGCTCGTGTGCGCGAGAATCCGCTGCACGCCGATGCAGCTCTGCCCCGACTGATAGAACGCGCCGAACGCGAGCCGGTCGACCACGTAGTCGAGCTTGCCGCCCTGATCGCCATCGACGATCGCCGCCGCGTTGCCGCCCAGCTCCAGAATCACCTTCTTCTTGCCGGCTTTGCGCTTCAACTCCCAGCCAACCGCGGGCGACCCGGTGAACGACAGCAGCTTGAAGCGCTCGTCGGTCGTGAACAGGTCGGCGCCGTCGCGATGCGCGGGCAAAATCGAGAACGCGCCCTTCGGCAGATCGGTTTCCGCGAGAATTTCGCCCATGATCAGCGCACCGACCGGTGTGCGGCTCGCCGGTTTCAGCACGAACGGCACGCCGGCCGCGATCGCCGGCGCGACCTTGTGGGCGGTCAGGTTCAACGGAAAATTGAACGGCGAGATGAACGAGCACGGCCCGATCGGCACGCGCTTCACATAGCCGTGATACCCGTTCGCGCGCGGCGAAATCTGCAGATTGATGATCTCGCCGTCGATCCGCACGCTCTCCTCCGCGGCGACCTTGAACGTATCGATCAGGCGCGTGACTTCGCCCTTCGAATCGTTGATCGGCTTGCCCGCCTCGATGCACAGCGCGAGCGCGAGTTCGTCGTAGCGCTCGCGAAAGCGCTTCACGCAGTGCTCGAGCACCGCCTGGCGCTTGAACGGCGGGTAGGCGCGCATGGCGGGCATCGCATCGACCGCCAGGCCGATCGCCTTGTCGATCGCGGCCGCGTCGGCCATCGCGACGCGCGTGGCGACTTCGCCGCTGAATTTGTCGGTGACTTCGAGATCGGTGTTGGCGGCCACCGGCTCGTTGGCCAGGTAGTACGGATAGGTTTTCTGCAACATGTCGCACTCTCCTTGATTCGATGCACGGATGCTCAAAGCCGCGCGGACAGCCGCTTGATCTCGCGATTGAGCACGCGCTCGTTGTCCGAATAGTCGATCGGCACGTCGATCACGTGCACGCCGGGCGTCGCGAAGCACTCGCGCAACAGCGGCGCGAACTGCTCGGCCGCCTCGATCCTATGCCCCTGCGCGCCATAACTCTGCGCATAGGCGACGAAATCCGGGTTCGCAAGCGTCATGCCGTAGTCCGGGAAGTTCATGTTCTCCTGCTTCCAGCGGATCATGCCGAACGCGTCGTCGCGCAGAATCAGGATCACCAGATCGAGCTTCAGCCGCACCGCCGTTTCGAGTTCCTGCGAGTTCATCATGAAGCCGCCGTCGCCGCACACGGCGATCACCTTGCGCTCCGGATGCACGATCTTGCTCGCGATCGCCGACGGCAGCCCCGCGCCCATCGACGCCAGCGCGTTGTCGAGCAGCAGCGAATTCGGCTCGTGCGCGCGGTAGTAGCGCGCGAACCAGATCTTGTACATGCCGTTATCCAGACACACGATGCCGTCGACCGGCGTGGTCTCGTACACGTCGTTGACGATCCGCACCGGGTACATCGGAAAGCGGTCGTCGTGCTGGCCCTTCACCAGATGCGCCTCGAAGTGCTCCTTGATCTCCTTGAAACGCGTGAAGTCCCAATGCTCCTGACGCGTCTTCAGGCTCTCCTTGAGCTGCCACACCGCGTTGGCGATATCGCCGACCACTTCGATCTGCGGGAAATACACCGGATCGACTTCGGCGCCGAGGAAGTTCACGTGGATCACGGTCTTCTCCCCCGCCTCGCCGCTGCGCATGAAAAACGGCGGCTTTTCGATCACGTCGTGACCGACGTTGATGATGCAGTCGGCGTGCTCGATCGCTCGGTGCACGAAATCGCCGTCGGAGAGCGTCGCGTTGCCGAGCCACATCGGATGCGATTCGTCGATCACGCCCTTGCCCATCTGCGTGGTGAAAAAGGGAATGCCGATCTGGTCGACGAACTCGCGCAGCATCTTCGTGGTGGTTTTGCGGTTGCCGCCCGCGCCGATCATCAGCAGCGGATGCTTCGCGGCGGTGATCGCCTCGACCGCGCGCGCGACCGCTCTCTCCTCGGCGACCGGACGGCGGCTGTAGCTCTTCGGAATCGGCTTGCCGTCGCCCTCTTCGTGCGCGACGTCCTCGGGCAATTCGAGGTGGGTGGCGCCGGGCCGCTCCTCCTCGGCGCGGCGCACCGCCTCGCGCACCGTCGCCGGAATGTTGCCGATCGACACGATCTGCCGTGTGTACTTGGTGAGCGGCTCCATCATCCGCACCACGTCGACGATCTGGAAGTGCCCCTGCTTGCTCGATTTGATCGGCTTCTGGCCCGTGACCATCAGCATCGGCATCCCGCCCAGCTGCGCGTAGGCGGCCGCGGTCACGAAGTTGGTCGCGCCGGGGCCGAGCGTCGCCAGACATACTCCCGTGCGGCCGGTGAGCCGCCCGTAGGTGGCGGCCATGAAGCCGGCCGCCTGCTCGTGGCGCGTGAGGATCAGACGGATTTTCGAGCGGCGCAGCGACTCCAGCAGATCGAGATTTTCTTCACCGGGGATGCCAAACACATACTCGACACCTTCGGCTTCCAGCGATTTGACGAACAGGTCCGATGCTTTCATTGAGGGTCTCGCTTGATGACTCGGGGAACGGACAATCGAAGACGACAACGACGGCTGCGCGCGAAACACCGCTTCGCGCGCGCGGCATGGCAAACGGCATGGCGAACGCCATGCCGGACAGCTTACTACTCGAACGGAAACGATGCGCGCGAGCGCACGAGGCGGCACGGGGGACAGGAAGCCAGGCGCGAGAAGAAGCAGGCGGCGGTCGGGGGTGAAGCCGCCGCATGCGGTGCACGTGTCCGCCGATCAGCAAATCAGCGAATCACGGTCACGCAGTCGGAGAGAATCGGCGGCGCATTTTCGCCGCTCGTCAGGTCGTACAGGTTGGCGCGCGGACCCTTGGTCCACCACGTATAGCTGCCGGCCTGGTACTTCGCACCGGACGCCGAGATCGTGTTGACGAACAGCATCGACGCGCCTTTCACCGGCAGCACGGCGAAGCTCTGGCCGTTCCGCGCGTTCCAGTAGGTGACTTGCAGGATCTTGCCGGTCGCGCAGGTGTATTTGCGCGTCTGATGGTTCTTGCCCTCGATGTGCTTGAATTGCAATGGCGCGGCCGATGCGCCGCCGGAAGATGCCGCCAGCCAGGCCACCGTCGATGCTGCTGTCGTGAGGATTGCAACACGCCATGTCTTCATCGAATACCTCGATTGTTGCGGGGGTCAGGCAGGGAGGGCAGCACCGGCCGCGACGCCGGTCACAGCCGAGCCACGGCCGAGTCACGGCCGAGTCACAGGCAGCTCATGGGCGATTCACGGACAGCTCAACGACGCTTCAAGGATCGATCACGCCGGCACACGCATCGGTCGGCGCAGCGGCGACGTGGCCGACCACCGGCACGATCTTCAGTCCCGCCGAAGCGATCCGGCACGGCGCGGCCGCGAGCCCGCAGCCGCTGATGCCGGCGCTCAGCGCGAACGCCACGCCGAGTGCGCCGACCCGGCGAAGCGCGCCGCGCCATGGATTGCTGCGAGATTCAAGCGCCATACGATCCTCTACTCCGATCTCTTTGCTTCGATAAACCAGAAACGAATGCGGTGGGCTCTTTCGTGTGCGTCCCGCACACTTTTGCGCCGCGCCTCGCCGCCTGCCCGTTAGTTCGCCGACACCGGCCGCACCGCGGCCGCCGCCTGCCTGGCACGCGAGCGCGCTTCCCCGATGTTCTCGCCGGTCGCGAGCGCGACGCCCATGCGACGTTTGACGAAGCTTTCCGGCTTTCCGAACAGGCGCAGATCCGCATTGGGCACCGCAAGTGCGGCCGCGACGCCTTCGAACGCGATGCCGGCCTCGTCGCGACCACCGTAGATCACCGCCGACGCGCCCGCCGCACGCAGCGACGTATCGACCGGCAGGCCGAGGATCGCGCGCGCGTGCAGCTCGAACTCCGAGAAGCGCTGCGAGCACAGCGTGACGAGCCCCGTGTCGTGCGGACGCGGGCTGACTTCCGAAAACCATACGTCGTCGCCGCGCACGAAAAGTTCCACGCCAAACAGGCCGCGGCCGCCGAGCGCCGCCGTCACCTTGTGCGCGATCTCGCGCGAACGCTCGAGCGCGAGCGGGCGCATCGGCTGCGGCTGCCACGATTCGACATAGTCGCCCGCGACCTGCACGTGGCCGATCGGATCGCAGAAGTACGTGCCGACCGCGCCGCTCGCCGGGTCGATCGCGCGCACGGTGAGCTGCGTGATTTCGTATTCGAAGTCGATGAAACCCTCGACGATCACGCGCCCGAAATTCACGCGGCCGCCCGCCATCGCGTACTGCCAGGCGGGTTCGACGTCGGCGTCGCTGCGCAGCACCGACTGCCCCTTGCCCGACGACGACATCACCGGTTTCACTACGCACGGATAGCCGACCTTCGCGATGCCCGCGCGCAGCTCGTCGAGCGAATCGGCGAATGCGTACGGCGAGGTCAGTAGACCAAGCTCTTCCGCAGCGAGGCGGCGGATGCCTTCGCGGTTCATCGTCAGTTGGGTGGCACGCGCGGTCGGGATCACCTCGGCGAGCGCCTCGGTTTCGATCGCGGCGAGCTCGTCGGTGGCGATCGCCTCGATTTCGGGGACGATCAGATGCGGGCGCTCCTGCTCGACCAGCGCGCGCAGCGCGGCGCGGTCGGTCATGTCGATCACATGCGCGCGATGCGCGACCTGATGGCCCGGCGCGTTCGGGTAACGGTCGACGGCGATCACTTCGACGCCCAGCCGTTGCAGCGCGATGATCACTTCCTTGCCGAGTTCGCCGGCGCCGAGCAGCATCACGCGCGTCGCGGATTCAGAAAGGGGCGTGCCGATCCGTTGGCCGATCTGCATGGGAACTCCAGATAAAAGTCGGGATGAGGGTGGGATTGGACAGACCGCGATGTTAACATGCGGGCCCCTTGCCGCGCGGCGCTCAGGGTGCGCTTTGGGTGCGCTCGCGAGGCCGTGGCGGTCGAGCGGAACCGTGCCGCCGCGTCGACGTTCGCAGCCGCGATCACGTCACCGCGAGCATCGCTCGCGCACGACAAGCTTAGTACGTTACCCTTACGCCTTCGCCAGTTTGAACAGGAACGACGCCATGCTCATCCGCTCCCGCCCGCGACCTCTTGCGCGCATCATTCCGTGCCTGCGCACGGCCGTCGCCGCGTTGAGCATCGCCGCGCTGCTCGGTGCCTGCGCGATCCCGAAGCATCCGGACTCGTCGGCGCCGCCGCCTGATCCGTTCAATCCCGCCGCCGTGCAACTGCTCGACGACACCAGCTGGGTGTTGAGCTCGTGGAAGAACGCCGACGGCACGGCGCGCGCGGTGCCGTCGAAGGATCAGAAGCCGCTCACGCTGACGTTGTCGACCGAAGGCGGCCGGCGTCACGCGAGCGGCTTTTCCGGTTGCAACCGCTTCATGGGTTCGTACATGCTGAAGGACGGCAAGCTGAGCTTCGGTTCCCTCGCCGGCACACGCATGGCGTGCGTCTCGCCGGGCGGCGACATCGAGAAGCCGTTCCTCGATGCGCTCGAGCGCATCGATCGCACCGGCGTGCAGATGCGAGCGCCGCAGCAGATGCAGCTAATCCTCGACAACGGCGACACCCTGATTTTCGATCGCAGCGACAAGTGATGCGAGTTTGCGCCGCGTTCGGGATTTGCGCCGGCCTTCGAAGCCGCGCGCTGCGCCGTTTAAACTCGACGGATTGCGCTTCTCGCGCGCTCCGTCATTCGTAGATGTCTGGTATGCACACGGTAGTTTTCGGCTGGTTCGGCGGGTCGGCCGTCTGGTTCATTCCTCTTTTGTGGCGCCTCGTGAAGTCGATGCTGCCGGGCGGCGCGGGTCTGCGCGGCCCCGGCACGATCCGGCTGTGGCTCGGTTTCGTCTGCGTGCTGATCGCGAGTTGCACGCTCGAGGGCTCGCTGATCGGCGTTGCCGGCATCAATGGTTTCGGTCATGCGCTCGCCGCGGGGCTTGGACATCTGCTCGGCCATGTCGGCACGCCGCTCGCGGCGCTCGCGCTGCTCGTGATCAGCCTGCCGTGGCTCGTCGACTTCCGCTGGAGCGACGTCGCCGTTTGGGCCGACGGCGCGTTCGGCCTCGGTCTGTCGCGGGGACTCGCGAAGCGCGACGAGGATGCGCGCCGCCACCGCAGCGTCGACGACGGCGCGCCGTCGCATGTGTCGCCTGCTACCAACACGATGGCGCCACGCAACAACAAGGGTCGCTACGCGCGGCCGACGGTGTGGCGTCCGCCCGCGAGCGGGCGCGGCGCGGGCTCCGCCGCTGCTGCCGGCACCGCGGCGGCTGGCATCGCGGTTAGCAAGGACGCTTCCGCCCGTGGCGCCGGCGCAAGCGGGCGAGCCGATGCGGCCGCCGACGCGGCGCGCGGGCCGGTCAAGCAGACCGAGCCGGTGCTACGGACGGGGTCGAGCGCGTCGCCGCGCCCGGCAACGTCGACGGCAACGCAGGCGCTGCATGCGGACAAGGCTGCGGACAGATCCGCCGCACCATTCGTGCCGGCCGAGCCGGTCGCGCCGGCCGGCTGGTTGCGCACCACGGAGCCGCGCGCGGCGACGGCGGCGGCATCGCTGGGTGCGGCGGGTGCATCGGGCATGTCGGCTCGTGATGGCGCTGCGCAGGTCGGGCGGCGTTCGGTCGGAGATCAGCGTGCGGCCGCGTCGTTCGGCTCCAGTGCCGCGTTGGCGGCGACGGCCGCCAACGCGGCCGGCGTGTCGGCGCGAGCGGCACAGGCAATGGCGGGCCGCGCCGCCGCCTCGGGCGCCGGTATCGGCATCACAGCGGGATCGATGAATGCCGCGGGCCGCGCAAGCCGCCCGTCGTCGCTGTCACGTCCGACCGACGGCAGCGCACCGCTCAATCGCGGCGCGACCCCGCGTCAACCGTTCCCGGCCGCTTCGCGCGCCAATAGCGTGACCTCGCCGTCGACGGTGCGCCGGCCTACACCGAACTTCACTGGAACGACGACGAACGCGTCGACGGTCGCGCCGCCCGCGAGCGTCGAGGAAACGCTGCGCAGCATCGCGGAAAACGCCGCGCGCTGGACCGACATGGCCGGTGTGAGCCTGGCGCGCAGCCGTGGCGCCGATAGCACGAAGATTGGCGATGCAGAGCGTGCGTCGACGACGTTCGATGTGCCACCGGCGCAGCGGGACGTGCTACCTGTCGAAAACGGCGAGACGGTTGCGGCGCCGCAGGCGCAGAGCGTGGAGAGTTCGGCGCGGATGGTGTCGCCGGCGCAGTCGCAGCAAGAAACCGCATCGGTCGAGTTGCCGGCTGAGCGTGCGGTGGCCGAGTCCGAGAGGTCGGTCGAGGGCGGCAACGAAGCGGTTGCGCAATGGCCGACCGAACCGCCCGTCATTCATGCGCCGCTTACGGCTGCGCCGCAGACGACGACTGCAACCGAGTCGGTGGCCGACGTGGCTGCTGCGGCTGTCGAATCCGCGGTTGTCGAGCCATCGGCATCCGCTGTGGCTGAGCCTGCCGCCACCGAACCCGCCGCAAGCGCGCCGCAACATGAGTCGCCGACGGCGACGCCATTCGAGCGCTTCGCAGCCAGCCTACGGGACGATGCTTCGCAAGAAGACGCACCGGCGGTTCAAAACGATTCGACGCAGACAGCAACCAACACCAGCGTCCCGGAATCGCAGGGGGAGGAATCCGCGCGAACCGTCGAACCGGCCACCGCCGACACCGCGACGCCTCCGCAAGCGCGGGCTCCGGCAGCCGAAATCGTCATCGACAAGACGCTCGTGCCTTGGGAGAGCAAGCTCGCCCCCGCCGCGGCTCAACGCGCGGCCGCGTCAGCGGACTCGCCGCAGACGGAGGCCGCCGCGCCGTCGAGCGCAAGCGTGCCGCCGTGGTCCGGCGCGACGGTCTCGGAACTCGCCAGCGAAAGTGCGCAGTCAGGTGAGCCCGCGACGTCGCACGCCCCTGCCCTGCCCGCTGTGAACGAGCCCGCGAACACCACCGCAAACGACTCGCCGTCGTCGACTTCGACGAGTGCGGCGAATCTCGCTATGCCGGCAACCGCACCGGCCGTCGTCTCGAACGTAGTCCGTTTCCCGGGCTTCGCCGCGCCGGCGACCAGCATCGAGCCTTCGGTCGGCGCAAGCGCAACGCCTGCCGCGAACACGCCGGCCGCCGAACCGTCGCCGGCTCCGTCGCCGGCTCCGTCGTCTTCGCCCGCGCTAACACCGCAACCGCAGGTCCAATCCGCCGACCAACCCACTGCCGAGCCCGCCGCCAGCCCGCCGCTGCCCTGCCACGCGCCGGTCAACGGCTTCGAGTTCCATGCGCCGGCCGCATCGATGGTCGAACTGCCGACGCTCGATCTGCTCGCCCCCGCCGATGCCGACATCGAACCGATCCCGGATGAAAAGCTGCGCGAAACCGGCCTGCTGATCGAGCAGCGCCTGCAGGAATTCAAGGTGCCGGTGATGGTGGTCGGCGCATCGGCGGGTCCGGTCATCACACGCTTCGAAGTCGAACCGGCGCTCGGCGTGCGCGGCAGCCAGATCGTCGGTCTGATGAAGGACCTGTCGCGCGGTCTCGGTCTCACGTCGATCCGCGTGGTCGAAACGATTCCGGGCAAGACCTGCATGGGCCTCGAACTGCCGAACGCGAAGCGCCAAACGATCCGCCTCTCGGAAATTCTCGAGGCGAGCGTCTACCAGAACTCGCACTCGCGACTCACGCTTGCGATGGGCAAGGACATCACCGGCCATCCCGTCGTCGCCGATCTCGCGAAGGCGCCGCACATGCTGGTGGCCGGCACGACCGGCTCGGGCAAATCGGTCGCGATCAACGCGATGATCTGCTCGCTGCTGTTCAAGGCGACGCCAGAGGAAGTGCGCCTGATCATGATCGACCCGAAGATGCTCGAACTTTCGGTCTACGAAGGCATTCCGCATCTGCTCGCGCCGGTCGTCACCGACATGAAGCTCGCGGCCAACGCGCTGAACTGGTGCGTCGGCGAAATGGAAAAGCGCTACCGGCTGATGTCGGCCGTTGGCGTGCGCAATCTCGCCGGCTTCAACCAGAAGATCCGCGACACCGAGGCGAAGGGCAAGAAGCTCGGCAACCCGTTCTCGCTGACGCCCGATGCGCCCGAGCCGCTGGCGCCGCTGCCGCTGATCGTCGTCGTCATCGACGAGCTCGCCGACCTGATGATGGTCGCCGGCAAGAAGATCGAGGAGCTGATCGCGCGGCTCGCGCAGAAGGCGCGTGCGGCCGGCATCCACCTGATCCTCGCGACGCAGCGGCCATCCGTCGACGTCATCACCGGTCTCATCAAGGCGAACATTCCGACGCGCGTCGCGTTCCAGGTGTCGTCGAAGATCGACTCGCGCACGATTCTCGACCAGATGGGCGCCGAGTCGCTGCTCGGCCAGGGCGACATGCTGTTTCTGCCGCCGGGCACCGGCTACCCGCAGCGCGTGCACGGCGCGTTCGTCGCCGACGAGGAAGTGCATGCGATCGTCGAATATCTGAAGCAGTTCGGCGAGCCACAATACGAGGAAGGCATTCTCGACGGCCCGGCCGCCGATGGCGGCGCGGCCCAGGACCTGTTCGGCGAAGCGCCGGATGCGGAAGCCGATCCGCTGTACGACGAAGCGGTCGCGTTCGTCGTACGCACGCGGCGCGCCTCGATCTCGTCGGTGCAGCGGCAGTTGCGCATCGGCTATAACCGCGCGGCGCGGCTCGTCGAACAGATGGAGGCGGCCGGCCTCGTGTCGGCGATGAGCATCAACGGCAGCCGCGAAGTGCTGGCGCCGGGGCCGGCGGAATGAGCGCCCGGTGAATCGCTAACCGGGTCGGCGATGATCCGGAAGAAAAAACGGACAGCCTCAGGATGTGAGCTGTCCGTTTTTCATTTACCCGCGCGTGCTGCGCATCACGACGGTGATACCAGCTTGAAGTCGACCGGCGAGCCGAGATCGAAATGCTGCTTCGGATTCGGATCGAGCAGCCCCGTCTGCGGATCGCGCTTGAACACATAGACCGTGTCGCTCAGCTGATTGCCGACGATCAGCCAGTTGCCGGTCGGATCGATGGTGAACTCGCGCGGCGATTTGCCGAGGCTCGACTGCCGGCCGATCTGCTTCAGGTGTCCAGTGGCGGGATCGACCGAGAAGATCACGATCTCGTTCGCGTCGCCGCGATTGGACGCATACACGAAGCGTCCGTCCGGCGACATATGGATCGCCGCGGCGCCCACCTTCCCCTTGAAGTCAGGCTCGCTCAATGGCAGCGTCTGCACGAGCTTCAGCCTGCCGTCGTGGTAGTCGAACGTGCTGACGGTCGCCGCGAGTTCGCTCGTCAGATACGCGTGCTTGCCGTCCGCGCCAAAGATCAGATGGCGCGGACCCGTGCCGGCCTTCTGCTGCGTGTAGCCCCAGTCCGTCGCGATGAATGGGCCCGCGCCGGCGCTGCTCTGCGGCGCGTAGCGGTACGAGTACAGCTTGTCGGCGCCGAGGTCCTGCGCGAACAGATAGCGGCCGTCAGGCGAGAACACGGTCGAATGCACGTGCGAGTTGTCCTGCCGCCCTTTCACCGGACCGCCGCCCTCGTGATGCACGGTCTGCACCGAGGTGCCGACCTGGCCGTTCGCCTGCAGCGGAAACACCGCGAAACTGCCGCCCGGATCGGGCGCGACCGAATAGTTCGCGCCCAGCAGATACTTGCCGTCCGCCGAGATGCTCAGATAGCACGGATCATTGCCGTCCGACGACACCTTGTTCAGAAACGTCAGTTGCCCGCGCGCGGCATCGAAGCCGAACGCGCTGATCCCGCCGCGCTGCGTGGCCGGGCCGTTGTCACCGGGCAATTCGTTGACCGAATAGACGAAGCGGCGGTCGCGGCTCACGACCAGAAACGACGGATTGACCGTCTGCGCGACCGACACCTGGGTCGCCGCGCCGGTCTTCGTATCGAAGCGAAAGACGTAGATGCCCTCGCTCCTGCCGCTGGTGTAAGTACCGACCAGCATCGTATAGACGCCGTCCGCGGGGACCGGGCCAGAATCTTGCGCATACGCGTGCGAAGCAACAATCGAAACCATGAGCGCGAAACCTCTTATTATCGAACGGGCGGCCCGCAACGGCGTTGGCCGCGTTGCGCGCCGGGCGGTGCTTTCCGCCGTGCAATCCACGGCAGATGGAGCGGCGCGGCCAGCGCCACGCGGACGGGAACCCTGAAAGGCAACACTGGCAAGAACAGAAGTAAAAACGGAAGTCGGAACTGGGCGCACGGCAATACGCCCGACGGCACGGCGACTGTGAAGCATGAGACCTCCTCGACATCGGTTGTCTGGTACGGGCTCGCGTATGAGCCGGGGTACGAGCGGTTGTAACGGTGTCTGGTCTGCCGCGCCGCGAATCGAGCGTCGTTCCACGTTGTTGTTGTCGAAGTCAGTATAAGAGCGTCAGGTCGGATCATGCAGTGAATCCATCGCTGCGGCACGGTCTGCGCCAGCGGCTTGGGTCCCGCGCGGCGGGACGTTTTTCAATCGTTTCCTCAATCGCGCATCACGCGTCTCAACCACGGAGTCTCCATGAACGTCACTCTCAGCCTGGGCCCGCTCGTTTCGCTGATCGCCGGCATCCTGATCCTGATCATGCCGCGCCTGTTGAACTACATCGTCGCGCTTTACCTGATCATCATCGGCATCATCGGGATCTTCGGCGTGGGCTCGTCGCATCTGTGAGCGACAGGTGCCGCGACGCCGGGCGCGAGATTTGCGTCCGGTATCGAGGTGGTTTCGCACGAAGGGAAGGTTCGCTGGGTGCCAGCGCCACTCGCCCGTGTGAGAGCGCGGCAAATGTCACGCCGTGACATATGCGGGAAGCGGGTATCGCGCGCAAGATTGACGCGCGCGATACCCGCGCCACGCGAACGATCGACCTGACGCGACGCGGCGTGAAGATACGGATAGGAAATGGGAAGGCGCGGTACGAAGGGATGCGGCGAATGGCCGGCGCGGATACGCCAGGAACCTGCGCTACGAACGCTCGGCCCTACCGCTCAACCGTTCGCCAGCTGTTCGAGCCGCAGGCGCCCCTGCAACGACAGCGCGCCGACCGCATAATGATCAGCATCCTGCTGATAGCGCCGGAAGCAGGCCCGCTCGACCAGGAAGGAGGCGGCAGCCAGCAGGCCGTTGCGGCTCAGGCCGAGCCGGCCATGATCGAGTGGCAACATGGAGTCGCCGGCAAGCTGGCTGGCGGCCGAGAGAATTGTGATGCAATCGGATTTCGAAGGGTTCAGCATGGCTTTCGTCCTCGGAAACGGCGTCTGCAACCGCCATGAGCAAGGCCGATTCGCAGTCCGGCAGGTCGCCGAACATCGGCATGAAATTTAATTGTATGCATGGATTTGACAATTTTCCAACCCGCGTTTTGCCGCACTGTGCGGTGAACCAAACACTGCCGATCGTGGTCCGGTAATAACGCCCACTCGAAGCGCGGCTGCTGTGGCCGTCCGTAATAACGACTCGTTTTCCGACACGCTTTCCATGCCTGCACACATCGAAGACTACGCACTCATCGGCGACGGCCATACCGCCGCGCTCATCTCCCGCGAGGGTTCCGTCGACTGGCTCTGCTGGCCGCGCTTCGACTCGGGCGCCTGCTTCGCCGCGCTGCTCGGCTCGCCCGACAACGGCCGTTGGCTGATCGCCCCCGTCACCGAGGGCGAGCACGGTGCGCCGACCATCACGCGGCGCTATCGCGGCGAAACGCTGATCCTCGAAACCGACTTCGAAACGCCCGAGGGCGCCGTCACGCTGATCGATTTCATGCCGCCCGGCAACGGCTGGTCGGAGCTGATCCGCATCGTCGTCGGCAAACGCGGCACCGTGCGCATGAAGATGGAACTCGTGCTGCGCTTCGACTACGGTTTCTCGATTCCGTGGGTCGACAAGCTCAAGCACGACAGCGGCATCAAGGCGATCGTCGGCCCCGACAACGCGGTGCTGCGCACGCCGGTCGAACTGCACGGCGAAGACATGAAGACCGTCGCGGAATTCACGGTAACCGAGGGCGAGCGCGTGCCGTTCTCGCTCGCGTACGCGGCGTCGCATCTGCGCATTCCGCCCGCGCGCGATCCGCACACGTCGCTCGCGCGCACCGAGAACCACTGGCTCGAATGGGCGGCGCGCGGCACCGTCGAAGGACGCTGGGCCGGGCCGATCCGCCGCTCGCTGATCACGCTGCGCGCGCTCGCCTACGAGCCGACCGGCGGCATCGTCGCGGCGCCCACCACGTCGCTGCCCGAGCGGCTCGGCGGCACGCGCAACTGGGACTACCGCTACTGCTGGCTGCGCGACGCGACCATCACGCTGCTTGCGATGATGCGCGGCGGCTACTACGACGAAGCGCGCGCCTGGCGCAGCTGGCTCGGCCGCGTGATGGCGGGCGCGCCGGACCAGTTGCAGATCATGTACGGCATCGGCGGTGAGCGGCGCCTGCCCGAATCCGAAATCGACTGGCTGCCCGGCTACGAGGGCGCGAAACCGGTGCGCATCGGCAACAATGCGGTCGGGCAGCGTCAGCTCGACGTCTACGGCGAGGTGATGAACGCGCTGCATCTGGCGCGCGTCGGCGGCCTGCAGGCGGACGTCACCGCGTGGAGCGTGCAGCGCGCGCTGCTCGAGCACCTGAGCACGATCTGGCGCGAACCCGACGAAGGCATCTGGGAGACGCGCGGCGGCCCCGAGCATTTCACGTTCTCGAAGGTGATGGCGTGGGTCGCGTTCGACCGCGCGATCCGCTCGGCCGAAATGTTCAAGCTCGACGGCCCCCTCGACGAATGGCGCGCGACGCGTGACACGATCCACGCCGAGGTCTGCGAGAAGGCGTGGAATCCGCAGCTCAACGCGTTCTCGCAGTACTACGGCAGCGATCAGCTCGACGCGAGCGTGCTGCTGATGCCGCTGGTCGCCTTCCTGCCGCCGCAGGATCCGCGCATCAAGGGCACGGTCGAGGCGATCGAGCGGAACCTGATGCACGGCGGCTTCGTGCTGCGCTACCGCACCACGGAATACGACGACGGCTTGCCACCGGGAGAAGGCACCTTTCTTGCGTGTTCGTTCTGGATGGTGGATAACCTTGCTCTACAGGGACGCGTGCAGGAAGCAACCGAGATGTACGAGCGGCTGCTCGCGCTGTGCAACGACGTCGGCCTGCTGTCCGAGGAGTACGACCCGGTCGATAAACGTCTCGTCGGCAATTTTCCGCAGGCGTTCTCCCACGTGGCGCTCGTGAACACCGGACTGAACCTGATGAAGCACGAGCAGGAGATGGCGCAGGCGACCGGCCATCCGGCGCGCGCGATGGAGCTTGAGGTTCAGGCAAGCCCTGATAGCGGCGGAGCAGCATCGCCATTAGCATGACGCAGTGACAATTTGCGTACACTGAATGCGAATATTGTTGCATTGCACAAATTTACCTTATTCGATATTATCGATCTGACTGTCGGCCGACAATAATGTGCCTACAACCACAATGGCCCGCCGCAACGCCTCACGCGTGTTTGCGAAGCCCCATGCGAACCGCTTAAAACGGAGCAAACATGCTCTATCAATTTCATGAATTCCAGCGGGCGATGTTGAGCCCCCTCACCGCCTGGGCTCAGGCCGCATCGAAATCATTTGCGAATCCGGCCAGTCCGCTAGCGTATGTTCCGGGCGCCACGCGCCTTTCCGCCGGCTACGAACTGCTTTACCGGCTCGGCAAGGACTACGAAAAGCCCGAGTTCAATATTCACCAGATTGTCAAAGACGGCCATAACATTCCGATCGTCGAGCAGACGTTCATCGAAAAGCCGTTCTGCCGTCTGATGCGCTTCAAGCGCTTCGCGGACGACAGCGAAGCTGTCAGCCAATTGAAAGACGAACCGGTCGTGCTCGTCTGCGCACCGTTGTCAGGACACCACGCCACACTGCTACGCGATACCGTGCGCACGTTGCTGCAAGACCACAAGGTCTACATCACCGACTGGCTCGACGCGCGCATGGTGCCGCTAGAAGCCGGCTGGTTCGGTCTGAACGACTACATCGCGTATATCCAGGAATTCATTCGCCATATCGGCGCGAAGAATCTGCACGTGATCTCGGTGTGCCAGCCGACCGTGCCGGTGCTCGCCGCCATTTCGCTGATGGCGAGCCGCGGCGAGGACACGCCGCGCACGATGACCATGATGGGTGGCCCGATCGACGCACGAAAGAGCCCGACCTCGGTCAATTCGCTGGCCACGCAGCACTCGTACGAGTGGTTCGAGAACAACGTGATCTTCACGGTGCCGCCGAACTATCCCGGCGCGGGCCGCAAGGTCTATCCCGGCTTCCTGCAGCACACCGGTTTCGTCGCGATGAATCCGGAGCGTCACGCGGCGTCGCACTGGGATTTCTACCAGAGCCTGCTGCGCGGCGACGAGGACGACGCTGAAGCGCACCGCCGCTTCTACGACGAGTACAACGCGGTGCTCGACATGGATGCCGATTATTACCTCGACACGATCCGCGTCGTGTTCCAGGAGTTCCGTCTTGCCGAGGGCACGTGGGTCGTCAACGGCGAACCGGTGCGGCCGCAGGACATCACGACGACCGCGCTGTTTACGATCGAAGGTGAACTCGACGACATTTCGGGCGACGGCCAGACTTACGCGGCGCACGACTTGTGCAGCGGCATTCCGGCGAAGAACAAGCGTCACTTCACTGCGGAGAAATGCGGCCACTACGGCATTTTCTCGGGCCGCCGCTGGCGCACGATCATTTACCCGCAATTGCGCGACTTCATTCTCGAGCACAACAAGGCAGCAAAAACGGCGAAAGAAAAAGTCGAAGCCTGAGCATCAAACTTGCACTAGCATATAAAAAGCCAACGGTCCCGTTCGAGGCCGTTGGCTTTTTTATCGCGCTTTGTTCGTGATACTGATTTTTTGCCACGGCCATGATCACCGCGGCACTGCCCGTTACTTTCTCAACAAATACGCGAGCAGCAGTTCGGTATTCATCTGAATCACCTCGCTGCGTTCGGCGGCGCTGCTGAAATCGCGGCCGAGCGTCGCCTCGAGCGTGAAACGGTTCGACACGATGTAGTAGCCCATGCCCGAGAGCGTCACGTAAAAGCGCAGCGGGTCGATGTTCGTGCGAAACAGTCCCGCGCGCTGCCCACGTTCGAGAATGCCGCCGAGCGTGGCGACGATCGGCGAGATCATTTCGCGTATGCGCGTGGACTTCTGCATATAGCGTGCTTCATGCAGATTCTCGTTGTTGATGAGCCTCAACAACTCGGGATGATCGCGGTAGTAGTCCCACACGAAATGCGCGAGGCGCGTAACCGCCTCGACCGGCGCGATTCCGTTGAGTTCGAGCGTGCGTTCCGCTTCGTTGAGCGCGCTGAACGCGTGCTCGAGTACCGCGGTGAATAGCTGCTCCTTGCTACCGAAGTAGTAATAGAGCATTCGTTCATTGGTTTCCGCGCGGCGAGCGATCTGATCGACCCGCGCGCCGAACAGCCCTCCATTTGCAAACTCTTCCGCCGCCGCGAGCAAGATGCGGCGCCTCGTGCCTTCAGGATCTCTTTTGATTTTCGGCTGATTCATGGTGGCATCGTCTTCGTGAGCCGCGTTCTCCGGATTGCGCCGCCGGCCTCTCCTCGAGCCTTTTTGTGGCGGCGTTTAGCGGGCGCGTCATGGTTGGGAAACACACCCTTTTCTGCGGTCTTTCGAATGAAGCGCTTCGATTATGGCACATGGATTGCGAATGGCAATCCGGGAAATCGGCGATAATGTGCTATTTAGTTCAGGTCGTGCGATCGCACGGCAAACCCCCGCGCCGCAACCGTGACAGACGTCAAAACACTCGCGGATCGCATCGAAGATCTGCTGCCCCAAACGCAATGCACGAAGTGCGGTTATCCCGCATGCCGTCCGTATGCCGAAGCCGTCGCCAATGGCGAGGCGAACTATAACCAGTGCCCGCCCGGCGGCGCCGAGGGCATCGCGCGCCTCGCCGCGCTGCTCGGCAAACCGGTGATTCCGCTCAATTCGGCCAATGGCGTCGAACGTCCGCGTCCGTTGGCGGTTATCGACGAACAGGTGTGCATCGGCTGCACGCTGTGCATGCAGGCGTGTCCGGTCGACGCGATAGTTGGCGCACCGAAACAGATGCACACCGTGGTCGCCGAGCTATGCACCGGCTGCGACCTGTGCGTGCCGCCCTGCCCGGTCGACTGCATCACGATGCTCCCCGTGACCGGCGAGGCCACCGGCTGGGATGCATGGAGCCAAAGCCACGCGGACGCGGCGCGGGCGCGTCATAACCGCCACGAGACCCGTCTCGCGCGCGAGCGCGACGCCGCCGAAGCGCGCGCTGCGGCGCGGCGAGCCGCAAGCGCGCCGCCGGCTGCGCCGGACGCGGTTGCTGCAAGCGGCGCGACAGTGCCGTCCGAGGCTCCCGCCGCCCCGATTGCGGACGACGCGGAAGCGAAGAAACGCGCGATCATCCAGGCCGCGCTCGAACGCGCGCGCAAGAAGAAGGAAGACTTGGCCGCGAAAGGCGAGGGACCGCTGAACACCGAGAACGTCAGCGCCGACGTGCAGGCACAGATCGACGCCGCCGAAGCGCGCCGCCGCCGTCTCGGTCTTGCCAGCGGTGGCGACACGCCCGGCTCGGAACAGCAGTCCGACGAGTCAAAGGAGTCAAACGAGTCCAATCCACCGTCCAACTCACCGCCAACCGCGCGCTGACCACGCCGACGCAACCAGGCCCACTCACACGGACCCGCTCCGCATGAACACGAACAAACGCCGCGCGATCTACGAAACGCTTCAGAGCCTCAATCCGCATCCGACCACCGAGCTCGAGTACACGACGCCGTTCGAACTGCTGATCGCGGTGCTGTTGTCGGCGCAGGCGACCGACGTGTCGGTCAACAAGGCGATGCGCAGGATGTTTCCGGTCGCGAACACGCCGCAGAAGGTGTTCGACCTCGGCGAGGAAGGTGTCGCGAGCTATATCAAGACGATCGGTCTGTATCGCACGAAGGCGAAGAACGTGATCGCGACCTGCCGCATTCTGCTCGACCGGTATGGCGGCGAGGTGCCGGAGGATCGCGAGGCACTCGAAGGGCTGCCCGGTGTCGGCCGCAAAACGGCCAACGTGATCCTGAACACCGCATTCGGCCATCCGACCATCGCGGTCGACACGCACATTTTCCGCGTCGCCAACCGCACCGGCCTCGCGCCCGGCAAGGACGTGCGCGCGGTCGAAGCGGCACTCGAAAAATTCACGCCCGCCGAATTCAGGCAGGATGCGCACCACTGGCTGATTCTGCATGGACGCTACGTGTGCAAGGCGCGCCGCCCCGAATGCTGGCATTGCGCGATCGAGCCGCTGTGCGAGTTCCGGCCGAAGACCCCGCCACCCGATCTATAAGGCCGGCCCAGCTCGAAACCCGAGGCCGTGCAGCGCGCCTGCAGCCCACGCGGCCGCCGCGTAAAATAGTGCCTTACGCGCAGCGCGCACTGCGGACCCGCACCGTCGCGCTCCGCGCCCCACTCCCACGCACCGGTTCCACGATGTTCAATCCCAGCCGCGACGAAGTTCGCCTCTTTTTCACCGACACCTGGCGCAAACAGCGCCAGGGCGAGATTTTGACGCCGCTCGAGGCGATCGCCGCCGACTGGATCGTCGAGCATCCCGAATATCACGCCGATCTCGCCGATGGTCCCGCCGCCCAGGCGCAGGACTATTCGCCGGAGCGCGGCCTGACCAATCCGTTCCTGCACCTGTCGATGCACCTGGCGATCTCCGAGCAGTTGTCGATCGATCAGCCGCCCGGCATTCGAGCCGCGCATGAGCGGCTCGCCGCGCGCCTCGGCTCGACGCACGAGGCGCAGCACGCGATCATGGACTGCCTCGGCGAAACCATCTGGGAAGCGCAGCGCACCGGCACGCCGCCGGACACGGACGCGTATCTGCAGCGCATCGAACGGCGCGCGACGCGCGACTGAGGCGACTGGAAACGCCGGCGCGGCACGACGCCAGCATGTCGAGGTACGACGCCCTCAAAGCAAAACACCCCGCCAAGGCGGGGTGTTTTGCTTTTGAAGCTTCGGCGCGAAACCGGCGCCCGACGCTTACTTTTTCTGCACGAGGTCGCCTTTTAGCGATTCGATGTAAGCGGCGATGTCCTTCATGTCACTTAGCGACAGGCTCTGCACCTGTGCCTGCATGATCGCGTTGTTGCGGCCGAGGTGTGGATTGGCAGTACCCATCTGGTACTGACGCAGCGCCCAGAAGACGTAGTCGGCGTACTGACCGGCCAGCTTCGGATACTCCGGGCTCACCGGCTTGTTCAGGTTGGGACCGTGGCAGGCCGCGCAGTTGTGGCTGGCGGCGAGCACCTTACCGTTGCCGGCGTCGGCAGCGTGCGCTGCGTTCGCTGCGGCCAGACCGATGACCGCCGCCGCGCCGACCGCCTTGAATACCGTGTGGAGTGCCTGTTGGGGCTTGATCATGAAATCTCCTATCCCGCGAATTGGATGTGCTGGTGACCGACGCCGATCACTTGTCGGGATTGTTTTTCGAAGCGGCAGTTTGCGCTGCGTAGTACGCGGCGACATCGGCAATGTCCTGATCCGACAGCGTCACCGCGATCGCATGCATCGTGGCGAAATGGCGGTCGCCCTTCTTGTAGGCGCGCAGCGCGTTTTCGAGGTACGCCTGATTCTGGCCACCAAGCTTCGGCACGCGGAAAACCTCTGGATAAGCCGTGCGGTATTCGGGGATGCCGTGGCAGCCGCTACACATCGCGACCTTGTCCTGGCCCGCCTTGGCATTGCCTACGACATCCGCTGCCTGCGCATTGGCCGCATACCCCGCGAGCACCGACAGCGCTGCGATCACGACGTGTTTGCCGACGAATTTATTCATAGATGTAACCTGGCTTGAGGGGAAACGGGTGCCCACAAAGGCAGCGGTCCGCGCCGTTCTTCTTGTAGGGTAGCCACGCAGGCCAAAAAAATCGGGCTCATTGTACCGCGCCGCCGCGCCGAACGTCCACCAGACACGGGGGCCGCGCAACGCCCGCCGGGACGGGCGCCACGCCATGACCGCAGCGGCTTCGCAACGACGCCACAGCGGCACCGCCGCCGCGTCACTGCGCGGCTGACACCATACGTGAGCCGGTTTCAGGCCGACAGGCCTTCTGACTTATACTGGGTTTTTTCCCGCACAAGAGCATCTCGTCATGCGTTTCGAAGGCTCATCGCAGTACGTCGCCACCGACGACCTCAAGCTCGCGGTCAACGCCGCGATGACGCTCAAGCGCCCGCTGTTGATCAAGGGCGAACCCGGCACCGGCAAGACCATGCTTGCCGAGGAAGTCGCCGCCGCGCTCGGCATGCCGCTCTTGCAATGGCACATCAAGTCGACCACCAAGGCACAGCAGGGGCTGTACGAATACGACGCGGTGTCGCGTCTGCGCGATTCGCAGCTCGGCGACGAGCGCGTGAAGGACATCCGCAACTACATCGTCAAGGGCGTGCTGTGGCAGGCGTTCGAATCGGACGAGCAGAGCGTGCTGCTGATCGACGAGATCGACAAGGCCGACATCGAATTCCCGAACGACCTGCTGCGCGAACTCGACCGCATGGAGTTCTACGTGTACGAGACGCGCGAGCTGGTGCGCGCCAGACATCGCCCGCTCGTGATCATTACGTCGAACAACGAGAAGGAGTTGCCCGACGCGTTCCTGCGCCGCTGCTTCTTCCACTACATCAGGTTTCCGGATGCGACGACGATGCAGCAGATCGTCGACGTGCATTACCCCGGCATCAAGAAGGATCTGCTCGCCGCGGCGCTGCAGAGCTTCTTCGAGCTGCGCAACGTCGCGGGGCTGAAGAAGAAGCCGTCCACCTCCGAACTGCTCGACTGGCTCAAGCTGCTGCTCGCCGAAGACATTCCGCCCGAAGCACTGCGCTCGGCCGATCAGAAGCAGATCGTGCCGCCCCTGCACGGCGCGCTGCTGAAGAACGAACAGGACGTGAGCCTGTTCGAGCGGCTGCTGTTCATGAACCGCAACAACCGTTGAGCGGGCGCCGCGCCGCAGGACATCCAGCATGCTGATCGACTTTTTCTACTCGCTGCGCGCCGCCCGCCTGCCGGTCTCGGTGAAGGAATACCTGACGCTGCTCGAAGCGCTGAAGGCCAACGTGATCGCGCCGTCGCTCGACGAGTTCTACTACCTCTCGCGCATCACGCTCGTGAAGGACGAGCAGTACTTCGACAAGTTCGACCAGGCGTTCGGCGCCTTTTTCAACGGTGTCGCGGCGACCTCGGAGCTCGCGTTCGAGATTCCGCCCGACTGGCTGAAGAAGAAGCTGCAACGCGATCTATCGCCCGAGGAAAAGGCGCAGATCGAGGCGATGGGCGGCATCGACAAGCTGATGGAGCGCCTGAAGGAACTGTTCGACGAGCAGAAAGAGCGCCACGAGGGCGGCAACAAGTGGATCGGGACGGGCGGCACGTCGCCGTTCGGTCACGGCGGCTATAACCCCGAAGGCGTGCGCATCGGCGGCGACGCGGCCGGCAATCGCACGGCCGTCAAGGTATGGGAAGCGCGCGCGTATCGCGACTACGACGACCAGGTCGAAATCGGCACGCGCAACATCAAGGTCGCGCTGCGACGGTTGCGCCGGTTCGCCCGCGAAGGCGCCGCGGAAGAACTCGACCTGCCCGACACGATCCGCAGCACCGCCGCGAACGCCGGCTGGCTCGATCTGAAGATGGTGCCGGAGCGGCACAACAACGTGAAGGTGCTGATGCTGCTCGACGTCGGCGGCTCGATGGACGATCACGTGAAGCGCACCGAGGAGCTGTTCTCCGCCGCGAAGGCCGAGTTCAAGCACCTCGAGTTCTACTACTTCCACAACTGCGTGTACGACTTCCTGTGGAAGCACAACCGCCGCCGCCACGCCGAGCGCACACCGACGTGGGACGTGCTGCACAAGTTCACGCCCGACTACAAGCTGATCTTCGTCGGCGACGCGACGATGAGCCCGTACGAAGTGTTGCAGCCCGGCGGCTCGGTCGAGTACAACAACGCCGAGGCCGGCGCGGTGTGGTTGCGCCGGCTCGCCGATCACTTCCCGCACTTCGCGTGGCTGAACCCGGAGCCGGAAGCGCTGTGGCCGTACCGGCAGTCGGTCAGCGCGATCCGCGAAGTGCTGGGCCACCGCATGTATCCGCTGACGCTCGCGGGCCTCGAGACGGCCATGCGGGTGCTGAGCAAGTAACGCCCGCCCAAGTAACGCCCGCCATTCCAGAATCCACGTCCCGACGCTTCAACTTCCACAACAAGAAAGCCTTCGCATGAGTTCGTCCCCGTCGCCCCAACTGTCCCCCGCCGCCACGTTGCCCAGGCGCTTCAATCCGCTCGCCGATACGTCGCTGTCGACGATCGTCGCGGGCTTCGTCGCGGCGATGACCGGTTACACGAGCTCGCTCGTGCTGATGTTTCAGGCGGGCCAGGCCGCGCATCTGAGCGACGCGCAGATTTCGTCGTGGATCTGGGCGCTGTCGATCGGCATGGGCCTGTGCACGATCGGCCTGTCGCTGCGCTTTCGTGCGCCGATCGTGATCGCGTGGTCGACGCCGGGCGCGGCGCTGCTGGTGTCGTCGCTGCCGCATGTCGAGTATGCGCAGGCGATCGGCGCATTCATCTTCTGCGCGGCGCTGCTGACGCTGGTCGGCGTCACCGGCTGGTTCGACGCGCTGATGAAGCGGATTCCGTCCGGCCTTGCGGCAGCGCTGCTCGCGGGCATCCTGTTCGAGATCGGCATCGAGATTTTCCGTGCCGCGCAGTACCAGACCGCGCTCGTGCTGACGATGTTCTTTACCTACCTGATCGTCAAACGGTTCGTGCCGCGTTATGCGATTCCGACCACGCTCGTGGCAGGCACCGCAGCCGCCGGCGGCCTCGGGCTGCTCGACTTCAGCCACTTTCACGTCGCGCTCGCGCACCCGGTGCTGACGATGCCGTCGTTTTCGGTGGCGGCTTGCGTGAGCATCGGCATTCCGCTGTTCGTGGTCGCGATGGCCTCGCAGAACGTGCCGGGCATCGCGGTGCTGCGCGCCGACGGCTATACCACCCCGTCCGCGCCGCTGATCGCGACGACCGGCGTCGCGTCGCTGCTACTCGCGCCGTTCGGTTCTCACGGCATCAATCTTGCCGCGATCACGGCGGCGATCTGCACCGGCCCTGAAGCGCACGAAAACTCCGCCAGGCGCTACACAGCGGCCGTATGGGGCGGCATTTTCTATCTGCTCGCGGGCGTGTTCGGCGCGACGATCGCCGCGCTGTTCGCGGCGTTCCCGAAGGAGTTGGTCGTGTCGGTCGCGGCCCTCGCGCTGTTCGGCTCGATCATGAGCGGGCTCGCCAACGCGATGCAGGATACGAGGCAGCGCGAGGCGGCGCTCGTCACGTTCATGGTGACCGCCTCGGGACTCACGCTGCTGTCGATCGGCTCGGCGTTCTGGGGGCTCGTCGCGGGCGTGGTGACGCAAGTCGTGCTGAACGCGCGCCGCGTGTGAACGGATCGCCACGCCCGGCTGTCCATACGCGGTGTTCATACCGTCCTCGGCGATCCGCCATAGAATAGATGTATCCGGCAGCGTTTCCCAAGCCATCGTGGGACGCGCTGCGGCTTGACCCGCGGCCGCCGGCGCCGGCTGATTCCTCCTGCCGGCGCGGCGGCGTCCTCATTTCTCCTGAACCATGGCGCCCACGCGCCCTGAAGGCCCGAACATGACAACCGCACTCGACCAACTCAAGCAATACACCACCGTGGTGGCCGACACCGGCGACTTCCAGCAGCTCGCGCAGTACAAGCCGCGCGATGCGACCACCAATCCGTCGCTGATTCTGAAGGCCGTGCAGAAAGACGACTACCGGCCGCTGCTCGAAAAGACCGTGAAGGCGCATGCGTCGAAGCCGCCCGGCGCGATCATCGACCAGTTGCTGATCGCCTTCGGCACCGAAATCCTGAAGATCATCCCGGGGCGGGTGTCGACCGAAGTCGACGCGCGCCTGTCGTTCGACGTCGAAGGCTCGATCGCGAAAGGCCGCGAGCTGATCGCGCTGTACAAGGAACACGGCATCGAGCGCGACCGCGTGCTGATCAAGCTCGCGTCGACGTGGGAAGGCGTGCGCGCGGCCGAGGTGCTGCAGAAGGAAGGCATCCACTGCAACATGACGCTGCTGTTCTCGCTCGTGCAGGCCGCCGCCGCCGCGGAAGCTGGCGCGCAGCTGATCTCGCCGTTCGTCGGCCGCATCTACGACTGGTACAAGAAGAACGCCGGCAGCGCGTGGGACGAAGCGAAAGACGGCGGCGCCAACGATCCGGGCGTCAAGTCGGTGCGCCACATCTACGCGTACTACAAGAAGTTCGGCTACAAGACCGAGGTGATGGGCGCGAGCTTTCGCACGACCTCGCAGATTCTGGAACTGGCCGGCTGCGATCTGTTGACGATCAGCCCCGACCTGCTGCAGAAACTGCACGAGAGCACCGACAAGGTCGAACGCAAGCTGTCGCCGGAGACATCGCACGACGCGGACATCGAGCGCGTGCCGGTCGACGAGAAGTCGTTCCGCTTCCTCCTCAACGACGAAGCGATGGCGACCGAGAAGCTCTCCGAAGGCATCCGCACGTTCGCCGCGGACGCGGTGAAGCTGGAAAAGCTGATCGACACGATGCGCTGAGGCGCCGGAGGCGGCGGGCGTGGCTGGCTGAGTGGCGCTCACGCTCGCCGCGCGGCTCCGCGCGAGTCCCATCCATGACAGGCGGCGCTGGACCTCACGGTTCAGCGCCGCTTCCCGTTTACGCTGCGTCGCCACCGGCGACATAGCGTCACGATCGACGCGCCGCCACCGACTACAATCGACTCCACGCCCCTCCCCGCCGCCGCTGGCGAGGAACGACGGCGCCCGCCCAACGCCTGACCATGGAGACGATCATGTACGTTCAGCCCTATGTGTTCTTCAACGGCCGTTGCCAGGAAGCGCTCGATTACTACACCGACAAGCTCGGCGCCCAGGTGACCTTCAAGATGCTGTTCAAGGAAGCGCCGCCGGACGCGCACAATCCGCCACGCCCCGAACTCGCCGACAAGATCATGCACGCGAGCGTGCAGTTGGGCTCGAGCACGTGGATGGCTTCCGACGGCAACTGCGATCCGGCGGCCGGCCCGTTCAATGGCTTCAGTCTGTCGCTGACCGTCGATGACGGCGCGTCGGCGGAAAAATGCTTCAACGCGCTCGCCGATGGCGGCCAGGTCGTGATGCCGTTCCAGCAAACGTTCTGGAGCAAGGGCTTCGGAATGGTGGTGGACCGCTTCGGCATGACGTGGATGGTCACGCTGCCGCCGCAGGTTTGAGGCTTAGGGGCAGGCCAGCGCTAGCACCTACCTGCCACGCGTCGCCCGCTCGTGCCGCTCGATGTTCCAGTTCGGCTCGGTCTCCAGCAATAGCGCGCGCAACCGGTCTACCTGCTCCGCGAGCCGCTGACCGAGCCAGTACGGCCCTTGCCAGTCGGGCGGCAACGCGGTGGCCACGTCGCCGCGCCCCTTCGCGAGCGGCGCCGCGACCGGAATGCCAAAGCGCGACGGACGGCCGAAACGCAGCCCGCGCGCGGTGGACAACAGGATCGCCCGCACGGCGCGCACCTCGGCGCCGCAATGCGCTGCATAGGCGGTGCGCGCGGCGGCATCGGCGTTCATCAGCGGCCCCGTGGCAAGCAGTTCCAGCGAGCTGAGCACCGAACGATGCAGCCGCTGGATCTCCTCGAGCCTCGACTGCGGCACGTCGATTTCCTTCGCGACCGACGGCATCAGCGAGCGCAGTTGCACGAGCCGCTTGTTGATCCGCAGGAAGCGCTTGATCTGCTCCTCCTCGGTGATCGTTTCGCCGTCGAGCAGCCGCGCGTAGATGCCCGCGCATTCGCGCAGATTGGCGGCGAGGCCATAGCGCCACGAATACGTCGCGTGCAGCGGAAACGCGAACGAAAACGCCAGCGCGATGACGATACCGATCAGCACGTTCAGCGTGCGCCACAGGCCGACGTCGATCAGATTGTCGCCGTGGCCCGCGACGATGCACATCGTGATGGCGGTCAGGAGCCCGATATAGCCGGACGAGCCAATCGCGAACCACGCGCAGATCGACGCGATGATCGCCTCCAGCACATAGGTGAGCGGCAGCGAACCGATGAAGTGCTGTTGCACGATCAGCAGGAGCCCGATCGATGCGCCGAGCAGCGTACCGGCCGCGCGTTCGGCCGCTTTCTTGCGGATATTGCCGTGATGCTGCAAGCCGCCGATCACGACCAGCAGCGTTACCGACGACCAGATGCCGTGCGGAATATCGATGCCGGTCGTCGCGAGAATCGACACCAGCATCGCGAGGCCGACGCGCAGGCTATGCAGCACCTTGGCGTGCCGGTAGCGGTAGTACGGCGACGTGACCGCGCGCACCATCCGGCTGAGCGCCGCGCGGCGGGAAATCAAAGTGGGAGTATCGGCAGCAGCCATGGCGGCGCGCGGCGAACGCGTGAAAGGACGGTTCCGCTATCCTGCCCTGGAGTGCCCCGCAAACACAAACGCCCGCCAACTTCCGTCGGCGGGCGTTGCGTGTTTCAGAACGTGATTTGCAGCTGGAATCAGCCTTCGACGATGTCCAGGTAGTCCTCCGGACGCGTACGGTCCTCGGCGCGCTGCATGCCCACCGCGCGCACGACCAGGCTCACGACGACCGACACCACGAGGTTCACGACCAGCGACCACACCGCCGCATAGCCCGGAATCGCCATGCCGAACAGATGGATCGTGAAGATCGAGCTCGCGAGGTTCAACGAAATCGCCATCCACGTGCCGGTCGCGATACCTGCCGCCCAGCCGAGCAACAGACCCCGGTAGTCGAGCACGCGCGTGTAGAGACCCAGCACGATCGCCGGCAGCGTCTGGATGATCCAGATCCCGCCGAGCAGTTGCAACTGGATCGCGTACGTGAGCGGCAGACCGAGAATGAACGCCACCGCGCCGACCTTGACGATCAGCGACACCAGCTTCGCGACGTTGGTCTCCTGCTCGTGCGTCATGTTGCGGTTGACGAACTCCTTGTGCACGTTGCGCGTGTACAGATTCGCCGCCGCGATCGACATGATCGCCGCCGGCACCAGCGCGCCGATACCGATCGCCGCGAACGCGACGCCGACGAACCACGACGGGAAGAAGTGCAGGAACAGCGCCGGCACCGCGAAGTTCGGGCCGAAGGCCTTGAAGTACGGCGCGAACTCCGGCATGTCCTTCACGCCTGCCGCGAGCGCCATGAAGCCGAGCAGCGCGAGCAGGCCGAGCACCAGCGAATACGCCGGCAGCAACGCCATGTTGCGGCGGATCGTGTTGCCCGACTTCGACGACAGCACCGCGGTGATCGAGTGCGGATACAGGAACAGCGCGAGCGCCGAACCCACCGCGAGCGTCGCGTACGCGCTATAGCCGTTCAGGCTCGACACGTCCGGCGACTTCAGCAGCAGCTTGGCCGGCGGGACCGCGCCGAAGATATGGCCGAAGCCGCCCAGCTGCGGCGGAATCACGATGATCGCGGCGAAGATCGTCACGTAGATCAGGATGTCCTTGACGACCGCGATCATGGCCGGCGCGCGCAGGCCCGACGTGTACGTGTAGGCCGCGAGGATCGCGAATGCGATGATCAGCGGCAGATCGCCGACGAAGCCGGTCGTGTCGAAACCGAGCGCGCCGATCACCACTTCGATACCGACCAGTTGCAGCGCGATGTACGGCATCGTCGCGACGATGCCGGTCACCGCGACCGCGAGCGCGAGCATGCGGCTGCCGTAGCGGGCCGACACGAAGTCCGCCGAGGTCACGTAGCCGTGCCGCTTCGCGACGCTCCACAGCTTCGGGAACACGACGAACGCGAACGGATAGATCAGGATCGTGTACGGCAGCGCGAAGAAGCCCGTTGCGCCCGCACCGAACACGAGCGCCGGCACCGCGATGAACGTGTAGGCGGTGTACAGGTCGCCGCCGAGCAGGAACCACGTGACGATCGTGCCGAAGCGCCGCCCGCCCAGACCCCACTCTTCGATATGCGCGAGATCGCCGCGCCGCCAGTGGGCCGCGACGAAGCCGAGAATCGTGACGCCGATGAAAAACAGAACGAAGACGAAAGTTGCAATGGGGTTCATCGTTGCGCGCCCCCGTTCGTGCGACCCGTATAGCGGGACCTGGTCTTCGAATAGACGAACGCGGTGATGACCGCGCTGATCAGCACCCACAGCAGCTGATACCAGTAGAAGAACGGGAAATCGAACAGCTGCGGCTCGATCCGGTTGTAGGACGGCACCCAGATCATCGCGATCCACGGTAGCAGCAATAGCCAGAGCCAGTGCTTGCTGGCTTTCTTCACGTCGGGGTCGTGAGCCATGACGTCTCCTGTTTCCTATTTAGAATTTATCTGCCCGCGGTCGACGGGAGGTGGGACTCTGCGGGTGGTCGTCCCGCGCTCAGCCACGGGCTCCCCGAAAGCTTCGAAAGAGTATAGGAGTGGCGAACTCCCGGTCAAGCAGGGACGACCCGAGGCGCGTCGGCGTCCAACAACGCGACGGAAGCGCCAACGATGCAGGCTGGATGACGTTGCGGCGTAGACGTGAAAAAAATACCGGAAGCAAAGCGGCCGTGCCGACCGCTACGCCGGTACGGCCGCTTCATTCTCCGTGCGCTGATCAGATCGCAAACGATGCGCCCGTCTGCCCCGTCGATTCGCGCAGGCCCTTGATCCATTTGCGCGCCGGCAAGCCGAGCTCGGCTTCGATCAGCTTCGCGCGCGCCTCTAGCGCGGTGAACGGCACGTCGAGCGCGGGGCCCGAGAACGCGATCGCGATACGGTTGCCGTCGTGCACTTCGGGCAGCGCGACGACGCGACCGTCGAAGGCTTCGTTCAGACGCTTCATGTTGCGCACGAAGCTCGGATGATCGCCGAACAGATTCACCGTGACGATGCCCGCGTCGGTCAGACACGCACGTGCCGCACGGTAAAAGCCGACGCTGTCGAGTACTGGGCCGCGCGCGGTCGCGTCGTAGACGTCGATCTGCAGCGCGCCGATGGTGCCGTGGTTCGCGCTCTCGTTGACGAAGTCCCACGCGTCGCTTTCATGCACGCTCAGACGCGCGTCGTCGGGCGGCAGTTCGAACATCGTGCGCGCGGCCACGACGACCGCCGGATTCAGTTCGACGGCCTCGACCTTCGCGCTCTTCAGGAAGCGGTGCGCGAACTTGGTCAGCGACGCGGCGCCGAGCCCGAGCTGCACGATGCGCTTCGGCGTTTCGAGGAATAGCAGCCAGGCCATCATCTGCTGCGCGTATTCGAGTTCGATGTGATCGGGCTTGCGCAGACGCATCGCGCCTTGCACCCATTCCGTGCCGAAATGCAGGTAGCGCACGCCGCCCTCTTCGGAGAACGTCACCGGTGCGAAGCGCGGCTTGCGCGGCGCTTCGATTTGCGGCGCTTCGATTTGCGGCGCGTCGTGTGCGTCGTGCTCGACGGTGCCGCCCGCGTTGCGCGTGGATTTGGGCGCCTTTTTGTGGGCCATTTGCTGTTTACCGCCGATGGCTTGGGCGTCGCGGTTACGGAAAGCGCGCGCCTCGGCCGAAGCGCGCTTGATCAGATTCGTCATGTAGGGATGTCGCGCGACAGGCGCAATATTTTTGGTCGAACGAGAGCATAGCATTCGCTGCGGTTCGCTCATTCAAATCAACCGCTCACAAACGGCTTTCAACGAACTCACTTTTGCGGCCGCTGGGTCGCGACCAACCTGCGCCATTACGCCACGCGCAAACGATTCACGTGGCGCTTTATCGCCGTTTTCCGTCACCAGCCGCAGCTTGCAGCGCATTTCCTCCTGGTGCAGCGCCCGGCGAGATCATCTATTCCGAGGGCTACTCGGGTGAGCCCGTGGTCTTTCTGATCACGGAAGGCAAGGTCGAACTTTCCACTCGCTGCGACGACATGAAGGTCGTCGATTCGTTCGATGTACTCAACCCGATCGCGCAGGGACTGCAAAAGGATGCGACGGGGAATGTGCTCGTCGAGGGGCATACCGACAGTGTGCCGATTTCGACCGCGAAGTATGCGTCCAACTGGGAGCTGTCGTCGGCTCGCGCGGGCGCCGTGGTCAGGTATCTGGTCGAGCGCGGGATCGAGCCGCATCGGCTGGCCGCGATCGGACGGGCGGACAATTTTCCGCTGGTCGCCGGCAATGACGCGGCGGCAAGAGCGGCCAACCGGCGGGTCGCGATCGTCGTGCAGTATTGAACGCGTTCGCCGGTAGCATTGGCCGCCCTTCCCTGCTACGAGCCGCCCGCCGGCGGCTCGTCTTCACATCACCTCACTTCACGCATCACGTCATTCGACGCGTACCGCCCCGAGCGCCTCGTTCAGCGTGCGGCTCGGCCGCATCACCTCTTCGAGCTTGTTGAAGTCCGGCTTGTAATAGCCGCCGATGTCCGCCGGCGCGCCCTGCACCGACGCGAGCTCCGCCACGATCACCTGCTCGTTGGCGGTCAGCTGCGTCGCGAGCGGCGCGAACTGCGCGGCGAGCGCGGCGTCGTCCGTTTGCGCGGCCAGCTCCTGCGCCCAGTACATCGCCAGATAGAACTGGCTGCCGCGATTGTCGAGCTCGCCCGTCTTCGGGCTCGGGCTGCGATTGTTGTCGAGCAGCTTGCCGGTTGCGGTGTCGAGCGTCTTCGCGAGGATCTTCGCCCGGTTGTTGCCGGTCTTGATGCCCAGTTCTTCGAGCGACGCCGCGAGCGCGAGGAACTCGCCGAGCGAGTCCCAACGCAGATGGTTCTCTTCGACGAGCTGCTTCACATGCTTCGGCGCCGAACCACCCGCGCCGGTCTCGTACATGCCGCCGCCCGCCATCAACGGCACGATCGACAGCATCTTCGCGCTCGTGCCCAGCTCCATGATCGGGAACAGGTCGGTCAGATAATCGCGCAGGATGTTGCCGGTGACCGAGATCGTATCGAGCCCGCGCACGACGCGCTCGAGCGTGTAACGCATCGCGCGCACCTGCGACATGATCTGGATGTCGAGGCCGGTGGTGTCGTAATCCTTCAGGTAGGCCTCGACCTTCCTGATCAGCTCCGCTTCGTGCGGGCGATACGGGTCGAGCCAGAACACCGCGGGCATGCCGGAATTGCGCACGCGCGTGACCGCGAGCTTGACCCAATCGCGGATCGCCGCGTCCTTCACCTCGCACATGCGCCAGATGTCGCCCTGCTCGACGTTCTGCGTGAGCAGCACCTCGCCGCTGGCTAGATCGACGATGCGCGCCTCGCCGTCTTCCGGCACTTCGAAGGTCTTGTCGTGCGAGCCGTATTCTTCCGCCTTCTGCGCCATCAGGCCGACGTTGGGCACGGTGCCCATCGTGACCGGATCGAACGCGCCGTTGGTCTTGCAGAAGTTGATGATCTCCTGGTAGATGCGCGCGAACGTGCTCTCCGGGATCACCGCCTTGGTGTCTTTCGGACGGCCGTCGGCGCCCCACATCTTGCCGCCGAGGCGAATCATCGCCGGCATCGACGCATCGACGATCACGTCGTTCGGCGCGTGCAGGTTCGAGATGCCCTTCGCCGAATCGACCATCGCCAGTTCCGGACGATGTTCGTGGCATGCGTGCAGGTCGCGGATCACCTCCTCGCGCTGCGATTCCGGCAGCGTCTCGAGCTTCTCGTACAGATTGACGAGGCCGTTGTTGACGTTCACGCCAAGTTCCTCGAACAGCTTGCCGTGCTTCGCGAACGCGTCCTTGTAGAACACCTTCACCGCGTGGCCGAAGACGATCGGGTGCGAGATCTTCATCATCGTCGCCTTCACGTGCAGCGACAGCATCATGCCGGTCTTGCGCGCATCTTCCATCTGGTCTTCATAGAACGCTAGCAGCGCCTTCCTGCTCATGAACATGCTGTCGATGATCTCGCCGTCCTGCAGCGCGACCTTCGGCTTCAGCACGATCGTCTTGCCGTTTTTCGTGACGAGTTCCATCTTCACGTCGCGCGCGCGATCGAGCGTCATCGATTTTTCGCCGTGATAGAAGTCGCCGTGCCGCATGTGCGCGACGTGCGTGCGCGACGCCATGCTCCATTCGGCCATGCTGTGCGGATGCTTGCGGGCGTAGTTCTTCACCGCGGCCGGCGCGCGACGGTCCGAGTTGCCCTCGCGCAGCACCGGGTTCACCGCGCTGCCGAGACACTTCGAGTAGCGCTGACGGATCGCCTTCTGTTCGTCGGTCTTCGGATCTTCCGGATAGTCGGGCACCTTGTAGCCCTTCGCCTGCAGTTCCCTGATCGCGCTCGTCAGTTGCGGCACCGATGCGCTGATGTTGGGCAGCTTGATGATGTTGGTGTCGGGTAACGAGGTCAGGCGACCGAGTTCCGCGAGGTTGTCGGGCACCCGCTGCGCTTCGGTCAGAAACTCGGGAAACTCACCGAGGATGCGGCCCGCGACCGAGATGTCGCTGGTCTCGACCTCGATGCCGGCCGGCCTGGTGAAGGTCCGGATGATCGGCAGGAACGCGGCCGTCGCAAGCAGCGGCGCCTCGTCGGTGAGGGTGTAGATGATGGTCGGTTGCTGGGTCGTCATTGCTAGGCTCTGGGCGGGCGGTTGAGAGGCATCTCGCACGTGATACGGGCAGGATGCGCAAACGTCGATCAGGAAAACGACAACGCTAGGACACAAACGCTGTGCGTGGCGGATGGCGACGCGGGGCCCTGGAACGCCAAAGCGGAACGATTAAGCGAACACGGCGGACTGCGTCGCGCAGCGGGTCGCACGGTTGGATTCTGCCTCATTTTTGGGCTGCCAGGAGAATTCGGAATGTGAACAACGGGAGCACGCATGGACACGGCAGAGCAAATGATGATCGCGGCTGACTGGATACGCGAAGCCGACGGCATTCTGATCACGGCAGGCGCAGGCATGGGCGTCGATTCCGGACTACCCGACTTTCGAGGCGATCACGGATTCTGGGCGGCTTATCCGGCGTTGAAGACCGGCGGAATCAATTTCCATGATATTGCCAATGGAACAGCCTTCCTGCGTGATCCGGTCCGCGCATGGGGTTTCTACGGCCATCGGCTCAACCTGGACCGGCGCGCCGTCCCGCACGCGGGTTTCGAGAGCTTGCGCCGCTGGGCATCGGCGAAAAGAAGCGGCGGGTTCGTATTCACCAGCAATGTCGATGGCCAGTTCCAGAAGGCGGCTTCGCCGACGATCGCCTGTTCGAATGCCACGGATCGATCCATTTCCTGCAATGCGGACAGTCCTGCAGTACGCCTGAATAAATCAGAACCCGAATTTTCATCCGTCGCCCATTCCTCTCCCTGTTGTCGCCTGCTAGCGTGGCAGTCCCGACAGCTACGGAGAAGTTCGGAATGTCGTATCAACAGGATGCGGACGGCGTGCGCGTGGTGCTCAGCGCGCCGCAAATGGCGGCGGTACTGGCAAGGCAGTCAATCACCCAGACCGAAATGCTTTCCAACCGGCTATGGGGCGGGTTGCAAATCGTCGGTGGCGTGCTGGAAATGGTCGGCGCAAGTGCGTTGTGTGTGATCCCGGAACCGACCATGCTCACCAAGGCAGGGTGTGTCGTGTTCGGCGTACATGGTTCTGGTACGGCGGCGGCTGGTTTGCGTCAGGTCTGGACGGGCCAGGATACGGCCACATTGACCCAGCAGGGCACGACGAAGCTGGCCGAGGCAATGAAGGCAAGTCCTGACATAGCCAACAATATCGGCCTGTCACTTGACATGGTCGTGCCGTTCAGCTTTGCCGGGTCAATCAAGGCGGTGCGGGCTGCGCGTATCACGATGGGCGAGATCAACCTGAACATGCATGAAGCGAAGACGCTTCGCGGGGTTGGCGGGCATACACTTTTGAAGCATGTGGGAAAAGATGAGGCCTGGTTGCGACAAAGACTGAAAGATGAGCCGCGGATAAAAGCGGCGACATCATTTAAAGACCAGAAGACTGCCGAGAAAGCCATTTCGGAAGTGATGATGGGCGAAACTACCCGCATCAGATCCTGGTCTCAGTCTACGACGAGTGCTCCGTTGCGTTTAACAAGGCACATATCTGGGGACGTGGGTTACGGGGTTGTCAGGAAGACAGGACAATTTGCGAAAGGAAACAAGGTTTTGGTGGTACTTAAGCGGGAGATATACAATGGAATGCCCTATTACGTCCTGACGGCGTTCATCGACTTATGAGACGCAGTTATGAATGAAAATCCGCTGTACCCCGAACTAAACCAGCTCTTTGGTGTGTACCTTAACGAGGATTTTTCGTACTGGGGTAACACCATCAAAGTGATCATAGGTTGCTACAGAAGAGATAGTTCACAAGAGAGTTTAAGGAACATACTTGTTGAAATTGAAAACTTCGAGAGAGAGAACTTTAGCAATCTGGACGATGCATTCGAAGAGGCGTATGGCTCCCAGTTCGGCCCGGAGTTGTGGGGTTACACCACTGCTTCCTTCCTTGACGAATTGAAGCGGCTACTGAATGAGTAGGCAATTGCTCGGGACAGACTATAAAGAAGGCCCGCCATTGTCGCGGGCATTTTCACGCACGCGCCCCTCAACACGCAGACAGGGAGTGAAGGCTTATCGTATGGTTGACGGTGAGGAATATGGCAATCTGACGGGGTTGATTCGCTCTCGTTTCCACGAAGATTTTGACCTTTTCGGAAACTCAGTAGAAGAACTCGTTTCTTCCTATACCGCGAAAATGTCAACGACTGACATTGACGCGCTCATGTCTGACATAGATTCATTCAAAGCCGACTATCCAGAGACGTTGGACTCAGAGTTCAAGGAGCGGTTTGGCCGCCAGTTCGATCCTGTTTTGTGGGGCTACACGACGGCTTCCCTCCTTGATGAAGTAAAACGGTTACTGAGTGAGTAGGCAATTGCTCAGGAGCGGACCCGCGACGAGACACTGACGTCAGTCGCACTATCACGCATGCCAAGCGTGCGAACATTCGCACCGGTACAATCCTCCGATATCGATGTTCCCGCAGATCTGCCAAACCAAGCCGGAGCGTGTGATGGACGGCGATACCCGGAAAGCCCAATCCGACTGGATTTCCCGTTCGGAATCCACCCACGGAGTCGAACGCATCGAAGCGTTTTTCCACGGCAACGCGTACTCCATGCATCGGCACGACACCTACGCGATCGGCCTGACCCTCGCCGGCGTTCAGTGCTTCCATTACCGGCGCGGTTTGCGCACCAGCCTGCCCGGGCAGACCATGGTCCTGCATCCCGACGAAGTGCACGACGGTCAGGCCGGCACGAACGAGGGATTTCGTTATCAGATGATTTACGTGCAGCCCGCCGCGATCCAGGAAGTCCTCGGCGGCCGCCCCCTGCCGTTCGTCGAAGGCGGCGTCACGACCGATCCGCGCCTGTTCGAAGCCACGCAGACAGCGCTGCGCCAGATGCGTGGCGACGCGGAGCCGCTCGAACGTGACGACGCGCTCGCCGGTCTCGCGCTCGCGCTGGATAACGCCTCGGGCGCGCGGCAGACGCGCAGGTCCGCGGATTTCGCGGCAGCGCAGCGAGCACGCGAATATCTGCACGCATCGTGCACGCATACCGTCACGCTCGATGAACTTGCCGTCCTCAGCGGGCAGGACCGCTGGAGCCTGTCGCGCGATTTCCGAACTTTTTACGGCACCAGCCCCTATCACTACCTGGTCATGCGCCGGCTCGAAGCCGCGCGCGCGATGATGCTGCGCGGCGTTTCCCTCGTGGACGCGGCGGCCGCAGCCGGCTTCGCCGACCAGAGCCACATGACCCGACATTTTCGCCACGCATACGGAATCCCGCCCGCACGTTGGCTCGCGATGACGAGCGATCGGCGCGCCGGCTAACGCAAGCTTGCACGATCGTTCAAGACACTCGCCGGCGGCGGGACTATGCTCTGTTCCAGGTATCACCCGAATGGAGCCACCATGCACAGCGATTCCCAGCCGACACCCGAGCAACGCGGCCAATACAAGACCATCAACCTGCTCGACAAGATCAGTCAGATCGACGACCACTGGCAGCCGCGCGTCGTGGCTGAAATGAATGACTATCAGTTCAAGGTCGTAAAGATAGTCGGCGATTTCGTCTGGCATCGGCATGCCGATACCGACGAGACGTTCATCGTCCTCGCAGGCCGGTTGCGCATCGACTTCCGCGACCGCTCGATCGAACTGTTTCCCGGAGAAATGGCGGTGGTACCAAAGGGAGTCGAGCACAAGCCGTATGCCGAGTCCGAGGTGAAGCTGCTGCTCATCGAACCGCGCGGCGTCGTCAATACCGGCGATACGACCAACGAAAGAACGGCCGAAAACGACGTATGGATCTGAGAGCCGCCATGCAAACGCCGCGGCCGATCGTTCGCGAAGCCGTTTTCCCCGCCGACACGCACAACCTCGTCGCCGTGATCCGCGAGTATGTCCGCTGGCTGGATATGGATCTGTCGTACCGCGGATTCGATGCAGAAATGGACGCGTTCGAACACGTTTATACGCTGCCATCCGGCATGTTCTTCGTCGCCGACGCCGGCGGCGAGCTCGCCGGTTGCGCGGGGCTGCTGCGCCATACGGCAGAGACTGCGGAAATCAAACGGCTCTATGTTCGTGAAGCATTCAGAGGGTTGTCGCTTGGCGAAACGCTGGTCACATCGGTGATCGGGAAAGCGAAGACATTGGGATTCTCGACGCTGGTTCTCGACACGGTTCCGCAAACCCGTTTTGCACAGCGCATCTACGAGCGGTTAGGGTTCGTCGAAACCGCGCCCTACTACGAGAATCCAGTCGAAGGCACACGGTTTCTTGCGCTCGATCTATGACCGCGAATGGCATCCTGTCGGTCGATCAGACCCAGGTTAGCCGTCGCCATATGTCCAGCTTTTGAGCGTATGAAACCGAGGCATGGGCGGGACTGCTCGATGGCAAACGGACAAGCCGATATTGCACTCCCCGCTCGCCCAACGCTTTCAGCCCGATTTTGGCCGCCGTCCCCCCGTTGAAGGCGATGGTAGCCAGTTTCGGCAGCGTATCGATCAGAGCAATCAGATCGTTGCTGGCATGGTCGCGAATCCGGCTATCCAGGCTTCCTGCTCGACGAGCCTCGGCAACGACATCCCATAGTCCGATATGGTGTTCGAGCAACGTCTCGAGACGCGTCGAATAGTCCATATCAACCAGATCCCGTTCTATCGCTTCACCGACCAGTAACCAGAATTTGTTCTGCGGGTGTGCGTAGTATTGGCCGTGAGCCAACGACACCTCGCCCGGCAAGCTACCGAGGATCAAGACCCGCGTATCAGCGTCGACGACAGGCGCAAAGCAACGCTTGAACGACATCAGCGGCTCCGCTCGTCGGCGCTACGCGGCACGCTGTGCGCACGCGACGCGGTGTGATCGAGCGGACGACCGTGCTCGCGCACCCGCGCGTGCGCGATATGCGCCGCGCCGGTGCCCGACGCGGCAGCGTGCGCGCGAGCGGCCGCGTCCAACGCACGCAAATGCTCCCACAGTGCCGGCAACATGCATTCGGTCACCATCAAAGGCGCGCCATGCCGCTCGAACACCGAGCGACGCGCCACCAGCGCATGCCGATCGCCGCCGTCGATTTCATGCGCGGCCAACCGATACAACGGATGCCGCTGCCCCACCCTGCGGCTCACCAGCGACGAACGCGCGACGCTGCTATCGCTATACAGCAACTCCGCGAGCGGCCGGGTGCGCAGCCGGCGCGTCGCCTGCCAGACGCCGACGCTCGCGGCACGCGGCGTCACGCTATGCGCGGCGACGAACGGCACGCCATCGACCGACAGCACCACTTCGCGCACCCACACCGGCGCGCGCGGCGCGAGTCCGAGCGCGGCGGCTTCGTCGGGCCACGGCAGCGCGACGGCTTCGCGAGTCACGCGCACCGCGACCGCGCCGAGCGCGCGCAGGTGCGCGGTCAGTGAACCGCCGCGGGTCAGCCAGTCTTTCTGGGCGGCGCTGAAAGTGGCCAAAGGCGCGACGCGCCAGTGGGCATCGGCGGGATCGAAACGGATAGGCATGGTGTCGGATTATAGCGGCGTGCTCCGACGGTAATTTTTCGCGGCGACGACCGCGGCGATCGTGCGCGCTCCTTCAGGCAGGGGAGCCGACGCAAACCAGAAGGCAAAAAAATGCGCTGCCGAAGCAGCGCATTTCTCAACTACCGGGCGTCAATCCAGCAACGACATCAACGCTTTCGGCTCACGCTCAACCCGCGCGCGACAGCAGCAACGCATTGGTCCGCTTCACGAAGCTCGCCGGATCTTCCAGCGCGCCGCCTTCGGCGAGCAGTGCCTGATCGAACAGCAGATGGCACCAGTCATCGAAATTCGCGCTATCGGCATGCAGACCCTTCACGAGGGCGTGCTCCGGATTCACTTCGAGAATTGGATGGAACTCTGGCGCCTGCTGGCCCGCGGCCTTCAGCATGCGCTGCAGGTAGCCGCTCATTTCGCCGTCGTCGGCAACGAGGCACGACGGCGAGTCGGTCAGGCGGAACGTCAGACGCACGTCCTTCGCCTTGTCCTTCAACGCTTCCTTCATCTTCTCGACGAGCGGCTTGAACGCTTCGCCGATCTTCTCCTGCGCCACTTTTTCCTCGTCGTTCAGCGCGCCGAGATCGAGGTCGCCGCGCGCGACGCTTTGCAGCGGCTTGCCGTCGAATTCGTTGAGGAACGACAGCATCCATTCATCGACGCGATCGGTCAGCAACAGCACTTCGACGCCCTTCTTGCGGAACACTTCGAGATGCGGGCTGTTCGACGCGGCCTGCCACGTGTCGGCGGTCACGTAGTAGATCTTCGTCTGCTCGGGCTTCATGCGAGCGACGTAGTCGGCCAGCGACACGGTCTGCTCGGCCGTGCCCGTATGCGTCGTCGCAAAGCGCACGAGCTTCGCGACGCGCTCGCGATTGGCGAAGTCCTCGCCGATGCCTTCCTTCAGCACCTGGCCGAATTCCTTCCAGAAGCCCGCGTATTTTTCCTTATCGGCGTCGTTGTCCGCGTTGGCCAGTTCTTCCAGCATCGACAGCGCGCGCTTGGTCACGCCTTCGCGGATCGCCTTCACGTCGCGGCTTTCCTGCAGGATTTCGCGCGACACGTTGAGCGGCAGATCGGCCGAATCGACCACACCCTTCACGAAGCGCAGGTACGTGGGCAGCAGTTGCTCGGCGTCGTCCATGATGAACACGCGCTTCACGTACAGCTTCAGTCCGCCGCGCTGCTCGCGGTTCCACAGATCGAACGGCGCGTGCGCCGGCACGTACAGCAGTTGCGTGTACTCGCTGCGGCCTTCGACGCGGTTATGCGTCCACGTCAGCGGATCTTGATGATCGTGCGAGATGTGCTGGTAGAACTGCTTGTATTGCTCGTCGGTGATGTCGTTCTTCGAACGGGTCCACAGCGCGCTCGCCTGGTTGACGGTCTCGTCCTCGTCCTTCGTGACCATCTCGCTCTTTTCCGCGTCCCACTCTTCCTTCTTCATCAGGATCGGCAGCGCGACGTGGTCCGAGTACTTCTGGATGATCGACTTCAGCCGATACGACGACAGCAGTTCGTCCTCATCGGCACGCAGATGCAGCGTGATGGTCGTGCCGCGCGCGGCGCGCTCGATCGTCTCGACCGCGAAATCGCCTTCGCCCGCGCTTTCCCAGCGCACGCCTTCCGAGGCCGGCAAACCGGCGCGGCGCGTCTCGACGGTGATCTTGTCCGCGACGATGAAGCCCGAGTAGAAGCCCACGCCAAACTGGCCGATCAGCGCCGCGTCCTTCTGCTGGTCGCCCGACAGCTTGCCGAAGAATTCCCTAGTGCCCGAACGCGCGATCGTGCCGAGGTGCGCGATCGTCTCGTCGCGGCTCATGCCGATGCCGTTGTCGTCGATCGTGATGGTGCGCGCGGCCTTGTCGAACGACACCCGAATCCGCAGGTTCGGATCGTTCTCGTACAGCGCGCTGTTTTCGATCGCCTCGAAGCGCAGCTTGTCGGCCGCGTCGGACGCGTTCGAAATCAGCTCGCGCAGAAAGATTTCCTTGTTGCTGTACAGCGAATGGATCATCAGTTGCAGAAGTTGCTTCACTTCTGCCTGAAAGCTCATGGTTTCTTGTGCCATGGTCGGACTTCCTCTCTGTTGCGAATTGGGGGATGAGCGGCGGCCGAAGCGGATTCCAACCGCGGTTCGGGCTCGCCGTGCCGGAGCGCCGGACCGCCGGATCGTCCGCGCAAATGGGGACGCTCCGGCGCGGTTTCAAGAGGCCCGGCGCGCGACGCCGTCGAGATAACGGCTTAGGAACGCCGGTAATTCAGGATCGCCGCAATTGGCGATGTTGAAGCGCATCCACGTGCTCGGCGACTGCTGCGGCGAAAACAGCCCGCCCGGCGTCAGCAGATAGCCGGCTTCGTGCCCGGCCGCGGCGAGCGCGCCTGCGTCGACGCCGGTGTCGGCCCACAGGAACATCCCGGCCGTCGGCGTCAGAAACAGCTTCATGCCGGTCTTCTCGATCATCCGCACGGCCTTCTCGCGCACGCCGTCGAGCCGTGCGCGAATGCGCTCGACGTGCCGCCGGTAGTGGCCCTCGGTCAGGATCTTGTAGATCACGCGCTCGTTCAACTCCGGGCTCGTCATGCCGACCAGCATCTTCTGATTGGCGACCACCATCGCGACCTCTGCCGCGCATGCGATGAAACCGACGCGCAGATTCGGCGCAAGCGTCTTCGAGAAACTGCCGAGGTAGATCACGCGCTTTAGCTGATCGAGGCTCGCGAGCCGCGTACCCGCGTAGCTGGGCGGGCACAGGTCGCCGTAGATGTCGTCCTCGACGACGATGAAGTCGTACGCCTCGGCAAGCCGCAGGATGCGGAACGCCTGCGCGGCGCTCAGCGAGGTGCCGGTCGGGTTCTGCAGCACCGAGTTGATCACCAGCATTTTGGGGCGCCATTCCTGGACCAGCGCTTCGAGCGCGTCGAGATCGGGGCCGTTCGGCGTGTACGGCATGCCGACGAGCCGCGCGCCCTGCGACGCGAAGCAGCCGAACATCTGGAACCACGCCGGATCGCCGACGATCACCGCATCACCCGGCTTCACGTAGATGCGCGAAATGAGGTCGATCGCCTGGGTGACGCCCGACACCATCACGATCTGCTCGGGCAACGCGCCGATCTCCAACTCCTCGAGCCGCGTCTGCAACTGCTGACGCAGCGGCAGGAAACCTTGCGCGGTGCCGATGCCGAGCATCTGCATGCCGCTTTGCCGGCCGAGCGTGCGCAGCGCGTTGGTGATCAGGTCGCCGTCGAGCCAGCGGGCCGGCAGATAGCCGAGGCCCGGGCTGCGCTCGGGCCGCGCGCCCGTGTGCAGCATGTTGCGCAGCAGCCACACGACGTCGATATTGGCCGGCGCGGGCAGCGTCTCGGCGCGCGGGCGCAGCTCGGAGACCGTCGCCGCGCCGCCCTGGCGCTCGCGCACATAGAAGCCGGAGCCGCGCCGCGACTCCAGAAAACCCTGCGCGACGAGCCGCTCGTACGCTTCGACCACCGTGAAGCGCGACACGCCCTTGTCGAGCGCGAGCTTGCGGATCGACGGCATGCGCATGCCGGGGCGGAACACGCGCTCCTCGATGCGGCGCCGCGCCCACTGGACGAGCTGTTCGACCAGCGTCAACGACGCGGTGTCGTGCGGGGCGGGAATCTGGGTAAGCGGGACGGACATGACGGACTCCAACTGTACCGAACAGTATCGCGCCGATTGTACCGTTACTGTGCAGGTCACGGCCGTTACATTTGAATCCAGCGCGGCTGGTGACACCATGTAAATCCATACGTATGGCCCGCCGATCCGGCAAACGGTTATGCTTACGGCCCCGGCAGCGCTGCCCACAAGCGTGGCGCGCAACTGGCCCTTGCACAGAACAGCGTTTTCCGTCGATCCGCCATGACCACCCTGACAGCCCAATCGCTCAGTCTCGATCACCTCGTCGTCTCCGCGCGCACCTTGGACGAAGGCGTCCAGTACGTCGCCGATACGCTCGGCGTCGCGCCGGCCGGCGGCGGCGCGCATCCGCTGATGCGGACCCACAATCGCCTGCTCGGCCTGTGGGGCGGGGTCTACCTGGAAGTGATCGCCATCGATCCGCACGCCGCGGCCGAGGCAACCGATGGCACCGCGCCGCGCCCGCGCCTGTTCGCGCTCGACGACCCGGCGACGCAGGCGCGACTTGAAAACGGGCCGTATCTGTCGCATTGGGTCGCGCGCGTCGAACGGCCGAAGCATCTGGCGACGTGGCAAGCGCAGTATCCGCACCGCATCGCGCCGGTCGTGCCGATGACGCGGGGCGATTTCACGTGGGGCCTGACGGTGCCCGACGACGGGTCGTTCCCCGCGTGGCAAGGCGCCGGCGACGGCGTGCTGCCCTCGCTGATCCAGTGGGACTCGACGCGGCATCCGTCGCAGTCGCTGGCGCCGACGAACCTCGCGCTGAAAGCGTTGAAAGCCGTGCATCCGCGGCCAGAGCTGATTGGCGAACAACTGCGCTGGTTCGGCACCGCGCATCTGCTCGACGTACAGCCGACCGACGGCGCGGCGGCGCTCGTCGCCGAATTCGAAACACCCGAGGGTTCTCGAACCCTCGGATAAACAGCGCGTGATTGGGCAACCCCCGTGGCAACCCCGGTGGCACCCCAGCGGCAATGGTTGGCCAGTCGCGCGATAATTGAAATTTTTGACCGGTTCCAGAAATACCAGAGGAGATCATGGACCAAAGCGACCTGAAAGCCCCGACGTGGCAATTGTCCGAACGCGCGCGCAAGCTCACGAGCTCCGCGATCCGCGAGATCCTGAAGGTCACGGAACGGCCCGAAGTCATCTCCTTCGCCGGCGGCCTGCCCTCGCCTGCCACCTTCCCGGCCGAGCGCATGCGCGAGGCGTCCGACCGCATCCTGCGCGACACGCCCGCCGCGGCGCTGCAGTACAGCGCGACCGAAGGTTATCTGCCGCTGCGCGAATGGGTCGCGCAGCGCTACTCGATCAACGGCGCGCAGATCCGTGCGTCGCAGGTGCTGATCACGACCGGCTCGCAACAGGCGCTCGACCTGCTCGGCAAGGTGCTGATCTGCGTCGATAGCCCCGTGCTGGTCGAAACGCCGACCTACCTCGGCGCGCTGCAATCGTTCTCGATGTACGAGCCGCACTACGTGCAGGTGCCAACCGACGAGCAGGGCCTGATCCCCGAGGGCCTGAAGCCGGAACTGACCAATGGCGCGCGTCTGCTGTACGCGCAGCCGAATTTCCAGAATCCGACGGGCCGCCGTCTGCCGGTCGAACGCCGCCGCGCGCTCGCCGAGTTCGCGAAGACCGCGCCGTTCCCGGTGATCGAGGACGATCCCTACGGCGCGCTCGACTACGCGGGCGAACCGCTGCCGACGATGTTGTCGATGGCGCCCGATCACATCGTCTATCTCGGCTCGTTCTCGAAGGTGCTCGCGCCGGGTCTGCGCGTCGGTTTCATCATCGCGCCCGAGGAGCTGATCTTCAAACTCGTGCAGGCCAAGCAGGCCACCGACCTGCACACGCCGAGCTTCACGCAGCGCATCGTGCACGAGGTGGTCAAGGACGGCTTTCTCGACACGCACGTGCCGACGATCCGCGAGCTGTATCGCAACCAGTGCGACGCGATGCTCACCGCGCTCGAACGCTATATGCCCGAAGGCGTCAGCTGGAACCGTCCGGAAGGCGGCATGTTCATCTGGGTCAATCTGCCGGCGGGCATCGACACGATGAAGCTGCTCGAGGAAGCGGTCGCGCAGAACGTCGCGTTCGTGCCGGGCGCTCCGTTCTTCGCGAGCGAGGCGCAGCACAACACGCTGCGTCTGTCGTTCGTCACGGTGCCACCGGCTAAAATCGACGAAGGCGTGGCGCGTCTCGCCGCACTCGTGCGCGCGAAAATCTGAACGGCGTTAGCCGCACTGCCATCGGGGCGAAGCTTGCACGCGCGTTGCGGGCGGACTTCGCCCCGCCTGCATTCATGCAATCTCACCGAAACGAGGAAACGATATGGCTCAATCGAATGTGTACGACAAGCTCAAGGAACTCGGCATCGAATTGCCGGCGGCGGGTGCGCCGGCAGCGGCCTATGTGATGAGCGCGCAAAGCGGCAACACGGTGTACCTGTCGGGCCACATCGCCAAGAAGGACGGCAAGGTGTGGGTCGGCAAGCTCGGCGCGACGCTCTCCACCGAGGAAGGCAAGGCCGCCGCGCGCTCGATCGCGATCGATCTGCTCGCCACCTTGCATGCGCACGTCGGCGACCTGAACCGCGTCACGCGCGTCGTCAAGCTGATGAGCCTCGTCAACTCGACGCTCGAATTCACCGAGCAGCATCTGGTCACCAACGGTGCGTCCGAACTGATCGCCGACGTGTTCGGCGAACGCGGCAAGCACGCGCGCTCGGCGTTCGGCGTCGCGCAGATTCCGCTCGGCGCGTGCGTGGAGATCGAGCTGATCGCCGAGGTCCAATAGCATCGACGCGATGTGACAATGCGTGCGGTGTCGCGCGAGATCGGCACCTGATTCACGCCGCATTGCGATTGAAACGCGCCGACCGGTGTCACGCACCGGCGGCGCGTTTCTGTTTTATGGCGACGGTGGATCGCCGCCGCGCAGGCGGATAGAATCCGCGAACTCCCTCAATGTCCATTGCACCGGGGCCTGTCGATGTCCGCTCACACCGTTCGTTTCAAACAGGTCGACGTGTTTACGTCGACACCGTTCAAGGGCAATCCGCTTGCCGTCGTGTTCGATGCCGACGCGCTCGATACCGCGCAAATGCAGGCCATTGCGCGCTGGACCAATCTGTCCGAAACCACGTTTCTGCTAAAGCCGACCGACGCGGCCGCCGACTATCGCGTGCGCATCTTCACGCCGGGGGGCGAGTTGCCGTTCGCGGGTCATCCGACCTTGGGCACCGCGCATGCTTTACGCGAAAGCGGCTACCAGCCGAAGCAGGCCGGCAAGCTGATCCAGCAATGCGGCGTGGGTCTCGTCGAACTCGAAGCGCTCGACGGCGGCGACAACATGCACGGCGCATGGGCGTTCGCCGCGCCGCCCGCGCGCGTGACACCGCTCGCCGAGCATCGTTACGAAGCGCTGTCTACGGCTTTACGTAGTCAGGCGATCGACTTCAGCGCGCCGCCATGCGCGGTCGACAACGGTGCGCCGTGGCTCGTGGTGCGGGTCGATTCGGCACGCGCCTGCCTCGCGCTCGAACCCGACGCGGCGGCGCTCGCCGAGCTCGCGCATTCGGTCGACACGCACGGCGTCGCCGTGTATGGACCACACGACGCCGACGGCCCCGCGACGTTCGAGGTCCGTTGCCTGATGGCGGGCGGCGGCTTCGGTGTCGGCGAAGACCCGGTGACGGGCAGCGCCAATGCCGCGCTCGCGGGTCTGCTGAACCTGCAGCACCGTCGTCCCGCTGCACGCTACACGGCGCGTCAGGGCACCGCGCTCGGGCGCGCGGGCCACGTGTCGGTCCACTACGACGATGCGCGCGGCAAGATCTGGATCGGCGGGCCTTCGGTGACGATCGTCGACGGCACGTGCCGGCTCGCGTAAGCGAGCTGCGGCTTCGCGCGCACGCCACGGCGACACGCCACATGCCGCCGCTTCACACCACAAAAAGCCGCAGCGCGATGGCGTCGCCATACCTGGTTCTCCGAATTCATCGTGGCCGGATTGCAAAAGCCCTGCCAGAAACTGCCCAGTGGCAGGCACCGTTGCCGATGAAGTCTTCGACAAATCACGGACCGGCCGCGTCATAAGACCGGCGATGCAGGCCACGTGAACAGCCGCACCCGCGCGCCCGCCGCGCGAGCGTATACCCCATGCCCGGAAGCTTCCTTAATCCAGTGGCATTCAGTAATATCGAACCGTATCCGATGACCTGTGGACGGTCCGGCGCGGCGCCACGCCCTCTCATCCTGCGCAGCAGCTTTGGCATCTTGGTCACCATGCAGCCATCCATCTATTTCGCGCAGTCGATGCCCATGCGTTTGCAAGCGGCCCGCACCCAGCCAAGGCCCGCGCGATGACTCAGTCCCGCTTCTCCGAGCCGCGCGAAGCCAGGCCGCGACGCGATCCATTGGTCACGCGCCGGCGCGCATTACTCGTCATTCCCGCCCTCGGGGTACTCGTACTGATCCTGCTGTGGACCGTGATCTTCGCGCGGCTGTCGGTAGAAAGGGACGCGACGTACCGCGAAGCGATGGCGTCTTCCGCAATACTTTCCGCGGCGCTCGAGCAGCACACCATCAAGGCGATTCACCAGGTCGATCAGATCACGCGCTTCGTCAAGTACGAGTTCGAAAAGACGCCCAATCATTTCGATCTCGCGAGCACGGTCGAAAAGGGCGTCGTGCAAAGCGAAACGCTCGTGCAGGTGTCGATAATCGACGAGCACGGCAGACTGATCGCCAATACGGCCGAACTCAACCCCGCTCACATCGACTTGTCTGACCGCGAGCACTTCAAGGTCCACGAGCACGAAAACGACGACCAGCTGTACATCAGCAAGCCCGTGCTCGGCCGCGTGTCGGGTCACTGGACGCTGCAGATGACGCGGCGTCTCAATCATCCGGACGGCTCGTTCGCGGGCGTCATCGTGGTCTCCGAAGACCCGAGCTACTTTACGTCGGACTTCTACAACAACGCGGCGATCGGCCGCGAAGGCGTGATCGCGGTGATCTCGGACAGCGGCACCGTGCTCGCGCGCCGCACCGGCAACGCCAGCAGGACGAGCAGCACGTTCACCGCGAGCGGCACGTATCCGACCTCGGAGCATGTGTCGGGCACCTACGTCGATTCGATCGACAACGTCACGCGCATCGTGTCGTACCGGCACATCGACGGCTATCCGCTCGGCGTGCTCGTCGGTCTTTCGCAGGGCGAAGAATTCGCCGATTACAACCACACGCGCAACGTCTATCTGTTGATGGCGGGCTTCATCTCGCTCGCGATGCTCAGCTTCTTCGCGGTCGCGACCGGCCTGATAGGCAAACTGCTAGGCCGCGAGCGCGAGATGACGCAACTCGTCGAATACGATCTGTTGACCGGCCTGCGCAATCGCTACGCGACGCTGCAGGCGCTGCGCCATGACGTCGCGCAGCCGTTCAACCTGGGTCGCCTCGCGATTCTTTTTATCGACCTCGACAACTTCAAGACCGTCAACGACACGCTCGGCCACAACGCCGGCGACATCGTGCTGCAGATGACAGCCTCGCGCCTCGCCACCGCGGTCGGCGACGACGGCGCGCTGAGCCGCATCGGCGGGGACGAGTTCGTCGTCGTGATCAAGGGCGACGATGTCGAAAAGCGCGCGGTCGCGCTCGCCGAAGCCGCCGGCGAAGCGTTCTCGAAGCCGTTCGAGGTGCGCGGCAGCGCGTTCGTGCTGCATGCGAGCATCGGCATCGCGCTGTACTCGGTCGCCAACGAAAGCGAGATCGACCTGCTGAAGAAAGCCGACCTCGCGATGTACAGCGCGAAGGACGCCGGCAAGAACTGCTACCAGTTCTATTCGCCGCATCTGTCGCATCGCGCCGACCATCTGATGAAGTGGGAGCAGCAGTTGCGCGTCGCGCTGGCCGAGGGGCAACTGTTCCTCGCCTATCAGCCGAAGATCGATCTGAAGCGCCGCTGCATCACCGGCTTCGAAGCGCTCGTGCGCTGGAACCATCCGCAGCACGGACTGATCCCGGCCAACGAGTTCATCCCCGTGGCCGAGTCGACCGGCCTGATCGTGCCGATCGGCGACTTCGTGATCGAGACCGCATGCCGTCAGCTCGCGCAATGGCAGCAGCAGGGCTACGACACGCTATCGCTCGCGGTGAACATTTCGGCGGTGCAGTTCTGGCGCGGCGACCTGTTCGAAACGGTCTCGCGCGCGATCGAGGAAACCGGCATCTCCGCCCGTCGCCTCGAACTCGAAATCACCGAAACGACGATGATGGAATTTCCGGAAGTGGTCTCCGAAAAAATCTTCGCGCTGAAGCGTCTCGGCGTACGCATCGCGCTCGACGATTTCGGCACCGGCTACTCTTCGCTGTCCTATCTCAACCGCTTTGCCGTCGATACGCTGAAGGTGGACCGCTCGTTCGTCCAGGCGATTCCGGGCGACCGCAGCGTCTGCGTAATGGTCACCGCGATCGTCAACCTCGCGCGCTCGCTCGGGCTCACGGTGGTGGTCGAAGGCACGGAGACCGAAGAGCAGATTGCGTGGCTGGCCGCGCTCGGCCATATCGAGGCACAGGGCTTCCTGTTCTCGCGGCCAGTGCCAGTGGAGGCGATCCCGGCACTGCTCGAGCGCTTCGGGGTATGCGGCATGAACAGCGTCGGCGGCCGCCGCGTCGCGCACGAAGCCCACAGCGCAAGCAGCCTATCCAGCAACAATTAAAGGACGGGCACCCGCACGGCGGGGCCCGCGCAGCGCCGATGCAGACCATCATGAGCGATGAGACTGCCCGCCGCGGGCAACGGGAACCGCTATGGACGCTGTTCCGGGTCGTGTGCGGCCTGTCGGCGCTGTCCTGGGGCGGTCTCGCGTTGATGGCGCAGCTCGAGCATCATTACGTGGAACGCGAGGGGCGGCTCTCGCGCGTGGCGTTCTCGGACCTGATCGCGCTCGCGTGGATGGTGCCGGGACCCGTCGGCTGCAACGTCGCCGTGCAGCTCGGGCACGCGCTGCGCGGACGCGCGGGCGCATGGGTCGCCGGGGTGGCGAGCGTACTGCCCTTCTTCACGCTGATGACGCTGTTCGCGATCTTCTATCGCACGCCCATCATGCACACGATCACGTCGCAAACCCTGCTGCATCACTTCAGCGTCGTGCTCGCGACGCTGATCGCGCTCACCTGGTACAAGCAAACCCGCGCGCTCGTGCGGGGCAAGCTCGAATGGACGGCGGCGCTGCTCGGCAGCATCGCGCTGCTCTATGCGCACGGCGCCGCGGCGTATGTGGTGATGCTCGGCGCGGCCTTCGGCGCCGGCTGGTTCGCGAGTCGGGAGCGCGACTCGCGACTCGCCGTGTCGCTCCAGCGCGGCGACTATCGGCTACTGGCCGCGCTCGGCGTGCTGCTCGTGCTGTTTGCGCTGCCGCTGCCGCATCGCTATGACCTCGCGCTGCTGTGGCCGCGCCTCGCTGGCGCCGGCATGACGCTGTTCGGCGGTGGCTTCTCGGCGTTGCCGGTGCTGAAGACGCTGTTCGTCACGCCGGCGGTCGGCGTGTCCGATAACGACTTCACGCTCGCGTTTACGCTGTCGCCGTTGTCCCCGGGACCCCTGCTGAACGTGGTTCCGTTCTTCGGTTATCTCGTCGATGGCTGGCTCGGCGCGCTGATCGCGACGCTCGCGCTATTCGTGCCGTCAGGCTGCCTCGTCGTGCTCGCGCAGCGGCATCTGCATCAGTTGAAGGTGAACCCGCGCTTCGAGCACGGCATGAGGATTCTGCGCGCGGTCACGACCGCGTTTCTCGCGGTCGCGGTACTGCGCATTGCCGTGCACGTACCGCTGGAGCCGATCTATCTGCTGACCGCGACGTTCTCCGCGATGTGCTTCGCGAAGCTGAAGGTGCCGGTGTATGCCGTGTATGGAACGGTGGCGGTGGCGTGCGGTTTGTGGCTCGCGTACGGCGCCACGACGTGATGCGTCGCGGGCCGCACGAAGCCTGCTGCGCCGTTGGCGATCCGGCGGTCCGGCGATCCGGCGATCCGGCGATCAGAACCCGCGCGACAGCGCAGCGAAGCCGATCGTCACGACGCCCAGCACGAGATTGATCAGCACGAGACGGCGAACCGTGCCGACCGCCTGCGCGCCATCGGGCCACTTCTGCGCCTGCACCGCGCGGCGAATGCGCGGATATACGGCGAAGCGGATATGCCCGAAGATCAGCATCATCACGATGCCGAGACCGGTCATCGCATGCAGCGGCCAGCTAGCATGAGCGCCGCCGAATTGCATCAGCAGGAAGCCGCCGCTGATCAGGATCACGAGCACCGACACCCCGACCCAGTTGAAGAAGCGCCCAAATACCGACTCCCACAGCGGCAGGCGCAGTTGCGGCGACAGATCGCCGAGCGCAGGGCGCAGGCAGAAATGCGCGAACACCATACCGCCGACCCACACCGCCACCCCGAGCAGATGCAGAAAAAGCGCGACTTCGATAGCCTTGTTCATGTAGTTTTCCTCTCCCGACGACGCCACACCGTTTAGGACACGCAATCCCGCTCAGCACCAACTGAGCGCGTTCGACCATACGTGATGCAGGCAGTTCCGGGTATCGACGTCTATTGCGTCGTGTTTTGTCGTTGTGATCGCGGCCCGTTCATCTGGCCGCGACGCCGCCGCGCCCCGTTTGCTTCCACGCCCTTCGCGCGACTGACTTTGCTGCGACAGACCGCGAGCGCCCCGCATGCTAGCAGGCGCTCACGGTTTTACAGCGTCAAACTTCGTTAAATCGACTCCACTAGGCCGGCAGCACCGGACGCATGCCGTCGAGCTTCAGCTTGCTGGCGGGCGCGCGTCCCTTGCGCGCACGCTTGCCGACATGCGCCGCAAGCTCGGCGCCGGCCAGCTTCTCCTCGTCGACGCGTCCGCCACGACGCGTGCCGATCAGCATCACGCCTGCTTTGTTGATCGCGAGCGCCTGCACGAGCGTTTCGTTGTCGTCGAGCGCCATCAGCGTGACGCCACGGCCGCCGCCCGACAGCGTCTTCATCTCGTCGAGGCCGAACACGAGCAGACGTCCGCCCGACGACAGACACGCGACCTGCGCCGCGTCCGGCAGCATCGGCATCGGCGCGAGCGGCGCGGCGCCGGCGTCGATCGTCATGAACGACTTGCCGGCCTTCACGCGGCTCACCATATCGCCGAGCTTCGCGATGAAGCCGAAGCCGTTGCTCGACGCGAGCAGCAGCGCCTGTTCCGCCGACGCCGCGTAGTAGTGCATCAAATGACTGCCCGATTCGAGCTCGATCAGCGACGTGACCGGCACGCCGTCGCCGCGTCCGCCCGGCAGTTGAGCCACCGCGACCGAATAGACGCGCCCGTTGCTACCCCACGCGATCAGCGTATCGGGCGTGCGGCATTGGAACGCCGCGTAGAGGCCGTCGCCGGCCTTGAAGCTGAAGCCGGCCGTATCGAGCCCGTGGCCCTTCAGCGCGCGCACCCAGCCCTTTTGCGACACCACGACGGTGACCGGCTCGTCGACCACGCGCGCTTCGAACGTCGCGCGCTTTTCCTGCTGAATCAGCGTGCGGCGCTCGTCGCCATACTGTTTCGCGTCGGCTTCGATTTCCTTGATCAGCAGGCGCTTCATCGCCGGTTCGCTGCCGAGCAGCTCTTCGAGCTTGGCCTTCTCGTCGCGCAGCTCGGCCAGTTCCTTCTCGATCTTGATCTTCTCGAGGCGCGCCAACTGACGCAGCCGGATTTCGAGGATGTCCTCGGCCTGGCGATCCGTGAGACCGAACGCGGCCATCAGCGCGACCTTCGGCTCGTCCGATTCGCGAATGATGCGGATGACTTCGTCGATATTCAGGAAGACGATCATCCGGCCTTCGAGAATATGGATGCGGTCGTCGACCTTCGACAGGCGATGCCGCGTGCGGCGCGTCACCGTCGCGAAACGGAACGCGATCCACTCGTGCAGGATTTCGCTCAAGCCCTTCTGACGCGGCCGGCCATCGCCGCCGACCATCACCATGTTCAGCGGTGCGTTCGATTCGAGGCTCGTATGCGCGAGCAGCGTGTTGACGAAGTCGGTCTGATCGATGCGGCTCGACTTCGGCTCGAACACGAGGCGCACCGGCGCGTCCTTGCCCGATTCGTCGCGCACCGCGTCGACGAGCCCGAGCAGCGTCTGCCGCGTCTGCAACTGCTCGGGCGTCAGCGTCTTCTTGCCGAGCTTGATTTTCGGGTTGGTCTGTTCTTCGATTTCCTCGAGCACCTTCTGCGCGGCCGTATTCGGCGGCAGTTCGGTGATCACGAGTTGCCACTGGCCGCGCGCGAGATCCTCGATCTTCCAGCGCGCGCGCACCTTCAGGCTGCCGCGGCCGGTTTCGTACGCGGCGGCGATTTCCGCCTCGCTCGAAATGATCTGGCCGCCGCCGGGGAAGTCCGGACCGGGCACATGCTGCATCAGCTCCGCGTGCGAGAGCTTCGGATTGCGGATCAGCGCGACCGCCGCTCCTGCGACTTCGCGCAGGTTGTGCGACGGAATTTCCGTCGCGAGGCCGACGGCGATGCCCGATGCGCCATTGAGCAGCACGAACGGCAGACGCGCCGGCAGCACCTTCGGCTCTTCGAACGAGCCGTCGTAGTTCGGCATGAAGTCGACCGTGCCCTGATCGATTTCGGCGAGCAGCAGCTTTGCGATCGGCGTCAGGCGCGCTTCGGTGTAACGCATCGCCGCCGCGCCGTCGCCGTCGCGCGAGCCGAAGTTGCCCTGGCCGTCGATCAGCGGATAGCGCATCGAAAAGTCTTGCGCGAGACGCACGAGTGCGTCGTACGCGGACTGGTCGCCGTGCGGGTGATACTTACCGAGCACGTCGCCGACCACGCGCGCCGATTTGACCGGCTTCGCGTTGTCGCCGAGGCCCATCTCGTTCATCGCGAACAGGATGCGGCGCTGCACCGGCTTTTGCCCATCGCAAACATCGGGCAGCGCGCGGCCCTTGACCACGCTGACCGCATACTCGAGGTACGCGCGCTCCGCGTAGTTGCCGAGCGTCAGCACGTCGCTGTCCGACGGCGGCTCGTTGAAAAGGTCGAGAGTGTTATCGTCGTCCATCTAGATTCCGTGTCCGTGTTTGGCTTGAAGTGTCGTATGCCGCATTGAGGCGCAATGCGCTCAGATGTCCGCTTCCACTTCGTTGCCCTTCTCTTCGAGCCAGCTGCGGCGCGACGCCGCTTCGCCCTTGCCCATCAGCATCGTCATGCGCGCGACGGTCGCATCGTAGTCGAGTTCGCCGAGCGCGACCGGCTGCAGGCGGCGCGTGTCGGGATTCATCGTCGTATCCCACAGCTGCTCGGCGCTCATTTCACCGAGACCCTTGAAGCGGCTGATCGACCACTGGTTGTCGCGCACGCCGTCCTTGCGCAGCTTGTCGAGAATCGCCTCGAGCTCGCCTTCGTCGAGCGCATAGAGCTTCTGCGCGGGCTTCTTGCCGCGCGCGGGCGCATCGACGCGAAACAACGGCGGACGCGCGACGCACACATGACCGCGCTCGATCAGTTGCGGGAAATGCTTGAAGAACAGCGTGAGCAGCAGCACCTGGATATGCGAGCCGTCGACGTCCGCATCCGACAAAATGCAGATCTTGCCGTAGCGCAGATTCGACAGATCGACCTTGTCGTCCGGATTATGCGGATCGACGCCGATCGCCACTGAAATGTCGTGCACCTCGTTATTCGCGAACAGGCGATCACGTTCGGTTTCCCATGTGTTCAGCACCTTGCCGCGCAGCGGCAGGATCGCCTGGTATTCCTTGTCGCGGCCCATCTTCGCGGAGCCGCCCGCCGAGTCGCCCTCGACGAGGAACAGTTCGTTGCGGCCGATTTCCGTCGATTCGCAATCGGTCAGCTTGCCGGGCAGCACGGCAACGCCCGAGCTCTTGCGTTTCTCGACCTTCTGCCCCGCGCGCGTGCGCGCCTGCGCCTGCTTGATCACGAGGTCCGCGAGTTTCTTGCCGTGCTCGACGTGCTGGTTCAACCACAGTTCGAGCGCCGGCCGAGCGAACGACGACACGAGCTTGACCGCATCGCGGCTATTCAGGCGCTCCTTGATCTGCCCTTGAAACTGCGGATCGAGCACCTTCGCCGACAGCACGAACGACACCCGCGCGAACACGTCTTCGGCGAGCAGTTTCACGCCCTTCGGCTGCAGGTTGTGCAACTCGACGAAGCTCTTGACCGCCTGATAAAGACCGTCGCGCAAGCCCGATTCATGCGTGCCGCCCGCGGGCGTAGGAATCAGGTTCACGTACGACTCGCGCGTGAGCGGCCCTTCCTCGCTCCACGCAACGACCCACGCCGCGCCCTCGCCTTCGGCGAACGTCTCTTCGCTCGAGCGCGAGCTTTCCGCGTAGCGCTCGCCCTCGAACAGCGGAATCAGCAGATCGCTGCCGTTCATGCCTTCGAGCAGATAGCCGCGCAGGCCGTCTTCGTATTTCCAGCTTTGCCGCTCGCCGGTTTTTTCGTTGACGAGCGTGACCTCGACGCCCGGCAGCAGCACCGCTTTTGAGCGCAACAGACGCTGCAATTCACCGAGCGGCAGGTTCGGCGAATCGAAGTACTTCGGATCGGCCCACGCGGTCACGCGCGTGCCGGATTTCTTGTCGGCCCTGGTGGCGGCACGCACTTCGAGCGGCTTCGCGACGTCGCCGTGCGCGAAGCTCAGTTCGGCGACCTTGCCGTCGCGCCACACGGTGACGTCGAGCCGCGTGGACAGCGCGTTGGTGACCGACACGCCGACGCCGTGCAGACCGCCCGAGAACGTATAGGCGCCGCCGGCGGCCTTGTCGAACTTGCCGCCCGCGTGCAAGCGCGTGAAAACGATTTCGACGACCGGTACGCCTTCGTCGGGGTGCAGGCCGAACGGAATGCCGCGGCCGTCGTCGTCGACCGAGACCGAATGGTCCGTGTGCAGCGTGACCGTGATTTGCCGGCCGTAGCCGCCGAGGGCCTCGTCCGATGCGTTGTCGATGACTTCCTGAATGATGTGCAGCGGATTCTCGGTGCGGGTGTACATGCCGGGTCGTTGCTTGACCGGCTCCAGACCCTTCAACACCTTGATCGACGCTTCGCTATACGCGGCGTTTGGCTTTTTCGTAGACATGATTGACTCGGTGCGTCGGTTCATCGTTGTCCACAGGTCCTGTGGACAGGGCCTGGACAATGCGTTGAGTATTCAAAAAAAGCGAAACGAAACAACGGGGTTAGGTGGAGCGCCCGCGATGCGGGCAAGCTGTTTTGTCGCGCGGCTTCCGTTGGCGCGCTCGAATGCCGGACATAGACGCACAGCCCGCCGGGGAAGCCTGTTCGCGGGGTATTGTACTGATTTCGATCACCGCGGCAATTGACCCCGCGCTGAATTGGCCGACTGGATAAGGCGCGGCGGGCGTTGGGGGACATGCAATGCAGGATGGACGGCTCGCAGGACGGCGGCGCGATCGGTATCGGCGGAAAATGCACGGGCGCGCGCCGGCTGAATTTCGGTGCCGTGCGCGGCGGCGCTTTCTGTTGTTTTTGTGCCGGCCGCGCACGCCGCGTTACTTGACGCGGTTTTCCAGCTCGTCCCAACGTTCGAGCGCGAGCATCAACTCTTCGTCGATCTCGGCATAGCGCTCGGTCAGACGCGCGCCTTCGCGTGCATCTTTCGCGAACACCGAGCCGTCTTCGAGCTGCGCGCCGATTGCCTTCTGTTCGGCCTCGAGGTCGGCAATCATTTTCGGTAGCGCCTCCAGTTCGCGCTGCTCCTTGAACGACAGCTTCGCGCTGCGCTGCGCATTGCGGCCCGACGCGCTGTCCTTCGGCGCCGCTTCTTTCGGCGCTTCCTTGCTCGATTCTTTCTGCGCTTCGAGCGCGAGTTGCTCCGAGCGATCGCGCTGCGTCTGCCAGTCCGTGAAGCCGCCGACGTATTCGCGCCACTTGCCGCCGCCTTCCGAGGCGATCACCGACGTCACGACGTTATCGAGAAACGCGCGGTCGTGGCTGACGAGCAGCACCGTGCCGTCGTAGTCGATCAGCAGTTCTTCGAGCAGTTCGAGCGTCGGAATGTCGAGGTCGTTGGTCGGTTCATCGAGCACCAGCACGTTGGCCGGGCGCGCGAACAGGCGCGCGAGCAACAGCCGGTTGCGCTCGCCGCCCGACAGCGACTTGACCGGCGAACGCGCGCGCTCCGGTGCGAACAGGAAGTCGCCGAGATAGCTCATCACGTGCTTCTTCTGGCCGTTGATTTCGACCCACTCGCTGCCGGGGCTGATCGTGTCCGCGAGACTCTTTTCCAGATCGAGCGCCGCGCGCATCTGATCGAAATACGCGACCTGCGGATTCGTGCCGACGCGCACGTTGCCCTCGTCGGGCGCGAGATCACCGAGGATCAGCTTCAGCAGCGTGGTCTTGCCCGCGCCGTTCGGACCGACGAAGCCGATCTTGTCGCCGCGCATCACCGTGGCCGTGAAGCGGTCCACCACCGCGCGCTCGCCATAGCGCTTCGTCACGTCCGTCAGTTCCGCCACGATCTTGCCGGACTTCTCGCCCTGACCGACGTCGAGCTTCACGTTGCCCTGCACGTTGCGGCGCTCGGCGCGCTCGTTGCGCATCTGCACGAGGCGCGCGATGCGGCCGACGCTGCGCGTGCGGCGTGCCTCGACGCCCTTGCGAATCCACACTTCTTCCTGCGCGAGCAGTTTGTCGAACTTCTCGTTCTCGATGCGCTCGACTTCCAGCTGCTGCGCCTTGCGCGTCTGGTACGCGGAGAAATTGCCCGGATACGACAGCAGCCGCCCGCGATCGAGCTCGACGATGCGCGTCGCGACGCGGTCGAGAAACGCGCGATCGTGTGTGATGAACAGCAGCCCAGCGCGCAGCGACACCAGCAGATCTTCGAGCCAGCGGATGCCGTCGAAGTCGAGATGGTTGGTCGGCTCGTCGAGCAGCAGCACGTCGGGCTGCACGACGAGCGCGCGCGCGAGCGCGGCGCGCTTCTGCATGCCGCCCGACAGCGAGCCGATACGGGCTTCGCCGTTCAGGCCGATCTGCTGCAGCGTGGTCGCGACGCGCGTGCTCCAATTCCATGCGTCCGCGGCGTCCAACGACGATTGCAGCGTGTTCATGCGCGCGAGCAGCGCGTCGTGTTCGGCGCCCTCGGGCGTGTCGGCGAGCTGATGCGCGACCGCGTCGTATTCGTCGAGCAGCGCGCGCGCCTCGGTGAGCCCGGCGGCGACCGCGTCGAACACGGTGTCGTCGGCGTTGAACTCGGGCTCCTGCGGCACGTAGACCGTGCTCAGATGCTGCTGACGCGTGACGAGGCCGTCGTCGGGTTTGGCCAGATCGGCGACGATTTTCAACAGCGACGACTTGCCCGCGCCGTTGCGCCCGATCAGCCCGACGTGCTCGCCCGCTTCGAGCGAGAAATCCGCGTGGTCGAGCAGCGCGACGTGACCGAACGCGAGCTGCGCTCCGGTAATGGTGTAAAGCGACATGGGAATGGGAGAAGACAGCGATGAGTCGGAACTGCTCATTGTACCGGGCGTAGGGCCGGCCGCAGGTATGCCGGGCGGGAACATCCGTGCGATGAAGCGCGCGACACAGTGTGCAACGCTATCGGCGCGGGCCGGGCCGGCCTTTCAAGCAGTTGCTTACTTGACGTGCACCGTGATCGTCTTGCTCATCTCCGGCCCATACGAGCGATGCGCGCCGTCGCCGAATTGCAGCGTCAGCGTATGGTCGCCCGGCGGCAGCGTCAGATCGGTTTCAGTCTGGCCTTTGCCGAAGTGCAGCGACTTGTCGGTCGCGGGGACGACCTCGCCCTTCGGCAGCGGCTTGCCGTCGATCAGCAGGTGATGATGCCCGGTGCCGTCCGTCAGCGTGCCGGCGGGCGCGATCTTCATGCCGTCAAGGCCAAACACGACGTGCACCGGATTGGTGACGGTCGCGCCGTCCGCCGGTTGCACGAAGGTCACGCCCTCCGCCTGCGCCACACCTGACCCGGCGAGTAGCCCAGCCGCCGCGACGCCGACCAACCATCGGTTTATAAACATCGCTTTCTCCTTTGGAAACGAAACCCGGCGATGCGGCGCCGCCAGCGGCCTCTCCGAGACCGATCGTCTCAATACGTGCGAAGCGAGCGCCACATCTGTCCAATCGAATGGCTTGCAGGTCAAAGCGTACACGGCTTGTGTGACGAGGCCCGTCGCGCGAACCCGGGCTCGCCGCAGAGGCGTTGGGGCGGCGCCGCTTCGGTCGTCTGCGGCTGATTTGACAAATTCCGGTAATATTGCGGGTCGCCGCGCCGCCCCATAAAGGGGCAGAGCAAGCCGGCCATTGCATTGAACGAGAGAGCGTGTCGTGAGCGAAGTAATCGAAGTGACGGAATTCAAGAGCTGGGTCTGCCTGATTTGCGGTTGGATCTACAACGAGGAAGACGGTCTGCCCGAAGAAGGCATCGGACCGGGCACGCGTTTCGCCGACATTCCGGAAGACTGGCGCTGCCCGCTGTGCGACGTGGGCAAGGCGGAGTTCGCGGTGGTGGAGTTTTGACAGTGAGATGAGCTTGGGGCGATAGGCGCGGTTGCGTGCGCTTCGTCAGATGCTCAGGTGGTTTTCGCGGCCCGGCAGGCGATGTCTTCGGGGGTTTGTTTTTGCGGGATTTGTGCGAGGCGCGGGCGGCTGCTGGCTTGGCTCTCCTCTTGCCCGCGCCGGTTTGATATACTCTGCGCTCGCCGATCTGTCCGGCTCGGTCCTCTCCCTGTAGTTCAATGGATAGAACAAGTGCCTCCTAAGCGCTAGATACAGGTTCGATTCCTGTCAGGGGGACCAACTAAGCTCCAAACGTTCACCACGTTTCACCACAAAACCCCGCCCAGCCCAGCCTAGCGGGGTTTTTTGTTGCCAACGTCGTCAAGGTTTCACCATTGACAGCGGGGGTATTGCGGGGGTACTTATCGGGGTATCAATCGACCCCCTCTTTCAGATACCCCCAAATGGCACTGACCGACACCGCGATCAAGAACACAAAGCCCGCCGAGAAGCCGCTCAAGCTGTTCGACGGCGGCGGCCTGTTCCTTCTCATAACACCGGCGGGCCAGAAGTACTGGCGGCTCAAATATCGGGTTGCCGGAAAAGAAAAGCTGTTAGCGATCGGCGTCTATCCCGATGTTGGTCTGGCGGCGGCAAGAAAGAAGCGCGACGAGGCGCGCGAGCTACTGGTGGATGGAATTGATCCGGGCGAGGCAAAAAAGGATGACAAGCGCTTGCGCGCCCTGAGCGCCGCGAATTCATTTGAGGCGGTGGCGCGGGAGTGGTTTGAGGGGCAACGAGGCGGATGGACGGCGGGCTACGCCGAAAAGGTTATTGCCTCGCTGGAGGGGGACGTGTTCCCCACCCTTGGCAGCAAGCCTCTCGCTGATATAGAGGCTCCCCACCTGGTCGAACTGCTGCGAACCATAGAGTCCCGAGGCGTCCGCGAGACGGCGAAGCGGATATTGCAGCGCAGCCGCGCCGTGTTCCAGTATGCAATCATGACCGGGCGATGCTCCCGCAACCCGGCAAGCGACGTTGACGCCGCTGTCATCCTGAAGAAAGGGCCGGGAGTACAACACATGGCCCGCGTCAAGGCGCTGGAACTGCCGGAACTGATGCGGGACATTGCCGGATATAGCGGCGACCTTATAACCCGGCTGGCGCTCGAACTGATGGCTATCACGTTCGTCCGGACTGGCGAACTGATCGGCGCGAAATGGGGAGAGTTCGACACTACCGCGGCGGAGTGGCGCATCCCTGCTGAGCGTATGAAGATGCGCACCCCGCATATCGTGCCGTTGAGTCGCCAAGCACTCGCCGTTATCGAGCAACTACGCGAGATGAACGGCAACCGGGATCACGTGTTCCATAGCCCTCAAAGCCGTGGCCCCATCTCGAATAACACCATGCTCTACGCGCTGTACCGGATGGGCTACAAATCCCGGATGACCGGGCACGGGTTCCGGGGGCTGGCCGCAACGACGCTGCGGGAAATGGGCTACTCGCGTGACCTCGTAGACCGCCAGCTAGCGCACGCCGAACGCAATCAGGTCACGGCGGCATACGTCCACGCCGAATATCTGCCCGAGCGACGCCAGATGATGCAGCACTGGTCCGACTTTATCGAAGCTTCGCGGGCTGGCGGGAAAGTGGTTACTGGAAAGTTCGGTTCGGCGGCGTGAAGCCCTCTGTGGTCTGCCCCCACATCGCATTTGCACGCAAACCCTGACGCCGCATTGCGTTAATGGTGGGGCAAACAAAAGTACAATCATCCACAATCGTTGCCACGTACCGGCAACCGGCAAGTCACACCGCGCCTAGCTCGACGGGGCGAAAACCGGGCTCCCTTACCCGGCTGGTGCGGTTCCTCATAAGGCTTTGCGTGCAGGGACGCAATGAGCGAATTATCTCAAGCTGTACTAGGTGGCGATCTGAAGAGAGTCATCGATGCGTGGGCCGAAGTTGAGACGATCTTGGCAATAGATCGGCAGGGAGCCGCCAACGTGGTTCAGCGAATCTCAGCCGATCTTGATCTAAAGCTATATCTCGACTCGGAGGATTTTCCGGGGCTATGGTTTCCACTCAGCAAAGCTGAAAACCGAGATCAAATGATGGCGTCACTCGTCATGTCGGGCTACGCGTCCAACATGGAGTGTGACCCGGGAGGTTGGACTAACTGGCGAATCTTGCCATCCGACTACGGCCGGATCATTGAACAGGTGCAGCGAATAGCGTCGGGAGGCAAAACGGCGATTCCTGATTGGATGCTACGTTACAAGGGGCGTCACGACATATCGCTGCACGATGCAGCCCATATTCTTGCCGGAATTCCACCTTTGACGGATTGGAATGAGCTTCCGAGAGAGATTTACGGCTGCATCATTGAATGGCGCGGAGCGTTGATCGATGCGATTAACCATGTGGAAATCAATGCGTCCAGCTGGTCGGCCCATCAGGACTCGGAACAGATGCTCCCTCACGCCGACATTCGCGCATGGTGCGACCGGCGGCAACACACTTGGCCGATTCCCGATCCGAGCCCGCAACCGAGGAACGACGCTGAACGCCTAATGGAGCGGATGCGCTCCGCCGAAGCGGAGCGCGATGACCTTGCGCGCCAGCTACAGACCGCACATGCAGAGATCGCGCGCCTTAAATCACTGGAAGAAATGCAAGGCTATCGAGACATGACACATGATCGCTTTGCACCCAAACTTGCAGCTGCCATCGATGCGTGGGAGGCTGTAACTGACCCTCAAGGGAAACACCCCAAACAGGCGCTCACGCAATGGCTTACCACGAACGCGGCGGCACTCGGACTTTGGGACAAGAACGGCCCGAACAAGACAGCAATTGAAGAGGCCGCGAAAGTTGCAAACTGGAAAGAGCGCGGCGGCGCGCCCAAAACTCCTGGGAAATAATCCCCCCACCCATTCTGATCCTTGCTGGCATTGGATTTTCTGCGATTCCCTCGAAATCGCAGAGCAAATCCCCCCACCCGTTACGCTCAAATTCACCTACCTATTAGCCTTAATGGGTGGGTGAGTTTTTTGAATCCGCCCACCTATTCTGCGACACAGCGCGCCCCCTACGCTGCGAGCCATGTTCAACGAACCACAAAGGTTCTCACATGGTCGCAAATCATCGCAGCGCACCGCCGACCGGTAGTGCTCAATCCGAATCGCAGGCGCTGCCGCTCGACGGCTACACGCGCTGGGACGATCTGAAACGCATCATTCCCATGAGTCACGAGACGGTCCGCCAGCGCGAACTCAAAGGGCGTTTCCCGAAACGCGTGCAGCTCGGCTCGGCGCGATGTGTCGCCTGGAAAAACCGGGAGCTGCACCGATGGCTTGCTGACCCGGCGAACTACCGTGCGGAGGCCTGAGCATGGCGACGACCAAAAATGAAAAGGGCCGCACTCCCGCGAAGAGTGCAGCCCTGACGACCCGCGCCAATGATACCGCGCTGCGCATCGAGTACGACGGCGAGCTCGTGGAGTTCACGAAAGATGGCTGGATCAACGCTACGCAGGTCGCCGCCCGTTTCGGTAAGCGTCTGGATAGCTGGCTGAGAAGCCCAGAGACACAGGAATACATAGCCGCATTGGCAGCCGCCATAAATTCCCACGATTCGGGGGATTTAATCCGCACCCAGCGCGGCCGTATCGGCGGGACGCGCCTGCATCCGAAGCTAGGCGTCCTGCTGGCCCGCTGGTGCAGCGCCCGCTTCGCCGTCTGGTGCGATCTGCAAATCGATCACATCCTGCGGGGCGGCTTGAGCCTGCTGGAAAAGGATTCCCGCTCGCGCAGCACGACGCCGGACCGCGAACCGTTGTTGACCGTCGCCGCCGCCATCGTCGCCCGTCATCGTCTCCCGTTCGGCGCAGTGTACGAAGCGCTAGACCTGTTCGCAGGCGTGACCCACGCGCGCGAAATGACGTGTGCACAGGTCGCGGACACTACCGCTTTCGGCGACCGCCTGCTCTCGGGCACCGCAACACCCGCCGACTTTGCGCGCATCGAAGCCCATCGCACGCAGCTCGGCGGCGAGCGTGCGCAACTGCCGTTAGTCGTCGGCGGCTTGCTGGCGGGAGACCTCTGATGAGCGACCGCAACTCCGCCGCCAGCCAGCGCGATCGTCTGCTCCGCGCCCTCAAGCGCGGCCCGATCGACACGCAGCACGCGAGCCGCCAGCTCGACATCATCCACCCGCCGCGCCGCGTGTTCGAGCTGCGCAAGCTCGGCCACCGCATCACGACCTCGTGGGTGTGGCGCACCACCGAGGCCGGCGAGCGTCACCGCGTGGGCTTGTACGCGTTGGAGGGCCGATAGCATGGCTCATTGCTTGACACCTAGGCGGAATCCGCCTGCATTTGTCCGTATGGGCAGCGCATCCGCGCGGCCGCTATCCGAAAGGAACCATACTATGCAACCCTACGTTTGCGCCGCCGTGCGCACTGGATTGACACGCCATGCTCTACGAACCGCCATCCGTGGCGCAACTGAAACAATGGAAGGAGAAGCTCGGCTTTTCCGGCGCGCAGATGGCCAACATTCTCGGCCTGAAGAGCGCACGTCGCTGGCGCGAGTATGCGGAGGAAGCGAAACAACAGGGGATTCCACCAGCGAACCTGTTTATGGCCTGCGCGTTGGTAGCGCTCTCTCCTGCGCAGGTCGATCACGTGCTGACGCTGATGCGCGAAGTGGGCGCAACGATCGACCTGGACGCGAATTCGGAGTCGTCAGCGGACAAGGCCCGCGAACCGAAGTAGCCGCATTGGGCAGGCAAAAAAACGGCCGCCCGTTGAAAGGCGGCCTGTCGAGAATGGCTATTGCCCGCTGTCCGGCGGACAAAGCGAAGCCCAGCGCTGGTTTGCAACGCGCGCGTGTCAGCGGCCGCAATCAGTGCCGCGATGGCCTCACGCCAAAGCGCGGCACGTCCGATTGCGGCTCTCTCTCCGTCGATTGGGAGGGGCCGTATCGAGCCGCGGCCTCGCGATCGAGCCGCCGACTATCCATCGTCGTGCGCCCCCGCTTCACGAGCGCGCGGTGCAGTCTGGATCTGAACATCGCTGGACCCTCCTTGCGGTTTGCCGCCGGCGGCGCGGCGGCGCGTTACACCTCAATCTCTTCCAGCTTGTGCGTTTTGAGCCAGTCACGCACAAGCGCATTGAGCCGCGATTGCCAACGCGGGCCGCTCGCCTTCAAGGTTTCAAGTACATCGTCATCGAATCGCACGGTTGTCGCCGTTTTGGTCGTACCGCGCGGGCGACCCCTGCCGCGCTTCACGAGCCGGTTGCCTTCGTACTGGTCGGCTTGCTCGAAAAATTCGTCGGTCAATTCCGGCGCGTCGTCCGGGTCAACCCATTCGGTGCGCGTAGCGCGCTTGCTCACGTTCATTTGCTTTCCTCATGCTGATGATGCGGCGAGCCTCGCCGCGAGGCGTCCAGACCATGACGACCATGCGCCCGTCCAGCGTGCCCACGGTAATGAAGCGGGGCTCGTTGTAGCCCTCGCGCAAGTCTTCGGCTGTGTAATGCGTGCCCGCGAAAACCTCGACGGCGCGCGCGAAATCCAGCCCCCTTTCCATCAGTGCCCGGTCGCGTTTGTTGGCGTCGAATTCGATTTGCATGGCATTTATTGTACTAACGTTTATTTGTCATGCCAAGCTTTATTTGTAATCACAAAAATTCGCTTGACGCCGGGCGGCGCGTGGCGCTATTCTGGCCCCGTCGCTGAAACAGCAGCGACCGGGTTTGACAGCCTGAATAGTCGGAGGCGGACAGCCGCCTCAGCGCGGTTTTTTTACGTCCGTCTGCTTTGTGCCGCCTTCAATGGTCGGGCCTTGGTGGGGGTGCGTTCGCGCACGCCGGTTTCCTCTGACGCCGGTCTGTCAACCCTGCCTTGCGCCCGGCCACCCCGTTTGACAGCGGGCGACCGGGTCTTTAACCCAGTCAGAGGAGGCCGCACTATGCGCCACGCCCCCGCTCGTCCTGAGCAACCGTCTTTTCCCGCAAAACCTCACCTATATCGTCAATGAAGCGCTGCGCGCCGCCGCGCTCGCGCCGACCTATCAGGATGCACTCGACATTACCGGCGACGCGCTGCGCTTGCTGGCGGAGATGTCCGCAAACAATCCCGGCGCAATTCGGCGTGCGCACAGCGCTGAGTACTCCTACACGGTAAGCGGAGGCCGCCATGCGTAAGAACACGACAGCAACAGTCGAGTCCATGAACGCGGAAATCGACCGCATCGGCTACGCACTGGCAAAGCAGGTTCCAGACATGGAACGAGGCTTCACGATTCAGACGAGCTACGGCGAACTGCGGATCGACGCCGAGGATGCCCCGCGCTTTGTCGCGCTCGCCCGCAACCTCCTGCAAAAGCAACTCAAGCGCGCGGAGGTGAGCCATGTCTAACCTCGCACGCACACAGCAAGAAAGCAGCATGACCGAGCTGGACGCCGCCGTTATCCGCGTCGATCAATTGCAGGCGCTCGCCAGTCTGCTGAGCCTCGAAGAAGTAGCAGAACAGTTCGCCGGCATGTCGACCACCGCGCAGGTCGCGCTGTTCGGCCTGTTCGAAGATCGCCTGGGCGACATTCGCGCTGCGCTGGCCAGCGAGATGGAGGTGGCACATGGCTAACACCATCACCACAATGGACACCGCGCTCGAAGCGGGCATTGAAGCGACCGACACGGCACGAGCTGCCTTCGACACCGCGACCATGCGACTGGGCGAGCTGGTTGCGCTGACCGCGCTACTCGCTGACGACGATACGATCATCGCCGTTGGCAACCTCAACCCGATCGAGCGGACGACGCTTTTTTCCCTTGTTGAACGCCTCGCCCGCGATACGCGCACAAGCCTTCTCCAATCGCCGGAGGCCTCCCATGTCTGAGAACACAAAGAATCCCGTGCGCCAACGTGTGACGGCCGCCACCCTCATCGACTTCCTCCGGGATCGCACCGATATGTCCGCCCTTGCGGCCGCTGACCTTGAATGGCTCGGCGGTGCAGCCGACGCGGCGCAGACAATGGCCGGCACGTTGAGTGACACGCTCGCAGGCCTTCCAAATCTGATTTGCGACAGCAAGGGGGGCGCCCCCCATCTCGGCGAAGGCTGCATCGAACAGGTTTTGTGGGGCGCGGCGGACACGCTCACGATCATTGGGTCGCTGTCGCTCGTCGCGAGCGAGGCGGACTTCGTATTGCGTGAGCGTCTGTCGGGCGAACTGGAAGCGGCGCGCACGAGTCCCGAGGCAAAAGCGCGGAACGCTCGCACAAAACCGGCCGCCTCTTCGTGTGCGCGTAGCACTGAGGACTCCTCAAAGGAAGCAGGCCATGCGCGCTAACTCCTCAATACACAGCGAGGTACTGGCCGAACTCGAACAGGCGACCAATGTGCTCAACGCGCTCGACTCCTTGATCGGCGTGCAGTTCAGCGGCGGCGGTCTGGAACCGGAGGAGTTCTACACCGTCACGGCGGAACTCTCGGAGAGCATCACCCGCCGCCTTGATACCGCGCACCGCGCGATAGCAGGTAACGACACCGCGCCCGCCATATCACAGGAGGCGGCCCATGCCTGAGTGCGCCTACCGCTTGAAGCTCTCGACCGAATGGCCGTACCTGTTCACGTTCTATGTGGCCGTCGAGCGCGTGGCCCCGCACATGATCGATGTAGACGCCGTGGAGATTGTCGACGCACTGGCAAAGGCCGCAGAACGTCAGCGAGCGCGCCTGCAGGGCTCCGACTACAGCGAGCCGCGCGAGCCGTTCACGGTGGCCGCAATCCCGCACTACACCGTAGCGATTGTGTTCGATGCCCGCACATTCGACTCGTTCCGCATTCGCAACGAAGCGGCATCAATTCTTTTCACACTCAGGCGCGAGATCGAACGCGCGCAGGAGGTGCCGCATGAGTGAACTCATCATGGACGAACAGCAACGCATCGAGGCGGCGCTCGCCGCCATCCCACCCGACATCGAGCGGGAACAGTGGTGGCGCATCGGCGCTGCCCTGAAACACGAGCTCGGCGACGGCGGTTTCGATGCATTCGACCTGTGGAGCAGGGGCGGCGCGAGCTACAGCGTTGCTGACGTACGCGACACGTGGCGCTCACTGAGTACAGACGGCCGAATCACCATCGGCACGCTGTACGGGATCGCAAAGCATTACGGCTTCCAGCTGTCAAATCACGCCGCGCCCGCCGTCGATGTTGCGGTGATCGAGAGGCGCCGGGCAGATCGCGCCGCACGCGCCGAAAAGGCGGAGGCCGAGCGCCTGACGCGCGCCCGCGCGGCGGCAACACTCGCGTTCGCGGTGCTGGCGAAATCGTCACCGGCCCGCGACGATCATCCGTACTTGATACGCAAGGGACTAACCGCGCCCGCCACGCTGCGCGAGCTTGACATAAAGCACCTGACGGCGCTGCTGAACTATCCCCCGAAACAGGGAGACGTTCCGCTCACGGCACGCGTGCTGCTCGTTCGCATTGAAACCGCGGACGGTGTGACGAGCCTGGAGATGATCGACGGGGACGGCCGCAAGACAGCGTTGTCTGGCGGCACAAAGGCCGGCGCGTACTGGCTCGCTTCGCAGCCGGGCGACGCGGTGCACAGGATCGCGATCGCCGAAGGCGTGGCAAGCGCGCTTACGCATCAACAGCTCTACGGGACGGACCTTGCGGTAGCCGCCCTGTCGGCAGGCAATCTCCCGAAGGTAGCCGAGGCGATGCGAGCCGCCTATCCCCAAGCCGTGATCCTGATTCACGGCGAGATCGGCAACGGAGCCGGAAAGGCACTTGAAGCCGCCCAGTCCGTCGGCGGCGCGCTGGTTATCCCTGACTTCGGCGATGACCGTCCGGACGACGCGACCGACATCAATGACCTGTTCGTACTGCGCGGTGCCGAAGTGGCACGCGCGTGCGTTGATAGTGCGCAAGCCGTCGAACTGGCAGGGGAAATGGATCGTGGTTCAGCCAGTTTCCCCCGCATCGAAGAGCGTCCGTGCTGGCGCGTTTATGACGCGTGGGAGGAGATTGACGGCAGGCGGATGAAGCCGGGTGTTTACTGGCATGGCGTCAAGCTCGGCAAGGGCGACGCGCCGCCGGAGATGGTCGACAAGTGGATCAGTTCGCCCTTGTGGGTCGCGGCGATCACGCGCAATCAGGAAGACGCCGAGTATGGCCGGTTGCTCGAGCTGCTGTCGCCGGCCGGCAGGCGCAAGAAATGGGCGATGCCCATGTCCATGCTCGCTGGCGACGGAAACGAGGTGCGCGCCGTGCTGCTGTCCGAAGGGCTGGTGTTTGATCTGAATGACCGGCAGGCTGTGCCGCGCTATATCGCGGGCCAGCATCCAAAGCTGACGATGCGTGCGGCGAGCGTGACAGGCTGGCACGCCGGCGCATTCGTTCTACCCGAAGTAGTGATCGGCGCAGACGATATCTGGTTTCAGTCAACCGGGCGCACCGCGCCGTATTCGAGCGCCGGCACGTTCGAGCAATGGCGCGAGCTCGCGGCGCTCGCCGTCGATAACCCGCTGCTGGTGTTCGCCATGTGCGCCGGATTCGCCGGCCCCTTACTTGGTCCGTTGAACATTGACGGAGGCGGTGCGCACCTGTACGGCGACTCGTCACACGGCAAGACGACAGCGGCGCGGGCCGCAATCAGCATTTGGGGCAGTCCGCGCTTTGAGAGGAAATGGCGGGCGACTTCAAATGGTCTGGAGGGTACCGCTGCGCTCCACTCAGACACACTGCTGATGCTGGACGAGATCGGCGAGATCAAGCCGCACGACCTGTACGAGACAGCCTATGCGCTTGCCAACGGCATGGGAAAAACACGCGCGAACCGGCACGGTGAGGCCCGGCAGGCGACGCGCTGGCGCGTTTTCGTGCTCTCTACGGGCGAACCGACCGTTGCGGCACGCATGGCGGCCGGCGGCATCGAGGCGAAGGCGGGCCAGGCCGTGCGCCTGCTGGACGTGCCAGTCACCGGCACATACGGCGTGTTCGAAACACTGCACGGGCGCGCATCGGGTAGCGCGCTGTCGGACGAAATGCGCGCAATGGCGGCGACACACTACGGCCACGCCGGGCCGCGCTTCATTGAGGCGCTGGTGCGCGAGTTGCGCGCTGATTTTAGGCTCGCCGATGCGCTGCATGGTCTTCTGGAGAGATTCGACGCGGCGGAGGGACAGGAGCGGCGGGCGGCGCGTCTGTTCGCGGTGTGTGCGCTGGCCGGGGAAATGGCGATCGCTTGGGGCATCGTGCCGTGGCAATCGGATGAACCGACCCGCGCCGCCCTTCATGCGTTCAACCTCTGGCGCAGGGAACGTCCCCCCGGCGGTCAAAGCGCGGAGCACGCCGCCATCCTGCGCGCGGTGGCTGACTTCATTGACCGCTACGGCGACAGCCGGTTTTCGAACATCGAGGGAAGCGCCGACCTGATCCGCGATCGCGCTGGGTACTGGAAACAGGACGGCGAGCGGCGACTGTACCTGTTCACGTCTGGAGGCTTGCGCGAAGCGACAAAGGGCAACGACTTCAATCGGGCCTTGCGCGCGCTCGACGAAGCGGGCGCGATTGCTGATAGAGGCAAAGTGGAGATTGCGAAAGTGACGCACACGCCAGAAAGGAAGAAACGCCTCTATCACATCGACCCCAGCGCGATCGAGGGAGGCGGGGAATGAAATTCACAGCGGACATTGCATTTTGTGCCGTAACTCACGTAACCAACGTAACAAGCCCACCAGCAAAGGCTTTCAGCGGTTACGCCGGGTTCAGTGATGACGTAACTGACGTAACCCAATGTCATCAACCACACCATCCGTTACGTGGGTTACGCCCAGTCCAAAGCCGGCGTAACCGCGCAAACCCTTACCGCATAGGGCTGTTACGCCAGTTACGTGAGTTACGCCTCAAGAAAGAGTGGGTGGGGCGAATCCGTCAACTCGCGGAACCGGACAAGGGAGGCACACATGTTTTATGAAAATCCAAATGGATCGCCCTGGAGCGAGAAAGTCATTCCATTGGCGGGCGTCAGGCTTCCCTGGGGGCTGCGTCTGTCGGGTGATGAAATACTCGGCCTGCGCGGCGATCTGGTAGAGCTCGTTGAGCAGGTGGCCGCTTACGAATGCTGGGCGGAGGAGTTCCTGTGCAGCGTCATGTATCTGGCGCTACACGCGCCGGTAAGCGATCTGCTGCCCAACCTGCACCATTACCGGGAGCGGCTCGATGTGGCGGAGGCTGAGATCGACGCGCGCATCGCGCTTGATAAGAAACCGTCGCGCTCGCCCGATGAGAGGCTGCGATGAGTGAGCGCACCCCGAAAACCCTCACCGCCCGAGTGCGAGCGCCCGTCGATCCGGACGGCGGCGCGCATCTGCCGTGGGGACCGCACCTGTCACCCGATGACATGTTCGGGATGCGCGCCGAGCTGGCCGAACTGATCGAAGACATGGCCGATGCCGAGGACTGGCCCGCGTCATATCGCGATGAAGTGCTGGCGCGTGCGATGCGCGGGCCGTTGCATGACCTGTTGCCGAATCTGCATTACTTCCGCGAGCGCGTAGCCGAGTTCTCCGCCGAGTGCGAGGCGCGCGCGCTGTTGCGCCGCCGCGCTTGGCGCGCGAACGAGGATCTGTCGAAGCGCGGTTATTCGGAGGCGCGAGGCACGGCCGCGACCCGTTAGCCAGGGAGGGTGCGCCGATGACGGAGCGCATCCGCGAACCGATGCGCCACGGCGACACAGCATCGGAAACCAGTACGGGAGGCCGTCGTGATCAATGACCTGTTTTTCACCGCGAAGGAAATGCAATGACGATTCAGAACGAGTACGAACTGGCTGATGCAACCGCGACGCTCCTGTTGAGCGAGAACTGCGGAATGGATCTGTTGACCATGCAGGCGACTATCGCGCAGCACCTCTGCGACCGCGGCGACAGCCTGAACGACGAAACGCAGACGATCCTGCGCGGTGTCATGGTGGCGCTGAATGTCATGCATCGTCAGATGAACGTGACGGCCTCTTCGCTCGGGTTGCCGCCCTATCGCTCGGATATCGAGGGGGGCGCACAATGATGTGCGAACCGAAAGCGGTGTCCGGTCGCATCCGCTTCCTGATGGCAGATGGCGAGCCGCGCTGTCGAGTCGCGGCGGCTACTCAATCACGGAGGTGAATTGCATGATCGATGGGCTGATCGCGGGGAAGCTGTACGGCACCGCGCAAACACGCACGGGACAGAGTGGCAAGACGTTCGTCACGGCGAAGGTGCGCGCCGCCGGCGGCGACGGAGAAACGCTGTTCGTGAACGTCATCACGTTTTCGGATACGGCCGCCGCCGCGCTGCTCGCGCTCGAGGACGGCGACGCTGTGGCGCTGGCCGGCACGCTTTCGCCGAAGGTCTGGACGGACAGGCACGGCGAAGCCCGCCCGGCGCTCGACATGGTGGCGCACGCGGTGCTGACCGCCTATCACGTGCGGCGCAAGCGCAAGGCCGTGCAGCCAGAAGAACCCGGCCCGGTCGACGGCGCGCATCGTGACATGGACGACGATCTGTGAAAGCCCGGCGGCGCGCAGCGATTGCGTCGGCATCCCGAATTTCTTCAGTCCACCACGCGCGCGCGTTTGCACAGAGGGGCCACCATGACGACTGACGCAGAGAAGCGGCGACGCCTGAAAGCGCACTACGCCGAGTGCGATCGCGTGCGGGCACTGCGCGACGAGCTCGAACGTGCCGCCCACGCGCGATGGCTTGACCACCTTGTGATCTCCGGGCCTCGACGGGCCGGGCGGCCGCCCATGCCGGCACTCCCCGTTTGCCCACCCTTCCCTGATGATCTGCTCGGGCTTCGGTGCGGCGCGAAGACCCGGGTCGGAACACCCTGCAAGCGCGTCGACCTGTACGCGAACGGACGGTGCAAACTGCACGGCGGGCTCTCGACCGGACCCACCACGCCCGAGGGCAAGGCACGGGCCGCACGCAACGGCCACGCACCCAAACGGAAGCGGAGCCCATGAGCGGTTCATAAAAGTTAATATCCGCGTGTCATGCGGCGTCCATGTTTGAGCGGTATTGAAACCATGCCGCGCCGCGCGGTAGCCACTCAGGTATCCACGGAAAACGCAGTTACCACGCTGGCGGTTACCACTCTGGTTACCACGGTTTGGGCGGTTCGCACGCTGGTAGCCATCGGTCAGTGCGAACCACGGCGAGCGCGCCGCCCGTCACGGCTTTGCGGCTGGTTCGCGGCCGTTGGTTCGCGCTCAGGTTCGCACGGAAAACGGCCTTGCAGACTGCGAACCAAGCGGGGACCGGTTGCCACCGGAAGCGCCCCGCGAAGGCCCGCCAGCCAAGCAGAGCGGCTGGTTGCCACGCGTGAGGTTGCCACTCAGGTTGCCACGGAAACCGCCCATCTGACGGGGCTGGCGCCGGTTACCACTTGCTCGGTTACCACGGAGACCGGGAGTTTTTTTCCCCTATTAAAAGGAGCGAAACGGGAAAGAAACGCCGTGAGTGCCGACAGGACGGGCTCCCCGGACGCATTCCCAGCTACGCAAACCGGGGGCTCTGACGGAAAAAACCCGGACTCCACCACGCGGGCGCGGGCCGCAAAGTGTCTAGGTACAGGGTGCGGACGACCCGGCAATGGCTGCATAAGGCCGAACGAAAGCACGAATAGGTGCAAGCGGGAGACGTCCGCAAAGCCCTGTCGCGCAAGGCCGCGCGCGGTTAGCCGCTGCTGCGAAAGTTCGCACGAAACACCACCCGTTTGTACCGGGTAGTTAATGCGGGCCGACTTTCTTCAGTCCATCACGCGCGCGCGAGACGGGGTTTTTTCCGTCTATAAAAAGGGGCGGCGGACGGCATTAACCGTCGCTTGAAGGGCGCCACGCGATCACACAGACGCGCCGCCAGAATTCGAGTCCGGCGTCGAACTGGCAGCCGGGAAAGACCAGCACAAAAAAGCCGACTCGCGAGGGTCGGCTTTTGCATTTGGGCGCTTGCTGCGCTATCGGTATTCGTCAATCTCGACCGTGCCGCCCATTCCTTCCATCATCACGCGGATATCGTCGGGCACGTCTGGCACGCGATCGCCGCTCTCGTTGTACCAGTAACAGAAGAAGCGCATCCGAAGTCCCTTGTCTGCGAGCAGTTGACCAAGCTCCGCTCTCGGCAGATTCAGGCGCCCAATCAGGTAACGCAAATGCGGCTCAAGTGAATCGCTACGAACTGCGCCCTCACTGCGCACGCCCCAAAGGCCAACGCGGCCCGGCGCGCTGCTCGCTCGCCCAGACGGTGTGGTGAACGGCTGTCCCTTGGTAATCGCTGTATCCGGCTTGATGTCGAAATACGCCGTCCAAAAGGCTGGCTCCAATGAGTCGCCGGATATGTAAAAGGTCGCGTGCGCGAGTTGGTGATCTGCCATTGGAGTGGCCTCAGTTTGCCCAGTCATGAAAATTTCCGATGTGGTCACCATTAAAGTACACGTCGCCGTTGTCATGCCAGATGACGTTATCGGCTGGCCCCAAGCCATTGCCCGGCTTGAACCTGTGCAAGATAGCCCCAAAAGTCTTGCGGTCATACCCCAGCATCTTCGCCGCGTAGTTTGGGTTGTTCGTGCTCGCGGCGAGTTCAACGACATCGCCGCTCAACGCCTCAGGCACATACGCGAACGGCTTTGCATCGCCGAGTAGCGTCGGGTTCGCGATCGCGCCTGCACCGTTGCCGCCATTAACGGCGAACCGGGCGCCGCCGATTGCGGCCCCCGCCATTGCTCCGACCGCGCCCAGCCAGTCAAACCTGCTGCTGGAGCTGGGCGACGCGTATGGCGTGCGCTCGATAAGACGTCCGTCCGCACCGAACGGTACTAGCTGGCCGTCGAGAAACCCGTAGACGGTCGGCTTCGTGTCCGGCACCCGCTTCGGCCAGCTCTGCGGCCCGTAGGGCCGGGCAACCCGGCGACTACCCCGCCATGCACGGTTGATGGCAGGCACGAGCCGGCCATCGCGTACCGCGTCGCGAAGGATACGCGTCACGCTTTCGCCGTCGACTGGCGCGCCCAGGCACGAGATGCTCAGGTGCTCGCTGATAAAGGCGGCATAGGTGCTGAAGTCACTACAGCCGCGTGCATCGCGGCGTCGCGTGGAGACCCGGAACAGCCGGTCGAAGTCCCGCTGGTCCTGTTCGATCTGTTCTTCGCGCTCCTTGCGCGCTTTCTGCCGCTCCTCGTAAGAGAGCTTCCAGCCGCGATCCACCTCCTGCACATCGTGCGCCGGCACCAGCGCGCATTGCCAGTCGCTCGTCAGTGGCACGTGCAGCGCATTGTACGACTGCCCCCATTCCGGAAATGCCGTGTCTCCTCCGCTTCAATCTGAGGCGGGTATACGTAGCACGAAACATGGACGTTCAGAGCGGCTGACAAAATATGACATTGCTGGCGGGTATACCCGGCTTCACGGCGACCGCTCCTGCTCCAGAATCGCCCCGTCGACACAACGGAGCTCACCATGAACCTGCTGAAAAAGCGCATCGCCGCGACCGACGCGAAGCTCGACGAAATGAAGGCGGCGCGCAAGGCCGCGCAGAAGGCGAGCCGCGCCACCTACAAACAGACGAAGGCCGACCGCGAGCGAAAGGCCATGCTCGCCGGCGAAGCGATCTTGCGGCGCGTCGATCGCGGCGAATTCGACGAGGCCGAATTCAAAGCCATGATGGACGAGTACGTGTCACGCCCCGCCGATCGGGCGCTGTTCGATCTGGACTGAGCAGGCCACCATGGCAAGTGTCCGATGGTTGTCAACGCAACGTTGATCCATGGCCGCTTGCTTGTGGATAAACGGGGCAGCAAAAATAATTGGGGGTACTTTTGGGGGTATCTGCAATAGCGATCGACATGAATAACCTTACTCAGTAACGCATTACGTCGACAATGTGAGAGCTGTCAGGGACCAGATAGCTTCCCGGCGTTGCCCAGAAAAGTATTGAACATGGGCCCAATCTGCACTGACGAGTCGCCGCGAACGTGAGACGGTGCGGAGGCAGCGCGCAGAAATTCAGCGAGCTTCACCTGTTGCGGTTCGTCCCTCGCCAAAGTGGTCGGGCTGGCAGTGACGATGCGTTTGCGGCCAGCGCGTACCTCACTACTCCCGGCGTCGCCGCAATATTCCGGTCGAGCATAGACCACACAAAGGTTGCCGGCTCTCGCCTGGATTTCGATTGCCACTAGTCCATCCATTCGTGCCCGCTCTAGCGGTACTCGTCAATCTCCACCGTGCCGCTCAGCGCTTCTGGCAGTTCGTCCTCGTTGCCGTCGCCGGACAGCAGTTGGGAAAGCTCGTCTGCGCGTACCGCCAGCATCGCTTTCTCGATCTCCCTGTCGTATCGGCGGTTGTTCCGATCATGCCCGGCGTGCGCCTTACGCGCGTACTTCTGAACGAAGCAACCACGCTCGCCAGCGAGGCGGTCGCGCTTTCGTTTTGCGATCACGGGAGCCGAGGGCCACATGTTCCGCCGTCGGTCTCATGGACCTCAAGCGAGTCACACTCAATCGCGAGTTCGGCACCCAGAGTGGAATAGATGAAAGCAAGCAGTGCGGCTTTCTTGTCGGTAAGTCGCTCTCCAGCTTCGAGCACAGCACTGGCCCGCGCGTGCTTCGCGTCGTCCGGGGCAACGATGTGAATGCCGTAGACGATATTCAGCAAGCCAAGATGCTCAACCGAAACACACGTCACGCCGTTGAACGTGACCAACGCGCGCCTGTTGGCAAGGTACAGGCCTAGCGTCAGCGTCCGGGGCTCGGTATTCGGGCCAATGACCACGCTGTCCAGATACCAATCGTGGAAATAGCCCCACGCCTTCAATATTTCATCCGTCATATCGATTTACCAAGGGAGTAAGGAGACCGGCGCGCCCTCGTCGCGGATGTAGCCGTCCCAATTGTGCGCGTGCGGATTTGGATTGTTGTGGTGCGCTTCAAGGTCAAAGTCCGCTAGCGGCGTGCCATTCGGCCCGAACTGACGCAACTGCGGCATCGTCCCCGGCATACTGGAGATCCACGTCCCCGGCGTGCCTTTGAACGGCATCCCGGCAACTTCATCTGCTGCACCACCCGGCATGTCGGGCTGATAGTCGAACGCCTGCGCATCGCCAAGCGGCGTTGATACCGGCGTAGCGATGGTTCCATCCGGAAGCACGTCACCGGGGCGGGCGAACCAGATGGCGAGATCATCGTCGGCGGCCAGTCGCGGAAGTACTGGACGCTGGAATGAACGCCCGGCACTCACCACAGGCAGCGAGCGCCTGAATAGCTGCGACGGCGTGACGGTCGCGTGGTACGGCCGGATCTTCTGCTCAATAGGCGCACCGCCTCCGCGCGACGTACGCGGCGTGGGCACGACTGCGATCACATCGCCACGTTCGACGGCGCTCTGTAGCGCCCGGGCGGTCTGCTCTGGAGCAGCGCTACTCGCGTATGCGCCACTGCGCGCGTTGCGCATGAATTCGAAGAGCCGCGCTAGCTGACGTCTGTCGCGCGTGAGTTCCCGCAATCCTGCCGAGGTAATGAGCTGGCGGCCGGCGCGCGCCTCGTTGCTCAGGGCATTACCGTGATACTCATGTCGCGTGTAGAGCGTGCAGCGCCGATGCGTTCCGACGTCGAAGTCAATCGCCATCTGTCTGTAATCCCATCAACTTGTGCCTCCTCCAAAAGCGATTTGAAGAGGCTATGTAGCACAAAGCCGGGAACGGAGCGACAGATCCGACACAATCGTTGACACTCGTCCCTGCGCCGGTCCGCCATGCGTCACCACGCACGGCCGTGCGCGTGTCGAAGCGCCGAAAAGGCCGGACGAAAAACCGGACTTGCAAGGATTCCTGCAAGGAGGAGACGAGTCTAGATGCTGCTGAATGCGGAGCAGCACTGAGGCGGCGAAGCGGCGAAAAACTACTCTCTTATGTGACGCCGGATATGAAGCAGCCCCGCTTTAGGGGGCTATACAAGCAAATCAATCGCCCCGCGATCGATTGCGCCGCATCCAGGTCACACAGGAATCGCACACGTTTTTCCTCAGGAGACCGATTCGAGGGGCACAGGTGGGGGGCACAACAAAATCGAAAACTCCCCGCAAACACCGCCAGCCTTGACGTATGAATTCTGTCAGGGCGACCAACCGCCACCGGTGCTTTTCGTTGCCGATCCGCCTTCCAGGCGAACCACCCGTTCGACAACCCCGGAAAATCAGGCCGCTCCCGTAAATCTCAGATCGCTATAATCGGCGAGCCGACTTCGAAACGTTTCCGAGGACCGACATGGATCAAGCGCTTGAATGCGTTACCACGTTGAATTTTTGTGAGCAGGCCTATCTCGCCGCAAATCCGGACGTCGCTGAGGCTGTCAGGCTCGGCGCATTACGATCGGGAAGATCGCATTTCGAAGTTTTCGGAAGCGCCGAAAGTCATCGCAGGCAAGATGCACTGGTGGCGGCCCAATCCAGGCAGGAACGAAGAAAAAGAATAGCGTCTGTCCTTCGCACTGATATGCCATTTAGTGACGACGGAAAATTTTTCGATTTTTTGTCGCCCGATCTGCGCTCCCAGTTCGACATTTACGACTCGGAACTGGCCGGAAGCAATCTGTACGATCAGGATGCACTGGGTATGATCGAGCGCCATCCGTCGGGAATCATTCTGGATTGTGGGGCCGGCAGCCGTCCCGCGATCTACGAAAACGTGATCAATTTCGACATCACCAACTATCCATCCACCGATGTGCGCGGTGTCGGCGAAGTTCTGCCATTCAAAGATGCATCGTTCGATGGCCTTCTGTCGTTGAATGTCCTCGAACATGTGAAGGACCCATTCACTGCCGCCAAAGAGATTCTTCGCGTGTTGAAGCCAGGAGGCGATCTGGTCGTGGTGGTTCCGCTCACTCAACCTACTCACGGCTACCCGCATCACTACTACAACATGACAGCCGAGGGGATTCTCAACCTGTTCGGATCTGCGATCAATGTCGAACGTGTGTACGTACCGGAATCGACATCGGCCATCTGGTCGATTTACTGGATCATGAGCGAATGGGCCGATGGTCTCGACGAGAATGCGCTGAAGGAATTCAAGGCGCTCACGGTCGAAGAAATTCTGCAAGGACCGCCGACGTTGCTGGATCGATCGTTTGTGAAGCAGCTAAGCGCAAAAAAGAATCTCGACATTGCGAGTTCGACGACGGTGATCGCGAAACGCGTTTGAGACGGCGCCAGTCCAGCGGCTCCATTATTTTTGCATCGGCCGACGGACACTTTGCTCATATATCGAAGGGTCGACGACGTTCATCTGATCCTTTGGGCGTTCACCAAAAACTCGCTCGAAGTCCTCGGGACCCAGAATGTCAGCAGCGTCGTGGAGAAAAGACGAATAGGCCTGGTTCAGCTCCGAGGCGGACGGAACATCGCTGCCCTGCGGGGCAGGTTGCAAACGCTCGACCCGCACCATAAATGCGCGTCGATGATTCATCAACGACTTGATTTTCGCATCCGCGTCGGGACCCTTCAAAGTCGCCTGAAGATGCTCCTCAAAATCGTCGACATCGGATTCCTGATGTCCTGGCTTCATCGCGTCACTCCCGCTTGGTGTCGAGCACTGAATCTTCTTGCTCGCCCATGCAGCATGCTGCTTGCCGTATGGTCCGAAGATCGCGATGCTCAACCAGTAGCCCCTGGACATGCGGACGGTAGCTGGAGCCGCTCCACCGCTGCCGGTCGCCCAAAGAATCTGGTTTGACAGCTGATGGCATACACCATCGCGACCATAGCTGAATATCGTTCCACGAGCGGCCGGATCGATGTTCGAGTCCACATCGGGCTTACATAGACAACTAGCATAAAGCAGATTTGCCGCGCCGGAAGCCAAAAAACCATCCGCACTGACCGGCGTCCCACCTCGGGCGTGGAAGCTGCCCCAGCTGTACCAATAGTGCTCGCCCGCGATCAGGACGTCCGCCAGCGCTGGGTAAATCTTCACGCGGCTGTCGTAGGTCGTCACCCATGTATGGTCGACCACGGAATCCTGGAAATACGCCGGAACGGACCACGCGAACAATGTAACGGCGCTCATTGCTTCACCTTTTCGTCCAGTCGCATCACAGCGCTGTCGCGCGATTCTCGCCCGATAAGCCGGTAAGAACTTTACTCACCTCAAAGGTTATACGCGCTCAGCGGTATTAATTTCAAGGACACGGAAACCCGTCGAAGCACGCTTACCGCTTCGCTCCGGCTACCGCGCTTCCCCACGACAACCCGGCGATCCAGCTGGCCACGGCCCGACTTGCCGGTCGCTCGACCCACCGATACGACCCGAGCGCCACCGCCGTCGACGCGACCACAACCGCCCCGCCAACCAGATCTCCCGGCAACCGATGTCGCACATCGATCATCTGCATGAAGCCGACCACGACCGGCATCGCGAGCAGATGCGTCAGATACAGCGAATACGACGCATCGCCGATGCGCTCGAGCCACCTGTTCCACCGCACCTTGCTCTCGACCGACAATCCCGCCACCACGACCGCCAACGCCGGCAGGCCAAATACGAGAAACCGGTTCGCATCGGTCAACCTCGGCGCAAACACGCCCGCTGCGGCGACCGCCACCAGCAATCCCGCCGCCGCGGCCACCGGCACCGTCCGCCCCGTCGCATACCAGGCTCCGAAGCAACACCCGAACACGAACTCCAGCACCAGCGGATTCGTGTAAAAGGCGAACGCGACGCCCTCGCCGGGCAGCAGATGCAACGCGGACGTCAGGAGCAGGAACGCCCCTACCGCCAGCAGACGACGTCTCGTTACGCACATCGCCGCGGCAAACACGCCGTAAAACCACATCTCGTAGTTCAACGTCCAGCCGACGCCCAGCACGGGCGCGGCCATGCCGGTCCAGCTCATCGACGGTAGAAACAGAAACGACGACAGCGCATGCCAGGCGCTCACGCGCGCATGACCGAACGCTTCGGAAACGCCCGGCACGAACGCGACGAGCGCGATAAACAACGCGGTGAGAATCCAGTAGAGCGGCACGACCCGCGCGATGCGGGCGCAAATGAACGAGCGCGCCGACTGGATTCCCGGGGGCAAACCCTGAGTCACCAGCACCATCACGAAGCCGGAGATCACGAAGAAGACGTCGACGCCGATTTCGCCATAGCGCGACACGCGCGGAAAAACATGGACGAGCCAGCCATGCGCGGCGACGATGCCGTCGGTATGAAACGCGACGACGCCCAGCGCGGCGAGCGCGCGCAACGCCTGAATTGATCGATACTTCCTGATACCTGTCATGCCCTTCGATCCGGCAAAGTGCGTAAGGGGGGCATGGCAGCGCAGAGCGTCGCGATGCCGAGTGGCCGGGCGCGTTCGATTCGCGCCCGGGCGGCCGAGCGGTCAAGCTCGCGAAACGCTCAGGCCATCAAGCCGGCCGTTGCGGAATATTCAGGCCGCGCACCACCGCCGGACGCTCGACGAACGCGGCCAGCACGCGCCGCACGTTCGGGAAGTCCTGAATGCCGACCAGTTCTCCCGCCTCATAGAAGCCGACCAGATTGCGCACCCACGGGAAGATCGCGATATCGGCGATCGAATACTGATCGCCCATCACCCACGTGCGTCCTTCCAGGCGCTGCTCCAGCACGCCGAGCAGCCGCTTCGATTCGGCGATGTAGCGATCGCGCGGACGCTTGTCCTCGTACTCCCTGCCGGCGAATTTGTGGAAGAAGCCGACCTGGCCGAACATCGGACCGATGCCGCCCATCTGGAACATCACCCACTGGATCGTCTCGTAGCGCCCGGCGGCGTCCCGCGGGATCAGCCGGCCGCTTTTGTCGGCGAGATAGATCAGGATCGCGCCCGATTCGAACAGCGGCAGCGGTTTGCCGTCGGGACCGTTCGGATCGAGGATCGCCGGAATCTTGTTGTTCGGGTTCAACGACAGAAACGCCGGCGTCATCTGATCGTTGGTATCGAAGCGCACCAGATGTGGCTCGTACGGCAAGCCGGTTTCCTCGAGCATGATCGAGATTTTTACGCCATTGGGCGTCGGCAGCGAATAGAGCTGAATCCGGTCCGGATGCTCGGCCGGCCATTTCTTCGTGATCGCGAAAGCGGATAAATCGGTCATGGGTTCGGTCGCCCTATGGGACAGAAATTGCAAGACCGCCCAATATAAACCGACTCGCCACAACGCGTTCGAGGCCGTGTGAAGACCCTACAAACGCTGCGGCAACAGCGCCGTTCGCGATCGGCGGTTCACCACAAGTCCTTCGTCGCCGTACCCGCGCGCACGTTGAAGCCCTCGCGCCACAGCGCCGCACCGACCGTCAGCAGCAGCGTCTTTTCGGTGCCGTCGAGCAGTTCCCACGCGGCCGCGAGCCACGTCGCGAAGTTCGCGCAGGTCGCTTCGAGATCGGGCGGCGCGTTGCCTTCCAAATACTGCCGTTCAAACATCGAAAGTATCTTTTCGGGTGTCATTGGCGCGACCTCCTGATGGGATTGCGCCAAGTCTAAAGGGCTCGCAGCGCGTGCGGAATGCCGATCATCGCGATCACGGGTTACTCCCAGGCCGGCCGCCGCGCCAACGTCAGCCGTGACCCAGCTGGTGAAATCGGACGCGTCGTGTCCGACCTGCGCCGTACAAAAAGCAAAGGCGCCGCGACGATCGCGACGCCTCCGCCGTTACGGCAACCTGCATCGAACGGGTTCAGTGACGACCGCGCTTTGCATCGTCCCTGGCGTCTTCCTTCGCATCGCCATAGGCCTTCTGCACCTTGCCGGCGCCCTGCTGCAGGTCGCCCTTGAGTTCCTTCGCAGGGTCCTTCGTGGCCTTGCCGACGGCCTCGTTGACCTTGCCCTTGACCTGCTCGCCAACGCCCTTCACTTGATCCTTGTTCATGCTCGGCTCCCATATGCGTAGTCGACGGAAATGCCGGCGCGGTATTGCGCCGGTGTGTGGGAAGCAGCAACGGCTGTTCCCGGGAGCTGCTGCGCGCGCCGGGCCGCGGCACCGGCGAACGCCGACGCGCGATCGGGCAAATTTTTTATCAAAAGGCCTAAAGTCTCGCCGCGCACCGCCGTAAATGCGCTCAGGGAGGAGTCATGGACCGCACGGAGACTACGATTTCGGGATCATCGCAAGCTGCGTTGATCGATCACGACATAGCGCACATCGCGCGGGTGATGCACGTATCGCTGCGCGGCGATTTCGGCGGTCCGATCCTGCCAGCCGCCTATTGGCGCAAACGACTGACCGCGCTGGTCGACAGCGGCCAGCTTTCTACCGCCCAATTGGATAAAGTCGATAGCCTGCTGCTGCAACTCGATCGGCTGGCCTCGACGCCGCTGCCCGAATGGGAACGCTTCGCGCCCGCACCGACCTCGCGATTCGAGCCGGCTGGCCCGGTGAAGAAGGTGAAGTCGGCCTGACCGCATCCACCCCACCCGCTGCACCCGCATGCGTGGCGCCAAGCCGGCACGCGGCTCGTCTTTCGCGCAGAAAAAAAAGCGGCCGGGCACGAGGTCGCGGTCGCCAACACACGTCGCAACGCCGGAAACCAGCGTCACGGGACAAGCGTCTATCCGCATTCGTCACAGGCATGTTTCGCCGCAGACAAACGCAGCGGCGTGACGTATCGCGAAAAATTCCTGATCAATCGGCGCCGACAATAGGGAAAAGGGACGACCTTAGGTCATAATGTCCGCAAAAATTCCCTGCAAGGACGCCACGTGACCCTCGCCGCCCCGTTCGACCTGCTCAAGCAGGCGCGCGCCCGTTTCACCCAACGCGAAATCGCAGCCCATGTCGGCAAGGACATCAAGACGGTGCGTCGCTGGGAAAAAGGTGAAACGGCTTGTCCCGCGATGCTGGAACCCGCGTTGCGCGATCTGCTGCGACAAGGCGCGCGTGAGGCGCAACACGCGGGCGACGCGGCGCGCTTCCACTTCATCGATCTGTTCGCGGGTATCGGCGGCATTCGCATGGGCTTCGAGGCGCACGGCGGCGAATGCGTGTTCACCAGCGAGTGGAACGAGTTCTCGACGCGGACTTATCGCGAGAACCACGGCGACAACTCCGCGAGCGGCGGCGCGCACGCGCTGATCGGCGACATCGTCACGTTTCCCGCCGAGGACGTGCCGAGCCACGACGTGCTGCTCGGCGGCTTTCCGTGCCAGCCGTTTTCGATCGCCGGCGTCAGCAAGAAAAACGCGCTTGGCCGGCCGCACGGCTTCGAATGCACGACCCAGGGCACGCTGTTTTTCGACGTCGCGCGCATCATCGCCGCGAAGCGCCCCGCCGCGTTCCTGCTCGAAAACGTAAAGAACCTGCTGTCGCACGACAAGGGCCGCACCTTCGACGTGATCCTGCAAACGCTGCGCGACGAGCTCGGCTATGAGGTGCACTACCGCGTGATCGATGGCCAGCATTTCACGCCTCAGCATCGCGAGCGCATCATCGTGGTGGGCTTTCGCGGCAAGACCGGGTTCACATGGGACGACCTGCGCCTGCCCGAACAGGGTCCGCGGCTCGGCGCAATCCTGCATCGCACGGACGGCACGGAACCGATGCTGCCGTGGGACCACGACCGCTTCTTCGACCACACCGCGCGCCGCGTGCAGCCGAAGTACACGCTCACCCCGAAGCTGTGGGCGTATCTGCAAAACTACGCGGCCAAGCATCGTGCGGCGGGCAACGGCTTCGGTTTCGGCATGGCCTATCCGGACAGCGTGACGCGCACGCTGTCGGCGCGCTATCACAAGGACGGCTCCGAAATTCTCGTCTATCAGGGCGAGGCGCTGCGCCCGCGCCGCCTGACGCCGCGCGAATGCGCGCGACTGATGGGCTTTCCCGACACCTTCAGGATTCCGGTCAGCGATACGCAGGCCTACCGGCAGTTCGGCAATAGCGTCGTGATGCCGGTAATGCGCGAAGTGGCGCGTATCATGCTGCCGCATGTGCAAACCCTGCTTGCCCACCCGACCCGCGATGCGTCGAAACACTCCCTGCCGCTCCACGCGTGAGCGGCCGCGCGACCCATTGGCCCGCTGACGATGGTCGATATCGTCGATAGCGCGACGCGCAGCCGGATGATGTCCGGCATTCGCGGCCGCAACACCAAGCCGGAGATCCTGATCCGCAGCCTGCTGCATCGGCGGGGCCTGCGCTTCCGGCTCGACGCGCGCGATCTGCCCGGCCGCCCCGACATCGTGCTGCCGCGCTATCGCGCGGTGGTGCTCGTGCATGGCTGCTTCTGGCATGGCCACGACTGTCATCTGTTCAAATGGCCCCAGACGCGGCCCGACTTCTGGCGCGACAAGATCGGCCGCAATCGCAGCAACGACGACAAGGTGCGCGCCGCGCTGCTCGCGAGCGGCTGGCGCGTCGCGGTCGTGTGGGAATGCGCATTGCGGGGCGCGAATCGCGATATCGCGGGCGTGATCGAGCGGCTCGTCGCGTGGATCGGAAGCGACGCGCCGGAGTTCGAGGAACGCGGCTGAAAACCGCGCGCGACCTGCCCGGCTCGCGCGAGTCTCGCGGCCGCTGGTGCTACACTCGAAAGGCTCACCCGGCGCGCTTTCGAGATGCCTTCGAGGCACGCTTCGGCGGCGTTTTCCGGGTGCTTCCAGGCGCTTTCGCGGCACGTCCTCACGCGCTTCGGCATGCCGCGAGATGCGCCTCGCCCGCCGCGACATCGCGAACTCCGACGATCCCAGAACCAATCAACAAGGGAGGCACATCATGGCTGACTTCCGTCTCTGGTCCGACGATTTTCCCACCAACGGCTTCATGCCAAGAGCCCACGAGTACAACGACAAGGCGTTCGGCGGCGACGGCGAAAACATCTCGCCGTCGCTGCAATGGGAAGCGCCGCCCGTGGACACGCAAAGCTTCGCGCTCACCGTTCACGATCCCGACGCGCCGACCGGCAGCGGCTTCTGGCATTGGGTCGTCGTAAACATTCCGGCCGACGCGCGCTCGCTGCCGCGCAACGCCGGCAAGGCCGACGGCTCGCTGCTGCCGCAGGGCGCGATGCAGGTGCGCAACGACTATGGGACGGTCGGCTTCGGCGGCGCCGCGCCGCCGCGCGGCGATCGCACGCATCGCTATATCTTCCGGCTGCATGCGCTGAAAGTGCCGCATCTGCCGGTCAGCGCGGAAACCACCAACGCGGTCGCGCGCTTCATGACGCACCTGAACGAAATCGATTCGACGACCCACACGGGCCTTTACGAACTCAAATAACGCACGCGCGGCGCCGGCGCCCGGTAACGCCGGCGCCGCGCCGACCGATACGCCCGCAGCGGCCAGCGCGTGAGCCGCGCACAGGCGCGCCAACATCTCCGACAAATCAAACAATCGATGCACGCACCCTCCCCGCGCACGGACGGCTCGACGTCCTCCACTTCCCGCTTCGAAGGCAAGGAACTGGGCCTACCGGTTCCACAACGCTACTGGGCGATGCTCGTCATCGCGCTCTCGCTGACGCTCGCGGTGCTCGACAGCGCGATCGCCAACGTCGCGCTGCCGACGATCGCGCGCAACCTCAATGCGAGTGCCGCCGCGTCGATCTGGGTCGTCAACGCGTATCAGCTCGCGATCACGATCTCGCTGCTGCCGCTCGCGTCGCTCGGCGACCGCATCGGCTACCGGCGCATTTATCTGTCGGGCCTGATCCTGTTCACGGTCGCGTCGTTCGGTTGCGCGCTGTCGAACTCGCTGGCGACGCTCGCGTTCGCGCGAGTGGTCCAGGGCTTCGGCGCGGCCGGCATCATGAGCGTGAACACCGCGATCGTGCGCATGATCTATCCGCCCGCCCAGCTCGGGCGCGGCGTCTCGATCAACGCGATGGTGGTGGCGGTGTCGTCGGCGGTCGGGCCGACGGTCGCCTCGGGCGTGCTCGCGATCGCGAGCTGGCCGTGGCTGTTCGCGATCAACGTGCCGATCGGGATCGCGGCGATCGTCGGCGGCTTCAAGGCGCTGCCGATGAACCCCGGCCACGAATCCCCGTATGACTATCTGAGCGCGGTGATGAATGCGTTCGTGTTCGGCCTGCTGATTTTCGCGGTCGATGGCCTCGGCCACGGCGAGCGTTTCGGCTACGTAGCGCTCGAGGCGCTCGGAGCGCTGGTCATCGGCTACTTCTTCGTGCGTCGCCAGCTGACGCGGCCCGCCCCGCTGCTGCCGATCGACCTGCTGCGTATTCCGGTGTTCGCGCTGTCGATCGGCACGTCGGTCTGCTCGTTCTGCGCGCAGATGCTCGCGTTCGTGTCGCTGCCGTTCCTGCTGCAGGAAACGCTCGGCATGTCGCAGGTCGAAACGGGTCTTTTGATGACGCCGTGGCCCGCGATCATCATCATCGCGGCGCCCATTGCCGGCGTGCTGTCGGACAGGATATCGGCCGGCTGGCTCGGCGGCGTCGGGCTCGCCGCGATGACGGTCGGCCTGCTGCTGCTCGCGACGCTCGGGCCTCACCCGGACGCGCTGCAGATTTCGTGGCGCATGGCGCTGTGCGGCGCGGGCTTCGGCATCTTCCAGTCGCCGAACAATCGCACGATGCTGTCGTCCGCGCCGCGCGAACGCAGCGGCGGCGCGAGCGGCATGCTCGGCACCGCGCGCCTGACCGGGCAAACGCTCGGCGCGGCGCTGGTCGCGCTGATCTTCGGCGTCGCGCCGCAGAGCGGGACGATCATCGCGCTGTATGTGGCCGCGGGGTTCTCGGCGGTCGCGGCGGTCGTCAGCACGATGCGGGTCGTGCAGAAGGTGGCGCAGCCGGCCTGAGGGCTGTGGCCGTTACGCGCGCAAGACATGCACGATAAAAGGCGCGCATCGCACGAGGCGATGCACGCCTTTTTGCTTTGATCTTCCCTGTCACTCCATGCACGACGTGAGCGGCACACACGCGCCGCCCGCCCGCGCGGGCCGCGCCTGTCGGCTCAGGGCGATGCCGTCACGTCAGCGAGCTTTACCGCTTTGGCCGTCACCGAAGACGCGGTCGCGACGTGGCGCAGATCATCGAGCAACGTATCGCGCCACACCGACAGGTTGCTCTCGCGCATCGGCTCCATCATGTCCGCATGACGCGCCTGACGTTCGGCGAGCGGCATCGCTAATGCGCGCTCGAGCGCTTCGGCCATCTGCGACAGATCGAACGGATTGACGACCAGCGCGCCCGGCAGCTGCTCGGCCGCGCCCGCGAATTGCGACAGCACGAGCACGCCCGGATCGGCCGGATCCTGCGACGCGACGTACTCCTTGGCCACCAGGTTCATGCCGTCGCGCAGCGGCGTCACATAGCCGACCTGCGACTGGCGGAAGAGCGCCATCAGCAGATTGCGCTCGTACTTGCGGTTCAGATACTGGATCGGCGTCCAGTCGAGCTGCGCGAACCGGCCGTTGATGCGGCCCGCCTCGCCTTCGAGCGTTTGCCGGATGCGCTGATAGGTCTGCACGTCGGCGCGGGTCGGCGGCGCGATCTGCACGAGCGACACGCGGCCGTGCCAACCGGGCGCGTTCTGCAACAGCCGCTCGAATGCCTGGAAGCGCTCGACCAGCCCCTTCGAATAATCGAGCCGGTCGACGCTCATGATCAGCTTGCGCCCGCGCATGCCGTCGCGCAGGCTGCGCACCGCCTTGCGGTCGGTGAACTGCTCGGCGGTCTTCGCGATCGCGTCGGGATAGATGCCGATCGGGTACGCGCCGACCTTCAGGAAGCGGTTGTACGCGTGCACCATGCCGTCTTCGCTCGACGTGCCATGGTGACCGCGCTCGATATAGTCGACGAACGACTGGCGATCCGCCTCGGTCTGAAAGCCGATCACGTCGTAGCTGCACATCGCCTTGACGAGTTCTTCATGCGGCGGAATCGTGCGCAACACTTCGGGCACCGGAAACGGAATGTGCAGGAAGAAGCCGATCGGGTTCTTCACGCCGAGCTCACGCAGGCAGCGCGCGAACGGCAGCAGATGGTAGTCGTGCACCCAGATGATGTCGCTGGGCTTGAGCAGTTCCTTGAGCTGCTTGGCGAGCGTCGCGTTGACGCGCTGGTAGCCCGCGTAGTCCTCGCGGTCGTAGCGGGACAGGTCGTTGCGATAGTGGAAGGTCGGCCACAACGTGGTGTTCGAAAAACCGCGGTAGTACTCGTCGTAATCGCGCTTGGTGAGGCCCACAGTCGCGTAGGTGACGTTGCCCTGCTTCTCGATCACGGGCGCGGATGGCTCGCTGACCGTTTCGCCGCTCCAGCCGAACCAGACGCCGCCGGTCTCCTTCAGTGCGTCCAGCACGCCGATCGCGAGCCCGCCCGCTGCCGGACGCGCTTCCTGAATCGGTGCGACACGATTCGATACCACGATCAATCTGCTCATTAGTGCTCCATTGTTTCGTTGTATGCGGAATTGCGCTAAAACGGTGCATGCAATCATCGTGCCGATATATGAGATATCAGAAATAAAGTTGTATGAAAATGTGACAAACGAGCGAATCCCCGCAATCATCACGGATTGCGAAGAAGATTTTTCTGTTAGATCCGACGAATCCAGAGGTCTTTCTTACCGGTATCCCGGGTCGCCGGGATGCCCCCGCCCGGGTGCTACGCTGCCTCAGGCATCCTGCTCCGAGCCCAGATCGCGCTGGTATTCGAGGCCTTCCTGACGCACCCCGCCCTGGTTGTGCTCGCCGTCCGGCGGCGTATGCGGGGCGATCCGATTCTGCGCGGCCGGGTCCGGCGACACCACCGGCTCAGTCTCGACCTCGGCCGGCCGTGGCCCGCGCTTGGGGTGCCGCGCGGAACGTCGCAATGCGGGATGTCTCATGATCGTGCCTCCGGGGGAAGCCTGCCGCTTGTCGGGCATCCCTACAGTCTAGGGGGCGAAACCGTAAATTGCCGGTAAAACATGCGCCGGCTTTGTAACAAGTACAGCAATGCTCTGCACCGACCCAGGGCATGACGCCTTGCAGTGCGGGATGTGGTTCCATCGAGTGCGCGACAGGGCGCCGACAATCGACGGTCGTATCAACATTGCCGCGGGTCGCGACGGACGGTCGGCGGCCTGAGGCGTTTGCGTTGGCTGCGGCGGCGGATCGCCGATCGGCGGCGTGACCGGTTCGACGGGTTCGATCGGATCGGGTGTCGGGCCGGGGATCGTGTCGGGTTCGGCCGGGTCCGGCGGCGCGATGGGAGGTGCAGTGGGCGGCTCGACCGGTTCGGGCCGATGAGCGTGCAACGGCCTGGACGGCGCGGAAACGGCAGCGTAATGCGACAGGTGCGGCGGCAGGTGCGGCATGTCGGTGACCTCGTTTTGCGTTCTACCGGAGCGCAGCAAGGCTTGTGCCGTTCGGGCGCCCGCCCGGAAGCCCGGGCGGGCGGGTACTGGGGGAACCCGGATGACGTGCGAACGAGGCGCGGATCAGGCGTCCGCGCCGCCGAGTGCGCGTGATTCGTCGGTGGGATCGCCGTCGTCGCGCGCATCGTTGCCGTACTCGACGAGCCGGTTGTACAGCGTCTTCAGGCTGATGCCGAGAATTTCCGCGGCGCGCGTCTTGACGCCGCCGCATTGCTCGAGCGTCGCAAGGATCAGCTGACGGTCGGCTTCCGCGAGCGAGGTGCCGAACGGGATCGTGATCGCGGTGCCGGCCGCGGGCTTCGACAGCGTGATTTGCAACGGCACCGTCGCCGTGCTATCCGAATCCCCGCTCGACATGATGTGCGCGCGCTGCACGTAGTTCTTCAGCTCGCGCACATTGCCCGGCCACGGATACGACAGCAGCATGTCCTTCACCGCGACAGGGAAATGCTTCTTCGTGCCGTGACGCTCGTTGAGCTCATCGAGGAACGATTGCGCGAGCAGCTCGACGTCCTTGCCGCGATCGCGCAGCGGCGGCAGGCTGATCGGAAACACGTTCAGCCGGTGGTACAGATCGAGCCGCAGCTTGCCTTCGAGTACCGCCTGTTCGGGATCGCGATTGGTGGCCGCGATCAGACGCACGTCGGTTTCGATTTCCTTGGTCGTGCCGACGCGCATGAACATGCCGGTCTCGAGCACGCGCAGCAGCTTTACCTGCAGCTCGATCGGCATCTCGGTGATTTCGTCGAGGAACAGCGTGCCGCCGTTCGCGCGCTCGAAATAGCCCTTGTGCTGCCGGTCCGCGCCGGTGAACGAACCGCGCTCGTGGCCGAACATTTCCGATTCGATCAGATTCGGCGAAATCGCGCCGCAGTTGACCGCGAGGAACGCGTGCTTGCGGCGCAGGCTCAGCTCGTGCAGCGTCTGCGCGGCAACTTCCTTGCCGGTGCCCGATTCGCCGACGAGCATCACCGAGGCCGCCGTCGGCGCGACGCGGCTGATCTGGTCGTAGACCTCCTGCATCGCCGGCGAATTGCCGAGCATCAGACCGAAGCGGCCCATGCGGCGCAACTCGCCGCGCAGCGTGCCGATTTCCGCCTTCAGGTCGCCGGCGCGCGGCAGGCGCGACAGGATCGACTTCACGCGCTGCATGTTGATCGGCTTCACGAGGTAGTCGGCCGCGCCCATTTTCAGTGCGCTGACCGCCGACTCGACCGTCGCGTGGCCAGTGATCACGATCACTTCGACGCCGGAGCGCGGATCGAGATCTTCGAACAGATCGACCCCGCTGCCGTCGGGCAGCTTCAGGTCGGTGAAAACGACGTCCGGCATCTGCCGGATCAGTTGAATACGCGCTTCGCGCAGATCGCCCGCGGTGGCGGTGGTCAGCCCGTCTTCCCCGATGACGGCGGAAAGTGCCTCGCGGGTACCTGCGTCGTCATCGACAATGAGTACATGTGGCATCGCGTTTCGAAAGCCTGCAAGCGTGGGTCAGAAAATATGCGGAACACGCCAATGGGCATGCGGCTGGGTCCGGTCGGCTGCATGACGCGGAATCGATTGCGTTCCGTTCCGCCGACCATTTGATGAAAAATTGCAACAATAACGGCCAGATTCGCGCCACCTTCCGCGTCATTGTTGTCTATTTACCTATTATACGGCTTTATAAGATTCATTTAACAATCCCGTTCCAGGCGCCGGCCGCAGGCCGCGTTGCATTCGAGCCAACCGCGTCAGCCGCGCGGAAACGGCCATGCGCGGGGTTCGCCGTTGACCTGCCCCGAGCCGTTGGCGCTGTGCGAGGCAGGCGCCAGCTCGGTCGACAAAGTCGCCGGCGCCGCCACCGCGCCGCCCTCGTTTTCCCAGCGGCTCAGCTCGCGCGCCGGTGAGACCTGGCCCGTGCGCTTGTGTTGCACGTAGCGAACCGCCAGGAAGCCGCCGATTGCCATCAATGCGCCAAAAAAACCAATTGTGGGTCGTGTCATCATGAACTCCTTGGATCGTGATGCGGATGGATGCAGCCGTGCCAAGCGTGCGCCGCGCCTAACGCGCGACCAGCACGCCGAGCAGAAACCCGCTGCCCGCCGCGAGCGCGAGCGAGCGCCACGGGTTATGGCGCACATAGTGCTCGGCGCTGACCGCCGCCCCGCGATATCGGCGATGCACGTTGCGTTGCGCATCGCCGAGCGTCGATTGCAGCGTTTCCACGTGCGTGCCGAGTCGGTCGCGCAAGGCGTCGACGCCTTCGCCCGGCACGTTGGCGGCGAGCCGCAGCATTTCCTCCGAGTCCCTCAGCAGCACCCGAAGATCCTCGACGATCTTCTGTCCGCCGAGTGCAAGTTGTTGTGTGGTGTCAGTCATCGTTCACTCCTCGTCTGATTCGGCGTTCGTGCGTTGCCGCGGAATCGGTGCGTCGACGGTGCAACAGTTCGGGCTTCGGGCGCACGATGCGGGTTGCCGGTTTGCGCTGGCCGGCGGCGCTGCGACGTAGCCGTCAAACCTCGCACGACTCGATCAAACGGTCAATGATGCAATGCATGTGCCCGGTATATTTACCGCTCCTGCGCGCTGATAAAGCCAATTTCGCGCATTTTCGACCGATTGCGCGCACGGCTATTTCAGCGGCTGCCAGTTCGATTGCCGGAATCAGTGTCGAAGTGGTTAAATCGTCTTTTATGAGATAGTGGCTGTACGGTCTATCGCATTCAAGGCCTGCGCGCCGCAACGAACTCCATTTGCACAGGACTTCCCTTTTTATGGCGTCAATCGATCTGGACTCGCCCACCGTGTCCGCCGGTGGCAATGCTTCGCCACAAGCGAAGCAGCGCGTCGCGGACGCCGTCGCGGGACTGAAATCGTACGGGCTGCTGTACGGCTCGTCGCCGGTAATGCTCGATCTGTACGAACAGATCGAACGCGTCGCCGATACCGACGCGACCGCGCTGATCATCGGCGAATCGGGCACCGGCAAGGAGCTGATCGCCCGCACCATTCACGAGCGCAGCGGCCGCAAGGACGGCGCGTTCGTCGCCGTGAACTGCGGCGCGATTCCCGATGAGCTGATCGAAGCCGAACTGTTCGGCCACGAAAAAGGCAGCTTCACCGGCGCGGTCCAGGGCCGCGTCGGCTACTTCGAACATGCGAACGGCGGCACGCTGTTTCTGGACGAAATCACCGAAATGGCGCCGGTGCGCCAGGTCAAGCTGCTGCGCGCGCTCGAAACCGGCACGTTCTATCGCGTCGGCGGCAACGAGTTGATCAGCGGCAACGTGCGCGTGATCGCCGCGACCAATCGCGACCCCGCCGTAGCCGTCAAGGAAAACGGCTTGCGCGAGGATCTGATGTACCGGCTCGCGGTGTTTCCGCTGCGCGCGCCGCCGCTGCGCGAGCGCGAAAACGATCGCGAACTGCTCGCGCAACACTTCCTCGCGCAATTGAATCAGCAGGAAGGCACCAACAAGAGCTTCAGCAAACGCTCGATCGAAACGCTGCGTTCGTGGTCGTGGCCGGGCAATGTGCGCGAGTTGAAGAACGCCGTCTATCGCGCGTTCATTCTCGCGGAAAAGACGGTTGAATTGCCGCATCCGCATCTTGCGTCGCGAGTCAAGAAAGCGGTCACGCAAGCGCGACGCGATGAGCGTGTGGATCGGCACGCCGCTCGCCGACGCGCAGAAGCAGATCATTCTCGGCACCCTCAAGTACTGCGGCGGCGACAAGCGACGCGCTGCCAAAGCGCTCGGCGTGAGCCTCAAAACACTGTACAACCGGCTGAGCGCATACGGCGACGAAAGCGGGGAAGACGAAGCCGACTCATAGGCACGGTGCAACGCGAGCCGTGCGCCGATGGCGGCGGCCAGCTGTTGCGCTGTTCGTCATGATCCTTTCGCCGCGGGTTTCGCGGCACCGAATTCACCTGCTCAACGTCTCACGCCGACGGCAAATTTACCTGATGTCCCCAATACCTGGCAGAGCCAGGTAAGCCCGCCCATGCGACAGAAAACATCACAGCGCACGATGTTTTGCAATTTCTTGCACTTTTTCGCTGCCAATTACAAAACGCATCCTGCACAATGCGGCTGCATAATGAACGACGTGTCCTTCGTTTACACGCGCGAAGCGTGAACGCAGGCACCTGTACGGGCAGGGACGGGAGAAATGCAAAAGAACATGGTGTGGGCTGTCAACGCGAAGTCCGATGTCGCTGGCAAACGCCCCCACGTAGCAGCGCTGATCGCGCTGGCGCTGGCGGTTTCGTCGGCATTGAGCGGCTGTAGTTCGTTGTACTCGGAAGGCGCGGTCGCGGGCGCCGGTGTCGCGGGCGCCGCGGTCGCCAGCAAGGTCACCAGCAATGCGGCGGTCGCGACCGGTATCGGTCTTGGCGCGGTCGCCGCCGCGCGCGCCGGTGTGCAGTACTCGGAGCGCGTAGTTCACACGAATACGCAGAACAGCATCGCGCAGGCGGCCGGTCCGCTCGAGGTCGGCGCGGTCGCCCCGTGGAGCATCACCCACTCTTTCCCAATCGAAGACGACGAACACGGCCGCGTGACCGTCAGCCGTCTGATCAGCACCGGCCAGCTCGACTGCAAGGAAATCGTCTTTTCCGTCGATCAAAACGAAACCCGCGACAAGCCCGCGAGCAGCGCGTTCTACATCGCATCGGTTTGCCGTGATGGTAAGGACTGGCGTTGGGCATCGGCCGAACCCGCCACCGAGCGCTGGGGTGCGCTGCAATGAAATTGCGTTCGCTTGGCGTTCCGATGGGTGATCGGATGCGGCTCATCGCGGCCGGCGCGCTATGCGTCGGCGCGAGCCTGCTGGCGAGCGGCTGCGCGTCGATCGGCGCGGCGAGCGGCGCGGCGGCGGGTATCGCGTCAGGCCTCGTGACCAGCAATCCGGCCGTCGCGCTCGGCGTCGGCGTGGCCGTGCAGGCCGCGACCGACGAAGCGGTCGCGCGCTACATGCGCAGCATGCACAAGGATCAGCAGGATCTGATGGCGGCGCTGGTCGGCACGATGCCGGTCGGCGAAACGAAACCGTGGTCGGTCAAGCACACCTTGCCGATCGAAAACGGCCATGGCGAGGTGCGCGTAACCCGCGCGTTCAGCTCGGCGCTCGCGCTGTGCAAGGATTTCGTGTTCTCGGTGCAGGACGGCGACGGCCCGAACGCGCCCGAGAGGTGGTTCACGGCGAGCGCGTGCCAGCAGGACAAGGGTTGGAAGTGGGCGACGGCCGAGCCGGCAGTTGCACGCTGGGGCAATCTGCAATAAAAAAGCGGCGAGGTTTTCCTCGCCGCTTTTTTGTCTGAACCGCAGTCGTTTCCGCGGCAACCCAGGCTTAAGACTCCACGTCTTCCAGACTGAAGATTTCGGTCTGGTCGTTATACGAAAAGATCTCGCCGTAACGGCCCCAGTTGATGACCGCGTCGAGCGTCTCTTCCGCCGCGCTGTCCGACAGGAAGTCCTCGAGCTCCTGCTCGAAACGCACGCGCGGCGCGCGATGTCCGGGCCGCTCGTTCAACACCTTCTTGATCCGCGCCGCGAGCGGCACGTGCCGCAGCAGATGCTCGGCGAACATCATCTTCCGTTCCTGCGTGCCGAACTCGGAGAACACGCGCGCCGGCGGCGTCAGGAAAATGTCGCCCTCGCGCACGTCGGCGAAACCGAGGTGCTGCAGCACTTCGGCGATCGGGAACAGATCGTCGACCTCCAGATGCAGCGAGCGCGCGATTTCCGGCATGTCCGCGCGGCCGTGATACGGCGCGGCGGCGAGCGTTTCGATCAGACCGGCCATCAGGTTGGTCGACACGTGCGGCAGCCAGCTACCGAGCTCCAGCCCCTTCTTGGTCTTTTCGTCGGTCTGACGCGCGGTCATCTTCGCGTAGATCTCGTCGACGAGGCGGCGGAATGCCGGGTCCAGACGGTTGCGCGGATGCTTGAACGGCACCTTGATCTCGGCGATCACGCGGCCCGGGTTCGACGACAGCACCAGAATGCGGTCGCACATGAACACCGCTTCCTCGATGTTGTGCGTCACGATCAGCACCGCCTTGATCGGCATGCGCCCCTGCGTCCAGAGATCGAGCAGGTCGGTACGCAGCGTTTCGGCGGTCAGCACGTCGAGCGCGGAGAACGGCTCGTCCATCAGCAGCAGCGTCGGATCGACGACGAGCGCGCGCGCAAAGCCGACGCGCTGGCGCATGCCGCCCGACAACTCGCGCGGATACGCGTTTTCGAAGCCGTCGAGGCCGATCAGGTCGATCGCGGCGAGCGCGCGCGTGCGCCGCTCCGACGCACCGACGCCTTGCGCCTCGAGACCCGCTTCCACGTTCTGCAGCACGGTCAGCCACGGAAACAGCGCGAAGGTCTGGAACACCATCGCGACACCCTTGGCCGGGCCTGCGAGCGGCTTGCCCATGTACGTGACTTCGCCGTCGGTCGGCTCGATCAGACCGGCGATGATGCGCAACAGCGTCGACTTGCCCGAGCCCGAACGGCCAAGCAGGCCGACGATCTCGCCCTCGCGCAGCGACAGATTCGCGTCGTCGAGGACGAGCAGTTCGCCCTGCGTCTTGTTGAAGCCGCGGCACACGTCCTTCACGCGCAGGATTTCCTCGCCGAGGCGCGGGGGCTTCGGCGGCGTCTGGATCGGCGCGGCGGTCATAGCAGCTTTAGGATTTTGCATCGCGTTAAGCCTTCATTTCTCAATCTAGACGGAGCTTGCCTTCGGCGTAGGCGTACATCGGACGCCACAGCAGACGGTTGAACAGGGTCACGAATAGGGACATCACGGCGATGCCCACGATGATCTTCGGATAGTCGCCCGCCGCGGTAGTCTGCGCGATATAGGCGCCGAGGCCATGCGCGGCGACCTTGGTATCGCCCCACTGCACGAACTCGGCAACGATGCTCGCGTTCCACGCGCCGCCCGACGCGGTGATCGCACCGGTCACGTAGTACGGAAAAATGCCCGGCAGCATCGCCTGACGCCACCACTGCCAGCCGCGAATGTGGAAATTCTTGGCCGCCTCGCGGTAGTCGTTCGGATACGAGCTTGCACCTGCAATCACGTTGAACAGGATATACCACTGCGTGCCGAGCACGATCAGCGGCGACAGCCAGATGTCCGGATTCAGGTGAAAGCGCACGATCGCGATCACGAACACCGGGAACAGCAAATTCGCCGGGAACGCCGCGAGGAACTGCGCGAGTGGCTGCATCTTTTCCGCGAGCGCGGGGCGCAGGCCAATCAGCACGCCGACGGGCACCCAGATCACGGAAGCGATCGCGATCAGCACGACCACGCGCAGGAGCGTGATCAGGCCCAGCACGAACACGTGGCCAATCTCGTCGAGCGTCACGCCGGTACGCACATACAGGAACACGCGGTACACCACATACACCGTGGCGAGCAGCACGATCGCCGCCCAGATGAAGTCGCCGAGCTTCGAGTTCTTCTCGCGCTGCGGGATGTGAAAGCGCGGCGCGCTGAACGCCGGCAGTTGGAAGCGCACCCGAGCCGCGCGCGCGAACATCCAGCCGAGCGGCACGAGCAACCGGTGAATCAGCCGCGTGCGGCGGATCAGGTCGAGCAGCCACGATTCCGGCGCATCGCCCGAACTCGTGAACTCCATGCGGAACTTGTCGGCCCACGCGACGAGCGGACGGAACAGCAACTGGTCGTAGGCGAGAATCACGACCGTCATCGCGAGGATGACCCAGCCGATCGCGTGCAGGTTCTTGTCGCTGATCGCCTGCGCCAGGTAGGCGCCGATGCCCGGCAGCGTAACCGTATGATTGCCGACCGTGATCGCTTCGGAAGCCACGACGAAGAACCAGCCGCCCGACATCGACATCATCATGTTCCAGATCAGGCCGGGCATCGAGAACGGCACTTCGAGTTTCCAGAAGCGCTGCCATGAAGTCAGATGAAAGCCGCGCGAGACTTCGTCGAGATCGCGCGGCACCGTGCGCAGCGACTGATAGAAGCTGAACGTCATGTTCCACGCCTGGCTCGTGAAGATCGCGAAGATCGCGGCGAGTTCGGCGCCGAGCACGCGGCCCGGGAACATCGCGAGGAAGAACGTGACCGTGAACGAGATGTAGCCGAGCACCGGCACCGACTGCAGGATGTCGAGAATCGGCACCAGCACGAGACCGGCGCGGCGGCTCTTGGCGGCCAGCGTCCCGTAGACCAGCGTGAAGATCAGCGACGCGACCATCGCCGCGAGCATGCGCAGCGTGGTGCGCATCGCGTACTCGGGCAGGTTGGCCGGATCGAGCGAGATCGCCTGCGTCTTTAGCGTCGACATCGGCGCGAGCGTCTCGTGAAAGCCGATCGACGCCATCGCGATCAGGCAGATGATCAGCGGGAACGCGACGAAGTCCCAGCGGTTGGGCAACACGCGCCATGCCGACGCATTGGCGGTGCGGTTCAGGTTGAAGCTGAAATCCATCAGATGCCCTCCCTCTTCAAACAGGCATTCGAACGCTCGAAGGAGGCCGCGGCTGCTCCGCGGCGGTCTATGGGTCGGTCCGGAAAGCGGAAATCAGGCATGGCAAAACGCGCGTGCGTGGTAAATCGTTAGCGTTGGAGACACATGGGCCGGCAATGGACAGATTCGTGAACGCGTCGCCCACGACCACAACCATCACGCCGAACTCCTGTCGCCGCGGGCGCCGCCCGAGGGCTGGCGGGCTTTCCTCGTTTTGGACGGCACGACACTACACCATCCTATGTTTCAGGCACAACCTTTCGCCGCAAATTGCGATACGGCCTTGCGAGGCCGGGGCGTAAGGCTTCAGCAAGCCCCGGCACGCGTCGCCGCGCCGCACTGTACTCTGCTGCCGCGTGCTTCAGCGTGACACGTCGCGAGGCCGTCTCGCGGCGTGGCGCGCAAGCCACATCGGCGCGTCGCCCCGGCCGTCGTCGCTCGATCGCTTCATTGGCCCGCACAGCTATCAAGAAAGCGGCGCGGCTGCCGTTAAGAATCTGATCAGTGCGGCATATGCAGGCGGCATCCCAGCAATAACGGTGGCATCGTGCCCCGCGACGGTTAAAATCGGGAAACGACGTACCTGTTTATCAGCGGATCATCCCGGGCATGGCGACGGCGCAGCGCACCTCGCTCGCGACGGGACGAAACCGCAGCTGATGCAGATAACGACACAGCGTTGAGAGCGCGCTGCCCACGAACGAGCAAGTTGCATGTCACAGCCAGACGGATCAGAGGGTCGATGAACAGGACAACCTTGCGCCAGGTAGCCGGGCCGGTCAGCTTCGTGCTGATCGTACTCGTCTGCTGGTTCGTGGCTGGCATGGTCGCGGACCGGATGGTACAGCAAGAGCTGGACGCGGCGTTGCGCACGCAGCGGCAAATGTCCACGTCGATCGTCGACAACATGGCCGAAGTGATTGCCAGCGACCTCGCGATGTCCCGCGCCATCCCCGCAACGATGGCCGAAATGGACGTGGTCCAGCGTGCCCTCGTGCAATCGCAGAATTATGCCGTGAACAGCGAGGCGGCGGAACCCGCCTTGCGAGCCGCCTTGCTCAAGGATCCGAAGATGGCCGGGGTCAGCAGGTTCCTGCACGAAGCGCAGGGCTTCTCCGGGCTCGATCAGGTCTGGATCGTCAACGCGAACGGCATCTGTGTTGCGTCGAGCGGCACGATGTCGAACCCCGAGGGTGCGCAGCAATCGTTCGTCGGCGTGGACATGCGCGCGCGCGGCTATCTGACCAACGCGCTGCTCGGCGCATTCTCCGAAGCCTACGGCGTGGGTCGCGCGAGCGGCGAGCCGGGCATCTTCATCGCCGCGCCGGTGTACGCGGACGGGCTGCTGGTCGGCGCGGTGGTCGCGAAGGTCGGCATCGCGCGGTTGCGCCACTGGGTCGCGCACGCGGGCACCTTCGTGTCCGACGACAACGGCGTCATCATCATGGCGCACAACAGCGCGCTCGAAGGCCACGCGTTGCCGAACTCGCGCGTCACGCTGATGAGCCCCGCCGAACGGCGCATCATCTACCGCCGGGAGACGTTCCCCGACATGCTGATCCGCAAAGACACGCAAGTGCGTGAGCAGGCGCCGTGGGTGCCGGCGTCGGTCGCCGCGCAGCTGTTCGGCATGATCGAACGGCCGGCCCCGGCGCTCTATCAGAACCGCGGCGGCCTGAACTCGGGGCTCTCCGCGCACCTGGTCGATCCGCTCGCCGCGTGGCCGGAGCTGCTGCGCAACCACAAGCGCGACCACCTGCTGGTGTTCCTGACGCTGGCCGGCACCGTCGCGCTCGCGTGGGTGATCACCGTGTCCTACGTGCGCGAGCGGCGCCACCATCGCGCGACACGCGATCTCGCCGAGCAGTTACAGTCGGCCAATACGCTGCTGTCGGCGGAGGCGCGGCACGATGCGTTGACCGGCGCGCTGTCGCGGCGCTATTTCCTCGACCTGCTACGCCACGAGATCGATCGCGCGCACGCGGCGCGCGAACCGCTGTGCATGGCGATCGCCGATCTCGACCACTTCAAGCAGATCAACGACCGCTTCGGCCACGCCGCCGGCGACCGCGCGCTCGAACATTTCGTCGATACGTGTCGCGCCGAGTTGCGTGGCTCCGACGCGGTCGGCCGGCTCGGCGGCGAAGAGTTCGGCCTGCTGCTGCCGGCCACCGATCTGACGGGCGGGCGCGAAGTCGTCGAGCGTCTGCGGCTGCGGTTGAAAGCGGTGCCCTCGCCGAAGCTGCCGGCCTCGGCGGGGCTGAGCGTGAGCATCGGCATCACCGAACTGTCGCCCGACGATCTGCCCGAGCGTCTCATGAGCCGCGCCGATACCGCGCTGTATGCGGCGAAGACCGGCGGGCGCGACCGCACCGAAGCACTGCCGCCCGACGATACGGCGCCGCCTACGCGCACCGCGGTGAATGCCTGGTGAATGCCTGACGCTCGCCGAAATATTCAGCGCGCGACGGTATCGCCCTCTCCGCTCAGCCAACCCACGCCGACACCCTGCCCCGCGCTGAAAACGACGCCGAGCCTCCCACAACGAAGCAGGTATCATCAATCCTGATATCGGATTGTCACTACCGCACTAACGGGAGATTCGCATGAAGGGAAATCTGGTGATCGTCTGTCGCGATCACGACGCTGATGCTTTCGACCAGCTGCTCGCCGAATACGGCGCGTTCCAGACGCGTCTGTCGTCGACCGCGTGGTATCTGAAACTGGAGGTCGCGCCGGAACTGATTCAGGAGGAAATACTCGCGCGCCTCGGCAAATATACGACGCACTATATTTTCGAGGCGGAATCGGTGACGTGGAATACCGTCGATAGCGAAACGGCGAACGCGTTGAATACGCTGTTTTCGGACTGAGCTCTCGCCGCTCGCGATACCGACGCCTCGCGCGCGCATCGCGACTCCAACACCCCTGCTTCTACCAGGCGTTTTCCGAGGCGGTCACGACCCGCGGCAGCACGTCGAACGGAAAACTCATCAACACCCGCAAACCGCGGCCGCCATGATTGCCGATTTCCCATTCACCGCCCGCACGCCGCACGAGCCGCTCGACAATCGCAAGGCCCAGCCCGCTATGGCCGTTGCCGCCTCGCGCCGGATCGAGCCGCACGAACGGCCGGCTCGCGTTGATCAGGTCCTGGGCGGCGATGCCCGTGCCGCTGTCGCTAATTGATAGCGTAAAGCTCTGCGGTGTGCGCGCGGTCGCGACGACCACCGGCGGCGCGCCATACGCATGCGCGTTGTCGATCAGATTGGACAGAATCCGGTCGAGCGTGGCCGCCGGCAGCAGAAATGACGGCCCGGCGTTCAGTTCCGTGTGCACGGTCGGCGCACTGGTGGCCACCGCCCGATAGCTGCGCACGACACGCTCGCACTGCGCATCCACTTCCACGGGTTCGCTGCGGTCCGCGCCGTCGTGCGCGAACAGCAGGAACTGCTCGACGATATGCGTCATCGAATCGACGTCGCGCACGACGCCGTCGCGCGTCTTCGCGTCGTCCATCATTTCGGCGCGCAGCCGCAGACGCGCGAGCGGCGTCTTCAGGTCATGCGCGACACCGGCAAGCATCACCGCGCGATCATTCTCGGTGCGCGCGACTTCCTGCACCATCTGATTGAAGCCATGGGTGAGTTGCCGCAACTCGCGCGGCCCGCGCTCGGGCACCGGCGGCACCGGCAGCCCGCGACCGAAGCGCGCCACCGCCTGCGCGAGCAAGCGCAGCGGCCGCTGCAGCGCCCAAGCAGCGAACAGCGCCGCCATCACCGCAAACGAGAAAATGATGACGAGCCACAAGACCGTGCGGTCGAGCGAGCGCGGCATGCGCAGCGGCTGCACCGGCACGACGATCCAGTTCTGATCGGTCACGGCGCGCACCCATAGCATGGGCGGGGCGCCGGGCGGACCGACGCGCACCTGGGTGTCGGCCGGCATGCGGTCGCGCACGTCCTCGACGAAACGCGCGAGCGGCGGCGGCATGTTCGCGCTGGCCGCCGGCACGTCCGGACTCGCCGGGTCGACCAGCTTCACACGCGACGGCAGCGGTTGATCCGGTGTGCGGGCGACGTGCTGACGCACCGCGTCGACGAGGAAGGTCGCTTCCTCGACCGCGTAGCGCGTTTGCAGTTGCGAACGTTCGAGTCGCATCAGCGCATACCACGCGAAATGCGACAGCAACAGCACCGCGACGACGAGCAGCGCGAGCCGCCCGAACAGCGAATCAATGGGCCGACGCATGCTGCTCGCCGTCCGGCACGAACACGTAACCGCGGCCGCGCACGGTCTGGATGAAGCGCGGCGTGGATGGATCGGTTTCGAGAATGCGACGCAGGCGCCACACCTGCACGTCGATGCCGCGGTCGGTGCCGTCGTACTCGGGACCGTGCAGCAGTTCCAGCAGGCGCTCGCGCGTGAGCGTGCGCATGGGGTGATTGACGAAAATCTTCAGCAGCGCGAACTCGCTGCCCGACAGCGCGAGCGGCTTGTCTTCGAGATGCAGTGTACGCGACTGGAAATCCAGCGTGAAGCGGCCGAAGCTGAACGGCTCGCGCTGCTCGGGCGCGGCCGCCGACGGCAGCGTGCGGCGCCGCCGCAGCACCGCCTGCACGCGCGCGAGCAGTTCGCGCGGATTGAACGGTTTGCCGAGGTAATCGTCCGCGCCGAGTTCGAGCCCGACGATACGATCGACGTCGTCCGCACGCGCGGTCAGCATGATGACGGGGATATCGTCGCCCGACGCACGCAGCTTGCGCAGCGCGGTGAGGCCGTCCACGCCGGGCATCATCAGGTCCAGCACGATGAGGTCGGGGCGCTCGCGCTCGAGGCGCCGTTCGAGCGAGCCCGCGTCGTGCAGCACCGAAACTTCGATGCCCTGACGGGCGAGATAGTCGCGCAACAGATCGCGCAGTTCGACGTCGTCGTCGACGACCAGGATTTGAGTAGCCATGGAATGAAGTTTAACGCGCAGCCAAAAGGGATTTCGTTTTCCAAACGGTCTGAAGGGTTACCGGGTGTTACGGTGAAAGCCACACGTAATTGCTGGTAATAGCGGCGTCCGGGCGCGTAACACAGCGGCGCACGCGGTTCTCTACGCTGTGCCTTACCGAGTGCAGGCAGTCCAAAGACCGGTTGCTTCGTCGGCTATTCCATTACAAGGAGCCTCATATGTCCACCAAAAAGATGTCGCGCGTTCTCGCCGTTGCTGCCACCGCTCTCGCCATCGGCGCGGGCGCCGCTTACGCCGCCCAACCCGCCGAGCAGGCGCACGGCGGGCCCGGCGGCTGGCATGGCCACTTCATGAAGGAACTGACCCAACTCCACGACCGGCTGAAGCTGAACGCGGATCAGGAAAAGCTGTGGCAAAACGCGCTCGATACGATGAAGCAGAACCGCGAAGCGATGCGCGCCAACCACAAGCAGGTTCAAGACCAGTTCAAGGCCGCACAGCAACAGCCGATCCTGGATCTGAACGCGATGGCCGCGACGCATCAGCAGATCGAGCAGAAGGACGCGCAACTGCGTCAGCAAACCACCGACGCGTGGCTGAAGTTCTATAACGGCCTGAACGACCAGCAGAAGACCACCGTCAGCACGGCGCTGAAGCAGCGCTTCGCGCGGATGGAGCAGCGTCACGAGAAGATGCGCGAGCGCTGGGAGCATCACAAGGGCGCCGCGTCGGCGCCGGCCGCCAATCAATAAGCGGCGCATTCGCGAGGCGGACCAGGGAGGGCGCCTCGCTAATAGAAAAACGCCACGGAAGAGGTTTTCCGTGGCGTTGCTGTTTGGCGCTGCTCGCCGCTCGATCGGCGGCCCGCGCGAATCAACTGCTTGAATCAGCCGTTCAACTGACCCAGATCGAACAGCAGCACTTCCGCGTCGTCGCCCTTTTCCAGCGTCACCGTGTCGACGTCGCTGAGCTTCGCGGCGTCGCCCGCCTCGAGCACCGTGCCGTTCACGCTCAGCGTGCCGCGCGCGACGTGCAAATAGCCGAGGCGCCCCGCCGGCAGCGCGAACGTCGCGTGTTCGGCGCCGTCGAACAGTCCCGCGTAGATCGACGCGTCCGCATGGATCGTCACCGAGCCGTCACGGCCGTCGGGCGACGCGATCACGCGCAGGCGGCCGCGCTTGCTGTCGGCGTCGAAGCGCTTTTCCTCGTAGCCGGGCTGGTCGCCCGCGCGGCGCGGGATGATCCAGATCTGCAGCAAGTGCGCGAGTTCGTCGCGCGACGCGTTGAACTCGCTATGCTGCACGCCGGTGCCCGCGCTCATGCGCTGCACGTCGCCGGGACGGATCGTCGAGCCATTGCCCATGCTGTCGCGATGCGCGAGCGCGCCTTCGAGCACATACGTGACGATCTCCATGTCGCGATGCCCGTGCGCGCCGAAACCCTGACCGCCGGCGATGCGGTCTTCGTTGATCACGCGCAGCGGCCCGAAGTGCACGTGCTCGGGGTCGCGGTAATCGGCAAACGAGAAGCTGTGATACGAGTCGAGCCAGCCGTGGTTGGCGTGACCGCGTTCTGCGGAGCGGCGAATCTCGATCATGGAAAGTCTCCCGGTAAGTAGTCAATCAGAGCGATGCTGGGAATGTAGGGGTTGCGCCGCCCCATAACAATCGTGCGCAACCGCACCGCAGCGTTCCATCGCTGCATGCAATCGCGCGACCGGCGAGCCCATCGCACGGAAAGCCCGGCGCCCGGATGCCCGGCAGCCGGCGCCCGCAAAACCGCGCCGGCGTCGCGCACGCACAACGCGTTGCACGGCGTCTTGCCGCTCGATGCCGCGCTGCGCTGGCAGCTTGCCGCTCTTCGGGTAAAATACCGCGCTTTTCAAGCCGCGTGGACGTCCCGCGGGACGCGCAGGCCGCGCCGGCAAGCCTCGGCGGGCGGGCCGCAACCGGTGCGCGACGGGCTTCGACTCGGCACCAAACCGTGCGAGCCACGCCCGATACGCACCGAACGCGCCGGACCGGCGCGCCACGTCGGACGAACCGCCCGCGCAAGGACGACCAGAGCGCGGCGACGATCCCTGCGGCACGGCAATTTTGACCGCCTAGAATACCGACCGTCGGCCCTCGGCCGGTGCTCGTCGAGTCGTGTCATTACGACGATCAGTTTGATTCAGGAGAAACATGAAGAAGTTCGCACTGTGCGTGGCTCTGGCAGTCATGGCCACCGGCGCGATGGCGAAAGAATGGAAAACGGTGCGCATCGGGGTCGACGCCAGTTATCCGCCATTCGAATCGAAGGCGCCTAATGGCGACATCGTCGGTTTCGATGCCGATCTGACCCGCGCGCTGTGCGCGAAGATGAACGTGAAGTGCGTGTGGGTCGCGCAGGATCTCGATGGCATCATCCCGGCGCTGAAAGCTCGCAAGTTCGACGCGATCATTTCCTCGCTGAGCGTCACCGACAAGCGCCGCGAGCAGATCGACTTCTCCGACAAGATGTTCGACGCGCCCGCCCGCATGATTGCGAAAACCGGTTCGCCGCTTCTGCCCACCCCTGAATCGCTGAAAGGCAAGCACGTCGGCGTCGAGCAGGGTTCGACGCAGGAACAGTACGCGAAGGCCTGGTGGGAGCCGAAGGGCGTGCTCGTCGTGTCGTACCAGAATCAGGACCAGGTGTACGCGGATCTTGCGTCGGGCCGCCTCGACGCCGCGCTGCAGGACGAAGTGCAGGCCGACGCCGGCTTTCTGAAGACGCCGCGCGGCAAAGGGTTCTCCTGGGCCGGTCCGGAAGTGAAGGATCCGCAGACGATCGGCGAAGGCACCGCGATCGGTCTGCGCAAGGGCGATGCCGAGCTGAAGGCGAAGTTCAATCAGGCGCTCGCCGAGGTTCATCAGGACGGCACGTTCAGGAAGCTCGAAAAGCAGTACTTCGATTTCGACATTTATCCTGGCCGTTGAGCGAAACAGGCAGGATACTGCGTGGTAAGCCGGCTCGTGCCGGTGGCAGGAAAGCGGCAACGAAGGTGGCGACACCAGGCAGTAGATTCAAAACAATCCGAGACGAAAGTCCCACAAGCGCGCTGCAGGAGCACGAACGTTTCTGCAGCATGATTTGCACAGCGGCACGCTGTGCGCTGCGGATCACGGCGAGCCAGGCGCTCGTCCCCGACGCGGCGCTACGCGGACCGCGTCTTTCGCGGTGCGCGTAGCGCATCGTCGTGGACTACCTATGTTCCTTCAAGGCTACGGCCCGCTGCTTCTCAGCGGCACCTGGCAAACCGTCAGGCTGGCGGTGTTCTCGCTCGCGCTCGCGTTCGTGCTCGGCCTGCTCGGCGCGGCGGCGAAATTGTCGAAGAACCGTCTGTCGAACGGCATCGGCACGGTGTATACGACGCTCGTGCGCGGCGTGCCCGATCTCGTGCTGATGCTGCTGCTGTTCTATAGCATCCAGATCTGGCTGAACAACCTGACCGACGCGCTCGGCTGGGAGCAGATCGACATCGACCCGTTCGTGGCCGGCGTCGCGGTGCTCGGCTTCATCTACGGCGCGTACTTCACCGAGACGTTTCGCGGCGCGTTTATCGCGGTGCCGCGCGGCCAGCTCGAAGCGGGCGCCGCCTACGGCATGACGAGCTGGCAGGTGTTCTCGCGCGTGATGTTCCCGCAAATGATGCGCTTCGCGCTTCCGGGCATCGGCAATAACTGGCAGGTGATGGTCAAGGCGACCGCGCTCGTGTCGATCATCGGTCTCGCCGACGTCGTCAAGGCCTCGCAGGACGCCGGCAAGGGTACCTTGCGGTTCTTCTTCTTCACCCTGCTCGCGGGGGCGATCTATCTCGTCATCACCACCGTGTCGAACTTCGTGCTGATGTACCTCGAAAAGCGTTACTCGACCGGCGTGCGAAAGGCGGATCTATGATCGAGATCATTCAGCAATACTGGCGCAACTATCTGTTCACCGACGGCTATCGCTTCACCGGGGTCGCGATCACGTTATGGCTGCTGGTCGTGTCGATCGGCCTCGGCTTCTGCCTGTCGGTGCCGCTCGCGGTCGCGCGCGTGTCGAAGAAGAAATGGCTCGCGGGCCTCGTGTGGCTCTATACGTATATCTTCCGCGGCACGCCGCTCTACGTGCAGCTGCTGCTGTGCTATACGGGTCTCTACAGCCTCGAGATCATCCGCAACAACGAGCTGACCAACGCGTTCTTTCGCGACGGCATGCACTGCACGCTGCTCGCGTTCACGCTGAATACCTGCGCGTACACGACCGAAATCTTCGCGGGCGCGATCAAGGCGACGCCCTACGGCGAGATCGAAGCGGCGCGCGCGTACGGCATGTCGTCGTTCACGCTGTACCGGCGCGTGATTCTGCCGTCGGCGCTGCGCCGCGCACTGCCCTACTACAGCAACGAAGTGATCCTGATGCTGCACGCGACCACCGTCGCGTTCACGGCCACGGTGCCGGATATCCTGAAGATCGCGCGCGACGTGAACTCCGCGACGTACCAGTCGTTCAATGCGTTCGGCATCGCCGCGCTGCTGTATCTGTGTATTTCTTTCGCGCTCGTGTGGCTGTTCCGCCGCGCCGAGCGTCGCTGGCTCGCTTACCTGCGGCCGCAAGGCAAGTAACTGCGCGTCCCTGGACAAGCAAGCTCGTTAAGGATCCTGATGAACTCCAAGAAGCAGAAGCTCTTCGTCGACCAGCTTCACAAAAAGTACGGCGACAACGAAGTCCTCAAGGGCGTGTCGCTGAAAGCCAATGCCGGCGACGTGATCAGCGTGATCGGTTCGTCCGGTTCGGGCAAGAGCACGATGCTCCGCTGCATCAATTTTCTCGAACAGCCGAACGCGGGGCGCATTTTCGTCGACGGCGAGGAAGTGCGCACGCAGACCGCCAGGGACGGCGCGTTGCGCGTGTCGGACCCGAAGCAGTTGCAGCGTGTGCGCACCAAGCTTTCGATGGTGTTCCAGCACTTCAACCTGTGGTCGCACATGAACGTGCTCGAGAACATCATCGAGGCGCCGGTGCATGTGCTCGGTCTGAAGCGCAAGGAAGCCGAGGACCGCGCGCGCGAATATCTGGAGAAGGTCGGTCTCGCGCCGCGTCTCGAGAAGCAGTATCCGTCGCATCTGTCGGGCGGCCAGCAGCAGCGTGTCGCGATAGCGCGGGCGCTGGCAATGCACCCCGACGTGATGCTGTTCGACGAGCCGACCTCCGCGCTCGACCCGGAGCTCGTCGCCGAAGTGCTGAAGGTAATGCAGAAGCTCGCCGAGGAGGGCCGCACGATGATCGTCGTCACGCACGAAATGGGCTTCGCGCGCAATGTGTCGAACCACGTGATGTTTCTGCACCAGGGCCGCGTCGAGGAAGAAGGCCATCCCGACGAAGTGTTCAGGAACACGAAGAGCGAACGTCTGAAGCAATTCCTGTCGGGCAGTCTCAAGTAATAAAATTACCCGCGACTTATGATGCGAATGGCATGGAAAATGTAGTCAATGTAGTTTTACAAGGCGCTTACGAGCGCCTTTTTCGTTTTTACCATGTCCTTCCGCCCGGCCATTCGAACGACGAAAAAGCGCCGAAAATCCCACAAAACGGGCCATTCAGGCCGAGTTTTCGCCTACCCCGCCACTTTTGACTCGTCAATAGTGACAATCCTTAATACGACCCCTTCCAAGCCGCGATTCCCTTGCCGGACAAGGCTTTTCGCCTTTTCCCGAGGAACTCCTTCGGGTCCCAGCCCACATTCGTATTGCAATTTGGCGACACCCCCTGTTGGCGGTACTAATTTCTTCTCCCAGTTAAAGTTATTTTTGATAAATTGGTAACCAAAGTAGCAAAACAAAGTTGATTAAAAGTAGTTTCACTTCAAAACGCAGAGGAGAACCGGTCGGCGTGGGATCGGCATGATGCAAAGATAGCTCGACGCTACATGTCATGACAGGAGAATCCCTATCCACCCGCCACTCTCCCTGGTACCGCTTTCTGTTCGGTGCTTATCGCGTCCGAACACCACTCGCAGTACTGGGTTTCTTTTTTGACAGGGTATGGAGGAGAAGATGAAGAAAGCTTTGCTCGTCGCTGCGCTGATGTCGGCCGGCGTTGTTGCACACGCTCAGAGTAGCGTCACGCTGTATGGCCGTTTGGATGCAGGTCTCGAGTACATGTCGGGCGTCCCGACAGGCGCTAACGCCAACGGCGCGGCCAACACCAGCTCGAACCGCTTCAAGGCGGAAAGCGGCGACTGGGGCACCAGCCTGTGGGGCATGAAGGGTGTCGAGGACATCGGCGCCGGCAACAAGATCCTGTTCCAGTTGGAAGGCTCGTTCAACACGATGACGGGCGCAGGTCCCGGCGGCGGCGGTCTCTTCAATCGCTGGGCAACGGTCGGTATTTCGAACAACCAGTACGGTACGTTCACGATGGGCCGCATGCTCTTCATCTCGAACGGCGTGTGGGACTTCGACCCGTTCGGTCAGTCGAACTGGTCGTCGGCATCGCTGGTGCGTGGCCGCAACTGGCCGCAGTCGAGCAACAACTTCGCGTACCAGTCGCCGAAGATCGCAGGCTTTGACTTCTACGGTCAGTACGCGCTGTCGAACGCGACGAGCTGGAACGGTAACGGCACGACGCCGCAAGGTCGCGAAGCTGGCGCGCAGGTCACCTACACGACCTCGCTCTTTCAGGTCCGCGGTCTGTACGACGAAATCCGCAACCCGACGACCGGTGGGTTGTGGGGTGGCCCGGTCGCCAACAACGGTATCAATACGGCTAACACGGCCAACGGCGTATTCGCTGCATCGCGCGAGTACTCCGCTCTGCTGAACGTGTTCCTCGGCCAGTTCAAGATTCAGGCTGCTTACCAGGCAGTCCGTTCGGCAGGCGCAACGGGGGTTCTGCCCGGTCAGCCGACCACGCTCGATCACGAATGGGGCGGTGTGACGTGGCAGGCAACGCCGGCTGCAGCACTGATCGCGGCGGTCTACCACGTGAACGGCAACAACGGCGCGGGCAATGCGACGATCTACACGGTTGGCGGTTCGTACAACCTGTCGAAGCGCACGCTGCTCGACCTGCAGGCAGCGACGGTGCGCAACAGCCGCAATGCTAACTTCGGTCTGAACGCGAACAATGCGGGCTTCGCCGCTGCAACGGACAACCCGCTGCAAGGCCGCCAGCAAAGCGGCGTGTACGCAGGTATCCAGCACTCGTTCTGATCGAACGGTGCGCCCCGAGGGTCATCCCTCGGGGTGTAATACAGGTTTCTTCGAGAGAATCTTTTTCACGCTGCTGCGAGAGGCGCGTATCGGTGCGATATCCGCAAGGGTATTGCACCGTTTTTTATTCGGCGCACGGTTTTTGCCGTTGCGCGCACCGGGCCGGTGCGTGATTGCGTCGGCTTATACGGCCGCTTCGTTCTCTTCGCCGGTACGGATACGGATGACGCGCTCGACGTCCGCGACGAAGATCTTGCCGTCGCCGATCTTGCCGGTACGCGCCGCGCCGATGATCGCGTCGATGACCTGATCGCACTGGCTGTCCGCGACCACGACTTCGATCTTCACTTTCGGCAGAAAGTCGACCACGTATTCCGCACCACGATAGAGCTCGGTATGCCCTTTCTGGCGGCCGAACCCCTTGACCTCGGTAACGGTCAGGCCGGTGAGGCCGACTTCCGCGAGGGCCTCGCGCACTTCGTCGAGTTTGAACGGTTTGATGACTGCGGTGATGCGCTTCATGGCGAACCTCGTCTCTTGATGGGAAGAGTGGAAAGGAAAAGGATGATTTTTATTCTACGCCGCGCCGGATGCATTGCGGCATCCGCGCGCGGGTGTCGTCTTTCACTCCACCGGTTCGGTGTAGCGCGACGTGATCGGATAACGCCAGTCGCGGCCGAACGCGCGATGCGTGACGCGAATGCCGATCGGCGCCTGACGGCGCTTGTACTCGTTGATCTTGATCAGGCGCGTGACGCGCTTCACGTCGTCGACCTGATAACCCGCCGCGATGATCTCCGCGAGCGAACGGTCCTCCTCCATATACATGCGCATGATCGCGTCGAGTACTTCGTATTCGGGCAGGCTGTCCTGGTCGGTCTGGTTCTCGCGCAGCTCAGCGGACGGCGCGCGCGTCAGAATCCGCTCGGGAATCACGTCGCGTGTCGCAAACGTGGTGGCCGCGTTGCGATAGCGGCACAGCCGGTACACGAGCGTCTTCGCGATGTCCTTGATCACCGCGAAGCCGCCGGCCATGTCGCCGTACAGCGTGCAATAGCCGACCGCCATCTCGCTCTTGTTGCCGGTGGTCAGCACGATCGAGCCGAACTTGTTCGACAGCGCCATCAGCAGCGTGCCGCGAATGCGCGCCTGAATGTTCTCTTCGGTCGCATCTTCGGCGCGGCCCGCGAACTCCTCGGCGAGCGAGCCGCGGAACGCGTCGAACATCGGCGCGATCGCGATCTCGTCGTAGCGCACGCCGACGCGGCGCGCCATCTCGGCGGCGTCGCTGGTCGAGATATCGGCCGTGTAGCGCGACGGCATCATCACCGCGCGTACCTTGTCGGCGCCGAGCGCATCGCACGCAACGGCCAGCACGAGCGCCGAATCGACGCCGCCCGACAGACCGATCAAAGCACCAGGAAAACCGTTCTTGCCGATGTAGTCGCGCACGCCCATCACGAGCGCCGCGTAGACCTGCGCTTCGATCGACTGCTCCGGCGCGATCGCGGCCGGCAGCGGCGTGCCAGCGTCGAACTCCACGACAGCCGTGGCTTCCTCGAACTGCGCGAGCTTCGCGACGAGTTCGCCCCGCGCGTCGAGCACGAACGAACCGCCATCGAACACGAGTTCGTCCTGGCCGCCGACCATGTTCACGTAGACCATCGGAATACCGGTTTCGCGAATGCGCGCGCGCAGGATGTCGAAGCGCACCGCTTCCTTGTTCAGGTGGTACGGCGAGCCGTTCGGAATCAGCAGCACCTGCGCGCCCGCGGCCTTTGCCATCTGCGCGGCCGACGCATGCCACGCGTCCTCGCAGATCACGACACCGTACTTGACGCCGTCGAGTTCGAACACGAACGGCTGCGGGTCGGAGGCGAAATAGCGTTTCTCGTCGAACACTTCGGTGTTCGGCAGATCCTGCTTGCGATAGGTGCCCTTCACTTCGCCGTCGACGATCAGCGACGCCGCATTGAACGTATCGACCGGCGGCACGCCGCGCTCGATCGGCGCGTTTGCATTACCATGGCCGTTCGCCGGGCGGTGCGCGAGGTTGTCCGACCCGTCGCGCAGCGGATGGCCGACGATCACATGCAGACCGGTGAACGGCTTCAACTGTGCGGCGAGATCGGCCAACGCGGCCGCGCTGGCGGTGTAGAACGCGGGGCGCAGCAGCAGGTCTTCGGGCGGATAACCCGACAGCGCGAGTTCAGGCGCGACCAGCAGCTTCGCACCATCGCTGTGCGCGGCGCGCGCGGCGGCGACGATCTTCGCGACGTTGCCGGCGAAGTCGCCGACGATGACATTGATTTGAGCAAGAGCGATTCGGGTCTTCATGGCAGGATCGACAGGCAAGCCTTCACGGCTCGCGGTACCGCGGCTCGATGGCTCGACGGGATTGAACAAACCGGATAAACGAACTCAACGAACGACGTGGCAGCTTCAGTTTCACGGCGCCGCGCCGGTCATCGCATACAGTCACTCAGATTGAACCAGCAACGTATCGATTATCGCACGGGCATTCTGGCCTCGCCCTCCGAGGTGGACGCCGCCGAGTGGAACGCCCTCCTCGCCGCGCAGGCGCAGCCCACGCCGTTTTTGCGGCACGAGTTTCTGAGCGCGCTCAACGCGACGCAATGCGCGGTTCCCGACACCGGTTGGGCGCCGCAATTCGTCACGCTGACCGACGCGCGCACGGGCATGCTCGCGGCGGCGGCGCCCGTCTATCTGAAGGGACACTCGTACGGCGAGTACGTGTTCGACTGGGCCTGGGCCGACGCGTACAAGCGCAACGGCCTGCCCTATTACCCGAAGCTGCTGTGCGCGGTGCCCTTCACGCCGGTACAGGGCAACCGGCTGCTGTCGGCGAACGAGCATGCGTTGCGCCATCTCGCGGCCACGTTGATGGCGTTCGCCGAGCAGGCCGAGGTGTCGTCGCTGCATGTGCTGTTTCCGACGCAGAGCGAAGCGGACGCGCTCACAGATATCGGCATGATGCAACGCGAAGGCGTGCAGTTTCACTGGCTCAACGATGGCTATCGCGACTTCGAAGACTTTCTGTCGACGCTCGAACAGAAGAAGCGCAAGAACATCCGCGCCGAACGGCGCAAGGTGCACGAGGCCGGCATCACGATGCGAAGGATCCGCGGCGCAGACATCGAGGATGCCGACTGGCGCTTCTTCAGCAAGTGCTATCGGCAAACCTATCGCGAGCATTTTTCGAGTCCGTATCTGAACCTCGATTTCTTCCGGATGATCGGCGCCTCGATGCCGGAGAATCTGCTGCTCGTGATCGCCGAATATGAAGGCAAGCCGATCGCGAGCTCGCTCGTCGTCTATCAGCGCGACGAGAAAACCGGCGGCACCTTGTATGGCCGCTACTGGGGCGCGCTCGAACACGTGCCGTGCCTGCACTTCGAAACCGCGTACTATCAGCCGCTCGAATTCTGCATCGAAGAAAAGCTCGGCGCATTCGAAGGCGGCGCGCAGGGCGAGCACAAGATGGCGCGCGGCTTTCTGCCCACGGTCACGCGCTCGACGCATTGGCTCGCGCATCCGGCCTTCGCCGATGCGGTCGGCCATTTTCTCGATAACGAAAAAAACAGCATCCACGCGTACGTGGACGAGCTGCGCGAACACAATCCGTTCAAAGGCTAGAAGCGCGGTTATGGCGTGGTTTCTCTATCTGCTCGAATGCTCGGACGGCAGCGTCTATACCGGCATCGCGACCGATGTCGCTGCTCGCTTCGACAAACATCTGAGCGGCACGGGCGCGCGTTATACGCGCTCGCGCAAGCCGGTGCGGGTGCTGGCGTCGTTCGAGCTGGCGGACCGGTCGAGCGCGTCGAGCGCCGAGTATTGGGTCAAGCGGCTCACGGCGGCCGATAAACGGGCGCTGGCGGCCGGGGTGTTCACGCTGCAGTCGGTGTTGCCGGTTGCAGCGGTGAATGACGTCGCGGAAGACGGCGAGCGTTCCGACGGCTGAGTCGTGCTACCCCCTCGCCTCCCGCATCCTCTCCGTCAGCAGCCGATGCACCCGCGCCAGCTCGCCCACCACATCTGCTTCCAGCGACGTCAACTGCTCGCGAGCGGGTAACTCGAGCCGCACCGGCCGTAACGTGCGATTCAGCGCGGCCTCGATCGCCGCGCTGATCGCCTCGACCCATTCGTCGAGTTCGCTATGCAGGTCGCGACGGTTCGCGGTGAGGCGCAACTGCGTCGCGGTGCCGGCCATCCGTCGCAGCAGGCTCAGCACCGTCAGCGTGACCGTATCGGCCATCGAGTCCTCGAGCTTCTCAAGCCGCACGCGGCCGATCGCTTCCTCCGCGTTGTTGCTGGTGAGGCCCGCGGCGCGGCGCAATTGCTCGATCTCCTTGCCGCCATGCCGAGGCGCGTCGAGCGACGCGCGCAGATACGCGAGATTCGCGCGCACCGCGTCGCCGAGATAGACGCGCACATCGAGCTTCTCGCGCGTCGGCCATAGAAGGAACGTCGCGAGCAGCGCGAGCACGCAGCCGAGCACGTTGTTGCCGAGCCGCGTCAGCGCGAACGCCAACTCGTTGGCGCCCGGCGTCGCGAAGTCGGCGACCAGCACGAAGGTCGGCGTCAGGAACAGCACGAACAGGCTGTAACTGACGGGGCGCAGCGCCATCGTCGCCATCACCAGCGGGAACACCGCGAGCGAGATGCCGAGCGGCGAATGAATCGCATAGCCGATCGCCGCCGCGAGCACGCCGCCGACGATACTGCCCGTCGCGCGTTCGATGCTGCGCGGCCAGGTCGCGGCGATCGACGGCTGCAGGATCAGCAGCGTGGCCATCGTGGCCCAATAGCCGAACGGCAGACCGAGCGCGCGAATCACGACGAAGCCCGCCGTCGTCGTCACGCCGACACGCGCCGCATGGCGCAAGCCGACCGACTGCCACGACAGATTGGCCTTCAGCGTCGACCACGCGCGCGCCGTATAACGCGCGACGCACGCGCTCCACGGCTCGTCGTGCACCTCACGCGGCGCGAAATCGACGAGCTCGAAACCGGATTGCAGCTTCACCGGTTCGAGCAACGCGCTTTCGAGCCGATGCGCGAGACGCCGCAGACGCGCCTGCAGGTCCGCGAGACGTTCCCAGCGCGCGTCGCCGGTCGCGCTGCCGATGTCGCTGAGCACTTCGCCGATCGCATTGAGCGAGCGCACCGCGCGTCGCGTGCGGCGCGAATCGTCGGGCACTTTCGCGCCCGCGCCCGACACCGCGATCAGATACGCGAACAGCGCTTCGCCATCGGTCAGCAGGCCGAGCAACGTGTCGTAGACGGCCGCCCCGCCCGCCTTCGATGCGGGCACGTTCGCGAGCGCATCGCGCGAACGTTCGAGCGACGCGCGCGCATCGGCGCGAAAGCGCGCGGCATGCGTGGCCCATTCGCGCGGCGCGGCACGGCCGCCGACAAGCCGCGCGCTATCGAACGCGACATCGGCGAGGCGCAGATACACCGCGCGCAACGACGCGCGGCTCGCGCCGAATGGATGAATGCGCCACACCGTCAAGCTCAGCACGATCGCGAACAGACAGCCGACCAGATAGACGCCGAGAAACGCGACACCCGCGCGCGCGTCGTGCATCGGCCGATCGACCATCACGACGCAGGCGGTCGCCGCGAGGATCGTCACCTGCGACGTGGCCGCGCCCCAGATGCGGCCGAACGCGCCGAGCGTCGTGAACGCGAGCACCGCGAGCGCGGCCCACGCGGCACCCGAGGCGGACGCGAACGCGGTCATGCCGCCGCACAGCGTCGACAGCAGCGCGAAGCTCATCATCGACATGAAGCGTGCGCGGTTCGAGCCGGCGGCATCGGCGAGGCAGGTCCAGAACGCGCCGATCGCCGCCCACGCGAACACCGGATCGTGCAGCACGTTGCCGAGCGCGAGCATCGCCGTCGATGCGCACGCCGCCCTCAAGCCCTCCGACAGATTCGCCTCGCTCGCCGCGAACGACACCATCCAGACCGGCCGCTTGCGATAGATCGCGGTGACGACCGAATGCAGCCGGGTCGACCAGCGCGGCGATGTCGAGTGGGACTTGCTGCGGTTCATCATCCGGACCGTGGTTCTTGAAGTGATGGAAACGCGCGTTGATGCCGTGAGTTCGCGCGCGAGGTCGTGCGGCGAATGATAAGGGTTTACACCTAAATATAAAAATGCGTTCCGTTCATCGGAGCGATGCGTTCAGGTTATGCGTGCGAGACGAAGCGTGCGAGACGAAGATCGCGGCGTTTTTGCACGGTAGTCGAATACCGCGCAAATCAGATGAAAAAACCGCGCGGTCCTTGCGGACTCGCGCGGTTTTCGTACTGCATGCAGCAAGCGGATGAACCGCGGCGCGCTTACTTCTTGTAGTTCGCCACGCCTTCGCTGATTTCCTTGTGGGCAGCATCGACGTCGGCCCAGCCTTCGACCTTGACCCACTTGCCCTTCTCGAGCGCCTTGTATTGCTCGAAGAAGTGCTTGATCTGGTCCTTCAGGTAAGCCGGCACGTCGTCGACCGACTTCAGGTTCGCCGTCATCGGGCAAATCTTGTCGTGCGGCACGGCGATCAGCTTCGCGTCGACACCGGACTCATCAGTCATCTGCAGCATGCCGAGCGCGCGGGCACGCACGACCGAACCTGCCAGCAGCGGGAACGGCGTGATCACCAGCACGTCGACCGGGTCGCCGTCGCCCGACAGCGTCTGCGGAATGAAGCCGTAGTTGGCCGGATAGCGCATGCCGGTGCCGATGAAACGGTCGACGACGAGCAGGCCCAGGTCCTTGTCGGCTTCGTACTTCACCGGGTCGCTTTGCGCCGGGATTTCGATGATGACGTTGAAATCGTGCGGAAGGTCATTGCCTGCGGGAACGTGATTGAAGCTCATGAGCGCTCTCTGAAGGGGATGGAAATCGGAAGGCGGCGAACGGCGCGCGGGCTGCGGATGCCGTGCGAACTGAGTGCGAACCGCGAACGTCGGGCACTGAAAACCTCTCGCCCCGAACGACGGGGCCGCGCACCGGACCGTACGGAATGCGCCATTATAGCCAATCGGCAGGTGGCATCCGCGGTCGGATCGGCGCGATAATCGTCTGGCGAGTCTCGCTTCGCGTCTCTACCGTTTTGTGTCTCCCCTTCGAACCCGCGCCGCCGCACGCCGGCCGCACGTCATCAAGGAGCATGCATGGAAGAAGCACGGCATTTCATCGGCGGCGAGTGGTGCGCCGCTTCCGGCGGCGAATCGATCGCCGTACTCGATCCCTCGGACGGCCAGCCGTTCACGCGCATCGCGCGCGGCACCGAGGCCGATATCGACACCGCCGTGCACGCCGCGCGCGCAGCGTTCGACGGCGCATGGGGTGCGCTGAGCGCCGCCGAGCGCGGCCGCGTGCTGTACCGGCTGTCGCTGCTGGTGGCAGCGCGCCAGGAAGACCTTGCACGGCTCGAAGCGCGCGACACCGGCAAACCGCTCAGGCAGGCGCGCGCCGACGCCGCCGCCCTGACCCGCTACTTCGAGTTCTACGCCGGCGCGGCCGACAAGCTGCACGGCGAAACCCTGCCCTACCAATCCGGCTACACGGTGCTGACGATCCGCGAGCCGCACGGCGTGACCGGCCACATCGTGCCGTGGAATTACCCGATGCAGATCTTCGGGCGAAGCGTCGGCGCGGCGCTCGCGACCGGCAATGCATGCGTCGTCAAACCGGCCGAGGACGCGTGCCTTTCCGTGCTGCGGGTCGCAGAGCTCGCCGCCGAGGCCGGCTTGCCGGCCGGTGCACTGAACATCGTGACCGGCTATGGGCACGAAGCGGGCGCCGCGCTCGCGCGTCATCCGGGCATCGATCACATCTCCTTCACGGGCTCGCCCGAAACCGGCAAGCTCGTCACGCAGATGGCCGCCGAAAACCACGTGCCGGTCACGCTCGAACTCGGCGGCAAGTCGCCGCAAATCGTGTTCGCCGACGCCGATCTCGACGCCGCGCTGCCGGTGCTGATCTCCGCGATCGTGCAGAACGCCGGGCAAACCTGCTCGGCGGGCAGTCGCGTGCTGATCGAGCAGGCGATTTACGAGCCGCTGCTCGACAGACTCAGCAGCGCCTTTCAGGCGTTGCGCGTCGGGCCGTCGAATGCCGACCTCGACTGCGGGCCGCTGATCAGCGCGAAACAGCAGCAACGCGTGTGGGACTTTCTGTCGGACGCGCAACACGATGGCATCGCGATGGCCGCGCACGGCGAGGTGATTCCCGAAGCGCCTGAAAGCGGCTTCTATCAGGCCCCGACCTTGCTGCGCGACGTGCCCGCGAGCCACCGCCTCGCGCGCGACGAAGTATTCGGTCCGGTGCTCGCCGCGATGTCGTTCCATGACGAAGCCGAAGCGCTCGCGCTCGCGAACGGCACGCGGTTCGGGCTCGTCGCCGGCATCTGGACACGCGATGGCGCGCGCCAGATGCGCCTCGCCCGACGCGTGCGCTCGGGCCAGGTGTTCATCAACAACTATGGCGCGGGCGGCGGCGTCGAATTGCCGTTCGGCGGCGTCAAGCATTCGGGACATGGCCGCGAGAAAGGCTTCGAGGCGCTGTATGGCTTTACGGTGCTGAAGACGATCGCGATCCGGCACGGCTAGCGGGTGCCGTAGGGCTCGCTCGCGATCGGCGCGAGCAGCACGTTACACGCAACAACGCATCGCTCTATCCATCACAAACAACGGAGACATCATGCGGTTGACAGGTAAAACGGCCATCGTCACGGGCGGCGGTTCGGGTTTCGGCGAAGGCATCGCAAAGACCTTTGCGCGCGAAGGCGCGAACGTCGTGGTCAACGACCTCAACGGGCCGGCCGCCGAACGCGTCGCGAGTGAGATCGCGATAGCGGGCGGCAAGGCGATCGCGGTCCCCGGCAACGTCGCGCAACGCGACGACTGGCGCACGCTGCGCGAGGCCGCGCTGGAAGACTTCGGCAGCGTGCAGATCGTCGTCAACAACGCGGGCACCACGCATCGCAACAAGCCGGTACTCGAGGTGACCGAGGCCGAGTTCGACCGCGTCTATGCGGTGAACGTGAAGAGCATCTACTGGAGCGTGCAGGAGTTCGTGCCGTATTTTCGCGAGCAAGGCGGCGGCAGCTTCATCAATATCGCGTCGACGGCGGGCGTGCGGCCGCGGCCCGGGCTCGTCTGGTACAACGGCAGCAAGGGCGCGGTGATCGTCGCTAGCAAGTCGCTCGCCGTTGAGCTGGGGCCGGAGCGGATTCGCGTGAACTGCGTGAATCCGGTGATCGGTGAGACCGCGCTGTTGTCCGAGTTCATGGGGGTCGAGGATACGCCGCAGAACCGGCAGAAGTTCCTGGCAGGGATTCCTCTCGGGCGGTTTTCGACGCCGCAGGATATTGCGAATGCGGCGCTGTATCTGGCTTCGGATGAGGCGGAGTTTATTACCGGCGTGTGCCTCGAAGTGGATGGGGGGCGCTGCGTGTAGCGGTAGGTGAAGCGCTGCGCACGCACCGCGTGCGCAGTCAGTGTTTTCCCCCAATATCGATTCGTCCTGCAAAAAACCTGGCGCGGATAGAATCGTTCGGCGGCGGCACTTCAATTCCATAAAAATGAGGAGACATAGTCATGGCTAGTCCTGCAAATCCGCTCCACCATCCCGGCGCTGGCGCGCCGCCTTCGACGTTCGAAGAGGCGACTTATCGCAAGGTTACCTGGCGGCTCGCGCCGCTATTGATGCTCTGCTACATCGTTGCCTATCTGGACCGTGTGAACGTCGGCTTCGCGAAGCTGGGGATGAGCACCGATCTTGGCTTGAGCGATGCGGTGTATGGCTTCGGCGCGGGGATTTTCTTCATCGGCTATTTCATCTTCGAAGTGCCGAGCAACGTGATCCTGCATAAGGTCGGCGCGCGTGTCTGGATCGCGCGGATCATGATTTCGTGGGGCGTGATATCCATGCTGACGATGTTAGTCACCACGCCGACGATGTTTTATGTGATGCGCTTTTTGCTCGGGCTTGCAGAGGCGGGTTTCTTTCCTGGGATTATTTTGTATCTCACCTACTGGTATCCGGCGCATCGGCGTGGACGGATGACGACCTGGTTTATGACGGCGATTGCGTTGTCGGGGGTGATTGGTGGGCCGGTGTCTGGGTACATCCTGAAGAACTTCAACGGCGTGAACGGGTGGCACGGGTGGCAGTGGCTGTTTCTGCTCGAAGGGGTGCCGTCGGTGCTGGTCGGGATCATCGTGTTCGTGATGCTCGATGATCGGATTTCGAAGGCTAAGTGGCTGACCCGGGAAGAGCAGCAGTTGCTTGAGAGTCAGGTGTCGGCTGAGGAAGCGACCAAGCACGATATGCCGATTCGGCAGGTACTCACTAGCGGGCGGGTGTTGATGTTGAGCCTCACCTACTTCTCGTTTGTGATGGGGCTTTATGGGGTGAGCTTCTGGTTGCCGACGATTATCAAATCGACCGGCGTTACCGATGCGTTTTTGATTGGGCTGCTATCGGCGGTGCCGTTTGCGGCGGCTGTTGTGGCGATGGTGTTTGTGGCGCGGAGTGCGGATCGGTCGAGGGAACGGAGATGGCATATTGCGTTGCCGGCGTTTCTTGGTGCTGTGGGGCTCGTGCTTTCCGTCGTTTGGGCGCATAACACCCTGCTTGCCATGACTGGGTTGACCCTGGCTACTATGGGCATCCTCACTACACTGCCGCTGTTTTGGAGTTTGCCTACGGCGATTCTGGCAGGCACCGGCGCCGCTGCCGGGATTGCGATGATCAATTCGATTGGCAACCTTGCCGGTTTCCTTAGTCCTTATGCTGTGGGGTGGTTGAAGGAGGTTACCGCGGCGAACGATTCGGGGATGTATATGTTGGCGGCGTTCATGGTGCTGGGCGGTTTGCTTGCTATTAGTGTGCCGGCGAGGATGGTTAATAAGTAACCTTGGCCGATGATGAACTGGCTAGCGGCCCGGCACGAACAACCCGCCGCGCCTCGAAACCGTCGTGGCACGGTGTTCCTTTTGCGCAAAGGTGATTTCGATGTCCGGCACTTCCGGCGCCAACGCCCCGCGCCTAAAGTCAGGTCAGCCTTCGGATGCGGATCCTCACAAATGGAACCGCGCGAAGCCCCCTCAAAACTCAAAAGGAGCAAAACCATGCTGACCAGGACATCCCCCGACCTTCTCACCAAACCGAATGTCGCCACGGAAGACGCGCAATACTTCGAATACACTTCGTCCGCCAATCCGATTGGTGCGAAGCTCATCTCGCGTGTGCCGTTCTGCAGCTTCTCGCCTTCGCTTTATGCAGACGGCGCAACCCGAGTCGTGCCGCTTGACCTGTCTGCGGAGTTGGGCTGCCCGGGTCCCGCGACCGGTCCCGGCTTGAGCGCCAACTTCCTGCGCATCAATGCGGGCGACGCGTTGACACTCGATCCCAATGCGACCTCGCAGGTCTGCTACGTCATTAGCGGAGCGGGTAGCGTGCAGCAGTCCGAAACGAGCTTCCCGTTTTCGATGGGCGATTTCTTCACGTTCCCGGGCGGCCATGCCACGGTGCTGTCCGCTGCTGCGACGGCCACGCTCTATTACGTCAATGACGCGCCACTGCTCACCTATCTTGGTACCACCGGGGTACATGCGCGCTTTGCGCCGACACGCTATCCGGCCGCCGAGGCGCAGGCAGCACTGCGCGCGGTCGCGGAACAAGCGAGCGCGGGTCGTCGCAACCGCATCAGCGTACTAATGGGCAACACCAACTTTCCGCAGACGCGCACGGTCACGCATGTGTTGTGGGCGATGTTCGGCATCGTGCCGCCCAACTCGGTGCAGAAGCCGCACCGGCACCAGTCGATTGCACTCGACTTCATCGCCGGCGGCAAGCCGGGTGTCTATACGCTGGTCGGAACGGAACTGGACAGGGATGGCAATATCGTGAACCCGACCCGCGTCGATTGGAAAACGGGGATGGCATTCGTCACGCCGCCGGGACACTGGCATGCGCACTTCAACGAAACGAACGAAAACGCCTATGTGATTCCGATCCAGGATGCAGGCTTGCAGACTTATCTGCGCACGCTAGACATCCGCTTCGCCCATTAAGGCTGACGCTCCAGTGCGAGTCCGTCGTCCCAGTACGGCGGCTCGCCAAACGCCTCGGCATAGAAATCCACGAAGGCGCGCACCTTCGACGAGACGATCTTCTTCGGTGGGTAGACCGCCCAGACCGCGGGTTCGGCTCGTCCGGTGCGTGCTTCCCATTCCGGCAGCACGTGCTGCAAGTGTCCTCCGCGCAGGGCCGTAGAGGCGAGCCATGTCGGCAGGAGCGCCACGCCACAACCGGCCACGGCGAGCGCGAGCACGGCTTCGGAGTCGTCAGCGCGCAAGCGCCCCTGCAACTCCACCAGCACCTGTTCCTGTTCTTGCGACGCCCGCGCGTCCGCGGTGACCAGCGTGAAATACCATTTGTCGTCCGGGACCAGGGACACGCGAAGCGCATCGCGCGCGGCCAGATCGCCAGGCACACGCGGTGTGCCGCTACGCGCGAAATACGCCGGGCTGCCACAGACGATACGACGATGCGGTGCCAGGCGCCTCGCCATCAATGACGAATCGGGCAGCACGCCGGTACGGATCGCCACATCAATGCCCGCATCGATCATGTTGAGCGTTTCGTCCGTAGAGACGATGTCGAGGTCGATATCAGGATAGCGCGCCATGAAGGCCGGCAGATGCGGCACGATGTGCAGGCGGCCGAATGCCGGTGGCATTGTCACGCGCAGCACGCCTTGTGGCGTGCGATTTAGCGACGACGTCACTTCGCGCGCGTCATCGAGTGCTTGCAACGCTAACAAGGCGTGTTCACGAAACAGCCGGCCGCCTTCTGTCAGGACGAGGCCGCGCGTCGACCGGTTGAATAGGGCGATGCCCAGATCTCTTTCGAGTTCGCTGACGTAGCGGGAGACAGTCGAGGTCTTGACTGACAGTGCATTGGCCGTCTTGCTGAAGCTCTGCAGTTCCGCTGCGCAAACGAAGGCCCGTACTGCGGCGAAGTAGTCCATGGACTGTCTGACGTGGATGGGATTACCGGGCTTTTGCCGAGACCGGTAGTGTACTGCCCCGGCGCGGGCGAGTGTCGCTCGTTCCCCGGCTGCAGCCCGGCAGCGATTGGCGGCACGCGACCCCTTCGAGTCACTCAATCCACGTTGACGAATGTCCCCTTGCTGCCCTACAGGAGGCCATCGTCAATCTGTTCGCCCCGAAGGGCTTTTCAAGTCAAGGCCGAAGGTAGTCCATTGGCAGCACTTACTGGCGGATCAGTCATACCTTTGCCGGGATTCAACGGCATCGGGAGCACCCGTCAAAAAATGTTCATGGTCAAGCGGCCCAGATGGACTATATACAAACGAGGGGCGGCGAATGGCTGTACGTCCAACGAAAACCGCCCCTTGACTCAGGTCCGCGAGAGCCGCAGTCAAGCCGAACGGAGATGTACGACGCCGAATAGTCGCGACCCGTCTTTTCCCACATAGACCGGTCAGTGGATCGCAGCGTTAGCATCATTGCCGGGGGCGACGCGCTCCCGACCAATCCACCGCTGCCCGATGTTCCCTGTTCGACCTCCTTAACCACCGTGTAGTCAACGCGACAAGGGGTGAAGTAATGAAACAGCTCGCGAACTGGCTAACGCTCCTGCAGGTCTGCCTGTAGCCCAATTTATCAAGGACGTAACGTACAGCTACCTGCTCTGCCCACTCGTCCATCCGACGTCACCGTTCGCTCGTCGTCCACGCAAGGAGTACGCCATGTCATTTATCACGTGCCGTTTAACGTTTCTATTGCGAACCATCGCGTTCGCGACGGCGTTAGGATTCGCTTCAATCAGCATTGCGCAAGCCGATTCGGAGGTCGATCCGCCAGGAGCGGTTTACGTTCTGTCAAACCAGCCGTCCGGGAACTCGGTTCTTGTCTATTCGCGCGCTGCCAACGGAATACTGAACTACGAGGCCACGTACTCAACTGGCGGTAAAGGAGCCGGCACGGGAGCCGATCCACTAGGCTCGCAGGGTTCCCTAACGTTGGCAGCGGGCTTTCTCTTCGCCGTGAATCCGGGCAGCAATGATGTTTCGCTGTTCGCGGTCGACGGCAGCAAACTGACGCTGCTCGACAGAAAACCATCGGGTGGTCAAATGCCCGTCAGCGTGACAGTCAAGGGGCCCATCGCGTATGTGCTTAATGCCGGAGGCACACCGAACATCAATGGCTTTATCGTCGACGCGTTTGGCAAGCGTCTCGTTCCATTACCAGGCTCACAACGACCACTTGCCGGCGGAAACTCCGCCCAGCCCGCGCAAGTGACGTTTGCGCCGGAAGGCAACGAACTGCTCGTGACCGAAAAGGGCACACAACTCATTGACACGTATTATGTCGGCTTCACCGGCTACGCCTCGAAGACTCCAACCCCCCATGCGTCAAACGGCGTCACGCCGTTCGGGTTTTCCATCACGACCCGGGGTTATGCGATCGTCTCCGAGGCCGGGTCTGGTTCTGTTTCCTCATATGAGGTCGAGGACAGCAAACATCTGACTTCCATCAGTGCGGCAATTCCCTTGGGCCAGAGCGCCCCTTGCTGGCTTGTCACCACGGGCGATGGACGTTTTGCCTACACGGCCAATGCCGGGAGCGACTCGATCAGCAGTCTGCGGATCGCGGCGGACGGTACAGTACGCTTGCTCAATCCGACTGCAGGCACACTCAGCGCTCCCCTTGACATGGCGCTCAGTGGTCACAGCAAATTCCTCTACGTTCGTGAAGGTAACGGCGCTGTGAGTGGCTTTCGCGTGATGCCAGACGGAACACTCGAGCCACTTGGCTCAGTCACCGGCGTACCGTCGGGGGCACAAGGGATCGCGGCGCGCTAGACACATCTCCCCCCGCGCGGGGAGATGTGCACGCGGGATCATGCTTTCGTATCCCTGTATCGGCAGCCTTCGCGCGAGAACGTTGCCGGTACCGCTGAGCACCCGCCATACGGGTAGCGACACGCTGCGTCTATCTGGCGGTCATCCTCCAGCCAGATCAGTACCATCCGATTCGGCGAGCGGCGCAACGCATCCTACACTTAAGTTCAACCGCGCAGGCTTGCACGTGGCTGCGCCACAAATTGGGCCGAACGCATATTGCGCTGATGGCCATCGATAGCGAGCATGGCGCGGTCGCGTTCGGCGGCGACCGAGGGATTCGTATCGTCTCCGGATATGTCTCAGATGCTAACCACCAAGGAGGCGGTTTATGAACAGTAAGTTAGCCAACCCGGCGCCGCTCGGGCTCGCTGGATTCGCATTCACCACATGGATGCTCAGCATGGTGAACGCCGGCTGGTTCGACAAGGATGCCTTGGGGCTCGTGCTGGCGCTAGCGTTCGCTTTCGGCGGCACGGCGCAGATGATCGCGGGCGTGCTCGAATTTCCACGCGGCAATACGCTAGGCACAGTGGCGTTCCTCAGTTACGGCGCCTTCTGGTGGTCCTTTGCGCTGTTTGCCGCGTTCCTGGGCACCAACGTGCCTGAGGCCTTCATCGGCTGGTATCTGTTTGTGTGGGGGGTCTTCACGTTCTACATGTGGATCGGCTCGCTGCACACGAGTACGTCTGTGCAACTGGTGTTTCTCTCGCTGTGGGTCACTTTTCTGCTGTTGGCGATCGGCGCATGGACAGGTATGGGCCTTGCCACGCGGGCCGGCGGCTATGTAGGCTTGATTACCGCTCTACTGGCGTTCTATGCGTCGGCGGCGATGGTAATCAACGAAAGCTTCGGACACACCGTGCTTCCGACACACGACTGGGCACAAGCCCATCCGCAAGCGGCCTAGCCACTCGGCGCGGGTCGGCCGGCGTGCAGCAAGCGCGCCGGCCAGTCAGGCCTGCGGTGCTCCATGGAGACGGAGACCAAGTCTGAGTATCGAGTCTTTCCGGTATCAGCTAAGTGGGTCGAGAAATGTGGACCGACTGGACTCGTTACGAGGCGATGAATCGCCGTTCGATGGAGGAACTCTGATGTTCGAACGAATACCCCTGACAATTCGCGCTATCGGCGGGTGTGATCGCTGGCCGGCTCTACGACGTCGTAAACGTGTCAGGGCGCTGCTCTGATGGCGTCCCACGGCCGGCGTCGCCTTCGTCTTGTCTGAGGAGTGGGCCGTGCCGAGCACACGGCATTGCGGCACCCGTTGCTGTCGTGGCGGCGCAACGTCCTACGCCTGCTGCAAAATCTCCATTGCACGAATCGTGTCGCCCAGCGCGTCCATTGCCAGGTAGGCAACGAACTGTGTGCCGATAGCGGCAGCCGAAACGCCGCGAAGGTTGATTCCCCCGGTAGCCAACTTTTGGGTCAACTCTGCAATGATGCCCGGCCGGTCGGGGCCCATCACCCGCACCGAGTGAAGACTCGGGAGGACGTTGAACCCCACCTGCGAGGCGGCACGAATTTCTCGGTCGTTCTGAAGCGGCGCGAGAAACACGACTGCCTTCCCGGGTGCTTCCGCAGTTCGACGGGAGATGATGAATTGCAGGTTTGCTCCGGCATCTCGCAGGACACTTAACACTTCGGCGAGACCGCCGGGCCTGTCCTCGATTGTGGCCGCCCATGCGTCGACACGTTCAACGAGCAGATCCATGGCGCCTCTCCCGTTTGATGAACCCCAATGAAAATTTAGTTCAGGGTTGAGCGACCGGCAAGTCAACGCTCGTCGTCGCGCTAACACCATTGGCCCTCGGGATGCAGCTCTTTGACAGGGAATACGTTGCTTGGCATTGCATCCGCCCTGGCCTTAAATTCGTTATGCAGCGCACGGACTGTCGCGCCTGGTGTCCAGACCCATGAGACAGGTCAAAAGACGCGCTGCCGCGGGTAGCGTGGGACACCTCGTGTCCCTGGGCACCTAGAAGCAAGGAGGAACTGTCATGTCACGAGACAAGTCATCGCGCCGCGCTTCCGCAGAGCAACAAGCGGCCGAGGTTTCCGAGGCGCAAATCGCCGTGCACTGGCCTGAAGAGGAATATTTCCCGCCGCCCGCCTCGTTCATCGCCCAAGCCAATCTGACAGACGCGGGAGTGTTCGCACGTTTCTCTCTCGACAAATTCCCCGAGTGCTTCAAGGAGTTCGCGGACCTTCTCGACTGGTACAGGTACTGGGACACGATGTTCGACGCGAGCAATCCTCCGTTCTGGCGCTGGTTCGTCGGTGGCCGGATCAATGCCTGCTACAACTGCGTGGATCGTCACCTCGCCGCCTACCGGAACAAGGCCGCGATCCATTTCGTGCCAGAGCCCGAGGACGAGACGGTCCAGCATGTCACCTACCAGGAACTTTATGTCCGCGTAAGCGAGTTCGCGGCCATGCTACGCGACTTCTGCGGTCTAAAAGCCGGTGACCGGGTTACTCTCCATATGCCTATGGTGGCGGAGCTGCCCATCACGATGCTCGCCTGCGCCCGGCTCGGAGTGATTCACTCGCAGGTATTTAGCGGCTTCAGCGGCGCGGCCTGCGCCGACCGCATCCTGGATTCCGAGAGCCGTCTGCTGATTACGATGGACGCTTACTGGCGTGGCGGCAAGCTGATCGATCACAAGGAAAAAGCCGACACCGCGTTCGCCGAAGCTGCCGGGAAGGGTCACCAGGCCGAGAAGGTTCTGATCTGGCAGCGGTATCCGGGCAAGTATTCGAGTCCGACGCAGCTCGTGGAAGAACGCGATGTCATCGTCAACGACGCCCTCAAGGCGTTTCGCGGCAAACGTGTCGAGCCCGTGCAGATGCCCGCTGAGGCACCGCTATTCCTCATGTATTCGAGCGGTACCACGGGCCGCCCTAAGGGGTGCCAGCATTCCATTGGAGGCTACCTCGCCTACGTCGCCTGGACATCGAAATACATCCAGGACATCCACCCCGAGGATGTGTATTGGTGCATGGCCGACATCGGCTGGATTACCGGTCACTCCTACATTGTCTACGGCCCGCTCGCGCTCGCGGCCTCGTCGGTCGTGTACGAAGGCGTGCCCGTCTACCCCGATGCCGGGCGCCCTTGGCGAATTGCCGAAAACCTCGGCGTCAATATCTTCCACACGTCGCCGACTGCGATCCGCGCACTGCGGCGCAGCGGACCGGACGAACCCGCGAAGTACAGCTATCACTTCAAGCACATGACGACCGTGGGCGAACCCATCGAGCCCGAAGTCTGGAAGTGGTATCACCGGTCTGTCGGGAAGGGGGAGGCCGTCATTGTCGACACGTGGTGGCAAACTGAAACGGGCGGGTTCCTTTGCAGCACGGTGCCGGCGTTGCACAAGATGAAGCCCGGCAGTGCCGGTCCGGGAATACCTGGCATTCATCCGGTGATTTACGACGACGCCGGTAATGAACTTGCAAGCGGTTCCGGCAAGGCGGGCAACATCTGTATTCTCAATCCGTGGCCCGGCGCGTTTCAGACCATCTGGAGAGCCCCGGAGCGCTACGTGAAAACGTACTATGCCCGCTACTGCCGGGATCCCAAGAGCAAGGACTGGCGCGACTGGCCCTACATGGCGGGAGACGGTGCTGTCGACGCTGCGGACGGCTACTTCCGGATTCTCGGTCGCATCGACGACGTGATCAACGTCGCCGGCCATCGCCTCGGTACCAAAGAAATCGAGTCAGCCGCCCTGCTTGTCCCCGAAGTCGTCGAAGCGGCTGTCGTGCCGGTCGCCGACGAGATCAAGGGCAGAGTGCCCGAACTGTATGTTTCGTTAAAGCCCGGGGTGGAAGCTTCGGAGGAGCTTGCAAAGCGGGTCACAAACTCGGTGGTCGATCGGATCGGAGCCATCGCGAAGCCGCACCGGGTGGTCATTGTTCCGGACATGCCCAAGACCCGGTCGGGCAAGATCATGCGGCGCGTGCTCGCAGCACTTTCAAACCATCAAGACCCCGGAGACGTATCCACGCTGGCTAACCCGGAGGTCGTTGACAGTCTGCGGGAGCTCGTGAAGTAATGGGGGCTACGTCCATGATCATCACGCGGCGCGCGCGGCGGGCGGGCGGCCATCGGGCGCCGCAGCCTTCGTCACCCATGTGACTCGACTCATAGGGAAAACTGGCCGTTCACCGCGGCCATTATCGATTGGTCCTGCGAAAACTCCCGCGTCAATCCTTTTCCGCCACCCGCCCCGGCTGCACAGCCGGCATCCTGCGATAGATCGTGTTCCGCGAGACCCCGAGCGCACGCGCCGCGGCAGACACGTTTCCGCCGTGGCGCGCCAGCGTCATCGCAACCACAGAGGTGGCAACATCCTGCAGCCGAGCACCGTCGGGCCGCGACGCATCGCCAGCAGCGGGGGCATCCGCAGCCGAACCGGCCGAAATGGCTGAAGAGCTCGAAGCGGCCGACGCAGCAGAGTCCCCCTGTCCAACCTCGCCGTCGCCGCAACCCGCGCCCCCCACATCATCCAGAAAATCATCCGGCAAATGCTCCCAGCGAATCACCCAATCCTCCTCCACCATCGCCGCCGCGGTCCGCAGCAGATTAGCCAGTTGCCGACAGTTACCCGGCCACGCATGTCGCCCGAACACCGCCATCACATCAGCCGCAACGCTGAGCGCCTGCCGCCCCCCGCTTTCGACTGATTCCCACCGCAACATCTTTTGAACGACGACCGCGAGATCGCTCCGCTCACGCAACGCCGGCAACCGAACCGCAAGCCCGTTGATCCGATAGTAAAGATCCTCGCGAAACTGGTTCTGCGCGATCATCTCGCGCAAGTTGCGGTGGGTCGCGCAAATAATGGAGACATCGACAGGAACCGCCCGCGTCGCCCCAAGCGGCGTCACAACCCGCTCCTGCAAAACACGCAGCAACCGCACCTGCAACGAATACGGCATATCCCCGATCTCATCGAGAAACAGCGTGCCTCCATTCGCCTGCATCAGCTTGCCGATCGCCCCTTTACGCCGCGCGCCGGTAAACGCGCCCTCTTCATACCCGAATAGCTCAGATTCGATCAGCGACTCCGGAATCGAAGCACAGTTGACCGCAACAAACGGCCCATCACCTCGCGGCGAATCGTTATGAATCGCCTGCGCGAGCAACTCCTTGCCGGTACCGGTCTCGCCGGTGATCAGAATCGGAATATCCTTGCCGAGCACCTTGCGAACCTTCGCGATCAGTGCGGACACACGAGCATCGCCGGTATCGAGATCGCCGAGCCGCGACAGTCCCGCAGCCGGCTGACGCGCATTCGCACACACCGGTCGCGGTGCGACTGCACCCTGCACATCGACGGCTCCACGCCCCAGCCCAAACGACGCCCGCCTGAACTGCCCGCGCGCGCAAACCACCGCACCGTTGTGCAAATTCAGCATCAGATGCGGCGCGACGCCATGCACCAAACGATCGATCAATTGCGCATACGAGATCTGAAATAGCGACGACAGCGTATGCGCGCGCAACGCAGCGAGCGACAAGCCCAACTGAAACTGCGCACTTCGATTCGCGGACAGAAAGCGCCCATCATCGGTAAACGCAATGATCCCTTCCATCAGCGTGCCGAGAAATTCCGGCCGTCCGTGAAAAGACACTTGCAGGACGTCACGAAACGCAGTCGAGAACAGATGGTTTTCGATCATCTGCACCGACATCTTCGCGAGTGCCGTCGTGTGCTGGTGATAGCTGCGGTGGTCGCCCGTCACGTCGAGCACGCCGATCAGATCGCCGTACGGATCGAGAATCGGCACACTCGAACAGGTCAGGAAGCGGTTAGCAGCCAGATAGTGCTGGTCCCCATGAACGACCATCGCACACCCCTCGGCCAGCGAGGTACCGATCGCGTTGGTCCCCTGACGATCCTCGGCCCAGTTCGCGCCAGGCCGCAGCGCCACTTTTTCCGCGCGATGCAGAAAGTCGTCGTCGCCGATCGAATGCAGGATCAACCCTTCGGCGTTGGTCAGCACGATCATGCTTTGCGTGTTGACGATCTGCTCGCGCAGCGTCTCCATGACCGGCATCGCATGCGCGCACAGCACCTGGTTCTGTTCGCGCTGCAGCGCGAGTCCCGTGCCGGACAGGATGTCGTAATCCGGCCGGATCGATGCGCGCAGGCCGAACGTCTCGGAGCGTTCGTGGGCTTTCTGGATCGCCGGTGCGGGCCAACCTTTGGAGCGGTTAGCCGCCGCCACGCCGAGCGGATGAACGTCGTCGCGCATTGTCTCCTCCTGAATGCGCCCGGGTCGTGCCGGACGCTTTGATGCGTGTCAACAGAATACTCCCTTTGCCAGTCCGCCCGACGCGTGCGGCGACCCCGCGCGGGCCCGCATCCTTGATCTGCGTCAGCGTCGGCCGAATCTGCGGCGTTTCTGAACACCCGCTGCCCGCGCAACCGTTCCGAAACGGAACACTTCCGCCATCCAGCTCACCGCAATCCCTGAAATAGCCTACTTCGATGCATTGGTACGGTTCGTGCCTGATGTAGTCCCGCGCAGTCACCCGATCACCATCACAAAACGGAGACAAGTGATGAATCCATTTGACCTGAAAGCCCTCGGCATCGACATCGAGTATCCCTATCGCCAGCGTTACGAAAACTACATCGGCGGCAAGTGGGTACCGCCGGTCGGCGGCGACTATTTCGACAACGTGTCGCCGATCAACGGGCAGCCGTTTTGTCGCGTGCCTCGCTCGAGCGCTGCCGATATCGACCTCGCCATCGACGCCGCGCACGCAGCGCGCCGCAAATGGGCGAAGACCTCGGTGACAGAGCGCGCGAACCAGTTGCTGGCGGTGGCCGAGCGCATGGAGAAGAACCTGAAGCTGCTAGCGGTCGCCGAGACGATCGACAACGGCAAGCCGCTGCGCGAAACGATGGCCGCGGACCTGCCGCTCGCCGTCGATCATTTCCGCTATTTCGCGGGCTGCATCCGCGCGCAGGAAGGCGGCATCTCGGAGATCGACGACAACACGGTCGCTTATCACTTTCACGAGCCGGCTGGGGTGGTCGGTCAGATCATCCCGTGGAATTTTCCGCTGCTGATGGCCGCATGGAAGCTCGCCCCCGCGCTCGCGGCCGGCTGCTGCGTCGTGATGAAGCCCGCCGAGCAGACGCCGGCTTCGATACTCGTGCTGGTCGAACTGATCGGCGACCTGTTCCCCGCCGGGGTCATCAACATCGTCAACGGCTTCGGCAAGGAAGCGGGCGAAGCGCTCGCCACCAGCAAGCGCATCGCGAAGATCGCGTTCACCGGCTCGACGCCGGTCGGCAAGCGCATCCTGCACGCAGCCGCGGACAACCTGATCCCGTCGACGGTCGAACTCGGCGGCAAGAGCCCGAACATCTTCTTCGCCGACGTGCTCGATCGCGACGACGCGTTCCTCGACAAGGCGCTCGAAGGTCTCGCGATGTTCGCGCTGAATCAGGGCGAAGTGTGCACGTGCCCGTCGCGCGTGCTGGTTCAGGAGTCGATTTACGAGCGCTTCATCGAGAAGGCGATCGCCCGGGTGGAACGCATCAAGGCTGGCCATCCGCTGAACCTCGAAACGATGATCGGTGCGCAGGCATCGCAGCAGCAGCTCGACAAGATCCTGTCGTATATCGACATCGGCCGGGACGAAGGGGCGCAGTGCCTCGTCGGCGGCGAGCGCGCAACCCCTGGCGTCGGTCTCGGCGAGGGTTTCTACGTGAAGCCGACGATGCTGTTCGGCAACAACGATATGCGTGTGTTCCAGGAGGAGATCTTCGGGCCGGTCGCCTCGGTGATGACGTTCAAGGACGAACAGCAAGCGATCGAACTCGCGAACGACACGTACTATGGCCTGGGCGCGGGGGTGTGGACTCGCGACGGTACCCGCGCTTACAAGATGGGACGCGAGATCGAGGCGGGACGCGTGTGGACCAACTGCTATCACCTGTATCCGGCGCATGCGGCCTTCGGTGGCTACAAGCAGTCGGGGATCGGGCGCGAAACACACAAGATGGCGTTGTCGAACTATCAGCAGACGAAGTGTCTGCTGGTCAGCTATCAGGCGGAGGCGCTGGGGTTCTTCTAAGCGAAGGGCGCGTCGTCTATGGACGGCGCGTGCCGAAGAATGCAGCCGTGCGGCGTGGTGGCCGCTCCGGCTGCATCAATCGATGCGAAATCACGAAGTCCCCTCAGACCTCAGTCCGCCTCGACTTCTCTTCTGGAAGCCGTGAGATCCCGTTCGCCCGACAAATCAAACAAATTGCCTACATAGGCTAAAAATTCATCCAATTCCGAATGCTCCTGGTTGCCCCGCTCCCGATACTGTCGTTCGCACATAACAGGGGATGACCGATGAAGAACGGCAACGGCCAGCCGATGATCCGGCTCGCAGACAAGACGACGCACGACGGCACGGTCATCGAGGCCGCGACAGACCTCATGCACATGGGCATCCCGGTTGCGCTCGATGGACACGGCGTCGAATGTCCGAAGTGTGGCGGTGTCTATCCGATCATCGCGACCGGCCAGCGAACCCACAACGGCAAGCGGGTCAGCCATGCCGGCGACAGGACGGGCTGCGGCGCGATCCTGATCGCTTCATGATCGCTTCCCGGTTGCCACGAAACACCGAACTCCTTGCACGCATGGTCGAATCCGCACAGGACCGCACGCTAGGTCTTTCCAGTGACGCACTACCCACGTGGGGCAATGAGCCTTTGCTGGCTCCGCTCCGCCTGCGCGGCACCGAATCCCTGGGCAAGCTCTATCGATACACGCTCGATGTGGCGACGATCGAAAGTCCGACGCTCGGATTGTGGCAAGCACAGGAACTGGTCGTACCCGATAACCTGATTGGCAAAGTCATCGACATTTCGATCGCGTTTGACGGGAACGGATTGTTCGGTCAACAGGAGTTGGAATCCGGTGACGTGACACACGTGGGCGCGGGCCGCCGCACGATTTCGGGCCTCGTCACAGGCGTGAAACAGACCGGCACCGACGACCGGCGCGCCCATTACCGCTTCGTCGTGCGCCCCTGGCTGTGGCTGGCCACGAAGAACCGCGAAAGCAGGATCTTTCAGGACGCGAGCGTGGTGGACATCACCGACCGGATACTCAAGGAGCGTTATCACTTTCCGGTCGTGATGGAGTTGGGCGCGACCGGTCTGTGCGAAGGCTACCCAAAGCGGGACCATGTCCGGCAGATGTGGGAATCCGATTTCGAATTCCTCACGCGGATCTGGAGAGAATGGGGAATCTACTATCTGTTCGACGGAATGACGCTGGTACTGTGCGATTCGCCCGGCTCGCACAAACAGCACGACAACGGCTACGACACTATCCGCTATCACGCGCCTGACAGCCGGCACGTCGACGAAGAACACATTCACAGGCTCGAGGTCTCGCGTCAGATCACGACGGGCAAGGTCAGTCTGATCGACTACGACTACACGCGCCCCGGCATGCACTTCGAGGGCGAGTACGAGAGCTTCAGCGAACGGGCCTTCGACAACATCGAGCAACACGGCTGGGGCGACTACTCGCAACCGCTCGCCGGCGCGACGGGATTGTCGGGTAGGCGAAACAACTTCCGCGATGAAGCCGAACACCTCGCGAGCGTGCGCGTCGACGCAATGCGCTGCCACCGGCTGCGTCTGAAGGGCCAAGGGAATCTGCGCGGCCTGACAACCGGGAAAACATTCTGGCTCGACAACCATCCGCAATGCGACATCAACGCCGAGTACCTGGCGGTATCGACCACACTCGACATTCGCAACGCGCCGCAGAACACACAGCCGTCCGGTAACGACACGAACGACGCGTTGCGCCAGTGCGTGACCAGCTTCGTGCTTCAGCCTGCCAATACATTCTTCAGAAACCGCCCGAAGAAAAAGCCGCGCTGCGCGGCGGAAACGGCGATCGTGGTTGGGCCCGAGCATCAGCCGATCTGGGTCGATGGATACGCGCGCGCCAAGGTGCGTTTCGTGTGGGACCGGCTTGGCCCGAAAAAGGAGAGCGCCAGTTGCTGGGTGCGCGTGTCGTCGCCGTGGCAAGGCAATGGCTTCGGCGCGATCTATCCGCCGCGTGTCGGGCAGGAGGTCATGGTCAGCTACCACGAAGAGGACCCGGACAAGCCGTACGTATCGGGCCGGATGATCAATGGCTGGAACCAGCCGCCCTGGAAGCTACCGGATAACCAGGCGCTTTCAGGCGTCTTGAGCAGTGAACTCAAAGATGGCTGCGACGGCCAGACCAATCACGTCGTACTGGATGACACGCCGGGCCAACTCCAGGCACAGCTCGCCAGCGATCACGCACGCTCGCGCCTCGTGCTGGGCTACAACACGCAGGTCGTGCGCGAGGCCGGCCGACAGCAGGCACGCGGTGAAGGCTGGGAACTGGCCACCGACGCCTGGGGTGTCGCGCGCGCCAACAGAGGCATGCTGTTCACCACGGAGGCGCGTCGCGGCGCGACCGCGCCGGCAAAGGATCTCGGCGAGACCGTGGCGCGCCTCACGCAGGCGCGCGATATCCACGAGAACCTCGCGGGTCTCGCGCGGCAGTATGAGGCACAGGAGCAACAGACCAGTCAAAGCGACGTATCGCGGGCCATCAAGGCGCAGAACGAGGCGATACGCGGCGTCGCGGCGCGTGCGGACCTTCCCTTCCCGCAACTCAGCGCACCCGACATGGTGCTGGCCAGCGCGGCGGGGGTCGGTCTCACCGCAGCGCAAAGCACGCACGTGGCGAGTATCGAACACATCGCGCTCACAGCGGGCGGTCACGTCAGCATGGCCGCGGCGAAATCGCTGCTGGCGTCGGCGGTCAACGGTGTGCGGGTGTTCACGCAGAATCTCGGCATCAGGCTCAAGGCCGCGTCAGGCAAGGTGCGGATCGACGCGCAAAGCGATGATGTGGAGGTCATCGCGCAGCGGGTCGTCAGCATCATCAGTAGAACCGATTCGATCAATCTGATGGCCAGCAAAGAGATCGTGCTCCATGCGGGAAGCACGAAGGTGGTGATCAATTCGGAAGGGTACAGGGTCTATACGGATGGAGAGCATCGGGTCCATGCGCGTGGTCATCAAACTGACAGGCCAGCGGCGCGGCCTGTCAATGTGCCGGTAACGCCCGGAAAGCCGGGCAAGCTGGCCGCGCATCACGTTCTGATCGAACACGATACGGGCTTTGCACTGCCGAACCAGCCGTACCGGATCACGCTCGACGATGGTCAGGTGATTCAGGGCGTGACCAATGCGCTTGGAGAAACGAGTCTCGTCACGAGCAATCTTCTTGCATTCGCGACGGTTGAACTGTTCGCCGCGAGTGAACCGGACAAGGTTATTGCGGTGAGCAGAGGCGCGGTGATCAGGGAGACGAACGAGCCGATTGCGGGCGCAGTGCCCAACGCCGAGAAGCGCACCGCCAGGGTCGCAGGAAAGGCCGTGGCCTCTCCCAATCAAAGCGCGACGACGGAAGACAAGCCGCCCGAATTCGTTTCATGTGATCCGATGAACTTCGGGCTGCGCTTTTATCACTTCATCAACGGTGCGACCGAGGCTGATGCGCCGGCTGGTATGTCGATGCGCAAGGATGTTGAATATCCGGTGACCAAGGCTTATACGGCTGCGATTAAAACCGCGTTGCAGGGAATCGATTGGGCCGGGGTGACGTGGCCGTTGACTTCCAGTTCGATAGAGACGATTCAAAATGCGGTCACGCCGCAATTGGAAATCGCGCTTAGTGAGGGGCCCTTTGGATTGCCACGACGCGATGCCGCCAACTCGGAAAATGGTGGTGCCATGCCAAAGCTTGTGATTGTCGATCCACAGCGGGCAACGCAGTACGCCCTGCGGCAGGATGTCAGCGCCGCGTTTATCGGTGACGATTGGGCTATCGCCGTCAACGAGAGCGAGATTGCACGCATCGTCGAACTGATGGACCAGCCGGCTTCGCTGGATCACCGCCTCAGGGCATTTGCCGACACGCTGTATCACGAGTCTCGCCACTGCCAACAGTACTTCTGGATGCTTTCTTTGCTTCAGCATTTTCCAGACGACTACAGGGAGCTGCCGAATATCCGCTTGGTGTATTGGTCGACGATGCTAAAAAAGGCCTATACGGCGGCTGGAAACACGCCGCTACCCGACGATCACCGCGTTCACATCGGTCTGCACAGGATGCTTGTATTCCACTACTACTGGCTGATCTCCTGCATTCAGGACAAGCCGGGCTGGGAGTACGTCAGGCGAGATCTCCCGAGTGCTGAAAGGAAGGTATGTGACCTGCTGAATGTCTCCGCTGAAACAGCTCAAAAAATGGTGCAATTCGAAACCGGCTATAGGAGCCAGATTCATGAAGAAGATGCCTACGCCTGCGCGGAAGTGGTTCAGGCCTACTGGCGCAATCCTGGTGATCCTCTCGTTCGCAACCCCGGTACATGCACGGCTCAGTACGCTGACGCCCTCAGGATCGTCGGGGCCAGGAGCTGAGATGAGACCGATCGTGACCGACGCCCAGCGCGACATGGCCTTGAGAATATTGACCACGGCAATGGCGATCCTGCGGGACGACCAGCCCTTCGATCCCGCACATACGATTTTCGGCCGCATTATCGCGGCGCGGCCTGAGCGCGGCGTGGTAGGTGTTACGGAGTATTCCTTCGAGAATCCGGCGTTCCCACGGACGGAAATCACCGTAGTTGTGATACCCGATCCGCTCGACCGCTCTGCCGACCGCGCGCAGGTCAAGCAAGTTATGCTGGACTTCACGATCCGCTTCAGTCCACTGTTGACAGACATTAACCGTTCGACGCTGGAAGACCTCCTCCATGTCGATATCGGCTACTGGATCGACGGCAACGGCGAGCGGCGACCCGGCAACGATATGGGGACAGTGCCGCCGCACGTTCGTCTGCATCACTATCGCTATCGTGCTTCGAATCTGTCAACGAGCCGGTTTCCGGTGGACGTCGAATTTGCTTTCGGCGACCCCGACCCAAACGATCCGGCGCCGGACGAACCCAAAACGCCGGTCCTGATGGACGTTCGCCTCAATCGTGACTATTCCGCGTTGAAACGGCAACACCGTGAATGAAGCCCGTCTTGAACAGCAGGTGGCAAAGCGCCACGGCGCGCGGAAGTGGTTCAGGCCTACTGGCGCAATCCTGGTGATCCTCTCGTTCGCAACCCCGGTACATGCACAGCTCAGTACGCTGACGCCCTCAGGACCGTCGGGGCCAGGAACTGAGATGAGACCGACTGTGACCGATGCCCAGCGCGACATGGCCTTCAGAATATTGACCACGGCAATGGCGATCCTGCGGGACGACCAGCCCTTCGATCCCGCGCATACGATTTTCGGCCGCATTCTCGCGGCGCACCCACTGCGCGGTCGTGTAGGTGGTATGCAGTACTCCTTCGTCAATCCGGCATTTCCGCGGACGCAAATCATTCTATTTGTGGTACCCGATCCGGCCGCCCCCTCCGCCGACCGCACGAAGGGCAAGCAAGTCGCGACGCACTTCACGATCCGTTTCAGTCCACTGTTGACAGACATTAACCGTTCGACGCTGGAAGACCTCCTCCATGTCGATATCGGCTACTGGGTCGACGGCAACGGCGAGCGCTGGCCCGGCAACGATATGGGAACGACGCCACCGCAGATTCGGCTGCATGGCTATCGCTATCGTGCTTCGAATCTGTCAACGAGCCGGTTTCCGGTGGACGTCGAATTTGCTTTCGGCGACCCCGACCCGAACGATCCGGCGCCGGACGAACCCAAACGCCGGTCCTGATGGACGTTCTCCTCAGTCGTGACTATTCCGCGTTGAGACGGCAACACCGTAAATAGAGCCCGTCTTGAACAGCAGGTGGCAAAGCGCAGCATGTGCAGAGACGACATCCGCATTTTCAGCTTTGCATGGACTCGCTTGCCACCACCCTGTTTCGCCCACTCGCCTTCGCGGCGTACAGTCGCTGGTCCGCGACCGCAATCAACCCCTCGAGGTCAAAGCAGTTATCCGAAACACTCTCCGCCACCCCGATCGATATCGTGAACCATATCTCACGGCCCGGCGCGGTGCGGGTTAATTGCGTCTCCTGAAGGACGCAGGCGTTGCGGGCGACGGCCTCGCGCACGCGCTCCGCAATTCGGGCCGCGTCGTCCGCGGTCGTATCGGGCAGCAGCACACAGAACTCCTCGCCACCCAGACGTGCCATCAGATCCCCCGGGCGCACGGCAATCCTGACCACGTTGGCCAGGTGCTTCAGGGCCTCGTCTCCGCCAGCGTGCCCCCAGTTGTCGTTGATCACCTTGAAATGGTCGATATCGATCATCAGCAGCGCGATGCGGCGCTCGTCGTTGCGCCGTGAAAGTGCGTCGAATTCCTCATTCAAACGGCGGCGGTTCGCGAGACCGGTCAGGGGGTCCGCGAGCGACAATTCCCGCAGCCGCCCGTTGAGTGCCATCTGCGTGGAAAGAAGCTGGTCGACGACAAAAAGAGTGGCCCAGAGAAGCAATGCCATCAGTATCCACACTCCGGCAAACAGCGCGCTGCTCAAGCGAACGACCGAGAAGAATACGGTCGCAGCGGATACGTAATCGGTCAATACGAGATCCGCCGTATCCAGCTTTCTGAAGAGCAGGAAGTCCTGTCCCGCACTCAACGTTCCGCTGGGTGTCCGAAACAGCGTGGAAGCAGAGAGCGTGTTCCACTGCGCCGGCAGAGTCTTCAGCCAATTCTCATCATTGACCGAGAAAGTACTTCCGCTCGTTGCAATTGGCATCCCGCTCGGGTCTATCAGAGCGTGAGTTTCATCCGCTGTGGTGTTGTTCCACAGATAGTCCTGAACGATGCGTTGCGGGACCACGAAGAATATGAGGCCGCGAACCACGTCGTTACTCATCACCGCTGTGCCAAACAGCAGGCGAGGTCCTGCCGGGTTCTTGCGCCCGCGAACCGGATCGAACGTGACGTCATAGTCGAGCGGGTTCTGGTTGGCCAGCTGTAACAGGCGCGAGCTGCCGTACATTTGCAACAGCCGGACTACCTCGTCGTCGTCAATGGTTGGGTGAGCGACCACGATACCGGTCGGCGAGACATATACCGCGCGTTCGAGACCCGTGCCCATCTGGAATTGCACGGCAAACAGCCGGCTCATCATTTGGGCGAGCCGCAGGTCCTCGACAAATGTGGGCTCGTCACGGTGCAAACCAGGAGTCACCGCGAGCTGCTGTGTGCCGATACCCCGAATGGGGGCGTCGATATCGCGAACTTGAAGATTCCAGACGCGCTCGTCCTGCGCCCGGAGTACCGCCTGGAGCGAGGCATCCGGTGTTCGATCGAGCTGTGCTGTCCGGTCCGCAAGGAGCCGCTCGGCACTCTCGCGAAGAAACTGCAAGTGCTGCCTGTTATTGCGGACCGCGACATCGAGAACCCTGGCCTGAATCTCGAGCCGATGCGAACGGTTATCGAGCTCCCGGGCACGTACGAGAAAATATTGGTGTACAGCAAGAATCAACGTGACAACGAATACCACGGCGAAACACAGGATCACGGTATGCCGCGGACGTGAACTGGCGCGGTCCCAAACCGTTTTCGCAGGCGTTTTAGAAGCGGACGGCAGGCGCATGCCGGCTCTCCGGTGATCCAGCTCCAGGTCCAAATACTATTCCTTCCCAACCGTCTCGACATAGCTATCAACCGCACTGTTCACCGTCGGATGAAAGCACGCATCGCCAATCAGATCGGTCAGCTCGAAGCGTCTGAGCTTGTCGCGAACCGGATCCTTCATCTCTGCAAAGTGCAGGGCAATCCCGCGCTCGTCGAGCGTGCGCGTCAGTTCCCGCAGCATGTCGGCGGAGGTGACGTCCACGCTCGTCACCGGTTCGGCCGCCACGACCACACGCCGCACCGGTGCCGGCGATTCGGCGACGGCTTCCAGCAGGCGCTCCTGAAACTGCTCGGCATTCGCAAAGAACAGCGGTGCATCCCAGCGAAACAGCACGAGCCCGGGGATTCGCTGGGCATGCGGATAGCGCTGCAAGTCGTGATAGCCGCGCAAACCTTCGACGCGACCGAGCACCGCGTAGTGCGGTCGCCAGCCGTCCCACAGAAATTCGATGACCGCGATCACCACCGCGAAGCAGATGCCGGGAATCGCACCGAACACTGCGACGCCGGCAAAGCAGGCCATCGACAGCCAGAACTCCCATTGCTGGATGCGGAAAATCCGCTTCAGGTCCGTGATCTCGAACAGACCGATCGCCGCCGCGATGACGACCGCGGCGAGCGCACTGTTGGGCAGGTAGCGCATCAGATTGGGCGCGGCCATCAGCAGCGCCGCGACCGCCAGCGCGCCGACGACGCCCGTCAGTTGCGTCTTCGCACCCGCCGCCTCGGCGACCGGCGTGCGCGACGAACTGCTGCTGATCGGGAAGCCGTGGAACAGGCCGGCCGCAAGATTGGCCGCGCCGAGCCCGACCATCTCCTGATTGGGGTCGACGCGGCTGCGAAAACGTGCCGCGAAAGTTCGCGACAGCACGCTGGTATCCGCGAACGAGATCAGCGCGACCGCGCAGCCGCCGAGCAGAATCTTGACCAGATCGGCATCGGTGACCCACGGCAGCGCAAAGGTCGGCAGGCCTTGAGGAATCTTGCCGAGCACTTTCACACCCATGCTATCGAGGTGCAATGCGGTTACGCACAACGTCGCAACGATCACGGCGATCAGTATGCCCGGCAGCTTTTCGAAGCGCTTGAGAAACAGGATCAGCACGAGGCTTCCAGCGCCCACCGCGAAGCTATACCAGTTGGATTTGCCATCGGCGATGGCCTGCACGAGGCTCACGATGTCCCGCAATGGCCCGCGCTCTTCGATTGAGATGGCAAACAGTTTGGGCAACTGACTGATCAGCACGGCGAGCGCAATGCCGTTCATATAGCCGTATCGAATGGGTTTCGACAACAATTCAGTGATGAATCCCAGCCGCAGCAAGCCCATCACGATACAGAACAGGCCGGACACGATCGCCATCATGCTGGCCGCCGCAATCGCGCGCGACGGGTCGCCTGCAGCGATTTGCACCACGACCGCCAGAATCGGAGCGGCGAGCGCGGAGTCGGGACCGAGCACGAGAATCCGGCTCGGACCGAACAGCGCATACGCCAACAGCGGAACGATCGTCGCGTAGAGGCCGTACACGCCAGGGACGCCGGATGCCTCCGCGTAAGCGATCCCAACCGGCACCAGCATCGTGGTCAGTACCAGTCCCGCCGTCAGATCGTTCGGCAACCAGCTCAGCCGGTACGTCTTGAGCACCGTCAGTCCCGGCAGCCAGCGCATCCAGCGGCGCGCCCTGCTTACAGCAGTCTGTTCTTTGTGAGGAACTGGCCTGTCCGCTTCCATTTTTGGAATGTTCGTAGTCGAGGACGCCGCACCACGGTTTGTGGGCGGTACCGTCATTCGAAGGATAGTCCAGACATTCCGTTGGCGACAGGATGAGGCCGACCGGCCGCGCATCAGGGCCGCTGGCGCCTCAGCAGCCACGCGACGCCCCCCGCCAGCGCCATCACTGCCGCGCCGTACACCGCATTGCGATGCCGCTCGGTGAACATCTGCCAGCAGTACGCATGCGCTTCGTCATCGAAGCGACCATGCGAAGTGTAGTGGCCCGGCACCGGCTCGTAGAGATTCGCGGGAGCATCGGCGGGCAACGGTTCATCGGTCAATTGCCCGTCGTAACCCGCCCGCGCGAGATAGCGGTCGAGCAGCGCCGGCGCGATCCGGTTCGCGAGGATTGCCTTGACCGTCGACCACCCGACCCACACCTGCCGCCGCCGATGGGTGGCCGCAAAGTAGATCGCCCGTGCCGCCACTTCCGGCTGAAACACCGGCGCCACCGGCCGTGCCCTGCGCCCCGTGCGATTGAGCGCCCAATCGAATTGCGGCGTATTGACCGCGGGCAGATCGACCATCGTCAGATGGATATCGACTCCGTCGTGCAGCAACTCGGAACGCAACGAATCGGTGAAGCCGCGCACGGCAAACTTCGCGCCGCAATAGATCGACTGCAACGGCACCGACCGGTACCCGAGCGCCGAGCCGACATTGACGATCGTCCCGTGCCCGCGCGCGCGCATCACGGGGAGCGCCGCCAGCATGCCGTTGACCTGCCCCAGATAGGTCACCTGCGTGCCGCGTTCGACATCGCGCGCGCTGAGCGCCGACACCGGCGCAAACGCGGTCGCCATCGCGACGTTGACCCAGACGTCGATGCCGCCCCACTCGCGCTTCACGCGCTGCGCCGCGCGCTCGATCGCGTCGGCATCGGCGACATCGGCCGGAATGGCGAGTGCGCGCACGCCATAGGTCGCGGCGATCTCCTCGGCGGCACGAGCGAGCCGTCGCGGCTCGCGCGCGATGAGCCCAACGTCGTAGCCCTGCCGCGCGAATTCGGACGCGCTCGCGCGCCCCACGCCGGCACTTGCCCCTGTAATGACGACGACGCCCTTGCGCTCGACGTCGCCGCTGCGGGTCTCGGTTTGCACCGTCACAGCGTCGCTGGCCACTTTGAACACCTCCGAGGTTGCGTATCCAGTGAGGTGGTGAAGCAAAGCGCAGTCCCGACGATTCGAGCTGGGGATCTGCGAATTGCGCGCGAGTCCAGCGCACGCTCGGCCGCCGGAACGCCGGCCGCCGGAAAAACAAATGGCCGCAGCGCGGGGCTGCGGCCATCAGGTAGCGGCTTCCGAGGCTTGCGCGCTTCAGCGCATGGCCGAAAACGCCGAACTCACGTCACGTTCATCGCCAACGCACTCTCGCGATAGTGCTGGCTCGCCTTGTCGGTATCGCCCAGCTGCTCGTGCAGACGCGCGAGCGCGCGATGCGAGCGGATCTTCAGCGTCTCGTTGTCGGCAAGCTTCAGCGCGCGTTCGAGGAACGACTGCGCCTTGCCCCACAACTGCTGATGCAGGCACAGGCGCCCCAGCGCGAACATCAGGTCCGCGTCTTCCGGCCGATCCTTCTGCCACGCCTCGGCCTTCTGGATCAGCGGCAACGCGTCGCCGCCGGCCGTGTCCGGATAGCGGCGCAACAGGCGCGCATCCCAGTTCTGCGCGAGCGCCTCCTCGACGATCTTGCGCGCCTCCTGAGGACGGTTCAGCGCGACCAGCAGTTCGGCGGCGGTGTCGGCGAGGCGCGGCGAATGACGCTCGGTCGCCGACAGCGAGTTCCACAGTTCGAGCAGCGCGTCCGCATTGTGGCGACGATCGCGCAGCAGATTTTCCGCCGCCAGTTGACGCAGCCGCACCGCGACCGCCGGATGGATCGCCTCGCGCTTCTCCAGCGTCTTCACGAGCTTCAGCACTTCGCCCCAGTTCTTCAGCTGCTGCTGCGCACGCAGCATGATTTGCTGCGCGTGAATGCGCCGCGCGCCCTGCGATTGCATCTCGGTCAGCGCATTGAGCGCGCCGTCGGCGTCGCGGCCGTCGGCGCGCATGTCGGCGGTGGCCATCAGGCGCGCGTCCTGCCAGTCGGCTTCGTCGATCTGCGCGAGCCATTCGTCGCGCCGCGCGTACTCATGCATGCGATGCGCTGCGGTCGCCGCGATCAAACCGGCCGCGCCCTTGTTGTCGCCATTCGTGAGCGCGTCCTTGGCGGCCTTTTCCGCGCGCGAGAAACGCCCCGCGTACAGGTTGCCGATCGCGTCGCGCAACGCCGCGTGCGCCTTCGCGACACGCGCGCGTGCGCGGTACGCGGCGACGCGCTGCGGCATGCGCCAGATATTGCGGATGATGCGCAACAGCGCATAGAGCAGGATGAACAGCACCACCAGCCCGACGACGAACAGGTTCAGCGACATGTCGACGCGATACGGCGGATAGATCAGCAGCACTTGCCCAGCGTCGAAGCGCCCGCCCACCGCGAGCACGACCGCGACGGCGAACAGCGCCGCGAGCCACAGGAGTCCCCGGATCGCCATGATTAACCCCGGTTCCGGTATTGATTGACGGCCTGCAGGCTCGTATCGAGGTTCGGCAGCTCGACCGCGGCCGAATCGGCGTCCACCTGCTTGACCAGATCGATGACCGTCTGCGTGTCTTTCGACGACGCGTCGAAGTAGCGCGTCAACGCGGACTGCGCCGCCTGCAGGTCGGACTTCAGCGTGGTCTGGTTGCGCGACAGCAGCGCGAGACGCGCCGACAGCAGACGCAGCTTCAGGTTCTCGCGCACGAAGTAGCCTTGATCCGGCGTGACCAGCATCGCGTCGGCGTTGTCGATACGGCGCACCTGCACGAGGCTCGTCAGCTGTTGGCCGATGCCGTGCGTGACCTCGTCGATCCACACTTCCCAGCGCGGCTTGCCGGTGGCAGCGGCCACCTTCGCGGTGTCGGCCCACGTGACCGCATGCGGCGTGGCACGCGGAATCGGTGCTTCACCCGACAGCGGCAGGCCGTTCACGTGATCGATCGCGTTGTCGAGCTTGATCGCGAGGCCGGTCAGATCGGTGGACGGCGCGGCCTTCAGCTTGTCGATGTCCTGCGCGATCGCCTTGCGCACGGCGACCGCCTGCGGACTGTCCGACGCCGCGAGGCGCATATCGGCGCTTTGCAACGCGAACAGCGCGAGCTGCGTATTGCCGGTCAGCTGCAACTGCTGGCTCGCCGCCGACAGCATCTGCCCGACTTCGGCGAGCGTCCAGTCGTCGCGATTGCGCGCGAGATCCGCGTATTGCTGTTGCAGCGCCTGCTGCGCGGCCTGCGCATCGGCGAGCTTGCCTTCGAGCTGCGCGACCTGCGAGTCCGATTGATGCACGGTGGCGAGCGCCTGGTCGATCTTGATGCGCAGCTCGTTGGTCTGCGTGTCGTTGGCCTGCTGACGCTGCGCGAGTTCCTGCTCGGTGCGCACCAGCTTGCGGTTCATCGCGAAGCCGCCCACGCCCGCCGCGCACGCGATGACCACGATGACCAACCACAGCAGTGGTCCGCTCGTGCTGCGGCGCTTTTGCGCTTCGTACGGCGTGAAGGGTGGGTTCGGCGGCAAGGCGGCGCTTGCGGGCGGCTGAGGTGAGGCGTTCGTGGATGCGTTCGTTTCAGTCATGCGTGGTTGAGCCGGGTTGGACGATACCGGTTGGACGACGGGAGGCACGGCGGCCGCGGCAACGAGGGCTCGGACTATGCGTTCGTCGCCCGCGCCGGACACCGTAATCCTATCAAAACCCAATGCCCGCGCGGTCTGCGCGATGCGGGGATGCGGCGTGACGAGGGGCGCGTGTTTGAGCTGCTCGATCTCGCCGGCGGTCAGATGCTCGTGCGCGAGTTCGTGCAGATTGCGTACGCCTTCGGAGCTGGTCAGAAGCCATGCGTGCGGCGTGCCCGCGAGCAGTTCGTGCACGCGCGCCCATGCGCCGATCGACGGCTCGGGCACGATGCGCCGGTAAGCGGCCACCGCGTCGACTTCGGCGCCGGCTTCACGCAGGCGCTCGCTCAGCCATTCGCGGCCGCCGTCGCCGCGCACGATCAGCACGCGCTTGCCTTCGAGGCCCGCGGCACCGAGTTGCGCCTCGAGCGCGGCAAACAGGCTCTCGGAGTCGAAGCTCGTCGATTCGTCGTCGGCGCCCGCGGCGGGGCTGATCACGCGATGCTCGGGCGCGCTGACGCCGTGGCGCGCGAGCGCATGCACGCTGCCCGGGCCGACCACGCCGATCGGCAGCGCATGCGGCCAGATATCGTTATGGCGCGCGAACGCGTGATCGACTGCGTTCGGCGACACGAACACGACGAGCGCGTAGCGTTCGAGCGACGCGAGCGCGGCGCACAACGGCGCGTCGTCGATGACGGGCGCGATGTCGATCAGCGGGAAGTCGAGCGACGCGAGTCCGGCTGCTTCGAGCTGTTCGACGAGTTCGCTCGACTGGCCGGCCGGCCGCGTGATCACGACCGTGAAGGGCGCCTTCTCGGGCGAGACGGCGGCCATCACTCGCTGGCCGCCGCGCTGGGCGCGGCCGCGGGACCGCTCGCCGTACTGAGCGCGCGGACGATGTCGAGGGCGCCCTGCTGCGCGAGCGAGTGCGCCACTTCCTCGCCGAGCGCGCGCGCGCGTTCGACGGTGGGCGCCGGCGCCGACGCCTGCGCGCTCAGCACGCGCTGGCCGTCCGGCGTCGCGACGATGCCGCGCAGATGCAGCGCGCCATCGCCCCAGGTTGCGTAGGCCGCGAGCGGCACCTCGCAGCTGCCGCCGAGCGCGCGCGATACCATGCGCTCCGCTTCGACGGCCGCCGCCGTGTGCGGATGATGCAGCGGCGCGAGCCATGCGGCGAGGTCCGCGCGATCGGCGCGAATCTCGATGCCGAGCGCGCCCTGGCCCGCCGCGGGCAGACTGTCCTCGGGATCGAGCAGCGCGCGGATGCGATCGGCGAGACCCAGCCGCTTCAGCCCGGCCGCGGCCAGAATGATCGCCGCGTAATCGCCGCGATCGAGCTTGGCGAGTCGGGTATCGAGATTGCCGCGCAACGGCCGCACGTCGAGATGCGCATAGCGCATGCGCAGCATCGCCTCACGCCGCAGACTCGAGGTGCCGACCACGGCACCGGCCGGCAGCGCGGCGAGCGAGTCGTACTGATTGGACACGAGCGCGTCGCGCGGGTCCTCGCGCTCCATGATGGTGGACAGAGCGAAACCGGCGGGCAACTCCATCGGCACGTCTTTCAGCGAATGCACCGCGAGGTCGGCGCGGCCATCGGCGAGCGCGGCTTCGAGCTCCTTCACGAAGAGCCCCTTGCCACCCACCTTCGACAGCGTGCGATCGAGAATCTGATCACCGCGTGTCGTCATTCCGAGGATTTTTACGTCACAAGATGGATATAATTTGTGCAGCGCACATCGCACATGCTCGGCTTGCCACATGGCAAGGCGGCTCTCTCGCGACGCAATCACAAGCGTGTGGGGTGGCGTGGAAAACGTCTCGGTGTTCATTAGCTTGCTGCTGGATGTCGGGATGGAATAACAATCAATGTTAGCACGCGCCCTCGTTCGCGCCCTTTGGTTCCAAGGCACGGCGAAGCGTCGTGCGCAAGCGGCATCGACGGAGGAGACGGGCTTCGCGCCATGCGCGAAGGTCCCCATTCCGCGTTGTCACGTACGGTCGTTCGCGCACTGCGCGGCGGCATGCGGGATGATGCAATGCGGCGAACATGCTGAGGCAATGCCTGCCGCGTGTTCGGTCCCAGCGCGGGCTGGCAGCCCGTGGCTCCTTTCTCCCTCGTCGGCGTCTCGATTCGGCAGCGCTCGTGTCGTTCCGCGTACGCGGTGCGGCACGCGCGGGCCCCGCTTCCAGTGGGTCGAGCAATCGCCGTGTACAGTCGCCGTTTCAAGTCTCCGTTGCAGTTGCACTAGCAGTCCGTCTTGTAGTCCGTTGCGTAGTCCCTGTTGCACGCAGTTCACGTTGCACTTGCTGGTTGCAGTTCCGCAGTCGCAGTTCATCAATCAACAGACCCTGGCTTCCCCGAGGAAACTCATCGTGACGTCTTCCGGATCGGCGCGCCCCGCCCGCCGCAACACTGCCTCGCCCACCGCTCGCCCGGCCGACGCCGCGGCGCCTGACGCCCTGTCCGACGTTGCCGCGCACGCCATATCGTCGAGCGTCGGTCAACATGGCGACACGCGCGCCGACCAGCGCGCCAGGCGCCGCGCCCTCGACGCTCGCGCCACCAAAGCCCCGAAGGCCGCGCAGACCTCGGTGCCCGTCAAGCAGGACAAGGCGCAAAAGGCGTCGAAAGCCGGCAAGGCCGAACAGGCCGCGACGTCGGCCACCGCGCGCAAGCCGGCCAAGGCCAAGGCCAAGGTCGATGGCGACGCAACACCCCCGCGCGCCGCGAAACCGTCGAAACCGAAGGACGTACCGCCGACTGAGTCCGCCGCCGCGACCACCGCGAAGAGCGGCGGCCGCACGCGCGAGGACAAGGACCACCCGCTGTTCCAGGACATCCGCTATCTCGGGCGTCTGCTCGGCGACGTGCTGCGCGAGCAGGAAGGCGAGGCGGTGTTCGACATCGTCGAGACGATCCGGCAGACGGCAGTGCGTTTCCGTCGCGAGGACGACAGCGCCGCCGCGCAGACGCTCGACAAGAAGCTGCGCACGCTGACGCCCGAGCAGACCGTCAGCGTCGTGCGCGCGTTCAGCTACTTTTCGCATCTCGCGAACATCGCCGAGGACCGTCACCGCAACCGCCGTCACCGAATTCACGCGCTCGCGGGCTCGGCCTCGCAGCCGGGCACGATCGCCCATGCGCTCGAGCGGCTCGCCGCGGCTGGTGCGGCCGCGACACCGGTGCTGCAGCGGTTTTTCGACGACGCGCTGATCATGCCGGTGCTGACCGCGCACCCGACCGAAGTGCAGCGCAAGAGCATTCTCGACGCGCAGCACGACATCGCGCGTCTGCTCGCCGAGCGCGACCAGCCGCTGACGAACCGCGAGCGCGCGCACAACGAAGCGATGCTGCGCGCGCGCGTCACGTCGCTGTGGCAAACGCGCATGCTGCGCGACTCGCGTCTGACGGTCGCCGACGAAATCGAAAACGCGCTGTCGTACTACCGCAGCACCTTCCTCGAAGAACTGCCGGCGCTGTACGCCGACATCGAGGAGGCGCTGAAGGAGCATGGTCTCGAAGCGCGCCTGCCGCCGTTCTTCCAGATGGGCAGCTGGATCGGCGGCGATCGCGACGGCAATCCGAACGTCACCGCCGAAACGCTCGAAAATGCGATCACGCGTCAGGCCGCGGTGATCTTCGAGCACTACCTGGAGCAGGTGCACAAGCTCGGCGAGGAGCTATCGATGTCGAATGTGCTCGTCGGCGCGAGCGATGCGCTGAATGAGCTCGCGGCCATCTCGCCCGACCATTCGCCGCATCGCACCGACGAGCCGTATCGTCGCGCGCTGATCGGCATCTACACGCGGCTCGCGGCAAGCGCGCGCGTGCGCCTCGGCGAAGGCAGCGTGCCGCTGCGCAGCGCCGGCCGCGGCGTCGCGCCGGTCCGCGCGATTCCCTACGACGACGCCGCCGACTTCGTGCGCGACCTCCACGTGCTGATGGATTCGCTCGCCGAGCATCACGGCGCGCCGCTCGCCGCGCCGCGTCTCGCGCCGCTCGCGCGCGCGGCCGAAGTGTTCGGCTTCCATCTCGCGAGCATCGATCTGCGGCAAAGCTCCGACATCCACGAAGCGGTGATCGCCGAGCTGCTCAAGCGCGCCGGTGTCGAGGACGATTACGCGGCGTTGCCGGAAGCCGACAAGCTGACCGTGCTGCTCGCCGAACTCGCGCAGCCGCGCGCGCTGCGCGTGCCCTCCGCCGACTACTCCGAGCTCGTGAAAAGCGAACTCGCGGTGCTCGAGGAAGCGCGCATGACGCGCGAGAAGTTCGGCGCGCGCGCGGTGCGCAACTACATCATTTCGCACACGGAGACCGTTACCGACCTGGTCGAGGTGATGCTGCTGCAGAAGGAAACCGGCCTGTTGCGCGGACGCCTCGGCCACGAGCACGACCCCGCACGCGCCGGCCTGATGGTGATCCCGCTGTTCGAGACGATCCCCGACCTGCGCAACGCGCCGCACATCATGCGCGATCTGATTGCGCTGCCGGGCATTAGCGCGCTGATCGAACATCAGGGCAACGAGCAGGAAGTGATGCTCGGCTACTCGGACAGCAACAAGGACGGCGGCTTCCTGACGTCGAACTGGGAGCTGTATCGCGCGGAGCTTGCGCTCGTGTCGCTGTTCAACGACCGCGGCGTGACGCTGCGTCTGTTCCATGGGCGCGGCGGCACCGTCGGGCGCGGCGGCGGCCCGACCTACCAGGCGATCCTGTCGCAGCCGCCGGGCACCGTCGACGGTCAGATCCGTTTGACCGAGCAGGGCGAAGTGATCGCGAGCAAGTTCGCAAATCCGGAAATCGGCCGGCGCAATCTGGAAACCGTCGTGGCCGCGACGCTCGAAGCGTCGCTGCTGCCGCACGACCACACGTTGGCCGAGTTGCCGGTGTACGAGGAAACGATGCAGCAGCTGTCCGATACGGCGATGGCCGCGTATCGCGCGCTCGTCTACGAAACGCCGGGCTTCAAGGAGTATTTCTTCGAGTCGACGCCGATCGCGGAGATCGCCGAGTTGAACATCGGCAGCCGCCCCGCGTCGCGCAAGCTGCAGGATCCGAAGCAACGCAAGATCGAGGATCTGCGCGCGATTCCGTGGGGCTTCTCGTGGGGTCAATGCCGGCTGCTGCTGACCGGCTGGTACGGCTTCGGCAGCGCGGTCGCCGAGCACCTCGACAGCGCGCCGTCCGACGCCGAACGCGCGCGCCGTCTCGCGCTGCTGCAGAAGATGCACAAGAGCTGGCCGTTCTTTTCGAACCTGATGTCGAACATGGACATGGTCATCGCGAAGACCGACCTCGCGGTCGCGTCGCGTTATGCCGCGCTCGTGACCGACAAGAAGCTGCGCAAGCATGTGTTCGAGCGCATCGTCGCCGAGTGGGAACGCACGTCGAAGGTGTTGTCGGAGATCACCGGCAAGAGCGACCGGCTCGCCGAGAATCCGCTGCTCGCGCGCTCGATCAAGAATCGCTTTCCGTACCTCGATCCGCTCAATCACCTGCAGGTCGAACTGCTCAAACGCTATCGCGCGGGCGACACGAATGCGCGCGTGCGGCGCGGCATTCATTTGAGCATCAACGGGATCGCGGCGGGGTTGCGCAATACCGGTTGAGGTTGCCGAATTGGCGGACAAAAGCCGGGTGTGGCCGACGCAGGTCACACCCGGCTTTTCTCATTGCGCGAATCCAGCCGCTACAATAGAGCCCGCCATGTACCAGTACAAGTTCGGCAATTATTCTGGTATCTCTATTACCCCCTCCACGCGCAGCCGATAGCATGACGACGCCGTCTTCCGCCGACCACCCGCCGCCGCTCGACGCCACCCCGGCGCGCGCGCTCGGCGACTTCATCCGCGCCCATCGCGAGCGGCTGTCGCCGCAGGCGGTCGGGCTGCCGCCGGGGCCGCGTCGCCGCACGCCCGGTCTGCGGCGCGAGGAAGTCGCGCAGCTGTGCGGCGTGAGCCCGACCTGGTACACGTGGATCGAGCAGGGCCGGCCAGTGTCCGCTTCCGCCGATGCGCTCGCGCGCATCGCGGTCGCGTTGCAGCTGTCGCGCGCCGAGCGCGCGTATCTGTTCGAGCTGGCCGCGCAACGCGATCCGGCCGAGCCCGACCCGGCCGCCGCCGATGCGCCCTCCACGCTGCTGCAAACCGTGCAGCTCATCGACACGCCCGCCTACGTGCTCGACCGGCAGTGGAACGCGCTTGCGTGGAACGAGCGCGCGGCCGATCTGTTCGTCGGCTGGCTCGACGGCGCGCACGACCGCAACCTGCTGCGCTACACGTTCACCGAGCCGGCCGCGCGCGCGTTGATCGTCGATTGGGAAACGCGCGCGCGGCGGCTCGCCGCCGAATTCCGCGCCGACTCGATCCGCCATCTGAACGATGCGCCCACACGTGGGCTGATCGATTCGCTGTCGGCCGCGAGCGACGAGTTCGCACGCTACTGGGCCTCCCAGGACGTCGGCGGGCGCGAAGGTGGCAGGCGCGAGTTCAACCATCCGCGCGACGGGCGCATCGTTTATGACCAGATCACGTTCAAGCCCGCGCATCGCGAGGATCTGAAGCTCGTGGTGCTGGTGCGCGAATAGGCCCGCGACGGGCGGCAGCGCTTTGGCCGCCCTCACCCGGTGTTAAAATCTTCGTCTTTCTTCGCTGCGGCGGCGCTCTTGCACGATTCGCGCACTCGCGTTGCCAGCCTCTTCACCGCTCGTTTTTACCGCCCAACACCATGACGTCCCAACTGCACAAAAAAGGCGAAGCCTGGTCGGCTCGCTTCTCGGAGCCGATGTCGGAACTCGTCAAACGCTACACGTCGTCGGTTTTCTTCGACAAGCGTCTGGCGTTCGTCGACATCGAAGGGTCGCTCGCGCACGCGTCGATGCTCGCCGCGCAGAAGATCATTTCCGCCGACGACCTCGCCGCGATCCAGCGCGGCATGGCGCAGATCAAAGGTGAAATCGAGCGCGGCGAGTTCGAATGGCAGCTCGATCTCGAAGACGTGCACCTGAACATCGAAGCGCGCCTGACCGCGCTGATCGGCGACGCCGGCAAGCGCCTGCACACCGGCCGCTCACGCAACGACCAGGTTGCGACCGACATTCGCCTGTGGCTGCGCGGCGAGATCGACCGCATCGGCGAACTGCTCACCGAACTGCGCGTGGCGCTGCTCGAGATCGCGGAGAAGAACGCCGCGACCATCATGCCGGGCTTCACGCACCTGCAGGTCGCGCAGCCCGTCACGTTCGGCCACCATCTGCTCGCGTACGTCGAAATGTTCTCGCGCGACGCCGAGCGCATGATCGACTGCCGCAAGCGCGTGAACCGTCTGCCGCTCGGCGCGGCCGCGCTCGCCGGCACCAGCTATCCGATCGACCGTCACGCCGTGGCGAAGACGCTCGGCTTCGACGGCATCTGCGCGAACTCGCTCGACGCAGTCTCCGACCGCGACTTCGCGATCGAATTCACGGCCGCCTCCGCGCTCGTGATGACGCACGTGTCGCGCTTCTCCGAAGAACTGGTGCTGTGGATGAGCCCGCGCGTCGGCTTCATCGATCTGGCCGACCGTTTCTGCACCGGCTCGTCGATCATGCCGCAGAAGAAGAACCCGGACGTGCCCGAACTCGCGCGCGGCAAGACCGGCCGCGTGAACGGCCATCTGATGGCGCTGCTCACGCTGATGAAGGGCCAACCGCTCGCGTACAACAAGGACAACCAGGAAGACAAGGAGCCGCTGTTCGACACCGTCGATACGGTCGCCGACACGCTGCGCATCTTCGCCGAAATGGTCGCCGGCATCACGGTCAAACCGCAGGCGATGCGCGACGCCGCGCTGCAAGGCTTCTCGACCGCGACGGACCTCGCCGACTATCTCGTCAAGCGCGGCCTGCCGTTCCGCGACGCGCACGAAGCAGTCGCGCTCGCGGTGCGCGTGTGCGCCGATCGCGGCTGCGATCTCGCGGACCTGACGCTCGACGAAATGCGCGGCGAACTGCCGAACGTCGCGCATCTGATCGGCGACGACGTGTTCTCGTATCTGACGCTCGAGGGCTCGGTGGCGAGCCGCAATCATCCGGGCGGCACCGCGCCCGAGCAGGTGCTGGCCGCGGTGAAAGCGGCGCGTGCGACGTTGAAGTAATCGACGCCTGGGCAGCGCCGTGAGCCTCAGCTTGCGGCGTGGCTGGTTGAACCGGGATCGAAAAGGCGGGCCCGTTTGGCGGGTTCGCCTTTTTTATTGCCGCGTGTGAATGGCGAATCGAAGGAAAAAGAAAGCCCGCCAGAAGCGGGCTGAAAAGACTTCCACCGATGCCTCAAGAAGAGGCCATCAGAGTGTAGGCGGGTTTCGCTCGCCGACCAATGCGCGCACATTTCCGGCCATTACAGCGGAAAGCAAAGCACCTCAGCGGGGCACGCACGATGACATCCGGCGGGCGAACGCCAATTGAATCCCGACGGTTTTTGACTACCATTCAATCAGGTTCTCCTCGCGGTTCGTCGACGATGCTCTCTCGCACTTCTCCCCCTCCTGTTTCTCACCGTGTGGCTCTGCGCTCCTTCACGGCCGCTCGCATGCATCGGCTATCGCTCGCCGCGCTCGGTGTTGTCGCCGTGGCCGGTTGCACGATCACACCGCTGACGCCGCACGAAACCGTCAGCACACCGGTGGCCGCGATCAACAGCGCGACGCTCGATCAATATCGCGACGCGGTCGCACGACGGATCGTCGAGCGCAATCCGTCGTATGTGCTCCAGGGCAGGCCTCAGCCGATGCTGCGCTCGCTGGTGGTGGTGTCGTTCACGGTCGATCGTTATGGACACATCGTCGAGTCGTCGGTGTATCGCACGAACGGCGACGACGAAGCCGAAAGCACCGCGCTCGCGACGCTGCGCCGCTCGGCGCCGCTGCCGCAACCGCCCGGCAAGCTGCTGAATGGCCGCGGCCAGCTCGAGCTGTTCGAAGACTGGCTGTTCAACGACAACGGCAAATTCCAGCTGCGCGAACTCGCCTCGCCGCAAGCGGAAACGTACGACTGAGCGCGGTTGGCGCGTGCGCTGACACGCACCGCCCAGCGCAGCCGCGCATGGGTCGGCCACGCGCGAGCTACTCGAGTCATCGCGCATAACTCATAAAGCAACCTCGTTGCCGCGCAAGCTTGCGCCGCCATTGCTGCGCGACGAGCGCGCTCGCTATAATTTTCCGATTCCCCGCGCCGGAGCCTTCCGGCATGGCTCACGCCGTCCGCACACCCGCCGGCGCGGCGCATGAGCCGACTGCAGTGCCGCACCGCCACCCCGCGTGCGGCGCCCAAACCTATACCTCAACGAGGATGCCGCCCTTGCGCGCCGCCTGTCTGCGACGCACGGCTCAGCGCGCCGCGGCCTCATACAATTGGAGACCCTGCATGTCCACTTCGCCGATTTCCGCCGCTCAGCCCGCAAGCGGGCAAAACAATACCGCGCGGATCATCTTCGCGAGCTTCATCGGCACCGCGATCGAGTTCTACGATTTCTATGTCTACGCGACCGCCGCGGCGCTCGTGATCGGACCGGTATTCTTCCCGCATGGCTCGGCCACCGCGCAGGCGCTGTCGGCGTTCGTCACGTTTGGCATCGCGTTCGTCGCGCGACCGATCGGCTCGTTCCTGTTCGGCCACTTCGGCGACCGCATCGGCCGCAAATCGACTCTGGTTGCGTCGCTGCTCGTGATGGGCCTGTCGACCACGCTGATCGGCTTCGTGCCGGGCTACGACGCGATCGGCAGCCTCGCGCCGATCCTGCTGTGCGTGCTGCGTTTCGGCCAGGGTATCGGCCTCGGCGGCGAATGGGGCGGCGCCGCGCTGCTCGCCACCGAAAACGCGCCGGCCGGCAAACGCGGCTGGTTCGGCATGTTCCCGCAACTCGGGCCCTCGATCGGCTTTCTCGCGTCCAACGGCCTGTTCTTCGCGCTCGCAATGTCGCTCTCCGACGAGCAGTTCCGCAGCTGGGGCTGGCGCGTGCCGTTCATCGTCAGCTCGGTGCTCGTCGCGCTCGGGCTGTACGTGCGGCTGAAGATTGCCGAAACGCCCGCGTTCCAGGTAGCGATCGAGCGCAAGGAGCGCGTGCGCGTGCCGATCGCGACGCTGTTCTCGCAGCACTGGCGGCCGACCGTGCTCGGCGCGCTCGCGATGGTGGTCTGCTACACGCTGTTCTACAACGCGACGACGTTCTCGCTGTCGTACGGCGTCGGGTCGCTGCATATTCCGCGGCAGACGTTCCTCGGCCTGCTGTGCATCGCGGTCGTGTTCATGGCAATCGCGACGCCGCTGTCGGCTCGTGCGAGCGATCGCTTCGGGCGTAAGCCGGTGCTGATCGTCGGCATCATCGCGGCGATCCTGTCGGGCTTCACGATGGCGCCGCTGCTCGGCAGCGGCGAGCCGTTGCTCGTGCTGCTGTTTCTCGTGATCCAGCTGTTCCTGATGGGCGTGACCTTCGCGCCGATGGGCGCGCTGCTGCCGGAACTGTTTCCGACCAACGTGCGCTATACGGGCGCCGGCGTCGCGTACAACCTCGGCGGGATTCTCGGCGCGTCGGTCGCACCGTATATCGCGCAGGTGCTCGCCGCGCACGGCGGCTTGGCGTGGGTCGGCGCGTACGTGTCGGTCGCCGCGGCCGTGAGCCTTGTCGGCGTGCTGTGCATGCGCGAGACGCGTGATGAGAGTTTGATGAAATGATGCAACGCGCATCGACGGAACAACGCTTTCGTCGATGCGCGTTTGCCGAGGTTCGATCGATGCTGCACCCGCGCAGTTTTTACGCGTCTGCGGCAGCAGGCAGAGAGCATTATTTCCTCGCTGTTTCCGCGGCCCGGCCCGGGTAAAACCCCCGCCTTGCGCGTCCTTTTGACTTGCCTATACTCCCTGACATAACCCTATAAAAAACGGGGAGATCCGCATGAACGTCCATCTTCACAATGCCGATATCGTGACGATCATCGCGCTGGCCTTGCTCGGCTCGCTGCTGCTCGCGCTGCGCTTCCGTCCGACGACATGGAAATCCATCGTCGTCGAGGCGCTGGCCGCGAACGCCGCGGCCATTGCCGCGGTGGTCGCGTTCGAAATGCTGGCCGCCTGAGGCTGGTGCTCCGGGCCTGAGCACGGCGCGCGGCTTAGCGTTAGTAGTAGCCGTGATGGTAGTAGCCACCGCCGTAGTAATAGCCCGGCGCCGGCGCGATAACGCAGCCGCCGAGTGCCGATGCGAGCAGCGTGCCGGCCACGAGAGTCAGGATCAAGCGTTTCATGTTGTTCTCCATCGAGTCAGATTGATTCGAGCGCAAACCCCGAATGACCCGATTGGACACGACGCGCGCCGCAGCGAACGTTGCCATTTGTAAGGGAACATCACCGAGCTGTTACAGGACCGGCGCGCTGGATCGGCGCGTTCGATCGACCGCCCCGCTGCCGCCAGATCGCGCCACCATGGCGGAAAACACCGCCTATACTCCGTTGAGCGCACTGTCGCGATAGAAACCTTGCTGGCCGCGCCGGCGTCGCCGCAATCGAGCGGTTCAACGCGCGCCGTGCGAGCCTCGACGCACCGCGGCGTATCAGCTTGCCGCCCCCGCGTCCGCGCATCGGACGCTTCGGCGTCCAACGAAAAGCGACAGTTTTAACAGACGTGTAATCGATTCCTCTCCGCCCGCTGTTCCCCGACACGGGCGTTCTTTGAGGCGCGACGATGCAGTCCCCGCCAGCAAGGGTGGACTACGCATCGCGCCTCTTTTCTTTTGCGCAAACGATTGCGCGAGCGCACGAACGAACTCAGGCGGCGGCAGATCCTTGCTGCATCGCGAGCACCGGCTCTGCCGCGTACACGTAGTCGATCGCTTCGAGCGCCGCGCTGATCGGCGGCACCGAGTCGCCGTCGCCGATCGAGGTCGAGCGATACGGCGCCTCGACGCCGCAATGCGATGGCGACGTCGCGACGAAGATCATCACGGTGCGCTTCTGCAGCGCATGCGCGAGGTGCACGAAACCCGTATCGGTACCGACCACGAGCGCGCACGCGCCGATCATCTGCGCAACTTCGGTCACACTCAATGGCGGCAGCACGGTCGCGCCTGGCACCTGCGCGGCGATCTGCCCGGCTTCGGCAAGCTCACCGTCCGAACCCCACGGCAGCACCACACGAAAACCGCGCTCGCTCAACTCGCGTCCAAGCGCCGCCCAGTGCGTGAGCGGCCATTTCTTGTCGGCTTTCGAGGTGGCGTGAAAGAGCGCCGCGACAGGCGCGTCTTGCGTCACGAACGGCTGCGGGACGGTTTCGGGTAGCTGCAGGTCGTAGATGGGCGGTCCTTCCACTTCGTAGCCGAGCGCCTCGCTGGCGCTGATGCGCATGCCGTGCCACGCGCTGCCTTGCGGACGTGGGCCGAAACGCCCGGTGTAGGCGAACGCCGCGCCACGCTCGCCCAGATCCAGGGATTGATAGCCGATGCGCCGCGACGAGCGCGCGAGGAAAGCGATGATCGCGCTCTTGTAGACGCCGTGGATGTCGATGATGTAGTCGTAGCGATACGCGCGCAGCTCGGCGATGGATGCCCAGATCGCCTTCAGATCACTCCAGCGACGCGCCTTCTTGAAGCGGCGCAGCGGCGCGCACAGCACGCGATCGACGCCCTGGCTCCAATGCACGACTTGCGCGAATGCTTCGTCCGCCGCCCAATCCACCTGAACACCAGGAAATGCGCGTTTGATGTCGGCGACGACTGGCAACGCCTGCACGATATCGCCTAGTGAAGTGACCTTGACAATAAGTATTCGCTTCATTGAGGGTCTGTTCGTTATTCGAAATTGAAACTATTCTAGCTGACGTTTTACCGATCCCGCCAAATGGCCGTTGCGCACGGTCCGATTCTCAATACGGCACGTTACAGCAAAAAAAATATCCGCCTGATGATTCACTTCACTTCATTATTTCAAACATCTTTCACGTGTTGTGGTCGATCCCGCACGCTTTATACTTGGCCCTTTGCACGAATCTAATTCATGTCCCGGCCCTTCCCTTCCCGTTCGCCCGCTGTCATGCGTCACGCAAAACGCCTGTGGCGGCAATACGGCATCTTCTGGCTCGGTGCCATCGCCGTCGGCCTGGTCGCGGTGCTGTACGCGCGTCTGATCGACTGGGGGTATGACGCGTTTCTCGATGTCCGGCAGCGGTATGTGTGGGCGCCGCTCGTGATCACGCCCGCGGTCGCCGCACTCGCGGTCTGGCTCACGCGCAAGTTCTTTCGCGGCTCCGAGGGCAGCGGCATCCCGCAGGTGATCGCGACGCTGCACATGAAACAGCGCGGATACGGCACGCGGCTGCTGTCGCTGCGAATTCTGCTCGGCAAAATCGGCGTGTCGTTTCTCGCGATTCTCGGCGGCTTTACGATCGGCCGTGAAGGACCGACGGTGCAGGTCGGCGCCGCGCTGATGTTCAATCTGCGCCGGTTCTATCCGCGCTCGAATGCGCAGATCGAACGGCAGCTCGCGTTGGCGGGCGCGGCAGCGGGTTTGTCGGCGGCGTTCAATACACCGCTCGCGGGCGTCGTATTCGCAATCGAGGAATTGACGCGCAGCTTCGAGGCGCGCACGAGTGGCGTGCTGATCACGGCGATCATCATTGCGGGTGTCGTCGCACTGGGCCTGAACGGCAACTACACGTATTTCGGTACGATCCAGATCGGCGCGCATTTTCCTGATCTGCTCGCCGTCGCGGTGGTGCTCACCGCGATCGTCACGGGAATCGCGGGCGGTATCTTCGGCTGGCTGCTGCTCAATACCGCGCGCTGGATTCCGGAGCCGCTGCGTCAGTTGCACGGCGAGCGGCCGGTTGTGTTCGCCGCGCTGTGCGGCTTCGCGATCGCGGTGGTCGGCGTGATCTCGGGCGGCACGACGTTCGGCAGCGGCTATACGGAAGCGCGCGGCCTGCTCGAGGGACACGAGCAGTTGTCGGTGTTCTATCCGTTCCTGAAGATGATCGCGATGGTCGGCTCATACCTGCCGGGCATTCCGGGCGGCATCTTCGCGCCGTCGCTGTCGATCGGCGCGGGCTTCGGCAATCTGCTGCACATGGTGTTCGATTCGATGCAATTGCCGATGCTGATCGCGCTCGCGATGGTCGGCTATCTGGCCGCGGTCACGCAGTCGCCGATCACTTCGTTCGTGATCGTGATGGAGATGATCGACGGCCACGCGCTCGTGATTTCGCTGATGGCCACCGCGTTGATCGCGAGCCGAGTGTCCCGCCTGTTCGCGCCGCCGCTCTATGAGTCGCTCGCCGAGCGCTACGTGGCGCCGCTGCCGCAGCCCACGCCTGCGCCAGTGCCGGAAGTGCCCGAGGTCGAGGTGCCGGAAGCGGAAAGCGAAGACGGCGAGCCGAGCGCCGACGATGCCGCAGACGACATCACGACGGATACCGCCGACTCGCCGCGTCAGTAGATGCGTGAGGGCGACGCGAGGCTGACGTTGCGCGGGTAACGGCACCGCTGGAGTGCAACGGTTCATTTCGACTGGGAAATGACGAGCGCCGTGGAGATGCGAAGAGACGGCTTCAGACAGAAGCCAGAGGACGAGCCGAACGCCGCACCGCATCACGTCGCTCCGACGCGACGCCATGCGACGTCCTGCACATGATGCGAGACGGACCGCGGTCCATCCGAAGCTCAGGCCTGGGGTATTTCGATCTTGACTTCAAGCACTTCGAGATCGTCCTGACGCTCGAGACTCACGCGTATGTCGTCGTCGGAAATCTTCACGTACTTCGAGATCACGGCCACCAGTTCGCGTTGCAACGCAGGCAGATAATCGGCGGGCGCATGGCCGCCGGCGCGCTCGTGCGCGATGATCAACTGCAGGCGTTCCTTCGCTACCGACGCGGACTTCTTTTTCTCGCCCAGCAAAAACGAAAGAATCGACATGACGTGCGCTCCCCTTACTTGGTGCCGAAGAGGCGCTGCAGCAGCCCGGGCTTCTGGTAATCGACAAAGCGAAGCGATTTCTGCTCGCCGAGGAAACGCGACACGACGTCCTTATAGGCTTCGGCCACATCGGTGCCGTCCATATGCACGGCCGGCAGACCTTGGTTCGACGCGTGCAGCACCGCTTCCGATTCCGGAATCACGCCGATCAGATCGATGCGCAGAATTTCCTGGATGTCGGTCAACGACAGCATTTCGCCTTCGCTGACACGCTTCGGGTTGTAGCGGGTGATCAGCAGGTGCTCCTTGATCGGTTCCTTGCCTTCGATCGCGCGCTTGGTCTTCGACGACAGGATGCCGAGAATGCGATCGGAGTCGCGCACCGACGACACTTCCGGGTTCGTCACGATCAGCGCTTCGTCGGCGAAGTGCATCGCAAGCAGCGCGCCCGACTCGATACCGGCCGGCGAATCGCAGACGATGTATTCGAAGTCCATCGCGATCAGATCGTTGATGACCTTCTCGACACCTTCCATCGTCAGCGCGTCTTTATCGCGCGTTTGCGAGGCCGGGAGGATGAACAGGTTCTCGCATTTCTTGTCTTTGATCAGCGCCTGATTCAGATTCGCTTCGCCCTGGATCACGTTGATCAGGTCGTACACGACGCGGCGCTCGCAGCCCATGATGAGGTCGAGGTTGCGCAGGCCGACGTCGAAGTCGATCACGGCGGTCTTGCTGCCGCGCAACGCGAGGGCCGACGCAAAGCTCGCGCTCGTGGTCGTCTTGCCCACGCCACCCTTGCCCGAAGTCACCACAATGATTTTTGCCATTACCCTTACCTTGTGTTCGTCAAATGCGTCAATTGGTGCGCGGCCCGCCTCGCCGTGAAACGCCGCGTGCCGCAATCGCTCGGGGCAGGGCGCGTTTCGCGGCGCTTTACGTGAGCCGCAGCGGTTCGATCATCAGCTTTTCTTCTTCGAGCCAGATCTGCACCGGCTTGCCGAGCACGTCGGCCGGCAGCGGGTTCTCGGTCGTTCGATAGATGCCCGCGATGGAGATCAGTTCCGGTTCGAGACACGTGCAGAAGATGCGCGCGTCGTGATTGCCCTGCACGCCGGCCAACGCCCGGCCGCGCAGCGGCGCGTAAATGTGGATGTTGCCTTCCGCGATCACCTCGGCGCCGTAGCTGACCAGACCGAGCACGACCAGATCGCCTTTTGCGTAAATACGCTGACCCGAGCGCAACGGCTTGTCGACCACCATCGTTTGCGGCGACGTGGCAAGACGCACCGGCTCGGCGGCGGGCGTGGGTTCGACGGCGGCGGCAGCGGCCGTGCCCGTGGCCGCGCTGGCGGTTGCGGATGCAGAGCTGGCGGACGCGCTCGTGCCCGCGCTTGCCTCGGTGCCTGCTGTCGCGTCTGCCGCGCTCGCCGTGCTGTCCTCATCGGCCTGCTTCGCCGGCGCGCCGCGGCGATCGCGCGCTTCGAGCAACGGCAATCCCGACTCCGTCGCCCACTGTTGCTCCGCATTCGCGACCACACCGACCGGACGCATGCGCACGCTGTCGAGCAGTTGCGCGATGTCGGCGAGCGGCACGCGTTCGTTGCCGGCGAGACGCCGCACGTCGATCGCGACGACGTCGTTAGCGAAGAATTCGGGGGTCGCCTCGAAGCGTCGCGTCAGCTCGGCACGCATCGCATCGAGGTCGGTCGTTTTGACCACGAACATCAGCGTGTCGACAGAGCCGCTGCGCAGTTCGAAAAAGGGCGATTTCTTGGGCGACATAGCGTTCGGCGAAAAATTTTGCGTATTTTACAGGCGTACAAGCGCGCGGCCACTATTTTTCCCGGGAGAATCGGTGCTCGCGCGCGCGAGCGCAACGCGTGTCGTCGATGCGATCGACGCGCGACGGTGCGAAAGAAACGCTGGCGGGAAAAAGACCGTGATGAAGGGACGGCGAAGACGAGCGGCGCGCGCGACGCGCCGCTTGGGCGATCACTGCTGTAACACCTGCGAAGTAGTCGGCACGTGCCGCACCAGCAGACTTTCGACCTGCTCGGGTGCGCGCTCGACGCGCCGGTGCTCGCCGGTCGGGCCAAAGCCCAGCGCTTCATAAAAGCGCATCGCGTTGCGGTTCGCGTCGGCGACCCACGCGTAGATTTCCGTGGCGCCCGCATTCGCGAGCCAGCTGCTCGCGGTATCGACGAGCAGCTCGCCGCCGCGCAGATGGCGCACGGCCGGCGCCACCCACAACTCGCAGACGAACGCGCGGCGCGCCGCGGTGTCGTCGAAATGCGCCTCGATCAGCCCGGCGGGATGACCCTCGGTATAGAGCAGGAATGCACCGACGGACTGCGAAACCGCGTGATTCGCCGCGGTCGCGTCGAAACTGGCGGCATCGGCCGACAACGCGTCCTCGAGCGTCGCGCCGAAGGCGTACGGCGCCTCCCGCAGCGAGGCCGTGCGGAGTTCGCGAAAAACGGCGCCCTGATCAGCAGTGATGCGGCGAACGGTCAATGACGGACTCATGCAGACGAAACCCCTGGAAACCCTAACGCGTAGCTTTAACCGAACCGGCCGGCGAGTCAAATTTATTATTGACCAGAATATGCGGTCCCGCTCACGGCGCGTCGTAGTCGCCCGTGCCGTCCGGCCACGGCGTCAGCAGTTCATAGCCGTCGTCGGTCACGGCGACCATGTGCTCCCATTGCGCCGACAGCGAGCGGTCCTTCGTGATCACGGTCCAGCCGTCGCGCTGTACCGACGTGCCGGCGCGGCCCGCGTTGATCATCGGCTCGATCGTGAAGACCATGCCCGGCTTCAGGCGCACCCCCTGCCCCGGCTGCCCATAGTGCAGCACCTGCGGGTCCTCGTGATAGACCTTGCCGATGCCGTGCCCGCAGTAGTCGCGCACGATCGAGAAGCCCTCGCGCTGCGCGACCTTCTGGATCGCGTGGCCGACGTCGCCGAGCGTCGCGCCCGGCTTCACCTCGCGGATGCCGGCCACCATCGCCTCGTAGGTCGTGTCGATCAGCGCACGCGCGACCGTGCTCGACTGGCCGACGCAGTACATGCGGCTCGTGTCGCCGAAATAGCCGTCCTTGATGATCGCGACGTCGATGTTGAGGATGTCGCCGTCCTTCAGGATCTCGTTGCGATTCGGAATGCCGTGACACACGACATGATTGACCGACGTGCAGACGGTCTTCGGAAAGCCCAGATAGCCAACATTGGCCGGAATCGCTTTTTGCGTGTGGACGATGTAGTCGTTGCACAGCGCGTCGAGGTCGTCGGTGGAGACGCCTGCCTTGACGTGCTCGCCGATCATTGCCAGCACATCGGCCGCGAGGCGGCCCGCAATGCGCAGCTTCGCGATATCGTCGGGAGTCTTGTACGTAATGGCCATGAATTCAGTCGATGTGAGTCGCGGGTCAAGCGCGAGATGACCCGCCGCGCCCGAAAGCCCGGCGGCCCGCAACCGCCGCTCGATTGGGCGATTTCGGGCAATTGTACAGAGGATCGTCAGTGGACCCCTCGAAAACCGGCCGAAGCGGTGCGCGAGAAGCGGCGGTGGCGCTGTCGCGGCTTGCTGCGGCGCGCGCCCGAATCAGGATGACAGTTTTTGCGCGGCCCGTTGCGGGCCTGGGCGCTCGCATCGACTTAAGAGCAAAGGAACTCGAAGGATCATCGAGCCGGCAACGCCAATCGTTCAGCTTTCCATACTAAATCAGCGCACCGAGAAGCAGGCTGCCTCGCTCGGCGAGACGGTCTCGGCGATGGAGCAGCTCACCGCGATCGTGCAGCTCAACGCGAGCATTGCCGAATAGGCGAGCGAACTCGCGCGCGTCGCGCGTGACGAGCATCGTCGGTGAAATCGCGCAGGTGTCCGCGTGAACAGAGCGATGGGATTCAGCAGCTGGGCATCGCGATCACGCAAATGGTCGAGGTCACGCAACAGAACGCGGCACTCGTCGAGAAAAGCGCGGCGGCGGCCGCGTCGCCCGCGGATCAGGCGCGGGCGCTGAGGGAGGTGATGGAGGGGTTCGGGGTGGATGAGGCGCCCGCACCCCCGCCTCGATACTCCGAAGGGAAGATTGGGCGCCGCCGTCAGGCCCGGCGACTCGTCGCTCTTGACACCGGGCAGCATCGACTACGGGACGGGCGGAACTGCTTGCGTCGACCCGCGGCCTAGTTGTCGGGATGGGCCGCCGTGAAGCTTTGGAAAGCACTGTAAGACGGATTCAGCGGTGAACCGTTGAGCATGATGCCGTAAGTCTGGTCGCCGCTGTCGAGCACGTAATACATGACGGACTGGATGTTGTGCGTCTTGCGGTTCTGATAGAACTCGCCGAGCTTCGTCGAGATGTAGTTCGAACGATAGGCCTCAGTTTGCTCCGGTCCGGTGTTCCACTCGGTGACGATGAACGGCACGCCATACCGGGCCTTGCAATAGATCGGCAGATCGAAGCCTGGCATCGCGCCGTCCGTACCGAGGTCGAACAGATCGCCATACACCTCGTAGTTGTGCCACGTGGTGATGTCCCAGCGCACGGTCGGGTAACCGCCGCTACCATCCGGCTGCATACCGTCCCACAGCGCGTCCGCCGCGCCGATATCGTTCACGCAGAAGTTGATGCCGCATTTGGCGTTGGACTGAACCGACTTCACGCCGTCGATCATCCCGCGCATGACGCCGCGCATCACCGGCCAGTTCGCGTTGTTGAAGTCCGACGCCCTCGTGCCCGCATAAGTGAAGTTGAGCACAGTGGCGTTCTGCCGCGTCAGCTCGTTGCCGCATTCGTAGATGGTCACGCCATACGGCTTCAGTGCGTTCGCGACGGCCTGGGCTACCGCGTAACCCTGGCTGTAAGCCGCATTCTCGCCAGCAATCAGGTTGCCGCTGGAGTCGTAGACGCCCTGGTTGATCAGCACGATCAGCGTCATCCCCGCCGACTGGAAAGCCTGCGCGAGTCCGATCACTGCGTTCAACTCGGTCGACGTGTTGTTGCAGCCGACGCGATAGCTCGTGCAACCCATGCCCTTCAGGATCGACACGATCTGTTGGGGCGTGTAGTTGTAGTCGAAGTGGCCGTTCATGCCGTAGAACATGCCGGCGGACGGTGTGATCGCGGTGCGCGGATCGTTACAGGGCAGCCAATGGCCGGCGGTGTCGTTGTTCACGTAGAACTGGCCACCCGTGCCGCAATGCCAGATCTTGCCGCCGTACCACAACACGAGCGAGACGTTGTACGTGTCGCCGACCGTCGCCCCGTTGCAGTAAATGACGCCGTTAGTCAGCGTCCAGATTGCGCCGGACTTGTCGATGATGTACGGAGAAGCGGGCAGCGAGGTGCCGTCGGCCGAAGTGCCGCCGAGGCGCGGGTCGTTGCAGCCCACCCAGCCCGAGCCCGTCCATTCGTAAAACTGACCACCCGTACCTTCGTGATAAATCACGCCGCCGTAAAACAGCACGAGCGAGACGTTGTAGGTGTTGCCTGCCGCCGACCCGTTGCGGTAGACCGAACCTCCGGAAAGGGTCCAGACGTTGCCGGAGTTGTCCGTGATGGACGTGGCGGGCGGCATGGAGATGCTGTTCGGGTCGCTCGTCTTCGCAGTCGGCGTTGTATTGCTCGAGGCACCGGACGCACCCGAAGCTGCCGCGGCACCGGAAGCGCCAGTCGCAGCGGCTGCCTTGCCAATCGCGTTCGATGACCCACTGCCCCCACCACACGCGGTCAAAAGATAACTTGCGCTCAGGGCCGTCAGGCCCCCAATGAATTGACGTCGTTTTATCATCGCGGAGTAATTCCAAATGTCGGGAAAATTCCCGATAAAAAGACCAAAAGGTGAATTCGCTGTGATTCGACGGACAATGAATAAGGATTCGATGCAAATGAATTTGCAGGCCTTAAAGACTATTGTCCCGAAGTGCTTTGAACGCACGTCTGTGTTGTCCGATTGAACCGAGGCGCACGAAGGTGGTCCTCGCGGTGGTTCAGATTGACAGGGCTGGGTGCGCGTTGGTTCGCAAACGTTTGCGGTGCAAACGTTTTACTGATTAATTGCCGAAGCTTTCATTTTCAGGAAAATTCTTCCTGTAAAAGCTTCTGACGGCGTAAATCGTACCCTGAACGAATGACCGAGCCCAATCAAAAATCGTATTTATTTGTAAAAAAGGGCAGATCTTGCGGAGATCTGTGGGGTCGGCGAAGATTCGCACTTTCAGAAGTCGATCGGGGGGCGGGTCGCCCGCAGATTTTCTGACTTCGACCCCTTTTAGCGTACAACAGCCACGGCCCGAATATGTCCGGTATATGAATTAGGGGACAGTGCAGTACGGATGACTTAAGATATTTGTATGGAAATGAGATGAAAAAGACCACGAGCAACGAATGGCTTATGTAAAAAATTGAAACAAAGGATTTCGCCAAAATAGAAATGATGCTTGAATAATTTCGAATTGCCTTGGCAAAGCCATTCGAGAACTCAAAGCAAAAACCCCTTGATCTCGGTGAAATCAAGGGGTTTCAGAATTTGGCGGAAAGGGTGGGATTCGAACCCACGGTACGGGGAAACCGTACGCCTGATTTCGAGTCAGGTACATTCGACCACTCTGCCACCTTTCCGGGTATTCCAACTCGCTACTGCATTGTCGGATCCAAGCGGGCCGTTGCTTGGGAGAAAAAGATTATAGAACAGCTCGAATTAGTTTTCCAAGCCCCCTCGTCCAAAAAATTTCTAAAAAATTTTCGCGGGACCTCGATGCCGTTCGCGGCATCCATCGTCGGACACGCGACGACACCGCGCCTGCGCGCGCATCGGCGACGCTCAGGCCGCCGGCACTTGCAGCCGCTCGACGCCGCCGAGGTAAGGCCGCAGTGCCGTGGGCACCGTCACCGAACCATCGGCGTTCTGGAAGTTCTCGAGCACCGCGACGAGCGTGCGGCCCACCGCGAGACCCGAGCCGTTGAGCGTATGCACGAGCTCCGGCTTGCCCTGCGCGTTGCGGAAGCGTGCCTGCATGCGTCGCGCCTGGAACGACTCGGTATTCGAGCAACTCGAAATCTCACGATAGGTGTTCTGCGCGGGCAGCCACACTTCCAGGTCGTAGGTCTTCGCTGCGGAAAAGCCCATGTCGCCGCTGCACAGCGTGATCACGCGATACGGCAGTTCGAGCTTTTGCAGAATCGCCTCCGCGTGGCCGACCATCTGCTCGAGCGCGTCGTACGATGCGCCTGGCGCTACGACCTGCACCATCTCGACCTTGTCGAACTGATGCTGGCGGATCATGCCGCGCGTGTCGCGGCCATACGAGCCCGCTTCCGAGCGGAAGCACGGCGAGTGCGCGGTCAGCCTGATCGGCAGCGCGTCCGCTTCGACGATGCTCTCACGCACCGTGTTCGTCAGCGAAATTTCCGAGGTCGAGATCAGGTACTGCGTGACCGTGTGTTCACCGCCGCCCTTTTCGACGCGGAACATATCGTCCGCGAACTTCGGCAGCTGGCCCGTGCCGTACAGGATGTCGGGATTGACGATGTACGGCGTGTAGATCTCGGTATAGCCGTGCTGCTGCGTGTGCGTGTCGATCATGAACTGCGCGAGCGCGCGATGCAGCCGCGCAATCTGGCCGCGCAGCATCGTGAAGCGCGCGCCCGACAGCTTCGCGCCGGTCTCGAAGTCGAGGCCGAGCGGCGTGCCGACGTCAACGTGATCCTTGACCTCGAAGTCGAACTGGCGCGGCGTGCCCCAGCGGCGCACTTCGACGTTGCCGGCTTCGTCGTTGCCGACCGGCACGCTTTCGTGCGCGAGATTCGGCACGTCGAGCAGCAGATCGGACAGACGCTTCTGGATGTCTTCGAGCTTGACCGCCGACGCCTTCATCTCGTCGCCGATGCCGCCGACTTCGGCCATCACCGCCGACGTGTCTTCGCCGCGTCCTTTCATCGCGCCGATCTGCTTGGACAGGCTGTTGCGGCGCGCCTGCAGTTCTTCGGTACGGGTCTGGGTATCGCGGCGTTCCGCTTCGAGCGCGGTGAAGGCCGCAACGTCGAGGGTATAGCCGCGGTCGGCGAGGCGCTTTGCGACGCCGTCGAGGTCTTTGCGCAGCAACTGGATGTCGAGCATGGGATGGGACGGATGTTCGTTGTGTGAAAACGCGATTTTAACGCACCGGCAAAGGTGAAACGCCTCAAGCCTTCTTCGGCTTGTTCTCGGCGCGCCACCGCGCATCGAGCTCGCCAAGGCGCGCGAGCTTCTCGCCGATCTTGCCTTCGAGACCACGCGGTGTCGGCTCGTACCAATGCGGCTCGCGCATGCCGTCGGGCAGATAGGTTTCGCCGGCCGCGTACGCATCGGGTTCGTCGTGCGCGTAGCGGTAGTCGTGACCGTAGCCGAGTTCCTTCATCAGCTTCGTCGGCGCGTTGCGCAGATGCACCGGCACCGCGCGCGACTGGTCCTTGCCGACGAAGCGCCGCGCCTCGTTGTACGCGTTGTACCCGGCATTCGATTTCGGCGCGACCGCCAGATAGATGATCGCCTGCGCAAGCGCGAGCTCACCTTCGGGCGAACCGAGACGCTCGTAGGTTTCGGCAGCGTCGAGCGTGATGCGCGCGGCGCGCGGGTCCGCGAGGCCGATGTCTTCCCACGCCATGCGCACGATGCGACGCGCGAGATAGCGCGGGTCCGCGCCGCCGTCGAGCATGCGACAGAACCAATACAGCGCGCCGTCCGGGTTGCTGCCGCGCACGGATTTATGCAGCGCGCTGATCTGGTCGTAGAAGGCGTCGCCGCCCTTGTCGAAGCGGCGCAGATTCTCCGCGAGCGCGCTGCCCAATAACGCGCCGTCGATCTCGGTGGTCTTCTGCTGTGCGGCCGCGCGCGCGACGATCTCGAGGTTGTTCAGCAGCTTGCGGCCGTCGCCGTCGGCCGAACCGATCAGCGCGGCGCGCGCTTCGTCGGTGAAGGTGAGGCCGCCGAGCTCCTTCTGCGCGCGCTCGAGCAGCTCGCGCTGTTCGTCGTCCGTCAGGCTCTTCAGCACGTAGACGGCGGCGCGCGACAGCAACGCGCTATTGACCTCGAACGACGGATTCTCGGTCGTCGCGCCGACGAACACGAACAGGCCCGACTCGACGTGCGGCAAGAACGCGTCTTGCTGGCTCTTGTTGAAGCGATGCACTTCGTCGACGAACACCAGCGTCTGATGGCCGTTCGCGCGATGGATCTGCGCGGTTTCGACCGCCTCGCGGATATCCTTCACGCCCGACAGCACCGCCGACAACGCGATGAACTGCGCGTGAAACGCATCGGCCATCAGCCGCGCGAGCGTGGTCTTGCCGACGCCCGGCGGGCCCCACAGGATCATCGAATGGGCCTCGCCCGATTCGAACGCGACCCTGAGCGGCTTGTTCGGACCGAGCAGATGCGACTGGCCGATCACTTCGTCGATATTGCGTGGCCGCAGGCGTTCGGCAAGCGGAACATTGGCACGGGTTTCTTCAAACATGACGTTTTGGGGATAATCTCGGCTTTCCGGGGCACGCACCGCTTCGGAGCAGCGCCTCGCGGGACAAGCGCAAAGCCCGCGTCCGGCCGGAAACACAGGCACGAACGCGGGCAACGTCCTGCATTATGACAGTGACGGCGGCCAGGCGATGGCCGACCCGGGGCGCCGGCAACGCAAAGAATCACAGCACCACCAACAGGAATGAACATCAGATGGCTCAAGATTCCGTCGCCGGCGACGCCGGCTCCACCTACGCGCCGCTCACGCCGGTGCCCGACGCGCGCCGCGCGTTTCGCACCGGCGACGCGTTCGCGCTGTGGTTCTCGCTCGGCATCGGCCTGCTCGTCGCCCAGGCGGGCGCGCTGCTGGTGCCGGGGCTGTCGCTGCCGCATGCGCTCGTCGCGATCGTGCTCGGCAGCGTGATCGGCGTCGTGCTGCTCGCGCTCGTGGGCGTGATCGGCACCGACACCGGGCTCGCGGCGATGTCGTCGCTGCGTCCGACGCTCGGCGTGCGCGGCGCGTCGGTGCCGGCCGTGCTGAACATGGTGCAACTGGTCGGCTGGGGCTCGTTCGAGGTGATCGTGATGCGCGATTCTGCCGATGCGCTCGCGAAACAGGCGTTCGGCCTGTCGATGCCGCTCGTGTGGACCGTGATCTTCGGCGTGCTCGCGACGCTGCTCGCGATCAGCGGCCCGCTGTCGTTCGTGCGGCGCTTTCTGCGCAAGTGGGGGATCTGGCTGCTGCTCGCGGGCGCCGCGTGGCTCACGTGGAACCTGCTCGCGCGCCACAATCTCGCGGACCTGATGCGTCGTCCCGGCACCGGCGAGATGTCGTTCGGCGGCGCGGTCGACCTCGTGGTCGCGATGCCGCTGTCATGGCTGCCGCTGATCGCCGACTACACGCGCTTCGGCCGCCGCGCCGGCGAGACGTTCCGCGGCACGCTATACGGCTATGGCATCGCGAACATCTGGTTCTATGCGCTCGGCGCGGTCTACGGGCTCGCGGCCGGCGGCGGCGATGCATTGCTGACCGGCGCGCTCGCGCAAGCGGGCGGCGGGTTTGCGCTGCTGCTGATTCTGATCGACGAAATCGACAATGCGTTCGCCGACATCCACTCGGCCGCGGTGTCGACCGGCACGTTCTGGACGCGCGCGAGCGTGCCGTTGCTGTCGGCCGCGTTCGGTGCGCTGTGCACGCTGATCGCGCTGCTCGTGCCGATGGCGAAGTACCAGAACTTCCTGCTGCTGATCGGCTCGGTATTCGCGCCGCTGTTCGGCGTCGTGCTGATGGATCACTTCATCGTGCGCAAGCGTCGCGTCGACGCCGCGGTGCTCGCCGATGTGCTCGGCCGCTACGGCTTCTCGGGCGGCTGGCACCTGAGCGCGTTCGTCGCTTGGGCGATCGGCATCGCCTCGTACCAGGTGATCAATCAATGGCTACCGAATGTCGGCGCGACGCTGCCGTCGCTTGCGATCGGCGCGGTGTGCTATTACGCGTTCGTATCGGCGCGCAAGACCGCGTATGCGTGAGCGCGTCACCCTCAGCGCGTTGCATTAGACGCAGCTGTCACAAAATAAAAAAGACCTGCAATCCAACTGCAGGTCTTTTTTTGTGACCGTCGAACGGCCAATCACAGTGCGCGCCGCGGGCTATTTTTTCGCCGCTTTGCGCCGACGCGATTCGGCCTTGCGACACAGATCCGTGAGCAGCCAACGGGCGACGGTCTCCGGCCGATTCGGCGCATACGAGGCGAATTTGCTCTCGTTCGCGAAATGGACGACGACGGTGCCCGTCATGACGCGATAAGTTCCGGCATAGTTTACGCCGTCCAGTTCCACGCTAAGCGCGTGGGTGGTTTCATATTCCGCGAAAGTCAAAATTAAGGCGATATCTCGAAACGAGACATTATCGCTACGATTTTTCGGAAGTCAAAGAAATATGCAATTGGTTGCATATTAAATTCTCACCGGCGGTAATTGTTGCGTTCTCCGCTTGAAAACCCAAATAACGGGCTGCCGGATTACGTTAGATAACCTGCTGCCTTACTGCCGTTCAAGCCGAACCGTCGGCGTATCGGCGAAACGCTCAAGCGCGCGATTGCCTTCCCGATGGGCTTCGGCCTCGTCGATAAAGGTTTTTTCACTATATGCAACGACCTTGAAACCACTTCCGGCCGCGCGCGGAACCGTTATTCCCCAATGCCACCCGCCCTCCTGCTGGAACACATGGAGGGACGGGGATAAGCGTGAATCGTGTGAAGAAGACAATCTCATGACATGCCTCGTCTTTCCAGACATCCAAAGCGACAACAACCTTCGATCAGTTTAGGCGTTATTTTGTTGCGTTGCAGCAAAAAATTGTTAGAGATTACGAACCCAATCCTGGGAAAATGATCGGACGCGCCAACTCCAGCCCATGAGCAATGCCGGTCTTTCCAGTCTCGCACTAAATCATTACGTCTGCCGGTACGACGATTTAACGTTCGTCGCGGCGCCGGGCGCGCATCCCTAAGCAATCCACGCACCGCGCGAAATAAAAAGCCGCGCTCGACAAGCGCGGCTTCGCCGGCGTTTGCAAAGGCGCCAGTGTCGGCGCCTACCGCGCGGTTTATCCGTTGATCACATCCGCGCCCTTCGGCACCGTGAACTTGAATGCATCGGGCGGCAGTTGCGGATTTTTCTGGATGTTCGAGAACGTGAGCAGCGTCACGTTACCGAACACGTCGTGCAATTCCATCGCTTCGAGATTGCCGTCCTTGAAGCCGATGCCGACGCGCTCGAACTGCGTGTCCTTCGCCTTCGGCGTCAGTTCGAGCCAGTCGATGCCGGCCTTCACGCCCGCGTCGCGCAGCGAGAAGTTCTTGTCCAGATCGTTGCTGCCGAACAGGATCGCCGCCGGGCTTGCGCCGAGCGCGTTGCCGAGCGGGCGCACCGTCACCTGGTTCAGATCCTTGTCGTAGACGTAGAACTTGTCGCCGTCCGCCTGCAGCAATTGCGAGTAGGGCTTCTCGTATTGCCAGATGAACTTGCCGGGCCGCGCGAACATGAACGTGCCGCTCGACGTGGTCGGCTTGGCCGGGTTCGCGGTGGACAGCGCGCCGCTCGCGCCCTGCGCCTTGCTCGGCGCGCGCACTTCCTGCTGCACGAAGGCGCCGCGCGCCGAATGGACCTGCGCGATGAATGCCTTCAGTTGCTCGGTGCCGCTCGCGAACGCGTGCGAGGCGACGAGCAGCGACGCACCGATCGCGACACTGCCCACGGCGCGCGCGATCTTGCGCATGCCGCGGGACACGCGCTCGCCGAGGCGCCCCGCTCGACGCTGTCGGGCATCCTGCTGCGCGATTGCTTGCATAGGTTTTTCTCCCTTGAATGAATTCGGTGATGGGCTGCGCCGGCTCGATGCACTCGCTGAACACAGAGTGACTGGCCCAGCGTCGAGCCGCAATGGCGCACCGGACGGTGCACGCGGCGTCGCTCGCGATGGCCGCAATGGCTCGTTGCGGCTATTCCGCCTCGCGCGCCGGCGCCAGGATCTCGCGATTGCCGTTCGACGACATCGCCGACACCACGCCCGAATTCTCCATCTGTTCGAGTAGACGCGCCGCCCGGTTGTAGCCGATGCGCAGATGCCGCTGCACGAGTGAAATCGACGCGCGGCGATTCTTCAGCACGACGTCGACCGCCTGATCGTATAACGGGTCCGACTCGCCTTCGGTGGACGCGGTTCCCGCCGAGCCTTCATCGCCCTCGCCGCTCACGCCGCCTTCGAGAATGCCCTCGATATAGTTCGGCTCGCCCTGCTCCTTGAGCTTGTCGACGACGCGGTGCACTTCATCATCCGACACGAACGCGCCGTGCACGCGCACCGGCAAACCGCTGCCTGGCGGCAGATAGAGCATGTCGCCCATGCCGAGCAGCGACTCGGCGCCCTGCTGGTCGAGAATCGTGCGCGAGTCGATCTTCGACGACACCTGGAACGCCATACGGGTCGGCACGTTGGCCTTGATCAGGCCGGTGATCACGTCGACCGACGGACGCTGCGTAGCGAGAATCAGATGGATGCCGGCCGCGCGCGCCTTCTGCGCGATCCGCGCGATCAGCTCTTCGACCTTCTTGCCGACGACCATCATCAGGTCGGCCAGTTCGTCGATGACGATCACGATGTTCGGCAAACGCGTCAGCGGTTCCGGATCGTCCGGCGTCAGGCTGAACGGATTCGGCAGCTTCTCTTCGCGCTTGGCCGCTTCGTCGATCTTGTTGTTGTAGCCGGCGAGGTTACGCACGCCGACCTTGCTCATCAGCTTGTAGCGGCGCTCCATTTCGGCGACCGCCCAGTTCAGCGCGTGGCCCGCCTGGCGCATGTCGGTGACGACCGGACACAGCAGGTGCGGAATGCCTTCGTAGACGCTCATTTCGAGCATCTTCGGATCGATCAGGATCATGCGCACCTGCTCGGCGCTCGCCTTGTACAGCAGCGACAGGATCATCGCGTTGATACCCACAGACTTGCCCGAACCAGTCGTGCCGGCGACGAGCAAATGCGGCATCTTCGCGAGATCCGCGCACACGGGCTTGCCGCCGATGTCCTTGCCGAGACCCATCGTGAGCGGCGACGCGGCATCCGCATACACGGCCGAGCCGAGAATTTCGGACAGGCTCACGGTCTGACGGCGCTGGTTCGGCAGCTCCAACGCCATGTAGTTCTTGCCCGGAATCGTTTCGACGACGCGAATCGACACGAGCGACAGCGAGCGCGCGAGATCCTTCGCGAGATTAACGATCTGACTGCCCTTCACGCCCGTGGCCGGCTCGATTTCATAGCGCGTGACGACGGGCCCCGGATACGCGGCGACCACGCTCACGTCGACACCGAAGTCCTTCAGCTTCTTCTCGATCAGGCGCGACGTGAATTCGAGCGTGTCCGCGGAAATGGTTTCCTGCGCGGCTGGCGCGGGGTCGAGCAGCGCGATGGGCGGCAGCGTGGAGTCGCCGGGCAGATCGGTAAAGAGCGGCACCTGGCGTTCCTTCTCGACACGCTCCGACTTCGCCGGCGTGGCGAGCGGCGGCACGATCACTACGGGCTCGTGCTCCTCGATGCGCACGCGGCCCTTCTCGACCTTGCCTTCGCGCTTCACGGCGGCCGCTTCGCCGAGCTTGCGATCGAGCCCGGCCTCGCGGCGCAGCTTCGCGAACGTCACCGCGGAAATGATCGATTCGCCGACCTTCTCCGCGACCGACAGCCACGAAAAACGGAAGTACAGCGACAGCCCGATCCCGAGACCGAGCAGCAGCGCGAGCGTGCCACCGGTGAAGCCGAGCGCATGCGAGATGCCGCGCGCGACAGCCTCGCCGATCACGCCGCCGGGCGCGCGCGGCAACTGCACCTTCAGCGACCACATGCGCAGCGCCTCGAGGCCGTTGCACGACAGCAGCACGAGCATGAACGCGAACGCGTCCGCGAGCCAGCTGACGCCGCGCGGCGCGTCGTCGTCCTGCGGCTCTTCGTTGCGGCTGATGCGCTTGTAGTTCGCGGAGATGTGGCGGCCGAGCAGCACGATCCACCAGTAGGCGGACAGGCCGAACAGCAGCAGCAGGATGTCGGAAGTCCACGCGCCGACGCGGCCCGCCCAGTTCGAGATATGGTCGACCTGCGCGGCATGGGTCCAGCTCGGGTCGTGCCTGCTGTAGCTGACGAGCGACATCAGCAGGAACACGCCGAGGGCCACCTGCAGAATCCAGCGGATTTCGGTGAAGAGGCGCGACATGCGGTGCGGCAATGCCTGCGCGCTCGCGGTATAGGGAGCTTTTGCCATTGATCCTGTTGCCTGGGGTAGCCGGTTCAGGCTGAAACTGCCGCCGGGAACGCGGCCCGAGCCTCGCCGCGCACGGCTTCGGGCCCGATCCCGGCTACCGGAAACTTCGATCCGGGCTATTGTAAACGCTGTGTCCCGCGCAAGGCTGTAAATGACGGTAACCTGGCTGTTTGACCACAGACGCATGCGCGAGGCGCGCTGAATTCGCCGTATCGCGCCGCGGGCTCGCCCCGAGCGCCCACGCCGCCACGCTATCGCGGCGATCAGAAAGCTTGATGGCGCAGCGGCACGCCCCGCCCTTTATAATGCCCGACTGATACCCATCTACAGTTTCAGCTCAAAAACGCACGGCTACGCAGCGGCGAGCCGCGCGCCGTACAAGGATTCGATCATGCCCGCAACTGCAACGAAACACGCCAAGGTTCTGATTCTCGGTTCCGGTCCCGCCGGCTACACGGCGGCGGTTTACGCGGCGCGCGCCAACCTCGCGCCGGTGCTCGTCACCGGCATCGCGCAAGGCGGCCAGCTGATGACCACGACCGACGTCGAAAACTGGCCCGCCGACGCCAACGGCGTGCAAGGCCCGGAACTGATGGCGCGCTTCCTCGAGCACGCCGAGCGCTTCAATACCGAGATCATCTTCGACCACATCCACACGGCGAAGCTCGATGAGAAGCCGATTCGCCTGATCGGCGATTCGGGCGAATACACGTGCGATTCGCTGATCATCTCGACGGGCGCATCGGCGCAGTATCTCGGCCTGCCGTCGGAAGAGGCGTTCATGGGCAAGGGCGTGTCGGCCTGCGCGACCTGCGACGGCTTCTTCTACAAGCAGCAGCACGTCGCCGTGATCGGCGGCGGCAATACGGCCGTCGAAGAGGCGCTCTACCTCGCCGGCATCGCGAAGAAGGTGACCGTGATCCATCGGCGCGACAAGTTCCGCGCCGAGCCGATCCTGATCGACCGTCTGCTCGCGAAGGAGAAGGAGGGCGTCGTCGAGATCAAGTGGAACCATGTGCTCGAAGAAGTAACCGGCGACAACTCCGGCGTGACCGGCCTGCGCATCAAGCACACGCAGAGTGGCGAGACCACTGACATCGCGCTGCAGGGCCTGTTCGTCGCGATCGGCCACAAGCCGAACACGGACATCTTCGCAGGCCAACTCGAGATGAAGAACGGCTACATCATCACGAAGGGCGGCCTGAACGGTTTCGCGACCGCGACCAGCGTGCCGGGCGTGTTCGCCGCGGGCGACGTGCAGGACCACATCTATCGCCAGGCGATCACCAGCGCGGGCACCGGCTGTATGGCCGCGCTCGACGCGCAGCGCTATCTCGAGACCATCAACGAAATGGCCGGCGAGCACGCGATGAGCGCGGAAGCGGACCGCTGATCCGCGCCGCGCTGCCGTATGTCGAGACGAAGTCCCGACAAACGGGCGCGACAGTAAAATGACGGTGGCGCAGCGCTGCTGTCATTGGCTCACGAAGGCCGCGGCTGAAATGCCGGCGGCCTTTGTCGTTTTTGCCGCCTTGTCAATGTGCGTCGAGCGCGTTGGCAGCACCACCGACCGACCTTTCCGCCTGTATTGCCGACATGCCGAAGAATCAGCCCCATCCGAACGAACCGAAACGCCCGCAAGCCGCCACGCGTCCCGCGCCCGCAACGGCTGCGCCCGCCGTCGCACCGAAGCTCGATCGCGCATCGGGGCTCGCCGGACTCGGTGCGTTGCGTGAAGCGTTGAAGGGCGAAGCCGAGCGGCGCGAGCGCGAACAGGCGGCGACGCGAGCGGCGCAGCGCGAAGCGGCCGCCGACGCCGATCTGTTCCGCCGCGAGATCGGCGAAGTCGCGCCGCTCGCGATTCCGCCGCGCGCGACGCTCACGCGCAATCCCCCGCCGCCGCTGCCGGTGCAGACGCTGCTCGACGAGGAGGCGGTGCTGCACGAAGCGATCTCCGACGAATTCGACCCCGAAGTGCTGCTCGAAACCGACGAAACGCTGTCGTATTGCCGCCCCGGCTTGAGCCGCGACGTAGTGCGCAAGCTGCGGCGCGGCGACTGGATCGTGCAGGCGCAGATCGACCTGCACGGCATGCGGCGCGAAGAGGCACGCGAGGCGCTCGCGGAATTCATCCGCGAATCGGCCAAACGCGGCCTGCGCTGCCTGCGCGTGATTCACGGCAAGGGTCTGGGGTCGATCGGCAAGGAGCCGGTGCTGAAGGGCAAGGTGCGCGCGTGGCTCGTGCAGAAATCCGAAGTGATCGCGTTCTGTCAGGCGCGCCCTCATGACGGCGGCGCCGGTGCGGTGCTCGTGCTGTTGCAGCCGGGCTCGTTGCCGCCGCATGGGGCGAGCGCGAAGGTCTGAGGTCGATTTTTTCGGCCGTCGTTCGTCGTGGGGTAAACGGCCAGTCTGGCCGTCGCGCGGTGTGGCTCTCGTCGTCACCGCGTACTCGTGCTGTGCAACCGTCAAAGGTGATCGCGATGCCCCTGCAGCTTTATGCCCATCCGTTCTCGTCCTACTGCCAGAAGGCCCTGACCGCGCTGTACGAAAACGGTACGCCGTTCGAGATGCGCGTGCTCGCGCATGACGACCCGAAGGTCATGGCCGAATTGGCCGCGCTGTGGCCGATCAGGCGCTTCCCGGTGCTCGTCGACGGCGGGCGCACGGTGGTCGAGGCGAGCATCATCATCGAATATCTGGGCCTGCATTATCCGGGGCCTGTCACGCTGTTGCCCGCCGATCCGCGCGTAGCGCTCGAGGTGCGCACGATGGACCGCTTCTTCGACAACTACATTTCGACTCCACAGCAAAAAGTCGTGTTCGATAGCCTGCGTCCCGAAGCCGAGCGCGACCGGCGTGGCGTCGCCGATGCGCGCGCGCTGCTCGACACTTCGTACGCATGGCTCGACCGTCACATGGCCGAGCGCGAATGGGCCGCCGGCGACAGCTTCAGCCTCGCCGACTGCGGCGCCGCCCCGTTCCTGTTCTACGCCGACTGGACACACCCGATCGACCCCGCGTTCGCGCACGTGCGCGCGTACCGGCAGCGGCTGCTCGCGCGGCCCTCGTTCGCACGCGCGGTCGACGAGGCGCGGCCCTACCGGCCGCTATTTCCGCTGGGCGCGCCGGAGCGGGATTGAGCCACGAGCGGCGGTGGCAGTTGCGCGCGAACGAGACGCGGCAGACAACCCGTTTTGCTGGCTGTAGACTTCCTGTCGTGTCGCAAACCTGCCCCGCCCTTCTTCTGGCTCACCACCCACAAGGCACACCATGGACCGTTTCGAAGCGATGGAGATCTTCACGCGCGTGGTCGAAGCGAACAGCTTCACCAAGGTTTCGGAATCGCTCGATCTGCCGCGCGCGAAGGTCAGCCGCACGATCCAGGCGCTCGAGGAACACGTCGGCGTGCGGCTCCTGAACCGCTCGACCCGCCAGGTCAGCGTGACCGAAGACGGCGCATCGTTCTACGAGCGCTGCGTGCGCATTCTCGCCGACGTCGCCGATGCCGAGTCGTCGCTGTCGAGCAAGCGCGAGAATCCGGCCGGGACGATCCGCGTCGACACCTCCGGCACGCTCGCGCGCTCGCTGCTGCTGCCCGCGCTCGACGACTTCTACGCGCACTACCCCGCGATCGACGTGCGCCTCGGTCTCGCGGACCGCAACATCGATCTGATCCAGGACGCCGTCGATTGCGTGATCCGCATGGGCACGCCCGAAGAATCGAGCCTCGTTGCGAAGCGCATCGGGCTTGCGCGCATCGTCACGTGCGCATCGCCCGCGTATCTGCGCAAGTTCGGCACGCCGACCACACTGGCGGACCTCGGCGAGCATCGCGCGGTCAACTACGTGTCCGCGCGCAGCGGCAGGACCTTCCCGTTCGAATACGAAGTGGACGGCGAAATCGAGCGCGTCGCGATGGATAGCACGCTCGCCGTCAACGACGGCTCGGTGTACATCACGGCGGGTGTGTTGGGCCACGGCATCATCCAGCCGTCGCGCTTCATGGTCGCCGAGCTGATCGAGCAAGGCGCGCTCACGGAGATTCTCGGCAACTACACGAGCCCCGGTACACCGCTGTCGATTCTGTATGCGCATCGCCGCAATCTGAGTTCGCGGCTACGCGCGTTTATCGATTGGGTCAGCGAGCTCGCGCGCAACAATCCGGACTTGCGTTTGCCCGAGGCGGCGTAACGGCTGCAAAAGAACAGAAGCCCCATGCGCAATTCAACGCATGGGGCTTTTCTGTAGCGACGGATTCAGCGCTGAGGCGACGACTTACGCAATCCGCTCTTCATTCGCCGGATCGAACAACACCGCCTTCGACGTATCGAACAGCAGCGTCGCATTGTTCTCCGGTTGCGGGTTCGACGCCGGGTGCACGCGGCTCACCACGCGCTTGCCGTTGATCTGCGCGAACACCAGCGTGTCCGGACCGGTCGGCTCGATCACGTCGACCTTCACTTCGACCGGCTGCAGCTTCGAGTCGTCGCCGTGCGCGCCGCGCGCATCGGTGATGCGTTCCGGACGCAGGCCGAGAATCACGTTGTTGCCGACGTGCGAGCGCACCTTCGCCGAATCGAACGGCAGCACCAGCGCCTTGCGCGCGACGCCCGTATCGAGTTCGATGCCGACGCCCGAGCCCTGCTCGACCAGCTTGCCTTCGATGAAGTTCATCGGCGGTGCGCCGATGAAGCCCGCGACGAACAGGTTCGACGGCGAGTCGTAGATTTCCTGCGGCGCGCCGAACTGCTGAACGATGCCGTCCTTCATCACCGCGATGCGGTCGCCGAGCGTCATCGCTTCGATCTGGTCGTGCGTCACGTAGACGATCGTCGTGCCGAGGCGTTGATGCAGCAGCTTGATTTCCGAGCGCATCTCGATGCGCAGCTTCGCGTCGAGGTTCGACAGCGGCTCGTCGAACAGGAACATCACCGGATCGCGCGCGAGCGCGCGGCCCATCGCGACGCGCTGACGCTGGCCGCCCGACAGCTGACCCGGCTTGCGATCGAGCAGATGCTTGATCTGCAGCGTGTTCGACACACGCTCGACGATCTGCGTCTGCTCCTGCTTCGGCACCTTGCGGATGTTCAGGCCGAACGAGATGTTGTCGCGCACCGTCATCGACGGATAGAGCGCGTACGACTGGAACACCATCGCGATGTCGCGATCTTTCGGCGACAGGTTGTTGACCGTCTTGCCGTCGATCTGGATCTCGCCCTTGGTCACGGTTTCGAGACCGGCAATCATGTTGAGCAGCGTCGACTTACCGCAGCCTGAGCCGCCGACCAGAATCAGGAACTGGCCGTCTTCGATGTCGATGTTGACACCCTTCAGAACCGGCACCCCGTTCGGGTAGGTCTTGTACACGTCACGGATGGAAAGGCTTGCCATGCTGTGAATCCTCTAGTCTCTGGTACTGCTTGAAAACGTCTTGTCAGGCGACGACGGCACGCGTTCGGTGAAACGCCGTCGCTCCAGGGTGATTTAGCCCTTCACCGCGCCCGCGGTCAGGCCGCGCACGAAGTAACGTCCGGCGATGATATAGACGAGCAGCGTGGGCAGCGCCGCGATGATCGCGCCGGCCATGTCCACGTTGTATTCCTTCACGCCGGTCGAGGTGTTGACGAGGTTGTTCAGCGCCACGGTGATCGGCATCGAATCGACGCCGGAGAACACGATACCGAACAGGAAGTCGTTCCAGATCTGCGTGAATTGCCAGATCAGGCACACCATGAAGATCGGCAGCGACACCGGCAGCAGGATCTTCGTGAAGATCGTGAAGAAACCCGCGCCGTCGATCCGCGCGGCCTTCACGAGTTCAGCCGGCACGCTCACGTAGAAGTTGCGGAAGAACATCGTCGTGAACGCGATACCGTAGATCACGTGCACGAGCACGAGGCCGCTCACCGTGTTCGCCAGGCCGAGGATGCCTTCGAGGCGCGCCATCGGCAGCAGGATCGCCTGGAACGGAATGAAGCAGCCGACCAGCAGCATCGTGAAGATCGGATCGGCGCCGCGGAAACGCCAGTGCGTGAGCACGTAGCCGTTGAACGCGCCGATGATCGACGAGATCAGCACGGCCGGAATCACCATGCGCACCGAGTTCATGAAGAACGGCTGCATGCCGTCGCAACGCACCCCCGTACACGCGCCGCTCCACGCCTTGAGCCACGGCGCGAAGCTCCAGCTCGTCGGCGGCGTCAGCAGGTTGCCGGTGCGCAACTGGTCGATGTCCTTGAACGACGTCGACAGCATCACATACAGCGGGAACAGGAAGTACAGCGCGAACAGAACCAGGGCCGCGTAAATGACGGCACGGCTAATCGTCATCTTAGGCTGCATTGCGGGTGCTCCTCGATTCCAGATACATCAGCGGCACGAGCACGGCCACTACGGTAGCGAGCATCATGATCGACGATGCCGCGCCGACGCCGAGCTGCCCACGGTTGAACGAAAACGTGTACATGAAGATGGCCGGCAGCGACGTCGACGTACCCGGACCGCCGGCGGTCAGCGCGACGACCAGGTCGAACGTCTTGATGGTGATGTGACAAAGGATCAGCAGCACGGAGAAGAACACCGGCCGCATGCTCGGTATCACGATCTTGCGGTAGATGGTCGGCAGGTTCGCGCCGTCCATCTGCGCGGCCTTGAAGATCTCGCTGTCGACGCCGCGCAAGCCGGCGAGGAACAGCGCCATCACGAAGCCGGTGGACTGCCAGACCGCCGCGATCACGATACAGAAAATCGCCCTGTCCGGGTCGCCGAGCCAGTTGAACGAGAAGCTCGTCCAGCCCCAGTCGTGAAACACCTTCTCGATGCCGATGCTCGGCGTCAGAATCCATTGCCACGCGGTGCCGGTCACGATGAACGACAGCGCCATCGGATACAGGAACACGGCGCGCAGCGCGCCTTCGTTGCGGATCTGCTGATCGAGCAGGATCGCGAGCAACAGACCCAGACCGATGCAGATACCGATGAACGGAATGCCGAACCAGCCGAGGTTCGCGGCCGAAGTCCAGAACACGTCGTTCTGGAACAGTTCGCGATAGCGGTCGAGACCCGCGAACTCCCAACGAGGCATCAGCCGCGAAGTAGACAGCGACAGATAGCCGGTGATTGCGATAAAGCCATACACGAAGATCAGGCTGATCACGACGCTGGGTGCGAGCACCAGCTTCGGAATCCAGCGATCGGCAAGGGCCGCCATGGGCGACGTGCGGCGGGTGACGGCGGCCGTTTTCCCGTTCCCGCTGATGGAAGCAGTCACTACTCGACTCCTGCTGAAACTGTACCGTCGGGCTGCCCGTGCACGCATGGCGCGGGACCGCGACGGTCTGGGTGTGACTCGTAATCCAGGGTGAGCCGCGTGGCGCCGGACTGCGCTGCGAACGAAAGCAGCTCGAGGTCCGACTCGACACGGCCCGAAGGGCGCGCCCGGTGCTTCGGATGCAAGCCGCCGGGCGCAACACTTCGTACTTACGCTTACTTGGTCTTCGCTGCCTTCGCGAGAGCCTGAACCGCGGTCTTCGAATCTTCCTGCGAATTCATGAACTTCGTGACGACGTCGGAGATCGCGCCTGCCGCGGCATCCGGCTGAGCCATGCCGTGAGCGAGCGACGGCACATAACCGCCGGCCTTGATCGCAATCTGCTCATCCGCGTACGACTTCTTCGCGCAGTCGTCGAACTTGTCCATCGGCACGCCGAGACGCACCGGGATCGAGCCCTTGTACAGGCTGAACTGCTCCTGGAACGCCGGCGACATGATCGTCTTCGCGAGCGCGAGCTGGCCCGGCGTCGCGGCCTTCTGGCCCTTCTGCTGGAAGAACACGAACGAGTCGACGTTGAACGTGTAGGCCTTCTCCGTGCCCGGCACCACGGCGCAGACGTAGTCCGTGCCCGACTTCTTGCCGGCGTTGGTGAATTCGCCCTTCGCCCAGTCGCCCATGAACTGCATGCCGGCCTTGCCGTTGATGACCATGGCCGTCGCGAGGTTCCAGTCACGGCCCGTGCGACCCGCGTCGAAGTAGCCCTGGATCTTGCGGACCGTGTCGAACACGCCGACCATCTTGTCCGAGGTCAGCGTCTTCTCGTCGAGGTCGACGAGCGCCTTCTTGTAGAAGTCCGCGCCCTGCGACAGCACGACGTCTTCCCACAGCGTCAGGTCCTGCCAAGGCTGGCCGCCCATCGCGATCGGCTGGATGCCCGCGGCCTTCATCTTGTCGGCCACCGCGAAGAACTCAGGCCACGTGGTCGGCACCTTGCCGCCGGCCTTGTCCAGCGCAGCCTTGTTGATGTACAGCCAGTTCACGCGGTGCACCGAGAAGGGAGCGGCGACGTAGTGGCCGTCCGCGCGAATGATCTTGTCGATTTCCGGCGGCAGGTTCTTCTTCCAGTCGCCCGCGACCGAGTCGATCGGCACCAGCACGCCCTGCGAAGCCCACTCCTGGATCAGCGGACCCTTGATCTGCGCGGCGCTCGGTGCGTTGCCCGAGATCACCTGCGTCTTCAGTGCCGTCATGGCAGCCGCGCCAGCGCCGCCCGCGACCGCGAAGTCCTTCCACGTGTAGCCCTGCTTCGTCATGTCGTCCTTGAGGACGCCGACGGCCTTGGATTCGCCGCCCGAAGTCCACCAGTGCAGCACTTCGAGAGACTCGGCGGCCTGCACGGCCGACACGCCACACATCAGACCCGCAGCGCACAGAGCGCCCATGATCGCGCGAAATTTCATTGCTTATCTCCTCCAGACACCTGAACAAAAAAACGAATGGCCCCTGATGTCGCCAGGGTGCTGTGGTTGGTTCAAACAGGCAAAACACCGGCGATCGAGCACGGTCGGGCGCATGCGCGAGGGCATGTGCCGGCGGACCGATGTCCGGCCGCTGGACGCTCAAGAGGTGAGTGGTTCGGGATGCAACTGACTGTCTCCTCTTTTGATTTTTGCCTGCCCGCATCGCGCTGCAGACTCGAGGTACCTCATACGCCAACTCGACGCCAGCCTGACGTCGGCTGCGGGCAACGACCCCGCAAGCCCGTCGACTCCCCGGCTTTCCGTAAGGTCCGCCGGCACCCTGCTGGCGCGTACCGGAAGGCGTTGTCCCATTGTCCGTCAGCGTGCCGGGGACGCCCGCCGAGTCGCAAAAAGCGTGCATTCCGTCAGTACAGCGCACGCTCTTTTTTCATCGAATTAGCGCTACCTCTTGATTTGGATTGTAGTTAAACTACAATTCAGTGTCAAAAAATATTTTATCGGACTACGGTCGCTCTTCCGGGGCGCTGCGCGTGCAGTGTCCGATCAGCGCGGCGGCCCTTCAGGACATCGACGGAGACTCATGCATACCGACACAAGCTTCACCTTCGTTCTCTTCGGCGGAACCGGCGATCTGTCGATGCGCAAGATCCTGCCCGCGCTGTTCGAGGCGCACCGCGCGGGCGGCATGCTCGCCGACAGCGGCAAGATCGTGGCGCTTGCGCGGCACGTCGAGGATCGCGGCGAGTATCTGCAGTGGGTCGACGGGCACGTCAAGCCGCATGTGTCGAAGAACGGCCTCGACGAAGCCGCGTGGACGAGCTTCCTCGCGCGCATCGAGTTCGTGAAGATCGATCTCGGCAATCCGGATGACTTCGCGCAACTGCGCGACGCGATCCAGGAGATGCCCGGCATCCGCGTGTTCTATCTGGCGACGGGTCCGTCGCTGTTCGTGCCGATCTGCCATGCGCTCGCCGCGGTGGGCCTGAACCACAACGCGCGCATCGTGCTCGAGAAGCCGCTCGGCTACGACCTGAAGTCGTCGAACGCAATTAATGATGCGGTCGGCGAAATCTTCGCGGAAGAACAGATCTACCGGATCGACCATTACCTCGGCAAGGAGCCGGTGCAGAACCTGCTCGCGCTGCGCTTCGGCAATGCGCTGTTCGAGCCGCTGTGGCGCCGCGAGTGGGTCGAAAGCATCCAGATCACGATCGCCGAGGAACTCGGCGTCGAAGCGCGCGGCGACTTCTACGACAATACCGGCGCGCTGCGCGACATGGTGCAGAACCACCTGTTGCAGTTGCTGTCGATCGTCGCGATGGAACCGCCCCACTCGATGGATTCCGACTCGGTGCGCGACGAAAAGCTGCGCGTGCTGCGCGCGCTCAAACCGGTCGAGCCGCAGGACATCGGCAAGGTCGCGGTGCGCGGCCAGTATCATTCGGGCGTGATCCGTGGCAACACGGTCCCGGCCTACGCGACCGAGCACGGCGTGAAGCCCGATAGCTCGACCGAGACCTTCGTCGCGCTGAAGGTCGAGATCGGGAACTGGCGCTGGGCCGGCGTGCCGTTTTTCCTGCGCACGGGCAAGCGGCTCGCCGATCGCGTCGCCGAGATCGTCGTGAATTTCCGTGCGGTGCCGCATTCGGCGCTTGGCGCGTCGGCGCTGCGCGCGGGCGCGAACCGCCTCGTGATTCGTCTGCAGCCTAACGAGACGATTCGTCTGTACTGTCTCGCGAAGCAGCCCGGCGAGGGTATGAACCTCGCGAGCGTATACCTCGATCTCGCGTTCGACCGGTTCTTCCGCGAAGGCCAGATGGAGGCCTATCAGCGGCTGCTGCTCGACGTGATCCACGGGCGCCTCGCGCTGTTCGTGCGGCGCGACGAACAGGAAGCCGCATGGCGCTGGGTCGAGCCGATCCTGAACGAGTGGAAGGCCTCGACCAAGCCGCCCAAGCCGTACGCGGCGGGCACGTGGGGACCGGCCGCGGCGAGCGCGATGCTCGCCCAGCACGGCACCTGCTGGCTCGAGGAAGAGAATTGAGTTTGATGAATTGATGGACGGCGCCGCGCGCGATGAACACCTCGGCGCGCGGCGCCGGCAACACCACCGACGAACTGAACGGAGTCGCGCCGGTATCGCGTCATGCGTTTGCAGGCCACCCGCCTTGCAGGCGTCGCGCGAGAGTAGTCAGGCTGATTCCGAAGACCTAACAAGAAAGCAGCACGGAGGAGAAGTGATCGAGCTTCACGCTTTCGACGACCAGCGCGCCCAATCCGACGCGCTGGCGAAAGCGGTGGGCGACGCGTTACATGCGTCGCTTGCCGCACAGGCGGCCGGCACCGGCACGTCAACCCCGCTCGCGCGCCCGGCCATGCTGGCCGTGTCCGGCGGCAGCAGCCCGCGTCCGTTCCTGCAAACGTTGTCGACGCAGACGTTCGACTGGCCCCGCATCGCGATCACGCTGGTCGACGACCGCTGGGTGCCGGAGACCGATAGCGCGAGCAACGCGCAGCTCGCGCGCGCCACGTTGCTGCAGAACGCGGCGCAACACGCGACCTTCTGGCCGCTCGTCGACACCACCCAGGATCTGCATTCGCACGTCGCCGCGCTGAACGCGGACGCGCGCTTTGCCACGGCGCCCGACGTCGCGGTGCTGGGCATGGGCGAAGACGGCCATACCGCGTCGATCTTCGCCGACGCGCCCGAATGGGATCACGCGATCAACACGACCGAGCGTTTCGTCGCCGTGCATCCGGGCGCGGCGCCGCACGCGCGCGTGAGCTGGTCGCTGTCCGCGCTGAAGGACGTGAAGCATCTGTTTCTGCTGATCGCAGGGCCGCGCAAGATGGACGTGCTCAATGCCGCGTCCGCCGCGCTACAAAAAAATGCCATCTCGCAGCTGGCAAACGACAAGGGAGTGAGACTCGATGTCTACTGGTGTGCAAACTAAAGCTGTGCCGGGCGCGGTCCAGCACGCCGATGGACCGAGGCTGCTTGCCGACATCGGCGGTACCAATGCGCGTTTCGCGCTCGAGACGGGCCCCGGCGAAATCGGCTCGGTGCAGATCTATCCTTGCGCCGACTACCCGAGTGTCGCCGACGTCATCAAGAAGTATCTGAAGGACACGAAGATCGGCCGCGTCAATCACGCGGCGATCGCGATTGCGAACCCGGTCGACGGCGACCAGGTCAGCATGACCAATCACGACTGGACCTTCTCGATCGAAGCGACGCGCCGCGCGCTCGGCTTCGACACGCTGCTCGTCGTCAACGACTTCACCGCGCTCGCGATGGCGCTGCCCGGCCTCACCGATGCTCAGCGCGTGCAGGTGGGCGGCGGCCAGCGCCGGCCGAACAGCGTGATCGGCCTGCTCGGCCCCGGCACCGGCATGGGGGTGTCGGGCCTGATTCCCGCCGACGACCGCTGGATCGCGCTCGGCAGCGAAGGCGGCCACGCCACCTTCGCGCCCGCCGACGAGCGTGAAGATATCGTGCTGCAGTACGCGCGCAAGAAGTGGTCGCACGTGTCGTTCGAACGGGTGGCCGCGGGGCCCGGCATCGAGGTGATCTATCGCGCGCTCGCCGGCCGCGACAAGAAGCGCGTGCCGGCCAGCGTTAATACCGCCGATGTGGTCAAGCGCGCGCTCGAAGGCGAGCCGCTCGCGGCCGAATCGGTCGACGTGTTCTGCGGCATTCTCGGCACCTTCGCCGGCAATATCGCGGTGACGCTCGGCGCGCTCGGCGGCATCTATATCGGCGGCGGCGTCGTGCCACGCCTCGGCGAGTTCTTCGCGCGTTCGTCGTTTCGCCAGCGCTTCGAGGCGAAGGGCCGCTTCGAGGCGTATCTGCAGAGCGTGCCGACCTATGTGATTACCGCCGAATACCCGGCGTTCCTCGGCGTATCGGCGATTTTGGCGGAGCAGCTGTCGAACCGCGCGGGCGGCAGCTCGTCGGCGGTGTTCGAGCGGATTCGCCAGATGCGCGACGCGCTGACGCCGGCCGAGCGCCGCGTCGCCGAACTCGCGTTGAACCACCCGCGTTCGATCATCAACGATCCGATCGTCGACATCGCGCGCAAGGCCGACGTCAGTCAGCCGACCGTGATCCGCTTCTGCCGCTCGCTCGGCTGCCAGGGGCTGTCGGACTTCAAGCTCAAGCTCGCGACCGGTTTGACCGGCACGATTCCGGTCAGCCACAGCCAGGTGCATCTCGGCGACACCGCGACCGACTTCGGCGCGAAGGTGCTCGACAACACCGTGTCCGCGATTCTGCAATTGCGCGAGCATCTGAACTTCGAGCACGTGGAACGCGCCATCGACCTGCTGAACGGCGCGCGGCGCATCGAGTTCTACGGACTCGGCAATTCGAACATCGTCGCGCAGGACGCGCACTACAAGTTCTTCCGCTTCGGCATTCCGACCATCGCGTACGGTGACCTGTACATGCAGGCGGCCTCGGCCGCGCTGCTCGGCAAGGGCGACGTGATCGTCGCGGTGTCGAAGTCGGGGCGCGCGCCCGAGCTGCTGCGCGTGCTCGACGTCGCGATGCAGGCCGGCGCGCAGGTGATCGCGATCACGTCGAGCAACACCCCGCTCGCGAAGCGTGCGACGGTCGCGCTGGAAACCGATCACATCGAGATTCGCGAGTCGCAACTGTCGATGATCTCGCGCATCCTGCACCTCGTGATGATCGACATTCTCGCGGTCGGTGTGGCGATTCGGCGCGCGGTGCCGAGCGACGACGTCGCCGAGACGGTCGAGAAAGCGCGCGAAGGCGCCGACGACGACGCGACGGCCGTGCTCGACTGGCTCAGTCACGGCGCTGCGTCGTCGGCGCGCGACTGAGCCTTCGCTCACGGCTGTCCCGATCCGCTTGCGGTGAACGAACCCGCGGCGTGTGCATCGTCTTCGATGCGCCCGCCGCGGGTTTTCCTGTTTGGGGGCGCGAAAAGCGACCGATAATAGGCGCTCTATCTCCTGGCCGAACCGCTTTGCCATGATCATCCGCCCGCATCTCCACTGGTTTCACATGCTGCTTGCGTGGCGCGGCTCGGTGCTGCCGCAGTTGCTGCCGCGGCTCCTGCTGATCTTCTTCATCTCGATCATTGCGCTCGCCGCACACGATCATCTGCTGCCCGTCAGCCTGAACCTGAACTCGATCGCGCCGTTCTCGCTGGTCGGCATTGCGCTCGCGGTGTTTCTCGGCTTTCGCAACAACGCGAGCTACGACCGCTGGTGGGAGGCGCGCAAGCTGTGGGGGCAGTTGCTCAATGAGTCGCGCTCGCTGACGCGCCAGGCGCTGACGCTGCCGTCGCGCGAGTTGCCCAAAGAAGAAGCCGCCGCGTTTCTGGCGATACTGAGCGCGCTCCCGCATGCGCTGCGTCATCAGTTGCGCAAGACCGAACCGCGCGACGACCTTGCCGCGCGGCTGCCCCGCGCACTGTTTGAACGTGTGATTGGATCGCGCTACAAGCCAGCCGCGCTGTTGCTGTGCCTCGGCGAATGGGTGCAGCGCGCGGCACGCGCGGGGGCGCTCGATCCGATGGCGGTGCTCGCGTTCGACCGCAATCTGAGCGGGCTGTCGGATGTGATCGGCGGGTGCGAGCGCATCGCGTCGACGCCACTGCCGTTCGCGTATTCGGTGATGATCCACCGCACCGTGTACTTCTTCTGCGCGTCGCTGCCATTCGGACTCGTCAATAGCATCGGCATTTTCACGCCGGTGTTCGCGGTGTTCGTCGCGTACACGTTCATGGCGCACGAAGCGATCGCGTCGCAGCTCGAAGAACCGTTCGGCACCGACGACAACGATCTCGCGCTCAACACGATGTCCGCGATGATCGAGGATGCGATGCGCGATCTGCTCGGCGAGCCGGCGCTCGCGCCGCCGCAGCCGCGCGAAGACCGTTATCAATGGGATTGAATGCGCGGTGGGCCGCGCCGGTCGGCGGCCGTCAGTGGTTGCCGGCCGTTTCGGAGAGCCGTTTGATCGTCGCGACGCGCGCGCCGATGATGTCGATACGCCCGTGCTCGTCGACGAGCCGCGTCGACGCCGTCAGATACGCGCTCCACGCGCGTTGCGCGTGCACGAGCGTCGGCCGCGATTGCGCCGGCATCTTCGATTCGAGCACACGATAGTAGCGCTTCAGATCGAACATCGCGTGTTCGCAACGCGCGTCGGCGTTGCAGGCTCGCGGCCGGCGCGGCGCCGGACCGTTCGCATCGGCGAGCGCGCTGCGCAGCGCGAGCGCGCGGTCGCGCACCGGCTGCAGTTGCATGTCGGCTTCGGAAAGCACGTACATCGAACCTTGGGTCGTGGCGAAGACCGCGGCAAGCAACTGCTTCTCGGCATCGCGCGACGCGAGCCAGCTCGACTGGCTCCTTTCCCACAGCCTGCGCCGCGCGGGCGGCAGCTTCGCGAGCAACTGCTGGTACGCGTTGTCGACCGCGACCTTCCAGCCGATGCGCGCAGCGTCCATGCACTGCACCTGCCCCATCGTCGTCGACATGTCGGCGCGCGCGAGACATGCGCGCATCGACGCGTCGATCGGATCGGCGGCGGCCACCTCGGCATGCGCCGCCGGACTCGCGATGCCGCCGAACACCACCGTGCCGGCCGCCAGCGCGAAGACCAGCACGCCGGCCCCGCGCCGCCAGCGGCCGATCGCTGCCAGGCCCGGCAGAAACGTCACCCACCCCATCGTCAGATGCGCACGCAATCGACGAAGTATTCGATGCGCCCGTTGACCATTTCGCCGACGAGCCCGTGGATATCCGTATGGAAGCCCGGGAAGCGCTCGTTGAACTCGCGCGCGAAACGCAAATAGTTGACGATGGTCCTGTTGAAACGCTCGCCCGGAATCAGCAGCGGAATGCCCGGCGGATACGGCGTCAACAGGATCGACGTAACACGGCCTTCGAGCTCGTCGATCGGTACCCGATCGATCTCGCGGTGCGCGAGCTTCGCGAACGCGTCGGACGGCTTCATCGCCGGCTCCATGCTCGACAGGTACATCTCGGTCGTCAGACGCGCGATGTCGTTCGCGCGATACACGCTGTGGATCTGCTGGCACAGGTCGCGCAGGCCGACACGCTCGTACATCGGATGATGCTGCACGAACTCGGGCAGCACACGCCACAGCGGCTGGTTGTTGTCGTAGTCGTCCTTGAACTGCTGCAGCTCGGTCACCATCGAGTTCCAGCGGCCCTTCGTGATGCCGATCGTAAACATGATGAAGAACGAGTACAGGCCCGTCTTCTCGACGATGATGCCGTGCTCGGCCAGGTACTTCGTGACGATCGCGGCCGGAATGCCGGTTTCGCCGAAGCCGCCGTCCATGTCGAGACCCGGCGTGACGATCGTCGCCTTGATCGGGTCGAGCATGTTGAAGCCTTCGGCGAGCGGGCCGAAGCCGTGCCACGCGTCGTTGGGGCGCAGCATCCAGTCGTCGCGCGAGCCGATGCCTTCCTCGGCGAACTGGTCCGGGCCCCACACCTTGAAGAACCAGTCGTCGCCGTATTCGGTGTCGACCTTGGTCATCGCGCGGCGGAAGTCGAGCGCTTCAGCGATCGACTCCTCGACGAGCGCGGTGCCGCCCGGCGCTTCCATCATCGCCGCGGCCACGTCGCACGACGCGATGATCGCGTACTGCGGGCTCGTCGACGTATGCATCAGATACGCCTCGTTGAAGCGATGCTTGTCGAAGCGGCTGTTCTTCGAATCCTGCACGACGATCTGCGACGCCTGCGAGATGCCGGCGAGCAGCTTGTGCGTGGAGTGCGTCGCGTACACCATCGCGCCGATGCGCGGACGGCCTGCGCCGATGGCGTGCATGTCCTGATAGAACTCGTGGAATTCAGCGTGCGGCAGCCACGCTTCGTCGAAGTGCAGCGTGTCGAGCCATTCGCCCAACATCTCCTTGATCATCTCGACGTTGTATATCACGCCGTCGTAGGTGCTTTGCGTGATCGTCAGAATGCGCGGCTTCAGGTTCGGGTTCTTCGCGAGCGCTTCGCGCGCGAACGGGTTCGCCTCGATCTTCTTGCGGATGTTCTCCGGTTCGAACTCGCTGCGCGGAATCGGGCCGATGATGCCGAAGTTGTTGCGGGTCGGCGTCAGGAACACCGGGATCGCGCCGGTCATCGTGATCGCGTGCAGGATCGACTTGTGGCAGTTGCGGTCGACCAGCACGATGTCGCCGGGCGCCACCGTGCCGTGCCAGACGATCTTGTTCGAGGTGGAGGTGCCGTTGGTCACGAAGAACACGTGGTCGGCGCTGAAGATGCGCGCGGCGTTGCGCTCCGAAGCCGCGACCGGACCGGTATGGTCGAGCAGCTGGCCCAGTTCGTCGACCGCGTTGCAGACGTCGGCGCGCAGCATGTTCTCGCCGAAGAACTGGTGGAACATCTGGCCGAGCGGGCTCTTCAGGAACGCGACGCCGCCCGAGTGGCCCGGGCAGTGCCACGAGTACGAACCTTCTTCCGCGTACTGCACCAGTTCCTTGAAGAACGGCGGCGCGAGCGAGTCGAGATACACCTTCGCCTCGCGGATGATATGGCGCGCGACGAACTCCGGCGTGTCCTCGAACATATGGATGAAGCCGTGCAGCTCGCGCAGGATGTCGTTCGGCAGATGGCGCGAAGTGCGCGTTTCGCCGTACAGGAAGATCGGAATATCGGCGTTGCGGCGGCGCACTTCGGTCACGAACGCGCGCAGCGCGACGATCGCGGCGGCAAGCTCGGGCGTCTCGCCTTCGACGACCACGTTATCGACGTACGGCAGCAGCTCGTCGTCGTCGATCGACAGGATGAAGCACGATGCGCGGCTCGACTGCTGCGCGAACGAGGTCAGATCGCCGTAGCTCGTCAACCCGAGCACTTCCGCGCCTTCTTTCTCGATGGCTTCGGCCAAAGCCCGGATGCCGGAACCCGAGATGTTCTCGGAGCGGAAATCTTCGTCGATGATGACGACGGGGAAACGGAACTTCATGGGCGATTCTCCAAAAAGAAAACGACCGCTGCGTTACGTAAAAAGCGCAGCGGTCACCCGAATAACTGATGGGTCAAGACGCTGCCGGCGTCACGTTTTCGGCAATGTGACGCCGTGCTGACCTTGATACTTGCCGCCGCGATCCGCGTACGACGTTTCACAAATCTCGTCGCTTTCGAAAAACAGGACCTGAGCGACGCCTTCGTTCGCGTAAATTTTCGCAGGCAAAGGTGTCGTATTCGAGAATTCGAGCGTGACGTGGCCTTCCCATTCCGGCTCGAACGGCGTCACGTTGACGATGATCCCGCAGCGCGCGTAGGTCGATTTGCCGAGGCACACGGTCAGCACGCTGCGCGGAATACGGAAATACTCGACCGTGCGCGCGAGCGCGAACGAGTTCGGCGGGATGATGCAGACGTCGCCCTTGAAATCGACAAACGACTTCTCGTCGAAGTTCTTCGGATCGACGATCGTCGAGTTGATGTTGGTGAAGATCTTGAATTCGTCGGCGCAGCGGATGTCGTAGCCGTAGCTCGAGGTGCCGTAGCTGACAATCTTCCGGCCGTCTTCGGAGACGCGAACCTGATCGGGCGCAAACGGCTCGATCATCTTGTGCGACTCGGCCATGCGCCGGATCCACTTGTCAGATTTGATGGTCATAGGTGAGAGCTGCTCGACGTGAATATCAGGTGTGACGAAAGATAGACGAAAACGGCCGGCGGCGGCGCCCAGCCGGCAAAGGCCGCTTATTTTACGCGATCACGGAGACGCTGCCGCGGATGGCGCGAGGCGCGCCCGATGAAGGGGTCCGCCGACTGGCACGACGCCGTTGCGGGGGCGGGCGCGGCGAAAGCGCGCTCGCGCTTCACTGCTGGCGAATCACGCCGCAGGCGATCGCCGCGCCCGCGCCATGCTGAGGGTAAGCGTAGGGATCGGTCGCATCGCGGTGGAGCAGTACCGCGCGCTGCAGCACCGAGCGGATGCCGTCGAGCGACACGTCCGGCGCGACGATGAAGCCGGTGGCCACGCCGTTCGCGTCCGCATGGATGTTGCCGAGATCGCCCTCGACGCGCGCGCCGGCCTTGAGCCGTTCGGCCGCCGGCGAAAACACCGGACCGGCGCTGGAGCCGTCGGCGGCGTTGCAGTCGCCGCGCTCGTGCACCTGCAGCGCGTGGTCGCTATTGGGCGGCAAGCCCGTGAGATTGTAGGTGACCTGGACGCCGTCCGAGCGCTCGATAAAGGTCACGAGACCGTGCGCCTGATTGCCCACGGTGGGCAGCAGTTGCGCGTCGGCGCGCTTTTCCTGTGGTCTCAGGAATACGCCACAGCCGCTCAACAGCACACAGCCGGCAGTCAGGACGATGAACGCATGTACCGCGTGCCCGTCGATTCGTTTTCCCATGCGATCCTCTTGTCGGCCTGGCGGCTGCCCCTGCGGCCGCCGAGCCGAACTCGTGAAGTCGACATGATACCGCGAGAGTTCGTGAAAATAGGGATCGAGATCACCCCTAATCCCTCGCCCGAACGGCCGCTCAGGTGTTCTGCACGACGATGTTCGGAAACTTCGAGCTCATGTCGCGCGCGCGTTCGGCGATATGCACCGCGACCTTGCGCGCGATCGAGCGATAGAGCTCCGCAATGCGCCCGTTCGGGTCCGCGACGACCGTGGGACGGCCCGAGTCGGCCTGCTCGCGGATCGTGATGTCGAGCGGCAGGCTGCCGAGCACCTCGACGCCATACTCCTTGCCCATGCGCTCGCCGCCGCCGGCGCCGAAGATGTGCTCCTCGTGCCCGCAATTCGAACAGATGTGCAGGCCCATGTTCTCGACGATGCCGAGAATCGGGATGCCGACCTTTTCGAACATCTTGAGGCCCTTCTTCGCGTCGAGCAGCGCGATGTCCTGCGGCGTCGTGACGATCACGGCGCCCGTAACCGGCACGCGCTGCGCGAGCGTCAGCTGGATGTCGCCGGTGCCCGGCGGCATGTCGACGATCAGATAGTCGAGTTCGTGCCAGTTGGTCTGGCGCAGCAGCTGTTCGAGCGCCGAAGTCGCCATCGGGCCGCGCCACACCATCGGGTTGTCCGCCTCGATCAGGAAACCTATCGAGCTGGCCTGCACGCCGTGGCCGGTCATCGGGTTCATCGATTTGTCGTCGGGCGATTCGGGACGACCCTCGATGCCGAGCATGGTGGGCAGCGACGGGCCGTAGATGTCGGCGTCGAGAATGCCGACCGCCGCGCCCTCGCTCGCGAGCGCGAGCGCGAGATTCACGGCGGTCGTGCTCTTGCCGACGCCGCCCTTGCCCGAGGCAACCGCGACGATGTTCTTCACGCCGGGCAGCAGTTTCACGCCGCGCTGCACGGTGTGTGCGGCAATCTGTTGCGAAACCTCGACGCGCACGTTCGCGACGCCGGGCACCGCGCGCAACGCGTCGGCGAAGCGCTGGCGGATCGCGTCGAACTGGCTTTTCGCCGGGTAGCCGAGCATCACCTGAAGGCTGACCGCGTCGCCCTCCACAACCACGTTGCGGATGCTCTTCGCGGCCGCGTACGGCGCGCCCGTGTTGGGGTCAGTGACGGCCGCGACGGCGGCGTCGACCAAAGCCCGATCGATACTCATTGATACTCCGTGGGGAAGAGGTGCGGCGCGGCGAGATGGACCGATCGGCCACGCGGCGGAATTTGCAAGAAATTGTTATGCGGCATTGCGAAAATCGAACGTGCCGGGCACCCTTCGGGGCACGCGGGACGCCGTAGGGTCGCATCACTGTGTGTTTCAGGCACTATTGTAGTGTCTGACGGCACACGGTGCCCTAAGACCCTTCTTCGCTGTAGGACCGCGCGAAGCAAGGCGCAGGAATCGTTCCCGAACTTTCTGAGTGGTCGGTGCATTGCCGTAATGTTCGCTGCATAGACTGACCGCTACCCGCTAGCTCATTCGCACTCGAAAGGAAACCAAAATGAATGCAAGAATCATGACTCGCGTGGCCGTATTCGCCGTGGCCGGCTCGCTGGTGGCAGGCTGCGCAACCCAACAGGGCACCAATACAGCAGTCGGCACCGGCGTGGGCGCTGGTGCCGGCGCGGCGATCGGCGCGATCTTCGGCGGCGGCAAGGGCGCGGCGATCGGCGCGGCCACCGGCGCCGCGGTGGGCGGCATCACCGGCTACAACTGGGACAACATCCGCAACCGCATGTCGGGCGCGACCAAGGGCACCGGCACGCAGATCACCGAGCAACCTGACGGCTCGCTCAAGCTGAACATCCCGAGTTCGGTCACGTTCGACACCAGCAGCTACGCGATCAAGCCGTCGTTCGCACCGGTGCTCGACCAGCTCGCGCAGACGCTGCAGCAGAATCCGGAAGTCGTCGCGTCGGTCGTCGGCCATACGGACAGCACCGGCTCGCTGCAATACAACCAGACGCTGTCGGTCAATCGCGCGCAGAGCGTGACCGGCTATCTGGCGCAACACGGCATCGCGCCGCAGCGCCTGTCGGCCACCGGCATGGGCCCGAACCAGCCGATCGCCGACAACAACACCGAAGCCGGCCGTGCGGCCAACCGTCGCGTCGAAATCTATCTGCGCGCCACGGCCCAGCACGCGACCCAATAAGGGCAAGTCTCAAGGAGAAGGCGCCGCCGGGCCGGCCGGGCTTCAGCCGCACGCGCCCGGCTTGCGGGCGGGACGAGCCGCCGGACCGGTTTGTCGACGGATCGAAAAAATTTCGAACTCTGCGGAAAATCCGCGGTCTGTCTTTACGGTACGTGTCTGGCGAAGCCATCACGTCACCATTCTCCTCTTGTCGTTGTTGCTCCGGGGTTTATCGACCCCGGTTTTTTTTGCCCGCGCGGTTTTGCACCCCGCTTCGCCAGGCATCGTTCCTGGCGGTCCCCCACCGCAGCGCCCGCCCCCGTCCCCCTCTGTTCCGCGCGTCCAGCCCGCCGCGCCCGGTCCGCGTGCGGCGTGCGCCCTGCTAAAATCACCGTTTCGTCCCACCGCAGGCACCCCCGATCCTTATGTCAGCACCCGCCACCGACCTCCCAGCAGGCGCGCCGCCCGGCCGCCGTCAGATTCTCGTCACGTCGGCCCTTCCTTATGCGAACGGGCAGATTCATATCGGCCATCTGGTCGAATATATCCAGACGGACATCTGGGTCCGGGCGCTGCGAATGCACGGCCACGAGGTCTACTACGTCGGCGCAGACGACACGCACGGCACGCCGGTGATGCTGCGCGCGGAACAGGAAGGTCTGACGCCGAAACAGCTGATCGATCGCGTCTGGCTGGAACACAAGCGCGACTTCGACAGCTTCGGCATTTCGTTCGACAACTACTACTCGACGGACTCCGACGAAAACCGCGTGCTCAGCGAAAACGTCTACCTCGCGCTGAAGGAAGCGGGGCTGATCGACGCGCGCGAGATCGAACAGGCGTACGACCCGGTCAAGGAAATGTTCCTGCCGGATCGCTTCATCAAGGGCGAGTGCCCCAAATGCGGCGCCAAAGACCAGTACGGCGACAGCTGCGAGGTCTGCGGCTCGACCTACCAGCCCACCGAGCTCGTCAATCCGTACTCGGTCGTCTCGGGCGCGACGCCGATTCGCAAGACCTCGACGCACTACTTCTTCCGCCTGTCCGATCCGCGCTGCGAGAACTTCCTGCGCGCCTGGGTCGGCGGCCTCGCGCAGCCGGAAGCGACCAACAAGATGCGCGAATGGCTCGGCGACGCCGGCGAAGCCAAACTCGCCGACTGGGACATCTCGCGCGACGCACCGTACTTCGGCTTCGAGATTCCGGGCGCGCCCGGTAAGTATTTCTACGTGTGGCTCGACGCGCCGGTCGGCTACTACGCAAGCTTCAGGAACCTCGCCGAAAAGCGCGGCCTCGACTTCGACGCGTGGGTCCGCAAGGGCTCGACGGCCGAGCAGTACCACTTCATCGGCAAGGACATCCTGTATTTCCACACGCTGTTCTGGCCCGCGATGCTCGAGTTCTCGGGCCATCGCACGCCGACCAACGTGTTCGCGCACGGCTTTTTGACGGTCGACGGCGCGAAGATGTCGAAGTCGCGCGGCACCTTCATCACCGCGCAAAGCGCGATCGACACCGGCCTGAATCCGGAATGGCTGCGCTACTACTTCGCGGCCAAGCTGAACAGCACGATGGAAGACCTCGACCTGAATCTCGACGACTTCCAGGCGCGCGTGAACAGCGATCTGGTCGGCAAATACGTGAACATCGCGAGCCGCGCGGCCGGCTTCCTGATCAAGCGCTTCGACGGCCGCGTGCAGGACAGCGCGATGCATCATCCGCTGCTCGGCACGCTGCGCGCGGCGCTGCCGCAGATCGCCGCGCACTACGAAGCGCGCGAGTACAGCCGCGCGCTGCGTCAGACCATGGAGCTCGCCGACTCGGTCAACGCCTACGTCGATACCGCCAAGCCCTGGGATCAGGCGAAAGACCCGGCCAACGCGGTCGCGCTGCACGAGACCTGCAGCGTCAGCATCGAGGCGTTCCGTCTGCTGTCGCTGGCCCTGAAGCCGGTGCTGCCGAAGCTCGCCGAAGCGGTCGAGGCTTTCCTCGGCATCGAGCCGCTCGTGTGGGCCGACGCCACCGTGCCGCTCAGCTCGGCGCGCCCGATCAACGCGTACAAGCATCTGATGACGCGCGTCGATCCGAAGCAGATCGAGGCGCTGCTCGCGGCCAATCGCGACTCGCTGCAGGCCACGCCGGAAGCGGCGCCGGCCGACGCGAAGGCCAAGGCGAAGGCCCACGCCAAGGCCGTCGCCGCGAAGGAAGAAGAGGCCGGCATCATCACGATCGACGACTTCGCGAAGGTCGATCTGCGCATCGCGAAGATCGTCGACTGCAAGGCGGTGGAAGGCTCGGACAAGCTGCTGCAACTGACGCTCGACGTCGGCGAAGAGAAGACCCGCAACGTGTTCTCGGGCATCAAGTCCGCGTATCAGCCGGAGCAGCTGATCGGCAAGCTGACCGTGATGGTCGCGAACCTGGCGCCGCGCAAGATGAAGTTCGGCATGTCCGAGGGCATGGTGCTGGCGGCATCGGCGGCGGACGAGAAGGCCGACCCGGGCCTCTACGTGCTCGAGCCGCATAGCGGCGCGAAGCCCGGCATGCGCGTGAAGTAACACGCGGCGCCTTCGGGCGCCTCGCCCCACCTCGCCGCAGGCAGCATGACGAAAACGGCACGCTTCCAGGCGTGCCGTTTTTTTATGTTGCCCGCGTCACCACGAGATCCGGTCGAAGCGCCGCGTGTACAGCACGTCGGCGCCATAGAACGTGCCGCCATACACGACCAGCGACCAGTATCGCGTCAGATTGATCGTCGCCTTGATCGCATTGCTCGCCGACTGCAACCCCTGCTCGTAGCCGATCACCAGCCGCTCGTTGATCGCCTTCGACACCATCACGACCTGCGGATCGGTCAGGCCGACGTCGCTGCGGCCGATCGAAAACTCGTCGAGCCCGACGGTCTGCGCGATCCGCTGACCCGTCGCGCTGCCGAGCAGCGCGAGCGCGGTCGTCATCGTGCTCTGCTGGCCGAGGTTATTGCCCTGGTCGGTGCCGTGGCCGAACAGCAGCCACGACAGTTTTTCGTTGTCCGACACGCTTGGCTCCGACACGAGCCGCGCGACCGGCGCCTGCAGCGTGCCCGTTACCTGTACGCCGGCCTCGACCTGCTGGTTGCGGCGCATCGCGAGAATGTTGATGCCCGGATTCGTGACTGGCCCGTTGAACGTGAAGAAGCCGTTCTCGATCGCGAGCTTGCGGCCGAATGCGGTGTAGGTCGATCCCGGCGTGACGCGCACGTTGCCGACCGCGCGCAGCGGCGTATTCGGCGCGCTCGTCGCGGTGATCGTGCCGGCGAGGCCGAGATCGGCGCCCTTCCCACGGAAGCGGAAGTCGTTGCCGAGGCCGATCTCGATGTTCGCGCGAGGCGCGAACGGGCTCGCCGGCGGCTGGCCGCCTTCGCTCGGACGCGGCCGGCCGCCCGAGCGCGTGCCGTCCGGGCGGATGATCACGACGTCGTCGCCGAGGCTCGGCGCGGCCTGCTCGGGCAGATCGAACCGCGCGCTGTCGACCACGAACTTGCCGTCGATCACAGGGCCGCGCTCCACGCCGCCGTTCGAGATGTTCGCACTGCCCGACAGCGACAGATGGCGGTCCGGCGACGCGAACACATCGAGCTTGTCCGCGACGATGCTCGCGGTCATGTCGGGCTCCGGGCTGTCGAGACGCACGCGCCCAGTCGCGCGCAGCGTGCCGCTCGCGCCGTGGAACTCGACCTGCTGGAAGTCCACCATGTTCTGCGACAGCGCGATGCGCACGACCCCGTCCTTCAGTTGCACGCCCTGGCTCACGACCGTCGCGGACAGACCGTCGCCGGTCAGCGAGCCGGTCACGTTCGGTTTCGCGACCGTGCCGCCGAGCGCGAGCTTCAGCGCGAGATGGCCGTCGAGCAGATAGCTGGGGCCGAGCAGGCCGCCCGTCGTGCGCAGCGACGGCACGTTCGCGTTCACGTTGCCCGACAGCGCGCTTTGCGGATCGACGCTCAACATGCCGTCGCGCAGCACGAGCGGCGTGTGCGCGTCGGCATCGATCACGCCGACGCGGCTCGCCTGCGCATGCACGGTCGCATTGAGCCGGTTGCCGCCGGTGAATTCGGCGCGCGCTCGGATGTCGCCAATGCCCATCGACGAGAGCCCGCGGCCGATCTCGACCGTCACGTCGCCGCTGCGCCGGCGCAGCTCGATGTGGCCGCTCGCCGTCGCGCCGAGCGAGAAGTCCCAGTCGCCGTCGAACACGAGGTCGGTGTGCACGGCCGGCGGCTCGCCGGTGATCTGGTGACGCAGCTCCTGCAAGTGCGCGAGCGACACATCGGTCAGGCTACCGGCCGACTGGATGCGGCCGTGATCGAACGCGAATGACTTCAGGGTCAGCACCGAGCCTTCGATCGTCAGGCGCGTTGCGCCGAGCGTGAGGTGCCCCGGCCCGGCGCTGAGCGCGAGCGGCGATTCGAGATTGAGCGCCGGCGTGCCGCGATTTTGCAGACGCGTGACGGTGCCGTCCCAGCGCGAGCCGTCGCGCGTGTCGGTCAGCTTGCCGTTGGCGGCGAGCGTCAGATCGAGCGGTCGGTCCTGCAGCTTGCCGGTCGCGGCGGCTTCGAGCGTGTGGTTCGCGCGTGTGCCGGACAGGCGGGCGGTCAGCGTGGCGAGGTCGACGCCGCCCGCGTTGACGTTGCGCGCGTCGGTCGTGAACGCGAGCGCGCCGTTCGCGCCGTCGCGCAACTCGGCGTGGCCTTCCGCATGGCCGATGCGGTTGCTCGCGAACACGACGCTGTCGGCCTTGTAATTCAGCGTGACGTTCGGATGCGCGAACGAGCCGGTAACGTCGCCGTCCGCGGCGACCGCGCCCGCGAGGCCGAAGCCGAGCCGATCGAGCTGCGGCGCGTCGATGCCGAAGCGCAGCCGGTCGCCGGCCGCGCCGAAGCTGCCTTGCAGATTCACCCGGTTGCCCGCCACCGAAAGATTCGCGTGGCTCGGCAGGATTCGCGAGCCGGCCAGCTGGATCATGCCGCCGCCCGTGAGCGGCAGGTCGTTGTAGACGCTCGGACCGAGCGTGAATTCGGCGCGCGTCGTGAAGACCGGCGCGAGCACACCTGCTGCCGTGACCGTGGCGTTCACGCGCGCCTCGATCCTGCGCGCTGGCGGACCTGCATGGGCGGCCGCGCGTGGCGCATGGCCCGCGCCATGCGCGGGCGGTGGCGTCCCGCGCTCGAGCACTTCGGTCTGCACCGCGGCCTGCGCTGTGTTCTTCGCGATGGCGGCGGCCTGATCGCCGGACGCCGCGCTCTTCGCGCCGGCGGTGCTGCCCACGAGCGCCGCGGCTTGCGCTTGCCGCTCGCGTTGCGCGCCGCTCGCGGCGGACGCGCCGGATGTCGTGACAGGCGTGCGGGCGGGCATCTGCGAGGTCAGCGACAGCGGATCGAAATCGGTCAGTTGCGCCTTCAGGTTGTAGGTCGAGTTCTCATCGTGCTTCAGCGCGCCCGATAGATCGATGCGGCCACGGCCCGACGTGACACGCACGTCGTTGAAGCTGATGCGTGCGGGGTCGAACGTAATCTTGCCCTGGGCGCGCAGCGCGGCGGCGGGGTCGGCGAGATCGAGCGTCAGTGTCTGGATGTCGTCGTTCAGGCGGATGCCGATCGGGCCGGACAGCTGCGTCGGCCGCAGGGTCGCCTGCAGCGCGTTCAGGTCGAGCCGCGCGACGCTCAGATCGAGCCGGCCGTGCCGGCCGCTCAGCGCACCGCCGCCGGTGAGCGTCGCGTTGCGCACGAGCCGCACGTTCAGGTTCGAGATGCTCTGCGTGTGGGCGTCGAGGCGCACGTCGGCGTTCGCATCGATCAGCGGCAGCAGTTTCTGGTCGATTGCGCCGGGTTTCGCGTTGACGATCGAGACATGGCCGGCGACGGCGAAACCCGCCGCCGGTTGGGCCGGCGCGTGGTGGTCGCCGAAGATGTGGTGCGGATGGCTGGCGGCCGACGGTTTCGCCGCGCTGGCTGTGCCAGGGGCGGTCGCCGCGCCCTGCTCGACCGGCTGCAGCTCCGCGCGCACCGCCAGATCGGCCAGCGGCGCACCCGGCGCGAAAGCCTGCGGATTCACATGATCGAAGCTCAGCGTCGCGCGCTGCAACGGCACCGCGGCGAACGGCGCCGCTTCGACCCGCGCGTGGCCGGCAAGCTTCATGCCGCTCGCATCGAGCTCGGCGACGAGCTGCTCGAGCGTGCCGCTCACATGGCCGGCCACCTGCACCGCTTCATCGTTGACCTTGCCCGCATAACCGACTTCGCCGGTGAGCGGAAACGGCCGCACGCCATCGAGTTTCGCCGCTGCCGTCAGCGCCCCGAACGGCGTATCGAGCCGATCGATCACGGCCTCGTGATGACGCCCGTCGCTGCGCCCATGAAACGCGAAGCTGGACAGCTCCGTCGTCGACGCGCCCTGGTGCAACAGCAGCCGCTCGACCCGCACGTCGCGGATCTCCAGCTGCATCGGTAGCTGCAGATCCTGCGGCAAGCTCAGCGGCTCGCTGGTGCTCGACGACGACGGGCCGACGCGCGCCTCGATCGTGCCGACGTGCAGGTAGTTGATCGTGAACCGCCACGGCTCGCGCGCGAGCGCCCAGCTGCCCGCGATGCGGTCTATCTCGATGTCGGTGCCGCTGCCGTCGAGGCTGCGCCAGCGCACGTCGCGCAGTTGCACGCCGCGCGCGAGCGTGCCGCCGTCGAGCGTGCCGGCGAGCCGGCCGCCGAGCAGCTTCACGGCCGCGTGCCACGCGTACGCGGTGCCGCGCTCGGTCGTCAGCGCCCCGTACAGCAGACCGACCGCGAGTGCGGCGAGCAGTACCAGCATGACCACCGTGCCCGCGACCGACTTCAGCAGCAGCCGGCCCCAGCGCCGCTTCGGCGGCGGCGTGTCGGGCGGCTGCTGCCCATCCGGCGGTCCTGGCGGCATGGCGCCGGGCGGCTGCGCGGGGGGCGGGGCGGTGACGTCGGTGGTCATGCGTGAATACGGTGGCAAATAAGGTAGTGGGTTATCGTCAAAACGTCAGAACGCGATGCCGAGCGTGATATACGGCCGCACCCGGTTATCGCGGATCCCGTAAGCGACATCGAGATTGACCGGGCCGACCGGGCTGCGCCAGCGCGCGCCGACGCCGGCGCCCGGATAGAAAACTTTTTCGCCCCAGGTGTCGGTCGCGGTGCCGATGTCGAAGAATACGGCCGCGCCCCAGTTGTGCGAGAACCAGTGCTGGTATTCGGCCGCGCTCGTCAGCAGGTACTTGGTCGGCAGGATCGAGCCGGCGACGTTGTTACCGATGCTCTGGAAGCCGTAGCCGCGCACCGAGTTCGAGCCGCCCGCGCGGAACAGCAGCGACGCCGGAATGCCGCTCGAGCTGCCGCTCGTGAATACGCCGCCGAGCTCGGCGCGGATCAGCACGATGTCGTCGACGCCGATCGGGAAATACTGCTGGCCGCGCGCGTAGCCGCGGATGAACGACTGGTCGGCGAGCAGACCTTTCACCGCGAAGCCCGCCTCGACGTGGATCAGGTTGCCGCGGCGCGGGAACAGCGGGTCGTCGGTGTCGCGCCGCGTCCACGACCACCCCGGCACCAGCGCGTGCGCGCGGCTCGGCGGCGCCGCGTTCTGGTCGAGCTGATCGTCGTAGAACAGCAGCGAATAGCTGTAGTCGAGGAACTGCGACGTGCGCGAGCGCTGCACACCGCCGCGGATGCTGTAGATGCGCGTGTCGGAGACGTCGGTGGTCGTGTACGACGCGAGCGCGCTATTGGTCCACCCGTGCTGGCCCGGCGGCATCGACAGCTGGATCTGCCCGTATTGCTGCGTGTTGTCGGCGCGGCCCTCGACGGTGAACGGCCACGCCGCGCCGAACGTGTTCAGATACGTGTAGCCGCCCTGCACGAGCGGGCCGTTGTCGGTCGAATAGCCGACGCCGCCGCGGAAGCTGTTATACGGAAACTCCGACACCTTCACGTGCACCGGCGTGTCGAGCGGCTTGGCGGGGTTGTCGTCGAGGTCGATCGCGACGCTCGCGAAGTACGGCGTGTTCTGCAGTTGCCGCTGCAGTTCGGCGACAGTGCGCGTGTCGTAGATGTCGCCCGGCGAGATCGGATTGACGTTGTGGACGATGCGCTCCGGATAGCGCTTCATGCCCTGCACGTCGAGTTGGCCCATCGTGAAGGTCGGCCCGCTGTCGTAGATCACCGACAGCTTCGCCGTGTGCGTGCGCGGATCGATCAGCGCCTCCGAGTGGTAGATCTTCGCGGCGAGGTAGCGGCGCGATTGCAGCTCGTGCAGCGACGCGTTCTTCGCGTCGTCCCAGGCGCCCTGCGAGAACGGCTGGCCCTCGTGCAGCGAGAACGCGAAGCGCGTCGCGTTTTCGCGCGATGGGTCTTCGGTCAGCACCGCGCCGCGAAACGACAGATCGACCGACGTGACTTTGGTCTGCGGGCCCGGCTCCACGCGCACGGTGACCTGCCGCAGGTTGTCGACGGTGCGCACGTCGGTGCTGACGAGCGGCGAGAAATAGCCCTGCGTCGCGGCGAGATCGCGCACCTGCTGCGGCGTCGCGGTGATCAGGAACGAGAACTGGTCGTCGGTGACGTCGGGCCGCTTCGCGAAACGCGAGATATCGAGGTGCTGTTCGAGCAGCCGGCGCAGCGCGCGCGGCTCGGCGACCACCTCGACCTTGTAGCTCGGTGCCTTGCTCGCCGCGTGAGCCTTGCCCGCGGCGAGCAGCAACATCAGGAGGCCGAGGCCGATGGCGAGCGACGCACGTAGCCAGCACCGCGCGAGCGCCTCGCGCTCACGCGCGCGCCCGCGCGCCTGGCCGGTCTCGCCGCGCAACGCACGCGGCATGTCGATCGTACCTCCCGCCAAACAGGACCTCCGGCCTCAATGAGTGAATTCTCGCGCCCCGGCCGCGCATGCGATCGAGGCATGCTATTTGACCACAACGCGACCCCGATCGGCCTGTCTCGTACCCCTGGCGGAGCTCCGCGCTTCATCTCAAAAATGGGCGGCCCGCGGCGATTTTCGACCGCCCGCGACGCATGCGGTAAAATCGCGGACGACGGCGCCCTCCCCGCGGCACCGCGCAGCGGCCAGCCCGAGAGCCGCCACCCTACCCACCACGGACGTCGAGCCATGTATCAATCGGACATCACCCAGTTCCTGAACCAGCTCAAGCAACAGAAGCCCAATCTGGAGGCCGAGCAACGCAAAGGCCGCGCACTGCTGTGGGACAAACAGCCGATCGATCTGGAAGAGCGCGCCGAGCAGAAAACTTCGCGCGTGGAGCAGACGCCTTACTCGTACTACCAGAACTTCTAAGCTCCCCAGTCACGCCGACGATGAGTCACGCTGACGAGGTGCATGGTCCGCTTCACGGCCCGATACACGGTCCAATACACGGCCCGGTTCACGGCCCAGCGCCGGCACCGTCCGACACCGCGCTTTCCGCGCCCGCCACCGATTCGACGCCCGACACGGTCGACGGCGTCGCGTTCGCGCGTCTGTACGGCGAGCCGCTGTTCAAGCTGCCGAACGACCTGTACATCCCTCCGGACGCGCTCGAGGTATTCCTCGAGACCTTCGAGGGGCCGCTCGACCTGCTGCTGTATCTGATCCGCAAGCAGAACTTCAACGTGCTCGACATCCCGATGGCGGATGTCACCGTGCAATATCTCGGCTACGTCGAGCAACTGCGCAAGACCAATCTCGAACTCGCGTCCGAGTATCTGCTGATGGCCGCGATGCTGATCGAAATCAAGTCGCGCATGCTGCTGCCGGTCAAGAAGGCCGACACCGGCGAGGAAGCCGAAGACCCGCGCGCCGAACTGGTGCGCCGCCTGCTCGAATACGAGCAGATGAAGCTCGCCGCGCAACGCATCGACCAGTTGCCGCAGCTTGGGCGCGATTTCCTGCGCGCCGAGGTCTACATCGAGCAGAGTGTCGCCCCGCGCTTCCCGGACGTAAACAGCGACGACCTGCGCGCCGCGTGGGCCGACGTGATCAAGCGCGCGAAGCTGGTCCAGCATCACAAGATTTCGCGCGAGGAGTTGTCGGTGCGCGAGCACATGAGCCTGATCCTGCGGCAGTTGCAGAATGCGCGCTTCATCGAGTTTTCCGATCTGTTCGACACGAGCCGCGGCGTGCCGGTCGTCATCGTGAATTTCATCGCCATGCTCGAGCTGTGCCGTGAATCGCTCGTCGAAATCACCCAGGCGGAGCCGTTCGCGCCGATTTACGTGCGACTGGCGTATCTACCGGCCTGAGCGCTGAATGACGGCCGCTTGACGGCCGGACCGCGGCCGGACCGTGGGAATCTCGCTACGAACACCGTCGCAGCGAAGCCTGGCGGGCCTCAGCGGGGAGTGCGCGGCAAGCTCGTCGCGCGCCGCTCGGAAGTGCCGCCGCGTTTCGGTGCGTCCGCTGCCCAAATCCACTACAATCCGCGCTCCGAACCCGTCATTTGCCGGTGAGGCGATGAGCCGCGCGATTCCGCCAGGTGTCGCGCCAACCGGATCGCGCGCCGCGCGAGCCTATCCCTGTCCGATCATGAAAGTCATCAGCTCGATCCATGAATTGCGCGACCAGTTGCGCGGCCAGAATCGCACGGCCTTCGTGCCGACGATGGGCAACCTGCACGAGGGCCATCTGTCGCTGATGCGCCTCGCGCGCCAGCACGGCGACCCGGTCGTGGCGAGCATCTTCGTCAACCGCCTGCAGTTCGGCCCGAGCGAGGATTTCGACAAATATCCGCGCACGCTCGAAGCCGACATCGACAAGCTGCAAAAGGAAGGGGTCTACGTGCTGTTCGCGCCGACCGAAAGGGACATGTATCCGGAGCCGCAGGAATACCGCGTGCATCCGCCGCACGATCTCGGCGACATCCTCGAGGGCGAATTCCGCCCCGGCTTCTTCCACGGTGTGTGCACGGTCGTGATGAAGCTGATGTCGTGCGTGCAGCCGCGCGTCGCGGTGTTCGGCAAGAAGGATTACCAGCAGCTGATGATCGTGCGCCAGATGTGCCACCAGTTCGCGCTGCCGACCGACATCGTCGCCGCCGAAACCGTGCGCGACACCGACGGCCTCGCGCTCAGCTCGCGCAACCGGTTCCTTTCAGCCGCCGAACGCGGCGAGGCGCCGATGCTGGCCGCCGAACTCAATCGGGTGCGCGACGCGGTGCTCGCGGGCGAGCGCGACTTCGCGAAACTCGAAGAGTCGGCCAAAGCGACGCTCGCGACGCGCGGCTGGAATCCCGATTACATCGCGATCCGCAAGCGCTCGAACCTGATCGCGCCCGGCGCGCAGGACGCCAACGCACCGCTCGTGGTGCTGGCCGCCGCGAAGCTCGGCGCGACCCGGCTCATCGACAACCTCGAAATCTGACGCCGCAACCGCCCGCGCGAACACAGTTACACTGCGCAGTCACACAGGATTGGATTGATCATGCAACGCAATATGCTGAAGTCGAAGATTCACCGCGTCGCGGTCACGCACTGCGAGCTCCACTACGAGGGCTCGTGCGCGATCGACGAAGATCTGCTCGAAGCGGCGAATATCGTCGAAAACGAGCGTATCGACATCTGGAACATCAACAACGGCGAGCGCTTCTCGACCTACGCGATCAAGGGCGAGCGCGGCAGCGGCATGATTTCGCTGAACGGCTCGGCCGCGCGTCGCGCGCAGCTCGGCGATCTGGTCATCATCGCGGCGTTCGCGGTGGTCGACGAGGCGGAGTTGAAGGCGGGCTGGAAGCCGGACCTCGTGTTCGTCGATGAAAACAACAGGATCAAGGGCAGCCGCGACCACGTGCCCACGCAGGCCTGGAGCTAAGCGAAGCTCAGCTTGACGCTTGACTGATGGTGGGCAGCCCCCGCCTCAGCCCTTCTTCCCCGCGCCGTTCGTCCACTCGACGATCGGCTGCCACTGCTCCAGATCCTTCTCCACACGGCTTTTCGCGACGTCCCACAGCGTCAGGCCGTGCGCCGCGAGCTGCACGTAGTTCTGCGTGTCGCGCAGAAAACCGAGCACCGGTAGCTTCAATCCCTCGACGAAGCGATGCAGCTGCTCGGCCGAGCGCGTGCGCGCATCGACGCGCATGCCGACCACGCCGACCTCGATCGCGCCCTTCCTGACCGCCTTTTCCTTCGCCAGCCGCTCGAGAAATTCCTGGGTCGCGAGAATATCGAACAGCGACGGCTGCAACGGCACGATCACCTTGTCGGCGAGATCGAGCGCGATGTTCAGGCGATTGCCGTGCAGGCCGGCCGGCGTGTCGACGACCGCGTGCTCGAGGCCTTTCGGCGGCTTGGCCGGCGTGTCGGGATTGACCTCCCAGGTTTCGATGTTCGGCAGCGTGGCGGGCCGTAATTCGAGCCACGCATGCGCGGAATGCTGCTTGTCGAGGTCGGCCAGCGCGACCCATTCGCCCGCCGCGGCGAAATAGCCGGCCAGATTGGTCGCTAGCGTGCTCTTGCCCACGCCGCCCTTCGGATTCGCCACCACGATCACCGACATGAAATCTCCCGGAAAGAAGGCTGGACACCGCCAGCCGGTTTGCCGCGCTATTGCTCCGTCCCCGCCGATCCGCTGTGACCGGCGCCGGCGGGCTCCACGATCGCTGCCGTTCGAAGTCCGGTTTCCAGGGACGCCCGCCGGTCCAGCCGTTGATAATATCGACAAATTCAGCGCGGCCGAAGCCCCCGCATCGCGAATCGGCCGCTCCAACCCGCCGTTTTTTTCGAGAAGGACCTGAAATCTCATGAGCAAACTACGCCCGGAATACACCGTCGAACGCCTGCTGGAGCGCCAGAAGGGCACGCTGCCGGACCTGCTGGGCCTGCGCGTGCTGACCGTGGACCAGGGCACGCTGGTCGCCGAACTGACCGTGCGCGAGGCGCTGCTCGCGCCGAACGGCTTCCTGCACGCGGCCACGGTGATCGGCCTCGCCGACACCGCGTGCGGCTACGCGTGCATCGCGCATCTGCCCGAAAACTCGCGCAACTTCACGACGATCGAGCTGAAGAGCAACTTCCTCGGCACCGCGACGCAGGGCACGATCCGCGCGGTCGCCAAGGGTGTGCACCTTGGGCGCAGCACGCAGGTCTGGGACGCGACGGTCACCGGTCCGGATGGTAAGACCATCGCGCTGTTTCGTTGCACGCAGATGGTGTTGTACTGAGCGAACCGCCCGCGCAGCAATCGCGTTCAAGCCGATAAAGAAGACCGGCGCAAAGCGTCACCCCAGCGCCGCGAACAGCCTGCGCATATCGACGTGCCCGGCCAGCGTATCGGCCAGCCGCTCCAGCGACGCCTCGCGCAACGCCGGATAGTCGAGCGCTTCGGCATCGCTCAAATCCGCCCATGCGAGCAGCGCCGCGCACGCGGCCGGCGTGTCGAACAGCCCATGCACGTAGGTCGTGAGAATCTGGCCATCGGCGGACATCGCGCCATCGGGACGGCCAAACTCCGCGCCGCCCTCGTGCGGGCCAGCGTGGTCGAGTCGCAGCGCCGGCGTGTCCAATGCCGGCCCGCGCGTCTCGCCCATATGAATCTCGTAGCCGGCGACGTCCGGCGTGCCGGGCAGCGCCAGGCGCCCGGTCACATTCTTCAGCGTCTTGTCGCGCGTGAGCACCGTCGCATAGTCGAGCCAGCCGAAACCCGCGAAGGTGCCCGGCGCGCCCTCGACGCCATGCGGATCGGCGATCTCGCGGCCCAGCATCTGCATGCCGCCGCAGATGCCGATCACGCGGCCGCCGTAGCGCAGATGCCGCGCCAGCACGTCGTCCCAGCCCTGTGCGCGCAGAAACGCGAGGTCGTCCGGCACGTTCTTCGAGCCCGGCAGGATGATCAGATCGGCGGCCGGCGGCGGCGTACCCGCGCGCACATAGTGAAAATCGACCTGCGGATGCGCGCGCAACGCGTCGAAGTCGGTGTGATTGCTGATGTGCGGCAGCACCGGCACGACCACGCGCAGCAGACGGCGCGAATCAACGCTCGCCGCCGCGCGCAGCTCGGGCGGCAGCATGTCCTCGGCGTCGAGCGTCAGGCCATGCAGATACGGCACGACACCGAGCACCGGCTTGCCGGTCTTCGCTTCCAGCCAGTCGAGCCCGGGCTTCAGCAGACCGATGTCGCCGCGAAAGCGGTTGATGATGAAGCCGCGCACGCGCGCCTGCTCGCTGTCGGACAGACATGCGAGCGTGCCGGTCAGGTGCGCGAACACGCCACCGCGATCGATGTCGGCGACCAGCACGACCGGGCAGTCGACCGCCTCCGCGAAACCCATGTTCGCGATGTCGCGCTCGCGCAGATTGATCTCGGCCGGACTGCCCGCGCCTTCGACGAAAATCGTGTCGTACGACGCGCGCAGCCGCGCATACGACTCCAGCACCGCCTCGAACGCGACCGGCTTGTAGTCGTGATACGCGCGCGCGTCGAGATTGATGCGCGCCTTGCCGTGGATGATCACCTGAGCGCCGCGATCGCTGGTCGGCTTCAGCAGCACCGGGTTCAGATCGGTGTGCGCGTCGATGCCCGCGGCGAGCGCCTGCAATGCCTGCGCGCGGCCGATCTCGCCGCCATCGACGGTCACCGCGCTGTTCAACGCCATGTTCTGCGGCTTGAACGGCGCGACCCGCGCACCCGCGCGCCGCGCGAGGCGGCACAGTCCCGCAACCAGCGTGCTCTTGCCCGCGTCGGACGTGGTGCCCTGGATCATCAGCGTGCCGCGCGGCACGGGCAGGGTGTCGGGAGGAATGGTCATTCGGGTCACGGCGGTGCAGGTGGAAGATGGACAGTGGCATTGCAATGCAATCGAGCGGCATTATCCCATCGCGCCGGTACAATCATAGGATGACTCCCCGCGACCTCACCTTCGTCCTCGGCGGCGCCCGCTCGGGCAAGAGCGCGCATGCCGAGCGGCTCGCCAGCGACAGCGCCTTCCCCGTCATCTACATCGCCACCGCCCGCGTCACCGACGACGCCGAATTCAACGCGCGCATTGCGCATCATCGCGAGCGGCGGCCCGCGCATTGGGGGCTCGTCGAAGCGGACGACGACCTCGCCGGCGCGCTCGCGCAACACGACGCGCCGGGCCGGTGTCTGCTGATCGACTGCCTGACGCTGTGGCTCGCAAACCTGCTATGTCCCGCCGACGGCGCGGCGGCGCCGCTGTCGCACTACTACGAGCAGGCCGCCGCGTTCGAAGCGGCGCTCGCCGGCGCGCGCGGCAAGATCATCGTCGTCAGCAACGAGATCGGCCTCGGCGTCGTGCCGCTCGGCGAAGCCACGCGTCTTTACGTCGACGAACTCGGGCGCTTGAATCAGCGCATCGCAGCGTTGAGCAGCGCGGCCACGCTGATGGTCGCGGGACTGCCGCTCGCGCTGAAAAGCGCGAGCGGCATGTGATGCCGCCGCTGACCATGCCGCTGGTCGCGACGCTCGCGGTCGCGGGCGTCGCCGTCGACCGCTGGTTCGGCGAGCCGGGCCGCCGGCATCCGCTGGTCGGGTTCGGCAACTGGGCGGCGCGTATCGAGGCGCGCTTCAATCACGACCGGCGTCTGCGGCTCAGGGGCCTGCTCGCATGGGCGCTCGCGGTTCTGCCGCCGGTGTTGATCGCGTGGTGGCTCGTCGCCGTGCTGCCGTTGTTCGCGGCCTGCGCGCTGCATGTCGCGCTGCTGTGGTTCGCGCTCGGCGCGCGCAGCCTGCGCGATCACATCGCGCCGATCGCGCGGGCGCTCGGCCAACGCGATCTGGCCACGGCACGTGAGTTGACCGCGCGGATCGTCTCGCGCGACACCGCGCAGTCGGACGAGGCCGCGCTCGCGCGCGCCGCGATCGAATCGGCGCTCGAAAACGGCAACGACGCGATCTTCGGCGCGCTGTTCTGGTTCGCGCTCGCGGGCGGGCCCGGCGCGCTCGGCTTTCGCCTCGCCAATACGCTCGACGCGATGTGGGGTTATCGCACGCCGCGCTATCTGCGCTTCGGCTGGGCCGCCGCGCGCATCGACGACGTGCTGAACTGGATTCCCGCGCGGCTGACTGCCACGAGCTACGCGCTGCTCGGCGACACGCTGACCGCCTGGCGCTGCTGGCGCGAGCAAGCGCCGCGCTGGGACAGCCCGAACGCGGGCCCGGTGATGGCCGCCGGCGCCGGCAGCCTGAACGTGCTGATCGGCGGGCCGGCCGTGTATCACGGCACGCTCGAGCACCGGCCGACGCTGGGCTTCGGGCGTCCCGCCGAGGCGCGTCATGTGGGCGCCGCGTTGATGCTGGTCGAACGCACGGTGATTTTCTGGCTGGCCGTGCTGATCGTGCTGGCGTTGTTGAGCGTGCCGTTTCATGGCTGAGCGGAACGACGCGCGTAGCGATGGGATGAGCGCATGAGCGACTGGACGCAACCGCGCGAGCACGCCGCAAGCGGCCCGATCGCGCACGGCGGCAACCTGCACGAAGCGGCGGCGCGCTACGGCATTGCGTACGCGCAGTGGCTCGATCTGTCGACCGGCATCAATCCGCACGGCTATCCGGTGCCGCCGCTGCCCGCCGACGCGTGGCGCCGTTTGCCCGACGAAGGCGACGGCTTCGCCGAGCGGGCCGCGCGCTACTACGGCGCGCCCGATGCCGCGCACGTGCTGCCCGTCGCCGGCAGCCAGGCGGCGATTCGCGCGCTGCCCGCGTTGCTGTCGCCCGCGACGGTCGGCATCGCGCCGCTGACCTACGGCGAGTACGCGCCCGCGTTCGCGCGCGCCGGACACGCGGTCGCGCCGCTCGAGGTGCATCGCGACACGCTGCCCGCCGCGCTCACGCACGTCGCGATCGTCAACCCCGACAATCCGACCGCCACGCATATCGATGCCGCCAGGCTGCTGTACTGGCACACGCAGTTGCGCGAACGCGGCGGCACGCTGCTCGTCGACGAAGCGTTCGCCGATACGCTGCCGGCCGCGCGGGTCGCGTCGCTGGCGGCGCATACGCACCGGGACGGGCTCGTCGTGTTGCGCTCGCCCGGCAAGTTCTTCGGGCTCGCGGGTGTGCGCGCCGGCTTCGTGCTGGGCGCGCCCGCATTGCTCGCCGCGTTGCGCGACAGGCTGGGGGCGTGGACCGTCAGCGGTCCCGCGCGTCATGCGGTGAGCGCCGCGTTCGACGATGGCGCGTGGCAAACGCGCATGCGTGAGCGGCTCATCGGCGACAGCGCGCGGCTTGCCGGGCTGTTGCATGCGCATGGTTTCGCGACACGCGGCACGCCGCTTTTCGCATGGACCGACGATGCGCGCGCCGCCGCGTTGCATGAAGCGCTCGCGCGGCGCGGCGTGTGGACGCGTCTTTTTCCGCCATCGCTTCGGGTGCCATCGGCCAGCGTGCGCTTCGGGCTGCCGGGCGACGAAGCCGAATGGACCCGCTTCGAGCAACAGTTGCAACAGGCGGTTGACTCGATCGATACCGCGCGGTCGAGTTAGCGCAGTGACCTTCGCACCCAAGCCGCTCAACGCTTCGTGATCCGCCCTCGTCCGATGATCCGCTTTGCTCGTTCCATCCGCTTTGCCCCGCCCGCGCACCGCTTCATCCATTGGTTCGGCGCCGCAGCGCTCGCGCTGACCGCGCTGAGCGCGCACGCCGCGATCACCGTCACCGACGACAGCGGCGCGACCGTCACGCTCGCCGCGCCCGCGCGGCGCGTGATCAGCCTCGCCCCGCACGTGACCGAATTGCTGTACGCCGCGGGCGGCGGCCCGAAGATGGTCGGCGCCGTGTCGTACAGCGACTATCCGCCCGAAGCGAAGCAACTCCCGCGCGTCGGCGACAACAAGGCGCTCGACCTCGAACGCATCGTCGCGCTGAAACCGGACCTGATCGTCGTGTGGCGGCACGGCAACGCGCAGCGCCAGCTCGAACGCTTGCGCGAGCTACACGTGCCGCTCTTTTTCAGCGAGCCGCGCCGTCTCGACGATATCGCCGTGTCGCTGACCAAGCTCGGCCGGCTGCTCGGCACATCGGCGAGCGCGGATGCGGCGGCGGCCGCCTTCCGCGACGACATCGCCCGTCTGCGCGCGCGGTATGCGAACCGCCCGGCCGTCAGGGTCTTCTATCAGGTATGGGACCGGCCGCTGATGACGCTCAACGGCGAGCACATGATCAGCGACGTGATCACGCTATGCGGCGGCCGCAATGTGTTCGCGGACCTGCAGCCGCTCGTGCCGACCGTGTCGATCGAAGCGGTGCTCGCGGCGAATCCGCAGGCGATCGTCACCGCCGCGCCCGGCGCGACGCGGCCCGACACGATGCTGCCGCAACTCGACACATGGCGCGCATGGCCGGGCCTCGCGGCCGTCGCGAACAACAACCTGTTTGCGATCGACGGCGATCTGATCAATCGCCCCGCGCCGCGCATCGCGCAAGGCGCGCGGCAACTGTGCGAGGACCTCGAACTGGCGCGCTCGCGCAGCAAGCAGCCCGCACCATGACGGCGCCGCGTGTGGCGAGAAAAAAGATCGGTTTTCCGGATGACCACGCGGGTCACGCATTCCATCGCACGAGCGACCACTGCAGCGTCTCGTCGTTACGTCGCAACCAGACGATCCCCGTCATATCTAGCGACCACTGCAGGCAATGCGCGAGCGGCACCTCCAGCACCCACGACGCGATCGCGCGCATCACGCCCGCGTGCGTGACCACGTATGCGGGCGACAGCTCGCGCGTCAGCGCGAACGCATCGAACCACGCTCGCACACGCGCGACGAATTGCGCGACGCTCTCGCCGCCGTGCGCGCGCGCATGTTCGAAATTGGCGGCCCAGTCGTCGAGCAGCGCGCGATCGATCGTATCCCAGCGCTGCGCTTCCCACTCGCCGAAATCCATTTCCTTCAGGCGCTCGTCGTGGCTGACCACGCAGCCGAAGTCGTTCGCGATCTCGGTCGCTAGCGCGGCGCAGCGCGTAAGCGGACTCGTGATCAGCACACGCGGCGCCGGCACCTGCAAGCTCGCGAGCTTCACCGCCAACGCATTGGACGTGACCTCGGCGCTTTCCGCCAACGCGACATCGCTATGGCCGTAACACACCCCCGCCTCGAGCGCGACAGCGGGATGTCGAATCAGGACGATATCCATGCAAGCCCCACCAGGTAGATGCTCAATTCGAAGATCTGCTGCGCGAAGCCGAGGCAGTCGCCGGTATAGCCGCCGATGCGTCTGACGAAATAACGGCCCATTGCAAAGCGCAGCGCGAACAGCACAGCACACGTGAGCGCGGCGAAACGCCAGTCGGGCATGCCGGGGCCGTTCGGCCACAGCAGCCACGGCAGCCCGAACAGCACGGCGCACAACAGCGCCGGCCCGCTCAAACGCTGCGCGACCGGCTTGGCTTTGCCGGCCGCGCGCACATAGTCGAGCGTGGCCAGGTAACTGATCGCGCACGCGCGGCTCGCGCCATGCGCCGCAAGCATCAGGCTTGCGGCGCGCAGCGGTGGCAATGCCGCGAGCGTTTGCCACTTGATCGCCAGAGCGATCACGAGCGCGATGGCGCCGAAAACACCGATGCGCGAGTCGTGCATGATGCGCAGCGCTTCGTCGCGCGTATAGGCGCCACCGAACGCATCGATGCAGTCGGCGAGACCGTCCTCGTGAAATGCGCCCGTGACCACGAGCGACGCGGCCATCGACAGCAGCACCGCGACACTCGCCGGAAACACGCGCAGCGCGGCCAGATAGACGAGCGCGCTAAAGCCGCCGACCAACACGCCGACGAGCGGAAAATAGCGCGCCGCGGCGTTCAGATAATGCGGCTCGAAACCGACCCAGCGCGGCACGGGCACGCGCGTGAAGTAACCGAGCGCCGTGAAGAAATAGCGCAGTTCCGCGAGCGGGTTCATGAATGTGGCGAGTGCAGGTTCACGGCGCTGCGGGCCGAGCTTCGCGTTATCGCGAAGCGCGTGCTCGCGCGCTTCACGGTTCGCGATCGGCGACGCCCGCCGAATCGAAGCTGGCCATCTCGTTGACGAAGGCCACCGCCGCGCGCAGCAACGGCACCGCGAGCGCGGCGCCCGTGCCTTCGCCGAGCCGCATGTCGAGCGACAGCAGCGGCTGCGCGCCGAAATGATCGAGCATGCGCCGATGCCCGGCCTCGTTCGACGCATGCGCGAACACGCAGTACTCGCGCACGTCGGGCGAGAACGCATCGGCGACCAGCAGCGCGGACGTCGCGATGAAGCCATCGACGAGGATGGTCATGCGCGCCTCGGCGGCCGCCAGATACGCGCCCGCCATCATCGCGATTTCGAAGCCGCCGAAGGTCGCGAGCACGTCGAGCGGCGCGCGTGCATCCGCATGGCGCGCGAGCGCCGCCGCGAGCACGTTGCGCTTCTTCGCGAGTCCGGCATTGTCGAGACCCGTGCCGCGGCCGACGCAGTCGTCGATCGGCAAGCCGCACAGGCGGCTCATCAGACACGCGGCCGCCGAGGTGTTCGCGATGCCCATCTCGCCGAAGCCGATCACGTTCGTGCCGAGCGCCGCGTGATGACGCACGCGCGCGGCGCCCGCCTGCATCGCGGCGAGCGCTTCGGCGTGCGTCATCGCGGCTTCGTGTGCGAAGTTGCGCGTGCCGGGCCCGACCGGAATGTCGACGAGTCGGTCCGTGGACGGCAGCGGCGTCGCGATGCCCGCGTTGACCACTTCGAGTTCGAGACCCGCGACGCGACTGAGCGCGTTGATCGCCGCGCCGCCCGCGATGAAGTTCGCGACCATCTGCGCGGTCACCGCTTGCGGATAGGGGCTCACGCCTTCGGCGGCGATGCCGTGGTCGCCCGCGAAAACGATCATCGCGGGACGCTGCACGGTGGGACGCGTACTACGCTGGATCAGGCCCATCTGGCGCGCGAGCGTTTCGAGCCGGCCGAGGCTGCCGGGCGGTTTGGTGCGCGTATCGATGATCCGCTGCAGCTCGGCGCGTAGCGTCTGATCGAGCGGCGCGACTTCGGGCAAACCGGCTGGGTGTGGGATGCGAGTCATAGGTGTGATCGAAACAAGGGATAGGAATAAATATCAGCCTGACTGTGCGTCATGGCCGGCAGGCGATTCGTGACGCGCGCGCGGCGCGGGTATCAGCGCCTCGTGCTCGCCGTCGCGAATCAGAATCAGCGGATAGCCGAACGCGCGGCTCGTCAACGCGGGCGTCAGCACGTCGCGCACTGGGCCCGCATACGCGCCGCCCGCGCCGTCGAGCAGCAACGCGTGCGTCGCGAAGCGGCGCGCGAGGTTCAGATCGTGGCACGAGAACAGCACACTACGGCGCGGTTCGCGCGTCCATGCGACGAGCGCTTCGAGACAGTCGACCTGATGATGCAGGTCGAGATGCGACAACGGTTCGTCGAGCAGCAACAGCGGCGCGTCCTGGCACAGCACCGCCGCGAGGGCAACGCGCTGACGCTCGCCGCCCGATAGCGACAGCACGTCGCGCGCCGCAAAGTCCGCAAGGCCGAGCCGTTCGAGCGCCGCCCGCGCGGCCGCGCGATCCTCGTCGCGCTCCCAGCCCCAGCCGCCCAGATGCGGGAAGCGGTTCAGCAGCACGATGTCGAGCACGCTTGCGTTGAACGCATCGGCCGCGCTTTGCGGCATCAGCGCGCGGCGCCGTGCGAGCGGCAGCGGCTGCCAGTCGGCCACGCGCACGCCATCGAGTTCGACATGGCCCGCCGCCGGATGCAACAGCCCCGCCAGCGTCGATAGCAAGGTGGTCTTGCCCGCGCCGTTCGGCCCGGCGATGCACCAGATTTCGCCCGCATGGAACGTGTGCGTGAACGCGTCGAGCAAGGTGCGCGCGCCGGCGCGCAACGTCAGGCGCTGCGTGCTCAGCATCGAACAGGCGGGGCTGGGTTTGGCTCGTATCATCGGCGGCGTTTGAGCAACATCCACAGGAACACCGGTACGCCGACCAGCGACGTGATCACGCCGACCGGCAATTGCGCGGGCGCGATCACGGTCCGCGCGATCAGATCCGCGCCCATCACCGCGACACCGCCGCCGAGCGCGGCCGCCGGCAGCAGCATGCGCTGATCGTTGCCGAACGCGAGCCGCAGCATGTGCGGCACGACGAGACCGACGAAGCCGATCGTGCCCGCGGTCGTCACCGCCGCGGCCGCCGCCAGCGACGCGACCAGGTACACACGCAAACGCAGCGGCATCACGGCGACGCCCAACGCCTGAGCGGCCGCGTCGCCGCGCAGCAACACGTTCAGACGCGGCGCGGCCGGCACGATCGCGAGCAGCACGAGCGCGAGCGCCATCAGCGCGGTCCACGGCAGCGCGCCGCCGTTGAGGTCGCCGGTGAGCCAGAACAGCATGCCGCGCAGACGGCTGTCGGGCGCGAGATTGAGCAGCAGCGTGATCAGCGCGCCCCACCCGGCCGCGATCACCGCGCCGGTCAATAGCAAACGGGGCGACGTGTCCTGCGGCTCGCCGCGCCATAGCTCGCGACGCGCGAGGCCGAGCACCAGCAGGATCGACACGAACGCACCCGCGAATGCGCTCGCATCGACGAGCCACCATGCGCCGCCCGCAATCATCGCAACGAGCGCGAACGTCGCCGCGCCGCCCGACACGCCGAGCACGTATGGCTCGGCCAGCGGATTGCGCAGCAGCACCTGCAGCAGCGCGCCGGCGAGCGCGAGCAACGCGCCGCACGCGAAGCCCGCGAGCGCGCGCGGCAAACGCAACGTACGCACGATTTCGCCGGCGAGATCGTCGCTGCCCGTGCCGCCGAACGTGTGCGTCGGCACGAGCGCCGCAAGCACGCGCGACGGCGCGAGCGGCACGCTGCCAAGCACCAGCGAGGCGCCGAGCACCGCGATGGCGGCGAACGCGAGGCCGAGCCAGATCGCGGCCGCGCGTTTCGCGTTCATCGGGCGCGGCGTCGCCATCGCGGCACGCAGCGAAGCGGACGCGCGACTCATCCGCGTGCGCTCACGCATGCGGCCACCCCGGCGCGCGCGTCACTGCTGCTGCCAGCCGAGCGTGAGATACGCACCGCGTCGCGGCGAGTTATACGAGTAGGCCGTTTCATAATCCTTGTTGAACAGATTGTCGATTTGCGCACTGACGTACCAAGCTTTGGTGACGTTGTAGCGCGCCGACAGATTCACGATGCCATAACCGCCGAGGTTGCCGGTGCTATCGGTGCGCGGACCGCTGACGATCCACTCGCCGCCAACCCGCCAGCCACCGATGCTGCGGTTCACCGCGAACGACCCGAACCGACGCGCGCGCCGCACGAGGTCGGTACCGTTGTCGAGATCGAGCGGGTTCTGCAGCGTCACCGTTGCGCGCACGTCGGTCTTGCCGACATGACCGCTCCACGATCCCTCGAGTCCCTGCACCTTCGCACGGCCGACGTTCTCCGCGAGGTAGATGCCGGGGATCGTCTGCACGTAGTCGATCAGATTCGTATAGCGCGTCTGGAATGCGTTCAGTCGCATCACGCCGAGCGCATCGGTCGCGTACTGCAAACCGGCTTCGACCGAATGACTGCGCTCGGGCTGGATCGACGGGTTGCCGCTGATCGGATAGTACAGATCGTCGAAGCTCGGCGCGCGGAACGCATCCGAATAGCTTGCGGTTACCTTCCAGCGCGACGTGATGTCGAATCCGTAGCCGAGATAGTAACTGTTCGCTCCACCGAAATCGGAGTACTGGTCGCGTCGCACGTTGGCCTGAATCTGGTTGCGGCCGAAGCGCGCGCTGTAGCCCGCGAAGACCGAATCGACGTGACGGTCGGGCGCGGCGAACGTGTCGGAGTCGAGCGTCTGGTCGAGATGCTCGTAGCCGAGTTGCAGCTTCTGGTTCGCGGCGAGCGCGAAATCGTTCTGCCACGTGTACTGGCGATTGTCGGTATCGAAGCGGCCGTTGTAGATGCCATTGGTGTTCGACACGCTGCGGTCGTCGCCCTCGGCGAGCGTGACGTGGGTGGTCCACCAGTCGGTCAGCTTGCCGTTCGCGAATACCGACACCTGACGCACCTTGCTATAGAGATTGTTCAGATCGGTGGGCTCGCCGTACGCATTGTCGTAGCTGTTGTCGTTGTTCGACTGGAAGTAGCTGACGCCCGCGTCCCACCTGTCGGTGAACTTGTGACGCAGCGACGCGCTGATGCTCTCGTTCAGATTGCCGTTTGCGTTCGGATTCGCGTTCGGCGCCTCGAGCGGATTGAGCGACGAAAAGCCGTCGTCCTTCGTGCGCGCGAGCGAAATATTGAAAGTCGTGCGGCCGTCCTGATCGAGCGCGCCGTTCACGCCGGCCGTTTGCGTCTGCGTGCGATAGCTGCCGTAGCCGACCGAAAAATTGAAACGCGGCGGATGATCGCCGCCGTCTTTCGTGAACACCTGCACGACGCCGCCGATCGCGCCCGAGCCATACAACGCCGACACGTTGCCGTTCACCACTTCGACGTGATCGACCTGATCGAGCGGAATCTGCGCGAGTTGAGCTGAGCCGAGACTCACCGAATCGACGCGCACGCCGTCGATCAGCAGCAGCGATTGCGTCGACGATGCGCCGCGCAGAAAGAGGCTCGTGGTCGAACCGGGGCCACCCGTGCGCGAGATTTGCGCGCCTGGCGCGAGTTGCAGCAGGCCGGGCAGATCGGTCGCGGTCGTGTCGGCGATGTCCTGCTGATCGAACTGCGTGGTCTGCGGGATCGCATCGCGCAACGCTTGCGGTCCGCGTTGCGCGGTCACGACGATCGGCGACAGCACGTTGCCCGACGCATCGGTGGAAGTGAGATTGGCCGCGTCGGCAACGTTTGCGGCGCTCGCAGCGGTTGCATCCGTCGCGGACGAAGACGCGGGCTCGGCGCTTTGCGCATGCACGACGAGCGGCAGGCTCGCGAACGCGAGCAGCGTTGCGCGGGCGATGGGGGACAGCATGGGATGACATTCCTGTGGATAGCGTGCGCGGCCTGCTTCCCCGCAGGCCGACGCGTCACGAGGCGTCCCCTTGTTCAACGTTTTCGCGGGGGACGTCCCTCTTTTCTGGCCGGTATCCGGGCTACGACACATCGATCCCGCCTTCCCACGCGTGACGCGCAGTGGCACACTCGCACGTTGAACTTCCAACCTTGCGACCAGGACCGACCTGCATGAGCACATCACATGCGGTCGCTTACCGTTGCGGGGGCAGCGCAGGTTCGCGCATCCGGTTTTGGCACCGCGCGCGTCCTGCTTCCCGTTTAACTGCGCGCGCCGAGAAGCGCGCGCGGGCACCAGAGTGCGGGAAGTTTACGAGCGGCCTCGCGGGGCGTCAAGAAAGGTCAACCGGAGCGCAATCGGTTCTGTTGAATGCAGGTTATTGTCCGATGGATTACCGGTTTTTTACCTTATGGTCGACGACACGACACGCAACGAACCTGCACGTAGCGATGCTGTTACGTCTCGAAACGAGACAATTGTCGGAACCTGTAATATTCCGCGCTAAAATGCGATGTCTTTAGAGGACGCAGCACATGCTCACCGAACTCGAATCACTCTCCCAGAACATCGGCAAGCTGATTGCGATCAGCCAGCGCCACAACGAAGCGCGGCTCGCGCTCGAAGAGCAGCTCGCGCAAACGCGTGCCGAAGTGCAAGCCACGCATGCGGAACTCGCGCAATTGCGCGAAGAGCGCGACGCACTGCAGGCGGAACGCGACGCGCTGTCCGCCAAGATCGACGACGCTCAGGTGCGCCTGAATGCCATTCTCGAAAAATTGCCGCGCGCACGCGCGAGCAGCGAACCGGATAACCAGCTCGATCTGCTCGAGTCCGCCCAGCCCGGACACGAGGAAGCGGAAAGCGACGTGAGCCGACACGGAGAAAGCGCATGACCACCAAGCAGATCGAAGTATCGATTCTCGAAGTACCCTATCGTCTCGCCTGCTCGCCGGAAACGGAAGGCGCGCTGCTCGAGGCGGTCGCGCGCGTCGACGCCGAGATGAAGAAAATCCGCAGCGGCAGCAACGTGCGCGGCACCGATCGCATCGCGGTGATGGCTGCGCTGTCGCTGGCATCGGAACTGCTTAAGCTGCAAAGCAGCGTGCGACACGGAGAAGCATTTCCCGCTGAAGAAATCCGGCGTACAATGCAGCAAATGAACGAACAGCTAGGTACTGTGATCGAGCAGTACAGCTTGCAGTAAGCAGTAGTGGGCCGGTTTCGAATCGGTCACGTGTTGAACGGTTTGGGTTGTAGCTTCATCGGTTTAGCTTCCCTGCCTGGTTCGCCAAGGTCATACATTCCTTGAACCAATGCCATGTGCACGGTTGCGGAAATTTGTAGCACGGGTGTGCGCGTCACTCAGTCTGATGTACCCGAAGTGTTGCTAACTGCGACCAATTCTGAACCCTCGGTTCAGGATGCCGGCCTAGCGGCTAAGGCGGGGACCTTATCTGGAACGGCATCGGACTTCGGTTCGATGCCGTTTTTCTTTGGTCGTCGTTTTTTCGTTTGAGCGCCTTTTTCAGGGGCTTTTCCGTACGCGCCTGCTGTTGTTGCGCTTCGTTCAATCTCACACGCTCACTCCGATTCATGCGCTACTGGCTGATGAAGTCCGAACCGGACGAAGCAAGCATCGACGACCTCGCCAACGCACCACATCGCACCTTGCCGTGGACCGGCGTACGCAACTATCAGGCGCGCAACTTCATGCGCGACGTGATGCAGGTCGGCGACGGCGTGCTCTTCTATCATTCGAGCTGTCCGGAGCCCGGCATCGCGGGCATCGCGGAGGTCTCGTCGACCGCGTATCCGGACCCTACGCAGTTCGATAAAAAGAGTCCGTACTACGACGCGAAATCGTCGCCGGAAACGCCGCGCTGGATGCTCGTCGACGTCGTGTTCAAGAAGAAAATCGGGCTGATTCCGCTTGCCGCGCTGCGCGAGCATGCCGAATTGCAGGACATGCGCGTGCTCGCCAAAGGCAATCGCCTGTCGATCACGCCGGTGACCGAAGCCGAATGGCGCTTCATCACTAAACAGCTGGTTTAAGGGCGAACGCGCGACGCGGCACCTGTCGTGATCGCATCCAGGTCATCGTTTCCGATGCGGCGGCGAAGCACTAATTGGGGAACCAAGCGTCGGTAAAACGCGCCTAATCGGTCGACGAAAGCGTGAACTCGAACCGGCCGCTCGACGGCAAGCCGATGCATTCACCAGCGCATCCGTCAAACCGCGCGCCACTACCCGGCGCTCGCGTCGAACGTGCACAACCTGTTCAAAAGGATTCCAGTCATGACGACAAAAACCGCACGGTCCCTCGCACTTGCGCTCGCCTTGGGCGCGCCTGTGGCACTCGCACTGAACCCTGCGACCGCTCGAGCGCAGACCATGATGCCGCAGCCCTCGGGCGTGCTGTCGCTGAATGCGCAGGCGAGCGCGGAAGTCCCGCAGGACGAAGTCGAAATCACGCTGTTTTACGAGCAGGAAGCGAGCGAGCCGTCGTCGCTGACGTCGACGCTGAACGAACGCGCCGACGCGGCATTGCAGAAAGCGCGCGGCGTCAGCGGCGTGACCGCGCGCTCGGGCGCGTTCTCGATCTTCCCGTCGACGGACCGCGACGGACGCATCACGACGTGGCGCGGCCGCACGGAAGTCGTGCTCGAATCGCGCGACTTCGCCGCGGCATCGAAGCTCGCCGGACAGATGGCATCGATCATGCAGGTTGGCAACGTGCGTTTCTCGCTGTCGCCGCAAGCGCAGCGCGCGGCCGAACAGCGGCTCAGCGGCGAGGCGATCAAATCGTTTCGCGAGCAGGCCGCGGCGTCCTCGCAGGCGTTCGGCTTTAGCGGCTATTCGATCCGCGAGGTCAACGTGAATCACAGCGGCGTGATGCCGCGTCCGATGATGATGATGAGCGCACGCGCGATGGGCGCCGACGCGAAGAGCGCGCCGCTGTCGCTCGAAGGCGGCACGTCGACGGTGACGGTCAACGTGTCGGGGTCGGTGCAGATGAAGTGACGCGCAAGCGCAAGCCCAAACAGAAAACGCCACGGCATCCATCGATGCCGTGGCGTTTTTTCATGCAACACTCGCTACGCTAGCCGAGCGCCGCTCAGTTCGCGCCAACCGCCTGCGCCTGCTCGCGACGCCCACGGCGATACGCCCACACCATCAGGCCGATGCCCGCGAGAATCATGGGCAGCGACAGCCATTGACCCATCGACAGCCCCATCGCGAGCAGGCCGAGGAAATCGTCCGGCTCGCGCGCGAATTCGACCGTGAAGCGCGCCAGGCCGTAGCCGATCAGGAACATCGCGGAAATCGCGCCGAGCGGCTTCGGTTTGCGCGAGAAAAAGATCAGCACGAAGAACAGCGCCACGCCTTCGAGCGCGATCTCGTACAGCTCCGACGGATGTCGCGGCAGCATGTGATATTGCGCGAACACTTCGTTCAGATGCCATTGCGCGGCCAGTTGCGGATGCGTGGCGAGCCATGTGGCGTCGTCAGGCGCGGCGCCGGGAAACAGCATCGCCCACGGCGCCGACGGATCGGTCACGCGGCCCCACAGCTCGCCGTTGATGAAGTTGCCGAGGCGCCCCGCCGCGAGGCCCGTGGGCACCATCGGCGCGACGAAGTCGGTGACTTGCAGCCACGAGCGCTTGCGCTGATAAGCGAACAGCATCATCGCGATCGTCACGCCGAGAAAGCCGCCGTGAAACGACATGCCGCCTTCCCACACCTTGAAGATGTCGAGCGGATGCGCGAAATAAAAGCTCGCCTTGTAGAACAGCACATAGCCGAGCCGGCCGCCGAGGATCGTACCTAGCACGCCGTAGAACAGCATGTCGTCGATATCCTTCGCGGTCCAGCCTTGCGCGGCGACGTACGGCAGCCGCAGCCGCAACCGGGCGACGACGATCGCCGCGACGAATGCGACGAGGTACATCAAGCCATACCAGCGCACGGCGAGCGGCCCCAGATGGATGGCGACAGGGTCGAAATTGGGGTGAATGAGCATCGTGTAGTTATGGGCAGTTCAGGTTCGAAAGCAGTTTTTACAGGGAATCAGAAGCGGGATCTAGACACGCGACGCGACGCTCGCCGCATGCGCGCGCACGATGTCGATGAAGCCCGCCAGCACCGGGCTGACCTCGTCGCTGCGCCAGACGAGGCCCGTCTCGATCGCGGGCACCGACTCGGACAGCGGCCGGTACACGACGCCCGTGCGCCGCAGGTTACGCAACGATTGCGGCACCAGCGCGACGCCCATGCCGGCCGACACGAGACTCACGATGGTCTGCATCTGGATCGCCTCCTGGCCGATCCGTGGCGCGAGGCCCGCAACGCCGTAGCAATCCATAATGATGTCATAAAAGCCTGGCGCGAGACGCCTTGGGAAGATCACGAGCGGCGCGTCGGCGACATCGCGCAGGCTGACGGGCATGTCGAGCCATTCGGCGGCGGGGTCTTCGGCGGCGCTGCCCTTGCCGCTTGCGTTCACGCTGCCCCGCAAGCCTTGCGCCATCTCCGTCGACATCGCGATCACGAGCGGCTCGCGCGCGATCGGCAGCCACGACAACTGCGCCGCATGCCGCGACGGCAGCGGCGCGATCACCAGACCCGCGTCGATACGCCCGGCCACCAGTTCCTCGACCTGCACGTCGCTGGTCGCCTCGGTCAGTTCGAGCCGCACGCGCGGATGCCGCGCGCCGAAATCGCGCAGCAGCAGCGGCAGTAGGCCGTAATCTGCAGTCGACACGAACGCGAGCGACAGCACGCCCGCCTCGCCGCGCGCGAGGCTCTGCGCGAGCGGCCTGAGCCCTTCCGCGGCCGCGAGCAGCCGCTGCACCTCCGGCAACAGATCGGCGCCGACCGCCGTCAACTCGACCGAGCGCTTGGTACGCGCGAACAGCTCGACGCCGAGCGTCTCCTCGAGCGCGCGGATCGCCTGCGACAGCGGCGGCTGCGTCATCGACAGACGCGCGGCCGCGCGCCCGAAGTGCTTTTCCTCGGCGACGGTGACGAAATAGCGCAACTGGCGCAGGTCGGGGATCGTCGGCAGCATGATTGATATATTTTACGACCTGAACAACCGCGAATAATACACACGACGCGTGTCACGCAAAACCGCCGGTTTGCACGGTCTGGCGGAACTACACTGAACGGATGCGCGCGCGGACGCCGCCGCGCGCTTTCGTCAGAACAACCAGACTGGAGCTCCCCATGGCCTACAACCGTCGTTCGAAGAACATCACGCAAGGCATCGCGCGTTCACCGAATCGCTCGATGTACTACGCGCTCGGCTACCAGAAGGAGGATTTCGACAAACCGATGATCGGCGTCGCCAACGGCCACTCGACGATTACGCCGTGCAACGCCGGCCTGCAGCGTCTCGCCGACGCGGCCGTCACCGCGATCAGGCGCGCCGACGCGAACCCGCAGACCTTCGGCACGCCGACGATCTCGGACGGCATGTCGATGGGCACCGAGGGCATGAAGTACTCGCTCGTGTCGCGCGAGGTGATCGCCGATTGCATCGAGACCTGCGTGCAAGGGCAATGGATGGACGGCGTGGTCGTGATCGGCGGCTGCGACAAGAACATGCCGGGCGGCATGATCGGCCTCGCGCGCATGAACGTGCCGGGCATCTACGTGTACGGCGGCACGATCCGGCCGGGCAACTGGAAAGGCACCGATCTGACGATCGTGTCGTCGTTCGAGGCGGTCGGCGAATTCACGGCGGGCCGCATGTCGCAGGAGGATTTCGAGGGCATCGAGAAAAATGCGTGTCCGTCGACCGGTTCGTGCGGCGGCATGTACACGGCCAATACGATGAGCTCGTCGTTCGAGGCGCTCGGCATGTCGCTCATGTATTCGTCGACGATGGCGAATCCCGACCAGGAGAAGGTCGACTCGGCCGCCGAATCGGCGCGTGTGCTCGTCGAAGCCGTCAAGAAGGATTTGAAGCCGCGCGACATCATCACGAAGCAGTCGATCGAAAACGCGGTTGCCTTGATCATGGCGACCGGCGGCTCGACCAACGCGGTGCTGCACTACCTGGCGATCGCGCACGCGGCCGAGATCGAATGGACGATCGAGGACTTCGAGCGCATGCGCAAAAAAGTGCCGGTGATCTGCAACCTGAAGCCGTCGGGGCAGTACGTCGCCACCGATCTGCACAAGGCGGGCGGCATTCCGCAGGTGCTGAAGATCCTGCTCGACGCCGGGCTTGTGCACGGCGATTGCATGACGATCACCGGCAAAACGATCGCCGAGGAGTTGAAGGACGTACCAGCCAAGCCGCGCAGCGATCAGCAGGTGATCTTCCCGATCGACAAGGCGCTCTACGCCGAAGGCCATCTCGCGATCCTGAAGGGCAATCTGGCCGAAGACGGCGCGGTCGCCAAGATCACCGGGCTCAAGAACCCCGTCATCACGGGCCCGGCGCGCGTATTCGACGACGAGCAGAGCGCGCTCGAAGCGATCCTCGCCGACAGGATCGTCGCCGGCGACGTCGTCGTGCTGCGCTATCTTGGCCCGAAGGGCGGCCCCGGCATGCCGGAAATGCTCGCGCCGACCTCGGCGATCATTGGCAAGGGGCTCGGCGAATCGGTCGGGCTCATCACCGACGGCCGCTTCTCGGGCGGCACCTGGGGCATGGTGGTTGGGCACGTCGCGCCGGAGGCGTTCGTCGGCGGCACGATCGCGCTCGTGCAGGAAGGCGATTCGATCACGATCGACGCGCACCAGCTGCTGCTGCAACTGAACATCGACGATGCCGAGCTGCAACGCCGCCGCGCCGCATGGCAGGCGCCGAAGCCGCGCTACACACGCGGCGTGATGGCCAAGTATTTCGCGCTCGCGCAGCCGGCGAATCGAGGGGCGGTGACGGGGTAATGACCGCGGCCGGCGTGGCCCGCCCCGACAGGGATAACCCGCCGCCACGTTACGCGAAAACGCAAGGGGCGCACGAAAATCCGTGCGCCCCTTTGCTCTTATAATGCGTGCACCACGAGCCGGGCATCTGCACTGGCGGAGACCATAATGAAATCGATGTCGTACGCGGCCGTGGCAGCCACTGTTGCGCTCGCCGCCGCATTGAGCGCCGCCAGTCCCGCAGCCCGTGCCGAAACAGCCGGGCTCGCGCTCGCCCAGCAGAAGAACTGCATGAGCTGCCACTCGGTCACTCGCCCGTTCATGGGGCCGGCGCTGCACGACGTTGCTATCCGTTATGCGGGACGCGAAGACGCCGCGACCTATCTGAAGCGCAAGATCCTCGATGGCGGCACCGGCGTATGGGGAACCGTACCGATGCCCGCGAACACGCAACTGACGCCCGATCAGGCGGCCACGCTGGCGGCTTGGGTGCTGACGCTCAAATAACGGCGCTCTCAGGTCACCGCGGCGTCAACGCGAGCGCCGCGCGATTTCTTCTTCCACCGCTTCACGTACCCAATCGGTCATCTCGGCTTCGAGCGTCTGCGCGACCTCGCGCGTGATCTGACTCACGAGCAGACTCGTTTGCTGCTGCACTGCATCACGGCAGCGCGCCTCGATGATGCCGCGCCCCTCGCCCGTCAGAAAACGCTGGAAGCGTCCGTGCAAACGTGCGGCGAGCGCGTCGGCATCGAGCGTGGGCTGAGCGGGAGCGCCTTCGTGCGCGCCTTCATGGTCGATATCCGGCGGCACGGTCGCGCCGGCTTCGAGCGGTATGAAGGGCTCGGTACGATCGAACACGCCGGGCGACACCTCCACGTCCTCACGCAAGTCATCATGCAAGTCGTCATGCCCATGTCGCACATGAATGCCGTGATGCGGCCGTGCGTGTTTTCTCGGGTGCGTGTGATCAGCCACGTGCGGCTGATGAAGCTCGGTCTGCGCGAGAGGCTCATGCTCCGCCGCATGCGGGGCTTCTCGCGTCGGCATCGGCTCCGGCACGAGCACGGGCTCCGGCGAACTCAGTTGCTCGGGCGTGGGCACCGGTTGGGGCGCGAGTACCGGCTCGGGCGCCAGCGTCGGGTCGGCTCGATGCGCGGGCGGTGGCACGAACGCGGGCTCCGTGCGGGAAGCGGCCTCGGGCACCGCCGCCGGTTGCGCGACGGCTGGGCTTGCGGGCTCGGCGCCCGGCTGGGATGCAGGCGCGGCGGCATCGGTCGACGCCTCGCGCGTCTCGCGCGCGCGGCCCGGCACGAGGACCTCGTTCAGGACCGGAATCGAATTGTCGTGGGGATCGGACACGTGCGCTCTCCGTGTTTGAGTCGAAGCCAGGGCAGGCGGTCCGCATGCCGCGTTCCTCGCGGCCATGACGCGCAGCGCAACGAACTAGCCGCCCTGCTTGTAGTTGTTCAAAGCATAGCCGCGATCGCGATAGAAGCGATAGCGCTCGCGGCCCGCAACGAGTTCCTCGTGTGCGTTACCGACCACTTCGAGCAATCTTTCGAAGCGCGCGAACTGCGCCGGCACCGTTGCGCCCAGATTGAGCAGCACCTGATGATGCGGCACGTCGTCGAGATTCGTGGCCAGCACGACGGGCGTGTCGGTGGCAAGCGGCGCGCCCGCCATGCAGTGCGGCACGAAGTCGAGCGGCGAGAAGGTCCACAGCATTTCGTCGAAGGCGCGCAGGCGCGCGGGCTCGGCCAGCACGACGAGCGGCTGGCCCGCCAGATACGCCTTGCGCACGAGGCGACACGCGTACAGCAGCGAATCGCCGACGTTCGAGTGAAAGTCGATTCTCGTCATCGGCCGCTCCGCCCCGCTTGCCGCGCGCCGTGCGCGCGCTTACCGCACCGCGTCATTGGCCGGCGCGGTCGATCAGGAACTGCGCGAGCAGCGGCACCGGACGGCCCGTCGCGCCCTTCGCGGTGCCGCTCTTCCACGCGGTGCCGGCGATGTCGAGATGCGCCCACGGGTACGAATCCGTGAAACGCGACAGGAAGCACGCGGCCGTCACGCTGCCCGCCGGACGCCCGCCGATATTCGCGACGTCCGCGAAGTTCGACTTCAGCTGGTCCTGGTACTCGTCGTCGAGCGGCAGGCGCCATGCCGGGTCGGCCGCTTCACGCGACGCGTCGAGCAGTTCTCCGGCGAGCGCGTCGTCCTTCGAGAACAGGCCGCTGTTGTGATGGCCGAGCGCGATGATGCAGGCGCCCGTCAGCGTCGCGATGTCGATGACCGCGGCCGGCTTGAAGCGCTCCGCGTAGGTGAGCGCGTCGCACAGAATCAGGCGGCCCTCGGCGTCGGTGTTCAGCACCTCGATCGTGAGGCCCTTCATGCTGGTGACGATATCGCCCGGCTTGGTGGCCGTGCCCGACGGCATGTTCTCGACGGCCGGAATGATGCCGACCACGTTGATCTTCAGGCCCATCTCGGCGACCGCGCGCAGCGTGCCGAGCACCGAGCCCGCGCCGCACATGTCGTACTTCATCTCGTCCATGCCCTCGCCCGGCTTCAGCGAGATGCCGCCCGTGTCGAACGTGACGCCCTTGCCGACCAGCACGACCGGCGCGGCCTTCGCGGCGGCGCCCTGGTACTGCAGCACGATGAACTGCGCCGGCTCGACCGCGCCCGCGGTGACCGACAGGAACGAGCCCATCTTCAGCGCTTCACACTGTTTCTCGCCGAGCACCTCGACCTTCAGCTTCCAGTCTTTCGCGAGCTTCTTCGCGGTGTTCGCCAGATAGGTCGGCGTGCAGACGTTGCTCGGCAGATTGCCGAGCTCGCGCGTCAGGTCCATGCCGTTGGCGAGCGCGGCGCCCTGCCTGGCGGCGAGCTTGGCGGCCTTCTCGTCACCGGTGTTGACGCTGAACACGATGCGCTTCAACGCGCGCGGCGTGTTCTCCGGCTTGCTCTTCAGTTGCGTGAAGCGGTAGGTCAGCTCGCGCAGCGCGAGGATCGCGGCGCGCACACACCAGTCGGCCGTGCGTTCGAGCACCGGCAGTTGCGCGAGCGTGAACGTGACCTGCACGATCTTCGTGCCGAGCAGCGCGCGCCATGCGGCGCGGACCGCCTCGCCGTAGGCTTTCTGACTGAAAGCGTCCTGTTTGCCGAGCCCGACGAGCAGCACGCGCGACGCGCCGATGCCCGACACCTCGTGCAGGAACAGCGTGGTACCCGCCTTGCCGTCCATGTCGCCTGCCTTGATGACGCGCGTGAGCAGGCCCTTGGTGGCCGCGTCGATCTCCAGCGCGGCGCCCGACAGCGTTTGCGACTCGAACACACCGATCACGATGCAATCGGATTTCCCCGTCAGGAAACCGTTCGTCGAGCCTTTGGTCCAATCACAGGCTTTTATGCTAAAGTCCATCGCGCTTGTCCTCGGATAAAATCTGGGCTTAGGATGAAAGCCGCAATTATCCGCTATTTTTCCCGCGGCGGCTGCACCGGGGGCGTGACGGGAACGAACACCCCCGCGTCGCCGTGAGCGCCCCCTCTCGTCATCAACAATGATCTTTGAACGCTCCCTCCAGCGCGAGCTCGCGTACACGGCTGGCGCCGTGTTCATGGTTCTCCTCACGCTCGTGCTGACGACGATGATGATCCGCATCGTCGGCTTCGCGGCCTCGGGCGAGGTCGACCCGCGCGACGTGCTGGTCCTGATCGGCCTCACCGTGATCGGCTATCTGGCCATCATGCTCGTCGCGACGCTGTTCGTGTCGATCCTGTTCGTGCTCACGCGCTGGTACAAGGACTCCGAGATGGTCGTGTGGCTGTCCTCGGGCGTCAGTCTCACGCAATTCATCAAGCCGATCGGCATTTTCGCCACGCCGATCATCATCCTGATCATGTTCTTCGTGTTCGTCGGCTGGCCGTGGTCGAACCAGCAGAGCAAGCTGATCCGGGCGCGCTTCCAGCAGCGCGACGAAGTCTCGCTGCTCGCGCCGGGGCAGTTCCGCGAATCGCCGACCACGCATCGCGTGTTCTTCATCGAGAAGATGTCGCCCGACCAGGGGCATGTGGAAAACGTGTTCGTGACGAGCACCGAGGGCGGCAAGGTCAACGTCGTGGTGTCGAAGAACGGCCACATCGAGACGCACAAGAACGGCGACCGCTTCGTCGTGCTGGAAAACGGCCGCCGCTACGACGGCGAACCGGGCCACCCCGATTTCCGCATCATGGAGTTCGAGCGCTACGGCGTGAAGATCCAGAGCCAGCCGGTCGTCAATACGCCGACCACCACCGGCTTGCCGACGCTCACGCTGCTGCGCAATCCCACTAAAGAGAACCTCGCCGAATTCGCGTGGCGCGCGGGTCTTCCGTTGATCGCGATCAACCTGATGCTGCTCGCCATTCCGCTCGCGCACCAGAACCCGCGGCGCAGCCGCACGATCAACCTCGTGATGGCCGTGTTGATCTACCTCACCTATTCGAATCTGCTGAACGTCGTGCAGGCGTGGATCGAGCAGGGCAAGATGTCGTTCGGCGTCGGGCTCGTGATCCTGCACGTGATCGTGCTCGGGATCGTCGCGTTCATCTTCTGGATGCGGGTGCGCAACCGGCCGCTATTTACGCGCGCCATGTTCAGCCGTTCGCAGGGAGCCTGAGCGATGCGCATTTATGAAAGGTATTTCGCGCGTCAGATCTATCTCACGTTCGTGTTCATCCTGTTTGCATTTTCAGGTCTGTTCTTCTTCTTCGACCTGATCAACGAACTGAACTCGGTCGGCCACGGCAACTACAAGTTTCAGTACGCGGTGCTGCGCGTCGCGCTGCAAACGCCGTCGCGTTTCTACGAAATCATTCCGGTCGCGGCGCTGATCAGCGCGATCTACGTGTTCGCGCAGATGGCGGCGAACTCCGAATACACGATCTTCCGCGTATCAGGCCTCGCGACGAATCAGGCGCTGCGCTCGCTGCTGAAGATCGGCATTCCGCTCGTGATCGTCACCTATCTGATCGGCGAAGTGGTCGGCCCGTATACGGATCAGCTCTCCGAGCGCGTGCGGCTCGAGGCGCTCGGCTCGTCGGTGTCGAGCAACTTCCAGTCCGGCGTGTGGGTCAAGGACACGCTGACCGAGCGCGCCGACGGCGAGCAGGTCACGCGCTTCGTCAACGTCGGCGAACTGAAGCCCGACGCGACGATCAGCAACGTGCGCATCTACGAATTCGATTCGAAGTTCCGCCTGACGAACATTCGCATCGCGCAGAGCGGCCGCTATCAGCCGCCGGGCCACTGGCTGCTGACCGGCGTGACCGATACGCAACTGCTCGACGTGGCCCCCGCTCCGGGTACGCCGGCAGATGCGCTCAATCCGGTCTATCGCGCGAAACAGGTCACGCTGCCCGAGTATTCGCTGCGCTCGGAGCTGACGCCGCAGATCCTGTCGGTGCTGCTGGTGTCGCCGGACCGGATGTCGATGTTCAATCTGTTCCGCTATATCCAGCATCTGACCGAAAACCATCAGGACACGCAGCGCTATGAAATCGCGCTGTGGCGCAAGGTGCTGTATCCGTTCGCGGTGTTCGTGATGCTGGTGCTGTCGCTGCCGTTCGCGTATCTGCATACGCGCGCGGGCGTGGTCGGCGTGAAGGTGTTCGGCGGCATCATGCTCGGCATGAGCTTCCAGCTGTTCAACACGCTGTTCTCGCATATCGGCACGCTCAATACGTGGCCCGCGCCGTTGACCGCGGCGACACCTGGGCTCGTCTACCTGGTGCTGGGGCTCGTCGGGTTGAAGTGGGTCGACCGGCACTAACGCCAGTGCGTTGAGGGGCATCGTCAGGGAGCTGATGCGATGGCTATGCACGGACTGATTCTGTTTGGCCACGGCGCGCGCGATGCGCGCTGGCGCGAGCCGTTCGAACGGCTCGCCGACAAGCTGCGCGCCGCGCGCGCGGCGACGGGCGAAGCTCCTGCGGTTACGCTCGCCTTTCTCGAACTGATGGAGCCCGACCTGCCGACGGCCGTCGCGCAACTCGTCACGCAAGGCTGCGATGCGATCACCGTGGTGCCGGTGTTCTTCGGGCAAGGCGGTCATGTCCGCAAGGATTTGCCCGCGATCGTCGATCATTGCCGCGCCGCGCATCCCGGTGTCGAGATTCGCTGCGCGGTGGCGGTCGGCGAGGATGATTCGGTGCTGGATGCGCTCGCGCAGTATTGCCTGCGGCAGCTCTGATTTTTTCGTTCTGATTGCTCAGATTCGCCGCTCTCGGGTCGGCCCTGCCGAGGATATTCAGGCCGCGACCAGCATCCCATTCGACGCGCGCTTCGCCTCGGTCTGCCGCGCCGCGAACGCCTCGCCGATCATCAACAGACTCGGCTGCGACGCATCGACCCAGCGCTGCGCTTCGCCGGCCGCAAGATCTTCCAACGTCAGCGTCAGCATGCGTTCGCGCGGCGTGCTGCACGCCTCGACGATCGCCACGGGCGTCGTCGCGGGCTTGCCAGCATCGATCAGTTGCTGCGCGATTTCGACGCCGCTGTCGCGGCCCATGTAGAACACCAGCGAATCGGCGTTGACCTGCTCGCGGATCTCATCGGAACCTGGCGCGCGGCTGAACGTCGCGAGCGCGACGCTGCGCGACACGCCGCGCAGCGTCAGCGAACGCTTCAGCGTGGCCGCGCTCGCCAGCGCGGCGGTGATACCCGGCACGACTTCATACTCGATGCCCGCGGCTTCGAGCGCGCGCATCTCTTCGTCGGCGCGGCCGAACAGCATCGGATCGCCGCCCTTCAAACGCACGACCACGTCGCGCTCCAAAGCCGCATCGACGATCTGCTTGTTGATGAACTGTTGGGCCGTCGATAGCTGGCCGCAGCGCTTGCCGACCGCAATGCGCTTCGCGCGCGCGGGCGCGTAGTCGAGCATCGCCGGCTCGACCAGCGCGTCGTGCAGCACCACGTCGGCGGCGCCGAGCAGCCGCGCGCCGCGCACCGTAATCAGGTCCGCGGCACCGGGTCCCGCGCCGATCAGATAAACCTTACCCATTGACATCGACCTGTTCGTTGGAGCGTACGCGGCGGCGCGTTGCGCCGCCTGTGTGGGCCGTCCGTCGCCTGCTAGCCTTGCCGTGCTCAGGCGGAAAACGCGCGGATCATGCCGGCGGCGACCGTGTGGTTCGTCGCCTCGTCGATCAGCACGAACGCGCCGGTGCCCTGATGCGAGTCGTACGCGTCGCACACGAGCGGCTTCTGCAAGGTCAGCGCGACACGACCGATGTCGTTCATCGCCAGTTCCTTGCGATCGGTCGCCTGCGACAGCGTATGCACGTCGAGCACTTCCTTGATCGCGCCGATCTTGGCGAACACCGTGCTGGTGGTCTGCTTCAGCAGATACTTGCGCTGCGTCGACAGCGGCGTGTCGTCGAACCAGCAGAGGTCCGCTTCGAGCTTCTTCGCCGGCTCCGGCGCCGCTTCGCGCAGCACGAAGGTGTCGCCGCGCGACACGTCGACATCTTCCGCGAGACGGATCGTCACCGTCTGACCGGCGAACGCACGGTCCACCTGCGCGGTGCCGCCGACCACCGGCGCGATGATCTCCGCCACGGTCGCTTCGCGATTGGCCGGCAACACGACGATCGTGTCGCCGAGCTTCATTTCGCCCGATTCGACCCGGCCCATGTAGCCGCGGAAATCGTCGGCCCGGCTGCCGTCCTGGCGCGCGACCCACTGCACTGGAAAGCGCAGCGCCTCGCCGTTCGCGGTTTCGACCGGCAGCGCTTCGAGCACGTCGAGTAGCGGCTCGCCCGCGTACCACGGCATGCGCTCGCTCGCCGTGACGATGTTGTCGCCCTTCAGCGCCGACACCGGCACGAAGCGCACGTCCTGCAGACCGAGGTGACGCGCGAGCTCGACGTAGGCGTCGCGGATCTCGTTGAAGCGCGCTTCGCTGTAGTCGACGAGGTCCATCTTGTTGATCGCGACGATCACGTGCTGCAGACCGAGCAGCTTGACGATCGCGCTATGACGCTTGGTTTGCGGCAGCAGTTGCGCGACGCCGTTTTCGAACGTCACGCGCGTCGCGTCGACGAGAATGATCGCCGCATGCGCGGTCGACGCGCCCGTCACCATGTTGCGCGTGTACTGCTCATGGCCCGGCGTATCGGCGATGATGAACTTACGCTTGGCGGTGGCGAAGTAGCGGTAGGCGACATCGATCGTGATGCCCTGCTCGCGCTCGGCTTCGAGGCCGTCGGTCAACAGCGACAGATCGATTTCGTCGCCGACGGTGCGCTTGTTCTTCGCGCGCGACAGCGCCGAGAGCTGGTCGCTCAATACCGCCTTGCTGTCGTACAGCAGGCGGCCGATCAGCGTGCTCTTGCCGTCGTCGACGCTGCCCGCGGTGATGAAACGCAGCACGCCGAGGTCTTCTGGTTGATGAATACTGCTCATGGTTGCTTTGCCTTCGTCGTGTGCTTAGAAATAACCCTGCTTCTTGCGCTGCTCCATCGCCGCTTCCGACACCTGGTCGTCCATCCGCGTCGCGCCGCGTTCCGTGATTTCGGTGACGGCCGTCTCGGCGATGATCTTCTCGATGACGTCCGCGTCGCTTTCGACCGGGCACGTGCAGCTGATGTCGCCGACCGTGCGGAAACGCACGAGCGCCTGTTCGCTCGTCTCACCCTCGCGCATCGGCGTGAGCGGCGTGACCGGCACGAGCAGGCCGTTGCGGCGCACGATCTCGCGCTGGTGCGCGTAGTAGATGGACGGCAGTTCGAGCTGTTCACGCGCGATGTACTGCCACACGTCGAGCTCGGTCCAGTTCGAGATCGGGAACACGCGCATGTGTTCGCCGTTGTGCAGACGCGCGTTGTACAGGCTCCACAGTTCCGGGCGCTGCGCCTTCGGGTCCCACTGGCCGAATTCGTCACGGAACGAGAAGATGCGCTCTTTCGCGCGGGCCTTTTCCTCGTCGCGGCGCGCGCCGCCGATCATCGCGGTGTAACCGTACTGCTCGATGGTTTCGAGCAGCGTCACCGCCTGCGCGGCATTGCGCGAATCCGTTTCGCGACGCAGACGCACGGTGCCGCGCTTGATCGAATCTTCAACATGGCCGACCACCAGTTCCGCGCCGATCTGTTGCGCGCGACGATCGCGGAAGTCGATCACTTCGTCGTAGTTGTGGCCCGTGTCGATATGCACGAGCGGGAACGGTAGCTGCGTTTTGCGGTTCGCGCCGAGCCCGAACGCCTTCAGTGCGAGCGCGAGCACCACGACGGAATCCTTGCCGCCCGAAAACAGCAGCGCCGGCTTGCTGCATTCGGCGACCAGTTCGCGCAGGATGTGAATCGACTCGGCTTCGAGCCAATCGAGGTGATCCATCCGGTTGACCGTGTTGGCGAGCGGAGCGTTGACAGTGGAATCGAGCGTGGTGCTCATAGCGGGTCCTTCGTTGGTTCGCCCGGCAAGCGCTGCTCGCACCGGCGAAAATATTCAGATCGGTTTCGGCGGTAGTGCGCCGCAAGCTCGGTACGCGGCGCTCAGGCCGACGCGTTTTCGTTGCGCTCGACCGCAATCGGAGTAATCGCCGTGATATGCAAGCCGCATTCCTTCGTATCGCGCGACTCCCACCACCAGCGCCCCGCCCGGCTGTCTTCGCCGGGGCGGATCGCACGCGTACACGGCTCGCAGCCGATGCTCGGATAACCGCGCGCATGCAGCGGATTGACCGGCACGTCGAACGCACTAAGATAATCCCAGACTTCGGCTTCGGTCCAGTCCGCGAGCGGATTGAACTTGGCGATATTGCGCGCGTCGTCGTGCTCTTCCTCGTGCAGCTCGGCACGCGTGACCGATTGCTCGCGACGCTGCCCGGTCACCCAGGCGCTGACCTCGGCAAGCGCGCGATTGAGCGGCTCGACCTTGCGGATCTCGCAGCAGCGCTTGCGCAGCTCGACGCTTTCATAGAATGCGTTCAGGCCGTGCCCGTTCACATACTGCTCGACCGCGGCCGCCCGCGGATGAAACTGCTCGATGTCGTAGCCGTAGCGCTCTTTCACGCGGTCGAGCATGCCGAGCGTTTCCGCATGCAGGCGCCCCGTGTTCAGCGAAAAGATGCCGATCTTCACGCCGCGCGACAGGATCGCATGCGTGAGCAGCATGTCTTCGGCCGCGAGGCTGCTCGCGAGCTTCACGTTCGCGTGACGCGCGGCGATCGAGTCGAGCAGCGCGTCGAGACGCTCGACCTTCGCTGCGAGCTCCGGGCTCAACGATTGGGCGGCGCTCATGCCGGGACCTTGCCGGCGCCAGCCTGCGCGGCACGGCGGCGGAACAGCGGCGACGTGTCCACGGCGCCCTGGTACTGCACGCTAAAGTCGTCGAACGCTTTCAACGCGTCGTTGATGTCCTTGTCGGCGCGCAGTGCATACGCGTCGAAGCCGCAGCGGAACATGAACGTGATCTGGTCGCGCAGCACGTCGCCGATCGCGCGCAGTTCGCCCTTGTAGCCATAGCGCTCGCGCAGCAGACGGCCGATGCTGTAGCCCCGGCCGTCGCGGAACACCGGGAAGTCCACGGCGATCAGCGCGAGCTTGTCGAAGTCGCCGGCGATGTCCGCCGGTTCGTTATCCGGCGCGAGCCATACGCCGATGTCGGCGGCTTGACGCGCGGCCACGAGCGCTTCACGCTCGGCCTGCCACAGCGCCAGCGGTACGATGACCTTGCCGGGCGGCAGTTCGGCCACTGCCGGCAAAGCGCCGTCTTCCGCGGCACGCACGACGCTCCAGTCGTCGTCGACGATCGCGCGGTTCTTGATGATTGAAGCCATCTGTTCAGTATCCTTTCGCGGTTACGCGTGAGCCGGTTGACGCGCGGCGTACACGCGCTCCTTGAACGGCGCGATGCCGATGCGGGTGTACGTATCGATGAAACGCTCGCCTTCCTGGCGGTTTTCCACGAACGTATCGATCACCTTCGTCATCACGTCGGGCATTTCCTCGGCCGAGAACGACGGGCCGATCACGCGGCCAAGGTGAGCGCCGGTCGCGCCGGTGCCCTGCTCGCCGCCGAGCGTCACCTGGTACCACTCGGAGCCGTCCTTGTCGACGCCCAGAATGCCGATGTTGCCGACGTGATGGTGACCGCACGCGTTGATGCAGCCCGAGATGTTCAGCGACACGTCGCCGAGGTCGTACACGTAGTCGAGATCGTTGAAACGTTCCTGGATCGCGAGCGCGATCGGAATCGACTTCGCATTCGCGAGCGAGCAGAAGTCACCGCCCGGGCACGAGATGATGTCGGTCAACAAGCCGATGTTCGGCGTCGCGAAACCCTGCGCCCTGGCCTTTTCCCACAGCGCGAACAGGTCGCGCTTCTTGACGTCGGCGAGGATCAGGTTCTGTTCGTGCGACACGCGGACCTTGCCGAACGAGTATTCGTCGGCCCAGTCGGCGACCGCGTCCATTTGCACGTCCGTCGCGTCGCCCGGCGCAACCGTGGTCGGCTTCAGCGACAGCGTGACCGACGCGTAGCCCGAGACCTTGTGCGGACGCACGTTACGCTCGACCCAGCGCGCGAACGCGCGGTTTTCCAGCAGATGCTTTTCGAACGACGTATCGGTGTCCGGCAGCTTGTCGTAAGCGGGCGGCGCGAAGTATTGCGTCACGCGATCGACTTCGGCCTGCGTGAGCGTCGACGGGCCGTCCTTCAGGTGCTGCCACTCTTCTTCGACCTGCGCGGCGAACTTCTCCGCCGAGAGCGCCTTCACCAGAATCTTGATACGCGCCTTGTACATGTTGTCGCGGCGGCCGTAGCGGTTGTACACACGCAACACGGCTTCGCTATAGGTCAGCAGGTGCTGCCACGGCAGATCGCGGCGGATCACCGCGCCGACGATCGGCGTGCGGCCCAGACCACCACCGGCGAGGATGTCGGCCACCAGTTCGCCCTGTTCGTTCTTGCGCAGATACACGCCCATGTCGTGGATCTGCACGGCCGCGCGGTCTTCCTTCGAACCCGACACCGCGATCTTGAACTTGCGCGGCAGCCACGCGAATTCGGGGTGGAACGTCGACCATTGACGCAGGATTTCGGCCCACGGACGCGGATCGACGACTTCGTCGGGCGCGACGCCGGCGAATTGATCGGCGGTGATGTTGCGGATGCAGTTGCCCGAGGTCTGAATGCCGTGCATCTGCACCGAGGCGAGCTTGCGCAGAATCTCCGGCGTTTCTTCGAGCTTGATCCAGTTGTACTGGATGTTCGAACGCGTCGAGAAATGGCCGTAGCCGCGGTCGTGTTCGCGCGCGATCTGCGCGAGCACGCGCATCTGGTCGCTGCGCAAGTTGCCGTACGGAATCGCGATGCGGTGCATGTACGCGTGGCGCTGGTAATACAGACCGTTCTGCAGCCGCAGCGGACGGAATTCCTCTTCGCTCAATTCGCCCGACAAGCGGCGGCGAACCTGATCGGCGTACTGCGCGACCCGTTCATCGACGATGGTCTGGTCGTACTGATCGTATTGGTACATTCGGGGGCCCCAATTTTTCGAAACTTGCGTGACACGCGACCGTCCGGATCGGCCGCGGCTTGAATACCGGCTTTGTCAGCTATCGCAAGCGAGCGTTTAGACCCATCGCTCATTTGCTTATAACAAATACAGATATCCATATTGAAAAAGATGGACAGATCGTAATAAACTCGCCTTATATTTCAAACGACTAAAAAATTCTTTTTATATGCGGCGAGGTTATATATGAACCTGCACCAATTCCGCTTCGTCCGCGAGGCTGTGCGGCAGAACTTCAACCTCACCGAAGCGGCCAAGGCGTTGTTTACCAGCCAGCCGGGCGTCTCGAAGGCGATCATCGAGCTGGAGGACGAACTTGGCGTCGAAATCTTCACCCGCCACGGCAAGCGCGTGCGCTCGCTGACCGAGCCGGGCCGCATCATATTGCAATCGATCGAAAAAATCCTGCAGGAAGTGGAAAGCCTGAGGCGGGTCGGCAAGGACTTCGCGGCGCAGGACCAGGGCAATCTGACGATCGCCGCGACCCACACGCAGGCGCGCTACTCGCTGCCCGCGGCGATCGCGGAGTTCAAGAAGCGCTTTCCGAAGGTTCACCTTTCAATTCTGCAAGGCAGCCCGACCCAGGTCGCCGAAATGGTGCTGCACGACCAGGCCGACCTCGCGATCGCGACCGAGGCGATCTCGAACTACAAGGATCTGGTGTCGCTGCCCTGCTTCCAGTGGCACCACGTCGCGGTGATGCAGCCCGACCATCCGCTGCTCGAGCGCAAGCTGCTGTCGCTCGACGACCTGACCCAGTACCCGCTGATTACGTACGACAACGCGTTCGCCGGCCGCACCAAGATCAACGAAGCGTTCCGCCTGCGCGGGGTGCATCCGGACATCGTGCTCGAGGCGATCGACGCCGACGTGATCAAGACCTACGTCGAGCTGGGCCTCGGCGTCGGCATCATGGCCGACATCGCGTTCAACGCCGAGCGCGACCGCCATTTGCGCGCGATGCCGGTCGGCCATCTGTTCGGCAGCAACGTGACGCGCGTCGCGCTGAAACAGGGCGCGTATCTGCGCAGCTACGTGTACACGCTCGTCGAGCTGCTGTCGCCGAGCCTGAACCGCAAGCTGATCGAGCAGGCGCTGACGGGCGAACACGAAACCTATGAGCTTTGAACCGCTTCCATACCGCTCTCTCGCTACGGAGACCTTCCGATGAAGTTGCATAACAATAAAGTACGCAACACCCTGCGCGGCCTCGCGGCCGCGGCGCTGCTCGTCGCCGGCGCGGCGCACGCCGACCTGAAAGTCGGCATCGACCTGTCGAACACGGGGCCGGCCGCCGTCATCGGCATCACGAGCAAGAACGCGATGCTGATGTGGCCGCAGACGATCGCCGGCCAGAAAGCCGACTACATCTTCCTCGACGACGCGTCCGACCCCGGCAACGCCGTGCGCAACATCCGCAAGCTGATCAACGAGGACCACGTCGACGTGGTCGTCGGCCCGAACATCACGCCGGCCGCGATGGCCGCGCTCGATCCGGTCGCCGACAGCCAGACGCCGATGATCACGCTGATCGGCTCGGCCATCGTCGTCGAGCCGCAGGAAGGCAAAAAGATCTGGGCCTACAAGATGGCGCAGACCGATAGCGCGATGGCCGACGTGATGACACGCTACATGTCGAACCACGGCGTGAAGACGGTCGGTTTCATCGGTTTCGCGGACGGCTACGGCGAAAGCTGGCTCAACGAGTTCAGCAAGTTCGCTGCGCTGCGCCATATCCAGCTGGTCGCGACCGAGCGCTACAACCGCACCGACGCGAGCGTGACCGGCCAGATCCTGAAGCTGATGGCCGCGAAGCCCGACGCGATCCTGATCGCCGGCGCGGGCACCCCAACGGTACTGCCGCAGCGCACGCTGATCGAGCGCGGCTACAAGGGCCCGATCTATCAGACGCATGGCATCGCGACGCCGGAGTTCATCAAGCTCGGCGGTAAAGACGTGGAAGGCACGCTGTTCCCGACGCAACCGGTCGTCGTCGCGCGCACGCTGCCGGCCGATCATCCGTCGAAGAAGGCGGCGCTCGCGTTCGTCGACGCGTACGAGGCGAAGTACGGCCCCGGCAGCGTCACGCAGTTCGCGGGCGACGCGGCCGGCGTGTACCCGCGCCTGCAGGACGCCGTCGCGCGCGCGTTGAAGACCGCGCAGCCGGGTACGCCGGCGTTTCGCGTCGCATTGCGCGACGAGCTCGAACACGCGCATGAGCTGGTGGTGCCGAACGGGGTCGTCAATACGAGCCCGAAGGATCACGTCGGTCTCGATCAGCGGGCGAGCGTGATGGGCACCATCAAGAATGGCAAATTGTGTTTACCTGAGCCAGTAATCTGGCATCGGGGCGCCGATCAGGCGCCCCTGACGGCGGCTTCGCGAATGTGGAAGCCGCCGTTCGTTCAGCGGGCACCCCATCCGCTTTCTTTCGCCTTTCGGTAGAACTTCCCTCACAGCGCGTCCGCACGATCGGCCACACCGCACCAGCGAACGCCTACACTGCATGGATTCGCTTCTCCGTTGGCGCATTGCACGCATGCGACGCATGCTGCGTCACGGTCGACGCGTTGCCCGTCCGGCAGACCTGATCACGCGAACGCTGCCGGAGCACAACATCCGCACGGGAGGCATGATGGCCACCGCTTCGATCGCAGAGAACGCCAGCGCTGGCATCGTCACCGTTGCAAGCACCCATGCGGGCGACGCGACCGCCGAGCGTCTTCAAACCTTGATTCTGGAGCGAGGGCTGACGGTTTTCGCGTGCATCGATTTCAGCGGTGACGCTGGGCGCGAGGGACTGGCGATGCCGTTCAGCCGGCTCCTGATCTTCGGCAATCCCAAAGCCGGTACACCGCTGATGCAACTCGCGCCGACCGCCGCGCTCGATCTTCCTTTGAAGGTGCTCGTCTGGGAGGACGCGGACGGCCGTGCGTGGCTATCGTTCAACTCGACGGCCTATCTTCGTGAGCGGCATGGTCTGCCGGACGACTTGATGAAGCCGGTGAGCGGTGTGGCCGCCCTCGTCGATGCGGCCGCGCGATAACGCGTCGAACCAAGGAGACCGCCATGTCCATGCACGCTCTGATACTCAGCCAATACAACGGCCCGCTCGAATACACGACGCTGCCCCGCCCGGAACCCGCTGCCGGCCAGGTCCTGGTGCGCGTCGCCGCGAGCGGCCTCAATCCGCTCGACATCAAGATTCGCGCGGGCGAGGCCGCGCACGCGCAACACCCGTTGCCGCTCGTCCTCGGTATCGACCTCGCGGGCACGGTGGAGGCGCTCGGCGATGGCGTCGGCGGGTTCGCTGTCGGCGACAACGTGTATGGCATGACCGGCGGCGTCGGCGGCATCCAGGGGTCACTCGCCGAGTACGCTGCGGTCGATGCCGCCCTGCTCGCCCATGCGCCGCGCAATCTGTCGATGCGCGAGGCCGCCGCGTTGCCGCTCGCGTTCATCACGTCGTATGCGGGTATCGTCGATCGCGCGCATCTGCAAGGCGGAACCAAGGTGCTGGTCCAGGGTGGCGCCGGAGGGGTCGGCCACATCGCCGTGCAACTGGCGCGCGCGCTCGGCGCCGACGTCTATGCAACCGCGAGCGCACACAATGCCGAGCTGGTGCGGCGGCTCGGCGCGACACCGATCGACTACCGCGCGCAGACGGTCGAACAGTATGTGGCGAGTTTGACCGATGGCGAAGGCTTCGATCTGGTCGTCGATACGGTAGGGGGGGCCTCGCTCGATGCGTCGTTCGCCGCGGTCCGGCATTTTGGGCACGTGGTCAGTGCGCTTGGCTGGGGGACGCATGCGCTTGCGCCGCTGTCGTTTCGTGAAGCCAGCTATTCAGGAATCTTCACGCTGTATCCGTTGCTGACCGGTCGATATCGCGCGCACCTCGGCGAGATGATGCGCGAAGCGACGCGGCTCGTGGAAAGCGGCGCGCTCGCGCCCGTGGTCGATCAGACACGGTTCGAATTGCGCAGCGCGGACGAGGCCTACCAGCTCGTTGCCAGTGGGACTGGACGTGTGAAGGTGGTGGTCGACGTGGATACCGCGCAACGCTGACCCGGTCACGAACAACCCATCGAAATCAGCGCCGTCACCCGACTCAGGTATGCTGGGCCCTTTGTAACCGCTTCCGTTCAAGGGGAGACCATGCGGCGCGTTGTATTCAATCAGAAAGGTGGCGTAGGCAAATCGACCATCGTCTGCAACCTGGCGGCCATCAGCGCGAGCGAAGGGCTGCGTACGCTGGTGATCGACCTCGATGCCCAGGCGAATTCGACCCAGTACCTGCTCGGCGCCCAGGCGAGCGAGGTCAACCCCACCGTCGCAGGCTTCTTCGAAACCGCGCTGGGCTTCAGCTTCAAACCCGTGGAAGCGACCTCGTTCATCCATCCGACGCGCTTCGAGAATCTCGACGTGATGCCCGCCCATCCCGACCTCGACACGCTGCACGGCAAGCTCGAATCGCGCTACAAGATCTACAAGCTGCGCGACGCGCTGAACGAACTCGACATGTACGACGCTATTTACATCGACACGCCGCCCGCGCTGAACTTCTACACGCGCTCGGCGCTGATCGCCGTCGAGCGTTGTCTGATTCCGTTCGACTGCGACGACTTCTCGCGTCGCGCGCTCTACACGCTGCTCGAAAACGTCAAGGAGATCCAGCAGGATCACAACGACGCGCTGCAGGTGGAGGGCATCGTCATCAACCAGTTCCAGCCTCGCGCGAGCCTGCCGCAAAAGCTCGTCGACGAACTGATCGGCGAAGGCTTGCCGGTGCTGGGGTCGCGCTTGTCATCGTCGGTGAAGATCCGTGAGTCGCATCAGCTGGCGACACCCGTCATTCATCTCGATCCGGGGCATAAGCTCGCGCAGGAGTATCGGGCGTTGCATCGGGAGTTGAGCGAGTAAGGCGGAGCGCGGCGCCGAAGCGCGAGCGCGAGCCACCCTTCTCCGCTTTCGCTGAGCGGGTCGTGGTTCATCGCGTGTTTTTCGTCCGTAGTCCCCAACCGCATACCGTCGGCAAAATTGTTAAAGTAACGCTCTCGTCAATCAGCCGCCGCAGTCCCCATCATGCGCACCACCCGAGCCATCCACGCCGTCGAGCGCCTGAAAACGCGCAGCGGCAACCCGCGCTTCGCCGCGATCAGTCTGTCCGGCGGCCTGTTCTATCTGGTCGACAAATCGAGCGGAGCCGACAAGAAAGTGTCCGACCCGCTGACGCTCGACGACTTCGTCAAGTTCGTCGACGCCTACGGCCCGCAGAAGCCGCGCAAGGCCAGCAAGCTCGATATCGCGTTCGAAGCGCAGATCAAGAAAAGCAAGGGCGGTTGACGCTTCGGCAGCTTCGCCGACCTGGCGTTTTGTTGCAACGCTTCACGCCTCTTCGATCTCCACCCACCGTCCATCCGCCGCACTGCTTTTCAGCACCGCGTCGATAAACCGCAAACCGTCGACGCCATCATCGACCGTCGTCAATAGCAGGCTCTCGGCTGGTGGCGCGCGACCATCGTTCAACGCATCGATCTGCAACGCCGCATCCTGGTACAACTGCGCGAACGCTTCCAGATAGCCTTCCGGATGCCCGGCCGGCACGCGGGTCGCATGCGCGGCAACCTGACTATTCACCCGAGCGCGCGTCAATCGTTCGGCAGCGCCGCCCAACGGCGTGAACCACAAGGCGTTCGGCTCCTCCTGATCGAACGCGAGTCCCGCCTTCGTGCCATACACGCGCAAGCGCAGCGCGTTCTCCGCGCCGCACGCCACCTGGCTCGCCCACAACATGCCGCGCGCGCCGTTCGCATAACGCAGCATCGCCTGCACGTGATCGTCGACACGACGCCCCGGTACGAACGTGTGCAACTCGGCCGACAGCGCGCGCGGCATCATCCCCGTCACGAAAGCGGCCAGTTGATACGCGTGCGTGCCGATATCGCCGAGGCACCCGGCCGGCCCCGCCAACGCGGGATCGGTGCGCCAGCGCGCCTGCCTGTTCGCGCCGCCTGTTTCGACCGGCTCGGCGAGCCAGTCCTGCGCATACTCGACCTGCACGACGCGAATCTCGCCCAGTTCGCCACGTTCGACCAGCTCGCGCGCATGCCGCACGAGCGGGTAGCCCGAATAGGTATGCGTCAACGCAAACAGCCGCTTTTTTGACTGCGCGAGCTTTGCGAGCGCTTCGCCTTCGGCGAGCGAAACCGCGAGCGGCTTGTCGCAGATCACGTGGATGCCGGCTTCGAGAAACGCCGTCGCGACCGGCGCGTGCAGATGATTCGGCGTGACGATCGCGACCGCGTCGATGCCGTCCTCGCGCGCGGCCTCGGCGCGCGCCATCTCGTGCCAATCCGCGTAGCTGCGCGCGATGCCCGCTTCGACGGCGCTCGCCCGCGCGCGCTCGGAATCGGACGACAACGCGCCCGCCACCAGTTCGAAACGATCGTCGAGCCGCGCGGCGATCCGATGCACGGCGCCGATGAACGCGCCCTGCCCGCCGCCGACCATCCCCAGCCTGAGCCTTCTTCGCTGCATTGTTTGCGCTCCCATGTGTTGCGTCGGCTGTCACCGCCCACCCGTCAGATGCCGAGCACGCTTTTTAACTGCGCGGTATCGACACCGCTTCCCGCGAAGTCATCGAACGCACGCTCGGCCACGTGGATGATGTGCCGGCGAATGAACGCCGCGCCTTCGCGCGCGCCGTCGTGCGGATGCTTCAATGCGCATTCCCATTCGAGCACGGCCCAGCCCGGAAAATCGAACTGCGCCATCTTCGAGAAGACCGCGCCGAAGTCGATCTGCCCATCGCCGAGCGAGCGAAACCGCCCCGCGCGTTCGACCCAGCCGCTGTACCCGCCGTACACGCCCTGCTTGCCGGTCGGACGAAACTCCGCGTCCTTCACATGAAACGCCTTGATGCGCTCGTGGTAGATATCGATGAACGCGAGATAGTCGAGCTGTTGCAGCACGAAGTGGCTCGGGTCGTACAGGATGTTCGCGCGCGGATGCTGATCGACCGCCGCGAGAAAGCGCTCGAACGTCACGCCGTCGTGCAGGTCTTCGCCCGGATGCAGTTCGTAGCAGACATCGACGCCAGCCGCGTCGAACGCATCGAGAATCGGCGTCCAGCGGCGCGCGAGCTCTTCGAACGCGGCTTCGACGAGACCGGCCGGCCGCTGCGGCCACGGGTACAGATACGGCCACGCGAGCGCGCCCGAAAACGACACGTGCGTGCTCAGGCCCAAACGACGCGACGCCTGCGCCGCGAGCTTCATCTGCGCGATCGCCCATTCGGTGCGCGCCGCCGGATTGCCGCGCACCTGCGGCGCGGCGAAGCCGTCGAACAGCGTGTCGTAAGCCGGATGCACGGCGACCAGTTGCCCTTGCAGATGGGTCGATAGTTCGGTGATCGCGACGCCCGCGTTGTCGACGCTCTCGCGCAGTTCGTCGCAATACGCGTCGCTCGCGGCCGCCTTGTCGAGATCGATCAGGCGCGGGTCGCACGGCACCTGGATGCCCTTGAAGCCGAGACCCGCGGCCCAATCCGCGAGATGCGCGAGGTTGTCGAACGGCACGTCGTCGCCCACGAACTGCGCGAGAAAAATCGCCGGCCCTTTGATGGTTTTCATCGTACGGTTCCTCGAACTTTGCGCGCGGGCCGCGCCCGCGCGTGCTAGACGATGCTCGGCGCGCCGCTCAGAACGGCGAGTCGGGGAAATAGAACTGCTGGGCGTTTTCCTTCGTGATCAGCACCGACGGAATGATCGTGGTGGCCGGCAGCTTGTCGCCCTTCAGCCGCGCTTCGGCCGTCAGCTTGATCGCGTCGTAGATGAATTTCGGCGAGTACGACACGTCGGCCTTGATCATCGGCGCGCCGTCCATCACGTTCTTCACCATGCCCTTCGAGCCCGCGCCGCCGAACACGATCTTGATGTCGTTGCGCTTCGCCTGATCGATCGCCTTCAGCACGCCGACCGCCATGTCGTCGTCGGCGGCCCATACGGCGTCGATGTGCTTGAAGCGCGTCAGGTAGTCCTGCATCACCTTGAACGCGTCGTCGCGATTCCAGTTCGCGTACCTGGCGTCGAGAATCTTGATGTCCGGATAGTTTTTCATCACGCCGGTGAAGGCGGTCCAGCGTTCGTTGTCGAGCGTGGTCGGAATGCCGCGCAGCGCGACGACGTTGCCCTTGCCGTCGAGTGCCTTCGCCAGGTACTCGGCCGGAATCTTGCCGAACGCAGTGTTGTCGCCGGCCACGTAGGCGTCCTGCGCGCTCGTGTTCGTCAGGCCGCGATCGACCACCGTCACGTACACGCCTTTCTTCTTCACCTGCTCGACCGGCTGTGTCAGCGTCGCCGATTCGTACGGGAAGATCACGAGCGCGTTGATCTTGTTGACCGTCACGAGATCCTGCAACTGGTTCGCCTGCTCGGGCGCGTTGGCGGCCGTTTTCACGATCACTTTCAGATCGGGATGCGCCTTCTCGAGATCCGCCTTCGCCTTGTTCGCCCACCAGACGATGCCGCCGGTGAAGCCGTGATCGGCCGTCGGAATCGCGACGCCCAGCGTGACCTTGTCGTCGGCGCGCGCCGCGCCGCTCGTGCCCAGTATCCCCAACGCCAGCACGCCGGCGCCGATCGCTCGAATGACTTGCTTCATGGTGTGTGTCTCCAATCATGAGGCGTTCGCTCGCCTCGATTTTTCGGACCTGCCGTTGGTTTACCGCGCCTGCTTTGCTACGCCTGCTTCGCTGCGATTTGTTCAGCGCGCTTTTTTCACTGCGCTCGCGCCGCTGGAAGTGCGCGGCTAGCGCCGCCCACGCTGCACGAACGCGACGAAAATAATCACGACGCCCTGCACCGCCGCGTTCAGATACACGCTGATGATGCTGGTCAGGTTCAGGATGTTCGCGATCACCGACAGCAGGATCGCGCCGATCACGGTGCCGATCACGCGTCCCTCGCCGCCCTTGAGCGCGGTGCCGCCGACCACCACCGACGCGATCGCTTCGAGCTCCCACAACAGGCCCGTGGTCGGCGTGGCGGAGCCGAGGCGCGGCACGTAGAGCACGGTGGCCACGCCCACGCAAATCCCCAGCAGCACATAAGTGACGATCTTCACCGTATCGACGCGAATCGCCGCATAACGCGCGACCTGTTCGTTCGAGCCGATCGCCTGCACGTGCCGGCCGAACGCGGTGCGATTGAGGATCAGCGCGCCGCCGGCCGCGACCACGAGAAACACCCAGATCGGCACCGGCACGCCGAACAGGCTCGCGTAATAGACGGGACCGTAGAGGTCCGATAGCGAATCCATTGAGCGTCAGCGCGCCGCCATCGGCCAGCCATGTCAGTACCGCGCGAAAAATCCCGAGCGTGCCCAGGGTGACGATGAACGGCTCGATGCGCCCTTTGGTGATCAGCAGCCCATGCGCGCAGCCGAACAGCGCGCCGAGCACGAACGCCGCGACGATGCCGATCGTCACGATCATGAGCGGCGGCAACGCATGACCGGCGGCGCCCGCCGCGAGCCCGTTCATCAGCCAGATCATGATGCCCGCGATCAGCGCGGCCATCGAGCCGACCGACAGATCGATGCCGCCCGAGATGATCACGAAGGTCATGCCGACCGCGATGATGCCGATGAACGACGTGCGCGTGAGCACGTTCATCAGGTTGTCGAGCGTCGCGAAGTCGCGATTGAGCAGCGTGCCGACGATGCACAGCAAGATCAGCCCGGCGAGCGGCCCGAGCGTATAGAGCCGCTGCGCGACGCGCAGCGCGCGCCGTGATTGCACGGCTTCAGTGGGTGCCGGTCGCATGAGCGATCAACTCCTGTTCAGTCAGATGCTCGAGCGTCAGCGTCGCTTGCAGATGTCCCGCGCGCATGACGGCGACGCGATGGCACAAGCCGATCAGCTCGACCAGTTCGGATGAAATGACGATCACCGCACGGCCCTGCGCGGCGAGACGATGAATCAGGAAGTAGATGTCGCGTTTCGCGCCGACGTCGACGCCGCGCGTCGGCTCGTCGAGCACGATCACGTTCGGGTCGGGCTGCAGGAACTTCGCGAGCGCGAGCTTCTGCTGGTTGCCGCCCGACAGCATGCGCGCGCGGCTCGACAGGTCGCCGGTACGAATGCCGAATTCGCCGACGGCCTTCTGCAAGGCCGCGCGCCCCGCTTTCATGTCGAGCAGCGGATGCGCGTAGCGTTCGAGCGTCATCAGCGTGACGTTGTCCTGCAGGCTCAGGTCGACGTGCAGACCCTTGCCCTTACGGTCCTCGCTCAGATACGTGAGACCGTGGCGCATCGCGTCGCGCGGGTTCTTCAGATCGACTGCCCGGCCGGCGATTTCAATCGTGCCGCCCGTGCGTTTGCGCAAGCCGATGATCGCCTCGAACGCCTCGGTGCGGCCCGCGCCGACGAGGCCCGCGAAGCCGAGCACTTCGCCCGCGCGCACCTCGAAGCTCAGATCCTCGACCCAGTCGGGCACCGTCAGGCCGTTCACACGCAACGCGATCGGCGTGTCGGCGGGCACCGTCTGCTTGTCGGGGAACATGTCGGACACGTCGCGCCCGACCATCAGGTTCGCCATCTGCTGACGCGCGAGCCCCGCGGTTTCACCGCGCGCGACGAAGCGGCCATCGCGCATCACGATCACTTCGTCGGTGATGCGCTCCACTTCATCGAGCTTGTGCGAGATGTAGACGATCGTCACGCCATCGGCCTTGAGCTTCAGCATCAGCGCGAAGAGCCGTTCGGTCTCGGCGGGCGTCAGCGTCGCGGTCGGCTCGTCCATGATCAGGAGACGCGCACGGCGCGACAGCGCCTTCGCGATCTCGACCATCTGCTTTTCCGCGACGATCAGCTCGCGCACCTTCGTGTCCGGCGCGCGCTCGAGCCCGACCTGCGCGAGATAGCGCGCGGCGTCGCTGCGCATCGCGGCATCGTCGACTAACCAGCCGCGGCGCTTCTCGTGACCGAGGTACATGTTCTGCGCGATCGTCAGATGCTCGGCGAGGTTGAACTCCTGGTGGATCAACACGATGCCCTGCGCCTCGGCGTCGCGTGAGCCGGCGAAGCGCTGCGCGTGGCCGTCGACCAGCACGCTGCCTGACGTTGCCGTTTCATAGCCGGCGAGGATTTTCATCAGCGTCGACTTGCCCGCGCCGTTCTCGCCGAGCAGACCGTAGATGCGGCCGGGTGCGAGTTCGAAGCTCACGCCGTGCAGCACGCGCACGGGCCCGAAGTCCTTGCGGATGTCGTCGAAACGGATCGCGAGGCTCATGGCTCACGCACTCCCGCGGATCACGAGGCGATGCGGCAGCAGCACGCCCGGCACGTTGGCCTGCGGATTCGCGAGGCGTTGCAGCAACAGACGCGCGGCGGTCTCGCCGAGCTCGCGCATCGGCTGCGCGATCGTCGTGAGCGGCGGATCGATCTGCGCGGCGAGCGAGATGTCGTCGAAGCCGGCCACGGCGACGTCGTCGGGCACGCGCTTGCCGACGCTGCGCAAGCCGTGGATCACGCCGATCGCGAGCGTGTCCGACACCGCGAAAATCGCGCTCGGCGCGTCGCGCTGCCGCATCAACGCAGTTGCGGCCGACGCACCCGCTTCGTAATCGAGGCTGTTCAGATTCATGCGCCAGCGCGGGTCGGGCGCGATGCCCGCGTCGCTCAATGCGTCGAGGTAGCCCTGCTGACGCTGGCGCGCATACAGATAGTCGACGTCGGAATTGATCAAGCCGATGCGCCGGTGGCCGCGCGTGAGCAGGTGGCGCACCGCGTCGCCGGCCGCGCGGTAGTTGTCGATGCCGACGTAGGGCACGCCCATCTGCGGATCGAACTCGCAGCACGCGACCCACGGCAGCGCCTGCGACGCCTCGCCGAGCGCCTGCTGGATCGTCGCCGGATCGAGGCAGATCGCGCCGTCCGCGCGGCGCCGCCGCAGCATGTCGAAGTAGCTGCGCTCACGCCCCGGGTCCGCGCCGGTGTCGCATAGCAGCATGAAATAGCCGTGCCGACGCGCGACGCTGTCGATACCGCGCACGATCTCCGCGTAAAACGGATTGCCGAAGTCCGGCACCATCGTCAGCAGCAGGCGGCTTTCGGCGGTGCGCAGATTGCGCGCAAGTTCGTTGACGCGGTAGCCGCTCGCGTCGATCGCGGCGAGCACCCTGTCGCGGGTAGCGGGCCGCACGTTCTCGTGGCCGTTCAGCACGCGCGACACCGTCGCGACCGACACGCCCGCCTGCTCGGCCACGCCGGCGATCGACGGGCCGTCGGCCGCGCGCGGCGAGCGCCTCTGCGGCTGAGGTTGCGGTTGACTGCTCGCGCCGGACACCACGGCCGGCGACGATCGGGACGGCGTTCGGGACACACGACCTCGCAGCAAAAATGTAATCGATTACATTTTGTGGCGATGGCGACGCGAATCGCAAGGACGGATCGCTAGGGATTAACACGGGGGCCGCCCGGCCTGGCGCTTGCCCGCGAGCGGCCGGCGCGAGTCCGCCATTTGATACAATCCCGCCGTTCCCCTGACGCGGCTTGCGATGCGAATGCCTTGCTCCGAAGCCGCGGCCGCCGGCAATCCGCCGGGGCCGGGTCAGGACAAAAGTCTGCGGCAGCCGCCGCCCGCTCGCCAAACCAAAACCGCCGAATCCACCATGAACATCGAGCAAGCGCGTTTCAACATGATCGAACAGCAGATCCGCCCCTGGGAAGTGCTCGACCAGGACGTGCTGAATCTGCTGTCGATCGTCAAACGTGAGAATTTCGTCCCCGCCGCTTACCGCGACCTGGCTTTTGCGGACTTCGAAGTGCCGCTGCCGGCCGGCCAGCACATGCTGGCGCCGCGCGTCGAGGCGCGCGTGCTGCAGGAACTCGCGGTGAAGAAGCACGAAAGCGTGCTGGAAATCGGCGCGGGCTCGGGTTACATGGCGGCGCTGCTCGCGCATCGCGCGCAACACGTGTTGAGCGTCGACATCGAACCGGAGCTGGCCGAGTTCGCGAAGAGCAACCTGATCGCCAACGGCGTGCTGAACGTCGAAGTCGCGACCGGCGACGCCGCGCGCGGCTGGACCGGCGCGGCACCGTACGACGTGATCTGCGTGTCGGGCGGTCTGCCGGTGCTGCCGCAGGAAATCCTCGAACAGCTGAAGGTCGGCGGCCGTCTCGCGGCGTTCGTCGGCAGCGCGCCGGTGATGAAGGCGCAAATCATCACGCGCATCGACGAGAAGCAATACCGCATCTCCGACGTGTTCGAAACCTATGTCGAGCCGCTCGCCAACGCGGTGCAGCCGGCGCGGTTCAGGTTCTAAGCGGCACTTTTTCGCTGCGCTTCGCGCTGTATTATTGATCTGGACGGGCGGCGAGTAAGCCGCCGTCCCACGAACTGGATGTCTCGCTGATGCAAAACCTGACCGCTCCCGCACTCGCCGAATGGCTCGCCGATACCTCGCGCCCCGCACCCGTGCTGCTCGACGTACGCGAGCCGTGGGAACTGCAAACGGCGTCGATCGCCGGCATCGTGTCGATTCCGATGCGCGAGATTCCCGCGCGCAGCGAAGAACTCGATGACGAAGCGCAGATCGTCTGCATCTGCCATCACGGTGCGCGCAGCGCGCAGGTCGCGATGTTCCTCGAATCGCGCGGACACACCAACGTGTTCAATCTGCAAGGCGGGATCGACGCGTGGTCGCGTCAGGTCGATCCGTCGGTTCCGACTTACTGAGATTCGGCGCGAAGGTAGCGCGTTGAAGCGGCGCAAGGGCTGACGGTCCTTGCGCCGTTTGTCTTTGGTGCTGCGCACGCTCGCTAGAGCAGCCAAAATTTTGGGCCATCGCCCATGTACGGACAACCTGTCGCACGGTGATTATCTGATCGCTGCCGATCCGGGCAGCGACTTCATATAGATCGTCGACAATACCTATGTCCTTGTCCGTGTTTGAGATGCACTCCGTGGAGCTGCGCTGTCAGAGGCCCTTGGGTGCTTGTTATGTAATCTGTGACGAGTGGCATTACAAGGCGTGCCTGAGGAAGGCCGCCGACCTCGAGAGGGCCAAAGCAGATACCCGAGAATTTCTGGGCATTGCCGAACTGAACCATCGGGAGTGGGAACGGGACCGGGAGCTGATCAAAAGCATCGGGTGGCGTCTCTCCCTGGCGTTTCAAGCTTTGCGAGACCATGAACCCGACAGCGATGGATGGTGGGTCATCAGTGCGCTTTTCGCTGAAGTGCGGCGGGGCTCCCTACTTGCCGTTAAAGGTCGTCGTGCTGACCTGTTTCCGCCACCCAACAGCGCGCCGTTGAGAAATCTCGGGGTGAGCGCGGTCGAATTCCCGAACGGCGAATCCATGCTGTTCGGCCGCTCTTATCCAGCCACTCGGCAAAGCAAGTTCATTGTCGCGCGCGCAGCTAGAGATGGACGCGATATCGCCGACGATAGGCACACCTCAAAACTGCTCGGCAATGCACAGCCGTTCGACTACCAGCCTGGTATGCCGATCGGCGACGCGATGGAATTGGCCGGTAGCGAAGGAAGGCCGCGAAACAATTTCGCACAGAACAGACAGACCAATGACGTTGCCAGAATTTTGCGCCTGACTCCCGATCAGGCCCAGCGGCTTCATTATGAACTCGGCAGTGAGCCTCCCATGGGATTTCACGAGATCATGGAACGGGCAAAAGACATGTTCAACCTGTGGTGACACCCGACAGTTTGAGGAGGAATCTTAATGATTAACGATCAACGAGAAATCGAGCGCCGCTTGTCGGTACTTGAAGGCTTGGAATGGAGCGGCGTCAGTCGTGCAGCGGATATGCTTACCTTGGGTTTTGGTCCGAAGCACGAAGCGAAAAACTTTTATGGTGTAACCAGGCAGGTCAGCGCATGGGCTCTTCATATCCAGTGCGCCTGGACGCTGAGCGAGGCTGGCAAAATCATAGCAACTGACGAGTCACTCAGCGGCCCCGACGAGGAGGCTAACGCATTTGCACTGCGTCTGCGGCAATTGTTAGCGCGGAATGGACCCATCATTGTCGAGAGCATATCGGCCAACTCGGACTGCGGCCTGGTCGTGTCTTTGTCGCAAACGTTCCGTTTGATTGTAGCCCCGGACGTAACATCGGATCAGGAGAACTGGCGGTTCTTCGAGTCGAAACGCAATGCGAAACATTTGGTGATTGAAGGCGGCACAGTCGCTCCCGAATCGTTCGATTGAGCTAGGATGATGCGGTGAAGTGAATGAAAAAGTCAAATTACGCAAACGTGCGGGATCTCCAGAATCTCCCCAGCTTCCACGACGCAGAGCTCTTTCGGATTGAGCACCGTCGCGATGAGAGCGAGTTGGAGCTTGGCTTCAAGCGCGTCAATGGTGAGATAGAGGGAGGTTCTGCTTTTCAAGCAGGTGATGTCGTTACGGATGCTGGACTTCGCAGAGCAAAATGTTGTCTCGCGCGTATTGCTCTCGCCGAAGCATTCGTTTTCTGTTAGCGATGTGAGGACAATTATCGGATGGATCCGTAGTTGGACCGGCTCCAAACCCGCGCTTGTATCTCAGGACACTGGCAAACGGAAAGCCGACCCTCGCGAGTCGGCTTTTTTGTACCCACGCCGCCTGATTCAGCGCCATACCACAGACCGAAATCCCACCGAAGCCGAACCCGACGCCGCGATAGCCGCGCTCGCGTCCGATAAACCGGGTGCGCTGCCCTCCGCCTTTCGCGTGGTAGCAGGCAAGCATTGTCTATTTCCCTGGCCTGCGCCCGTTCGCTCATGTCGGGCCTCCTTGTTCCGCATCACTGGTCGTCCGATGTAGCCAGAGCGCACGTCATGCACAAAGACGCGGCGCCCGATCCCGCCCATGCACCACCCATGCACCGCCGATGCCCAGCGCGCGCCAGCGGCGCTTCGCTGGCGGCAAAGTGCGCTTCGTCGCGGCGCGACACGCACCCGAACGAGGCGCGGCGCGCGCGACTGCACCAGTTTCGCGCCGCGGCATCGATGGCTCGACGCGCCGCCCTCGCGCCGATAGCCGCTCCGCAACGGGCATCGCACGCGCACCGCGTCGAATGTGTCACATGGCATGTGCCTTGCAGTAGACAAGTGGCTAGTCGTGCGACCTCAGCCAGGCTGGCTGAAATCGACGCTCATAAACAGTGACCATCAATGACAAGGGGAAAGCACATGAAACGTCGCAGTCTGTTGAAGTTCGGCTCCATGTCCGGCGCGCTCGCGCTCGCGGGCCGTGTGCCGTTCGCGCACGCGGAGTCTGATAGCGGCCCGATCAAGGTGGGCATCCTGCATTCGCTGTCCGGCACGATGGCGATCTCCGAAACGTCGCTGAAAGACACCGCGTTGATGACGATCGCCGACATCAACAAGAACGGCGGTGTGATGGGCCGTCAGATCCAGCCGGTGGTCGTCGACCCGGCGTCGAACTGGCCGCTGTTCGCCGAGAAGGCGCGCCAGCTTCTGACGCAGGACAAGTGCGCGGTGGTGTTCGGCTGCTGGACCTCGGTGTCGCGCAAGTCGGTGCTGCCGGTGTTCGAGGAACTGAACGGCCTGCTGTTCTATCCGGTGCAGTACGAAGGCGAGGAAATGTCGCGCAACGTGTTCTATACGGGCGCCGCGCCGAACCAGCAGGCGATTCCCGCGACCGAATACCTGATGAGCGCCGAAGGCGGCGGCGCGAAGCGCTTCTTCCTGCTCGGCACCGACTATGTGTATCCGCGCACGACCAACAAGATCCTGCGCGCGTTCCTCAAATCGAAGGGCGTGCAGGAAGCCGACATTCAGGAAGTCTATACACCGTTCGGACACAGCGACTATCAGACCATCGTCGCGAACATCAAGACCTTCTCGCAAGGCGGCAAGACCGCGGTGATTTCGACCGTGAACGGCGATTCGAACGTGCCGTTCTACAAGGAGCTCGGCAACCAGGGGCTGAAGGCGTCGGATGTGCCGGTCGTCGCGTTCTCGGTCGGCGAAGAGGAGCTGCGCGGCATCGATACGAAGCCGCTCGTCGGCAATCTCGCGGCCTGGAACTACTTCATGTCGTTGCGCAACCCGACCAACGAGAAGTTCAAGAAGCAATGGGCCACGTGGGTCAAGGACAACAACCTGCCGGGCGGCACGAAGCGCGTGACCAACGATCCGATGGAAGCGACCTTCGTCGGCATGCATATGTGGAAGCAGGCGGTCGAGAAAGCAAAGAGCACCGAGGTCGACAAGGTGCGCGTCGCGATGGTCGGCCAGACTTTCGCCGCACCGTCGGGCTTCACGCTGGAGATGGACGGCAACCACCATCTGCACAAGCCGGTGATGATCGGCGAGGTACGCGCGGATGGTCAGTTCAACGTCGTGTGGCACACCAAGGGACCGATTCGCGCGCAACCGTGGAGCCCGTTCATCGCCGGCAATGCTGGCAAGCCGGATGTGGTCAGCTCGATTCCGGCGTTCCTGCGGCGCTCGCGCGTCGCATGACGTGCGGCTTGAGCCTCGTTGCGGCTCGCGGCGGCGGTGTGGCGCGCGGGTCACCGCGCGGGTATCGCCGCTCCGGTCGCGACGCGCGACCTGCGTGCCGACGCGCGCGCGGCTCGCGCGTGACCCGGACGCCCTGCGCTTCGCGCCGCCGCCGCGCGTTCGCTGCGTCGCGCGGCGTGACCGCGCACGCCAATGCGCGGCAACGTCCCGCTGAAGCGGCGCCGACGTCTGACGCGACGCCCTCGCACTCTCGAGCGGCTCATCGATTCAACCCAGTGCAAAAGGCCATCATGGCGTTTTCATTTCCGACTTCCGTACGACGACGCGGCGCGACGCTCCTGGTGCCGCTCGCGGTCCTTCTCGCCGCCGCGCCGGGCGCCGCATTCGCGCTGACCCAGGCCGACGTCGCGCCGCTCGCGGGCGACGACTTCGAGGCGAAGTCCGCCGCGATCGACAAGCTGATCTCGACGCACGATGCCGCGTCGCTCGCGGTGCTCAAGGCGCTCGCCGACGACAACGCGCTCGCCACCGACGCAGGCGCGGTACTGCTGCAGGACGGCGACGCCACCCGCGATGCCGTCACCGGCCAGCCCGTCGCCGCGAGCGACGCGCAACCGGTCACGCTGAATAACCTGCTGCGCTCGAAAGTGGCGGGCGCGCTGTCGGGTCTGCAACTCGCCTCGCCCGACCAGGCGACACGCGCAGCCGCCGTCGACGCGCTGCTGCAAAACCCCGATCCGTCGATCAAGCCACTCGTCGACGCGGCGCGCGCAAAAGAAACCGATCCCGCTCTGAAGAAACGTCTCGACACGCTGTGGGCGATGAGCGCATTGCACGACCCGGATCCGGCCAAGCGCCTCGATGCGGTGCAACTGGTCGCCGCGCGCCACGACCTCGACATGAACGAACTGCTGCGCCCGTTGGTCGCGAAGAAAGCCGACGGCACGTTTGCCGAAGCCGACGAACGCGTGCGCGCGGCAGCGCAAAGCGGCATCGATGAGCTCGATGCGATCCAGCGCCGCAGCCAGATCGCGGGCACGCTGTTCGCGGGGCTGTCGCTCGGCAGCGTGCTGCTGCTCGCCGCGCTCGGCCTCGCCATCACATATGGCCTGATCGGCGTGATCAACATGGCGCACGGCGAATTCCTGATGATCGGCGCGTACGCGACCTACGTCGTGCAGAACCTCGTTCAGCGTTTCGCGCCTAACGCGTTCGACTGGTATCCGCTACTCGCGATACCGGCCGCGTTCGTCGCGGCGGCGCTGGTCGGCATCGTGCTCGAACGGCTCGTGCTGAAGCACCTGTACGGCCGCCCGCTCGAAACGCTGCTGACCACCTTCGGCGTGAGCCTGATCCTGATTCAGGCCACCCGCATGCTGTTCGGCGCGCAGAACGTCCAGGTCGTCAATCCGTCGTGGATGAGCGGCGGCGTCACCGTGCTGCCGAATCTGATCCTGCCGTACAACCGGCTCGCGATTCTCGCGTTCTCGCTGATCGTCGTCGCGATCGCGTGGGCCGTGCTCACGCGCACGCGGCTGGGTCTGTTCGTGCGCGCGGTCACGCAGAACCGTCGCATGGCCGCGTGCGTCGGCGTGAAGACCGCGCGCGTCGATTCGTATGCGTTCGCGTTCGGCGCGGGCATCGCGGGGCTCGGCGGCTGCGCGCTGTCGCAGATCGGCAATGTCGGGCCGGACCTCGGCCAGAGCTACATCATCGATTCGTTCATGGCGGTCGTGCTCGGCGGCGTCGGCCAGCTCGCGGGCACCGTGCTCGGCGGCTTCGGGCTGGGACTCGTCAGCAAGGCGATCGAACCGTTCTGGGGCGCGGTGCTCGCGAAGATCGCGGTGCTCGTGCTGATCGTGCTGTTCATCCAGAAGCGTCCGCAGGGCATGTTCGCCTTGAAGGGCCGTAGCGCGGAGGCATGAGATGACATCGGCTACTTCATCGGCAGACCCCGCTTCCGCTTCGTCGTCGCGCGCCGGTGCCGGTGCCGGTGCCGCTGGCGCTGGCGCTGGCGCTGGCGGCGCGCGCGAGTCCAACACCGGCTTCGCGCTCGGCCTGCCACCGCGGCCCGCGCTGTTGTCGCGTCGCGCGTGGCTCGCGCTGATCGCGCTGATGATCGTGTTCGGCCTCGGCGTGCCGTTCGCCGCGCTGGTGATTCCGGAGACGAGCGCCTTGCATCTGTCCGCGTATGCGATGACGCTGACCGGCAAGTTCATGTGCTATGCGATCGCCGCGCTCGCACTCGATCTGGTGTGGGGCTACTGCGGCATCCTGAGTTTGGGTCACGCTTTGTTCTTCGCGCTCGGCGGCTACGCGATCGGCATGTACCTGATGCGCGCGATCGGCCACGACGGCAAGTACGGCAGCGATCTGCCCGACTTCATGGTGTTTCTCGACTGGCACCAGTTGCCGTGGTACTGGCAGGGCACGCAACATCTCGGCTACGCGCTCTTGCTCGTCGTGCTGGTACCCGCCGTGCTCGCGTGGGTGTTCGGCTTCTTCACGTTCCGCTCGCGCGTGAAGGGTGTCTATCTGTCGATCATCACGCAGGCCATGACCTTCGCCGCGATGTTGCTGTTCTTTCGCAACGAGACGGGCTTCGGCGGCAATAACGGCTTTACCGACTTCAAGCGCATCGGCGGATTTCCGATCACGCATCAGGGCACGCGCGCCGCCTTGCTGCTCATTACGTTCGCGGTGCTGATCGCCGCGTTCATCGGCGCGCGCGCGATCGTCACGTCGAAGCTCGGCCGCGTGGTGAGCGCGGTGCGCGACGGCGAAACGCGGCTGATGTTCCTCGGCTACAGCCCGCTCGCGTACAAGCTGTTCGTGTGGACCGTGTCGGCGGTGCTGTGCGGCATCGCGGGCGCGTTGTACGTGCCGCAGGTCGGCATCATCAATCCGGGCGAGATGTCGCCGGGCAACTCGATCGAAATGGCGATCTGGGTGGCGGTCGGCGGACGCGGCACGCTGATCGGCCCCATCATCGGCGCGTTCGCCGTGAACGGTGCGAAGAGTTTCTTCACGGCGAACTTCCCCGAATACTGGCTGTTCTTTCTCGGCCTGATCTTCGTGCTGGTGCCGCTGCTGCTGCCGAACGGCATCATGGGGCTCGCCGATCTGCTGACGCGTAAAAGGAACCGCTGATGAACGAAAACCCGATGGTTCCCGATCTGGATTTACCCGAAGCACCACCGGAACGCTCGCTGAGCGGCGTCGCGAGCATGGGACACGCGGTCGTGCCCGGCCAGATCGACGTATCGCACGGCACGATCCTCTACCTCGAAGACGTGACGGTCAGCTTCGACGGCTTTCGCGCGCTGAACGCGCTGTCGCTCGCGATCGACGCGGGCGAACTGCGCTGCATCATCGGCCCGAACGGCGCGGGCAAGACGACGATGATGGACGTGATCACGGGCAAAACCGCGCCCGATCACGGCAAGGTGTTTCTCGGCCAGTCGATCGATCTCACGCGCATGAACGAACCGGCGATCGCGCGCGCCGGCATCGGCCGCAAGTTCCAGAAGCCGACCGTGTTCGAGCAGCATCCGGTGTGGGAAAACCTCGAACTCGCGATGAAGACCGACAAGGGCTGGTGGGCGTCGCTGCGCGCGCGGCTCGATGGCGACGCGCAGGCCCGCATCGAGGAAACGCTCGCGCTGATCGGGCTGGAAAGCGAAGCGCGAAGGCTCGCCGGCGAGCTATCGCACGGCCAGAAGCAGCGCCTCGAAATCGGCATGCTGCTGATGCAGCAACCGGCGCTGCTGCTGCTCGACGAACCCGCGGCCGGCATGACCGATGACGAAACGATGCAACTCGCCGAATTGCTCAACCACCTGCGTGGCACCTGCTCGATGATGGTCGTCGAGCACGACATGGAGTTCGTCGCGGCGCTCGCGGGCGACACAGGCAAGGTGACGGTGATGGCCGAAGGCCGCGTGCTCGCGCACGGCACGCTCGACGAAGTCAAGCGCGACGAGACGGTGATCGAGTCTTATCTAGGCCGCTGATTGCTGCTGGAAGCGGCACCGCATCGTCAACCCGACAGGACGACCGAACAATGCTCGAAGTAGACCGACTGAACCAATACTACGGCGGCAGCCATATTCTGCGCGACGTGAAGCTCACGGTGCCCGACGGCAAGCTGACGGTGCTGCTCGGGCGCAACGGCGTCGGCAAGACCACGCTGCTGCGCTGCCTGATGGGCGTCGTGCCCGCGAAAAGCGGCGCGATCGCATGGCGCGGCGAACAGTTGATGAAACTGCCGACCCATGCCCGCGTCGCTCAGGGGCTCGCCTACGTGCCGCAGGGCCGCGATATCTTTCCGCGCCTCACCGTCGAGGAAAATCTGCTGGTGGGCGCCGCGAGCAGAAAGGCGCCGAAGAAAATCCCCGAGCGCATCTACGAGCTTTTCCCGGTACTGAAGGACATGCGCAACCGGCGCGGCGGCGATCTCTCCGGCGGTCAGCAGCAACAGCTCGCGATCGGCCGCGCGCTGATGAGCGAGCCGCAACTGCTGATCCTCGATGAGCCGACCGAGGGCATCCAGCCGTCGATCATTCAGGACATCGGCCGCACGCTGCGGCAGCTCGTCGAGGACATGGGCATGACGGTGCTGCTGGTCGAGCAGTACTACGACTTCGCCAAAGCGATCGCCGATCGTTACTGGGTGATGAGTCGCGGCGAGATCGTCGCGGGCGGCGAGGGGGCGAACATGGATGCGGATGGGGTAAGGGGATTGATTGCCGTGTAAGCGAGCTCAAGTTATCCGCCGCGCAACCGTTACACAGGCTAGAACGGTTCGACGAGGTGGACACCATGGACGACAACAAGCCGGTCAGACGCGAGTTTTACAGAAACCCAGCCTCTTATTGCAGGGTGATGAACGTCGTGTCGGCGGTCACTTTCGGTCTATTCGAAGTGGACAGCGGCGGTACGGTCGGCATGCTGTCGGTGCGCTGGGAGAAGCTCGGCAACGAACTCGCGCCGCAGCTGCACGCGTATTACGACAGCTGGCACGTGCTCGCGTCGTTCCCCGACGTTCTCGCGAGAATGGCCGGGACGACCGGGCCGTCGTGTTCGCCGGAAGCTTTCTGTCAGCTATTGCTCGACTGCGGATTCATCAATCGCGCGGAACGGGGCGTGGACGATCACGCCGAGCCGACACCCGTACCCTAGACGCCGCCGCGATACGGCCTGGGTCGGCGACACAACATCGATATAGAGGGAGAAAAGCATGTCCGTGACGGTTCACGTCGAATATCAGTATTGCCAACATGGCAAGAAAGCCATCCAGACAGGCAGCGACTCGTTGACCGTCCAGGAAAACACCCCCCGCGCGATCCTTGCGTTGCTGCGACTGTTGCATCCGCAGTGGGAGGGCATCAAGGTGCTGTCGGTGACCGAAGCCTCGCCCGAGAGTACCGCGTCGTAGCCGCTGCCGCGGCTTGCGCGCTTCGACACGCGTGCTATCCTCGTCGCACGCCGATTCCCCCCTCCATCCGCATGTCGCTTCACGAAAACCACGCCACGCTCGCCGCCGCGCACACGCCGTGGCGCGCGCGGCTCGAACTCGGCTTCGTCGGCGGCGACGCTCGCACGACGCTCGCGCACCGGCTGCACGACGGACCGCTGCGCGTGCAACGGCCGCTCTATCCGGAAGGCCCGTCGATCTGTCACGCGGTGATCGTGCATCCGCCCGGCGGCGTCGCGGGTGGCGATCAGCTCGACATCGACATCACGCTCGCCGCGCAAACGCATGCGGTGCTGACGACGCCGGGCGCAACCAAGTGGTACAAGTCGAACGGCCGCGCGGCGCGGCAGCGCATCGCGCTGCGTGTCGGTGAGCACGCGAAGCTCGACTGGCTGCCGCAGAACAACATCGTGTTCGATCACGCGAACGCGCACCTCGATTTTTCGCTGACGCTCGCCGACGGCGCGAGCGCAATCGGCTGGGACGCGACCCAGCTCGGACGTCAGGCGGCCGGCGAACGCTGGTCGGCGGGTAGCTTGCGCGCGGTGTCGCGCATCGTCGGCGCGAATGGCGAGCTGCTGTGGTTCGAACGCGCGAGCCTCACCGCCGACGATCCGCTGCGCGACGCGCCGCAGGGGCTCGCCGGCTTTCCGGCCTACGGCACGCTGTGGGCCGTAGGCGCCGCTTGCGACGACGCGCTCGCCGAATCGCTGAGCGCGCAACTGCCGTTCGACGACACGTTGCGAGCAGCCGCCTCGTGCGTGACGAACGGCGTGCTGCTGGTGCGCGCGGTGTCGCGCTCGATGGAAACGCTGCAGCACGCGCTCACGCGCTGTTGGCTGCAATTGCGGCCGGTCGTGCATGGTGTCGCGGCGGTGCCGTTGCGGATCTGGTCGACCTGACAGCGCGGCTTCCCGCTTTCGTCTTCATCACGCTGTTTGCGCACCAAGGCGGCGCACGCGCACGCCCCAACCCTGTGCGCGAACTGGCGTAGCACGCCGCCACGCCACGCCGCAGAGGGATGGCACACAGCTTGCATTGCACTCGCCACTTCGCGGCCGGCCAAGATGAAGCCAGCGACGACCCGACACCCACGACACCACCACTGCTCACGCCCATGACCCGCACTCTCTCCCGCTCCGCGCGCCGCGCCTTGCTAGCCGCATTGCTCGCCCTGCCCATCGTCGCCGATCTCGCGTTTCATGCGGCCCCCGCGCACGCCGACACGCTCGACAACATCGCCAAGGCCGGCGTGCTGAAGGTCGCCGTGCCCGAGGACTATCCGCCGTTCGGCTCGGTCGGCCCCGACATGAAGCCGCAGGGCTATGACATCGACACGGCCGCGCTGCTCGCCAAAGCGATGAACGTGAAGCTCGAACTCGTGCCGGTCAACAGCGCGAACCGCATTCCGTATCTGCAAACGGGCAAGGTCGACCTCGTGATCTCGTCGCTCGGCAAAACGCCCGAGCGCGAGAAGGTGATCGACTTTTCGAGCGCGTACGCGCCGTACTACCAGGGCGTGTTCGGTCCCGCCGACATCAAGGTGAGCGGTCCCGCCGATCTCACCGGCAAGACCGTCGGCGCGACGCGCGGCGCGCTCGAGGAAATCGGTCTCACGCAGATGGCGCCGAACGCGACGATCAAGCGCTTCGAGGACAACAACGCGACGATCGCCGCGTTCCTGTCCGGCCAGGTGCAGTTGATCGCGGCCGGCAACATCGTCGCGGCCGCGATCCTCGCGAAGAATCCGCCGCGCCGTCCGGAGCCGAAGTTCGTGATCAAGAACTCGCCGTGCTTCGTCGGCATGAACAAGAACGAGCCGCGCCTGCAACAGAAGGTCGATGCCGCGATCGCCCAGGCCAAACACGACGGCACGCTCGGTGCGATGTCGAAGAAGTGGTTCGGCGCACCGCTGCCCGCCGACCTGTAATTCTGCAAACGCGGTGGCATGCGCGGTCGCAAACGTAGTTGTAAGCGCGCCGTTAGCCGGACTTGATACCGTGACCGGATGATCGCGCGACGCCAGGCCCCCGTCACCGCGACGCGACCACGACGCCGCCACGACACATCAAACGCCGAGACCCACACCCGATGAAGCTGACACCTCGCGAGAAGGACAAGCTGCTGATCTTCACCGCCGCGCTGCTCGCCGAACGGCGCCGCGCGCGCGGCCTCAAGCTGAACTATCCGGAGGCGGTCGCCTTCATCACCGCCGCGCTGATGGAAGCCGCGCGCGACGGCAAGAGCGTCGCCGAGGTGATGCACTATGGCACCACGCTGCTCACGCGCGCCGACGTGATGGAGGGCGTGCCCGAGATGATCCCCGACATCCAGGTCGAAGCGACGTTTCCCGACGGCACCAAGCTCGTCACCGTCCATCACCCGATTCCCTGAACTCCTCTTCGTCAAGGCAGGCCCCATGATTCCCGGCGAACTCCTCGTCGACGACGGCGAGCACGAACTGAACGCGGGCCGCGCGACGGTCACGGTGGTCGTGTCGAATACCGGCGACCGTCCCGTGCAGATCGGCTCGCATTATCATTTCTACGAGGTGAACGACGCGCTGTCGTTCGATCGCGAAGCGGCGCGCGGCTTTCGCCTGAATATCGCGGCGGGCACCGCGGTGCGCTTCGAGCCCGGTCAGGAGCGCACGGTCGAACTCGTCGCGCTGGCCGGCGAGCGCATCGTCTACGGCTTCAACGGCAAGGTGATGGGCAAGCTGTGATGCGCTGCCCGCGCCCTGGCGTTTCGACCGCCCTGCTCCGCCTTGCCTTGCCTGTCGCTCGCTTGTAGCTCATTCCGGACCCACACCATGACACTACGCATTGGCCGCCGCGCGTACGCGGAGATGTTCGGCCCCACCACCGGCGACCGCGTGCGCCTCGCCGACACCGAACTGCTGATCGAGATCGAGCGCGACTTCACGACCTACGGCGAAGAGGTCAAGTTCGGCGGCGGCAAGGTGATTCGCGACGGCATGGGCCAGTCGCAGCGCGTGCATGCCGAGGTCGTCGATACCGTCGTGACGAACGCGGTGATCCTCGATCACTGGGGCGTCGTGAAGGCCGACATCGGCATCAAGGACGGCCGCATCGCGGCGATCGGCAAGGCCGGCAATCCCGACATCCAGCCGAATGTGACGATCGCGATTGGAGCCGCCACCGAAGTGATCGCGGGCGAAGGGCTGATCGTGACCGCGGGCGGCATCGATACGCACATCCACTTCATCAGCCCGCAGCAGATCGAGGAAGCGCTCGCGAGCGGCGTGACGACGATGCTCGGCGGCGGCACCGGCCCCGCGACCGGCACGAATGCGACCACCTGCACGCCGGGGCCGTGGCATCTCGAACGCATGCTGCAAGCGGCCGACGGCTATCCGATGAACCTCGGCTTTCTCGGCAAGGGCAACGTGAGCCAGCCGGCCCCGCTGACCGAACAGATCGCCGCGGGCGCGATCGGTTTGAAGCTGCACGAAGACTGGGGCACGACGCCCGCGGCGATCGACAACTGCCTTGGCGTCGCCGACGATACCGACACGCAGGTCGCGATCCACACCGATACGCTAAACGAAGCGGGCTTCGTCGAAGCGACCGTCGCCGCGTTCAAGGGCCGCACGATCCACACGTATCACACCGAAGGCGCGGGCGGCGGCCACGCCCCGGACATCATCAAGGTGTGCGGCGAAGCGAACGTGCTGCCGTCGTCGACGAACCCGACGCGGCCCTACACGGTCAACACGCTCGACGAGCATCTCGACATGCTGATGGTGTGCCATCACCTCGATCCGTCGATTGCCGAAGACATCGCGTTCGCCGAATCGCGGATTCGCCGCGAGACGATCGCCGCCGAGGACATCCTGCACGATCTCGGCGCGCTGTCGATGCTTTCTTCGGATTCGCAGGCGATGGGCCGCGTCGGCGAAGTGATCATCCGCACGTGGCAGACCGCGCACAAGATGAAGGTGCAACGCGGCGCGCTGCCCGAGGACAACGCGCGCCACGACAATTTCCGCGCGAAACGCTATGTCGCGAAGTACACGATCAATCCGGCGATTACGCACGGCATCGCGCATGAAGTCGGTTCGATCGAACCGGGCAAGTGGGCCGACCTCGTGTTCTGGGAGCCGGCGTTCTTTGGCATCAAGCCGTCGCTGATCCTGAAGGGCGGCATGATCGCGATGGCGCAGATGGGCGATCCGAATGCATCGATTCCGACGCCGCAGCCCGTGCACTATCGCGAGATGTTCGCGACGCGCGGCGGAGCGCTGGGCCGTACGTCGCTGACCTTCGTGTCGCAACTCGCCGCCGATGCGAAGGTGGCCGAACGCTATGGTTTGCACAAGCGCATCGTCGCGGTGAAGAACTGCCGCAACGTGACGAAGGCCGACATGATTCACAACGCGTGGCGCCCGAACATCAGCGTCGATCCGGAAACCTATCAGGTGATCGCCGACGGCCAGTTGCTGACCTGCGATCCGGCCTCCGTGCTGCCGATGGCGCAACGCTATTTCCTGTTCTGATCATGCGTACACTGAACAAACTTCTCGCGCCGCATCTGAAGATCGCGCCGGTACTCGTCAAGCGCGCGCCGACCTTGACGCTCGCGTTCGATGAACGTCGCAAGAGCCGTCTCGCCGCGACGCTCGATGACGGCGAGGAAATCGCATTGCTGTTGCCGCGCGGCACCGTGCTGCGCGATGGCAACGTGCTCGTCGCCGATGATGGCGGGCTCGTGCGTGTCGTTGCGGCTGATGAAGCCGTGCTTGTCGTACGCGCATCGGACGCGTTGACGTTGACGCGCGCCGCCTATCACCTCGGTAATCGTCATACGCCGGTCGAAGTGGGCGCCGATTATCTGAAACTCGAATACGATCCGGTGCTCGCCGACATGCTCGAGCGCATCGGCGCCACGGTCGAGCGGGTGTCGCTGCCGTTTCAGCCTGAAGCCGGGGCGTATGGCGGTGGACATAAGCATGGGCACGACGAGACGTTCGCCGAGGACTATGCGATCGCGCAGCAGGTGTTTGGTGAGCATCATGGGCATGAGCATGCTCATGCCCATGAGGGCTCTTCGCACTCGCACGATCACGACCATGACCACGTGCACGACGAATCGTGCGGACATGGACACCACCCGCATCGTCATGCGCATCGCTGAATTCACCGCGCTGCTGCATCTCGCGTCGCCAGCACTGCCGATTGGCGCGTTCAGCTATTCGCAGGGTCTCGAAGCGGCGATTGAAGCGCAGCTCATCACCGATGCCGACTCCGCGCGCATATGGATCGAACGCGGCCTGACCGACGTGCTCGCGCGCGGCGAGTTGCCGTTCCTCGCGCAGCAGATCGAACGCTGGCGCACGCACGACGCCGTGGAACTCGCCGACGCCAACGCCGAATTCCTCGCGAGTCGCGAGTCCGCCGAACTGCGCCGCGAAACCGAGCAGATGGGCTGGTCGCTGCGACAGCTGTGCGTGTCGCTCGAATGGGGCGACGTGGCGAGGCGCGAAACGCTCGCGTCGCTGACGCCACTCGCGCAGCCGAGCGCGTTCGCGTTCGCCGCTCACGCGCACAATGCTCGGGTCGATGCCGCGCTCGCCGCCTATGCGTTCAGTTGGGTCGAGAACCAGGCCGCCGCCGCGTTGAAGGCGGTGCCGCTCGGCCAACTCGCGGGGCAGCGCATCATCGTCGCGCTGCGTGAGCCGATCGACGCGGCCGTCGCGCGCGCGCTGGCGACCTCGCGTGACGACCTCAACACGTTCGCGCCGCAGCTCGGCATTCTGTCGGCGCGCCACGAGTCGCAGTATTCGCGGCTCTTCCGCTCGTAGCACGATTCCCACGATCCATCATGAACGCATCTCATCATTCCGCTTCCCATACCGCGAGCCAGATCCGCACGAAGAAGCTGCCGCCGCTGCGCGTGGGCGTCGGCGGCCCGGTCGGCTCGGGCAAGACCACGCTGCTCGAAATGCTGTGCAAGGCGATGCGCGGCCAGTACGACCTCGTCGCGATCACGAACGACATCTATACGAAAGAGGATCAGCGTCTGCTGACCGTCGCGGGCGCGCTGCCGGCCGAGCGCATCATGGGCGTCGAGACGGGCGGCTGCCCGCACACCGCGATCCGCGAGGACGCATCGATCAACCTCGAAGCGGTCGACCGCATGCTCACGCGTTTTCCGGATGCGGACATCGTGTTCATCGAATCGGGCGGCGACAACCTCGCGGCGACCTTCAGCCCGGAGCTGTCGGACCTGACGATCTACGTGATCGACGTCGCGGGCGGCGAGAAGATTCCGCGCAAGGGCGGACCTGGGATCACGAAGTCGGATCTGCTCGTGATCAACAAGACGGATCTCGCGCCGCTGGTGGGCGCGAACCTCGACGTGATGGCATCGGACGCGAGGAAGATGCGCGGCGAGCGGCCGTTTGTGATGTGTAATCTGAAGGCGCTCGAGGGCCTCGACGACGTGGTGAAGTTTATTGAAAAGAAGGGATTGTTGAAGGTGTAAGCAAGTGACGCTTCACTCGCCGGGATGGCATTCGCGCAGGACACACCTCCGCAGGAAGAGGAAGCGGTCGACGCCATAGCGCCGACACAAGCCAATAAGCGACGAGTCTGTCGCGAAGCAGCAATAACACTCGGACCGTTCATATCACATAAGCAAGCGTTAGCCACAAAGTGCGTGGCGCTTGCGGCTTGAATAATTCGCTCGGCGCGGTCGTCAGCGGCGTTCCGAGACTACTCCGGCAACAACGCCGCCAACACATCCACCGTCCTCGCCGTCGCCCCGCGATGCCTCGCCGCAAACGCGGCAGCCGCACCGCCCATCGCGAGCCGCCGCGACTTGTCGCCGAACAGCTCGCGCAGCGCGCGCGCCAGATCGGCCGGGTCCTGCACCTGCACGGCGGCACCGGCCGCGACCGCGTCGGCGGTGGCTTGCGTGAAGTTGAAAACGTGCGGCCCGATCAGCACCGGCACGCCGACCGCGCACGCTTCGATCAGGTTCTGTCCGCCAAGCGGCAACAGACTGCCGCCGATAAACGCAAGATCCGACGCCGCGTAGTAAGCGCCCAACTCGCCCATCGAATCGCCGAGCAGCACGTTCATCTCGCGAGGCAGCGGCGCCACGCCATCGTCAGCGGTGCGCGCCGCCGACGCGACCTTCGCATCGGGCGCCCAACTCGATCGCCGTTCGAGCCGCAACCCCGCTTTCTCGACGAGCGCCGCGACTTCATTGAAGCGCTGCGGATGACGCGGCACCAGAATCAGCAGCGCATCGTCGATGCCGAGCGCCGCGAACGCCTCGAGCACGAGCGCTTCTTCGCCCTCGCGCGTGCTCGCCGCGACCCACACGGGCCGCGTGCCGATCGCCGCGCGCCACGCGTGGCCGCGTGCCGCGAGTTCGGGCGGCGTGCTCATGTCGAACTTCAGATTGCCGAGCACCGCGACATTGCGCGCGCCGAGCGAGGTCAACCGCTCGGCATCGGACGGACTCTGCGCGAGCACGCGCGCGAAGCCGCCGAACACGTCCTTCGTCGCACCGCCGAATTTCGCCGCGCGCTTGAACGAACGCGCCGACATCCGCGCGTTGGTCAGCACGAGCGGCACGTCGGCGCGACGGCACTCGTCGATCAGGGTGGGCCACACCTCGGTTTCCATCACCAGACCGAGCGACGGCCGCCACACGCGCAAGAAGCGCCGTACCGCATGCGGCATGTCGTACGGTAGATAACTGCGCAACACGCGGTCGCCGAAAATCTCGATGCCGGTCGCGCGGCCGCTCGGCGTCATGTGCGTAAGCAGAATGCGCGCGTCGGGGCGCGCCTTCGTCAGCGCATCGATCAGCGGCTGCGCGGCGCGCGTCTCGCCGACCGACACCGCATGCACCCAGATCAACGGCGCGCTGTCCTCCAACAGGCGCCCGCGCGAATAACCGAAGCGCTCGCCGATATGCTCGCGATAACCGCGCTCCTTACGCGAACGGATCAACAGACGCAGCACCGCAAGCGGCGCGATGAGCCACCAGAGCGCGCGATAGATCGCCCTTAGCATCGGCGCCCCGCGTGATTCGGAAAGCGCAGCGCGCTCACTCGCGCGATGCGGGCCGGCATCTGCCCGGCCCTCGAATCGACCGCCGCGCTCAAACCAGCGCCCTGCCCTTCAGGCGCTCGAGAATGCCGAGCGGCGCGCATTCCGGCTGCGCCATCGCCTTCACTGGCAGGAAGAAAGTCTGCTCCAGCATGAACTGGCCGGACATCACCGCATGCGAGGTCTGGTCGGAGAAGCACACCCACACGCTGCCCGGTGGAAACGGCATGGTCTGTTGCGGGCTCGTCTTCTGATAGTCGAGGTCGGCCTTCATGCCGTCGTGCAGACTGAGCATCAGATGATCGTATTCGCTGCGCAGCGATTTGGTCACGTGCAGCAGGTTCAGCAGCCACGCGGAGCCGGGCATCTGCGGCTTGATACGCGGCAGGAAGCGCTGCGCCATGTCCTCGAACGGCTCGCCGACGCGCCATACGCGCGGCACGCCATGGGGATTGACGTTGGTGAACACGCGCAGGATGCGCTCGCCGTAATTCGGCCGCGACGGAAACGCGTCGACATGCAGACGGCTATCGTCCTTGCGCCACGAGGTTTCGCGAGTCTCGACCTGATGCAGCCGCAGGCTCGTCGGCGCGACCCGCAGCTTGCCGCTGTACTCGGGAAAGAGCCCGTCGACGAGCGTGCGCGCATTCGCCTGATAACGCGCGATCAACGCGCGCACCGCCGATTGCGTGACCGCATCGCCGGCCACGCCATGCAGCGCGCCGCCGTTCGGTTCGAGGCTGATGTTCTTGCGGTTCGGATCGGCGAGCGCCGGGTCGAGCAGCGCCTGCTCGCCACCGTCGATCGCGAAGCGCAGGTTCGGGAAGTACAGCACCTTGCCGCGCTCGACGCCGGCGAGCAGCGTCTCTCGAGGCACGGACAGGTTGCAGCCGTGCCAGTCGGCGTTCGCTACTTCGATGAGCTGGGTTTCGTTCATGGTCGCCCTTTGGAACGGAGGGTGCGCAAGGCGAAGCGCACCGACAGGATGCAGCAGGTGCTGATGCCGGCCGGCCCGGGTTACAACAGCCCGAAGCCGGCAAGCACCGACTTCACCTGCTGCAGCGTAGGCGGCTGCCCCGCCGCGCCGAGATTGACGACGTTCGGCGACCAGTAGCCGCCGGTGCGCCACGCGGTCGAGAAATTGTACAACTCGACCGTGGGCCGCTTCAGCGCCGCCGCGATATGGACCAGACCTGTGTCAACCCCGACCGTCGCGGCGGCGCCATCGATCAGCCCCACCACCGCCGGCAGCGACAGCTTCGGCGGCACGATCGCGGCCGCGCCGAACTCCTTCGCGAGCCGCTCGCTGGTCGCGCGCTCGGCGTCGCTGCCCCACGGCAGCACGATCGACGCGCCGCGCCGCACCAGCGCCTGCCCGAGTTCGATCCACGCGGCATCGGGCCACTGCTTGTCGGCGCGCGAAGTCGCGTGCACGAACACCACGTACGGCACCGGCAGATTCAGATTCGCCTGCGACAGCGCGAGCGCGGCACGGCCCGTGTCGAGACCGAAGTCGATGTCGTCGGTGGGTTGCGGCGGCGGATCGTTCAGCGCCGCGGCCACCAGTTGACGCGTGCGTTCGACCACGTGCGTGCGCGGCGCGATCGGCACGCGCCGCCCGTAGAAAAAGCGCACCGGCCATTCGTAGCCGGCGCCTTCGGTACGGTTGCCGAGGCCGACGAGCGGTCCGCGCGCCATGTTCGCGAGCCACGCGGTCTTGATGAGGCCCTGGCAGTCGATCACCAGATCGTAGTGCTCGGGCGGCGAGCGCGCGGCGAAACGCGCCGATCTCGCGCCAGTTGTCGACGGACAGGATGCGCTTGCGCCAGCGCCGCAGCGACACCGGAATCGCGCGCCGCACGCCGGCCACGAGTTCCACGAGCCCGACGAAGCTTTCCTCGACGAGCCAGTCGATCTGCGCGTCGGGATGGCGGCGCCGGATGTCGGCGATCACGGGCATGTTGTGAACGACGTCGCCCAGCGACGACACCCTCACGATCAGTATCTTTTGCGCGCTCAAGAGTGAGAAAACCGGCTATCCGGCTCGAAGATGCGTTGAAAGGACCGCAATTCTAGCGCGCCGTCCATGAAAGACATGAAAAACGCGGCGCGGTAAGGCAACCCGCGCCGCGTTCGGTAGGGGCAACGCTTCGAGCCGTCTTAACGAACTTCGAAGCGCAGCGCCGCATCAGCCGTCAGAACGGCAGTTTCGCATCGGCCTTCTCCGCGAGAATCACGCGGCGGAAGTCGTCCTGGATGCGTTTGAGCGCCGCGTCGTTGTCGGCCTCGAAACGCATCACCACGACCGGCGTCGTGTTCGACGAACGCGCGAGGCCGAAGCCGTCCGGATACTCGACGCGCAGACCGTCGATCTTCACGACGTTGTCCGCGCCGGTGAACTTCGCGTTCTGCTGCATACGCGCGATCAGCTCGAAGTTCTCGCCTTCCTCGAGTTTCAGCTGCAGCTCGGGCGTGGAGTGCGAGTTCGGCAGCGAGTTCAGCAGCTTGCTCGGGTCGGCGACACGCGTGAGGATCTCGAGCAGACGCGCTCCCGTGTACAGGCCGTCGTCGAAACCATACCAGCGGTCCTTGAAGAACACGTGGCCGCTCATTTCGCCAGCCAGCGGCGCGCCGGTTTCGCGCAGCTTCGCCTTCACGAGCGAGTGGCCGGTCTTCCACATCAGCGGCTCGCCGCCCTTGTCCTTGACCCACTTCGCGAGATTGCGCGTGCACTTCACGTCGTAAATGATCTGCGCGCCCTTGTTGCGCGACAGCACTTCTTCGGCGAACAGCATCAGCTGACGGTCCGGGTAGATGATCTGGCCGTCTTTGGTGACGACGCCGAGGCGGTCGCCGTCGCCGTCGAACGCGAAGCCGATTTCCGCATCCGTTTCCTTCAGCGCGCGAATCACGTCTTCGAGGTTCTCCGGGTGCGCCGGGTCCGGGTGGTGATTCGGGAAGTTGCCGTCGACTTCGGTGAACAGTTCGACGAGTTCGCAGCCGAGCTTCCTGAACAGCTTCGGCGCGAGCCCACCGGCCACGCCGTTGCCGGTATCGACGACGATCTTGATCGGACGCGCGAGCTTCACGTCGCTCGCGATGCGCTCGAGATACGCGTCGGCGATGTCGTACTCGGCGTAGCTGCCGCTGCCGTCGGCGAAGTTCTCGTCGACGATGCGCTGATGCAGCGCGAGAATCTGCTCGCCGTAAATGGCCGCGCCGCGCAGCACCATCTTGAAGCCGTTGTAGTCCGGCGGATTAATGGCTACCCGTCACGACGATGCACGAGTCGACGCGGCGCTCGCCGCCCGCCAGTTTCAACGGTACGCTCGCCGCGAAGTAGCCGACCGGCGTGGGCACCATGCCCACGTTCACGACATCGACGCCGGCCGCACGCAGGCCGTCGGACAGCGCCCCGATCAGCTCGGGGCCCGACAGGCGTCCGTCGCGCGCGACCACGACCGCGTCGCCGCCCTGCGCGCGCACTTCGCTGCCGAATGCGCGACCGATGGAACGCGCGGCGTCGGCGTCGAGCGTCTTGCCAATGACGCCACGAATGTCATACGCCTTGAAAATGGATTTGGAGATCATGTTGGCTCACTTGCGTGCAATGGAAAATTTTGACCTGCGCACCGACCTCGACCGGTAACAATCGCCGGTTAAAACGCGGTAAAAATTCGCGTTAAAAACCACGGTAATACTCACGTTAAAAACACCTGTTACCGCGCCTCGATGCGCCCTTGCCGGAAGCGGTCCGGTTCCAACTTATAATTGCGTTTTTCTGACCAGCCTGAATACCGCCATTCTAATGCTTAGACGCCCTCCATTTGTAAAGTTGCCGTGGCTGCCGGCCGGGTGGGCGAATGCGCATAGCGCCGCATGCATGGACGTGCGAGGCGGCTTGACCGACGCGCAGCGGCGAGCGGCCAACGGATGCTGACGGTCAAGCGCTTCGCCAATCCCGACGTCACCCGAGCGTTTACGAACATCGTCTGGCTGGGTCTCGAGCGGCTCACGCAGATCGGCGTCGCAATCGTGATCAGCGGCATGCTCGCGCGTTACTTCGGGCCCGAAACGTTCGGCAAATGGCAGTACGCGAATACGCTGCTGCTGGTGCTGTCGCCGATCACCTGGGTCTGCGGCGCGGAAATCCTCGTACCGACCATCGTCAACCGGCCGCCCGGACAACTCGGTACCGTCCTCGGCAGCGCGTTCGCGTTGCGCATCTCCGTCTCGGCCGTTGCGCTGCTGCTTACGTGGCTCGGCATTGCGCTGCACTTCTTCGAACCGCTCGTCGGTGCGATGCTCGCCGGCCTCGCGGTGACGATGCTGTTTCGCGAGCCGTTCGTCGGCGTGATCAACGCGTGGCTGCAAAGCATGACCTACAGCAAGCCGCAATTGCTGACCAGCATGAGCACCGCGGTGATCAAGGCGGCTCTCGTCTATCTGCTGGTGCGCGCGACGGCCGCGCCCGCGCGTTTCGGCTGGCTGTGGGCGCTCGAATCGGCGGCGATCGGCGCGGTGCTGTTGCTCTACTTCATGCGCCGGCATGGCGGCAAGCTGGGCTGGCATGTCGAACGTTCGCTCTTCAGGCACTTCGCGAGCGCGGGCACCGTGTTCTGGCTCGGGCTCATCTGTATGTATCTATTTCTGAAACTGGACCGGCTGATGCTCGAGCGCGCGATTTCGTTCGCCGACCTCGGTCGCTACTCGGCCGCCCAGCAGTTGAATGAAAACTGGATCACGCTCGCGCTGATGCTCGCGCAAACCATTGCGCCCGCATTCGTCTACCGCGTGCAAGGCATCGCGCAACTGCGCCGCAACATGTGGCGGCTCACCGCGCTGAGCGCCGTGCTGATGGTGTGCGGCGCGTTCGTGCTCGATCTGCTCGCGGGCTTCATCATCCGCCGTGTGTTCGGGCCGGACTTCGAAGGCGCGATCGAAATCTTCCGCTGGGCCGTGTGGCTGTCGGTTCCCGCCGGCGTCGAGGCGATCGGCAATCTGGTCGTACTCAAATATCAGGCCAAATTCGTATTGCTCGCCAAGTGGCTGCTCGCGCTCGCCGTCGCGTTCGCGGTCAATCTGCTGGCGATCCCGCGGCTCGGCGCGTATGGCGCGCTCGTCGGCCTCGCGGCCGGCTATCTGGCGGCCGCCTCGGTCAATCTTTATTACATCCGTTTCAAATTGCGCCCATGACGAATTCATCCGCCACCGCGCAAACCACGCTCGACGACGTCGCGGTGCTGATACCCGCCTATAACGGTCAGACGGACGTCGATTCTACGCTCGCGTCGTTCGAAGAAAGTGCGCTAGTGCACGTACTGATCGTCGATGACGGCAGCACGCCGCCGATCGTCGCGCCCACGCTGCCGAACCTGAAGATCGAAGTGCTGCGCATGGCGCAGAACGGCGGTATCGAGCGTGCGCTGCGAACCGGCGTCGACGCGCTCGCGCAGCGCGGCTTTCGCTATGCGGCGCGCATCGACGCGGGCGATCGCGCGGTGCCACAGCGGCTCGCGAAGCAGCGCGCGTTCATGCAAGCGCATCCGAACGTGGCGGGCCTCGGCATGTGGACCCAGGTCGTCACGCGCACGGGCGAGCCGCTTTTCATGCTGACGCCGCCGGCCGAGCCGAACGTGATCCGGCGCCAGCGCTTTTTCCGCTCGTGCCTCGCGCATCCGTCGATGATGCTGCGTATCGATGCCGTCCGCACAGTCGGCAACTACCGCGCCGCGTATCGTTCGGCGGAGGACCTCGATCTGTTCGTACGTCTGATGGAACGCTATGACTGCGCGAATCTGCCGGAACTCGGCCTTTTCTATGAGCTGAACGAAGGCGGCATCAGCGCGACGAAACGGCGCCGGCAGATCGGTTCGACGCTGCGTTTGCAGTTGCGCTACTTCAACGTGGCCAATCCGTACGACTGGTTGGGCCTCGCGAAGAATCTGTTGCATCTGATGCTGCCTTATCGCACGTTACAGCGGGTCAAGCGCGCGCTGCTCACGCCGCGCGCGAACCGTTGAGTCGCGCCGCGTGTGAGCGCTGTCGTTGCCGCTGTCGCTGTCGCTTCATTCGCTGAGGTTCGCGCCGCATCGTAGGGCGCTGTCTTCGTATCAATGGTCCACACTTCATTCAACGCCCGGCATTTCTTCGCATGAAGCCCTCTTTCAAGTCGACGCCCGCGCTACGCATTACACTCGTTTGCAACACGGCCTGGGCAATCTATACCTATCGGCAAGGGCTGATCCGCACGCTGATCGGGCGCGGCGTCGACGTGACGGTGCTCGCGCCGCGCGACCGCACGTTCGAGTTGCTCGCCGCGATGGGCTGCCGTTGCATCGAGCTGCCGATGGCGTCGAAAGGCACGAGTCCGGGCGAAGATCTGCGCACGCTCGTCGCGCTGTATCGGCAGTACAGGACCATCCGTCCGCATGTCGTGTTTCACTACACGATCAAGCCGAACATCTACGGCTCGATCGCGGCGAAGCTGGCTGGCGTGCAGTCGGTGGCGGTCACCACCGGGCTCGGCTACGTGTTCATCCAGCACAGCCGCGCCGCGCAGATCGCCAAAAGGCTGTATCGTTTTGCGTTCCGCTTTCCGCGTGAAGTGTGGTTCCTGAATCGCGACGATCAGGCCGCGTTCATCGACGGCAAGCTGCTCGTGCATCCGGAGCGCGCGCGGCTGTTGCACGGCGAGGGCGTCGATCTCGAGCAGTTCGCGTTCACGCCGCTGCGCGAGCGCACGGAGTTTCGCTTCGTGCTGATCGGGCGGCTGCTGTGGGACAAAGGCGTCGGCGAATACGTCGAGGCCGCGCGGCAATTGCGCGCGCGCTACCGCCACGCGCGCTTTCAGCTGCTCGGGCCGGTCGGCGTCGACAATCCGAGCGCGATCACGCGCGAGGAAGTCGCCGCGTGGGAACAGGAAGGCGTGATCGAATATCTGGGCGAGGCGCACGACGTGCGGCCGTTCATCGCCGATGCCGATTGCGTGGTGCTGCCGTCGTATCGCGAAGGCGTGCCGCGCACGCTGATGGAAGCGTCGGCGATGGGCCGGCCGATCGTCGCGACCGACGTGCCCGGCTGCCGCGAGGTGGTGGCCGACGGCGTCAACGGCTTGTTGTGCGAAGCGCGCAATGCGCAGAGCCTTGCCGCGAGTCTCGCGCGCATGCTCGACATGAGCGGCGCGGAGCGGCGCGCGATGGCGGAACGCGGCCGGCAGAAAGTCGCGACCGAATTCGACGAACGCATGGTCGTCGAAACCTATAAAGACCTGGTGCAAAAAATCACGGGTGTTTTACTTTAATGGGAGCAACAGCATGACCATGAAGGGCACGATTCTGGTAACGGGCGGCGCGGGTTTCATCGGCTCGCACACCTGCGTCGAACTGCTGAACGGCGGCTACGACGTCGCGGTGATCGACAACCTCGTGAACAGCAAGCGCGAAGCGGTGCGGCGCGTCGAGAAAATCACCGGCCGTGCGGTGAGCTTCTACGACGACGACGCGCGCGACGCAGCCGCGCTGCAGCGGATTTTCGATGTGCATCCGATCACCGGCGCGATCCATTTCGCGGCGCTGAAAGCGGTCGGCGAGTCGGTCGCGAAGCCGATCGAGTACTACGCGAACAACGTCGGCAGCCTGCTGACGCTACTCGGCGTGATGCGCGATCGCAACGTCAAGCAGTTCGTGTTCAGTTCGTCGGCAACGGTGTACGGCGTGCCGAAGAGCTCGCCTATCGACGAATCGTTCCCGCTGTCGGCGACCAATCCGTATGGTCAATCGAAGCTGATCGCCGAGCAGATCCTGCGCGATCTCGAAGTGTCGGACCCATCGTGGCGCATCGCGACGCTGCGCTACTTCAATCCGGTCGGCGCGCATGAAAGTGGCCTGATCGGCGAAGATCCGGCCGGCATTCCGAACAACCTGATGCCGTACGTCGCCCAGGTCGCGGTCGGCAAGCTCGACAAGCTGCGCGTGTTCGGCGGCGACTACGAGACGCCCGACGGCACCGGCGTGCGTGACTACATCCACGTGGTCGATCTCGCGCGCGGGCATCTCGCCGCACTCGATGCGCTCGTCGAGCGCGATGCGAGCTTCGTCGTCAATCTCGGCACGGGCCAGGGCTATAGCGTGCTCGACGTGGTGCGCTCGTTCGAGAAGGCGTCGGGGCGGCCGGTGCCGTACGAGATCGTCGCGCGCCGCCCGGGCGACGTCGCGCAGTGTTTCGCGGACCCGAGCGCGGCCGAGAAAATCATCGGCTGGCGCGCGCAGTTCGGCATCGAGCGCATGTGCGCGGACCACTGGCGCTGGCAGTCGACGAATCCGCAGGGGTTTGCATAAAGCGCTTCGGCACCAGCGCATCCCGTTAAAAAAATGGCGGCGGCATTCGCGTAGCGCGGATGCCGCCGCCGTTTGCTTTGGCGCTCACCTCGTCAGAACCGTGAGCGCCGCGGCTGCTGAACGCGTTACGCCGTTGCCCCTTCCAGCTGGAACACCGCGACCGCATCACGCAACGCCATCGCATGCTCCTCCAGCGACTTCGCCGCGGCCGCCGCCTGCTCGACGAGCGCCGCGTTGTGCTGCGTGACCTCGTCGATCTGCGACACCGCCTTGTTGACCTGCTCGATACCGTCGCTCTGTTCGAGCGCCGACGCCTCGATCTCGCTCATCACGCCGGTCACGCGCTCGACGGCCTTCAGCGCTTCCTGAATCGTCTTCTGCGCATCCGACACCAGCGAGGCACCCTCCTCGACCTTCGCCGCCGACTCGCCGATCAGCTCCTTGATCTCCTTGGCCGCCGCGCCCGAGCGCTGCGCGAGGCTGCGCACTTCCGAGGCGACCACCGCGAAGCCGCGTCCCTGCTCGCCCGCGCGCGCAGCTTCGACGGCCGCGTTCAACGCGAGAATATTGGTCTGAAACGCAATCCCCTCGATCATGCCGATGATCTCCGTGACCTTGCGCGACGACTCGCTGATGCCGTCCATCGTCTCGGTCACGCGCGACACCACCTTGCCGCCGCGCGTGACCGTATCGAGCGCGCCGTGCGCGAGGCGGTTCGCCTGCCTGGCGTTGTCGGCGTTCTGTTTCACGGTCGCCGACAGCTGCTCCATGCTCGCCGCGGTCTGCTGCAGCGCGGCCGCCTGCTGCTCGGTGCGCGCCGACAGATCGGCATTGCCCGACGCGATTTCGTTCGCGCCCTGCGTGATCGCGCTCGTGCTGCCACGCACCTTGCCGACCGTTTCGACGAGGCCGTCGCGCATCCTCGTCAGCGCGCCGAGCAGTTGGCCCATCTCGTTGCGCGATTTCACCTTGATCGCGACGCTCAGGTCGCCGGCCGCGATGCGCTCGAAGTGCTTGACCGTCACGTTGACCGGCTTGATCAGCGCCGACGACAACGCGACCCGAGCGCCCACCGCGATCACGAGCGCGATCACCGCGATCGCGCCGAACAGCACTGTCGCGAGCTGGAAGCGTCGCGCGCCGGTCACGGCCTGCTGATGCTGATTGTCCATCTGCGCTTGTTCGAGCGCGTCGATCGCTTTCGAGTAGGACGCGTACAGGCTGTTCGCCGTGTCGCCCTGGATGTTGCGGAAGGTGTTGAAGTCGAAGTCGATCAATGCCTTGAATTCCGGTTCGATCGCCTTGTCGACGAGCGCCGCGCGCGCGTCGCCGACGCTCTGCGCGAGCTTGCGCTCTGCGTCGCTCGCGAACGGGCCGGCCATGTAGTTGCGGAAGTCGTTGTTCGATTCGAGCAGCACCTTGTGCGCGGCCGGCAGCAGATCGTCGGTCTGCTTGCCGACGCTGAACAAGGTCTGATAGGTGCCCAATGCGAGCTGCACCTGCAGAAGCTTCTCCGAACTCGCCTTCAGATGCGACAGCGCGACCGCACTGCGCTGCGTGTCGTCGAGGCCGTCGTTGGCGAGCTTCAGCGCGCCGTAGCCGACAGCGATCACCGTCAGAAGAAAGGCGACGAATACGCTGATCACGAGCGTCAGTCCGCCACGAATTGTGATGTTATTAAGCATTGGGTCTCCGGAACGCCTTTGTTGCGCGCGACTTACACTTCGTCGCATCCAGGTTTACGGTTGCGGCGCGCGCGCGCCGCATAGGGGGAATCCATGAGGAGCGAGCGCTCACGGGCCTGTGCGGGCCACTTCGGTCTCGCTATCTGGGATTTTTTGCCGGCCTGGATGCAAGCTTCGCGCCCGTGCCGCGCGCCGGCCGCCGCACGTTTCGTTTGTATAATTCCGCGTCTTCGCTCAGGCCCACTTTCATGCTTAGTTTTGCGCTCGGCTTTCTCGTCTCTCTGCTGATCACGCTGTTGATCGTGCGCTATGCGCATCTGCATGAAAAGTTCTCGACCGACACCGATCTGGCCGGCGTCCAGAAATTCCACGTGCGGCCGGTGCCGCGCATCGGCGGGACTGCGATTCTGGTCGGGCTGATCGTCTCCGCGGTGCAGTTGCATCGCGCGTATCCGGCCGTATCGGGCAGCATTCTCGGGTTGATCGCGTGCGGCATGCCGGCGTTCGGCTCGGGGCTCGTCGAGGATCTGACCAAGCGCGTGTCGCCGCTCGCACGCCTGATCTGCACGATGGCGGCCGCCGCGCTCGCCTGGTTCTTTCTCGACATCGCGGTCACGCGCATCAGCGTGCCGCCGCTCGACTTTCTGCTGTCATATGCGGCGATCTCGTTCGTGGTCACGGTGCTCGCGGTCGCGGCGCTCGCCAACGCGATCAATATCATCGACGGCTTCAACGGCCTCGCGTCGATGGTCGCGTTCATGATGTTCGCGTCGCTCGCGTATGTGGCGTTCCAGGTGCACGACCCGGTCGTGCTGTCCGCGTCGTTCATGATGATGGGCGCGGTGCTCGGCTTCTTCATCTGGAACTTCCCGGCCGGGCTGATTTTTCTCGGCGACGGCGGTGCTTACTTCATCGGCTTCATGCTCGCCGAGTTGTCGATCCTGCTCGTGATGCGCAATCGCGACGTATCCGCGTGGTATCCGGTGCTGCTCTTCATGTACCCGATCTTCGAGACCTGCTTCTCGATCTACCGCAAGAAGTTCATTCGCGGCATGTCGCCGGGCATCCCGGATGGCGTGCATCTGCATATGCTGGTCTACAAGCGGCTGATGCGCTGGGCGGTCGGCGCGCGCACCGCGCGCGAGCTGACGCGCCGCAACTCGCTGACGTCGCCGTATCTGTGGCTGCTGTGCCTGATTGCGGTCGTGCCGGCGACGCTGTTCTGGCGGCACACGCTGCATCTGTTCTGCTTCGTCGTGGTGTTCGCGGCGACTTATGTGTGGCTTTATGTGAGCATCGTGCGGTTCAAGTCGCCGCGGTGGATGGTGGTGAGGAAGGGGAAGCGGTGAGCAGAAACGACAAAGGCTGAAATCGGCTCACTCGGCTCGAAATGTAGCAATAAATCCTCTCTTCACGAGATTCCTCCAAATTCATCAATGCACGGGATAAACAAAAGCCCCGTCGCCGGGGCTTTCGTCTACCTCGTGCGATACCACCGCCATAGCTTCAGGATCGCCACATACGCCAGCGCCGCCACGATCAGTTCGATAGTCACCCACACCATGTAATACAGGTCATCAGGGTCACGCACACCGAGCCAATCGGAAGCCGCCCAATATGCATTCGACTCGCTTTCTGTCCACTCGTACGGATACGGCCGGACATAAAGAACAGAGAGAACAAACAGCGCCAGAAACAACGTGACCTTGAACAGTCTACGGGCAAGTGTTGCCATATGTGATGACCTCAATTGTTCCGTAGGCCCGAAGCCCCGAAATGCCGGCAAGGATCGTCATGGTGCCCAGCAGCGCATTGCGGATTCTCATGAAATCGCTATGGCTCGGCAAGGTAATGCAACCAAGTGATGCGCCGTGCCCGCCTGCTGGATGCAACCGGAACTGCCCACGCTTGACACCATTGACCCAAGTGAAATCATCGACTAGTCCGTCATCCCGATACAGGGCGAACCAGTCACCGTGATTCGACGGATGGCCGAAAACGGCATTCAACGCGTCTTTTCCCAATGCGTAAGCCTGTGAACGGATGCCACCAGTCGGACGGTCGACGATCCAGTATTTGCCGGCGGCAATCGGCCCCTTGCTAGGCACAGCCGTGCAGCCGCCCCGATTGCGGTATTGCCGGTCGCCAGAATAAGCGTCAAAGGTGCCGATGCCAGAAATGGTGAGCGGTGATAGTGGCTCGTTATTCACGAGGAATTTGCCGGTGTAGGCCATATGTCACACCTCCTGATTACGCTGACTGTAGGTCATTGCGTCCTGAACAGGTTCCTCCCGTCGTGGAACCTTGACCGTAAGCGCGCGTGCCCCTGGCGCGCTACAGGTCGATTCCCGATTTGCCGCCTCCTTCGCCTGGGCAAGAAAAAGCGCGCCACAAGGGCGCGCAAAAATTTGCATCACAGATAAAAGAGCTAACCGAACCGCCACCTCAGCGAGAAAGCGATACCGGGTTGCGACGATTCAATGCTAGGTGTATGTGCCGGGCGCAGGCTTTAGACGACTCCGAAAAGCCGGGGCGTGCGCGATGGTCGTCAACTCTCCTGAGCAAAAATAGAAAAATCCCGTCGCCGGGGCTTTCGTCTACTTCGTGCGGTGCCACCGCCATAGCTTCATGATCGCCACATACGCCAGCACCGCCACGAGCAGTTCGATAGTCATCCACAGGCCGATATACAGGTTTTCGGGATCGCCGATACCTAGCACCTCCGAAGCGTGTATCCATGCACGCATCTCAGACTCGGTCCACCCATCGTCGTACGGTCGGACAAATCGGAATGACAGAAGGTACAGACCTATAAACAGCAGGACTTTAAGCACCCTTCGGACAGGTGTTGCCATCGGTGATGACCTCAATTGTTCCGTAGGCGCGAAGCCCCGAAATGCCGGCAGGGATCGTCATGGTGTGAAGGAGTGAGTTGCGGATTCTCAGGAAATCCGTACGGCTCGGCAGGGTAATGCAGCCAAGCGAAACACCCCGACCACCTGCCGGATGCAACCTGAAGTTTCCACGCCGCACGCCGTTGATCCATGTGTAATCGTCGATTAGCCCATCATCACGATACAGTGCAAACCATTCACTGTGATCGGTCGGGTACGACGAGTAGTAATTGAACTCATCTTTTAACCACGTTTCTACCGCAGAGCGCACGCCGCCAGTAGGGCGCGGGACGATCCAGTACTTGCCAGCGGGGATCGGCCCGTTATTGGGAACCATTGTGCAGCCGCCCCGATTGCGGTATTGGCCGTTGCCGGAATAGGCGTCGAATGTGCCGATGCCATTAATGGTGAGCGGTGACAGCGGCGCGTTGTTCACGAGAAATTTGCCGAAGTAAGCCATGTTTCACGCATCCTGATTGCGCTGGCTGTAGGTCATTGCGTCCTGCATAGGTTTCTCCCGTTGGTGAGCCTGGACCGTAAGCGCGCGTGCCGCTGGCGCGCTACAGGTCGATTCCGGATTTGCCGCCTCTTGCGCCTGGACAAAAAAAAGCGCCACAGGGGCGCGCAATACCTTTGCATCACAGAAAAAGAGCCAACCGGGGCGCCACCTCAGCGGGAACGACATACCGGGCGGCGATGGTTCAATGCTAGGTGTATGTGCCGGGCGCAGGCTTCAGACGACTCCGAAAAGCCGGGGCATGCGCGATGGTCGTCAACTCTCCTGGGCAAAATCGGGATAGGGGCAGGCCTCGCGGCCCGACCCCTCCCACATACATGGACGCCCCCCGTTTTGCCAGGCCTTCACCACCATCAGGTTGGACAGGGGACTCACACCCCCAAGCTGTTGCGCATGCTCGGCGCACAATAGAAAAGCCCCGTCGCCGGGGCTTTCGTCTACTTCGTGCGATACCACCGCCATAGCTTCATGATCGCCACATACGCCAGCGCCGCCGCGATCAGTTCAATCGTCACCCACACCACGAAATACAAATCTTCGGGATCGCGGACACCAAGCCAACGCGAAGCACCAAACCATACGCGCGACTCGCTTTCTGTCCACTCATAATGGTACGGACGGACATAGAGCAGAGAGAGATAGCACAGGCCGATAAACAGGGCGACCTTGAACACCCTACGGGCAAGTGTTGCCATATGTGATGACCTCAATTGTTCCGTAGGCGAGAAGGCCCGAACTGCGCGCGGGAATTTTGACCGTGTGCAGCAGCGCGTTGCGGATTCTCATGAAATCGCTATGGCTCGGCAGCGTGATGCAGCCAAGCGAAATCCCGCGTCCGCCTGCCGGATGCAAACGGAACTGCCCGCGTTTGACGCCATTAATCCACGTCAGATCATCAATCGTCCCATCATCACGATATAGCGCGAACCAATCACCGTGATTCGATGGGTGACCCATTGCTGCATTCCACTCATCTTTTGCCCATGCAAACACCTGAGAACGGATGCCGCCCGTGGGGCGGTCCACGATCCAGTATTTACCGGCAGGGAGCGGCCCATCATTAGGCACCATCGTGCAGCCGCCCCGATTGAGATATTGATTGTTGCCTGAATACGCGTTGAATGTGCCGATGCCAGAAATGGTGAGCGGTGATAGTGGCTCGTTATTCACGAGAAATTTGCCGGTGTAGGCCATGTGTCACGCCTCCTGATTGCGCTGGCTGTAGGTCATTGCGTCCTGCATAGGTTCCTCCCATTGGTGAGCCTTGACCGCAAGCGCGCGTGCCGCTGGCGCGCTATAGGTCGATTCCGGATTTGCCGCCTCTTGCGCCTGGACAAAAAAAACGCGCCACAGGGGCGCGCAATACCTTTGCATCACAGAAAAAGAGCCAACAGAGCCGCCACCTCAGCGGGAATGACATACCGGGAGGCGACGGTTCAATGCTAGGTGTATGTGCCGGGCGCAGGCTTCAGACGACTCCGAAAAGCCGGGGCGTGCGCGATGGTCGTCAGCTCTCATAGGCAAAAAAAAAGCCCCAGCATGTCTGTAGGGGCTCTTATCGATAAACATCCGGCGGCCAACTTCAACGGGTCAAATGACCTGCCTTCGCGGGTACTGATTCAATGCTTCGACTACTCCGATGACTCGCGGCGGAACGCCTACGACACCCGCGTCGCCGGCGCCACACTACGCAGTGTCGTCGCCGTCGCCGGCAGATACTCCGGCACCCAGCGCCGCAGATCGCGCCGCACTTCGTCGTCGGCCGGCACGCGATGCTGCATCAGCCACGGCAGCAGATTGTCGATCAGGCTGTCCGGCACCTCGCGCGCCCGTGCGATGCGCAGCTTCGGATGCGGCGTGCGCGTGGTGGTTTCGTCGTCCGCGAGCAGTTCTTCGTAAAGCTTCTCGCCCGGACGCAAACCCGTGAACACGACGCGAATCTGCTCTTCGGTGAAACCGTACAGGCGGATCAGATCGTGCGCAAGATCGGCGATTCGCACCGGCTTGCCCATGTCTAGAATGAAAATCTCGCCGCCGCGCCCCATGCTCGACGCCTGCAACACAAGTTGCGACGCCTCCGGAATCGTCATGAAGAAACGCGTGATTTCCGGATGCGTGACGGTCACCGGCCCGCCGCGCGCGATCTGCTCCTGGAACTTCGGAATCACGCTGCCAGCGCTGCCGAGCACGTTGCCGAAGCGCACCGTCTCGAACTGCGTGCGCCGCGCGCCCTGCTGCTGCAGTGCCGAGCACGCCATCTCCGCGAGCCGCTTGCTCGCGCCCATCACGTTGGTCGGGTTGACCGCCTTGTCGGTCGAGATCAGCACGAAATGCGCGACGTCGTGGCGGATCGCCGCGCGCGCGACGCGGTACGTGCCAAGCACGTTGTTGCGCACCGCCTGCCACGTGTTGACCTCTTCCATCAACGGCACATGCTTGTAGGCCGCCGCATGAAACACGATGTGCGGACAGTAGCGCGCCATCACCTGATCGAGCAGCAGCGAGTCCTTCACGTCGCCGACGATCGGCACCACCGACACTTCCGGATACTTGTCGCGCAGCTCTTCGTTCAGCCGATAGATCGAGAACTCGGAGATGTCGAACGCGACCAGTTGCACCGGACCGAAGCGCAGGATCTGCCGGCATAGCTCCGAGCCGATCGAGCCGCCCGCGCCCGTCACCATCACGACGCGGTTTTTCAGCAGCGCGGCGACGTGCTCGGTGTCGATCGTCACCGGGTCACGGCCGAGCAGGTCTTCGAGATCGATCTGCCGCACGCGCGACAGGAACGCCTGACCTTGCGTGAGCGGCGTGAGCGCGGGCAGCGTCATTGCGCGTACGCCGGCGCGCACGCACAGCGTGGCGATGCGCCGATGCGCCTCCACCGACGCCGACGGCACCGCGATGATCACATGCTCGACCTTCAGCTCCGTGCAGATTTTCTGCAGATCGCTGATCGCACCAACCACGCGATAGCCGTAGATTTCACGGCCCTGCTTGATCGGATCGTCGTCGAGCAGACCGACGAGGCGCCATTGACCCGAGCGCTTCAGCTCGCGCACGAGGTTCGCGCCGGCATTGCCCGCGCCGAGCACGAGCACCGGCTTGCCCTGGCCGACCAGTCCGCCGTAGCGATAGAACTCCTTGGCCGCGCGATACAGCGCGCGTGAGCCGCCCATCGTCAGGAACAGCAGCATCGGCGACACGATCAGCACCGAGCGCGGCACGACCGGCGCCGGCTGCAACAGCGCCGAGCCGATCACGACGACGAGCGCGCCGACGCCTATCGCTTTCGCGATCCGCACGAGATCGGGCAGGCTCGCGAACACCCACATGCCGCGATAGAGGCCGTAGCCGCGAAACATCACCGCGTAGATCAGCAGCACCCACACGAGCGCATGCAGCCCGCTCGACCAGAACGGCGCGGGCACCGGTCCGTTGAACCGGATCACATAGGCCAGCAGCCAGGCCATTGCCACCGCGCACAGGTCGAACGCAAACGCACTGAACGAAAGCCATCTGGCTTTGAAGCTTTTCATTGCGCAGAACCTCAGATTGGCCCGGAACGGGACACATGGCGCCGCCAGCGGCGATCAATACACAGCCCCGCGACGACCAGCACGGCAGCCCATGCGACGACAACCAGCCATTGATACAGAAGAGCGAATTGTAGCGCCCAGATAGCAAGCATTATGCCCGCCGCCATGAACAGATACCAAATCCACGCGGTCGATGCGTGCCCGAAACCCGACTGCACCAGTCTTTGATAGTAGTGTTCACGATGCGCCTGCCAAAATTTTTCACCGCGCAGCAGGCGCTTGAGCAGCGTGACCGACGCATCGCCGATGAACGGCGCGAAGCACAGCGCCGGAAACCACACGGGCCATACACCCTCGCGCCACCCCCAATAGCCGAGCGCGCCGGCCAGAAAGCCGAGCGGGATCGAGCCGGCGTCACCGAGAAAGATGCGCGCCGGGTGAAAGTTGAACAGCAGAAAGCCCGCGGCCGCGCCTGTGACGATCAGGCTCGCCGTCGCGAGCGCCGGGTCCGCGTGCGACGACAGCGAGGCGGCCACCGCATAGCCGCCGAAGCCGAACAGCGCCATGCCGCCCGCGAGGCCGTCCGAGCCGTCCATGAAGTTGTAGAGATTGACGAGCCACACGAGCAGAACCGCCATGCACGCGAGCGCCCACCACGGCACGTCGGCCGGATAGACGGCGATCAGTGCCGCCACCGCCGCCGCATGACCGCCGAAGCGCACGCGTGCGGGCAGGCCACGTCGATCGTCGAACTGCGATAGCGCCGCGAGCAGCGCCGCGGCAAGCGCGGGCAGCCACAGCGACGGCGCCGCCAGCGCGATCAGCAGCACCGCGACCGGCACGATGCCCCACCCGCCGACGCGCGGCGTCGGGCGCGTGTGCAGCGAGCGGTCGTTGGGGATGTCGGTGGCGAGCCGCCACGCGAGGCCGGTGCGCAGCAGCGTCCACAGGATCGCCGCGCAGGCGGCGAGCGCGGCGACGCCCCACGGCAGTAGAGAGACGACGGAAGAGGCGGAGTGTGCAGCGAGCGGCATCGATAGCGTTAGCGGTTCAGGTCGGAGTCAAGGCGGGTCCAACCCGTGGTCAATGCGTTGAGCGATACCACGCCGCGGTTTCGAGCAGCCCATGCTCGACCGTATGCGGCGCAGACCAGTTCAGACATTCGCGGATATGCGAACTATCGACGCGCAGCTCGCCGGTCAATCGATCGATCTGCGCCGAGCGGCCGGTCAGGCGACCCGCGAGACGCAGCAGGCTGGCCGGCACCGGCACGAGCCGCGCGGGCACGTGAAGCTGCGTGGCCAGCAGACGCGCGAGTTCCGGCACGCTGAGGTCGCGGCCGTCGGTCACATGGAAGGTTTCGCCGGCCGCGCGCGGATCGGTCGCGCAATGCACGAGCGCGTCCGCGAGGTTATCGACGAACACGAGGCTGCGCAGCGCGCTGAGCGCGCCGAGCGGCAACGGAATGCCTCTCGCGACCGCGTTCATCAGCTGCAGGAAGTTTGCGCGCACGCGCGGCCCGTAGACCAGCGGCGGCCGCACCACGACGACTTCGAGACCCGTCGAGTGGCCGTAGTCGAACAGCGCGCGCTCGGCTTCCAGTTTCGAGATGCCATACGCATCGGACGGCGCGGGCTGATCCGTTTCAGCGATCGGCCGGCCGCTGCTCGCCTCGCCCATCGCCTTGATGCTGCTGACGAACACGAAGCGCCTCGCGCCCGCGCGCCGCGCCGCGGCCGCGACGCGCAAGCTGCCCTCGACATTGGTCGCGCGATAGGCGGCGAGCGCGCTCGGTCAGGGTCTCCCGCATCACGTGCACGCGCGACGCCAGATGGATCACCGCATCGCAAGTGAGCGCGACCGGCCAGCGCTGGTCGATGCCCGCAAAGTCTTCGGTATCGAGCAGCCATTCGCGCACGCCCTCGGCGGCCGTCTGCGGCCGGCGCACCACGCCAGTCACTCGATCGCCCCGCCGCAGCAACGCGCGGGACACCGCCTGGCCGACGAAGCCGTTGGCGCCGGTGACGAGGATCTGCAGACTCATCGCAATGCTCCGTCATGCACTTCGCGGCGCACGATTACGCCCACGCCATGCCGCGCGACCCACGCAAACAGACGATCGCCGTCAGGACTCGACGCGGCCGCAAACGGCGGGAAAGGCGGATCAGACACGATACAATCTGGCATCGGCGGTGCTTTCTCAGGAAGTCTGGCTGGGAACGTATTGTATTCGGGCCGTGATAATAAAACGGACCTGCGCCTGCTGGCGCGTCGTTCGTACACTTCGTAACAACTCAAACATATTCGCGCATGTGGAATTCGTGGTATCGATCCGACGTGCTCGACAACAGCACACGCCGGCCTGCTCGCGGGCCGTGCGATCAGGCCCCGGGCCCGCGCACCGGCAAGTCCGCGCCTGAAGGCCGCGCAAGCGCGCGGCGAGCATCCACGTGAATGCCCCGAAACCTGCCGGTCTCGCCGCCATGTTCGCGCGTTACGCGCAGCGGCGTGCCGCGACGTGCTGGTCTGAAGAAAAGAACTGTTTGAGCGACTAGAGTCCCACCTATGAAAGTGCTGTTCGCCACCTACCCGATGGCTTTCCATACCCCCGGCGGCGGAGAAATCCAATTGCTTGCGTATCACAAGCATCTGCCCGCGCATGGCGTCGACGTTACGCTGTTCGATCCGTGGAAGCCGCGTTTTCTAGAACACGACGTGGTGCATTTCTTTTCGTGCGTCGGTGGCTCGGTGCACTTCTGCAACTTCGTCAAGCAACTCGGCTTGCCGCTCGTCGTGTCGTCGAGTCTGTGGGTGACGGAGGAAACCAGGCATCTCTATCCGATCGGCGAGATCCATCATCAGTTTTCTCTCGCGGACCGCGTGGTCGCGAACTCCGAGATCGAATGCGACACGCTCGCTCGCATCTTCGATCTGCCGCGCGAGAAGTTCGCGAGCGTGTTGAACGGCGTCGAACAGAGCTTTTACGAGCCGGTCGCGGCGGAGCCGTTCCGCCGCGAATCCGGCATCGAGGGCCGCTTCATCCTGAACGTCGGCAACATCGAGCCGCGCAAGAACCAGCTCGCGCTGATCCGGGCGATGAAATCGTTCCCCGACCTGAAGCTTGTCCTGATCGGCCATCAGCGCGATCCCGAGTATGCGAAGGCATGCTTCGACGAGGGTGGCGCGCAGGTCGTCTACGCCGGCACGCTGCCCCACGATTCGCCGCTGCTGCGCTCAGCCTACGCGGCCTGCGAGGCGTTCGTGCTGCCGAGCACGCTCGAAACGCCGGGGCTCGCCGCGCTCGAAGCGCATGCCGCCGGCGCCCGCATCGCGGTGACAAAGGTTGGCTCTACCCAAGAATATTTCGCGCAGCACGTTGCCTACCTGGATCCGTTCGACGTCGACAGCATCACCGGATCGATTCGCGCGGCGCTCGCGCAACCGCGCGGCGCTGCCGCTGCTCGGACGCGCGATCTGACCTGGCAGGCCGTCCTGTCGCCCTTGAAAGACCTCTACGATTCCCTGCTGACGAAATGACAAAACCCGTGACGAACCTCGTGAAGAACCTCATGAAGAACTTCGAACTTCGTCCCTTGAATAACGTCGAGGCGTCCTCGAATTCCGGATTCGCCTGGAACGCGACGAACGGCGATCCGCAGTTCGAGCTGACGGGATGGGAAGAGTTGTCGGGTCGCGCCGCGCATATTTCGTTCGAGCTCGCGAAAGAAGACATGCCGGCCTCGCCGTGCATGATCTATTTCGACGCGGGCGCGGGCATGTCGGAGCACGCGACGATCGGCCTCGTGGTCGACGCTGACGGCAAGGTGGATCAGGTCGTCGCGTTTCCGCCGCTCGTCGGTCCGTTGCGCCTCGATCCGATCGCGCGCGCGGGACTGTTTTCGATCACCGGCTTCAACGTCGAACTGGTGGCCGACGCCGACTGCCCGACGGAACTGCTCGAACGCGCGCGCCGGATGGCGTCGTGGGGCGGCGGCGCTCAGCCCGCGCCGGCGCCAACCGTGGGTCACACGTATCAGGAATGGATCGAGCGGCACGAGCCGCCCGCGTCGCATTACCCGGAACTGCGCGCGCGCTCGAAGGCGTGGGCGCTGCAACCGCTGATCAGCATCGTGATGCCGACCTACAACACGCCGGCCAGGTGGCTGCGCATGGCGATCGATTCGGTCGTCGACCAGGTCTACGAGAATTGGGAATTGTGCATCGCCGACGACTGCTCGACGAACCCCGAGGTCAAGCAGGTGCTCGACAGCTACGCCGCCAAAGATCCGCGCATCAAGGTCGCGTACCGCACGACGAACGGCCACATCAGCAGCTCCAGCAACACGGCGCTCGAGCTTGCCGTCGGCGAATTCGTCGGCCTGCTCGACCACGACGACGAATTGCATCCGCTCGCGCTCTACTGCGTCGCCGAGCTGATCAACGCGCATCCGGACGCGACGGTGATCTACAGCGACGAAGACAAGATCTCGATCGACGGGGTCCGCTCGGACCCGTACTTCAAATGCGACTTCAACTACGATCTGTTCCTGAGCCAGAACATGATCTCGCATTTCGGCGTCTACAAGACTTCGGTCATGAAGGAGGTCGGCGGCTTCAGAACCGGCTTCGAAGGCTCGCAGGACTACGACCTCGCGCTGCGCGTGATCGACCGCGCGGGTCATCACACGGTGTATCACGTGCCGCGCGCGCTGTACCACTGGCGCATGATCCCCGAGAGCACGGCGGCCGGCCATGAAGCCAAGCCGTACGCGCATATCGCGGCGATGCGCGCGCTCGACGAACACCTCGCGCGCAACGGCATCAACGCCCACACCGAGCACGCGCCGGGCACGGACGCCTTCAACAAGGTCGTGTACGACTTGCCCGAGGTGCTGCCGTCGGTGGAGATCATCATTCCGACGCGCGATTCCGCCGGACTCGTCGAGCAATGCGTGGAATCGGTGCGGCAGAAATCGAGCTATCCGAACTTGCGCATCACGATCATCGACAACGGCTCGCTCAAGCAGGAAACGCACGACCTGTTCGCGCGCCTGCAAGAGGACGAGCGCATCAAGGTCGTGCGCGACGATTCGCCGTTCAACTACTCGGCGCTGAACAACCGCGTCGCGCTCGCGAGCACGGCGGACTTCGTCTGTCTGATGAACAACGACATCGAAGTGATCAACGCCGACTGGCTCGAGGAAATGGTGTCGGTCGCGCTGCAGGCGAATGTCGGCGCGGTCGGCGCAAAACTGCTGTATCCGGACGACACGATCCAGCATGGCGGCGTGGTGCTCGGCGTCGGCGGTATCGCGAGCCATGCGCACAAGCATTTCCCCAATTCGCACCCCGGCTACTTCGCGCGCGCACGCCTGCGCAACGTGATGTGCGCGGTGACCGCCGCGTGCCTGCTGATCCGCCAGTCGATCTACAAGGAAGTCGGCGGCCTCGACGAACAGTTACACGTCGCTTACAACGACATCGATTTTTGCCTGCGTGTGCGGCAAGCGGGCTACCGCAATGTGTGGACGCCCTACGCGGAGCTTTATCATCACGAATCGGCAACCCGCGGCGCCGAAGACACACCGGAAAAAATCAGCCGCTTCAACCAGGAATCTGAGTTGGTCAGACAGCGCTGGGAGCATCTGTTGATGAACGATCCCTGCTATTCACCCAATCTGACACTGACTGCCGACGATTTTTCCTTTGCTTGGCCTTCAAGGATTGCAAATCTTGATTAATCTGGGACCCCAAAAAAACAAGACCGGATGGCTGGCGGAGTACCGCCATCCATCGCCGGGGGAACTGTTCTGCCTGCCGAGCGCGATCTACTTTCTGATGAAGTTCAGAGCCGATCTCGCGCGCTTCAATTCCAAAGTGCTGGATGACCGCGTCACGCTGTATTTCTGGTGGGAAATGTCGGCGCGCGAAACGTATCCGGACTTCAACTGGGTGCTGCGACAGGAAGACCTCGAATATTTGCGTCAGCTCGACAACGACACGCTGATCGAGCGGCATCCGGACGCCGTCACGTACTGGCTCGGCTCGACCAAACCGAGCGTGCTCGATGCGAAGCATCTGAGCGAGACGCTGCACGAGCCCGTCACCGTGCTCGAAGAAGCCGGCCTGCAATTGCCGAAGCTGATGACGACGGTCGTGCGCAATCGCGGCGATCTGTCTCAGGCATTCAACCTGAACACGCTGACCGGCTATCTGAACTGCCTCGACTGGTGGGAGCAGTACGGTCAGCTCACCTGCCCGCGCGTAACGTGGCGTCCGCCGATCGCGTGGCCCGGGCTGCTGGAACCGATCGACGCGGCCGACTCCAGCGCGATGCCGTTTCCGCGCTTCCTCGCGCTGATCACGACCGAGCGGCCCGATCTGCGCAGCGCGTTCAATCTGAACAGCTTCACTTCGCGGCTCAACGCGCTCAGCTGGTGGGAAGACCACGGCCAGCGCGAGTATCCGCGCATCAAGTGGTCGCAGCCGCCGATCGGCGGCTTCATGCTCGAGCCCGAAGCGCTTCCCGCAGACGGTGGCCCTTACGTGCCGCGCTTCCTGTGCGAGATCTACAAGGACCGGCCGGACCTGCAGACGACCTTCACGCTGCAGTCCTTCCGCGGGCGGCTCAGCTGTCTGTCGTGGTGGATCGAACACGGCCAGCATCAGTACCACGCGATCAAATGGGTGCCGCCCACGCCCTCCGCCGTGATGTTCGAGCCCGAATTTGGCTCGCACGCCGACTGGCTACCGGTGCCGCGCTTCCTGCGGCTGCTGCACGGTGAGCGCCGGGACCTGCAGGAACTCTGCTCGCTCGACAGCTTCACCGGGCGCCTGAAGTGCCTGTCGTGGTGGATCGAGCACGGGCAGCACCAGTATCCGGCGATTCACTGGGGCATCCCGCCGTTGCCCGACACCCTGTTCAAGATGGAAGCGGGCGAGCAAGGCGCGCTGCCGCTGCTGCCGCGCTTTCTGCCGCTGATCTGGAACGAGCGGCCCGACCTGCAGGCGTCGTTCAACCTGAGCAGCTTCCGCGAGAGGCTCGCGTTCATTTCGTGGTGGGAAAAGCACGGGCACAGCGAGTACTACGCGATCGAATGGTCGCCGACGCATCTCGCCGAAGAACGCGAGGGCGAATGGGTGCCGCCCACCACACCCGCATTGATGTTCGAGCCCGAATGGGGCACGCACGCCGACTGGCTGCCGGTGCCGCGCTTCCTGCGGCTGTTGCATGACGAGCGCCAGGATCTGCAGGAGCTCTGCTCGCTCGACACCTTCACCGGGCGTCTGAAGTGCCTGTCGTGGTGGATCGAACACGGGCAGCACCAGTATCCGGCGCTTCACTGGGCCATCCCGCCGTTGCCCGACGGCCTGTTCGGCGCGCAAGCCGGCGAGCAAGGCGCGCTGCCGCTGCTGCCGCGCTTTCTGCTGCTGATCTGGAACGAGCGGCCCGACCTGCAGGCATCGTTCAACCTGAACAGCTTCAGCGAACGGCTCGGCTTCATCTCGTGGTGGGACAAGCACGGGCACGACGAGTACTACGCGATCAAATGGACGCCGACTCATCTGGCCGAAGAGCTCGCGAGAATCGACGACGAACAGCCGGCGGACGACACCTTGCTGCCGCGCTTCCTGACGATGATCGCGAATGACCGCCCGGATCTGCGCGAAGTGTACGACCTGAACACCGCGGATGGCCGCGACCAGCTCGTGCGCTGGTGGAACGAATGGGCGTCGACCGAATATCCGCTGGTCGGCTCGCTGAAGGTGCGCTGGACCGACAGCGCCGACGACGAAGCCGATGACGACGCGCACGAGCCCGCGCGCTATCACGCGCGCGTCGAAGGCATCGGCTACGACTTCGGCGTCAACATCATCGGCTTCCCGCAAGGCGTGCTGGGCCTCGGCGAAGACGCGCGCATGGCCGCCCGCGTACTGCAACTGTCGTCGACGCCGGTCACGCTGCTCAATGCGCCGATGGCGGGACCCGCGCGCCTCGAACACTCGGTCGATCATCTGATCAGCGACGAGCTCAAGTACAACATCAGCCTGATCTGCCTGCCGGCGCCCGAAATGGTGCGGCTCGCGCTGGAAGGCGGCCGCAGCCTGATCGACGCGCCCACGCACAAGATCGGCGCATGGCCATGGGAACTGCCCCACTGGCCGAACGCGTTCGGCAACGTGCATCAGATGGTCGACGAAATCTGGGCGCAGAGCCGCTTCGTGCAGAGCGTCTACAGCCGGCTCGGCAACACGCCGGTCTACCAGATGCCGATGGCGGTCGAGGTCCCCGCGCCGCTCGAGCCGAAGCGCGAGCGCTTTGGCCTGCCGGCCAACGAGTTCCTGTTCTACCTGATGTTCGACGGCAACTCGTGGCTGAGCCGCAAGAATCCAGTCGCCGGCGTGCAGGCGTTCAAGCAGGCGTTCGGCGACAGCTCCCCGGGCGTCGGGCTCGTCATCAAGGCGATGAACGTGCGCGACGACGACCCGGTGTGGCGCGCCGTGCTCGACCTTGTCGCGGGCGATAGCCGCATTCACATCGTGTCCGAGCGCCTGAGCCGCCAGGACTCGACCGACTTCATGGCCTGCTGCGACGCCTATATTTCGCTGCACCGTAGCGAAGGCTTCGGCCGCGTGATCGCGGAGGCGATGGCGTTGGGGCAGCCGGTCGTGGTCACGAACTTCTCGGGCAACGTCGACTTTTGCGAACCCGACACCGCGTTCCTCGTGGATGGCGAACTCGTGCCGCTGCGCCCCGGCGACTACCTGTTCGCCGAAGGTCAGTACTGGTGCGATGCGGAGGTATCGATCGCGGCGGAACAGCTCAAACGCATGATCGACGATGCGCCACTGCGTGAGCGCATCGCACTGGCGGGGAAGGCGCGCATCGAGCGCGACTACTCAGTTGAGGCAGTCGCACGCGCGTATGCGCGACGGTTGAACGACATTGCGGAGGCGAAGACGATATGACGCTGCGGGTATGTGCTCCGGACATTTTCTCGGGCGATGCGGTGGGTAACCACTGCATCGGTTTCGTACGCATGGCTGAACGTCTCGGCATGAGGGCCGAGCTGTATGCAAGCGGTTTCGAGGAGGGAACGAATGGAGTGCGCCCGCTTGACGCATTTTTCGAAGAGGTCACTCGCGACGATGTGGTTCTGCTGAGTTACTCGATCTACGATCCGTACCTCGAGCGGACACTCGCGCTCGATTGCAGGAAGATCTGCTACATCCACGGCGTGACGGACCCGCAGTTGCTGCGCGCGCTCGAACCGCGCACCGCACAGTTGTGCGAGAAGGCACTCGCGCAACTGCCGCTGCTCGCGCACTTCGACACCGTCGTCGCGAATTCGCGCAGCACGGCGGCGAGCCTCGCCGGCATCGTCGCGGCGGACGCCATCAAGGTCGTGCCGCCGATCTTTCCCGACATGTACGTGTTCCGGCGCGAAGGACCGCGCAAGGGCCGCAAGCGCCCTGAGCCGAACCTGCTGATGGTGGGCCGCGTGGTGCCGCATAAACGCATCGAGGACGGCATCGAGATTCTGTCGCTGCTGAAGCAGCGTGATTTCGGCGCGACGCTGAGCATCGTCGGCAGCACGCCGAACTACGATTACCTGAAATTTCTGATCAATCACGCGCGGCGTCTCGGCGTGCTCGAGCAGGTCGACTTCAAGGGCATGCTCGACGACGCCGATCTGTTCGAGTGCTACGAATCCACCCACGCGTTGCTCGCGATGAGCCGCCACGAAGGCTTCTGCGTGCCGGTGCTCGAAGCGATGCATTACGGCAAGCCCGTATTCGTGCGTGGCGACACGGCCGCTCAGGAGATTTGCCCGCCCGACTGCGTGTTCGACGCCCATGCCGAACTCGCCGCCTGGATACCCGTGATCACGCAGCGCCTCGGCCAGACCCACGGCCGCTGTCCGATCGACACGGCCTTCGTCAAACATGCCGACGGTGTGCTGCAACGTGCCAGCGACGAGGTATGGCGCAACATCTTCATCGGCGCCGGGGTCGGCATGGCGGCCGCGTCGACGCATGCGCGCGCGGGTACGGCGGCCGTTTCGCTGAAAAGAGATCGATAGTCAGCGCCGCCGCTCACCAACGCATCCCGGCGCCCATCGGCGCGATCCAACCCGATCGCGCCGCCTCACTCGTTCGCTGGCGGCTTGCCGCTCCTGTCGAAGTCGATCGGTTGCCCCGTATGCGGGTGCGGTGTGAACGAGAAATGCGCGCGCACGTACTTCTGCGATAGCGTGCACAGCAAGTCCATCAACGCAATCTGTTCGGGCGGAAAGACCGGCGCGCGATCCGCCGCGTCGATCGGTTTTTGCATGTAGCGCACGATGTCTTTTTCGAAATCGCTGACGCAATAGTCCAGCACCTGATCGCCTTCGATCGGATAGGCCGCCACCTTCAGTTCGGGATGCAGCGACAGATACGTGCTGAACAGACGCTCGGCAACGAATGGCAGGAACGGTGCGTCGTCCGAGTGGATCGTGGGCTCCAGCACCCCGCGCGCGGCCTCGGTGCCGCTCTGCGTTTCGAGGAACGTGGCAATCGGCTCAAGCACCTTGCCGACGTAGCTTTCCCAGAACGACTGCGAACCGACCCAGAAATTGCAATAGCACAGCGTATGCGGCGACTGACGGGGCGCCTCACGCAGATTCCACGCGATGCCGCAGGCGTCGAGCAGTTGCTGGCTGCGCTCGACGAGTCCCGGATGCGCATGCTCGCCCTGCATCCACGCGGTGTACGAGAAATACGCGAGTTGCGGAAACGGATTGATCATCCAGACGTCGGCGTCGGCATTGGCCTGCACGAACTCCAGAAACCGGCTGCCGTCCATGCGCGCCTTCAGCGCGAACTTCGGCGAAAAAAGACCGGTAATCTGCTGCTGCCGATGCATGCCCTTGCGGTACATGTCGACGAGAATATAAAACTCGCGCCACGCGGCGTGCGCGTTATCGCGCAGTTCGAGCGGTTGAAAAGCCTGTTCGGACAGGACCTGTCCCGGCGCGTAAAGCGGCTCGAAGATCTTGATCGATGCACTCATGACAGCCCTGCGATCTGCAGATAATAGTTTCCGGTATGCACGTTGCGCCGGAACAGCGTGAGCGATGCATTCGGCACCAGCACGTTGGGAAAGCGGGACAACGGCACGTTCAGCAGGTATTGCGAGATCACCGAGATCGGTCCCGCGTGACACACGGCGGCGATCAGGCCAGGCTGCTCAGCGTGCCGCAGCACCTCCTCCTCGAGCCAGTTCACCGAACGCGCGGCCAGTTCGAGATGCGACTCGCCGCCCTCGTAACGGTCCGACAGATGTTTGCCCCAGTCGGGAAACGCCAGACGAAAATCTTCGGCCTTCCAGGTCGCGAACCGCCCCGCATTGGTTTCGCCGAGACGGGCGTCGACGGTCCAGTCGCTGTTGTCCTCGAACAGCACTTCAGTGGTCTGCAACGCGCGCCGCCACGGGCTCGAAAAAACGCGGTCGGGCGCGAAACCGTGACTTTCCATCAGCGTGCGTAGCTTCGCGGCCTGCTGCAGGCCATGCTCGGTCAACTCGTCCTGCTCGGTCGAGTTCAACAGGCCAGCCACGTTGGCGTGCGATTGGCCGTGTCGAATCAGAAGAAGATCCATAGGTGTTAGGTGCTTTAAGGCTTGGGGTCGGGCAAGGCCTTCAGGAACATCGACGAAATGCGTCGCACGCTGAAACGGTCGAACACGTCGGCGTAGGCATTGCGGCGGATCGACTGGCGAAGCTGCGGGTCGCCCAGCATGTCCTCCAGCGCTCGTGCCCAGCTCTCGGCCGTGTTCGACGCAATGTATCCCGTCTCACGATGTTTGACGTTCTCGCGGTAGGTCGGGCAATCCGAATAGATGCTCGGGATGCCGAGGCTGCCGTAGTCCGCGTATTTGATCGGCGACTTGCACGAGTTGAAAAACAGCGTCTCCGGATCCTCTTCGGCGCCGAGCGGCACGATCGCGAACGTGTAGCCTTCGTCGCGAATGGTCTTCTTGTATTCGAGGTTGCCGCGGCTGCCGCGATGCGTCATGCGGGCAATCGTATTGAGCTCCGGAAACGGATCGCCCCAAAAGTCGATCGACACGTTTTCGTGGCGCGCGAGAAAACTGCGCAAGGTGCCGAAAAACTCCTTGCGAAAGCTCACGAGCTTGATGCCGTCGAGATTGGAGAAGATGATCTTCGGCGGCTGGGTTTCAGTCCACAGTTCCGGCGACAGGTCGAACGCCTGATCGTCGAAACCGTTCGGGATGATCAGCACGTCGTCCGAGCGCCGCACTTTGCGCATGCGCTCCTGCAACAGCGGGTTCGACGCCGTGGCCGCGCTCGCTTCGCGAATCATCGCGAGCACGTTGTAGAGCACGTCCTCGTTCATTTCGAGCACGCTCCACGACGGCAGATCGAGCAGCCAGTCGTCGAGATCGTAAATCGTATGAAGACCGAGTTCGTTGGCCATCCGCATGATCTTCAGCGATAGATTCGACACGTGCTTGTTGAACAGCACGACGTCGAAGCGATGCAGATGGCTGACGCCAACGTCCGCCTCCGAGATCTGCTCCCACTCGATCAACCGATGGCGCTGCATGTACGAAAGCAAAGGCGCGAAGCGCGCGCCGATGGTGCGCGAATTCATTCGCCCATCGGTCATGGAGCGCCGCTGAACGACGAGCAGTCGGGGAATCTTAGTAATTTGTGAGGCCGGCATCGATCAGGTGTCTGATTAGGTCTGCTGCTACCGTGCTCGACGAGTGCCGTGCATAGACGCGTTCGTAGTTACTTTCAATCTTTTCGTCCCTGTCCGGGTCGGTCAGGGCAGCCTGAATGGCGGGAACGATGTCCGGCGCGCGGGTGGAAGCCGCGTACCAGACATTGTCGTCGAAGTGCTCGCGCTGCCAATCCCCATCAACCATGACGAGGGGCTGCTTCACGAACGCGCCTTCGAGGCACGAGCGGCCGGGCGGATCGAGGCTCGGCTCCGCCACTGCCATCGCGCTGGCGAGCGCGGAGCGCAACAGCGCGCTGCAGGGCTGGATGAACGGCAGGAAATGAATGCCGCGACGCGCTTCGCGAACGCACTGCCGGTAATACTCCTCGTCCCTGAAACCGCCGACCATCAGGCCGTTCATGTCGAGCTGGTTCAGTGCGCGGATCAGTTCGAGCTGATTCTTGATCGGCTCGATCAAGCCGAGGCACAGCACGTAGTCCGAGACGTCGCAGACCGTGGGGAGCAAATCCTTGTCGGCCGGCAGCAGGAACCGGTCGGATATGCCGGAGCCCACCACCACGCATTGACCTGGATCGACCGTGATGTACCTGTTGAAGTGCGCGAGTTCGGCGGAGGACTTGAACAGTAGCCGCTCGGCACGCTGCACGAACGCCTCGATGCGGCTGATTTCCGCCGGGTCGGGCGCGCTCAACCACCAGACGTTCGGCCACAGGAACAGCTTCTTGCCCTGATTCACCGTTTCGCGAACGATCGCTTCTCCGTCCGCATGGACGGAGAAGTGCATCACCGCGTCGTAAAAGCGTAGCGGCCGGCTGCGAATGCCGTAAATGTCGGCCTGTACGTCCGAATCGTTGAGAAGTTCGGCGACCTGCACGAGTTCCGACTCGCCACCACCGCTCGTCATGAACGCGGTACTGTGAGTGGTCAGGAGAATTTTAAAATGCATATTGCGGGCTCCGTCCCGAATCGTGGGCGCTGGCGCCGTCCGCCGGACGGTGCGGAATTCACGCGTTCGCGCGACCTGTGAAACAGGCGCGGGCTATTATCGGCAGGGGCTCGATTTTACGCCAAATCGTAACGCAGACGATCGCCCGCGAGCGACGCGCAGAGCACCCTGTTGCATGCTTTCGTCGGCTTACGTGGCTTACGAAACGATGACCGCCCCGCCCTCTTCTGGCGCGCACTCGCGACTCACGCGCGGTATCCACGGAAAACGGACGGCACATGACCCTTGGCATCGCGGCTGTGCCGATTGCTATGACGAATAATTTGTAAGTAACGGTAAATGCGGGCTCATGTCGGAACATCAGGAAATGTTGGACGTGCAGAATACTGAGGGTACGATAGACTGGCCGGCCGGGAGGGCCGGCTCGCCAGCCAGTCGGCATATCGGTATGAATTCGCTGTTCTGTCATGGCTTTTCGCAAATTCTTTCAAGCGGAGCAACAAGATGTCGGCATCGCCCGAGCTTCTCGATTCACTTGCCGCGCAGCATCCCGAGATTGCAGAACTGATCGCTGAACGGGACAAGTATCGCGACGCGCTTCAGGTCAATATTCCGCACTTTTCGAATCTCGGCGACGTGCCTCCAGGCCACTACTATTCGCCGATCCCGTCGATCCCCGACATCAAACAGAATGAAGCACGGCTGTTCGGTAACGTCTCGCGCACGCTGCCCGGCATCGAGTTCAACGAAGAGGCGCAGGTACGGCTCGTCGGCGAGTTCGCCGACAAGTACTACGGCGAAATGCCGTTCGAGCCGCACAAGAAAGACGGCCTGCGCTTCTACTTCGAGAACGTGATGTTCTCGTATGGCGACGCGACGTCGCTGTACTGCATGATTCGCCACCTGCGGCCGCGCCGCATGGTCGAGATCGGCTCGGGTTTTTCGTCCGCCGTTTCGCTCGATACCAACGACCTGTTCTTCGACGGCCAGATCCAGTGCACCTTCGTCGAACCGAACAATGAACGCTTGCTGTCGTTGCTGACCGAGAAAGACAAGGTCACCTCGAAGATCGTCAAGTCGCTCGCGCAGGACGTCGACCTGTCCGTATTCGCGGAGCTCGAAGCGAACGACATACTGTTCGTCGATTCGTCGCACGTGAGCAAGATCGGCAGCGACGTGAACCGCATCGTCTTCGAGATACTGCCGATCCTCGCGCCCGGCGTGCACATACACTTTCACGACGTGTTCCTGCCGCTCGAATACCCGCCGCAGTGGATCTACGAAGGCCGCGCGTGGAACGAAGCCTATCTGCTGCGCGCCTTCCTCCAGTACAACAGCGCGTTCGAAGTTGTCCTGATGAATACGTTCATGGGACACTTCCATGCGGACCTGATGAACGCGCGGATGCCGCTCTTCATGCGCAATCCCGGCGCGAGCTTCTGGATTCGAAAGACACGTTAGGCGCCGCGGCGCAAACGTCTCACATTTTGCGGAGATTGATAGATGACTTCGACGAACGCGCTCGAGCATCGCACCGAAGGCGCGTCCATGCGAGCCGGCTTGCAAGACGGGGTGCGCGCGATGAAGGTCGGCCGCATCGCGGTACCTGAGTTGCTACCCGGCACCGTGATCGTCAAGGTGGCGAGCGTCGGTATCTGCGGCAGCGATCTGCACGCTTACCGGAACGTCGACGTTCATCAAAGCTTTCCGAACGGCCACGAACTGAGCGGCACCGCGGTCGAGATCGGCGAGGGCGTGACGAGCGTGCGCGTCGGCCAGCGCGTGACGATCGACATGGTGATGGGCACCGCGTGCGGCAAATGCGAGTACTGCAAGCTCGGCGCGCCGATTCACTGCCGCGCGCGCGAATTTCCGTTCGGCGGCGGCTTTGCCGAATACGTGCGCACCAAGGAATCGGGCGTGTTCCCGCTGCCCGATGCCGTCGACGATCAGCTCGGCGCCATCGTCGAGCCGGTGGCGGTCGGCATCCACGGGTGCCGCAAGATGCCGATTGCGCGCGGCTCGGTCGGCGTCGTGATCGGCGCGGGCACGATCGGCCTCGCGGCACTCGCCGCGGCGCTGGACGCTGGCAGTGAAAATGTCTACGTGGTCGCAAGACACGCGGCTCAGGCGCGCGCGGCGCTGGCGATGGGCGCCACCGCGATCCTGCCGGCCGATCGCGCCGAAGCGCTCGCCATGGTCGAACAGGCAACCGGCGGATTGGGCGCGCACTACGCGATCGAAGCGGTCGGCGGAACGGCCGACACGTTCGACTTCGCCTGTCAGTTCGTGCGCCCGCTCGGCCACGTGTGCGTGCTCGGTGCCTTCGATCACGGCTTCAGGAACATAGAAATCATCAAACCGCACATCAAGGAACTGACGATTCATCTGCCGAACTGCTACGGCTATATCGACGGTCAGCACGACTTCGCGCTCGCGATCGATCTGCTGGCGCGCAAGGGCGATACGTTGCGCGCCATGATCACGCACGACCTGAGCCTCGACGACGTCGACGAGGCCTTTCGTCTGGCCAGCGACAAAAGTTCGGACTCCATCAAGGTGCAGATGCATACCTGATGGTGTAAGCGGTCTCGCGCAATGCAGTGAACATCGGTCATAACTGGAAGCTGTGCCGTCCAATACGAGGAGGCAACATGGCGAAGGAAGACAATGCTCTCAGCATCGATGAAATTCGCGATAAGCGGCGTTGCCGTCTACTTCGAGGACTGAACATCAAAGAAAGCGTTGGCGTCGAGATAGGCCCGCTGTGCTGGCCTCTAGTGCGACGCAGCGACGGCGGCGAGATTATCTACGTCGATCATACGGACACGCCTCACCTGCGTCAGAAGTACAAGGACGATCCTCATGTGAAGGTTGATGAAATCGTCGATGTCAACGCGATCTGGGGGCGCAATACGCTGCACGAAGCGATCAACGGCCGCTATGTGGATTACGTCGTGGCATCCCATGTTGTCGAACACGTGCCTGATCTGGTGACCTGGCTAAGAGAACTGGCCACGGTCCTCAAACCGACGGGCGAAGTGCGTCTCGTCGTTCCGGATAGACGCTTCACTTTCGATTACCTCCGCCGTGAAAGCCGCCTGCCAGAGGTTCTGGCTAGCTATGTGGCGCGGGCGCGCATACCCCAGTCCTATTCACTACTGGATCACTGCCTGTCCGCCGCGGATGTCTCTGCCGTTGAGGCTTGGGAAAAGCGGCTCGACCCGAATCTGGTCAAGCGGCATCACACACCGCACGGCGCGCTGCATCTCGCTCGCGACGCACATGAAAACGGCAATTATCACGACGTCCATTGCTGGGTTTTCACGCCGCGCTCGTTCTCGAAACTGCTCGCTGATCTTTGCGAGATGGAACTGCTCGATTTTGCGTGTGAGAATTTTTGCGACACGCAGCGCAATGACATCGAGTTTTCCGTCGTATTGAGACGTTCGCGCGATCGCGATTATATTGCGGAGAGTTGGCGGCGAGTGGAGCACGCCGCGAGCGGCATGGCACCGGGCGTGCCATTCTGGCGTACCCATCGCAAGCTCGAGGAATTGCGCAACCGGCAGGACGTGAACCAGCGCCCACCGCGCATATCCGGAGAACGCAGCGAGCTCGACCCCGACGAACCGCTCGGGCTGCCGCCGAATTTCGATCCTCGCGAATATCTCGCCGTCAACCCGGACGTCGCCGCGGCGGCCGTTGATCCGGGCGCGCATTACCAGCATTTTGGGTGGAAAGAGGGGCGCCCGCTGCGCCCGCCATTGCGCATCTAGGCTGCCTCGGCTCTGACGGCCGTTGCGATGAGGTAACGGTCCCGACGGCTATCACTCGCCGCGAACCAGGACTTTTACGGACTATTTGGAATCTGCACCGTCCAGTTCGGCGCAACCTTAAGGGTGTAGCCCGTGTCGTTTGGCGTAATGCTCCATATAGGCCATTCAGATGCGGGAAATCGCGTGCAGAACGATGAGCGTCGGAAGCAGTATCCATTGAATATTCGTCACGTTTAGCAGGGTCTCGCCCGTCCTGCGGAACCAGTAAAGGCGCGAGCGCAAGAAGTGCGGTGACGGGACGCGAGAAGGAATGTTAAAACAGACGAGTCAGAAATTTACGGCCGACTCGGACCCTCGAGTCGGCCGTTTTCAGTCGGAATAATGGTCTTACCCTAGGAGGGGTGACTTCGCAGCGAGCGCTGCAGCGCTTATCAGGTACGCGGCCCTTTCGCACACGTTCGGATCCGCTGCTGCGTGCCCACGGCGTCACTGCGCTTTAGCAGGCGATACCCCTCGAAATTAAATACTTCCACAGGGGCATAGGCCCCGCTCGCGAGCAGGCAATCTGCACTAGCCTCGAAACTCCAGAGCGGCTGATGTACGAGGATGTAATCTGGGGTGTATTTCGTGAGCCAGGAGTAAAGGTCCTTATGAGCAATATAGTCCGCGTTATAGCGATTTGTCAGACCGAGAATGTCGATGATGTACCGGTCAGAGTACCAACCCACGGTCCCGATTTCGACGCTTGCCACCACCGCATTGCCCGGCGTGTTTGCCTTTATCCATTCGCCGATATTCTTATACACGTCCATCGAGCCGCGCTGGATATTGGATATGCCAAAGCTGTGATAAACGAACCCGCTCGTAGCAAGGAAGAACGCAAGAAACAGCGTAAGAACAACAGCACTCCCTCGGGAACGCTCGTACGTGAAGCTGAGCACCTTCCATGCGCCAACGCCAACGAACAACAAGCCAAAGAAGAAGAACGGCGCGTAGTACCAGTGGTAATTCGGAATATGCAGAAATACATAAAACGAACCCAGCAATACCAGGTAGAGAATGGCGAGCAAGACGATCCTTTGGCGTAGGCTCGTCAGCACGCCAACGAGACCGACCGGCAGCATGAATGCAAGCAGCCGGAGATCTCCCCCGAAGAAAGCGCCCTTCATATACTGCACGTGAAGAAAAATCAGGCCCTCGCCCCACAGCCCCGACTTGCCTTGTCCGAGCTTCGCATTACCGGTAGCTGGAAGAAACGCGCCATAGTAGTAGTAGTTAAATGCGAAATTGGCCGCAAGCAAAATAACCGGCGCAACGAAATACTTAACATGAGGCACCTTTCTGTTCCTGACGAAGAAATCGACGACCAGAACCAAGCCAAGGAACACGCCTTCACTGCGTGTGATGAACAGCAGGCCCAGAACCAGACCGAGGCCGAAGAATTGCTCTCTGCGGTAGAGTATCAACGCGAGAGCGGAGAGGAATAGAAACAGCGACGTCTCCATCCCAAAGGTGTCGTAAAAATAGTTGAAGGAAACAATGATCAGTGCGCACAGCGTCTGTTCGTATTTCCCGCTTGCCAACAGATGTGCTCCCGTGATTGCAGCCGCGCATAGGAACACGAACGACAGAAAGATCGTCGTATATTGCAAATTTCTCGTCAGGACGTTGGCCAAGATCAACAAGTAGGAGTACAACGGCGACGTCAAACCGTTGAAGCGATCGCCTGCATTGTAGGTCAGGCCGTGTCCGTCAAACAGATTGCGCAGATATCGCAGATAAATCAGCGCATCATCGAGCTGAAAGTTGCGCGTCTGCCATGCGAGGTAGCCACCCACAGCAATGGTGATCGCCAGTAGAAGCGCGTTCTCCGAAAGATATTGTCTAAGTCGTTGCATGTTCATTGGCCAAAAATTTCTGTTCACGCGAGTTCGACGGTGGTTCAATTTATGAAATCAATGCATTGCCCGAATCAGGCAAAAACGAACTTCTTGTCGAGCCGATATTTGACTATATAACCAATCACGAGGCCAATCACGCCGCCCGTAAAGCGGGCAGGCTCGGAATGATAGATCGCGTCCGCGCCGAATTCGAAGCCCCAGAAAATCGCCGTAGTTGCGAGCCCCATCACCGTATACAGCAGAAAACTCTGTATGCCGTGCGACAGATCGCGATGCTGGTATCGAAAGATCCAGAGCTTGTCGAGTAAGAACTTCACCACCAGCCCGCCACCCGTTCCGACGACTACGGACAGCGGCACGCTGAACGCTCCCGAATAGGTGATCAGCGAGAGCTTCTGCAGACCGATATTCGCGGCGATCGAAACTGCCGCGAATATCGCGTAAAAAATCACGAGGCGCGACGCGCTCATGGGAGTTGCCGAGGAGTTCACGAAAGGCACACCAGGTCAGGAAGGTCGAACGAACATTCGCCGCGCGATGCGCTCGCTGGGCGGCGACGGTTGCCGTCGAGCACGGCAGACCCGTGGCGATGCATACAATGCATCACAACGAGAGCCGCTTGAACACGCGGCCAGGAACAGAGCGAATGATCAGCATGATGCCCCACCAGAACCACGGGGTATAAATGACATCCCTACCCTTTTCCACCGCGCGCACGATATCGCCCGCGACCTTGTCCGCGGTAGCAACAAGCGGTCCCGGCAAGGGAAGACCCGCTGTCATTGGCGTCGCGACAAAGCCAGGCTTGATCGTCAGCACATGCGCGCCCGCCTTGAACAGGCGCGCCCTCAGGCCCTCGCAAAACGCGGAGAGCGCTGCTTTTGCACTGCCGTACAGATAGTTCGACTGGCGACCGCGATCGCCGGCCACCGACGAAATGACCGCGATCGTGCCGCGCCGCTGCTGCTCGATCACAGTGGCAAAACGCGTCAGCAACGCGATGATCGATACGGCATTGGTATTGAACTCGCGGACCGCGACGTCGGCATCGTTCTGACAGTCCTGCTGGTCAGGCAGCGTACCCGGCGCCACCAGCACGATGTCGAGCGCGCCGAACTCGGCCGAACAACGCCGCATCATGGCGGCATGTTCACCGAGCTGATCGATGTCCAACTGCTGACACAGCACGTCTTGCGCACCACGTGCCTTGAGGTCGTCGGCAACCTGCTGGAGGCGCTCCATGTTGCGCGCGACGAGAAAGAACCGCGCGCCCTGTTTAGCCCATTGCCGTGCACAGGCAATGGCGATCGCCGAAGTGGCGCCTACGATAACGATGTTTTTCATACTCGAGTGGTTCGTTCCCAAAAGCGTGACAGCAAAGCCGGATCACGCAGCGCTTCGACCTGTTCCCACTGCGGATAGGCAGCGCGAAAATCTTCCCCCGACATATGCGCGTCCTTGGCGGGATACAAACGGCCGCCGCTCTCGCGCACGATCGCATCCAGCCGGTCGAAAAGCTTGCGATTCGATTCCTCGCGCTGCGGGAAGTCGAGCGCGAGCGAGGTGCCTTCGAGCGGAAAAGACAGCAAGCCCGGCGATTTGATGGCGCCGCAGCGCTTCAGCACGGCAAGTATCGACCCCGTGCCGCTGCGGGCAATCGCGTCGAGAATGGCCCGCGTTGCCTCGTGCGCAACGGCTGCCGGGATCACGCATTGATACTGCTGGAAGCCCGAGCGGCCATAGATGCGATTCCATTCAAGCAGGCTGTCGAGCGGATAGAAGTACGAGTCGTAACTCACCGTCGAGCGAACCGCGTCCGCGCGTTGCCGCCTGTAGTACAACTCGTTGAAGGCGCGCAGGGTCAGGCGGTTGAAAACGGGGATCGGCGCCGTGAACGGCACCGTACGCGTCTTGCGGCGTTCGACGTCGAGCCCCCCCTCGGAGGCGTGATCGCCGACCATGAAAATGCCTCTGCCCAACGCGGCATCGCGGCTCTGACAGTCCACCCACGCCACGCTGTACTCATGCAGTTCGTCGAGCCGTTCGGACAGCGCGAAGAACTCGTCGAGGTTGGCAAAGCGGATACTGGTCACGTCGAGCATGCTCGACCTGATCGGCATCAGCTGGATTTCAGCCCACGCGATCAGCCCCGTCATACCAAGGCCGCCGATCGTCGCGGTGAAGTACTCGGGGTGGAGGTCCGGCGTACATTCGAACTGCGTGCCGTCGCTTCGCAGCAAGCAGAAACGCCGCACATGCCGGCCAAACGTGCCGCGTACATGGTGATTCTTGCCGTGCACGTCGTTGGCGATCGCGCCGCCCAACGTCGCGTACTTCGTCCCCGGCGTCACGGGCAACATCCATCCACGCGGAATCGCCACGTCGAGAATCTGCTCGAGCGTCATGCCCGGTTCAGCGCGCAATACGCCGTTTTGCCAGTCGGCCAGAATCATCCGGTCCAGCGGCAGCGTCTGGACCACGTGCCCCGACGACGCGAGGCAACTGTCGCCGTAACTGCGCCCATTGCCGAAGGCAAGGGTCGTGCGCTGCGTGCCGCCGACACTTCGCCATACTGCCGCGGCCGTATCACGCCAGGCGATCGGATGGGCCTCTTGCAGCGCGTACGGATAGCGCCCCCAGGACTGGACTTTCGACATGGCTAGATCGCCATCCAGAACACGGCACCGCATAGGGCCATGATCAGCCAGCTGCTCCGGTCTTTTGCCGCGAATATGATCGGGTCGTCATGCATGGAGCCGCGATGCGCGATGATCCACGTGCGGCTCACCCAGTAAAGCAGCAGAGGACAGGCCACCCAGATGTACTGCGGATGCCGATAGAGGCTCGCCGTATTGCCGTCCTGAATATAAAGCGCGAGAACCAGCACGGACAGATAGCCCGAGGCCGCGCCTAGTGACGAAATCAACGGCAGATCGCTCGCGACATAGCCGCGGCCGCGTGACTTCACGAGGCCGCGCTCCTTCAATGCGTGCAGTTCCGCATACCGCTTGACGAGCGCGAGGCTGAGAAAAATGAACATCGAAAACGCGAGCAGCCAGAATGTGAGCCGCGCATCGATCGCGGCGCTTCCGGCGATGATCCGTGTCGTATAGAGCAAGGCCAGCACCACCACGTCCATCATGACTCGCCGCTTCAGATGGAACGAATAGGCCAGCGTGAGTACGTAATATCCAAGCAAAACCAGCGCGAACTGATGAGGCAGGCAGAACCACGCGATCGCGCCGCCCACGACCAGCAGAACGGGACAGAGCGCCGCGCCCCAAACCAGCGGCAACGCGCCCGACGCAAGCGGGCGTTTGCGCTTGGTCGGATGATGCCGGTCGTCCTCGAGATCGAGCAGATCGTTCAGCAGGTAGACGCTCGACGCACAGACACCGAAGGCAAAAAAAGCGAGGAGCGCGGCAATGACCAGCGCAGCGTCCGACAGTTGATGCGCCGCGAGCAGCGGAACGAAAATCAGCAGATTCTTCAGCCACTGATGCAGTCGCAACGACTTCGCCCACGTTCTCGGCCACGCGGAGCGTTGGTCGATGACGCGCTCGACGTTGCCCTGCTTGCGGGCCGCGCGCTCTACGCCACTCGACGGATTGATCACATAAGCACGCTCGGCCGCGGCCCAGACTGCGACATCGTCGTGCGAATTGCCCGCGTAGTCGAAGCCTTTCTCGCCGAACTCGGCCACGAGCCTGTCGCGCTTGCGATGCGCGGACAGATTGATGTCGCTATGCGTGGCGAAGGTTTTGTCGAATAGCCCAAGATGATCGGCAATCGCCTTCGCGTAGCGTTCATGGCTAGCGGTCGCCAGCACGAGCGACCGCCCGGCGGCCCGTTCTTCCTTCAGCCACTCGATGACCGTGGCGTCGTAGGGCAGGACGGTGACGTCGATATCGGTCGCTTCGGCCAAGCGGGCTTTGAGGCCGGCTTTGCCCCCGCGCAGGAGCCACAGAAGCGGCTCGTAGAACCGATGGGGAGCGGATCGGGTGAAAGCAAATCCGCATTCAATCAGGACGTCCGAGCGAATCAGAGTTCCATCAAGATCGACGACGAGTGGTTTGCTGCTCATTCAGTGAACCGCCGCAGGGCAGAAAAGAGTGTGGAAGACACATGCGCTGCCGTAGAAATTCGTTCCGGCGCGGTAGCGGGTCAAGTCGAACCACGAGAATCAAAATCCGGACCGCGTAAAGCGGCATCACGCTACCATCTCGCGCCCTCCCCTACAACCCGCTTCCAATTTATTTGTCAACTTATTGCCGACTGATTTAACAACCATGAGTCTGCAAAATTGTAATGAAGCAGAATAATCAGTGTACCGGGCTCGACCGCGCAGATAATACCAACATCTCGCATATAGGCCGAATTTGCGCAAACAAAGGTGAATTAAACACTTTCGGAAGCTTTTCGGCGAAATAGAGAGAAAGAAAGTAACGACTCAGGAAGACAATACGTGTTCATACAGCGATTTATATGCGTTTCCCAACGCTGCCCCAGAAAATAGCCGCTCATATCGCTGCCGCGCCGCCGCTCCCATGCCGCACGCCAGTGCTTCATCCAGCGTCAGCCGGTTAATCGCGGCGATCAGCGGTTCGGGCGCCTCGGGCGGCACGACAAACCCCGTCACCCCATCCTCGTTGACGAACGACGTCCCGGACCCCACCTCACAGCACACCATCGGTTTGCCGAACATCGCGGCTTCGACCAGCACCATCCCGAACGCTTCAGAGCGCAAATGCGAGGGCAGCACCATCGCGCGACAGCCCTGGAGCAGCGCAACCTTTTCCTCATGCGTGACCTGCCCGGCAAACACGACGTTGGTCGCGCCATGCTGCCGCGCCAAGGCGGCGAGCCGCTCGCGCTCCGGCCCCGAGCCAGCGATGACGATTTTCGCCTGCACATGCCGGGCGGCCTCGACGAGCGTATGCAGTCCCTTGTAGTAGCGCAACACGCCGAGCGCCAGAAAATACGGTTCGCCCGGCGCCAGGCCGAGCCGGCTCTCGAGCTTGCGCCGCGCGTCGAGCGGCTGCGGCTCGTCGCGATAGTCGATGATGCCGAGCGGAATCGTCTTCAAACGCTCCTTCGACACGCACGCGGCAAGCGTCTCACTGGTCCGCGCATAGGCCGCCGACGTCGCGACCACCGCGGACATGCTGCGCAGCGTGCGCCGCATCAGCGGCCCATAGACGGCGCCGAGCAGCTTCTGCCGCACGATGTCGGAGTGGTAAGTCATCACCGTCGGTTTGCTGGTGCGTCCGAGCAGATGCAATACGTCGGCGAACGGCCACGGAAAGTGGAAATGCACGACGTCGGCCCAGTTGGCCAGCTCGCGATACCTGATCACCGAGCACGGCCCGCCGAGATCGCACGATGCCGGCGCCGCCCACGATTTCTCGCGGATCACCTGCCCTTCCGGGCGTTCGACGACGGTCGGCGTCGGGCTCGGCGACAGCGTCAGAATGCGCGGTTCGACGCCGCGCTCGCGCGTCGCTAGCGCAATCTGGCGGATCGCTTCCTGCAGGCCGCCGGGCGGGTCCGGGAAGTACGTGCGGTACACATGAACGACCCTCACGTGCGCACCTCAGCGCCGTGTGGCCGCGCGCTGCCGCCGCCCGCCTGCGGGAAGTGGAAGGTAATCGCCAGCATCTTGTCCAGCCGCGCTTCCCACGTGTTCTCGCCAACCGCCGCGCGGGCTTCCTCCGCGCTCAGCTTGCCGCGTGCAAGCTGCTTCTCGATCGCCGCGATGAACGCGTCGGCATCGCTGCCCACTTCGAGCCCCGCGCGCGGTTCCTTCGCGAAATCGAGCGGCGTCGATACGACCGGCAGACCGGCCGCGAGATATTCGTAGAACTTCATCGGAAACATCGAGTGCGTGTATTCGTTGATCAGCGTCGGCAACACACCGACCCGCATGCCGCGCAAATACTGTGGCAGCACGCGATACGGCCGGTAGCCGAGCAGATGCACGTTCGGCAGACGCTTGAGCTGCGCGAGCAGGTCGCTGCGCTGCCCTTCGCGCTCCTCGCCGATGATCACCCATTGCCACTGCGGCCGCGCCTGCGCGGTTTGCAGCAGCAACGGCAGATCGACCTTGAAGTCCGACAGCACGCCGTGATACACGAGCCGCGGCTCGTCGATCGCGGCGAGCTCGGCGGGCAGCGAGCCGTCCGCGCGCGCCGCGCCGAAGTGCGCTTCATCGACGACGTTGCCGAAGAAATGCGTATTGGGGTTAAACGGCAGGCACACGTCCTTCAGCGACTGCGCAGTCGTGAATACCGCCTCGCAGCCCCCGAGCAGGTCCTGCTGGGCATTGCGGAACGCGTCGACGTCGACGCCCGGAATCGCCGCAATATCGTCGACGCAGTGGTAGACCAGGGTCCCGCGCGGCAGCGTCGCGATCGCATCGAGCATGTACGGATGGTACGTCCACACGACCGGCTTGACGTAGCGATGCGACCTCGCGAAGCGGTTCACCGAAAAACGCAGCATCGCCTGATTCAGCGAGCGCACGAACGGCAGATGATGCCCGGCCGGCACCATCAGCGGCGACAGCACCCAGATATTGTCGGCGCGGCGCGGCGGGCCGAGCACGAGCGACTGCACGCCGCGCCACAGACGTCGCCACAGGCGCGACCAGTCGCGGCCGCTCGCCACTTTCGGCGAGCGGAAGCCAACGCTTTCCACATACAGAATCCGCCAGCCGCGCGCGGCGAGGATGCTCGCCGTGTGCTGCTTGTTGGTCCAGTACGGCTCGTCCCAGTCGGCGGTCGAAAACAGCACGCAGTCTTGCGGGGCAAGCACGGGGTTCTTGCCGTCAGCCAACGAACACCTCGACCGGTCGGCCGCGCAGGCTGTCGACGATGCGTCGTGAGGCCAGTCCGTCGCCGTACGGATTCGCGCGATCGCGCAGCGCCGCGCGCCGCGCGGGATCGTCGAGCCAGCCGATCACCGCGCTTTCGATGCTCGCCGCACTTTGGCCCGCGAGCGTCGCGAAACCCGCGTCGACGCCTTCGCGGCGCTCGGTGTGATTGCGCATCACGACGACCGGCACGCCGAAGGTTGGCGCTTCTTCCTGGATGCCGCCCGAATCGCTGACCACGACGGCGCTGCCGCTGATCAGATAAAGGCTCGTCGGATAGTCGACCGGCTCGATCAGCGCGAGATTCGGGATGCCATCGAGCTCGCGATGCACGGGCCCGCGCACGGCCGGGTTCAGATGCACGGGAAACACCCAGCGGTAATCGCTATAGCGCTGACACAGATCGCGCAGCACGCGGCAGATATCCTGCAGCACGTCGCCGAAATTCTCGCGCCGATGGCACGTGACGAGCACGTGCTGCTGCGCGCCATGCCATGCGGGCAGCGGACTCGCCGGCGGCGTGACGCTCCAGCTCGCGCGCACTTCGCCGATCGCATCGACGACCGTGTTGCCGGTCACGACGATCTTCTCTGGCGCGACGCCTTCGCTGAGCAGGCTGTCGCGCGCGCGCGAGGTCGGCGCGAAATGCAGCGTCGCGATGCGGCCGAGCAGGCTGCGGTTCGCTTCCTCGGGAAACGGACTCGCCAGATCGCCGGTGCGCAGCCCCGCCTCGACGTGACCGACGCGCATGCCGCGCTGGAATGCCGCGAAGCCCGCGCAGAACGCGGTCGTCGTGTCGCCCTGCACGATCACCCAATCGGGACGTGTTTCGTCGAGCGCGCGATCGAGCGCGGCGATCAGGCGCGACGCGAGCGCATTCAGCGATTGACCCGGGTGCATCGTTTCGAGCGTGATGTCCGGTTCGATGCCGAAGAATTCGAGCGCCTGCGCGGCCATGTCCCTATGCTGCCCGCTCGCGCAGACGATCGTGTCGAACTCGCTGCGCAGCGCTCGCACGAGCGGTGCGAGCTTGATGACCTCGGGCCGCGTGCCCATCACCACCATGACTTTCATTGCAGTGCTTTCCCCGTCTCTACCTTGGTATGAGCGCCCCGGAACTCGACGCCGAGCGCGAGCGGCGTCGTGTCGGCGAAGGGTGTGACGACGCGAAAGACGCCGTCGTGTTCGACGATCTGCGCGAGCGAGCGCAAGCGCAGGAAATCGAGCGCGGCTTCCTCGTGCAGGAACAGCGGCCGTTGGGCCTTGCCGCGCATGTAGGCGATCAACTGCTCGTGCGCGTCGATGCGCGCCGCCTCGTCGGTCCAGCCGTACGCGTAGCGCTCGGAGAACGGATGGTCGAGATAGCCGAACAGCGTGTTGGTCGCGTACGCGGTGTCGAAGGCCTGCTTGAAGATCGCGAGCGGATCGCCCTCTTTCAGCATGCAGTCGCCGTGCAGCATGCACTGTTGGCTGTGACCGACGAAGCCCGCCGGCAAACCGGCCAACGCGCCGCCGCGTGCGCTCAGAAACTCCGGATCGTTGCGGATGATGCCGCCGATGCAGCCCGCGTAGCCCGCGTCGATCAGGCCGCGCATCGCGTAAGGCGGCGACTGGTGAAACGGCGACACCGCGTAGCGCACCGGCACGCCGGTCGCGCGTTCGAGCAGTTCGGCCGATTGCACGCCTTCCGCGATCGCGGTGTCGTAGCTGCCGCCCCAGTTCGGCGAGTGCGTCGCCGTGTGCGACAGCACCGCGCCCTGCTGCCGGTCGGCAAGCAGTTCGCGCAGGATGTCGTGCTGGCCGCCGCGTTGCAGGTTCTGCGTATGCACGGCGAGCGTGAACGGCACGCCGAGACGCCGGTACGCGTGCCACAACGGGCGCGCCGATTCGACGTCCTCGTCGCAATCGAGCCGCGACGTGATCGCCGCGTCGTAACCCCACGGGAGTTCGCTCAGCACCGGCTGACACGGCAGCGCATCGGCCCGGTAGCCCGACAGAAACTGCTCGACGAGGCGCCATTCGAACGAATCGCACGGGCCGACCGGCCGGTTGAACCACAGCACGGCCGATGCGCCCGCATCCCACAGCGCCGCGTACGCGAACTGTCGCTCGCCGTTCACGACGACCGCGGCCAGCTCCGCTTCGGCCGGAACTTCGGGCGCCTGCGCGAGCGCCCAGATCGAACCGTCGGCGCGAATCGCGCCGTAGCCGAGGTTGTTCCATTCGTCGGCGAAATCGAAGCGCTCGAACGGGCGATGCCATGGCGCGCCGCCGAGTGTCTGCGCGAGCGCGCCGTAGCGCACCGCCGCCGCGCTTTCGCGCGACTCGCCCGAAGGCGCCATTGCACTGCGGCTCGCTTGCGAGAGGTCGGCGGGCAACGCCGCGGGCCGATAACGCAGATAGTCCGCGAGCGCGATCGGCATATGGCCGAACACGATCAGCTTGCGCGGCCGCGCCTGCACGAACGCGATCAGGTCGGCGCTCCATGCATCGGGCGCGTCGACCGCGACCACGACGTCGGGCGCGATCTCGTGCAGCATGTTGCGCGTGATCGCCTGGGCCTGGGTCGCGCTGACCGAGCGCCGCAGCGCCGCCAGCACGTATTGGCCAGCGTCGGCGCTCGCATCGGGATACGCGACGCCGATCATGGGCTCACCACGTGACGGAACTTGGCGCGACTGCCCACGCGCACGAAATCGTCGTGACCGACGTAGGCGATCGTGAACGCGTCCTGCCAGAAGTGGCGCAGCTTCGCGGTGGTGTCCTCCGCGTTCGCGTGCGGTTCGAGCACGATGCGCAAAGTGGGCGGCGTCGTGCGCAGATCGATCTGGAATTCCTGGATGCCGCCGACGCGGTGATCGAGCATGTCCTGGATGTGGTGCGTCGGATGCGCGACGCCGTTGATCGGCACGACGTCGTGAATCCGGCCGACCACGTCGGTCAGGAAGAAGCCCTTCTCCGTCTCCTGCACGCGCGCGAGGTCGCCGGTCGTGTAGCGGATCAACGGCATCAGCCGGTTGCGGAACCCGGTGAACACGAGCTCGTGCGCGCCGTCGGGGTTGTCCGGCGCAACGCGGCTTTCCGGCCAGCCTTCCGATTCGAGGATCTGGAAGCCGCCTTCGTGACCGTCGAGCTCATAGGCCATCACACCGAGCTCGGCGAGGCCGTAGCGGTCGATCACGCGACAGCGCAACGCCTTCGCGATCATCTCGCGCGCATGCGGCTCGAGCAGCTCGCCGCTCGACTCGAACACCTGGAACGCGTTGCCGCCGCCGTACTTGCGCTCGACATAGCAGGCGAGCGCGTACATCGTCGACGGATGCGAGTGCGCGAGATATGGGCGGCGGCGCTTCAGCGTGCGCCACATTTCCTCGAGGCCGTGATCGTCGATGCGGTCGAAGAAGACATTGCTGCGATTCATCGCGAAGCATTTGAAGTCTTCGCGCGACGGCCACTCGGGCACGACCTGATCCGGGAAACGGCACGCGAAGTGCAACTCCGAGCGATGGCGCAGCTTGCCGATCCGCTCGCGGCAATAGTTGGTGACCGCCGACGAATAATCGGCGCCTTCCGGGTCGTAGTAAATCGTCGTGGAGAGGCCGGTCGAGCCACCGGTCTTGCACGCGTGGTGCTTGCCGGCCTCGAGCGGTCCCGACAGGAGACGCGGACCCTGCTCGCGGATGATGTCCTTGGTCAGATACGGCAGTTCTTCGAGGTAGCGCGGGTCGTTCCTGACCTTGGCGGGATCGAACTGCTTCGCCTGGAACAGGTCGCGATAGTAAGGCACCTTCGCGCCGGCGAATTCGAGCGTGGCGACGAGCCGTTCGAGCGCGATGCGGCGGCGATGCGGCATCGGCAGCGAATAGTGCTCGCGCAGCTCGCGGATTTTCGGGCGCACGTTGCGCTTTTCGGCGTTCTCCGCAATCGGATACGCGATATAGCCGCCCGCGAAACCCTTCAGCGTGCGAAACGGCTGACGCACCAGCAGGGATTCGGAGTAGCGCAGAAACGGGTGATTAGCTCGCATCAAATTCGAACCTTGTTACGCCTCGGGATTGGCCACGAGGGTGTTGCTGAACTGCGGGACTGGCTTGCGCCGGGGCGCGGTTTAGCCGACGAGCCGATGGATTTGCCTGCTGCCGTCGCGCCGCGCAGCTCGCGCGTCGGCGCACATGCGGCAGGCGCGGCATGCGCCGCGCCGGCCGCGCGCCGGCGTGCTCAGTGCGGCAACTGCGCGGTGTGGCTGATGAGCGGCTCGTCGGATTTTTCCGACGGCAGCACGGGTTCGTCGGCGACCATCTTGCCGTGTTCCATCGAGATCTTGCGGGTGCACACGCGCGCGACCAGCGACGGATCGTGCGACGCCACCACCAGCAGCGCCGCCTTGCCGACGAGGCCTTCCAGACGCTCGGCCGCCTTCACGCTGAACTCGGCGTCGCCCACGCTCAGCCATTCGTCCATGATCAGGATGTCGGCTTCGACGCTCGTCGAGATCGCGAACGCGAGGCGCAGCATCATCCCGCTCGAATAGGTGCGCACCGGCAGATTCAGGTAATCGCCCAGTTCGCTGAAGTCGGCGATCTCGTCGATCTTGCTGCGGATGCGCGCGGGCTTCAGCCCGTCGAGAATGCCGCGCAGATAGATGTTTTCGAAGCCGGTCGCGTCGGGGTCGAGGCCCATCGACACGTCGAGCAGCGACGCGATCTTGCCCCGCACCTTCAGCTCGCCGCGCACCGGCGCATAGACGCCCGACAGCGTGCGCAACAGCGTCGTCTTGCCCGAGCCGTTGTGGCCGATCAGGCCGATGCGCTCGCCTTCGCTGAAGGTGAAGCTCAGGTCGTCGATCGCGCGGACGATCGCATGGCGACCCGCGTCCTGGCCGATCCGGCCGCCCGTCGTCAAATTGAGCACCGCCTTTTTCAGCGAGCGATGCGAGTTCTCGTAAATCGGAAATTCGACGGAGATGTTACGAGCGACAATCGATGAAGAACTCACAATATCAAAGCCAGTAAGGAACGCGATTACGGAAACGCTTCATCAGGATCTGCGCGAACGCAAAGCCGACGATCAAGAGACCAATCGACCACGCCCACGACTCCCAGTGGGTCGGGCGGCCGGTGAGCGGCGCGCGCACCGTTTCGATCAGGTGATAGAGCGGGTTGTATTCGGCGACCCACGCGCGGTCCTTCAGGATTTCCGGCGACCACATGACCGGCGTGAAGAAGAACACGACCTGGATCAGGTTCGTGACGATCGGCGGAATGTCGCGAAAGCGTGCGCACAGCACGCCGAGCGTGACGCCGAGCCACACGCCGTGCAGCAGCAGGACCACGAGCGCGAACGGCACCAGCACGATTTCCCAGCCCGGCCAGTGACCGAACACGAACAGCAGCACGACGACGACCGGCAGGCTATGCAGCAGGATCACGAAGTTGCGCCACGCGATGCGGCATACGTGGACCGTCAGCGGCAGCCTGATCTGCTTGATCAGATAGGCCGAGCCGATGAAGGCCATGCAGCCCTCGTTGGCGACCGACGCCAGATACGCCCACACGACGAGACCCACCGCCAGATACGGCAGATAGTCGGAGAGTTCCTGGTGCAGCAGCGTCGAGTACAACGCGCCGAGCACGACCACCAAGATGATCGTGCTGAGCGTGAACCAGAACGGCCCGAGCACCGAGCGGCGATAACGCTGCCGGATGTCGTGCCAGCCGAGCGTGCCCCAGACCCGCACCGCTTTCATGCCGACCAGCAGGTCGTCGCGCTCGTTGTGACGTGTCAGGTCTTCCGAGTCGTTGGTAAAACTGATATCCATCTCAAGTACGTCCGTAAATGTCTTCGAAGCGAACGATATCGTCTTCGCCCAGATATTCGCCGCTTTGCACTTCGATCATCACGAGCTCGACGACGCCCGGATTTTCGAGGCGATGTTTGTGACCCGCCGGGATATAGGTCGACTCGTTGGTCGACACGAAGAACTCTTTTTCGCCGTTGACGACCTTCGCCATGCCGCTCACCACGACCCAATGCTCGTTGCGGTGATGATGCATCTGCAGGCTCAGGCTCGCGCCCGGCTTCACCTCGATGCGCTTGATCTTGAAGCGCGGCCCCTCTTCGAGCACCGAGTACGTGCCCCACGGCCGATGCACGGTGCGATGCACCTTGTACGTCTCATGGCCGCGCGACTTCAGCTCCGCGAAAATCTGCTTCACGTCCTGCGCGCGATCCCGGTGCGCGACGAGCAGCGCATCGGGCGTGTCGATCACGATCAGGTTGTCGACGCCGACCGCGCCGATCAGGCGCCCGTCGCTGCGCAGATACGAGTTCTTCACGTCGACGAGCAGCGCCTCGCCTTCGACGCGGTTGCCGCTCGCATCGGCCGGCGACAGGTCGGACAGCGCGGTCCACGAGCCGACGTCGGTCCAGCCGAGGTTGCAGCACACGACCGCCGCGTGCTCGCACTTCTCCATTACCGCGTAGTCGAACGACAGCTCCGGCACCGCGCCGAAGCAGCCCGGCTCGAGACGCACCTGCGCGCCGCTCTTGCCTTCGGCGGACGTCGACTTGTCCATGCATTCGGCCGCGGCATCGAGAATGTCGGGACAATGCTCGCGCATTTCCTTCAGGATCGTGCCCGCGGTGAAGCAGAACATGCCCGAGTTCCACACGAACTTGCCCGACGCCAGATACTCGCGGGCCTTCTCCACCGACGGCTTCTCGACGAAGCGCACGACCCGCTCGCCATCGGCTTCGATATAGCCGTAGCCGGTTTCGGGCGTATCCGGATGCATGCCGAAGGTGACCACGTTGCCGGCCTGCGCAAGCGTCTGCGCACGCGCGACCGCCGCGGCGAACGCGGTTTGATCCGCGATCAGGTGATCCGCGGCGAGCACCAGCATCACGGTGTCTGCGCCATGCGCCTTCGCCGTGTGCAAGGCCGCCGTGGCAACCGCCGCGGCCGTGTTGCGGCCGAACGGTTCGAGAATGAACGAGGTCGCGACGTTCTTGCCGTTGACCTCGCGGAAATCGTCTTCGGTCTTGAAGAACAGCTCACGGTTGGTTACCGTGAGCACTTCCTTCACGCCGGGCAACGCGACCGCGCGCAGGAACGCTTTCTGCAGCAGGCTTTCGCCGTCCGCGAGACGGATGAACGGCTTCGGGTGCGATTCCCGCGAGACCGGCCAGAGCCGCGACCCCGCTCCGCCGCACAGAATGATCGGTAACAAACTCACAGCTCCCTCTCGATACCGTATTTTTTACGTGGCCATACTGGCTTGCGCGCGGTTGACGCAGACGTTTGCAATCTACTGCGCATAGAACGTTAAATCCGCGCCTCGAACGCCCTCGCGTCGAGCGACATTCTACCGCCGCACCCTTTCACCATTGTCAGGGAACAATCGTTTCGATCGGTCCCAGACCACGACGGCATCATGGCGAGCGGCGTGCGCGGCAGGACATCCGATGCGAGTGTTTCCTTCGCCGCACCGGCGCTCGCGAGCCCTGCGTCGAAACCGCGACTCAGGTGCGCGCCGCCGGCGACTTCGGAAAACCGTCAGTCAGACACAGCTTCAACGCGTCGCGCCAATGCGGCGCGGCGAGCCCGAACACGCGCGCCAGCTTGTCGTTCGACATTCTGGAATTGGCTGGGCGCTTCGCGGGCGTCGGGTAATCCGCGGCCGGAATCGGCAGCGTGTTCGGCCTGTTCGGCAAATCCGCGAGTTCAAAGATCGCCGACGCGAAACCGTGCCACGACGTCGAGTCGCCCGCGCACAGGTGATAGATGCCCGAACGCTCGTCCCACCACTTCGCGCCGTCTTCGGTGGCGAAGGACTGCGCGCACAGATGCGCGCTCAGCGTCGCGATCGTGTTGCACCAGGTGGGCGCGCCGAACTGGTCGGCCACCACCTTCAGCTCCGGACGATCGGCGCCGAGTCGCAACATCGTCAGCAGAAAGTTCTTGCCGCGCGTGCCGTACACCCAGCTCGTGCGCAATACGAGGTGATTCACGCCGCTCGCCGCGATTGCCTGCTCGCCCGCGAGCTTGCTGCGGCCGTAGACGTTCTGCGGATCGGTTGGATCGTCTTCGACGTACGCGCCTTCTTTCGTGCCGTTGAACACGTAGTCGGTCGAATAGTGGATCAGCGCGGCGCCGAGCTTTTTCGCTTCCTCGGCGAGCACGCCCGGTGCTTCGCCGTTGATGCGCATTGCCAGGTCGCGTTCTTCTTCGGCCTTGTCCACCGCCGTATAAGCGGCCGGATTGACGATCAGCGCGGGACGCAGGTCGCGCACCACCGCGCGAATCTGATCGAGGTTCGACAGATCGAGCCGCGAGCGGTCGACCGCGACCACGTTGCCGAGCCCTTGCAGCGTGCGCGCGAGCTCATAGCCGAGCTGGCCATTTACGCCGGTGACGAGAATCGTCCGTTTCGCGTCGTGTGCGCTCATGCGATCCCCTTATGCGTAGACTTCGGCGTCGGCGAGACGCTTGCCCGCCGCATCCTTGGCCGCGAGCAGCGGCTCGAAGTCGACCGGCCATTCGATTCCGATCGCCGGATCGTTCCACACGATGCTGCGCTCGTGCTCGGGGAACCAATAATCCGTGGTCTTGTAGAGGAACTGCGCTGACTCCGACAGCACGACGAAGCCGTGCGCGAAACCGGGCGGCACCCACAGCTGCCGATGGTTCTCGACCGACAGCGTCACGCCGACCCACTTGCCGAAGTTCGGCGAGCTCTTGCGGATGTCGACGGCGACGTCGAACACCTCGCCCTCGACCACGCGCACGAGCTTGCCCTGCGCATGCTGGATCTGATAGTGCAGACCGCGCAGCACGCCTCTCGCCGAACGCGAATGATTGTCCTGCACGAACTCGACGCCCGGCTCGACCTTCTCGGCGAATTCGAGCGCATTGAAGCTTTCGAAAAAGAAGCCGCGCGCATCGCCGAACACCTTCGGCTCGATGATCTTGACTTCGGGCAGCGAGGTTGCGGTTACCTGGATGGCCATGCGACGTGATCCGTGAGAATGTTTTGCAGGTATTGCCCGTAGGCATTCTTCGCGAGCGGTTTGGCGAGCGCGAGCAACTGCTCGCCGTCGATCCACTGACGCCGGTACGCGATCTCTTCCGGACACGCGACCACCAGACCCTGGCGCTTTTGCAGCGTTGCGATGAAGGTCGCGGCTTCGATCAACGAATCGTGCGTGCCGGTGTCGAGCCACGCATAACCGCGGCCCATGATCTCGACGTTGAGCGCCGCGTTCGCGAGGTAGCGCGAGTTCACGTCGGTGATCTCGAGCTCGCCGCGCGGCGACGGCTTGATGTCCGCGGCGATGTCGCAGACCTGCTTGTCGTAGAAGTACAGACCCGTGACCGCGTAGTTCGAACGCGGCCTGGCAGGCTTTTCCTCGATCGACAACGCGCGGAACTGCTTGTCGAATTCGACCACGCCGTAGCGTTCCGGGTCCTGCACGTGATACGCGAACACGGTGGCGCCGTCGGTCTGATCGTCGGCGCGTTCGAGTTGCTTCGCGAGATCGTGGCCGTAGAAGATGTTGTCGCCGAGAATCAACGCCGACGGATCATTGTTCACGAACTCGCGGCCGATGATGAAGGCCTGCGCGAGTCCATCCGGCGACGGCTGCACCGCGTACTGGATGTTCATGCCCCACTGGCTGCCGTCACCGAGCATCGCCTCGAAGCGCGGCGTGTCCTGCGGCGTGGAGATGATCAGCACGTCGCGAATACCCGCCACCATCAGCGTGGACAGCGGGTAGTAGATCATCGGCTTGTCGTACACCGGCAGCAGCTGCTTGGAGACGACGTGCGTGATCGGATACAGGCGGGTGCCCGAGCCGCCCGCGAGAATAATGCCTTTGCGCGCCATTGCCGTGCCTTTACGCGCGCTGCGCGTAGTTGGTCTCGACCCACTTCCGGTATTCGCCCGAAGCGACTTCGTCGACCCATTGCTGGTTGTCGAGATACCACTGGACCGTTTTGGCGAGCCCCGTCTCGAACGTTTCCGCCGGCTTCCAGCCGAGTTCGCGCTCGAGCTTGCGGGCGTCGATCGCGTAACGGCGGTCGTGACCCGGACGATCCTTCACATAGGTGATCTGGTCGCGATACGAGCCGGCCGCCTTCGGGCGCTGCTGGTCGAGCAGGTCGCACAGCGTGTGCACGACCTCGAGATTCTTCTTCTCGTTCCAGCCGCCGACGTTGTACGTCTCGCCCGGCGTGCCGCGCGCGAGCACTTCACGGATCGCGCTGCAGTGGTCGCCGACGTACAGCCAGTCGCGCACGTTCTGCCCGTCGCCATACACGGGCAGCGGCTTGCCGCCGAGCGCGTTGGCGATCATCAGCGGAATCAGCTTTTCGGGGAACTGGTACGGGCCGTAGTTGTTGGAGCAGTTGGTGGTCAGCACCGGCAGGCCGTACGTGTGGTGGTAGGCGCGCACGAGGTGATCCGAACCGGCCTTGGTCGCCGAATAGGGGCTATTCGGCGCATAAGGCGTAGTTTCGGAGAACTGCGGATCGGTTGCCGACAGCGAGCCGAACACTTCGTCGGTCGACACGTGCAGGAAGCGAAACGCGGCGCGCTCCGCAACGCCCAGCGTGTTCCAGTAGCTGCGCGTCGCTTCGAGCAGCGTGAAGGTGCCGACGACGTTGGTTTGCACGAAATCGGCCGGACCGTGGATCGAGCGATCCACATGGCTCTCGGCCGCGAAATGCAGCACGGCGCGCGGCTTGTGCTCGGCCAATAGCGAATCGAGCGCGGCGCGATCGCAAATGTCGACGCGCGCGAAAATGTGTTTGGGATTGCCCTGTAGCGACTTCAGCGTGCCCAGGTTGCCGGCGTAGGTCAGTTTGTCTACGTTGAGCACCGCTTCGTCCGACGCATTCAGCCAGTCGAGCACGAAATTAGCGCCGATAAAGCCGGCACCGCCCGTTACCAGGATCATGTAATTCCCTTGTCGATGTTAGTGACAGGCGGCGAAGAGCTTGCGACCTGTTCACCCCGCGTGGTGTCCGTTTCTCTGGTCGTCCGTCGCGTTCCCCGGAGAGTGGACACTCAGACGCCAATTTTATGAACCCCCAATTATAAAGCCGCCGAGTGCAAAAACTAGAACCCTAACAACTTGAAACAGCTTGACAGAATTCGTTGCCGTGGGTCTGGGAAAAGGGGCTTTTTCGGTGCGGTTACGCGCATTTTGGCGCCTGTGATGATGTGCACCACATACTGTGCGGCGCGGCGCGGAAAGAGTGGAAAATGAAGAAGAACGGCGAAAGCGTCATGAAAGGCCGCAAACGCGGCCCTTCGGTGCAGACCGTCAGGCGGTTGCTCGCGCGAGCACGCTCAGGCCGCGAGCATCCAGCGCAGCGTATCGATGAAAGGGATCGACTCGACCGCCGGCACCAGCGAGTGCAATTTGGCGGGCGAACCGGCAAGCATCTTGACGTCCGTTTGCCGGACAAAGGCGGGATTGACCCGGACTTCGATGTCGTGACCGGTGAGTTCGCTCGCGGTCGTGAGGATTTCACGCAACGAATACGGCGCGCCGGTGCAGACGTTGACGATTTCGGCGGCGACATTGGAGTCGAGCAACGCCTCGTACGCGCTCGCCACATAACGCACGTCAGAGAAGTCGCGCGCAATGTCGATATTGCCGAGTTCGATCGATGCCGCGCGCCGCGCGAAGTGGCTGACGATCTTCGGCACGAGGAAGTTCACCGCCTGGCCGCGGCCGGTGTAGTTGAACGGCCGCACGATCAGGATCGGCAGGCGGTCGAACCATGTCCGCACCAGCGCTTCCATGGCCGCTTTGCTGGCCGCGTAATGATTGACCGGCATAAGCGGGAAGCTCTCGTCGATCGCGGCGCTGCTGACGTTGCCGTACACGTTCGCGCTGCTTGCGATCAGCAGCTTGCGCGGCACATGGCCGATCGCGACACAGGCTTCGAGCAGGTTCTGCGTGCCGATCACGTTGACGCGATAAAAGTCGAGCGGATCGTTGTGCCCCACGAAGCTGATCGCGGCCAGATGCACGATGAAATCGGGCCGCACGGTGTCGAGCACGCGCCGGCAGTCTTCCGGTGAGGTGATGTCGAGTTTGACGCGTGCCGGCGTGTCGGGCTCGTCGCGGCCGGACACCGCTTCGATCACGGTATGGCCGCGCCCGGTCAGCTTCTCGACCAGATAGCGGCCGGTAAAACCGTTCGCGCCGGTGACGAGCGTGCGAAATGATTGCTTCGCCGCGGAAGACGACATGCTGGCTTCGTTCACGAGAGAGTCATCCTGTTGTTGTATTGGAATCGCGCGCGGTCCATGCGGGGTTGCCGCCGTGCCGTGTTACGGCGGCGTTCCACCCGCGTCCCGCAACGTTATCGCGCGATACCCGAACCCCAAACGGGCTATTATGTCACGCTATCTTGCTGCTCTGCCCAGCGTGGCACGCGTCGTGCAGCACCGCGCGTATCGAATCGCCTTGATTTCCTCGATGACACCCCTCAACGCTTCCAGTACCTCCGCTCCCCTCGTCCCTCTTGCTTTCGGCGATCTGCAAGGCTGCCGCGCACCGTTTCAGCGACTGCTGGCCAAAGCCGCGCCGCCGGACGGCACACCGCTGTGGTTCGCCGGCGATCTGATCAACCGCGGCCCCGACTCGCTCGACACCTTGCGCGACGTGATCGCGTTCGGCGAGCGCGCGGTGCCGGTGCTCGGCAATCACGATCTGCATCTGCTGTCGGTGTCGGCGGGGATTCGCAAGTCGAAGAAAGGCGACACGATCGAAGAGATCCTCGCCGCGCCCGATGCCGCCGATCTGCTCGAGTGGATACGCCACCGCCCGCTCGCGCATTTCGACAACGGCATGCTGATGGTGCATGCGGGCGTGCTGCCGCAATGGGATGCGACGCTGACGCTCGAACTCGCCGACGAGTTGCAACGCGCGCTGCGTGCGCCGAACTGGAAAGAGACGCTTGCCGGCTTGTACGGCAATGAACCGAACCGCTGGAAGCCGGGCCTGAAGGGTATCGAGCGGCTGCGCGTCACGTGCAGCGCGTTGACGCGCATGCGCTTTTGCAGCGCCGATGGCGTGATGGATTTCAGCAGCAGCGGCACGCTCGCATCCACGCCGAGCGGCTGCATGCCGTGGTTCGACGTGCCGTCGCGCCAGACCGCCGACGTGACCGTCGTGTTCGGTCATTGGGCCGCGCTCGGCCTGATGTTGCGCGACAACCTGATCGGCCTCGACTCGGGTTGCGTGTGGGGGCAGAAGCTGTCGGCGGTACGGCTCGCGAAAAACCCGGCTGAGCGGACGTTGACGCAAGTCGATTGCGATTCGCGCGGCGTGCCGCGCGGGGGCAACTAAACAGAAGACGGCGACGCTGCCCGGCAGCGCCCCCGCTTAGACCGAGCGGTGCGGCTGATCGACGGGCTCGATCAGCGTTTCCGCCGTCTCAGCGGCGTCGCTCGACGACGCAGCATCTACAACGTCGCCCTCTTGCGCGACCGTCCCCGCCACTGCGTTGCCGGCCTGCATGTCCCGCAACGCGTTCGCCACCACCTGCTGAGCCTGCGCCGCGAGCACCCGCCGGTCCGCGTCCGGCGCGAGCGGTGCGCCAACATATACGTGGGCGGTCAGCGGACCGCCACGCAACAGCATGTCGAGCGAGTCGGACAACGACACGTCGTCGATATATGCGGGTGCCGTCGACTGCCGGCCCTGCGCGTCCTCGTACATGATGCACAGCGGCTGCACCGGCACACCGGCCGACACCGCGGCCTGGAACATGTTCGCGTGAAACGGCAGCAACTCGAGCCCGTTCGACGTCGTGCCTTCGGGGAACACGCACATCAGTTCACCCGCGCTGAGCCGCGCGGCGAGTTCGTGCATGATGCGCTTCGCGTCGCTGCGCTTCTCGCGCTGGATGAACACCGTATCGAGCTGCTGTGCGAGCCATCCGACCACCGGCCATTGCCGGATCTCCGCCTTCGAGACGAACGGCGTCGGCCGCCACGCGTTGATTACGTAGATGTCGATCCACGAGATGTGATTGGCGACGACGAGCACGCCACGATCGAGCCGCACCGGGTCGTTATGCACGACGAGGCGCATGCCGCACAACCGCAGCATCTTCAGCGACCACGCGCGATTGAGCGCGTGACGCCGCTCGGCGCTCGCGTTCGGAAAGCGCGTCGCGACGGTCCACATGCCGTGCAGCAGATGCGTGATGAGACGGACCTTGCGTAACGCGAGCTTCATGGCCGGAGCTTTCCTTGACTGGACCGAAACGATACCGCTCAGCGCTGTTCGTAGGCGAGCTGACCGGACACGACGGTCGCGCGCACCTGTGCCGGCAGCTCGTAGCCGAGGAACGGCGTGTTGTGCCCCTGGCTCTTCAGCGCACGCGGCTCGACGCGCCAGTAAGCGTGACGGTCGAATACGCAGAGATCGGCCACCGCGCCGACCGCAATGCGGCCAGCCGCTTCGAGGCCGAGCACCTGCGCCGGCGCCGCGGTGATGCGATTGAGCGCGGTCGCGAGCGGCACGCCCGCTTCGTCGGCCCACTTCACCGTCAGCGACAGGAACAATTCGAGGCCGGTTGCGCCCGGCGTCGCTTCGGCGAACGGCAGCAGCTTTTCGTCGTCGTCGACCGGCGTGTGCGCGGAGCAGATCGCATCGATCGTACCGTCGACGAGGCCCGCGCGGATCGCTTCGCGATCGCGCTGCTGGCGCAGCGGCGGATCGAGCCGGAACTGCGCGTCGAAGTAACCGATGTCGAGGTCGATCAGATGCACGTGGTTCACGGTGACGTCGCACGACACCGGCAGGCCCTCGCCCTTCGCCGCGCGCACGAGCGCCACGCCCGCCGCCGACGACACATGCGAAACATGCACGCGCGCGCCGGTCACGCGCACGAGTTCGAAGATCGTATGCAGCGCGATGGTCTCAGCCGCCACCGGCACGCCCGACAGCCCGAGCCGCGACGCCAGCGCGCCGCTCGCGGCGACGCCGCCCTTGCCCAGATACGCATCGACGGGACGCAGCCACACGGTGAAATCATAGGTCTTCGCGTATTGCAGCGCGCGCATCAGCACCTGGGTATCGACGATCGGCGTGTCGGCCTGCGAGAAGCCGACGCAGCCCGCCTCGGTCAGCTGGACCATCTCGGTGATGACCTGCCCCTTGAGACCGACCGTCAGCGCGCCGAGCGGATACACGTGCGCCTTGTTCTGATTGCGCGCGCGGAACTTCAGCATTTCGACGAGGCCCGGTTCGTCGAGCGTCGGATCGGTGTCCGGCGGACATACGAGGCTCGTCACGCCGCCCGCGAGCGCCGCGGCCATTTCCGAGCCGAGCGTTGCCTTGTGCTCGTAGCCCGGCTCGCGCAAACGCGCGCACAGGTCGACCAGACCCGGCGCGATCGACAGACCGCGCGCGTCGAGCGTACGCTCCGCCTGGAAGCCGGCCGGCGCGTTGCCCAAGGCGGCGATCTTGCCCGCCTCGATAAAGATGTCCTGCTGCTGTTCGGTGCCCGCTGCCGGATCGATCAGCGTGCCGCCTCGAATATGAATCTTCATGCGCTGCCTTTGTTAAACCTGTGGTTCAGCCTATCGTTCGGCTTCCCGATCAGTCGTTGCTTAGTCGTTATTGCCCGCGACGATCCCCATCACCGCCATGCGCACCGCGATACCGAACGTGACCTGATTCAGGATCACCGATTGCGGGCCGTCCGCGACCTGCGAGTCGATCTCGACGCCGCGGTTCATCGGGCCGGGGTGCATCACGATCGCATCGGGGGCGGCGAGCGCGAGACGCTCGGGCGTGAGCCCCCAGCTCTTGAAGTACTCCTGCGACGACGGCAGCAGCGCGCCGCTCATGCGTTCGTTCTGCAGGCGCAGCATGATGATCACGTCGACATCCTTGAGACCTTCGTCGAGGTTGTGGAACACGCGCACGCCCATCTGTTCGAGCCCGCCCGGCAGCAGCGTGCGCGGACCGATCGCGCGCACTTCGGGCACGCCGAGCGTGGTCAGCGCATGAATGTCCGAGCGCGCGACGCGCGAATGCAGGATGTCGCCGACGATCGCCACGCGCAGCTTCGTGAAGTCCTTCTTGTAGTGGCGGATCGTGTACATGTCGAGCAGACCCTGCGTCGGGTGCGCGTGACGGCCGTCGCCGGCGTTGATCACGTGCACGTGCGGCGCGCAGTGCTGCGCGATCAGGAACGGCGCGCCGCTCGACGCATGACGCACGACGAACAGATCCGCGTGCATCGCCGACAGGTTGTTGATCGTGTCGAGCAGCGATTCGCCCTTGCTGGTCGACGACGCGTTGATGTTCAGATTCAGCACGTCGGCCGACAGCCGCGTGGCCGCGATCTCGAACGTGGTACGCGTGCGCGTCGAGTTTTCGAAGAACAGGTTGAACACCGACTTGCCGCGCAACAGCGGCACCTTCTTCACTTCGCGATCGGTCACGCTGACGAACTGGTCGGCGGTCTCGAGAATGTGATTGACGATGGCCTTCGGCAACCCCTCGATCGACAGCAGATGTTTGAGCTCGCCGCTCTTCGTGAGCTGCGGGTTGCCCTTCAGGAAGCCGTAGCGGAAGCGCTCGGATGCGCTAGCGGAGGAATCTTGCGGAGCCGGGGTGGCGGTGTTCATGATGTACCTGCTTCAAATACGGGCTTCAACGTGATCGAGGTCGCGTCGACACGCCGCTCACGCGCGTTTCAATCGACGCGTGCTTCAGTGTGAAAAGAAAACCGCTGGCCGCCCGCGCCGTCGTCTTCACGGGCCAGCACGAGCGTCGCGTCGGCGGGTACGTCGACCACGCCACCGACGAAGCGCGCCGCCACCGGCAACTCGCGTCCGCCCCGATCGGCGAGCACCGCGAGTTCGACCGATGCCGGCCGGCCATAGTCATACAGCTCGTTGACCGCCGCGCGAATCGTGCGGCCGGTGTACAGCACGTCGTCGACCAGCACGATGCGGCGGCCATCGACCTCGAACGGCAGCGAGGTCGGGCTTGCTTGCGCGTGCAGCCCTTTCTTCGCGTAGTCGTCGCGATGCAGCGCGACGTTCACCACGCCGAAGCTCGGCAGTTTCAGGTCGCGCGCGAGCCGCTCGGCGAGCCACGCGCCGCCGCTATGGATACCAGCCAGTACCGCCGCTTCGGCACCGTCGTGCGTGGCGGCGAGCTGGTCGCCATACGCCGCTCGAATCTGGTCGAGCAACGCGCGATACAGCGCTTCGGCGTCAATGGAACTCATGATCGTCGGAAAGTCCGTCAAGATATTGCTGGAGGATGATGCTCGCGGCTTCGGCATCGAGCATGTCGGCGCGGGCATTGCCGGCGCGGATTTCCGCCTCGGCCTCGACCGACGAGTAGCGCTCGTCGACCCAGGTGACCGGCAGATTGAAGCGGCCGTTCAACTGGTTGCCGAAGCGCTTCGCGAGTTGCGTGCGCTCGTGCGGTGTGCCGTCGGGGTGCATCGGCAGGCCGACCACCAGCGCATCGGGCTTCCATTCGGCGATCAGCTTGCCGAGCGCTTCGAAGCGGTAGTCCCTGCTGCGGTTTTGCACGACGACGAGCGGCCGCGCGCGGCGCGTCAGCGAATTGCCGACTGCCACGCCGATGCGTTTCTCTCCGTAGTCGAACGCAAGCAGCGTCGCCTCACGTCCGGCCGGCAGATTCATGCGCGGCCCCTCATGCGTGCCCGGCCTCGCCCGACAGCATCGACAACGACACGCCGAGCAGCGCGAGCGCCGCTTCGAGACGATCTTCGGCGGGCACGTCGAAAACGATTTTCGGATCGGCCTCGACCGTGAGCCAGCCGTTCTTGGAGATTTCGTCTTCGAGCTGACCCGCGCCCCAGCCGGCGTGGCCGAGCGTCAGCAGGAAACGCTCCGGACCGTTGCCGCTCGCGACGGCCTCGAGCACGTCTTTCGACGTGGTCATTTCGAGCCCGCCCGGCACCGACATCGACGACGTGTATGCGCTGCCGCCTTTCGGATCGTGCAGCACGAAGCCGCGCTCGGTTTGCACCGGGCCGCCGAAATATACGGGGACATGGAGAAGCGGTTCGATCTCGAGCTTCAGATCGATGCGATTGAAGAGCGCCTGCAGGTCGATATCGGTCGGCCGGTTGATCACGAGGCCGAGCGCGCCGCGCTCACTGTGATCGCAAAGGTAGACCACCGTTCCTGAAAACGTCGGATCGGCCATGTTCGGCATGGCGATCAGGAACTGGTTGGTCAGATTGATGCGATCGGTACTCTTGGACATAGTTCGGATTTTAGCAAAGACGATGCGTCATGGCGGGCTGCTTTGAGCATTGCAACGCGTTGGGTTGCACGCTACGCGACGCGCCATCGACGCCGGATCAAGTTGCACTCTATCACGCGCGCGACTTGCGCCATGCCGCGATCAGGCGCCGAAACACCGCGTAGAACGGCACGTTCGGCGCGCGTCGCGAAGTTGCGGGATTGTGACTTGTCACAATGGGTTTCAGCGGGTTCGGCGCGCGTCGGTCGAAGCGTTGCGCACGCAATTCGCGCGCCACGTCGCGCGTTTGGTTCGACCCGGCTTGCGCTTCACGCGCCGCCCTGCTCGATCGCACGCGTGAGCGCGGCGAGCGCCGCCTGCGTGAAGCTGCCGCCCGCCGGCCCCACGCCCGCGGCGACCTTGTGCAGCGACGCACGCAAGGCCTCGGCGGCCTGCTCGAGTGTGTCGGCCGGCGGCGCGCCGACGATCACGTGCGCGCGCACCGCCGGCGTCGCGACGCCCGCATGCGCACGACGCCGCCAGGCGAGACCCAGCGCGTCGGCGAGCAGCGCCACGTGACCGAGACCGAGCGCGCAGGCGGCCGAGCCAAGCCGGTAGGCGGCATCGCCCGCCTGCAGCGCTTCGCTCGGGTCGGCTTTTTCCGGCTGATCGGCCGCGCGCGCATGGGCGGCCAGCGCCTCGATGGACGCGTCGGCGGTCTGCAGGAAGTCTTCGTACGCGTTCGCGTTGACGCTCAGCACGCCGAGATCGCGCGTGTGCGGCAGCGACTGCGCCTCGAGCGCGCCCGCCTCCCACAGCGCTTCCGACGACTGCGTGCCGGCGACGTGCCAGTCGACGGTCAAGCCATAATCGTGCAGCACCTCGACCTGGTCGGCGTCTTGCGCAGCCGCGCCGAACAGCGCGTAGTCGCGCCACAGCAGCGCGAGCGTCGCGCGCACCAGCGAACGCGGCGCGCGCTCGATGCCGCGCGCGTGATCGGCGAGCGCCAGGTTGCAGCGCGCGTAGAAGCGCCGCGCCTCGATATCGCGGATTGCGTGGCCGCGCGCGCGCAGCGCCTTCGCGCAGGCGCGCGCGAGCCGCCAGAAGTCATACGGATCGGGGCCGGCGAGTTCGGTGAACACGGCGTCGAGTTCGTCGAGCGCGGCGTTGGTGACCGCAAGCGCCACCGCGCTGCCTGTGTCGGCCTGCGAGCGCAGCACCGGCAGCAACGCGCGCTCGTAGCGCGCCCGCAGATGGGCAAGCTGATCGGCCGATTGCGCGTGCAGCGAAGCCGGCGGCACTGGCCGCGCGCACAGCGCGAGGTCTTCGAACGCAACGGCGGAACCCGGCGTGGGTTCGATGAGTTGCGCACACAGCTCGCGGTAGTGGTTGAACAGCGTCGGCGAGCAACTGAGCTCGCGCAGATTGTGACGTTCGAGCGCCGCGCGGAAGTCGCGCAGCGCCGCGCCGAACACTGGCCGCGCGCTTTCCGCTTCGGCTGGCTCGCCGCTCGCGAGCGGCGAGAGCCGCACGAGGGCGTCGGTGAAACGCTGCGCGCTGAGCCAGCCCGCCGTGCGCAACGCATGCGACGCGCGCAGCAGCGCGGCACCGCTCTCGTCGCGCTGCTCGAACGCGAGCGACGCCTCGGCGAGCGCGAGTTCCGCAGGGCGCACCGCGCCACCGCGCGGGTTCGGCAGTGCATCGATGGAAACGGGTGCTGCGGATCGAAGAGTCATGGGCAGGCGACACGAAGCTGACGGGGCCGTCGCTTCGCGCCGCATGCTGAGTGAGCGGCCACCGCGCGAACCGGCGACAGGACAATGACAGACTACCGTTGCGACACGACGCGACCGGCGATGTTCCGCGCCGGCGCGCTCAGACAGGCGCCGGGCGTGCCGGACGCATCAAGCGATTGCAGCAATTGCGCGGCGGATGACGCCGCTGACTTTTCGGGATCGAAGCTCAGGGTTCAGGTTCGGGACCGGATCTCGGGACCCGGTTTGGGGGCCGAAACTTCCGGCGAGTCGCACGAGCCCATCAAACCGCGCCGCCGGAACAATGATCAAGCGACGCGAACGACCGGCCGGCTGACGCCGGCGGCTTGCCGAACTTCAGATCTGGACCATTTCGAAGTCTTCCTTGCGCGCTCCGCACTCCGGACACGTCCAGTTGATGGGCACGTCTTCCCAGCGCGTGCCCGGCGCAATGCCTTCGTCCGGCAAGCCGGCCTCTTCGTCGTAAATCCAGCCGCAAATCAGGCACATCCAGCTTTGATATTCCATTCTTTTGTCGCGTCGTTGAGTCCGTGGAAGCGGGAGCCATGATGGTACCGTGTTGCCGCCCCCATGCCTAGCAATCGAAAACTCGCAATCGTAGCGTGGAGCGGGCTTCGGCGGTGCGCCCGCGCGCCGTGCGGACGACGCTCGCGGCGCCATGCCGCATGGCGGTGGGGACACCCGGCAGCGCGATAGAGGGCGCCCTCGGCAAGCTCGCGGCGCTAGCGTGGCAACCTCAAAGCAATCCCCGCCGGCCGCGCGTCAGCGAGCCGCGAGCCAGCCTCTGGCGATCCCCGCCGCGCGAAAAAACGCCCTCTCCACGGTTTAGGCCGCATAATTGAGCCGATTGCGCATTGCGCGCCGAAATCCTGCTTTCCTTATCCATTTTCATGCCCAGCGACACGCCTCCGATCGTCCTCACCTTCGGTCTCTCCGACCCCACCGGCGGCTCCGGCCTGCAGGCGGACCTGTTGACACTTGCCAGCATGGGCTGCCACGGCGTTTCCGTGCTCACGGGCTATACCGTGCGCGACTCGGCGAACTGCGACGAAGTCACCGGGCTCGACCCGGACATCGTCGCGACGCAGGCGCGCATGCTGCTCGAGGACATGCCGATCGCCGCATTCAAGGTCGGCGGGTGCACGCGCGCCGAAGTGGTCAGCGCGATCGCGGAAGTTGTCGCCGACTACGACGACGTCCCGCTGATCCTCGCCCCGGACTTCACGCTCGACGACGAGCACGTGCTCGCCGCCGACGAACTGCGCGAAGCGATCGCCGATCTGCTCGCGCCGCAAACCACGCTGCTGGTCGCCGACTCGGCGACGCTGCTCGCGCTCGCGCAGCCCGACGGCGACGCGGAGGCGCCGAGCCTCGACGCGGCGATCTCGCATCTGCTGTCGCAGGGCTGCGAGTACATTCTGTCGACCGAAACCGGCACGCATCGGCTCGTCAACACACTCTTCAGCGAGGACGGCCAGTTGCGTCAGGACATGTGGGACCGCGCGCCGCATCGGTTGACGGGCCTCACCGATACGCTCGGCGCGGCGATCGCCGCGCTTCTCGCCAACGGCCAGGAGCCCGCGGAAGCGGTGCGCGAAAGCCAGGAGTATCTGTATCAGGCAGTGCGCAATGCGTTCCGGCCCGGCATGGGGGCGTACATGCCCGATCGCTTCTTCTGGGCGCGCAGCAGCGATGAAGACGAAACGCCGCCCGCGCAAGGCAAGGGCGCGGCGCCGGGGGAAGCGCGGCACTGACCTCGCCATTCGTCGGCATCGACTAAAAACCCGCTGTCAGCCGGTTTTTTCATTAATGTGACTTTCGCGATTGGTGCGACTTTCCATTCGATTTAACCAAATTGAACAATGTAATTAGCGCGTAGCTATCGATACTGCCGCGCCCAGTTCGTCTCGCGGGCATCCTAGTCAATTTATTTTGCATAGCCGCATGAATCTTGCTGTCGGCGATGCAACCGGACGTTTTACCGCGTAATCAAACGTTACAACGCCGATGACATCTTTTGTCTAGACTTTACGCATCACGATAAGTCATATGTCCCCACATGTCATTTCCCGCCTTCTTCATCCATCCACCGAAATGCGGCGGTTCGACCGTTATTTCGTTTTTTGATTTGAATAAAGGTAATGACCAATTCATTAGCTTTGTCTGGGATCAGGATGGCTGGGGAAACTGTCGCGCGAAGCTGCTCGAGACGCAGGTAGGCGGCGGTCATCTCCCGTATGGCATTCATCGGATGATCAAACATCCGGTCAACTACTGCACGATCCTGCGCGATCCGCTCGCGCGCCAGATCTCGCACTACTGGTATGCGGCGAACGGCAAGAACGGCGAGGTCACACGCGGCGTCAGTGTGTCCACGCCGGAAGCTCTGGCGCAGCAAGGTGTGCTGTCGCTCGACGAGTGGGTCAGCGAATCGCTCGGCGGCAAGAACCTGTTCGTGCACATGTTGAGCGGCGAGCCAGTGGCTAACCAACACGAGCCTCGCCGTTGCGCGAATCCATTTGCGCGAACAGATCGGCACCGTCGGCGTCTGCGAGGACATGAGCGAATTCTTACTGCGGCTTTGCGGTTCGACTGGGATGAAATTGCCGTTCTATTTCGAAGCGAATCGCACCAATGGCACGGCGAAGGGCAAGGCTCACTTAAGCGACGCAACAAGACAAAAATTTATCGAGGACAATAGCCTCGATTACGAACTGTTCCGCGACGCAAGTCAGATCGTGGAAGCTTATGCGAAAGAAACGGGCAGCGTCTTTTCGAATGCGCTCGAATTGGTCCGCGTGATTCAGTCCGAAATCGATCAGCTCGACAATCCGCACGTCTATAGTTCGACCGTTTTCGGCTTCGACGCCTCATTCCTGTCGCGCGTGCATGAGGTGATCCGCCGCTTCGATCTCGCGCCGATCGACACCTATCTGGAGTTCGCGCGAAGCCGGCAGCGTCCGCCGGTCGACCTGTTCGACGGTTTTGTCGACACGGTGCGCGACGGCGTAGTGTGCGGCTGGGCCGTCAACCTGAGCGAGCCGCAGCGGCAGGTGCCGCTCGAGGTACGGGTCGGCACGCAGATCGTCGCGACCGGCTGCAGCGGCGAGCCGCGGCCCGATGTGGCGAGCGCCGGCTATCCGAGCGCATACAGCGGATTTTCAATTCCACTGCCGAACGATATTCCGCAAGGCTTTCGCGTTACCATTGCCAATTCCACGGAAAGCCTGCACAACGCCGGCACGTGGCGGCAAGGCTGGCACTGCGAATGAGCCAGAAGAGCCAAGAGAACCTATCCATGAAAGAGCCGCCCCAGTTCGTGCAACGCTTCCACGGCAAGATCGCGGTGCAGGACCGCATACGCATGTTCGATCAGATGCCCGCCACGATCTGGCTGACCGGCCTGTCCGGCGCCGGCAAATCGACGCTCGCGTTTGCGCTCGAAGAGCAACTGATCGCGCTCGGTCACGCCTGCTATGTGCTCGACGGCGACAACATCCGGCACGGTCTGGCGAGCGACCTTGGATTCGAGCCCGACGACCGGCGCGAAAACATCCGCCGGGTCGCGCACGTCGCCCAATTGATGAACGACGCGGGTCTGATCGTGATTTCCGCGCTGATTTCGCCGCTACGCGAAGATCGGGCAATGGCGCGCGCGATCATCGGAGCCGACAAGTTCGTCGAAACCTATGTGTCCGCCTCGCTCGCCACCTGCGCGAGCCGCGATCCCAAAGGTCTTTACGCGAAAGCGAGGTCTGGCGAGATCAGCTCGTTCACCGGCGTATCAGCGCCCTATGAAGCGCCGATCGATCCCGACCTGCACGTCGACACGGGAACGCTGAGCCCCGCGCAAAGCGTCGCGCAGATCTTCCACTACCTGCGCGAAAAGTGCCTCGGAAGGTCCTCTCATCGCACGGCTCACGCCGCGGGCGCCTGATCCGGACAAAAGGGCGTCCGGAAGCGCTCGCCAGCAAGCACATCAACGCCGGCCCCAAACGAAAAAAAACCCGCATAAGCGGGTTTTTTCGTTTGGGGAAACGCCTCGCGGCGCACTCCCCACATGGACTTCCAGCCGGGCCTCGGCCGTGATCCAGACGCGCGGCAGTTCAACCACGCGGCCGGACCACGAGGCCCGAGCGGAATTACATGTCCATGCCCATGCCGCCCATGCCGCCGGGCATGCCGCCAGGCATCGGAGCATCTTCCTTCGGCAGTTCGCAGACAGCTGCGTCGGTCGTCAGCAGCAGGCCAGCAACCGAAGCGGCGTTTTGCAGCGCCGTGCGCGTCACCTTCGTCGGATCCACGACACCTGCGTCGACCAGGTCGACGTACTCGCCGGTCGCTGCGTTGTAGCCGTAGTTGCCCTTGCCAGCAGCAACCGCTGCCACGACGACGCTCGCTTCTTCGCCACCGTTGGCGACGATCTGGCGCAGCGGCTCTTCCATGGCGCGCAGAACGATCTTGATACCTGCGTCCTGATCGGCGTTAGCGCCCTTCAGGCCAGCGATTGCCGTACGTGCACGGATCAGCGCGACGCCGCCACCCGCCACGATGCCTTCTTCCACAGCCGCGCGCGTTGCGTGCAGTGCGTCTTCGACACGTGCCTTCTTTTCCTTCATTTCGACTTCGGTCGCAGCACCGACCTTGATCACTGCAACGCCGCCTGCCAGCTTGGCGACGCGTTCTTGCAGCTTTTCACGGTCGTAGTCCGAGGTCGCTTCTTCGATCTGCGTGCGCACTTGCTTGACGCGAGCTTCGATGTTCGCTGCTTCGCCAGCGCCGTCGATGATCGTGGTGTTTTCCTTGCCCACTTCGATGCGCTTCGCCTGGCCCAGTTCAGCCAGCGTTGCCTTCTCGAGCGTGAGGCCGGTTTCTTCAGCGATGACCTGACCGCCGGTCAGGATCGCGATGTCTTCCAGCATCGCCTTACGACGATCGCCGAAGCCCGGAGCCTTGACGGCAACGGTCTTCAGGATGCCGCGGATGTTGTTGACGACCAGCGTTGCGAGCGCTTCGCCTTCGACGTCTTCAGCTATGATCAGCAGCGGACGGCCAGCCTTCGCGACTTGCTCGAGCACCGGCAGCAGGTCACGGATGTTCGACACCTTCTTGTCGTGCAGCAGCACGAACGGGTTCTCGAGCACGGCGACTTGCTTGTCCGGGTTGTTGATGAAATACGGCGACAGGTAGCCGCGGTCGAATTGCATACCTTCGACGACGTCCAGCTCGTCTTGCAGCGACTTGCCGTCTTCGACGGTGATCACGCCTTCCTTGCCGACCTTGTCCATTGCTTCAGCGATGCGCTCGCCGATCGACGAATCGCTGTTCGCCGAGATCGCGCCAACCTGGGCGATTTCCTTGTTGGTCGTGCACGGCTTGCTGATCTTGCGCAGTTCTTCGATTGCGGCTGTAACGGCCTTGTCGATACCGCGCTTCAGGTCCATCGGGTTCATGCCCGATGCGACGTACTTCATACCTTCGCGGACGATCGATTGCGCGAGAACCGTAGCGGTCGTCGTGCCGTCGCCTGCGTTGTCGCTGGTCTTGGAAGCGACTTCCTTGACCATTTGCGCGCCCATGTTCTGGAGCTTGTCTTTCAGTTCGATCTCTTTCGCGACCGACACACCGTCCTTGGTGACCGTCGGGCCGCCGAAGCTGCGCTCGAGAACCACGTTGCGGCCCTTCGGACCCAGCGTGACCTTCACGGCGTTGGCGAGAATATTCACGCCTTCGACCATCTTGGCACGGGCGGAATCACCGAATACGACGTCTTTAGCTGCCATCTTCTAACTCCTTGAATACTTAGGATATAACCGGTGAAGTAGCGACCTTGCGCTTACTTCTGCACCACGGCCATGATGTCTTCTTCGCGCATCACGAGCAGTTCGTTGCCGTCGACCTTGACGGTCTGGCCTGCGTACTTGCCGAACAGGACGCGGTCGCCGACCTTCACGTCGAGCGCAATGGCTGCGCCCTTGTCGTCGCGCTTGCCCGGGCCGACTGCGAGGATTTCACCTTGATCCGGCTTTTCCGCTGCGGCTTCGGGGATCACGATGCCCGACGCGGTCTTGGTTTCCTGATCCAGACGTTTGACGATCACGCGATCATGCAAAGGACGAAGGTTCATACATACTCCTCTCTGATTGAGACTGAAGAACGCTGAGAAAAACCCGGCTGGCCGAGCCAACCGGAGATGTTGTTAGCACTCTCGTGCAGCGAGTGCTAATTATATGGACGGGCAGTGACAAATTCAAGAAGCGGGGAACGCGGTCGAAGTTCACTCAGCCTCAAACGTGATTCGCTCGGGCTTGAACCCGCCCCGTGCGGAACGTCTGCCGTTCGGCATTTTCTCTAAGAAAACAATAATTTACCGACGTGTTGCGTTGAGATTCGGCCCTTCGTGAAGGAAGAGGCGAGCCATGACGAGGCAGCGACTTCGGAGCGGAGCGCCCGCTCGAAACGTCAAACCCAGGGAAATCCCCCATAAGCGCGGGCCGTTACGATAGTCAGCCTTCAGGCAAGTCGAGGGGGCTCATGAATGTGCTTGGCGGCTGAGGCACCAGTCGGTCCAAGTATATCTGGACCGTTGCAGCGGCCGTTGATAGCGGGATTGTGAAATTGATAGCAGCTGCAAGGACGATACTTGCAGAACCGTAACGCTATAACTGAGTGCGAAAGATTTGAGATCTTTCCACTCTGAAGATCAGCGACAAATATGTCCAACTGACCAGTCGATAATTGCGCTCCTCCAGATAGCGAAATATGGCGGAAGCTATTACTTCCCCATGGGGTGTCCATTTAACCGGAGTTAGCGTTTTGCCTCCACGGGCGGCTCGGCGAAGGTCGCTCCAGGCTGGGCGGATGTCCGCGTTGCCTCGGCGGCTTGGGAGGAACAGCCTTTGGCCTCTGGCTCATAACAAGGTTTTGGTAACGAACCGGTCCATGGGCGACAGCAAGCTCCAGGATCCGGTAGAACAGCATCCCTCGGCTACGTGAGCGGCGGCGGTTGAAACGGAACACGAACTCGTCCAGGTAACTGGGCAAGTGTGCAGAATCCACCGCTCCCTGGTGGGTGCCCAGGAGCCAACGTTTTGCAAGGGACGCTATTCGATGCACACCTGGCAGAAGTTCTTCGGGGTCCTCGCCCCGCGCCGACGCGGCCCGCTGGCTACGGCGGTCATGGATGTAACCATTCTTCTCCAGCCACCGGTAACCCTGCCAGGCATCGGTGATGACCGTCGCCCCCGGCTCGACGTTATCCAACACGAAGGAGCGAAGCGATTCTGAGGAGGCATCCGCCACCGGCGCCATCCGACAGCGCCCGAATCCCTTCGGCTCCGCGATCTCGATCGCGATACACGTCAGGATCTTCTTCCCTTTGGCACGGCCTCCCGAAAGTCCGGATTCTTTGCCTCCGATGTAGGTTTCGTCCACCTCCACCGTCCCGCAAAGGCGCTCCCGATCGGGGCGAATGAGCACAGACCGCAGGCGATGAAGGATAGCCCACACTGTCTGGTAGGAGCCGATCTCGAGGGTCCGCTTCAAACTCAGCGCCGAGATCCCGTCTTTGCCGGTAGCAAAATGCCAACAGACCGAAAACCACACCGTAAGGGGAGTACGGGTCCGGTCAAAGACGGTGCCTGCCATCACTGACGTGCGGCTCCCGCATGCAGTACACATGAACCTGCCGTCCCCAAGCCGCCATCCTCCCGGATGACCACAGGACGGGCAGACGAAGCCGCAAGGCCATCGCAGCCATTCCAGATAGTCCAGGCAGTCTGCATCAGTCGGGAACCATGCCTGAAACTCCCCAAGGGACTTGGGATAGTGGGTGCTGGCATGGGGACGTTCCATTGTCCCAGTCTACGCTCAACTCCGGTTAAATGGACACCCCAGACTTCCCTTATCGAAGTCAGCGTAGACTCCACAATAATGATTTTTGGTTTATACCTGCTGATATCAATCGATCGCAAGACTTCGTAATCGTGACCTTCCACGTCAATGGAAAGCAGATCGATTTCCTGATCGGCGTACGGGGTGTGCTCGAGAACGTCGTTCAATGTGGTGGTTTCAACGGTCCGGACGGAGATAGGCTTCTGGACTTCGGCCGCAGCCACTATGGGATCTATGGTCGAAGTCAACCCATAGTTCGAAAAATTATAGACTTCCTTGAGCTGTTTCTCGTTCGAGACGGCCGCACGTACATTGACATCACCAAACCGCGCAAGAGAAAACGCTTCAATTTTCACCGGATCCATGTCTATGTTGATGCCGCGCCAACCACGCTTGTAAAGCGCATGTGTGTTCGAGAACTTGACAGGGTGGTATGCACCAACGTCGACATAAACACCCTTATTGCACCGGGGACTGATTATCTCGCGCAACACCGCGTCCTCTCCAAACTGCGAGTAGTACAAACGCGGCCCGCGTGTTATCCACGTCTTGCGGACGAGCCAAAGGAAGTGTCCGAACGTCTTCGGGTTCAACATAACCGCTCCTCACTTCGAAACGATAACGGCAAAAGGTCAAACAGTGTTTGATCTGGAAGCTTGCCGAGCAGACGGTCGGTCCGGTCCGGCATTACGTTAGCTAATATTCACATATAGCAGGCCTCATTACCGCCGCAAATGTGCCGCAGTACGGACCAAACGATATTCGCGAATTAGTTACATGCTCGAAAAGTCGTTGAGAGTTACATCTGCAGACTACTCGACGGTTGGCCGAACATTAAGCGAAAGTCATAATATTGTGTATTTATGCCCGAAACCGTCGATTGATGCAAAAAGCTTCCGGTTCCAGTCGGTTCGCGTGTCGTCGACTACAGCCGCGCGAGATTCAGCCCGGCGAAGCCTTCTGCATCAGGCCACGATCCGCCAGTTTCGCTCGCCCGACAGCACGCTCGTTTCACTTCACTTCTGCGCAGGCCGGTGCAACGCATTACCCGCCATCCACTTGAGCCGTTCGCAATTGACCTTGATGCGCGCCGCGAATTCCTTCGGATCTCGCTCGCGCAGTGCGTTCATCTGGCTATTGGTGATGTCGGCGCGGTGCCAGCCCGTGTCCCAGTGCTGATCGAAATCGGTCGCACCGGTCAGGACCTTTCGGAGCCGCTCCTTATAGGCGTCGATCCGCTCGGGCGACACGTCGCAAAACGCCCGCGCGAAGCTTGCGCGCTCGCCCGCCGTCTCCGCGCTCATGTTGGCGTCGCTCGCGCCGCTCGCGAGCGGCGCGGCGAGCGACAGCACCGACAGACAGAACGCTGCGCAAAGCGGCCGATAGCGATACGATAGGTTTTTCATCTTCGACTCCTGACGATCCTTCGTGGCGACCAGGGATTGTCCCGATCTTCAACGCCGCCTCGCCGATTGTGTCCTGATTGCACTGCACGATGGCGTTTTCGCGCGCTATCCGATGCATCGCGTGGCCAAACTGCGGTGCTACGCTCGTTAAAGCGGCATTCGCGACGTGCCCGTTCCGGGGAGCGGTGGCGCAAGCACCGCAACGCCACGGCCGATCGGCAGGCCGCGACAGAAGCACGAGCGCCAGGCATGAGAACGAGCTCGAACACGACGCGCAACGAGCACAGAACGAAAGCACGACACGAAATCAAACACAAAAAGGCGAGACATCGCTGCGGGAGTGACTGCGATGGCATTTAGAACATATACCGTACTGACGCTGTTGGTGACGAGCACTGCCGCGTTCGCGTGGCGGCCTGTCACCTATCCGATCCGAAGTCAGAGCCCTTACGAGCGCAGCATCGACAACGCGATGTGCTACGCCGAGGCGAACCGCGTGACCGGGGTCAACATGGCCCACGAGTCGCAGATTCCGCCGCGTCAGCCGCCCGCGGCCAAAGGTGCGTCGACCGGCGTACCGTCGAAACCGCCGCTTCCACCTAGTTCCTTCTCAGCCACGCCGCTGCCGTGGAGCGCGAGCGCGCCCGAAGCCGCGAGCGCGCCGTTGGCTGGCGCGCAAGCGCCTGGCGGTGCATCGTCGGCGAAACCGGTGAACGAAGCCGCGGCCGGCGCCAGCGCGCCAGGCGCGCCAGCCACCGAGGCGGCGAATGCACCGCCGAACGCATCGGCAGCGGCAACGGGCCCCAGTGCGAACGCGGCACCCGGCGCGTCGGATGGTGCGGCCGCTTCGCTGGCGTCGAACGTCAAGCTGCCGCCGCTGCCCGCGCCCGAGCCGCCGATGACCCGCTATTGGGCCGCCTACGGCGCGTGCATGCAGGCGCGCGGTTACGTCGTCCAGTAGTCCGGCCGACGCCGCTTGCGGGCGTCGTTGCATACATTCTTTTTGATGGCGCCGCCCTTCGGCGCCAGTGGAGCGACACGGCCATGCCGGGCGACACGACCTCCGACCAGCCATTTTTCCATCACTGCGCATACTGCGGCGTGCCGCTGTCGGGCCGCTTTTCGCCGTGTCCCGCATGCCATGCGCTGCCGATCGATTCGTTCGATACGGACGACAAGCCCGGCGAGCGCTCCGCGCGATCCCGGGCGCTGAGCGCATCGCGCACGCAACTCGAACCGCTGCCAGCGGCCGCGAGCTTGCCCGCGGACCGTTCGTCGCGACGCTCCGCACAAACGAAGATGAGCCCCTACGATCTGATCGACGAAGCGACGTTCGAGCCGGGCGGGCGTCGACGGCGGCATCCGCTCGCGCTTGCCGCAGCCGCGCTCGCGACGCTCGGCATCGTGTACGTCGGCTTCGTTCTATTCAACGACGACGATGCGAGCGTCGACACGCCGGTCACGGTCTTCGGCACGGTGCGCCCGGACAACCCTGGCCAAGCCCCTGCACAGAACGTTGCGCAGAATGCGGCGCCGTCGGTTGCCGCGGCGCCGAAGCCGGCGTCGATCGTCGCCCAACGGCCGCGTCCCGTTGTCGTCGCGCGGCAGCAACCGGCGAACGTGCACGCGGCCCCCGTCGCGCCACCGGCACCGCCCATCGTGGCGACCGCACCGACCGTCGCGCCATCGTCACCGCCGGTCGTTGCGACCGCGCCTGCCGTAGCGCGATCGAGCCCGCCCATCGTGGCGACCGCGCCGACCGTTGCGCCATCGTCACCGCCCGTCGTTGCGACCGCGCCTGCCGTAGCGCGATCGAGCCCGCCCATTGTGGCGACCGCACCGACCGTTGCGCCATCGTCACCGCCCGTCGTTGCGACCGCGCCTGCCGTAGCGCGATCGAGCCCGCCCATCGTGGCGACCGCACCGACCGTTGCGCCATCGTCACCGCCGGTCGTTGCGACCGCGCCTGCCGTAGCGCGATCGGCTCCACCCGTCGTGGCGACCGCGCCCGTCCCAGCGCGACCGTCAACGCCCGTCGTTGTGACCACGCCGACCGCAGCGCGACCGTCAACGCCCGTTGTCACGACCGCGCGCGCCGTAGCGTCAACGAAGACATCGAGCGCGGCCATCTCCGCGCCCACGCCGCGTGGCACGGCGCTCGCGTCGACCAGCACCAACAGCAACACCGACACGATGGCCGCCCCGCTCACGCAAGCCGACAAACAGCGCGCCGACGCCGAGCGCAATCTGAAAGCCGCGCACGGCTATCTGCGACGAGGCAATCTGGCGGCGACCAGAGCACGCCTCGCCGCCGTAATCACCGCGCAGCCCGACAATCGCGACGCGCGCAGCATGCGCGCCCAGGTGAGCACGCTAGAGCAGCAACGCGACGCGTTGCTGAGCCTCGCGCGCGGCTGCAGCAACGTGGGACAGTGGGAGTGCGCGTCGCACAACGCCAACGAAGCGTTGCGGATCGATTCGAGCAGCAAGGCCGCGCTACGGCTCGTCGCGCTCGCGTCGCACGAGTCGGCGTGGCAAACCATGCAGCCGACGCCGGAAGAGTCGCGCGCATTGCGCGATCTGCTGCGTCACCACTAAGGATTGCGAGGTATCTCGCGGGACGGCGGCACGGGCGTGCAGTCGACCACGCCCGCCCGCGCGGCGCCCCGAAAGACGCGCGCGCGGGCAGCAGTGTCAGCCGGCGATGCTGTCGTAGCCGTAATAGCCGCCCTGATACCCTGAGCCGAGAAACGCCGCTTCCTGCGGCACGTCGGTGAGCAGCACGCCGCGCAGACCGACGCCACCGTTACGCAGGCGTTTGGTGGTTTCGACGATCTCATGCAGCGGTTGACGCCCATGCCGCACGACGAGCAGCGTCGTCGCCGCGTATTTGCCGATCAGCGTCGAGTCGGTCACGGCGAGCACCGGCGGCGTGTCGATGATCACGACGTCGTATTGCGGCTTCAACACCTCGAGCATCGCTTCGAAGCGTTTGCTCATCAGCAGTTCGGCCGGGTGCGAGGGCAGCGTGCCTTTCGCGAGCACGTCGAGGTTGGGCAGCACGTCGCGCTGGATCATCGCGTTGAGATCGCCGCCGCACAGCACGTCGGACAGTCCCGGCCGATGGCTGACGCCGAAATGCGAATGCACGTCGCCGCGTCGCATGTCGCCGTCGATGATCAGCACGCGCTTGTTCGCCGACGCGACCAGCGTCGCCAGATTCACCGACAGGAACGACTTGCCCGCATCGGGCCGCGAGCCGGTGATCATCACGACGTTGTTGGCCGCATGATCGAGCGACAGTTGCAGCGAGGTGCGCAGATTGCGCACCCCTTCCACCGCGATATCTTCGGGCGCCTGTTGCGCCAGCACATGCTGCCCGCGCTGGCGCAGCGACACCTTTTCCTGCAGGCGCAATTGCGTCTGGCTGCGCGGCACCACCGCGAATACCGGCACGCCGAGCATCCCCTCGAGTTCGTCCGGGCGCTCCACGCCGCCGCGCATCGCGCGCCGCAAGAAGACCAGCAGCAAGCCGAGCGCGAGGCCGCCGCCGAGCGAGATCAGGATCACCAGCATGCGCTTCGGCCACACCGGATCGTCGGGCGTTTCGGCGAAGTCCACCACGCGCACGCCGCTCACCTGCCCCGCCTGCGCGACCCGCAGTCGCTGCACGCTGTTGAGCAGGTTCATGTACAGATCGGTGTTCACGTGCACGTCGCGCTGCAGACGCAGCGCGGTCTGCTCGGTGTCGGGCATCGTCGAGACGCTGTGGTTCATCGTGCTCTGCGCGCCCTGCAACGCGGCGATCTGCGCATCGAGCGCGGCGACCATCGGATGATTCGGCGTAAAACGCTGCAACAGCTCCGCGCGCTGCTGCTGCAGATCGAGCAGCTTCGTCTTGTTGTCGACGATCTGCTGCAGCAGCAGCTTGCTTTCTTCACCGAGATCGACGGCGCCATGTGTATTGCGGAACTTGCCGTAGCGCTCTTCCGCGTCGTCGAGCGCCTTGCGCGCGTCGGGCAGTTGCTGTTCGAGATACGCGAGCGTGTGGTCGGATTCGGTCGAACGGCTCGCGAGATCCTGCCGCACGAACTGGCGCGCCACGTTGTTGACGATCGCCGCGGTCAGCGCCGGATCGGCGCCTTCGAGACTCACGCGGATCACGCCGGAGTCCTCCGCCGTTTCCTGCACGACCATCGTCTTCGCCAGACGCTCCACCGTGCCGAGCGTCGACGCGCGCGTCAGCTCGAAACGCGAGCCGGGCGCGCCGACCAGTGTGTCGACGTGCAGCGTGACCGGGCCGACCGCGGTATCGGTTTGCACGGTCTCGCCGACGCGCCCCGACAGGATCGCGCTGCCGTGAGGATCGCGCAGCATGAAGGTGTTGCCGGCGCCCGCGACTAGCGTGAAGGTCTCGCCATACAAGTCCTTCGACGTGTCGAAGCGCGACACCGCGATGCTCTCGTTACCCCACGCGAACCCGCGCAGGTTGACGAACGACGGCAGCCGGAACCACCAGTGCCCGTTCACGAGTCCGGCGATCCTGCTGCCGATCACCGGCAGATAACGCGGCTTCGCCGTAATGTCGAGGTGCAGCGCGCGGACCGCCTCCTCGGTGACGAGACGCGACTTCAAAAGCTCGATCTGCGCCGCGGTCGACGGCTTCGAATCGTACGCGCCGGGAAGCGGCGCCGCCGCGTCCCGGCCGTTCGCATTGACGTTGACCGCGTTCGCCGTCCTGTCCTGGACGTGAAACAGCACGTCCGAACGATAGACCGGCGGCGTGAGGAACGCGTACGCGCAACCGAGCGCGAGCGCGATCAGCGCCACGGTGAGGATCGTGCGCCAACCGCGCACGATCGTGCGCACGTAGTCCGACAGATGCAACTGCCCCGGTTCATACACGCCGGCGTAACGGTTTTCGTAATTGATTGCCATGTTTTCACCCAACAAGGCCTGCCGGTTCAGATATCGCGTCACGCAAGCGTCACTTCGACACGACGACTCCCGTCACCGCCGCGTTGATCGCGGGCAACAGCAGGTTCAACACACGGTTGAAGCGGACCAGACCGCCCTGACCGACGTACACGATGTCCTTCGGCTGCAGCTCGAACTGGTTCGCGAGCAGCATCGCCACCGGCGAGGTCGCATCGAGGTGATAGATCTGCGGCGAGTCGCTGGTCGAATTGCGGATCACGAACAGCTGCTGCCCCGAAGCCGTATTCGAGTCGAAGCTGCCGCCGTCGGAGATCGCCTGCGACAGCGTCAGCGAGCCGTTGCGCAACGGCAGCACCGTGGCCGGCTTGTTGACTTCGCCCATCACGTAGACGCCGCTGTCTTCGCGCCCGTTCACGCGCACGGTATCGCCCGGCTGCAGATAGATATCCGACGGATTGAGGCCGCGCTTGATGAGCTCGTCGATGTTCAGCCTATAGGTCTTGCCGTCGCGGATCAGATCGACCCGGCTGCGATCCGCGGTCGCGTTGAAGCCGCCGCTCAGGCCGATCGCGTTCGTCAGCGACAGCGGAATGTCGTTGATCGATTGCGTGCCCGGTGTGCGCACTTCGCCATCGATATACACCGTCGCGTTACGGAACGACGCGACGCGCACCGTCACCTCGGGCTTCTGATAGACCTTGCTCAGCCGCGAATACAGCTCGCGCTGGATCGTCGCGACGTCCTTGCCGGCGACATGCAGGTTGCCCGCGTACGGAAACTGGATGTCGCCGTGCTCGTCGATCAGGAAGCCCGGCATTGCATCGGAAGGGCGCGAGGTCGTCGGCGGCTGTCCCAGCGCGGCCGCGAGTTCCGGGTGATCCCACACGACGATCTGCAGCACGTCGCCGGGGCCGACCCTGTACATGGCCGGCTTGCCGAACAGACCCGTCGTCGTCGGCGGCAACACCGAGGCAGTCTGGTCGGCATTCATCTTCTTCACCAGTTCCAGATTGATATCGGTGATCGGAATCTGCTTCTGCTGCGAGCCTTCGGTACTGAATTCGCCACCCGTCTCCTGAATCGCGGCCGGCGTGACCATCCGTTGTCCCGGTACGACCTGACATCCGGAAAGCAATGCTGCGCTTGCGAAAACCACAAGACTTCCTGTGCGAAAACCAAGTGAGCTCATGATCTTTACTCCTTCGCCCCGAGGCGTTGTTATCGACTTTCTAGTAAGCGTTTCGATGCACCAGTCCGGCGACAATCGTCGCGCCGATGATCCGCATGTCGAGTGCGAACGACCAGTGACCCAGGTAGTACAGGTCATGTTCGACGCGACGCTCCATCTTCTCGATGCGGTCGGTTTCGCCACGGAAGCCGTTGATTTGCGCCCAGCCCGTGATTCCCGGTTTGATCCGGTAGCGATTGATATAGCCCGCGACCACCTTCTGATAGAGGTCGTCGTGCTCGAGCGCATGGGGACGCGGTCCTACGACCGACATGTCGCCACGCAACACGTTGAAAAATTGCGGCAACTCGTCGAGGCTCGTGCGGCGCAGAAACGCGCCCACTTTCGTCACGCGCTTGTCGTTGCGCGTCGCCTGGCTCAAGGTGCCCTTCGCTTCGGTATGCACGCGCATCGAGCGGAACTTGTAGATCGTAAACACACGGCCGTCCGCGCCCTTGCGCTTCTGTTTGAACAGCACCGGTCCGCGCGAGGACAGCTTGACCGCGATCGCAATGCCAAGCAGCAGCGGCGCGAGGGCAATGATCGCGGCCGCGGCGAACAGCCGGTCGAAGACTTCCTTTTTCAGCATCGCGTTGGCCGACAGCGGCGAGGCGACCAGATTGATCGCCGGCACGCCGAGCAGATCGACCACGCCACTGCCTTCGAACAGCGCATGGCTGCGCACGTCCGGCATGAAGCGGATATTCACGAGGTCGTCGCGGAACTCGTCGATCAGCGCGCAGATCAGCGGCTCCTCGGACAGCGACAGCATCAGCCATAGCTCGTGCACGTCGTTGGTGCGGATGTAGTCGGCCAGCAGATCGACGCGATCGAACACCGGCACGCGCGGATTCGTCACGCCGGAGTCGTCCGGGCGCGTGTTGTAGACGGCGGTCGCGCGAAAGCCCGCGGTCGGCGCCGACTCGATGCGGCGCAGGAGCGCATCGCACTGCGAACCGCTGCCGACGATCGCCACCTGATGCAGGTTCATACCCGCGCCGCGCGCCCGCGCGAGCACCGCGTGCGCGATCACCCGATTCGCGATCAGCAGGCCACCCGTCGCCGCGGTCCAGTACGAGAACCACAGCCGCGACACGATATCGATGCGATGCAACGAGTACATCAGCACGAGCGCGCAGGCCTGCACGATCAGCCACGCGAGCGACACCTGACCGGCGAGCCCGAGCTTCGAGCGGCCGCGCCATGATTCGTAGAGGCCGAACGCGGGGAAGATCGCGAGCGCGAACGCAGCCGAAAACATCACCAGCGCCCAGTAGAAACCCGACTGGCCGAGATAATCAAAGCGGATCCGCGACGCCACGGTCGCACCCGCCAATACCAGAGCGACATCGAAAATCCGCGCGAGCAGATCCTGAAACTTGCGCATTTTACTTACCTCGTTCTGCCGTTCCTGTATGCAAAAAGGGGCGTGCATGGGCTGCCTACGGGCAGCGGCCGTAGTTGTCGTCAAACCTCACGATGTCGTCTTCGCCGAGATAGGTACCCGACTGGATTTCGATGATTTCGAGCGGCACCCTGCCGGGGTTTTCGAGCCGGTGACGCGTGCCGAGCGGAATGTAGGTCGATTCGTTTTCGCTGAGCAGGAACTGCTCTTCGCCGCGCGTGACGAGCGCGGTGCCGCGCACGACCACCCAATGCTCAGCGCGATGATGATGGAGTTGCAGGGACAGCTTTGCGCCGGGCGTCACGACGATGCGCTTGACCTGGAAGCGCTCGCCGCGATCGATCGAGTCGTAGAAGCCCCACGGGCGCCGCACCTTGCGATGCGCGTCGGCCTCCGGCGCATGCTGCGCCTTGATGCGCGACACGAGCCCCTTGACGTCCTGCACATGCGAGCGATCCACCACGAGCACCGCGTCGGCGGTCTCGACCACGACGACGTTCGCGGTGCCGACGCACGCGACGAGCCGCCCTTCCGAATGCGCATAGCAGGACACCGCGCCTTCGAACGCCACGCGGCCGCGCCCGGCGTTGCCGTTCGGGTCCTTCTCCATCGCGGCCCATACCGCGTCCCATGAGCCGAGGTCGGACCAGCCGGCTTCGAGCGGGACCACGACGCCGGGGGGAATGACCGCGGCTCGACTTTGAGCTTGCATATCGTTCTGTGCCGCGCCTTGCGCTTCGACGTTGCTCGCGCTGTCGTCTTGCGCCGGCGCCGGTTCGGTCAAACGCTCCATCACCGCATAGTCGATCGAATCGGCGGGCACGTCGAGGAACGCGTCGTGCGATGGCCGGAATACGTCGCCGTCCTGCTTGCCGCTCGCGAACGCGGTTGCGCACGGCGCATGCATGTCGGGCCGCAGCGCCGCGAGCGTATCGAGCCACACGCGCGCACGCACGATGAAGATGCCGCTGTTCCACCAGTAGGTGCCGGCCGCCAGGTATTGCCTCGCGATTTCCTCGGCGGGCTTCTCGACGAAACCGTCGATCGTGTGGCCGCCAGCGGCCAATGCCGCGCCGATCCGGATATAGCCGAAGCCGGTGTCGGGACGCGTCGGCGGCACACCGAGCGTCGCAATCGCGCCCTCGCTCGCGTGGTGCGCCGCGCACGCTAGCGCGCGCTGCAGGGCAGGCACGTCCGCGATCGCGTGGTCGGCCGGCATCACGATCAGGATCGCGTCGTCGCCGGCCGCGCACGCGAGCGATGCCGCGAGCGTCAGCGCGGGCGCCGTGTCGCGGCGCGCGGGCTCGACGATCAGACGCGCGTCGACGCCGTTTTCATGCAACTGTTCGGCGATCACGAAGCGATGCTCCTCGCCGCACACGACGATCGGCGAAGCGTCGACGCTCCAGCCCGCCGGGAAGCTCTCGAGCCGCCGCGCGGTCGCCTGCAGCAGCGAGTCGGAGCCGACCACGTCGATCAGTTGCTTCGGAAAGTTTTCGCGCGACACCGGCCAAAGCCGCGTGCCCGAGCCGCCCGCGAGAATGACCGGGACGATGTGCGCGCAGCGCGCGCCAGCAACCCCGGCGCTTGCGCCGTTCGGCTCGACGGATCGGGCGCTCACACCTGCCTGCGTCAACATATCGGGAATCCTTTTCGATCTGCAAGGTACGACGAACAACGGACCAGTCCCCGCCTGTCACGCGCGGTTACCGGGCTGGCTCCGTCGGTGCTACGCGCCTGCCATGCGGCGGCTTTGAATCCTGAACTCGGTCGGCGAAATCCTCATCCGCTTGCGAAACACTTTCGCGAGCCGGTCGCCGTTGCCCATCCCGGTGCGCCGGGCGATCTTGTCGACCGGCAATTCCGATTCGGTCAACAGGCTGCACGTCACCGCGAGGCGCTCGTGCAACAGGAAACTCGACGGCGTGATACCCATTTCCATCTTGAAGCGGCGCAGAAAGTTGCGCTCGCTCATCGCCGCGAACTGCGCCGCATCCGCAATCGAAATCGCCTGCTGGCAGTTTTCCTGCAGCCAGCGCGCCGCCGCGCGAACCTTGTCGCCGGGACTCATGCCGCCGTCCTCGCCGAGCAGCGGCGCGAGGTTCGTGCACGAGTCGGACAGCAGCCGCTCGGCAGCCGAGCGCGCGGTCGCGTTGCCCAGATCGCGCTTGATCATCGCGAGCGCGCTGCGCATCGATTCCAGCCGGTCGTTAAGGTCGACGACGCCCTGCTCCGCCGAGCCCGCGCCATTTCTGGCCAAGGCCGGCTGGCGCGGGTCGCTCCCGTCCTTGTCCTCGGGCAGGGCCGCCGCGTCGAGCACCGCGCGCCCTTCGGCGATCGGCCGGATCATCGCGGTGTTGCGACGCACGCGCCGCAGCCAACCAAGCAGACGCTCATCGCGCGCCGCCGACGCCGCGCCCTTGCCGCCCGCCACATAGAGCGCGTCGAAGCCGCCGTAATGGCGCGCGTCGAGTCCGTCGGTCCAGACGCGCAAACCCGACGACGAAGTCACCATGCCGCCGCCGGCGGACAAGAACGACACGTCGTACAGCCACGCGCCCGAACCGGAAGTGGCGAGTTCGTTGGCAGCCTGGAACACCTCGGCGATCACGCCCGCCCCTTGCAGCGAGCAGTCGTTGAACAACAGAATCGCGACACGACGCACGCCCTTGTTCGGAGCATGCACCCAGCGCAGCATTGCAGACTCGAGACTCGCGCAGGTCATAGTCATCCTCTCGACAGAAAACGATCTACTACACCTTTTACGATCACGCACGATGCGAACTCCGCGCAATGCATCATAGCGACGGCCTCCGGCGCTCTGCCGTCATGTCCGAAAGTGCAGACATATTGGCACTATGAATACGTGATCGGCCAGTGCAATTCGGCACAATACCGAAACGACCGTCTTTTCACTGGATTAATGTCTAACCGCATATGGTTGAATATGCACTCGCAAATCTTAATGCAATTTAAAAAATGAATGCGTACGCCAGCGCACACTGCGCGGCTACTCGAAAAGCGGCGTGTCCCGCCTTATGTACCCACCGGGCGGCATTTTAAAAGAGATTTTTTGCCGGAATGGGCTATCGATGAGTGAAACACCCCCGGCCCTACCCAGCGGGTCCGGCTGCATCGACAACTTCCCCTGACGATCCGCGCAAGCGCCGCGCAACCGACCCTTCGGCCGTCCAATGCAAGCACTCAACGCGCCAGAACAGATTATTTAATCTATTTTTATTGATGGCGGGAATATTAACGTGGCAATTAACGTTTCAAACCTGAAACACGGATATCGGACGACTTTAGCGTCCCCGCAATAGATGGGCCAATGGCGGAATAAGTCGGGTGCGAGCGGGTGCATTTCCGCCAATCGATTGCGGAAATGGACTACGAGGTTTCCGCAAAGGGGGTTGGGGACAGCGAACGAAGTCCGCCATCCCTATGCAACGACTGTGACACCCGTCGAGAACGCGCCGCGTAATGGCACGACGCGACGATAGTTCGGCGTCGCCTGACAGGTTTACGGCGGGCAAGCGCACATAAAAGTGGTTCTGAACGGGTTACGATGCCCCCGACAAACGCGCTGGAACCGCATACATGGACGGCATTTCATGGATCACGCTGATACTTGCCACGATGATCGGCGGGTTCCTGTTCGCAATGATCGGCGTGGTGCTGCTCGCGCTGCTGCTCGGCAACGTATCGGACCGGCTGTCGAGCAACGACGAGACTCGCCAGGACTCCTAGGGCCTGTTCACGCTAATAACGGGCTTGCGAACGTGCCTTTCCGCGCGTAGTGCAAGGAGAGAGGAGCGCCGTTTGGCCGAGCCAAACAAGCGACGACCGACGCCGCAATACGGGCGGAAAGGCACGTTCCCCTGTTTTAAAAAAACCTTCAAGGGGCTGGCCCGTTATTAGCGTGAACAGGCCCTAGCTACTTCGAAAGATCCTCGAGCGCGACATCGCGCGTCTTCGGTCCCAGCGTACCGATCGCGACCATGACGATCGCCATTGCCCCCGAGATGAACACGAACACGCCGTTCACGCCGAAGCGACCGAGGCAGGCGGCGATCACGAACGCCGAGAACATCGCCGAAATCCGGCTCCACGAGTAAACGAAGCCGACCGCGCGCGCGCGGATGCCGGTCGGAAACAGTTCGGCCTGGTACGCGTGATAGCTGTATGAAATGATGTTGCCCGCGAGCACAAGGCACACGCCGAGACTCACGAGCAGCACCGTCTCGCGCGCCTGGCTGAACGCGAGTCCGCACACGACGTTGACCGCCGCCATGCAGACGATGACGGTCTTGCGCTCGAAGCGATCGGCGATCAGCAGCCCCAGCAACGGCCCGAGCGGCGCCGCGATCGCGATGATGCTCGCGTACATCAGACTCGTCGTCACCGTGATGCCCTGCTTCATCAGCAGCGTCGGAATCCAGTTCGCGAAGCCGTAGTAGCCCATCGTCTGGAACACGTGAAAGATGATCAGCATCAGCGTGCGCTTACGATACGGCGGCACCAGCAGATCACGAAACGCGGCCCGCGCGCGCACCGGTTCGGGCAGCGCGGGCTCGGGCAACGGCAGGCCGCATTGGCGCCGATACTCGCGCGCGACGCGTGCTTCGAGACGCGTCATCACCGCGTCGGCTTCGTCGAGGCGGCCTTTTTGCGCGAGCCAGCGCGGGCTCTCCGGCAAGCCACGGCGAATCCACCACACCACGATCGCGCCAATCGCGCCGATCAGCACGACCACACGCCAGCCGTCGAGACCGAACAGGCGTTGCGGCACCAGCAGATACGACAGGAACGCGACGATCGGCACCGCGCAGAAGCCGACCGCCTGCGAGCACGCCGAAGCGCGCCCGCGAATGTGCTTCGGCACGAGTTCGGAAATATACGTGCCGATCGTGACGATCTCGACGCCGATGCCGACTCCCGCGATAAAGCGCCAGCAGTTCAATCCGAGCGCCGTGTGCTGGAACGCCATCACGACGTTGGCCGCCGTGTACCACAGCAGCGACCAGGTGAAGATCGCGCGCCGGCCGAAGCGGTCGGCGAGAAAGCCGCACGCCGCCGTGCCGATGAACAGGCCCGCGAACAGCGCGGCGATGAAACTCGCGACGCCGCTCGTGCCGAACAGGCCGCGCGTCGTGGCCGTCAGCAGGCCGCTGTGCACGAGTCCCGGCGCGATATAGCCGGAGTACATCAGGTCGTAGAGTTCGAAGAACATGCCAAAGCTCAGCAGCATCACGAGCTGCCAGATCGTGCGGGTCGCGGGTAGCCGGTCGAGCCGCGCGGAAATGCGCGCGCCGTCGAGCGCGATCGCGCCGGCGCGGTCCGAGCCTGCCGCATCCGCGCCCGCGTCCGTGGGTGAGCCGTCGAGCGCGCCGGCATCGCCGAGCGCCGTTGAGTACATCGCCTGATTCGACGATTTCATCGTCTGTCTCCAGAATTATTGGTCTATTGCCCGCTGCAGCGGGTCAAGCGCGGCACGACGCTCACGCAGCCGCGCGCGGCGCCCGCGATTGCACGCCACCGCCGAGCTCCGCGATCCGCGCGTCGTCGAACCCGAGTTCGCGCAGCACCTCGACGGTGTGCTCGCCGATCTTCGCGATCGGCCGACGCGGCCCGAGACGCGCACCGTCGAGCGAAATCGGCAGCAACGGCATCGCGGTTTCGCTGCCGTCGTCGAGCGTCAGCGGCACGAGGCCGCCGCTCGCGTTCAGGTGCGGATCGTCGAACAACTCCTCGGGCTTCGTGATCGACGCGAACGGAATGTGATTGCGCTCGAACAGCGGCACGAGCGTCGCGCCGTCGAAACGGCTCAGGCTTTCGCCGAGCGTCTGCAGCAGCCAGCCGCGCGCGAGCACGCGGTCGTTGTTGGTCGCGAGGCGCGCATCGGCGAGCAGATCATCGCGTTCGAGAATCGCGCACAGCGCGCGCCACTGCGCGTCGCCGGTCGCGGCGATGAACATCTGCTCGCCGTGCGCGAGCGTAAACACGTCGTAGACGGCCCAGGCGCTGATGCGCTCGGGCATCGGCGCGGCGGCCACGCCGGTCGCCGCGAACTGCTGCATGTGCTGCGCCGAGAGCAGCACGCAGTTCTCGAACAGCGCGCTCTGCACCTCCTTGCCGCGGCCGCTCGCGTGCCGTTCGTGCAGCGCCGCCAGCACGCCGATCGCGCCGAACATGCCGCCCATGATGTCGTTGACCGAGCTGCCCGCGCGTAGCGGACGGCCCACCGGACCGGTCATGTACGCGAGGCCCGCCATCATCTGCACGACTTCGTCGAGCGCCAGACGATGGTCGTACGGACCATTGAGAAAGCCCTTGTGGGACACGTAAATCAGCCTGGGATTGCGCTCGCGCAGCGTCGCGTAATCGAGGCCGAGACTCGCCATGCGGCCGGGCTTGAAGTTTTCGACGAAGACGTCGGCGCTATCGACGAGTTGCTTCAGCGCGGCGAGACCGGCTTCACTGTCGAGATCGAGCGCGAGGCTCTTCTTGTTGCGATTGAAGGTGCGGAAAAAGCCCGCGCCGGTGCCGAGCAGCCGGCGCGTGCTGTCGCCGCGCGGCGGCTCGACCTTGATCACTTCGGCGCCGAGGTCGCCGAGAATCATGCCGCAGGTCGGACCCATCACCATATGCGACAACTCGATCACGCGGATGCCCGCGAGCGGCAAGGTACCCGGCTGCGGCGAGGACGTCGACGACGAAGCTGAAGTAGCGGAGGAAAGCGGAGTCATTGCGGCACCTGCGGAACGGAAGAATGGGGACAACGCAAAGATTCGGCGTAGCTGGCGGAGTCGCGCGTGACCGCTTGCGCGTGCGCGAACTGTTTCGGTAGTCCCGCTCGCGCGAGATAGCCGTACAGCGGCTCGCCCGGCAGCGCTTGCGCCAGCACCGCGCGCGATGCGAGTAGCCGCGCGATGTCGATACCGGTGTCGTAGCCCATGCTGTGGAGCATGAACACGAGGTCTTCGGTATTGACGTTGCCGGTTGCGCCCGGCGCATGCGGACAGCCGCCGAGACCAGCCAGCGACGCATCGAACTCGCGGATCCCGTGCTGCAGCGCGACCAGCGTGTTGGCAAGCCCGAGGCCGCGCGTGTCGTGGAAATGCAGCGAGCGCAGCCTGTCGCCCGCGACGTCGCGCACCAGCTCGATGACCTCGCCGACCTGACGCGGCGTCGCTTCGCCGGTCGTATCGCCGAGCGCGATCACGTCGGCGCCGGCCTGCACCGCGGCGCGCGCGATCGCGGCGATATCCGCGTACGGCACGGCGCCCTGCAGCGTGCAGCCGAACACCGTCGACAAACCGGCGATCAACTCGACGCGGCGCCCACCTGCCGGGGGCGCGCCATCGATCAGCTCGCGCATCGCGGCGAACGCGTCGATCATCTCGGCGGGGGTCTTGCGCACGTTCGCGACGCTATGCGCGGCGCTCACCGAAATCGGCGCGACGATGCGCTCTACGCCAGCCTCGAGCGCGTGCTGCGCGCCCTTCAGGTTCGGCACGAGCGCGCTCACGCTGAGATCGTCGTAACTACGGGCGTGGGCGACTACGTCGACGGCGTCCGCCATTTGCGGCAGCAGCTTCGCCGGCACGAACGACGCGACTTCCATGTGGCGCACGCCGGCCGCGTAGGCGGCGTCGATCCAGCGCCGCTTGTCGTCGGTGGACATGATGCGGGCAATGCTTTGCAGACCGTCGCGCAGACCGACCTCGGTCACGACGACGCGCTCGCGGGTTTCATTCATTGGTTGGAATCCTGGTCGTGGACGCGGGCTTCAGAGGCCCCTTGGATGGAAGTGATGCGCTGACTGGATCACAGCGTGCCCGCGTGACGACGCGCGGCAAAGTCTGCTTTGGCGAAGCACACCATCGCCGCTCGCGATGGCCGCTCAGGCCGATGGGGCGGGCTTTGGCGCTCGCCTGGGTGAAATGCTTAGGGGTTTGTCTGGGGAGGTGGCGAAGGCGCGGGTGACGAGGCGTGTCGCCCGTCTTATCTGGCGCTCAGCAGATGCTCGAGCAATCGCGCGGCCGCCAGCGTCAACGCCGCGCGATCCCGCATGCAGATCACGAAGCGCCGCGCGGCCCAAGCCTCGCGCAACGGCACGGCGACGATGCCGTACTCGTCGGCCGCATGGCGCGGCAGCGCCTCGCGCGGCAGGATCGCGACCGCGAGACCCGCCTGGATGAAGCGATAGGCGGCGTCGAACGTCGATACATAGGTGCGGTAATTCAACTCGCTGCCCTTCTCCAGCGCGATGCGCTGCATCAGCGCATTGACCGACGCATTCGATGCGAGCCCCAGATGATCGAACCCGAGCGTCTGCTCGAAGCCGATCTGCGCCTCGCCCGCGAGCGGATGCGCGCGCGGCACGATCAGCGCGAGATGGTCGGCGCGATACGGCAGCATGTCGAGACTGCCGAGCGGCACCGTGTCGCGGCAGATGCCCAGATCGGCCACACCCTCTTCGAGTCCGCGCACGATGTCCGCGCTGACGCGCTCCTCGACGTCGACGCGAATCGCCGGATTCGCCTGCAGAAACGCCGACAACGCCTCGGGCAAAAACTCCACCATCGACGACACGTTGGCGAGCACGCGCACATGCCCACGCGCGCCGGCCGCGTACTCGCTGAGCTCGGCCTGCAGGCGTTCGTGGCCGCGCATGATGAGCCGCGCGTGGCGCAACAGCGCTTCGCCGGCGGCGGTGGCGCGCACGCCGCGCTGGCTGCGCGACAGCAACGCGACATCGACGAGCGCTTCGAGATCGGCGAGCCGCTTGCTGACCGCCGACGGCGCGATGAACTCACGCTCGGCCGCGCGCGCGATCGTGCCTTCCTCGCACACGGCGATGAACAAGCGCAGCGTCACCTGATCGATTTGCCACATCGGGGCAGCGGATTCGTGGGTTGGGGGTGGGGGAAATTATGGTTGATCGTTGAAAACTGTGGAGGGATTTCTGGCGCTTGCGGAACGGCTCGAACGTGTTGAATGGCGCCAGGCTTCGGTCTCTATCGCACATTTGTCGCCGCCGTGCGCCGCCACGCATCGACGAAGCGCATCTGCGGGGGCTCACGCTTCCGGCTGATCCTCCACGGCTCGAACTGCTTCACGTACCAGCGCCACACTGCGGCTTCACAGATTTTCAGCAATGCGTGTGATCGCCAAGGCGTGGCACTCGATGATGCCGAAGCGACGCAGAAACAAGCACACTTGACGCTCGAATGGAAAGTCCCGCAAAGCAGGGCGACGTATTTGAGGGGAGGGTGCCTTTCGTTAGTTTTCCGCGCTCTTCAGATCGCTTATCCGCCCTTTCGTTATGCGCGCCATGCAATCCCAAAACGTCATATAACGCATCGACGCTTCGCCTAATGAATAGGTCTCAGCGTAACACTGGTTGTCGCGATACTGGACCCATGCCCTTTGTCCTTTCTCAAAATAAGGCAATGCAACAGGATTGTTATCGGCTTTCAAATCAACATCGCCTTTCCTCAACTCAGTTTCCAACGGTTTAATCGTAGAATTCAATTGCGCGGAAATTTGTTCGAAATTCCTTTGGCTGCATGCAGCGATATCGGCAGTTGACGCGTGCTCACCGGTCTTGCAAAGGCGGTCAATTTCTTCGCGCGATTTCCCAGTAAAATAAACCGATGATGGCGTTGCTTTTTTGTAGTCAAACCGCACCGAGTAAATTGTTTTACCCAGCACAATTGAGTCAAGAAAAGGCAATGTCGAAATCAGGACAAGCGGCACAGCTATTATTCTAATGGGATGCATCATATACACCTTCAGAGAATACTCTAGCCTCCGTTTCCCGGCGTTGGTGCAAGCTCGAGGAACAGCGAAATCCTTTTATGTAATTCGGAATATTTCGGTAGTCCCCCTGATTTACGCGATGCGTCAATTCGTCCGCAGCATGGCCTGCTCCAGCATTAAAAGAAATGCTCACCAATGCATCATACTCGTATTGAAACAACGGTACATGCACTTTTGCATTTATGGCCCGTTCTGTTCGCCTCAAATCTTTCTTCAAAAACTCTCTGGCGCGTTGAACTGATACTGTCTGCCCGAGGGGCAGATTGTCTTCCGGCAAGACAAGATGGCCGCAACCCACCGTAGGATTTCCGCGATCATCGGGATAAACAACCAGAATAAAGCCCTCTGAAACAGGCACGTCGATGTGTGAGCGATCCGAATGAAAAATTCGTGTTATGCCGTTCAATCTGCCGCTCTCCCATACCGCCAAGAAGGTTGAAATCTGGCTTGACGCAACCCAAGGTTTGCAAAGCCTATCCGATTGGACAACTACGCATGAATTCGGGACCGTGTTTGTTACTGCCGTTCCAAGCGCATCAGGCATTACGCCACCTCTCTATGACCAAGATAGATATGCATGGATTGAGCACCTTCTGTTTCGTATCGCTCGGTGCGTCCCTGAGAATCAGTGGTGCCGCGATGCAAAGCGCCTGACAAAAGACGCACGGTGTAATAGGTACTGGCGAGCGGCCTGCCGTTCGCATCGTGAAGTGTGAACTGTTCGTCGTGCCGTGCAGCTTCGGACTGTACTGCCAACACGCCAGTGCGAACCTTCGAAGTCAGCGCTGGCGTTGCTTTACGCCCCCGACAATCGCACGCCCATGCGTAACCCAGGGCTTCAGCCATGTCGTAACCGTTTGAATACGACTTCAGCCTATCGAACGGAAACCATTCGCCGGTTTCTGCGTTCAGCGCCATTGCGGACGGCATTGGTGGGAAGTTTGAGTATATTGAATAGGGGATACGGCAAAGCTCGCACTCTTCCTTGCCCACGGTACCATCTTGTTTCTGTCGTTCCATTTGACCTTTTCTGATTTTCCAGAGAACACTCGGAGAATTAACCACCTAAACGTGGTCACGGTCAACGACATTAATTTGAGATAAAACTTTTTTGACAGATATTAACGATTGCCCGGGCTATCTCATTTTTAGGCGAATTTTTCCGATATAACGGTCAAACAAAAAAAAATCGGCATTAAGCCGTAATGCTGTTCAGTTAAGCGACTGAGCGGCATTTTCGTTTTCTGGCAAAACCGGTTTACACGGGGCGCGGCGATGCTGTGACCTTGATGGTCAGTCAATCCCCATGTACTCCCTCCCGTGCGCTTGTCGTGACACGATAGCGAGTCAGGCCTGAATAATTCGCTCTCGGCGCCGGCACCGTTCAGGATGTCGACCCTATGCTCAGTCGCGTGGTGCCGCTTGTCTGCGTGACCCGGCTGCGTGAAGCCCCGCCTGAACGAGGCAGCATCGCGCTATCTGCCGCGTTGGCCATTTTTTTCCGAGCACGTCTGTGGCTCGATACTGTGCTTTAGTCCACCGGGGACAGATTCCGGCTGGTCTTTTTCCGGCGGCTCTATCGTTACACTCTCGATGTATTCTTGAATGCGAATCGCCTTTTTCAAATCGCCTCCCACCTTCTTCCCGCGCGCGTCGATAAAATCAGTGTGCGTATTTATAGTGAGAATCACCGGCTTTACACCTGAATTCCCGTGCCAATTTGCCCACATTGAGTAAGGCCCGATTCTATCTCCTCCTAGAGCCTTCGATTGAATGTCGCCGATTCGCGTCCCCATCGGATCGCCAACGATATCGAAGTTACAAAGCACGAGCCCTTTCAAAACGGAGTTTTTATTCAATAGCGGAATGATTGCCGAATCAAAATCGACCGATCCCGTCCCATCTAGCGCGAAAGAGACAAATGGAAAAAACAACACGAGAGGAAAAGCTTTTTTCATTTAATAACCCAGGAATTTGACACGGGCGTTTTGGAGATCCCCTCCCGATGCTTGCCATGCGCGCGTCGCCGCGCTTCCGGGACCACTGAAGTGGTCGATATGTGCGCCGCGAATGCCACCGCCCGTATCATCGGCAGACCGCTCGCCGACTATTCGCCTACCGTCGCTAGAGGCAATATAAACAGCGCTGAGGCCGCCGTGCGACCGCGGCAATCGCACGCCCATGCATAACCCAGGGCGTCGGCATTTCGTAACCGTTCGAATACAACCGAAGCCTATCCTGCGGAAACCATTCGCCAGTTTCGACGTTCATCGCCATTGCAGACGGCATTGGCGGGAAGTTTGAGTATATTGAATAGGTGACACGACAAACTTGGCACTCTTCCTCGCCCGCGGCACCTGCCTGTTTCTGTTGTCCCATTCGACCTCTTTTGATTTTCCAGAAAACACCCGGCGAATTAAGCATCTAAACGGTGGCACGGTCAATGATTTTAATTTGAGACAAAACTTCATTGACAGATATTAACGATTGCTCTGGCCATCTCATTTTTAGGCGATTTTTTCCCGATATCACGACCAAACAAAAAAAGCGGCATTGAGCCGCAATGCCGTTCAGTTAAGCAACTGAGCGGCATTTTTGTTTTTCTGACAAAAGAGCCGTTGTAAGCGAGCGCGGCGATGTTAGCTTTCATCGCCATGCTGGCCGATGCGCTGAAGCGAGTCATCGCGCGTCGAGTCTCACCCATCCCCGCCCTTGCCCGCGATTTCCGGTCTGGCTATGCTGGCGGGTGCGCCGGCTGCCCGCAGGCGACCGCCCCAACCAGAACAACGCTCGATAACCTGGCCATGTCCACCACCAGTCTGTTTTTCACGGCCGCCGGCGTCGGCCTCGCGATCGCCGCGCCGGTCGGCCCGATGGGCATGCTGTGCATCCGCCGAACGCTGAGCGGCGGTCCGCGCGCGGGACTCGCGATCGGCTTCGGCATCGCCAGCGGCGACGCGGCCTACGGGCTGATCGCGGCGCTCGGCCTCGTCGGCATTTCTCAGTTCATGCTCGCGTACGACCGCCCGCTGCATCTGCTCGCGGGCCTGTTCCTGCTGTATCTCGGCGTGCGCGCGCTGCTGCAGAAGCAGCCCGCTGAAACCGCCGACGGCAATGGCAACGGCAACGGCAACGGCAAGCTCGCGCAGATCGGCCGCGCCGGCGCGCTGCGTGCGTACGCGAGCGCGCTGCTGTTGACGCTGACCAATCCGCAGACCGTCATCATGTTCGCGGCGCTATTCACGACGCTCGCACCGCGCGGCGCGTTCTCGCCGGCCATCGCGCTGACGACGGTCGGCGGTGTGTTCGCCGGCTCGATCGCGTGGTGGTGCTGTCTGGTGACCATGGTGTCGCTCGCGCGTCATGCGATCGGCAGCAGGCTACGCGTCGCGATCGATCGCGTGGTCGGCTTCACGCTCGCGGCGTTCGGCGTCGTCGAAATCCGCCGCGCGCTCTGAGCGGCACCTCACACGCCATGCGGCACATCAGCGCCGTACACGCCGAACGCAGCCCGCTGCCAGCCGCGACGCGCTCCCCCTGAACAAGTGCCGCACGCTGGCGCGGCAGTTTTGCGACAATAGCGCCTTTCGCCGCTGAGGCGCCGGCCGACGCGGCCGTGCAGCGCACCGCACGCCGCCGCACCCACCCGCCCCGGCGCGTACGCCGGCCTTGCCGCCCATCCTTTCACCCGCGCTGCGTCAGCTGTCCGTTCAATGGCTCTACCCCACATCGATCTGCTGTACTCCGTCTCCGGCCTGTTCGTCGGCTTTCTGGTCGGGCTGACGGGCGTCGGCGGCGGCTCGCTGATGACGCCGATCCTCGTCCTGCTGTTCAAGGTGCACCCTGCCACCGCGGTCGGCACCGACCTGCTGTACGCGGCCGCAACCAAGGCGACCGGCACGCTGGTGCACGGACTGAAGGGCTCGGTCGACTGGCAGGTCACGCTGCGCCTCGCGGCCGGCAGCGTGCCCGCGGCGACCGTCACGCTGATCCTGCTGCATCGCTATGGAATGGATACGCCTGGCGCGGGCCGGCTGATCCAGGTCGTGCTCGGCGCGGCGCTGCTGATTACCGCGATCGCGCTGGTGTTCCGTCCGCAGCTCGCGGCGCTCGGCGCGCGCAAGCAACGCGCGCCGAGCCAGGCACGCACGCTCGCGCTGACCATGCTGACCGGAGCGACCCTCGGCGTGCTGGTGTCGTTGACGTCGGTGGGCGCGGGTGCGATTGGCGTGACGGTGTTGATGCTGCTGTATCCGATGCTGCCGACGACGCGCATCGTCGGCTCCGACATCGCGCACGCGGTGCCGCTGACCTTGCTCGCGGGCGCCGGACATTGGCTGCTCGGCTCGATCGACTGGTCGATGCTGCTGTCGCTGCTGGTGGGATCGCTGCCCGGCATCGCGATCGGCAGCTATCTGGCCTCGCGCGCGCCGGACGCGCTGCTGCGCAATCTGCTCGCCGCGACGCTAACGCTGGTCGGCGTGCGGCTGGTGTTGTCGTGAGGCGCTGAAGACGCGTCAAGCGCGCACGCCGCAACCCGTGTCTATTTGAAAAACCGGCAGGTCAGATCCGCCTCGAACTGCCTGACCCACTGACCGTGGCGGTCGTAATACGACTGTGACCAGTTGCCGCGCCGCACGGTGACGACCCGCTCGTGCGCCGGCTCACCGGGTGCCACACTCCCGCTGATGTCGAAATGCGCGGGCGCGAAACCGTGTCGCGCGCACACCAGTTCGAATGCCGCGCGATCGCCGATCGGCAGATCGATATAGCGAAACAGCGTGGTTTCCATGACCTTGGCTCCCCCTTCCCTCTTGGTCACAGTACGCCTTGCGATGCGGCGGTAATGTGTCGCAGCGCACGAATCCGCGACGGCCGCGCCTCCATCAGGACCTGTGCGTGCGGCAAGCCGCATTGCTGCGGTCCCGCAAACCTCGCGAGTGCCACGCCATAAAACCGGCGGCGAAAAAAAAAGCTCCGGCGATCATGCCAGAGCCTCCAGGTTGACCACCGCGCGACGCGGGCCTTGCGGCGCCGCGCGCACGCGTACCGCTTACTGCTGCACCACTTTGAGCTTGTTCGACACTGACATTACGCCGTCGACACCCTTGGCGGCTTCGCCGGCCGCATCGATCTGTCCCTGGGTCGGCACCGAGCCGGTCAGCGTCACTGCGCCGCCGCGCGCGCGCACGGCGATGTGCGACACGTCGAGACCCTGGGTCTTCGTCAGCGCGTGGCGCACCTTACGGCCAAGTTCGTGATTCGCTGCCTTGCCGGCCTTGACGGCGGCTGCCGCCGACGCCGTATCGGTTGCCGGAGCGTTTTGGGCGTAGACGTTGCACGCCACCGCCATCGCCACCACCGGACCCAGTGCTTTCAGAAAACCGACCGTCTTCATAGCTCTCTTCTCCTTGGTTTCACATTGGACCGCATGAACAAGCGGCATCGTTACGACTACGGGCGGCCGTCATCGCGCGAACGCGCGCGTGAGCGACGGCCATCAACGGCTGTGACACGATGTGCAAGAGGCGAGAGAGGCTGATTACCGGCAACCGGCAAACCGCGACGTCCGCCGACGCACCCGGTTCTTGTCCGTCTTGCCGGGGTCGCGCCGCAAACGTTGGATCGCGGTAGCGATGCACAATTTAATCTAGCCGGCACAGAAGCGCAAAGGATTTAGCGCGCGGCGTGGCGCGCCGACAGCGGGTGCGTCATGCGTGCCGGATAGAAGCAGACACGCTCCGTGGTCGCGCAAGAATTTGCACGGGCATCATGCCAGCGCTCATGCCGGCGTTCACCGCGGTGCTCACCATTTGTTACGCGTTTGTCGGCGTGACGGGCGGCTACGCGTTTCGCGGCCGCGCCAATCTCAGGTACCATCGGCGCGACGCGTGCTGGCGCGCGCCGCCCACGCCGCCTTCGCGCATTCGAGCCCGATCGACCGCCGCTTTCAGATGATCCGATGAAGCCTGACACCGGCCGCACCCGCCCTACCCATCTCGTCGCCCGTTTTGTCGCGATCTCGTGGCGCGACCTGGCGGTCTCGTTCGGCCCGCTCGTGCTGCTCGTGATCGTCGCAATCTGGGCCGCCGTGCGGCTGATCCAACCCGCCCCGCCGAATACGCTGACGATTAGCGCCGGTCCCGTCGGCAGCACCTTCTGGATCGCCGCGCAGAAGTACAAGACGATCCTTGCGCGCAATCGCATTACGCTGAACGTGCTGGCCTCGCAGGGCTCGCAGGAAAATCTGAAGCGGCTGTTGGACCCGAACGCGGACGTCGACGTCGGCTTCGTGCAGAGCGGCATCGCGCCCGCCGCGGTGGACAAGGACAAAAGCCTGATGTCGCTCGGCAGCGTCGCTTACGTGCCGCTCGCGATCTTCTACCGCGGCGCCCCCGTCGACTGGCTGTCCGGGTTCAAGGGCGAACGCCTCGCGATCGGCCCCGAGGGCAGCGGCACGCGCGAGCTCGCGCTCGCGCTGCTGAAGGCCAACGGCATCGTGCCGGGCGGTCCGACCCAACTGCTGCCGCTGACGGGCGACGCAGCCGCCGACGCGCTGATCGACGGCACGATCGACGCGACCTTCCTCGCCGGCGACTCGGCGCAGCCGGCCGTGATGGGCAAGCTCTACCGCACGCAGAACGTGCGCTTCTACGATTTTTCGCAGGCCGACGCGTACACGCGCCGCTTTCCGTACCTGACGCAGCTGAAGGTGCCGATGGGCGCCTTCGACCTCGGCAAGAACCTGCCGGCGAACTCGATCAGCATCGTCGCGCCGACCGCCGAGCTGATCGCGCGCGATTCGCTGCATCCGGCGCTGTCCGATCTGCTGATCGAAGCCGCGCGCGAGGTGCACGGCGGCGCGACGACGTTGCAGCGCGCCGGCGAATTCCCCGCCCCGCTCGCGCACGACTTCCCGCTTTCGGACGACGCCGCGCGCTACTACAAGTCGGGCAAGAGCTTCCTGTACCGAACGCTGCCGTTCTGGATCGCGAGTCTCGCGGACCGCCTGCTGGTGATCATCGTGCCGCTGATCGTGCTGCTGGTGCCGGCGCTGCGCATCGTGCCCGGGTTGTACGCGTGGCGCGTCAAATCGCGCATCTATCGCTGGTACGGCGCGCTGATCGCGATCGAGCGCAGCGCGCTCGGCGAACATGCGTCGGCCGAACGCGCGTCGCTGATCGAGCGGCTCGACGCGATCGAAGACTCGGTCAACGGCATGAAGATGCCGCTCGCGTACGCGGACCAGTTCTACGTGCTGCGCGAGCACATCGGCTTCGTGCGGCGGCGGCTCACGGAAAGCCGCGACACGCAGGGCGGGCTGGACGAGGTCGACGAGCTGGCGGCCGATAAAGTCAAAGGCTGAGCGCCTCTGACGACTCCGCCGGAACCTACGCCCACCGGCCACCGCCAGGGGATATCGACCGATGCAAGCCGGGACCGCACCGCGTAAGATCGCTACAATTTTGATGAGGTAACGGACGCACCGTCCGCATCGTCCGACACAGGCAATCCGGGAGACATTTATGACCGTTGGCATCGACGCCCAACAGCGGCAGTGGTTTTACGATTTCGTCTCGCCGTTCACCTACCTGTTGCTCGAGCAATACGACAAATGGCCCGGCTTCGACTTCGCGTTCACGCCGGTCGTGCTGAACGATCTGTATCGCCACTGGGGCCAGCGCTCCGCGTACAGCGTGCCCGCCAAGCGCACCTTCATGTACCGGCACGCGCTGTTTCGCGCGGAGCAGCTCGGCATTCCGTACAAAATGCCGCCCGCCCATCCGTTCGATTCGATGAAGCCGCTGCTGCTCGCGACCGCCGCGAACGGCGACGTGCAATTCGTGCGCGAGATTTTCCGCTTCATCTGGCGCGAGGGGCGCGATCCGTCGAGCGACGAAGCGTTCGCCGAGCTGTGCGAGCGCGTCGGCAAGCCGGACGGCCCGGAACTGATCCAGGACGAAGCCGTGCAGGCGCAATTGCAGCGCAATACCGCCGATGCGGTCGAACTCGGCGTCTATGGCGTGCCGACGTTTCGTCTGAACGATCAGCTGTTCTGGGGCGAGGACGCGCTGCCGATGGTGCTGTACTGTGCGCGCACGCCGAACTGGCTCGAATCGCGCGAGGTGAAGCGGATCAGCTCGCTGCCATGGGGGCTGCCGGACAAACCAACACCGGCATAACACGGCGGCCGCTGCGGACCGCGCCCTCGTTGCGGCTTCGGCCCGAACGAATCGACGCCGGCAGGCGTCGCGCTGATGCCGGCCATACCGTGCCCACTATGCCGCCGAAGCGCAAACGCGCCTAAGGTTAAGCTTTCGCACCCCACGCGCGCGCCGCGCGGCGAGCTCATCGGCAGCGCCCGCGCCACCACGCTTCGATCATGGACGACACCGCCGCCTCACTCGATATCTGGCTCGTGCGCGTACTGCGCACGCTGCTCGTCGAGCGCAGCGTCACGCAGACCGCGTTGCGGCTGAACCAGACCCAGCCCGCGATCAGCACCGCGCTGCGCAAGCTGCGCGACACGCTCGGCGATCCGATTCTGGTGCGCGGCAAGTCGGGTATGGTGCCGACCGAATACGGCGAGTCGCTGCTCGCGGCCGCGCAGCGCGTGTTGCGCGATGTCGATTTCGTCGCGACGCCGCATGGCGATTTCGACCCGGGCCGCTCGCGCCGCACTTTTCGCGTCGCCGCGCCCGACTATCTGAACGACTTCTTCATGCCGACCGTGATCGCGCGGTTTCGCGAAGCGGCGCCGCATGCGCGGCTCGAAATCGAATCGCTGGGGCCGCTGCTCGATCATTCGGCCGCGCTCGACGCCGGCGAACTTGATCTGGTGATCGGCAACTGGCCGAAGCCCGATCCGCGCTTCGAGCGCAGCGACCTGTTCGCCGATACCGTCGTGTGCATGATGCGCGCGGACCATCCGCTGACACACGAGCCGCTCACCCGCGAAGCCTATCTGGCCGCGCCGCATCTCGCGCCGACACCCTACAGCGGCGCGCGCGGCGGCGCGATCGATACCGGCTTCGCGCGGGCGAAGGCGAGCCGGCGCATCGTCGCGACGCTGCCCTACTTCGGGCTCGTCGCGCAGACGCTTCTGCAATCGGATCTGATCTTCACGACGACGCGGCGCTTCGCGATGCACTACGCGAGCATGTTGCCGCTCGCGGTCGTCGACGTGCCGATCGCGTTTCCGCGCATCCGCTGCTATCAGTTGTGGCATCCGCAGCCGGATCGGCCAAGCGATATCGGCTGGCTGAGGACGTTGATGTCCGAGGTGTCGGGTGAGCTGGTCGCGCGCAAGCCCCCGTTGCGCCGCATGGCCTAAACCGTGATCTGCTTCGTTGCGCGGACGTGGTTCGCGGCCTGCCCCAACGCATGAACCGTCGCGGCCTGCCGTGTCCTCAGTCGCAGCAGTTGCGCGCACACCGCAATCGCGATCGCGGCGGGCGCCTTGTCGACGATCCCTTCGACGCCGATCGGGCAGGTCATCTCCGCGAGCCGCTCCAACTCCACGCCTCGTTCGAGCAGTCGCCGCTCGAACTTCACGCGCTTCGTGTTCGAGCCGATCATGCCGAAGTAGCTGAAATCACGCCGTCGCATGATGCGCGAGGCCAGCGAAAAATCGAGCGCATGGTTGTGCGTCATCACCAGAAACCACGCGCCGGGCGGCGCCGCGTCTACGATCGCCTCGGGCGTGTCGGTCGCTTCGACCTGCACGTTGGGCGGCGTTTCGTCGGGGAACAGCTCGTCGCGTTCGTCGACCCACTGGACCACGCACGGCAGGCTGCCAAGCAGATGCGCCAGCGCATGGCCGACGTGTCCCGCGCCGAACAGCACGATGTGCATCGGCGCCGGCCGCGGTGCAAGCTCGGGTCCGCTCCCGCCCGGAGAACAATTCAGGCGTGCTTCCATATTGCGCTCCCAACTCGTTTGCCAGTCGCCATCACGCCTGCCGCGCGGCCGCCGTCGCGGCCCGCACCGCGCCGACCGCTTTCAGGATTTCCTCGCTGGTCGCGGGCGCATTGAGCGGCGGATTGACCTGATGGCCGCCGACCGCCGACACCGCGTCGCGTACCGCGAAAAACACCGAGAACGGCAGCAGCAGCGGCGGCTCGCCGGTCGCTTTCGAACGATGGATGCTGTCCTCCGCGTTACGGTTCCTGAACAGCCTGACATTAAAAACCGGCGGCACGTCGTTGACGGTCGGGATCTTGTACGTCGAGGGCGCGTGCGTCATCAGCTTGCCGCCCGCGTCCCACCACAGCTCCTCGGTGGTGAGCCAGCCCATGCCCTGAATGAACGCGCCTTCCACCTGGCCGATGTCGAGCGCCGGATTTAGCGAGGCGCCGACGTCGTGCAGCGCATCGGCGCGCAGCACGCGCATTTCGCCGGTCAGCGTGTCGATCACGACTTCCGATACCGCCGCGCCGTACGAGTAGTAGTAGAACGGCCGTCCTTGCAGCTTCGACTGATCCCAGTAGAGCTTCGGTGTCGCGTAGAAGCCGTCGGACCACAACTGGATGCGCGCGAGATAAGCCTTCGCGACCACTTCCTCGAACCGCACGGCGACCTCGCCGACCATCACGCGATCATGCGCGAAGCGCACGCCCCGCGGGTTCACGCTGCCCGCGCCGAAGCGCTCGGCCGCGAACGCGGCGAGCCGCTCGCGCAACTGGCGCGCGGCGTCCTGCGCGGCTTTGCCGTTCAGGTCGGACCCGGTCGACGCGGCCGTCGCAGACGTATTGGCGACCTTGCTGGTATCGGTCGCGGTCACCCGAATCCGGTTGAAGCCGACGCCGAGTTCATGCGCGACGACCTGCGCGACCTTCGTGTTCAGCCCCTGGCCCATTTCGGTGCCGCCGTGGTTCACGAGCACCGAGCCGTCGGTGTAGATATGCACGAGCGCGCCGGCCTGGTTGAAGTGCGTGACGTTGAACGCGATGCCGAACTTGACCGGCGTGAGTGCCAGGCCCTTCTTCAGGATCTCGTTGTTCGCGTTGAATGCGTCGATCTCCTTGCGGCGCGCGCGATAGTCGCTGGTCGCTTCGAGCTCGTCGATCAGCTCGTGAATCACGTTGTCTTCGACCACCTGGCCGTACGGCGTCTGGTTGCGTTCGGTCTTGCCGTAGAGATTGCGGCGGCGCACGTCGAGCGCATCGACGCCGCGCGAGCGCGCGACGTTGTCGAGGATGTACTCGATCGCGAACGCGCCCTGCGGGCCGCCGAAGCCGCGAAACGCCGTGTTCGACTGCGTGTTGGTCTTGCCGCAGAAGCCGTCGATCGAGACGTCCGACAGCCAGTACGCGTTGTCGAAGTGGCACAGCGCGCGCGTCATCACCGGGCCCGACAGGTCGGCGGAAAAGCCGCAGCGCGAGGTCATGTCGACCGCGACGCCTTCGATCACGCCCTCTGCGTCGTAGCCGACTTCGTACGTGTAGTGGAAATCGTGACGCTTGCCGGTCACCATCATGTCGTCGTCGCGATCCGGGCGCAGCTTGACCGGGCACAGCAGCTTCCACGCGGCGAGCGCGGCGCAGCACGCGAACAGCGCCGACTGCGATTCCTTGCCGCCGAAACCGCCGCCCATGCGCCGGCATTCGATCAATACGTTATGCGATGCAACGCCCAACGTGTGCGCGACGAGGTGCTGCATTTCGGTCGGATGCTGGGTCGAGCAGTAGACGTGCATGCCGTCGTCGTCCTTCGGCACCGCGTACGAGATCTGCCCTTCCAGATAGAACTGCTCCTGGCCGCCGAGCCACATCTCACCGGCCGCGCGATGCGCGGCACGCGCGATCTTCGTGCCGGCGTCGCCGCGCGCGAGCTTCATCGGCGGCAGCACGAACTGGTTCGCGGCGCGCGCCTGCTGCGCGCTCAGCACCGCCGGCAGTTCCTCGTAGACCACCTCGGCGCGCCGTGCGCCGAGACGCGCCACCTCGTGCGACGTCGCGACCACGATCAGCATCGGCTGGCCGACGTATTGCACGACGCCGTCGGCGAGGATCGGATCGTCGCCATGAACGATCGGGCCGACGTCGTTGACGCCGGGGATGTCGTCGGCGGTGAAGACCGCGACGACGCCGGGCGTCGCGCGCACCTTGTCGAGCGCGATCGAGACGATCTTCGCGTGCGCCTTCGACGACAGTCCCAGCGCCGCGTGCAGCGTGCCGGCCAGCTCGGGAATGTCGTCGGTGTAGGTCGCGCGGCCGCTTACGTGCAGATGCGCGGACTCGTGCGGACGCGACACGTGCACCTGGGTGAAGTCGTCGAGTTCCTGAACCTCTTTCAGGAACGGTTCGGCTTGCTGGTTCATGGTTGTGTTCTCCGTATTCTCGGGGACGCGCGGCGCTCAGGCGCTCGCGCCGGCCGGCGCGACCGCGCGCACGTCGAGCGCGCTCTTCGGCAGCGGCTGCCGCGCGCGCGTTTCGAGCCAGAAGCGGTACAGCGTGTTCTTCGCCGCTTCGAGGCGGTAGTCGCTGCTCGCGCGCATGTCGGTGAGCGGCGCGTAGTCGGTGCCCAGCGCGAGCATCGCGGCCTGCGCGGTCGCCTCGTGCCATTCGGCGTCGCGCAGCACGGCTTCGGCATTGAGCGCGCGCTTCGGCGTCGCGGCCATGCCGCCGAACGCGATGCGCGGCTCGCGGATCGCGTCGCCGTCGGCGATGAACGAGAACGCCGCGCAGACGGCCGAGATATCCGAATCGAAGCGCTTCGACAGCTTGTAGGTACGAAAGCGCAGGTTAGCGCGCGCCCCGCCGCGCGCGGGCACCTTCAGGCCGACGACGAACTCGTGCCCGGCCATGTCCTTCTTCTGATACGCGAGGTACAGGTCTTCGAGCGGCATTTCGCGCTCGATGTCGCCGCCCCGCACGATCACGCGCGCGCCGAGCGCGATCAGCCCCGGCATCGAATCGCCGATCGGCGAGCCGTTCGCGATGTTGCCGCCGAGCGTGCCGGCGTTGCGGATCGGCAGCGACGCGAAGCGCTGCCACATTTCGGTCAGCTCCGGGTACTGCTTCGCGATCTCGGCATACGCTTTTTCGACGCTGACGCCGGCGCCGATCTCGATCCAGTCGTCATTGGTTTCGAGCTTTTGCAGCTCGGCGATCTGTCCGACGTAGACGAGGTCGCCGAGCTCGCGCATCTGCTTGGTGACCCACAGGCCGATGTCGGTGCTGCCCGCGAGCAGGCGCGCGGCCGGTTCCTGCTGTTTGATCCGCGCGAGCGCCGCGACCGTGCGCGGCGCGGCGAAGCGCTGGCCCGCGTGCTCGTACTGAAACGTGTCGCGGCGTTCGAGCGTCGCGAGCGTGTCGGCGAGCGCCTTTACGTCGACTGGCGCTTGCGGCGCGGGCGCGTCGAACATGCGCTCGGCCGCGTCGACGATCGGCCGGTAGCCGGTGCAGCGGCACAGGTTGCCGGTCAGCGCATTGCCGATCGCCTCGCGCGACGGCACCGTGCGGTTCGCGCAGCCATGCTCGTGGCCGTGCTTCTCGTAGAGCGCCCACATCGACATGATGAAGCCCGGCGTGCAGAAGCCGCACTGCGAGCCGTGGCAGTCCACCATCGCCTGCTGCACCGGATGCAGCGAGCCGTCCGGCTGGCGCAGGTCTTCGACCGTGAAGAGCGCGCGGCCGTCGAGGGTCGGCACGAACTGGATGCAGGCGTTGACCGCCTTGAACTCGACGCCGCCCGCCGGATTGCGCTCGCCGATCACGACGGTGCAGGCGCCGCAGTCGCCTTCGGCGCAGCCCTCCTTGGTGCCGGTGCAATGCGCGTCCTCGCGCAGATACTGCAGCACCGTGCGGGTGACGGGCGCGTCCTCGATTTCGCGGATCGCGTTGCGGTGATAGAAACGAATCGGCTCGGTCATGTCTCGGTGCTCTCGTCTGTTCCGTGTTTGCGCGGACACGCCGCGTCGATGGTTTGAAAGCTATCACCGTCAATAAACGCAACCCATAGCTCGAATCGCATGGGGGACATATTGTTCGCGCGATATGACCCGCCATTGATTCGTCCCATTTTTAAGCAAATCCTGCAAGGGAATCGGTTCCATGGGAGAATCACGCCTTCCCGCCGAATTCAAGTCTGGTTTTCCCGATGTCCACCGACTCCGCGTCCGCCCGCAGCGAATTTGCGACGACCCTGCAGATCATCCCGGTCGTCTTTTTCACCTTTCTTTGCTACCTCGCGATCGGTATTCCGCTCGCGGTGCTGCCCGGTTATGTGCACGGCGACCTCGGCTACAGCGCGGTGCTGGCCGGCGCGGCGATCAGCGTGCAGTACCTCGCGACGCTCGCGTCGCGGCCGCTCGCGGGCCGCTCGGCCGATACGCTCGGGCCGAAGCGCACGGTGTCGATCGGTCTGCTCGGCTGCGGCGCGAGCGGCGTGCTGCTGTTGCTCGCCGCGCTGACCGGTCGCTGGCCGGGGCTGAGCCTCGCACTGCTCGTGTGCAGCCGGCTCGTGCTCGGTTTCGGCGAGAGCCTGTGCGGCACCGGCGCGATCCTGTGGGGAATCGGCCGGGTCGGCACCTCCAACAACGCCCGCGTGATTTCGTGGAACGGCATCGCGACCTACGGCGCACTCGCGATCGGCGCACCGCTCGGCGTGATGATCTCGCGCTCGATCGGCTTTACCGCGCTCGGCATTCTGGTGATCGCGCTCGCGGGGCTCGGCTATTACCTCGCGCGTCTGATCGCGCCGGTGCCGGTCGTGCACGGCGAGCGGATGTCGTATCGCAGCGTGCTGACGCGCGTGCTGCCGCACGGCATAGGTCTCGCGCTCGGCTCGGCCGGCTTCGGTTCGATCGCGACCTTCATCACGCTGTTCTATGCGGCGAAGCACTGGCCGAATGCGGCGCTGTCGCTGACGCTGTTCGGCACGCTGTTCATCGGCGCGCGCCTGCTGTTCGCGAACACGATCAAGACCTACGGCGGCTTTCGTGTGGCAATCGCGTCGTTCTCGTTCGAATGCGCGGGTCTGTTGATGCTGTGGCTCGCGCCCGAGCCGCATATCGCGCTCGCGGGCGCCGCGCTGACCGGCTTTGGCTTCGCGCTGGTGTTTCCGGCGCTCGGCGTCGAGGCGGTCGGGCTCGTGCCGCCGGCGAGCCGCGGCGCAGCGCTGTCCGCGTACTCGGTGTTTCTCGATCTGTCGCTCGGCATTACCGGGCCGCTGGCGGGGTATATCGCCGGCGAGTTCGGTTACGGCTCGGTGTTCCTGTTTGCCGCGATCGCGGCTGCCGCGGCGGTCGTGCTGTCGACGGTGCTGTATCTGCGCAACGCGAAAGTAACCGGTCTGTCTACCGCGCAGTAAGCCCTCGCAGTGAACGCGCGCAACGAACGCGCGGCGCTGACGCAACAAGGCCGCGACGCGCAAAGTCTTCACGACGCGCGCCGCGGCCATTCGATCCCGCTGTCCATCCTCGCGGCTAATCTCTCTCCGCCGCCATCTCCTGCTTGATCGTCGTCTGCGCGCGAACCGCGATCTGGCCGTGATTGATTCGGCTCGACACGTTGTACACGCCGATCAGCATGAACAGCTCGGTGGCGGCCACCGAGCACGCGGTGCCGACACCGCCCCAGAAGTAGATGCTGATCGGTGCCTGCACCAGATGGAACAGCGCGCCGTAGATATAGATCCGCTTCAGCAACGACTGATTGCCCGACGCGATGATCGTCAGCATCACCTGGGTCGTCGTCATGCCGACGATCGCCGGCACGAACACGAGAATGCGCAAAATGCGGAACGTCTCGCCGAACGCCTCGCCGAGAAAACGTCCGACGAACCATTCGCCGAGCACCGTAAAGCCAACCAGAATCAGCACCGCCGACGCCGCGAACGCGACCATGAAGCCGCGGTTGACCTTGTGGATATAGGCGATGTCGTTGCGCTCGTAAGCGACGCAGATCTTCGGAAAGAACGCCTGGATGGCCGGCGCCGTGCACGCGCGTAGCGCGTTGGTGAGTCGCTCGGCCGCCACGTAATAGCCGACCGCGCCCGGGCCGCTGATCATGCGCAGCATGATCACGTTCGCGTACATGTACACGGACGTCAGCGCCGAACCGAGAAAGATGTGATACGCCTCTTTCGCCTCGGCCATCACGTCGGCCCAACTGACCCGCACGCTCAGCAGGATCTCGCGCTTCCAGATCAGCGCGCCCATCAGGATCACGCCGCACACGAAGGTCGGCGCATATTGCAAAGCGGCCGCGAGCATCACGTCGTCGCGAGTCCTCACGAACAGGAACAGCGGAATCAGCAGACCCACGCGCGTCGCGAGCAGCGTGCCCGCGAGCACCGGCAGGCGCTGCGTGCCTTCGTAGAAGCAGCCGGGCGTCAGCACGCCGCCCCAGATCACGAGCGAGCCCAGCAGCGTCGCACCGCGCTCCTGCGGCGACATGTGCGCGGCGAAGGCCCAGCCGACCAGCACCAGCGAGCACAGCAACGCGAGAATCGCGCGGCCGATCGTGGTCGACCAGTAGATGCGGTTCACGACCTCCGGGTTATCGATGTGCACCGCCACCTTGCGCGCGCTCGACAGGCCGAAGCCGAAGTCGACGATGACGAGAAGAATCTGCGAAATCGATTGCGCGTAACCGATCACGCCCAACCCGGCCGGCCCAAGTACGTGCGACAGATACGGCAACGTAACGAGCGGCAGCACGTAGTTCAGTGCGTACACCGAATACAGCGCGATGATGACGTTTCTCGTCGACACAATCGTCCTGTTTGCAGTAGGCGGTTAAAACTCACGTCGAAAAAACAGAGTACGACACGAAAGCAGGTTCACTTAGTGCGATATCGATCTTGTTGTAGCGATCGTCTTCGCCATTTGCGTTCAACACCGCGCTCTTCACCGCATTGCCGATCAGATTGCTTACCACGGTCTTGTAGTTGGCATCGGTTGCGTCGGTTGCGAACAGGATTTCGGCGAGTAGAGCATGGCCGCGTGTCGCCACGCGCAACACCACGCGGCCCGAGGTCGAGCGCAGCACGTTGATCGCGATGCGCGTCGTCTCCTGCGACACGGTCTGGTTTCCGCAATGCAGCGCCGCCGCGACGCCGCCGCGTTCGTAGCCGACGCCGAGATTCAGCGCATGCACGAGGCTCGCGTCCTTGCCGCCCGCGATCGCGCCGCCGCCCGGATACGCCTTGGCGTAACCGACTATCGTGTCGCCCGCGCGATCGCCGAAATTGCCCTGAATCGTGATGCCGTCGAGCGGTGTGCTGCCCGGCGCGGTCGAGCTGCCGTACACGAACTGCGGGCCGTCGCAGCCGGCGTTCTCGTCGTCCTGGCCGGGGCGGTAGCGATTGCCCACGATCGTCGCCGCCTGCTGGTAATCGATCTGGATGTGGCAACTCTGACCGGGCGGCACATCGAGGTACGACGGATGGCCGCGCGTCGAGAATTTCCAGCGGCCGATCTTGCCGTCGCCGCCGCAACCGTTGCGCGAGAAGTAATTGCCGTTCACCACCTTGCCCCAGTTGCCGCTCTTCATATAGACGCCGGCAAAGCCATTGCGATCGAACACCGCGCCGACGATCAGCGACTCCGCGCCGAGAATCACGCCGTGTCGCGCGTTCCATTCCCAGCGTCCGCCGATCACCTGCCAGAAGTTGTCGACGATATCGGCGCCGGCCGTATGGCAGAACATGCCGATGCAATTGATCAGCGAGCCGTCGGTGTGCTCGGTCGCGTAGAAGCCGCGCTCGCACATGTACGCATAGCAGCGCTCGAGCGTCGAGGTGACGCCGAGTTCGTAGCCCGCGCGCGAAAAACCGATCGCCGTGCAATGACTCGCCCCGGCCGACGTACCGAAGTGGATGCCGATCGCCGTGTTGCCGGTGTGCGCCGGATAGTTGGCGAGGTAGTAGATGACCTTGTCGTAATGCGCGGGCCGCACCTGCACATGCTCGACGAACGCCGCGTCGCCCAGCGTCAGCGCCGCCGACCTCGGGCCGCCCGAGTCCTGTCTCTCCAGCACGGTCGCCCCCATCGCGATGTCGGTGATCACCACGTATTCGCCGCCGCCGTCGCCCCGCAGTCTCGAGCCGTTCGCGGTGGCCAGGTCGCCGGTGTAACGCCAGATGCCGCGCGGTAGATACAACCCGCGCGCACCGCTCGCGAACGCTTGCCTGAGTTCAGCGCCGCAGTCGTAACCGGACGCGCCGCGCTGGATCGCCGCCAGCCGGTGCGGATCGACGAAGCGCGCGACGCTGACCTCGAGTCCCGCGACGATATCGCTGAGCGTCTTCAGATAGCTCGGCGCAACCGGTTCCGATGCGGCGCGCTCGGGCACGGACGCGGCGACGCGCAGGATGCCGCCGGCGCCGTCGCCGGCGCCGTTGCCCATACTCGCGAACGCGCCGCGCTCGCGCAGCGCGTGCCCCGTCGCGCGCGCGATGCCCAAATCGGCTGTGCTTGCACTGGCCCCGGCCAGGCCGCCGAGCAGGAACGTCTTGAGCGCCTGTCGCCGGGTTTTCATCTAGCCTTCCCCCATTGCGTTACTCCGTTCTTTTTTCACGTCGAGACATCGACAGGCATCAGTCCACCGTGATGCTTTGCCCCTGCTCGGCGGCCGCCGGACGCGCGCTCACGGTCACGGGGACGGGGACCGGCACCGCACGCGCCTTCGCGCTGCGACTCAGGCCCTGCACGCCTGGCGGTCTGAACAGCGGCACACGATACTTGCGGCTGAAACGCCACAAGCTGTTCATATGCCGGCGCCCCGCCTTGCTCAGGAAGCCCGCTGCCGACGCACGCTGATGCTCGTGCGTGAGTCGCGCGCCCGGCACGCACAGCACGCGGTAGCCCGCCTGCCAGATGCGCGCGCAAAAATCGACGTCCTCCATATAGAGAAAGAAGTGCTCGTCCATGCCGCCGAGTTCGCCGAATAGCGCGCGCCGCACGATAAAGCCCGTGCCCAGCACCCAGTCGGCCTCGAACGGCGTGCCCGCGGCCCACGCTTCGCGCATCATGTGGTTGTCGATGCGGCGCTTGAACGCGCCGAGCCGCCCGAGCGGCGAACGCCGGCCGAGTATGTCGAGCACCGAATAAAAGCGCCGCGCGGAAAACTGCCGCTCGCCATCCGGATAGACCAGATCGAGACCGACGAGGCCGACATCCTTCTCCGTTCTGAACAACTGCACCGCGTTTTCGAGCGATGTATCGACGAAATAGGTGTCCGGGTTCAGCACGAGCACGAGTTCGCGCAGACAACCGACCATGCCGAAATTGACGCCGGCTCCGAAGCCGCGATTGATCGACGTTTTGACGAGCCTCACTCCCGTCGGAAGCGTCTCCCTCAGATAGGAAAACGAATTGTCGGGTGAAGCGTTGTCCACCACGACGATGTCCTCCTTATCCGCAATCGAAAGTTCTAGCACGGAGCGCACGCAATTTCCGACCAGTTTTGGCGTGTTGTAATTGACGATCACCACGCTAAACATTCCCTTCAGGTTCATCCCCACCTCCTGCTTTACATCAGGTGTTCGTGGAATTACCCCCAAACACGGCTTTCTGGTTCTTGCACCTTGCTTCGCGCTGTTCGCGCGCACTACCGACTACCCACTGCTCGTCCGCGCGATGCAGACGATCTGGAGCGCACTGCCTTCTGGTTCGCTACGTGCTGTCTGGACGCGGTCCGCCCACGTAATCGAACACTGGCAATGTCATCAGGATGAAGACAAACGGAATCACTTCGATCGATTGATAGAAGAGCGTTTGAAATAAAGCGGCCCACATGCACAACGAAATCCGGCTCGCGCTGCTCGCGAGTTTCGTCACCGATATCAGCACGCCGTAATAGAAGATCGCGCCCATCAGGCCGATATTCAGAATCTGCTGCAGCACGCTCGATTCGACGACGCCGAACTCCTGTTTCACCGGCTCGGGTGCCGAGTTCGTGACGAGCCCAAAGTACGTGCCGGCGATCACGTTGACCGGCAATACGAGCGACTTGGCCTTTTCCCATGCTTCGGTGCGGCCGTCGTTGCCGTCCGATTGCAGATCGGTCGCGCCCATCATCCGTTCCGTGCCGACGTTGACGACACTATCGTTCTGACTGCTCACCGCGACGCCGAAGATCATGATTGCCATCGTCGCGAACACGGTGGCAACGATCAGTTTCGCGTTTCTCGTGATGAACTGGATCGGCGCCTGCACGAACGCGAGCCCGAACGTGCCGAGAATGATCAGCATGCCGCTGCGCGACAGCGCCGAGAAAATCGCGAAGCTGAGCACCGCGCACGCGAGGCCCGACAGCACGTTCCTGCGCACCAGATAGTCGACGCCGCACAGCGACGCGGCAATCGCGACGAACAGCGGGTAGTGCAGATAGCTGCCGGTCAGCGACGGCGCGCGCAGATTGTCGAAGCCGTACGTCGCGCCGGGCAGATCGATCGGGAAGACGTTCTGCTGCTGCGCGAGCGCGACACCCGCCTCGATCAGCGCGATCAGCACGAGCCCCGCATAGGCGACGCGCGGCTGCACGAAGCGCCTCTGATAGTTCGAGATCGCGTAGAAGTAGATGAACAGCGTGAAGATGAAGACGAACAGATAGGACGGCCCGAACTCACCGGTGAGCGCGAGCGTCGCGACGATCGACAGCCCGGTCGAGAACAGCATGCCCACGAGAAAGCCGAACGACAGGCGTCCTTCGTCGCGGAAGTAAGCGGCGATCGCCGTCGGCGAGATGTACCACACGAGCAGCCCGACGATGCCGCCGACCTGGATCAGATAGGCGGCGTCCTTGCCGATCAGATACTCGAGCACGCCGCGCGAGGCACACAGCACGACGGCCAGCAGATAGGCGATGGTTGCGATCATGGTGTCAGGCCTGATACGCCACGGAGGCGTTGACGTTGACCGGATCACCGCGGTAGATGCGCTCGATCACGTCCTGGAACTCATCGATTTCGCAGACGTTGAGCAAGGTGCCGTCGTGTTCGACGCCTTCCGCGCCGAGCGGCGTCGAGACGACCGGCAGTTTCGCCGCGAGCATTTCGAGCGTCTTGAGCTTGACGCCGGCGCCCGACAGCAGCGGCACCACGCCGATATCGGCGGACTCGAAGTACTTGCCCGGATTTTCGACGAAGCCGGTCACGCAAATATCGTCGCCATTCAGGCGCTTTACGCGGTCGCTCGGATCGGAGCCGACCACGAACAGCTTCAGTTGCAGGCCGCGCCGGCGCAGCGGCAGAAAAATCGTGTCGATGAAATTGAGCAGCGCCTCTTCGTTTTCACGGCGTTGCATCGCCCCCCAGAACAGGATGTTGCCTTTCTCGACCGTGTCTTTCGAGCGCCGCACTTCCTTCAGAAACGCCGGCAGTGAGATCGGCACGACCTGCAACGTGCCGACCCCGGGGTACAGGCCGTTGATCAGCTGCGCGTCCTTGCTGGACAGCACGAGCACCTTGTCGGCCAGCTTCAGCAGACGCTGCTCGAGCATGAAGGTCTGCCGGGTGAACAGCCATCCTTCGATGGACTTGACGCGCAAGATGACCTGGATCTGCAAGTCATGCGCGCACATCACGATCTTCACGCGGTCGTGGAAACGCTCGCGCAGATTCTGGGCATACGCAAAGCATTGTGAGAACTCGAGCCGCACGGTGTCGTATCGGTTCCTGTCGACGAGCTCGCAGAGGAACTTGCCGATCGCGGGCTTATAGCGCGAGAACAGGCGCGGTGAAAAAGTCAGCGGATTCGCGAGGAACGACGGAATCAGGTCGAACCGGCTCACGTACTGGATGTACACGTTGCGCACGTTCGCGCGGAACTCGATGGCTTTTTCGTCGACCGGCACGCGCGACACGATCAGCACGTCGAGCTCCGATTCCGCGCTCAGTTTGATCAGGTAGTCGTAGGCCAAACGGTGGCCAGCTTGCGGCGCGTTTTTCTGAGGCAGAAACGGCGTGACAAATAGCTGTTTCATCCGAGTAGTCCCTTGCCTGTACGGTGTGCGCTCGGCAGGCGCGGCCGTAAGATCCCTTCGCATTGCCATGTTGGTGTTCTGATCGGTCCAGTCGGGCGCTACGCCCCGCACCGCGGGCGCGTCGCGAACCAGGCGCCCGGGCTTATCTGTCGTACGGTTTGTAGATGTAGGCCGCGTAGCGATAGCGTCCGTAACCGTAGCTGTAGCGTCCCGGCCGCATCCGCAGTCCGTTCATGATCACGCCGCGCACCGGCAGGCCGACCTTCTGCATCTGGCGGACCGACTCACGCAGCTCGCCGATGCCCGTGACACCCTGACGCGCGACGAAGAACGTCGTACCTGCCACGCAGGCGAGCCGGACCGCATCCGCGGCGAGCAGCACCGGCGGTCCGTCGAGCAGCACGACGTCGTAGCCGGTCGCGACCTGGCGCAGCACCGCTTCGAGCCGTGTGTTCGACAGCACGTCGCTCGGGCTCGCCACCTGGCGGCCGCTCGCGATGAAGTCGACACCCTGGAAACGGGTCGCGCGAATCAGCTCCTCGGGACGGTACGCGCCCTGGATCAGATCGGTGAGGCCGGGACCGCGATCGCCGCCGAGATGCCGATGCAGGAAGCCGCGACGCAGGTCGCCGTCGATCAGCAGGACGCGCTTGCCGGTCGCGCCGATTACCGCGGCGAGATTCAGCGACACGAACGACTTGCCGATGCCCGGCGTCGGGCCCGTGATCAGCACGATATGGTTGCGCGCCTTGGTCATCGTGAATTCGAGCGCGGTGCGAAAGCCACGCAGACTTTCGATGGCCGGATCGATCACCGCTTCGCCCGCAAGCACGAGCGCCTTCGATTCCGGACGGCGACGGCTGTGCGCGAACCGCTCTTCCTGACGGCTGAACGGCACGCTCGCGTAGACCGGCAAACCGGTGCGCAGCTCGACTTCGTACGGATCGTCGATCGCGTCGAACAGACGCTGACGCACGAGCGCGATCACCGAGCCGACGAACACGCCCAGCATCAGCGCGCCGATGATGATCAGCAGCGGCTTGGGCCGCACCGGCGTATCGGGCGCGACGGCGCCGTCGACGATGCGCACGTTGCCGGACTTACCCGCCTTGATCAGCTTCAGCTGTTCGAGCGTATTGCGCAGCGACGTATCGAGCTCGGTGCCGACCTGCACGTCGCGCTGCAGACGCAGCACGTTCTGTTCGAGCGGCGGCAGCGATTGCGTCCGGCTCGCGAGATCTTTCGCTTCCTGTTGCGCCGCATGCAACTGCGCGTTGACCGACTGCACGGCCGGATGCTGCTCGGTGAAGCGCGTCAGCAGTTCATTGCGCTTCTGTTGAAGTTCCGCGAGCCGCGTCTGCGCCTGAACCGACAACTGCAGCAGGTTGGTCGCTTCCTCGCCGAGATCGACGGTGCCATGCTTCGCGCGGAAGTCGTTGAAGCGCGTTTCCGAAGCGGAAAGCTGCTGGCGCATTTCCGGAAGCTGTATTTCGAGGAAACGGATCGAACGCTCCGCTTCCTCGGATTTGCGCTTCAGGTTCTGGCTCACGTATTCGCCAGCGATCGTCGCGAGAATCGCGCTGATCTTCTTCGGATCGCTGCCTTCGAGCGACACGCCGAGGATGTCCGATTCCTTGCCTTTTTCCGAGATCGTCAGTTCCTTGCGCAGCTTTTCGGTCGTCGTCAGCGCGGACTGGCGCCGCACTTCGAAGGTCGCGCCGGGATTCGCCTCGATCCGGTCGACGACGAGCGTGAGCGGCCCGTAGTTGGTCGTCGCGCTCAGCGGTTGGCCGACCGTGCCTTCGAGCTTCAGCTTGCCGTATTGCAGCTCGTAGCTCGATCCCTCGCCCATCTTCAGCACGAACGGACGGTCGAATAGCTCTTCGGGGACGTCGAATTTCGACACCGTGATGCGCTCGTTGCCGTACACGTAGCCGTGCGGTCCCGGCGTCGACAGATGATCGGAATGACGGCCGAGCCAGCGGCCGAACAGCGGGAAGTAGCGCGGCGCCGCTTCGATGTCGAGATTGAGCTTGTCGACCGCTCGGCCCACCACCATGCGCGAGCCGATCACCTGTGCCTCGCCTGACGTCGCGGTCTTCACGTCGAACATCGCGGACACGTCGCCGATCACGCTCCTGGACGAGGTACCCGCGTTCTCCTCGACCTGCACCAGAATGTCCGCGCGATACACGGGTTCGGAGAACACCGAATAAGCGATGCCGAGCGCGACCGCGATGGCCGTCGTGATGGCAATCAGCTTGCGATTGTCGTACAGCGCATCCAGATAATTCGCGAAGCCGGCCGGCGCATGTTCGCTGTTGTTGTTGCGGCTATCGAACGGTGCACTGCTTTGGTTCATGCGAGTTCTCCCAAAGTCTCGACGGTTTGCCACTTGTTCCCGGCGCCGGGACCGGCACGTCGCCGCATCCAGTCACGCCTGTGTCCAGCGAGCTGACCGCCTCGATCGGACGGGGGTAGCTGATTGACGCCACATCGGCTACCTTTGTGTGTAACAGCGCCTATGCGAGGTCGGCTCTTTTCCCTAACATCGCACCACATGCTTTCTTACGGATCCCGAAATGAAAAAACTTCTTGCCGCCGTAATACCGGTATTCCTGAGCGCCCAGGTGGGTTACGCCCAGAGCATCGTGTCCGCCGCCTCTTCGGCTTATGCGCCGAGTTATGTCGCCAAACACTCGCAACTCGACGCGATGACGCCTCATGCGGCCAGTTCCACCACGCTCTACGGCTCCTCGTCGGATTTCGCGTACGCTAAAAAGAACCGCTATGTCGCGCCCAACGTGTACACCCAAACCAAGAACAGCCTTCCGAAGCAGAAACGTACAAGCGTTGCACAGCCTGTCCGCGGCAAGAACTCAGCGGACCCCTACGGCAGCGATTTGTGGAATTCAGACCAGACCTACGCGTCTCCCGAGACCGCCGATCCGTACAGCGTGCGCTGAGTTGTAGCGCATCACCGTCTGGACCCCCCGTATCGCCGATGTGGCCGCTTGCGGCCACATTCCTGTTTGGTTTGAACTGACTGCCGGGCCCGGTCGCGAAGATTCCCCGATTAGCCGCGTCTCGTCCGCCGTTTTTCCACGCAAACGCTCACGACATGCACATGCTTTTGTTCTGATGAGTCTGGCTTTTTCGCCGACCGATTGAGCCGGTCATCGCCAACTCCGCGCCGTCACCGCGGCCTCGTTTACTCTGTCGAGCCACGCGCTTCAGCGCTCGATAAAATGCCTTTCCTTGGCGATCATAATATTCAGAGAGCCCGTCCTTACAACGTTCGGCAGCGCACACAAAAGCCGATTGCTGCAGGATTGCTTCAGACAAATCACGCGATAAAAAACACGTGTTTAAAGCGACGATAACGGCACGGATATACACGCCGTTTGCCACAATCAGCGCCGACTATTTTCAGGGCGCCGGACGCGGATTATCCGCATAGCGCGCGCGACGGCGCGACGGCGCGACGTGCGTCGAACTTTCGCCGATGTGCATGATTTCAGCCAGACGCCGCGCGTAATGCTCGGGCAGATATTCTTCGACGTCGTACTTTCTGTGCTCATCGGCCAGATGAATGGCGAGTTCGCCGAGCGCCTGTTTCAGGCTGCCCGGTTCGAACTTGAACTTGATCTTGTTGCCGACCGATTCCGCGGTCACCGCCATGCTGCCGCCATCGCGAACCAGCACCGGCAGACCGAGCATCGCCGCCTCGATCACGACAAGCGGCGCGTTCTCCGCGCCCACCGACGGCACGACCACCGCATCGGCGAACTCGCGCATGGCGGGAAACAACTGCTGCTGCGGCATCGTGCCGAACAGAATCAGCTTGCGCTGTGCGATCAGCGACGCGTAGCGCTGCTCGATCGCCGCGCGGTCCGGGCCGTCGCCGTACACGCCGATGCAATTGATGCGCTCGAAGCCCGTCGCCTCGCAGAGCGTCAGAAATTGCAGCAGGCCTTTCTCCGGCGAGATCCGTCCGACGAACGCGAGGTTGAAGCGCTCCTTGTCACGCACCGTGACGATTGGCATCGCGCTGGGCACCGCCGACGGATTGTGCACGATGACCGTATTCTCGATGCCGACGCGATGCAGCGCCTGCTGCATGAACAGGCTCGGACACAAGATCCTGTCGAACACGCGCGCGGGCTGATAGGCCGCGCGCACCGCGTGCCACCACGCCTTCGTCATCAGATCGTGCACGAGGCCCTTCGGCGTCGGCCGCAACGTGAAGACCGCGCGTGTGCGCAGCACGTCGAGCGGCAGAATGATCGGACGCTTATCCTTGTCGAAGTACTGCAGCGACGGGTTGTAGTAGACGAGGTGATAGTCGTGGCAGGTGTGATACGCGCGATAACCGAACTGACGCTCGTGCCGCGCGATCACGCTGAGAATCGAAGGCGACAGCACGTTGTGGTAGTTGTGCACCATCAGCCGATGCGGCCGGAAACGATGCAGCGCCTTTTCGAGCGCGCGCGCGGCGGTCGTGTTCCAGGAGCGCGACAGCATCGTCGAGCGCGCGGAAAACTGGCTATCGTCGAAACGCTCGACCTCGACGCCGGGCAGCGTGCCCAACAGCTCGGCCGATTGTTGATAGACCACTTCCGCGCCGCCCATGTGCGCGTAATCGTTGATCACCAGTACCCTGCAGCGCTGCATGTCCCCTCCTGTCGTATGCCCCTCGTGCCGTCTCGCGAAAAACCCGGACGGCGTTGCCCGGACGAATCGCTTCGTCCAGGCGCTCCCTCTGTTCAAAACTGCGGAAACTTGCCGCGCCAGCCTCCACCCTCGCGCAGATAGCGCAGAAACAGCGCAATGCCGCTCAATTGCGCCGCGAAGCGCAGCGTCGATGCCGCATCGTCGATGATGATCGTGCGCAGCCGGTACGGATCGGTGTGCTGATCGTTCCAGCCGATGTCGCAGGTGCGCGCGGTTTTGAAGCCGGCGGCCCGCACGAACTCCACTTCGCGTTCGCCGTAATTGCCGTTCGGATACGCGAAGTGCTCGCACGGTTGTTGCAGCAGCGCCGCGATCTCATGGCGGCTGTCGCGGATTTCGGCCTCGCTTTCAGCGTCGCTGCAATGCGTGAGGATCGGATGGAAGCGCGTATGCGCCTGGAAGTCGATGTGCTCGCGCATCGCCTGCAGCGCTTCGATCGACAGGCCGGTCGGCCGGTCATCGCCGTCCTGCTGGTAGCCTTGGGCCGCCAGCGCGGCGAGGCGCTCGTCGTTCGTCATCCGCTTCAGACGTTCATGGCCGACGCGCAGCGAGCCCGGATGCAGCCACCAGTGACTGCGCGCCCGTCCGACGATGCGGCTGCACAGGAAGATCGTCGGGCGCACGTTGTGCTTGATGAACACCGGCAACAGCTTCGCGTTGCCCGCGTGGCCGTCGTCGAGCGTGATCGCCACGCGTGGCCGGCCGCGGCCGGGCGCGCTGACGTCGGTCAACGGCACGAACTCGCACAGCTTGCGGAGATAAGTCAGGTGACGGTCGAGCGTGTCCGGATCGGGATCGTGATAAAGCAGCACGGCCACGCGATCGCGCCACAGCACCTTGCGCGTGAACCACGCGAGACCCGAAATCAGGACGAAGCCCGCGAGCATCTCCTTCACGAGCATCTTGTAGCGCTTCATGCGGCGCCCGCGGTAGCTGTCGGACAGGTGCGACCGCGCAGACGCGCCCGTTGCTTGGGTTTTATTCACCTGAGCGCTCCGGCATGGGTGCATCGGCGACGGGCCACGTGCGTTGCCGCGCACCCGCTTTCAACGAACCGATAATGTGCCGCGCCACGGTCGGCGACGCGTGCTTGGTTCCATAGACGAAGCGCATCACGGGCCCGAAGCTGTGCGCGCACGCGGGTCCGATCACATAGAGGCCGCGCACGCGCGTTTCGTAGTGCGACGTCAGATCGGGCATGCCGCCCTGATTCGAAATCGCGTCGGCCAGATCTTTGGACAGGAACGCGTGCTGCCGCATGTCGGTCTTGAAACCAGTCGCGGCGATCACGTGATCGGCGCTCACCCGCGCTTGCTTGCCATCGCTCAGCACGTTCAGTACGACGCGGTCGTTTTCGACCGCCGCGGAGCGCACCACGGTGCGATGCGAGATCTGCACCTTGCCGACCACGCGATCGTGCAGCCACCACGCGCCGGACGCGCCGTACGTGTGCTCCATGATCTGCTTGCGGCGTCGCGGATCGAGCATGTGGAACACGCCGGGAAACTCGGACAGGAACAGCGAGCGCCAGCCGCGCCCCAGTCCCGCGTCGGGCCCCTTGATGCGCGACAGGATGTTGCGACCGCCCTGCGGCCGCTCATGCCACACCACGCCGCTCTCGCGCATCAGCACGTGCGCGCGCGCGCCGAGTTCGTTGAGCAGCGCGGACAGCCCGAGCGCCGACTGCCCGCCGCCGACGATCGCAATGTCCTTGCCGCGCGCCCACTCGAGGTTCCCATACAGCTCCGAATGCGACGCATATTGCGCCGGCAAGTCCCGCAGCGCCGGCGGGGTTTGCGCGAAGCCCTTCAGGCCGAGCGCGATCACGACTCTGCGCGCGGCGAGCGAGCGGCCGTCGCTGAGCGACAGCCGGAACTGATCGCCGACGCGGCGCAATGCGAGCACGTCGACCGGCTGGATTTCGCCGACCAGATTCGACTGGAACCACAGCCCGTACTCGACGAAGGTTTCGAGCGGCAGCGCCATGCCGAGCGGTTGGTAAGGCAGCCCTGTCAGGCGGCAGTAGTCTTCGACGGTAAAGCCGCTGCGCGGCGCGTGCAGGCTCGACGCGAAAGCCTCGGAGCGCAGCAGCATGCCGGGCGGCATGTAGTTGCGCCACGCTCCCATCGGTTCCCCGAGGATCTGGTGATCCACGCCGGCGGCCTTCAGATGCGCGGCAAGAGATGACCCGTAGGGCCCCGCGCCAATGATGATGGTATCGGTCAAAGACATGCTGGTCTCCAGGGGAACGGCTTTCGTTGCCAGCGTCAGGCTTTGGCCTGATGCGACTCGGGCGCCCTGATCGCTTTTTTCCAGCTGCGCTTCATGCGTCGCAGCGGATTCATCACGACATAGTGCTGCAACGCTGGGAACGGATCGTTCCAGCGGAAATAGCCATCGAAAATTTTCGTGCGCTCGCTCAGCAATTCGGGCGGCGGCCGGTCGGAAAACGTCGCGCGCCACGCGACCGGTTGCCGGCTCAGGCGCTCGACGGGCAATGGCAGGCCGAGTTCATGGCGGTACGCGGCAAGCGGAATGTTGACGCCGCACAGCGTCGCGATCTCCTCCTGCCAGTCCGTGCGGCCGACCGTGGGCTCGACCATCACGAACTCGTTGTAGTTGTCGTCCCACTTGTACTCGATGCTGCCCATGCCGTCGAAACCGGCCAGCTCGGCGAAGCGCCGCGTCAGCGGTTCGAGCGTCCCGCGCGCTTCGGGCGCGGCCACGCAGATCGCGGTATTGCCGACGCCCGGCGGCGAGCTCAACACCTTGCGGCCGGTGAACATGCTGACCATGTTGCCGTCGGCGCCGCGATAGAACAGCGTGAAGTGGATGTTGCTGTCAGGCCCCTCGATCCACTCCTGCGCGATGATGCCGCCCGGCGTCGCGAGCATCGCGATAGCGCGATCGCGTGCATGCTGCAGCATGTCGACGCGCACCGCGCGTTCTTTCTCGCCGCGCAGCACGTTGCGCTTGTCGTCCGGTTTCAGCACGCACGGGTAGCGCAATTCGGCCAGCCGTTCGATGTCGGCAAGCTTGTCGAGCACGACCGAGCGCGGCACCGGAAAGCCATGCCGCTGCGCGAATTCGTGAAAGCGCGCCTTGCTCGACAACATCTTGACGGTGTCGTCGGCCGGCAAGCGGAACCGATACCAGTGCGACAAAGCCGCCCGATTTTCCGACACCGCATGCACCGCGTCTTCGTCGGTCAGAATCAGAACTGGCAGACGATCGAACCGCTTGCCGAGTTCGATCATTTCATCAACGAATATTTTCCCGACAAAACTCTTTACCTGATGCGCATGAACGTGTCGGCACCACGTCGCCGCGCGGGTCCTCGTATCGACTGCGACAACCGGAACGCGGGCCTGCGCGAGCGACCGCGCCACCCCCAGTCCGTTCAACTCTGCTCCAACGATAACCCCTGCCGATTGACCTGAGTCGTATGCGCTCGCCATAGTGTCGATATCCTTGCTTCGTACGTGCGTGGACCCTCGAAGACAGTCTTCGAGACTCCACGCGATCGAATTATCGAATCGGATAGAAATCCTTTTTTGTCGCCTCGCGGGGGCGCTTTGGCGTTAAAGCTTTGTTCCGGCGGCATGCATGCATGAGCGCGGCAGGCACGTCCTGGCACGCGCCGTGTGTCGAATCATGGTCTTGCGATTTACCGCAGCGTGAGCATTGCGCTGCTCTTGCCTTGACCTACTTTACGTTTCGGCCTGATCTCGATACGTGCGCCGGCGCACAGAGAACAATAGAAAGTAAGAAAGGAAGAAAACCCCTTAGAAAGGCGCAGAGCCTTATTCCGTAAGGGTTTGGACGATTTCGCCATTGTTATGTAAAAACGTTGCGAAGCATTAATTTATTGCAACACGATAATGGCGGAAAAAAACTTTCTAATGGGACTATAAAGTGCTGGATCGCACAAAAGATATGCGCTGCGAATGCTATTCGTAGCGCATCGGAAAAATGCTTATTTACCTTCGCTCAAGCCGCGCTCGAGCGCCGCGACACCCGCCGGCAGATCGACGTTGACGCCGAGATCGACCATCGTGCGGCCCAGCGCATGCACGGTGCGAAACAGGTTGTGCTCGCGGCACTGTTCGCCCATCTGGCCGATACGCACGATCGGCAGACCGAACGAGCCGGAGATTTCCACCTGATGCTGCCGCGAGATATGCGCGCAGACGTCGGTGGGACTGAGGCCGTCCGGCACTTCGATGCCGACCACCGAATTCAGGCGGCAATTCTCCGGCGCATACAGTTGCAGGCCCATCGCGGTGACGCCTTGTTGCCACGCGAGCGAGCATTTCAGATGGCGCGCGAAGCGCTTCTCCAGCGTCTCCGCGCAGACGAGCCGCAGCGCCTCGTGCAGCGCGAGCACGCCCGACACCGGCGCCGTGTAGTGATACCCGGCGTTGTGCCAGAAGTTTTCCGCCAGCGACGCATCGAGGCACCAGTGCGTATTGGGCGCCGTGCGGCCTTTGACGCGCGCCCAGGCCGCGTCTGAAAACGCAATCAGCGACACGCCCGGAATCGATGACAAGCCCTTCTGGCCGCCGGTGATCACCGCGTCGATGCCCCAGATATCCATTTCGAGCGGCATCGTGCTCAGCGTGCAGACAGCGTCGACGATCACGAGCGCGCCCGCTTCCTTCGCAAGCGCGGCGATGTCTTTCAGATGATGATTCCACACGGTGTTCGAGGTCTCGCCCTGCACGACCGTGACGACCTCGGGACGCTCGCGGCGCAGCGCGTCGGCGATCTGGTCGAGACTCGCGACCGTGCGGTCCGCGACTTCGAGCATGCTCACGCGCGCGCCGACGCGCCGGCCCATTTCGCCCATGCGGTCGCTGAAGAAGCCATTCTTGATGCACAGCATGCGCGTGCCTTCCCACGCGAGATTGGAGATCGCCATCTCCATCGCGCCCGATCCCGGTCCCGCGACGCCGAGCACCCACTTCGACTGCGTCTGGAACACGTAGCGCGCCATCGTTTTCACCTGGTTCACCACCTTCGCCATCGTGCCGCCCAGATGGTTGATCACGATCGCATTGGCCTTCGCGACCGCGGCGGGAATCGGCACGGGGCCGGCGCCCATCATCAGCAGCGGTTCTTCGGGAAGGATGGCGTCGAGCGATTCGACAATCGGACAGGGGACGGACGAAGCAACGGTAGTGGAGGTTGAAGTCGGCATGATCGGTGTATGAATGTGAAGCGCAAAGGAACGAACGGCCTCGCGGCAGGCACGCCGCTCGAGGCCGTTCGTCCGATCATTCACCGAACCGCGCGATCGCGCAAGTTTTTTGGCCAAGGTAGCCAGCCGTCATGCGCGAGCGTTACCCGCGTTCACCACATCACCCTACTCTTTCATTCGCGAAGTCGCCTAACATCGAGAAACAGCTTCTTCGGAGCCCGATATGCGCACGATCCTGTTCAGCAGTCATCAATACGACGTCGATACATTCACCGAGGCCAATGCCGCGCATGGCTATGAACTGCATTTCCAGGAATCCCCTCTCGACAGCGAGACCGCGATCCTCGCGCATGGCTACGACGTGGTCTGCCCGTTCGTCAACGACAGCGTCGACGCCGCCACGCTCGAACGGCTTCATGCGGGCGGCACGCGCATGATCGCGCTGCGCTCGGCGGGCTTCAATCACGTCGACCTCGCGGCGGCCGAGCGGCTCGGCATGCCGGTCGCACGCGTACCGGCCTACTCGCCGTACGCGGTCGCCGAACATGCGGTGGGGCTGATTCTCGCGCTGAACCGGCGCCTGCCGCGCGCGGTCGCGCGCACGCGCGAAGGCGACTTCTCGCTGCATGGGCTGCTCGGCTTCGACCTGCATGGCAAGACGGTCGGCGTGATCGGCGCGGGCATCATCGGCCGGGTGTTCGCGCGCATCATGGCGGGCTTCGGCATGCAGGTGCTCGCCTACGATCCGGAGCCGCCGGCCGACGAACTGCTCGCGCTCGGCGCGCGCTACGTGCCGCTCGATACCTTGCTCGCCGAATCGGACGTCGTCAGTCTGCATTGCCCGCTGTTGCCCGACACCTATCACCTGATCGACCGCGCCGCGCTGGCGAAGATGAAGCGCGGCGCGATGCTGATCAACACCGGGCGCGGCGGGCTCGTCGAGGCGAACGCACTGATCGGCGCGTTGAAGGACGGCCAGCTCGGCCATCTCGGGCTCGACGTGTACGAGGAAGAAGGCGGCATCTTCTTCGAGGATCATTCGAATCTGCCGCTACAGGACGACGTGCTCGCGCGTCTGTTGATGTTTCCGAACGTGATCGTCACCGCGCACCAGGCGTTCTTCACGCGCGAGGCGATGACCGAGATCGCGCAGACCACGCTCGCGAACATCGCGGCGTGGCAGGCGGGCACGCCGCGCAACGTCGTGCAGGCGGGGTAGCCGTGATAACCGTGGCGTACGCGAATTGCCGCGGACCGCGAAAGTTAGACGTCGCTGTCGCTGCCCGACTGGGTCGCGCGAATCGCGGTGCGGGCATCATCGGCCGCGCCGCACAGCTCACGCAGCAATCCCGCCTCGCGCTCGTGCACTTCGACCGGACACCAGCGCGCGCCCGCCTCGGCCAGATAGCGCGCGCGATGCTGGCCGTTGCGAAACGCCACCACCCCCTCGCGCTCGATGCCGACCCAGCCGAGCAATCCCGGCGCGCGACGCGTGGAGATCGTCACGTAGGGCATCTGCGGAATCCGCGGGCTGTCGGGATCGAGAAACTCGCGAATGCCGCGGACCTTGCCCGCGTGCCATTCGGCGACCGGCTTCAGCACGTAATCGGTGTTGTCGCGATTCGCGCACACGAGCAGCTTGCGCAGATCGACGAGCACGACCTGGTGACGTGTGCCGTCAGCGACGAAGACGCGCTTCAGACGCACATGGTCGTACCACGCATGCTCGTGCAACGGCACGATCCAGACAGCTTCGGCGCAGCCCGGGGCGGGGGCCGGCGATGAATTGGGCAAAGGCAGGGACAAAGGCAGGCTCGGCAAGCTGGCGGCAGAACGCCAGAGCATTAATAGAGCGCTAACGCTACGAGCCGGACGTGACGGAAACATGACAGCCTACCGGATTAATTACGCTGCATGAGCGCATGGCCACACTGCCTGATCGACAGGCAAACAGGGAGCTTCAGATACCCTTCAGGTATACATAACGATGATAGCCTTCCAATATTTTAATAACCATGTGCGAATCGAGTCGAATGACGGCAACGGCGTCGCTACGATCGTGCTGGAGAGGCCCGCGCGGCGCAATGCGGTCGATCGGCAGGTGGCCGAGGCGTTGAGCGCTGCGTTCAGCCGCTTCGAGGCCGAGCCGGCGTGGCACGCGGCCGTGCTGTTCGGCGCGGGCGGCACATTTTGCGCGGGCGCGGACCTCGGCGCGCTCGCCGACGCGACGCGCCGCAATGAGCTGCACGCGGACGGCAGCGGCCCGGGGCCGATGGGACCGACACGCACATCCTTCAGCAAGCCGGTGATCGCCGCGATCGCCGGCTATGCGGTGGCGGGTGGGCTCGAGCTTGCCGCGATGTGCGACCTGCGCGTCGTCGAGGAAGATGCGGTGCTCGGCGTGTTCTGCCGGCGTGTCGGCATTCCGCTGATCGACGGCGGCACGATCCGGCTGCCGCGACTGATCGGTCTGTCGCGTGCACTCGATCTGATCCTGACCGGCCGCGCGGTCGATGCGCGCGAGGCGCTTTCGTTCGGGCTCGCCAACCGCGTGGTGCCGAAGGGCGAAGCGCGCGCGGCTGCCGAGCAACTGGCCGCGGAGCTCGCCGCGTTTCCGCAGGCGGCGCTGCTCGCCGATCGTCGCTCCGCGCTCGAGAACAGCACGCTGGACGATCTCGCCGAGGCATTGCGGCGCGAAGGCGCGGGCGGCTACCCGGCGGTCTTGGCCGAGGGCGTGGCGGGCGCGGCGCGCTTTGCGTCCGGCGCGGGCCGTCATGGCGACACGTTCGACGCGGATCGCGGATAAGTCGGCGCCGCGCGATCGGTGACAGGTTTGCAATCGCCGGTCGCGACACCCCCGCGCGCACGAGACCTGGGTTGCCCGAAACGCACAGGAGGAAATGCGATGGCGACGATCTACCGGGAAATCGCCGTGGCAACCACCGCGGCCGATGCATGGGCCGTGCTGCGCGATCCCGCCGGGGTCGCCCGCGTATTCGCGGGCGTGCTGATCGCGGCGCGCATGGAAGGCGACCTGCGCTGGGTTACCTTCGCCGACGGCACCGTGGTCGAGGAACGCGTGATTGCCGTCGACGATGCCCACATGCGGCTCGCCTACTCGGTGGGCGGCGGGCGCTTCGAGCATCATCATGCGACGCTGCAGGTCGTGGCCGACACGTCCGCACATTGCCGCGTGATCTGGATCGCCGACTTCAAGCCCGACGATCGCAGCAACGTGGTCGAAGCGCTGACGGATGCGGGCTGCGCGGCACTCGGGCGCAACCTCGCGCGGCGCTGAACGCCCCTGGCGGCTCGGGCTCCCGCCGCCGCGTTCCACAAAAAACAACAGCTTTCCGGACAGCCGGCAAGCCAGATTTGACTTAGGTAGAATCCCCTACTGTTTTTCCCTAGCCGGCGACAGCGTTTCCGCCTTCGGAATTGCCCGCCCGGCGCCCGTTGTTCGCGCCGCTTCACGCGTCACACCCCATCATCGCCATGCCATTGCCTCTGCTTGCCCTTGCCGTTGCCGCGTTTGGAATCGGTACCACCGAGTTCGTCATCATGGGTCTGTTGCCCGATGTCGCGCGCGATCTGTCCGTGTCGATTCCGGCGGCTGGCATGCTGGTGTCCGCGTATGCGCTCGGCGTCACGATCGGCGCGCCGATTGTCGCGATCGCGGTCGCCAACATGCCGCGCAAAAAGGCCCTGATGAGCCTGATCGGCGTGTTCATCGTCGGCAATCTGCTGTGCGCGATCGCGCCGGGCTACGCGGTGCTGATGGCCGCGCGCATCGTCACCGCGTTCTGCCACGGCGCGTTCTTCGGCATCGGCTCGGTGGTCGCGGCCGGGCTCGTCGCGCCGAATCGCCGCGCGCAGGCAATCGCGCTGATGTTCACCGGCCTCACGCTCGCCAACGTGCTCGGCGTGCCGCTCGGCACCGCGCTCGGCCAGGCGGTCGGCTGGCGCGCTACTTTCTGGGCCGTGACCGGCATCGGCGTGCTGGCGGCGGCCGCGCTCGCGGTGTGCCTGCCCGCGAAGATCGAGATGCACAAGGCGAGCCTCGTGCGCGAATTCAGCGTGCTGAAGAACCCGCAGGTGCTGATGGTGCTCGGTATCAGCGTGTTCGCGTCGGCGAGCCTGTTTTCGACCTTCACCTACATCACGCCGATTCTCGAAGACGTGACCGGCTTCACGCCGCACGCGGTCACCCTGGTGCTGCTCTTGTTCGGCCTCGGCCTGACGGTCGGCAGCACGCTCGGCGGCAAGCTCGCGGACTGGCGGCTGATGCCCTCGCTGGTCGCGTTCCTGATGGCGATCGTCGTGATCCTGTGCGTGTTCGCGGGCACGATGCACGCGCGCACTCCGGCGATGCTGACCGTGTTCGTATGGGGGGTGCTCGCATTCGCGATCGTGCCGCCGCTGCAGATGCTGATCGTCGATCGGGCGAGCCACGCGCCGAATCTGGCGTCGACGCTGAATCAGGGGGCGTTCAACCTCGGCAACGCGACCGGCGCATGGCTCGGCGGCATGGCGATCGGCGCCGGCGCACCGCTGACGACGCTCCCGTGGGTCGGCGTCGCGACCGCGCTCGGCGCGCTGTTGTTGACGTTGTGGTCGGTGTCGATCGAGCGGCGGGTGGCCGTGGCGGGGTGAGCTTGCCGGGCACTTTGACGATGCGCGAAATGGGGTATTCCATTCCGGCGCGCGACAGCCGCTGTTCCGTGCCGATGCACCAGTGTTCGATGTCCGCCAGCAACGACGAGCGGCCCTGAGGGTAAGGCCTCGTTCGACAGCATTTCAGCCAGCGAGTGGAAACGATCTGCAACAGATCTTGAGCCGGGCGCCGAGGCCAATACCCGCTTCCACTCACGCTTTTCCGCGAACACAGCTTTCGCGACGTGCAGTGACGGGCGCGGCGTGCGGACCATCGTGCTAGGTTGTCGGCTCACCAATTCTCAACGCACGCGAGTTCGACGGCGACGCACAAACGCGTCCGACGGTGACAGCAAATCGTGACCGCTGTCATCGATTTCGAGCCAGGCAGTTTATCCACACATGTCCACGCCGTTTCCTTACACAGTCTCCGAATCGTCGTTTGCCTGGAATGGTAAAAGACCGACAGTCAGGGCTCTCTTCGACGCCCGCCCACCCACCGTTCCACGTGATGCAAAGGCCATTTTCGACGAAGATCTCGGCTGCATCATTGGATACAAGAAGGAAGTAGCCGGCGTATTCCGTATCTATACATTGGACGGCGGGGAATCCTTGAGCGAAAAGCCGCTGGAAGCCCCGCTGATCGATCCGCTCGATGTGCTGTTTCTCGTCGGAGGCATCTGGACGGCTGGCACTCGAGGCATCACGCGAGCAGGGATAAGAGGAGTAGGCTCCGCGATCGACCGGACCACGCTGTTTCGTTTACGTACGCGATACCATGCGGTGATGCAGCGGCCTTTGCGTTTTGCCGCCGCACCGCTCGCGCATATGGGAAATCCCGGACGCTATGTACCCGTTCACATCCTTCGCCTTACCCTGAAATATGGCAAACGTGCCGCCGACCCCGCAGGGCACACTGGCGTGTTTCAATACACCTATCCAATCACGCGCAATGGCACAGCATATATGCTCGAAGTCGTCGTGCGGGAGAGCGACTACACCGTTCTGCACTTTGCCTATAAACCTCTTCCATGAAGCATCCCACCGTCTACACGACTGCCCCTGCCACCGGCGTTTCCGCCACGGTGCGGTGGGATGAAGAAAGCTCCACGCTGTTCTGCGAGGTCAATTATTCACCTTTGCCTTCGCCGCGGGAACCGCAAAGCAGTCTCAGCGACTTGCTGGACGTGCGCTTCGGCATCGGCACGCCTTCCTATGTCCTGACGGCGGGCACGTTGTCGATGCTTCTCGATCAGCATCGCCGGTTGACCCGGTTGGACTTTTACACGAATCCCGAGCGGTGGACGGTGCGCATGTCTGAACCACTCACAGACCCGACCGACAGAACTCCGCACATCGAGACAGAATTCGACGAGCACGGACATGCGGACGACATGGAACCACCGGTGATCGTTTACGAGCCTCGTGACGGCACCCTTTACCTGTCGTGGGGCCCCGTGTCTCACTGGTACGGTATCGCGCCAGCGCTCGCGATCGGCGTCGCTGACGACAAGCGCCTCACGCAGATTCGTCTGCACGGTCTGACGATACCGCCGCGGAGCAGCAAATCCGCGCCTATCGAGTAAGGATCGCACACGAGATCGAGCAAATCTCGCGGCAAAGATACGCGCGACCCACACGCGTAGTAGCATCCCCGCCGATGAAAGTCATCTTCACCTGCGATTTCCTCGCGCTGATCCTGAGCGTCGCTGTCGTCGGACTCGGCAGCGGCGCCGCCCTTCCCCTCACCGCTCTGGCGCTCGCTCAAGCCGGTTACGGCACCGACGCGGTCGGTCTGTTGAACCGCCGCGCAGGCGGGCGGCGGTCTCGCCGTGGTGCCGCTCGCCGGCCGGATCGCGGCGCGCTTCGGTGGCCGCCAGGTGATCGTCGGCGCGGTGCTGGTGGTTGCTTGCGCGACCGCATTGATGCAGCTCACCGCGAACCTGCGGCTATGGGCGCTGCTGCGCGTGCTGTGCGGCGCGGCGCTGATGCTGCTGTTCACGATCGGCGAAGCGTGGGTCAACCAGCTCGCCGACGATGCGTCGCGCGGCCGCGTGATCGCGATCTACGCGACCAACTTCACGCTGTTCCAGATGTCGGGCCCGGTGCTGGTGAGCCAAATCGCGGGCTTCACGCAGGGACGGTTCGTGCTGTGGGGCGCGATATTCCTGCTTGCGTCGCCGCTGCTCGCGACGATCCGTGCCACACCGCACGCATCGAGCGACGAACACGCCGGGCACGGCGACTGGCGCCGCGTACTGCCGCGCATGCCCGCGCTCGTGATCGGCACCGGCTTCTTCGCGCTGTTCGACCCGATCGCGCTATCGCTGCTGCCGCTGTTCGCGATGTCGCATGGCATGTCGAGCGAAGTGGCCGTGCTGTTCGCGTCGGCGCTGCTGCTCGGCGATACGACGATGCAGTTTCCGATCGGCTGGCTCGCCGACCGGCTCGGCCGCGAACGCATGCATATCGGCTGCGGCATCGTGGTCGTCGCGTTGTTGCCGCTGCTGCCGTGGGCAGTCGGCTCGCCGTGGCTGCGCTGGCCGCTGCTGTATGTGCTCGGCGCGGCCGCGGGCGCGATCTACACGCTGTCGCTGGTGGCCTGCTGCGAGCGCTTTCGCGGTGTCGCGCTGGTGTCGGCGAGTTCGCTGGTCGGCGCGTCGTGGAGCGCGGCGAGCTTCGGCGGTCCGCTCGTCGCCGGCGCGTTGATGAAAACGGTCGGCCACGAAGCGGTGGTCGGCGTGCTGTTGTGCGCGGCGCTCGCGTTTCTGGCGGCGGCGTGGTGGGAGCGTCGGCGGATTGCGCTGCGGGCGCCGAGTTGACGAATAGACGCTAATTGCTGGCTTTTACGATCTATACGCAGGGTGCTAATCTCAATCCACGTTGCGCGGACACTCGACGAACGGCCCATATTTCGTGGCGCCGCCGCAAGCAACGGGGAGTCCGCCATGGTCTCGATGCGCCTGTTGCTCCGTGCCAGCCTGTTGGGCACGGCGATCGCGGTAGCCGCGATCGTCGCGGCGAACTGTGGAGGCGGCGGAGGCGGAAACAGCAGTGGCCCGACGGGCGCGAGCGTCGGCGCCGGCGGTAGCGGCGCGTCCGGCGCATCGGCCCCGGCCGCAGCGAGCGGCGGCAGCACCACCAGCGGTGGCACCACGAGCGGCGGCACCACCACCGGTAGCACCGGCGGCTCGGGCACCTCGATGGGCGGCACATCGGCGGCAGCCGTGCGCGACGTGCTCACCTATCACGACGACATCGCGCGCACCGGCCAGAACCTCGGCGAAACCACTCTGACGCCCGCCAACGTGGCGGCTTCGACGTTCGGCAAGGTCGGCTTCTTTAGCGTCGACGGCAAGGTCGACGCGCAGCCGCTATTCGTCGCTGCGCTGGCGATCGCGGGCGGCACGCACAACGTGCTGTACGTCGCGACCGAGAACGACAGTGTGTACGCATTCGATGCCGACACCGGCGCGACCCTGTGGCAGGTGCGCACACTCGGCACCGGCGAAACCCCGAGCGACGACCTCGGCTGCAGCCAGATCGTGAACACCATCGGCATCACCTCGACACCGGTGATCGACCGTTCGCGCGGCACGCACGGCACGATCTACGTCGTCGCGATGTCGAAGGACGCGGCCGGCGGCTACCATCATCGCATTCACGCGCTCGACCTCGCGACCGGCGCCGAACTGCTGAACGGTCCCACCGAAGTCGCCGCCTCTTACCCGGGCAGCGGCGCGGGCAATACGAACGGCGTCGTGCCGTTCACCGCGTCGTTGTACGCGGAGCGCGCGGGGCTGCTATTGCTCGGCAACACGGTCTACACGACGTGGACCTCGCACTGCGACGACGGCGGCTATACGGGCTGGATCATGGGCTACGGCGCCGACACGTTGCAGCAGACCACCGTGCTCAACCTGACGCCTAACGGCATCGGCGGCGCGATCTGGATGAGCGGCGCGGGACCGGCGTCGGACGGCTCGTCGATCTATCTGCTCGATGCCAACGGCACGTTCGACACGACGATGACGTCGAGCGGCTTCCCCGCCAGCAAGGATTTCGGCAATACGTTCCTGAAGCTTGGCACGGCGGGAGGCCTGTCGGTGGCGGACTACTTCGCGATGACGAACGTCGTGCAGGAGTCCCACGACGACATCGACCTCGGCTCGGGCGGGGCACTGGTGCTGCCGGACCTGACCGACGCGAACGGCACCGTACAGCATCTGACGCTCGGCGCGGGCAAGGACAGCACCATCTACGTGCTGAATCGCGACTCGATGGGCAAGTTCAACCCGGCGGCCGACAACATCTATCAGGAGATTCCCGCGCAGCTGGCCGGCGGCGAGTTCGGCATGCCCGCCTATTTCAACGGGCGCGTGTATTTCGGCTCGGTCGGCGATCATCTGAAGGCGTTCACCGTGACCAACGCGAAGCTGTCGATCACACCGACCGCGCAAAGCGCGATGACGTTCGCCTATCCCGGGACGACGCCGAGCATCTCGGCGAACGGCACCACGAACGGCATCGTGTGGGCCGCCGAAAACGGCACCGTCGCGGCCTTGCATGCGTTCGACCCGATCACGCTCAACGAGCTGTACAACAGCAACCAGATGGGCACGCGCGATCAGTTCGGCACGGGCAACAAGTTCATCACACCATTGATCGCAAACGGCAAGGTGTATGTCGGCACGACGAATGGGGTGGCCGTATTCGGGTTGCTGGGTGGGTGAAGCGGACGACGCGCCGATTCATTTAGACCCGGTACGCCCAAGGTCCCGCACAAACGACGAGGGCCGGCATTGCGCGCCGGCCCTCGCTCATCGTGACTGCCGCGCGCTCACCCTCGCGCCGGCAGAATCTGTCCGGCACACGCGCCGAAGCCCACGCGATACCCGTCGCCCTGGCACGAGCCGACGAGCGTCAACTCATCGCCGTCCTCGATGAACGTGCGCGTGCCGCCCTCCTTCAACGCCAGCGGCTTCTTGCCGTTCCACGTCAGCTCCAGCAGGCTGCCGTACGAATCCTCGGTCGGCCCGCTGATCGTCCCCGAGCCCATCAGGTCGCCCACCCGCGTATTGCAGCCCGCCACCGTGTGATGCGCGAGCTGCTGCGCCATCGTCCAGTACATGTATTTGAAGTTGGTCCGCGCGATCGTGCTCGCTTGCCGCGCGGGTTGCGCACGCAATGTCACTTCGAGGTGAATGTCGAACGCATGCTTTCCTCGATGCCTCAGATAGGCGAGCGGCTCCGGCTCCTGCACCGGCTGCGCGACGCGGAAGGGTTCGAGCGCATCGAGCGTGACGACCCACGGTGAGATCGTCGTCGCGAAGGTCTTCGCATTGAATGGGCCGAGCGGCACGTATTCCCATTGCTGGATGTCGCGCGCGCTCCAGTCGTTCAGCAGCACCATGCCGAAAATGTGCGCCTCCGCGTCCTCGCACGCGATCGGCTCGCCCAGCGCATTGCCGCCGCCGATGATGAAACCCGTCTCCAGTTCGATATCGAGCTTGCGGCTCGCGCCGAACACCGGACGCTCCTGGTCGGGCAACTTCAGCTGACCATTGGGACGACGCACCGGCGTCCCGCTCACGACCACCGACGACGCCCGTCCGTTGTAGCCGATCGGCATCTCCGACCAGTTCGGCAGCAGCGCATTCTTCGGATCGCGGAACATCGCGCCGACATTGGTCGCGTGTTCCTTCGATGAATAGAAATCCGTGTAGCCCGGAATCTGCACCGGCAGATGCAGACGCGCATCAGCCGCGCGCACGAGCACCTTCGCGCGCAACGCGGCATCGTCGCGCAGCGTCGCGGTGTCGCGCGCGAGCAGTTGGCTCAGTTGGATACGCACGCTGCGCCACACGTCGCGGCCAAGCGCGATGAAATCGTTCAGCGCATCGCGCGCGAACACGTTGTGCGCCGGCACGTTCAGCAGACCCGCGGCCTGCAACGCGGCGAGATCGACTATCTGATCGCCGATCGCGACGCCCACGCGACGCGCGTCGTTGCCACGGTCGCTGAAAATGCCGAACGGCAGGTTCTGGATCGGGAAGTCGCCAGCCGGGTCGTTGGCCGACTCGATCCAGCTCTTGCGCGACGCATCGAGCGTCGCCTGGAGATCGTTCACCGCGTTCATCGTTGCTCCGGATTGAAGTGTTTCTTGAGGCCTTGCCAGCACTCGTAGTAATGCGCCTGCAGTTGCGCGGTTTCGAGCGCGAAGCGCGTCGGCTTGATCAGCGTGCGGGTCTCGAACATGAAGGCCATCGTGTCGTCGACCTTCTTCGGCACCGAGGTATCGAGATGCGACGCCTTCTCGAACGTGTCCGCGTCCGGGCCGTGGCCCGTCATGCAGTTGTGCAGGCTCGCGCCGCCGGGCACAAAGCCCTCGGCCTTCGCGTCGTATATGCCATGCACGAGGCCCATGAACTCGCTCGCGACGTTGCGATGGAACCAGGGCGGCCGGAACGTATCTTCGGCGGCGAGCCAGCGCGGCGGGAAGATCACGAAGTCGATCGTATCGACGCCCGGCGTGTCGCTTTGCGATTGCAGCACGAGGAAGATCGACGGATCCGGATGGTCGAAGCTGATCGAGCCGATCGTGTTGAAGCGGCGCAGGTCGTATTTGTATGGCGCATAGTTGCCGTGCCATGCGACCACGTCGAGCGGCGAATGGCCGATGTCCGCGCGCCACAGCTTGCCGTTCATCTTCGCGACGAGTTCGAACGCGCCTTCGCGGTCTTCGTACGCGGCGTGCGGCGTCAGGAAATCGCGCGGATTCGCGAGACCGTTGGAGCCGATCGGCCCCAGTTCCGGCAGACGCAGCAGCGCACCGAAGTTCTCGCAGATGTAGCCGCGCGCGCTGCCGTCCGGCAGGCTGACCGCGAAGCGCACGCCGCGCGGAATCACCGCGATCTCGAACGGCTCGACATCGACGCGGCCCATTTCGGTCGCGATATGCAGGCGCCCCTGTTGCGGCACGATCAGCAGTTCGCCGTCGGCGCTGTAGAAGAAGCGATCGTGCATCGAGCGGTTCGCCGCGTACAGATGGATCGCGCAACCGCTCATCGCTTCGGCCGAGCCGTTGCCCGCCATCGTGACCCAGCCGTCGATGAAATCGGTCGGTTCGCTGGGCATCGGCAGGGGGTCCCAGCGCAGCTGGTTCGGCGGCGTCGGCGGCACCTCGGCGAAGTTCGCGATGAGCCGCTCCGGCGGCATCGACGTGAACGGCTTGTGCATGGCCGCCGGACGAATCCGGTACAGCCACGAGCGACGGTTGTGACCGCGTGGCGCCGTAAACGCCGTGCCCGAAATCTGTTCGGCATACAAACCATAGGCCGCGCGTTGCGGCGAATTGCGGCCGGTCGGCAGCGCGCCCGGCAATGCCTCGGTCGCGAATTCATTCGCGAAACCCGACTGATAGCCGGGCTCGATTTCAGGACGCAGGCGTTCGTCGGCCGGCGTACGTGTTGAGGTATCCATACAAGGTTCTCCGCGAGTTGCCCGATTCTTTCCCGGTTGATAGGTGATCTTTGCAGTCAGGCTCAGGCCGGCTCCGCTTCGGACGCGCGGCTGGGTTGCCGCGTCGCACCGGCGAGCACGACCACCAGCAGCGCCGAGCACAGCACCGGCAGCGCCGCCGCATGAAACAGCGCGGCATTCGACCGGTTCAACGCGATCAGCATTGGGTCGTCCCCTCTGGCTGGCTAAAATTGTATTTTACGAATAGTAAAACGAATTACGAATAGTGAAACTAACGTATACCCTTGGAAATACGCCCGCGAACCTCGTCATTCCGCGCTCAGCCCCGGCCGATAAGCGTGAGGCCAATAACGATATGAGCATTTTGTTAATCTGCGCAGGGCGCGTACTGCTACCATCAATGAATGCGGCCATCGCGTCGCGCTGCCACGCGCCCGGTGCGCGTTCATCGTCGCCTTTCATTTGCCTTCATGATTTCGCCGACCATCCCCGATCTGATCGCCCGCGCCGCTCATCACCCGTTTCTCGGCGAGCATCTGGCAATGGGACAAGGCGGGCGCGCCGGCATCGCGCTCGCGCATTTCGATGGCATCGAGCTCACGAGTGCCTACGAGCCGATCTTCGACATCAGCGTGCACGGGCTTGCGCAGTCGCTGTCATGCGGCGCGGAAGGGGTCGACCGCTTCGGTGATGAACTCGGCTTTCAGGCGGTCACGCACCGGCTCGACGCGCCGCCATTCGAGGTGTTCGATCCGTTCGACAACATCGCCGACGATCAGCAGCTGGTCGCGCTAGACCGCATGTCGCGCGCGCTGCACGCAATCAACTTCTTCGGCCCGCAGCGGCATGGGTTGCTGTTTCTGCGGGTGCACGAGAGGCTGTTGAAGAGCGTGAAGTACGACCACGGCCGGCATTTTTCGAGCGTGCTGACCTCGTTCAATTTGAGTCCGACGCGCATCGTGATCGAGTTGCCGGCGGCGGCGGTCGCACACAAGACGTTCCTGGGCTATCTGACGCGCAGCTATCAGCACTACGGGTTCAAGGTGGCGGGCAATCTGTCGAACGCGGGGCAGATCCTGTCGGTATCCGAAACCGCGCGGCTCGACTTCATCAAGATGGATGCGGCGGCCGCATTGCGCGACGCGACCGTGAAGCCGCTCGTCGGCTACGCGGGCCGGCTGCGGGTGCCGCTGATTTTCAATCGCGTGATGGATGAGGCGCAATTCTCCGCGCTACAGCAGTACGACGTGCGGTTCGTGCAAGGGCCATTATTCAACGCGCATTATCACGACCGGGCGGCGTGACACGGTGTGGGCCCGGTTAGCCGGGGCGCCCCGGCATTACCTCAGCCCGGCTCCCCCAGCCGCGCCGCGAGCGCCTTCAGGCGCGGCGCGACATTCTCGCGAAACACTTCCTCCCCCATCGACGACGCCGGCCCGCTGCAGCTGAGCACGAGCCAGCGCTTTTCGCGCGGCTCGCGAAACGGCACCGCGACTGCGTTCACGTCGTCATGCCATGCACGAAACGAGTAGCAGCATCGCTCGGTCGCGAACGCGGCGATCTCCTGTTCGGCTTCGGCGACGAGCATCGCCCCCATTCTGCCAGCCGCTTTTTTCAGTTCCGCGAGTAACGCGGTACGCGCGTCGGGCGGCTGCACCGCGAGATAGGCGCGACCCATCGAGCTCGTCAGCATCGACAGTTTCGAGCCGGATGCCAGGCCGAGCGTCAATGCGGTTTCGCTGCGAATCGTCTCCAGATACACCATGTCGAGCCCGTCCCGGCACCCGAGCGAGACCGCCGCGCCGACCTCGCGCGCCAGGCTGCGCAGGTGCGGGCGTGCCAGTTCGAGCATGTCGGTGCCCGACAGCAGCGCGAAACCGAGCGACAGCACGCCCGCGTCGAGCGCATATTTGCCGTGTCTTTCGTCCAGCCGCAGATAGCCAAGCACGGTCAGCGTGTAGGCGAGCCGGTTCACGGTTGCCTTCGGCAGACCCGTGCGTTCGACGAAATCTCGATTGCCGAGCATCGTCTCGCCTGGCCGGAACGCGCGCAACAGGTCCAGCCCGCGAGCAAGGGCGACGACGAATTTGCGTTCGTCGAGCGAAGCGGAGAAAGTGGATGGCGGCGTCATAGGGTGATACACTCGGGCGTCATTTGCAAAACATTGTTTCGCAAAGCGGAACTCTAGTCAAGCGGGTTCTGAGCGAGAAATCAGGAGATACGTCATGGCCGTAGCCGCGCAGTTTCACTGGGAAGACCCGTTGCTGCTGGATCAGCAGCTCACCGAAGACGAACGTATGGTGCGCGATGCCGCTGCGGCTTACTCGCAGGACAAGCTGCTGCCGCGCGTGCTGGAGGCGTTCCGCCACGAAAAGACCGATATCGGGATCTTTCGCGAAATGGGCGAGCTTGGCCTGCTCGGTCCGACGATTCCCGAACAGTACGGCGGCCCCGGTCTGAACTATGTCGCGTACGGGCTGATCGCGCGTGAAGTGGAACGCGTCGACTCCGGCTATCGCTCGATGATGTCGGTGCAGTCATCACTGGTGATGGTGCCGATCTACGAATTCGGCTCGGACGCGCAGAAGGAAAAATATCTGCCGAAGCTCGCGCGCGGCGAGTGGATCGGCTGCTTCGGCCTGACCGAGCCGAACCACGGCTCCGATCCAGGCGGCATGGTCACGCGCGCGAAGAAGGTCGATGGCGGCTACTCGTTGTCGGGCTCGAAGATGTGGATCACCAATTCGCCGATCGCCGACGTCTTCGTCGTATGGGCGAAGCTCGAGGAAGACGGCCAGGACAACATCCGCGGCTTCATTCTCGAGAAGGGCTGGAAGGGTCTGTCGGCACCGGCGATCCACGGCAAGGTGGGTCTGCGCGCGTCGATCACCGGCGAAATCGTGCTCGACGAAGCGTTCGTGCCGGAAGAGAACATCATGCCGGGTGTCAGCGGCCTGCGCGGTCCGTTCACCTGTCTGAACTCGGCGCGCTACGGCATCGCCTGGGGCGCGCTCGGCGCGGCTGAAGCGTGCTGGCACATCGCGCGTCAGTACGTGCTCGATCGCAAGCAATTTGGCCGGCCGCTCGCCGCGAACCAGCTGATCCAGAAGAAGCTCGCCGACATGCAGACCGAGATCACGCTCGGGCTGCAAGGCGTACTGCGCCTCGGCCGCATGAAGGACGAAGGCACGGCCGCGGTCGAAATCACCTCGATCATGAAGCGCAATTCGTGCGGCAAAGCGCTCGACATCGCCCGCCTCGCGCGCGACATGCTCGGCGGCAACGGCATTTCGGACGAGTTCGGCGTCGCGCGTCATCTGGTGAACCTCGAGGTCGTCAACACCTACGAAGGCACCCACGACGTCCACGCACTGATCCTCGGCCGTGCGCAGACCGGTATTCAGGCGTTCTTCTGATTCCGATGCTGGTGTATCGATAATGCAAAAAAGCCGGTTCCTTCGAACCGGCTTTTTGGTTCATGCCGCGCCGCTTACCGGTTCGGCTGGGGCGTCAGGCGCAGGTACGGACGCAACGCCTTGTAGCCCTTCGGGAATTTCTGCTTGATGACTTCCTCGTCCTTCAGCGACGGCACGATCACGACGTCATCGCCCTGCTTCCAGTTGCCCGGCGTCGCGACCGAGTGACTGTCGGTCAGTTGCAGCGAATCGATCACGCGCAGCACTTCGTCGAAGTTGCGGCCGGTGCTCGCCGGGTACGTGATGATCAGACGCACCTTCCGGTTCGGATCGATGACGAACAGCGAGCGCACCGTGAACGTTTCGTTCGCGTTCGGGTGAATCATGTCGTACAGCCCGGAGACCTTGCGATCGCCGTCCGCGAGAATCGGAAAACCGACGTTGGCGGCCTGCGTCTCGTTGATGTCCTTGATCCACTCCTTGTGCGACTCCGCGCTGTCGACCGACAACGCGATCGTCTTCACGTTGCGCTTTTCGAACTCGCCCGCGAGCTTCGCGGTCAGGCCCAGCTCGGTCGTGCAGACCGGCGTGAAGTCGGCCGGATGCGAGAACAGCACGCCCCAGCTATTGCCGAGCCACTCGTGAAACCTGATGCGGCCAATGCTCGACTCCTGTTCGAAATCCGGCGCAATGTCGCCAAGACGTAGACTCATAGTGCATCTCCTGTAGGTATTCGGAAGGTATCCGGATAAGGTCGCGGGCGTGTGCCCGCCGCGGCCAGTCACGATAAAGCATAAGGCCGCGGTGGTACATGGCGAACCAACATCGCGTCAGTACTTTATGTGTTTTTGTAATTTTCTCCCGTTTGACGGAAACTTTGCGGGACAGATCAACTCAATCCAGATACCGCCTTGGAGCAGAGTGCCCTCAAACGGGTGTCTTGACGCCACGCGCTGGCGGGAACGAATCGTGCAGCGGCGGCATGCAACCGGCACTATGCTCGCCAGCGACCGTTTCTTTGGTTACGATTTACGCGTAGCGTGAGACAAAGGGAGCTGTCAATGTCGGAAGTCAACAAGGAGAGATTGATGTCGGATATCAAAACCGTCCTCGCGGACGCTGAAGACCTGCTGAAACAGGCCGCGAGCGCTACCGGCGAACGCGCGTCGGAACTGCGCGAAACCGCGCTGACGCGCCTGAAGCAGGCGAAAGAAAAGGCAGCCGACGTTCAGGTCGTGGTCGTCGAAAAAGGCAAGAAGGCCGCCCGCGCCACCGACGACTACGTGCACGAGCATCCGTGGGCGTCGATCGGCATCGCCGCGGGCATCGGCGTGGTGGTCGGTCTGCTGATCAATCGCAAGTAAAGGCCGGTGAGGCCGCCGGAGCAGGCATGTCCGGCGCACCGGCGACACGGGCGGACCGGCGCGAGCCTCGCCGGTCCCCTTCTGCTGGCGCGCACGCGCCGGCCAGGCCCTCACGCGCAACGCCCACAGCCATGACGACCGAAACACACTCGCAGCGCGCAGAACGCAGCCCGTTGCGCCGTATTCTCAGTTCCGTGTTTGCGATCCTGCAGACGCGGCTCGAACTGGTGGGCATCGAACTCGCCGAGGAAAAAGACCGCCTGCTGGGCGTGCTGTTTCTCGGTCTTGCCGCGACGATGCTCGCCACGATGGCCTTGATCGCGTTGACCGCACTCGTCGCCATTGCCTTCTGGGACACCTACCGATGGCAGGCGCTTGCCGGCATCACCGCGGTCTACGCGATTGCCGGGCTCGCCTGTGCGCTGAAGGCGCGCAGCGGTTTGCGCAACGCGCCGATGGTATTCGAAACGACCATCGCGGAGTTCGAAAAGGATCGCGAAGCGTTTCGCAGCCGCGACTGATGGGAAAGTTCGTCTGCATCCGATCCGTCGCCTCACCCTCACTGCCGCCGACACGCCATGAGCCCCTCCCGTCCTGATACCGCCTTTCGTAACAAGCGCCATCCGTCGAAGGATCTGAGCGCGCCGCATCTGCGGGCGCTGCGCAAGGAATTGCTGCTCGTGCGCGCGGACGTCGAGCGCGTCGAGCTTGCACGGGCCAGCTTCGAACTGCGCCAGGCCGTCACGCATTTCAGCTGGCTCAGGTTCGTGATCCCCGGCTTTGGCGGCGTGCGCGTCGGTAAAGGGCCAAAGGCGAGCGTGCTCAACGCGGGCACGATCGGCGCGTTGCTCAAGCAGTACCCGTTCATCAGCTCGATCGCTTCGCTGTTGCTCGCCAAACCGCTGCGCGCGAGGGTCGTCGCGAGCGCGAAGCCCGCGCTGAAGTGGGGCAGCCTTGCGCTCGGCGCGTGGGAAGCGTTCCGGATCTGGCAGCAGATGAAGAACGAGTCGGCGGCGGCGCGGGCGGCCGCGGCGGCTTCCGCTACGGCGCAGTCGCCGGCGGCGCAGGACGATTCGTTGCGAAGCGGCTATTAAGGTCGTGGCCGCTGCGAGTGGCAGCGATCTATCGGCCCTCCCGCTCGCAAGGTTGCGTGTGTCGGACTTCAATCACCCGCTAACTGGTATTCCAGCATTCGCTGCTCGTGGGCGTCGCGCCGCTCGCATCGTTTCTATTGCCTCGCTGACCCGTCGCATCTAGCGTGAACGTGCCGCACGAGTCGTCGCGCATCGGGCCCGCTTCCGCGGGCGCCGCTTCGATCGAATAGCCGCCGTTCGTGTCGTCCGCGGGCAGCACGCGCACTCGATACACCGGAGCGCCGAACTGCGGCGCCTGATCGATACCCGGTGGCAAGGCCGGCACGCCATCGCTCGCCGCGGCCTCGACGAATTGCGCAGCCCGATATAACGCCGACGCCGCATCGATGCGATGCGTGCGCGCAATGTGGCTGCGATACGAAGGGATCGCAAACGCGGCGAGCGTGGCGGCAATCGCGAGCGCGATCACGAGTTCGAGCAGCGTGAATGCGGATGTGTTCGGCCTTTTCATACGTGTCCAGTCGGTGCGTTCCTCAGAATGGTCTTGCTGCAACGCGCCGCCAATGACGTTCGATCGCGCCATCTTCGGTCACGACCTCCATCTGCAACCAGATCTGCGACTCGCTGCTCCGCCCGAAGCCGCGCGCGGTCAGCAGATAAGCGCTGGCGTTGGGTCGACTCGCGAGACGCCAAGGCTCGATCAGGCATTGCGGCGCGCGCGATGATCCCGGCCATTGCGCCACGGGCGCGATGGCGCCTGCGTCGAACGCGGTTTCAAGCCTCCATTGAGTCGGCTCGCCGGATGTGAGCGGTGCATCGCGCGCGTCGCCACTTGCCGATAGCACGTTGCGCTCGCACCAGCTCAGCGCCGAATCCGCCGCGTGGAAAGCCTGCAGATAGTCGCGCACATTGGTCGCCGCGCGAGCGGCCGCGAGCGATGTTTCGAACCATATCGCGGACGTGGCGAGCATCATGGCCGAGATCAACAGCACGATGGCTAGCACGACGCCGCGTTGATGTGCCCGTCGGGCACCGCCCTGACAATTTCGCTTACCTAAGTGTTTCGCTGTTCCGCCTGGCCCGCCGCATATGTCGTACGCGCGGCCGCGTTGCGCTGCTGTGCCGCGATCCATCACGACGACGCCTCCGCGCGATTCCGCAGCGCAACGCGGCGGGAAAACACCTGTCGAGGCCGCAGGTCGGTACCGAGTGTACTCACGCCATCGCAGTCGATGTACTTCGAACGCTGTCCTTGCGGCGCGCCGCGCACCAGCACGCAGACATCGACCGCAACGACGTTCGCCCATTGATCCGCCGCCACGGCCGACGCATTCACCGCATCCGCCGCGCCGTCCAGCCAGTAGCGCAACCGCACGCGCTCGACGCCTTCGATCAGCGGCTGCGCGGACCCCGCGTTGCCGCTGCCCACGCAGTAAAGCTCCGGCTCGCCGGTCGAGCCGCTGACGTTGGCGAAGTAGCGATTGACCACCGGCGCACCCTCATCGCCAAGGACCGCGTCGCTGCTTTTGACGGCCTGTCCGACACAGTCGGTGACCTGACCGCTCGACGATGGCCATGTCGATACGACGTCTGCGACGTAACGGATCGCGACGCCATCCGAGCCGGTGCTCAAGGTGGTGCAAGCGAGGCTGTCGTCGGCGCCGGTCGGACGACCGCCCGAGCAGCCGAATAGCGCAGGCGCCGCGTTGTAGCCAATGACATCGGCAGGGACGAAGCCGGCCATCTGCAATTGCTGGCCGATCAGCATCAGCGCGGTCAAGCCCGCTTCGCGAATCCGGGTCGCGTTGCTCGCCTGCACGAACGCGTTGCGCTGCGCCGTGTAAAGGGACACGGCGCCCGCGATCACGAGCAACCCGAGCGCCATCGCGATCAGGAATTCGATTAGCGTATGACCGAGTGGGCAATGCGGCCGCTTCATTTCGCGAACGCCAACGCGACACACGACGATCCAGCCGGTGCATCGACGTCGCCACAAGGCTCCGCCGGCTGGGCGCTCGCATCGCCCAAAGCGGGCCGGTCCCGCACGGACGCCCACGTCACGCGCGCCGCCGCGACCGCGCCGCTCTCGCCAATCGATGCGTCGCCGTGCGGCAGCAGAACGCTCGCCCAGGTGCGCCATTGATTGAGCGCGACATCGCCCGTGGAAGGCGTGCGCGTCGCTTCGGCAATCGAGTCGGCTATCCACGCGGCGCTCTCGCGCAGCGTCATCGCGCGCGCTTCGCGTGCGGTCCACACCTGAACCGCGATCAAACCCAGCGCGCTCACCGCGACCAACGCGACCGCCAGCATCACCTCGATCAACGAGCTGCCATTACATGTCGATGCGTGCACACGCAAACCGGTGTTGAATGCGGGCTGTCTCATGACGTCGCTCCGCACGCGCCCTCCGAGATCCGTGCGCGACCTCCTGCCGCGACGCTGATGCAGCGCCGCCACGGGTTCCCCTGCATCGATTTCGATGGGCTTCGCGGCGCAACATCAAAACTTCGAAACGCGCCGATCAGTTGCCCAGCCGGCGGCGTGAACGTCATATCCGTCTGCACGCCGGCGATGCTCACCGCCGCGAGCGCCGGCTGCGCGCGCAACAACGACGGCTTGCCGCCACGTTCGGCGAATACGGCCCAGCCGCAGGCCCAGTCGGCGATGCCGCCGGCGCAGGCTTGGCCCGACGCGAGACAGACGCGCGCTGCATCGATGCGGCACACCGTGATGCGCGCACCGCGCCGCAGCGCCTCGCTGCGCGCGTAGGCGAACGTGGACAGCAGCGCCTTCGAGCGCGCGTCGACCTGATCGCGCATATGCCATGCGGCGAACGACGGCACCGCCATCACGGCCATCAGCATCACGAGCGCTATCACCGCCAGCGTTTCGACGAGTGTGAAACCGCCGCGCGATGGCCGGTAAATCCCCTTGAATTTCATCTGCATCCCTGAGCGTTACGAACGGATGCAGCCAATCTAGCGATTTGCGAGCGCGCCGACCATCGTCCGAATGGCCAGGTGGCATTCAGACGTTAGCGCGCGCAACAATGCACGTGACGATCGATCACGGAGGCGGGAGAAGCGATGCGTGAAAAAAAGCGCGAAATGCGCGAGGCGATGGACGCGAATGACCGCAGCTCAGCTGCGACACGCGTGCGCTCAGCGCTTGCGGGAAGGCTTGGGCGGGGAAGAGGCGCGGCGGAATTCCTCGATCACGTCCTCGAATTCGGAGACGTCTTCGAAGCGCCGGTACACGGAAGCGAAACGGACGTAAGCGATCGTGTCGAGCGCGCGCAACTCGTTCATCACGAGTTCGCCGAGGCGCTCGCTACGCACCTCGCGCTCGCCGCTGCCGAGCAGCTGATACTCGATACGGGCGACAGCCGCTTCGATCGCGTCCACCGCAACCGGGCGCTTGCGCAGCGCCAGTTGCATGCTCGCGACGATCTTGCGGCGATCGAATTCCGTGCGCGTGCCGTCCTTCTTGACGACCGACGGCAACGCCAGCTCGACCCGCTCATACGTCGTGAAACGCTTGTCGCAGGCCGGGCAGCGGCGGCGCCGGCGGATCGTCGCGCCGTCTTCGGATACGCGCGAGTCGACGACTTGCGTATCGGCATGGCGGCAGAAGGGGCAATGCATGATTTAGCCGTAAACCGGAAAGCGCTTGGTCAGATCGGCGACCTGAACCTTCACGCGCTCGATCGTCGCGGCATCTTCCGGGTTGTCCAGAACGTCGGCGATCAGGTTGCCGACCTGCTCGGCTTCCTTCACGCCGAAGCCGCGCGTGGTCATGGCCGGAGAACCGAGGCGGATACCCGAGGTCACGAACGGCTTTTCCGGATCGTTCGGGATCGCGTTCTTGTTGACCGTGATGTGTGCCGCGCCGAGTGCCGCTTCCGCAGCCTTGCCGGTGATCTTCTTCGCGCGCAGGTCGACCAGCATCACGTGGCTTTCGGTGCGACCCGACACGATGCGCAGACCGCGCTTGACCAGCGTTTCAGCAAGCACACGCGCGTTCTCGACGACCTGGTGCTGATACGCCTTGAATTCCGGCGAAAGCGCTTCCTTGAACGCGACGGCCTTCGCGGCGATCACGTGCATCAACGGACCGCCCTGGATGCCCGGGAAAATCGCCGAGTTGATCGGCTTCTCGAACTCGGCCTTCATCAGGATCACGCCGCCGCGCGGGCCGCGCAGGCTCTTGTGCGTGGTGGTGGTGACGAAATCGGCGTGCGGCACCGGGTTCGGATAAACGCCCGCGGCGACGAGACCGGCGTAGTGCGCCATGTCGACCATGAAGTACGCGCCGACCGACTTCGCGATCTTCGACATGCGTTCGAAATCGATGCGCAGCGCGAACGCGGACGCGCCCGCTACGATCAGCTTCGGCTTGTGTTCTTGCGCGAGCTTCTCGGCGGCGTCGTAGTCGATGTCTTCGGCTTCGTTCAAGCCGTAGCTGACCACGTTGAACCACTTGCCCGACATGTTGACCGGCGAGCCGTGCGTGAGGTGGCCGCCGTGCGCGAGGCTCATGCCCATGATCGTGTCGCCCGGCTTGAGCATCGCGAAGAACACGCCCTGGTTCGCCTGCGAGCCCGAGTTCGGCTGCACGTTCGCGGCTTCGGCGCCGAACAGTTGCTTCACGCGGTCGATCGCCAGCTGCTCGGCAACGTCGACGTATTCACAGCCGCCGTAATAGCGCTTGCCCGGATACCCTTCGGCGTACTTGTTCGTGAGTTGCGAGCCTTGCGCGGCCATCACGGCCGGGCTCGTGTAGTTTTCCGACGCGATCAGTTCGATGTGCTCTTCCTGACGGCGGTTTTCCTGCTCGATGACCTTCCAGAGTTCAGGATCGACGTTGGCGATGGTGCTTTGGGCTCTGTCAAACATACGGGTTCCGTTGAGTGTTTTCAGGTTGACCGGATTGTGCGCCGAATCCTGCGTAGAGGGTACACAGCGGGGTACGCAGCGCTTTGGGCGGCGAGGCTTGCCCTGACGTGGCGAGTGGAGAGTCGCCGCACACGCGAGGCGAGCCAGCCACCGTCAGCGCAGATTAATGCGCGCGGTTCACGGCTGCCCAGGCGAACGGCAAAACGGCACCCTGCGCTTCACGGTGGGTTGTTCCACCTTGAACCCGATTGGTTGAATCGGCTGAGTCGGACGACTCGGTTCTATCGCCAGTCACGCAGGGTCGAGCGCGTTAGTGTATTGGAAGAGGCCCGAATAGGCAACCGACTTGCGGGTGCTCCGGCGGCCGCTGGCGGGGCCTCCGGACGGTTTGGCGGCCCCGCTGCGCAACCATCCGAGGAAAGCGCGCCGGTCGCGCCGCGCACCCGTTGCGCGCCGCCGCGGCAGCCGCCGATCCGGCTCGTGCATCCTTGCCGCAGCGTGCCATTGGAAGTAGGCTTTGGGCCTTTGTCTCTTACCGACCAGGGAACTGCAATGATCGTGTTTGTCACAGGAGCGTCGGCCGGATTCGGCGCCGCCATCGCCCGCTCGTTCGTCAAGGGCGGCCATCGTGTCGTCGCCACTGCACGCCGCAAGGACCGTCTGCAAGCACTCGCCGACGAGCTCGGCGACGCGCTGCTGCCGTACGAGCTCGACGTGCGCGATCGCGCCGCCGTCGAAGCCGTGCCCGCCTCGCTGCCGGCGGACTTCGCCGCGATCGACGTGCTCGTCAACAACGCCGGCCTCGCGCTCGGCACCGAGCCGGTTCACAAGGCAAGTCTCGATGAATGGAACACCATGATCGAGACCAATTGCACGGGCCTCGCGCAGGTCACGCATGCGCTGTTGCCCGGCATGGTCGAGCGCAACCGCGGGCATATCTTCAATCTGGGTTCGGTGGCGGGCCGCTGGCCGTACGCGGGCGGCAACGTGTACGGCGCGACCAAGGCGTTCGTGCGCCAGTTCAGCCTGAACCTGCGCGCCGACCTCGCCGGCACCGCGCTGCGCGTGACCGACATCGAGCCGGGTCTGTGCGGCGGCACCGAATTCTCGAACGTGCGTTATCGCGGCGACGACGACAAGGCCGCCAAGGTCTACGAAAATGTGCAGCCGCTGACGGCCGAAGACATCGCCGATTCCATCTACTGGATCGCCACGCGCCCAGCCCACGTCAACATCAACACGATCGAGCTGATGCCGGTCGCGCAGTCGTTCGCCGGTCTGTCCGTGCATCGCGGCTGAGTTTGAAGGCGGGCGGCCGGCAAAGCCGGCTCCCATCGCCGCCGACGCCCGCCACAAGCAACTCACACTTCGAAACAGACCCCGGGTTGTGCGTTCCGGTAGAATGCGCCGCATGAATATGTCGACCAGCCAGCCAGGCACGGAAAGCGGCTATACGTGGCCCATCCGCGTGTACTACGAAGATACCGACGCCGGCGGCATCGTGTTTTACGCCAATTACCTGAACTGAAGTTTTTCGAACGCGCTCGCACCGAATGGCTGCGCGCGTGCGGCGTCGACCAGCACCGGCTTGCGGACGAAAACGACACGATTTTCATCGTGCGCAGTACCGCGGTCGATTACCGGGCTCCGGCCCGACTCGACGACATCGTGAAAATTATCAGCCGGATCGAGCGTCTTGGCCGAGCTTCGGTAGACTTCGTGCAGGAAGCATGGCGCGAAGGCACGCTGCTTGCTACCGGTTCGGTCCGGATTGGCTGTGTGGACCGCGCGACGCTGCGGCCAGCCGCGATCCCGCCGTCGGTTCTCGCCGCGCTGCGGCACGGGCCGGGCACTAGCGAAAGCGCTGACTGAACGACGGCGGCATGTCAACGGACGATCCCTGAGCCTCGTTGTTACGGGGCCAGTGAACTCATACCGGTCAGGTAACACAAAGCATGGTTCGGCTTCGATACCGCCGAAGCTTCCGTTTTGCCCACGGCAAGCTTGAAGCGGCCTTGCAGCCGGACGCCCCCTTCCCGGGACGTTAAAACGAACCTTTATGAACACTACACAAGATCTGTCGATCGTTTCACTCGTACTCAACGCGAGCCTGCTGGCCCAGGCCGTCATGGCTCTGCTGCTGTTGCTGTCGCTACTCTCCTGGACTTTCATCTTCCGCAAGTGGTTTGCGATTCGCCGGGCGCGCGCGCAAACTGAACGCTTCGAGCGTGATTTCTGGTCGGGCGGCGACCTGCAGGCGCTGTATCAGAGCGCCGCGAACAACCGTCACAGGATCGGCGCGCTCGAGCGGATTTTCGAGTCCGGCATGCGGGAATTTCTGAAGGGCAAAGAGAAGCGCCTGAACGATTCGGGCGCGATTCTCGACGGCGCCCGGCGCGCGATGCGCGCGGCGTTCCAACGCGAAATGGACGTGCTCGAAGCGAATCTGGCGTTCCTCGCGTCGGTCGGTTCGGTCAGCCCGTATATCGGTCTGTTCGGCACGGTGTGGGGGATCATGAATGCGTTCCGCGGCCTCGCCAACGTGCAGCAGGCCACGCTCGCGAACGTCGCGCCGGGCATCGCCGAGGCCCTGACCGCCACCGCGATCGGCCTGTTCGCCGCAATTCCGGCCGTGGTCGCCTACAACCGCTACGCGCACGACATCGACCGTCTGGCGATCCGTTTCGAAACCTTCATCGAAGAGTTCTCGAACATCCTGCAGCGCCAGGCACACTGAGGAGGCCATGATGGCAGGCTCCCGTTCCTCCAGCATGCGCGGCTCGCGCTCGCGTCGCGCAATGGCCGACATCAACGTCGTGCCGTACATCGACGTGATGCTCGTGCTGCTAGTGATCTTCATGGTCACGGCGCCGCTCGTCGCGCCGTCGATCGTCAATCTGCCGACCGTCGGCGGCGCGGCGCCCCAACAGCAGACGCCGCCCGTCATCGTCAACATCCGCGCGGACGGCAATATGAGCGTCAAGTACAAGGACGACTCCGGCGCGCAGCAGCAGGAAGACATGACGAAGGCTGGCCTCAACGGTTTCATCGCCGATCGGGCACAATCGCACCCCGATCAGCCCGTCGTGATCGCTGCCGACAAAACCGTGAAATACGAAGTCGTGATGAACGTGATGTCCGAGCTGAAGGCTCGGGGCGTCAAGCGCGTCGGATTGCTCGTCAAATCGCAATGATCCGCAAGAACTCCGAATACCCGCTTCAGCCGCCGCGTGAACGCGGCACCGGGCGAGCTTTTCTGTTCGCGCTGGTGATGCATGCGCTGCTCGGATTCTTCCTGTATCGCGGCATCCAATGGCAGAACAGCACGCCCGAGGGCGAGCAGGCGGAACTGTGGACAGAGGTGCCGGATTCGGCGATTCCGCGTCCCGTCGTCACGCCGCCCCCCACGCCGGTCGCCCCTGCTCCGCCCGTGCGCGACGAACAGGCCGACATCGCGCTGCAGGAAAAGAAGCGTCAGCAGCAGGAAGCGGCTCGCGCGGCCCAACTGGCCGAACAGCAGCGCCAGCTGAAGCTGAAAGAGCAGCAGGAAGCGGAAGCGAAGCGTCAGCAACAGCTGGCGGCCGAACAGGCGGCCCAGCTCGCGGCGCAGAAGGCCGCGAAGCTCAAGCAGCAGCAGCAGGCGCAACAACAGCAACAGCAGCAGGCCGAGAAGCTCAAGCAACAGCAGCTCGCCGAGCAGCAGAAGCAACAGCAACTGAAAGAACAGCAGGAGCAGCAGCAAAAGCAGGCTCAGGCAGAAGCGCAGAAGAAGGCTGAGGCGGAGAAAGCGGCGAAGGCCAAGGCGCAAGCCGATGCGGCCGCGCAGGCGAAAAAGCAGCTCGACAACGAACGTCGCGCGCGGCTTGCGCAGATGCAGGGTCTGGCCGGCGGCGTGGGCGGCAGCAGTTCGAGCAGCAACGGACTGGGCAAGAGCGGAACGGGTAGCGGCTCGGGCGGCACGGCGGCATCGCCGGGTTACGCGGACAAGGTACGACGGCTGGTGCTTCAGCATGTGAACTGGGGCGGCGAGACGGAAGGTCTCGAGACCGTGGTCGCCGTGCGTTGTTCGCCGGACGGCAATCAGCTGAGCGCAAACATTACCCACAGCAGCGGCAACGCCGCGTGGGACGCCGCCGCGTTGAGGGCGGTGAAAGCCTCCGATCCGATGCCTCGGGACGTCAATGGCAAGACGCCGGACTACTTCACTATCACGCTGCGTCCGGCGGCTTGATGTGCAGGCTGACAGCCGACCGGCGGCCAATGCCGCGCCCCACCCGGCGCGGCGTTGCGCGGGAACGAAATAGCCGTTTTCCGGTCTGTCTGCTGTCTTCGAGTATTAAGTAAAACCGTTTTGAGGAACCCATACAGCATGAGTTTGATGACCAAGCTAGGCCTGCGAACACTCGTGGCAACGTGCCTGATCGCCGTCGGCGGCGCCGCCAACGCACAACTCAACGTCCTCGTGACGGGCGTCGGATCCACTCAGTTTCCGATCGCAACGGCGAATTTCGCCAATGAAGCGAACTCCCCGCAGCAGGTCAGCACGATCGTGCGTCAGGATCTGCAACGCAGCGGCAAATTCACGAATATCGACGCAGGCTCGACGCCGGTGTCCGAGACCGATTCCGTCGACCTCGGCGCATGGACGGCGAAGGGCGCCAACGCGTTCGTCGCGGGCAGCGTGAACCGCCTGCCGAACGGCCAGTACGAAGTGCGCTTCAAGCTGTACGACACGGTCAAGGGCGAAAGCCTCGGCGGCCTCGTGCTGGTGAGCCCGGAAAGCGGTCTGCGCATGAGCGCGCACAAGGTCGCGGACTACATTTACGCCAAGCTGATGGGCAATCGCGGCGTGTTCGCCACGCGCCTGTCGTATGTGGTCAAGTCGGGCAACCGCTACCAGCTGCAGATCTCGGATTCGGACGGTCAGGACGCGCACATCGCGCTGTCGAGCCCCGAGCCGATCATCTCGCCGGCCTGGTCGCCCGACGGCACCAAGGTCGCTTACGTGTCGTTCGAGAAGAAGAAGCCGATCGTCTATATCCACGACCTGCCCACGGGCCGGCGCATCGTCGTATCGGACCAGAAGGGCAACAACAGTGCGCCGGCGTGGTCGCCGGATGGCCGCACGCTCGCCGTCGCGCTGTCGCGTACCGGCAATACGCAGATTTTCGCGGTCAACGCGGACGGCAGCGGTCTGCGTCGTCTGACGCAAGGCAGCTCGATCGACACCGAGCCGACCTACTCTCCTGACGGTCAGTGGATCTATTTCACGAGCGACCGCGGCGGCTCACCGCAGATCTACAAGATGCCGGCGCAAGGTGAAAGCGCGGGCGGCGCGCAACGCGTCACGTTTACGGGCAGCTACAACACCAGTCCGCGTGTGAGTCCTGACGGCAAGGAGCTTGCCTACATCTCGCGCGTCGGCGGTGCATTCAAGCTGTACATCCAGGACCTGCAAAGCGGATCCGCCACGGGCCTGACGGACACGACACATGACGAATCGCCGAGCTTCGCGGCGAACGGTCAGTACATTCTTTACGCCACTCAGGTGAACGGCCGTGGCGTGTTGGCCGCAGTATCGACCGACGGTCGCACTCGGCAGGTCCTGTCCGTTCAGGGGGGCAGCGTACGCGAGCCGTCCTGGGGCCCGTTTATGCAATAACGTTGATGCAATAACACAAGGAGAGTAATCAAATGATGTCCAAACTTCGTTTCGCATTCGCCGTCGTGATGGTCGGTGCACTGGCCGCATGTCACTCGGGCGTCAAGCTCGACGAAAACGCCAACAAGGGCGCAGGCTCGGCCCAACCGAACCCGAACGACGTCGCGACGGTCAACGTCGACCCGCTGAACGATCCGAACAGCCCGCTCGCGAAGCGCAGCATCTACTTCGACTTCGACAGCTACTCGGTGAAGGATGACTATCAACCGCTGCTGCAACAACACGCGCAATATCTGAAGAGCCACCCGCAGCGTCACGTGCTGATCCAGGGCAACACCGACGAGCGCGGCACCAGCGAATACAACCTCGCACTCGGCCAGAAGCGTGCTGAAGCCGTGCGTCGTTCGCTGTCGCTGATGGGCGTGTCGGATTCGCAAATGGAGGCCGTGAGCCTCGGCAAGGAAAAGCCGCTGGCAACGGGTCATGACGAAGCGTCGTGGGCACAGAACCGCCGCGCCGACCTCGCGTATCAACAGTAAGTCAACGGGTGATGAGCCGAATGACGCATCGTTTCTCCTGGCTGCGGTTTGCCGCAGCGGCCTGCGTCGCAGGCACGGCCCTCACGGCCGTGCCCGCCCATGCGGGCATTTTCGACGACGATCAGGCCCGCCAGGCCATTCTCGATCTGCGCTCGAAGACCGATAGTCTGTCGAGCCAGCTATCGGCGGCGCAACGCACGATCCTCGATCAGTCCAACCGTCTCGACCAGCTCAACCAGCAGGTCGCGACGCTGCGCGGACAGAACGAGGACATGGCGAACCAGCTCACGACGCTGCAAAAGCAGCAGAAGGACTACTACACCGATCTCGACACGCGCCTGAAGAAATTCGAGCCGCAGCAACAGACGGTGGACGGCGTCCAGGGCGAGGTGCAGCCGGGTGAAACCGATGCGTTCAACGCGGCTTCACAGCAATTCCGCAGCGGCGACTTCAAGAACGCGGCGGCATCGTTCCGCAGCTTCATCTCCAAATATCCGAACAGCCCCTATCAGCCGACCGCGCAATACTGGCTCGGCAACGCGCTGTATGCACTGCGCGACTACAAGGGTTCGACGGCGGTCTGGCAAGGTGTCGTGAAGAACTATCCGCAGCATCCGCGTGCACCGGAAGCGCTGCTCGCGATCGCGAACAATCAGCTTGAACAAGGCCAGAAGGCCGCGGCGAAAAAGACGCTCGAGCAGATCGTCGCGCAATACGCCGGCTCGGACGTCGCGCAGTCGGCCCAGAACAAGCTGTCGCAGATCAAGTAGATCGTGATGTCGGATTGATCACGTTTTGATGTAATTGGCAGTAACGCGCAGTGTCCGAAGTGATAGCCACGCGCGCCTCTCGCTGGAAAGCCCGGGTAGTAATGCCCGGGCTTTTCATTTTGGGCGACGGTCTTGCTGAGTTGACAGGGCATTGGTGCGCCGATATAATTTCGCTTCTCTTTTGGGTCGTTAGCTCAGCTGGTAGAGCAGCGGACTTTTAATCCGTTGGTCACAGGTTCGAATCCCGTACGGCCTACCAAAAGATTCGAGGGCTGACATGCGAAAGCATGTCGGCCCTTTTCTTTTTCCTTTGCCCGCGTGTGCAAACAGGTACGCGCGCGGCAAACGAGCCGCTTCTTCCCGCCCGCCTCAACGTAGCCTTCCGTTCAGGCACTGCCCTCCGCCCTCCAACGCCGCCAAAGAACACCAGGCATCCCGCAACGACATCGCGCCAACGCGCCAGCGCATTCTTATCTTTTTAGTAATTTTCGATTCATGTTTGTGCCACGGGTGGTTTGTAGCCTCGCGACTTGCAATACCGGCTGCAACTTTCAAAAAATTTCACCCACCCTACTCAAACACACAGAATGCAAACCACCCTGAAGGCGCTTCCGATCGCGGTTCTGATCTCCGCCATCTACGGCTGCGGCGGCAGCACCCAAAACCCGTCGAGCACGAGCGCGCCGCAAGGCACCACGAGCAGCACCCCGGCCACGACGACGACGCCCTCGACTTCCGCCAGCAACTACACGGCTGGCAACCTGCTGATCTCGCGCACGGCCTATGATCCGGCGTACGTCGTGAGCGGCACGCTGCCTTATAACGCGACGCCCACGACCACCAATGCATCGCCCGTGACGGCCGTCACGCCCGGCGGCTTTCCGAACGTGTTCACCAACGATTCGAACGACGCCAACTTCGGCGTGACGTCGGAAGCGTATCTGGATCAGTGGGCACCGAACGCGACGAGCCCGTCGCAAACGCTGGACATCACCGCGCAGGCCGCGAAAAGCAACGTGAATTTCGCCACCAGCTTCGCCTCGAAGTCGGAGCTCGCGCTGAACGTGTCGCTGGATCAGAAATCGCTGACCTTCACCGGCTACAACGCGTCGATCGACCAGCTCGATATCTCAAACACGAATACGCCAGGCGTGGTCGACACGACGAATACCGACGTCGCAACGCCTACCTACCGTACCGTCGCGCAGCTGAATTTCGCCGATAACAGCCTGTCGTTCACGAACACCAACGCGTACGCCGGCAACAACAGCCGCGCGGCCGTGCTCGCCAACGGCATGTACTACATCGTCGGCAATGCCGGCAATTCGGGCAAGAATCCGAAGCCGACGACGGCCCAGCTCGACATGCTGACGATGAACACCGGCGTGCAAAGCATCGCTCCGGGCAGCCAATGCGCGTTCACGCAAGTAATCGGCGCATTCCAGTCCGGCACGGGCACCGGCACGTACGCGGTTGCACCGGCTGGAACGGCGTGCTCGCTGGCGTCGATGGGTTCGATCACGGGCGGTAGCTCGACGGGCGACCAGTTCGGATTCTCGATCGCGAGCCTGCCGACCACGCCCGCAACGGCCGCCGACAAAACCGGCAAGGACGCCAACCTGCGCGGCCTGTTCGTCGGCCCGGACGGCACGATGTATGTCTCCAAGGGCAGCGGCGGCAACGGCGTGAACACCGTGTACCAGGTCGGCGCGACCGCTGCGCTCGCCAACGGCGGCAAGTTGCCGCAAAACGCCGCGATGACGATCGTGCCTGGTTTCCCGACGGCCCTCGCGACCAACCTGACGGCGCTCACGTCACCTAGCCAGGTGACCGGCACGGTCTATCCGTTCGGCATGTGGATCCCCGCGTCGAATCCGTCGATCATGTTCGTCGCCGACGAAGGCGACAGCACGCCGGGCGACCAGGTGAGCGGCAGCGGCGGCCTGTGGGTCTATCAGAACCAGAACGGCACGTGGAAGCCGCTCGCCAACCTGACGACCGGCCTGAACCTCGGCACGGCCTACACGGTGACGGACACGACCGGCGCGTACGGTACGAAGGGCGCGAGCTATACGACGACGCCTGACGGCTTGCGCAACATCACGGGCCAGGTCAACAGCGACGGTTCGTTCACGATCTACGCCGTGACCTCGACGATCGGCAACAGCCTCGGCACCGCGTTCGATGCGGGCGCCGACTCGAACCAGCTCGTCAAGATCACAGTGGGCATCAACGGTTCGACGGTGAGCTCGGCGAAGGGCTTCACCGTGATGCAGACCGCGCCGTATGGCCAGGCGCTGCGCGGCGTCGCACTCGTGCCGAAGTCCTGAGCGGGTTAGTGGATTCAAAAGAAACGACCTGCCATCCGGCAGGTCGTTTTTTCTTGCACGCTCCAACGTAAAATCCGTCGCGAGCAATCGCCGTCTCGCCTCAACGCGCCGGCAGTCCCGCATTGAACCGCAACACGATCCTGCAGCCTGGCGTGTTGTCGTGAATCTCCACGACGGCCTCGTGCACCCGCGCGATCGCGGCCACGAGACTCAAGCCGACGCCATGCCCCGAAGTCGCCGCCTCCTGCCCGTTTCTGCTGCGATAGAACGGACGCAGGACAGCATCGCGCTCACCTGCCTCGATACCGGGTCCAGTATCCGCAACCTGCACGACGGGCCTTCCCGCTTCAAGCGTTGCTTGCAGCGTCACCGCGCCGCCACCGGGCGTGAACTTCAGCGCGTTATCGAGCAGATTCTCGATAGCGCCGAACAGCAGATCCACGTCGCCGCGCGCGAAAACTGGTTCGGACGCCAGCACCGCGACCGACAAACGACGGTTCTCCGCGACCGGCTCGTACAACTCCGCGACGTCGCGCAGGATGGTGTCCAGCGACACGTCGCAGAAGCTCGCGCGTCTGACATCCGCTTCGACCTCCGCGATCCTCAATAGCGCGGTGAAACGGTGCAGCACGACGTCCGATTGCGCGATCGCGGTGTCGACGGCGCTCGTGTAGTCGTCGACGGTATGCGAGCGGCGCCGCGCGCGCTCGAGGCCCGCGCGCAGATGCGTCATCGGCGTGCGCAGATCGTGCGCGATGCCCGCGCACACGCCGCGCACTTCGGCCACCAGCCGCTCGATTTCATCGAGCATCAGGTTGACGATTTCCGCCAGACGGTCGAGATCGTGATGCGTGCCGCGATTCGACAGACGCCGACTCAACTGGCCCGCCATGATCTCGCGCGCCGTCAGACTCATCGAGCGGATACGCCGGTTCGACATCGCGTGAAGCGCGGCGCCGCAGCCGACGGCAAGCAGAATCGTCAGCATGAGCCCGAGGCACAGGATCTTCACGAGCGTATGGTCGAAATGAATGATCTCGTCGATCGAGTGACCGACGACCACCCGCAGACCGCTACGCGTCGGCACGATGATGCCGCGAAAATGACTGGCCAGCGACGGCGGCCCGTCGTCCATTGCTTGCGTGTAGTAGAACGGCCGGCGCTCGCGCTCGGCCGGCAACGCGTGGATATTGCCGGCGAGCCAGCGGCCTTCTTCGTCGAACACGCCATAGGGCCGGCTGCTCGCGATGTCGCGCCGGCTCAGCGCCGCGATATTGGCGATCGCCTCGGCGCGGCCGATCGAGCTGAACTCGGCCACTTCTCCGCGCAGCCGTTCATCGACCTCGTGCAGCAGATACGTGTGCATCATCCAGTAGAGCATCGCGAACAGCACGACCGCGCAACTGATGAACACCATCAGCAGCCATGTGACGTTGTTCGCCGGCAGGCGCAGCCAGCGCCTATTCGCCGGCACGGAGGACATAGCCGACATTTCGAACCGTGTGGATCATCAGCGAAAACCGTCCGTTCAGACTGATCTTGCGGCGCAGGTGACCGATATGCATGTCGATCACGTTGGTCTGCGCATTGAAGCGGTAATTCCAGACCGACTCGAACAGCATCGCGCGCGTCACAGGCTGCTCCGTATGCAGCATCAGGTATTTGAGCAACTGGTACTCGCGGGGCTTCAACTCGATCGACTCGCCCGCCCGGCTGACCTGGCGCGTGCCAATATCGAGCACGAGATCGCCGACGCTCAGCATGAGCGGCTGCTCCGAGGAAGAGCGGCGGCGCAGCAGCGCATTGAGGCGCGCGGTCAATTCCAGACTGTCGAACGGTTTGGTCAGGTAATCATCGCCGCCGGTGCGCAGGCCGCGCACGCGTTCGTCGACCGCTGACAGCGCGCTCAATATCAGCACCGGCGTCTCTTTGCCGACGTTGCGCAACGTGGACAGAATCGACAAGCCATCCACGTCGGGCAGCATCCGGTCGAGCACGACGGCGTCGAAATCGCCGTTGAGCGCGCGCAGCAGGCCGGCATGGCCGCTCGGCACGCTTTCCACGGCGAATTCGTAGTCCTCGAGCGCGGTGGAGACTTCGAGCCTCACACGCTCGTCATCTTCGACGACGAGAATGCGGGGTCTGCGCCCCGCAAGGTAGTTGATCGCTGCTCTGCTTTCCAAGAGGACGTCGTTTCCTGTGGTCGTGCGTCGCCGCATGAACGGCGACGTCAATAGCGGGGGCCGCCTATGCGGGCGCGGAGTATGACATGGCCATGTTGCTGCTTCATGACGCGTCCCGCGCGGAGCCGAAAACCGTTCACACGTGCAACTAGCCGAGCTTCAGTGCCGCGCGCACTTGCGCCTTCGCATCGGCAAAGTCGCGCTGAAAATCCGGATTGGCCATCAGCGCCGCCGCGACGAGCGTTCCGTCGATGCGACCCGCTTCGACATCGCTCGGATAGTGGACGCCGTCGAGGACGCGGTTCATGCCGAATTCGCGCCCACGCGCGAATAGCGCATCGCGCTTCCCGGGGACCATTTGCGCGAGCAGGATCGCGCACAGATAGCCGAAGGTCGCATGACCGCTCGGGTACGAGTGGTAGTCGTCGCCGGGCCGCTTCGGCACGATCGGTTGCACGTCGCGGCTCGCGATGAAGGGCCGCGCGCGGCTAAAGAAATGCTTGCCGCCTTTTGCGACCCGCTCGGCATCGTGATCGACGGCTTCGAACAGCGCAGCGGTTTTCGGCAGACCAGCTTCGTTGAAGTCCGGTCCGAGCACATCCGCGAAACGGAACACGGACTTGGTGGCGCGAGCAGCACGCCAAGCGGAATTTGACGGGCGTCGAGATAGCTCGCCTCCGCGGACGGTGCGGCGTAACTCGCCGTATGAATGCGCGGTGTCCACAAACTTACAAACCTGAGCGCGTCGCGTAGCGTCAGTGCGGATCGCGCTGTTGTGGGGCATCCGTAATAGCAACTTTAGATTCGTAAGATACCGATCACTTCGCATTAACGGACGGTTGATAGCATCCCGCCTCGTTCGACTCCCAGTTCATCGCCCCACTCGCGAAAGGATGCTGCACCATGCAACGGGTTAGTTTTCCCCTTAGAAAGAAGCCGCTGACGCAATTCGTTCTTGCCACACTGTGCGCGGCCGGCGCGCAGATCTCGCATGCCCAGACCTCGGGCGATCTCGGCTCCGTGCAAAGCACGGCCGTCTCATCATCGAACAGCGGCACGGCCACCAGCACCAACGTGCAGTCGGCACCGGCACAGGCGCCTTCGCAAGGCTCGCTCACCGCAACCCAACCGCAGTCGGTGGTCAGCCGGCACTACATCGAAAACAGTACCGCTCCGACCGCGAACTACAGCGAGATCGTGCAGATCGCGCCGAGCGTGTCGAATGTTGCTCCGAACGGCTCCGGCCTGATGGAATCGCAGAGCCTGTCCATTCGCGGCTTTCAGGACGGTCAGTACAACGTGACATTCGACGGCATCCCGTTTGGCGATACCAACGACTTCACCCATCATTCGACGTCGTTTTTCTCGAACCGGGTGCTCGGCAATATCGTCGTCGACCGCGGTCCCGGCGACGCTTCGCAGATCGGCTTCGCCACCTTCGGCGGAACGATCAGCCTGCAGTCGAGGGATCCGTCGGCATCGCCGGCATTCTCGGTGCTCGGCTCGTACGGCAGCTTCGACACATGGCAGGCCGGCGCCGAGTTCAATACCGGCTATCTGCAGCAATGGGGCGATGCGCGCGCAATGGTCGGCTATGCGCAGAGCAGCAGCGACGGTTATCTGACCAACGCGGACCAGCGCCGTCAGAACGTCTACTTCAAGCTCGACAAGCCGATCGGCGACAACACGCTGCTCACGCTGTTCGCGACTTACAACAACATCCACCAGAACGTGCCGCTCGGCGCGACGGCCGCGCAGATCCAGCAGTTCGGTCCCAACTTCGGTCTTGGCGCCGACCCGACGAGTCAGGCCTATGCCGGCTACAACTTCGACAAGATCAACACGGACTTCGAATACATCGGCGTGAAAACGAAGGTCGCCGAGTGGGTGATCGACAACAAGCTCTATACGTACGGTTACTACCACAACGGCTTCAACGGACTCGACCCGAACGGTGAAACGCCAAACGGCACGATCTTCGGCCCGAACAACGTGCCGGGCCAGGAAATGAACAACAACTACCGCGCGTTTGGCGACGTCCTCGCGCTCGAGCGGCAGCTCGGTCCCGGCAAGCTGCAGACCGGCATGTGGATCGCGCACCAGTCCAACTTCCGCGACAACTTCAATGTCGATTCGTCGCTGAACTTCGCGTTCATCTCGCAGAACTTCACGATGAACGACACGATGCTGACGTTTCAGCCGTATCTGCAATACGCCTGGCAACTGCAGAACGGTTTGACGATTACGCCGGGACTCAAGTACGTGTCGTTCAACCGCAGCATCGATACGCCGATGAACCAGAAGACCGGTGAGCCGCTCGATTTCAGCCACACGTGGGACAAGGTACTGCCGTCGTTGACGCTGCACCAGCAGATCACCCCGCAATGGAGCGCGTATGCGCAGTACGCGCAGGGCTTTCTCGCACCGAACCTGAATGTGTTCTATGTCAACGATCCGGCCGTTTCGGGACAACCCGATCCGGAACAGACCGACAACTACCAGATCGGCACGACGTACAAAACGGGGCGTCTGACCGTCGCCGCCGATCTGTACTACATCAACTTCCGCAACGCGGTGACGAGCCGCACGGTCGGCAACAACGTGATCTTCTCGAATGCGGGTGGTGCGACCTACAAGGGCGTCGAAACCGAAGCGACCTTGTCGGTCGGCGACGGCTTCAGCCTGTACGGCAATCTGACCTTCAATTCGGCAAAACAGAAGAGCACCAATACGTGGATGCCCAACGCGCCGCAATCGACGGCCGCCGCCGGCGTGCTCTACGAACGCGGGCCGCTCAACGGTTCGTTGCTGATGAAGTTCGTCGGCCATCAGTATGGCGATACCGGCAACACCCAGCCGATCGGCGGCTATGCGATCACCAACTTCGCCAGTTCGTACACGTTTGCCCGACTCGCACCGTGGACGCATGACACGCGCCTCGGCTTCCAGATCGACAACCTTTTCAACCGCACCAGCATCAATGCGCTGGCCGGCTACACCGCCGCGGACAACACACCGCTTTACTGGACCATCCCGGGCCGCGCGTTCGTCGCGACGCTGTCCACCGATTTCTGAACGGAGCTTCTTTCATGACTGTCGATAACCTGCTGCACCTCGCGAACAATTCCGGTGGCGTGTTGTATGTGATTGCCGCCATGCTGTTCGTTGCCCTGACGATCATCATCGAGCGCTCGTGGTTCCTGCAGCGCGCATCGAGCGGCAGCCGCGCGGTGCTCGACCAGGTCGACCGCCTCGAACAACTGAACGCCGCCTCGCTGACGGCATGCGCCGAACAGTTTCAGGCGCTGCCGATGGCGAGCCTGCTGAAGGTCGCCGGCCGGCTTGCCGGTCAGACGTCGCGCGATGAGCTCGATGCGTGTCTCGACGAAGCGATCATGCGCGAAGCACCGAACATCGACCGCTTCCTGTGGGTGCTCGACACGATCGTCACGCTCGCGCCGTTGCTCGGTCTGTTCGGCACGATCGTCGGTATGTTCAACGCGTTCCAGGTGCTGTCGAATCCGGGCAACGCACCGACCCAGGTTACGGGCGGCGTGGCCGAGGCACTCATCGCGACGGCGTCGGGTCTGTTCGTCGCGATGATCGGCCTCGTGTTCTTCAACGGCCTGCACAACCGCGTAAGAGGCGTCGTCCATCAGCTCGAAACCGTGAAGGCGGTGCTCGTGAACCGGCTTGCGGCCAGAGCGCATGAGTCGGTCAAGCCGGTGCATGAAGTGCCGCGCCCGGTGGTCGGCAAATTCGCCTCGCAGGGAGTCTGACGATGAAGTATTTCGAGGCGCGAAAGGCGCGCATCGAGATCATCCCGATGATCGACATCATGTTCTTTCTACTGGTGTTCTTCATCATGATCACGCTGCACATGATCCCGAACGCGGGGCTGCGCTCGCAGCTGCCGTCGAGCGCCACGGCGCAAGCGCTGCCGCCGCCGCAGGTCACGGTAACGCTCGCGACCGACGGCAGTCTGTCGGTCGACGGCCGCACGCTGAGCCTTGCGCAATTGACCACCCTGCTCGCCGCCCGCACGGACGTCGCGCATACGGTCGTGACGATTGCCGGCTCGAAGCAGGCGCAGATCCAGCACCTCGTCTCGGTGATGGACGCGTGCCGCGCCGCTGGCGTATCGCAAATCGCGCTCGCCGCGCAGCCCGTGGCGAACTGATATGGCAACCGTACCCGCCTGCGGGATCGTGCAGGAACGAACGCGCCTATTGCCGGCCGCCGCCATCGCGCTCGTCGCGGAAGCGCTGGTGCTCGGCGCGACGATTGCGCTGCTCACGCATACGACCCGGGTGTCTTCCGTGTCGCATGAAGCGCCCCCAACACTGCTGACGCTGGCGGCACCGGCTCCCGCGCCGCAACCGCCGCAGCCGCCTGCGAAGCCCGTGCCGCCTCCCGCGCGGCCGGTCGTACCCGTGCGCCATGCTGCGCACACGCCCGCGAAGCCCGTGACGGCCGCGGTGCCGAAGCGCGTGCCGACTCCGGTGCCGGTGCAGCCCGCGGCGACACCGACCGAGCCGCCATCCGCGCCCGCGCCGCAACCGCCAGCCGAGCCCGCGCGGCAACCGCCCGCACCCGCTGCGGCGCCGGTTGCTGCCGCGCCTACGCCAAGCTTCGAGGGTGCGCTGCGCGCGGCGATTCAGGCCGCGCTGCGCTATCCCGAGTCGGCCCGCATGGCTGGCATGACGGGCCGCACACGCGTCGCGTTCCGGTATCGCGACGGCGTCGTGTCCGACCTCAGCGTCGTGGTGTCGAGCGGTATCGGACTGCTGGACCGCGCAGCGCTCGCAGCCGTGCGCGACGCCGCTTATCCGAAACCCGAGTCCGCATTCGTGGGCAAAACGCTCTCGGAGCAATTGTGGGTCGACTTCAAACTCGACGACCACGAATGATGATCCGCTAACGCCCAACCGCACGAGGGACGTCATCCGCCCACCGGAGTGGCGTCCCTGTTCCCAATCCATCCGCAGTACCAGTAAGAATCTACTCAACGTGAAACTGAAAAATATCCTGTCCGCCTTGATCGCCGGCGGCGTCGCTTCCCTGCTCGCGCCGTCGAACGTCCATGCGGCGACGGGCGCCAACGCCGATCAATTCGAAATCGCGAAACGCTATGGCCTCGAAGGCGGCGAGCGTTGGGATTACGTGGCGTACGACGCTGTTCGCCAGCACCTCTTCATCAGCCGCGACACGCACGTGCAGGTGATCGATACGCGCACCGGCAAACCGGTCGGCGAGATCGCCAACACCGACGGCGTGCACGGCTTCGCGTTCGTGGAGGACCTCAAGCTCGGCTTCGTCACCAACGGCCGCGCCAATACGGTGAGCGTCGTCGATCTCGACACACTCAAGGTCGTCGACAGCATCAAGGCCGCGGGCCCCGACCCGGACGGCATCCTCTACGTGCCGGCCTTGCGGCGCATCTTCGTGAGCAATGGCCACGACGGCAGCGTCAGCGCGATCGACGTCGCGACGCGCAAGGTGGTCGCCACGATGAGCGTGGGCGGCAAGCCGGAGGCGCTCGCGGCGGACAGCCACGGGCACGTGTTCGTCAATGTGGAAGATCGCGCCGGGATCGTCGAGATGGACGGTCGGTCCGCGACGGTGCTGGCGCATTGGCCACTCGCACGGTGCGAGTCGCCGACCGGACTCGCGATCGATCCGGCGAGCGAGCGCCTGTTTTCGGTTTGCGCCAATCACCGCATGATGATCGTCGATGCGACGTCGGGCCGTCGCGTGGCCGAGGTGCTGATAGGGGGTCACCCCGACGCGGCGGCTTTCGATCCGGCCTTGAAGCTCGCGTTCAGTTCGAACGGCGCGGACGGCACGCTGACGATCGTGCATGAAGACGATGCGGACCATTACACGGTCGCGCAGAACATGCCAACGCTGGAAGGCGCGAAAACGATGGCGCTCGATGAACAGCAGCACCGGATCTATCTGGTATCGTCGAAGTTCGGCGCGGCCGACCCGGCCACGGCTGCCAATTCTCATCCGCGCGCGACGGTCATCCCCGGTACGTTCGAAGTGCTCGAGGCGCAGCTCAAGGCACGCTGACGCGCGGCATCGACGCACGGCCGCCCGTTGATCGCGGCGGCGCGTCAAACATCGGTTCGCCTAGATGAGGCCGTGCGCGACGCCGCTCGGTATCGCCCAGCGCTCGCTGTCGTTCGACACGCCGAAATCGGCGGCCCGTAGTGAAACGGTGGCCGAGCAGGCCGTCGCACGCTTTGCGCTGGCGCGCGCGAGGATGCGCTGCTCGTGCACATAGAAGAATTCGAGTTGGCGCGCGTCGGACGCTTTTCGTTGGAGCTCGAACACATCCTCGAGCACGCGCCGCGACACATGAAAACGCTGAAGTCCGCGGCCAAGCCGGATCTGAAAGACAACACCGTCGCTGTTATGCGGCACCGCTGCCCAGATAAGCGGAATGCTACTCATAGAGCCCCCGTAACTGGATCTTCATGTCAGGACCATTGACGATTTCATCGTCGCACGGATAAACGCACGGCGCGACTTGTCAAAATTAAACAAGGTTGATTTGACGTTTTCACCACAGTGGCAGGTGTTGCGACGCGACGCCCCAGCGAATCCTTACTCGACAGCAGTCCGTCGCTTGCGCCGCGCGGTCGTTCGTCGGGTACGATGCAATGCGGCCCGATTTAATTTGCGACGCTTCTCGCTGATTTTTCGGTGGCCGGCCATGCAGAAGAATCATTCGCTTTTGCGTCGGGAATCCACACGCAAGGAATATGCGTTGGCTCGTTTGCGTCTTGCCACGAGCCGCCTTATGCGCGCTGAGTCGGAAGCTGAAAAGACACTCGCCACCTGCTGGATGAAGGCGTGGGCAAGCGTCATCGGCGATGCGCAGTTCCCTAAGCTTCCTTACCGACCGGCCCCACCCAAAGCGAGGCGGCGCTCCTCGCCAAGGCCCCGCGATTGACATCTGCCGTCGCTCGAACTGAATGGCGACGCGGCGACATCGTCGCGCACTCCAACCCCATTCATTGACCGTATGGTTCGCCACCTCACAGACCGTCTACGCCCTCTGCTCGCATGATCGCTTCACGACGCCTTCGAGCGTTCGCGACAAACAGAGCAATAAAGAAGAGACGACAAAACGGCGAGCGCGTCCCGCAACGATCGGGTTGCCCCGCCGCTCCGGGGGTACCCATGAAAGCTGGAAAGGTAATCTGGGTAGTGGCTTTGCCGTGTCTGATCGAAACGTCGCATGCGCAGGAGGTCTATCTGCAAGGCGGCACGCTGGGCATCGGGGTTGGCGCGGCGTGGAGCGTCACGTCGTGGTTCGGCGTGCACGCGGACTTCAACGCGATCAATTTGTCGCACAACTTCGAGGTTGGCGGCAATCGCTACGAAGACGGCATACGGCTGCGTCAGGGCGGTCTCTACGGCGATTTCTTTCCGTGGGCCGGCACCGGCTTTCGCGCGACAGCAGGCCTGCGTCTGACCGACAACGAAGTCAGCGGCAACTCGGTTCCGACCAACGGCATGTACGTATTCGAGGGCAAAGCCTCGCCGGCCTTTCCTGGCGAGTACGCGACGGCGACCGCCCGATACCCGACCGCGATGCCCTACCTTGGCATCGGCTATGGCCTGCACCCGGGAGCCAAAGGCTGGGGGCTCGTGGTGGATCTCGGTGTCGCCTACGGCATTCCGAAGACCTCGTACACACTGTCGCCGGCACTGTCGCAGGCCGCGGGAGCGGAGATGAGTCAGCAGATCATCGACACCGGATTGCAGCAACTGCGCGATAAGGTCTCGCCTTATCGATGGTATCCGACGTTGCAGATCGGCATTTCTTATCGCTTCTGAGGCGCAGCGCACGGAAACCGTCGCAGTACTATAAATTTGCGAAGGACTTTTCACATTCCGATTGCATAAAAAAACAAACGAAAGAAAGCGCGATACGACCTTCGCTTTTTCTGGTTATTTATCGAGATGAAAAGATATGCAATGATCGCCGCCGAATCAGCGGAGCATGTCTGAACCTTGCGCCAGCATACGTTCCGGCAACCCCACGGCCCATTGCTTTTTCATTGAACCGATAATGACCACCTTTCTGTTCGATCTGCTGTCGAACCTCGCCTTGTTCGCCATCGTATCGATGGCCTGTCGACTGTATAACCGGTTTGGGTCGGGTGCCGCGCTGAGCGGCCCTGCGATTTTCATCGTGATCGCGCTGACCGCATGCGTGCTCGACGGCTTGTTGACGTTTGTCGTGTTCGCCGACGCGCAGAACCGCTATGGACAATTCGCCCTGCCGACGTCGTTTCTTCAGCGTGCTGGCGCGTATGCGCTCGCGATCGTGATCGCGTTCTCGTGGCATCGGATGTCGAGGCGCCGGCGCGCCGTGAAAAGCGACCCGGACAACGCGGTTGTCATCCAGACGTCACCGTACTCCGAATCGCGGCTGCGCATGTGAGCCCGGCACGCCCCGACCGGCTTTTCATGTACGCCCCGCCATGTTTCATCTCTGTATTGCCGCCGCGAGCAGGGCAGGAACGGTCCTTGCGCATGCGGGCGCCGTCGGCTATAACTCCCGAAGACCGCGCGTTGTGGGTCATGGCACCACCGTCGTTCAATCCGTTGATGGCAACCTATAACGAGGAAACATCTTGGATATCGAAACCGTACGTGCATTCGTCATGACCCGTGGCATCGACATCGGCACCAAGGTCATCGGCGCAATCGTGCTGTGGCTCGTCGGCCGCTGGATCATCGGGCTGATCTCCAACCTGTCGCGCAAGCTGCTCGCACGCAACGGCCGGGTCGACCCGACACTCGCCCACTACCTCGCGTCGATTCTCGCCGGGTTGCTGAACCTGCTGCTCGTCCTCGCGATCCTGGAAATCTTCGGTGTGCAGACGACGTCGTTCGCCGCGTTGCTCGCCGGCCTCGGCCTCGCGATCGGTACTGCGTGGGGCGGCCTGCTCGCGCATTTCGCGGCCGGCGTGTTCATGCAGGTGCTGCGGCCGTTCAAGGTCGGCGATTTCGTCATGGCCGCGGGCGTCACCGGCACCGTCACGGAGTTGGGCCTGTTCGGCACCACGATCGTGACGCCGGACAACGTGACGACCATCATCGGCAACAACAAGATCTTCTCCGACACGATCTCGAACTACAGCGTGCTGCCGTTCCGGCGCGTCGAGCTGACCGCGAAGATCGCCAATGGCGTCGATCCGACCGATGCGATCGCGCGTTTGAAAGCCGCCGTCGCGAAGATTCCGAACGTGGCCGAAAACCCCGCGCCCGATATCGAGGTCTTGAGCTTCACGCCAGAAGGACCGCTGCTGTGCGTGCGCCCTTACTCGTCCAACCAGAACTACTGGCAGGTCTACTTCGACACCAATCGCGCGATCGTTCAGACCTTCAAGGAAGCCGGCTATCCGACGCCGGAAACGCCACTCGCACCGCGCGCGATCACGCGCGATTTGATCTGATCGAACCTCCGCGCGCACCCGACACGGGGCGTCGGCATGGCGGCATGAAAAAAGGCGTCGCGAGATTCGCGACGCCTTTCGTGTTTTCAAGGCCCGAAATACCGCAAACAACTCGTCATCAACGCGTACTCGCGTTCGCGCCATTCTTGCGCAGCATCTTCCACAGCGCGCCGAGCACGATCGGTACGATCGCCGCGCCGATACCGACCAGCACGATCACGTTCAGATACTGACGGATGAACGGGATGTTGCCGAAGAAATAGCCGAGCAGTGTCAGCAGCAGCACCCACAACAGCGCGCCGACGACGTTGAACATCTGGAAGCGGCTCCACGTCATCGACGACGCGCCCGCGACGAATGGCGCAAACGTCCGCACGACAGGGATGAAACGCGCGAGCACGATCGTCTTGCCGCCGTGTTTCTCATAGAAGTTGTGCGTCTTCTGCAGCGCGGCGCGATCGAGAAAGCGCTCGAGCACCGGAATGTGCGTATTGAACACGCGCGGTCCGATCGCGCGGCCGATCAGATAGTTGGTCGTATTGCCCGAGACCGCCGCCACCAGCAGCAACAGGATCAGCAGTCCGAGATGCATCTGCCCGGTTGCGCAGAACGCGCCGCCGATGAACAGCAGCGAATCGCCCGGCAGAAACGGCAGCACCACGAGCCCCGTTTCAGCGAACACGATCGCGAACAGTACCGCGTAGACCCAGGCGCCGTACACCTGAATGAAGTCTCCGAGAAACTTGTCGATGTGCAGGACAAGATTGGCGAAATGTAGCAGCGTATCCAAGGAACGTCCTTTTAAACCAGTGTATGCGTAGAGGGAAAACGGCCACCGCGCGACCCTGCAACAGGCGCAGCGAGCGGCGGGCCGACCGCTGCGAATTGACCGCGACATGATACCGAAAGTGCCTCGGGTCGAATGAAAATCTGCTGGTTCGGCGTCTGCTCGGGCGGCGTACGCCGAGTCGCTATAATTTCGCCATGTCCGAATTCTCCGAAACGCCTGCGGGCACCGCGGCCACGGCCGCACCTTCCGACGCCTCCCGCGCGGCGCCCGTGCCGCGTCCGTTGCGCGCCATCCAGCCGCTCCCCGATCAATTGATCAGCCAGATCGCCGCAGGCGAAGTGGTCGAGCGGCCGGCGTCGGTAGTCAAGGAGCTGCTCGAGAATGCGCTCGACGCGGGCGCGCAGACGCTGCGCATCCTGCTCGACGAAGGCGGCGTCAAACGCATCTCGATCACCGACGACGGCTGCGGCATCCCCGAGAACGAACTCGTGCTCGCCTTGACGCGCCATGCGACCAGCAAGATCCGCTCGCTTGCCGAGCTCGAAGCGGTCGCGACGCTCGGGTTCCGCGGCGAAGCGCTGGCGTCGATCGCGTCGGTCGCGCAGATGAGCATCACGAGCCGCACCGCAGATGTGCCGCACGCGGTGCGCATCGACGCGGAAACCGGCGTGCTGAGTCCCGCCGCCGGCACCCAGGGCACGACGATCGAAGTCCGCGAGCTGTACTTCAACACCCCGGCACGCCGCAAATTCCTGAAAAGCGAACAGACCGAACTCGGCCACTGTCTTGAACAGATCCGCCGCGCTGCGCTCGCGCGGCCGGACGTCGCGATCTCGGTGCTGCACAACGGCAAGGCTGTCGAGCACTGGAACGCGAGCGAGCCGCCCGCGCGGGTTGCGAAGATTCTCGGCGAGACGTTCGCGACCGCCCATCTGCCGCTCGGCGAATCCGCCGGTCCGCTTGCGATCTACGGCTGCGCCGGTCTGCCGACCGCGAGCCGCGGTCGCGCCGATCAACAGTATTTCTTCGTCAACGGCCGCTTCGTGCGTGACAAGCTGCTCACGCACGCGGTGCGCGCCGCGTATGAAGACGTGCTGCACGGTGAGCGTTATCCGTCGTACGTGCTGTTCCTCGATTTGCCGCCCGAAGGCGTCGACGTGAACGTACATCCGTCGAAAATCGAGGTGCGTTTCCGCGATTCGCGCTCGATCCACCAGTTCGTGTTCCATGCGGTGCAGCGCGCGCTCGCTCGGCACGCGGGCGCGTCGCCTGAAACGACGGCGGGCGGGCATGCGGCGCACCTGGAACCGTCGGCCGGCGGACCGGCTTCATCTGGTTCGACGCCGCCGGGTGTCACAAGCGGCGTAGCCGACGGCATTGGCGCGGGCGCCGGTCTTTCGAGCGGCGCGGGCTTCGGCGCGGGAAACCGCGGCGTCCTTGGCGGCGGCAGCGGCTTCAGCAGCTTCGGCGCCCCGGGCGCCTCGCAGCCTGGCAACACGTGGATGCGCCAGGCACGCATGACGCAAGGCACGCTGCCGGTCGCGCAACCGCTCGCCGGTTACGACGCGCTGTTCGGCCGCAAGGATCCGCTTGCCGGCCGGGTCGAAGGCGCGTCGCTGTTCGAAGCGCGCGACTCCGCAACCGACACGACGTCGCCATACGACGCAGCGCCGTTCGCGCCGCGCCCGGCTTCCCCCGCATTCGACGCCACCGACGACCAGCCGCTCGGCTTCGCGCTCGGCCAGATCCACGGCATCTACGTGCTCGCGCAGAACCGCCAAGGGCTCGTAATCGTCGACATGCATGCGGCACACGAGCGCATCCTGTACGAGCAGTTCAAGAGCGCGCTCGCCGACCGCGCGATCGCCGTGCAGCCGCTGCTGATCCCGCAGACGATGCAGGCCGATCCGGTCGAAATCGGCACGGTCGAGGAAGAGCGCGATACGCTCGATGCGCTCGGCTTCGACCTCGCGGTGCTGTCGCCGACCACGCTCGCGATCCGCGCGGTCCCCGCGCTTCTGAAAGACGCCGACCTGCAAGCGCTGGCGCGAGCGGTGCTGTCCGACCTGCATGCATTCGGCGGCTCGCGCGTGCTGACCGAGCGTCAGCACGAACTGCTCGGCACGCTCGCGTGCCATCACGCGGTGCGCGCGAACCGGCGTCTGACGCTCGACGAAATGAACGCGCTGTTGCGCCAGATGGAAGCGACCGAGCGCGCCGATCAGTGCAACCACGGGCGTCCAACCTGGTATCAGCTGACGCTGGCCGATCTCGATCGGCTGTTCATGCGCGGGCAGTAACGGCGCTGCGTTTCGATCACACCGTTGCGCCGCGCGCCCGCTTGCCCATGACGTCACACCCTACCCCCATCCCGTGCCTGCTCGGTCCGACCGCGTCCGGCAAGACCGCCGCCGCGCTCGCGCTCGCCGCGCGGCGGCCGGTCGAAATCATCAGCGTCGACTCGGCGCTCGTCTATCGCGAGATGGACATCGGCACCGCGAAGCCGACCGCGGAAGAACGCGCGGTCGCGCCGCATCATCTGATCGATATCGTCGATCCGGCCGACTCGTACTCGGCCGCGCAGTTTCGCGCCGATACGCTGCGGCTCGTCGGAGAAATTCATGCGCGCGGGCGGCTGCCGCTGCTGGTCGGCGGCACGATGCTTTACTACAAGGCGCTCACGCAGGGGCTCAACGACCTGCCCGCCGCCGATGCCGAAGTACGCGCGAGACTCGACGCCGACGCCGCCCGCGACGGCTGGCCAGCGCTTCACGCGCGGCTCGCCGCGCTCGATCCGGTCACGGCCGCGCGTCTCGCGCCGAACGATTCGCAGCGCATCCAGCGCGCGCTGGAAGTGTTCATGCTGACCGGCCAGCCGATGTCGACGCTGCTCGCCGCGCCCGCGCGCACCGACGACGCCGCATCGGCACGCTTCGTGCCGGTCGCGCTGGAGCCGTCCGAGCGTGGCGAGCTGCACGCGCGCATCGAGCAGCGCTTCGATTCGATGCTCGCGCACGGTTTCGTCGATGAAGTGGTGAAGCTGCGCGCGCGCGGCGACCTGCTGCCCGAGATGCCGTCGATGCGCTGCGTCGGGTATCGGCAGGTGTGGGAATACCTCGATGGCGCGGTCGACTATCGGACCATGCGCGACAAGAGCGTCTTCGCGACGCGGCAACTCTGCAAGCGGCAACTCACGTGGCTGCGCAGCATGCCGGAAAGACAGGTGGTGGATTGCTGCGATCCGCACGCGACGGCGCGGGTGGTGGAGTTGATCGAAACGCTGGTTTGAGGCGCCGATCAGCGTGGTGGAATCGGAGGGACGTTAAGCGGGAATTTGAAGCGGGAAATGTGAAGCAAAGGATTCGAAGCCCGCGTGGCGCACCATTGCGGCACGCCACGCGAGCCCTCGTCAATCTTTAGACCACGACCGTCTGCGCTTCACCCGCTGCGCTTTCACGGACCGTGCCGATCTTCCAGACCTGCTCGCCCGCCGCGGACAGCAGACCGATCGCCGCTTCGGCATCCGCGGCCGACACGATCACCGCCATACCGATACCGCAGTTGAACACGCGGTGCATTTCCGCATCGGCGACGCCGCCGTGCTTCTGCAGCCACGTGAACAGCGGCGGCAGCGGCCATGCGCGATGGTCGAGCTCGGCCGTCAGGCCTTCGCGCAGCACGCGCGGAATGTTCTCGACGAGGCCGCCGCCCGTGATGTGCGCCATACCCTTGACCTCGATCTGCTGCATCAGCGCGAGCAGCGGCTTCACGTAGATGCGCGTCGGCGCCATCAGCGCGTCGGCGAGCGTGCGGCCGTCGAAGTCCGCGTTCAGATCGGGATTGGCACGCTCGATGATCTTGCGCACCAGCGAAAAGCCGTTCGAATGGATGCCGCTCGACGCGAGCCCGAGCACCACGTCGCCCGACGCGATCTTGCTGCCGTCGATGATCTTGCTCTTTTCCACCGCGCCGACCGCGAAACCAGCCAGGTCGTATTCGCCGTCCGGGTACATGCCCGGCATTTCCGCGGTTTCGCCGCCGATCAACGCGCAACCCGACAGCTCGCAGCCGTGCGCAATGCCCTTCACGACGGTCGCCGCCGTGCCGACGTCGAGCTTGCCGCAGGCGAAATAGTCGAGGAAGAACAGCGGCTCGGCGCCCTGCACGAGGATGTCGTTGACGCTCATCGCGACCAGATCCTGGCCGACCGTGTCGTGCTTGTTCAGCTGGAACGCGAGACGCAGCTTGGTGCCGACGCCGTCGGTGCCGGACACGAGCACCGGTTCCTTGTACTTCTTCGGCACTTCGAACAACGCGCCGAATCCACCGATGCCGCCCAGCACGCCGTCGCGCAGGGTCTTCTTGGCAAAGGGCTTGATGGCGTCGACGAGGGCGTCACCCGCATCGATGTCCACGCCGGCGTCGCGGTACGACAAACCTTGGGCCGAATCGGTTGAATGCTCGGCGGATTTCGGTTGATTCATGGGGAAAAGCTCGAAGGTCGGTAAAATGCGATTTTACCCGATGCTGGTCGCCTGACTGGAATTCACGCGTTCCGACGATATCCTGGAAACGACATTGCAACACGACACCCCGATTCCGGCGCCGCCGACCCGCGCAATTGCGCCAGCCGTGCTTCGCGACGCGCGGCCTCACGACCCGGCGAGCACGCTTCACGACAACTGAGCGCCTGGCAATCTTCCAGGCCCCGAGGTCCGGGCCACTCGCGGCCTGAGCCTCATTTTCGGCATTAACCTACTGTGCTTCGTCAACTGACGCTCGATCTCGGCACCCCGCCGCCATCGACATTCGACAATTTCTTCGCCGGCGCGAACGCCGAGCTGGTCACGCGCCTGCGTGAGCTCGACGACGCGCTCGCCTCCGGACCGGTCGCCGATCGCACCTTCTACATCTGGGGCGAAGCCGGCAGCGGCCGCACGCACCTGCTGCAGGCGCTCGTGCACGAAGCGCCGCCGGGGCATGCGCGCTTCGCCGGGCCGCAAAGCAGCCTCGCCGCCTTCGGCTTCGATCCGCGCGTCGCGCTCTATGCGATCGACGACTGCGACGCGCTGTCGGCCGCGCAGCAGATCGCCGTGTTCAACCTGTTCAACGAAGTGCGCGCGCATCCGACCAGCGCGCTTGTCGCCGCGGGCAACGCGGCGCCGATCGGCATGACTGTGCGCGAAGATTTGCGCACGCGCCTCGGCTGGGGACTGGTGTTTCACCTTGCGCCGTTGCCCGACGACGCGAAGGCCGCGGTGTTGAAACGCGCGGCGCGCGAGCGCGGCATCATGCTCGCCGACGACGTACCGGCCTACCTGCTCACGCACTTTCGCCGCGACATGCCGAGCCTGATGGCGCTGCTCGACGCGCTCGACCGCTTCTCGCTCGAACAGAAACGCGCGGTCACGCTGCCGCTGTTGCGAACGATGCTCGCGTCGCCCGACCCCGCCGCCGCGCCGGGTTCACACGCCGCTCTTCCCGCTTCAAGTAAAATAGGCGCCCATGGCTAACCTTGCACTCTTCGATCTCGACCACACGCTCATTCCCACCGACAGCGACCACGAATGGGGCCGCTTCATGGTGAAAAAAGGCATGGTCGACGCCGAAAATTTCGCCCGTGAAAACGATCGCTTTTACGCCGACTACAAGGCCGGCAAGCTCGACATTCACGCTTATCTGATCGCCATGCTGACGCCGCTCGCGAAGTACACACGCGCGCAGCTCGCTGACTTTCACGCGCAGTACATGCACGAGGTCATCTCGCCGGCCATCCAGCCGGTGGCGCTCGAACTCGTGAAACAGCATCGTGAAGCGGGCGACCTGTGCTGCGTCGTCACCGCGACCAACGAGTTCATCACGCGGCCGATCGCGCAGGCGTTCGGCGTCGACACGCTGATCGCGTGCGAGGCGGAGACCGTCGGCGGGGAGCCGCACGGCGCCTACACCGGTCGCCCCACCGGCACGCCGAGCTACAAGGAAGGCAAGATCGTGCGCACCGAAATGTGGCTCGCGTCGCTCGGCAAGAGCTGGAGCGACTTCGAGCACAGCTATTTCTATAGCGATTCGCACAACGACATCCCGCTGCTCGAAAAAGTCACCGATCCCATCGCGACCAATCCGGACGACACGTTGCGCGCCCATGCGCAGGCCAAAGGCTGGCGCATCCTCGAACTCTTCCAACCCTCGTGATCAAGAAACTCATCCGCAAGCTATTCGGCCAGGACACGGCGACCGCTGACGACACGCTCTCCGCCGCCGCCAGCGTCGACGGCAATGCCAATGGCAAGCCGCCGGCGCGCGGCAAGTCCGTATCCGGCACGACCGCTTCCGGCACGGCCGCGCGGCCGCGCCGCAAGTCCGCAGGTGCCGCTGCTGCCGCGCAAGCGCCGCGCGAGCCGGACGTACCCGTCATCATTCCGCACGACGTGCACGGCATCGACCCCACGCTGATCTCGCGCAATGCGATCCGCGTGACCGAGGGCCTGCAACAGGCGGGCTTCCGTGCGTTCATCGTCGGCGGCGCGGTGCGCGACCTGCTGCTCGGCGTCAAGCCGAAAGACTTCGACGTCGCGACCGACGCGACCCCCGAACAGGTGCAGAAGCTGTTCCGCCGCGCGCGCATCATCGGCCGGCGCTTCCAGATCGTGCACGTGCAGTTCGGCCAGGAAATCATCGAGACCTCGACGTTCCGCGCGCTGGTCGATCCGCCCGCGGCCGACGCGCCGCCGCCGAAGCGTCTGAAGCGCGACGAGCTCGACCGCCGCACCCACGCGGTCGATGCGAGCGGCCGCGTGCTGCGCGACAACGTGTGGGGCGAGCAGCACGAGGACGCCACGCGCCGCGACTTCACGATCAACGCGATGTACTACGATCCGGCCACGCAAACCGTGCTGGACTACCACAACGGCATGGCCGACATGCGCGCGCGCCTGTTGCGCATGATCGGCGACCCGGCCACGCGCTATCGCGAGGATCCGGTGCGCATGCTGCGCGTCGTGCGCTTCGCCGCCAAGCTCGACTTCGACATCGACGACGCCACGCGCGCGCCGATCGAGAAGATGGCCGATTTGATCAACAACGTGCCCGCCGCGCGTCTGTTCGACGAAATGCTGAAGCTGATGCTGTCGGGTCACGCGCTCGCGTGCCTGAAGTGGCTGCGTCAGGAAGGCCTGCATCACGGGCTGTTGCCGCTGCTCGACGTCGTGCTCGAGCAGCCGACCGGCGAAAAATTCATTTCTCTGGCACTCTCTAACACAGATGCACGCGTGCTCGCCGGCAAGCCGGTGTCGCCGGGCTTCCTGTTCGCGACGCTGTTGTGGCACGACGTGCAGCAGCGCTGGCAGAAGTTCGAGGCCGAAGGCGAGTATCCGGTGCCCGCGTTGCATCGCGCGATGGACGAAGTGCTCGACATGCAGACCGAAAAGCTCGCGATCCACAAGCGCTTCTCGGCCGACATGCGCGAGATCTGGGGCCTGCAGCTACGCCTCGAAAAACGCTCGGGGCGCAGCGCGCTGAAGCTGCTCGAACACCAAAGATTTAGAGCGGGGTATGATTTCCTCCTGTTGCGCTGCGCATCGGGCGAACTCGACGAGTCGGTCGGTGCATGGTGGACGGAGTTCATCGAAGGAGACGTCGCCGCGCGCGAGACATTGCTCACGCAAGGCGGGAAGGACCGGAGCCCAAGAAAACGACGGCGGCGCGGTGGCGCCAGAAGCCGCAAATCAGGTGACGGAGTGGAGGGCGGCTCGTCCGCCGAACGCACGGACAACGACGCGGGCCTCGAAGGCTCGCACGAAGACTGACGCGGCGTTCGCGGAAAAGCCGTCACAACGATAGCTGCAGGAAGTTATGCCATGACGGTTGCTTATCTCGGCCTCGGCGCGAATCTCGGGGACGCGCGCCAGACCCTGAAAGACGCGGTGGTGTGCCTCGCACAACAGCACACCATCACCGTGCTCGCCAAATCGAGCCTGTATCGTACTGCCCCGATCGACGCGGGCGGCGACGACTATTTCAACTGCGTCGTGAAGCTGGAAACGACGCTCCCCGTGCGGCATCTGCTCGCGCTGTGCCACAAGATCGAGCATCAGTTCGGCCGTGAGCGGCCGTTCCGCAATGCGCCGCGCACGCTCGATCTCGACATCCTGCTGTATGGCGATCAATCGATCGACGAAGCCGATCTGATCGTGCCGCACCCACGCCTCGTCGAGCGCGCGTTTGCGCTGGTGCCGCTCGTCGAGATCGACGCGGCGATCGTCATTCCGCTGCATGGCCGGGCCGCCGCGTTGCTCGACAGCGTGAGCGATCAGCGCATCGAGAAAGTAAAGTCGCCCTGCCAGTGCCCGATGCTCAACGCGCTGACCGGCAATTCCGCCGAGAAAGGCCGTTGCGAATGAGTTCGCCGCCGCTCACGGTCACCGCGCCGCAGCTGCGCCCGCCGTTCGGCTATATCGCGATCGAAGGGCCGATCGGCGTCGGCAAAACCTCACTCGCGCGGCGCCTCGCGCAACGCTGGTCGATGCACGAACTGTTCGAACGCTCGCAAGACAATCCGTTTCTTGAACGCTTCTATCGCGACACCACGCGCTACGCGCTACCGGTGCAGTTGCACTTCGCGCTGCAACGCGCGCAGCAGGCGCAGGAAGTCAGCGCCGCACAGGCGAGCGGCACGCCACTGATCGCCGACTTCATCACGCAGCGAAACGACATCTTCGCGCGTCTGACCTTGCAGGAAGACGAGTGGCAGTTGTACCGCGCGCTTGCCGTGCGGCTCGACGTCAGCGCGCCGGAGCCGGACTTCGTCGTTTATCTGCAGGCGAGCCCAGAGGTGCTGTTCGCGCGCATCCAGAAGCGCGCGGTGCCGATGGAGCTGCAGATTTCCGATGCCTATCTGCGCGCGCTGTGCGACGCGTACAACGAATTCTTCTACCACTACGACCGCACGCCCGTGCTGACGGTCAACGCCGAACACCTGAATCCGCTCGACTCCGACGCGGACCTTGCGCTGCTCGCCGAACGCATCGAGACGATGCGCGGCCGCAAGGAATTCTTTGTCAAAGCCACATCGCTGTAAGCGGCGCGGCTAGTTCATTTTCTTCACTGGATTGACCATGACTTATTTGCAGGAAGCGAGCCGGAGCGCGATCACCGTGCCGAAACTGCAGGCAATGCGCGACGCTGGCGAAAAGATCGCCATGCTCACCTGTTACGACGCGAGCTTCGCCGCGCTGCTCGATCGCGCGGGCGTCGACGTGCTGCTGATCGGCGACTCGCTCGGCAACGTCCTGCAAGGCCAGGCGACCACACTGCCGGTGTCGCTTGCCGACATCGCGTATCACACGGCGAGCGTCGCGCGGGCGCGGCCGTCGGCGCTGATCGTCGCGGACCTGCCGTTCGGCACCTACGGCACGCGCGAAGACGCATTCAGGAGCTCGGTCGAACTGATGCGCGCGGGCGCGCAGATGGTCAAGCTCGAAGGCGGCGAATGGCTCGCCGACACGGTGCGGTTTCTGGTCGAGCGCTCGATTCCGGTGTGCGCGCATGTGGGTCTCACGCCGCAGTCGGTGCATGCGTTCGGCGGCTTCAAGGTGCAGGCCAAGACCGAAGCGGGCGCGAGCCAGCTGCTGCGCGATTCGCTCGCCGTGCAGGAAGCCGGCGCGCAATTGATCGTGATGGAAGCGATCCCGTCGCAACTCGCGGGCGAGGTCACGCAGCAGCTGCGCATTCCGACGATTGGTATCGGCGCGGGCCTCGGCTGCTCGGGTCAGGTGCTGGTGCTGCACGACATGCTCGGGATTTTTCCTGGCAAGCGACCGCGCTTCGTGAAGGATTTCATGCAGGGACAGCCGAATATTCAGGCGGCCGTCGAGGCGTATGTGCGGGCGGTAAAGGACGGCACGTTTCCCGGCGCCGAGCACACGTTCTGAGGCTTCATTGCCGCGCGAGCGCGCGGCATTCCCGTATTTTTCAGTGGTCTAACCAACAAGCCGTGCCGGCACCGCGCCGCGCAACGCGTTGCACACGAGCAGCGCTTCGGCGTTCAGCACATCCGACCGCGTCAGCACTTTTTCACCTGCCCGCAAGCCCGACGCGTCGTCGAGCAACACGCTTCGCATTACACCCGGCAGCACGCCTGACGCGAGCGGCGGCGTCCACCATTGTCCCGCGAGCTTCACGAACACGTTCGACCTGCCGCCTTCGGTCAGTTCGCCCCGTTCGTTGAAAAACAGCGTATCGAAGGCGCCCTTCGCTTCGGCTTCGCGCCAGCCGCGGTCGTAGTCTGCCCGGCGCGTGGTCTTGTGGCGCAGCAGCGGATCGGCGGCGTGGGTCGGCGCGAACTGCGCTTCGGGGCCGAGCAGAACACCAACGATCGCATCCGCCAACGGCGCAAGTATCGCGGCCGAGAGCTGGGTCACCCCGCTCTTGCTCAAAGCAAGCCGCATTCGATGCGGCATCTGCGCCGGGAGCGTGGCGCACCGCGCTGAAATCTCCCCACGAATGCGCGCTTCGTCGAACCCGAAGCCAAGCGTCGCGGCGCTCGACGACAAGCGCCGCAGATGCCGCTCGACGTGCCGCACGCCGTCTTCCCGCGTCGCGTACATCGTTTCGAACAGTTCGAAACCCGGCTCGGCGCCCATCAGAAAACGTGCTTTCAATCGACACTCCTCGTGCTCGTCGGCGGCCACGCTGTCGAGCACGATGCCCGCGCCGATGCCCATGCTGCCGCGCACACCGTTCGTGCCACCGTCTGATGCCGATGACGCAGTCAACGTCAACGTGCGAATCGCGACCGACATGCAAAAGTCGCCGCAATCGTGATCATCGCCCGGCGCATCGAGCCAGCCGATCGCGCCGGTATAGAGCCCGCGCGGCGTGCTTTCCAGTTCGTCGATCAACTGCATCGTGCGATGCTTCGGCGCACCGGTAATCGAGCCGCAGGGAAACAGCGCGCGCAGGATCGTCGCGAACGAGGTGCCGTCGAGCAACGTCGCCTCGACAGTCGACGTCATCTGCCACACCGACGCATACGGCTCGACCGAAAACAACGCCGGCACGCTGACCGAGCCGATCCGCGCGACTCGCGACAGATCGTTGCGCAACAGATCGACGATCATGACATTCTCGGCGCGGTTCTTCGGATCGGTCGCGAGGAACTCGGCGTTACCCCGGTCGACGGCAGGATCTTGCGAGCGCGGCGCCGTGCCCTTCATCGGCCGCGCGCGCAACGTCGGGCCGTGCTTTTCGACGAATAGTTCGGGCGAACACGACAGCACCCACGCATCGTCCGGCAACGCGATCAGCGCGCCGAACGACACGGGCTGGCGCGCGCGCAACCGCCGATAGAACGCGAGCGGCGAGCCGAACACGTCGAAGCCGAGGCGGTACGTGTAGTTGACCTGATAGGAATCGCCCGCGCGCAGGGCGGCGTGAATCGCGTCGATCGCCGCGTCGAACTCGGCGCGATCGACGCTCTCGCGCACGTTCGCGGTGCCCGCGACCGACGGCTCGAAAGCGCCGTTGTCCCGCGCCGTCAGCCACGCGTCGACCTCGTCGCGCGAAAGCTTCGCACAACGTTCGAACAATAAAAAACGCAGCGTGGCATTGCCACGCTGCGTTTCAGAAGACCGGCGCGCATCGAAACCCATCAGCGCGCGGCCAAATTCATAATCGGCGAGCACGACGGCGTGCAAACCGCTCCGGGTATCCGCCGCGACGCTGTCGCACACGGCTTCGAGCCGCGCCGCCTCCGTGCAGACCCGCTCGCGCACGAAACCCGTGTACAAGCGGCTCGACGGAAGCGCCGCCGTTGCACCGCAATCGTCGAGCAGCGCGAACGCCGCGCCGCGACTGACCACCGTCATACTGACCGCCGAATCAAATCAATCGAAAAAGCTCTTTACGCGATCGAACCAGCTCTTGCTTTGCGGACTATGCCGCGAACCGCCTTCCACGAGCGCCTTTTCGAACTGCTTGAGCAGATCGCGCTGCGCTTCGGTGAGCTTGACCGGCGTTTCAACCTGCACGTGTACGTACAGATCGCCGGCGATGCTCGAACGCAGCCCCTTGATGCCCTTGCCGCGCAAACGGAACGTCTTGCCGGACTGCGTGCCTTCCGGCACCGTGAAGCTGGCGCGACCGGCGAGCGTCGGCACCTCGATATCGCCGCCGAGCGCCGCGGTAGTGAACGGGATCGGCATCTGGCAATGCAGATCGTCGCCGTCACGCTCGAACACCGAGTGCTGCTTGATATGAATCTCGACGTACAGATCGCCCGACGGACCGCCGTTGATGCCCGGCTCGCCGTTGCCGGCCGAGCGGATGCGCATGCCGTCGTCGATACCGGCCGGGATCTTCACTTCGAGCGTCTTGGTTTCCTTCACCTTACCCGCGCCGTGGCAGTGATTGCACGGCTCGGGGATGTAGGTGCCGGTGCCGTGGCACTTCGGGCAAGTCTGCTGGATGCTGAAGAAGCCCTGCGACATGCGCACCGAACCCGAGCCGCTACAGGTCGGGCAGGTTTCCGGCTTGGTGCCCGGTTTCGCGCCCGAGCCATGGCAGACTTCGCACGAAACCCAGCTCGGCACGCGAATCTGCGTGTCGTAGCCGTGCGCGGCCTGCTCGAGCGTGATTTCCATGCTGTAGCGCAGATCGGCGCCGCGATACACCTGCGGGCCCGCGCGGCCGCCTCCGCGTGCGCCGCCGCCGGCCGCCTGGCCGAAGATGTCGCCGAAGATGTCGCCGAATGCATCGGCAAAGCCGCCGAAACCTTGCGCGCCGGCCCCACCCATGTTCGGATCGACGCCCGCGTGACCGTACTGATCGTACGCGGCGCGCTTTTGCGAATCCGACAGCATTTCATAGGCTTCCTTCACTTCCTTGAAATGCTCTTCCGCATCCTTGTGACCCGGATTGCGGTCGGGGTGGTGCTTCATCGCGAGCTTGCGATAAGCCTTCTTGATTTCGTCGTCGCTCGCGTTCTTTGCGACGCCCAGAACCTCGTAGTAATCCCGTTTCGCCATATCGGTTCAACGCCGCCGCGCAAAGCGACGCGGTAGCTCCTTGTGAATGCTGTGGAGTCTCACGACTCGTCCGGCCGCTGTCTGCGCCGCGCCAGGGCACGGTTCAAAACAACGCCCTCCATAAAACGAACGTGCCCGGAGAGCCCCAAAAAGGCTCGCCAGGCGCGAAAACCGCTCTTGCACTTTGGGCGCCCCGGGGGCGCCGTTCTCGTGCAGCCGGGCCGTGCACATCGCTGTGCACGGCTTTACGGTCGGATGCCGACCTGGCTTTAGTCTTTCTTCACTTCCTTGAACTCAGCGTCGACCACATCGTCGGCCTGCTGGCTCGCACCCGCCGATGCACCGGCACCGCCGCCCGCCGCGCCCGCCGCCGCTTCGGCACCTTGCGCAGCCTGCATGTCGGCGTACATCTTCTCGCCCATCTTCTGCGAGGCCGTGGCCACCGCTTCGATCTTCGCTTCGATCGCGGCTTTGTCGCTCGAGTTGCTCTTCAGCGTGTCTTCGAGGTCCTTCAACGCGGCTTCGATCTTGTCCTTCTCGCCAGCTTCGAGCTTGTCGCCGTACTCGGTCAGCGCCTTCTTCGTGCTGTGGACGAGCGCGTCACCCTGGTTGCGGGCGTCGGCCAGCTCACGCAGCTTGTGATCTTCTTCCGCGTTCGCTTCGGCGTCCTTCACCATCTTCTCGATTTCGGCTTCGGACAGACCCGAGTTCGCCTTGATCGTGATGCGGTTCTCCTTGCCGGTCGCCTTGTCCTTCGCGCCGACGTGCAGAATGCCGTTCGCGTCGATGTCGAAGCTCACTTCGATCTGCGGCACGCCGCGCGGTGCCGGCGGAATGCCTTCGAGGTTGAACTCGCCGAGCAACTTGTTGCCCGCTGCCATTTCGCGTTCGCCCTGGAACACCTTGATCGTCACGGCGCCTTGATTATCATCAGCCGTCGAGTAGACCTGCGCGTGCTTGGTCGGGATCGTCGTGTTCTTGTTGATCATCTTCGTCATCACGCCGCCGAGCGTTTCGATGCCGAGCGACAACGGGGTCACGTCGAGCAGCAGCACGTCCTTGCGGTCGCCCGACAGAACCTGGCCCTGGATCGCGGCACCAACGGCCACGGCTTCGTCCGGGTTCACGTCACGGCGCGGATCCTTGCCGAAGAACTCCTTCACCTTTTCCTGCACCTTCGGCATACGGGTCATACCGCCGACCAGGATCACGTCGTCGACTTCGCCGACCTTCACGCCCGCGTCCTTGATCGCGACGCGGCACGGCTCGATGGTGCGTTCGATCAGGTCTTCGACCAGCGCTTCCAGCTTGGCGCGCGTGATCTTCAGGTTCAGGTGCTTCGGACCCGATGCGTCCGCCGTGATGTACGGCAGGTTGATTTCGGTCTGCTGGCTCGACGACAGCTCGATCTTGGCCTTTTCAGCCGATTCCTTCAGGCGCTGCAGCGCGAGCACGTCTTTCGACAGATCGACGCCCTGCTCCTTCTTGAACTCGCCGATGATGTAGTCGATGATGCGCTGGTCGAAGTCTTCGCCGCCGAGGAACGTATCGCCGTTCGTGGACAGCACTTCGAACTGCATTTCACCGTCGACGTCCGCGATTTCGATGATCGACACGTCGAACGTACCGCCGCCCAGGTCGTACACCGCGATCTTGCGATCGCCCTTTTCAGCTTTGTCCAGACCGAACGCGAGAGCCGCGGCGGTCGGTTCGTTGATGATCCGCTTGACTTCCAGACCGGCGATGCGGCCGGCGTCCTTGGTTGCCTGACGCTGGCTGTCGTTGAAGTACGCCGGCACCGTGATCACGGCTTCCGTGACGGTCTCGCCAAGGTAGTCCTCAGCGGTCTTCTTCATCTTGCGCAGGACTTCGGCGGAGATTTGCGGCGGCGCGAGCTTCTGGTCGCGCACTTCGACCCACGCGTCACCGTTGTCGGCCTTGATGATCTTGTAGGGCATCAGGCCGATGTCCTTCTGCACTTCCTTCTCTTCGAAGCGTCGGCCGATCAGGCGCTTGACCGCGAACAGCGTGTTCTTCGGGTTCGTGACCGACTGACGCTTGGCCGGCGCGCCGACCAGGATCTCGCTGTCATCCATGTAAGCGATGATCGACGGCGTGGTGCGCGCGCCTTCCGAGTTCTCGATGACCTTGACCGAGTTGCCTTCCATGATCGCCACGCACGAGTTGGTCGTGCCGAGGTCGATACCGATGATTTTGCCCATTTTTACAAATCTCCTGACTTTGATCGCTGCGGAAAGCGCCCGGTTGACCCATCTGGCGGCGGGACGATCCGCTCTCAATTCATACCTGCACTCAAAATAAGTGCGGCCACATCGTTTTCAAGACCTCTTTTGCGATGCGGTCTTTAATTTTTTTCAATCACGGGGCGAGGCGCCTGAATCTTCGCTGCGAGCCCGCTCCGTCAGTCTGCGCGGCGCCCCCGGCGTGGTTCGCCGGAAGTGCCTGAATCGATGGATCTTTGCGGCACATAGCGATGCGAAGCGACGCAGCAGACGCCACCGGCGCAAACGCCCGGAGCGAGTGTCGACGTGATTACTTCGGCGCCGCGACGGTCACGAGCGCGGGACGCAGTACGCGATCCGCGATCACAAAGCCCTTTTGCAGCACCGCGACGACGGTGTTCGGCTCCTGGTCGGCCGGCACCATCGAAATGGCCTGATGGCGATGCGGATCGAACTTTTCGCCGACCGGATTGATCGCCACGACGCGCCCCTTCTCGAGCGCGCCGTTCAACTGCCGCAGCGTGAGCTCGACGCCTTCGCGGACCTTCTGCAAGTCGTCGGACGAATGGGCGACGGCCGCCTCGAGACTGTCGACCACCGGCAGCAGATGCTCGGCGAAGCTCTCGATCGCAAACTTGTGCGCCTTGGCGACGTCTTCCTGAGCGCGACGGCGCACGTTTTCGGTTTCGGCCTTCGCGCGCAGGAAGCTTTCCTGCAACTCGGCGATCTTCGCCTGAGCGTCGGCCAGCGCCTGCTCGGCGGCACCCTGGGCCGGTTCCGCGGGGGCGCCGGTGTCCGGCTGTTGAGCAGCGGCCCCAGCCGCCTCGGCGGCCTGGCGCGCGGCTTCGTCGGCGGGCGTGGGATTCTGGCTCGTCGGGTTCTCTTGCGTGTTTTCCATGTCGCTGAAAGTCGTTAAAAAGTAAAAGCCAAAGGCGGTGCAAGCCGTTCCGACACAGTACGATTCATGCTTTGCAAAATCGCGACACGCGTCTTCGCGCCGATCCGCCAGACCGGACCCCAGATGGGGCCTGAAAAAGCCGTTTCAAGCGGGTCGAGGGTTTTTTCGCACCACCGACGTGCAGGCGAAATGCGCCGTAACAAGCCTCACCGTGGCGCAATCAGATAGAGATTGAGTGCAGCCCGCAACTGACCTATTCTCCAGTCATGGAGCAGCAACGCCACGTTAACCCTAATCTGACGTAAGCGTTACCGACACCTGACAGTCGTTCCGATAGCCTGTTTCAGCCCATCAAGGGGAGTACCGTGAAACTGACCTTTGCAATCGGCGTGGTCGCACTGGTACTGATCGCGGGCACCACGACCATCTGCATGTCCGGTGCGGTCAACGACCACACCACCGAGTACGGCGGCGCACACGCCACCGTGGAGCAGTTTCTCAATCCCCACCTGAAAATCTGTCGATAGTGCGCCGGTCGCGTTTGGTCGGTCGGCCGTGCAGCGCGGCGGCCGGCTCGTGGTAGACCTTGCGCCGTTCCTGCTCGACCTGCCGCTTCGCCTTGCTCTGCGCGGTTTCCACATAAAGCGTCTGCGCGACGCTCGCCGGACCGCGTACGTCGCATACGCCCAGCACCTCCACCTGCCACACGTAGCGCTCGATCTCGATTTCGACCAGATCGCCGACACGCACGTCCTTCGCCGGCTTCACGGCGACGCCGCCGATACGCACCCGCCCCTTGTCGACCGCCTCCGCGGCCAGCGAACGCGTCTTGAAGAAGCGCGCGGCCCACAGCCATTTGTCGATGCGCAATTTCGCGCCCGGTTCGGTTGAAATGCGGTAGTTCATCTGCGTATTCAAGCTCCTGTCGTGTGCGGCACCGGCACCGCCTGCACGGGCCAGCCCTGCAGATGCTGCGCAACGATTTCGCCAAGCGCGGCAACCCACGGCTGCGACGCGTTCAGACAGGCGATCCGGTGAAACTCCTTGCCACCCGCCTGCAGAAATTCGCCGCGCCCTTCCATGCCGATTTCCTCGATCGTTTCGAGGCAGTCGGCGGTGAAACCCGGGCAAAACACGTCTGCACGCCGCACGCCTGCCGCGCCGAGCTCCTTCAACGTCGGCGCCGTGTAGGGCTGCAGCCATTCGGCCTTGCCGAAGCGCGACTGGAACGTGATGCGGCATTCGACCGACGTCAAATCGAGCGCCTGCATCAGCAGCGCGCCGGTCTGCTGGCATTGCTCGTGGTACGGGTCGCCGAGGTCGAGCGTGCGCTTGGGCACGCCGTGGAAACTGAGCACGAGCTTGTCGCCCGCCGCGAAATCGGGGCGGCCGTGCAGATGCCAGTAGTGGTGCACCTGTGCGGCGAGCGCCGCGATGTACGCCGGGTGATCGGCGTACTGGCGCACGGTGCGGACTTCCGGCTGGTTGCGCATGCGCTTGAGCGCGGAAAAGGCTTCGTCGAACGCGGTCGCAGTGGTCGACGCCGAATACTGCGGATACATCGGCATCAGCAACACGCGCTCGGCGCCCGCGAGCTTCAGTTGGTTCAGCATTGCCGGAATGCCGGGCGTGCCGTAGCGCATCGCGTAGTCGACCAGCACCGTGTAGTCGTTCAGTTGCAGCAGATGGCGCAGGCCCTCGACCTGCTTTTCGGTGTGGACGCGCAGCGGTGAGCCCTCGGGCATCCACACCGCCGCATACTTCTTCGCAGAGCTGCGGCCGCGCAACGGCAGAATCAGCAGACGCAGAATGAGCTGCCACAGCAGCGCCGGAATTTCGACCACGCGAGGATCGGACAGGAACTGCGCGAGGTAGCGGCGCACCGCGCGCGGCGTCGGCGCGTCGGGCGTGCCGAGATTGATCAGCAACACGGCGACGCGATGCGACGTGGCGTTCTGTGAAGGCCGCTCGAGGTCGAAGCGCATAGGTAGCAGAAATCACCGCATTTTGCGGCGAGTCGATTCAATGGAGATTCATTATAGCGGCGCGGGTTCTGCCCGGCGCCGCCAGAGACCCCTGGCCATTCGGACGATTGGCAGACACCGCGCGTTCGCGCATCATGATCGCCACGGACTGCGATGACGCCAGTTCCGCGGAGCCCGAGGACTACTGCTGGCTGAGCGTCATGGACAACAGCCGCGCGGTTATGTCCACGATCGGAATCACGCGGTTGTAGGCCATGCGGGTCGGTCCGATCACACCGAGCGTGCCGACGATCTTGCCGTTCACCTCGTACGGCGCGGTGACGACGCTCATTTCCTCGATCGGTACCAGATTCGATTCGCCGCCAATGAATATTTGCACGCCCGCCGCGTGACTCGACACGTCGAGCAACTGAAGGAGGCTGGTCTTCTGGTCGAACACATCGAACAGCTTGCGCAGGCGCGCCATGTCCGACGAAAGATCGGCGACTTCGAGCAGATTGCGCTCGCCCGAGATCAACACGGTCTCGCCGGTGTCGGATTCGTCGGTGCTGGCGGTGACGGCCGCGTGCATCAGCGAGGTCATGTCGCCACGCAGCTCGTCGATTTCCTCGCGCAGGCGGCGGCGCACCTCGTCGAACGAGAGGCCCGCGAAGTGCGCGTTGATGTAATTGGAGGCTTCCACCAGTTGCGAAGGCGAAAAGTCGCGCTGGGTGGCGAGGATGCGGTTTTGCACGTCGCCTTCGGGCGTCACGATAATCAGCAGAATGCGCTGGTCGGACAGGCGCATGAATTCGATCTGCTTGAACACGTGGCTGCGACGCGGCGTGAGCACGACGCCGGCGAACTGCGACAGATTTGACAGCACGCTCGCCGCCGCGGCGACAATCTTCTGCGGCTCGCCCACCTGCAGCGTGGTCTTGACGGTGCGCGTCACCGCCTCCTCGTCGGCGGCGGATTCGACGGTCAGCATCGTGTCGACGAACAGGCGGTAGCCGCGTGGCGTCGGAATGCGCCCTGCCGACGTATGCGGACTGATCACGAGCCCCAGATCCTCGAGGTCCGACATCACGTTGCGGATCGTGGCCGGACTCAGTTCGAGGCCCGAATAACGTGACAGCGTGCGCGAGCCGACCGGCTGACCTTCGGCGATGTAGCGCTCAATCAGCGTTTTGAGGAGGGTTTGTGCGCGAGGATCTAGCATGACGAAAAATTTTAGCTCATTGGCATCGCAGCCGAGAGCGCCCGCGGCGCCCGCTCCCGGCGAATGCACCGCCGTCGGCGGGCTCGCATGTCATCGGGTCTTCACCATTCTAACGATAATCGCGACATACGCAGACGCCCTGCGTGCGCCGCCCCACAACCGGGTTGGTCTGCGGTTCTTTTCAGGCCCTACCTATGGTGTAATGCCGGCATGCAAGTGACCAGCCAGTTCAAGACCGTCGCGCTCGTCGGGCGCAGCAATACGCCAGGCATCGGCGAGCCGCTGACCGCGCTCGCCGCCTGCATCGCGAAGCTCGGCCTGGAAGTCGTGTTCGAAGCAGACACCGCCGCCGAAATCGGCGTGACCGACTATCCGGCGCTGCGTCTCGCCGAGATCGGCGCGCGCGCCGACGTCGCCGTGGTGCTCGGCGGCGACGGCACGATGCTCGGCATCGGCCGCCAGCTCGCGCCGTATCGCACGCCCTTGATCGGCATCAACCACGGGCGGCTCGGCTTCATCACGGACATTCCGATCTCCGACATGCGCGAGATCGTGCCGCAGATGCTGTCCGGCAATTTCGAGCGCGAGGAGCGCGTGCTGCTCGAAGCGCGCATCGTGCGCGACGGCACGCCGATCTACCACGCGCTCGCGTTCAACGACGTGGTGGTCAACCGCAGCGGCTTCTCGGGCATGGCGGAGTTGCGCGTGTCGGTCGACGGACGCTTCATGTACAACCAGCGCTCGGACGGCCTGATCGTCGCGACGCCGACCGGCTCGACCGCGTACGCGCTGTCCTCGCAGGGGCCGATCCTGCATCCGCAGCTACAGGGCATCGTGCTCGTGCCGATCGCGCCGCACGCGCTGTCGAACCGGCCGATCGTGCTGCCGGACGAATCGAAGGTCAGCATCCAGATCGTTTCCGGGCGCGAGGTGAACGTCAATTTCGACATGCAGTCGTTCACGTCGCTGGAGCTCGGCGACACGATCGAGGTGCGCCGTTCGCGCCACACGGTGCCGATGCTGCATCCGGTCGGCTACAGCTACTATGCGACGTTACGCCAGAAGCTGCACTGGCACGAGTACCCGTCGCACGAAGAAGACCCGAGGCCGTAAGCGGCACTTTGATTTCGCACGCCGCCGCGGCCGCCACCCGAATCCCAAGCTCACCCGACCACCTCCATGCTTCGCCACCTCTCGATACGCGACTTCGTCATCGTCGCCGCGCTCGACCTCGAATTCGACAGCGGCTTTACCGTTTTCTCGGGCGAGACCGGCGCCGGCAAATCGATCCTGATCGACGCGCTCGCGCTGGCACTAGGCGCGCGCGCCGAGGCGAGCGTCGTGCGCACCGGCGAGAGCCGCGCCGACATCACCGCGGAGTTCGAGACGCACGCACAGGTCGATCAATGGCTCGACACGCAGGCGCTCGGCGCGGCCGACGACGGCCAGCACGGCGGCACCGTGATGCTGCGGCGGGTGGTCGACGCGAACGGCCGCTCGCGCGCGTTCATCAACGGTACGGCCGCCACGCTCGCGCAGCTGCGCGAGGTCGGCGAGATGCTCGTCGATATTCACGGCCAGCACGCGCACCAGTTGCTGATGCGCCCCGACGCGCAGCGCGAGCTGTTCGACACGCACGCGGGCCTGTCCGACCTGGCCGCCGCCGTCACGCGCGCGTGGCGCACGTGGCGCGACAAGGCGCAGGCCGTCGAGCACGCGCAAACGCGCGATCGCGAGCTGCAACTCGAACGCGAGCGACTCGCGTGGCAACTCACCGAACTCGACAAGCTCGCGCCACAGCCGGGCGAATGGGAAGAAGTCAACACCGAGCATCGGCGGCTGTCGCATTCCGCGAATCTGATCGACGGCGTGCAGGGAGCGCTCGGCGCGCTGTCCGAATCGGACGACGCGATGATCACGCATCTCGGCTCGATCGTGTCGAAGGTGCGCGACCTCGCGGAGATCGACCCCGCGCTGAACGACGTGCTCGCCGCGCTCGAACCGGCCGAAATCCAGTTGCAGGAAGCCGCGTATTCGCTGAGCCACTACGCGCAGAAGCTCGAGCTCGATCCGGAGCGGCTCGCGCAGGTCGAAAAGCGCCTCGACGCGCTGCACTCGGCCGCGCGCAAGTTCCGCCTGCGGCCCGAGACGCTGCCGGAAGAACACGCAGAGCGGCGCAAGCAACTGGCCGCGCTCGACGCCGCCGCCGACCTCGACGGTCTGCGCGCCGCCGAGGCGCAAGCGAAGGAAGTGTTCGTCGCCGAGGCGAAAAAGCTGTCGAAGGCACGCGCGAAAGCAGGCAAGGCGCTCGGCGAGGCGGTCACGACCGGCATGCAGGAACTGTCGATGAAAGGCGGCAGCTTCGAGGTCGCGCTGGTGCCGCTGCCCGAAGGTGGCGCGCACGGGCTCGAGCAGATCGAGTTCCGCGTCGCCGGTCATGCCGGCGTGCCGCTGCGGCCGCTCGCGAAGGTTGCGTCAGGCGGCGAACTCGCGCGTATCAGTCTCGCGCTCGCAGTGATCGCGAGCGCGGCCAGCCCGACACCGACCCTGATCTTCGACGAAGTGGATACGGGCATCGGCGGCGGCGTGGCCGAAGTGGTCGGACGGCTATTGCATCAGCTCGGCGAGGCGCGCCAGGTGCTGTGCGTGACCCATTTGCCGCAGGTCGCCGCGCGCGGCGATCATCATTTCCAGGTCGCAAAGATGAGCAACGGCACCGGCGGCACGCTCAGCAGCGTGAGCTCGCTCGACAAGGCGAGCCGCATCGAGGAAGTCGCGCGCATGCTCGGCGGCCTCGAAATCACGGCGACCACGCGCAAGCACGCGAAGGAAATGCTGGCCGCCTGAAATTGCGCCGCGCATAGGCGGCCGCACACGGCTGAGTCGGCTTGGCCGGGACGTCACACCGATCCCGGCCGCGCATGATGCGCTACGCGAAGTGCGTGAGCGCCCTTACCCAAACACCCTCTTCCACAACGCCAGCACCGCCTCGCGCTCGGCCGCGACCAGCGCCGGATCGACCCGCGCCTTCTCCATCCCATCGAGCCGCAGCGTGTGCTGCAGCTTGCGATAGCGCCGATAGGCGGCGCCGACCGTCTCCGCTTCCGCTTCGCTCATCAGCCCGAAACGCGACACCTCACGCAGCAGCGCGATATTGCCGGTATTGCGGATCAGCTCGGGATCGCGCGCCGCATGCAGCAGCACCCAGTACTGCACGGTGAACTCGATATCGACCATGCCGCCGCGGTCGTGCTTCAGGTCGAACAGCGCCGGCGTATGGTTCGGGTGTCCCGCCTCGACACGCACGCGCATCTCGACGATCTCTTTCGCGAGCGGCGCCGCTTCGCGCGGCGTCGTCAGCACCTGTTCGCGGATCGCCTCGAACTTCGCGCCGATCTCCGGATCGCCCGCGCAGTAGCGCGCACGCGTCAGCGCCTGATGCTCCCACACCCACGCGGTATTCGCCGCGTCGCCCTCGCGCAGCTGGTAGCGACGGAACGCATCGAGGTCGGTGACGAGCAGGCCCGACTCGCCGTTGGGCCGCAGCCGCAGGTCGATGTCGAACAATGTGCCGGCGCCGGTCGCGGTGGTCAGCCATGTGATCAGACGCCGTGTGTAGGTTGCGTAGACGTCGGCGGCGGCATCGCCGGGATCGTCGTACAGGAAGATCACGTCGAGGTCCGACGCGTAGCCGAGCTCCTTGCCGCCGAGCTTGCCGTAGGCGATCACCGCGAAGCGCGGCACGTCGCGATGACGTTTGGCCAACTGCTTCCACACGGCTTCGATCGTCACGTCGAGCACTGCGTCGGCGAGCTCGGACAGCCGGTCGCTGACGTGCTCGACGGACAGCTTGCCGGCAAGATCGATCAGCAGAATGCGGAACACCTCGGCCTGATGCGCGTGACGCAGCAGATCCATCTGCTGCTCGACGCCATCGGCGGCGGCGAGCCGCAAACGCAACGTACGCTTGAATTCAGCCCAGTCGAACGGACTGTTGATCGCCTCGACGTCGAGCAGCTCGTCGAGCAGCTGCGGATGGCGGATCAGATAGCCGGCCGCCCAGCGCGAGCCGCCCAGCACCGACAGCACCTGGTGCAGCGCCTGCGGATACTCGGTCAGAAGCGCCAGATACGCGCCGCGCCGGCTCACCGCTTCGAGCAGATCAAACAGGCGCGCGACCGTATCGCCGCGCCGCCCGGCCGGCTCCAGCGTGCGCGCGGCTTCGAGCGCGCGCTGCGCGACGATGTCGAAACGCTGCCGGCTGCGCTCGTTCAGGCCCGTGTAGCGCGACGAGCGCCACACCGCCTGCAGCCGGGCGAGCAGCTCACCGGGCTCGGCCACCCCCAGTTCGACGAGGCGCGCGCGCAGTGCGTCGTCGGCGCTATCGTCGGCGAGCGCGCTGCTCCACACCCACGCGGCCGCGCCGTCCTCGGGCGCGCCGCAACCGTCGCGGCCGCCCACCTTGTCGGCGAAAATCTGGTCGAACTGCTGTTCGACGAACTCGCGATGCGCGTCGAGCTTCATCATCAATTGCGGGTATTCGTCGCAGCCCATCACGCGCGCGAGCGCCATGCGGTCTTCGGCATCGACGGGCATCGCGTGGGTCTGCGCGTCGTTGCGATATTGCAAACGATGCTCGAGCTCCCGCAGAAAGCGATACGCCTGCGACAGCTTCACGCACACCGACGGATCCATCAAACCATTCGTGGCCGCGTGGCGCAGCACGGCGAGCGTCGGCCGCACGCGAAAGCCGGCGTCCTGGCCGCCGCGGATCAGCTGGAACACCTGCGCGCTGAATTCGATTTCACGGATGCCGCCACGGCCGAGCTTGATGTCGTCGGCCTTGTCGGGGCGCATCGACGCGCGGCGCTGCGCCTCCTGGCGGATCTGCAGATGCAGCGCGCGAATCGCGCTGATCACGCCGAAATCCAGATAGCGTCGATAGACGAACGGCGTGACGATCGCCCCGAGCTGCTTCTGCAGCCGCTGCGCCGAGGCGCTCGCGCCCTCGGACACGAGCCGGCCCTTGATCCACGCGTAGCGCTCCCACTCGCGGCCCTGCACATAGAAATACTCTTCGAGCATGCCGAGGCTGCATACGAGCGGCCCCGAATCGCCGTTCGGCCGCAGACGCATATCGACGCGAAACACGTAGCCGTCGGCGGTGACTTCGGCGAGCGCGCCGATCAGCCGCTTGCCGAGCCGCGTGAAGAACTCCTGGGTCGCGAGCGGCGAGCGCTGGCCGCCGGCGGTCTCGCCGTCGTCCTCATAGACGAAGATCAGGTCGATATCCGACGACACGTTCAGCTCGCGCCCGCCGAGCTTGCCCATACCGACCACGCCAAGCGTGAGCCGTTCGCCCTGCTGGTCGCGCGGCTCGCCATACAGCGCTTCGAGCTCGGCGCTCAGCACCGTCAGCGCGCGCTGGATCGTCGTTTCCGCGAGATCGGTCATCGCGCCGGTGACTTCGGCGATATCGGCCTCGCCGGCCAGGTCGCGCTCCATCACCGCGCAGAATACTTCGGTGCGCAGCTGGCGCAGCGCGCGCTTCAGCGCATCTTCGTCGACCGGCGCACCGGCTGGGCCCGCCGCCTCGGCGCACAGTTCGTCGAGACGCGCGTCGATGCGCTCGCGCGTCAGCGGTTCGTCGGCCAGCGCGCCGACATGCGCGACCAGTTGCGGGCGGGCCGCGGCGGCGCGCGCGGCATAGTGCGAATAGCTGGAACTCAGGAGGGTGGCGTCAGTCATCAAAAATCTGGCTCGCTCGTTGCTTGATCGGATTTGTCCGGCGGTATTCTGACGGTGTCCGGGTGTCGTTCCGGGGTCGTTGTCGTGTCGTTCCGTCGTGCCATCGGCATGCGGCGACAAGCGTGCCGGCCCCCGTGCCGGACGGCCTCGCCAATCGCCGTCACGGGCCGTCGGACAGGGTTTGCAGGAGGTCCGCCGACGCTTTCCCGTGTGATACATTTCGTCGTTAACACGCAAAACTACCATACGCCCAGCCGCCGCAGCATGTCCGAGCGAAACGAATCCGCCGACCCGCAAACCCCACCGCAGGTCCGGCATGTGAGCGGAAGCGACCACATCGTGCTGCGTCGGACGTTGCGCGTGCTCGCCGCGCTCGCGCTCGTCCTCTATTTCATCGCGGGCGGACTGTTTCTGGGTTTGCGCTACGTGGTGCTGCCGCGCGCCGACATGTTCCGGCCGCGCATCGAAGCCGCGGTCTCCGACAAGCTGCGCACCCAATTCACGATCGGCCGGCTCGCGCCGCACTGGAGCGGCTTCCAGCCAGGGCTCGATGTCACGAATCTCGTCATCCGCGATCACGACGGCCAACCCGCGCTGACGATTCCGCACGCCACCGCGTCGGTGTCCTGGCGCTCGCTGTGGGAGTTTCATCTGGCGCTGTCGAGCCTGATCGTCGATCAGCCGGACGTGCTGGTGTCGCGCAGCGAGGACGGCGTGCTGTCGGTCGCAGGCGTGCCGGTGCCGACGCGCCACAGCGGCAACGACGCGCTGTCCACCTGGTTGTTGCGTCAGCAGGCGATCGTCGTGCGCGGCGGCGTGCTGCGCTGGCGCGACGCGACGCGCAACGAACCCGAACTGGCGCTGCGCGACATCCGCATCGCGATCCTCAATGACGGCCGCGACCACCGCATGGCGCTGCAGGCGCCACCCGACGGCCAGGTGCTGAAAGGCCCGCTCGACTTCCGCACGCACTTCCGCCACGCGCCGCTCTCGGCGCTCGGCAAGCCGATCAACTGGAGCGGGCAGGTGTACATGTCGACGGGCCCGGTCGATCTGCCGACGCTCGCGCGCTACATCCAGTTCCCGATCGAGACGTTCGCCGGCCGCATCGACAATGCAATCTGGATCGACTTCAGCGAAGGCCGCATGACCCAGGCGACCGGCCAGTTGAGCGGTTACGACGTCGCGATGCGCGTGCGCCCGACCCAGCCAAGGCTGCTCGTGCCGATCACCCACTTTCTGTGGCGCGTCGAGGCAAACGAAGGCGAGTACCGGCTGCAGCTGTCGGACCTGCGTGCCGAGCTCGGCCAGCCGCCGCTCGAAGACGGCACGCCGCTCACGCGCATCCTGCGCTTCCGGACCCTCGACAGCCGCTACCGGATGGCGTCGCAGCAGCATGGGCAGCTTTTGAGCGTCAGCGGCGATCGCGTCGATCTCGGCATCCTCGCCGAATTCAGCCGCGCGCTGCCGCTGCCGCGGCATTTTCTCAATGAACTCGTGCGCATCAATCCGCGCGGGCTCGTCGCGAACTACGTGATCGACCTCGAGCGCGGCAAGCCGGAATCCGGAGAAGTGGGCAGCGACCGTCGGCCGACGGGTGTTGAACCGATCGAGCGTTATCGCTTCAAGGGCGATTTGCAGGGCATCAGCTTTGCCGCCCAGGAGCCGGGGCCGGGCCTGACGCCGCGCGGCCACCCGCGCGCCGGCGTTCCCGGCATCGAAAACCTGTGGGGCAACGTCGACGCCGATGAAAAAGGCGGCCACGCGAACTTCGATACGACCAACGTGGCGATCACGCTGCCGGGCGTGTTCGACGATCCGCGTCTCACGCTTGCGCGTCTGCACGGCCGCGCCGACTGGACGATGGGCACGAAGGCACCGGGCGACACGCGTCCCGCGTTCGCGGTCAAGCTCAACGATTTCAGCGTATCGAACCCTGACGTCGAGGCGAGCGCGACTGCGAGCTACAGCAATCCCGGCCACGGCCGCGGCTCGCTCGACCTGAAAGCCGACTTCCAGCGCGCGCAGGTGACGCACATCGCCCGCTATCTGCCGACCGCGGTCAGCGAAAAGCTGCGCATTTACCTCGGCCACGGCTTGCAGGCTGGCGTGTCGCGTGGCGGCACGATCGAAGTGCACGGCGACCTGACCAAGTTCCCCTACGCGCGCGACCCCGACGCCGGCATCTTCCACATCGTCGCGCCGTTCACCGGCGGCAAGTTCGATCCGACACCGTTCCCGCCGCGCAACATGCGCAACGGCACGCCAAACGTTTGGCCGCCGCTCGACGGCATCGACGGCGTGTTCGAGCTCAAGCAGAACGTGCTGCGCTTCGACATCGACCGCGGCCGTTACAAGCGCGTCGCGCTGACCGGCGTGAACGGCCGCATCGACGACCTCGGCACCAAAGGCTCGAACCTCACCATAGAGGGCAACGGCCGCGGCCCGCTCGCCGATATGCTCGACTACGTGAACGGCAGCTCGCTCGGCATCATGGCGCGGCACCAGACCGAAAAGATTCGCGCGGAAGGGCCCGCGTCGCTCGCGCTGAAGCTGACGATCCCGCGTACGCCGAAGCCGCATATCGGCGTGGAAGGTGCGCTCGGCTTCCAGAACAATCGCCTGAGCGTGAGCAATGCGCCGTCGCTGTCGCAGCTGAACGGCCGGGTGCGCTTCACCGAACGAACGGCCGAGGTCGAGCGGCTCTCCGGCCAGTTCCTCGGCGGTGACGTGCATGCGAACGGCGGCTTGCGGCAAGACGGCACGTACGCGCTCGCGCTCAACGGCCACATCGCCGTCGATGCCGCGCGCGAACTGCATCTGCATGGCCCGGCCGCACAGGTGCTCACGCATATGAGCGGCAGCGCGCCTTATGCATTGCGCGTCACCGGCGCGAAGGGCCGCCTGCCGGAGGTCAGCGCCAACTCTGATCTGAGCGGCCTCGGGCTCGATTTTCCAGCGCCGTTCAAAAAGACTGCCGGCACGCCGATGCCGCTGCACTTCTCGGTCAATCCGTCGACGCTGCCGGGCGAAGCCGGCCTCGAACGCGCCGACCTGACGTTGGGGCCGGTCGCCGCCGCGTATCTGCTGCGCTATCGGCCGAACGCGCAGCCGCGTACGTCACCGACCGTCGTGCGCGGCGCGATCGGCGTGAACCGGCCGGTCGACCTGCCGTCCGAGGGCGTGGTCGCCGCGGCGGACATCAAGGAGATCGATGCCGACGCCTGGCGCGCGCTCGCCGCGCAGCTGCGCGCGGGCGGGGCGAATGGCGTGAACGGCGCTGCGAACGGCGGCAATACCGCCAGCAGCGCGGCCACACTCGCGGCCGTGCCGAATCCCATGCTCACGCAGTTCCTGCCGAACCGCTTCGCGCTGCACATCGACATGCTTACGCTGCTCAAGCGTCACTGGGACAACGTGATCGTCGGCGCGTCGCACGCGGACCGTACGTGGCAGGCGAACATCGCGTCGAATCAGGTGTCAGGGCACGTGTCGTGGCTGCCGGGAGCGACCCGCGAATCGCCGGGCGAACTGCAGGCGCGCTTCGCGCGCGTCGTGATTCCGTCGGTCGCGGACAAGGACCTGCTCGGTCCAGCGATGTCGGCGCCCGCGCTGAACATGCCGTCGATCGATCTGGTCGTCGACGAACTGATCGTGCACGATCGCAACGTCGGCCGGCTCGAGGTCGACGCGCACAACTTCGAAGAAAACGGCGTGCCGGTCTGGCAGCTCGACAAGCTCGACGTGACGAACCCCACCGCGACGCTGAGCGCGACCGCGAACTGGCGCACCTCGACCGAACTGCCCATCTCGGCCGACGAAGCCATGCCGCGCCGCACCGTGTTCGATTTCAAGCTCGACATCAAGGACGCCGGCGCGATGCTCGAGCGCTTCGGTCTGCCGAGGACGCTCAGGGGCGGCACCGGCTCGATTCAGGGCAAGGCCGTGTGGCAGGGCGGCCCGACCACGATCGACTATTCGACGCTGAACGGCAACCTCGCGCTGGATCTACGCCACGGTCAGATCCTGAAGGTCGATCCGGGCGTCGCGACACTGCTCGGCGTGCTGAGCCTGCAAAGCCTCGCGCGCATCGCCACACTCAATTTCCACGATGTGATCGGCGAGGGCCTGCCGTTCTCGAGCGTGACGGGTACCGCGCAGATTCATGACGGCATCGCCCGCACCGACAACTTCAGGATGGTGACCGCGCCGGCCCGCGCCGAGATGGTGGGCTCGGTCGACATCGCGCAGAAGAGCCAGGACCTGCACCTGCACGTAGTGCCGACCGTCAGCGCCGGCTCCGCGGTGATCGCCGCGACGGTCATCAATCCGCTGATCGGCCTCGGCGCACTGATCGCCGATATCGCGTTCACGCATGGGGTGTCGCACGTATTCGCGCGCGACTACGCGATCACCGGCTCGTGGTCGAAACCGCACGTCGAGCGGGTGACGGGCGAACGGGGTAAGATTGACGCTCCGGCTTCGACCGTGCAAGCGCACTGAGCTCCGGTTTCCCTGGCGCCGCCGTCTCGAACCACGCGGCCGCTCGTGCCGCTCTATCGACTCAATGCGCCAACGGGGCCGAGCCAGCCCAGAACCATGCATGCGGCGCCCGCGCTTCACACCGCCGCCCGCCGGGAGTCTTTCGACACGCTCATGAGCGAAACACACGTCACTTCATCCGCATCCGCCGCAACCTCCAGCGGCCTTGTAGCCAGCCCCTTCCGGGTCGCCGCGCTGCAGATGGTCAGTTCGCCGGATCGCGATCGCAATCTCGCCGACGCAGAGCGCCTGATCGCCGAAGCCGCCGCCGACGGCGCGCAACTCGTGCTGCTCCCCGAGTATTTCTGTTTCATGGGCTTCAAGGACACCGACAAGCTCGCCGTGCGCGAGCCACATCAGGACGGCCCGATCCAACGCTTTCTCGCCGACGCCGCGCGCCGCCACCAGATCTGGGTGATCGGCGGCACCCTGCCGCTGAACGCACCGGAGCCGTCGCGCGTACTGAACACGACGCTGGTGTTCGACCCGAACGGCAACGAGGCCGCGCGCTACGACAAGATCCACCTGTTCAACTTCGAAAAGGGCGAAGAATCGTTCGACGAAGCGCGCACGATTCGACCCGGCACCTCGGTGCAAAGCTTCGAGGCGCCATTCGGCCGGGTCGGCCTGTCGGTCTGCTACGATCTGCGCTTTCCCGAGCTGTACCGGCGCATGGGCGACTGCGCGCTGATCGTGGTGCCGTCGGCGTTTACCTACACGACCGGCCGCGCGCATTGGGAGCTGCTGCTGCGCACTCGCGCGATCGAAAACCAGTGCTATGTGCTCGCCGCGGCGCAAGGCGGCAAACATGAAAACGGCCGCCGCACCTGGGGCCACAGCATGCTGATCGACCCGTGGGGCGAGATCGTCGCGGTGCGCGACGAGGGCGCCGGCGTGGTCGCGGGCAACCTCGAACGCGCGCGCATCGACGAAGTGCGGCAGAGCCTGCCGGCATGGCGTCATCGCGTGCTGACCTGAAACCGACATTGAAACTGCGGCGCCTGCCACGCATATAGCGACGCAGGCGCTCCCCGACCCCTTCGTATCGAGCAGAACATACTTCGCATGAACATCATCGAACCCGGTATCCGTAATCTCGCCGCCGCCAAGGACATCCTCCTCACGCCCTATGGTCTCGACGAATCGCTGCTCACGCGCACGCTCGCCGAAATCTTCACGCACCGCGTCGACTACGCGGACCTGTACTTCCAGACCACCCGCAGCGAAGCGTGGAGTCTCGAGGAAGGCATCGTGAAGTCGGGCAGCTTCAGCATCGATCAGGGTGTCGGCGTGCGCGCCGTGTCGGGCGAGCGCACCGCATTCGCCTACTCGGACGATCTGTCGCCCGAAGCGATCCGCCAGGCGGCCATCGCCACGCGCGCGATCGCCAAGGCAGGCGGCGGCAAACAGAAGATCCAGGTGGCGTCGTCGCTGACCGGCATCGCCGGGCGCGATCTGTACCTGCCGTCCGACCCGCTGCATTCGCTCGACGCCACCGCCAAGGTCAAACTGCTCGAGCGCATCGAGCAGATGGCGCGCGGCCGCGACCCGCGCATCCAGCAGGTGATGGCGGGCCTCGCCGGTGAATACGACGTGGTGCTGGTCGCGCGCAGCGACGGCGGCTTCGCGGCCGACATCCGGCCGCTCGTGCGTGTCTCGGTGACGGTGATCGCCGAGCAGAACGGCCGCCGCGAAATCGGCAGCGGCGGCGGCGGCGGGCGTTTCGACTACGGCTATTTCACCGATGAAGTGCTGTCGCGCTATGTCGACGACGCGGTGCACGCCGCTCTCGTCAATCTCGACGCGCGTCCGGCGCCGGCCGGCGCGATGACCGTCGTGCTCGGGCCGGGCTGGCCCGGCGTGCTGCTGCACGAGGCGATCGGCCATGGGCTCGAGGGCGACTTCAACCGCAAAGGGTCGTCGGCATTCGCGGGACGCATCGGCGAGCAGGTCGCCGCGAAGGGCGTCACCGTGGTCGACGACGGCACGCTGCCGAATCGTCGCGGCTCGCTCAATATCGACGACGAAGGTAATCCGACCCAGTGCACGACGCTGATCGAGGACGGCATCCTGAAGGGCTACATCCAGGACACCCTGAACGCGCGTCTGATGAAGATGCCGGTCACCGGCAACGCACGGCGCGAATCGTACGCGGCGCTGCCGATGCCGCGCATGACCAACACGTACATGCTGAACGGCGACAAGGACCCGCAAGAAATCCTCGCGTCCGTGAAGAACGGCCTGTATGCGGTGAACTTCGGTGGCGGTCAGGTCGACATCACGAACGGCAAATTCGTGTTCTCGGCCTCCGAGGCGTACATGATCGAGAACGGCAAGATCACGTATCCGGTCAAGGGCGCGACGCTGATCGGCAGCGGACCGGAATCGCTGAAGTACGTCACGATGATCGGCAACGACATGAAGCTCGATTCGGGCGTGGGCGTGTGCGGCAAGGAAGGCCAGAGCGTGCCGGTGGGCGTCGGTCAACCGACGCTGCGCATCGAGCGGATGACGGTCGGCGGCACGGCCTGATTTCGTCACGGATGCACGCTTCGCGCACGCACGGCGCGAAGCGTGCGGGTTTTCCGCATTTTTCGACGCCCCAGCTTGTCAGCCGAGCCTGTACCGGGTTATAAACTCACTCACCCTTTTTGACCAGCGACGCATTCACTTCGCCATGTCCGCCAAGTTTTATTTTTACTTTTTTTGGTATCTCAGACCGCTGGCGGATCGAGAGGGGTGTTAGTGCACGCAGGACACCGAGAATTCCCGAAAAACCGCCAGCTAGCCTGGCGGTTTTTTTTCGTCGCACGCTTTTCGATACCTGACTGACATTTTGTCGTTGACCATTTTTTGATCGTCGTCCGCTCTGGCCTCGCTGTTTGATCACTGACTGATCGCCCCCGTTGCCCGCGCGAACACGCTACGAACCGATTCAGGAGAACAACATGCCCCCGCACAATACCGATGATGTCCGCATTCGCGAATTGAAGGAACTCACGCCGCCCGCTCACCTGATCCGCGAATTTGCCTGCGACGAGACGGTTTCCAACGTGATCTACGACTCGCGCACCGCGATGCATCGCATTCTGCACGGCATGGACGATCGTCTGATCGTCGTGATCGGCCCGTGCTCGATTCACGATCCGAAGGCCGCGATCGAATACGCGGGGCGTCTGATCGAGCAGCGCAAGCGCTTTGCCGGCGAACTCGAAGTCGTGATGCGCGTGTACTTCGAAAAGCCGCGTACGACGGTGGGCTGGAAGGGTCTCATCAACGACCCGCATATGGACAACAGCTTCAAGATCAACGAAGGTCTGCGCACCGCGCGCGAACTGCTTCTGCGCATCAACGAACTCGGCCTGCCGGCCGGCACCGAGTACCTCGACATGATCAGCCCGCAGTACATCGCGGATCTGATCTCCTGGGGTGCCATCGGCGCGCGCACGACCGAATCGCAGGTGCACCGGGAGCTGGCTTCGGGACTGTCGTGCCCGGTCGGCTTCAAGAACGGCACGGACGGCAACGTGAAGATCGCCGTCGACGCGATCAAGGCCGCCTCGCAGCCGCACCATTTCCTGTCGGTCACCAAGGGCGGCCACTCGGCGATCGTATCGACCGCGGGCAACGAGGACTGCCACGTGATTCTGCGCGGCGGCAAAACGCCGAACTACGACGCCGACAACGTCAACGCGGCCTGCGCGGACATCGGCAAGGCGGGTCTCGCCGCGCGTCTGATGATCGATGCGAGCCACGCGAACAGTTCGAAGAAGCACGAGAACCAGATTCCGGTGTGCGCGGACATCGGCCGTCAGATCGCCGCGGGTGACGAGCGGATCGTCGGCGTGATGGTGGAGTCGCACCTCGTCGCGGGTCGCCAGGATCTGCAGGAAGGCTGCGAGCTCACGTACGGCCAGAGCATTACCGATGCGTGTATCGGCTGGGACGAAAGCGTCGCGGTGCTCGAAGGCCTTGCCGAAGCGGTCAGGCAGCGCCGCGTCGCGCGCGGCAGCGGCAACTGAACACCTGCCCCGCCGCCACTGCGGGGGCTTGTCGGCAGTCCGTAGAAGAAACCCGGTTCAATATCGAACCGGGTTTTTTTATTGGCCATTCGGACGAATGGTACTCAGCCTGCTGCCTCGATATCGTCATAGCTCGTTGCCTGGTCGCTTACACGCTTGACCAGGCCGGAGAATGCGTATAAGATTTTATACATGAGGTGGCGATGGAGCAGGAAAAAGAAATTCGCTGGTTAGGCTCCAGCTACCGTGATTTGCTCGCTTTTCCCAACGAAGCGCGTCGTCTCGCAGGGTTTCAGCTTCACAAGATTCAGTCAGGACTCGACCCTGACGACTGGAAACCGTTCGAGTCTATCGGCGCCGGAACGCGCGAAATTCGCATCAGAGACGAGGACGGCATTTTGCGCGTGATGTACGTCGCCAAATACGCCGAAGCGCTGTACGTGCTGCATTGCTTTCAGAAGAAAACGCAGAGGCTCGGACCGCACGACAGAAGAATTGCCGAAACGCGCTACCGCGCCATCACCCATTACAGGACCACCCAGCCATGACGATCGACACCAACATTCGTCACGTAACGCGAGCCGGCGCGAACGTGTTGCTCGAACTCGGTTTTTCCGCCGATGAAGCGAAGCGCCTTCACGCGGCGTCGCAAAAGCAGATCAACGACACGCGGCTGCTCAAGGAACAGCTGATGACCGAGCTGTCCACGTGGATCGAACAGCATCATCTGAAGCAGGCCGAGGCGGCCGAAATCCTGATGGTGTCGCGCCCGCGCGTGTCCGACGTCGTCAACAAGAAAACCACCAAGTTCACGATCGACACGCTCGTGGAAATGCTGAGCCGCATCGGCAAGCCGGTCACGCTCGCCGTCGGTTGAGCGTCGGCTCGTGCGAAGCACCGTGCGTGTCCATGCGCACATGTGCGTCGCCATTCAAGGCGCGCCGCGATCGTGCTGCCACAGCACGTCGGTGCCGCCGTCCGCGCGATTGAGCACGCGCGCCAGCACGAACAGCAGATCGGACAGCCGGTTCACGTACTGACGTGGCGCCGCGTTCAGCGCCTCGTGTTCGCCAAGCGCGACGATCGCCCGCTCCGCGCGGCGGCAAACGGTACGGCACACATGCGCGAGCGCGGCCGCGCGCGAACCGCCCGGCAGAATGAATTCCTTCAGCGGCGGCAGCGTGGCGTTGTAGTCGGCGAGCCAGCCGTCGAGCTGCGCGAGATGCTGTTCGGTAATCATCGTGTGACCGGGAATGCACAGCTCGCCGCCCAGATCGAACAGGTCGTGCTGGATTGCGACCAGCGCCGCGCGTACGTTCTCGGGCAGGTTCTCGCACAACAGCACGCCGAGATTCGAATTGAGTTCGTCGACGTCGCCAATCGCGGCGATACGCGCGCTGTCCTTGCGCACGCGGCGACCGTCGCCGAGACCGGTGGTGCCGTCGTCGCCGGTGCGAGTGGCGATCTTGCTGAGGCGATTGCCCATGACGTCTCCCATGTATTAGTGACGATGCTGCCAGCTGGTTTGTCCATATTGCACGCATCGCGAAATCGCCGCCATTATATGAGCGGAAGCCGACCCAGCGCTGCCTGGCGGGCGAACGGCGTAAAATGAAACACTTGCTGCAAACAGACCGTTATTTAAAGAAACTTTCATGGGACCGGAGCAAGCGTTGAAGCGCCAACTCCGATCGAGCTAAAGCATGGGACCGGAGTAAGCGCTGTAGCGCTAACTCCGGTCGACACAGGAGACATGCGTGAACCATCCCGTGCCGCCGGCGCCGCTACGCCGGCCGTTTCCAGCCGAATTGCTGAACCAGCTAAAAGCCGCTTTCGGCAATCGCGTTTCCGTTGCCGAAGCCGTGCGTGCGCACCACGGCCGCGACGAATCACCGTTCGATCCGCAACTGCCTGACGCCGTCGTGTTCGCGCGTACAAGCGAAGACGTGCAAACCGCCGTCAAGCTGTGCGGCCAGTACGACGTGCCGATCATTCCGTACGGCAATGGCTCGTCGCTCGAAGGACATCTGCTTGCCGTGCAAGGCGGCGTGTCGATCGATCTGTCGGAAATGAACCGGGTGTTGTCGATCAACGCCGAAGACCTGACCGTCACCGTCGAGCCCGGCATCTCGCGCAAGCAACTGAACGAAGCGCTGCGCGACACCGGCCTGTTCTTCCCGATCGACCCCGGCGCGGACGCGAGCATCGGCGGCATGTCGGCAACCCGCGCGTCGGGTACTAACGCCGTGCGCTACGGCACGATGCGCGAGAACGTGCTCGGCCTGACGGTCGTGCTCGCCGATGGCCGCGTGATCAAGACCGGCTCGCGCGCGCGCAAATCGTCGGCGGGGTACGACCTCACGCGCCTGTTCGTCGGCTCGGAAGGCACGCTCGGCGTGATAACGGAAATCACGCTGCGCCTCTATCCGCAGCCGGAGGCGGTGTCGGCCGCGGTATGCACGTTCCCGTCGATGGGCGATGCGGTGCGCGCGGTCATCGAGACGATTCAGATCGGCGTGCCGATCGCGCGTGTCGAGTTCGTCGATGCACTTGCGATCCGCTCGATCAATCGCCATTCGAATCTGACACTGCGCGAAGCGCCCACATTGTTCTTCGAATTTCACGGCACCGAGGCCGGCGTCAAGGAACAGGCCGAACTCGTGCAGGAAATCGCCGCACAGAATGCCGGTGAAGGCTTCGAATGGGCGACGCGCCCCGAAGACCGCAGCCGTCTGTGGAACGCGCGTCACAACGCCTATTTCGCGATGCTGCAACTGAAGCCCGGCTCGCGCGCGGTCACCACCGACGTCTGCGTGCCGATCTCGCGTCTCGCGGAGTGTGTGGTCGAAACGGAGCAGGACCTATTGGCCTCGCCGCTGCCCTGCCCGATCGTCGGCCATGTCGGCGACGGAAACTTCCACGTCGCGATCCTGATCGATCCCGACAAGCCCGAAGAGCTCGAGGAAGCCGAGCGCCTGAACCACCGCATCGTGCAGCGCGCGCTGCGGATGGACGGCACCTGCACCGGCGAGCATGGCATCGGCCTGCACAAGATGGGCTTTCTGCTCGAGGAGCACGGCGACGTCGCGGTCGACACGATGCGCTCCATCAAGCACGCGCTAGACCCTCGCAATCTGATGAACCCGGGCAAGATTTTCGCCTGGGCGGCGGCCTGATCGACATTGCGCATGCCGGCCGCGACAAACCGCTGACGCGCCCGGCGGCAACCGCGCCAAGCTGAACACGCAAGTGATTCGAAGCAGGCAGCACGAAACAGCCGGCTCGAACCAGCAAGCCGGACCGGCGCAAGCCACGAGGAGACAACTCACATGAACGCACCCGCTGAACTGTCGGCCGAAGTCCTCGCGCAGCGTCAGCGCGAAGTCGTGCAGGCGCTGATGGCCGTGTTGCCGACCCACTGTCTGCTGTATCGCGAAGAAGACACCGTCGCGTACGAATGCGACGGGCTCGCCGCGTACCGGCGTCTGCCGCTCGCGGTCGTGTTGCCGGAAACCGAATCGCAGGTGCAGCGCATCGTGCAGATCTGCCATCGCCTCGAGGTGCCCATCGTGCCGCGCGGCGCGGGCACCGGGCTGTCCGGCGGCGCGATGCCGATTCGGCACGGCGTGGTGGTATCGCTCGCGCGCTTTCGCAAGATCGTCGAAGTCGACTCGTACGCGCGCATCGCGACCGTGCAGCCGGGCGTGCGCAATCTGGCGATCTCCGAAGCCGCGGCGCCGTATGGTCTTTACTATGCGCCGGATCCGTCGTCGCAGATTGCCTGCACGATCGGCGGCAACGTGTCGGAGAATTCGGGCGGCGTGCATTGCCTGAAGTACGGCCTCACCGTGCACAACGTGCTGCGCGTGCGCGCGGTCACGATGGAAGGCGAGATCGTCGAATTCGGCTCGCTCGCGCCCGACGCGCCGGGGCTCGATCTGCTCGCGGTGCTGATTGGCAGCGAGGGCATGTTCGCGATCGTCACCGAGGTCACCGTCAAGCTGATCCCGAAGCCGCAAACCGCGCAGGTCATCATGGCCAGCTTCGACGACGTCGTCAAAGGCGGCGACGCCGTTGCGGGCATCATCGCGGCGGGCATCATTCCGGCCGGCCTCGAGATGATGGACAAGCCCGCCACGCGCGCGGTCGAGGAGTTCGTCAACGCCGGCTACGACCTCGACGCGGCGGCGATCCTGCTGTGCGAATCGGACGGCACGCCCGAGGAAGTCGCGGCCGAGATCGTGCGCATGACCGCGGTGCTGCGCGAGCACGGCGCGACCCGTATCCAGATTTCACGCACGGAAGCCGAGCGCCTGCGCTTCTGGTCCGGGCGCAAGAACGCGTTTCCGGCCGCCGGCCGCATTTCGCCGGACTACTACTGCATGGACGGTACCGTGCCGCGCCGCAGTATCGGGCCGCTGCTCGCGCGCATCGAGGAGATGGAGAAGACCTACCAGTTGCGCTGCATCAACGTATTCCATGCCGGCGACGGCAACATGCACCCGCTGATCCTGTTCAACGGCAACGACCAGGACGAGTGGCATCGCGCCGAGTTGTTCGGTTGCGACATCCTCGAAGCTTGCGTCGAGCTGGGCGGCACGGTGACGGGCGAGCATGGCGTCGGCATCGAGAAGATCAATTCGATGTGCGTGCAGTTCTCGCCCGAAGAGCGCGACACGTTCCACGCGGTCAAGCGAGCATTCGACGCGCCCGGCCTATTGAACCCCGACAAGGGCATCCCGACGCGGGCGCGCTGTGCCGAATACGGCAAGATGCACGTGCGCGGCGGCCTGCTGCCTCATCCCGAGCTGCCGCGCTTCTAGCGGCTGGCGTTTGCAGCGCGCATCCACCGTTGGCCCCGCCCGCGCTGATGCTGGCGCGGCCTGCGCGGCGCTTTGCGCCCTCCCCTCCAGACCGATGCCGCGCCCCGTCATGCGGGTGCGCTCCGGCTTGCCAGCGAGCCGCCGCCCGGTACAATCAAACGAAACACAACGAGCAGGCCACCATGGAAGAGGACGACATCGTCGCCGTATGGTCCGAACGCGTGCGTTCGGCCAGCGCCGAGGGACGCGCGCTGCGCATCCGCGGCGGCGGCACCAAAGACTGGTATGGCCAGACACTGGAAGGTGAGATCCTCGACACGCGCGCTTATCGCGGCATCATCGCGTACGATCCGGCCGAGCTCGTGATCACCGCGCGCGCGGGGACACCGCTGCTGGAAATCGAAGCCGCGCTCGCCGAGCACAACCAGATGCTACCGTTCGAGCCGCCGCACTTCGGGCCGCAGGCCACCTTCGGCGGCTGCATCGCCGCTGGCATTTCGGGGCCGCGCAGGCCGGCCGTCGGCGCCGCGCGCGACTTCGTGCTCGGCGCCGTCGTGATGAACGGCCAGGGGCAGGTGCTGCACTTCGGCGGCCAGGTCGTCAAGAACGTCGCGGGTTACGACGTGTCGCGGCTGCTCGCGGGCTCGCTCGGCACGCTCGGGCTGATCCTCGAGCTGTCGGTCAAAGTGCTGCCGCGGCCGCAGGTCGAAGCCACGCTGAAGTTCGACATGAACGGCACCGACGCGGTACGCAAGCTCAACGAATGGGGCGGCCGGCCCCTGCCGATCACCGCGAGCGCATGGCGCAACGGCACGCTCGCGGTGCGCCTGGGCGGCGCGGAAGCCGCGGTCAAGGCAGCGCGCACCGGGCTCGGCGGCGAAGTCGTCGATGCGGTCGAAGCTGAACGCTTCTGGGCCGGCCTGCGCGAACAGACCGATTCGTTTTTCGCGGGCATTCCACCGAAGGCCGCGCTGTGGCGTCTCGCGCTACCGTCGATCACCGAGCCGCTGCAGCTGCCCGGCGCGCAACTGATGGAATGGGGCGGCGGCCAGCGCTGGTGGATCACCGACACCGACGCGCAAACCGTGCGCATCAGCGCGAAACAGGCCGGCGGCCACGCGACCATCTTCCGCAGCGGCCACGGCTACGACCGTGGCGCCGGCGTATTCACACCGCTGCCCGCGCCGCTGATGAAAATCCATCGCGGCCTCAAACATGCATTCGACCCGGCCCGCATCTTCAACCGCGGCCGTCTCTACTCCGACTTCTGAGCGACGCGATGCAAACCAACCTCGCGGACTTCATTCGTAATACGCCCGATGGCAACGAAGCGGACGCCATCCTGCGCAAATGCGTGCATTGCGGTTTTTGCACCGCCACCTGCCCAACCTACCAACTGCTTGGCGACGAGCTCGACGGCCCGCGCGGGCGCATCTATCTGATCAAGCAGATGGTCGAAGGCGCGCCGGTCACGCGCAGCACGCAGGTTCACCTCGATCGCTGCCTGACCTGCCGCAATTGCGAATCGACCTGCCCGTCGGGCGTGCAATATGGGCGGCTCGTCGAAATCGGCCGCAAGCTCACCGAAGAGAAAGTCACGCGTCCGCTCAATCAGCGGCTGATGCGGCGCCTGCTCGCGAGCGTGCTGCCGAACAGCGCGATCTTCACGCCGGCGATGCGGCTGGGTCAGCACGTGCGCGGCCTGCTGCCGAAGAAGCTGCGCGACAAGGTGCCCGCGCGCCAGCACCCGCTCGAATGGCCGAGCGCAAAACACGAACGCAAGGTGCTGATGCTGGCGGGCTGCGTGCAACCGTCGATGATGCCGAACGTCAACATCGCGACCGCGCGCGTGTTCGACGCGCTCGGCATCGAAACGCTGATCGCGCCCGACGCCGGCTGCTGCGGCGCGATCCGCCTGCACCTCGGCTACCACGACGAAGCGCTCGACGACCTGCGCGCGAACATCGACGCATGGTGGCCCTACGTCGAACAGGGCGTTGAAGCGATCGTGATGAACGCGTCGGGCTGCGGCGCGACGGTCAAGGAATACGCGCACCTGCTGCGCCTCGATCCGAACTATGCCGAGAAGGCGCGCCGCATCGTCGAATTGACGCGCGACGTCTCCGAGATCCTGCCCGAGTTCGAGGAACAGCTCGTCGCCATCACGCGCCGCCGCTCGGTACACACGGTCGCGTTTCATCCACCCTGCACGCTGCAGCATGGCCAGCAGATCCGCGGCAAGGTCGAGCAACTGCTCGGCGCGCTCGGCGTCGAAGTGCGCCTGCCCGCCGACAGCCATCTGTGCTGCGGCTCGGCCGGCACCTACTCGCTGCTGCAGCCGCGCATGTCGTACGCGCTGCGCGACCAGAAGCTCGAGCGTTTGCAGGCGCAGGAGCCGCAGGTGATCGTGTCGGCGAACGTCGGTTGCATCGCGCATCTGCAAAGCGGCACGTCGACGCCGGTCGCGCACTGGATCGAGCTGGTCGAGCACATGCTGTCCGTATAATCGGGGCATCGTCTTCGCTGAACACTGGTTCGTTCCATGTCCGATCTGCCTCACAATCTCGCCGACGTGCACGAGCGCATCGCCAGGGCCGCGCAAGCGGCCCACCGCGTCGCGCAGTCCGTGACGCTGCTCGCGGTCTCCAAAACGTTTCCCGCCGATGCCGTGCGCGCCGCTCATGCGGCCGGTCAGCGCGCATTCGGCGAGAACTACGTGCAGGAAGCGATCGACAAGATCCAGGCACTTGCCGATCTGCGCGCGTCGCTCGAATGGCATTTCATCGGGCCGCTGCAATCGAACAAGACGCGGCCCGTCGCCGAGCATTTCGACTGGGTACATTCGGTCGATCGGCTGAAGATCGCGCAACGGCTGTCGGAGCAGCGCCCGGACCACCTGCCGCCGCTCAACGTGTGCCTGCAGGTCAACGTCAGCGGTGAAGCGTCGAAGAGTGGCGTCGCCATCGCCGAGGCGGCCGCTATCGCGCAGCAGATCGCCGCGCTGCCGAAGCTGAAGCTGCGCGGACTGATGTCGATTCCCGAACCGGGCGGCGATCTCGCAGAACAACGCGCGCCGCATCGCCAATTGCGCGAGCTATTCGAGCGCTTGCGTAACGACCGGCTCGCGCTCGATACGCTGTCGATGGGCATGTCGGCCGATCTCGAAGCAGCCGTGCTCGAAGGCGCGACGATCGTGCGCGTCGGCACCGCGATCTTCGGCGCACGCAATTATTCGCGCTGAGCATTTCCACGGGCCTTGCGCGAACCTGGCTGCGCGAAGCCCTCACCGCATCTCATCTGAACCTACCCGGACCATCATGAAAATTGCGTTTATCGGCGGCGGCAACATGGCCGCGGCGTTGATCGGCGGCCTCATCAAGCGGGGCGTCGCGCCCGCGGACCTGTACGCGGTCGATCCGAACGAAGACGCGCGCCAGCGCAACGAGCAGCAATTCGGCATCCGCACCGGCGCGGCCGCCGACGTCACGCTCGCCGACTACGACGCGGTCGTGCTCGCGGTGAAGCCGCAGATCCTGAAGAGCGTCGCCGGGACGCTGGCGCCGCATCTGCGCGCGTCGCAACTCGTCGTCAGCATCGTCGCGGGCATTCGGATCGGCGACATGTCGCGCTGGCTCGCTGGCCACAACCGCATCGTGCGCGTGATGCCGAATACGCCGGCGCTGATCGGCAGGGGCGTCACGGGTCTCGTCGCCAGCGGCAGCGTCGACGAAGCGGGCCGCGCGCTCGCCTCGCAGGTGCTCGGCGCGGTCGGCGAAACCGTCTGGTTCGACGACGAAGCGAAGATCGACGCGGTCACCGCGATCTCGGGCAGCGGGCCGGCCTACGTGTTCTATTTCATCGAAGCGCTGCAGGAAGCCGCGCGCCAGCTCGGTATGGACGAAGCGCAGGGCCGCGCGCTGGCGGTCGCGACCTTCACGGGCGCCGCGCAACTCGCGGCCAATTCCGACGAGCCGCCGAGCGTGCTGCGCGAGCGCGTGACATCCAAAGGCGGCACGACCGCGGCAGCGCTCGCCTCGTTCGAAGCGAGCGGCATCAAGGACGCGATCGTGCGCGGCGCACTGGCCGCTGACGCGCGGGCGCGCGAGATGGGCGACGAGTTCGGCAAGCAGTAACGCGAACCGGCGTCGAAAAGAAACAGCGGAAACAGACACGCCGTAGCGCGACTGTCCTTCTTCTCATCAGGGCAGGCGCCTACGGCGTGTAGAAACGCAGCGGTCTGAAGCCAGAAAAGCGCGGACGCGAATTAAAACGAAGCCACCACATAATGCGCGGCGATCCCCGCGAACAACGCGCCGCCGAGCCAGTTGTTGTGACGGAACGCGGCAAAGCACGGCATGCGCTCGCGATGGCGGATCAGCGTGTAGTGATAGATCGCGCAACCCACCGCGACCGCCCAGCCGAGCCAGTACAGCGGACCAAACCCGAGCGTCACGCCGATGCCGACGTAAATCCCGAGCGTCACCGCATAGCACAGCATGACCGCGGCCACGTCGAAACGGCCGAACGTCAGCGCCGACGTCCGGATGCCGATCTTGATGTCGTCGTCGCGATCGACCATCGCGTATTCGGTGTCGTACGCAACGGCCCAGAAGATATTCGCGACCAGCATCGCCCACGCGAGCAGCGGCACGTGATCCTGCACAGCGGCGAACGCCATCGGAATACCGAAGCCGAACGCGATGCCCAGATACGCCTGCGGAATCGCGAAGAAGCGCTTCACGAACGGATACGTGCCCGCGACGAACAGCGCGACCACCGACAACTCCCTGGTCAATGCATTGAGCGGCTGAATCAGTAGAAACGCGACCAGCGACAGCACGGTTGCCAACACGACCGCTTCCCACGCATTGATCTTGCCGGACGTGATCGGCCGGTTCTCGGTGCGCTTCACGTGACGGTCGAAATCGCGGTCCGCGTAGTCGTTGATCGCGCAGCCGGCCGAGCGCATCAGCACCGTGCCGAGCGTGAAGATCACCAGCAATTGCCACGACGGATGACCGCCGGACGCGATCCACAGTGCGTTGAGCGTCGGCCACAGCAGCAGCAGGCTGCCGATCGGCTTGTCCATGCGCACGAGGCGCAGATACAGGGGAAGTCGGGCGAACATGGGACGAATTCGGTGAAGTGCGAACACGGTGCGCCTATTTTACGGGAAGCGCACGGCGGCCCAGGATTCGCGCGGCCGCGTATCGAAGTGCCACGCGCTCGAATCTGTGCGTCGTGCGGCAGCGGCGCAAAAAACAAAGCCTCCCGTGCAGGGAGGCTTGTGCGTTTTTAGCACGGCGCGCGCGATGCCGGCGCCGGCATCGGACTCGACTCGACCGGCTCAGCTGCGCCAAATCAGGCGAGCAGCGAGCGCAGCATCCATGCGGTCTTTTCGTGTGTCTGCATGCGTTGCGTGAGCAGGTCGGCGGTCGGCTCGTCGTTGGCGGCTTCCGTCGACGGGAAAATCGCGCGCGCGGTGCGCACCACGGCTTCCTGACCTTCGACCAGCTGACGGATCATGTCTTCCGCGGCCGGCACGCCGTCCGCTTCGGGGATCGACGACAGCTTCGCGAAATCCTTGTAGCTGCCCGGCGCATGCACGCCCAATGCACGGATGCGTTCGGCGATCGAGTCGACCGCGAGCGCGAGTTCGTTGTACTGCGTTTCGAACATCAGGTGCAGTGTATTGAACATCGGACCCGTGACGTTCCAGTGGAAGTTGTGGGTCTTCAGGTACAGCGTGTAGGTGTCGGCGAGCAGACGCGACAGCCCTTCGGCGATCTTCTTGCGATCTTTGTCGCTGATCCCGATGTTGACGTGCTGTACTGCTGCGGCGGCTTCTTTCTTGGCCATGATGACTCCTTTGAAGAGTGATACGAACCGGTCGGCAGATGACGGTCAGCGAAAACACGAATAAAACGTTCGACAGTGTAGCGTGAATGCCGCAAGGTTTCCGCAACGCGTGCCCGAGAGCCTTGCTGCGCAGCCATTCTGGCGGTACGGCGCTCAGCCGCCCAGCGCGTGTTGCAACGCCTGCGCGGCGATTACCGCAAAGCCGCTCGCGACGATCGCAAAGCCCAGCGCCTTGCGAAACATCAACGCCTGCCATTGCGCCTGCATGCTCGGCGCGGCGGCCCGACCGCCAATGCTCGCCATCATCATCCGAATCATGATCGTACTCCGGGTTCGTCTCGTGACGGACCGCAGCAATGCGCCGCGCCGTCGATGACTTTGCCAATGCTTTGCCACTGCTTTACCATCCGCCGCGTCTATGACGCCTAGCGGTTCCTGCCTTCCCGCAACGCGGCGAGCGCCGCGATCACACCCTCCGCGTAAGCCGGATCGGCGCGGCGGAAATGCTCGATCTGACGCGCAACGATCTCCTGCGGCACGCCGTCGATATGTCGCGCGATATTGCCGAACAGACGCTCACGTTGCGCGTCGTCGAACAGCGCGAACAACATGCGCGGCTGCGTGTAGTAGTCGTCGTCCTCGCGATGCTCGTAACGCGCGACCGCGCCCGCCGCGAGCGGCGGCTCGGACGCGTTCGCGTCCTGCACGAAGTCGCCGAAGCGATTCGGCTCGTAATTCACATTGCCGCCGCGATTGCCGTCGGTGCGCATCGCGCCATCGCGATGAAACGAATGCGGGTTCGGCACGCGCGGCGCATTCACCGGGATCTGGTGATGATTGATGCCGAGCCGGTAACGCTGCGTATCGCCGTACGAGAACAGCCGCCCCTGCAACAGACGGTCCGGCGAAAATCCGATGCCCGGCACCACGTTCGCCGGCGTGAACGCCGCCTGCTCGACGTCCGCGAAATAGTTCGCAGCGTTGCGATTCAGTTCGAGCGTGCCGACGTCGATCAACGGATAGTCCTTCTGCGACCACACCTTCGTGATGTCGAACGGATTGGAGCGGTAGTTCGCCGCATCCGCTTCCGGCATCACCTGAATTGCGAAGCGCCACTTCGGAAAGTTGCCCGCGTCGATGCTGTTCACCAGATCGCGCTGCGCGCTTTCGCGGTCATTGGCGACTACCTGCGCGGCATCGGCGTCGGTGAAGTTCTCGATGCCTTGCAGCGACTTGAAGTGGAACTTGACCCAGAAACGCTCGTTGCTCGCGTTGATGAACGAGTACGTGTGCGAGCCGAAGCCGTGCATCTGCCGGTAGTTCTTCGGAATGCCGCGATCGCTCATCAGAATCGTCACCTGATGCAGCGACTCCGGATGACTCGACCAGAAGTCCCACGCGGCGACGTTGCTGCGCAGATTCGTGTACGGATCACGCTTCTGCGTATGAATGAAGTCCGGAACCTTGAGCGGATCGCGAATGAAGAACACCGGCGTGTTGTTGCCGACCACGTCCCAGTTGCCTTCTTCGGTGTAGAACTTGATCGAGAAGCCGCGCACGTCGCGCTCGGCGTCGGCCGCGCCACGCTCGCCGGCCACCGTCGAAAAGCGCATGAACAGCGGCGTTTCCTGGCCGACCTGCGCGAATACCTTCGCCTTCGTGTAGCGCGAAATGTCGTGCGTCACCGTCAGCGTGCCGAACGCGCCCGAACCCTTCGCGTGAACGCGCCGCTCGGGAATCACTTCGCGATCGAAGTGCGCGAGCTTTTCGAGCAGCCAGACGTCCTGCAGCACCACGGGGCCACGCAGGCCGGCGGTCATCGAGTTCTGGTTATCGGCGACGGGCGCGCCGGCGGCATTGGTGAGCTTACGTTCGGACATGGGCACTCCTGGAAAAGCATGCGGCATCCGTGCGCGACGGACGCCGTCACGGGTAGGCACGTCAGGCGGCCAGCACCCGGTCGGCCAGCAACGACACGGCGACGTGGCCGGTTGCGCGGGAAAAGCGTGGATGGGCTGTGAAAGCGCGTGCATGGTGTTTTCCTCCTGGCTTGTCTCGCGCCCCGACTCGGAGTCCGGGCGCTAAGCCTTATCGAATAAAGGGATCGGGCGATCCGTGGAGGAAACTATAGCAACACCTATCGAATATTCGTATTTGATTAATTTAATCTATTCGATAGGGCTTGCGCCCTTTTTGCGGCAGGCCGCACCGGTGTCCGGCGCGGCTGCGGATGCTGGCGAGTCAGTTGACGGCGGCGGGCAGATCGAGCTTTTTGACGCCCGGCAGGTCGCACGCGGCGATTGCGTCACAGATCGCGTCGATCGCGGGCATGCGCGTGAAGCTCTTGCGCCATGCCAGCACGACGCGGCGATCGGGCACCGGCTCGTCGAACGCGACATAGCTGAGCAGGCCCGCGTCGATACCGCCCGCATGTGGCTTGACCTCGTACACCGACATGCGCGGCAGCACGGTAATGCCGACGCCGCTGGCGACCATATGACGAATCGTTTCGAGCGACGAGCCCTCGAAGGTCTTCTGGATGCCGTCGGCGTTCTGCGAAAAGCGCATCAGCTCGGGACACACGCCGAGCACGTGATCGCGGAAGCAGTGCCCGCTGCCGAGCAGCAGCATGGTTTCCTGCTTCAGGTCGTCGGGGTCGATCTTCGGGCGGCTTTCCCATGCGTGGCCGGACGGCAGCGCGACGACGAACGGCTCGTCGTACAGCGGACGCAGCATCAGCCCGGTTTCGGGAAACGGCAGCGCCATGATCGCCACGTCGATTTCGCCCTGCTTGAGCAGCTCGATCAGCTTCAGCGTGTAGTTTTCCTGCAGCATCAGCGGCATTTGCGGCACGCGCCGGATCATCTGCTTGACGAGCGTCGGCAGCAGGTACGGTCCGATGGTGTAGATCACGCCGAGGCGCAGCGGACCGAGCAGCGGGTCCTTGCCCTGCTTGGCGATTTCCTTGATCGCGAGCGTCTGCTCGAGCACGCGTTGCGCCTGCGTAACGATCTGTTCGCCGATCGGCGTCACGCTGACCTCGCTGGTTCCGCGCTCGAAAATCTGCACGTTCAGCTCGTCTTCGAGCTTCTTGATGGCGACGGACAGCGTGGGCTGGCTGACGAAACACGCTTCGGCGGCACGGCCGAAGTGCCGCTCGCGGGCCACCGCCACGATGTATTTCAATTCGGTGAGCGTCATTCGGGGATCAATCAGTCTGATGGATTCGATAGGTTCTAGTTATACACCTATAGGGTCGGTTCGCCAACTTTTTAGCCGTTGTGCTTGCGGCGGGGACGGCGCTCAGGCCTTCAGATACTGCTCGCGCGCGCCGAGCCAGCGCGCCAGATGCTGAATGACCACGTCCGGATATTGGTCGAGCAGCGTCGCGGCGGCTTCGCGCGCCGGCTCGATGAGGTGCTGATCGTTCTGCAGGTCGGCGAAACGCAGCATCGCGGCGCCTGACTGCCGCGCGCCGAGGAACTCGCCAGGCCCGCGGATTTCGAGGTCGCGGCGGGCGATCTCGAAGCCGTCGGTGGTTTCGCGCATCGTTTGCAGGCGCGCGCGGGCGGTCATCGACAGCGGTCCGGTGTAGAGCAGCACGCAGACCGACGCGGCGCTGCCGCGCCCCACGCGTCCGCGCAACTGATGCAGCTGCGCGAGACCGAAGCGCTCCGCATGCTCGATCACCATCAACGATGCGTTCGGCACGTCGACGCCGACTTCGATCACCGTGGTCGCGACCAGCAGCTGGATCTCGTTGCGCGAGAACGCGTCCATCACCGTGGCCTTTTCAGCGGGCGCGAGGCGCCCGTGCACCAGCCCGACCTTCAGCTCGGGCAGCGCGGCCACCAGTGTCTCGTAGGTCTCGACCGCGGTTTGCAACTGCAGGGTCTCGCTTTCCTCGATCAGCGGACACACCCAGTACACCTGGCGCCCCGTCAACGCCGCCTCGCGCACGCGGCCGATCACCTCTTCGCGGCGCGCGTCGGACACGAGCTTCGTGAGGATCGGGGTGCGGCCGGGCGGCAGTTCGTCGATCGTGGAGACGTCGAGGTCCGCGTAGTAGGTCATGGCGAGCGTGCGCGGAATCGGCGTCGCGGACATCATGAGTTGATGCGGCTGGAAGTCGGCCGCGCCGTCGGCGGCGCCCTGCGCCTTCGCGCGCAACGCGAGCCGTTGCGCGACGCCGAAGCGATGCTGCTCGTCGACGATCACGAGTCCGAGGCGCGCGAACTCGACCGCGTCCTGAATGATCGCGTGCGTGCCGATCACGAGTTGCGCGGTGCCGAGCGCGGCCGCTTCGATCGCGGCGCGCTTCTCCTTCGTCTTCAGACTGCCCGCGAGCCACGCGACACTCACGCCGAGCGGCTCGAGCCAGCCGCGCAATTTGCGCGCGTGCTGCTCGGCGAGAATTTCGGTCGGCGCCATCAGCGCGGCCTGGTAGCCGGCGTCGATCGCCTGCGCGGCGGCGAGCGCCGCGACGATCGTCTTGCCGCTGCCGACGTCGCCCTGCAACAGCCGCTGCATCGGATGCGGCTGCGTCAGGTCGAGCGCGATCTCGCCGCCGACGCGCTGCTGCGCGGCCGTCAGTGTAAATGGCAGCGCCTTCAGCAGCCGCGCGACCAGCGCCGATTCGTCGCCGAGCTTGCGGCGCGGCATGGCCGGCGCGGCGCGCGTGCGCCGCTCGTCGTGCGCGCGCTTCAGCGACATCTGCTGCGCGAGCAGCTCCTCGAACTTGATGCGCACCCAGGCCGGATGCGTGCCGTCGATCAGCGCCGTTTCGTCCGACTGCGGGCCCGGATGATGCAGCGTGCGCACCGCGTCCATCAGCGCCGGCACGCCGAGCGGTTCGAGAAACGCGCGCGCGACCGGCGCGGGCAGCAACTCCGGCAGCGACGTGCGCGCGAGCGCGTTGTCGATCGCCTTGCGCAGATACGCCTGCGACACGCCCGCGGTGCTCGGATAGACCGGCGTCAGCGCCTGCGGCAGCGGCGTGTCTTCGTCGACGACGCGCACGGTCGGATGCACCATCTCCATGCCGAAGAAGCCGCCCCGCACGTCGCCGCGCACGCGCAGGCGCGCGCCGGGCGCCATCTGCTTGACCTGCGAGCCGTAGAAATTCAGAAAGCGCAGCACGAGTTCGTCGCCGTCGGCGTCGCGCAGCTTCACGAGCAGCTGCCGGCGCGGGCGATAGGCGATCTCATTGTCGAACACGACGCCTTCGGTTTGCGCGATGCCGCCGGGCAGCAAGTGACCGATCGGCGTCAGCGTGGTTTCGTCTTCGTAGCGCATCGGCAGATGCAGCACGAGGTCGATGTCGCGTGTGAGGCCGAGTTTGGCGAGCTTGTCGGCGGTTTTGACCGGGGCTTTGGCGGCGGCTTTTGCCGCGCCTTTGGTTTTGGCGGCGGGTTTGTCGTCGCTCGCGTGGTCGGCGGCGAATTGATCCGGCGGGTCGCCCGCGTGGCCGCCGGGCTTGTCGCCGTCGCGCCCGAGATCGTGGCCAGCGGCCATCATGCCGCCTTGTGCGCCCGCTTGCGCCGCATCTCGCTCCCCCGCCTCCGCCCGCGCACCGCGGCGCCGCGGTTCAGCGCCCGCTTCGAGGGTGGCAACGGACGATCGGCGGTCGGACAAAGGCATAGGCTGCTTCGCAAGTACAATATCGGGTGCTGTCGAAAAGAAGTCGTGCCGCCCTTCGCGCGTCCTGCGTAGGCAGGATGCGGCACAAAGCGCGCGGGCCGCTTCGGCGTCCCGCCATCATAGCCGCCCGGCTCCGGCTTCGGCTCAATTCAGTCCCAAATCAGTCCCAACCCGCTTCCAGTCGTTCGCATGTTTACGCTTTCCGATTTCGATTTCGATCTGCCGCCCGAGCTGATCGCGCAAGTCGCGCTGCCCGAGCGCAGCGCAAGCCGTCTGCTCGACGTGGACGCCGCAGGCGCCGCCGACGGCGCCGCGCGCCTGATCGACCGCCGCTTCACCGAACTGCCCGAGTGCCTCGCGCCGGGCGATCTGCTCGTCTTCAACGATACCAAAGTGCTGAAGGCGCGCTTCTTCGGCCAGAAGTCGAGCGGCGGCAAGATCGAAGTGCTGGTCGAGCGCCTGACCGGCGAGCGCAGCGCGCTCGCGCAGATCCGGGCGAGCAAGAGCCCGCAGGCGGGCACGACGATCCGTCTCGCGGATGCGTTCGACGTCACCGTCGGCGAGCGCGTCGATCAGTTCTACACGCTGCATTTCCCCGACGACTGTCTGACGATGATCGAGCAGTACGGCCGTCTGCCGCTGCCGCCGTACATCGAGCACGACCCCGACGCGACCGACGAAACCCGCTATCAGACCGTATTCGCGCAGAACCCGGGCGCGGTCGCCGCGCCGACCGCCGGCCTGCACTTCGACGACACGCTGCTCGCCCGCCTCGACGCCCTCGGCATCGACCGCGCGACGCTGACGCTGCACGTCGGCGCGGGCACGTTTCAGCCGGTGCGCGTCGAAAACATCGCCGAGCACAAGATGCACAGCGAGTGGTATCACCTGCCGCAAGCGCTCGCGGACAAGATCGCCGCGACCAAAGCGCGCGGCAACCGGGTGATCGCGGTCGGCACGACCTCGCTGCGCGCGCTCGAAGCCGCCGCGCGCGACGCCGAAGCCGCCGGCCATCCGCTCGGCGCGGCGAGCGCGGAAACCGACATCTTCATCACGCCGGGCTACCGGTTCCGCGTGGTCGACCGGCTGGTCACGAACTTCCATTTGCCGAAATCTACGCTGCTGATGCTGGTGTCGGCGTTCGCGGGCGTCGAGACGATTCGCGCCGCGTACCGTCATGCGATCGACGAGCGCTATCGTTTTTTCAGCTACGGTGACGCGATGCTGCTCACGCGGCGCGATGCATGAGCCGGTTCGAGCACTGCTTCAGCGTATTGGCAGTTTTTCTAGCCGCCGCGATCCCTCGTGGCGGTTTTCATTGATTGCGCCGGACTGTTTTCCGGTCGCCCAGGAGTGATCCCCATGACCCTTGGTCATCCCTTGCAACAGCCTGCCCATGAGCGCCCGCAGAACGGCCTCAGATTCGAACTGCTCGGCACCGACGGCCTCGCGCGCCGCGGCCGCGTCACGCTCAATCACGGCGTGGTGGAGACGCCGATCTTCATGCCGGTCGGCACCTACGGCACCGTGAAGGCGGTCCAGCCGCGCGAGCTCGACGAAATGCACGCGCAGATCATCCTCGGCAATACGTTTCACCTGTGGCTGCGACCCGGCCTCGAAACCATCGAGGCGCACGGCGGCCTGCACGGCTTCATGGGCTGGAAGAAGCCGATCCTGACCGACTCGGGCGGCTTCCAGGTGTTCTCGCTCGGCGATCTGCGCAAGATCACCGAGGACGGCGTCACGTTCGCGTCGCCGATCAACGGCGACCGGCTGTTCCTGTCGCCGGAAGTGTCGATGCAGATCCAGAAGGTGCTGAACTCGGACATCGTGATGCAGTTCGACGAATGCACGCCGTACGCGACCAACAACATCCCGACCTCGCACAAGGAAGCCGCCGAATCGATGCGCATGTCGATGCGCTGGGCGCAACGCTCGATCGACGAATTCGAGCGCCTCGGCAATCCGAATGCGCTGTTCGGCATCGTGCAGGGCGGCATGTTCGAGGATCTGCGCGACGAGTCGCTCGCCGGCCTCGCGCAGAAGAACTTCCACGGCCTCGCGATCGGCGGTCTGTCGGTTGGCGAGCCGAAGGAAGACATGATGCGGATCCTGAACCACATCGGCCCGAAGCTGCCGGCCGACAAGCCGCACTACCTGATGGGCGTCGGCACGCCGGAAGACCTGGTGGCCGGCGTCGCGGCCGGCGTCGACATGTTCGACTGCGTGATGCCCACGCGCAACGCGCGCAACGGCTGGCTCTTCACGCGTTTCGGCGACATCAAGATCCGCAACGCGACGCACAGGAACTCGCTGCGCCCGCTCGACGAGCAATGCGGCTGCTACACCTGCCGCAACTTCACGCGCGGCTATCTGCACCACCTGCATCGCGTCGGCGAAATTCTCGGCGCGCAGCTGAACACGATCCACAACCTGCATTACTACCTGGAACTGATGCAGGAAATGCGCGATGCGATCGAGGCGAAACTGTTCGAGACATTCCGCAAGCGTTTCCACGAAGACCGCGCGCGCGGCGTCGAACCGTCGTCCTGACGGCCCGCCACATGGATTGCGCATGCCGCACGCGGACAACTTACAATTTACTTTCGCCGGCCGCTGAATTTGCCCCGAATCGGACCTTTAAACGGTTGATCGCAAAGCCAATTCGCCGCGCCGGCGCGCGTGTGGCCGGTGGTAGAATAATCGGCTGATTTTTTTGATCGTTTGACTGATAACGGAGAGACCAACGTGTCGTTCATTTCCAATGCCTTCGCGCAAGGCGCAGCAGCAGGTGGTATCGAATCGAACCTGATGAGCTTCCTGCCGCTGATCCTGATGTTCGGCGTACTGTACTTCATCATGATTCGCCCGCAAATGAAGCGTCAGAAGGAACATCGCAACATGCTCGCAGCGATGGCCAGGGGCGATGAAGTCGTGACGAACGGCGGTATCGTCGGCAAGGTGACGAAGGTGGGCGAAGCCTACGTCGGCATCGAAATCTCGGAAGGCACGGAAGTCACCGTGCAAAAGGCGTCGGTCACGACAATTCTCCCGAAGGGCACGATCAAGTCGCTGTAAGGCCTGCACTCCCCGCGTCCGGTGCGGCCTCGCCGGCGGTTCAGGCAGTTCGCTGAACGGCCCGCGCTCATCGCCGGACGCATCGCATCCAAGCCAACCTTCCCGTTGGACCACTCATGAATCGCTACCCCCTCTGGAAATACGCCGTGATGCTGGTGGCTCTGGTCATCGGCCTCGTGTACACGCTGCCCAATCTGTACGGCGAAGCGCCGGCGGTGCAGGTGTCGAGCGGCAAGGCCACGGTCAGACTCGACGCCGCCACGCTAGCGTCGATCGAAGCCGCGCTCGCGGCCAATCACATCAAGCCGACCGCAATCACGTTCGACAACTCGCAGAACAACGCGAACATCCGCGTGCGCCTGACGAACACGGACACGCAGTTGCGCGTGAAAGACCTGCTGCAGAAGTCGCTCAATAGCGACCCGAACGATCCGCAGTACGTCGTCGCACTGAACCTGCAAAGCGCGTCGCCGACCTGGATGACCGCGCTGCGCGCGCTGCCGATGTACCTCGGTCTCGACCTGCGCGGCGGTGTGCACTTCCTGCTGCAGGTCGACATGGCCGGCGCGCTGAACAAGAAGCTCGACTCGGACGCCTCGGACGTGCGCACGCTCCTGCGCGACAACAACGTGCGCGACGGCGGCGTGAATCGCGTGAACCAGTCGGTGGTGGTGAATCTGGCCGACCAGGCCACGGCGGACGCGGCACTCAAGCTGCTCAGCCGCAGCGTCAGCGAACTTCAGTGGGCGTCGCAGCCGAACACCGGGGCGGACGGCGGCGTGCAGCTCGTCGGCACCTTTACGCCGGCCGTGCAGCGCGAGGTGCAGGAGGCCGCGCTCAAGCAGAACATCACGACGCTGCATAACCGCGTGAACGAACTCGGCGTGGCCGAGCCGGTGATCCAGCAACAGGGCACGGACCGCATCGTCGTCGAGCTGCCGGGCGTGCAGGACACCGCGAAGGCGAAGGACATCATCGGCCGTACGGCGACGCTCGAAGCGCGCCTCGCCGATCCGGTCAACACGCATCCGAACCCGAACGAGCCGGTGCCGCCGGGCGATGAACTCTTCACGCAAGGCAACCAGACGCCGGTGCTGCTGCGCAAGCAGGTGATCTTCACCGGCGACCGCATCATCGACGCGTCGGCGGGCTTCGACGAGCATCAGCGTCCGACGGTCAATATCCGTCTCGACTCGGCCGGCGGCCGCGCGGTGCGCGCGGTATCGCGTGACAACATCGGCAAGCCAATGGCGATGGTGCTGTTCGAGCACGGCAAGGGCGAAGTGCTGACCGTCGCGACGATTCAGTCGGAACTGGGCGACCGCTTCCAGATCACCGGCCAGCCGACCCCGCAAGCGGCCGCCGACCTCGCGCTGCTGCTGCGCGCCGGTTCGCTCGCCGCGCCGATGGAAATCATCGAGGAACGCACGATCGGCCCGAGCCTCGGCGCCGACAACATCAAGAAGGGCTTCCACTCGGTCGTGTGGGGCTTCGCGGCCATCGCCGTATTCATGAGCGCGTACTACATGCTGTTCGGCGTGATCTCGATGATCGGCCTTTCCGTGAACCTGCTGCTGCTGGTCGCGGTCCTGTCGATGCTGCAGGCCACGCTCACGCTGCCGGGTATCGCCGCTATCGCGCTCGCGCTCGGTATGGCGATCGACGCGAACGTGCTGATCAACGAGCGCGTGCGCGAGGAACTGCGCCACGGCGCGCCGCCGCAACTGGCCATCCAGAACGGCTACGCGCATGCATGGGCGACGATTCTCGACTCGAACGTGACCACGCTGATCGCCGGCCTCGCGCTGCTCGCGTTCGGCTCCGGTCCGGTGCGCGGCTTCGCGATCGTCCACTGTATCGGCATTCTGACGTCGATGTTCTCGGCGGTGTTCTTCTCGCGCGGCCTGGTCAACTTCTGGTACGGCGGCAAGAAGAAGCTGAAGTCGCTGTCGATCGGCCAGGTGTGGCGTCCGCAAACGGCGGCGGCAGGCTCGGCCGCGTATGCCGGCAACACCCTCGGCGGCAGCGACGCCGCGACCGACACCGCGCAGGCCATCGCCACGGCGAAGGCGAAGGCGAAAGCGAAGGCAAGCTCGAAGGCACCGGCCGCGGCCGGCGCGCAGGGTCGCTCGAAACCGACCGTGCGTCGCCGCAATGCGCCGGGCACGCCGACGTCGAATGACTCGACGCGGCAAAAACCGGGTTCATCCCGCTGAGTCCCGGAGAACAAGACCATGGAATTTTTCCGTTTCCGTAAAGACATTCCGTTCATGCAGCGCGCGTTGATCTTCAACGCGATCTCGCTGATCACCTTCCTCGCCGCCGTGTTCTTCCTCGTGCATCGCGGGCTGCATCTGTCGGTGGAATTCACCGGCGGTACCGTGATCGAGGTGCAGTATCCGGGCGCGGTGCCGCTCGACCCGGTGCGTAACACGCTCGGCAAGCTCGGCTATGCCGACGCGCAGGTGCAGAACTTCGGCACCTCGCGCGACGTACTGATCCGTCTGCCGCTGAAGACGGGCTACACGTCCGCGCAGCAGAGCGACCAGGTGATGGGCGCGCTGAAGGCCGACACGCCGGAAGTGCAGTTGCAGCGCGTCGAGTTCGTCGGTCCGCAGGTCGGCAAGGAGCTCGCCACCGACGGTCTGCTTGCACTCGCCTGCGTGGTGGCCGGCATCGTGATCTACCTGTCGTTCCGCTTCGAATGGAAGTACGCGATCGCCGGCGTGATCGCCAACCTGCACGACGTCGTCATCATTCTCGGCTTCTTCGCGTTCTTCCAGTGGGAGTTCTCGCTGTCGGTGCTGGCCGCGGTGCTCGCGGTGCTCGGCTATTCGGTCAACGAGTCGGTCGTTATCTTCGACCGGATTCGCGAAACCTTCCGCCGCGAACGCAAGATGACCGTGATCGAAGTGATCAACCACGCAATCACCAGCACGATGTCGCGAACCGTCATCACGCACGGCTGTACGCAGATGATGGTGCTGTCGATGTTCCTGTTCGGCGGCCCGACGCTGCACTACTTCGCGCTCGCGCTGACGGTCGGTATTCTGTTCGGTATCTACTCGTCGGTGTTCGTCGCCGCGGCTCTTGCCATGTGGTTCGGCGTCAAGCGCGAAGACCTGATCAAGGACAAGAAGGAACGCGTCGATCCGGACGATCCGAACGCGGGCGCCCAGGTTTGATGCGCGCGTAACCGCTGAGGATGCGCACAATAAAAAAGGCCGGTTCTGTCGAACCGGCCTTTTGCGTTTGCGGACGCCGTCGTTACCGCCTCGTTCCTAGCGGAACCCCAGCTTGCGCCGTGCGCCGATCAGCGCCGCGATGCTCAGCAGCGCGGCAAACATCACGTAGTAGCTCGGCGCTGCCTTCGAACCGGTCGCGCTGATCAGCCACGCGATGATGAACGGCCCGAAGCCGCCGAAGATCGTCACCGCGATGTTATACGCGAGCGACATGCCGGTCGTGCGCGTCTGCACCGGGAATATCTCCGACAGCAGTCCCGGCGTCGCGCCGAAGTAGCCGCTGACGAGAAAACCGAACACGATCTGCCAGACGATCAGCGTGCCGAAGCTCGGATGCGCGATCAGGAACGCGAACGCCGGATAGACGAGCACGAACAGCAGCACGGCCGCGCCCAGCATGATGCGTGTGCGTCCATGCAGGTCCGACCAATGCCCGGCCACCGGCGAGAACACCATCTGGATCAGACCCGTCACCGCGATCGCCGAGAACGCGACCGACGGCGCGAGCCCCAGTTGCCGCACGCCATAGGTCGGCATGAACAGCATCAGATACGCGGACACGGTCCCGAGGATCACCACGCCCATCGCGATCACGAGCCGCAGCTTCTGCGTCGCGAACGTATCGCGCAGCGGCGTCTGCGTCGTTTCGGCGGCGAGGAATTCGGGCGTCTCGTCGAGCCTGGTGCGGATGTAGAACGCAACGGGCCCGATCAGCAGACCGAAGAAGAACGGCACGCGCCAGCCCCACGATGCCATCTGTTGCGGCGACAGCTGGCCGGTCAGCAACGCGCCGAAACCGGCCGCGAGCAGCGTCGTCAGACCCTGGCTCGCCATCTGCCAGCTCGCGTAGAAGCCGCGCCGGCCGGGCACGTGCTCGGCGAGAAACGCAGTCGCGCTGCCGAATTCGCCGCCGGCCGAGAAGCCTTGCATCAGCCGCGCGAGCACGAGGATCAGCGGCGCGGCGAGACCGATGCTCTGGTAGGTCGGCAAAATTGCGATGATCAGCGTGCCGCTCATCATCAGCAGGATGGAAAGCGTGAGCGCCCCCTTGCGCCCGGCGCGGTCCGAGTACGCGCCGATCACGATCGCGCCGAGCGGCCGCATGAAGAATGACACGCCGAACGTGCCGAGCGTGAGCAGCAGCGATACGGTCTCGTTGCCGACCGGAAAAAACAGCTTGGAGATGGTCACGGCGAAAAAGCCGTACACCACGAGATCGAACCATTCGAGCGCGTTGCCGATCGAGGCGGCCACCACCGCGCGCCACGAATTCTGCCGGCCTCCCGCGACGCTTGCTGCTGTCGTTGCATTCATCCAGATCTCCTGTACTGCGCGAAATATTTATCGACACGAACGCATAACGTCCGCCCAGGCCATCCCGGCAACGCGCAGCACCGGCATGACTGCTTGCGCTCTATTTAACTGAAAAAATAAAGGCGATGCGAGCGACAAATGGCCGAGGCGCGCCACCATGGCCGAGGCGTTTGCAACGGGCGACAAAAAACCGCTTCGTCGGTGAACGACCAAAGCGGTTTTCGTATTGCAGCGCAGCGCGGATCGAATCGCAACAGCGGCGCGCCTACTGCTGCTTAATACCTTCCGACTGGATATGCAGGCGCGTCTGCATGCTGAAGCCGTACTTCGCGCCGAAGTCCATGCCGTAATCGGCGCGATTGAATTCGGTGCTCGCCTCGACGCCGCAGACTTCGCGCTTGAGGACCGGGTGCTGCATGCACTTGAACGAATCGATCTTCAGATTCACCGGCTTCGTGATGCCGCGAATCGTCAGCGTGCCGATCACCTCGACGGGCTTGTCGCCGTCGAACTTGATCTCGGTGCCCTTGTAGGTCACGGTCGGATACTTCTCGACGTCGAAGAACTCGGCGGCCCTCAGGTGATCGTCGAGCTTCGGGTTACCGGTCTGAACCGAAGCGGGATCGACGGTGACGTCGACGGTGCCGGTTTTGGCCGCGCGATCGAGCGTCACCGTTCCCGTGGTCTTCGTGAATTTGCCGCGCCAGATCGACAGACCGCCAAAGTGGTCGGCCTCGAAGCTCGGAAACGTATGCATCGGATCAAGCAGATAGGTATCGGCGGCGAAGGCGCCGAGCGACAGCGACGAAGCCAGCGCGCCAATAGCGATCAATATGGACGTTTTCAATTCGTGCTCCTGTTTTGCGTTGAAAATCGCGGTGCAACCTGCGGTGGGAAAGCGGCCGCGCCCCACGTGGCGCGGCGGACCTCGCGAGCGCCGTGCGCGTTACTTGCGCGCGGCGACGATATGAAACTTGATCACGACCTCGTCGGCGACGACCGATGTGTCCTTCCATTCGCCGGTGCCGATGTCGAACTGCGAGCGCTTGATCGGCAGCGCGCCGTCGAAGGTCTGCATCGCGCCCTGCTGGCCGACGGTGACCGGCACCACGACCGTCTCCGACTTGCCCTTGATGGTCAGCTTACCGGTCACCTTGAACTGGCTGCCGCCGGCCGGCGCGATCGCGCTCGACACGAACGTCGCGCTCGGAAAGGTCTTCGCGTCGAACCATTCCTTGCCGCGCACCTGCTCGTTGTAGCTCTCGTCGCCGAGATCGTAGCTGGCGACGTCGATGTTGAGCTGCGCGCTGCCGGCCGTCGGTTTGGCCGGATCGAAGCTGACCTGCGCCGTAAACTTGTTGAACTTGCCTTCGACCGGCACGTTCATCTGCTTCGAGGTAGCCGTCACCGAACTCTTCGCGACGTCGACCTGCGCGAGCGCCGCGCCCGCGGCGCTCAGCGACGCCGCTGCGAACGCGGCCAGCATGTAGCGATAAAACGAACCCTTCATGGTTGTCCTTATTTGAGGAAAGGGAGCATGCGCGACAGCAGGCCGTCGCGATCGAGCCATTGATGCTTGAGCGCCGCCGCGGTGTGTAGCGCGACCAGCACGAGCAACGTGTAATTCAACGCGATGTGCAGGTTCTTCAGCACTTCCTTCAGGTGCGGATCGGGCGCGATGATCCGCGGCAGCGGAATCAGCCCGAGGTAGACGACCGGCACGTTCGCCGCCGAGCTATACAGATAGCCGGACACGGGAATCACGATCATCAGCACGTACAGCAACAGATGTGTGAGATGCGCGGCGCCACGCTGCCAGGTGGGCATGCGGCGCGGCATCGGCGGCGAGGCGTGGGTCGCGCGCCACAGGATGCGCACGATCGCGAGCGCGAACACGGTCACGCCGATCCATTTGTGCCACGAGAAATAGCGCAGCTTGGTGGGCGTGAAGCCCGGGATGTCGGTCATCACCCAGCCGAGCGCAAAGCCGCAGACGATCAGCAGTGCGATCAGCCAGTGAAACGCGATGGCGGTCCGCGTGTACGACTCCCGGGTACCGAACGATGGATTGAGTGTCATGACAGATCAACGCAGGCTAATAGAAGTTAACGGCGCGCCGCGGCCAGCTATTCCGCGATCGCCGCCGCGCATCGGCGCGGCGTGCGCGGCCGATGCGGCGGACATCATCGCCACAAAAGGCCGCCGGGCATGCCACGGGCGCCATGCTACCCCAAGCGCGAAAAGCTGGCTGGAGCGCGTCGGCGGAACAGGCCCGAATTTTGCGCTGCAATGGCCCCAGGGCGCCGCGTCACCGCCCTTGCGTTGAACGATTCGGGGACGGAAAGCCCCGAAGCGACGCCATCTCAGGCCCGGACCAGCGCGCGGCGGGGACGGCGCCACGCCCCGCGCCGCGCGCGGCTCGCGTCGGTCGCGAGGCCGCGTTTGGTACTATTGCTGCTCACCGCCGCCCGACCCCTCGTAACGAGCAGGCCTTGCACGCCGCTACTACGTCGTTAGCCCATCTGCCGCATGGAACATGACAACCTGATCGCGTGCCATGAATGCGATACGCTGTTCCGCAAGCCACGGCTTGTCGGGCGCGTCGCCGCGCGTTGTCCGCGCTGCGGCGCGACGCTCTATCGCGGCGTCTCGCGCAAGCTCGACGCGATCTGCGCACTGACGCTCGCCGCGCTGATCACGTTCGTGATCGCGCAGGGCTTTCCGATCGTCGAACTCGAAACCAACGGCATCACATCACAGACTACGCTCTTCGGCGCGCTCGTCGCGCTGTGGGGCGAGAACATGCAGATCGTCGCCGTGATGGTGTTCTGCTCGACGATCCTCTTTCCGTTCACCGAACTCGTCGCGCTGCTGTACGTGCTGGTGCCGCTACGCGCCGGCTACGTGCCCGCGCACTTCAATCGCGTGCTGCGCGCGATCCAGTTCGTGCGGCCGTGGGGCATGATCGAAGTGTTCATGCTCGGCGTGCTGATCACGATCGTGAAGATGGTGAGCCTCGCGCGCGTGATTCCCGAGGCGGCGCTGTTCGCGTTCGGCGCGCTGACGCTGATGTTCGCGGTCGTCGTCACATTCGATCCGCGCGTGCTGTGGGATGTCGCCGACGAGATCGACGCGAGCGGCGAGCGGCCGTTTGCCGCGCACGTCGGCCGACAGCGCGGCGGTCGCGGTCGGCTCGCTCGCCGGTCCGCCGTCGCCGTCCGCGCGCGTCGCGGGCTCGACCAGCGGCAGCGCTGGTGGCGCAACCAACAGCACGGCGGACGGCACCCCGCCCGGCTTGCCGCCCACGCCGCGCGAAGGATGAGCCCGCGATGAAATACGTCACCGCGAAACGCGCGGGCCTGCTGTCCTGCCATTCGTGCGGGCGCGTCGAACCGTGCATCCGCTCGGTCACGCCGCAGCACTGCGGCCGCTGCGGCGCGCATCTGCACTCGCGCAACCCCGACAGCCTGATGCGCACATGGGCACTGCTGATCGCCGCGGCGCTGCTGTATATCCCGGCGAACCTGCTGCCGGTGATGCACACGTCGTCGCTGCTCGGCTCCGAGGACGACACCATCATGAGCGGCGTCGTCTATTTCTGGACCTCCGGCGACTGGCCGCTCGCGATGATCGTATTCATCGCCAGCATCCTGGTGCCGATGCTGAAGCTCTCGGTGCTCGTGCTGCTCACCGCCACCGCGCAGCGCCGCTCGCGCTGGCGTCCGCAACAGCGCACGACGCTGTACCGGATGGTCGAGCGGATCGGCCGCTGGTCGATGCTCGACGTGTTCGTCGTCACGCTCACCGTGGCGCTCGTGCGTTTCAAATCGTTGGCCGAGATCACGGCCGGGCCGGGCGCGATCGCGTTCGGCTCGGTCGTGATCCTGACGATGCTGGCCTCCATGCAATTCGATCCACGCCTCATCTGGGACCCCGTGGAAAGCCGTACCCCAACACCTCAGGATCTCGACCATGACTAGCCCGCAAGGACCGACGCCCGCCTCCGATGACGCGCCGCGCAACGATTCGAACGGACCCAGACTGCCGCCCCAACTGCCCGACCCCGAGATCGAGCCACGCAGCCGCTGGCTGCCGTCGCTCGTCTGGGTGATTCCGCTGATCGCCGCGCTGATCGGCATCGCGCTCGTGATCAGGTCGGTGACCGAGCGCGGACCCGTGATCACGATCAGCTTCATCAGCGCGGAAGGCCTCGAGCCGGGCAAGACCAAGGTCAAGTACAAGGACGTCGACGTGGGCGCGGTGAAGACGATCACGCTGTCGCCGGATCTGTCGCACGTGCTCGTGCAGGTGCAGCTCACCAAGGAAGGCGGAAAGTTCGCGGTCAAGGACTCGCGCTTCTGGGTGGTGCGTCCGCGCATCGGCGCGAGCGGCGTGTCGGGTCTGACCACGCTGCTGTCGGGCTCGTACATCGGCGCCGACGCGGGCCGCTCGACCGAAAGCGAGAGCAACTTCGTCGGCCTCGAAACGCCGCCGCCCATCACCGGCGACCAGAAAGGCCACCAGTACACGCTGCACGGCGATTCGCTCGGCTCGATCGACATCGGCTCGCCGATCTTCTACCGGCGCGTGCAGGTCGGTCAGGTGGTCGGCTTCTCGCTCGACAGGGACGGCACCGGCGTGACGATGCGGGTGTTCGTGTCGGCGCCGTTCGACCAGTACGTCGGCACCAACACGCGCTGGTGGCATGCGAGCGGCGTCGATCTGCGGCTCGATTCGAGCGGCTTCAAGCTGAACACGCAGTCGCTCGCGACGGTGATCGTCGGCGGTCTGTCGTTCCAGTCGCCGCCCGGTCAGAACATGGGCCCGCAGGCGCCGAACAACCAGACCTTCCGCCTCGGCTCGGACGAAGCGGACGCGATGCGCGAACCAGACGGCGTGCCCTTGCGCGTCGTGATGAACTTCAACCAGTCGCTGCGCGGGCTGTCGATCGGCGCACCGGTCGATTTCCGCGGCATCGTGCTCGGCCAGGTGACCAATATCGGCATTGACTACGATCCGAAGACGCAGAGCTTCACGATGCCGGTCACGATGAACGTGTACCCGGACCGCCTCGGCAAGCGCTTCCGCGAGAGCTCGCCGCAGCCGGGCACGCTCGCCGGCGAGAACCTGATGCAGGAACTCGTCAGGCACGGCCTGCGCGGCCAGTTGCGCACCGGCAACCTGATCACGAGCCAGCTGTACGTGGCGCTCGATATCTTCCCGAAAGCGCCGCCGGCCAAGGTCGACGTGACGACCGATCCGCTCGAGCTGCCGACCATTCCGAACACGCTCGACGAATTGCAGCTGCAGGTCGCCGACATCGCGAAGAAGCTCGACAAGGTGCCGTTCGACCAGATCGGCGCGAATCTGAACACCGCGCTGAAGAACGCCGACCAGCTGTTCTCGCGTCTCGACAAGGAAGTCGTGCCGCAGGCGCGCGACACGCTGACGGCCGCGAAGCAGACCTTCAGTTCGGCCCAGGCAACCTTGCAGCAGGATTCGCCGATGCAGTCCGATGTTCATCAGGCGTTGCAGGAACTGACGCGCACGTTGCAGTCGCTGAACGCGCTGTCGGACTACCTCGAGCGTCATCCCGAATCGCTGTTGCGCGGTAAATCAGGAGATAAACCATGATGTTTGCCCGGCTCCCCCGTCCGCCGCGCGCGCTCGTGCGCGGCGTCGCGTACGGCACCGCACTGGCTGCGGCTCTCGCCATCGCGGCGTGCTCGTCGCCGTCGAGCCGTTTCTATACGCTGGGTGGCGCGGATAGCGCAAGCACCGCCGCGAACGGCGCCGCGCCGGCCGTCGCGCGCACGAGCGCCGCGCCTGCCTGGCTGATCGAAGTCGCGCCGGTCAACGTGCCGCCGCAGGTGGCGAGAAATCAGCTGGTCGTGCAGACCGGGCCGACTCAGGTGCAGTTGCTCGAACAGGAGCGTTGGGCGTCGCTGCCCGGCGATGAAATCCGCCGCGCGCTGTCGACGAATCTGACCCAGCAGCTCGGCACCATCGATACGTTCGGCACCGCGCACCCCGACGACGCGGCCGTGTACCGGATCGCCATGAACGTGCAGCGCTTCGAGTCGTGGCCCGGCTCGCATGCGTTGATCGATGCGGTGTGGAGCGTGCGGGCCGTGCGCAGCAATGCGGTGATGACCTGTCGCAGCGTGGTCAGCGAGACGGTTGGCGGCGGGTACGACGCGCTCGTCGATGGACATCGGCGCGCGCTCGCGGAAGTGTCGACACAGATCGCGATGGGCGTGCGCGCGATGGCGGCAACTGCCGTCGCTTCCACGAACACGACGGGCCGGCCTTCGTCTTCGGCCAGACCCGCCGCGGCGCCGGCCGTGCCGCCCTGTCCTTCGGCGGGAACGGCCGCGGGAGCCGGCGCCTGACAGGCCCGGCTGGCGCGGCGAGCTCAACGGTGTCCGCATGCCGGCGGGCGTCGCCGGCCAAAGCGGGACGCGAGGCGAGATGACGCGACGACAGACGACGGCCCGGCGCGCCGATCGTGCCGGCCCGTCGATCTCGACCGCGTACAATAGCGCCTTATCCAACGCCTTGCGGCAACCTCAATGTCCTTCGATTTCTTCCTTCCTTGCCCGCGCGGGCTCGAAGCTCCGCTCGCGGCCGAACTCGCCGAAATTGCCGTCAAACATCTGAACGGCGCCGCCTTCACGGCCGGCGCCCAGGTACCGGGCGGCGTGCATTTTCGCGGCGGCTGGGCCGCCGGCATGGCCGCCAATCTGCACTCGCGTCTCGCGAGCCGCGTGCTGCTGAAAATCGCGGAGCGGCCCTACCGCGGCGAGCAGGACATCTACGCGCTCGCGCTCGAGCAGCGCTGGGAGCAGTGGTTCTCCGCGCACGAGACGCTGCGCGTCGACGTCACCGCGATCAAGTCGCCGCTGCGCAGTCTCGAGTTCACGACGCTGCGCGTGAAGGACGCGATCTGCGATCGTCTGCGCGAAAAAAGCGGCGCGCGGCCGAGCGTCGACACCGCGATGCCCGACGTGCGCGTGTTCGCGTTCCTGAGCGCGACCGACTGCACGCTGTACCTCGACACTTCCGGCGATCCGCTATTCAAGCGCGGCTGGCGTCTCGACAAGGGCGCGGCGCCGCTGCGCGAAAACCTCGCGGCTGGCATTTTGCGTCTGACTGGCTGGCAGGCCGACACGCCGCTCTACGATCCGATGTGCGGCAGCGGCACGTTCCTCGCGGAAGCGGCGCAGGTCGCGTTGAACATCGCGCCGGGCGTCGAGCGGCGCTTCGGCTTCGAGAAGCTCAAACAGTTCGACGCGCGGAGCTGGCAAGCGCTGAAGGGCGCCGCGCTCGAGGCGAAAAATGCGGCGCGCGGCTCGCGCGGCGCGGATCTGGAGATTTTCGGCAGCGACATCTCCGGCGACATGCTCGAAAAAGCGCGCGCGAACTTCGAGCGCGCCGGCTTGCCGCCCATTTCGCTCAAGCAGCTCGATGCGCGCGACATGACGCCGCCTGGCTCGGCGCCGGGCATCCTCGTCGCGAATCCGCCGTATGGCGAGCGGATCGAAGTGCGCGGCCGCAATGCGCGCGGCGAGCTTCGCGAAGGCCGCGGCAATCGCGACGACGACGGCTTCCGCCGCATTCAGGAAGAAGCGCCGGACAGCGAGTTTTTCCAGTTGCTCGGCAATGCGCTGAAGCAGCGCTTTGCCGGATGGCATGCGTTCATCCTGACATCGGATCGCAAGCTTCCGGGGCAACTGCGGCTGCGCGAATCGACGAAGACGCCGCTGTTCAACGGTGCGCTCGAATGCCGGCTGTTCCGCTTCGATCTGATCGCGGGCAGCGTGCGGCAGCGTCCGCAGGGCGATACGCAGGCGGGCTGAGGCTGCGTCGGTCGGGCGGCGCGCTGTCGTCGCCCTGTCGTCATCGCGTCGCTCGAAAAGCAGGCCACGCGCATGAGCGATGTGGTGGGGATGTTTCAGTTGCCGGTGGAGTGAGGCTGCCGCCTTTCCCCACCCTACTGCCACCACGCTGTCAGCAGCACCCCCGCACACTCCTTCTCACGCCATCCGGCGCTTGAACGGCCTACTGCCAACCGAAGGAGAGTGTCATGTCCGCATTGCCCAAACTCGTTGCCTGGTTCGAAATCCCGTCGGTCGATTTCGATCGCGCGGTGCGCTTTTACGAAGCCGCGCTCGACGCCCCGTTGAATCGACAGGAGATCGGCGGCCAGCCGATCGCCGTGTTCAGCTACGAGGAGCCCGCGACCGGCGGCGCGATCGTCCACAATCCGTCGATGACACCCGGCGTCGACGGCGTCACCGTCTACCTGAACGCGCTGCCCACCGTCGACGCGGCGCTTGCGCGCATCGAACGGGCGGGCGGCAAGACCGACGGCCCGGTGATCAAGCTGCCGCAGGACATCGGCTATATCGCGTTCTTCACCGATACCGAAGGCAACCGCCTCGGCCTGCATTCGCGCACCAACGGCTAAGCGCGCACCTGAAGTCGCCGCGCCCCGACCGAAGGCCGCCATGCGGCGCTATCATCGCGGGACCGTCCCCTTCCTCCTCTACCCGACGCCCACGATGACGCGCCGCGCCGACCGCCTGTTCCAGATCGCCGAGTTGCTGCGCGGCCGGCGCCTGACCACCGCGCAGCAACTAGCCGACTGGCTGAACATCTCGCCGCGCACGGTCTATCGCGACGTGCGCGATCTGCAATTGTCAGGGGTGCCGATCGAAGGCGAAGCGGGCATCGGTTATCGACTGTCGCGCTCGGCAAGTCTGCCGCCGCTGACCTTCACCGCCGACGAACTCGCCGCGCTCGCCGCCGGCGCGCGCATGCTCGAATCATGGGGTGGCGCGGGCTTCGCGAGCGGCGCGCGGGGCGCGCTGGCCAAAATCGCATCGGCGATGCCCGCCGACAAGCGCGCGACGCTCGAACGGCTCGCGATCTTCGCGCCGTCGTTTCACATCAAGGGGGATTTTTCGACGCAGCTCGACTCGCTGCATCGCGCGATCGATGCGCGCCAGGTGGTGCGCTTCGCGTACACCGACGCCAACGGCGCCGACACCGAGCGCCGCGTCTGGCCGCTCGCGCTCGCGTACTGGGGCGCGCGCTGGACGCTCGGCGCATGGTGCGAGCTGCGTGCTGATTTCCGCAACTTCGGACTGGAGAAGATGCGCGATCTCGAAGTGCTCGAGACGTATCCGGATCAGGAAGGCAGGCGGCTCGCGGATCTGCTGCGGCACGTAAACGCGAGGCCGAAAATATGAAAAGGATCGCGGCGCGACGCACCGCGATCTCAGGGTCTGTTTACCGCTAACGAGCTACTCGACCGACTTCACCATATCCTCGATCACCTTCTTCGCGTCGCCGAACACCATCATCGTCTTGTCCATGTAGATGCGTTGATGGTCATTGGGTCAAGCTCCCTATGAAAGCCCGCCGCATCAGGCTTACGGCCGGGGGCCTGGCGATCCACGCGGTTATCGCAGGTAAAACGCATTCCGGTAAGTCCAGTTACCGGCATTGACCCGACGCGAAATTTTTCGCGTCCGCGAAAAATCCCCCGACAGCGGCTCACTTATGCTCGCTCTCCTTATCGAGAGCGAGCAACGCAAGGTGGTCCTCCAGCTCGAGTCGCAAGAACTGGAGCGTATCCAATTTCTTCACTTGCTCAGTGAAAAGCGTGTAAAGCGTCGTTCACCGCTAGCGATCTAGTCGACCGCCTTCACCATATCCTCGATCACCTTCTTCGCGTCGCCGAACACCATCATCGTCTTATCCATGTAGAACAGGTCGTTGTCGAGCCCGGCGTAGCCCGCGGCCATCGAGCGCTTGTTGACGATCACGGTGCGCGCCTTGTACGCCTCGATAATCGGCATGCCCGCGATCGGCGACTTCGGATCGTTCTTCGCGGCCGGATTCACCACGTCGTTCGCGCCGAGCACGAGCACCACGTCGACCTGGCCGAACTCGCCGTTGATGTCCTCCATCTCGTACACCATGTCGTACGGCACTTCGGCCTCGGCGAGCAGCACGTTCATGTGACCCGGCATGCGGCCGGCCACCGGGTGAATGGCGTACTTCACCTCGATGCCCTTCTCGACCAGCTTGTCGGTCAACTCCTTCAACGCATGCTGCGCGCGCGCGACGGCCAGCCCGTAGCCCGGCACGATCACGACCGTTTCCGCGTTGCCCATCATGAACGACGCGTCATCGGCCGAACCCGATTTCACCGGACGCTGCTCCGCCGCGCCGCCCGCGGCCGCGCCCGGCTCGTTGCCGAAGCCACCGAGGATCACGTTGAAGAACGAGCGGTTCATCGCGCGGCACATGATGTACGACAGGATCGCACCCGACGACCCCACCAGCGACCCGGCGATGATCAGCATCGGATTGTTCAGCGAAAAGCCGATGCCCGCCGCCGCCCAGCCCGAGTACGAGTTCAGCATCGACACGACGACCGGCATGTCCGCGCCGCCGATCGGAATGATGATCAGCACGCCGAGCACGAACGCGATGATCGTCATGATGATGAACGGCAGCCACGACTGCGTGAGGAAGAAGAGGACGCCGAAGCCGAGCATCGCGAGCGCGAGCATCAGATTGATCAGATGCTGGCCGCCGTAGACGACCGGCGCACCCTGAAACAACCGGAACTTGTACTTGCCCGACAGCTTGCCGAACGCGATCACCGAGCCGCTAAAAGTAATCGCGCCGACGAACGTGCCGATGAACAGTTCGATGCGGTTGCCGTAAGGCAGGAAGCCCTCGATCGGCACGTCGGGATCGACAAGGCCGAACGCGGCGGGCTCCGACACCACCCCATACGCGATGCACACGGCCGCGAGACCGATCAGCGAGTGCATCGCCGCGACCAGTTCAGGCATCTTGGTCATCTCGACGCGCGCGGCGACGAACGCGCCGATCGCGCCGCCGATCACGAGCCCGAACAGCAGCAGGCCGAGCCCGAGACCGAGATTGGAGCCAAGTACTTCGGCCTGCCGCGAGATCAGCGCGATGGTCGTCAGAATCGCGATCGCCATGCCGACCATGCCGAAGGTATTGCCGACGCGCGCGGTCTTCGGATTCGACAGCCCCTTGAGCGCCTGGATGAAGCAGACCGACGCGACCAGATACAGCAGCGTGACGACGTTCAGGCTCATTTACGTACCCTCCTTGCCGCCAGCCGGTAGTTTCCTGGGTTCTTTCTTCTTGAACATCTCGAGCATTCGCCGTGTGACGAGGAATCCGCCGAACACGTTGACGGCCGCGAGCGCGACCGCGATCGTGCCGAAGAACTTGCCGGCGCTGCCGACGGTGAGACCCGCCGCGAGCATCGCGCCGACGATCACGATCGCCGAGATCGCATTGGTCACCGCCATCAGCGGCGTATGCAGCGCGGGCGTGACGTTCCAGACCACGTGATAGCCGACGTAGATCGCCAGCACGAAGATGATCAGGTTGATCACCGTGTGATTGATGACTTCCATCTTCGGCTTCCCCCTATGCGTTGCGCGTGACCTGGCCGTCGCGAGCCAGCAGCGTGGCCGCGACGATGTCGTCCGCGAGATCGATGTTCAGCGTGCCTTCCTTGGCGATAATCAGCTTCAGGAAGTCGAGCACGTTGCGCGCGTACAGCGACGACGCGTCGGCGGGCACCATCGCGGCGAGATTCGTGTAGCCGACGATCTGCACGCCATAGCGCACCACCACCTGGTCCGCCTCGGTCAGCGGACAATTGCCGCCGCGCCGGCCGTCGACTTCGGGGCCGCGGCCGGCCGCGAGGTCGACGAGCACCGAGCCCGGTTTCATCGCCTGCACGGTTTCGACCGACAGCAGCGTCGGCGCGGGGCGGCCTGGAATCAGCGCGGTCGAAATGACGATGTCGGCCTGCTTTGCGCGCTCGTGCACCAGCGCCGACTGGCGCGTGAGCCACGACGGCGGCATCGGCCGTGCATAGCCGCCCACACCTTGCGCGGCCTCGCGCTCCTCGTCGGTCTCGTAGGGCACGTCGAGGAACTTCGCGCCGAGCGACTCGATCTGCTCCTTGACGGCCGGGCGCACGTCGGACGCCTCCAGCACGGCGCCGAGGCGCTTCGCGGTGGCGATCGCCTGCAGGCCAGCCACGCCCGCGCCGAGAATCAGCACGCGCGCGGCCTTCACGGTGCCGGCCGCGGTCATCAGCATCGGCATGAAGCGCGGATAGAGCGTCGCCGCGAGCAGCACCGCCTTGTAGCCGGCGATGTTCGCCTGCGACGACAGCACGTCGAGGCTTTGCGCGCGCGTGGTGCGAGGCGCGGCTTCGAGCGCGAACGCGGTGACGCCGGCCGCGGCGAGCTTGCCCGCGTTGTCGGCGTTGAACGGATCGAGCATGCCGACCAGCGTCGCGCCGCGCTTGAGCAGCGGCAGTTCGGAATCGGCGGGGGATTGGACTTTGAGGACGAGATCTGCGCCGAATGCAGTGGCGGCATCGACGATTTCCGCGCCCACGGCCGTATAGGCGTCATCGGGAAAGCTCGCGCCGGCGCCGGCGCCGCTCTGGAGCGTGACCCGGTGGCCTTGCGCCACGTACTTCTTGACCGTCTCGGGCGTCGCGGCAACGCGGGTTTCATGCGCGCGCGTCTCGGCTGGCACTCCGATGTGCATCGTTGTTCCTCCTCGACTTCCTGTTTGACGACAGACCTGCCGACGAGGCTCGCCGGCTTGCACATGCAACGGCTAACGCAGGCCCCACTTTAACCGGAAACCGCCACATCACAAATATCGGGGTCGATGCGAATGCGCGGCAGACCGCCAAACTGGTACGGATCGGTCGCGATGCCACCTCGAACACGCTGCGAACCGGCTGCCAGCGGTCACCAGGCAGCCGGCGCGCATAACCGGTAAAATGCGCACCCATGAAACCGGAAACCTGGCGGCCGCACGTGACCGTCGCGGCGATCGTCGAGCGTGACGGGCGCTTCCTGCTAGTCGAGGAACACACTGCCGCCGGCCTGCGCCTGAACCAGCCCGCCGGCCACCTCGAGGCGGGCGAAACGCTGCTGGAAGCGGTGATCCGCGAAACGTTCGAGGAAACCGCGCATCCGTTCGCGCCCGAGGCGCTCGTCGGCATGTACATGACCCACTTCGAGCGGCCGGACCGCGCGGGCACCACGTACCTGCGCTTCACCTATTGCGGCGCGGGCGGCGAACCGGACCCGGCGAGTTCGCTCGATCCCGACATCGTCCGCACGCTGTGGATGAGCGCCGATGAGTTGCGCGCGTGCCCCGAGCGGCATCGCACGCCGCTCGTGATGCGGTGCATCGACGATTACCTGGCCGGCCGGCGTTTCCCGCTCGACTTCGTCCATACGCATTCGGTTGGGCCGAAGCAATAGGGCCGTCACGAGCGGCCCCATAGATCCATGCAGTCATGCAGCACCCAGTGAGTACCTTATGAGCAAGCGTAAAGTCGTAGTAGGCATGTCGGGCGGCGTCGATTCGTCGGTCACCGCGTGGCTGCTAAAGGAACAGGGCTACGACGTGGTCGGCCTGTTCATGAAGAACTGGGAAGACGACGACGACAGCGAATACTGCTCGACGCGCCAGGACTGGATCGACGTGGTGTCGGTGGCGGACCTGATCGGCATCGACGTCGAGGCGGTCAACTTCGCGGCCGAGTACAAGGACCGCGTGTTCGCCGAATTCCTGCGCGAGTATTCGGCCGGCCGCACGCCGAACCCGGACGTGCTGTGCAACGCCGAGATCAAGTTCAAGGCCTTCCTCGATCACGCGATGTCGCTCGGCGCGGAAACGATCGCGACCGGCCACTACGCGCGCGTGCGCGAGAACGATGGCCGCTTCGAGTTGCTGAAGGCGCTCGACCAAACGAAGGACCAGTCGTACTTCCTGCATCGGCTCAACCAGGCGCAGCTGTCGAAAACACTGTTCCCGCTCGGCGAAATTCCCAAGACGAAGGTCCGCGAGATCGCCGCGCAGATCGGCCTGCCGAACGCGAAGAAGAAGGATTCGACCGGCATCTGCTTCATCGGCGAGCGGCCTTTCCGCGACTTCCTGAACCGCTATCTGCCGACCAGGCCGGGCCCGATGAAGACCACCGACGGCAAGATCGTCGGCGAGCACATCGGCCTCGCGTTCTACACGTTCGGCCAGCGCAAGGGCATCGGTCTCGGCGGCAGCAAGGACGGCAGCGGCGAGCCCTGGTTCGCCGCCGGCAAGGATATTCCGACGAATACGCTGTACGTCGCGCAGGGACACGACCATCCGTGGCTGCTGTGCCATACGCTGTCGGCGGGCAACACGAGCTGGGTCGCGGGCGAGCCGCCGGCCGACGGCTTCGCGTGCGGCGCGAAGACGCGCTACCGGCAGGCCGACGCGGCGTGCACGTTCAACGCCTCGGCGGGAGGCGGTTCGGGCGAAGGCCTCTTCGAACTGACCTTCGACGCCGCGCAATGGGCCGTCACGCCGGGCCAATCGGCGGTGCTGTATGACGGCGACGTGTGCCTCGGCGGCGGCATCATCGAACGCGCGATGACCGGGCAACCGGCCGAGCTGCCGCAGGATCAGGCGCCGAAGCAAACCCGCGCGCAGCGTCGCAAGCAGGCGCACAAGCCAAAGCAGCCGCAAGGCCAGGCGCAGGACGAGCCGCAAACCCCGCGGCAAAAAGCGGCTCTGCTCGGCGCGCGTTGAGCGATGCATAACGGCGGGCGCGGCGGGTCGTACCATTCCGGCAGGTTCGCGCCGTTCACCATGTTTGCCCCGCCTGGCGCGCATTCACACACACTTCACCTTCGCGTGCGACGCTTGGCTTCCATTCGCAGGCCTTATCTTCGGGCTTCGCCGGTCCGCGTCGCACCGTGACCCGCAACCGCCAGTTTTCCTTCGCGACCGATACCGCCCGCGCTCCCGTGCGGACGATGCCGCCGCAATGATCTTCACTGCACTGGAGTCCCCATGTTTTCTCAACGCTATCTGGCCATGTGGTGCGCAATCGCCCTCACCGCGGTATGTGCCGCGCTCGCCGCGACGCATCACCTGTCATGGTTCTGGATCCTCGTGCCGGCCGCGCTCGTCGCGCTCGGCGTGTTCGACCTGAGCCAACAGCGCCATGCAATCCTGCGCAATTACCCGCTGTGGGGCCACCTGCGTTTCATTTTCGAATCCATCCGCCCGGAGATCCGTCAGTATTTCGTCGAAGACGATACCGACGAGAAGCCGTTCTCGCGCGCGCAACGCAGCATCGTCTATCAGCGCTCGAAGAACGATGTCGACAGCCGCCCATACGGCACGCGGATCGACGTGAAGGCGGTCGCGCACGAATGGATCAGCCACTCGCTCGCACCGACCACGCTCGACGGTCACGACTTTCGCATCGTCGTCGGCCCCGATCGCGGGCAGCCGTATTCGATGTCGATCTTCAACGTGTCGGCGATGAGCTTCGGCTCGCTATCGGCCAATGCGATCATGGCGCTGAACCTCGGCGCGAAGAAAGGCAACTTCGCGCACGACACCGGCGAAGGTTCGATGTCGAAATATCATCGCGAACATGGCGGCGACATCATCTGGGAAATCGCGTCCGGCTATTTTGGATGCCGTAACGACGACGGCACCTTCAACGCGGAGAAGTTCGCGAAGCAGGCCGCCGAACCGCAGGTGAAGATGATCGAGGTGAAGCTGTCGCAAGGCGCGAAGCCCGGTCACGGCGGCGTGCTGCCGGGCGCGAAGATCACGCCCGAAATCGCCGAGACGCGCGGCGTGCCGATGGGCCGCGACTGCATCTCGCCGGCGACGCACTCCGAGTTCTCGACGCCGCGCGAGCTGCTCGAATTCGTCGAGCGGCTGCGCACGCTGTCGGGCGGCAAGCCGACCGGCTTCAAGCTGTGCATCGGGCATCCGTGGGAATTCTTCGGTATCGCGAAGGCGATGCTGGAAACGGGCATTCTGCCGGACTTCATCGTCGTGGACGGCGCGGAAGGCGGCACCGGCGCGGCACCGCTCGAATTCACCGATCACGTCGGCGTGCCGTTGCAGGAGGGGCTGCTGCTCGTGCACAACACGCTGGTCGGCATCGGTCTGCGGCAACGCATCCGCATCGGCGCGAGCGGCAAGATGATCACCGCGTTCGATATCGCGAAGACGCTCGCGATCGGCGCGGACTGGGTCAACGCGGCGCGCGGCTTCATGTTCGCGGTCGGCTGCATCCAGGCGCAGACCTGCCATACCGGCCGCTGCCCGACCGGCGTCGCGACCCAGGACCCGGTGCGCCAGCGTGCGCTGGTGGTGCCGGACAAGGCCGATCGCGTGTTCAACTTCCACCACAACACGCTGCACGCGTTGCAGGAAATCATCCAGGCCGCCGGGCTCCGGCACCCGGCTGAGTTGCGCGCGCATCACATCGTGCGGCGCGTGTCCTCGCATGAGGTGCGGCTGATGTCGGATCTGCTCAAATATCTCGAACCGAACGACCTGCTCAACGGCAACTATCGCTATACCCTGTTCGAGACGTACTGGCCGATCGCGCAAAGCGATTCGTTCTCGCCGAAGGCGGAGCTGGCGGCGAGCTGAACGTGCGCGCGGCCCTTGCCGCGTCGCCTGTCGCCCAAAAACCGCATCGCGGCCCGTCCGACCCCGCAAAACGGGCCGCCCCCCTTCCTTTCCGTTAAAATCTCCGGTTTAGCACTTCGCTCCACGACCCCCTCGCGCGCTTAGGCGCGCGCGGCATGGCCCCATGCCCGAAAGGCACTTCATGCTCACGTTTCAGCAAATCATCCTGACCTTGCAGTCCTACTGGGACAAGCAGGGCTGCGCGTTGCTCCAGCCGATCGACATGGAAGTCGGCGCGGGCACGTCCCACGTCCATACGTTCCTGCGCGCGATCGGCCCCGAGCCGTGGCGCGCCGCCTACGTGCAGCCGTCGCGCCGCCCGAAAGATGGCCGCTACGGCGAGAACCCGAACCGTCTGCAGCACTACTACCAGTATCAGGTGGTGCTCAAGCCCGCGCCGGAAAACATTCTCGACCTGTACCTCGGCTCGCTCGAAGCGCTCGGCTTCGACCTGAAGCAGAACGACGTGCGTTTCGTCGAGGACGACTGGGAAAACCCGACGCTCGGCGCATGGGGGCTGGGCTGGGAAGTGTGGCTGAACGGCATGGAAGTGACGCAGTTCACGTACTTCCAGCAGGTCGGCGGTCTAGACTGCAAGCCGGTGCTCGGCGAAATCACCTACGGTCTCGAGCGCCTCGCGATGTATCTGCAGAAGGTCGAGAACGTCTACGACCTCGTCTGGACCGAGTGGGAAGAACAAGGCCCGAACGGCCCCGAACTGCGCCGCCTGACCTACGGCGACGTGTATCACCAGAACGAGGTCGAGCAGTCCACCTACAACTTCGAGCACGCGAACGTCGATCTGCTGTTCACTTTCTTCAACAGCTACGAAGCGGAAGCGAAGCGCATGATCGATGCGCAGATCGCGCTGCCCGCCTATGAGCTCGTGCTGAAGGCCGGCCACACGTTCAACCTGCTCGACGCGCGCGGCGCGATTTCGGTCACGGAACGCGCGGCGTACATCGGCCGGATTCGCGCGCTGTCGCGTCTGGTCGCGCAGGCCTACTACGACTCGCGCGAAAAGCTCGGCTTCCCGATGCTCGGCAATCCGGTGCACGGCGTGCCCGGCCTCACCACCGACGAGCAGGAAGCCGCGATGCCCGCGTGGGCGCCGCCGCTGAAAGTCGAACGCAAGATCGACCAGGACTGACGAGAACTTCAACCAATGACTCAATCTCAACACGCTACCCTGCTCGTCGAGCTGCTGACCGAAGAACTGCCGCCGAAGGCGCTCGCCCGTCTCGGCGACGCCTTCGCCGAAGGTATTGCGCAGCGCCTCGCGGCGCGCGACCTGATCGACGGCGAGCCGTCGTTCGAACGCTTTGCCACGCCGCGTCGTCTCGCGGTGACGATTCACAACGTGCGCGCGCTCGCGCCGGAAAAACACGTGCGCGAAAAAGTGCTGCCGGTTTCCGTCGCGCTCGATAAAGACGGCCAGCCCACCGCGCCGCTCGCGAAGAAACTCGCCGCGCTCGGCTTCCCCGACTTCACGGTGAACGATCTCGAACGCGCCCAGGACGGTAAAGCCGAAGCGTTCTTCCTGCGCTACGCGGCGCCGGGCGCGACGCTCGCCGACGGCCTGCAAGGCGCGCTCGACGAAACGCTCGCGAAGCTGCCGATCGCAAAGCCGATGACGTATCAGCGCCCGGACGGTTCGAGCGTGCAGTTCGTGCGCCCGGTGCATCGACTGACCACGCTGCACGGCGAAGAGGTCGTGCCGGTCAGCGTGCTCGGCATCGACGCCGACGACACCACGCTCGGCCACCGCTTCCTGTCCGAAGGCTTCGTGCAGATCCAGCACGCGCAGTCGTATGCCGAAACGCTCGAACACAGAGGCCGCGTGATCGCGAGCTTCGCGAAGCGCAAGGAAGCGATCCGCTCGCAACTGCTCGCGCAAGCCGGTGACGACAAGGTCGTGATGCCCGAAGCGCTGCTCGACGAAGTGACGTCGCTGGTCGAATGGCCGGTCGTCTATGAGTGCCGCTTCGAGGACGAATTCCTGCAAGTGCCGCAGGAATGCCTGATCCTGACGATGCAGACGAACCAGAAGTACTTCGCGCTGACCGATGCGAACGGCAAGCTGCGCTCGCGCTTCCTGATCGTGTCGAACATCGAGACGGCGACGCCGGTCGAGATCGTCGAAGGCAATGAGCGCGTGGTGCGTCCGCGTCTCGCCGATGCGAAGTTCTTCTTCACGCAAGACAAGAAGAAGCCGCTCGCGGATCGCGTGCCACTGCTCGCGAACGTCGTTTATCACAACAAGCTCGGCTCGGCGCTGCAACGCGTGGAGCGGCTCGAAGGGCTGGCCGGCGCGATCGCCGCACTGACCGGCGCCAACGTCGCGCTCGCGACGCGCGCCGCGCGCCTCGCGAAAGCCGACCTGATCACCGACATGGTCGGCGAATTCCCCGAGCTGCAAGGCACGATGGGCACGTACTACGCGCGCCACGACGGCGAGCCGGAAGAAGTCGCGCTCGCATGCTCGGAACACTACCAGCCGCGCTTCTCGGGCGACGCCTTGCCCACCACCGCGACCGGCACCGTCGTCGCGCTCGCCGACAAGCTCGAAACGCTGGTCGGCATCTGGGGCATCGGCCTGCAGCCCACCGGCGAGAAAGACCCGTTCGCGCTGCGCCGCCATGCGCTCGGCGTGCTGCGCATTCTGGTCGAGAAACAGTTGAACGTCGACTTCGTCGAGCTGCTGCGCATCGCTTATGCGCAATTCGCCGGCGTGCCGAACGTCGCCGATTCGACCGACGCGATCTACGAGTTCAGCATGGACCGCCTGCGCGGCCTGCTGCGCGAACGCGGCTACGCGGCCGGCGAAATCGACGCGGTGCTCGCGCTGAACCCGACGCGGCTCGACGACCTCGTCGCGCGCCTCGACGCGGTGCGCGAATTCGCGTCACTGGCCGAAGCGGCGTCGCTCGCGGCGGCCAACAAGCGTATCTCGAACATCCTGAAGAAGTCGGAAGGCGTGACGAACGGCAGCGTGCAGCCCAGCTTGCTCACCGAGGCAGCGGAGAAGGCGCTCAACGCGCAGCTCGAACAGGTCACGCCGCGCGTGCAATCGCAACTGGCCGTGCGCGACTACACCGGCGCGCTGACGGCGCTGGCCGCGCTGCGCGAACCGGTGGACACGTTCTTCAACGACGTGATGGTCAACGCCGAAGACCCCGCGTTGCGCGCGAACCGTCTGGCTCTGCTCGGCGCGCTGCATCAGCAGATGAACTGCGTCGCCGATATTTCCCGACTCGCCGCCTGAGCACCGCGCCATGCCGATCAAGAAAGTGGTGATCCTCGACCGCGACGGTGTGATCAACGCCGACTCCGACGCGTTCATCAAGTCGCCGGACGAATGGGTCGCGCTGCCCGGCTCGCTGGAAGCGATCGCACGCCTGAACCACGCCGGCTATCGCGTCGCAGTCGCGACGAACCAGTCGGGCATCGGCCGCGGTCTGTTCGACATGGATGCGTTGAACGCGATGCATCTGAAGATGCACCGGATGGCGGCAGCGGTCGGCGCGCGCATCGAAGCGGTGTTCTTCTGCCCGCACACGGCGGAAGATCACTGCGAATGCCGCAAGCCGAAGCCCGGCATGCTGAAGATGATCACCGAGCGTTTCGAGGTCGATCCGGCGCATACGCCGACGGTCGGCGATTCTCTGCGCGATCTGCAGGCGGGCGCTGCGCTCGGTCACCCGGTGCATCTGGTGCTGACCGGCAAGGGCCGCAAGACCCTCGCCGCGGGCGGCTTGCCCGAAGGCACGATCGTGCACGACGACCTGCGCGCGTTCGCGCTCGACTTTCTCGCCGACGCTCAGGAATAAACGCGCGCACCGCGCTCCCACCCCCCACCGACCACGCCGATGCGCTTTATCCGTTCCCTGCTGCTGCTGATTTATTTCGTTGTGTTCACGGTGCCGTACGCGACCGCGTGCTTCATCGCGTTTCCGTTCCTGCGCGCGGAAAACCGCTACTGGATGGCGGCCGGCTGGTGTCGTCTGACGCTGTGGACGGTGCGCTACCTGAACGGCATCCGCTACCGCATCGAAGGTTTCGAGAATCTGCCCAACGGCCCGGCCGTGCTGCTGTCGAAGCACCAGTCGGCGTGGGAAACGCTCGCGTTTCCGGCGATCATGCCGCGCCCGCTGTGCTACGTGTTCAAGCGCGAGCTCTTGTATGTGCCGTTCTTCGGCTGGGCGCTCGGCATGCTGAAGATGGTTCACATCAACCGCAAGGAAGGCAAATACGCGTTCGTATCGGTCACGAACCAGGGCAAGGCCCGCATGGCCGAAGGCGCATGGGTGATCATGTTTCCGGAAGGCACGCGCACGCCGACCGGCAAGCAGGGCAAGTACAAGACCGGCGGCGCGCGCTTCGCGATCGCGAGCGGTGCCCCCGTCGTGCCGATCGCGCACAACGCGGGCCGCGTATGGCCGCGCAACTCGTTTCTTAAATATCCGGGTATAGTCACGGTGTCGATTGGCAAGCCGATCGACACGACGGGGCTCACGCCCGACGAAGTGAACACGCGCGTCGAGCAGTGGATCGAAGCCGAGATGCGCCGCATCGATCCGACTGCCTACAGCGCGGCGGCTAACGATTCCGCCGCCGCGCCCATCTGACGCGCCACGCCCTCGAACTCCGAAGGCGTATTGCGCGAAGCGAAGCCGATGCAGAAGTCTCCTACGCCGCAGCCCGCCGCGGCGCTCGAAAACCGGCAGCTCGATCTCCCGCTCTTCGCCGAGCCGGGGTCGACGTCGTCGTCTCCTTCACCTTCCGCGCCGGGTTCATTGGGCTCAGCACCGGCCCGGCCGCCCGTCGCGCCGCTCGCGCCGGACGGCAGCAAGCTGCGCAGTCTCGCCATCGGTTCACGCACGCTGCATTACGCGCTCAAGCGTTCCGCGCGCCGCTCGATCGGCTTTGCGATCGACAGCACCGGCCTCACGATCACCGCGCCGCGCTGGGTCACGCTCGCCGATATCGAAACCGCGATCACCGAAAAACAGCGTTGGATTTTTACGAAGCTGATCGAATGGCAAACGCGCGTCGAGCAGCGTGCATTGCCGAAGATCGACTGGCAAGACGGCGCCGAAGTGCCCTACCTCGGTCAGCCGGTGCGCGTGACGCTCGGCGCGCCGCAAGGCATGCTCGCGTTCAGCGCCGAGCACGGCGCGCTGCAATTGCCGCTGCCGTTGCAAGCCGACCCGCAGCAGATCAAGGATCGCGTGCAGGGCTGGCTGCAAGGAGAAGCGAAGCGGCTGTTCGGCGAGCGTCTGGCGATCTACGCGCAGAAGCTGGGCGTCAACTATCGCGCGTATGCCTTGTCTTCGGCGGCGACGCGCTGGGGCAGTTGTTCGAGCGACGGCAAAATCCGCCTGAACTGGCGGCTCATCCACTTTCCGCTGTCGATCATCGACTACGTCGTCGCGCATGAGCTGTCGCATCTGCGCGAGATGAATCACAGTCCGCGCTTCTGGCAGACGGTCGAATCGATTTTTCCGGAATTTCGCGAGGCGCGGCAGACACTGAAGTCGCATCCGCCGGAGCTGTTGCCGACGCTTTGAGGCCGGGCGCTATCTATGCGAGAGCGCTTTCGCGGACTGCAACAGATCGTCGAGCATCACGCCGCGCCTGTCCGGGCTCGTGTCGCGACCGGTCATGAAACACAGCGCCGCAATCGGCAGTCCCGCACGGTCGCGAATCGGCGCTGCCATACAAAGCCTGAACGCATTCGAGAGTCCTTCGGTGCAGCAGTAGCCTCGTTCTTTTGCGGCCTGCACGTCGTTCAGGAATTCGTCGAATTCGATATTCACCCCGTTGTCGAGGATGAAATCTTCGGCCGGAATGAGCGCGCGAATCTCGTCGGCATTCAGGTGACCTAGCAGCAGACGTCCCGTGGCGGTCCACGGAATCGGCACTCTCACGCCGATGTCCGAACTGATGTTGAATGGCCGGGCACTGTTCTCGGATAACACGACCGTGTACTTGTTGCCTTCCAGCATGCACAGCTGCGTGGTCTCGTCGTACTTCCGTACCAATGCCAGAATGGATTGATGCGCGCGGCTAATCAGATCGTTGTGCGTTGCATAGTCGGACCCGTAGTAGTGCATCTCGCGCCCGAAGAACACGCTCCCATCCGCGGCCGTCTCGAGCCAGCCCACTTCCGCGAGAATCGCGACCAGCTCGTAAATGCTCGAACGCGGCGCGCCGGTCGCCTCGATTAATTCGCGCATGGTCAGCGGGCGTTGGGCGACGTGCAATTGCCGGAACATCGCGATGACGCGATCCACGCCTCTCGCCCGAGACGATTCGGTTACAGCCATGCGTTCACTCCGTAAAGCGTTCATCCGACCGGTTGTCTTTCAAGCGACGTGAGTTTATCGCGCGGCAGACCCGCGAAAGCGACTTTCAGGCCGCGACAGGTCAATGGTCGAGGACTCTGTGCAGAAATTGCCGCGTGCGTTCGTTCGCGGGATTGACGAAGATCTGTTCCGGATCGCCCTGCTCGGCGATGACGCCCTTGTCCATGAAGACCACGCGGTCGGCGGTCTTGCGGGCAAAGCCCATTTCATGCGTGACGACGACCATCGTCATGCCGTCGCGCGCGAGCCCACGCATCACCTCGGTGACCTCGCCGACCAGCTCCGGATCCAGCGCGGACGTCGCCTCGTCGAAGAACATGATGCCGGGCTCGACCGCGAGCGCTCGCGCAATTGCCACGCGTTGCTGCTGACCGCCCGACAACTGGCTTGGATAGTGTGCCGCGCGGTCCGCGAGCCCGACACGCTCGAGTGTGTCCATGGCGCGCTTGCGCGCGTCGTCCGGACTCATGCGGCGTGCCTTGATAAGCGCGAGCGTGACATTGCCGAGCGCGGTCTTGTGAGGAAACAGATTGAACTGCTGGAAGACCATGCCGACATGGCCACGAATCTCTCGCGCTCGGCGCGGATCATGCATGGGCACATCGTTGACCCAGACCTCGCCGGAATCGGTGGTCTCCAATCCCGCCATGATTCGCAAGACCGTGCTCTTACCCGAGCCGGACGCGCCAATGAGCACCAGCACTTCGCCCGAGCGAACCTCGAGATTGATTTCGTTCAACACCCGAGTCGAACCGAATGCTTTGCTGACGCCCGTCAGTGAAATGATGGGTCTGGTTTGGCTTTGGTTACTCACGACAATCTCCTGCGGTCATGGTGGCGCACCCATTGCGAGAGCGGGAAGCACACGGCGAAGTAAATGAGTGCGACGAGTCCGTAGATTTCCACGGGCTTTCCGACCCGGTCGACGATGGCCTGGCCACCATGCATCAACTCGGACATTCCGATCATGCTGACGATCGACGTGTCCTTGATGAGCGACAGATACTGACCGACGAGAGGCGGCAACACGATCTTTCCCGTCTGAGGCAGCACGACGAACGAGAACGACTGAGCCCGCGTGAGGCCGAGGATCTGAGATACCTCCCATTGACCTTTGGGTACCGCCTCGATCCCTGAGCGGAAGATTTCGGCGATGTAGGCGCCCTGATAGATGCTCAAGCCGATGACGCCGGCTGCGAAGACGTCGATCGCGTAACCGAAGTACGACACGCCGAAATAGATGAACATCAGCGTGATGAGTACCGGCGTGCCGCGAAACAGCTCCGTATAGAGTCTGGCAAGGCGGGCTGTGCCCCACGGTCCGAACGACCGCAAGACGGCGGCGAACAGGCCGATCAGCGTGCTGCCCACGATGGACGCAATGGAAAGCAACAGCGTCGTCACCAGACCCTGCAGCAGGATTGAGAAACTGGTTTTCAGCAATTCGACTGACATGATCCAACTCCAATCCGGGAATCAGGCCCGTTTCGTCCGGCGCATAAAGCCGGTCCTGAAACCGGTGCGCGCCGGCATGACGAGGGGAGGATGAAAGATCCGCGCTCCGAGCTGGCCCGCAAGCCAGGACAGTACGTTACTGAGCACGAGATACGCGACGAGCGTCACGCTGAACGTCTGAAGGTAGAGAAGCGTCCGCGAGTTGATCACGGTCGCAGTGCCGGTCAACTCCGGCAACGCAATGGCGGACAGCAGCGACGTACCGAGCAGCAACTGGATCAGGTAGTTGACGATGGCCGGATAGACCGCGCGCGTCGCCTGCGGTAGCACGACCTCGACGAAGATCTGCGCGCGTTCGAGACCGAGAATGCCGGCGGCCTCGAGTTGGCCGCGCGGCACCGACTGTATGCCGGCGCGGAACACTTCCGACAGATAAGCACCGACGTTGACGCCGAGCGCAATGACGCCCGCCCAGTATGCGTCGAGCGAAATACCCGCCGACGGCAGACCGAAGAAAACGATGAAAATCTGCAGGAGAACAGGCGTGTTGCGGATGATTTCGACGTAGCCGCGAGCAATCAACCGAAATGGCGCGAGCGCAGAAACGCTGGCAAGCGCGGTCAACAAGCCGAGGACTAGCGCCAGTACGAATGCCAGCACGGTCACTTGCAACGTCAGCCAGCTCGCGCTCAAAAACTCGGGCACGTAGCCCCACAGAGTGAGCCACTCGTAACTCATCTCACCCTCCGCATCGTTCGGGTTTCAATAGATATCGGCATCTCCCGCTCCTCAAAACTGCGGATTGAGCGGGTAGCGCGGATCGGTGCCGAACCACTTGTTGTAGAGCTGCGCGTTGAGCTTCGACGCATTGACGTTGAAGAGGAACAGATTCAGGTAGTTGAGCCATTCCTGATCGCCGGCCTTGACACCGAACGCGTTGTATTCGAGCGGGACCAGCGCTTCGTTCGTGACGGCAAGTTCAGGATCGAGCTTGGCCTGATACGCGAGAAAGTTGTTGTCCTCGATCATCGCGTCGGCCTGCCCCTGCTTGACAGCAAGAATCGCGGCCTGCGAGCTGTCGTATTCCTGGATCTTGATCGGGATATTCAGCGAGCGCACTTCGTCGCCATTGGTCGAGCCCTTGACCGTCGCAATCGTGCGACCGCCCATGTCCTTGATCGACTGAACGCCACTATTTTTTCTGACCAGCAGTGCTTCGCTGGCAACCACGTAGGGGGTCGTGAATTCGATTACCTTCGCGCGCTCCAGATTACGCGTGAAGTTGCAGAACACGACATCCACTTTGCTGGTCTGCAGATTCGGAATCCGGTTCGCGCTCGTCGTATTCACGACCTCGAGCTTCACGCCCATCTGCTTCGCGAGTTCCTTCGCGAGGTCCACGTCATAGCCGTCTGGTTGGCCGTCCTTGTTATAGAACCCGAACGGCGCGAACGTCAGGCAGTCGCCGACGCGCAGCGTGCCTCGCTGCAGCACGGCCTGAAGCGTCGAGGGGGATGCCGCTGCGCTCTGCCCTGGCGTGGCAACCTTGGTGCAGCCGGTGATGGCGAGCAATCCGGCAACAGCGAACAGAAAGGCGGCTTGGGCGCCTCGTTTGGCAAGCTTCATGGCAGGGTCCTAAGCGGAGAAGAGTGGTCCGGAGCGGACGAATCGGCTTCAGCGCCTGTCTGCACGCTCAACGAATCGCCGGGTCACGCATCGATTGTCCGATATATCAGACTGCTATCTGACGAACCGGATTGATGCTGAGTGTTGGACACTAATATCAAACCGGCAACCGCACACAAACCCTTATTGCCCATACTTTTTTGTTCAAATAGATCCGATCGAATTCCACGATGCGCATCGAGTCCGCAGTGGGCCGGGCGGGCGGCGCGGCTGCGGGCTCAAGCTATACGGCAATCATTTACAATTGCCGCAGGTCGACGCATTTATCGACAAACTATCAAAGGAGTCCTCATGCGAATCTTGCATACCATGCTTCGAGTCGGTGATCTGGACGCATCGATCCGGTTCTACACCGAAGTTCTAGGAATGCGCCTGCTTCGAAAGAACGACTACCCGGACGGGAAGTTCACCCTCGCATTCGTCGGTTACGAGGACGAATCCGAAGGCGCGGCGATCGAACTGACGTACAACTGGGACACGAGCAAGTACGACCTCGGAACCGGCTACGGTCACATCGCCCTCGAAGTCGACGACGCCTATGCGGCATGCGAAGAAGTGAAGAAACGCGGCGGTGTCGTTACACGCGAAGCTGGGCCCATGAAACACGGCACGACTGTCATCGCCTTCGTCGCCGATCCGGACGGGTACAAGATCGAGCTGATACAGAAGAAGAGGCGAGTCGACTGACGTCCGGTGGCGAGCACGAGTCGCGCTGTCAGCCAGAACGATGAAAACACAGCCCGGCTTCACGTTGCACCCGGCGAATTGACGCCGGGCGAATTCGCCCGCAATCTTGCCTCGTGCCGACGCCATCAAAAAACGCCGACTACTGACGCTCGGCGTTTTCGCCGCGCACCGGACCGACCGGCTCGCCGTGCACTCCCCACCTCTTCACCACACCGCCATGAGCACGACCACCGCCCTGCCCGCGCGCCGCGCCCCGGATAGCTTCGCGATCCTGTTGATGATCGGCCTGTGCGCAATCTGGGGGCTGCAGCAAGTCGCGATCAAGACCACCAATGCGGCGGTGCCGCCGGTCTTTCAGGCGGGACTGCGCTCGACGATCGCGGCGCTGCTCGTGTGGGCATGGGCACGCTCGCGCGGCACGCCGCTCTTTCGCGATGACGGCACGCTCGGCGCGGGCCTGCTTGCGGGCGTGCTGTTCGCGGCCGAGTTCGTCTGCATCTTTCTCGGCCTGACGCTGACGAGCGCGTCGCGCATGGCGGTCTTTCTGTACACGGCGCCGTGTTTCACGGCACTCGGCCTGCACTGGTTCGTCGATGGCGAACGCATGCGGCGCATCCAGTGGCTCGGCATTGTCGTCGCGTTCGCGGGGATGGCGCTCGCGTTCGCGGACGGCTTCCTGCACACGGACGCGGGCACGGCTGCAAGCGCGGCCTACGGCTCGACGCTCGCGGGCGCGGCCGGCGATGCGCTCGGCGTGCTCGGCGGCATCGCGTGGGCCGCGACCACGGTGATCGTGCGCGGCTCGCGGCTCGCGCGGACGAGCGCGAGCAAGACGCTGTTCTATCAGCTGACTGTGTCGGCGGTGGTGCTGCTCGCGCTGGCGCTGGGGCTCGGCGAGGTGCGCGTGGAAAGCGTGACGCCGCTCGCGCTCGCGAGCCTCGCGTATCAAGCCGTGATCGTCGCGTTCGTCAGCTATCTGTTGTGGTTCTGGCTGTTGACGCGTTACATCGCGTCGAGGCTGTCGGTGTTTTCGTTTCTGACGCCGCTGTTCGGCGTCACCTTCGGCGTGCTGCTGCTCGGCGAGTCGTTCAGCACGCGCTTTCTGATCGCCGCGCTGCTGGTGCTGACCGGCATCGCGCTCGTCAACGCGCCGGCGAAACGGTAAGCGGGCTCGACGACGGCACCCTCCGCCGTCGAGCGTCGAGTCTATTCCGCCGCAGCGGCCGAGCGCGCCGCCACCGCCTGCGCCACACTCACGTATTCGGCGACCGGCACGTCCTCCGCGCGGCGTTGCAGATCGAAGCCGAGCGCGTCGAAATCGACGGTGTCGCGCAGCGCGGCAAGCGTGTTGCGCAACATCTTGCGACGCTGCGAGAACGCCGCCGTCACCACCCCGCCGAGCACGCTTTCGTCGACCACCGGCAGTTCGTGCCGCTCGTACGGAATCATCCGCACGATCGCCGAATCGACCTTCGGCGGCGGCTGGAACGACTCGGGCGGCACGTCGAGCTGCTTGTCGATCACGTAGCGGTACTGCAGCATCACCGACAGGCGACTGAACGCCTTCGTGCCCGGCTCCGCCACCATCCGCTCGACCACCTCGTTCTGCAGCATGAAGTGCTGATCGATCACGCGCTCCGCGAACGTCGCCAGATGAAACAGCAGCGGGCTCGAAATGTTGTACGGCAGATTGCCGACGATGCGCAGCGACGCCTTGTCGCCCGGTGCCGCGAGCGAGCCGAAGTCGAACTCGAGCGCGTCGCCCGCGTGCAGTTCGAGCAGGTTGCCGAACTTCGTCTTCAGACGGCCGATCAGATCGCGGTCGAGTTCGACCGCGTGCAGCGGCGTGTCGGGCGTCGCGAGCCGCTCGATCAGCGGCTCGGTCAGCGCGCCGAGGCCCGGCCCGATCTCGACCATGCGCTCGCCGCGCTGCGGCCGGATCACGTCGACGATCGAATCGATCACGCCCATGTCGACCAGGAAGTTCTGACCGAAACGCTTGCGCGCGAGATGGCCCTGGTGCCGGCCTTGCTGTCTGCTGGTGGACATCGGAGAAACGCTAGAAAGAAAACTGCTTGAGAATGAAAGACGTCACGGTGGAAACACGACGCCACGCGGCGCGTCACGAGCACCGCGACCGCCCACGCTACCCGCGCCTCAGCCCGCGCGACGATGCTGCGCCATCGACACCGCCGTGTCGATCGCGGCCATCAGGCTACCCGCGTCGGCGCGGCCGGTGCCGGCCAGATCGAGCGCGGTGCCGTGATCGACCGACGTGCGGATGATCGGCAGGCCGAGCGTCACGTTGATCCCTTCGCCGAACGTCGCGAATTTCAGCACCGGCAGGCCCTGGTCATGGAACATCGCGAGCACGCAGTCGGCTTCGTCGAGATAACGCGGCTGGAACAGCGTGTCGGCCGGATACGGACCGCGCGCGTCGACGCCCTCGCCGTTCACCTGCCGCAACGCCGGCGTGATCACGTCGATTTCCTCGCGGCCCAGATAGCCGTTTTCGCCAGCGTGCGGATTGAGCCCCGTCACGAGGATGCGCGGCGCGGGCAAGCCGAAGTGGTGACGCAGGTCGTGATCGATGATGCGCAACGTCGCGACGAGGCTTTCGATCGTCAAAGCCGCCGACACGTCCTTCAACGGCAGATGCGTGGTCGCAAGCGCGACGCGCAGCGGCCGCTTGCCGGTGCCCGCAAGCATCATCACGACGCGCGGCGTATGGGTGCGCTCGGCCAGATATTCGGTGTGGCCGGTAAACGGCACATCGGCGTCGTTGATCGTGCTTTTTTGCAGCGGCGCGGTGACGATCGCGTCGAACCTGCCGGCCACCGCGCCGTCGATCGCCGCATCGAGCAGATCGAGCACATAGCGGCCGTTCGCGGCGTCGAGCTTGCCAGCCTGCGCTGGTGCGCCAAGCGAGTGATGTTCGAGCCGCACGCGCGGGCCTGGCGCGAGCAGCGCCGCCCAATCGACGCCGACCGCGCGCGCGCGCTCAGCGAGCAGTTGCGCATCACCGAGCACGGTGAACTGCGCCTGAGGCCAGTGCGCCGCCGCGCCGGCCAGCGCCTGCGCGGTCAGCTCGGGACCGACGCCGGCGGGCTCGCCGGTCGTGATCGCGATCTGCAGCGGGCGGTGGGTGGGCTGGGCAGCGCTCGTCATCGCATTGACTCTGTTATTGCACGTTCGCCGTGGCCGGCTTCACTTCGACGTACGCGGTATCGCGCAGCTCGCGCAGCCAGTCGGCATACGCCTGTTCCGCCTTGCGCTGGCCGATGGCCTGCCGCGCGAGATCCATCTGCTGCGCAATCGAGCCTTGCGCATCGCGGCGGCCGAGCACCTGAATCAGGTGGTAGCCGTATTCGCTGCGCACCGGTTCGCTGATCTGACCGTCCTGCAGCGAGTTCATTGCGCGCTCGAACTCGGGCACCGTCTCGCCCGGGCTGACCCAGCCGAGGTCACCGCCTTGCGACGCCGAGCCGTCCTGCGAGTAGGTGCGCGCGAACTTCGCGAAGTCGCCGCCGGCGGCGATCTGGTTGCGGATGTCGAGCAGCTTCTGGCGTGCCTGCGGTTCGGACTGACCGTCGCCGACGCGCAGCAGAATATGGCGCACGTGCGTCTGCACGAGCTTCGGCGCGTCCGCGCTGGTGCCCTGGCCGGCACGGCGCTCGACCAGACGCACGATCTCGAAGCCGTCGTTGGTGCGGATCAGATCCGGATTGATCTCGCCCGGACGCAGTGCCGACGCGGCCTTCACGAACTCGGGCGGCAGCTTCGACGGCGCGAGGAAGCCGAGATCGCCGCCGTTCTTCGACGCGTCCGGCGCCTGCGAATTGGCTTTCGCGAGCTTTTCGAAATTCGCGCCGCCCTTCGCTTCGGCGAGCAGCGCCGCGGCCTTCTTCTGCGCCGCCTCGATGTCGGTCTCCGAGGCGCTGAGCGGCGCCTTCACGAAAATGTGCTGCATGTGCAGGTCGTTCGTCTGGCCGGCGCCCGGACCGCGCTGGCTGGCGATGTAGTTCGCGACCTCGGCGTCCGTCACCGTGATCTTGCTATCCACTTCCTTCTCGCGCAGACGCGACAGCGTCAGCTCCGTGCGCGCGTCGCTCGTGAAAGTGGTCCAGGGCACGCCTTGCGCCTCGATGCGTGCGCGGTACATGGCGAGCGACATGTTGTTCGCCTGCGCGAGACGCTCGAGCGTGCGCTGCACGGCCGCGTCGTCGATGGTGATGCCGTCTTCCTTGGCCTTCTGCAGCTGGATGCGCTCGAGCACCATCTGCGTGAGCACCTGCTGGCGCAACTGGTCCGTCGGCGGCACCGGAGCGTTCTGCTGGTTCAGCCGGTGCGCGATCAGACCGACCCGCTCGTCGAGCTCGCGCTGCGTGATGACACCGTTGTTGACCACTGCGGCGATGGTGTCCACCGTCTCGCCGCTATTGCCGGCCAATGCCTGCGCCTGTACCGACGCGACTGGAAGGAAGGACGCCGCGGCGACGAGACCCGCCGCGAGTATTGCCAAGCGAAGCTGTTTCATGATTGCCACAGATACTCCAATGATGTCGGGCGCTTCGCCCGTCTTTTCGCAAGCCGTGAATGACCGGGCGAGCGTCATTCGTAGTTGGTGAACCGCGACTCCGGCGGTGGCGGTGGCGGCAATGGCATGTAGCCGGCCACACTGCTGCGGAACGCGGTCATCAGCCCGTTGTCGACGCTCGACAAGCCCTTGAACGTCAACTGCGCCAGAAACCGTGTGCTCGACTGATTCTGTCCCGACGAGTTCAGGCCGTTCGCGTAGCGCTGGATGCCGGCGCCGAGCGTCCAGCAGTCCGCGTCGTATTGCAGGCCGACTAGGCCGTCGACGACACGGTGGCCACCCAGATCGTAGTTGAACCGGCCGACACCGTACATCCGGTGCGTCAGCGGCCATTGGCCCGAAATCAGCACCTGATTGATCGGCTGGTTGTCGAGCGTGGTGTTGGCGCGCGTGTAGCGGTACGCGACGTTGACGACCTTGCCGCTCGCCGGACTGAACCCGAAGCCGACACTCGTCTTCGTGAGCTGGTTATTGTCCGCATTATATTGGAACGCCGTTTCCGAAGCGAAACCGGCGCCCAGCTTGATCGACGCTCCCGCGATCAGGTCCGAGTGCGTGGCCTGGGTACTGGTCTGGGTCGGCGTCAGCGTAACGCGCTGATCCCGGAAGTAATACTGCTGCGCGATCACGAAGCGCGCGCGCTCGTCGCCGGTGGACGGGTTGATGAAGCGCGTGGTGAGACCGGCGGTCAGGCGGTTCGCATCGGCGATCCGGTCGTTACCGACGAACGTATTCGGCGTGAAGATTTCCGCGAGACCGAAGTCGGATTCGGCGGTATCGAACAGCGGCGCGTTGTTCTGATTGCGGTACGGCGTGTACACGTAGTACAGGCGCGGCTCCAGCGTCTGGATATAGTCCGCGCCGAAAATGCGCACCGAGCGCTCGAACGTCAGTCCCGTGTCGAACGTGAAGGTCGGAATCGACTCGGTGAAATTCTTCTGCGCCCCCGGCACGTTCGCCAGATCGGTGCCGATGTTGTTCAGGTTGTACGACGCAAAGTGCCACTGCACCTTCGGCGTGACGAAGTAGCCCGGCCCCACCACCGAATACGACAGGTACGGGTTGAACAGCACCCGCTGGCCTTCGCTCAGATCCGCGGTGGTGATGCGGAAGTTCGTGTAGTCGGCTTCGGCGCCGAAATCGAAGCCGCCGATGTTGTACTTCGCGTACTTGACGTTCAACTGCGGCTGGCGGCCGTACGGCGCGACCGACGGCTCCAGCGTCTGCCAGTGCTGCTCGCGCGCGAGCACGGACCACGGTCCGTTGTTGTAGGTCAACCCGGCTTCCTGCTGATACAGGAGCTGGGTGCCGTTCATGAACTGGTTGACCGACGACGACAGGTCTTCCGGATAGGTGTTGTCCGAAACCTTGTTGTAATAGATGTAGCCGCCGAAGCCGTTACCGAAATTCTGGTTGTGCTGGATGTACAGCGCGTAGCGGTTGGTCTTCGTCAGGCGATCGTCGGGCAGAAATTCACCGGTGATCGACCCGGAATACGTCGGCGACAGATAGCGGAACGTGCTCTGCAACTGCACACCGCGCTTCGAGATCAGACGCGGCGTGACCGTCAGATCGCGATTCGGCGCGATGTTGAAGTAATACGGCACCGACAGCTCGAAACCGTTCGTCGAGCTCAGCGAGAACGTGGGCGGCAACAGGCCGCTGCGCCGATCGCCCGACAGCGGGAACGACAGCCACGGCGACGCGAACACCGGCACGCCCTGGAAGAACAGCACGCTGTTGTAGGCGACGCCTTCGTCGGCGCCGGTGTCGAAATCGAATTCGCTGCCCTTGATGTACCAGGCCGGATTGTCCGTGCACGCGCACGCCGTGTAGGTGCCCTGCGTGAACACGGAGCGCTCGGCGTCGAGCAGGTCGACGCGCTGCGCGCTGCCCGAGCCGCCCGTCAGCGTGAAGTGGTACTTCGGCGCGGTCATGAAGCCTTCGGTCGAATCGACGCGCAGATGCGCTTCGGGTCCGATGAAGGTATTGCCGGTATTGATCACGTGGACATTGCCGTACGCATCGGCCATGTCCGTGTCCTGATCGTAGTGCAGAGCGTCGGCCTTGATCACGGACGTGTTGTGCCGCACTTCCGCCGAGCCCTTGGCGGCCAGATCCTGGTCGATCGTGCCGCTCGCGTGGTCGCCGAGCACGAAGGTGGCCGGCCGCTGGCCCGTTTGCAACGGATGATCCTCGAGCTGCGGCGCAAGCTGCATGCCCCACGGCGGGTAGACCGCCTGCGGTTGCGCAGCTTCCCCCACCAGTTGGGCGTGCGCAAGCGCGGGCATCAGGCCCGGAACGGCGATCAGCGCCGCGACGAGCCGCCTTTTGCGCGGCACTACTGCACAGGAAGGAGTGGTATCGGAAAGCTGTCTGGGCGGCATGTATCGTTTGGCGAGTCGACCCGTGCGCAAGCTTTCGTCGTCACGATCCACCGCCTGCACACCGCGACCGTTAGAGTCGGCTGCACGTCTGGATTCCCAATTTGCCGAGTGATAAGGCGGGCGGTGAAACGGAGCACGCGAAAGCTGGCGTGTGAGTCGCGTCAAAAAAGTCGTGGGGTATTATATGGCAAGACGTTGTCCCCAAGAATTTGCCGCCGCTTTTCATGACGCTGCCTTCCACCCAAGATTTCACCGACACCCGTCTCTCCCTGCTCAAGGCCTGGCTGCAAGGCCACGCGGCGCGCCATGCGCTCGAGCCCGACACCCTCGTTCCGGCCTCGTCCGACGCCAGTTTCCGCCGTTATTTCCGGCTCGCCGGTAAGGCGGCGCAAGGCAACGGCGCGGCCACGCTGATCGCCGTCGACGCGCCGCCGCCCGAAAAATGCCGCGAATTCGCACAGATCGCGCAATTGCTCGCCGCCGCCGGCGTGCACGTGCCGCGCGTGCTCGAGGTCGACTTCGACGCGGGCTTCATGCTCGTCACCGATCTCGGCACCGCGTCGTATCTGGGCGCGCTGACCGACGCGCAGGCCGCGGGCGACACGCGCGCGGCTCGCGCGCTGATGCGCGACGCGCTCGACGCGCTGATCCGCTGGCAGCTCAGCTCGCGCGAAGACGTGCTGCCGCCGTTCGACGAAGCGTTCCTGCACCGCGAGATGGAGCTGATGCCCGAGTGGTTCATCGGCCGGCACCTTGGCCGCGAGGTCGATGCCGCCACGCGCGCGCTGCTCGATCGCACGTTCGCGCTGCTGATCGCGAGCGCGCGCGCGCAGCCGCAAAGCTTCATGCTGCGCGATTTCATGCCGCGCAATCTGATGATCGCCGAGCCGAACCCAGGCGTGCTCGACTTCCAGGACGCGGTGTACGGGCCGATCACGTACGACGTCGTGTCGCTGCTGCGCGACGCGTTCCTCAGTTGGGACGAGGAGTTCGAGCTCGACTGCTTCGCGTACTACTGGGAGCGCGCCAAAAAAGCCGGCCTGCCGGTCGATGCCGATTTCGGCGAGTTCTACCGCCAGCTCGAATGGATGGGGCTGCAGCGGCACATCAAGGTGCTCGGCCTGTTCTGCCGCATCAACTACCGCGACGGCAAGGCGCATTACATGAACGACCTGCCGCGCTTCATCGGCTATGCGCGCAAGGTGGCGGAGCGTTACGCGCCGCTGCGCGGGTTCGCGAAACTGCTCGACGACCTCGACGGCCGCGCGCAGGAAATCGGCTACACCTTCTGACCGATGACGATGTCCGTAAAGAAAGCGATGATTTTCGCCGCGGGCCGCGGCGAGCGCATGCGTCCGTTGACCGACGCGTGCCCGAAGCCCTTGCTCGAAGTGGGCGGCAAGCCGCTGATCGTATGGCAGATCGAACGGCTCGCGCGGGCCGGCATCCGTAGCATCGTGATCAATCATGCGTGGCTCGGCGCGCAGCTCGAAGCCGCGCTCGGCGACGGTTCGCGCTGGCAGGTCGAGCTGCGCTATTCGCCCGAGCACGAGGCGCTGGAGACCGCGGGCGGCATCGCGCAGGCGCTGCCGCTACTGACCGACGAGGGCGCGGATCAGGTGTTCGTCGCGGTGGCCGGAGACGTGTACACCGAGTACGACTACGCCGCGCTGCACGCGCACGCCGGCCGGCTGAAGGCGCTGCCCGAGCCCGGCATGCATCTGGTGATGGTGCCGAACCCGGCGTTTCACCCGAACGGCGACTTTGGTCTCGTCGATGGCGTGCTGTCGCTCGACGCGCCGCCGCGCCTCACGTTCGGCAGTTTCGGTCTGTACGACACGCGCATGTTCCGCGATCTGCCGCGCGGCACGCGGCGCGCGCTAAGCCCGTATTACCGCGCGACCATCGCGCGTGGGCTCGCGAGCGGCGAGCTGTACGAAGGCTCGTGGGAGAACATCGGCACCCAGGTGCAGCTGGAAGCGCTCGATCGGCTGCTGCGCGCGCGCTGAGCTTTACTTCGCCGGGCTCTCACCTGCCCCGACTGCTTCCGCTCTTTCCACCGCATCCGTGGTGTGCGCGGCGCGCTGCTGCAGCGCCCACATCTGCGCGAACAAACCGTTCGCGCGCAACAGCTCCGCGTGCGTGCCGCGCTCGACGATGCGCCCTTTGTCCATCACGATGATCTGCTGCGCGTGCACGACCGTCGACAGCCGGTGCGCGATGATCAGCGTCGTGCGTTCGCGCGCGATCAGGTCGAGCTCATGCTGGATCGCGCGCTCGGAGCGTGAATCGAGCGCGGACGTCGCTTCGTCGAACAACAGGATCGGCGGATTCTTGAGTATGGTCCGCGCGATCGCGACGCGCTGCTTTTCGCCGCCGGACAGCTTGAGCCCGCGCTCGCCGACCGGCGTGTCGTAGCCCTTCGGCAGACTCTCGATGAACTCGTGGATATGCGCGGCGCGCGCCGCCGCGATCACTTCGTCGCGCGTCGCCGACGGCCGACCGTACGCGATGTTGTAGTAGATCGAGTCGTTGAACAGCACCGTGTCCTGCGGCACGATGCCGATCGACGCGCGCAGCGAATCCTGCGTGACGTCGCGAATATCCTGCCCGTCGATGCGGATCGCGCCGCCCGTCGCGCGGTCGAGATCGTAGAAGCGGAACAGCAGCCGCGCGAGCGTCGACTTGCCCGAGCCGCTGTGGCCGACCACCGCCGTCGTCGTGCCGGCCGCGATCGTGAAGCTCACGCCGTGCAGAATCTGCCGCGAAGGCTCGTACGCGAAGCTCACGTCGTCGAAGCGCACCTGCGCGCCGCTCACTTGCAAAGCCACCGCATTGGGCGCGTCGGGTACTTCCCGCGGTGCGCCGAGCAGCGAGAACATGCGGTCCATGTCGGTCAGGCTCTGCTTCAGCTCGCGATAGACCACGCCGAGAAAATTCAACGGAATATACAGCTGCAGCATGAACGTGTTGATCAGCACCAGGTCGCCGAGCGTCAGACGCCCGGCCATCACGCCCTGGGTCGCGCGCCACAGGATGAACACGAGCCCCGTGCCGATGATCGCCTGCTGCCCGAAGTTCAGCGCCGACAGCGAACGCTGCGACTTGATCGCCGCCGCGCGATAGCGCTTCAGGTTCTCGTCGTAGCGGCTCGCTTCCCACTCCTCGTTGCCGAAGTACTTGACGGTCTCGTAGTTGAGCAGCGAGTCGATCGCGCGCGAATTCGCCTTCGAATCGAGCTCGTTCATCGTGCGGCGAAAGTGCGTGCGCCACTCGGTGACCTTCACCGTGAACGCGATGTACACCGCGAGCGCGACGAACGTGACGATCGCGTAATAGGCCTCGTATTTGACGACGAAAAAGCCGAGCACGAGACCGACTTCGACGAGGGTCGGCAGGATGCTGTACAGCGAATAGGAAATCATCTGCGTGATGCCGCGCGTGCCGCGTTCGATATCGCGCGACATGCCGCCCGTCTGCCGCTCCAGATGAAAGCGCAGCGACAGTCCGTGCAGATGGCGGAATACTTTCAGCGCGAGTTGGCGCACCGCGCTTTCCGTGACTTTCGAAAACAGGATTTCGCGCAGCTCGGTGAAAAACGAAGTGGACAGCCGCGCCACCGCATACGCGACCACCAGCAAGCCGACGCCGCCGAGCAGCACGATGCCGGGCGCGTCCTGCGCGCGGCCGAGCGCGGTCAGATGCCGGACCGACGCGAGACTGTCGACGATGCGCTTCATCACGATCGGCACGCCGAGGTTCGCGACCTTCGCGCCGATCAGGCAGCTGAGCGCGAAGCCGACTCGCCATTTGTAGGTGGCAAGGTATGGCAGCAGCGACAGGATCGTTTGCCAGTCGTTGCGGGGTGCGGTGGAAATCGGCGAGGGTTCGGACGAAGGAGCGCGGCGCATAAATCGTGGGGAGAGTGTGGAGCTGCCGGAGTTCGCAGCGGCGCGCGGCTCGCGCGCTTCGCTGGGTGCTTTCCCGTACAATTCCTGATCTTTCTATTGTCGCAGAAGCCGACTGGCGGCGCTTTGCATGGCCTACTGTCGAACTGGCCCAGCCATTGCGTCAATGCGCGTCAATACACTCGAACACGTTTCCCAAGGATGTCCCGATGACCGATCTTCTTCAACTTCCGTCCAAGCCGTGCGCGCTGCGCGTCATGCCGCAGCCGTCGGACGCGAACATTCATGGCGACGTGTTCGGCGGCTGGATCATGGCGCAGGTCGACATCGCCGGCTCGATTCCGGCAAGCCGTCGCGCGAATGGGCGGGTCGCGACGATCGCGGTTAATTCTTTCCTGTTCAAGCAACCGGTGTTCGTCGGCGATCTGCTGAGCTTTTACGCGGATATCGTGAAGACCGGCAATACGTCGGTGACAGTGTCGGTCGAGGTCTACGCGCAGCGGTTGAGGCTCTCGCAGGAAGTCGTCAAGGTCACGGAAGCGATCCTCACCTACGTCGCCACCGACAGCGACCGCCGTCCGCGCGTGCTGCCCGCGCTGGACTGAGCCGGCGAGGATGCTTAAGCTAGCGATTCCACGCGTCACGCGCCGCGCCACCGCTAGCCGTTCCAGCCGATCAGCGCACGAGGCCCGGGACGCCCCATAGTCGCTCTTCTCATGGAAACGAGATGAAACTGATCGGTATGCTCGACTCGCCCTACGTGCGGCGCGTCGCCATCTGCATGAAGCTGCTCGCGCTCGACTTCGAACACGAGTCGATTTCGGTTTTCCGCACCTACGACCAGTTCGCGAAGATCAACCCGGTCGTCAAGGCGCCGACGCTCGTCGCCGACAACGGCGCGATCCTGATGGACTCGACGGTGATCCTGCAGTATCTGGCAACGCTCGTCGGCCCCACCCCGCTGTTCCCGACGCAAGCCGACGCGGCGTTGCGCGCCGCGCGTCTGACGGGCCTCGCGCTCGCCGCGTGCGAAAAGAGCGTGCAGATCGTCTACGAGCGCAATCTGCGGCCTCAGGAGAAGCAGCATGAACCGTGGGTCGAACGCGTGCGCGCGCAACTGCTCGCCGCCTATGCCGAACTCGAACGCGAGGTGGGCGAAGGGCCGCTGCCCGACACGCAGCAGCAGTTCAGCGCGGCGGACGTGGCCGTCGCCGTAGCTTGGCAGTTCACGCACATGATGCTGCCGGAGGCGGTCAGCAAGGCCGATCATCCGCGGCTCGAGAAGTTTTCCGCGTTCGCGGAAAGCCTGCCGGTGTTCAAGGACACGCCGGCTCAGTGAGCAGCGTTGGACGCGGCACGCGGCGACACGCGGCGACACCCGTCGCCGCGTCACGCTCCCCTCACGCCGGCTCCAGCTCCGGCACCAACCCGCCGTGCAGCAGTTCGGAAATCGCTTCCGTCGATAGCGGCTTCGCGAAATAGAAGCCCTGCATTTCGTCGCACGCGCGTGCCTTCAGGAAGTCGAGTTGCGCCGACGTTTCCACGCCCTCGGCGATCACCTGCAACTTCAGCGAATGGGCGAGCGCGATGATCGCCGACGTGATCGTCTCATCGTCGCCCGATACGCCGATATCCGACACGAACGAGCGGTCGATCTTCAAGCGGTCCACCGGGAAGCGCTTCAGATAGCTGAGGCTCGAATAGCCGGTGCCGAAGTCGTCGATCGCGAGACCGATGCCGAGCGCGTGCAGTTCGTTGAGCATCGACACTGCTTCTTCCGCGTTGCGCATGATCGTGCTTTCGGTCAGCTCGAGTTCGAGGTACTTCGGTTCGAGTCCGGTCTCGTCGAGCACCTGCATCACGAGCTTCGCGATGTCACGCTGCTGGAACACCCGCGCCGACAGATTCACCGACACGCGCGCCGGCGGCAAGCCCTGATCCTGCCACGCCTTGTTCTGCCGGCACGCCTCGCGCAGCACCCACTCCGACAGCGGCCCGATCAGCCCGCTTTCCTCGGCGAGCGGAATGAACGACGACGGCAGCACGAGCCCGACCTCGGGATCGTGCCAGCGCACTAGCGCCTCGATGCCGACGATCTGTCCGCTGCCGATATCGACCTGCGGCTGATAGTGCAGCAGGAACTCGTTGTCGCGCAGCGCGCGGCGCAGGCGTCGTTCGAGATTCAGGCGCGCGCCCGCGCTCGCGTTCATCTCCGGCTGATAGAACTGGAACGTGTTGCGCCCCATGTCCTTCGCGCGATACATCGCGACGTCGGCCTTCTTCATCAGCGTTTCGGCATCCTCGCCGTCCTGCGGGAACAGGCTCGCGCCCATGCTGCAGCCGACGTACAGCTCGGTGCCGTCGAGCCACACCGGCTCGGCGATCGACGCGCGCACGCGCTCCATCCACGTGATCAGCGATTGCTCGTCGACGGTGTCGGTCATCACGATCACGAACTCGTCGCCGCCGTGACGCGCAACCGTGTCGCTGGTGCGCGAGCAGCGCGCGAGCCGTTCGGCGACCACCCCGAGCAGCCGGTCGCCGACGCTATGGCCGAGGCTGTCGTTGACGTTCTTGAAGCCGTCGAGATCGAGGAACACGACCGCGACGCCCGAATGATGCCGCTGCGCGACGACGAGCGCATGTTCGAGCCGGTCGCGCAGCAGGTTGCGGTTCGGCAGCCGCGTAAGGCCGTCGTAGTTGGCCTGGTATTCGAGCTGCTCCTGATAGCGGATCAGCTCGGTCACGTCGTTGATGACGCCGATATGATGGGTGATCACGCCTTCCGCGTTCGGCACCGGCGCGATGAACAGCTGATTCCAGAACAGCGCGCCGTCCTTGCGATAGTTGCGCACCACCGCGCTGACCTCGCGATTCGCCGCGAGCGCCTCGCGGATCAACGCGACGCCTTCCTGGTCACGGTCGTCGCGTTGCAGCACGCGGCAGTCGTGGCCGATCACCTCGGCGGGATCGTAGCCGGTGATGCGCATGAACGCCGGATTCACGTATTCGATCAGATTGCCCGACGGCGACGGCGCGGTGATCAGGATCGCGTTGACGCTCGCGTCGAGCGCCCGGCTTTGCAGACGCAGCGCGAGATCGGCGCGCTTGCGCTCGGTGATGTCGGTGTACGAGCCGAGCACGCCGATCACCTGACCGCCGCCGTCAGTGAACGGCAGCTTGCTCGTGACCGTCGTGCGGTGCAAGCCGTCGATCACGAAGTCGACCTCGAAGTTCATCTTGGGCACGCCGGTGCTCACGACTTCGCGATCGTGCTCGGTCAACAGGTCGGCGAACGCGCGCCACGCCAGGTCGGCGTCGCTCTTGCCGACCACCTGTTCGGGATACGCGAGCCCCGCATCGCGCGCGAACGCCATGTTGCAGCCGAGATAGCGCGAGTTCAGGTCCTTCCAGAAGATGCGCTGCGGAATGTTGTCGATCACCGCTTCGAGCATCTGATTCGAACGCTGCGCTTCGGCTTCGGCGTTGATCTGGTCGGTCACGTCGTCCGCCAGCACGAACGAGGCGTCGCGGCCCATGAAGTTCAGTGCGTGATAGGACACGTTGACGCTGAGGATCGAGCCGTCCTTGCGCCGATGCCGCCAGATGCCCGCCATCGTGTGGCTCTGGCGGAGGTCGGCGCTACGCTGCAGGTGCGTCTCCAGGCGGCCGATTTCCGAGTTCGGGCGGATCGCGCGGATCGTCATGCCGAGAAACTCGTCTTCCGTGTAGCCGTATTGCTGGATCGCGGCCTTGTTGACGGCGAGAAAGCACAGCGTGTCGCGATCGAAGATGTACATCGGCACGGTGTGATCGTCGAACAGGCTGCGAAAACGCTCGTCGTTGCGCACCAGCGCGCGGGCGCTGCGCAGTTTTTCGCGCGCGCTGTTCTCGCGCACGCCGAACGTGAGGAACAGCAGCACGCTGCCGGTGAGCATCGTCACGAGCAGCACGAACATCGCGCGCTCGCTGTCGCTCGCCGATGCCGCGAGCGAGGTCTGCAACGAGCGGTTTTCCTCGCTGCGCAACGTGGCGAGCGCGGCTTCGACACGCTCTAGCGCGGGGGCAAGATGCGAGTTCGACGGCGCAGGGTCGAGGGATGCCTCGAATGGCGCGTCGAGGGGGGCCGCCCCCGGTGCTTCGGTCGATGCCGCGTGCGCCACGCCCGACGCCGCCCCCGACGCCGCGCTTGCCGCTCCGGGCAGGTCACTCGCATGGTTGCGCAGCGTGTCCTCGAGATCGTGCTGCAACGCGTGCCGCGCCGCGCTCAGGCTGGCAAGCGCCCCCGACATGTACGGCTCGCTCGCGAGCTCCTCGCGCAGTGATTGCTCGCGGCTCGCGAGTGTGTTCGTCATCGAAGCGGCCGCGTCGGGCGGCACCGGCTTGCCCGATTCTTTCAGGCGGTGCAGAGCGGCGAGCGCGTTATCGAGCGCGGCGTGATACGCATCGAGGTTCTGGCGCACGCTGGTCGAGCGCGCGAGGCGCGCATCGGCGTCGCGCTGCCCGCGAATCTGCGTGTACGCGACGAACGCGTTTGCACCGACCGCGACGACCACGACCACAATATTGATCAGCAGTCGCTTCGATAGAAAAGGATTCATGGATTCCGAACGTCAATCGTTCCGAGGGCGGGAGAGCGCGCTCGCTGCCGGTGCGTCGGGCCGCATCGATGCAAGTCTTTTACGCGCCATCCTTTGGATATCGGCAGCGATCGGAAGCGGGTTGAGGGTCGGCGTGAAAAAAATCTGATGATTTGGGGGAAGGCTGCGAGTTGGTGGGGGCGCCTGGCTGGGGGCGGCTGACCGGCCGCACCTAGCCGGCCGCGCCTAGCCGGCCGCTTCAAATTCCTTCATCGCCGGGACGAAATCGTGGCTCGCCTCGGGCTTGCGCGACAGCTTCGCGAGCACATAGCGCTTGAAAGGATCGAGCTCGGCCCAGCGCGCGACGCTCGGCGCGGCGAGACCGGCCAGCCCCGCCTGATGCGCGACACCGTCGGGCACGCTGTCGGTTTGACGCCAGGCCGGCGACTCCTCCGGCGTGAACCACTCCGGTTCGACGTTCGCGTGCGTGCGCAGCATCTCGAACAGCGCGTGATCGAAATTCGGTTCGATCTGCGTGTCGTCTTCGACCGGGAAACGCGCGAGCAGCTTGCGATCTTCGAGCGGCAGTTGCTGCCACTGCGCGAGCGTGATGCGCAGCCCGAAACGGTCGAGATTGAAGCGCACCGACATCGGGATATAAGTGAAATTCTCCGAAGACGCGACCTCGAAGTCGAACAGAAGCGGTGCTTCGTTGAGTCCCATGTCAGTGCTCCTTGTCGGTGGCGGACAGCGTGCGGGCGTCGCTTGAGGTATTTTAGAACCTTATTCGCGCGACGGCGCCCCGCGCGGCGGCCGCCGCGAAGCATACGGCGAGCCCGGCGCACCCTTTGACGCGCGGCATGGTACAGGAGTGAAGCAGCTTGAACGGACAGCAAAACGGGCGCCAAACCGGGCGGGCGGGCGGCCAGCCCCACGCCCTCGACAGCGACGAACAACCCGGCGCGGTGCAACTCGAAGTGCGCCGCCATCGCGGCGCGGCGGTTGACACCGCCACCGATCACGTCGGCCAGGAGTGGCCGGTCGCGCTCGTGTTCAACGGCATCTCGCACGCGGTGATGATGTGCACGCCGCGCGATCTCGAAGCGTTCGCGGTCGGCTTCGCGATTTCGGAGGGGATCGTCGAGCGCGGCAGCGACATTCAGGACATCGAGGTCGAATTGCACGGGCACGGCGAGCTGCCTTATGCCGAGGTGCAATTGCAGGTCGTGCAGCAGGCGTTCGCCGGTTTGAAGGAAAAGCGCCGCGCGCTCGCCGGGCGCACCGGCTGCGGCGTGTGCGGCATCGAAAGCATCGATCTGCTGGATCTGAAACCGCAGCGTGTACCCGACACTGGCTTCTTGCAGCGGCTCGCGCCCGATGCGATCGCACGCGCCGCGCGCGCGCTGCCCGAGCACCAGGCGCTCACTCGTTTGACGGGCGGCCTCCACGCGGCCGCGTGGTGTGATGCGCAAGGCGCGATCCACTCTGCGTTCGAGGACGTCGGCCGCCACAACGCGCTCGACAAGCTGATCGGCCAGCTCGTGCTCGACCGCGCCGATACGCGCGACGGTTTCGTGTTTCTGTCGAGCCGCGCGAGCTACGAGCTGGTGCGCAAGGCCGCGCGCGTCGACGTGCCGATGGTCGCGACGATCTCGGCGCCGTCGTCGCTCGCGATTGCGATCGCGCGTGAGGCGGGCGTGCGGCTCGTGAGCTTCTGCCGCGAAGGCAGCTACGTCGATTACGACACCTGGCAGCAGCAAGCTTGAGCGATTGAAGCGGCGCAGCGACGATTCACGGCTAACCCACCCGAAGCCCGCCTGCGTCGCCCCTTCAGTCGAACCGCCGGAAATCCGGCTTGCGCTTCTCGAAGAACGCCTTGAACGCCTCGCGCGCTTCGGGCGCAAGCAGCATCTTGCCGAAATGCACGGCTTCCTCGGTCATCTGCGTCTGCAGTTCCTGCTGGCTCGCGCGCTTCATCAGGCTCTTCGTCACGCGCAACGACGACGCCGGCAGCGCCGCCAGCTTCGCGGCCTGCGACGCCGCGAACGCGTCGACTTCGCCCGCCGGCAGCACGCGATTCACGAAGCCCATGCGGTGCGCTTCGGCCGCGTCGAACGCCTCGCCGAGCAGCAGTTTTTCCGCCGCCGCCTGGTAACCGGCCACGCGCTGCAGCAACAGGCTCGACGCTGCTTCCGGGCACAGCCCGAGCTGCGTGAACGGCAGCGAAAAGCTCGCGGTGTCGGCCGCGTAGACCAGATCGCAATGCAGCAGCAACGTCGTGCCGACGCCGACCGCCGGCCCCGCGACCGCCGCCACCACCGGTTTTTCCGCCGAACATAGCGCGCGCAGGAACTGGAACACCGGCGGGGTTTCGCCAACCGGCGGCGACTTCATGAAGTCCTCGAGATCGTTGCCCGCGCTGAATGTGCCCGCGCTGCCGCGAATCAGGATCGCGCGCACCGACGCGTCGCCCTGCGCGTCTACGAGCGCGTCGGCCATCGTCTGATACATCGCGGCCGTGAACGCATTTTTCCTGCCGGGCCGGTTGAAGCTGATGGTCAGCACCGCGTCGGCGCGCTCGACCAGAATATCCGTCGTCATCCCGTTCATCTCCTTGTGCTCCTGCTGAATGTAAAAACGGTTCGCAAGCCGCGCGGCCTGCGAACCGTTGCGCGATCCCTGGTGGATCACAGAAGGATCCCCCGTTCGATCAGCGGCTCACAGACGCTCGATGATGCCCGCCGCGCCCATGCCGGTACCGACGCACATCGTCACCATGCCGTACTTGTAGTTGCGGCGGCGCAGGCCGTGCACCACGGTCGCCGCACGAATCGCGCCGGTCGCGCCGAGCGGATGGCCCAGTGCGATCGCGCCGCCGAGCGGGTTGATCTTCGACGTATCGAGGCCGAGGTCCTGGATCACCGCGAGCGACTGCGCGGCGAACGCCTCGTTCAGCTCGATCCAGTCGAGGTCGTCCTGCTTCAGACCCGCGGCTTTCAGCGCGGCCGGAATCGCTTCCTTCGGGCCGATGCCCATGATTTCCGGCGGCACGCCGCGCACCGCGAAGCTGACGAAGCGCGCGAGCGGCGTCAGGTTGAACTGCTTGAGGATTTTTTCCGACACGACGATCAACGCACCCGCGCCGTCCGACGTCTGCGAGCTGTTGCCGGCCGTGACCGAGCCTTTGTTCGCGAACACCGCGCGCAGCTTCGCGAGGCCCTCCATCGACGTGTCCGCGCGCGGACCTTCGTCGAGCGACACCTCGCGCGTTTTCACGTTGATCTCGCCGGTCGCGAGATCGGGCACGCGATCGACGATCGTGTACGCGGCGATTTCGTCGTTGAATTCGCCGGCTTGCTGCGCGGCGAACGCGCGGCGGTGCGATTCGACCGAGAACGCATCCTGCGCTTCGCGGCTGATCTTCCAGCGCTCGGCGACTTTCTCCGCGGTCAGGCCCATGCCGTACGCGATGCCGACGTCTTCGTTGCGATCGAAGATATGCGGCGACAGCGACGGCTTATTGCCCATCATCGGCACCATGCTCATCGATTCGCAGCCGCCCGCGATCATCGCATCCGCCTCGCCGACGCGGATGCGGTCCGCGGCCATCGCGAGCGCGGTCAGACCCGACGCGCAGAAGCGGTTCACCGTGACGCCGCCGACCGTGTTCGGCAGACCTGCCAGCAGCGCGCCGATCCGTGCGACGTTCAGGCCCTGCTCCGCTTCCGGAATCGCGCAACCGACGATCGCGTCTTCGATCACGCCGGTGTCGAGGCCGGGCACCTGAGCGACGGCCGACCTGATCGCGTGAACCAGCAGCTCATCCGGACGTGTGTTCCTGAACATGCCGCGCGGCGCCTTGCCGATCGGCGTACGGCTCGCGGCGACGATGTATGCGTCTTGCAATTGCTTTGCCATTTGGGAATCTCCTTTGTCGACCAGAGTTGGCCAAAGCTCTTACTCTGGTCCCATGCACATTGTGCGGTCGCCGCTTAGTTGCGCACCGGCTTGCCGGTCTGCAGCATGCCCATGATCCGTTCCTGCGTCTTCTGCGTGCCGAGCAGTTCGACGAACGCGCGACGCTCGAGTTGCAGCAGCCATTCTTCGTCGACGAGGCTGCCCGCTTCGACGTCGCCGCCGCACACCGCTTCCGCGATGCGGCTCGCGATCAGGAAATCGTGCTCGCTGATGAAGCGGCCGTCGCGCATGTTGACGAGCGACGCCTTGATCGTCGAGATCGCCGAGCGGCCCGCGACCGCCACCTGGGTCGCGCGCAGCGGCGCACGGTAGCCCGCCGCGGCGAGCGCGCGCGCTTCCTTCTTCGCGACGTCGAGCAGTTCGAACACGTTGAAGACGATCGTGTCGGAAGGCTTCAGGTAGCCCATCGCGCGGGCGTCGAGCGCGGAGGCCGACACCTTCGCCATCGCCGCGTTCTCGAACGACTTCTGCAGGAACTTCAGCAGATCGCTCGTCGCGCCGACCTGGCTTGCCGCTTCGGCCGCGCGCAGCGCCGCTTCCTTCAGGCCGCCGCCCGCCGGCACGAGACCCACGCCGACTTCGACGAGACCCAGATAGCTCTCGATGTGCGCGACGCGCTTCGCGCTGTGCAGTGCGAGCTCGCAGCCGCCGCCGAGCGCGATGCCCGAGATCGCCGAGATCACCGGCACGTTCGCATACTTGACGCGCAGCATGCCCTGCTGGAAATTCTTCACGAACGGCTCGATGCCCTTCGCGCCGCCCATCATGAACGCGGGCATCGCTTCTTCGAGGTTCGCGCCCGCCGAGAACGGACCGCCCGGCGTGCCGAGCTTCAGCGATGTGGGCTGCCACACGACGAGGCCCTTGTAGTCCTTCTCGGCCAGTTCGATCGCCTGCGTGAGCCCTTCGATCACCGCCGGTCCGATCGTGTTCATCTTGCTCTTGAACGACACGATCAGCACGTCGTCCTCGCCCGCGCGATCGTCGACCCATGCGCGCACCGCATCGGTCTCGAACAGCGTCTTGCCGTAGGTCTTCGGATCGGCGCCGGTTTCGCCGACGAGCGGCGCGCGGAACACCTGCTTGCGGTACACGTCGAGCGACGAGCGCGGCACGAAGGTCTGCGTGGCCGGTGACCACGAGCCTTCGGCCGTGTGCACGCCGCCCTTCTCGTCAACCGCGCCTTCGAGCACCCACGACGGCAGCGGCACGTTGGCGAGCGCCTTGCCCGCCGCGATGTCTTCCTGCACCCATTCGGCGACCTGCTTCCAGCCGGCCGTCTGCCAGCCTTCGAACGGACCTTCGTTCCAGCCGAAGCCCCAGCGGATCGCGAGATCGACGTCGCGCGCATTGTCGGCGATCGATTCCAGATGGACGGCGATGTAGTGATAGACGTCGCGGAAGATCGACCACAGGAACTGCGCCTGCGGGTGCTGCGTTTCGCGCAGCAGCTTCAGACGCTCGGCAGCCGGACGCTTCAGGATGCGGCCGACGAGTTCGTCCGCCTTCCCGCCGCCGTCGATATATGCACCCGTGTTCGGATCGAGTACCTTGATCGCCTTGCCTTCCTTCCTGTAGAAGCCGGCGCCGGTCTTCTGGCCGAGCGCGCCCTTCTTCACCAGTTCGGCGAGCACGGCCGGCGTTTCGTAGACCGGCAGAAACGGATCGTCCGGCAGCGTGTCCTGCATCGTCTTGATCACGTGCGCCATCGTGTCGAGACCGACCACGTCGGCGGTGCGGAACGTCGCCGACTTGGCGCGGCCGAGGCGCGCGCCGGTCAGGTCGTCCACTTCGTCGAAACGCAGGCCGAACTTCGCGGCTTCGGCAATAACCGCAAGGATCGAGAACACGCCGACGCGGTTCGCGATGAAGTTCGGCGTATCTTTCGCGCGCACGACGCCCTTGCCGACCACGCTGGTCAGGAAGGTTTCGAGCTGATCGAGAATTTCCGGACGCGTCGTCGCGGTCGGGATCAGTTCGACCAGATGCATGTAGCGCGGCGGATTGAAGAAGTGCACGCCGCAAAAGCGCGCCTTCAGTTCGTCCGCGAAACCTTCGGACAGTGCGGTGATCGACAGCCCCGAGGTGTTGGTCGCGAAAATCGCGTTCGGGCCGATGTGCGGCGCGACCTTCTTGTACAGGTCGTGCTTCCAGTCCATGCGTTCGGCGATCGCTTCGATCACGACGTCGCACTCGGCGAGCTTGTCGATGTCGTCGTCGTAGTTCGCGGGCTGGATGTATTGCGCGTCGTCCTTCACGCCGAACGGCGCCGGCGACAGCTTCTTCAGATTTTCGATCGCCTTCAGCGCGATCCCGTTCTTCGGGCCTTCCCTGGCGGGCAGATCGAACAGCAGCACGGGCACCTTGGCGTTGATCAGGTGCGCGGCGATCTGCGCGCCCATCACGCCGGCGCCGAGCACGGCTACCTTGCGAATGATCAGATTGCTCACGTCGTTTCTCCGGAGAGTTGTGCGATGGCGCGAAGCGTCAGCCATGCTTCGCGCGATGTGTGTGGCCTCGCTCGATGTGCGAGCGTCAGAACAACGCTTCTTCGACGTCCATCATCGGCTTCGAACCGGCGCGCGCCTGGCGGATCGTCATCGCCGTTTCGGGCAGCAGCTTCGCGAAGTAGAAGCGCGCGGTCGCGAGCTTCGCCTTGTAGAACGGATCGCCCGATACCTCCTTGTCCAGCGCGATACGAGCCATGCGCGCCCAGAAATACGAGAACACCAGATGGCCGACCGTGCGCAGATACGGCACGGCCGCGGCGCCGACTTCGTCCGGGTTCTGCATCGCCTTCATGCCGATTTCCATCGTCAGTTTCTGCACCTTTTCGCCGATCTCGGCAAGCGGGTTCACGAACTCCTGCATCTCCGGCTTGATGCCTTCGGCTTCGACGAATTCGGCGACGAGCTTGCCGAACTTCTTCATCTTCGCGCCCATGTCGCCGAGCACCTTGCGGCCGAGCAGGTCGAGCGACTGGATGCCGTTGGTACCTTCATAGATCATGTTGATGCGCGCGTCGCGCACGTACTGCTCCATGCCCCATTCGGCGATGAAGCCGTGGCCGCCGTAGATCTGCATCGCGTGATTGGTGCCTTCGAACGCGTTGTCCGACAGGAACGCCTTCAGGATCGGCGTGAGCAGCGCGACGAGGTCGGCGGCTTCCTTGCGCTGGGCTTCGTCGGCGTGCGACAGCTCCTTGTCGATCTGCAGCGCCGACCAGTACGAGAACGCGCGGCCGGCTTCGGCGTAGGCCTTCTGCGTGAGCAGCATGCGGCGCACGTCCGGATGCACGATGATCGGATCGGCGGCCTTTTCCGGCGCCTTCGGGCCGGTCAGCGAACGCATCTGCAGCCGCTCTTTCGCGTACGTGAGCGAGTTCTGATATGCGACTTCGGTGAGACCGAGGCTCTGCATGCCGACGCCGAGACGCGCTGCGTTCATCATGACGAACATCGCGTTCAGGCCTTTGTTCGGCTCGCCGACCATCCAGCCCTTCGCGTTGTCGAGATTGATCACACAGGTCGCGTTGCCGTGAATGCCCATCTTGTGCTCGATCGCGCCGCACTTCACGCCGTTGCGCTCACCGGGCTCACCCGCTTCGTTCGGCACGAACTTCGGCACGATGAACAGCGAAATCCCCTTGGTGCCCTTCGGCGCATCCGGCAGACGCGCGAGCACGAGGTGGACGATGTTCTCCGCCATGTCATGCTCGCCGCTCGAAATGAAAATCTTCGTGCCGCTGATCGAGTACGAGCCGTCGCCGTTCGGCTCGGCCTTCGTGCGCAGAATGCCGAGGTCGGTGCCGCAATGCGGCTCGGTCAGACACATCGTGCCGGTCCAGACGCCTGCGACGAGCTTCGGCAGATAGCGTTGCTGCAGTTCCGGCGTGCCGTGCGCGTGCAGGCATTCGTACGCGCCGTGCGACAGGCCCGGATACATCGTCCACGCCTGATTCGCCGAGTTCAGCATTTCATAGAGCGCGTTGTTGACGAACGCGGGCAGTCCCTGGCCGCCGAATTCCGGGTCGCAACCGAGCGCCGGCCAGCCGGCTTCGACGTATTGCCGATAGGCCTCCTTGAAGCCCTTCGGCGTGGTCACGACGCCGTCGCCGGCATACGTGCAGCCTTCCTGGTCGCCGCTGTGGTTGAGCGGGAACAGCACTTCGGAGCAGAACTTGCCGGCTTCCTCGAGCACCGCGTTGATCGTGTCGGCGTCGAGTTCGGCGTGCTTCGGCATTTGCCGAAGTTCGGCCTCGACGTTGAGCAGTTCGTGCAACACGAATTGCATGTCGCGCAGCGGCGCGGCGTACTGTCCCATGACTCTCTCTCCCTGGTTTGACAAAAAGCCAGGCCGTTGGCCGGGTCCGTGGTCGGACCTTCTGCGCCGCGCGTTTCCGGTAGATTCCGGCGACGCCGCTAACGGCTTTCGCTTTGATACGAATTAATCAGTTTTTCCAGCGCGGCCCACGTGAGACGCACCGCATCCGGCAAATGCAGAAAGCGCGCGTCGTGATGCAGGCCGAGCGTGACGCTATACAGTTCGAACAGCATCAGCTGCGGGTCGGTATCGGCGCGCAGATGCCCTTCTTCCATCGCTTGCGAGATCGCGCGCGTGAGCGCCGCACGCCACGTCGTCACGCTCGACACCAACTGCTCGCGCACCTGGCTATCCGCGCGGTCGTCGTATTCGACGGCGCCGCTGATGTAGATGCAGCCGGTCGTGACTTCCTGAATGCGTTTCTCGATCCAGCGGGAAATCATCGCGCGCAAGCGCGGCAGACCACGCGGCTCGCGCAGGCTCGGGAAAAACACCTCTTCTTCGAAACGGCGGTGGTATTCGCGCACGACCTCGATCTGCAGATCCTCGCGCGACCCGAAATGCGCGAACACACCGCTCTTGCTCATCTGCATGCGCTCGGCCAGCAGACCAATCGTCAGACCTTCCAGTCCGTCTCGACCTGCCAGATCGAGTGCTGCGTCGAGAATCGCGGCTCGGGTTTGTTCGCCTTTTCGCATAGCTGTCTTACCGTTCTAATGTGACCGAATTTGAAATCGAACGGCCGTACTATTATTGAGTGCTTGCCGTCCGCGAAACAAGGACTTTATTAGAAACCGGTTTCTAACCGGCTTCTAATTTTGCGGCTTTCGACCATCAGATCAATCAGATTTTTAGAGGCGTTTGCCTTGACTCGATGGTTGCCGATCGGCGCGCGCGTGTTCTCGCGCGTGTTCTATTTCTTTGCCCCGGTTCGCTGGCGCCGATTGATGGCCGACATGATGCAGCAAGCGCGGGCTCTCGTGCGAGCGGTATTAGTCGTAGCCGCCCACCGTCAGCAGCTTCATCGCGACGCGGTAGCTCGTGTACGCGATCCAGCTCAGCGCGCGCACGCGCGCCGGTCGCGATTCGTAGTGCGCTTCATCGATTGGGCGCGCGTCCGTGAACGCGTCGAGAATCGCGTCGCGCAGTTTGGGGATCGACGGATCGTTCACGAGCACGACGTTCGCTTCGTTGTTGAGCATCAGGCTGAGCGCATCGAGATTCGACGAACCGACCGTGCCCCAGTTCGAATCGACCACCGCGACCTTGCCGTGCAGCAGCGTCTTCTCGTATTCGGCGATTTGCACGCCTGCGCGCAACAGCGCGTGGTACAGGAACGGCACGGCGTAATCGAGCGCCTTGAACTCCTTGCGCCCGATGATCAGCTTCACGACCACGCCGCGCCGCGCCGCGAACACCAGCGCGCGACGCAGCTTGCGTCCCGGCATGAAGTACGGATTCGCGAGCAGGATTTCATGGCGCGCCTGGCCGATCGCGGCCAGATAAGCTTTTTCGATCGCGCGGCGGTTGATCAGGTTATCGCGCGCGACGAATGCGACGCACGGCTCGCCGCCGGCCCACAGTTCCTCGTTGCGGCGTCGCCGGCGTCTGCGCAGACTGCCAAGCGAGTTGGCGTCCTGCGACGACAGGTCGGGCTTCATCGAATCGAGCGGCCGATGGCCGACGCGAATCCGCCGCCACTGCACGTCGATCGCATCGCGCACGTCGGCGACCACCGGCCCGCGCAGCTCGACCGCGAAGTCCCAGCGCCGGTATGGCAGCTTCTCGCCGTTGTTCTCGTAATCGTCGACGATATTGATGCCGCCGCAATACGCGATCTGATCGTCGATCACCGCGAGCTTGCGGTGCGTGCGCGAAAAGCCGAAGCGGCCGAACAGATGCGGGTTGTAGATGCGATGCTCGATGCCGCCGGCCGGCCATTGCTCGAACATCTTCAGGCGCGCGGTGCCGACGCCATCGGTGATCACGCGCACTCCGACGCCGCGCGCGGCAGCGCGAAGCAGCGCCTCGCTGACCGCGTGGCCGGCTTCGTCGTCGCAGAAGATATAGGTTTCGAGCGCGACGTTGTGCTCGGCCGCGTCGATGCGCTCGATCAGCGCGTCGAAGAAATCGTCGCCGGAGCGCAGCAGCTCGACCTCGTTGTTACTGGTGAAGCGGTAGCGCTGCCAGTAACGACGGCCGAGCAACGTGTGGCGCAGACGCGCCAAACGGCCCGAGCCGCCTGCGCTCACTGGCCACGCTCCCCGGCCAGCGGGCCGGATTGCGGATCGACCGGGCGTGCGGCGAGCCGCCGCGGCAACTGCAGGATCGCATCGGCATTCGACGACGAAAAGCAGCGCGATGCGGCCTCTTCATATGGCAGCCACATATACGCGGTGTGTTCGCGCGGCGCGAGCGTCACGTCGATGCACTCGGGGACCTGCAGGCTGAACCAGTGCTCGGTGTTGTAGAGCACGCCCGCTTCGTAGCGGTAACGAAATTCCGGGTAGATCTCGTAGTCGATCGAGTAGTGCCAGTCGAACAACCCGCTGCGCGGCACCAGTGCGCCGCCGATCATGATGCCGGTTTCCTCGCCGACTTCGCGCACCGCCGTGTCGGCGAGCGGTTCGTCGAGCCGGTCTTTCGAACCCGTCACCGACTGCCAGAACGCCGCATGATCGGCGCGCTCGAGCAGCAGCACGTCGAGCGCAGGCGTATGAATGATGACGAGGACGGACTGCGGAATTTTCGGCGGTTTCGGCATGGCTCAAACTGGGCGCGACGATACGCGCGGTACATGTCGGATGACGGTCGAAAGGGTCTGGAAAGCAGTGGCTTCACTGTAACGCAAAAAATGAAAAAGGCGCTGAGGTGGAGATCACCTCAGCGCCTTTTCGTTTCGCTCGTGTGGTTTTTTTGCGGCCGCCGGCCCGCTGGCCGGCACACGCAAGACCGCTTGCCGGCCGCGCGCAGCGGCCGCGGTTTTATGCCTTCGGTTCCGGCGTACGCAGACGGATGTGCAGCTCGCGCAGCTGACGCTCGTCGACTTCGCTCGGCGCCTGCGTGAGCAGATCCTGCGCGCGTTGCGTCTTCGGGAACGCGATCACGTCGCGGATCGAGTCGGCGCCGGCCATCATCGTGACGATGCGGTCCAGACCGAACGCGATACCGCCGTGCGGGGGCGCGCCGTATTGCAGCGCGTCGAGCAGGAAGCCGAACTTCGCCTGCGCTTCTTCCGCGTTGATCTTCAGCGCGCGGAACACCTTGCTCTGCACTTCCTCACGGTAGATACGCACCGAGCCGCCGCCGATTTCCCAGCCGTTCAGCACCATGTCGTAGGCCTTCGCGAGGCAGCGCGCGGGGTCCGTTTCGAGGTACTCGAGGTGCTCGTCCTTCGGGCTCGTGAACGGGTGATGCGCGGCGACGTAGCGGTTGTCTTCCTCGTCGTATTCGAACATCGGAAAGTCGACGACCCACAGCGGCTTCCACCCGGACTCGACGAGGCCGTTGGCCTTGCCGAATTCCGAATGACCGATCTTCAGACGCAGCGCGCCGAGGCTGTCGTTGACGACCTTCGCGCGATCCGCCGCGAAGAAGATGATGTCGCCGTCTTGTGCGCCGGTGCGCTCGATGATCGCCTTCAGCGCTTCGTCGTGCAGGTTCTTCACGATCGGGCTTTGCAGACCGTCACGGCCCTTCGCCGCTTCATTGACCTTGATCCACGCGAGACCCTTCGCCCCGTAGATGCGCACGAATTCCGTGTAGCTGTCGATGTCGCCGCGCGACAGCTCGCCGCCCTTCGGCACGCGCAGCGCCGCGACACGGCCGTCCTTCGTGTTGGCCGGGGTGCTGAACACCTTGAAGTCGACGTCGCGCATCGCATCGGTCAACTCGGTGAACTCGAGCTTCACGCGCAGGTCCGGCTTGTCCGAACCGAAGCGGCGCATCGCTTCCGCGTATTCCATGACCGGGAATTTCTGGTCGAGCTCGACGCCGATCGTCGTCCTGAACACGTGACGGATCATCGCCTCGAACAGATCGCGGATTTCCTGTTCCGACAGGAACGAGGTCTCGCAGTCGATCTGCGTGAATTCCGGCTGACGGTCGGCGCGCAGGTCTTCGTCGCGGAAGCACTTGGTGATCTGGTAGTAACGGTCGAAGTTCGCGACCATCAGCAGCTGCTTGAATAGCTGCGGCGACTGCGGCAGCGCGAAGAACTGGCCCGGGTTCGTACGCGACGGCACGAGGTAGTCGCGCGCGCCTTCCGGCGTGCTCTTCGTGAGCATCGGCGTTTCGATGTCGATGAAGCCCTGCTCGTCGAGGTACTTGCGCACTTCGATCGCGACACGATAGCGCAGACGCAGGTTGTGCTGCATCTGCGGACGGCGCAGGTCGAGCACGCGATGCGTGAGGCGCGTGGTTTCCGACAGGTTGTCATCGTCGAGCTGGAACGGCGGCGTGACCGACGCGTTCAGCACGATCAGCTCGTGGCACAGCACTTCGATCTTGCCGCTCTTCAGCGAGGCATTGGTCGTGCCTTCCGGACGGCCGCGCACGACACCCTTGACCTGCACGCAGAACTCGTTGCGCACGCCTTCGGCGACCTTGAACATGTCAGCGCGATCCGGATCGCAGACGACCTGAACGAGCCCTTCGCGATCGCGCAAGTCGATGAAGATGACGCCGCCATGGTCGCGGCGGCGGCTTACCCAGCCGCACAGCGAGACGGATTGGCCCAGCAGTTCTTCGGTCACCAGACCGCAGTATTCAGATCTCATCGACATGATGTTTGTCTTTCGTTTTGCATTGGTTGAACGGCGCGCCGCAGACGATCCTGCATGAAGCGTTGCGCGCCGGCATTAGAGCGGGGGCTCGACGGTGGCGCGGCGCACCGGCGCCGGCGGCGGCGCGGACGGCGCCACGACGCCCATCGAGACAATGTACTTGAGCGCAGCGTCGACCGTCATGTCGAGCTCGATCACTTCGCTTTTCGGCACCATCAGGAAGAAGCCGGACGTCGGGTTCGGTGTGGTCGGCACGTATACGCTGACGTACTCTTCTTTCAGATGGTTGGCCACGTCGCCGCCCGGGATGCCGGTCAGAAACGCGATCGTATAGGACCCGCGGCGCGGGTACTCGATCAGCAGCGCCTTGCGGAATGCATTGCCGCTGCTCGAGAGCAGCGTGTCGGACACCTGCTTCACGCTGGTGTAGAGCGGGCCGACCACCGGAATGTGCGCGACCAGCAGTTCCCACCACTTCACGAGCTTCTGCCCAATGAAGTTCTGCGTCAACAGCCCGACGACGAAGATGAACGCGAGCGTGAGCACCGCGCCGAGGCCCGGCAAGCGATAGCCGATCGTGCGTTCCGGCTGCCACGAGGTAGGCAGCAGCAACAGCGTCTGGTCCATCGTGCCGATGACCAGACCGAGCACCCACAGTGTGATGGCCAGAGGCACCAGCACCAGCAGGCCGGTCAGAAACACCGATTTGAGCGTGAATTTCTTCGTCGTCATGTGTACCGCCAGAAAGCTGCGCGGGCCGAAGCCCATGCGCGGTAGATACGCCGCCCGCGCGGGGCGGCAGTCCCACTAGGCGCTGCCGGAACCGCTCGGGCTCGCGGCGGCGGGCGCTGCGGCGGGGGCCGCGGGCGCGGCAGCCGATGCAGCCGGGGCAGCGACTGCGGCCGGCTCGGACTTCGCTTCCGACGCGGCCGGCGCGCTCGTGCTGCCGCGGAAATCGGTCACGTACCAGCCGGAGCCTTTCAACTGGAAGCCGGCGGCCGTGAGTTGTTTGCTAAAGGTGTCTTTTCCGCACTCGGGACACTGCGTCAACTGGGGGTCGCTCATTTTCTGGAGCACGTCCTTCCCGAAACCGCATGACCCGCAACGATAAGCGTAGATCGGCATGATCCTCTCTTACTCCAAATCCCTACTGAAATCTTGTAAACGCTTGCAAAGCCTTGAATTATAGCCGCAAACGATGTCCGTTCCCCGGATTTCGGGAAGCGGACGCACGACGCGCCCGCCACCGCGCCAGATGGGGACGAGCCCCGGACCTCTCAAGAGCGGCGCGCGTGGCGTTAGCCGCGACGCCGCCAGGTGAGCCAGCGCTCGCGTCCGGCGAATACGGCGATCGAGTCGTCGACCGCTTCGTCTTCGACCAGCTCGAAGTGTGGCGTGAGCAGCGCATCGAGCTCGCCGCGTTCGACGCCGAACGGCGGCCCTTTCGGCGTCGCGCCGATGAAAAAGATGCCCGCCAGCAACCCGCCGGCCGGCAGCAGTTCGCCCATGCGCTGCGCGTAGTCGGCGCGGCGCGCCGGCGGCAGCGCGCAGAAGAATGCGCGCTCATAGATCCATGCCGGTACGAACGGTGGCGCATAGGTGAAGAAATCCGCCTGTTCGACCAGCGATGCATGCGCGCCGAGCTGCTCGCGTGCCGCCGCCACGGCGGCCGGCGAGAAGTCGATCGCGCGTACCGGGTTGCCCTGACGCGCGAGCCATACCGCTTCGTGCGCGCTGCCGCAGCCTGGAATCAGCACGGCCACGTTGCGGTGCCGTTCGGCGAACGCGCGAAACGCGGACGGCACGCCCGCCTGATCCCACGGCGTGAAATGGCGCTCGAAGCGTTCGTCCCAGAACTCGGGCGAGTCGGGATCGCGGGTTGCGAAATCGGGCGCGGCGGGTTGGGTCGGATCGCTCATCGGAATCTAACCTCCATAAGCCAGTACCAGGAACGCACGCGCCAGCATCGCGCCGACGCCGACCGCCACGCCGAACAGCAGCAGGCCTTGCAGCAGACGGTTGGTGCGCTTTTGCTCGAGCAGGATCTGACGGATCACGTCGTCGTTCGCGCCGCCCACCGGATGATGGCGCTCGGCCAGCATGTTATGGACGAGGCGCGGCAACTGCGGCAGCGTCTTGCTCCACTGCGGCGCCTCGATCTTCAGACGCTCGTACCAGCCGCGCAAGCCGATCTGCTCGTTCATCCAGCGCTCGAGATAGGGCTTCGCGGTCTTCCACAGATCCAGTTCGGGATCGAGCGAACGGCCTAGGCCTTCCACGTTCAGCATCGTCTTTTGCAGCAACACGAGCTGCGGCTGGATCTCGACGTTGAAGCGCCGCGACGTCGAGAACAGACGCATCAGCACCTGGCCGAGAGAAATGTCCTTCAGCGCGCGATCGAAATACGGTTCGCAGACCGCGCGGATCGCGCTTTCGAGCTCCTCGACGCGCGTGCTCGGCGGCACCCAGCCCGACTCCAGATGCAGCGTCGCGACGCGATGGTAGTCGCGCTTGAAGAACGCGAGGAAGTTCTGCGCGAGGTAGTTTTTGTCGAAGTCCGACAGCGCGCCGATGATGCCGAAGTCAAGCGCGATATAGCGGCCGAAGTGCGCGGGATCGAGGCTCACCTGGATGTTGCCGGGGTGCATGTCGGCGTGGAAAAAGCCGTCGCGGAACACCTGCGTGAAGAAAATTTCGACGCCCTCGCGCGCGAGCTTCGGGATGTCGACACCCGCCGCGCGCAACGTATCGACCTGGCTGATCGGCACGCCGACCATGCGCTCCATCACGAGCACCGTGGGCGTGCAGAACTCCCAGTACATCTCGGGCACGAGCAGCAGGTCGAGCCCCAGGAAGTTGCGCCGCAACTGGCTGCCGTTGGCGGCCTCGCGCATCAGGTCGAGTTCGTCGTGCAGGTATTTGTCGAATTCGGCGACCACCTCGCGCGGCTTCAGGCGCTTGCCGTCGGCCCACAGACGCTCGGCCCACACGGCGATGTCGCGCAACAGCGCGAGGTCGGAATCGATCACCGGCAGCATCTTGGGGCGCAGCACCTTCACCGCGACCGCCTTGCCCGCATGCTGGCCGGCCTTCACCTTCGCGAAGTGGACCTGTGCGATCGACGCGCTCGCGACCGGCACCCGCTCGAAATCGTCGAACAGCACGTCGACCGGCGCGCCGAGCGACTTCTCGACGAGCGCGATCGCGACCGCCGAATCGAACGGCGGCACCTGGTCCTGCAGCTTGGCAAGTTCGTTGGCGATATCGACCGGCAGCAGATCGCGACGGGTCGACAGCACCTGGCCGAACTTGACGAAGATCGGCCCGAGGCTTTCGAGCGCGAGCCGCAGACGCACGCCCGGCGGCGCATCGAACTTGCGGCCGAGCGTCGTGATGCGCAGCAGCAGACGCACGCGCCGGTCGTTGATGCGGCTCAACATCATTTCGTCGAGGCCGAAGCGGATGACCGTGAAAAATATCTTGAGAAAACGCAGAAAACGCATGGCTGGGCCCGGTGACTAGCGCGTGCCGCGCGACGTGGCGGCGCCGCCCGGCGTTTGCGCGCCGCGGGCTTCGACCTTCTGTTCGATGCGCTCGATGCGCTTTTCGACGCGCGCGAGCGAATCGCGCGCGCGCGCCAGCTCGACGTTGAAGTCAGCGAGCGCGGTGCGCCGCACCAGTTGCGGATTTTCGTCGAGCAGGTACTCGGCGGCGGTGTCGAGCAGATTGCGACCGGTGCGCTGCACATGCTCGCTGACTGAGCGGACTAGCGACGTGATGCGCCACGCGGGTCCGTCACCGATCAGCTTCGCGAGATCTTCCTCCGGCTCCCAGCGCAGATGCTCGACGAGCTTCGCGATCACGGTCGCGAACTCGGCGTCGCCCTCGATCTTCACGTGCTTCATCACCGCGGCCTGGCCACCTTGCAGGAACGCCGGCAGTGCGTCGGACGGCACCGAGATCGTCACGTCGAACTGATGCGCATCGGCTTCGTCGAGCGTACCGAGATAGCCGTCGGGCTGCACGAGCAGCGCGAGCACAACCGGCGGACATGACAGGCGAGCGGTCTTGCCCGCGTACGGGGCGAGGCGCTCGCGGGCCCACGATTCGCGGGCGAGCAGATGATTGACAGCAGCAGCGAAGGGCTTGGCGGCGAGGGTCATCGAAGGTGGCAAGAAAAAACCCGCGCGAGCGAGGTGCTTGCGCGGGCTCCCATTGTAACGTCCGTTCGCTTCGCGGCCTGCTATGCCGAACGGCCTAAGCCATGCGCGAGGTGAGGAATCGCCATGCCGTGGCCGGCTCTTTTCGAGGCAAACGCGACTCGATGCTTCGGCATGTCAGTGTTGCTCGACCTGCTGGATGCCGGCAAGCAGCCAGCCTTCGCCAGTGCGGTTCGCCTTCGTCAGATTCCAGACTTCGACGAACGGCTCGGCCGCCGCGCCCGGCTCCTCGCGGATCAAACCGGAGAAGCGCACGCTCGCGAAGGATTCGTTCGCGCGCTCCTCGACGCCAAGCAGCTCGGCGTTCAACTGCACGACGTCGGTCTGGGTCGGCTGCGTGCCGCGCGACGCGAGATCGACGCGCACTTCGGCGAACATTTCCGGCGTCGTGAATTCGCGGATGTCCTCGACGTTGCCGACGTCCCACGCGGCCTGCAGGCGCACGAAGTACACCTTCGCGTTACGCAGAAACGCTTCCGAATCGAAGCCGGCCGGCACCGACGGCGTCGCGCCGAGCGATGGCGTGGTCAACGGGTTGCCCTGCGGTTCGAGATACGAGCCGGTGGGCGGCGCCGTGTAACGCGGCTCCTGAATATAGTCGGTGCCTTTCGTGTTCAGCGACGGCGCCGTGCCCGCGTAGGCAGGCTGCGCCGCATCGCGCTTACGGCCGGTGAAGCGGCGGATGAGCCAGATCACCACAATCGCGATCAACGCGATCACGATCACGTTCGCGAACATGCCGGCGAACGCCTCGCCGAGCCCGAAATGCGACAGCAATGCGGCGATGCCGAGACCGGCCGCGAGACCGGCTATGGGCCCGAGCCAGCGATTGCGGTTCGGCGCGGCGGGCGGCGTGGGCTTAGTCGCAGGCGCCGCCTGCGCGCTCTGCTGCGTGGCCTGATTGTTCTGCGCCGGCTGGGACGGCGGCGGCGTCTGGCGCTGCTGCAGACTATTCGATTGACGGCCGAAGCTGCGGCCTCCGCCCATGCGGCGTGCTTCGGCGTCGAGAGAGGCAAGCGTGCCGGCCATCAGCAGACCGACCATCGCGATCAGTCCGATTCTTCTCGCCAGCGCCCCCTTAACCTTACGAGTAGATAACAAATTCGAATCGGACATTTCGCACTTTCCTTTAAAAATCGATGGGTTAGGGACTCTAGTATTTGGTCCCCACATGCAAAGCTACCACGCCAGCTGACAAATTGTAATATTTGACGCCGTCGAGACCAGCTTGTTCCATCATAGTTTTCAAAGTTTCCTGGTCCGGATGCATGCGGATCGATTCCGCCAGGTACTGGTAGCTTTCCGCGTCCTTGGCGAAGCGCTCGCCGAGCCACGGCAACACCTTGAACGAATACAGATCGTAGACCTTCTTCAGCGGATCCCATACCTTCGAGAACTCGAGCACGAGCAGCCGCCCGGCCGGTTTCAGCACACGACGCATCTCGGCGAGCGCGATGTCCTTATGTGTCATGTTGCGCAAGCCGAACGCGACCGTCACGACGTCGAAGTAGTTGTCCGGAAACGGGATTTTCTCGGCATCGCACAGCAGCGCCGGCGTGATGATGCCCTTGTCGAGCAGCCGGTCGCGGCCCACGCGCAGCATCGATTCATTGATGTCGGTATGCCAGACCTCGCCCGTTTCGCCCGCCTGCTTCGCGAATGCTTTCGACAGGTCGCCCGTGCCGCCCGCGATGTCGAGCACCTTGTAGCCCGGCCGCACGTTCGCCTGGGCGATCGTGAACACCTTCCACGCCCGGTGCAATCCGCCCGACATCAGGTCGTTCATCAGGTCGTAGTTGGCGGCCACCGAGTGGAACACCCCCGCCACCTTCTGCGCCTTGTCCTGTTCGTCGACCGATTGAAAGCCGAAGTGGGTTTTGCTCATCGCGCTCGTCCTTTCGCGTGTTCTTGAATGTTGCGCCGCTCGAGCGGCGTTCGGGGGCGAATCGTATCAGTGACAGTGCCCGTGCGCAGCCGCGGCGGGCACCATCGGCGTGTCGCGGTCGATGCCGGCCGCTGCCAGTTTGGCGAGATACGCGCGCCAGAGTTCATCCTGACGCACGGCCATGTCATACAGCAGGTCCCACGAGTAGATACCGGTGGCGTGTCCATCGGAGAAGGTCGGCTGCAGCGCGTAATTGCCGACGCCTTCGATCATCGTGATCGTCACGTCGCGCTTGCCGGTCTGCAGGGTTTCCTGGCCGGGCCCGTGGCCCATCACTTCCGCCGACGGCGAATACACGCGCAGCAGTTCGAACGGTAGCCGATACGCTTCGCCGTTCGCGTACTGCAGTTCGAGCACGCGCGACTTCGAATGCAAGATCACGCCTGTCGGCACCGGCGTCTCGGGAGTCAATCCGCTCATGTTGGCCTCATCAGATAACGGCGGGTGATAACGTCGGATCGGCCGCCTCGCACGCCGACGGCAGTCCGGCGATGCGCGGCGACGGGTTCAGCGACGCTCAGCCCAGCGCCTGTTCAATTTCCTGCCGCACGGCTTCGCGCAGCAGCGTGGCGTGCGCGCGGCGCGACGACAACATCGCTTCGGACACCGTGCGCTGGCGCGGCGCCCAGATCGGCAGGGGGAAATGCGCGTCGTTCGAGAAACGCGGAATCACGTGCCAGTGCACGTGCGGCACCTGGTTGCCGAGGCTCGCGAGATTGACCTTCGCGGGCTGCATCACGCGCCGCTGCGCACGCTCGACCGCGTACACGGCCTTCATCACGTGATCGCGCTCGTCGGCAGAAAGATCCGAAAACTCGGCGACGTGAGCGTTCCAGATGACCCGGCAAAAGCCCGGGTAGTCTTGTTCGTCGGCGAGGACGACTCGCAGCGCGTCGTCCTGCCACAGCACATGGCCGCCGTCTTCACGGCAAAAAACGCAGTCCATCGTCGTCCTCGGCAAAAATCGTTGGTCGTGCCATTAAACCAGCACGCGCTCGATTCCGCCATTGTTCGCCCGTTGAACGTAGTCCGCCATCCAGTTTTCGCCGAGCACGTGACGTGCCATCTCGACCACGATGTAGTCCGCCTCGGTACCCGCGTCTTCGTTGTAGCGCGACAGCCCTTGCAGGCACGACGGGCAACTCGTGAGGATCTTGACGTCGGTCGAACCCGCGTTTCCGTGATTGGGCTGCGGACCGTCGCCGGCCTTCAGCACCGAACCGTTCGGCGCGCCCGCGGCGCCGGCCGATGCATTGGCCGGATTGATCGCGTTCGCGCCCGCTTCGGCGACGAGAGGAATGCCGCGCAGCTTCGCCGCGCCCTTGCGGATTTCTTCTTCCTTGCGGAAGCGCACCTGGGTCGAGATGTCGGGACGCGTGACCGCGAGCGTGCCCGATTCGCCGCAGCAGCGGTCGTTCTTCTCGATCTTGTAGCCGTCCTGCTCCGAACCCATCAACTGATTGACGAGCTTGACCGGGTCCATCGTCTTGATCGGCGAATGGCACGGGTCGTGGTACATGTAGCGCACGCCGTTCACGCCATCGAGCTTGATGCCTTTTTCCAGCAGATACTCGTGGATGTCGATGATCCGGCAGCCCGGGAAGATCTTTTCGAATTCGTAACCGGCGAGCTGGTCGTAGCAGGTGCCGCACGACACCACCACCGTCTTGATGTCGAGGTAGTTCAGCGTATTGGCGACGCGGTGGAACAGCACGCGGTTGTCGGTGACGATCTGCTCGGCTTTGTCGTACTGGCCCGAGCCGCGCTGCGGATAGCCACAGCACAGGTAGCCCGGCGGCAGCACGGTCTGCACGCCCGCCTCCCACAGCATTGCCTGGGTCGCGAGACCAACCTGCGAGAACAGCCGCTCGGAGCCGCAGCCCGGGAAGTAGAACACTGCTTCGGTGTCGGCGGTGGTCGTCTTCGGATTGCGGATGATCGGGACGATCTTGTTGTCCTCGATATCGAGCAAGGCGCGCGCGGTCTTCTTCGGCAGGTTGCCCGGCATCTTCTTGTTCATGAAGTGGATCACCTGCTGCGTGATCACCGGCTTGCCGACCGTGGCGGGCGGATGCGCGGTCTGCTTCTTCGCGAACTTCTTCAGCACTTCATTGCCGAGGCGCTGCGCCTTGTAGCCGACGCCCATCATCGCGGTGCGCGCGAGGTTGATGGTCTGCGGGTTGGTCGCGTTCAGGAAAAACATGCCCGCGGCGTTGCCCGGATTGAACTTCTTCTTGCCCATCTTGCGCAACAGGTTGCGCATGTTCATCGACACGTCGCCGAAGTCGATCTTCACCGGGCACGGCGTCACGCACTTGTGGCAGACAGTGCAGTGATCGGCGACGTCGTTGAACTCGTCCCAGTGCTTGATCGACACGCCGCGGCGCGTCTGCTCTTCGTACAGGAATGCCTCGACCAGCAAGGACGTGGCGAGAATCTTGTTGCGCGGGCTGTACAGCAGGTTCGCGCGCGGCACGTGGGTCGCGCAGACGGGCTTGCACTTGCCGCAGCGCAGGCAGTCCTTGATCGACTCGGAAATCGCGCCGATATCGGACTGCTGCATGATCAGCGATTCGTAGCCCATCAGGCCGAAGCTCGGCGTGTACGCGTTGCGCAGGTCCGCGCCTTCGAGCAGCTTGCCCGCGTTGAAGCGGCCATGCGGATCGACGCGCTGCTTGTACTTGCGGAATTCGCCGATCTCGTCGTCGGTCAGGAATTCGAGCTTCGTGATGCCGATGCCGTGCTCGCCGGAGATCACACCGTCGAGCGAACGCGCGAGCTTCATGATGCGCGCGACCGCCGTGTGCGCGTCCTGCAGCATCTCGTAGTTATCGGAGTTGACCGGCAGGTTCGTGTGGACGTTGCCGTCGCCCGCGTGCATGTGCAGCGCGACGAACACGCGCCCGCGCAGCACCTGCTTGTGGATCGCCTGGGCTTCGTCGAGGATCGGCTTGAACTCGCCGCCGTTGAAAATCTGCCGCAATTCGGCGCGGATTTCCTGCTTCCACGACACGCGAATCGTGCGGTCCTGCGCGAGGTGGAATACGGTTGCGTCGGGTTGCGCGTCGACGCGGTCGGCGAACTTTTCGGCGAGCGACTCGTAGCCGAGGCCGACCAGGTAGTGCTGCGCCTCGCGCAGCGACAGGTCGAGCTTGCCGCGCACGAATTCCCAGCGCGTGCGCACGCGCGCGAGTAGATCGAGCGCCTGCTGCACGCGGTCTTCGAGCAGCTCGGCGCTCGGGATTTCGTTCGCGTCGTCGCTCTTGCCGAGCGGCAGCTTGCCGCCCTTGAAGAACGCTTCGAGCGCGTCGACCAGTTGCAGCTTGTTCTTCAGCGACAGCTCGATGTTGATGCGCTCGATGCCGTCCGTGTATTCGCCCATGCGGTCGAGCGGAATCACGACGTCTTCGTTGATCTTGAACGCGTTGGTGTGCTTTGCGATCGCGGCCGTACGGCTGCGGTCGAGCCAGAAGCGCTTGCGGGCCTCGGCGCTGACGGCGACGAAACCTTCGCCGCTCTTGCCGTTGGCCATGCGCACGACTTCCGAGGTGGCCTGCGCGACCGCGTCCGCGTCGTTACCGACGATATCGCCGATCAGCACCATCTTCGGAAACGCGTTGCGTTTGCTCTTGGTCGCATAGCCGACCGCGCGCAGATAGCGCTCGTCAAGATGCTCGAGACCCGCGAGAATCGCGCCGCCCTGGCGCGACGTCTCGAACAGGTAGTCCTTGATTTCGACGATGCTCGGAATCGCCTCGCGCGCCTGGCCGAAGAACTCGAGACAGACGGTGCGCGTATGCGCAGGCATCTTGTGCAGCACCCAGCGCGCGGACGTGATGAGGCCGTCGCAGCCTTCCTTCTGCACGCCCGGCAGACCGGCGAGGAATTTGTCGGTGACGTCCTTGCCGAGGCCTTCCTTGCGGAACACGCGGCCCTTGATGTCCAGCGCTTCGGTGCGCAGCAGCTTCTCGGCCGGCGCGTAGTTGCCGTCGAACCATTTGAGCTCGAAACGCGCGACTTCGATGTCGTGGATCTTGCCCATGTTGTGCTCGAGACGCGTGACTTCGAGCCAGTTCCCTTCCGGGTCGACCATGCGCCACCACGCGAGGTTGTCGAGCGCCGTGCCCCACAGCACCGCCTTCTTGCCACCCGCGTTCATCGCGACGTTGCCGCCGACGCAGGACGCGTCGAGCGAGGTCGGGTCGACCGCGAACACGAAGCCGGCCTGCTCGGCCGCTTCGGTCACGCGGCGGGTGACGACGCCCGCGCCCGAGAAAATCGTCGCGACCTTGCGATCGACGCCCGGCAACTGGGTCATTTCGACCGGGCCGAGCTGTTCGAGCTTTTCGGTGTTGATGACGGCCGAGAACGGCGTGAGCGGCACCGCGCCGCCCGTGTAGCCGGTGCCGCCGCCGCGCGGAATCACGGTCAGGCCGAGTTCGAAGCAGGCCTTGATCATGCCGGCGATTTCGGCCTCGGAGTCCGGCGTCAGCACGACGAACGGGTATTCGACGCGCCAGTCGGTCGCGTCGGTCACGTGCGAGACGCGCGACAGGCCGTCGAACTTGATGTTGTCCTTCTGCGTGACCTTGCCGAGCACGCGCGTAGAACGGCGGCGCAGGTCGTAGGTCTGCTGGAATTCGCTGGCGAATTGGTCGATCGCGCGGCGCGCGGCCTGCACCAGCTTTTCGACGCGCGCGGCGCGATCGACGCCGGCTTCGTCGCCGTGTTCGCGCAGATCGGCGCGGCGGCGCTTCTCGATTTCGGCGAGACGGTGATTGAGCGCCTCGATCAACAGCGCGCGGCGCTTCGGGTTGTCGAGCAGGTCGTCCTGCAGATACGGATTGCGGCGCACCACCCAGATATCGCCGAGCACTTCGTACAGCATGCGCGCCGAGCGGCCGGTGCGGCGTTCGGCGCGCAGTTCGGCGAGCGCGTCCCAGGCGTCGTTGCCGAGCAGGCGGATGACGATTTCGCGGTCGGAGAACGACGTGTAGTTGTAGGGAATTTCGCGCAGGCGCGCTTCGGGATCGGCGGCCACCGCGCCGGCGGCGCCGTGCGGATCGAAAACTTGAGGTGCGTTCATGGTTGGACGACTCGGTAGGTCAGCCTGGCGCACTCGTCACGAGGCGTCGGCGGACAATGCGCGTGGGGCGCAATGCTTGAAATCTTCTAGGGCTTCAAGGGGAGCAAGCACGACCGGCGGCCAACTCACGGCGGTCGCTTCGCGGCACTCAGAGACAGCTACACGATCGCGCGTGGCGGACATGCCGTTCCGCCGCGGGGCAGGATTCGCGCGGGACGGGCATTAAATGGGCGATCCGAGGCTGCCAGTGCATCTTCCGATCCTTATTCCAAAACGAAATTCTACCGCATCATTCCGCCACGCGTTGACGGTGGGAATCGGGCGGCGGCGGGGGTTCGGAGGTTTTGGCGATGAATCCGGCGGCGTTTTCGCATACCGTCCATTGACCGGCCGGACGGTTGGGCGAGCTTCGATCGCGCAATTCCGATACGGCCCGGTTAAGTGCACGGCACCCGTCCGCGGAGCGCGCTGAACGGCCAGAGCGGGCACCGTTGGCGCTATCATTGACGTCTTCCCGTTTTACACAGCGCACCGCGCCACCCGCATGGCTTCCCACGACTACCTGAAAAAGACCCTGACCGCGCGCGTCTATGACGTGGCGCGCGAGACCGAACTCGAACGCGCGCCGAACCTGTCGGCGCGGCTGCGCAACCCGGTCTATCTGAAGCGCGAGGACAACCAGCCGGTGTTCTCGTTCAAGCTGCGCGGCGCATACAACAAGATGGCGCATATTCCGGCCGAGGCGCTCAGTCGCGGCGTGATCACCGCGTCGGCGGGCAATCATGCGCAGGGCGTGGCGTTATCGGCGGCACGCATGGGCGTGAAGGCGATCATCGTCGTGCCGGTGACGACGCCGCAGCTCAAGGTCGACGCGATCCGCACGCATGGCGGGCCGACCGTCGAGATCGTGCAGTTCGGTGAGTCGTATAGCGACGCCTATGGTCACGCGGTCAAGCTGCAGGAAGAGCGCGGCCTGACCTTCGTGCATCCGTTCGACGATCCGTACGTGATCGCCGGCCAGGGCACCGTCGCGATGGAAATCCTCAGCCAGCACCAGGGGCCGATTCACGCGATCTTCGTGCCGATCGGCGGCGGCGGTCTTGCGGCCGGTGTCGCCGCCTACGTGAAATCGGTGCGCCCCGAGATCAAGGTGATCGGCGTGCAGACCGACGATTCGTGCGCGATGGCCGCGTCGTTGCAGGCGGGCGAGCGTGTGACGCTGAACGAAGTGGGCCTGTTCTCCGACGGCACCGCGGTGAAGCTCGTCGGCGAAGAGACCTTCCGTCTGTGCCGCGAATATCTCGACGAAGTGCTGCTCGTGAACACCGATGCGCTGTGCGCCGCGATCAAGGACGTGTTCCAGGACACGCGCAGCGTGCTCGAACCGGCGGGCTCGCTCGCGGTGGCCGGCGCCAAGCAGTATGCCGAACGGGAAGGCATCGAGAACCAGACGCTGATCGCGATCACGTCGGGCGCGAACATGAACTTCGACCGCATGCGCTTCGTCGCCGAACGCGCGGAAGTGGGCGAAGCGCGCGAAGCGGTCTTCGCGGTGACGATCCCCGAAGAGCGCGGCAGCTTCAGGCGCTTCTGCGAGCTGCTCGGCACGCGCAGCGTCACCGAGTTCAACTACCGGATCGCCGACGCGAACTCGGCGCATATTTTCGTCGGCGTGCAGATCCGCAATCGCAGCGAATCGGCGCAGATCGCCGGCGCGTTCGAAGCGCACGGTTTTGCCACCGTCGACCTGACCTTCGACGAACTGTCGAAGCAGCACATCCGCTACATGGTCGGCGGCCGCTCGCCGCTCGCGCGCGACGAACGACTGTTTCGCTTCGAGTTTCCGGAACGTCCGGGCGCGCTGATGAAATTCCTGTCGTCGATGGCGCCGAACTGGAACATCAGCCTGTTCCACTACCGCAACCAGGGCGCGGACTACAGCTCGATTCTGGTCGGCATTCAGGTGCCCGGAAGCGACCACGCGGCGTTCGAGCGCTTCATCGAAACGCTCGGCTATCCGTGCTGGGAAGAGACGAAGAATCCGGTCTATCGTCTCTTTCTCGCCTGATCTCTTCGAACCGGAACGCAACGATGGCGCTTTCGCTCGTCGACAAACTGGTGGTCGCAATCTCGTCGCGCGCGCTGTTCGACTTCGAGGAAGAGAACCGTGTCTACGAGGCCGGCGACCTGCAGGCTTACGAAGCGTTGCAGCGCGAGCGTCTGAACGTGCCCGCGAAACCGGGCGTCGCGTTTCCGCTGATCCGCAAGCTGCTTGCGCTGAACGCCGGCGGTCATCGCGTCGAAGTGGTGATCCTGTCGCGCAGCGATCCGATCAGCGGTCTGCGCGCGTTTCATTCCTGCCGCGAACACGGGCTCGCGATCGAGCGCGGCGTGTTCACGCGCGGCCGCGCGCCGTTCGGTTATCTGAAGCCGCTGAACGCCTCGCTGTTTTTGTCGGCGAATCAGCACGACGTGCGCGATGCGCTCGCCGCTGGCTTCCCAGCCGCACGCGTGTTGCCGGAATCGGCGAAAATGGCGAGCAAATACCCGGACGAAATCCGCATTGCGTTCGACGGCGATGCGGTCTTGTTTTCCGACGAAGCGGAACGCATCTTCCAGCAAGACGGCCTGCGCGCGTTCGTCGGTCACGAGATCGACAACAAGCATCTGCCGCTCGCGGACGGTCCGCTCAAGCCGCTGCTCGAAGCACTCCACCGGCTGCAAAAACTCGCGGACGCGGCCGCGCCGATGCGCATTCGCACGGCGCTGGTGACGGCGCGCTCGGCTCCCGCGCATGAGCGCGCGATCCGCACCCTGATGGCATGGAACATCGAAATCGACGAAGCGATGTTCCTCGGCGGCCTCGACAAAAGCGCATTTCTGCGCGAGTTCGAGCCTGACCTTTTCTTCGACGACCAGATCGGCCACTGCGAATCGGCCCGCGTCGTAACCGCGACAGGGCACGTGCTGAGTGGCATCGTGAACGCATCATGACACCCGAACAATCCCCGCTCGGCAAGTCCTCGACTTACACCGAACAATACGATCCGACGCTGCTATTTCCGATTTCGCGCAGCCATGCGCGCGAGGCGATCGGCATTACCGCGCGACTGCCGTTTTTCGGCACCGACATCTGGAACGCCTACGAGCTGTCGTGGCTGAACGCGCGCGGCAAGCCGCAGATCGCCGTCGCGACGTTCTTCGTGCCGGCCGACTCGCCGAACATCGTCGAGTCGAAATCGTTCAAGCTGTATCTGGGCTCGTTCGCGCAGACTGCGTTCGACTCGGCCGAGAGCGTGCGCGACACGATCAGGCGCGACGTGTCCGCGTCGTGCGGCGCGACCGTGTCGGTACATCTGAGCACACCGCACGAATTCGGCAAGCTGAAAATGGAAGAATTCGCCGGTCTGTCGCTCGACCGGCTCGAACTCGAGGCGAGCGTCTATCAGCCGGACGCGTCACTTTTGAGCGCGGCGCGCGACGAAGCGCCGGTCGAGGAAACGCTGTTCTCGAACCTGCTGAAGTCGAACTGCCCGGTGACCGGTCAGCCGGACTGGGGCAGCGTGCAGATCCACTACGCAGGCCCGCAGATCGATCACGCGGGCCTCTTGCGATACATCATCTCGTACCGCAATCACACCGGGTTTCATGAGCAATGCGTCGAGCGAATCTTCGTCGACATCATGAAGATGTGCAAACCGCTGAAGCTCGCCGTGTATGCGCGCTACACGCGCCGCGGCGGGCTCGACATCAACCCGTTCCGCACCAACTACAACCTGCCGATGCCGGACAACATGCGGCTCGCGCGGCAGTAACTCCAACACAAAAAACAGCGGTAAACGCGACGAGGGCGCCGCAGGCCATCACGACCTGCGGCGCCCTCGTCACATGAAAGCCATCAAAGCGATCAGGCCGCCGGCTTCTTATACGCGACGCAATCCACCTCGACCTTGCAGTCGATCACCATCGACGACACCACGCACGCGCGCGCCGGCGGATTCTCGCCAAAATACTCGCGAAACACCTTGTTGAACGACGCGAAGTCGCGCGGATCGTCGAGCCACACGCCGCAACGCACGACGTGCTCGGCGCCATAGCCCGCTTCCTTCAGGATCGCGAACACGTTCTGGATCGCCTTGTGAGATTGCTCGACGATGCCGCCGTTGATCACTTCGCCGTTTTCCATCGGCGTCTGGCCCGACACGAACAGCCAGCCGTCCGCCTCGACCGCGCGCGCGAACGGCATCACCTGACCGCCCGTTCCCTTTCCGCCTTCCACGCCATATCGCTTCATCGTCACACTCCTTAAAAAGTCGGGCACGCGCGGCGCCCTTGCCGCGCGTGCCGCCATCAATCGATAAAAAATCAGAACGCGCCCTGCGCATCGCCCTTCGACGGCGCACCGCGCGTGACGAACCGGCCAGCCCGCTCGCCCGTCACCGCGCCATCGCGATACGACAGCACGCCGTTGACCCACACCGCGTCGATGCCGGCAGCGGGCTGCTGGGGCTTGTCGAACGTCGCCACGTCATGCACTTTCGCCGGATCGAACAGCACAAGGTCGGCGTGATAGCCGATATGCACTTCGCCGCGTTGCGCGAGTCCGAAGCGGCGCGCGGACAGGCTCGTCATCTTGCGCACCGCTTCCTCGAGCGGCAGCAAAGCGGCATCGCGCGCATAGTGGCCGAGCACGCGCGGAAACGCGCCCCACAGCCGCGGATGCGGCAGCGGATCGTTCGGCAGGCCGTCGGAACCGACCATCGTCGCCGGATGCGACAGGATGCGCCGCACGTCGTCTTCGGACATGTTGTGATAGACCGCGCCGGCCGGCTGCAGGCGCTTGCCCGCCTCCTGCTGCGAGACGCCCCATTCGGCCGCGATTTCCTTGATCAGCTTGCCCGCCATTTCCGGATGCGGCTCGGACCACGTGATCGTGATGTCGATGTCGCCTGTCACCTGCTTCAGATCGAGCGTCGACGAGCTGCGGTTGTACGGATAGCAGTCGCAACCGACCGGCTGCCCGCCGCGCGCGCCTTCGAGCGACTTCAGCACCTCGACGCTGCGCCCCCAGTTCGACGGCCCCGCGCACTTCAGATGCGAGATCACGACCGGCACACGCGCATGACGACCGACGCGGTAGGCCTCGTCCATCGCGTCGAGAATCGCGTCGAACTCGGTGCGCATATGGGTCGTGTACAACGCGCCCGCGGCCGCGAGCGGCTCGGCGAGCGCCATCACTTCCTCGGTCGGCGCGGCGAACGCCGAACCGTATGCGAGCCCCGAGCTGAGACCGAGCGCGCCGTGCGCGAGCGCTTCCTCGAGCTGCGCGCACATGCGCTCGATTTCCTCGGCAGTCGCCGCGCGATCGAGCCGGTCCATCTGGTTGTTGCGCAACGCCGTGTGGCCGATCAGCGCGCCGACGTTTACCGCCGGCCGCGCGGCGTTCACCGCGTTCACATAGTCGGCGAAGGTCGGGTACTGGAACGCGTCGCGCTCGCCGAGCAGGTTCATCGGATCGGGCGGATCGCTCTTCAGCGATACCGGCGACGCGCTGATCCCGCAATTGCCGACGATCACCGTCGTCACGCCCTGGGTGATCTTCGGCAGCATCTGCGGCGAGCGGATCACATGCGTGTCGTCGTGCGTGTGCACGTCGATAAAGCCCGGCGCGAGCGCGCGCCCCTCGGCCTCGATCACCTCTTCGGCGAGCCAGTTCGACAGATTGCCGATCGCGGCGATGCGGCCGTCGCGGATTGCCACGTCGCGCTCGACGGGCGGCGCGCCCGTGCCGTCGTACAGTTGCGCGCCGAAGATCAGCGTGTCGGCGGCTTCGGGATGCGAATGCATGGATCAGTCTCCTAACGGTTGTCGATCGCCGCCGCCGCGGTGCGCGTCGAGCGCGTGCTTCATGCGGCGCAGCAATTCGCGGCTTTCGTCGCCCTGACTGACGGCAAGTTCGGTGACGAGCACATCGAGCGCCATCATCATCGCGTAACGGGACGACGACGGCTTGTAAATGAAATCGGTTTCGAACGCGACGATCGGGATCAGCCAGTTGGCGAGCTTCGCCAGCGGCGACGCGGGCGCCGTCAGCGCGACCACCGTCGCACCGTAGCTGCGCGCGATCTTGCAGTTCTCGACCATCTCGGGCACGCGCCCCGTGGTGGACAGCGCGATCACGACGCACTCGCGCGACACCGTGCTCGCCACCATGCGCTGCAACAGCCCGTCCTGATAGGTCGCGACCGGGCGGCCGAGGCGCACGAGCCTGAAACGCATTTCGTCAGCGAGCGCGGTCGAGCCGCCGCCCATGCCGAACACGTAGATCATGCGCGCATCGCGCAGCGCGGCCGCCGCTTCGGCGAGCGGCGCCTGGCGCAGCAGTTGATGATTGTGCGCGAGCGCCGTTTGCAGCTCGTCGAAGACGCGCGTGGCGATCGGCTCGGGTGCGTCGCTTGCGGTGTCGCGCTCGAGAAACCGCTGACCGACCGCGGCCGCCTGCGCGAGCCGCAGCTTGAGTTCGCGCACGTCGCGGCAGCCGACCGCCTTCGCGAAGCGCGTGACGGTCGCGATGCTGACCTCGGCCTGCTGTGCCAGCGCGCCGATGCTCGCGCGCGACGCGCCGGTCAGATCGTCGAGGATCAGCGCGGCGACCTTGCGTTCGGCCGAGCGCAACTCCGGCGCGCACTCGGCAATGCGCGCGACGATGTCGAAAGCGAGCGGTTCGGCGCTACGGTTCATGGCAGGCGGTGGGGTTCGCGGCACGGCTTTCGCGGCCCTTCCCGGCGGCCTTCGAAACCCATGGTACTAAATAACATTCGTTCAGCCATCGTACTTTCGATAACATGGTAAAGTCAAATCCAACTCAATTTACCCGGACGATGGAGCATCGGAGACATGAAAGTTACAAACTATCAGGGCGCGACGATTGATCCTTATAGCAAGGGCTTGGGCATGGTTCCGGGCACGAGCGTCCAGCTGAAGGACGCCGCGCGCCTCGAGTGGAACCTGCTCGCCGAGGACGTCAGCCTGCCGGCCGCCGTGCTGTACGCCGATCGCGTCGAGCACAACCTGAAATGGATGCAGGCGTTCGTTGCCGAATACGGCGTCAAGCTCGCGCCTCACGGCAAGACCACGATGGCGCCGCAACTGTTTCGCCGTCAGCTCGAAACCGGTGCGTGGGGCATCACGCTCGCCACCGCTCATCAGGTGCGCGCGGCGTACCACGGCGGCGTCTCGCGCATCCTGATGGCGAATCAGCTGGTCGGCCGTCACAACATGATGATGATCGCCGAATTGCTCAGCGATCCGGATTTCGAATTCTTCTGCCTCGTCGATTCGGCTGAAGGCGTCGAGCAACTCGGCGAATTCTTCACCTCGGTGAAGAAGCCGCTGCAGGTGCTGCTCGAACTCGGCGTGCCGGGTGGACGCACCGGCGTGCGCGACGAAGCGCAGCGCAACGCGGTGCTCGACGCGATCGCGCGCTATCCGGACGTGCTGAAGCTCGCGGGGGTCGAACTGTACGAAGGCGTGCTGAAGGAAGAACCCGAAGTGCGCGCGTTCCTGCAAGGCGCGGTTGCGGTCACTCGCGAACTTGTCGAGCAGGGGCGTTTCGCGCGCTCGCCGGCGGTGCTATCGGGCGCGGGATCGGCGTGGTACGACGTGGTCGCCGAAGAGTTCGCGCAGGCGACGCAATCCGGCAAGGTCGAGGTCGTGCTGCGTCCCGGCTGCTATCTGACGCATGACGTCGGCATCTATCGCAAGGCGCAGACCGACATCTTCAAGCGCAATCCGGTCGCGAAGAAAATGGGCGAAGGCTTGCTGCCGGCGCTGCAATTGTGGGCGTACGTGCAGTCCATTCCCGAGCCGGATCGCGCGATCATCGGCCTCGGCAAACGCGACTCCGCGTTCGACGCAGGCATGCCGGAGCCGGCGCGCCACTATCGCCCGGGCCAGCAAGCGCCGCGCGACATCGCCGCGAGCGAGGGCTGGGAGATCTTCGGTCTGATGGATCAGCACGCGTATCTGCGGATTCCCGCCGGCGCCGATCTGAAAGTGGGCGACATGATCGCGTTTGACATCTCGCATCCGTGCCTGACGTTCGACAAGTGGAAGCAGGTGCTGGTCGTCGATCCGCAGTATCGCGTGAAGGAAGTGATCGAGACGTTCTTCTGATCGGACCACGCCGCGCTGACTGAAGCGCGATCTGTTCCGCTAAAGAAAAAGGCTGTCCGCCCCTGGGCTCACAGCCTTTTTTATCGCCACGCGCGGACTAAAAATCACATGCGCTGCGCCGCCTCGTCGCCAGCGGTCTCCTGCGGCGCGGCGGCCACGGTCGCGGCGTTGGCGTTGGCCGTCACCTCGCCGATGCGCGTCTCCAACATTTTCAGCGCGCTCGACAACGCCGCGAGCGCCTGATCCGGCAACCCGGCCATCGTGTCGTGCAAGAACGCGTTGCGACGCGGCAGGCTCGCTTCGGTCGCGGCGTGGCCCGCTTCGGTCAGGCGCACGTTGGTCACGCGGTTATCGCGCGTATCCATGCTGCGCGCGATCCAGCCCAACCCTTCGAGCGCCTTCAACTGTCGCGTGAGCGCGCCAGGATCGACGCGCAACCGCTCGACGAGCCGCTTCTGCGACGACTCGCCGGCCTGCTCGCGCAGCGCGAGCAGAATGCGCCAGCGTGGCAACGGATGCCCCACCTGGGCCTCGAATGCCGACATGAACGCCCGATACGTGCGACCAAATTGCTGCATGACGGCGACGCGGTCCTGTTCTTCCATAATCTGCCTGTCCAACACCAAGTTCAAAAATCAGTCTGCGTGAATCACCGGCTCGAGCTTGCGCTGCAGCTTGATCGGCGGCACGCGGCGGGTTTGCCACACCGACACGACGGCGATCACCGCGGCCATCGCGAGACCCAGATGAATCGCCCCGACCAGCGCCTCGCGCGCACTTTCGAGCAACATCGCGCCGTTGTGGCCAGCGTGGGTCAACTGGTCGACGAGCGTGGTCTGCGCATCGCGGTTGATCAGGATCTGCGGATCGCCGAGATCGGCGAACCAGTGCGACGCGCCCGCGCCTTCGAGCGCATTGCGCACACCGCTCCTGTACATGTGGGTCACGAGCGTGCCGGTCAGCGCCGTGCCGATCATGCCACCGATCATCCGCAGCGACTGCAGCAGCGCGGTCGCGATGCCGAGGTGTTCGCGGCCCGCGGTCTGCTGCGCGAAGATCGTCAGGTTCGGCATCACGAAGCCGAGCCCGAGGCCGCCGACGACCATGAACGACATCAGCACCCATTGCTGCATCGAACGGGTCGCGACGACGATGCCAAGGCATGACAGCGCGACCATCGCAAAGCCGATGTACAGCATCAGGTTCGGATTCTTCACCCGCGACACGACGCGCCCGTTCGCGATACTGCCGATCGTGATGAACACGACGAGCGGCGTGATCACGAGGCCCGCCTCTTTCGGCGACATGCCGAAGCCGCCCTGGAACAGCAGCGGTGCGTAGAACAGCAGCGAGAACATCGTGAAGCCGCCGAGCACGGCCAGCGTGAACAGCGCGGCCAGACTGCGGTTGCGGAACATGTCGACGGGCAGGATCGCGGTCGGGCAGCGCTTTTCCCATTTCCACAGCGTGACGGCCGACGCGACGGCGAGCCCGAGCAGCGCGAACGCGCTCAGCGTGACGCCGTGCTTCGGCAGCAATTCGACGAACAGCTGCAGTGAGCCGAGCGCGATCGCGATCAGCAGCGCGCCGGGCCAGTCGAGCCGCATTTTGCCGGTATGTTCGACGTGCCGCAGATGCGGCAGGAAACGCCAGACGAAAAACAGCGACAGCATCCCGACCGGCAAATTCACATAGAACACCGAGCGCCAGCCGTAGTACTGCGTGAGAAAACCGCCGAGCGACGGGCCGACCGCATTGGCGATGCCGAACGCCGAGCTCATCAGCACCTGCCAGCGCAGCCGCACGACGGAATCGGGGAACAGATCGGGAATGCATGCGAACGCGGTGCCGACGAGCATGCCGCCGCCAATGCCCTGCAACCCGCGCGCGAGCACGAGAAACAGCATGCTGTTGGCCGCGCCGCACAGCACCGAGGCGCCGGTGAACACGACGATCGACGCAATCACGAACGGCTTGCGCCCGTAATAATCGCCAAGCCGCCCGAAAATCGGCACGGTGATCACCGAGGTCAGCAGATACGAGGTTGCGACCCATGCGTACAACTCGAAGCCTCGGAGTTCGGACACGATGGTGGGCAGCGCGGTGCCGACCACGGTCTGGTCGAGCGCGACCAGCATCGTGACGAACGAGATGCCGAGCATGGCCAGCAGGGATTCGCGAAACGGTAAGACTTGCCCACTCGAATGGTGGGCGGCGGTATGGACAGCCATTTTTGATGGAGCAAAAGTTGACGTGTCAAAAGATTGGGGATCATACCATGGTGCGACGCGCCAAGCGGGACGGAACGCGTCTTGCAACGCGGTAGACTGACTCCAGGTACGCAAGGCATGACATGCCAGGGAGGCCCATGCAGCCGAGTTCGCTCGCAGCACCATCCTTATCGGAGCAGGATCTCGCCGCGCTGCGGCGCGCGAAACACCAGCTCGAAAGCCCCGCGCTCACGATGAAGCTCGCGAGCGTCGTCGGCGCGCCGATCGAGAAGCTGCTATCGCGCATCCCGGCGTTCGCCAACCAAAAAGTGTCCGATGCGACGCAGGCCGCGTTGCGCAAATGTCTGTCGATCGCGCTACGCACGCTCGGCCGGCGCGAGGACGCCAGGCTTCTCGCGCCCGACAAGCCGAACAACCTGCTGCACAAGTTCGCGGTCGCGACCACCGGCGCGGCCGGCGGGGCGTTTGGATTGATCGCGCTGCCAGTCGAGCTGCCGGTCACGACTACGCTGATGTTCCGCTCGATCTGCGACATCGCGCGCAGCGAGGGCGAGGACCTGACCTCGGTCGACACGCAGCTGCAATGCCTGACCGTGCTCGGCATGGGTGGTACATCGAGCGAGGACGACGACGCCGACCTCGGCTACTTCTTCATGCGCGGCGCGCTAGCGCAGGCGGTGTCGAAGGCGTCGTCCGAGGTGGCCAGCAAGGGCTTCACGACCCACGGCTCGGCGGCGCTGCTGCGGCTGCTCAACGCGATCGCCGCGCGCTTTTCGGTGCAGGTCAGCGAACAGATCGCTGCCAAATCGATTCCCGCGATCGGCGCGGTGCTCGGCGCGATGGTCAACACCGTGTTTATCGATCACTTCCAGCAGGTCGCGCACGGGCACTTCACCGTGCGGCGGCTCGAGCGGCAATACGGCCAGCAAACGATCGAAGCCGTCTATCGGACGCTCGACGTCACGCTCGACGCCTGAGCCCTGTTCGCGGCGCGGCTCGTCGCGCGTCGCACGAACGCGGCCGCGCGATCGAGCGCGCGGTTCGCCTCCGGCATGAACGGCGCGAACATCGGCCACACGTGCGGCAGGTTTTTCCACACCTCGCATTCGCAATCGACTCCTGCCGCGTGCGCGTTGTCGGCGACGCGGCGTGCGTCGTCGAGCAGCACCTCGGTGCTGCCCACCTGCAAGAACAGCGGCGGCAGACCGCGCAGGTCCGCGTAGACCGGCGACGCGTACGGATGCGTGGCCGGCGCGTCGCCGAGATAGACCTTGGCCGCGCGCTCGATCGAGGCGCCACAGAACATCGGATCGACGCTGTCGTTGGTGCGCAGGCTCGCGCCGGTCGTCGCCAGATCGGTCCACGGCGAGAACAGCAGGCCGCCAGCGGGCATCGGTGCGCCGGCGTCGCGCAGCGCGACCAGCGTGGCGAGCGCGAGGCCGCCGCCGGCCGAGTCGCCGGCGACCACGATCGAGCTCGGCGCGATGCCCATCGCGAGCAGCTGTCGATAGGCGTCGGTGGCGTCCTCAAGCGCGGCCGGAAAGCGATGCTCGGGCGCGAGGCGGTAGTCGAGGGAGAAGAGCCGCGCGTCTGCGCGGGTAGCGAGAGCGAACGTTAGCGACCGATGCGTGCGCGGCGAGCAGAAGTAGTAGCCTCCGCCGTGGCAATACAGCACCGTCGGCTCCGCGCCGCCGGCCGTGCCGCCGTCCACGCGTTCCAGCCATTCGCCGACGAGCGGCGCCTCGCCCGCGCCATACGTTTCGCGAAGATGCCAGCCGCGCGGCACGCGTGGCGACCACACCCGCTTCGAGGTCAGCGCGCGCGCCCGCTCGACGTTGATAGACGGTTTGAGGGTTTCGGGCCGGAACTGCTTGCGCAAATACCAGCAAGCGAGTGCGCTTTGCCAGCTCATCGGGACATGCTCCTTCGTTGAAGTCCCGTCATGGTACGGGCGGTGGCGGGGACGCCGTTGGTTGGCGGGTTCTAACGGTGTGAAGCTGCTTTTGGCCGCGGCACGCGCGCTCGGCCCACGCGAGGCCCACGCCTAGTTCGCCGGCAACACCTGCCCGCGAATTTCGCCCGTCGGATTCTGCGCGGTATGAACATTGAAGTACCACTGCCCCGCCATCAGATCCGTGACCTGCTGCTCGGTCAGCTTCGCCGTGCCTTTGATCGGACTCGCGAGGCCATTCTTCTCGATCGGCACCTGGACCTTCGCGTTCTGGCCAACCGGCGCGGGACCGTGGAAATTCGCGGCGGTGACCGGACTGCTCAAGTCTTCGTAAGTAGCAGTCCACTGCAGCGATTGGGTGGACGTGTCGAAGGTCGCATTCAGCATGCCGTGCCCGTGACTCACGCGCGGCGGCACTTCGCTCGACGGCTGGAGATTCGCCTTCAGCGCAACCGTATCCGCGAACGCAGCGCCCGACGCAAGCGCCCATACCACCACGGCCAGATTCAATTTTCGCAGCGAAATCATGGTCTTCTCCGGACATTGACGCGCCACCGCGGCACCCGTGTCGGCCGTGCGGAGCTTCCACATACTAGTGCAAATCATTTGGAGCCGGTGAGGTTGGGATGGTGACTTGCGCGGGCCGCTTTAATTCGAACCGGACTGTGATTAAAACCGAAGGCCTGATGGGCAAGGTGCGCAATGCGCGCAGGCGTTCGTCACGATATGCCTAAAATACCGGCAAAAACGTAGTGCGAAATCGTTTTAATCGATTTAATCGAAAAGTTAATTGCGCGATTTGTAATGAATAAATGACGCTGTTCCTGGTATGCTCCGATTTGCGAGAAGTGACTCCTTCATCGAAGGATGTCTCCAAATCTTTAACGCGGCTTCGGCCGCGTTTTTTTTCGTCCCGATTTTGGTCGCGGCCGTTTGAATCGGCCGCGTATTCGCGCGAGGTCACCGCCCGCCGCCCGCTAGGCGAGCAATGCGGCCTGCTGTTCGATGCCATCGAGCATCGCCTCGCATTGGCGGATTAGCGCATGCCCCTCGTTACGCAACTGCTCGGGCGACTTCGCGACAATGTCGCGACGATAGGCTTCGAGCGCGTGTACGAGTGGCCGATACCGCAGCACGCTGGCCGCCCCCATCACCCGATGCAGCCACTCGGGCACCCGCCCCGTGTCCGCGCGTTCGAGTAACGTCGCAAGCGCGTTGAAGTCTTCGCGCATCGACGAGATGAATGAACCGAGCAACGCCTTGACCGTCGACTCGCTTCCCCATAACTGCGTCATGTGTGCTAGTTCGATGGGCACGTACGGTTCGACACCGACGCGCTGCGTGATCTGCCGCTCGCCGGCCGGCGCAGACGATTCGCGACCGCATGTTTCTGCCGGCGCGGGGTGCCGAACGGTGTCGGTGCCAAACCAGCGGCTCAGGTAGTCGCGCAACGTGGCGAGCCGAGTCGGCTTGATCAGACTGTCGTCCATGCCGGCTTCGCGGCACAGCCTCAGGTCGTCGGGCGCGGTGTTGGCCGTGATGCCGAGTATCGGCAGACGCTGCGCGCCGCCGCGCAGTGCCTCCGCTTCGCGGATACGGCGAGTCAGTTCGTAACCGGACAGGTTCGGCATGTGACAGTCCGTGATCAGGCAGCCATAGCTCGTGCGCTCGAGCGCGAGAAGCGCTTCGGCGCCGTCGTTCGCGACGTCGCACGCGAACCCCAGCAGGGCGAGTTGATGGCGGATCAACTCCTGATTGACTGGGTGATCTTCCGCGACAAGAATCAGTCGCCCGCTCGCGATCGCGCGTTCACGATCCGGCGGCGGCGCGACGCCATCGGTCGAGAACGGCACGCCTGGCGCTCGCGGTACCATCGGGGACATCGACGACAGGCCCGTCGTCGCGGCCGCGCATGCGGCGCCGAGGCCGCGCCACGAAATCGGATTGATGCTCACGCGCACCTTGTCGTCGAGGATGCGGTAACCCGTCGGCATCGGCTTTTCGGTCAGCGTGACGACACGCGCATTTGCGCCGATCTGTACGGGCAACGTGACGTCCTCGCCGACGAACAGCAGATCCGCGCGGCTCAGCAGGTCGCTTTTGCCCTGCGTCGCCGCAGCGGCGGCCGAGAGGCTGCGCAGTTCGAGCCCGAGCGCCTCGCCGAAGTGTGCGAGAGCGCGGCCGATGCGCGGATCTCGCGTGATCACGACGGCGCGTTTGCCGCGCAGACCGTTGATCGAATAACGCTGCTCGACGATCGGCATCGTCAGCCGCACGGTCATCCTCGTGCCGTGGCCCGGTTCGCTGCGCAGCGCGAGCGTGCCGTTCATCAGGTCGATCAGCTTGCGGCAGATCGTCAGCCCAAGGCCCGTGCCGCCGAAGCGCCGCGTGGTGGACGACTCAGCCTGCACGAACGGCTCGAACAGGCCCGCCTGCACGTCCGGCGCGATGCCGATGCCGGTGTCCTCAACGGTCAGCTCCAACGTCTGCGAGTCCGCGCGATCCTGGACGACCGCCACGCTAACACCCACCTCGCCCTTCGGCGTGAACTTGATCGCATTGCCAAGCAGATTGAACAGAATCTGGCGCAGACGCACGCTGTCGCCGCGGAGCGTCGCGGCGGCGTCGGTCGCGATGTCGACGCGCACTTTCAGCCCTTTTTCGTGGGCGCGCCCCGCGAGCAGGCCGACCGCGTTATCGACGAGTTCGCGCAGATCGATCGGCTCGGCTTCGAGCGTGAGCCGCCCCGCCTCGATCTTCGAATAATCGAGCAGATCATCGAGAATCTGCAGCAGCGCGCCCGCCGACTCATGGATCATGCCGAGCATTTCGCTCTGATCGGTACTGAGCGGCGTGCGCTCGAGCACTTCGACGAGACCGAGCACACCGTTCATCGGGGTGCGGATTTCGTGGCTCATCATCGCGAAGAAGTCGTCCTTCGCGCGCGAGGCCGCCTCGGCCACATCGCGTGCCCGCGCGAGTTCCTCCGAACGCGCGCGCTCGACGCTCGCATCGACCCAATAGCCGCTCCAAACGACGCTGCCATCGGCTTCTCGCCGCGGCACCAGTTCGGCCCGCACCCACTTCAGTTGACCGGCGTTTCCCAGGCGGAACTCCATATGCACTGGGGAGGCGCAGCTCGCGGAACGCTCGAGCTCGGCGAGAACGCGCGGCCGATCCAGCTCCGACACTCGTTGGAAATCGACCCGCGCCCCCCCATGCCAATCACCCTCGCCGAGCAGATGCCGCGTGTCGCCGCCGATGTACGGGAAGGAATACGCGCCGGACGGCGAGCGCCGCAACTGGAACACGACGGCGGGCAACGAGCGCGTGACGTCGAACAGGCGCCGTTCGGTTTCGCTCGCGCGCATTTCAGCGCGCCGGATGTCGGTGATGTCGACCATCGTGCCAAGCACGTACGCCGGATGCCCATCGCTGGCCTCGCAGACGCTCGTCCAGAAAATCCCATGCCGCGTCTCGCCAGCGCCGTCCTCGAACTGGAGTTCGACTTTCGCGATGCCGCCGCCGCGCAGGATCTCGCCCGTGATGTCGTCGAGCACGCGGCTGTTTGCGTCGCCCCATGTGCCGACCTCGGTCGTCGTGCGCCCGAGCACGTCCTTGCGCTCCAGCCCGCACGCTTTCTCATAGGCCTCGTTGATCGCGATGTACCGTCCGTCCAGGCCTTTCGCGATGAGCGGATACGGCACCGTCTTCATCATCGTTTCCTGGAAGTTCAATTGCAGTGCGAGTTCGCGCTCGGTCTGCTTACGTAGCCGGACTTCGCGTTGCAGCAGCACGTACGCGCGCAACGTGACCAGCAGCACGACGCCGATGCCGATCAGCACCGGCAGCAGCCGCACCGCAGTCACGCTCCATACGGCGTTGTCCGGCGCGGCGGGACTCACCCACTTGCGCCGGATGCGCTGCTTTTCGGCTGCCGGCATCGCCTGCAACGCGCGATCGATCAGCTTGACGAGCGGGCTCAGATCCTCGCGCACAGCAAAATACAACGAGTCGGATTCGCCGAGCGAGTCGAGCACCCTGAGCGCGCCGACGTAGTGCTGCCGCAGTTGCACGTTGATCGCGGCCGCGTTGCCGACCAGCACGTCGGCCTCGCCGCTCGCGACCATGCGCAGCGCCTCGCCCAGGCTCGCCGCGACGACGATGTGATCGACCGGCACCGCTTCCAACGCGAGCGGCACCGAGCCGGCCACGTGCGGCGACATCACGACGCGGCACGACGTGATGTCGTCGAACGAGCACGGGGGCGGCGCGCCGCTCCGCCCGACGATCACCAGCGGATCGCTCTCGTACACACGGCTATGGTCGGCGCCTACCAGGAGCGCGGCGCGACTCGATGTGGAGGACAGCATCGCGAGGTCGCCACGCTGGAACGCCTCGACGGCGGCGGCCCAGTCGGCCATGCGCGCGCGGTTGAACACGACACCGAGCGTGCTGCTCAGGTACGTGAGGTAATCGGCGGTCAGGCCGACGGGGCGGCCTGCGGAATCAACATAGCTGAACGGCGCCCAGTCGTTGTCGAAGCCGACCTGCAACGGCGGCAGCGAACGCAGCCAGTTCTTCTCTTCCGGCGTCAACGTGAAACGTGGTGCATGCGGCGCGGGCGCCGCGTTGAAGTTGCCGGACAGCCAGCGCGCGCGTATCGCGGCGGCCTCGGCGGGATTCATCGACACGAGCGCGCGGTTCATCTGATCGCGCAAAGCAGGCTGGCTAGGCGATACGGCAAAGCGCAGGTCGAGCGCTTTGCCGCCTTGCTCGAACGCTACGCGCAGCTTGCGATACGCGTCGGTCGCCAGTTCGTATTGCACGACCGGCGTGAAGCCGAAGTAGACGTCTGCATCGCCATGCAGTAGCGCGTTCAGCGCTTCGTGCGTGCTCGCGAACGAGACGATACTCGCGCGAGGAAAACCTGCGCGCAACAAACGCTCACGCGCAAAACCGCGCTCGATCGCGATACGCGCGCCAGCGAGGTCGGTCGGGTTCACATGCCGGGCGTCGTCGCGACGCACGACGGCCGAGGCGAACGAGTGGAAGTAAGGAGCCGTAAAGCTGAGGCAGCGCTCGCGCTCCGGCGTGCGCGCTATGCTCGTCAGCAGGTCGACCTCGCCGGCGCAAGCCGCGGCGACCAGCCTGGCCATGTCGGGAAAGCTTTTCGTCTCGATGACGACGTTCGGCCCCACGAGCGCGCGCAACAGGTCGCCGCTGACGCCGGCGAGCCGGCCGCCCAGCGGAATGTCGAACGGCGCCCAGCCTCCTTCGAGAATGCCGACCGTCAATCTGGCAGGAAATGCAATGGATGACGACGCGGAAGAACCCGTTCCCACTGCGGAAATTACGGGTGGCTGTGACGCAGCGCCGGCAGGTCCGGCCATGCAGACCGCATCCGTAACCGCCAGCAGAAAAAACGCGAGCCAATGCGTCATTGAGTGGCGCGGCGAGCGCGGCCAAAGACACCGCAACAAACGCCGCAGCCCCAATGTCAGCACCGCATCGACCGGAAGTGGTGAGTACCGTCCCTCGCTCACGAAACGTCACCCTGCCCGTCCACCAACGACACCGAAGACGAATCGGCTCCGCCGTCCAGAAACGAAAACAGCACGCCAGCCGCGATTGCTCCGGCCAACGGCGCGGCCCAGAACAGCCACAACTGATCCAGCGCCCAGTTGCCGACGAACAGCGCCTGCGCGGTCGAGCGTGCGGGATTGACCGCTCCATTGGTGATCGGAATGGACACCAGGTAGACGAGCATCAGACATGCGCCGGTGATGAATGGCGCAATCGTTGCCACCTCTTTTCGAACGACGACCAGCAGGCATGCTCCGACAAACACGAACGACAGCACGCATTCCACGACGAGCGCCGCATGCAATGGATAGTCGGCGGGCGAATGAGCGCCGAAGCCGTTCGCCGCGAATTCACTCGCGGAGAGTTCGAAACCTGGCCGGCCGCTGGCGAGGTAGGCGAGCAGCGCCGCGGCGACTATTGCGCCCCAGATTTGCGCAGCGATATAGGGCAAGACATCACGCACGGGAAAGCGCTGCGCGATCGTCAGGCCGATGGTGACGGCAGGATTGAAATGCGCGCCGGAAATCTTGCCGAAGGCATAGCTGCCGGTAGCAAGCGCAAGACCGAACGCCAACGACATTTGCAACGCGCCAGTGCCCTGCAGCACGCCTGTGGTGTCCAGCACCGTACTGCCGCAGCCGACGAACACGAGCCAAGCCGTACCCACACCCTCGCTGCACAATCGCTTGCCTAGCGCAACCATCTCTATCCCGTCCATCAAGTATGAGGCACAGACGCCAAACGATCGCGCGAAGAGGTCTGCACCGGATTCCCCTGATCCATTGGTAATCGGATCACGAGCCAGCCGCTTGGCAGTTGCGGCGCAAGGCGCGCAATGACAGGGGCGCCAGGATTATTGGGTGCCCCCCACGCCACGGCAATCAGATAAGTCTGATAAGGGCTACCTCAAATCCATCGGGAAAGAATTTGTGACCGTTGCTGCGCCTCATATCAGCCCAATCTGAGTGGCGTAGTTGATCAGGTCGGCTTCTGTTTCCAGTCCGAGCTTGCGCATCGCGCTGCGTTTTTGCGTGCTGATGGTTTTGTCGCTACGCCGCAAACGTGTGGCGATCTCGTGCACCGCGAGGCCTCGCACATAGAGTTGAAACACCTCCCACTCGCGTGCGCTCATCACACCGCCGCGCCGGGGCGGCGCAGGCTCCGCGGTCGCGAGTGCGGCCCGAACCTGTTCCGATAGATGGGTGCCCCCGGCGGCAACGGCTTCGATTGCGTCGATCAATGCGTCCACGGCGTCGCGCTTGTCGACGATTCCAGTCACGCCGATATTGCGCAAGCCGGCCAACACATGCGCGCGCCCAATCATGGTCAGCACGACCACGTGGGGATGCGGCGTGCGCCGTAGCAGCCGGCGCAATAGCGGCACCGCGCTGGTGTCTCCGTCGAGTCCCGGCATGCCGATGTCCGACACGACGACGTCGCATGCGCAGGCATCGAGCAGCTTCGCGAGACCACGGGTGTCGGCAGCTTCGCCGACGATTTCGATATTCGGCTTGTCGCGCAGCAGAGATCGGACGCCCGCGCGAATGGAGTCGTGATCGTCCGCCACGACGACGTGAATCTTGTTTGGCATTCTTTTCCGTGACTTTTTTATGGTGTCGATCGGGCATACCGCACGAAATGTGTCCCCCGGTTATGCCGATATATTCGCCGCGCGCCTGCGCAGAATGTTGCCGCCCGCTTAACGGCTTTGACCAAGCCCTTCTGGCACTACGCCATACTCGACTGCGAAGCGAAACAGTTCGGCGTCGCTATTCAGCGACAGCTTGCGCATGGCCATGCACTTCTGCGCGCTGATCGTCTTCACACTACGTCCCAGCCGCGTGGCGATTTCCGTGACGCCGAGTCCTGACGCGTATTGCGTAAAAACCTCGAACTCTCGGCGAGACAGGGTGGCGCGCACGAAGTCGAGACGTTTCGTCAGCGTGACATCGGCCAGCATGGCGCGCACCGCCGGACCGACAAAACATTCGCGCGCCAGCGCCATGACCACCGCCACATGGATCAGATCGATACGATCACGTTTGCTCAGCAGCCCATCCACGCCGAGCGACATCACTTTGCGCAGCGTCGCCGCCTCCGTTTCCATTGTCAGAATGACGAGCGCCACGTTGGGATAGCGCGCCTTCAACTGCCTGACGACGTCGAACCGGTTGTCGTTGTGCCCTCCTGGCATGTAAAGGTCCATCAGCACGATATCGCAAGGACTGCGATCGACTTCGATGAACAGTTCGGCGACATCCGCCGCACGGCCAACCACCTTCAGGCCCGGATAGTTGCCAATCAGATTTTCTATAGCCAGCAGAACCAGCGGATGATCATCCGCAATGATCGTTCGAACAGGCGAGCCTGATGCAGCCATGAGGTTCATCGTCTGGCGCTCCTCGATACTTTCATTTCTCGACCTTGTTATGTGTGACCGGCGCTCACGCAATGGTCGAGCATTTCTATTGCGACAAACATCAGAGCGCTCTGAAATGGTACGAACAACCGTATGCCTGATGCTTAGTCTTCCGATTCGAGGAGGACCGTGCCGCAGGCGCGCACACAGGAAAAGAGCGCGGGGTCGTCGTTGACGCCAAGCCGCGCCATCGCTTCGCGCTTGTGCCGGCTCACCGTGCGGCGATGGCAGCCGAGCGCCGCCGCGATCTGCACGATGGACTCGCCGCTCACGAGCCTGCGCAGGATGTCGGTCTGCCGCTTCGACAGCAGCAGGGCCGACACGAACCGACCGTTGTCCGGCTGCAAACGCGCGAGCGTTTCGACTACCGAGCGGCCCAGGTAGCGCGCGCCGCGCGCACTGTCGCAGACCGCTTGCGGCAGCTCCTCGAGCGAATCGGCTTTGCCGATCACACTGACCGCGGCATCGGCGACGACGACACGCAACATCGCGGCGTTCGTCTGCCCGGTCACGACGACGACGCGCAATGACGGCCACTCGCCACGAATGCGCCGGATCAGGCCGAGTCCGTCGCCAATCTCGCCGGCGGGCTCCGGCATGGAGAGATCGACGACGAGCACGTCGCACGGTGTGTGTTGCAGCAATGCGATCAACGCAGTGGGCATCTGCGCCTGACCGACGACGGACAGACCTTCGTGCGCCTCCAGTGTCGATTTCAGGCCAAGCAGGATGAACGGGTGATCGTCCGCCAGAATGATTCGAAGATTTGTCACGATTAGTCTCGCTCGCTATAAGAATGGTCGAAATGCGCGCGGCAGTGGCTGTGCAGGCGGCAGGCGTCGACCTGCGTCGCGGCACTCAAGCGACGTGCCGGAAAAGCCATCTGATCACCCTCGCAAATTCACGACAATCGGAGCGTTCCTAATCCAGATCAATAATCGGGATAATTTATAGTTCGACCAGGCAATATGCGCACCGTGATTCGAATCGAATCAAAATCGATTCGGCAACGCAAAGCGCGCTGTTCGCCCCATGTCTCACGCCGCATCGCAAGCACGCGTCGCGCGCATCGCACGCGTCGACGCGGCGCGCGGAAACACCGGCAATGCGAGCAACGCGCAAGCGCTCGCCACCGTCCACACCAGCGGCCATGCTCCGATAGACAGCAGCGCCGGAATCGCGAGCGGCGTCACGAACAGCGTGAGGAACACGCAGGTGTTGCCCATCGCGAGCGCGGTGCCCGCGCGGCGAGTACCGGCGAGCGTCGCGAGTTCGGTGAACGCGACGCCGTGCCACGCCGACGCGCTAACTCCGCCGAGTACGATCATCAGCGCGAACGGCGCGACCGCCCCGGCGCGACGCAGGCCGATGAGCCCGGTCGCGAGCGCGAGCAGCACGAACAGCACGGCGGTCACCAGACTGCATGCCCGCATATACGCGCGGCGGTTGCCGCGCCGGTCGGTCCACGCGCCGCTCCAGACCCGCGCGATCGCGGCGCCAGTCTGCACCGCGGCCATCGTCGCGCTGATCGCGAACACGCCGGCACGCCCGAAGTCGTGCAGGAACACCGTGCCGAATGTGATCACGGCAATCTGCGGCATGCACAGCGCGCCCGCGCCAAGCGCGACGCGCCAGATCGCGATGTCGCGCAATGGGGAGATCATCGGCGGCGGTGCGCTGACGTTCGAGGAGTCCAACCTCCGACCGTTGGCCGCCGCAGCACGGGCCGTCGCAGCCGCGCGCACTCCTTTGGGCGCCGGCGTATCGTCCGCGTGTGCGGGCTCGTGCAGCCAGCGCCACGCGAACCATGCGGTGATCGCGCACGCCAACGCCAGCACCGCATAGGCGCTCGCAAAACCAAAGTGCGAGGCGAGCACCGGCAGGACCACTGCGCCGAGTCCACCGCCCGCCGGCACGGCGGTTTGGCGGATGCTCATCGCGAGGCCGCGCTCGCCTTCGCGAAACCACGCCATCACCGCTCGGCCGCTCGATCCGTTGACGCTCCCGCCCAGCAGTCCGACCAACAGCAGCCCGAGCGCGAGCGGGACGATGCCGGGCACATGCGCGCCGCCCGGCGACACGAACAGCGCGAGACCGGCTAGCGCGACCGCGGTCGACAGCAAGCCGAGCAGCAGCACCCGGCGATCGCCCCAGCGGTCGGTTAGGAGCCCCCACGGCAACTCGCTGACCGCAATGCCCAGGCCGAGCATGCCGAGCACGAGGCCGAGCCCGTGGTTGCCCAGGTGGTAGTCCGAGCGCAGGAACACCGCTGTCGTCGGAATCCCCGAAAATGCCGCCGAAAAGCTCGCATTCGCGGCAAAACCAACGCCCAGCACCTTCCAGCGATGCCGCGCGCCGCGCTCGCCGGTGCCGCCCGACGCTGTCATCGATCCGTTTTCCATCACACCCTCCGTGTGTCGTTCGAGGGTATGCTACGGCTTGGCATTCCATCGGCATAGCCGGAAATTTAGATCGCCACCATCGGAAAAACCGAATCATGAGCCAGCGTGGTTTCGACCTTGCGCAGTTGCGGACCTACGTCGCCGTCGCCGAATCGGGCGGGGTGTCGGCAGGCGCGCAGCGCGTGTTCCTGTCGCAGTCGTCGGTAAGCGAGCAGCTGAAGAAGCTCGAGGAGCGCGCCGGCCAGCCGCTCCTCGTGCGCAGCCGGCAGGGTGTGAGTCCGACGTCCGCGGGCGAGCGCCTGCTCGAGCATGCGCGCCGCATCATCGCGATGAGCGAAGCGGCCTTCGACGACCTGCAAGGCCGCTCGCTCGACGGCGAGCTGCGCATCGCGATCACCGATTACTACCGGCCGCACGACATCGCGCGCATCCTCAAGACGTTTTCGGAACAGCATCCGCGGCTGAAGCTGCACGTGACGGTGCTGCCGAGCGCGGTGATCGACAGCGGCGCGGACGATCGCGCGTCGTTCGACATCGGTTTGTCGGCGCGGCTCGTCACAGGCCAGCTGCGTGCACGCGGCGCGGGTGCCGGTGCCGCGAGCATCGTCGTGCGGCGCGAAAGGCTGCTATGGGCCAGTTGCGCCGATGCCGCCAGCCGCCCCATCGCGCCGTATCAACTGGTGCTGCTGCCGTCGACGTGTCAGTTGCAGCGCTTCGCCGTCAAGCTGCTCGACCAACACAAAGTACCGTACGTGGTGTCGCATTCGGCGTCGGGCGTCGCGGGCCTGCAGCTCGCATTGAAGGCGGGGCTCGGGATTTCCTGTCTGAACGAGTCGTCGCTCGGCGGCGGCGTGGTGGCGTGTGCCGCGAACTTCGGCTTGCCACCGCTGCCCGCCATCGAGTTTCATCTGCTGCCGCGGCGTCCGGGCGAAAGCGAGTTGGTCAGCAATGCACGTGATGCGCTCGTGCGGCTCTTCGCATGACGCACAAATCGGCGCTGGCCGGGCAGTACGCCGACGTGACCGACAAGGAATTGCGCGACTTCCAGAGCGGCCAGCGGCAAAGCGCGGTCATGCAGGCAATCATTGCGGGACGCAGCGACCAGGATCTGCACGATCTGGCGGTGTACTACGCGTCGCTCCCGCTCCCCGCGGCGGCCGAGAAGACCCGCGCCGGCGAAGGACCCGATGCGACCGCAACCAGGCTCGTGATGCAGGGCGACCCGCAACGCAATATCGCACCGTGCGCGGCGTGTCATGGCCAACTCGATCGCAAGGGCGCGGCGCCGTGGCTCGGCGGACAGTCGGCGGCCTATCTGGCCGCGCAGTTGCAGGCGTTCGCTTCGGGCGCGCGGCGCAACGACATCAACGAGCAGACGCGCAATGTCGCGCGGCAGATGACGCCCGAGGAAATCGATGCGGTGGCGAGGTATTACGCGGGCATGCAGTAGTGGGACGGTGAGAGGTCGTGGGTTGACGCAGCGCAACGGCTCGCGTTACGCCGCGACAAACTCGCTGTCCAGTCTCCGCTCGCCGGCAACACCGGCCAGCTTCGCGCCGGGCGCCGGAGCACGGCTGCGCGATTCGCTGCCGGTCCGGAACACCGCCACCGCCGTCGACAGGCGCCGCGCCTGATCTTCCAGCGAACTCGCCGCCGCGGCCGCCTGCTCGACGAGCGCCGCGTTCTGCTGCGTGACCTCGTCCATCTGACCGACCGCGCGATTGACCTGATCGATGCCGGTGCTCTGTTCGAGCGCCGCCGCCGCGATCTCGTTCATGATGGAACTGACGCGCGCGATCGCGCCGACGATGTCGTTCATCGTCGTGCCCGAGCGCTCGACGAGCTGCGAGCCCCGCTCCACGCGGGTGGTCGACGCGTCGATCAAGCCCTTGATCTCCTTGGCCGCCGCCGCGCTGCGCTGCGCGAGCGAGCGCACTTCGCTCGCGACGACCGCGAAGCCGCGTCCCTGCTCGCCCGCTCGCGCCGCCTCGACCGCGGCGTTCAGCGCGAGGATGTTGGTCTGGAACGCGATGCCCTCGATTACGCCAACGATATCGGCAATCCGCCGCGAATCGTCGACGATGCCGTGCATCGTGCCGACCACCTGCTCGGTCAGCTCGCCGCCCTGCGCGGCCAGCGTCGAGGCGCCCTGCGCGAGCGAGCTCGCCTCTTTCGCGTTGTCGGCCGTCTGCTTGACCGTCGTGGTCAGCTCTTCGATGCTCGCGGCCGTTTCCTCGAGCGCCGCCGCCTGCTCCTCGGTGCGTTGCGACAGATCGGCGTTGCCGGCCGCGATCTCGCTGACGCCGGTATCGATCGAATCGGTACCTTGACGAACCGCGTTGACCGTCGCGATCAGCGACTCCTGCATCTTGCGCAGCGCGGCCGCGAGACGGCCCATCTCGTTGTCGCTGAGCACCTCGATGCGGCCGCTCAGGTCGCCGTTGGCGATGCGCTGGAACTGCGCGATCGTCGCATCGACCGGCGTGACGATCGCGCGCACGAGCACGAAGCGGGCGAGCAAGCCGCCGACCAGCGACAGCGCAATGCCGATCGCCACCGCCGTGCTGATCGCGTAGAACAGGTCCTGCGCATCCTTGTAGCGCTGTGCGCCGTGATCGAGCTGCAACTGCTCGAGCGCGAGCATGGCCTTCTCGTACGCGCTGTACAGCGACGGCAGTTTATGCGCCTGCAATTGCTGGAAGGCGTTGATGTCGCTCGACTTCAGCGCGGCGAGCGTCGGGTCGACGCCGTCATGCAGGAACGCGTCGCGCTTCTGCTGCATGTCGGCGATCAGACGCTGCTCATCGGCATCCGTGCCCGCATGGCTCAAATAGTGGGCAAGCCGCTCGTCAGAGGCTTTGCGGTACTGATCGAAGCGCTTGAGCACGGCGTTCGCGCCGTCCTGATCGTTCAGCGCGACGAGCGACGCGTACGTCGCGAGCGCGAGCCGCAGGCGCAGCAGTTGGCCGGCGCTGCCTTCGAGGTCGGCGACGGCGGGCGTGTCGACCGTGTACATCTGTTGCAGCGACGCGTTCGACGAGCGCAGCGACAACAATCCCGCGGCCGCGCCGAGCAGCAGCACGATGCCGAAGAACACGATCATCAGGGTAAGGCTGGTGCGAATCGACAGCTTTTTCAACATCGGACTGGTCTCCTTGGGCTGCCCGGCCGATGATTCCGTATCGTTGACGATAGCTGCATGGCCACGCAGGCTGCGCCCACGCCGTTCGGCCCGGTCCGCAACTTATCTGAAAATTAAGCAAACAGCACATTCGGGACAACGGCGTATCGGCCGAAAACTTTATGGTTGATCGCTCGCCCGGCTTGCGTTACATCAATAGAGTCTCGAAGCCCGTTTGCTGAAGCCCTTCTGTCGAAGCCCCCTCCTGCCCGGAGCGCGCCCATGTCGGAAATCGGTTCGGCCGTACTCGTGTTCGCGCTGCTGCTGATCGCCACCGGCCTCGGCGTCGGGGTGCGGCCGCTGCTGCCGGAAGAGCACAAGGCACACGAGACCGTACAGCTCGTGCAGCTCGTAATCGGCATGCTGGTGACGTTCGCCGCGCTGGTGCTGGGTTTGATGACGGCATCGGCGAAAGCGAGCTTCGACACCGCGTCGAACGATATGCGCAGCTATGCGGCCGAACTGATCGAATTCGACTCGACGCTGCGCGAACTCGGCAGCGCGGCCGACGAATCGCGGCGCCTGTTGCGCCAGTACACGGCGGCGGCGATCGCTTCGACATGGCCGCGCGAGCCCGCGCCGAGCGGCGACTATCCGCGCGATCTCGGGCCGCCGGGCAATCCGCAGCAACTCGAAAACGTGCATCTGGGCGACATGCTGACCACGGTGGGGCGGCAATTGCGACAACTGCGCACGCAGGATGCGTTGCAGCAACGTGCGCTCGATGACGCGTTGACGCAGTACCGGCGCGTCATCGATGCGCGCTGGAAAATCATCGAGGAAGCGCACAGCTCGATTTCGCAGCCGTTCTTCAAGACGCTGACGTTCTGGCTAGGCGTGATCTTTCTGAGCTTCGGGTTGATCGCGCCGCGTAATGCGTTGGCGCTGGTGACGATATCGCTGGGAGCGGTGTCGATTGCTTCGGCGGTTTATGTGATCGTCGATCTCGACACGCCGTTCACCGGGCCGATCGTGATTTCGAGTCTGCCGTTGCGGGATACGTTGGAGCATTTGAGTCGGTGAGTTTCTGACGAAATGCCCCGTCCGCGCGCGTGACGTAAAAAATGCTGGCAAACAGAAGGCAGAAAGGCCCGCTTTCCTGGCAGAAAGCGGGCCTCTGTTTTTGTGTCGATCAGCGGGACGCTGGTCGGCTCGGCATCGAGCCGCAACGATCAGAACGGAATATCGTCGTCCATCTCGTCGAAGCCGCCGCCAGCCGGCGCGCTCGGACGGCTCGCACCGCCACCGCCGCTACCGCCACGCGAACCGCCGCCCGACGACATCGCGCGACCACCGCCGCCGCCGCTGCGCTCCGACGGCTCGCCACGGCTATAACCGCCTTCATCGCCGCCACCCATCGACGCGCCGCCGCGGCCGCCCAGCATCTGCATCTGCTCCGCGACGATCTCGGTCGAATAGCGATCGGTGCCGTCCTGCGCCTGCCACTTGCGCGTGCGGATGCGCCCTTCGAGGTACACCGACGAGCCCTTCTTCAGATATTCCGCCACGATTTCCGCGAGGCGGCCGAAGAACGCGACGCGATGCCACTCGGTGGCTTCCTTCATCTCGCCCGACGCCTTGTCCTTGTAGCGGTCCGTCGTCGCAAGGCGGATGTTCGCCACTGCGTCGCCGCTCGGAAGATAGCGGACTTCCGGATCGGCGCCGAGGTTGCCGACCAGAATGACCTTGTTCACGGATGCCATGAATTTCTCCTGTTGATTCCTGTTGCAGGCGGCGCGGCACTACGCGGTTCGCGTCTCACGGCCGGCAGGCCCGAGACCAGAAGAGCGCCTCTGCCCGCCGCCGGGTGAGTTCTGGATGATTCGGGAGGTGCCCCGAGTACGCTGTGTTATGCCTTGCGCGGCGGCTGTTTCATCTTTGCGGCGATTATAAGCCAGCAAAATACCAGCCCGGAGCAGGCGAAGAAAACCGCGCTCTGGCCGTTCACCTTCAGGAGCCAGCCGCCGACCACTCCGCCCAGCGCAAGACCGATCGACTGCGTGGTGTTGTACACGCCGGCCGCGGCTCCCTTGCGGGTACCGGGCGCGAGCTTCGACACCAGCGAAGGCTGCGAGGCCTCGAGAATATTGAAGCCGAGAAAGTACACGAACAGGATCGCCGCCACACTCAGAATCGTATGCGGAGCAACGCCCAATAACAACTGGCCGATCAGGATAAGAGCGATCGCCGACAGCAGCACGATCTTCATCTTGCCGCGCTTCTCGGCGGCGATGATCGCCGGCACCATCATCACGAACGACAGCCCCATCACCGGCAGATACACCTTCCAGTGTGAAGCGACCGGCAGCCCGCCCGCTTCGAGAATGCGCGGCACGACGAGGAACAGCGCGGTTTGCGTGGCGTGCAGCACGAGCACGCCGAAATTCAAACGCAGCAACTCGACGTTGTGCAGCACTTCGGCGAACGGCGCGCGCACATGCACCGGCTTCGGCGCATCGGGCACGACCCATATCACGACGCCGATCGCGAGAATCGAGAACACGCCGACCAGCGTGAAGAGCCCGCTCATGCCGAGCCAGTGGAACACGATCGGCGCGCCGACGATCGCGACCGCGAACGACACGCCGATGCTGCCGCCGACCATCGCCATCGCCTTCGTGCGATGTTCCTCCGAGGTCAGATCGGCGATGAACGCGATCACCGCCGACGACACCGCACCCATCCCCTGAATCACCCGGCCGACGATGATCCACGTCATGTCGTGCGCGGCCGCCGCGACGAAGCTGCCGATCGCGAAGATCAGCAGGCCCGTCGCGATCACCGGCTTGCGGCCGACCTTGTCGGAGATCCAGCCATAGAAGATGTAGAGCATCGACTGCGTGACGCCGTACGCGCCGAGCGCAATGCCGACGAGCAGCACGTTTTCGCCGCCGGGAATGGTCTTCGCGTAGATCGAGAACACCGGCATGATCATGAAGAGACCCAGCATGCGCAGCGCGAAGATGGCGGCAAGCGACACGGTCGCGCGCAATTCGGGCGCGCTCATGCGTGTGGAGATGGCGGACGGATTGGACATCGATGCGTTGTTTGAATGAACCGGGCGGCGAGCCCGTGGGGACAGCCTTGGCCGCCGGCACAGTGGAGCAGAACGAACAGGCAGGCGGCTAGCCCCGGCATATCGGCGGGACCGCGCCGACGAGACGCGCAAAGCCCGTGCCCCATCGCCCCCGCTCGCCCCTCGCGGCATCTTGTACTCACGGAAAACGGCCCCAGTTACGCCTTTTTCCCGCTGTCAGCACACCGTAACGGCGGTCTGGAAAAGTCGTTATAGTAGCAGGTTTGGCCTCTTTCCCTTTCCGCAGTTCATGGAATAAATCCGTGGAACAAATCCGTATTCGTGGGGCTCGCACCCACAACCTGAAGAACGTCAATCTCGACCTACCGCGTCACAAGCTCGTCGTTATCACGGGGCTTTCGGGCTCCGGCAAATCGTCGCTGGCGTTCGATACGCTGTATGCGGAAGGACAGCGGCGCTACGTCGAAAGTCTGTCCGCCTATGCGCGGCAGTTCCTGCAACTGATGGAAAAGCCGGACGTCGACCTGATCGAAGGCTTGTCGCCGGCTATCTCGATCGAACAGAAGGCGACCTCGCACAATCCGCGCTCGACGGTCGGCACCGTCACCGAAATCCACGACTATCTGCGTCTGCTGTTCGCGCGCGTCGGCACGCCCTACTGCCCCGATCACGAGATTCCGCTCGAAGCGCAAAGCGTGTCGCAGATGGTCGACGCGGCGCTCGCGCTGCCCGAGGAAACGCGCGTGATGATCCTCGCGCCCGTCGTCAGCGATCGCAAGGGCGAGCACACGGATCTGTTCGAGGACATGCAGGCGCAAGGCTTCGTGCGCTTTCGCGTGCGTTCGGGCGGCGGCACCGCCAACGAAGGCACTGCGAAAATCTACGAAGTCGACTCTCTGCCGAAGCTGAAGAAAAACGACAAGCACACGATCGACGTCGTGATCGATCGTCTGCGCGTGCGCCCCGACGTGAAGCAGCGCCTTGCCGAATCGTTCGAAACGGCGCTGCGTCTCGCCGACGGCCGCGCGATCGCGCTCGAAATGGATACGGACAAGGAGCACCTGTTCAGCTCGAAGTTCGCCTGCCCGATCTGCTCCTATTCGCTGCAGGAACTCGAGCCGCGCCTGTTCTCGTTCAACAACCCGATGGGCGCGTGCCCCGAATGCGACGGCCTCGGCCAGATTACGTTCTTCGATCCGAAGCGGGTGGTCGCGCATCCGTCGCTGTCGCTCGCGGCGGGCGCGGTGAAGGGCTGGGACCGGCGCAACCAGTTCTACTTCCAGATGCTGCAGAGCCTCTCAGCGTTCTACGACTTCGACATCGACACCGCGCTCGAGGACCTGCCGGAGAAAGTCCGCAAGATCCTGCTGTACGGTTCGGGCAAGCAGGAAATTCCGTTCTCGTACATCAACGAGCGCGGCCGCACGTCGGTGCGCGAGCACGTGTTCGAAGGGATCATCCCGAATCTGGAGCGGCGCTACCGCGAAACCGATTCGTCCGCGGTGCGCGAAGAACTCGCCAAATACCAGAATAACCAGCCATGCCCGGCGTGCGCGGGCACGCGGCTGCGTCGCGAGGCGCGCTTCGTGCGCATCGGCGCGGACAGCGACGCGCGCGGCATCTTCGAGATCAGCGGCTGGCCGTTGCGCGATGCGCTCGGCTACTTCCAGACCCTGCGTCTCGAAGGCTCGAAGCGCGAGATCGCCGACAAGGTCGTCAAGGAAATCGTCGCGCGTCTGATGTTCCTGAACAACGTCGGGCTCGATTACCTGTCGCTCGAACGCAGCGCCGAAACGCTGTCGGGCGGCGAAGCGCAGCGCATTCGCCTCGCTTCCCAGATCGGCTCGGGGCTGACCGGCGTGATGTACGTGCTCGACGAACCGTCGATCGGCCTGCATCAGCGCGACAACGACCGGCTGATCTCGACGCTCAAGCATCTGCGCGATCTCGGCAACTCGGTGATCGTCGTCGAGCACGACGAGGACATGATCCGCATGGCCGACTACGTGGTCGACATGGGCCCGGGCGCCGGCGAGCACGGCGGCATGGTGATCGCCGAGGGCACGCCGAAAGAGGTGCAGAAGAACGCGGCGTCGCTGACGGGCCAATACATGTCCGGCGCGCTCACGATCGAATACCCCGACGAGCGCAAGGATCCCGACGAGCGGCGCCTGCGCATCGTCGAAGCGTACGGCAACAATCTGCACAACGTCACGCTCGATCTGCCGGTGGGTCTTTTGACCTGCGTGACCGGCGTGTCCGGCTCGGGCAAGTCGACGCTGATCAACGACACGCTGTATCACGCGGTCGCGCATCATCTGTACGGCTCGGCCACGGAGCCTGCGCCGTACGAGTCGATCGAGGGCCTCGAGCACTTCGACAAGGTGATCAACGTCGACCAGTCGCCGATCGGCCGCACGCCGCGCTCGAATCCGGCCACCTACACGGGCCTTTTCACGCCGATCCGCGAGCTGTTCGCGGGCGTGCCGGCCGCCAAGGAGCGCGGCTACGATCCGGGGCGCTTCTCGTTCAACGTGAAGGGCGGGCGCTGCGAATCGTGCCAGGGCGACGGCGTGCTGAAGGTCGAAATGCACTTCCTGCCCGACGTGTACGTGCCGTGCGACGTGTGCCACGGCAAGCGCTACAACCGCGAAACGCTCGATATCCAGTACAAAGGCAGCAACATCAGCGAAGTGCTCGACATGACGGTCGAACACGCGTACGAGTTCTTCAAGGCCGTGCCGGTCGTCGCGCGCAAGCTGAAAACCCTGCTGGACGTGGGTCTCGGCTATATTCGCCTGGGTCAGTCGGCCACCACGCTGTCGGGCGGCGAGGCGCAGCGTGTGAAACTGTCGCTGGAACTGAGCAAGCGTGATACCGGTCGCACGCTATACATCCTTGACGAACCGACTACCGGCCTGCACTTTCACGATATCGCGCAGTTGCTGGAAGTCATACACCGGTTGCGTGACCAGGGTAATACCGTCGTGATCATCGAACATAATCTCGATGTAATCAAAACTGCGGACTGGGTCATCGATCTCGGCCCCGAAGGCGGCGCCGGCGGCGGGCAGATCATCGCCCAGGGCACGCCCGAGCAGGTCGCGAAGTCGAAGGCCAGTTTTACCGGCAAATATCTGGCGCCGCTGCTCAAGCGCGCCGCCACCACAAAGTAACGCTGCACTACCGAGGTTGGAGACGGGATAAGCCATGACCAAGCGTAATCAGGCGCACGAAGAAGATCGGGTGCAGGACCTGCGCCCGCGCCCGGTCAGGCTGACCAGCGACATGAGTCTGCCGAAGCTGTCGGCGGTCGAGATCGGCAGCTACGTGGTGATGCTGTTCGGCATGTGGGCGGTGATCGCACTGAAGCTGCTCGGCGCGCTGCTCGCCGGGCTGCTGGTGTTTCAGCTCGTGCATACGATCGCGCCGCGCATCGAGCGTCACATGTCGAGCAAGCGGGCGCGCTGGCTCGCGGTGGTGATTCTGTCGACGCTGATCGTCGGCGCGCTGACGGGACTCACGCTCGGCATCATCTCGCATTTCGAGAACGACGTGCCGAGCGTGCAGGCTCTGCTCGATCAGGCCATGCAACTGATCGACCAGGCGCGCGGCAGGATTCCCCAATTCGTCGCGAACTATCTGCCGGTCGACACCGAGCAGATGAAGACGAAGGCCGCCGAACTGATGCACACGCACGCGAACATGCTGCAGCAAAGCGGCACGACCGTGGCGCGCGCGTTCACGCACGTGCTGCTCGGCATGATCATCGGCGCGATCATCGCGGTCGGCGCGCAGAAGCATATCCAGCGGCTGCCGCTGTCCACCGCGTTCGTCACGCGCGTCACGCGTTTTGCCGACGCGTTTCGCCGCATCGTATTCGCGCAGGTGAAGATCTCCGCGCTGAACACGGTGTTCACCGCGATCTTCCTGCTGGTGATCCTGCCGGTTTTCCACGACCGGCTGCCGCTGTCGAAGACGCTCGTGCTCGTCACGTTCATCGTGGGTCTGCTGCCGGTGATCGGCAATCTGATCTCGAACACGATCATCGTCGCGGTCGCGCTGTCGGTGAGTTTTCCGGCGGCGATTATGTCACTTGTGTTCCTGATCCTGATTCACAAGCTCGAGTACTTCCTGAACGCGCGGATCGTCGGCGGGCAGATCGAGGCGCGCGCATGGGAGCTGCTGATCGCGATGCTGGTGATGGAAGCGGCGTTCGGTATCGCCGGGGTCATCGCGGCGCCGATTTTTTATGCGTACATCAAGCGGGAGCTCATTTATTTGCGGTTGGTGTGAGTTGGGCTGGGTCGAGTAGCAAAAGTCAGCACTCACTAGCGCTCTGCAGCACACGCGGCAGTCCACGCAGCCGACGAAAGCGCAAGCGGCACTTCGGTGCCGCTTTTCTTTTTGCTTCCCGCGACCCTGCATCGTCGCCTCTTGCTGACAGAAAACTTGCAGCCGACCACGTCAACCCCTAAGATGCGAACAATTCCTATTTACACCTAGTCCGCATCGTGACGTTTCACCCGATCTCGCACCCGCGTCTTCGTCTGGGTCCCTGTTGCGCGTTGCCGGCTCGCGCATGAGACGCCAGCTTGTCCGCCTGCACCGCTGGTTCGGCGTCGCGACCGCACTGTTTCTGTTCATCGCGGGCCTTACGGGCGCGATCATCGCGTGGGACCACGAGCTCGATGCCGCGCTGAACCCGTCGTTTTACCAGGCTCGCACGGCCGGGCCGACGCTGTCCGGCCTCGAACTGGCGAATCGCGTCGAAGCCGCCGATCCGCGTCTTCGGGTGACCTATCTGCCGCTCACGGTCGAACCGGGCCACACGCTGCAGATGATGGTGCTGCCGCGCACCGATCCGGCGACGAAGCAGCCCTATCCGCTCGATTTCAATCAGATCGCCGTCGATCCCGTCACCGGCAAGATCCAGGGATGCCGCGAGTGGGGCGCCGTGTCGCTCGCGCGACTCAACCTGATTCCGTTCATCTACAAGCTGCACTACACGCTGCAGTTGCCGTTTACCGGCGGTGTCGACCTTGGCACCTGGCTGATGGGGATCGTCGGCATCGTGTGGCTCTTTGACTGCGTGATTGCGCTGTGCCTGTCGTTTCCGAGCCTGAAGGCCTGGCGCAAGTCGTTCACGTTGCGCCTGAAACGCGGCGGCTATGCGTTGACGTTCGATCTGCACCGCTCCGGCGGCGTATGGATCTGGGGCCTGCTGGCGATCGTCGCGCTGACGTCGATTTCGATGAATCTGTCGTCCCAGGTGGTGCGGCCGATCGTGTCACGACTGTCGACGCTGACACCCGATCCGTTCAGCAACCCCGAAATCCTGCGCGCGCCGCAACCCGGCGATCAGGTGGTGAGCCGCGAGCGCATCGTCGAACTCGCCGGGCGGGCCGGCAAGGAAATGCATGTCGCCGCGCCGCCGGGCGCGCTCTACTACGCCGAATTCATGCACGCGTATGGCGTCGGCTTCTACACGTCCGGCAACGACCACGGCGACACCGGCCTCGGCAACCCGTGGATGTATTGGGACGCCGCCACCGGCAAGCGGCTCGCCGCGCGGATTCCCGGCCGAGGCACGGCCGGCGACATCTTCCTGCAGGTGCAGTTTCCGCTGCACTCGGGGCGCATCCTCGGTCTCGAGGGGCGGATTCTGATCAGCGCGGTGGGGGTGGCGGTGGCCGTGCTGAGCGTCACGGGCCTGCTGATCTGGCTGAAGAAGCTGAACGCGCGCCGTCGTTCCGCGCAAAACGCGAATCTCGCGAGAAGCACGGGCGGCGCGGCAGCGCGTTCGTAACACGAGCAGGTAAAGGACCGCGCCGACCTCGACCGGCGCAGTGTGACTGGCGCGGCTCCTAGCGGAACACCACCGTCTTGCTGCCGTTCAGCACGACGCGATGCTCCACGTGCCACCTCACCGCGCGCGCGAGCGTCACACACTCGACGTCGCGGCCGATCGCCGTCAGTTGTTCCGGCGTCATGCTGTGGTCCACACGCTCGACTTCCTGCTCGATGATCGGACCTTCGTCGAGATCGGTCGTCACATAGTGGGCGGTTGCGCCGATCAGCTTCACGCCGCGGTCGAACGCCTGGTAGTACGGCTTCGCGCCCTTGAAGCTCGGCAGGAACGAGTGGTGGATGTTGATCGCGCGGCCGGCGAGCGCCTCGCACAGGTTCGGCGACAGGATCTGCATGTAGCGCGCGAGCACCACGAGGTCGGCCTGATGCTCGTTGATCACTTCGAGCACGCGCGCTTCCTGCGCGGTTTTCGCTTCGGGCGTGCCGCCGAGCAGCGGGAAGTGATGGAACGGAATGTCGTAACTCGCGGCGAGCTGGTAGAACTCCTTGTGGTTCGAGATGATCGCCGGGATCTCGATGTTCAACTGACCGGTGCGGTAGCGGAACAGTAGATCGTTCAGGCAGTGGCCGATCTTCGACACCATGATCACGACGCGCGGCTTCACGTTCGCGTCGTGCAATTCCCAGCTCATGCCGAACTGCTCGGCGAGTGTCACGAACGACGCGCGCAGCGCGTCAAGCCCCGGATCGCCGCCCACCTGCTGAAAATGCACGCGCATGAAGAACTCGCCGGTGCGGCTGTCGCCGAACTGCGCGGAGTCGAGAATATTGCTGCCCCGCTCGAACAGAAAGCCCGACACGGCGTGAACGATGCCGGGCCGGTCGGCGCACGACAGTTTGAGGATAAAGCTGTGATCGGTCGACATGACCTCGGTGACTCCCTTCTTCAATGCGTGGTTTGTTTCAGTGGGTACTGGCTGCACGGGTTGAGCTCGACTGATGAGCCTGAGCTAGGCCAGCGCCGGCGGCGCGAACAGCGCGTCGATGCCCTCGCACGCGTCCTCGTCGATCCAGCGGCGGCGCAGCAGGCAATCGAGCGTCGCGAGGCTGGCATCGACGGTCAGCGCGCCTTCCTCGATCCAGCGCGCGACTTCGTCGATGCGCGCGAGCCGGTGTTCGCCCACCTCGCCGTCCTGGTTGCGCGGCGCGAAGTCGGCGGGCAGCGCGAGGTCGTAGATGAAAATCTGCTCGGCCTGCGTGCCTTCCGGCAGCGATTGCAGCACGTGCGCGGTGCGGCCCGCGACCGCGCTCGCCGCGATCTGCGCCGGAATGCCCGCCTCTTCCCAGCACTCCTTGACGATCGTCTCGGCGATGCCGAAGCCCCAGCCGATCCCGCCTGCGACGACGTTGTCGAGCATGCCGGGGTCGGTCGCCTTGGTATCGCTGCGGCGCGCGATCCACAATTGCGGTGCGCCACGCGGCGCCCCGCCAAAGGGCGCTCCGCCAAAGGGCGCCCCGCCATCCGCATATTCTACGACGCCGTTCAGATGCACCGCGTAGGTCATCGTGCCGAAGAAGCGCGACGCCGCGCGCTCGATATACGCGAGCGGCGGCGCGTCGAACGCATTGCGGATCGCGTACGTCTCGTTGCGCCAGCCGGGGATGCGACCATCGGCGGCGAGCGCGCCGATCACGGAAGCGAGCGCCGCGCTGCGCAGATCGACGGTATCGAACGTGGCGCAGAGCGTCACGCCGTCGTTCGCCATCTCGAACACGTCGGGCCAGCGCGCGAGCAGCGGCACGTCGCGCTCGCGAATCCACCCGACCTGTTCGGCGCCGATCAGAAACGGCCGATGCGCGTTCGCGTCGAAGCGGCGCGCGGCGGTGATGCAGGGCAAAGTCATCGGAAAACTCCAAACTGTCCGCCGTCGTGGCGAACCGGGGCAAAGCAGAAGCGGGCGGATTGCGTGACGAGCCTCAGTCGCGCAAGGCGACGCGAATCCCGATCGCGATGAACGTCGCGCCGGCCACGCGATCGAGCCACAGGCCCACGCGCGGCCGCCGTCTGAGCCAGCCGCCGATGATCCCCGCGCACACGCCGAATAGCGAAAACACCACGACGGTCTGCAGCATGAACAGCGCGCCGAGCTCCAGCATCTGCACGGTGACGCTCTGCGCGCCGTCCGGCTGCACGAACTGCGGCAGAAACACGACGAAGAACAGCGTGACCTTCGGATTCATCAGATTGCCGAGCACGCTCTGGCGAAACACCGTCGAAAGCGGCTGCGGCGCACGCTCGTGCGCGGTCGCGAGGCCCTGGCTGCGCAGCGCCTTGATGCCGATCCACACCAGATACGCGGCGCCGGCGAGCTTGATCGCTTCGAACGCGAGCGGCGACGAGCGCAGCAGCGCGGCGACGCCGAGCGCCGCGAGTGTCGTATGAAACGTGATGCCGGCGGCAAAGCCGAGCGCGGCGACCAGGCCGGCCGCGCGGCCCTGCGAGATGCCGCGCGCGAGCACCTGCAGATTGTCCGGGCCGGGCGCCACGGTGATCGCGATCGAGGTGGCAAGAAACAGCAGGAAGTTGGGCATCGTGGTGGCCTTCTGGTTGGGCGACTGGTGAACCATGATGGGTGAGCCATATCGTTGAGCCCGGTTGGTTTTGCTCGGCCAACGGGGCTTGTGCGGCTCATGCGACTTTAGCCGCTGGTACGGCGGGAAACGCTACCGCGCGTCACGGCACGCGCCGTGACTACCTCCCGGTTCAATGACCGTCGAAACTCGTCACGGTATAGAGCGCAAGACCGCCCTCGCCCAGCAGCTTCGAGCCGCCCAGTTCCGGCAGATCGACGATCGCCGCGCCTTCCACGACGACCGCGCCGAGCCGCTCGAGCAGCAGTTTGCCGGCCATCATCGTGCCGCCGGTCGCGATCAGATCGTCGATGATCACGACGCGGTCGCCCGGCTCGCACGCATCCTCGTGAATCTCGACGGTCGCGGTACCGTATTCCAGTTCATACGATTGCGAGATCCGCTTGTACGGCAGCTTGCCCGCCTTGCGAATCGGGATGAAGCCAACGCTCAACTCATGGGCGACGATCGGCCCGATGATGAAGCCGCGCGCATCGAGCCCGGCAATGTAGTCGAGCTTCGCGTCGATATAGCGCTGCACGAACAGGTCGATCAGCACACGCAGCGACTTCGGCTCGCGCAGCAGCGGCGTGATGTCGCGGAACTGCACGCCCGGCTGCGGCCAGTCGGGCACCGTGCGAATGTGACTTCTGATGTAGTCGGCCGCATCGAGCGGCGCGCTCGCGAGCGCCTTGGACATGATGTCTCCGGATGGACCTCGACAGGTCCGGTGAAAGGCTTGAATCACGGTCGCCCGCCAGAACGGGCCAGGCTCACGGGTTCAGGCTGCAGCGGCGCGGCGATGCTTCGACAGCCGCTCCTCGGCTTGCGCCAGTTGTTCGGGCAGACCGCGCAGCACCACGATGTCGCTCGCGCGCAGTTTCGTCGACGGGTCCGGTTCGACGCCGCGGATGCCGTGCCGGCGGATCGCGGTCACTTCGACACCGAGTTCGTACAGGCCCACCTCGGCGAGCGTACGGCCCACCGCGTCGGCGCTCTCGTCGACCGGCACCGATTGTAGCCGCACCTGCTCGTGGCCGTCGTCGTCGTCGATGTCGTCGGCGCCGTGGAAATAGCCGCGCAGCAGCGAATAGCGTTCGTCGCGCATCTCCTCGACGCGCCGCACCACGCGCCGCATCGGCACACCCATCACGACGAGCGTATGCGACGCGAGCATCAGGCTGCCCTCGACGATCTCCGGAATCACCTCCGTCGCGCCGGCGGCGAGCAGTTTCTCCAGATCGGCATCGTCGACGGTGCGCACGATGACCGGCAGCGTCGGCTCCATCTCGTGAATGTTGTGCAGCACGCGCAGTGCCGACGGCGTGTTCGCGTAGGTGATCGCGATCGCGGCCGCGCGATGCAGGCCGGCGGCCAGCAGCGACTCGCGCCGCCCCGCGTCGCCGAACACGACCGATTCGCCGGCTGCCGCGGCCGCCGCGACACGGTCGGGATCGAGATCGAGCGCGACATACGAGAGCCCTTCATGCTCGAGCATGCGTGCGAGGTTCTGCCCGGCGCGGCCGTAGCCGCAGATGATTACGTGGCCGCTCTGCTTCAGGCTTTGCGTGGCGATGCGCGTCATCTGCAACGACTGCATCATCCATTCGGTCGACGACAGCCGCAGCACGACACGGTCCGCGTTCTGGATCATGAACGGTGCGGCGAGCATCGACAGCAGCATCGCGGCGAGAATCGCCTGCAACAGCGTCGCGTCGACGAGATGTCGGTCGAGAATCAGGTTCAGCAGCACGAAGCCGAACTCGCCCGCCTGCGCGAGACCGATACCGGTGCGCATCGCGACGCCCGGCGTCGCGCCGAAGAGCCGCGCAAGGCCGGTGATCATGACCAATTTCAGCAGCACGGGGCCGAGGAAAAAGGCCAGCACGACGAGCGGATGCTCCCAGATCACGCGCGGATTGAGCAGCATGCCGGTGGTCACGAAGAAGAGCCCGAGCAGCACGTCGCGAAACGGCTTGATGTCCTCTTCGACCTGATGCCGATACGGCGTCTCGGCGATCAGCATGCCGGCGATGAACGCGCCGAGCGCGAGCGACAGCCCGAATTTGTCGGTGATGAACGCGGCGCCGAGCGTCACCAGCAGCAGATTGAGGACGAACAGCTCCTGCGAGCGGCGCCGCGCGACGACGTTGAACCAGCGCGTCATGAAGCGCTGCCCGACGATCAGCAGCAGCGCGAGGGCCACGACGATCTTGATCGCCGCGACGCCGAGCGCGCTGACCAGATTCTCCGAGCGGCCGCCGAGCGCCGAAATGATGATCAACAGCGGCACCACCGCGAGATCCTGAAACAGCAGCACGCCGAAGATATTGCGGCCGTGCTCGGTTTCGATTTCGAGCCGCTCCGCGAGCATCTTGCTGACGATCGCCGTCGACGACATCGCCAGCGCGCCGCCCAGCGCGACGCTCGCCTGCCACGTGATATGCACCCAACGCTCGAGCACGAAGCCGAGCGACACCGCCACCGCGACCGTGCCGATCACCTGCAGCAAGCCGAGTCCGAACACGAGCCGGCGCATCGTGCGCAGCTTGGCGAGCGAAAACTCGAGCCCGATCGAGAACATCAGGAACACGACGCCGAATTCCGCGAGATTCTGCGCCCCCGCCGAATCGGGAATCAGCCCGAACGCATGCGGCCCGACGACGATGCCGACCGTCAGGTAGCCGAGCATCGGCGGCAGATTCAGGAAGCGAAAGATCACCACACCCGCCACCGATGCCAGCAGCAGAAACAGCGTCATTTCGAGCGGGGAAATCATCGGCAAAAACGCATGGGTGAAGCGTCCTCGTTCGTCAGCGGAACCGCGCACGAGAACGCCGTGCGAGATGATTGATTGGGCCGGCAAAAAAGCTGCAAAAAGGCGGCAAAGCAGCTGAAAAAGGGGATTGTCGACAGGCCGATGCAGACAGCGGCTCGGCACAGCAGGCCCGGCGCGGCGAACAGGCGCCTTTGCTATACTCCGCGAATGATAGCGAAAATCAATGGCGACAGGGCACTCACGCTTGCTCGCGACGTACTCGACATCGAAGCGGACGCCGTGCGCGCGCTTCGCGACCAGCTCGACGGCAGTTTCGTCGGCGCGGTCGATTTCATCCTGGGTTGCCGTGGACGCGTGGTCGTCTCCGGCATCGGTAAATCCGGCCACGTGGCCCGCAAACTCGCGGCCACGCTGGCAAGCACCGGCACACCCGCGTTCTTCGTGCATCCGGCGGAAGCAAGCCACGGCGACCTCGGCATGGTGACCGCCGACGACGTATTTCTCGCGCTGTCCAATTCGGGCGAAACCGAGGAACTGATGGCGATCCTGCCGCTCATCAAGCGGATCGGCGCGAAGCTGATCGCGATGACGGGCCGTCCTGGCTCAAGCCTCGCGCAACTCGCGGATGTGCATCTGAATTCCGGCGTCGCGAAAGAAGCCTGTCCGATGAATCTCGCGCCCACCGCCAGCACCACCGCCGCGCTCGCGCTCGGCGATGCGCTCGCGGTCGCGGTGCTCGACGCGCGCGGCTTCGGCCGCGACGACTTCGCGCGCTCGCATCCGGGCGGCGCGCTCGGCCGACGCCTGCTCACCTACGTGCGCGACGTCATGCGCACCGGTGACCAGTTGCCGCAGGTCACCCCTGAGGCAACCGTCAGCGATGCCCTCTTCCAACTGACCGCGAAGCGCATGGGCATGACCTCGATCGTTGACCGCGAGGGCCGTGTGACGGGCATCTTCACCGATGGCGACCTGCGCCGCGTGCTCGAACGCGACGGCGATTTCCGCCAGCTGCCGATCGCCTCGGTGATGACCGCGGGCCCGCGCACGATCGGGCCGGATCATCTCGCGGTCGAAGCCGTGGAACTGATGGAGCGTTATCGTATCAATCAGATGCTGGTCGTCGACGAAACGGGCAAGCTGATCGGCGCGCTCAACATGCACGACCTGTTTTCGAAGAAGGTGATCTGATGGCCGTTGCTCCCCCTACCGCTACCGAACGCGCAAGCCGCGTGAAGCTGATGATTTTCGACGTCGACGGCGTACTGACCGACGGCGGCCTGCTGTTCACGGCGGAAGGCGACACGATGAAAGGCTTCAACTCGATGGACGGCCACGGCATGAAGCTGCTGCGCCAGGCCGGCATCGAAACGGCGCTCATCACCGGGCGCAAGTCCGGCATCGTGGCCGCGCGGGCGAAAGAAATGAACATCGCGCACGTCTACCAGGGCGTGCAGGACAAGCCACAGGCGTTCGCCGACCTGCTGCGGCAAACCGGCCTCACCGCCGAGGACTGCGGCTACATGGGCGACGACTGGGTCGATCTCGCGGTGATGCTGCGCGTCGGCTTCGCGGCCGCGCCGGCCAATTCGCATCCCGAAGTGATCGCGCGCGCCCACTGGGTCAGCGAGGCGCGCGGCGGTTACGGCGCGGCGCGCGAAGTGTGCGACACGCTGCTGCGTGCCCAGCACAAATATGAAGCACTGCTCGCGGCGGCGTGCAGCGGCGAGCAACGGGGCCTCGTGGGATGAACCAGTTTCGCCTGACTTCGCTGATCCCTCTCATCGCGATGGCGGCGCTCGCCGGCATCACGTGGTGGCTGCTGCAAGCCACGTTGCCGCGCAAGACCGACGACGAGGTGCGCCCGAAGGAACACACGCCGGACTACTTCGCCGACAACTTTTCGGTGTCCGAGCTCGACCAGTCAGGCGCGACGCAGTACCGGCTGACCGCGCAGTCGCTGGTCCATTACGAGGACGACGAAATGAGCGACCTCGTCAAGCCGGCGATGCGTGCGTTCCAGCCCGGCAAGCCGATCGTCACCGCGACCGGCGACACGGGCACGGTCAACGCGGATGCGTCGATCGTCAATCTGTACCAGAACGCGCGCATCCTGCGCGCGCCCGGCGGCGGCGATCCGCAGATGCAGGCCGATTCCGAGCATTTCAGGGTCCTCGTCAACGACGATGTGATCGAGACTGAAAAGCCAGTTAAACTTCAGCGCGGCATGTCCGTGATGACTGCCAGCGGCATGAAATACAACAATGTCACCCGGTTTATGCAACTGTTCGGCAATGTAAGAGGCGCAATCGCCGCGTCCGATTCCGGCCACTAAGCCAACGCATACCGGGTAATCCATTCCAGGCGTGACTGCATGAACGAATCGCACCCCCGTTTTGATACCGGCCGTTCGCGCGCGCTGTCCGCGTGCCGCGCCGCACTTGCTGCGCTCGTCGTCGCGCTGCCGCTCGTCGGCTTCGCGCCGCTTGCGCACGCGGACCGCGCCGACAAAGACAAGCCGCTGAACATCGAAGCGGACAACATGACTTACGACGACCTGCGGCAGGTCAGCATCTTCACCGGCCACGTGGTGGCCACCAAAGGGACGATCCTGATCAAGGCCGATCGCGTCGAAGTGTCGCAAGACCCGCAGGGCTACCAATTCGCGACCGGCACCTCGAGCGGCGGCAATCTGTCGTATTTCCGCCAGAAGCGCGAAGGGCTCGACGAATACATCGAGGGTACGGCCATCCGTATCGACTACGACGGCAAGCAGGATCTGACCACGCTGACCACCAACGCGACGGTGCGCCGCCTGCAGGGCATGACGACGCTGCTCGACCAGGTGCACGGTAGCGTGATCACCTACGACGGCCAGAACGACTTCTACACCGCGAAGTCAGGCAAGGACGTCGCCGGTCCGGGCAACCCGACCGGCCGCGTGCGCGCGATGCTGTCGCCGCGCAACGCCGGCGCCGCGCCGCTGACCGGCGCGTCGGCCACGCTCACGCCGTCCAACTCGATCCAGGGAGCGCCGAACCAGTGAGCACCATGAGCAGCACCATCGCGCCCCTCCCCCATAGGAAGCCGGCCGGCACCAGCAGTTCGCTGGTCGTGCGCAATCTGAAGAAGCGCTATGGCTCGCGCACGGTCGTCAAGGACGTGTCGCTCGACGTGAAGAGCGGCGAAGTGGTCGGCCTGCTCGGCCCGAACGGCGCCGGCAAGACCACGTCGTTCTACATGATCGTCGGCCTCGTGCCGCTCGACGCCGGCGAAATCGATCTGGACGGCAAGTCGATCAGCCTGCTGCCCATTCACAAACGCGCATCGCTCGGCCTGTCATATCTGCCGCAGGAAGCGTCGGTGTTCCGTAAGTTGAGCGTCGAGCAGAATATTCGCGCGGTGCTGGAATTGCAGCACGACGAAAACGGCAAGCGCCTCGGCAAAGACGTGATCACGTCACGCACCGAAGCGCTGCTCGACGAGCTTCAGATCGCGCATCTGCGTGAAAATCCGGCGCTGTCGCTGTCGGGCGGCGAGCGTCGTCGGGTTGAAATTGCGCGCGCGCTGGCAACCAATCCGAGCTTCATTCTGCTCGACGAACCGTTCGCCGGCGTCGACCCGATCGCGGTGCTGGAAATCCAGAAAATCGTCAAGTTCTTGAAGCAGCGCAATATCGGCGTCCTGATCACCGACCACAACGTGCGCGAAACGCTAGGTATCTGCGATCACGCGTACATCATCAGCGACGGCAGCGTGCTGGCCGCCGGCGCGCCTAGCGACATCATCGAAAACGAAAGCGTGCGGCGCGTCTATCTGGGCGAGCACTTCCGCATGTAAGCACGTACGGCGTCCCCGGCCAAGCGAGCGCGCGCGGCCGGCCGCGGCGCCATTTTTGCGGCACCCGCACATTCGTTGTCAGGCGGCGCAGGGTGGCGCCGCGCGGCGCGCCAAATTGGGCGTACCCATAAATTGCGAGTGCCGCAAGGTATCGCGGTCGTGGCAAACTCTCTACAATGAATCTCAACTTGCCATGAAAGCCAGCCTCCAACTCCGCCTATCGCAGCATCTTGCGCTCACGCCGCAACTGCAACAGTCCATCCGGCTGCTTCAGTTGTCGACGCTCGAACTGCAGCAGGAAGTCGCCATGGCGATCTCGCAGAATCCTCTCCTCGAAAACGAAGACGAGTGGATCGCGAGCCCGTTGCGGGTGGCATCCGACGGTTCCGTGATCGCCCAGACACCGGGCTCCTCGGCGCCGGCCGATCCGATGGCCGGCAACGGTTCGGCATCGTCCGAGGGCAACGGCGAGCGAGCCGAAAGCGGCGAGCCGCAGGGTGTCGACGAATACAATGGCCTTTCGGGCGACGGCGGCGGCGATACCTCGCAGTGGAACCTGGACGACTACGGCCGCTCCGGCAACGCGTCGGACGACGACGACCTGCCCCCGCTGCAAATCCACGAATCGAGCACGTCGCTGCGCGACCACCTGATGACGCAACTGCGCGTCACCCAGGCGAGCCAGCGCGACCGCGCGCTCATCACGTTCCTGATCGAATCGCTGGACGACGACGGCTATCTCGCCGCCACGCTCGAAGAAGTGCTGGCCGACCTGCCCGAAGAACTCGAAGTCGACGTCGACGAACTGAACGCCGCGCTTGCGCTGCTGCATAGCTTCGACCCATCAGGTGTCGGCGCGCGCTCCGCGTCCGAATGTCTGAAGCTGCAGTTGCTGCGGCTCGAGCCATCGCCCACGCGCACGCTTGCGCTAGACATTGTCAGCCATTACCTGGAACTGCTCGCCGCGCGCGATTTCACGCGGCTGCGCAAGCACCTTAAGGCCAGCGACGACGATCTGCGCAACGCGCATGTGCTGATCCGCTCGCTCGAACCATTTCCGGGCGCGGCCTATGGCAAGGCCGAAGCGGACTACGTCGTGCCCGACATCATGGTGCGCAAAACGGCACAGGGCTGGCTGGCGGAGCTGAATCCCGAGGTAGTGCCGAAGCTGCGGATTAACCATCTATACGCGAATATTCTGCGCAATAACCGCGGCGATCCGGGCAGTGGTTCGTTGCGCCAGCAACTGCAGGAAGCACGCTGGCTGATCAAAAATATCCAGCAGCGTTTCGAGACGATCCTGCGGGTTGCGCAGGCAATTGTCGAGCGTCAAAAGAGCTTTTTTGTGCACGGCGAAATTGCCATGCGCCCCTTGGTTTTGCGGGAAATAGCTGATACGCTGGGCCTACACGAGTCGACTGTCTCGCGTGTGACAACCGGCAAATACATGCTGACCCCATTCGGGACGCTGGAATTCAAGTACTTTTTCGGCTCACACGTTTCGACGGACACCGGCGGCGCGGCCTCCTCCACGGCCATTCGCGCGCTGATCAAACAACTGATAGGAGCGGAAAACCCGAAATCGCCACTTTCAGACAGTCGCATAGCCGAACTGCTGGCGGAACAGGGCTTCGTGGTCGCACGGCGTACCGTTGCGAAATACCGTGAGGCGCTCAAAATCCCGGCAGTCAACCTGCGCAAGTCTCTGTAGCCCGTCGCGTTTTGCAGCGGGCATTTACCGGCCGCTCCGCACCTGGCGGACAGGCCGGCCGCTGCGACCTGCCAGATGTCCGTCACCGGGGGGCGACACAGGCAAGCCGTCAGATCGACCGGACCTTTGTCATTGTGCGGACCAAGCGGCCATTAGCTTGGAGAAGCACTATGAATCTCAAGATCAGTGGACACCACCTCGAAGTAACGCCTGCGTTGCGCGAATACGTGATCACCAAACTGGACAGGGTGCTAAGACATTTCGATCAGGTCATCGACGGCAGTGTGGTCCTCTCGGTCGACAACCATAAGGAAAAGGACAAGCGTCAAAAGGTGGAAATCAACCTCCATCTGAAGGGTAAGGATATCTTCGTCGAGAGTTGTGACAGCGATTTGTACGCTGCAATCGATCTGATGATCGACAAGCTCGACAGGCAGGTGATACGCCACAAGGATCGTCTGCAAGGCCATCAGCACGAAGCGATCAAGTATCAGCCGGCGCCGCAACTGGACGTGCCGCCGCAATAGGAGAAATTAGAGGAAATTCCTCAATTCCCTTGAACTCGTCGAGCCGCCCGCGACCGGGCGGTTTTTCGTTTCAGCGCCCCGGTTCCCGCTCACCGCCGGTGCGTCTCGCCGAGGCCGATCCCAACCATTCCCGCAGAGGTTTGCGCAGCGCGACACGTGCCGCGGCGCAAGCGCTGAAAAACCTGATATGCATAGATGGCGCGCCGCACCATCGGCCGTCACCCTGTTCTATAATGTTCCAGTTACCATCGGGGTCAAGCCAGCTCTGATGAAGTACGGCCGATCGAAATCTAACGCTTTCGCGATCGACTCTGAGCGTCCGTCTTCGCCAGCATCGAACGAATGGAACGTCACTCAACCGCCCCGGTGGGGAGAACTCAGGCCACGTTTTCGCCTGTCAAAATGAATCGTTTAGCCAAATTTCTTCCCCTCGAGAACGTCGTCATCGGACTATCGGTCACCAGCAAGAAACGCGTGTTCGAGCAAGCGGGCCTGATCTTCGAGAACCAGAACGGCATCGCCCGCAGTACCGTCACAGACAATCTTTTTGCGCGAGAACGACTCGGCTCGACCGGGCTCGGCGAAGGCGTCGCAATCCCGCATGGGCGGATCAAGGGCCTCAAGCAGCCGCTCGCCGCATTCGTCAGACTCGCCGAACCGATCCCCTTCGAAGCGCCGGACGGCCAGCCGGTCTCGCTGCTGATCTTCCTGCTCGTCCCCGAACAGGCCACTCAACAGCACCTCGAAATTCTCTCCGAGATCGCGCAATTGCTGTCCGATCGCGACGCCCGCGAGCGGCTGCACACTGAAGAAGAACGCGAATCGTTGCATCGCCTGCTTACTCAGTGGCAACCTTGATGCAACGGCGGCGGTAGTTCATACGCGCCCGCACACGCAGCAAAGACCCGGCAAGCGGCTCACACTGGAGTCACTGACTCATGGATACGTCCAGCATCAACGCCCAAAGCATTTTCGACGACAACGCCGCCATGCTGAAGCTCAGCTGGCTCACGGGGCATGAAGGCTGGGAGCGCGGCTTTTCTTCGGAATCGGTCGCCAATGCCACGTCGAGCGCCGACCTCGTCGGCCACCTGAACCTGATCCACCCCAACCGGATCCAGGTGCTCGGCGACGCTGAAATCGACTACTACAAACGTCAGACCGACGAAGACCGCTCGCGCCACATGGCCGAGTTGATCGCGCTGGAGCCGCCGTTTCTCGTCGTCGCGGGCGGAGTCGCGGCGCCGCCGGAGCTGGTGCTGCGCTGCACGCGCTCGTCGACGCCGCTGTTCACGACGCCGACCTCGGCGGCCGCGGTGATCGATAGTCTGCGTCTTTACATGTCGCGCATTCTCGCGCCGCGCGCGACGCTGCACGGCGTGTTTCTCGACATCCTCGGCATGGGCGTGTTGCTGACCGGCGACTCGGGCCTCGGCAAGAGCGAGCTCGGCCTCGAACTGATTAGCCGAGGCCACGGTCTCGTCGCCGACGACGCCGTCGACTTCGTGCGCCTCGGCCCGGACTTCGTCGAAGGACGCTGTCCGCCGCTGCTGCAGAACCTGCTCGAAGTTCGCGGCCTCGGTCTGCTCGACATCAAGACGATCTTCGGCGAAACGGCGGTGCGCCGCAAAATGAAACTGAAGCTGATCGTGCAACTGGTGCGCCGCCCCGACGGCGAATTCCAGCGGCTGCCGCTGGAAAGCCAGACCGTCGACGTGCTCGGCCTACCGATCAGCAAGGTGACGATCCAGGTGGCCGCCGGCCGCAACCTCGCGGTGCTGGTCGAAGCGGCCGTGCGCAATACGATTCTGCAGCTGCGCGGTATCGACACGCTGCGCGATTTCATGGATCGGCAACGTCTCGCCATGCAGGATCCCGATAGCCAGTTTCCCGGCAAGCTGATCTGAAGCCCGCCACAGCGCCATGAAGCGCCCGCAGAAGGCAGGCCGCGGGCACGCGCATGGAGGCCAGATGCTATGATGAAATCTACGCTTTCGACGACTCCATGCGCATAATCCTGATCACCGGTATCTCCGGCTCCGGCAAATCCGTTGCCCTGAACGCGCTCGAAGACGCGGGTTATTACTGCGTCGATAATCTGCCGCCGCGTTTCCTGCAGCAACTCGCCACCTACCTCGCCGCGGACGGCCAGGATCGTCTCGCGGTCGCGATCGACGCGCGCTCCGGTTCGTCGCTCGACGAAATGCCCGCGATGATCCGCGACCTCAAGCGCTCGCACGACGTGCGCGTGCTGTTCCTGAGCGCGAGCACGCAGTCGCTGATTCAACGCTTTTCCGAAACGCGTCGCCGCCATCCGCTGTCCGGCTCGCCCGCGCACGATGCGGACGTTGGCCTGCTCACGTCGCTCGCCGAAGCGATCGAACGCGAGCGCGAACTGGTCGCGGGACTTGCCGAATTCGGCCATCAGATCGATACGAGCAATCTGCGCGCGAACGTGCTGCGCGCATGGGTCAAGCGCTTCATCGAACAGGAGGACGCGGGGCTCGTGCTGATGTTCGAGTCGTTCGGCTTCAAGCGCGGCGTACCGCTCGACGCGGATTTCGTATTCGACGTACGCACGCTGCCGAACCCATACTACGATCATGAATTGAGGCCGCTCACCGGCCTCGACAAACCGGTCATGGATTTTCTCGATGCGCAGCCGGTCGTCCACGAGATGATCGACGACATCGAGAAGTATCTGTCCAAGTGGCTGCCGCATTTCCGCGACGACAATCGCAGCTACCTGACCGTCGCAATCGGTTGCACGGGCGGCCAGCACCGCTCGGTATTTATCGCGGAGACGCTTGCCGCGCGTCTCGCAACATCGGCGAATGTGATTGTGCGGCACCGCGATGCGCCGGTCGACGTCGGCGAATCATCGAAGCTGGTGGCTTAACCGGCCGCATCGCGCGGCCTTAACCCGAAGCGTTGCGCCATGTCCTCTACACCTACTGTGTACGCCGATTTGCCGCTGTTTCCGCTGCATACGGTGCTATTTCCCGATGGCTTGCTGCCGCTCAAAATCTTCGAAGCGCGCTACCTCGACATGGCGCGCGACTGTCTGCGCGAAAAAACACCGTTCGGCGTTTGCATGCTGAAAAGCGGCGCGGAAGTCGCGCGCGAGGAAGAACCTTCGGTACCTGAAACGATCGGCTGTCTCGCCGAAATCGACGAGTGCGACGTCGAAGCATTCGGCATGCTGCTGATTCGCGCGCGCGGCACGACGCGCTTTCGTCTGTTATCGCATCGCGTCGAAGCGAGCGGTCTGCTGGTCGGCATGGCCGAGCCGCTCGCCGATGATCTCCCGCTCGAGGGCAATGAGCTATTGGCCAAATTCGGCGCGTGCGCGGAAGTGCTCGAGCGGATCATCGCAACGATCCGCGAACGCGATCCGGACAGCCTACCGTTCGCCGAGCCGTTCCGGCTCGACGATCCGTCGTGGGTGTCGAACCGTCTCGCCGAGGTGCTGCCAATCGCGTTGCGCGCACGGCAAAAGCTGATGGAATTAACCGATGCCGGGGCACGCATCGACGTCGTGCATCACTACATGCAACAGCATCAGTTGCTGTGAAATCCTGAAGTCGTGAAGGCTGCCGCGTCGGCCCCAAGTCGCCCGCTCAGCACCTCCGATCCATTCCGCTAGAGCAACGAACCATGCAGACTGGCGAGCAGCTTGCGCACCGGCGCCGGCACGCCGAACGAATCCAGATCGCTGAGCGCAACCCATGCGGTGTCCGCATCGTTGAGCGCGGCCAGGGCGCCGACACCGCGATCGAACTCCGCAAGCCGCGGTTCGATATCGAGCTTGAAATGCGTGAATACGTGTGAGAACGACGCGAGCGCGGACACTTCGCCGTCGCCGCCGAACGCGCGCGCCCGCTCGGCCAGCGATGCTTCGTCGGCAGCTTCGGGCAGACTCCACAGACCACCCCAGATGCCCGACGGTGGACGCCGCTCGAGCATCACCGCATTGCCGTCGCGCAGCAGCAGCATCCACGTACGGCGTGTCGGCACCGCTTTCTTCGGGCGCGCGGTCGGCAATTCACGTTGACGTCCGGTGACGTTGGCAACGCAGTCCGGCGCGAACGGACAGCGCGTGCAATCGGGTTTGCCGCGCACGCACAATGTCGCGCCGAGATCCATCAAGCCCTGCGTGTACCCGCTGAGCTCCGCGTTCGACGCATTCGACGGCAGCAGTGACTCCGCGAGCGTCCACATTGCGTTCTCGACTTTCTTCTCGCCCGGAAAGCCTTCGACGCCGAACACGCGCGCGAGCACGCGCTTCACGTTGCCGTCGAGAATCGTCGCGCGCGCGCCGAACGCGAACGACGCGATCGCCGCGGCCGTCGAGCGCCCAATGCCGGGCAACTCGACGAGCTCATCGACCGACGCGGGAAACGCGCCGCCATGCTGCTCGACGACGACCTGCGCGCAGCGATGCAGATTGCGCGCGCGCGTGTAGTAGCCGAGGCCGGCCCACAGCGCCATCACGTCATCGGACGGCGCGGCGGCGAGCGCGGCGACATTCGGGAAACGCGCGAGAAATTTCGCGTAGTACGGAATCACCGTCGACACCTGGGTCTGCTGCAGCATGATTTCGGACAGCCAGATACGATACGGATCGCGCGTGTTCTGCCACGGCAGATCGTGGCGGCCGTGCTGGCGCTGCCACGCGATCAGCCGCGCGGAAAACTCGGGCATCGGCGCAAACGCGGGCGTGGTGTCGGACGCGCTGGAGCGCGCGCCGGTCGTTGGGGTCAGGCGGGAAGGCATCGAGAATCTAGCGCTGGCAAGTGGGACAGAAGTACGTGGAGCGTTGCCCCTGCACGATCTGTTTGATTGGCGTTCCACACACGCGGCATGGCAGGCCCGCACGATCGTAGACGAAGTAGTCGAGCTGAAAATAGCCGCTTTCGCCGTCGCTGCCGACGAAATCGCGCAGCGTGCTGCCGCCCTTGTCGATCGCGGCGGCGAGCGTCACGCGCACGGCATCGGCCAGCAGTTCATAACGCACGAGCGACACGCGGCGCGCCGCGGTGGTCGGCCGGATGCCCGCGCGAAACAGACTCTCCGACGCGTAGATATTGCCCACGCCGACCACGATGTCCCCCGCCAGCAGCGCCTGCTTCACCGACACCTTGCGCCCGCGCGTCAACCGATGCATCAGCGCGCCCGAAAAAGCCGGCGAGAAAGGCTCGACGCCAAGGCTCGCGAGCAGCGGATGTTCGAGGATGTCGCCTGCTTCGCGCGGATGCCATAGCACCGCGCCGAAGCGGCGGGGATCACGATAGCGCAGGATAAAGTCGTCGAAGATCCAGTCGACATGATCGTGCTTCGCCGCGGCAGGCGGATGCGGCACATGACGCAGAACGCGCAACGTGCCCGTCATGCCGAGGTGGACGATGAACCACCCAGCGTCGATTTCGAACAGCAAATACTTGCCGCGTCGCTCGACTTTGCGCACCACGTGGCCGCGCAAGGTTTTCGCAAGGTCGGCCGGAATTGGCCAGCGCAGCGCGGCCGTCCGCACGTCGACGCGCTCAACCTTGCGCCCGGACACATACGGTTCGATCCCCCGTCGGGTAACCTCGACTTCTGGCAACTCTGGCATGGCTGATTGGTCTGCTACTTGCGTGAGTGGTTGTGCGCGTATTGTAGCGAGCGCGTTACAATCGACTGAAACATTGAACGGATTTCCATGAACGTGTCCTTCGTGAAGCTGCTATCAAAGCGCCGCGCGCGCGTGTCCAACGTGCCGCTCGCCGTGTCCGCTCGCCGGATGCTCGGTGCGGCCGCGCTCGGATTGTGTGCGCTGGCCGCCGTGCCCGCGCATGCGCAGGACCCGTCGCCGGATTCCGACGACACGTCGGTCACGATGCCGGACCCGCTGGGTCCGGCAACACCTGAAGACGAAAAGTCGCTGCCCGGCGTACCGCTGTCGAGCCAGATCGTCTTCCAGGTGCTGGCCGCCGAGATCGCGCTGCAGCGCGACCAGCCGGCACCGGCCTATCAGACCTACCTCGCGCTCGCGCGCGACACTCACGACCCGCGCATGGCGCAACGCGCCACCGAGATAGCGCTGGCGGCGCAGAGCCCGTCGGACGCGCTCGCCGCCGCGCAACTGTGGCAACAGTACGCGCCGAGTTCGGAACGCGCCGCCCAGCTCGACGCGTCGCTGCTCGTGCTGTCTGGCAAGCCCGACGATGCTTCGCAAATCCTGTCGCAAGAACTGGCGAAGGTACCCGAGGAAAATCGCGGCAGCGCGATCCTCGCGCTGCAACTGCTGTTGTCGCGCGGCCCGAACCGCGTCGGTGGCCTGCACGTGTTGCAGGACCTGCTGAAGAACGACATGAACCGGCCGGAGGCGCAACTGGCCCTCGCGCGTCAGCAGTTGCTGGCCGACGACGCGCCGGGCGCGCACAAGTCGCTCGAGCAGGCGCTCACGATCAAGCCCGACTATCTGCCGGCGGCGTTGATGCTGTCGCAAATGGGTCCGGAGGAGCGCAAGGAAGGCATCGCGTCGCTCGAAAAGTACGTGCAGCAGAATCCGAAATCGCATGACGCACGGCTCGCGCTGGCGCAGATGTATCTTGCCAGCGACCGTCTCGACGACGCGCAGAAGCAGTTCGAACTCATGCGCAAGGCAAACCCCAACGACTTGACACCGCTGATGGCCCTCGCGCTGATCAAGATCCAGCAGAAGAATCTCCCCGAAGCGCAGACGTATCTGGTGCAGTACGCGCAGCAGGCCGAGAAGACGCCGGGTGTCGATGCGGGCCAGGCCTACATCTACCTCGCGCAGCTAGCGCTCGAACAGAAGAATGAGGCGGCCGCGAGCGACTGGCTGAACAAGATCTCGCCAGCGAGTCAACAATACCTGGCCGCGCAGATTACCCGCGCGCAACTGCTCGCGAAACAGGGCAAGACCGAGGAGGCGCGCCAGTTGCTTTCCAACTTGCAGACCTCCGATCCGCGTGATGTGGCGCTGATCGCGCGCACCGATGCGGCGATCCTGTTCGACGCGAAGCGCTACCCGGAGGCCGAAGCGCGTCTGCAGCAAGCCACGGCGAACTTTCCCGACGACCCCGACCTCACCTACGACTACGCGATGGCCGCCGAGAAAACCGGCCATTACGACATCATGGAAGCGCAGCTGCGCAAGCTGATCCAGACGCAGCCGGACAATCCGCAGGCGTATAACGCGCTCGGCTATTCGCTCGCAGATCGCAACCAGCGCCTGCCAGAGGCGGACAAGCTGGTCGAGAAGGCCTCGGCGCTCGCACCGAACGATGCGTTCATCATGGACAGCGTCGGCTGGGTCAAGTACCGGATGGGTGACACGGCCGATGCGATCAAGCTGCTGCGCAAGGCATACAGCCTCCAGCCGAACGCGGAAATCGGCGCGCACCTCGGCGAAGTGCTGTGGAAGGCCGGCGAGCAGGAACAGGCGCGCGCCGCGTTTCGCGAGGCTCGCAAGCTCGAACCCGACAACGAGACGCTCGTCAAAACGTTGCAACGTCTTCAGGTAAACAATCTTTGATGCGTCTTTCGCGTTTGATTTCTTTTTCCAGGGCGCCGCGCGGCATGGCGGTTGGTTTCGCGGCGGCGGCGGTTGTCGCGCTGGCCGGCTGCGCGTCGGTGAAGCCGCAGGGGCCGTCCACGTCGAACGCCGCCACCGAAGTCACCGCGCAGACGAGCCGCTCGTATCAGGGCCGCTTCGCGATCCAATACAACGATCAGAACGGCCAGCAGCGCAACGCCTACGGCAATTTCTCGTGGCAGGAAACGGGCGACACCGTCACGCTGCAGTTGCGCAATCCGCTTGGCCAGACGCTGGCCATCGTGACTTCGTCGCCGGCTTCGGCCACGCTCGAATTGCCGAACCGCCAGCCGCTCACCGCCGATAACGTGTCGACGCTGATGCAGAACGCGCTCGGCTTCACGCTGCCGGTCGAAGGGTTGCGCTACTGGCTGCAACCGTCGCCGGCGCCGACTTCGCGCGCGAAGACCGAGAAGGATCCGGAGCAACCGTCGCGCCTGAAGCAGATCACCCAGGACGGCTGGACGATCGACTATGTGGCCTATGCCGATGCGCCAGCCACCGGCGTGAAGCGCCTCAATCTGAGCCGCTCGGAGCCGCCACTCGACATCAAGCTCGTGCTGGATCAGTGAGTCGTTCTTGCTGGGCCTTTTGTCCAGCATCCGCTCACGTAACCTTGCTACCCGTTTGGCGCCACCGTGGCGCATATAGCCTTCACTCATGATCGAAACAAGCAATTCGCTGCGCGACTGTCTCGCGCCAGCGAAACTCAATCTCTTCCTGCACATCACCGGCCGTCGGCCGGATGGTTATCACACGCTGCAGACGGTCTTCCAGTTGCTTGACTGGGGCGACACGCTGCACTTCACGCGACGCGACGACGGTTTCATCACGCGCCGCACCGAAATCGCCGACGTGCCACCCGAGCATGACCTGACCGTACGCGCCGCGACGTTGCTGAAGGTACATACGGGCTCCCGCGAAGGCGTCGATATCGAAATCGACAAGCGCCTGCCGATGGGCGCGGGCCTCGGCGGCGGCAGTTCCGATGCGGCGACGACGCTGCTCGCGCTCAATCGCCTGTGGAAGCTCGATCTGCCACGTCAGGAGTTGCAGGATCTTGCGTTGAAACTCGGCGCGGACGTGCCTTTCTTCGTATTTGGAAAAAATGCGTTTGCAGAGGGTGTCGGAGAATCATTGGACGTTGTACAATTGCCGCCGCGTTACTTCCTGGTAGTGACGCCGAGGGTGCAGGTTCCGACTGCAGCGATTTTTTCCGAAAAAGCGTTGACAAGAGATACAAAGCCCCTCAAAATTACGGACTTTCCTGCAGAACACAGCTGCAACACTGAATGGCCAGAAAGCTTCGGCCGGAATGACATGCAGCAAGTTGTCGTAGGAAAGTACGCGGAAGTAGCGCAAGTGTTGCGGTGGTTTGAAAGCATCGCGCCAGCGCGGATGTCCGGATCGGGTGCCAGCGTTTTTGCAGCGTTCCGTAGCAAAGCTGAAGCAGAAGCGGCGCAAGCCAAACTGCCCGGCGAGTGGAACAGCGCAGTAGCAGCGGGCTTGGATCAGCATCCACTCTTTGCTTTCGCGTCATAAGTTTTGCATCGTCGAACGAAACTCCACGTTCGGCGGAGCTCAAAGTTAGTGTAGGGGAGTCGCCAAGCTGGTTAAGGCACCGGATTTTGATTCCGGCATGCAAAGGTTCGAATCCTTTCTCCCCTGCCAAAAATTCTCGTAGTTCGCTGTAGTTCGCATTTCTCCCGCCCCCAGCCTGAAGTAGGTGCACGATGAGCAGCCATGACGGCCTGATGGTTTTTACTGGCAACGCAAATCCCGCGCTTGCACAGGAAGTCGTCAAAAACCTCGGTATTCCCCTCGGCAAAGCAATGGTTAGCCGTTTCTCGGACGGTGAAATCCAAGTCGAGATTCAGGAAAACGTGCGCGGCAAGGATGTCTTCGTCCTGCAATCCACGTGCGCACCGACTAACGACAATCTGATGGAACTGATGATCATGGTCGATGCGCTCAAGCGCGCATCCGCAGGCCGGATCACCGCAGCCATCCCCTACTTCGGTTATGCCCGTCAGGATCGTCGCCCGCGTTCGGCGCGAGTCGCCATCTCGGCTAAGGTCGTGGCGAACATGCTGGAAATCGCCGGCGTCGAGCGGATCATCACGATGGATCTGCACGCCGACCAGATTCAAGGCTTCTTCGACATCCCGGTCGACAACATCTACGCAACGCCCGTGCTGCTCGGGGATCTGCGCAAGCAGAACTACGACAACCTGATGGTAGTTTCGCCGGACGTCGGCGGTGTGGTCCGCGCCCGTGCATTGGCGAAGCAACTCAATTGCGATCTCGCGATCATCGACAAGCGTCGCCCGAAGGCGAACGTCGCCGAAGTGATGAACATCATCGGTGAAGTCGAAGGCCGCACCTGCGTGATCATGGACGACATGGTCGACACGGCTGGCACGCTGTGCAAGGCCGCGCAGGTTCTGAAGGAACGCGGCGCGAAGCAGGTATTCGCGTACGCCACCCACCCGGTTCTGTCGGGCGGCGCGGGTGAGCGTATTGCCGCTTCCGCACTCGACGAACTCGTTGTCACGGACACGATTCCGCTCGGCGAAGAAGCCCGTTCGTGCGCGAAGATCCGTTCGCTGACGAGCGCCGGTTTGCTCGCCGAAACGTTCTCGCGCATCCGCCGCGGCGATTCGGTGATGTCGCTGTTCGCTGAGAGTTAAGCATTTGCGAAGACACCGCGTACCGCTTCACGCGACACGCGGCGTTTTTGCACAATCGGCATGAACGAACGAAGGTTCTTGCCGCTATCCTGGGCCTCAGCCATTACGGCTTCGAGGCCCTGTTTTTACTGCCTGGTCGCGGGCAGTGCATTGGAGATTCAACATGAAAGTAGTCGCTTTCGAGCGTTCCCTGCAAGGTACGGGTGCGAGCCGCCGCCTGCGTAACTCGGGCAAGACCCCGGGTATCGTTTATGGCGCCGGCGCTGACACGCAACTGATCGAACTCGATCACAACGCCCTGTGGCACGCGCTGAAGAAAGAAGTTTTCCACTCGTCGATCCTCGATCTGGAAGTGGCAGGCAAGTCGCAACAGGTTCTGCTGCGCGACGTGCAATACCACCCGTTCCGTCAGCTCGTGCTGCACGTGGACTTCCAGCGCGTCGACGCGACGAAGAAGCTGCACACCAAGGTGCCGCTGCACTTCTTGAACCAGGAAACCAACCCGGCAGTGAAGCTGTCGAGCGCGGTGATTTCGCACATCCTCAACGAAATCGAAATCGAGTGCTTGCCGTCGGCACTGCCGGAGTTCATCGAAGTCGACCTCGCGAAGATCGAAGCAGGTCAATCGGTTCACGCGAAGGACATCCCGTTGCCGGCAGGTGTGGCGCTCGTGGCCCACGTCGACGCGGAAAACCCGGTGGTCGCTGCTGCAACGATCCCGGCTGGCGCAATCGCTGAAGACGCTGCTGCTGCTGAAGGTGGCGAAACGCCGGCTGCTTAAGAGCCTTCCGGTTCGAAGCAAGCAATCCTCTCGATCCGTTTCCTATGAAACGGTCGATGTGACCCGCCGAGGTTCGCCCTGGCGGGTTTTTTTTCGGCTTTTCTAGTCCGGTACGTTTCACTTCCGGACTTGGTGGACTCACGCAATCATGATCAAGCTGATCGTCGGGCTCGGCAATCCGGGCGCCGAATACACCGCGACGCGTCACAACGCCGGCTGCTGGCTGGTCGATCAAATCGCGCGCGAGGCCGGCACCGCGCTGCGCGACGAGCGGCGCTTTCACGGCTTTTACGCGAAAGCGCGGTTGCATGGCGAGGAAGTGCATCTGCTCGAGCCGCAAACCTACATGAACCGCTCTGGTCAATCGGTCGTCGCGCTCGCGCAATTCTTCAAGATTCTTCCCGACGAGATCCTCGTCGCACACGACGAGCTCGACATGCCACCCGGCAGCGTCAAGCTGAAGCTCGGGGGCGGCAGCGGCGGGCATAATGGGCTGAAGGACATCAGCGCGCATCTGTCGTCGCAGCAATACTGGCGGCTGCGGATCGGCATCGGCCATCCGCGCGATCTGATTCCCGAAAGCGCGCGCGCCGGCGCGAAGCCGGACGTCGCGAACTATGTGCTGAAGCCGCCGCGGCGAGAAGAGCAGGAGGTCATCGACGCGTCGATCGAACGCGCGCTCGCGGTGATGCCGCAGATCATCAAGGGCGAGCTCGAACGCGCAATGATGCAACTGCATCGCAACAACAGCTGACGCGCGCCACACTCATCGACACCCGCAATCGGCCCCGCAAGGAGAATCGCTTGAGCCGCTACTGGAGCGACATCGTTCACCGTCTGACGCCGTACGTGCCGGGCGAGCAGCCCGCGCTCGCGCATCCGGTGAAGCTGAATACCAACGAGAATCCGTATCCGCCGTCGCCGCGCGTGCTAGACGCGATCCGCCGCGAGCTCGGCGACACGGCCGACGCACTGCGCCGCTATCCCGATCCGAGCGCACGCAAGCTGCGCGAAACGGTCGCCGCGTATCACGGCATCCGCGCCGAGCAGGTGTTCGCGGGCAACGGCTCGGACGAGGTACTCGCGCTAACGTTCCAGGCCTTGCTCAAGCACGACAAGCCGCTGCTGTTTCCCGACATCACTTACAGCTTCTATCCGACCTACGCGAAGCTGTTCGAGGTCGACTATCGGACCATCCCCCTCGACGACAGCTTCGCGATCAACGTCGACGACTACACGGTGCCCAACAGCGGCATCCTGTTTCCGAATCCGAACGCGCCGACCGGCCGGCCGCTGCCGCTCGCGGAAATCGAACGCCTCGTCGCGAGCCATCCTGATTCGGTCGTGGTGATGGACGAAGCGTATGTCGACTTCGGCGCCGAGTCGGCGATTGCGCTGATCGCGCGCTATCCGAATCTGCTCGTCGTGCAGACCGTGTCGAAGTCGCGTTCGCTCGCCGGCATGCGCGTCGGCTTTGCGTTCGGCGATCCCGCGTTGATCGATGCGCTCAATCGCGTGAAGGACAGCTTCAATTCGTACCCGCTCGACCGCCTCGCGCAAGTCGCGGCCACCGCCGCCTACGAAGACGACGCGTGGTTTCGCGAATGCTGCGCGAAGGTGATCGCGAGCCGCGAACGGCTTGCGGCGGAATTGACCGCGCTCGGCTTCGAGGTGGTGCCATCGGCGGCGAATCTGCTGTTCGCGCGGCATGAGGGGTACAACGCGGCGACGCTCGCGTCGCGGTTGCGGCAAAAGGAAATTTTCGTGCGGCATTTCAACGCGCCGCGCATCGACCGGCATTTGCGGATCTCGGTCGGCACCGACGCCGAATGCGACATACTGCTCGACGCTTTGCGCGGCATGTTCAGCGCTTACGTCGGATAACGGAAACGCCGCCCCCAAAAGAAAACGGCGAAGGCCCGCAGGCCTTCGCCGTTTTCTTTTGCGCGTCTCCCGCGAACGTCAGGTGCCCTTGGCGGCCTGCAACGCGTGATATTTCGCCATCAAACCTTCGGGCGTTTCCAGGTGGTTCGGGTCACGCGGAATGCACTCGACCGGACACACCTGAATGCATTGAGGCTCGTCGAAATGACCGACGCACTCGGTGCACTTCTTCGGGTCGATCACATAGATTTCCGGGCCCATCGAAATCGCGTCGTTCGGGCACTCGGGCTCGCAGACGTCGCAATTGATGCACTCGTCGGTAATCATCAGGGCCATGCCGCCACCAACTTTGCTAGAGAAAACAATACATTATAGCTTTTTCGCCCCCGCACGGCCGTGCAATCCCACGCCAGGATCATGGACGGCTGCGCTTCTCGGCCCGGTAGCCTTCGTCGCAAACTGGTTGGCGTATGCGCTGTTCAACGCCAACTGGATGCTGAACATGCCATTCGACACGCGGGAATTGCCGGGCTGTTTCGGCAACAGGGCCAGCAATGCCTTCATCACATACAGAATGATTAGCGCGCCGGCCAGATCACCCACAAACATCGTGAAGAAGCTTTCGAACCAGTTCTTCGTCGTACCGGCCAGCGCGAACCACAGGTGGTGAAACAGCGTATTTGCTCCCGAATAGGCGACAGCCAGAACAAGCAGCCGCTTCGGCGTCAGGTTCGTCAGCGATGCGCGCAGATCGAAATACTCGAGCGCAAACCTGTAGACCAGATACGGTGCCAGTGACCCAAGCAAGGCGCCTGCTATTGCCCGCACCGGGTCATGCGGAAACCAGTACAGAAAGTCTGTAATCAGTCCGGCAAGCAGCAGGCCGAGTGCACCATCGAACCCAACCAGCAACGTGCTGAGAAGCCGAACACCAGACGGCAGGAAAATCCAGTTGACGCCTCGCACGAAAGACGTGTGCGTAAACACCTCCTGATTGATCCACAGCGACGCCAGGAACGCGATCAGGGTCCCAGCGATCGACCAAAAATGCAAACGTAAGCTAGACATTGCGGTGAGCCATCCTCGGTTGCTTTTGCCGAATGCATCATAGCGTGCCCGTATGGCGTTCCGCGAGCACAAGCAGCAGGCTTTCGGTCACAGATATCGTGACGCTCACGGAAAAAATTTCGCGAGGCCCTCAAGTTCTGCGCGACGCGACCGAAAACCCATGTATAGCTTTATGCCCGGCTCGACAAGCATGCAGAGCCGCGTCCATATTGATATGCTTTTTATAGCGATGAACCTGAGAGAACAGGCTGGAACGGAACGCGCTATCCGGACGAACCGGTGGCTATCGGCACGCCGACCAGTAGGCTGCCCGCCTGCTGCATGGCTCGCGTGCTATCCCGTCTTTCAAGATGCGTTGCTCGGCTGCGAAACTAGGTTGGGGGCGCTTCCTGACTTCGTCAGGCGCGCTGCTTTGGAAAGGCTGGGTGGCTCCAATTATTCGTGTGTGCCCACTTCAGTACTTGATGAAGTCCGCGCCTCTTACCTGGAACTTCGCAGCACATGCGTCGCAGAAGAAGTACGTCGATACCTGTCTGATACCGAGGACAGTCTGCTGGCGTCACACGAATCGTCGGACGCCCTTGAAACCCTGGCGGCGGGAATGCCGCGGATGCTGGTTCCGCCTGTCGCTCGCCCTCCGTGTCTGCTGAGTTCTGGCAACGGAATGTTTCTCGGGGGCTGGGCGCGGTTTGTTGCGTACTGGTGTCGGAAAGACCCAACGATTCCGTTACTCGCGGTAGATTGGCCGATCCTCTACGAGCACGTAGCGCCCTACAGCCTTCGCCACTTGATCGACGATTCTGGTTTTGCATCGACCGGTTGAATCCGCCTTCGGAAAGCAGCCAATCGTCCTCCAGCGACGGCTCGAGTTGATCACCCCCACGAACCTTGGCAACGCGCGACTTTATCGTTATAGTTTTTGTAACGGCCAAACCTGAGAGAAATGGTTCGCGTGGAACTCGATGTGCGTGAAGACTTCCTGGTCGATCCAGAGCGACAGCGCGAACGCGATGGCCGTGCCCGCGACCGGGAGCAAACCCAAACGTAAGCTGGACATGGAGATAAAATAGGGAAGCCCGGTTGTCGCAGGGCATCAAGGTTCGCTTTCCGCGCTCGGGTGAGCGGCGTTTTCGTTGGAGCGATGGTCATGGGCCGCCCTGCTGATATCTATCTTCGATTTCTTCAATTGACCGAAGCACTGCGAGGTCTTCCCGCACTTCCCGCGCTCGATCCACTCGAAGAAAAGATCCTGGAGTTCGTTGCTCGCATGAGGCAAAAAAACGAACGCCTGTCGGTTCGAGACATGATGGCCCAAAGTGCGCTGGGGTCGCCGGCTACCTTGCATGCCCGTATCACGTCAATGCGCGAAAAGGGCTGGCTCCTGCTCAACGACACCGAAGACGCTCGCCGCAAACAGGTCGAGCTGACGCCCGCGGCCCTCCGGCACTTCGACAAACTTGCCGAGGCGTTCACGAAAGCTGCGAAGGGAAGCTGACATTGTTCTGCTTCGGCTAAGCCGGCACTATCCGGTTAGGAAAAACTTCTCATTCCTCTTGCAATGCCCGTCTGGTTGCTCCGCTCCGGCAATTCCACGTATGCGGCACCTGTCACCCTGTTGAAATCCATCGTACCGTACTGGTGCGCTTCGTCAGTTCATACTCGGCGAATTGGACAAAGGTATATCGATTGCCCACACCCGTGACGTTTTCCGGATAGGGTTCCGTAGGAACCTGACAAGCCGGCGTGATTATTGATGATCGCCCCGTTTGCGATGAAGAGACAATTCTTGTTCTTCGCATCATCATTGACATCGCAGCTTGCGCGAACCATCGAATACACCGATGCCCGTGCATAACGACAGGATTGACGTTCGCCGCCAATACGGCTCGCCAACATTACTTAGAACAGCCGACCGATGCACCTGGCGCCGATCACCGAGGCCTGGCCGGTCTTGATCCGTCAAAACCGGCATTCGCGCGACTCAGGCTCAGGTCCCCTGAGCGCCGTCCTGCGGATCCAGCGAAGCGACCTTCTCCTTCAGCCATTTTTCGACGGACGGGAACACGAACTTGCTGACGTCGCCGCCCAATTGCGCGATCTCGCGCACGATCGTGCCCGAGATGAACTGATACTGATCGGACGGCGTCATGAACATCGTCTCGACGTCGGGCAGCAGATAACGGTTCATGCCCGCCATCTGGAACTCGTACTCGAAGTCCGACACCGCGCGCAGCCCCCTGACGATCACCCGCGCGTTGTTGGTCCGCACGAAGTCCTTCAGCAGTCCCTTGAAGCTCATCACCTGGACGTTCGGATAGTGGCCGAGCACCTCATGCGCAATCGCGAGGCGCTCCTGGAGAGTGAAAAACGGCTTCTTGGCACGGCTGTCGGCCACACCCACCACCAGCGTGTCGAAAATGCTCGACGCGCGCCGAACGAGGTCTTCGTGACCGCGCGTCAGCGGGTCGAACGTGCCCGGGTACACGGCGACTACCATGAGACTTCTCCTCTCTTCAGACAAAAGGGCACGTCCGGGCGACGCATTTCGCACCGGCGCGGATGACGATAAACCGCCCGGCCCTTTTTTGGAACGCGCATTATTCCTTATTTTCGCGCTGCAGCAAATGAAAGTGCACAGCGCCCGCTTTGCCCTGCCGCACGAGTTCCCAGCCTGACAGTGGCTCGTGCGCGGCCGGTTCGAGCGCTTCGCCGGCCTCGACATAAAGATAGCCGTCGGCGCGCACGAGCGGCACGGCCACCGCGAGCGCCTTGCCGAGCAGGTCGGCATCGAACGGCGGATCGAGGAACACGACGTCGAACGAGCCTGGCGCGAGACTCGCCGCAAGACGCAGGCCGTCCGCCTCGGCGATTTCGATCATGCGTGCATCGAGCCGCTGCTGGTTTGCGCGCAACTGGCCGGCAGCGCGCGCATGGCGCTCCACCATCAGCACGCGAGCGGCGCCGCGCGACGCGGCCTCGAAGCCGAGTGCCCCACTACCAGCGAACAGATCGAGGCAGTGCTGGTCGTCCAGACGCTGGCCGAGCCAGTTGAACAGCGTTTCGCGGACGCGGTCGGGCGTCGGGCGCAAGCCGTCCAGATCGAGCACGGGCAGCGGCGTGCGTTTCCAGTCGCCGCCGATGATGCGAATGGCATGCGGTTTGCCACTTTTGGACGAAGCGCCAGCGGCGCGTGAAGGTGCTAAACGAGGCATGCAGTATCGCGCAGTTTCAGCTAGGTGATGAACACGCCCACGGCGTCGATGCGCGCGGGCCGGAGCGCTCACGTTACCACAGGGTTGGCGCGCGTCCAGCCTGGCCGAGCGGCCGATACGACGCGCCGCGGCACGCCTGATAAAATGTGCGGCTGCCAGCGCCCCGCCTTTTCGCATCCCGGCGCTGCCCACCGCTTCGCCGGTCCCGTGCCGGCTGCGCGCATCGGCGCGCTCTCCCATACGTCAGATCATGTTCAGCTTTTTCAAACGATTCAAGGGCTCGAAAGAGTCCGATACCGCCGCAGACGAATCGCTGGCGGCGCAAGACGGCGCGGCACCCGAGGCCGAGGCCGAGGCCGCGCCCGTTGCGACCGCCGAACCCATCGAGCCCATCGAGCCCATCGAGCCCACCGCGCCCCCCGTTCCTCCTGTGGCCACGACGATCATCGAGCCGCAGCCCGAGCCGCCAGACGCCATGCTCGACACCGTCGAAATCGTCCCGCCGCCCGTGCAGGATGCCGGCGCGAAGCGCTCGTGGCTTACGCGCCTGAAGAGCGGCCTCGCGAAAACCAGTTCGAACCTGACCGGCATTTTCGTCGGCACGAAGATCGACGAGGACCTGTACGAGGAACTCGAAACCGCGCTGCTGATGTCTGACGCCGGCGTCGAGGCGACCGAATTCCTGCTCGAAGCGCTGCGCGAAAAAGTGCGCGGCGAACGCCTGACGGCCCCGCTGCAGGTCAAAACCGCCTTGCGCACACTGCTCGTCGAGTTGCTCAAGCCGCTCGAAAAATCGCTGATGCTCGGCCGCGCTCAGCCGCTCGTGATGATGATCGCCGGCGTCAACGGCGCGGGCAAAACCACGAGCATCGGCAAGCTCGCGAAGCATCTGCAGAGCTTTGACCAATCGGTGCTGCTCGCCGCCGGCGACACGTTCCGCGCCGCCGCGCGCGAGCAACTCGCCGTGTGGGGCCAGCGCAACAACGTGACCGTGGTCGCGCAGGAAAGCGGCGACCCGGCCGCGGTGATCTTCGACGCGGTCGGCGCCGCGCGCGCGCGCAAGATCGACGTGATGATGGCCGACACGGCTGGCCGCCTGCCCACGCAACTGCATCTGATGGAAGAACTGCGCAAGGTGAAGCGCGTGATTGGCAAGGCGCAGGACGGCGCGCCGCACGAAGTGCTGCTCGTGATCGACGCGAACACCGGCCAGAACGCGCTCACACAGGTCAAGGCGTTCGACGACGCACTCGGGCTCACCGGCCTGATCGTCACCAAGCTCGACGGCACCGCGAAGGGCGGCATCCTCGCGGCGATCGCGCGGCAGCGGCCGATTCCGGTGTATTTCATCGGCGTCGGCGAAAAGGTCGAGGATCTGCAGCCGTTCAGCGCGGAGGAGTTCTCGGACGCGCTACTGGGCGGCTGATCGCGTGATCGTTGCGGCGCTCGGCGCTCGCGGCGAACCAAAGGAAAAGGGCACTCAGCGGAGCGCCCTTTTTTCGTTTCGAGCTACCGTCGAAGTGTTAGCGATCCCGGGCTCACTCCGCGTCCGGCTGCACGCCCGGCGCCGCGCGCGCGAACGCGTCGAGTTGCATCGCGTGATCGTAGATGCGCTGGATCGTCGGAAACTTTGCGGTGTCGAGCTTGAAGCGCTGCGCGTTGAATACCTGCGGAATCAGGCACGCGTCGGCGAGTGTCGGTGCGTCGCCGAAACACAGTTTGCCGGTGCGCGCGTCGCCGGCAAGATGCGTCTCCAGCGTCGCGAAGCCCGCGTCGATCCAGTGCCGGTACCACGCGTCCTTCGCGTCGTCGTCGACTCGCAGCGTGTGCTTCAGATAGCGCAGCACGCGCAGATTGTTCAGGGGATGAATCTCGCACGCGACCTGCAGCGCCACCGAGCGCACATACGCGCGATCGAGCGGTGCCTTCGGTAGCAGCGGCGGCTCGGGATGCGTCTCCTCGAGATACTCGATGATCGCGAGCGACTGCGGCAGCAAATGACTGCCGTCGGCGAGCGTCGGCACGATGCAGTCGGGGTTGATCTTGCGATACGCGGGCTTCAGCTGCTCGCCGCCTTCGCGCACGAGGTGCACGGGTACGTAGTCGTACGACAGGTTCTTCACGTTCAGCGCGATGCGCACGCGATACGACGCCGAGCTACGGAAATAGCTGTAGAGCTTCATGTTGTCTGCCTCCTCCACCTGCACGCAAACCGTCTCAGACGACGCGCACGCTGAACTCGCCGAGCCCGTCCACGCCGCCCTTCATCAGGTCACCCTTCACGACCGCGCCGACACCTTCCGGCGTGCCGGTGAAAATCAGGTCGCCAGGCCGCAGTTCGAACAGCGTCGACAGATACGCGATCGTCTCGGCCACCGACCAGATCAGCTGCGACACATCCGCGCGCTGCTTGTCCTCGCCATTCACCGACAGCCAGATCCCGCCTTTGCCGATGTGACCAACCGTCGAAGCCGGATGGATGGGGCCGAGCGGCGCCGAGTGATCGAAGCCCTTGGCGGTATCCCACGGACGACCCATTTTCTTCGCTTCGCCTTGCAGGTCGCGGCGCGTCATGTCGAGACCGAGCGCGTAGCCGTAGACGTGGTCGAGCGCGCGGTCGACGGGGATGTCTTTGCCGCCCTCGCCGATCGCCGCGACCATTTCCATTTCGAAATGGACGTTACTGGTCTGCGACGGATACGGGAATTCGCCGGTCGTGCCCGGCGCGACGTACACGATCGCATCGGCCGGCTTCGTGAAGAAGAACGGCGGCTCGCGGTCCGGGTCGTGGCCCATTTCACGCGCGTGCGCCTCGTAGTTGCGCCCCACGCAGTAGATGCGGCGCACCGCGAACTGCTCGCCCGACCCCACGACCGGCACCGCGACCTGCGGTGCGGGTGCAAATACGTAACTCATCCCGTTCTCCGTTTTCCGATGTGCGCCGCCGAGGCGGCGAGAAACATCGAGTGTAACCCGCGGCACGGCGCGGAGGCGTGTCAGGCGGCCCGTCGCGCGCCACTGCGGGCCCGCTTCGTTGCTGTTCGCCCGCTCGCCATAGATGCGATACTCACACCGAACTGTTCCCCGAATGGCGTAGCGAACCGCCCGGCGCGGCACGCCACCCGCCTCTTGCGCACGATGACCGACTCCACCGATACCACTTCTCCCTTCCCCTGGGCCCGATTCATCAAGGAAATCGGCCGCGGCCCGAATGGCGCTCGCGCGCTGACCGCCGACGACACGCGCTCGCTCTACACCGCGATGCTCGACGGCCGCGTCGACGATCTCGAACTCGGCGCGGTGCTGCTCGCGTATCGCGTGAAAGGCGAAACCGCCGACGAACTCGCCGCGATGCTGGCCGCCGCGCATACGTCGTTCGAGCCGGTGCGGCTGCCGCACGGCGCGTTTCGGCCGGTGTCGATTCCGTCGTACAACGGCGCGCGCAAGCAGCCGAACCTCGTGCCGCTGCTCGCGCTGCTGCTCGCCCGCGAAGGCGTGCCGGTGCTGGTTCACGGCGTCACCGAGGATCTGGGTCGGGTGACGAGCGCGGAAATCTTCACACATCTGCGCATCGCCCATGCGCAGTCGCACACGCAGATCGAAGCTGGACTTGCGGAGCGCCGCGTCGCGTTCGCCTCGATCGACGTACTGGCGCCCAAGCTCGCGCGCCTGCTCGCGCTGCGCCGGCGCATGGGCGTGCGCAATTCGACGCATACGCTCGTGAAGCTGCTGCAGCCGTTCGCACCCGCGGGATTGCGGCTCGTGAACTACACGCATCCGCCGTATCGCGACAGTCTCACTCAGCTGTTCGTCACGCATCCCGATGCGGCCGTCGGCGGTGCGCTGCTCGCGCGCGGCACCGAAGGCGAGGCGGTCGCCGATACGCGCCGCCAGGTGCAGGTCGACTGGCTGCATGACGGCATCTGCGAGACGCGGCTGCCGCACGAGCGCTCGTCGCCCGATGCGCCCGAAGTGGAACTGCCCGAAGCGCGCGACGCGGCGACCACGGCCGCCTGGATCGACGCCGTGCTGCGCGGCGAAGCGCCGGTGCCTGGCGCGCTCGAGCGGCAGGTCGAGCTGATCGTCGATATCGCGAAGACGGCGGCCTGACGGCCGCGGGTTGACAGGCCAACGCACGCCGTCATACATTTGGCCTCATGCGTTCCCTTCCGAACACCCTCCGAATTATCTCCGGCCGCCTGGCGCGGCCCCTATCGCTACGCCTGGCCTAAGTCTCGCGTAGCGCCGCGCGCTGGCAGCTCCGGTTGCCGTCGGCGGTCCTCCCCGTAGTTCCCGCAGTTTCGCTTCACCCCCGTCGTAGTTCTCCACAACCTGTCGTCGTTTGCATTCGTCCGGTTACCGCGCGGGCGATGCGAGAGGATCACATGTACGTTGCATGGGCAGCATCCGCAGCGTGCATGCGTGAACAGTCGGCCAACCGCTCGACGTCCCCACCCTCCGCCGACGACGCCACGAATGAGGCACCTCACCATGTTGCGCAATCCCGCTGAAAAGTACCGCCCTTTTCCCGCCGTCAGGCTGACCGGCCGCAAATGGCCGAGTCGCACGGTCGACGCCGCACCCGTCTGGATGAGCACGGACCTGCGGGACGGCAATCAGGCGCTGATCGAACCGATGAACGCCGCGCAGAAACTCGAATACTTCGAGATGCTGGTCGCGATCGGTTTCAAGGAAATCGAAGTGGGCTTTCCGTCGGCGTCGCAGACCGATTTCGACTTCGTGCGCAAGCTGATCGACGAGCGACGCATTCCCGACGACGTCACGATCGAAGTCTTCGTGCCGTCGCGCGCGGAGCTGATCGCACGCACGTTCGACGCGCTCGAAGGCGCGCCGCGCGCGATCGTGCATCTGTACAACGCGATCTGCCCGTCGTTCCGGCGCATCGTGTTCCAGCAGTCGAAGGATGAGACCAAGGCGCTCGCCGTCGAAGGCACGGGCCTCATCAAGGAACACGCGCAGGCGCGGCCGGGCACGCGCTGGACCTTCCAGTACTCGCCCGAGACCTTCAACACGACCGAGCTGCCGTTCGCGCGCGAGGTGTGCGACGCGCTCGCGCAAACGTGGCGGCCTACGCGCGATCACAAGATGATCGTCAACCTGCCGGCAAGCGTCGAAGCGGCCACGCCGAACGTGTTCGCCGACCAGATCGAATGGATGCATCGCAACCTCGGTTACCGCGACAGCATCGTGCTGTCGGTGCATCCGCACAACGATCGCGGCACCGCCGTGGCCGCGGCGCAGCTCGCGCTGCTGGCGGGCGCGGATCGCATCGAAGGCTGTCTGTTCGGCAATGGCGAGCGCACCGGCAACGTCGATCTCGTCACAGTCGCGATGAATCTCGACGCGATGGGTATCGACAGCGGTCTGGATTTCTCGGATCTCGCGACGATCAGGCGCGTGGCGGAGCACTGCACGCGGCTTCCGGTTGCGGCGCGGCATCCGTATGCGGGACAGGTAGCGATGCGCGGCACGCGCGAGGCGCGCGACGCGGATGCCGATGTAGACGAGCACGGCGCAAACAGCCGCGACAAAGCTGGCGAATGCGTGACCGCGTGAATTCGCGTTGGGCCTCGAGCCTGCTGCAGCGGAGTGCACACCCGCATTCCGCTGCCGCTGGAGACGCGCTCACGAGGCGCGCCCGCCCGATGAGAATCTCACTCGAGCGCGCAACGGGTCGCCTGCCACGCGATCAGTCGCCACTGCCCGTCTTCGTGCGTGTGAATCGCGGTATAGGCAATCGGAAACAGGAGCGCGCCGTTGTTGGCCTCCATCTCGATCAGCGCGCGGCCCGTGACGACGTAGGTCTCGCGCCCGGCCGGCAAGACATCCTGCGACTGCACCTCGATTTGCCGATAACGACGGCGCCCCGCGGTGATCCCGTCGATGAACTGCCGCTTCGTCTCGCGCTTGCCATTCGTATGGACGTAGCTCACGTTGTCCGCGAGCAGCGTGTCGAGCGACTGCCCATCGCCATCGACCATCGCGCGAAAACGCTCTCGCTCGAGCCCGCGAATCGCTTCGATCATCTTTGCCGCCATTGCAGAGCCCCTCGAACACCGCGAGCCGCAGGCGGCCACGGTCAGAAGTGATATTGCAAATATAGCTGGCTGAAATTTATACCAGGATTCGGCTCTTTGATACCGCCATTGGAGACATGCTGGAAGCGGTAGCCGGCGACATACTGCTCACGAGCGCCGAACTGCAGCCCGACGCCCGCCATCTCGGCGAACTGGAACGCGGTGCCCAACGTGAAGTCGGAAGAAATGCGCGGGCTGGTCAGCAGCCGGACGCCGGCACCCACCTCGATGAATGGCCGCACCGAACCCGACGACCTGATGAAGCGGATCACCGGCGTCACGCCGATCTCGCCGATGTTGTCGTGAACGTTTCCTTCATTGGTGTGCCACCACGCGACATGCGCCTCGCCGAGCAGCGCGAAATGCCAGTCGCCGATCTGCCACCAGGTCAGGTTTGGATCCCAGACCACGCCGAGATCGAGCGTCCTGACGTGATGGTCGCCGACGCCGGCGGCCACCTGCACGCCGAACTGCTCAGCTTGGGACGCGCCCGCCGCGCTCAACAGCAGAACGAGCAGAACGGCAACCGTGCTTTTTAGACTAAGCCCACGCACCACAAGATTCTGCCGGTTCATCCGCCCCCCATACTGCCGAGTATTAAGCGAGCGCCCCCTTTATTCCAGGCACGAATTCAGGAGCAAGTATTTCCCAGATAATGCCCATGATCAGCAATTATTCTCTTCAAAACCGGATGATATCAGTCAAACGTGAGCCTGCACCCGCTCCGGGCGGTACTTTGTACAGGTCCAACGCGCAGGGCAAATAGGGCGTATGATGGCTATCGGAAGTCAAAACTCAATAGGGTTTTTGGGAACTCGGATACCCCTGCGACCTCTAAGTATTAGCACTCGGCAGATCTGAGTGCTAACATCCGTCGCTGGAGTCGTTTACTGAGTACGCAATTGTCTGATTCCAAAGGAGCTTCAAACGTGAGCCATGCAATGACCCTTCCGAGTACTTTGAGCCCGTCGTCGGCTAAGGCCGCTCCGGCAGGTGCACTGGCGCTCTCGCATTCCTCGCTGCTGTCCGGTCACCTGGGCAACATCGACGCCTACATCCAGGCGGTCAACCGGATTCCGATGCTGACGCCGGCGGAGGAACGCCAGTTCGCCACCGAATTGCGCGAACACGACAATCTGGAGGCGGCGCGCCGCCTGGTGCTGTCGCACCTGCGACTCGTCGTGTCCATCGCGCGTAACTACCTCGGTTACGGGTTGCCGCACGCCGATCTGATCCAGGAAGGCAACATCGGCCTGATGAAAGCGGTCAAGCGCTTCGATCCCGAGCAAAACGTGCGCCTCGTGTCGTACGCGATGCACTGGATCAAGGCCGAGATCCACGAGTACATCCTGCGCAACTGGCGCATGGTGAAGGTCGCCACCACCAAGGCGCAGCGTAAGCTGTTCTTCAACCTGCGCAGCCACAAGCAGGGGCTTGGCGCGTTCACGCCGGACGAGATCGACGGTCTCGCGAAGGAGCTGAACGTGAAGCGCGAAGAGGTCGCGGAGATGGAGACGCGTCTGTCAGGCGGCGATATCGCGCTCGAAGGTCAGGTCGAAGACGGCGAGGAGTCGTACGCGCCAATCGCCTATCTGGCCGACTCGCATAGTGAACCGACTGCCGTGCTGGCTTCGCGTCAGCGCGACCGGCTGCAAAGCGACGGCATCGCAAGCGCGCTCGACGCGCTCGATCCGCGCAGCCGCCGCATCATCGAAGCGCGCTGGCTGAAGGTGGCCGACGACGGCTCGGGCGGCTCCACGTTGCACGAGCTGGCCGACGAGTTCGGTGTCTCGGCCGAACGTATCCGCCAGATCGAAGCCAGCGCGATGAAGAAGATGCGCGGCGCGCTGACCGAATACGCGTAAAGCGTCGAAGCCATGCGCGCGTCAATTGTGTCCCGCCTATGACATAGGTAAAAACGACACGCGTTAATCGGTCGCGCCATTTAGCGACCATCGCGCTCAAGCCCCGCCCTCGCAAGACGGCGGGGCTTTTTCATTCTTTTCGCCCTTTCTTGCGTCCCCGCGGCCGCGCATTCGCGTCGGCCTATCCGCAAGCCGGCCTGTCGAGGCCGGTAAGCGTTTCTTGACGTATCGCAAGTCCGGTAGCAATACTGCACAGACGCGGCAAGTTTCGCGACGTGTTGCCGCATGGCTAAACCTGAGCGCGCGAGGTTCACCTCCTACAATCGGCATGCATTCGCCAGACTGCCAGACTGCCTGACGGCCAGGGCGGTCTGGATCCAGCCGGACTCACCGGCGTGAAGTCGTCTTCGACCGATCATGACCATAGCCCTGAATCGCAGCAGCACTGTCCGGTCGCGCTTGCGCGGCCGGTTCACCAGGTGGGTGCGCGGTCCAACGCTGGCGCGCGATATCGCCATCATCCTCGCCATCAAGTTCGTGCTACTGATGGCGCTCAAGTACACATTCTTCAATCATCCACAGGCGCAGCACATGATGCTGCCGCCTGAGCAGGTCGCGCAGGCGCTGCTGTCGGTGCCCGCCCCGCATCCGTCTCGAGGTGATCAACATGCCCGTTAGCGAAGTCGTAGAACTGTCGCGGTTCCAGTTCGCCATCACGGCGCTTTATCACTTTCTGTTCGTGCCGCTCACGCTCGGTCTCGCCTGGCTGCTCGTCATCATGGAATCGGTCTACGTGATGACCGGCAAGCAGATCTACAAGGACATGACGCAGTTCTGGGGCAAGCTGTTCGGCATCAACTTTGCAATGGGCGTCGCGACCGGCCTCACGCTCGAGTTTCAGTTCGGCACCAACTGGGCTTATTACTCGCATTACGTCGGCGACATTTTCGGCGTGCCGCTCGCCGTCGAAGGGCTGATGGCGTTCTTCCTCGAATCGACGTTCGTCGGTCTGTTCTTTTTCGGCTGGAACAGATTGTCGAAAATCCAGCATCTGATCGTCACGTTCTGTGTCGCGCTCGGTTCGAACCTGTCGGCGCTGTGGATTCTGATTGCCAACGGCTGGATGAACAATCCGGTCGGCGCGAAGTTCAACTATCAGACGATGCGCATGGAGCTCGACAGCATCAGCTCGGTGATCTTCAACCCGGTTGCACAGGTCAAGTTCGTGCACACGGTATCAGCTGGATACGTGACCGCGGCGATGTTCGTACTCGGCGTGTCGTCGTGGTATCTGTTGAAGCGCCGCGACACCGAGTTCGCGCTGCGCTCGTTCGCGATCGCCGCCGGCTTCGGCCTCGCGTCGGCGCTGTGCGTGATCGTGCTGGGCGACGAATCCGGCTATCGCACCGGTGAAGTCCAGCAGATCAAGCTCGCGGCTATCGAATCCGAATGGGACACCGCGCCCGCGCCGGCACCGTTCACGATATTTGGCATCCCCAATCAGAAAGAGCAACGCACCGACTATGCGATCCGTGTGCCGTACGCGCTCGGCATTATCGCGACCCGCTCGCTCGACGAACCCGTGGTCGGCCTGCGCGACCTGATCGCCCAAAACGAAGGTCGCATCAAGGACGGCATGCTCGCCTATTCGGCGTTGCAGCGGTTAAAGGGCGGCGACTCCAGCGACGAGGCGCATGCGGAGTTCGACAAGTACAAGGACGATCTCGGCTACGCCCTGCTGCTCAAGCGGTTCACGCCGAACGTCATCGACGCGACGCCAGACCAGATCGCCGCGGCGGCACGAAGCACGGTTCCGCCGGTGTTGACACTGTTCTTCTCGTTCCGCACGATGGTCGGCCTTGGCCTGCTGTTCCTCGCGACCTTCGTGCTCGCCTTCTGGTTCTGCGCGCAGCGCACGTTGCTGCTCGAAAGGCGCCGCTGGTTTCTGCGCTGGGCGGTCATCGCGATTCCGCTGCCGTGGCTCGCCGCCGAGCTAGGCTGGATCGTCGCGGAAATGGGCCGCCAGCCGTGGAGCATCGCGGGCATTCTGCCGACCAACCTGGCCGCGTCGACGCTGACGCCGCGCGATCTGTATCTGAGCATCGGCGGCTTCGTGCTGTTCTACACGGGGCTGTTCGTCATCGAGATCATGCTGATGTTCAAGTACGCGCGGCTCGGCCCTTCGTCGCTGCATACGGGCCGCTATCACCACGAGATCGGACAGCCGGTGACGCAGCCACTGTCGAACACGGCCGCATGACGCACCGCTGCACCGCCCCGGAGGAGAAACCCATATGGACTACGCAGCTCTCAGACTGATCTGGTGGGTGTTGATAGGTGTACTGCTGATCGTCTTCGCGCTCACCGACGGCTTCGACATGGGGGCGGCGATCCTGCTGCCGTTCATCGCCAACACCGACTCCGAGCGACGCATCGTCGTGAACACGGTCGGCGCGACGTGGGAAGGCAACCAGGTCTGGTTCGTGACCGCGGCCGCCGCGATGTTCGCCGCGTGGCCGCTCGCCTACGCGGCATCCTTCTCGGGATTCTACTTCGCGATGCTGCTCGTGCTGTTCGCGCTGTTCTTCCGCCCGGTCGGCTTCGACTATCGCGGCAAGCGCGAGGATCCGCGCTGGCGCAACGCGTGGGACTGGGGCCTCTTTATCGGCGGCTTCGTGCCGGCGCTGGTGTTCGGTGTCGCGTTCGGCAATCTGCTGCAAGGCGTGCCGTTCTCGTTCGATACCGATCTGCGCGTCACCTATCACGGCAGCTTCTTCGGCCTGCTCAATCCGTTCGCGCTGCTGACGGGACTCGTCAGCGTGTCGATGCTAGCCGCGCACGGCGCCGCGTTCGTCAAGTGGAAGACCGATGGGGTGGTTCACGAGCGCGCGTCGAAGGCGCTGCGGCTCGCGGCGCTGTGCACGGTGGTGTTGTTTCTCGTCGCGGGTGCGCTCGTCGCGACGATGATCGGCGGCTATCAGATCGTCGACGCGCCGCCGCTCGACGCCGTCTCCAATCCGTTGATGAAGACCGTGATCGGCGCGCCGGGTTTGTGGCTGAACAACTACGCGCTCTACCCGTGGATGGCGGTTGCGCCGCTCGCGGGTCTCCTCGGCGGGGTGCTCGCGGTGCTGCTCGCGCGTTCGCGCTTCGAGGCGACGGCGTTTCTGTCGACGTCGTTGATGATCGTCGGCGTGATCTTGACCGCGGGCTTCTCGATGTTCCCGTTCATCATGCCATCGTCACTCGACGGCCGCAGCAGCCTGACCATGTGGGATTCGACGTCGAGCCGCATGACGCTCGAGATCATGCTGTTCGCCGTCATCGTGTTCCTGCCGATCATCCTGCTCTATACGGGCTGGGTGTATCGCGTGATGCGCGGCAAGGTGACCGCCGCGGCGATCAAGGAAAACCACCATTCGATGTATTGACCGGCACGACGCTTCAACAGAAAACAGGAGTTGGCGATGTGGTATTTCAGCTGGATTCTCGGCGTTGGCGTCGCGCTGGCGTTCGGTGTCGTCAATGTGATGTGGCTCGAATCGCGCGAGGTGGCGCGCTCGGCAAAGCGGGGGACTCGCTAGGGACTGGTCGTAAACGCGAAAGCGGCACCTTGGGACCAGGTGCCGCTTTTTTATTGGCGTGCTGCGATCGCCGTGCAACTCAACAGCGCTCGACAGCCATCAACCGATCACGCCGGCACCGGCGCCGCGCCCGCGCCGCCGCCTTGCGACGACAGGCGCTCGGCCAGCTTCTGCGCATAGCGCTGCGCGGCCTCGCCGACGACGATATGGAACGTGTCGGTCGACACCCACGCGGTATCGAGCGTCGCGAGGCGCTGACGATCGACCGCCGACGGATCGCGCACGACTACCCGCAGACGCGTCGCCGCGACCGCATCGAGCGACATCACGTTGCCCACGCCGCCGAGCACGGCGAGCCAGCGCAGCGGATCGGGATCGAGCGGACCGCCTTGCGCGTCATCGGCGTGCCCAGCGTTTCGCGCGACCGGCGCGGCAGCGGTAGCCGCCGCGGCAGCAGCCGGCGCCGATACAGCAACACGCGCCACCTTCACCGCGTCGCCCTGACCCTGCGCGATCGCCGTACGCATCTCATCGGCGATGATGTCCGCCTCCGGTCCGATGATCACCTGCACGTTGTTCGTGCCGCGCTTGAGCACACCGCGCGCACCGATCGACTTCAGTTCGCTTTCGGAGACCTTCCCCGTATCGACGACAGACAGACGCAGACGCGTCGTGCACGCATCCACGACCGACAGATTCGCCGCGCCACCGAGCGCCGCGATATAGCGCTGCGCACGCGGCACGGCCGCACCAGCCGCCGGCGCGACGAAACCGCGCGCCGCGAACGACTCGACCTGCTCGTCGGCAGCGGCGGGCTCACGGCCCGGCGTCGCCATGTTGAACTTACGGATGAAGAAGCGGAACAGACCGTAGTACACGACCGAGTACACGATGCCGAGCGGAATCGCCCACCAGCCCTTCGTCGACAAACCGAAGTTCAGCACGTAGTCGATGAAGCCCGCCGAGAACGTGAAGCCGAGGTGAATCCCGAGCGCCGAGCAGATCGCGAGCGACAGACCCGTCAGCAGCGCGTGGATCGCATACAGCACCGGCGCGAGGAACATGAAGCTGAACTCGATCGGCTCGGTCACACCGGTCAGGAACGACGTGAGCGCCATCGAAAACAGCAGGCCGAACACCATCGCGCGACGCTCTTTCGGCGCCTCGTGATACATCGCGAGACATGCGGCCGGCAGGCCGAACATCATCACCGGGAAGAAGCCGGTCATGAAGGTGCCCGCGGTCGGATCGCCAGCGAAGAAGCGGTGCAGGTCGCCCGTGACGGGCGCACCGCCCGCCGGCGTGAAGGTGCCGAACACGAACCACGTCAGCGAGTTGAGGATGTGATGCAAGCCCGTGACGAGCAGCAACCGGTTCAGCACGCCGAACACGAAGGCGCCGAGCGCGCCGGCCGTCGTGAGCCAGTGGCCGGCCACGTCGATCGCGTTCTGCACCGGCTCCCACACATGCCCGAATACGATGCCTAGCACCACGCAGACCACCCCTGTCACGATCGGCACGAAGCGTTTGCCGCCGAAGAACGCCAGGTAGTCGGGCAGCTTGATGTCCTTGTAGCGGTTGTACAGCAGCCCCGCGACGATGCCCGCGATGATCCCCGACAGCACGCCCATGTTGAGCTTGTCGTTGATGTCCTTCATCACCGCGATCTGCACCAGATAGCCGATCGCGCCAGCCAGACCCGCGACGCCGTTGTTGTCTTTCGCGAAGCCGACCGCCACGCCGATCGCGAACAGGAGCGGCAGGTTGTCGAAGATCGCGCCGCCCGCATCGGCGATCATCTTGATGTTGAACACGTCGGGCTGGCCGAGCCGCAGCAACAGGCCGGCCACCGGTAGCACCGCGATCGGCAGCATCAGCGCGCGTCCCAGGCGCTGAATCTTCAGAAACGGATTTCCATCCATCGGTATCTCCAATTTTGTCTCGTAGGGGTAGGTCTTGGTTGAGTGGTGCAGCTATACGGAGAATCGCGCCGCGCGTGAAGGCAGACGTGCTGCCGGGCGCACGGCGTGCGGGTTCTCAAATTCGCTAGTGTTTCAATCGAGGGGCCACGTGGCGCGGCTTGCGGCTCTGACCGCCTGCGCCGAGTCGAGCGCTAGCGCATCGCGGGCGCGCTGGCGACACAGCTGATAGTCGAGCGTGCGCACGCGTGCCTTGATGCCTGGCACGGAGACCGGATCGACCGACAGCTCGGTCACACCGAGGCCCACCAGCAGCGGCATCGCGAGCGGGTCGCCGGCGAGCGCGCCGCACACGCCGACCCATTTGCCGTGCTTCGCGGCACCTTCGACGGTCGCCGCGATCAGGCGCAGCACCGCCGGATGCAGGCCGTCCGCCTGCGCCGCGAGATCGGGCTGGCAGCGGTCCATCGCGAGCGTGTATTGGGTCAGGTCGTTGGTGCCGATCGACAGGAAATCGGCGTGCTGCGCGAGCTGATCGGCCAGCAATGCAGCCGACGGCACTTCGATCATCACGCCAACTTCGACCGGCTCCGATCTACCCGCTTCGCGTGCAAGCTCGTCGATACGCTTGCGGATGCGGATCAGTTCGCCCGCATCGGTGACCATCGGCAGCAGGATGCGCACGGCGCCGACCGGACGCACCGCGAGCAGGCCACGCAACTGGTCGTCGAGCAGATCGGGGCGCACCTGCGCGAGGCGCACGCCGCGCAGGCCGAGTGCGGGGTTCGGCTCGGGCGGCAGCGTCAGATAATCGACTTCCTTGTCCGCGCCGACGTCGAGCGTGCGGATGATCGCGGCGCGGCCGCGCAACGCATCGACGATCGCCTGATAGCTCTGGCGATGCTCGTCCGCGCTCGGCGCGGCCGGGCGGTGGATGAACAGCAGCTCGGTGCGCAGCAGGCCGACCGCGTCCGCGCCGTTGTCGACCGCGGCGTTCGCGTCGTCGAGTGTGGCGATGTTGGCGGCCACTTCGATCGCGCGGCCGTCGGCGGTCGCCGCTGCCTGCTGCGAGGTGCGGCGATTCGCTTCGCGCACGTCGGCGAGGCGGCCGCGTTCGCGTCGCGCGCGTTCGACGTCGAGTTCAGTCGGCGCGAATTCGAGCCGGCCGGTGCTCGCGTTCACCACCACCTGAGTGCCCTCGGGTATCGCATGCAACGCGTCGCCGAGCGCGACCAGCGCCGGAATGCCCGCCTGACGCGCGAGAATCGCCGCGTGCGAGGTCGCGCCGCCGCGTGCCATCACGAGCGCGGTCACGCGCGTGCGATCGAGCGACGACAGATCCGACGGCGTGAATTCGTCGGCCGCGAGCACCGCCTCGTCCGGCAGGGTGCGAGCCGCGCTGCTCGTGTAGCCGAGCGCGCGCTGCACGCGCTTTTCGATGTCGCGCAGATCGGCGGCCCGCTCGGCGAGCAGTGCGTCCTCCACATTACTCAGAATGCCTACTTGCGCGCGGATCGCTTCGCGCCACGCAAAACCGGCGCTCTTGCCGAGGCTGATCAGATCGCGCGCGGCGTCGAGCAGTGTCGGATCTTCGAGCAGCACGCGATGCACCGCGAAAATCCCAGCCTCGCCGACCGAGCCGCGTTGCGACGCATCGCGCACGATCGTGTCGAGATCGGCGTCGACGGTCGCGATCGCCTTGTCGAGCAGACGGCTTTCCGCCGCCGACGTGCCGCTCGCCTGTTCCGGCGGCTCGAGATCCGCGTCGTCCCAGCGCACCAGCTTGCCGAGCGCGATGCCCGGCGCGGCGCACACGCCCGCGAGCGTGTTCGGCGCGAGCGGCTCGCCCGCGGCGGGCGCCGCAACGACTGCCGCGGGCCGCGCCGCTTTCTGTTCGCGCTTCGGTTCGACCTCGCCGTGCGCTTCGCGCGTCAGTTCGTCAGCGATTGCATCGACCGCCGCCTGCGCGTGCGGACCGACGCCGAGCAACTCGACGCTTGCGCCTTCGCCGGCACCGAGTCCAAGCAAACCCACCACGCTTTCGATCGACGCCTTGCGCCCGTCGTAGCGCACCTCGACCCGTGCGTCGAAGCGGCGCGCCGCTTCGCGCGCCCGCGCCGCGGGCCGCGCATGCAGGCCGCCCGCATGCGTCAGCGTGATCTGCCGGCGCGCTCCGTCCATCACCTGCGCGGCGCTCGCCTCGCGCACCGCGTCGTGGCTGACGCCCTCGCGCGCGCGCAGCACCAGCAGCGTCGTTTCGCCGGCCTTGACATGCCCGTTCGGCGCCCGCTCGATGACCTCGAACGCATCCGAATTCGCAATCGCGATCACCGAGACGAGGCTCGGCGCATTCAGCGCGATCTGATCCAGATCGAACTCGATCAGCACGTCACCGGCGCGCACCTGCGCGCCCTGCTCGACCATCGGCGCAAATCCCTTGCCGTTCAGTCCGACGGTGTCGATACCGATATGCAGCAGAATCTGCGCGCCCTCGGCGCTCTCGAGCGTTACCGCGTGGCCGGTGCGCGCGAGATGCGTGACGACGCCGTCGCATGGCGCGACGAGCCGACCCTCGAGCGGATCGACGCCGATGCCGTCGCCGAACATGCCGCCCGAAAACACCGGGTCCGGCACCTTCGCGAGCGGCACGACCGGTCCGGTCAGCGGTGCAAGCAAAACAATGTGATTCTCGGAATGGCTCATCAGATTGGACTTCTCGACACGTCGCATCGTCATTCTCGTCAGTGAGTTTCGGTGACTTTGTTGAGATGGCGAGGCGCGTCGGGATTGCGCCCGCGCGCGGCGGCAAGATCCGCGGCCATCACGTAAAAGGACAGGATGGCGGCGATCGGATCGAGCGCCGCGTGTGCGGTGGCGACGAGCGGCAGCGAGGCTTGCGCGACGTCATCGGGCGCCGCGAGCAGCACGCGCGCGCCGCGCGCGCTCATGTCGTGCGCGAGCTGCAGCAGACCCGCCTGCTCCGGGCCACGCGGCGCGAACACGAGCAGCGGATAGTCGCGGTCGATCAGCTCCATCGGACCATGACGCACTTCCGCGCTCGAAAACGCTTCGGCCTGGATGCCGGAAGTTTCCTTCAGCTTCAGCGCGGCTTCCTGCGCGATCGCGAGGCCAAGACCGCGGCCAATCACGATCATCCGTTCGATACCGCGCAACTCGTTCACGGCCATCGACCAGTCGAGCCGGCCCGCGCGTTCCAGCGCGTCGGGCAGCGTATTCAGTCCATCGAGCAACTCGGCGTCGTTCTGCCAATGCGCAACCAGCTGCGCGGAGATCGACAGCATGGCGATATAGCTCTTGGTCGCCGCGACGCTCAGCTCGGGACCGGCTACGAGCGGCAGATGCCATTCGCACGCGTCGGCGAGCGGCGAGCTCGGTGCGTTCACGGCGGCGACCGTCAATGCACCGGCCGCGCGCAACGCGTTCATCGTGCCGACGAGGTCGGGGCTCTTGCCCGATTGCGAAAACGCGAGCGCAAGCTGGTCGCGCACCTGCAGCGGCGCCTGCTGCAGCGTCGCGACCGACATCGGCAGCGACGCAACCGGCACGCCGAGGCGGCTCATCGTCAGCGATGCAAAGTAGCTGGCGGCATGGTCCGAGCTGCCGCGCGCGACGGTCAGCGCGACATGGCGCGGCTGTTGCGCGAGCTTCGCGGCGAGCGCCGCGACATGCGAGGTGTCCTTGAGCTGCCCGGCTACTGTTGCGGCGGACGCGAGCGCTTCCTTAAGCATATTCGACAATGGCTTCTCCTTCGACGTAGGTCGCGTTCAGCGCCAGCTCGCGGTCGAATACGACCACGTCGGCCCACGCACCGCGCGCGATGCGGCCGCGGTCCTCGATGCCGAGATAGTCGGCGGCGTAGCGTGACAAACGGTGGGATACATCGGCGATCGGCAGGCCGATCGAGACGAGATTGCGCAGCGCCTGATCCATCGTCAGCGTGCTGCCCGCGAGCGTGCCGTCGGCCAGACGTACGCCGCCGAGGCACTTGGTTACGTGCTGGCTGCCGAGGCGGTATTCGCCGTCGGGCATGCCGGTGGCCGACGTGCTGTCCGTCACCACATACAGGCGCGGAATCGCGCGCAGCGCGGTGCGGATCGCCCCCGGATGCACGTGCAGCAGGTCGGGAATGATTTCGGCGTATTCGGCGTGCGCAAGCGCAGCGCCGACGAGGCCAGGGTTGCGGTGATGCAGCGGCGACATCGCGTTGAACAGATGCGTGAAGCCGCACGCGCCGTGCTTGAGCGCGGCGACCGCGTCGTCGTAGGTGCCGAGCGAATGGCCGAGCTGCACGCGTACGCCGCGCGCCGCCATCTCCGAGATGATCTCCATGTGGCCGGCGATCTCGGGCGCCAGCGTGACGACGCGGATCGGCGCGATCGACAGATATCTGAGCACCTCGTCCAACACCGCCGATACCGCCGCGTCGGGCTGCGCGCCGAGCTTGCCGGGGTTGATGTACGGTCCTTCCAGATGCACGCCGAGCACGCGCGCGCAACCCGGCGTGCGCACCCGCGTGACGTTGCCGAGCCCGGCGACGACGTTCATCAGCTCGTCGCGCGGCGCGGTCATGGTCGTTGCGAGCAGGCTCGTGGTGCCGTAGCGCGCATGCGTGCGGGTGATCGTTTCGATCGCGTCGCCAGCTTCCATCACGTCGGCGCCGCCGCCGCCATGCACGTGCAGATCGATGAAGCCGGGCAGGATGTACGGTGCGTCGTTCGTCGACGGATCGACGCGCTCGCCGGACAGCGTCGTGATGCGGCCGTTTTCGTATTCGAGCGTGCCGTGGATCCACCCTTCGGTGGTGAGTATGTTTCCGGTCAGCATGAGTCTCTCTGGTGCGTGATACGTATGCGGCAAATGGCGTCCGCCGGACTTGCGGCCTGCGAGGGCCGCGCAGCTCAGGTGCGCAATTCAGCGACGAAGTCGTAGTAGTCGTCGCGGCAATAGGTGTCGGTCAGCTCGATCGCGCGTTGATCCGCGCAGTAGCCGATCCGGGTGATGACCAGCAGCGCGGTGCGCGGTTCGATGTCCATCAGCGCGGCGATTTCGCTCGACGCGTTGACCGCGCGGAAGTGCTGCAACGCGCGCACGACCGCCGCGCCGCGCTGCTCGAGATAGCTGTACAGCGAGTCGCCGATCACGAGCGGATCAGGCACGATCGCGACCGGCAGCGCCGAATGTTCGACCGCCATCACGATGCCGTCCGCGCGCCGCAGCCGCCGCAGGCTCGTGACGGCCGCGCCGGGTGACAAGCCGAGGCGCAGCAGCTCGTCGCGATTGGCGGCGCGCACGTCGCGTTCGAGCCAGACCGAATCGGGCCGGAAACCGCGCTGCTGCATCTTCTTCGTGAAGCCGGTGAGACGCGACAGCGGATCTTCGACGCGCGGCGTGATGAAGCTGCCCGCGCCGCGCGAGCGCCGGATCAGCCCCTGCTCGACCAGCAGTTCGATCGCCTTGCGCGCGGTCACGCGCGACACGCCGATCGCGTCGGACAGCGTACGCTCGGAAGGCAGCGCCTCGCCGGCCGACCAGACGCCGCAATGGATCGCCGTCGCCAGGTTGCGCGCGAGCTGCAGGTAGAGCGGCGTGACGTTGCGCACGTCAGGCATCAATGCGGACCAGCGAGTTTCCATGGGGCTCCAGGGACGCCGTGAGCAGTACAGCCCGGAAAATTGAGAGCCCATTATATAACCAACATAATACCAGTCAACGGACTGGTTCCATGCCGGTCCGGATCGCCGGAAAGCCTTGCTGAGTGGGGATCACAGCGGGATTCAAGGGCTCCGTCGGAGGGATTGGCAGACCAGGGACTTTCCCGCATCGCACGCATTTGACGATACCAGCGAGTCGTTATCGGCTCCTGGTGGTATCAACAGCCAAAATAATCAATACCTATTTAATACCAGTTGGTGTCTCGCGGGGGTGGAGTGGCTTTGTAAATAAGGGTCGTGCCGATATAGTGCGCTGTACCGACCATAAAAAGTCCCGGGGAGCCGCCCTTGACAGATTCCGAGGCGCTGCGGCGCGCTCAGGCCGTCCGCCATTTCAATCGCTTCTATACCCAATGCATCGGTGCCCTGCACGAGCATCTGGCTCGAAGCGGGTTCTCGCTGACGGAAGTGCGCGTGCTACACGAGCTATCATGCGCCCGCGCGCAGACCGCGTCGGTGCTCGGGCGCGCGCTCGGGCTCGATAGCGGCTATCTGAGCCGCCTGCTGAGCAGTTTCGAGCGACGCAAGCTGATCACCCGCCGTCCGTCCGACACCGACGCACGCCAGTCGCTGATCGCGCTCACCGAGCACGGCCACGCGATCTACGCGCCGCTCGACGCCGCCGCCATCCACGAAGCACTCGGCCTGCTCGACAGACTCAGCGCGCTATCGCAGGAGCAGTTGATCGCCGCGATGAAGCTGATCGAGCGCCTGCTCGGCGACAAGCCGAAGCACGAGCTCGTGATGCTGCGTCAGCCGCGCGCCGGCGAATGTGGCTGGCTCGTGCATCGTCAGGCGCAGTGGTTCGCCGCGCAGTACGGCTTGGATCACACGTTCGAGGGCTTGCTCGCGCGCGTCGTCGCCGAGTACGCGCAGCGCAACGATCCGCTGCGCGAGAAGTGCTGGATCGCCGAACAGGAGGGTCTGGTGGTCGGCTCGGTTTGCCTCGTCGGGGTCTCGACGACGGTCGCGGGCGTGCGCCTGCTGTGGGTCGAACCGGACGTGCGGAAGCTCGGCATCGGCACGCAATTGCTCAGCGAATGCGTGCGCTTCGCGCGGCGCGCGGGCTACACGAAGCTCACGCTGACCACCGCGAGCGCATTGGCAGAGCCACGGCGGCTTTGCGAGCGCGCTGGGTTCGAGTTGGCCGGCAGCGCGGCGCAGCGCCGCTTCGGCCAGGATCTGATAATCGAAAGATGGGAGCTGGAGCTATAAAAAAAGCACGCGCCTGTACGGCGCGTGCCTTTCCTGATGCCGTGCGGCTGCGCTTGCGATCGCGCTGAACGCGTCGCTTAGAACGACGGCACCATCGAACCCTTGAACTGCGTCATGATGAACTGGCGCACGTCTTCCGACTGATACGCCGCGACCAGCTTCTTCACCCATGGCTGATCCTTGTCCTTCGCGCGCACGGCGATCAGGTTCGCGTTCGGGCTGTGGATGTCTTCGAGCGCGATCGCGTCCTTGGTCGGCTGCAGGCCGGCGGCCAGCGCGAAGTTCGTATTGATGACGGCAGCGTCGACGTCGGCGAGCGAACGCGGCAGTTGCGCGGCGTCGAGCTCGACGAACCTGATCTTCTTCGGATTGTCGACGACATCGAGCGGCGTCGCGTTGTTGCCGCCTGTGGCCGCGCCGTCCTTCAGCTTGATCAGCCCTTGCGCCTGCAGCAACAGCAGTGCGCGATTTTCGTTCGACGGATCGTTTGGCACCGCGACCTTCGCGCCCTGCGGCAGGTCCTTCAACGACTTCAGCTTCTTCGAGTACGCGCCGAGCGGCGAGATGTACGTGAGGCCCGCGTTGACGAGCTTGTAGCCGCGCTGCTTGATCTGGCTATTGAGGTACGGCTGGTGCTGGAAGCTGTTGGCGTCGAGGTCGCCCGCGTCGAGCGCGGCGTTCGGCTGAATGTAGTCGTTGAACTCGACGACCTTCACGTTCAGGCCTTCGCGCTTCGCGACCCTGGTGACGACTTCCCAGATCTGCGCGTCCGGGCCGCCGATCGTGCCGACCTTGATGACCTTGTCGTCGGCGTGCGCGCCGAAGCTGGTCAGGATCGCCGCACCGGCGACGACTGCGGTGAGGGCTTTGAGGATATTTCTGCGCTGCATGTGATTCTCGCTGTTGCGGTTCGACGTTTGAGTCGATGGCTCCGATCGATGTCGGAGTCGGATGAAATGGGCGGCGCTCCGGTTCGTGCTGGCGCGCCGTCGGCCAAGCCCAAAATTCTTTCATATGGGCGGCAAGCTGGGAAATACCCTTACCGCATATGGTTATGCGGAGCGCAAGCGCAATGGCTAGCGCAACGCAAAACCTACGGCTGACCGATAATCCAGAGCCGTAGCCGCGCACGGCCCACTCACCCGCCCCTGAGAACGACCATGTACATGATCAACCTGATCTACACCGCCCCGCTCGATCGTATCGACGACGCGCTCGACGCGCATCGCGCGTTTCTCGCGGAGCAGTTCGACGCGGGCATCTTCGTCGCGGCCGGGCCGAAAGTGCCGCGCGACGGCGGCATCATCCTCGCGGTTCGTATCGAGCGCGACAGGCTGGATCGCATTCTCGCGAGCGATCCGTTCGCCCTGCAACAGCTCGCGCGCTACGAGGTGACGGAGTTCAAGACGACGCGTCTCGCGCCGGGGCTGAATTTGCCGATTCCGGTCTGAGCGCGAGTGGCGAAGAGGGGAGGGATGCGGGGAGGCGTGAGCGGCGCCGCTTTAAAAAGCCGCCTGCGATGCGCGTCAATCAAGCAGCAGCTTGAGGTCATGCACCCATGGTGTCGCGCCTTGGCCATCGCGCGCGAACAGACGCAGCTTGCCGTCCGTGTCGAACACATAGCTCGCGGCCGTGTGGTCCATCGTGTAGCTGTCGGGCGTCTTGCCCGGGACCTTCGCGTAGTACACGCGGAAGTCTTTCGCGACCTTCGCGAGCTGTTCTTCGCTGGCGGGACGCAAGCCCACGAAGCTCGGATTGAACGCCGGCACGTATTGCGCGAGCAACTGCGGCGTATCGCGCTCAAGGTCGACGGTGACGAACAGCACCTGCACGCGCTTCGCGTCCTCCGGACCGAGTTGCTGTAACGCCTGTGACAGCTCGGCCATCGTCGTCGGGCAGACGTCCGGGCAATGTGTATAGCCGAAGAACAGCACGACGACCTTGCCTTTGTAGTCGGCAAGCGTGCGGATCTTGCCGGACGTGTCGGGCAACGAGAAATCGCTGGCGAATTGCGTATTGCCGGTGATGTCGAGATTCGTAAAAGCCGGCGGCTGCTTGCCGCAACCCGTCATCAACAGTGTGCCGCCCAGCGTCGCGCCGAGCGTGCAAGCCATCACAGCGGCGCGCGCAATGCGCGCAAAGCGATTGTTGAGCATGGTGTTACGCGCCTATCACGACGCGGGCGTAGTGGTCGATCAGCAGCGCGGCGAACAGCAGCGACAGATAGACGATCGAATAACGGAAGGTTTTGCGCGCGAGCTCGTCCGAATACTCCCGGTAGATCTTCCACGCATAAGCGAGAAACACGGCGCCGAGCAGCACCGCCGACGCGAGATACACGACGCCGCTCATGCCGGAGATGAACGGCATCAGCGTGACCGCGAACAGGATGATCGTGTAGAGAAGGATATGCAGGCGCGTGTACTTTTCGCCGTGCGTGTTCGGCAGCATCGGCAGGCCGGCGTTTTCGTAGTCCTTGCGGCGATACAGCGCGAGCGCCCAGAAATGCGGCGGGGTCCACACGAAGATGATCAGCACGAGGATCCACGCGTCGGCGGGCACGTGGCCCGTTACCGCGGCCCAGCCGAGCGCGGGCGGCATCGCGCCCGACGCGCCGCCGATCACGATGTTCTGCGGCGTGGCTGGCTTCAGCAGCAGCGTATAGATAACCGCATAACCGACGAACGTGGCGAGCGTGAGCCACATGGTCAGCGCATTGGCGAACGTGTACAGCGTCCACATGCCGAGGCCGCCGAGCACGGCCGAGAACAGCAGGATCTGCGGGGTGGTGATTTCGCCGCGCGCGGACGGACGCCACGACGTGCGGCGCATTTTGGCGTCGATCTGCTGCTCGACGAGGCAGTTGATCGCGAACGCGGCGCCGGCCAGCAGCCAGATGCCGACCGTGCCGCCGATCAGTACGGTCCATGGCACCATGCCCGGCGTCGACAGGAACATGCCGATGACCGCGCAGAACACCGCAAGCTGCGTAACACGCGGCTTGGTCAGTGCGAGATATTGGGAGACCCGGCTGCCGGGCGTTTGGGAGAGTGTTGTGCTGTCCATGTGAGTCACGCTGGCGCGGCTTCGCGCGCAGGGAGCGCGGCGCGGCCGGGACGGCTATAAGCGATCCGAAAGTTTAACATAACGAGCAGCAGCAGCAGGATCGCGGCCCCGCCGTTATGGGCGACCGCAATCGGTAACGGCCATTGCAGCACGATATTCGACAAGCCGGTGACGAACTGGATCAGCACCACCAGCAGCACGCCGTTGGCGGGTCGCCGCAGTGACTCGAAGCGGCGCATCTTCAACGCGAACCACACCAGATAGGCGATCACAGCGAACGCGAACGTGCGATGCGTCCAGTGAATCGCGACCAGCGCATCCTGCGTAATCATGTCGCCGTCGCCGGTCATGCCGAGCGCGCGCCACAGGTGGAAGCCGTGCGCGAAGTCCATCGGCGGAATCCATTGGCCGTTGCAGGTCGGGAAGTCGGTGCACGCGAGCACCGCGTAGTTCGTGCTGACCCAGCCACCGAGCGCGATTTGCAGTACCAGCAGCGCGAGACCCGCGAGCGCGGCCACGCGCCAGCGCGCGGCCTCGGGTTCGTAGGCCGGCAGCGGCGTCAAGCGCGCCGCGAGCCAGCCGAGCGTGCCGAGCAGCGCCAGGCCGAGCAGCAGATGCGTGGTCACGATGATCGGCTGCAGCCTCATGGTCACGGTCCACGCGCCGAACACGCCCTGCACGACGATCAGCAGCAGCAGCGAAGTCGGCCACCACGGCGACACATGCAGCGGACGACGCTTGATACGCGCCGTCCAGGCAATGATCGTCTGCGCGATGATCAGCACGCCGATCGCCATCGCGAAGTAGCGATGGATCATTTCGATCCACGCCTTCGTCATGCTGACGGGGCCGCTCGGCATCGCCTGATAGGCCGCGGAGATCGCCGCGTGCGCGATGAACGGCGACGACGTGCCGTAGCAGCCGGGCCAATCCGGGCAGCCGAGGCCCGAATCGGTGAGGCGCGTGAAGCCGCCGAACATCACGAGATCGAGCGTCAGGAAAGTGGTGAGCCAGACCAGCTTGCGGAATTTGTTGTCGTCGGCCTTGACCCACACGTAGGACAGCGGCAGCAACGCGATACACAAGCCGATCAGGCCCAGTTGCAATACGAACATCTCATTTACCCAGGTTGGGGCGTCAGCCGATGGTCGACCATTTGAGCAGCTTGGTCAGGTCGCCTTTGATCTTGCTCGGGTTCGCGTCTTTCGGAAAACGCATCATCAGATTGCCGTTCGGATCGACCAGATAGATGTGGTCGGTGATCCGCGTGCCGGTGTCGGCAGGCAGCCACGCGGCGACCTGCGCCGGATCGGCGATCAGCATGTCGGTGTTGGGGTAGGCGGTTTGTATCACGTCCGCGACCTTGTCTGCATCGGTGCGCAGCCACACTTCCATGACGCGCTCGCGTTCCGGCCCCTGAGCTGCGCGGATTTGTCGCATGAAGTAGAGCTTCGTCACGCAGGCTTGGTCGCACGCGCTGTTGTCCACCGAGATCATGAGCCAGCGGCCATGCAGCGAGGCGAGCTTCAGCGGCTTGCCGTCCGCGCCGGTGACCATGAGCGAGTCCGGGATCGGCCGTTGCGGCTCGATCAGCGCGCCGTAGTTCGTGCTGCCGCCGGTCGGCTTCACGACGAAGTACATGAAGTACGAGATCGCGATCGGCGCCGCGCAGATCACCGCGAGCAGCAGCAGCACCCAGCGGCCGCGCCGCCACGAGCCCGGGCCGTTCGGTTGGCCGGGCATCGCTTTGGCCGCGGCGGGTTTGCCGCTGGATTTGCCAGCTTCCGGCGAACGGGGAGTTTGAGTCGACACTACAGAACCTCTTTCAATGTTTGGACGGCGGCGAGCCGTGCCTTGCGTTCCTCACGCGCCGGGCGCGTGCTTTTTTTTGCCCGCGCGGCGCGCCGCATACAGACCGAAGGCGAGCGCGGCGGCGGCCATGCCCCACCACTGCAGCATGTAGCCGTAGTTGCGCTCGACGCCGGTGGTCGGTGCGGGCCAGTCGCGCACCAGGCCGTCGCCGGCATCGCCGGTCTGCTGGATCACGAACGATTGCAGCGGCAGCCCGGTCTCCGCGGCGTACGAGCCGACATCGAGATTCTGCCGGATCAGGCGATGCGCGGCCGATCCGCCCTCGCCGAGCTCGAACGCGCGCGACGCGTCGGCACGCGCAATCCCTTCGATCTCGACCTCGCGCGGCGGCGTCGTGTACGGCGCGATGGTCTCGCGATTGCTCAGGTTGCGCGGCAGCCAGCCGCGATTGACGAGCACGTAACCGCCGTCGGCGAGTTTAAATGGCATCACGACGTAAAAGCCCGGCTGATCGTTATACGGACGATTATCGAGGTACACGACCTTGTCCGTGACGAAACTGCCGCGCGCTTTCACGCGATGAAACTCGACGTCCTTCAGCGCGAGCGGCGCCGCGCTGACCGGCAACGCGGGCGCGTTCTCGAACTGCGTGATGCGCGCCTCGAGCGCTTCCTTCTGATGCGCGCGATCGCGCTGCCAGAAACCGAGCCGCATCGTCACGACGACGACCAGCAGGATCAGCAGCGCGGGAATCAGGCGAAACTTCATTGCGGGCGCTCCGGCATCGCGCTCAGGGCCGCCGGGAACCTGCGGCAGACGCCTGCTCGCGGTGCGATAATGAATGTCTTGCCACTGCGCTTTCCGGTTTCAGTTGGTTCCATGCACATTATCGTTCCCATCGCCTTTGCTCTCATCATCGCCAGCATGGCGTCGGCGCTGTATTTCATGATGCACGACAAGGGCAAGACCAAGCGGATGGTCTGGTCACTCGCCACGCGGGTGGGCCTGTCGATCTCGCTGTTCCTGTTCATCCTGTTCGCACACTGGATGGGCTGGATTCAGTCGACCGGGATTCCGTACGGGCGCTGACGCTCGCGGATAGCTCGCCGCCGCATCCCCGTCAGCGGCAAATTTTCCTCGCCGCCAAACAAAACGCCGCCCTGAGAGGTCGAGGGCGGCGCTGCATTCAGCCTTGCATACTGCTCGTGCGCGCCGCCTGAACGGCGTTGCGCGCACGGATCTGGCCGCATTACAGCCAGTACACGACGACGTACAGCCCGAGCCACACGACGTCGACGAAGTGCCAGTACCAGGCCGCGCCTTCGAACGCGAAGTGATGTTCCGGCGTGAAGTGGCCGCGAATCAGGCGCACCAGCACAACGGAGAGCATCGTGCCGCCGAGGAACACGTGAAAGCCGTGGAAGCCGGTCAGCAGGAAGAACGTCGAACCGTAGATGCCCGAAGCCAGCGTCAGGTTCAGCTCGTTGTACGCGTGGAAGTATTCGAAGCCCTGCAGGAACAGGAAGCTCGCGCCCAGCACGATTGTCGCCGCGAGCCACGCAATCGCCTTCTTGCGATGGTTGTCGCGCAGCGCGTGGTGCGACACCGTCAGCGTCGCACCCGACGACAGCAGCAGCGCCGTGTTGATGGTCGGCACCGGCCACGGCTGCATCGACTTGTAGGTGCCCACGAGTTCGGCCGGGCCGTTGTTCGGCCACACCGCCGTAAAATCCGGCCAGATCAGTTTGTAGTCGAGGCTGCCGAGTTGATGCAGCGCGATTTCGCGGGCATAGAACAGCGCGCCGAAGAATGCGCCGAAGAACATCACTTCGGAGAATATGAACCAGCTCATGCTCCAGCGGTACGACCGGTCGACGTTCTTGCCGTACATGCCGCCTTCCGACTCGGCGATCGCGTCGCCGAACCAATGCCACAGCGTAAAGAGCAGCCACAGCAGACCGATGAGCACGCCAAGCGGCGCCCAGGTATGGTCGTTGATCCAGGCCGCAAGCGATCCGAGCATGACCAGCAACCCCGTAGCGGCGCTGATCGGATGCCGCGACGGATGCGGTACGAAATAGTACGGGCTCTCGTTTTGACCGCTCATTCTTGATTCTCCACTTCAGTCCAGTTGTTCCGGAATCTCCGGCTGTATCTTCGGCGGCGCGTCGATACCGCACCGCTTCTCTCTAATTCGTGGGCTCTTCTCTGCTGTGCTGCGCCCTGCTACTGTCTCAACCGACCACGAGGCGCACGACCAGAATCAGCACCCCGATCAGAACCGCCGCGCCGATCAGCGCCGCCACGATCACATGCAGCGGGTTCAGTTGCGTCGCGTCCGCCTCGAGATCGCGGCGCTTGCGCACGCCGAAAAACGACCAGAACACCGCGCGCAACGATTGACCGAAACTGCTCTTGCGCGGACTGCCGCCGTTATCGTTCATGTCGCTTCGTCTTCCTTCGTTCGTCCGCGGCTCGCGCCGTCAAATCTGCTTCAGGCCGGCTTCGCGGGAGTGGCTGCCGCGCTGGTCACTGCATCGTTCACTGCATTCGCCTTCGGCGCCGCATCATCCGCGCTAGCCGCCGCCGGCGTGTTCAACTCGAAAAACGTGTACGACAGCGTGATCGTCTTCACGTCCTTCGGCAACTTCGGGTCGACGACGAACACCACCGGCATCCGCTTCGTCTCGTTCGCGTTCAACGTCTGCTGCGTGAAGCAGAAACACTCGATCTTCCTGAAGTACCCGGTCGCCTGCTTCGGCGCGTAGCTCGGAATGGCCTGCGCACGGATCGTGCGCGACTGCTCGTTGCTGACGTCGTACATGACCGTCGTTACTTCGCCCGGATGCACGTCGAGACTGCGCTGCTCCGGCTTGAAACCCAACAGGCCCCGCGCGTTCGCATCGAATTCGATCGAAATCGTGCGGCTCATGTCGACCTGCGTATTCTTCGCCTCGCGCGCTGAAACGTCGCGCCGCACGAGGTTGTTCACGCCGGTGATCTGGCAGATCGCGCGATACATCGGCACCAGCGCGAAACCGAAACCGAACATCATCAACGCGACGACGAACAGCTTGATCAGCATCGAACGGTTGAAAGAGCGGTCGGCCTCAGCCGGCGGTTGCGTCGACATCTGAATCCTCAACAAACCTGCCTACGGACTGCGAAGGCGGCGTTAGCTGAACCAGCACTGCTTCAGAATCGCGCTCGCGAAAAACACCGCGGCGATCGCGAACATCACCAACCCTATCCGCCTGTTGCTCGCGCGAATCTGCTCCGGCGTACGTCTTTCCTGTGGATTGCGCGTCATGCTCGACTTTCTGAGTACGGTTCTTGACTGGCGAGGCCGCCGCGCGAAGCGCCCGAGTCCGGTGGCGGCATGTCGCGCCGCCGGAACCCGGCACCTCGCCGGGATAGGCTTACTCGACGGTCGGCGGATGCTCGAACGTGTGGAACGGAGCCGGGCTCGGTACGGTCCACTCGAGGCCCGTTGCGCCGTCCCACGGCTTGTCGCCCGCTTCTACGTGCTCGCCACCGCCACGGTAGGCCGGCAGCGCCACCGCGAACAGGAAGTACACCTGTGAGAGACCAAAGCCGAACGCACCGATCGAGATCACCTGGTTCCAGTCGGTGAACTGCGCCGGGTAATCGGCGTAACGACGCGGCATGCCCGCGAGACCGACGAAGTGCATCGGCAGGAACGCGAGGTTGAAGAAGAACATCGACGCCCAGAAGTGGATCTTGCCGCGCGTTTCGTTGTACATCCAGCCGGTCCACTTCGGCGACCAGTAGTACCAGCCGGCGAACAGCGCGAACAGCGACCCCGCCACCAGCACGTAGTGGAAGTGCGCGACCACGAAATAAGTGCCGTGATACTGGATGTCGAGCGGCGCCATGGCGAGCATCAGACCCGACAGGCCACCGAACGTGAACACGATCAGGAAGCCGACCGCGAACAGCATCGGCGTTTCGAACGACAGCGAACCGCGCCACATCGTCGCGACCCAGTTAAACACCTTCACGCCGGTCGGCACCGCGATCAGCATCGTCGCGTACATGAAGAACAGCTGGCCCGTGACCGGCATGCCGGTCGCGAACATGTGGTGCGCCCACACCATGAACGACAGGATCGCGATCGATGCCGTTGCGTACACCATCGAGCTATAGCCGAACAGCGGCTTGCGCGAGAACGCCGGGATCACCTGCGAGACGATCCCGAACGCAGGCAAGATCATGATGTACACCTCGGGGTGCCCGAAGAACCAGAAGATGTGCTGGTACATGACCGGGTCGCCGCCGCCTGCCGCATTGAAGAACGACGTGCCGAAGTGACGGTCGAACAGCACCATCGTGATCGCGCCCGCCAGAACTGGCATCACGGCGATCAGCAGGTACGCGGTGATCAGCCAGGTCCAGACGAACATCGGCATCTTCATCAGCGTGAGGCCGGGTGCGCGCAAGTTCAGGATCGTCACGACGATGTTGATACCGCCCATGATCGACGACGCACCCATCAGGTGGAGCGCGAAAATCGCGAAGTCCATGCCCGGGCCCATCTGCGTGGAGAGCGGCGTGTACAGCGTCCAGCCCGCGGCGGTCGCGCCGCCCGGTGCGAAGAACGAGCCGACCAGCAGCACAGCGGCGACCGGCAGCAGCCAGAAGCTGAAGTTGTTCATCCGCGCGAAAGCCATGTCCGATGCGCCGATCTGCAGCGGCACCATCCAGTTCGCGAAGCCGACGAACGCCGGCATGATCGCGCCGAACACCATGATCAGCCCGTGCATGGTGGTCAACTGGTTGAAGAACTCGGGACGCATGATCTGCAGACCCGGCTCGAACAGCTCGGCACGGATCATCAGCGCCATCACGCCCCCGGACAGGAACATGGTGAACGAGAAGATCAGATACAGCGTACCGATGTCCTTGTGGTTGGTTGCGAACAGCCAACGACGCCAGCCGTGCGGCGTTTCGTGGGCATGGTCGCCGTGCACGTGCTCGTGGCCCGCGACTACATCGTGTCCGATGCTAGACATGACAATCTCCTAAAGCGAATTCTGCGGTGCTGACCATGAACACGTCAGGCTGCCGGGCTGATCTGAACGCGCCGGGCTTCCTTCGCGTCGGTGCCGCCGGTGATCGTTTCCGGCTTCTTCAAAATAATATGATCGTCGGCAATGCCGGCTGCTTTCAGCGCGTCGCGAACGGCTTCGGCACGACTCTTCGCGAGCTTCGCGTTGACGTCGGCGGAGCCGGTTGCGTCGGTGAAGCCCGACAGCGTGAATTTCGCGTCCGGATGCGCCTTCGCGTAGGCCGCGGCCGCGTCGACCGCCGCTTTCGCGTCGGCCGGCAGCGTGCTCTTGCCGGTCTCGAAGTAGATGCTCGCCGGCAGCGCGGCCTCTGCGCTGTTCGAAGCCGCCGCGCCAGCCTCGTTGCCCGATGCGGCCGGTGCGGACGCCGCTTCTGCGCCCGACGCTGCTTGCGCGCCCGATGCCGCAACGGCGCCGCTCGCGGCAGCACCGGCGTTGGCCAGATGATCGCCGCCTTCCGGCAGCTTGCCGTTGCGCGCGTCGGCGACCTGCTTCGGCTGCAGGATGTCGCCCGTGTGGTTGCCCCACGAGTTACGTTCGTACGTGATCACCGCGGCGATTTCGACGTCGTCCAGCGTCGGCGCCCACGAAGGCATCGCGTTCTTGCCCTTCAACACGAGGCTCACGTGCTGCCCGATCGGACCGTTGGCGATCTTGCTGCCGTCGAGCGCCGGGAATGCGCCCGCGCCCTTGCCGGTCGGCTGGTGGCAGACCGCGCAGTTCGCCGCGTAGACCTTGCCGCCGCGTTCCATCAGCTCGGCCATCGTGTAGGTCTTGTTCGGATCGTCCTGGCCGGCGGCCATTTTCTTCTTCTCCTCGTCGACCCACTTCGCGTAGTCGTCGGCAGACAGCACCTCGACGACGACCGGCATGAACGCGTGTTCCTTGCCGCACAGTTCGGTACAGAAGCCGCGGAACGTACCGGTGCGGTTGGCCTTGAACCACGTGTCGCGCACGAAGCCGGGAATCGCGTCCTGCTTCACGCCGAAGGCCGGCACGTACCAGGAGTGGACCACGTCGTTCGCGGTGGTGATGATGCGGATTTTCTTGTCGACCGGCACCACGAGCGGGTTGTCGACTTCCTGCAGATACAGCGTGGAGATCGGCTCGCGGCCATCGGTTTGCGCGCGCGGCGTGGCGAGCGTGGACAGGAAGCCGATGCCCTCGCCCGGACCCTTCACGTAGTCGTAGCCCCACTTCCACTGGTAGCCGGTGACCTTGATCGTGAGGTCGGCGTTCGAGGTGTCCTTCATCGCGACAACGGCCTTGGTGGCGGGCAGCGCCATCAGCACGACGATGACGAACGGCACGATTGTCCAGATGATTTCGACGGTGGTGCTTTCGTGGAAATTGGCTGCGTTGTGGCCTTTCGATTTGCGGTGCGCGAAGATCGAATAGAACATCACGCCGAACACACCGATGAAGATCACGGTGCACAGTCCCAGCATGAACATGTGGAGGCTGAACAGCTCCTCAGCGATTCTCGTTGCAGGCGGCTGGAGATTGATCGCGTTGACGGCAGGGCCGCCCGGAGCATCGCCCACTGCCAGGGCGGCACCGGCGAAAAGCAGTCCGCTCGTCGCCAGCACGCTCATGAGCGCTCGCTTGATTGTTTTCATAGCTTCCTTACCCAAATTTTCCATTCAAACCCCTCGACCCCGCTGGCAGCGTGTCGCGCCCCCTTGAACGCCGCGCGTCCGGCACCATCTAACACCGCGCCAGCCACGTACGTAGTTCGCCTGCGAACTGCGCGCGCCGATTCTGCGCGAGATGTTGCCCGATCATGATCGTCTGCCCGCGCGAGACCAGCTTGATCTGATCGCGCGGCGTTGCGCCCGGCTCTATCCGCACCCAGCGCGGATTGAATTCGAACTGCGTAATCTGCTCGGCGCTGACCTGCTCGATCACGAGCCGGTTCGGAAACAACCGGATGCGCTCGTAATCGACAGCATGACGCGCATATATTGCAAACGCGATACCTACGGCCAGCAATTCGATTCCGGTGAACGGCAACACCAGCCAGGCGCCGACCAGAACCAGCATGAATGCAATTGCCAATGAAAACAACGCAAGCGACACGTACAGACAGACGAACTGCCGCGGCGATATCGAACAGTTGCGCTTCATGGTCCAGTCCCTGAGGACCGGTTCTGAATCCGCCAGCAGATGATCTGATGCGCCCATCGCTGCCTCCTGCGAATCGTCGAGTCCGGCCTGCCTTCTTTTACTTCCGGATGCATCTCGCGGCCGCCGTTCGAGTCACTGTTTCCAGCATCACTCGCGAGCGCGCCAACCCCTACCGCATCACTTCATTTTGCAGCCCCGCGCCTCGCGGCTTGCCACCCCAAATGTGGGAACTTCGGGTGACAAACTGACGCATTATAGGCGTGATCCATAGCATCGACAAGCAAGCCCCAATCGGCCCACAAGCCAGGCGCGACAAGCCTTCGCGCCATTTTGCCCAGCATTTTGCGGCTCTTTTGAAGGGCAAATCCCAGGCATAACGGATGTCCTCTTTACCGCTTTTGCAACACGTCAACCGCACCGTCGGCAAGCAGTTGATGACAGCACCGCAATCTGCTACCCACGCTTGCCCGGACCTCGTCCGATGTCCTCGAGCCGCACGATGCCATGTCCTTCCGCCGTGGTGCGCGGCACGGCTTTCCATGCGTGGCCGTAGATCACCTCGAAGGTCAGCGCGATCGTGCCGTCGGCGCGCCGGCGCGCTTCGAGCGCGGCGAGCAGGGCTTTGTGCAACCGACGCGTGAGCACGCCGTCATGCGCATCGCGCTCGAACGGGTACGCGCCCCAGCGACGCACGTCCGCGAGCAGCGACTCGGGCGACTTATAGGTGATCGTCAGCGTCTCCTGGTCCATCACCGGAATCTCGAAGCCCGCCTCGACGAGCATGTCGCCGAGGTCGTGCATGTCGACGAAGTCGATCACATGCTTGCGAGACGCGACGCCGTGCGCGGCCTCGATCTCGGCGTAGGCACCGCGCAACTCCTTCAGCGTATCGGGGCCGAGCGTGCTGAACATTAGCAGGCCGTTGACCTTCAGCACGCGCTGCCATTCGGGAAAGACCAGATCGGGCCGCGAGTGCCAGTGCAGCGCGAGGTTGGACCAGATGAATTCGAATGCGCCGGACGTGAACGGCAGCGCGGAGAAATCGGTTTGCGCGAAGCGCGGGCCACGCGCACCGAGCGCCTTGCCGAGCGAGGCGGGAAGAAAGCGCCGCCAACTGGTGTCGCCGGCATCGTGACGCAGCGCGCGGCGGAGCATGCCGTGCGACAGATCAGCGCCGAACACCGGCGCCTCGGGAAAGCGTTGGCGCAATGCGGGGAGGTCTTCGCCCGCGCCGCAACCGGCGTCGAGCACGCTCGAGGGCGCCACCTTGATGTAATCGAGACGCTCGCGCATGCGCTGCGCAATCTCTCGCGGCAGGAACGCAACCTCGTCGAAGGTGGCAGCGCGACGGTCGAAAATACGCCTGAGGCGCCGTGAATCGTAGGCCGGACGGCCAGATTGAGCGGATGTTGGGGACATGTGTGTCGTGCTGGCGTGAGCTCGAAGTATACTCGGTCGTTCCCCTCCATTCAGCGAGAACGGCTTTCACCGGCGCTCACTTGTGCGATTCCAGTCATTTTCTTCGTCGTGTCGAAATCAGGTGGCGCGTTTTGCGCGCGGTCTGCATTCGGCATGGCCGCGGGCCTTGAACGCCGCGCTGCCGAACCTGTGCGCGTTGTGCGGCAATTTGTCGCATAAGACGTTGTGCGACGGTTGCGACGCGGCCTACTGGAACGAGAGCCGGCTGCGCTGCACCGTTTGCGCGGTGCCGTTGCCGGCGTCACGCCGGGTCGCTCAGGCGCGGTATCGCTGCGCGGATTGCGTGGCCGAGCCGCCGCCGTTCGACGCGAGCTTCGCGCTCGCCGACTATCGCGCGCCGCTCGATACGCTCGCGGTCGGCCTGAAGTTCCGCGCCCGGCTGATGCTCGCGCGAGACTTCGCGCAACGCCTCGCGCGGCTCGCTGAAGCCAATTGGCACGACGCGGCCGAGCGGCCCGACGTGATCGCGCCAGTGCCGCTCGCCGGTCGCCGTCTGGTCGAGCGCGGCTACAACCAGGCCTGGCAGATCGCGCGGCCGCTCGCCCGGGCGCTCGGCGTGCGCGGCGACCCCACGCTGCTCGAACGAACGCTCGACACCGCGCCGCAATCGCGCCTCGATCTCGATGCGCGCCGGCAGAACGTCGGCCGAGCGTTTCGCGTCGCGCGCCCGGTGCGCGGCCTGCACGTCGGCATCGTCGACGATGTCATGACGAGCGGCGCGACGCTCGAAGCGCTCGCGCATACGCTGAAGGCCGCCGGCGCGCGGCGGGTTACGAACTTCGTCGCGCTGCGCACTCCGAAAAACTAGCTTTTACGTGGTCTTCTTATGTTCAACGTCGTTCTCGTAGAACCCGAAATTCCGCCCAACACCGGCAACGTGATTCGCCTGTGCGCGAACACCGGCGCCCGGCTGCACCTGATCGAGCCGCTCGGCTTCCCTCTCGACGACACCAAGATGCGGCGCGCCGGCCTCGATTATCACGAGTACGCGGAAATGAACGTGCATGCCGATTGGGACGCGTTCATCGCGAAAGAAACGCCCGACGCGTCGCGCATGTTCGCATTTACGACGCGCGGCTCGGGGCGCTTTCACGACCACGCGTTTCAACCGGGCGACTGGTTCGTGTTCGGCGCCGAAACGCGCGGCCTGCCCGGCACGGTGCTCGAGCGCTTTGCGAACGAACAGCGCGTGCGTCTGCCGATGCGTCCCGGCAATCGCAGTCTGAATCTGTCGAATACGGTGGCGATCGTGGTGTTCGAAGCGTGGCGTCAGGCCGGCTTCGAAGGCGGCGCCTGACGGCGTTCGAGCTCGGCCTCGTAGCGTGCGAACATCGCGTCGTCGAAGCACGCGAACGTCACGTGCTTCATGTGTGGTGTGCGCGGCAACGTGTCGAGTACGGTCGCGACCGCGATGCTGACCGCATCGTCGGCGGGGAAACGGTAGATACCGCAGCTGATCGCTGGAAACGCGATGCTCGTGCACTGAGTTTCGCGCGCGACTTCGAGTGAGCGCTGATAGCACGATGCGAGCAGGTCGGCTTCGCCATGCGCGCCGCCACGCCACACTGGACCGACCGCGTGAATAACATGCTTCGCGGGCAGACGATAGCCGGCGGTGATTTTGGCGTCGCCGGTCGCGCAGCCGCCGAGCGTTTCGCATTCGCGCAGCAACTCCTTGCCGGCCGCGCGATGAATCGCGCCATCCACACCGCCGCCACCGAGCAGCGAAGTATTCGCGGCATTGACGATCGCATCGACGGCGAGCGTCGTGATATCGACCACGCGCGCTTCGAGCGTGCACGTGCCAAGAATGAGATTGAAGGCGGGCATGGGAACCTCGCTGATCCGAGTCTCGCTCACGAAGTGGACAACCCGAAGTGGACAACCAGGCGAGGCAGCCGTTCAACGCGAATTTCCGCTAAACGGCTGATAGAAAAGGCTTTATTCCGCCTTCGAATCGCGCCGCAGGAGCGCGCTAACCGCATCGCGCGGCGCCACGCCGTCGAACAGCACCGCGCAGACCGCCTGCGTGATCGGCATTTCGATTGCATGAGCACGTGCGATCGAGAGTACCGCCCGCGCGCAGCGCACGCCTTCGGCCACGTGACCGAGACCGCCGAGGATGTCGTCGAGCGTGCGGCCCGTGGCGAGTTGCAGGCCCACGGTGCGGTTGCGCGACAGATCGCCGGTAGCAGTCAGAATCAGATCACCGAGGCCGGTCAACCCGGTAAAGGTTTCCGCGCGCCCACCGAGCGTCACGCCAAGGCGCGACATTTCGGCGAGGCCGCGGGTGATCAGCGCCGCGCGTGCATTGAGGCCGAGGCCGAGGCCATCGGCGATGCCCGTGGCGATGGCGAGCACGTTTTTCACCGCGCCGCCCACTTCGACGCCGACGACGTCGTCGCCGGTATAGATGCGCATCGCGCCGTGATGGAACGCCGCGACCGTGCGTTCGCGGCACGCCGCCGACGGGCTCGCGATCGTCAACGCAACCGGCAGCCCCTGCCCGACTTCGCGCGCGAAGCTCGGTCCGGACAACACGCCGTTGCTCGCATGCTCGGGCAATTCCGCCGCGACCGCCTGATGCGGCAACAACTGCGAATCCGCTTCGAACCCCTTGCACAGCCACACGATATGCGCGGGCACCTTGCCCGCATCGCGCATCGCGCGCAACAGGCCGCGCAGGCCAGCCACGGGCGTCGCGACCACGCACAGCGCATCGTCGTCGAGCGCGTGATCGAGCGCCACGCCGAGATCCGCTTCAAAGCGAAGCGCGGGCGGCAACGCGACGCCCGCCAGATAGCGGGCGTTTTCATGCGAAGCGGAAAGCTCGGTGATGAGCGCGGACTCGCGCGCCCACAACACCGTGTGGTGCCTTAAGGCCAGATGGCCGGCGAGGGCGGTGCCCCAGGCGCCAGCGCCGAGAACGGCGACTTTCATAGCCGGCACTGCGCGCGGCGCCTTAATGCGTGACGCCTTTTTGCGCCGCGCCGTCCTGCTGGGCCGCGCTCATCTGGGCGAGACGCTGCTCGTACAGCGCCTGGAAGTTGATCTCGGCGAGGTGGATCGGCGGGAAGCCGGCGCGGGTGATCGCATCGGCGATGTTCGAGCGCAGGTACGGGAACAGGATGGTCGGGCAGGCAATGCCGACGAGCGGATCGATCTGCTCGGCAGGAATGTTGCGAATGTCAAAAATGCCGGCCTGTTTCGCTTCGATCAGGAACGCGACCTTGTCCGACACCTTGGCCGTGACCGTGCCCGTCACGAGAATTTCGAACACGGATTCGGCGAGGCGCTCGGCCTTCACGTCGACTTCGACTTCGACCGACGGCATTTCCTGCTCGAGGAAGATACCCGGCGAATTCGGCTGCTCGAGCGACATGTCCTTCAGATAGATGCGCTGGATGTTGAAGAACGGCTGGTTATTCTCGTCGGACATGATGGTGATTCCTGATAGGTGTGCGTGGCGGCGGCCGATGCACGCATGGGCCGCCAGATTATTGCGCCGGCTCGCCGGCTCCACGAGGAGCGCGTGCGCCGGCTTATCGAGTGGTCCGCCCGTTCGCGCTGCGCGAAACGCGCGAACTCAGGCTGCTTCGAGCAGCGGCGTCAGACCGCCCGCGCGATCGAGCGCGGAAAGGTCATCATAGCCGCCCACATGCGTCTCGCCGATGAACACCTGCGGCACCGTGCGACGACCGGTCCGGGTCATCATCTCCTCACGACGGCCCGGGTCCTTGTCGATCAGTACTTTCTCAACGTGCTCGACGCCGCGCGACTTTAAAAGACGTTCGGCCATCTGGCAATACGGGCACACCTGGGTGCTGTACATGATCACTTTGTTCACTTGGCTGCTCCTTGTTTCACAACCGGCATACCGGCTTTCTGCCAGGCGTCGACGCCGCCCTCGAGAACATGGACTTCCGCGTATCCCGCTTCCTGCACGATACGCGCGGCCTTGTTCGACTGCTGGCCGGTCTGGCACACCAGCAGCACCGGGTTGCTCTTGTTCTTCGCGAGTTGCGTGACTTTCGCCTGCAACTCTGCGAATTCGAAATGCCGTGCCAAGGGCAGGTGCCCCTTGGCGTAATCGGCGGACGGCCGCAGATCGATGACCGCCGCGTTGCGCCGGTTGATCAGTTGGGTGGCTTCAGCGGCCGACAGGCCGCCACGTCCACGCCGACTGATGGTCGGCCACAGCAGCAACCCACCAGAGATAAGGACGATTGCGATCAGGACAAGGTTTGTGTATTCGGTGAAAAACTTCACGGAAGATCCGCCGGAAAGAGAGAAATCGAAAAGGTCAACCCGAGCATTATAAAATAACCGTTCGACGCGATGGCGATGCGCCGCCCGAGGCGCCGCACAGAGCGAGACCGCTTCCTCACTACCGACCGGCAACTCTCATGTACAAACTCGTTCTCATCCGCCACGGCGAATCGACTTGGAACAAGGAAAACCGCTTCACCGGCTGGGTCGACGTCGACCTCACCGAGCAGGGCAACCTCGAGGCGCAGCAGGCGGGCGGGCTGCTCAGGGAATCGGGCTATACGTTCGACATCGCCTACACGTCGGTGCTCAAGCGCGCGATCCGCACGCTGTGGCATGTGCAGGACCAGATGGATCTGATGTACCTGCCCGTCGTGCATTCGTGGCGCCTGAACGAACGCCACTACGGCGCGCTGTCGGGTCTGAACAAGGCCGAAACCGCCGCGAAGTTCGGCGACGAGCAGGTGCTGGTCTGGCGCCGCAGCTACGACACGCCGCCGCCCGCGCTCGAGCCCACCGACGAGCGCGCGCCGTACACCGATCCGCGCTACGCCAGGGTGCCGCGCGAGCAACTGCCGCTGACCGAGTGCCTGAAAGACACGGTCGCGCGCGTGTTGCCGCTGTGGAACGAGTCGATTGCGCCGGCCATCAAGTCGGGGCGCAGCATCCTGATCGCCGCGCACGGCAACTCGATCCGCGCGCTGGTCAAGTATCTCGACAACATCTCGGACAACGACATCGTCGGCCTCAACATCCCGAACGGCGTGCCGCTCGTCTATGAACTCGACGAGAACCTGAAGCCGATCAAGCACTACTATCTCGGCGACCAGGACGCGATCGCCAAGGCGCAAGCCGCGGTCGCGAGCCAGGGCAAGGCGGGCTGATCCGGCATTTCCGGGCGCGGCCCACGCCACGAAAACGCGCGGAGCCGCACGCAGACAACCGGGCCGACAAGAAATTCTGTATTGCGCCCGGCGGGCAGATTCAGAGGCCCGCTGCAGGCTTCACCGTAGCGGCGAGCGCATCCGCTGGCCTTGCGCGGCAACTCTCAGTTCCGACCCGCCGAGTGCCATGTCGTACGGCTCGCCATCCGCGGCTCGGGTCGCAAGAACCAGGACCTTCCCGTACTGTCGAACCACGATTGCCTGCACCGCGCCCTGAGCAGGCGGGTGTGCAGTTATACTTGTCCGTCCAATCTTTATATACGCTGCCACGCGCTTCCGACCGCAACAGACTCTATGCGAAAGAACCTGAAAAATTTCGGCCTGATTGCCGCGGGCCTTGCTACCGGTGTCTTTGCCACCCTGCAATACTCCGCCTCGGCCCAGCAACCCGCTAGCGCTGCGGTCGCCCCGCTGCCGCTAGACCAGCTCAGGCTTTTCGCCGAAGTGTTCGGGCAGATCAAGCACGAATACGTTGAACCGGTCGACGACAAGAAGCTGCTCACCGCCGCGATCAAGGGCATGGTGTCCAGCCTCGACCCGCACTCGTCGTACCTCGACAAGACCGACTACGAAGAGCTGCAGGAACAGACCAAGGGCCGCTTCGCGGGCCTCGGCATCGAAATTTCGTCGGAAGACGGCCTGATCAAGGTGATTTCGCCAATCGAAGACACGCCCGCGTTCCGCGCCGGCATCCGTCCGGGCGACCTGATCACGCGCATCAACGACAAGCCCGTGCGCGGCATGACGCTCGACCAGGCGGTCAAGCAGATGCGCGGCGATCCGGGCACCAAGGTCACGCTGACCATCTTCCGCAAGACCGACGACCGCACGTTCCCGCTCACCGTCACGCGCGCGATCATCAAGGTGCAGTCGGTGAAGGGCAAGATCGTCGCGCCGGGCTTCGCGTACGTGCGCATCACGAGCTTCCAGGAACGCACCACGCCCGACCTCGCGGCCAAGCTGCAGGATCTCGCGCGCCAGGAGCCGAACCTGAAGGGCCTCATCCTCGACCTGCGCAACAACGGCGGCGGTCTGCTGCAAAGCGCGGTTGGCGTCGCGGGTGCGTTCCTGCCGCCGAATTCGGTGGTGGTGTCGACCAACGGCCAGATTCCGGATTCGAAGCAGATCTATCGCGACACCTACGATAACTACCGTCTGCAATCGTTCGACAGCGATCCGCTCAAGGACGTCCCGGCCATCTTCAAGACCGTGCCCATGATCGTGCTGACCAACGCGTATTCGGCGTCGGCGTCGGAAATCGTCGCGGGCGCGCTGCAGGATCAGCACCGCGCGCTGATTCTCGGCAAGACCACGTTCGGCAAGGGTTCGGTGCAAACCGTGCGCCCCCTGACGGCCGACACCGCACTGCGCCTCACCACCGCGTATTACTACACGCCGAGCGGCCGTTCGATCCAGAACAAGGGCATCCGCCCCGACATTCCGGTCGATCAGTACGCGGACGGCGATCCGGACGACGCGCTCGTGACCCGCGAAGTCGACTACTCGAATCACCTCGCGAACACGCAGGACCCGAACGAGAAGAAGGAAGCGGAGCAGCGCGAGCAGGAGCGCATGGAGCAACTGCGTCAACTCGAAGAGCAGAACGACAAGAAGACGCCGGAACAGCGCCAGAAGGAGCGCGAACGCAAGCCGGTCGAGTTCGGTTCGGCCGACGACTTCATGCTGCAACAGGCGGTCGACAAGCTCGAAGGCAAGCCGGTTCAGGAATCGAAGTCGCTGATGGAGCGCCGTCTCGCGCAGAACAAGCCGGGCACGTCGGCCTCCGCGCCGGTCGCGGTGAAGCCGACGCAACCGGTGCCGGGCGCATCGGGACCGGCGCCGGCTTCGGCACCGGCTCCCGCTGGCAAGTAAGCTGACCGACAGGCAGCGAACCCCGCGCGTGTCTTCGCAGCACGATAGTCTGCGAAGACACGCCGCAACAGTTTCAGCAAAAGCCGCCGCCTAACCGGTGGCGCATCACGGCAAGCCGCAACCGCCACCCGCCCCGCGCGATTAAAATAACAGCCACGAATGCGCGCCGCGGCCCCTCGGCCTGCCTCTCCTTGCGCGACACGCGACATAGCGACACACCCCACGCGCCCCGCCATGAATGACGATCAACTCCTTCGCTACTCCCGCCACATCCTCGTCGATGAAATCGGCATCGAGGCGCAGCAGCGTTTTATCGACGCCCACGCGATCATCGTCGGCGCGGGCGGGCTCGGTTCGCCAGCCGCGCTGTATCTCGCGGCGGCGGGCGTCGGCCGTCTGACGCTCGTCGATGCCGATATCGTCGACCTGACTAATCTACAACGACAGATCCTGCACGTGAGCGCGTCGGTTGGACGTAGGAAGGTCGAGTCCGGGCGCGACATGCTCGCGCGGATCAATCCCGAGGTCGTCGTCAACGCGGTGGCCGAGCGCGTCGACGATGCGTGGCTCGACCGCGAGGTGCCGCACGCGAGTGTCGTGCTCGATTGCACCGACAACTTCGCGACGCGTCACGCGATCAACCGCGCGTGCGTCAAGCATCGCGTGCCGCTCGTGTCGGGCGCGGCGCTGCGCTTCGACGGCCAGATCAGCACTTTCGATTTCCGCGATGAAGCGTCGCCGTGCTACGCGTGCGTGTTTCCCGAAGACCAGCCGTTCGAAGAAGTCGCATGCTCGACGATGGGCGTGTTCGCGCCGACGGTCGGCATCATCGGTTCGATGCAGGCTGCCGAAGCGCTGAAGGTGATCGGCGCAATCGGCACGCCGCTCGTGGGCCGCCTGACGATGCTCGATTCGCTGCGGATGGAATGGAACACGATGCGCATCGGACGTCAGCCGGATTGTCCGGTGTGCGGCCACGCGCCCGGGTCTTGAGGCGGTTCCGCACTGCCCGTTCGCGTGACGCCGAAATAGCAGAACGCCGCACATGTGCGGCGTTTTTTCGTTCAACGAGGCAAGACGATGCGCGTCAGATTCAAACCAGCGCGACCCGCTTGAGCGCCGCTTGCACCTCCTCCGGCTCGAACGAAGCCAGCACGTCGGCAACGGGCTTTTCGAGCGTCTTCAGATGCGAGCGCAGCACCTCCTGCTTGACCTCGAGCAGTTGGCTCGGATGCATCGAAAACTCGGTCAGACCCATGCCGAGCAGCAGACGCGTCAACGCCGGATCGCCCGCCATCTCACCGCACACCGACACGGGCACGCCCGCGCGCTTCGCCTCGCGCAGCGTGAACGCGATCAGATGCAGCACGGCCGGATGCAGCGGGTCGTACAGATGCGCGACCGCGTTGTCCGCGCGATCGATCGCGAGCGTGTACTGAATCAGATCGTTGGTGCCGATCGACAGGAAATCGAGCCGCTTCAGAAACAGCGGCAACGCGATCGCGGCGGCCGGGATCTCGATCATCGCGCCCACCTGCACGTTCGGATCGTAAGCGATACCCGCATCGTCGAGTTGACGCTTCGCTTCGCGGATCAGATCGAGCGTCTGGTCGATTTCCTGCGCGTGCGCGAGCATCGGGATCAGGATCTTCACCCTGCCGAACGCCGACGCGCGCAGGATTGCGCGCAACTGCGTGAGGAACATCTGCGGCTCGGACAGGCTCCAGCGAATCGCGCGCAAACCGAGCGCCGGATTCGCGGCGGTCTCGTAGCCGTCGCCGCCCATCGAATCGAGCGGCTTGTCGGCGCCGACGTCGATCGTGCGGATCGTGACCGGCAAGCCGTTCATCAGTTCGACCGCGCGACGATACGCGCTGAACTGCGCCTCCTCTTCGGGCATCCGGTGCTTGTGATTCATGAACAGAAACTCGGTGCGGAACAGACCCACGCCGGTCGCGCCCGATTCGACCGCCGCGCGCGCGTCGTCCGGCAACTCGATGTTCGCGCACAGTTCGATGCGCGTGCCGCACAGCGTTTGCGTCGGCGAGAACTTGAGCCGTTGCAGCTTGCGCTGCTCGAGCTCCTTCTCGCTTTGCCGGTACGAGTATTCCTCGAGCACGATCGGCGCGGGATCGACGATCACGATGCCGTGGTCGCCATCGACGATGATCAGATCGTCCTGGCGGATCAGCGCGCTCGCATGCTGCACGCCGACCGCGGCCGGAATGCCGAGGCTGCGCGCGACGATCGCGGTGTGCGACGTGCGCCCGCCCAGATCGGTGACGAAGCCCTGGAACGTCTGCGTCTTGAACTGCATCATGTCGGCCGGCGCGATGTCGTGCGCGACCACGATCATCTCGTCGCACGCGCCATGCACGTTGCCGACGATGCCCGGCGCGCCCGCGAGCGCCTTCAGCACGCGCTCGACGACCTGCTCGATATCGGCCTTGCGCTCGCGCAGGTATTCGTCTTCGATAGTGTCGAAATGGCGCGACAGTCTTTCGAGCTGTTCGGTCAGCGCCCATTCCACGTTGTAGCGGCGCGTGCGGATCAGGTCGATGGTTTCCTGAACGAGCATGACGTCGTTCAGGATCATCGTGTGAACATCGATGAACGCGCCCATTTCGCTCGGGGCATCCGCGGCAAGATCGGCGCGCAATACGTTGAGTTCTTCATGCACGCGTTGCTGAGCCGCGCGAAAACGCCCGACCTCCCCTTCGATCTGGGGCGGTTCGATCAGATAGTGGTCTACGTCGAGTGCTGCCGGGGCGATCAGATAGGCCCGCCCGATGGCGATACCGCGTGACACGGGAATTCCATGCAGCGTGAATGACACGCGCACCTCCTCTAGTTGTGTAATGCCGCGGCAAACCGCTGCAATGCTCTCAGACTGTACTGGGCATTATAAATTCCGCGCCTTTTTGAAGTGTGTCGGCGGTGTGTGCAGCGCAGCACGGATTATCGCAATGAGGTGCCCTCGTACCCGGCGAAGCTTCGCTCTATACACGTCGCGCAAAACATATGGTTTAAACATTGAAAACGCATGTCGTCTTACGCACTCTTCCCGATGGCTTTCGCGCCGCTTCTAGATCCCTTTAATGTCGATTAACAGCGCGCCTCTTCTGATATTCAGATGTCGGCGCACCGAAAAAAAACCGCGGACTGAGCCGCGGCATTTTCGGGTTTGTCGAACGCAAAGCGCGCGGCTTTATTGACCTTCGCCAAATTTATCGGCGATCAGTTTCAAGAGCGCGTCCATCGCGTCCTGTTCGTCGGTGCCTTCCGTTTCGATCAGCACGGTACTGCCGATGCCCGCGGCCAGCATCATCACGCCCATGATGCTCTTCGCGTTGATACGACGGCCATTGCGGCTCATCCAGATTTCCGCCTGGTAGTTGCCCGCGAGTTGCGTCAACTTGGCCGACGCGCGCGCGTGCAGCCCCAGCTTGTTCACAATTGTCGTTTCCTGTTGCAGCATGTGATGGTCCGAAGCGCGGGTGAATGAAATGGTGAAAAGTGTTACTGCAAAGCGGCTTCAATGCGATCGGCACCGTTGTGAAACCGCTTGAATCCGTCGAAGCTTGCCTGCGAACCAGCCCGGCTTACAGGCCGGTCGCGTCCGTCTTTTGCGTCAGATCGGCATCGGCCGGCAAAGCGGGAACACAGTCGGCGGCCGCCGCGTCAGGCGGCAGCGCCGACAGGCACTCGGCAGCGCACGCTGGCGGCGTGACCGGCGTCGGCATCGCCGGTCCGATCGCGTGCACGCCCTTGGTCGCGCCGGCGAGCGCCTTGTCGACGAGCGTGTCGAGCGGCGTCGCGCGATAGCAGACCGCGCGCACCAGCATCGGCAGATTGACGCCGCACAGCACACGCACGTCCGGCACGGTGGCGAGCCGGCCCGCGATGTTGGCCGGCGTCGCGCCGAACATGTCGGTCAGCACGAGCGCGCCGTTCTCTTCCTTCAGCCGCACGACTTCCGAATTCGCGAACGCGACGACCTGCGCAGGATCGCAATCCGGCGACACGTCGATCACGCCGATACGCGCCGGCAAACCGCCATAGATGTGGGAAATGCAATCGCGCAACGCGGTGGCGAATGGAGCGTGCGCAATGATCAGAATGCCTGCCATGTCAGCCTTACTGCAAAAGAACGGCCCCAAACCGTGGACCGGGACTCGAGCCCGGTTCGCCATCGCCCCGGACCGGCCGTGGGTCGCGAGGGCGGGAATGCATCGTCGGGCGAGCGGGCATTGTAGCAGCCTCATTTTCGCGCCAATGCCGACGCCACGCCTGATGCGGATTTACTACACAGATTGGGGGTGCAGCCGGGCAATCAAGGCCGCTGCGTCGGCGCGCCACGCGAGCGCCACGCGTCAGCCGACCGCGCGCTCCAGCGCGTCGACGAACATCGCGGCGACGTCGAAGCCGGTCTGGTCCATGATCTCGCGGAAACACGTCGGGCTCGTGACGTTGACTTCGGTGAGCCAGTCGCCGATCGCATCGAGTCCGACCAGCAGCAGGCCGCGCGCCGCCAGCACCGGCGCGAGCGTATCCGCGATCTTGCGATCCTGCTCACTGAGCGGCCGCGCGACGCCCAGTCCGCCGGCCGCCAGATTGCCGCGCACCTCATTACCCTGAGGAATGCGCGCGAGCGAGTACGGCACCGCTTCGCCGCCGATCAGCAGGATGCGCTTGTCACCTTCCTTGATCTCGGGGATGAATTTCTGCGCCATCACCGAGCGCGCGCCGTCGTGGCTCAGCATTTCGACGATCGAGCCGAGGTTCATGCCGTCCGCCTTCACGCGGAATACGCCCATGCCGCCCATGCCGTCGAGCGGCTTCAGGATCACGTCGCCGTGCTGTTCGTGGAACGCGCGCAGACGCGCCGGGTCGCGAGTGACCAGCGTCGGCGCGACGAACTGCGCGAACTCGCCGATTGCGAGCTTCTCCGAATGATCGCGGATCGCCTGCGGTTTGTTGAAGATGCGTGCGCCGCCACGCTCGGCCAGTTCGAGCAGCCAGGTCGACGTCACGTATTCCATGTCGAACGGCGGGTCCTTGCGCATCACGACCGCGCCGAAGCTCGCGAGTGCGCGCGGCGTGGCGGCATCGGCGGCAAACCAGACATCACGATGCAGATCCGTGGTATCGCCGACGATCGCAATGCGCTGCACGTTCGCCTCGACATCGCCGCCCGTCCACGCCAGATGCTTCGGCCCGCAGGTGTACACCGTGTGGCCGCGCCGCGCCGCTTCGGCCATCATCGCGTAGGTCGTGTCTTTGTAGACCTTGAAATGGCTGAGCGGATCGGCGATGAAAAGAATGTCCATGAAAGTCCCGGTGCGCCCTGAGGGGCGTGACATTGTTCGTCAATATAGTCTTTGAAGACGGCGATGGCGGCACGCATGCCGCCATCCTGCCGCGCGAGGCGGCTTAGACCTGGATCGCTTCAGGATCGGTCTTTTCGAGTTCGACCGATGCGGCCAGCAACCCGAGCCGCGCCACGACGCCATACATATAGAAGCGGTTCGGCGGCGCCGCGCCGGGCTTCGCGTGCGCATCGGGCAGCGCCGTGTGTTCGAAGCCGAGCGGCACGAAGTGCATGCCCGGCGCGTTCAGGTTCTGGTCGCGCTCGCGGCTGCCGTGCACGCGATAGAAGCCGCCCACCACATAGCGGTCGATCATGTAGACGACCGGCTCGGCGACTTCCTCGCCGATGCGCTCGAACGTGTAGACGCCTTCCTGCACGATCACGTCGTGCACTTCGAGGCCGTCTTTGGTCGCGGCCATGCGCGTGCGTTCGCGCTTCGTCAGCGCGGCGACTTCCGACGCGTCGTGCACGGTCATCACGCCCATGCCGTAGGTGCCCGCATCGGACTTGATCACGACATACGGTTTTTCGGAGATGCCGTACTCGCGATACTTGCGCGCGATCTTCTTCAGCACGCCGTCGATCGCATCGGCAAGGGCTTCCTCGCCGGTGCGCTGCTGGAAGTCGACGCCCTCGACGTGCGCGAAATACGGATTGATCATCCACGGATCGATCTCGACCATCTTCGCGAACTTCTTCGCGACGTCGTCATAGCACGAGAAATGCGTCGACTTGCGACGCACCGCCCAGCCCGCATGCAGCGGCGGCAGCAGGTACTGCTCGTGCAGGTTTTCGAGCACGGGCGGAATACCGCCGGACAGATCGTTGTTCAGAAGGATCGAGCACGGGTCGAAGTTCTTCAGACCAAGGCGCCGCTGCGAGCGCTCGAGCGGTTCGAGCACCAGCTTCTGGCCGTCCGACAGCGCGATCGTGACCGGGCCGTTGATGGTTTCGTCGAGCGTGCCGAAGCGTACGTTCAGACCCGCCTGGCGCATGATCGACGCAAGCCGGGCGACGTTTTCGAGGTAGAACGCGTTGCGGGTGTGACGCTCGGGAATAACGAGCAGATTCTTCGCGTCCGGGCAGATCTTTTCGATCGAGGCCATCGCGGCCTGCACCGCGAGCGGCAGCACTTCCTGCGACAGATTGTTGAACGCGCCGGGAAACAGATTGGTGTCGACCGGCGCGAGCTTGAAGCCCGCGTTACGCAGATCGACGGAACAGTAGAACGGTGGCGTGTGCTCCTGCCATTCGAGCCGGAACCAGCGTTCGATAGCGGGCGTGGCGTCGAGGATCTTCCGCTCGAGGTCGAGCAGCGGGCCGTTTAACGCCGTAACTAGGTGCGGAACCATTGATCACTCGCAGACTGGAGAAAAAAGATTGTAGAGCAAATGCTTTGTCCATTTGGGGACGGTTTCTCCATTCGCAAGCAGACTCGAATGCATTCTCCCTATCTCGATGATAGGCGCGGAAAATCGCCGTTCGCAACCCGATCAGCAAGAAAAAAGCCCGCCATGAAGGCGGGCGAAATTGCTGCGCTTGCTTAACCATTTTTTCTTACTGACGGGCCCGGGAGCCCGGGCCGAACCGGGACAGGTTCTCCGTTATTCGACTTTCTCGCCGTGCAGGCTCACGTCGAGGCCTTCGCGCTCCTGCTCTTCGGTCACGCGGATGCCCATCACCAGGTCGATGATCTTCAGCAGCACGAAGCTCACCACGCCGCTGTAGATCAGCGTCGTCAGCACGCCCTTCGCCTGCAGGATCACGCTGCCGTCCGAGCCGCTGATGTCCTTGACCGCGAACACGCCGGTCAGCAGCGCACCGATGATCCCGCCGATGCAGTGCACGCCGAACGCGTCAAGCGAATCGTCGTACCCGAACTTGTGCTTGAGCCACGTGGCCGCCCAGAAGCAGACCACACCCGCGACGATACCGATCACGAGCGCCCCGACCGTGCCGACGAAGCCCGACGCTGGCGTAATCGCCACCAGACCCGCGACCGCGCCCGACACGATACCGAGCACCGACGGCTTGCCCTTGGCTGCCCATTCGGCGAACATCCACGCGAGCGCCGCCGCGGCGGTCGCCACCTGCGTCGCGAACATCGCGAAGCCGGCACGGCCATCCGCTGCCACGGCCGAACCCGCGTTGAAGCCGAACCAGCCGACCCACAGCATCGCGCCACCGATCAGCGTGAGCGTCAGGTTGTGCGGCGCCATCGCTTCCTTGCCATAGCCGACGCGCTTGCCGAGCACCAGACAGCAGACCAGACCCGCGATACCGGCGTTGATGTGCACCACCGTGCCGCCCGCGAAGTCGAGGATGCCCGCGCTAGCCAGCCAGCCGCTCGGCTCCCACACCATGTGCGCGATCGGCGAGTAGACGATGATCGACCACAGCGTCATGAACACCAGCATCGCCGAGAACTTCATGCGATCCGCGAACGCACCGGTGATCAGCGCCGGCGTGATGATCGCGAAGGTCATCTGGTAGACGAAGTAGACCGTCTCGGGGATCGTCGGCGCGAGGTGGCTGACGGTCAGCGTCGTGGCCTTGTCGCCCTTGATGTAGTTCATGCCCGTCATGAACACGCGCGAGAAGCCGCCGATGAACGAGCTGCCAGGCGTGAACGCGAGGCTGTAGCCCACCACGGTCCAGACGATCGTCACGACACAGGTGATCGCGAAGCTTTGCATCAGCGTCGCGAGCACGTTCTTCTTGCGGACCATGCCGCCGTAGAACAGCGCGAGACCCGGGATCGTCATGAACAGCACCAGCGCGGTGGAGGTCAGCATCCACGCGGTGTCGCCGGAGTTGATCTTCGACGAATCGACCGAGAACGGCGCGGTCGGGGTGGCCGGCGCGGCCGCGGCGGCGGCCGATGCATCGGCGGCGGGAGCCGAGGCCGCCGGGGCAGCGGCTGCGGCGGAGGCGTCCGGTGCGGGCGCGCTCGCCGTCGTATCGGGAGCGGAGGCGGCTGCGGGAGCGGACGCATCGTCCGCGAGGGCGGTGCCGACACCGCCCGCGAGCAGCGAGCCGGCCATCAGCAGGGACATCATTAGTTTGCGCATCTTGGTTTTCCTCTTGTCGCTGTCCGTGTCGCGATGTTCTGGTCTTTTACAGTGCGTCCGCGCCGGTCTCGCCGGTGCGGATCCGAACCACCTGCTCGATCGGCGTGACGAAGATCTTGCCGTCGCCGATCTTGCCGGTACGCGCGGCGCGCTCGAGCGCCTCGATCGCCTGATCGACGATGTCGTCCGATACCGCCGCTTCGATCTTCACCTTCGGCAGAAAGTCGACGACGTATTCGGCGCCCCGATACAGCTCGGTGTGGCCCTTCTGCCGTCCGAAGCCTTTGACTTCGGTCACCGTGATGCCCGACACGCCGATCGCCGACAGGGCTTCGCGCGCTTCATCCAGCTTGAACGGCTTGATGATTGCGGTAATGAGTTTCATGAAATCCTCGCTAGTTATTGCTGATCCGTTGTGCCCCGTGGCGTACCCGTGACGGTGTCTCCTGCGCTACCGGGAAAAGCGCCCTGGCAGTGCGCGCGCGGGGCAGTAACAGCAACTCCTATGCCATGTTGTGTCGGAGCGCGCCTCGCGCGCGTGGCGCAGCGCGCCCGAGCGGCCTTGTCCGAACGGCCAGCGGCGCGGCGGGCGGTGGCGCGGCGGGGGGATCGTTGCTAGAGTGTTCGAACGTTCTGAACGCGAGGGCGCGCACCAAACACGCTCACGCGGCCGCGGCAACCAATACGTCGCGCGCACCAGGATCGCCCGTTCGCCGTAACGGGGCACGGGCGCAATGAAACATGCACTTTTTTTGTGCACCAAGGGGAATACGATGAAACAACCGAACGACGTTTTTAACGACTTCCAGGCTCGCGTCAGCGATCTGTTCAAGAATTCGCCGGCCAAGGATGTCGAACGCAACGTCAAGGCAATGCTGTCGCAGGGCTTCTCGAAGCTCGATCTGGTCACGCGCGAGGAATTCGATACGCAGACCCAGGTGCTCGTGCGTACGCGCGCGCGCCTCGAAGAACTCGAGCGCCGCGTCGCCGAGCTCGAGCAGAAATTGCCGCTCACGCAGACGCCGTAAGCGCTGCTCGCAGCCTTCGCGCTGCGCAGTGCCGCTCATCACAGGCAAGCGGGCCGTGACGTCATCAGCGTTTTAGGGGATTTGCGCGCGATGTGAGCGCGCCGTCCGACGGGAGAGAATATGTCGCTTGCCGTGGTGCGCAGCCGCGCGCCGGCCGCTGGCCGTGCGCCCGATGTGACCGTCGAGGTTCACCTCGCCAATGGGCTGCCGTCCTTTTCGATCGTCGGCCTGCCCGATCTGGAAGTGCGCGAGAGCCGTGAACGCGTGCGCGCGGCGCTGCAGAACTGCGGTTTCGATTTTCCAGTCCGCCGCATCACCGTCAACCTCGCGCCGGCCGATCTACCGAAAGAATCCGGTCGTTTCGATCTGCCGATCGCGCTCGGCATCCTCGCCGCAAGCGGGCAGATTCCCGCCGAATCGCTGCTCCATCGCGAGTTTGCCGGCGAGCTCTCGCTGACCGGCGCGCTGCGGCCGATGCGCGGCGCGTTCGCGATGGCCTGCGGCACCGCGCGCGGCGCTCTGGCGAACGCCGGCGACGCCGACGCTTCATCTGAAGCGCGTTCTGCGTTGCCCGCCCTCCTCGATCAACTAGCCGCACCGGCCTTCCATACCCCACAGCTTTACCTGCCGGCCGCGAGCGCGGCGGAAGCGGCGCTCGTGCCCGGCGTCGACGTGTTCGGCGCCGCCGATCTGCCGTCGCTATGCGCGCATCTCGCAGGCTCGCCGGACGCGCGTCTTAGTCCTGTCGCCGCGCCCGAGCTCAACGAGCACGCCGCTGCCCCGGCGCCGGACATGGCCGACGTGATTGGCCAGCGCGCCGCTCGGCGCGCCCTCGAAGTCGCGGCGGCCGGCGGCCATCACGTGCTGCTGATCGGACCGCCCGGCGCCGGCAAGTCGATGCTCGCGGCACGCCTGCCCAGCTTGCTGCCGCCCATGACCGACGACGAAGCGCTCGCCTCCGCCGCGCTACTGTCCGCGAGCCGCATCGGCTTCAAGCCGTCGCAGTGGCGCCAGCGGCCGTTTCGCGCGCCGCACCATTCGTCGAGCGCGGCGGCGCTGGTCGGCGGACGCAATCCGCCGCAGCCTGGCGAGATCACGCTCGCGCATCTGGGCGTGCTCTTTCTGGACGAACTTCCCGAATTCGATCGCGTGGTGCTCGAAACGCTGCGCGAGCCGCTCGAAGCTGGCCGCATCACGATCTCGCGCGCCGCCTGGCAAGCGGATTTCCCCGCCGCCTGCCAACTGATCGCCGCAATGAACCCGTGCCCGTGCGGCTGGCGCGGCGATCCGGGCGGGCGCTGCCGCTGTACGCCTGAAGTTGCGGCGCGCTATTTGCGTAAATTGTCGGGACCGCTGCTCGACCGCATCGACATCCAGCTCGAAATTCCAGCACTGACCGCCACCGAACTCGCGGCACGCGCCGCCACCACCGGCGAAGCAAGCGTGGCGATCGCAGAGCGCGTGAGCGCTGCGCGCGAGCGGCAACTGGCCCGGCAAGGCAAGACCAACCGCGAGCTGGACGGACGCGAAGTGGACGATGTATGCCGCCCGGACGCAGCGGGCGAGGCGCTGCTGCGCGAAGCCGGCGAGCGCTTTGGCTGGTCGGCGCGGGCGTACTACCGGGTGTTGAAGGTCGCGCGCACCGTCGCGGACCTGGCTGGCGCGGCGATGCCGAGCGCCGCGCAGGTCGCCGAGGCAATCCAATACCGCCGCGCTTTTGGCTCGTTATGAGGAGAAAAAACGACTGTCAAGACTTGACTTATTCACATACGCGCGATCCTGTTAGATTTTGATACAACTCAAAAGCGCGCAGACGCGCATCTCGCCAAGCCATTGATTCAAATGTATTTTTTTAAATTCCCTACGCCTGTGGATTTTGCCGGAAGGCCCGCCTGATGGGCTTTTGCGGCCATTGAGGCCGACTTCTCAACAGAGTTATCCACAGGCTGTGCGCGTAACTCAAAAATCTCAACGTAAACCGGCAATTAGCGTACAAACCTGCGAAGGAACTTTCACTGCGTTCGGCCCTCTGAGGTGCGCCCGACCGGCCAAAAATACCGCATTCAGTACAGCTGGAACGACGAAAAAAACTGGTCGACCTGCTCTTGCGGCAGCGGTTGATCGGCGATGATCGCCGCCTGGTACACGTGCCGGCCGCGCGCGACGAGCCGCGCATACACCGTGCGCGTCTCGTGTTTGGCGCCCGCCGCGCCGCTCACCGTCATTTCCAGCCCCGGTATCTTGCCGCCCGCCGCCAGCGGGATTTGCGCTGGGTGAGCATCGGGCGTCGCGCCGACATTGCGCGCCAGTCCCGCGCGCAGGAAATCGAGTGCGGCACGCTGGGTCGCGTCGCTGTCGTCGGGCAGCATCACGGTGCCGACCGCAAAGACCGCATTGCCCGCTTCGGCGGTCTGCATTGCCATCTGCATCGGTGTGCCGCCGATCTGCACCGCGCGCTGATCGTTGCCCGGCTTGGCTGGGAAGTCGACCGTGTAGCCCTTGTCGTTGTTCATCACGGTGCGCCAGTTGAAGGTCGGTGAGCAGGCGCTGAGCGCGACGCCGAGCGCCAACGCGGCCGTCGCCGCGCCGATCACGGTTCGAGCGTGACCGGATCGCGTGAATGCGCGGAGAAATAGGCCCGCCGGTTGGAACACGCCCGCACGGCGGGCGGACAATCGGCTGATCAACGGAAAACGGCAAGAAACGCGGGCAACTAAAGAGCAGACGCGAAGAACGGTTCGGAGCATGGGACGGAAGATCGGGCTTCTCGGAGCGTAAAGCGCCATTATCCGCTGATCGACTGCCGGGCCGACGCGGAGCGCAGCCGTCCCGCCATTTCGGCGCAGCCGAACCCATTGGAGCTAGAATAGAAGCGTTGCTCAGTACCGGCCCGCGGGCCATCACACCGCCCCATTGTTCCGCGCCGCGCGCGACTCACGAGGATCCGTCCATGAGTTCCAATTCACCGACCGCCGTCCGGCGCACGAACCCGCTTCGCTATCTGATTGCGGTGGCCATCGCCATTGCGCTCGCCGTCGCCGGTTACTTCGCGTTTGCCGGCCAGCAGCGCGTACCCGATGCGACCTTCACGCTGCTATCGGGACAGAAGCTCACGACCGCGGACCTCAAAGGCAAGGTTTATCTGGTCAACTTCTGGGCAACGAGTTGCGACACCTGCATGAAGGAAATGCCGCAGATGGTCGAGACCTATAACCGCTTCAAGGGCCAGGGCCTCGAATTCGTCGCGGTGGCAATGAACTACGACGCGCCGATGTACGTGACCAATTACACGCAAACGCGTCAGCTGCCGTTCAAGGTCGCGATGGACGACGGCTCGGCCGCCAAGCGGTTCGGCAACGTGCAGCTCACGCCGACCACCTTCGTCGTCGATAAAGACGGCAAGATCCTGAAGCGCTATGTCGGCGAGCCGCAGTTCGCGGAACTCGACCAGTTGCTCGCGAAAGCGCTGAAGGCTGGCGCGGCTTAAGCCGGCGCAAGCAGATCCCCACGCGCCGGCGCAACCTCCCGCCGCCGGCGTACGCCTCCTCACCGCTCCCCTTCCCCTTTGGCCGCAAGGCCATATCGCTTGATCTTCTCGTAGAGCGTCGCCTTGCCGAGCTGCAGCCGGTCCGCCGCGACCGCGACCACGCCGCCCGCCTGCTCCAACGCCTCGGCGATCATCGCGCGCTCGAACTGCTCGACACGCTCCTTCAGCGGATGGGTGGCCCCGCCGTCTTCGCCGAACGACAGCACCGGTTCGTCGGCGATGCCGAGCACGAAGCGGTCGGCGGCATTACGCAGCTCGCGCACGTTGCCCGGCCAGTCTCGCTGCATCAGACTCGCACGTTGGCGATCGGTGAGCATCGGCGCCGGCCGCTGATAACGGACGGCAGCATCGAGCAGGAAATGCTCGAACAGCGGCACGATGTCCTCGCGACGCTCGCTCAAAGGCGGCAGCGCGATCGTCACCACGTTGAGCCGGTACAGCAGATCGCGCCGGAACGAGCCATCCGCGACGTGCTCGGCCATGTCGCCTTTTGCAGCCGCGACCACGCGGCAATTGACGCGAATCGGCTGATTCGAGCCGAGCCGTTCCAGCACGCCGTCCTGCAGCACGCGCAGCAGCTTGACCTGCAGCGCGAGCGGCATGCTCTCGATCTCGTCGAGAAACAGCGTGCCGCCCGACGCATGTTCGAGCTTGCCGATCCGCCGTTTGGCCGCGCCGGTGAACGCGCCCGGCTCGTAGCCGAACATCTCCGATTCGAACATCGGCTCGGGCAGCGCGCCGCAGTTCACCGCGATGAACGGCTTGTCACGCCGCGGCGACAACTCGTGCAGGCTGCGCGCGATCAGCTCCTTGCCCGCGCCGGTATCGCCGTTGATCAGGACGGACGCATCGGTCGGCGCGACGTTGGCGATCAGCCGCCGCACCTGCTCGATCGCCGGACTGCGGCCGATGATGCGCGGCGCGACCGCGTTCTGCCCGGCCAGCTCACGGCGCAGCGCGAGGTTTTCGAGCACGAGCTTGCGGCGCTCCAGCGCGCGCCGCACGGTTTCGATCAGCCGCTCGGACGCGAACGGCTTTTCGATGAAGTCGTAGGCGCCGTCGCGCATCGCCTGCACGGCCATCGAGATATCGCCGTGGCCGGTGACCAGAATCACCGGCACGTCGGGCGCGCGCTCGTGGCACTGCGCGAGCAGGTCGAGACCGCTCGCGCCGGGCAGCCGGATATCGCTGACGATCACGCCGGAGAAGTCCGCGCTGATCAGCTTCGCCGCAGCCTCGACCGACGCATGGCCGACCACGTCGAAGCCCGCCAGTTGCAGGCTCTGCACGCTCGCGCGGCGCACCAGTTCGTCGTCTTCGATATACAGCACTTGCAGGCCGTCGTTCATTGCGTGTTCCGGGTGATGCTTCGGGGTGAAATCAGGAGCCCGCGGTCAGCGGATCGTACGAGGGGCTGGTCTGCACACGCGCACGACGCAGCGTCAACACGAACGATGCGCCACCGTGCGGCGCGTTGCGCGCGACGAGCGAGCCGCCGCAATCGCGCGCGATCGACGATGAAATCGCGAGGCCAAGGCCGAGCCCCTGGCCCATTTCCTTCGTCGTGAAAAACGGTTCGAACAGGTGCGGCAACACGTCGTCGGGAATGCCGGGGCCGTTGTCGCCGACCGCGATCGACAGGTTCGCGACGCCGGCCTCCACCTCGACCGTGATATGCGGCGGGTTCATGCCGGCGGTTGCGTCGAGCGCGTTGCCGAGCAGGTTGATCAGCACCTGTTCGAGCCGCAGATCGTCGCAATTCGCGACCAGCTCCGGATGATCGTCGGCGAGATTCAGCGGCGTGCGCGCGCCGCCTGCCGCAGCGGCGGCGTCGGTGTCGATGTCGGCCGCGATATCGATCAGCACGAACTCGAGTTCGACGCCCTGCAGGCGCTTTTGCAGCAACGCGACGACGTTGCGCAGGGCCCGCACGATCGACGCGCGCGCGCTGCGCGGCCGCGCGCGGCCGACGAACAGCTTCAACTGGTTCGTGATGTTGCCCATGCGCTCGGTGAGCGCCGCGATCGCTTCGAGATTCTCGCGCGCCGATGCCTGATCGCCGCGTTCGAGCAGCACGCGCGTGTTATCGGAAAAACTGCGCAGCGCAGCGAGCGGCTGGTTCAGCTCGTGCGTGATGCCGGCCGCCATCTGACCGAGCGCGGCCAGCTTGCTCGCCTGGATCAGTTCGTCTTGCGCGGCGCGCAGTTCCTGCTCGGCGCGTGTACGCTCGGCGACTTCCTTGTGCAACTGCTCGTTCGCCTCGGACAGATCGGCGGTGCGCTCGGCGACGCGCTGATTCAGCTCGGCATAGGCCTTCTGCAGCAGCGCGCGGCTGCGCATCATTTCGCGCACGCGCGCGCGCCGCATGCGCCAGTAGAACGCGAGCAGCACCAGCGATACATAGCCGAAGCCGGTGACGATGGTCGCCTTGCGCGCGTCGGCATCGACCGGATCGACCGGCGACATCGTGATCAGATGCCAGTCCGGCTCGCCCATGGCGTGACGCGACGCGAGGAAGCGCGGCGCGGAGCGCCCGCCGCCGATGCGCAGGATCTGCGCATTGCCTTCGAGTATGCGCTCGACCGTCACCGGTAGCGGCTCGATCGGCTGCCGCGCGTACTGGCGAGCCTGGTAGATCGAATTGGCGATCTGGCCGGGCAGCGGCCGAATCGTGTGGTACTTCCATGCCGGCACCGACGACAGGAAGATCACGCCATGATCGTCGGTGACGACGAGCGGCTCGGACGCGTCCACGCCCTGAAACCATTCGAGATCGAGCTTGACGACCGCCACACCGACGATCTTGCCGTCGCGCCGCACCGGCTGCGAGATGTAGTAGCCGGGCGCCTGCGAAATCGTGCCGATGCCGAAGAAGCGGCCGACGCCGCCTTTCATTGCATCGACGAAATACGGCCGGAACTGATAGCCCGCGCCGACGAAGCTGCCCGGCCCGCGCCAGTTGCTGGCGGCGATGCAGTAGCCGTCGAGCGAAATGATGTAGGTGACCGTCGCGCGCGCGTGGCGGTTCAGGTCTTCGAGATAGAGATTCGCTCGCTTGACGTTGGCGGGATTCGGATCGATCAGCACATCCTGCACGATCGGATGCTCGGCGAGCAGATACGGCAGCGATTCGTAGCGTTCGAGCGTGCTCTTGAGCGCGCTCGCGGTGCGCTCGGCGCGCACGGCGGCGTTGCGCCGCAGCGTGTCGACACCGCTTTTCCACGCAAGGCTGTAGGTGAGCCAGCATGCCGCCGCGAGCCCGGCTGCGAGCGCGAAGAGAATCAGCAGGCGGCGGGTCACGTTGGCAAAGTCCGAACGATGTGCATCGGACATTGTGGCATAGGGCGGCAAGGCGTCGCCGCCAGACGCGTCGAGGGCTGGGCCGCGACTTTTGCCGGCGGTCTCGCCGCCAGACGCCTCGGAAGGTCGCGCGGACGCCGGTTTCATGCTTAAGCGTCCGCGCTGGTCACGACAGGGTTGGCGAGGCGCGACTCAAACGCCGGCCGGCTCTTTGACCGCCACCTCGCCGCGCAGCACCTTGTTCAGCTTGCTGCGATCGAGCTCCTTTTCCCAGGCCGACACGACGACCGTCGCGACACCGTTGCCGACGATGTTCGTCAGCGCGCGGCACTCGCTCATGAACCGGTCGATGCCAAGGATCAGCACCATGCCCGACAGCGGAATCGTCGGCACCACGGCCAGCGTCGCCGCGAGCGTGATGAAGCCCGCGCCGGTCACGCCGCTCGCGCCCTTCGAGGTCAGCATCGTCACCGCGAGCAGCGTCAGCTGCTGGCCCCACGTAAGGTCGGTGTTGGTCGCCTGAGCGATGAACAGCACCGCCATCGTCATGTAGATGTTGGTGCCGTCGAGGTTGAACGAGTAGCCGGTCGGCACCACGAGGCCCACCACCGAGCGCGAGCAGCCGAGCTTTTCGAGTTTCAGCATCAGCTGCGGCAGCGCGGCTTCGGACGAGCTCGTGCCGAGCACGATCAGCATCTCTTCCTTGATGTATGCGACGAAACGCAGGATGTTGAAGCCCACCGCCCGCGCGATCGCGCCGAGCACGACCACCACGAACACGATCGAGGTCAGATAGAACGTGCCGACCAGCTTGAGCATCGGCAGCAGCGAGCCGATGCCGTACTTGCCGATCGTGAAGGCCATCGCGCCGAACGCGCCGATCGGCGCGAGCTTCGTGATGATGCGCACCATGCCGAACAGGATGTGCGAGAGCCCTTCGATGAAGTTGGTCACCGGCTTGCCCTTCTCACCGGCCGTTGCGAGCACGGCGCCGAACAGCAGCGCGATCAACAGGATCTGCAGGATCTCACCCTGCGCGAACGCCGACAACAGCGTGTCCGGAATGATGTGCATGAAGAAGTCGACCGTCGACTGGCCGTGCGCCTTCGCGGCATACGACGCAACCGCGCGGCCGTCGAGCGAGGCCGGATCGACGTTGAAGCCGGCGCCCGGTCGCAGCAGGTGCGTGGCGGCGAGGCCGAGTACCAGCGCGAAGGTCGAGACGATTTCGAAGTACAACAGCGCCTTGCCGCCGACGCGTCCAACCTTCTTCATGTCCTCCATGCCGGCGATGCCCGTCACGACCGTGCAGAAGATGATCGGCCCGATCACCATCTTGATCAGCTTGATGAAGCCATCGCCGAGCGGCTTCATGTCGATGGCGAGGTTCGGGTAGAAATGCCCGAGTACGATGCCGACGATGATCGCCACGATCACCTGGACGTACAGCACTTTATGGATAGGTTTCTTCACGATGGTTCCTGCGAGGGATATGAGCTGATGACCCGCCGCGAGGCGCGACACGCGAACGAAACGTCGTCGCGCGGGCGCACGTTGGCGGACCGCTGCAAAGACGACGAATTCAGAAATACCGGGAAGGGAAATCGGACATTTTGTCTCCTTGCTTTTTTGTCGGGCCGTGGCGGCCACGCGCTTTCTTTCGCAAGGTCGATGCCAGTTTGATTTCAGACTGGAAGCCTTGATTTTTATGGATTTTCCGGCACAGCTCGGCGCGCGCCGTCCGGGTTTCCGGAAATCAGGACGAGCGCTGTCGGGGAATCCGGAATTCGGTGCGCGCGCGTTTGCGGGGAAACCCGCAGGGGTTTGTGCGGAGCTTGCGAGCGCAACGTCACGTCAACAGATCGATCCGGTCCGTGCAGATCATGTCGACGCCCCATTCTTCGAGCAACCGCGCGCGCGCCGGATCGTTCACCGTGTAAGCGAGCACGCGCAGCCCGGCCGCGCGGATCCGCGCGACCAGCGGTTCGCTCAGATAGCGGTGACTCGCGTGCAGCGAGACGCAGTCGAGTTCGCGCACGATGCGCAGCCAGTCCGCCGGTACCTGCTCGAACAGCATGCCGCGCGGCAGCGATGGCGCGGCATCGCGCGCGGCGGCGAGCGCATCGAACGAAAACGACGACAACAGCGGCTGCGTCTGCCCTTGCCAAAGCTCGAGCGCGCCTTGGGCGACCAGTGCGCCGGTGATGACGTCGCGGCCCGGACACGGCTTGATCTCGATGTTCGCCGCGATGCCGTCGCGCGCGCAACGCTCGGCCGCGTCGGCCAGCGTCGGCAGCCGCGTGCCGGTGAACTCCGCGCCGCGCCACGCGCCGGCATCCAGAGCGGCGAGTTGCTGCCATGTGTGCGTGGCCGCCGGCCCGTGGCCGTTGGTCGTGCGATCGAGCGTGTCGTCATGCAGCAGGAACAGCGCGTTGTCGGCGGACAGCTTCGCGTCGAATTCGACCATGCGATAGCCGTAGCGCACGCAGGCGTCGAAACCGGCCAAGGTGTTTTCCGGCGCAAGCGTACCGCCGCAGCGGTGCGCGATCAGCCGCGGATAAGGCCATTGTGCGGAGGTCCCGCGATCCATCGGGGTTGCCACGTGTCGTTTCCTTGCTGATAGAAGAGCGGTCTATGAAAAAAGCCCGCACATCGGCGGGCTTTTCGTTTCTGCGGGCGTGAAGCGAGGCAACAGCGGCGAGGTGCGAGCGCGTCAGACCACGCCGGCTCCATGCGCCTGCACGTCGGCGTGATAGCTCGAACGAACCATCGCGCCCACCGCGGCGTGCGAGAAGCCCATCTTGTACGCCTCTTCCTCGTACATCTTGAAGGTGTCCGGATGCGCGTAAGCGCGGACCGGCAGATGGTGCTCCGACGGCTGCAGGTACTGGCCGATCGTCAGCATGTCGACGTCGTGCTCGCGCAGATCGCGCATCACTTGCAGGATTTCCTCTTCGGTTTCGCCGAGGCCGACCATCAGGCCGGACTTGGTCGCGACGTGCGGATGCAGCGCCTTGAAGTCCTTCAGCAGCTTCAGCGAATGCGCGTAATCCGACCCCGGGCGCGCTTCCTTGTACAGACGCGGCACCGTTTCGAGGTTGTGGTTCATCACGTCGGGCGGCGCCGCATTCAGGATGCCGAGCGCGCGGTCGAGGCGGCCACGGAAGTCCGGCGTCAGGATTTCGATACGCGTTTGCGGCGACAGCTCGCGCGTCTGACGGATACATTCGACGAAGTGCGCCGCGCCACCGTCGCGCAGATCATCACGGTCGACGCTGGTGATCACCACGTACTTCAACTTCAGCGCAGCGATGGTGCGCGCGAGGTTGGCCGGTTCGTCGGCGTCGAGCGGATCGGGACGGCCGTGGCCGACGTCGCAGAACGGGCAGCGGCGCGTGCACTTGTCACCCATGATCATGAAGGTCGCGGTGCCCTTGCCGAAACATTCGCCGATGTTCGGGCAGCTCGCCTCTTCACACACCGTGTGAAGATTGTGCTCGCGCAGGATCTGCTTGATCTCGTAGAAGCGCGAATTGCCGGTGGCCGCCTTCACGCGGATCCAGTCCGGCTTCTTCAGCTTTTCGATCGGAACGACCTTGATCGGGATGCGCGCGGTCTTGGCTTGCGCTTTCTGCTTCGCGGTGGCGTCGTAGGCGGCGGGGGCCGGCACGCCTTCGGGCGCGGGGGTGGCTGCTGCGGAATTCGCGGTTACGTCAGTCATTCGTTCGATCCAGTCAGGCGGTGAGCGCACCGGCCTGCGGTTGGGCGACGGCCGCGGGATTGCCGTCGAGGTTTGCGGTGAGACTTGCTGCGAGGGTACGGGCCACGTCGTCCCAGCCCGCGGCGATGCCGAGCGTCGCCATGTCGACTGTTTCGAGCCCCGCGTAGCCGCATGGATTGATCGCGAGAAACGGCCGCAGGTCCATGTTCACGTTCAGACTCACGCCGTGATAGCTGCAGCCGTTGCGGATTTTCAGGCCAAGCGCCGCGATCTTGGCGCCGGCATGGAGCCCGGCGTCGGGCCCGGGCGCCACGTAGATGCCGGGGGCGCCCGCCTTGCGTTCTCCGGCGAGATTATACGCCGCGAGGGTGTCGATCACGGCCTGCTCGATCCGGGTGACCAGCTCGCGCACCATCAGCTTGCGCCGGCGCAGGTCGAGCAGCAGATAGGCGACCACCTGGCCGGGCCCGTGATACGTGATCTGCCCGCCGCGGTCGACCTTGACGAGCGGAATGTTGCTGTCTGCCGCGAGCAGGTGCGCCGGATCGCCGGCCTGGCCGAGCGTGAAGACGGGCGGATGCTCGACGAGCCAGATTTCGTCGGCGGTGTCGGCGGTGCGGGCGTCGGTGAAGGCGCGCATCGCGTCGAAACTGGCTTCGTAGGGTTCGCGGCCGAGCCAGCGCAGCATGGGCGGCTCGATGGCAGGTAGCGGAGACGGAGAGACCGGGGTGGCGCACATGATTCCGGGAGTTTACCGAAATCTCGGAAACCGCGCCCGCGGCCACCAGGAACCTGCACAGCCGGGGCCGGTACCCTGCCGGCCCCGGCGTCACGCACGGCTTTTGCGCCGCGCCACCGTCAAACGGTGTGCCAGCCGCCGCGCACACGCATCATCCAGCGCTCGCCGATGCGAGCGAGCCAGTTCAGCGCGCGCTCGTCGCAGCGCGTCGGCACCGAGAACGTAACCTTCGCGAACGTGGCGCCCTCGGCGCTGAGCCAGAGCCGCTCGCCGCGCCGCAGATGCAGCGTCTGCCCGGGCTGCAGCCAGTAGTCCTTCGTATCGTCGCTGCGCGTGACCCACACCGCGCCGCCATGCACGCGCAACTTCGTGCTGCGCGCGACCTTCAGCGGCAGCGTGTCGCCGGTGCGGATTTCATATGCAATACTAGAGGAAATTTCTCGCATGAGGCCCTCGCCAAAAATCGTTTCATGACTAGAATCCTAGGTGCAGCAAGGACTTGGGCAAAACGATCAATTTTCACGTCTATGTGAGAAATATTGCGATGGACCTGCGTCAACTCCCCGCCCTGAACGCGATCAAGGCGTTCGAAGCCGCCGCCCGCCACGAAAGCTTTTCGCGCGCCGCCGACGAGTTGTTCGTCACGCACGGCGCGGTCAGCCACCAGATCCGCGCGCTCGAGGCCGAGCTCGGCGTGTCGCTGTTCGCGCGCGACGGCAAGCGCGTGCGCCTCACCGAAACCGGCCGTCGCTACGCCACCCAGGTGCGCGCCGCGTTGATGGAGCTCGCCGACGCGACTCGCGCGATCCGTGCCGGCGACCGCGAGCGGCGCCTCGTGATATCGATGCTGTCGTCGTTCGCGGCCCGCTGGGTGACGCCGCGCATCGGCAGCTTTATCGAGGCAAATCCGCAGTGGGATCTCGAGTTGCTGACCACCAATGCGCTGACGGACTTCGCGCGCGACGACGTCGACGTCGCGATCCGTTTCGGCTTCGGCAAATATCCGGGGCTGCACGCCGAGCTGCTGCTCGACGAGATTTTCTTCCCCGCCTGCTCGCCCAACTTCAACGGCGGCAAGCTGCCGCAAACCCCGGCCGATCTCGCCAAAGTCCCGCTGCTGCGCTCCGACGACGAGCTATGGCGCCCATGGTTCGACGCCGCCGGCCTCACCGACTGGCCGGAGCCGAAGCGCGGCGTGCTGTATCAGGATTCGTCGAATCTGTTGCAGGCGGCCGTCGACGGCCAGGGGGTCGCGCTGACGCGCCGCTCGCTCGCGATGCACGAGATCGCGGCGGGCCGGCTCGTGCGGCTCTTTGATGTGGATGGGCCGAGCCCGTGGCAATACTATTTGGTCTGCCTGCCGCAGACGCTGGGGACCGCGCGGGTCAAGGCGTTTCGCGACTGGGTGTTCGACGAGGTGGCGCGCTTCAGGCTGCTGTTCGATCTCGCCTGCGAGGCGGGTCCCGCGGCGCGCGCGCGCCTGGCGGCGCAGGGAGTGACGGCGGACGCGTTGCGCGTCGCGCCGCAAGGTGAAAAACCGCGCGGTGTTACAGCACGACCTTGACCATCGGATGGCCGGTCAGCGCGCGATAGATGTCGTCGAGATGCGCGCGGCTCGTCGCCCGCACGTGGACGGTCAGCCCCGTGTAGGTGCCGCTGCTCGACGGCCGCGTCTCGACGCGCGACGCATCGACCTCGGTATCGAACACGCGCACCACTTCGACGATCGTCGCGGCAAACTCGGGATGCGATTTGCCCATGATCTTGATCGGGAAATCGCAGGGGAATTCAAACAGTGAGTCGTTCTCGGGATTCATTCTCTACTCCTTCTTCCGCCGCGGCGGCTTCAGCCGCCTTGGCTCGCTGATACGCCGCATACAGCTCCGCAAACACCGCGCCCGGGCGGCCCGCGCCGACCGGCGCGCCATCGAGCCGCGTGACCGGCAGCACTTCCTTGGTCGCCGAGCTGACGATGATTTCATCGGCCGCGCGCACTTCAGCTTCGGTGATGTCGCGCGCTTCGAAGCGGATACCGCATTCGGCCGTCAGCTCCTCGATGAGCCCATAGCGGATCCCTTCGAGAATCCTGTTGCTGCGCGGCGGCGCGGCCAGCACGCCATCCTTCACGATCCACACGTTCGACGACGACCCTTCGGTCAGCAAACCATCGCGGAACTGCAGCGTCTCGAAGGCGTCGTTTTCGGCCGCGTATTGCGCCATCAGCACGTTGCCGAGCAGCGACACCGACTTGATGTCGCAATTGAGCCAGCGACGATCCTCGGCGCTCACGCACGGGACACCGCTTGCGCGCTGCGCGGCGGCGGGCAGGTTCAGCGCGGTGACCATCACGAACACGGTCGGCTTCACGCCGGCCGGAAATGCGTGAGCGCGCTTCGCGACGCCACGCGTGACCTGGATGTATGCGATCGCGTCCTGATCGGCACGCAAGCCGCCGTCCGTTTCGTTGGCCTCGGCCACGCGTCCGATCAGCTCGCGCCAGCCAGCGTCGTCGAGCGGATTGGCGATGCCGATCTTGCCGACCGAGCGCGCGAGACGCGCCAGATGCTGCTTCAGACGAAACGCGGTGCGCCGTCCGCTCGCGTGCGCGTACAACGGCGCCACTTCGTAAATGCCGTCGCCGAAAATGAAGCCGCGGTCGAGCACCGGCACGCGCGCTTCGGACAACGGCACCAGTTCGCCGTTCAGATGAACGATCGGGTCCGGCGAAACCTCGGAGACAACGGTCATTGCGACGTAGCCCTTACTTTTTCTTGTTGAACATCAGCATCAGCGAATCCCACACGCGGCCCACCACACCGGCTTGCTGCACCGGCTGCAGCGCGACCACCGGGAATTGCGCGAGCACCTTGCCGTCGGCGACGAGCTTGGCGGTGCCGATCTGCTGGCCGTTGGCGATCGGCGCGACGAGCGGATCGTTGAGTTCGATCTGCGGCTTCGCCTTGTCGGCGGCGCCCTTCGGCAGCGTGATGTACTGGTCGCTCTTCACGCCGACCTGCACGCTGTCCTGCGAACCCTTGTAGACGCGCGGCGTGGCCACGACCTGGTTCGCCTTGTACAGACGCGTCGTGTCGTAGGCGGTGTAGCCGTAGTTCAGCATCTTCAGGCTGTCCTGCACGCGGTCGTGCTCCTTGGTCTCGCCCATCATCACCGAGACGAGACGGCGCGACGCGTCGGTCGTGCCCGGCAGCGGACGCTTCGCGCTCGCGATCAGGCAGTAGCCGGCCGCTTGCGTGTGACCGGTCTTCAGACCGTCGACGGTCGGGTCGATCCACAGCAGACGGTTGCGGTTCGGCTGCTTGATCTTGTTGTACGTGAATTCCTTGACCGAGAAGATGTTGTAGTACTCGGGATAGTCGCGAATCAGGCGGGCCGACAGGATCGCGAGATCGCCCGCGGTCGTGTAGTGCTGCGGGTCGGGCATGCCGTTCACGTCGGCGAAATGCGTGTGCGTCATGCCGAGCTTTTGCGCCTCCTTGTTCATCATGTCGACGAACTGCGCCTCGCTGCCGCCCACCAGTTCGGCGAGCGCAATTGCCGCGTCGTTGCCCGACTGCACGATCATGCCGTACACGAGGTCATGCACGGTCACCGGCTTGAGCGCCTCGATGAACATGCGCGATTCGTCGTTGCGCACGCGCCGCACGGCTTCGCTCGGCTCGATGCTCTGATCCATCGTGATCTTCTTCGTGTCGAGCGCCTCGAACACGAGATACGCGGTCATCAGCTTGGTCAACGACGCCGGCTCGACGCGCTCGTCGGCATTGGCGGACGCGAGCACCTGGTTGCTGGTCGCGTCGACGAGCACCCACGAGCGCGCGCTGACGCCCGGCGGCGGCACCTGCGCGAACGCGGTGCCGGCGACGAGCGTGGCCGGCAGCACGAGGCCGACGGCGACGGCGCGATTGAGCGAAGCGGGAACGAAAGAAGCGAGTGAAGGGAATGACATGCGGCCAGAGGAGGAGAAACGCATAGGATCGATTCGTGCAGAAAAATTCGTTGCGCGACAGCGCGCGGAGTTGGGGGAGCCGGTCGGCGGGGCATCTGGCCGTAAAACGGCGGGCGCCCGTTGGACTGATGGCGACGCAATCGGTTCGCGAGCGCAGCGCTGCGCACCCGGCCGCGCCCTCCCGCGAAATGATTCCGCGGCGCGCGATTCTGCCGGCTGGACGGCGCTGTGCCCAAAAAAAGAGCGCCCATTATACGCGCGCTACCTGGTCAGCTTCGCGCGCGTGTCGTCGATTTGCACACGTTTGCGCGCACCTGTCCCCCGCAAAATGCGCGTCGCGCGTTTTCAGCGCCAGGCGTCGACGATGATCCGCTTCAGGATGTGAAGCTTGCGATGCAGAAAGTGCTCGGCGCCCGGAATCACGACGACCGGCAGTTCCTGCGGCCGCGCCCAGTCGAACACGGACTGGACGGGGACGGTCTCGTCGACTTCGCCGTGGATCACGAGTGTGCTTTCGGGCACGGGTGCGACGTCCCAGCGGCTCGCCGCGGTACCGACGAACACGATGCGCTCGATTTCCCGGCCTTCATCGCGCAGCTTCGCCGCGACGTGCGACAGCACCACGGTGCCGAACGAAAAGCCCGCCAATACGAGCGGCAGATCGCCGTAGTCCGGATCTGCGCGCATGTGCTCGAGCACCGCGCGCAGATCGTCGCGCTCGCCGACGCCCGCGTCGTGCTCGCCCTGGGTCTGGCCGACGCCGCGGAAATTCGACCGGTAAGTGACGTAGTTCAGCTGCACGAGCGTGCGCGCGAGGGTCTGCGCGACCTTGTTGTCCATCGTGCCGCCAAACAGCGGATGCGGATGCGCGACGAGCGCGATGCCGCGTGGCGCGGCGCCTTTTTCGCGCACACCGTCGGGCAGGTCCAGCGCGACCTCGATCTTGCCGACCGGGCCGTCGATCAGATACTTCTTCGTGTTGACGTTCATCGGGATGGATCGTTTTGTGATTCGCGTTATTGATCGATCTTCAGACGCTCGACGATCTTGCCGTTCGCAAGATGCGATTCGACGATCTCGTCGATGTCGCTCTCGTCGACGTAGGTGTACCAGACCGCCTCGGGATACACGACGAGCGTCGGGCCCAGTTCGCAGCGATCGAGGCAGCCGGCCTTGTTGATGCGCACCTGGCCGGGCCCGGCGAGGCCGAGTTGCTTCTCACGCGTTGTTTCGCGTATTCCTGCATCGCCTGTGCGTTGCAGTTCGCGCAGCTCGGACGCTCGGCGCCGGGGTCGCGTTGATTCAGACAGAAGAAAACGTGGTGCTTGTAGAAGGAATCCATGATGTTCGGGAGGCGAGCCTGAAAGGAAGTGCAATGGCGGTGCGGACGATTATAGCGACCGGGCTGTGCAGGCGTCGGGACCTGGCGGCCGGCGCGCAAGCACGTCACGCCCGCCTCGCGCGCCGCTTGAGCCACGCCCGCTCGACCGCGAACGCGAGCCACACCAGCGCCGCATAGGGCCATATCCATGCGAGCCAGCGCGCGAGCCCGTTGAAATGCAGATAGCGTCCCTGCCGCCAGTCGGCGAGCACGGCGTCGAAATACGGGTTCACCGGCAGCAGATTGACGAACACGAGTGCGACGACCAGCGCGACCCCGACGAGCGTCGCACGCAACCGCCGCCGCAGCGGCAGCGCGACGAGCGCCGCGACGGTGCCGCACACGAGTCCGATTAGCGCGCCGGGCGTCGCCCAGTCGAACGCGAGGCCCGATTGCGATTGCAGGAACGTCGCGCCGGCCTTCACGCACAAGGTCGCGACGATGAACACGAACAGCAGGCGCACGCGAGGCGCATGACGGCGCGCCGGCAGCGATGCAAGCGCGAGCGCCGCGAACAGGTTTAGCGCCGTGATCAGCGCTTCCCATGTGTCGTCGTCCAGCCACGCGGCGGCCGCCGCCGGCCATGCGCCGACATGCCACGCGGACGGCGTCCACGCGAGCAGCGCGTCCTGGGTGGCCGGATCGACGCTCAGCCACAGCGCGCGCGGCCAGTTGCCGAGACCGAACAGACGCGGCGACGGATACATCGTCGCAAACGGCCACGCGGCGACGAGGCACGCGAGCGTCGCATGGCCGCGCTCGAACCACAGCAACCGCAAACGCCTGAGCAGGCCGCGGTCGAGCAGCGCGCCGGTCAACGGCGACATCACCGCCGCGCCGACGAGCGCGCCCAGCGTGTTGGCGGCGAGATCGAGATTGGAGGCGACGCGTGTCGGCAGATAGGTCTGCACGGCTTCCATCGTGCCTGACAGCAGACCGCCCAACACGAACGCGAGCGCGACGGCCAGCGTGCCGCGCCAACGCGGGTACACCGCGAGCACCACCAGCGCGCCGAACGGCATATAGCCGAGCACGTTGGTGACGACGTCGAACGCCGTCAGGTACTGCGGCATCGGATCGAACAGATAGGCGAACGGCGTGATGCCGAGCGAGCGCCAGCCCGAGAACGGATACCACGACCCGTAGACGATCAGCGCCGTGTAAAGCAGCAGCGCCTGACGGGCCAGCGTCGACGGGCGGCGCAGCCAGGGGCGTTCGCTCATGCAGCGCTCCGTTGCGTGCGCGGCCCGCCCGTCATTGCGCGGCGACCAGCGCCTGCGAGCCGAGCCACGTGGTGATCTGCGCAACGAGGTCGTCGCTGGCCGCGGCGAGCGCCCGTGCGCCGCCGGCCGCATCCGCCGAATGCGCGGGCACGTGCGCGACGAAGGTCTGCTGGCCGATCACCTTGCCGCCCTGCATCAGCGTCGCACGCGCGGTGATCGCGCCGTGGCTGTCCGTCTGGCTGTCGAACACCTGCTCGAACTCGGTCAGATCGACCCGCAGCACCGGCGCGGTCACGCCGTCCGCGCCCGTCAGCACGGTGCCGCGCTCGCTCAGCGCATTGCGCAGGCGCTGCGTCAGCAGTTGCGACGGCATCATCGTCCAGTGGCTGTTGGCGTAGGCGGCCGTCTGCTGCGCGTCGGCGTAGCTCAGCCGATAAGTCATCCGATCGGATTCGAGCACGGACGGCGCGCTGACCTCCAGCACCTTGACGGCCGGCAGCCGGCTCGCCGCGACGGCCTGCGGCGGTGGTCCGAAGTCGTAGCGGATGTCCGACACCACTGCGGACGTGCCCGCGCAGCCCGCCGCCAGCACGCCGAACGCAAGCAGCGCCGCGAGCGCGGCGCGCGCGGACAACAGTCGGTGAATCGAGCGTGACATGGGCATCTTCCTCTGTTCTAGCCTGCGGATTCAGTGAGCTGCGGGCGCGGTAGCGGCGGGCCACGCGAAGCCGGCCTCGCCCGGACCCGGCGCCGGGCGCGGCGCGCCGAACAGAACGCTGCGCGGATTGGTGTTGAAGGTGTCGGCGGCGCGGTCGATCGATTGCGCCGCCGCGCGCACGTCCTCGGTCAGCGAATTGACGCGCGGCAGCGTCTCGTAGCCGACCCGCGCGGACAGGTCCTGCAGCGACATGTTCATCTGCGTGAGCGCATCGCCCGCCTGCTGCGCGGCCGTGCCGACCTTGTCCAGATTGCGCTCGAGGGGCCCGTCCGGACGGTTCAGGTTCGTGATCATCTGGTTGGTCGACGCGAGCGTGTGGTTCAGTTGGTCGACCGTGCCGGGCAGCTTGCTGGCGACGGGCGCCATCTCACGAGTCAGCGTCGCGACGCCCGAGGCCGCCTGCGCGATGCTCGCCGCGGTGTCGTGCAGCTGCGCGACCATTTCCGGCGAGAGCATGTTGTTCACGTTGTCGGTGACTTTTTCGAGCTTGCGCAGCAGCACGTCGCCGCGTCGCTGCAACTGGTCGAACAGACCCGGGCGCATCGGCAATTGTGCGACCTTTTGGGCTGACGACGGCAGCGGCGTCAGATCGCGCCCGGTATCGTCGAGCTGGATGAACGCGAGGCCGGTCACGCCCTGCAAGCCGAGGCTGCCGAACGTCGAATGCGTGATCGGCGCGTGCTCGTCGACCATGATGCGGATCAGGATCTCCCCCGGATGTTTCGGATCGAACTTGATCGACTGCACACGGCCGACGTCGAGCCCGCGAAAGCGCACCGCCGCGTCCGCAAAGAGGCCGTTCACGCTGGTGCGCGCGATCAGGTCGTACGGCACCCGCACGGTGCGGTCGACGTTGAACAGATACGCCGCCAGCGCGATCGCCGCCGTCAGCACGACCGTGAAGAGCCCGGCCCAGAACGCATGCGCTTTGTTTTCCATTGTCAGTTTCCCTGGTTCATAGCGGCCCGGTTCATGGCGGCCCGCCTCACAGCGGCAACTCGGACGACGCCGGCTCGAGCGCCGCCTGCGGCAGCTTCGCGCGGCGCTCCGGCGGCAGCGCCTGCAGCGCGCGGCGCCCGCGCAGGCCGAGGAAATATTCGTGGATGAACGGATGGTCGACGCCCGCGGCCTCCTCGACCGGCGCGTTGACGAGCACTTTGCGATCGGCCAGCACGGCCACGCGTGTCGACAGTGCGACCATCGTATCGAGATCGTGCGTGATCATCACGACCGTCAGACCGAGCGCGCGATGCAGCCCTGAGATCAGCTCGACGAATTCGTCGGACGCCTCCGGGTCGAGGCCGGCGGTCGGTTCGTCGAGGAACAGCAGTTCGGGTTCGAGCGCGATCGCGCGCGCGATGCCAACCCGCTTGATCATGCCGCCCGACAGCGCCGATGGCATCTTCGACGCGTGCTTGCACGGCAGCCCGACCATTTCGAGCTTCAGCATCACGATGTCGCGCAGCAGGTCTTCGGGCACCTTGCCGAGTTCGCGCACCGGTTGCGCGACGTTGTCGAACACCGACAGCGACGAGAACAGCGCGCCGCGCTGGAACAGCATGCCGGAGCGGCTGCGCATCAGCAGCGCGGTGTCGGGCGAGATCGTTGCGAGGTCTTCGCCGAACAGCTTGATCGTGCCCCTGGACGGGCGCTCGAGGCCGAGAATCTGCCGCACCAGCGTGGTCTTGCCCGAACCCGAGCCGCCGACGATCGACACGATCTCGCCGCGCCGCACCTCGAGGCTCAGATGCTGATGCACGATGTTGCGGCCGTAGCGCTTGGTGATGTCGATCACCTCGATCACCGGCTCGGCGATCGACGGTACGGGTTGGCCGCGTACGGCTTCGGTGAGTGGCGCGATCATCCTAGCCCCACGTTTTGAAAGAGGATCGCGAACACCGCGTCCGCGAGAATCACGATGGTGATCGACGTGACCACCGAGGTCGTCGTGCCTTCGCCGAGACTCTGCGAATTGGCTTTGATACGGAAGCCGAAATGACAGCCCGCGATCGCGATCAGCATGCCGAATACCGCGCCCTTGCCAAGCCCGATCCACAGGTTCGCGATCGGCACGACGTTCGGCAGCTGGCGCGCGAAGAAGCTCATGTCGATGCCGAGCACGAGCTTCGCGGCGAGCGCGCCGCCCGTCAACGAGATCACGTTGGTCCACATCACGAGCAGCGGCATCGCGACGGCCAGTGCGATCACGCGCGGCAGGATCAGCCGCAGGCCGTGCGGGATGCCCATTACGCGCATCGCGTCGAGCTCCTCGGTCACGCGCATCACGCCGATCTGCGCGGTGATCGCCGAGCCCGAGCGGCCCGCCACCAGAATCGCCGACAGCACCGGGCCGAGTTCGCGAATCACCGCGAGGCCGAGAATATTGACGATGAACTGGTTCGCGCCAAACATGCGCAATTGCTGTGCCGACAGATAGCTCAACACGATGCCGATCAGGAACGCGACCAGCGCGGTGATCGGCAGCGCCCGAGCGCCGGCGTTGTAGATGTTCGCGGAGATTTCGGTCCACGGCGTGAGTTTCGGCTTGCGCACGATCGCGAGCAGATCGAGCACGAAGCGCCCGAGCATCGCGACGCCGCCCTGCATGTGCTCGACGAACGAGAAGAGCCCGAGGCCGAGACGCGTAAAGGGATCGAGGCGCGTGACCGGCTCGGCGCTCTCGCGCACCGTGTCGAGCAGCGCGATGCGCTCGAAGATGTCGCGCTGCGTGTCCGTGAGCGCGGTGCCCGGCGGCATCTTGCGGCCCCACACGCGCCACAGCGCCTGGCCGCCGACGTGGTCCATCCGGTCGACGCGCGACAGGTCCCACTCGCCGATGCCCTGCGCGCCGGTCAGCGAACGCAGTTCCGGAATCACGTGCCCGGTGTCGCGATCGCGCGCGAGCGCGAGCGCCGTCCACTGGCCCGAGAGACGGACGATCTTGCCTTGGCTGCCGGCCGCGACTTCAAGGCCGGGCGGAGTGTCATTGTTCAAGGATCGCGTGAATCTGGTTATCGGATTAGCGGCCATTGTAACGAAGGCTCGGCCGCCGGTCCGCACTGATGCACATCGATCGGCGTCGCCGTTCACCGCTGCGCATTCGAGTCCCGGGCGGGTTCGCTGTGGCTACAATATGGGACATGAATGCCTCCAAGACTCCCGCCTCCCCGTCCGCAGCGACAAGCGCGGCACCAGCCTCGTCGTCGGCTTCGACCGACTGGCGCATCGATCGCGAACGCGCGGTCAAGCTGTTCGGCGCGCATGCGCATGACTGGCCGATCGAAATCGTCGAAGAAACCGGCTCGACCAACGCCGACCTGATGGCCCACGTGAAAGCCCTGCCGCGCCGCGCGAACGCGCTGCCGCGGCCGATCGTGCGCGTCGCGTATCTGCAGACCGCCGGGCGCGGCCGCCGTGGGCGGCCGTGGTACGCGGAGCCCGGCAACGCGCTGCTGTTTTCGGTCGCGTGCGTCTTGCCGCGACCGCTCGAAGGGCTCGGGGGCTTGAGTCTCGCGGTGGGCGTCGCGCTCGTCGACGGGCTGCGCTCGCTGCCGGTCGCGGGTCCCGGACAGATCGCGCTGAAGTGGCCGAACGACGTGCTGCTCGAAGGCGACAAGCTCGCCGGCATCCTGATCGAAACCGCGTGGAGCACCGACGACGCGAGCGCGGTCGTGATCGGCATCGGCACCAACGTGAAAGGCGCCGACGAACTCGCGGCGAAGGTGGGCGCGCTGAACGCCGAGGTACCGCCGCAGGCGCTCGGCACCGTGCCGACCGCGTTGCAACGGGCGCTGCCGAACGCGAATCTGACCGATACGCTGGCAGCCGAATTGAACGCGCTCGAACCGATGCTGCAGCGCTTCGGCGCCGAAGGCTTCGCGCCGTTCCAGCCGCGCTGGAACGCGGTGCATGCTTACGCGGGCCGCGACGTCGTGCTGCTCGAACAAGGCCAGGAGCTCGCGCGCGGCGTGGCGGCGGGCGTTGACGAGCGTGGCCAGTTGCTGCTCGATACGGCTGAGGGCCGCCAGAGCATCGCGACCGGCGACGTGTCGCTGCGCCTCGCCCACGGTGTCGCATGAGTCAGCGCGCGCCATATCTGCTGATCGACGCGGGCAATAGCCGGATCAAGTGGGCGCTGGTGCAGCCCGATGGGACGCAGTTGGCGAGCGGCGCGCTCGCGCATGAGGACCTTGCCGGGCCACGCGCGCGGTCGGGTGCGCAACCCGCCTGGACTGACTGGCCGGCGCCATGCGGCGCGTGGCTCTCCAACGTCGCGGGCGCGGAGGTCGCGACGCACATCGCGGCGCTCGTCGACGCGCACTGGCCGCGACTGCCGCTCGCGACGATCCGCGCAAGTGCTCGTCGATGCGGCGTGACCAATTGCTACACGACACCGGACTCGCTCGGCAGCGACCGCTGGGCCGGCATGATCGGCGCGCACGCGACCTTTCCCGGCGAGCATCTGCTGCTCGCGACCTTCGGCACCGCGACGACGCTCGAGGCCTTGCGCGCCGATGGCGCGTTTATCGGCGGATTGATTGCGCCGGGCTGGACGCTGATGATGCGCTCGCTCGGTGAGCACACCGCGCAACTGCCGACGCTCGACGCCGCGCGCGCGCGCGGCCTGCTCGACGCCGCCGATACCACCGGCGCGGTCCGTCGCGGTCCGTTCTTCGCAACGGATACGCCGCGCTCGCTGTCGGCGGGCTGCACGCTGGCGCAGGCCGGATTGATCGAGCGGATGTGGCGGGACCTGCAGGATGAGTGGCAGGTGCCGGTGCGTCTCGTAGTCGGCGGCGGCGCCGCCGACGAAGTGGCGAGCGCCCTGAAAGTGCCGCATACTCGCCACGATTCGCTGGTGCTGTCAGGGCTTGCGCTGATCGCAGCCGAGGATACGGCGCGGCAAAGCGGCTGATTGCCTGCCGTGGCTAACGTTCGATTCACGACCGGGTGGCGCGTGATGTACGTGTAGAACCTGCGCCTGAGTTGCGCGCAATTCGCCGCCCATTTTCCGAACCCGAGTTTCTCCCGCACGCCCCAGGCTCAACTTCTTTCTGAATTGGAAACACCCACAATGCTTCGCTGGCCGATCGCCATTCTGATTGTTGTCAACGTGCTGGCTTTCGTCGCGCTGCTTGGCGCCTTCGGCCCCACACCCACCGCCAGCGGACGCGAGCCGAATCATCTGAACCGCCAGATTCATCCGGACTGGCTGAAGGTGCGGCCGGTCAGCGCCGCCGATGCGGCCGACCAGGCGGTGGTCGGCGGACCCGCGCCGCAGGCGCCGATTTCGACATCGGAGTTGCCGCAGTAATCAGGTGAGCGACGCGATCGGTTAGAAGTTCGGCAGTGCGCCGCGCGTGTTGCGGTAACGGGCGGCATCAACCCTGCGTCCGCACCTTCTTCAACAGCGCGCTCGTCGAGCGATCGTGCTCGAACGCAATCGCGAGCGCCTTGCCGCCCCAACCGCGCACGAGCGCCGATTCGGGCAGCGCGTCCATGTCGTAGTCGCCGCCCTTCACGAGCACGTCCGGGCGCAGCGCGGAAATCAGCTCGACCGGCGTCTTCTCGCCGAAGCCCACCACGTAATCGACGCTTTCCAGCGCCGCTAGCAAAGCCATGCGGTCGGCCTCGTTGTTGATCGGCCGGTCGTCGCCTTTGCCGAGCATCCGCACCGACGCGTCGCTATTGACACCAACGATCAGGCACGCGCCCAGCGCCTTTGCGTCGGCCAGATAGGTCACGTGACCACGATGCAGGATATCGAACACGCCGTTCGTAAACACGACGGGCGCGCGCAGCGAAGGACGAAGCTTCACCAGGGCATCGCGCGTCAGAATCTTGCGTTCAAAGATGGCGGTCATCGCACGGTCACAGAGTTGGGGAATTAGGGAGTTGGGGCGTGACGGGAACAGGAATGCCAAGTGCCGTCACGATACACGCTGGACGGCCCGAAGCAAAACGGTCCGGCAAGCTCACGCTTGCCGGACCGCCGTTTGATACGGTGCTGAAACGCCTGAGTCGTTACGCCGGCTGCTGCTGCGCCGGGTTTTGTTCAGCGGCTTGCAGACGCGCGACCACTTCCTTGCGATAACGGTTCAGTTCCTGCGCGGTGTTGAACGTGCGTTCGAACAGCAGCGACAGGTTGTGCAGAATGCGCTCGATGACCTTCTTTTCCCAGCCGTCGTCGAAACGGATCTGCTCGTCGAGCCAGCGCTCGAGCCATTCCGGATCCGGCAGACGCGACTGGATCGTATCGCGCGGGAACAGCGCCTGGTTCACGTGCAGGTTGGTGGGGTGCAGCGGCTTTTCGGTGCGACGCGCCGACGCCATCAGCACGCCGATCTTCGCGAACGCGGCACGCGCGATGTCGCCGGTTTGCGCCATCGCCTTCTTCATATAGCGCAGATACGCGCCGCCGTGGCGCGCTTCGTCGCGCGAGATAGTTTCGTAGATGTGCTTGATGACTGGCTCGGTATGCCATTCGGCGGCGCGGCGATACCAGTGATTCAGGCGGATTTCGCCGCAGAAGTGCAACATCAGCGTTTCGAGCGGCGGTGCGGGATCGAACTCGAAGCGCACTGCGTGCAGTTCCTCTTCGGTCGGGACCAGTTCCGGCTTGAAGCGGCGCAGGTATTCCATCAGCACCAGCGAGTGCTTCTGCTCCTCGAAGAACCACACGCTCATGAATGCGGAGAAATCGCTGTCGTGATGATTGTCACGCAGAAACATTTCCGTGGCGGGCAACGCCGACCATTCCGTGATCGCGTTCATCTTGATCGTCGCGGCTTGCTCATCGGTCAACAGCGATGCATCGAATTTGTCCCAGGGAATGTCCTTCTCCATGTCCCATCGAACGGATTCGAGCGATTTGTAAAGTTCCGGATAAAGCATGGTGTTCATAGTCCCACCCCTGTTCTGCACATACTGTGTGTGTCTGTTGCTGCTACGTGTAGCCGTTTTATCTACGACGAACGGACGCGCCGTTTATCGGCCAAGCATTCAATTTTACGCGTTAATCAGCCGCCCAGAAGCATCGGGCAGCAAAGAAGTCCGGGCTTTTGTATTGGCGCCTGAAGCGTGAATCAGGCGCCGTGGCCAACCGTGGGGGAGGGATACCCTTTGCCTGAGGTCGAGCCAGTCTGGGTCGACAACCGCACCGTCCCGCCCTGCACCGGTAGCGCCGGCGGCGAATGACGCGAGGGCGGCGGGATTGGTTGTTTTCGGCGCACACCCCAAAGCCAGATCAAGCTTACACAATGATAGCACGCGCCTCCCACGAAACCCGTGACAGAAGCGGCGCGAGCGCACTGTGGCATTGACTTCTCTCAATAAAGTCGGCGATTCGCGCGGGCGGAAACCGCCGGCGCTGGAATAGGGAAAAACGCAGCCGATCAGTCGCCGTCATCATCGGCCACTGATTCCCGGCGCGCCGTCCGGCTCACGTCGACTTTTTCGGCGTTGCCGCGCTCGTTCCAGCCGCGCGTTTGGCCGACGGCGCGGCGCGCTTCGCCGCCGGCCGTTTGACGGCGGGCTTCGCGTTTTGGGCGGCGGCGCCCGACGCATCGGCGCCCGACGCATCCGCGGCCTTCGACGGTTCCGGCTTGCCCTGCGTGCCCCCGCCCGCCGCGGCGACCGCCACGGACGGCTGCGTCATCGCGAACTGCGCGATCTGGTTGAACTGCGATTGCAGCAGATTCCACCACGCGGACGCATCGAAGCCGGGCGCCGCGGGCGCCTCCTCTTCGTCGCTGTCGGCCTGCGTGGCGCTTTCGGGCGTGGGCGCGGCCGGCTTCGTCCAACTCGGCGCCCGGGCGGGGCTCGGGGCGGTGTTCGGCGCGTCACTCGCGGCGGCACCCGACGCAGCAGCCGCGGCGTGCGACATCGACGATTGCGCGAACGCGCCGAACGCGCGCAGCGTCGCGAGCGTCGCACGTTGCACTTCGAGCGCCTGGATCGCCGACTGCAGCATGCTCAGATTCAGCTTCAGCCATTGCTCGACCGCGCGCATGTCGGTGATGCGCTTGTCGAGCTCCTCGACGCTCGTGAGCGGCGCCATCATGTCGGACATCATCGACAGCGACGGACTCGTGCCCCCACCCGGCTGCGCGCCCGTCATGGCGGCGCCGAACGGCGACAGCCGAATCATGCTCCACATGCGATCGAGCATTTCAGCGGGCGGAAAACCGGGGAAGCCGGGAAAGGGCGGCGCGGAGCCAGTGGTGTCGGTCATGGTTGTCGCCTCGGTGCTGGATGATAGGTGGAGCGCGCGATGCCGCGCGCGTCGATTCGATCATACCGTGTGGGGTATGACATCACGATCGTTGGTCGTTACGTGGACCGCCCGCGCCAAAATCGGGCGCGCGCCGCTCGCGCAACGAGCTCAGGCCCTCGCGCACGTCGGGTCCCGCGAAGCCCATGAATTCCAGCGCGAGCGACGTATCGAACGCCGGCCCCGCCGTGCGCAGCCAGTTGTTCAACGCGTACTTGGTCCAGCGGATGGCGGTCTGCGAACCGTCGGCCAGCTTGCGCGCGACTTCGAACGCCTTCGGCAGCAGATCGCTTTCGTCGACGGCCAGCGACACGAGCCCGATGCGCTCCGCCTCCTCGCCGCTCACCGGCTCGCACAGCAGCAGGTAGTACTTCGCCTTTGCCATGCCGCACAGGAGCGGCCAGACGATCGCCGCATGATCGCCCGCGGCGACGCCGAGGCGCGTGTGTCCGTCGATGATGCGGGCCGTCTTCGCCGCGATCGAGATATCGGCGAGCAGCCCCGCGACGAGCCCCGCGCCGACCGCCGGCCCGTGCATCGCCGACACGATCGGCTTGCCGCAGTTGATCACGTTGTAGACGAGATCGCGCGCTTCGCGCCACACACGCGTGCGCACCTCGAAATCGTTCGCCATGTCCTCGACGAGCTGCAGATCGCCGCCGGCCGAAAAGCCTTTACCCTCGCCGCGAATGATCGCGACGCGCGTATCGGGATCGCGATCGATATCGCGCCAGATTTCCGCGAGCTCGTAATGCATGCGTGCGTTCGCGGTCGCGAGGCCGCTTTTATTCGCGCCCTCGCCGCTCATCACGACTTCGAGCACGCCATGCTGATGACGCTGCAAACGCAGCGACTGGTAGTGCGCGTAGTACGCGTCGTTCGGTTGCGATGGCTGAGGCATGGTGAGCAGTCCGGAGGAGATTCGTTCAGTCGCGCGCGCAACGCCGCGCCCCGTTCAATGCGGCTGATAAAGCCACTTGCCATTGGTGATTTCGACCATCACGCGGGCGCGCTGATCGAGCCCGAGATGATCGGCCTCGCTCATGTTGACGACGCCATTGGTGTCCGCGAGACCGCGTGTTCCTTCGAGCGCCTCGCGCAGCGCGCGGCGAAACGGCGTCGTGCCGGGCGCGCCGGCTTTCAGCGCGAGCGGAATCGCATGCTCGAGCAACGCGCCCGCGTCCGACGTGTACGAACCGAATGCCGACACGCTGCCCGCCCCGTGCCGCGCCTCGAAGCGTGCGATGTAATCGCGGGCGAGACCCTTCGCCGGATGATCGGCCGGCAATTGCGCGGCGACCAGCACCGGGCTCGCGGGCAGGAAGGTGCCGTTGCAATCGGCGCCGCACACGCGCAGGAAGTCGTTATTGCCGACGCCGTGGTTGTGATAGATGACGCCCTTGTAGCCTCGCTCGCGCAGCGTTTTCGGCGGCAACGCGGCAGGCGTGCCGGCCGCGCCGACCACTACCGCGTCGGGGTGGGTCGCGAGAATCTTCAGCACCTGGCCGGTCACGCTCGGATCGGTGCGATTGAAACGTTGACGCAAGCCACGCGCGCTCGTGCGCGCTTCAACGGGCGACGCGCAAGCGCGCCGACGTCCAGCTGCGGAGAAGTCCAATCGCGGCATGCTGTCTTCCTCCTCACGTCGGGGTTTTAGTTGTGATGTTTGCCGCAGTGTAGCCGCGCGCGCAAGTGGCGGCATCGGGCGAAACCCTTTCGCGCGTGCCGCCCGCGTCACAGCATTGCCGCGTGAGCGCCGCGCTTCATTCGAGCGGCGCGATGCTCTGCTCGATCGCACCGAAAATCGACTTGCCCGCATCGTCGAACATTTCGATCCTCACGGTGTCGCCGTATTTCATGAACTCCGTTTGCGGCGCGCCGTGCTCGATCGTTTCGAGGCAGCGCTTCTCGGCGATACAGCAGTAGCCGCGTTTCGCGTCCTTGTTCGACACCGTGCCCGAACCGACGATGGCACCAGCACGCAGATTGCGCGTTTTCGCGGCATGCGCGATCAGCTGACCGAAGTGAAACACCATATCGGTGCCCGCGTCGGGCTGGCCGACCTTCCTGCCGTTCCAGTGGACGATCATCGGCCGATGCACGCGGCCTTCGCGCCAGTGTTCGCCGAGCTCGTCGGGCGTCACGGCGACCGGCGCGAATGAGGTGGCCGGCTTGCTCTGGAAAAAGCCGAAGCCCTTCGCGAGTTCGGCGGGGATCAGGTTGCGCAGCGACACGTCGTTGACGAGCGTGACCAGCCGCACGCCGCGCAGGGCCTGCTCGGGCGTCGCGCCCATCCGCACATCGCCGGTGACGACCGCGACTTCGGCCTCGAAGTCGATGCCGTACTCTTCCGATGCGCACGCCACGTCGTCGCGCGGGCCGATGAAGTCGTCGCTACCGCCCTGGTACATCAGCGGGTCGGTCCAGAATTCGGGCGGCATTTGCGCGCCGCGCGCGCGCCGCACGAGCTCGACGTGGTTCACGTACGACGAGCCGTCGGCCCACTGGAACGCGCGCGGCAGCGGCGCCATGCACTCTTTGGCGTCGAATGAAAAGCTGTTGCGCGCACGGCCCTGGTTCAGCGCATCGTAAAGGTCGTGCAGTTGCGGCGCGTAGAAGGCCCAGTCGTCTAGCACGCGCTGCAGCGTGGGCGCGATCGCGTCGGCGATGGCCGCCGTGTGCAGGTCGCGGGACACGACGATCAGTTGACCGTCGCGCGTGCCGTCCTTCAGCGAGGCAAGTTTCATAGAGCTGTGAACCGTGTATTAGTGACGATGGAAGGAATGTATTCTACGATGGTGAATCGGCGCGGCCCAATATCTGCGTGTTCGTCGTCGTGTCACCGTAGCCGTCTCCAATTACGATCACCGAACGCGCTGCCCGCGCCTTTTGCACATGTCCGCCAACGCCCGCTCCGGCACGATCCGCACCCGCACCGACCCCGCGTCCGCCGACGATCTGCTCGATCCCGCCCATGCAACCGACGCAACCGGCGCCGATGACGAACCCGGCGAACCCGGCGAAGAAAAACTGCGCTCGGGCATCCAGTCGATCGAGGTCGGTTTCAGGCTGCTCGACGTGCTGACCCACGAGCCGCGCGCGATGATGCTGCGCGATCTCGCGCAGCGCGCGGGCATGAGTCCGGCGAAGGCGCATCGCTATCTGGTCAGCTTTCTGCGTCTCGGCGTGGTCGCGCAGGACCCGCTGTCGGGCCGTTACGAACTCGGCGGCTTCGCTTTGCAGCTGGGGCTCGCGCGGCTTGCTCGCGTCGACGGTGTGAAGCTCGCGCGCATCGCGCTCGCCGAACTGCGCGACCGGCTCGACCTGACCGTCGGCATCGCGGTGTGGGGCAATCAGGGACCGACGATGGTGCACTGGATGGAGTCAAGCTATCCGGCCAAGGCGTCGCTGAAGCTCGGCGACGTGATGCCCTTGCTCAGTTCGGCGACCGGTCTGCTGTTCGCCGCCTACCTGCCGTCCGGCAAGACCGCCGTGATGCTCGAGCGCGAGCTGGCCGACTCGCGGCGCTCGTCGTATAGCGGCGCGCCACGCACCCGCGAAGAGGTCGACAAGGTGCTCGCCGAGGTGCGCGAGCACGAGGCTGCGCGCGTCGAAGGCATGCTGCTGCCGACGATCCACGCGTTTTCGTTGCCGGTGTTCGATTCGACCGGCGAACTCGCGCTCGGTCTCGTCGCGCTCGGCCATGAAGGGGCGTTCGATATCCGCTGGGGCGGCGAGATCGATACCGCGCTGCGCGAATGCGCGCACAAGCTGTCGTACGAACTCGGCTATAGCGCGACCCCGCGTGGTGACAACGGTTGATACGCACCGTATCCTTTCACGCTCTCACCGATTCAAGCGCCGATGGATTTTGCTTCCGCCAACCGCCGTCATGATCGCCTGCCCGCTTTTGGTAGCGGGCCGGGACGCGGCGCGCGCGCGTGGCGCTGGATCGCCGTCCTCGCGGCCGTCGCGGTTGTGCACTGGATCGCGGCGCAATGGTTCGAGCGCAATCGCGTGGATCTGAATCCGGCGAATCGCGAGCATGTGCCGGTGCAGGTCGTGCTGCTGACGCCCGAAAGGGTCGAGCGTCAACCCGCGCCACAGCCCGCCGTGCCGGCACCGCATCCGCCCGCGCCAGCACGCAAGCCCGCGGCGAGGCCGCCGCGCGAGCAGCATGTGATGACCGCGTTGCAACCGGCCAAACCGAACGAGCCCGCGGCCACGCCGGCATCGGAGGTGGCGGCTAGCGCGCCACCCGCCACCGCGAACGCGAATGCATCGGCCCATGCGAATGCCAGTGGCGCCGTCGCGAGCGCCCCTGCCGCGGCCAGCGCGCCGCAAGCGTCGCAGGGAGTGAAGTTTTCGGTACCGCCGTCGGCCGAACTCGACTACGACACGTTCTACAACGGCGTGCGCAACGCGCCCGGCACGATCCATTGGGCGAGCGACGGGCAGGGCTACGAAATGGTCGTATCAGTGCCGCTGCCGTTCGTCGGTCCGTTCGTGTTTTCGAGCCACGGCGGCATCGATGCCTTTGGCCTCGCGCCGGCGCAGTACAGCGAAAAGCGTGGCCGTCGCGCCGAAGACATCGCGATCTTCAATCGCAACGACAAGAAGGTGGGCTTTACGCGCACGCCCGCCTCGTTGCCGTTGCCCGACGGCGCGCAGGATCGCTTCAGTGTCGTGATGCAGCTCGCGAGCCTCGTGCGCGGCGATCCTGATGCCTATAAGCCTGGCGTGACGCGACAGTTTTTCGTCGTCGATACCGATAGCGGAGAGAATTGGCCGATCGAGACGATCGGCGACGAAACGATCCGCGCCGCGCAAGGCTATCTGCAGACGCGTCACTTCAAACGTCTGCCGCGCCACGATGGCGACCAGCGCCGCGTCGATGTGTGGCTCGCCCCGTCCCTTGGCTGGCTGCCGGCGCGCATACTGCAGACGGAGCCGAACGGTACCCAGTTCGAACTGGTGTGGCGCGGCAAGCTGAATGTCGATGGCACGTCGCCGGATGACCGCGGCAATGGTGGCGCGCCGGCCACGCCTGCTGCACCCGCAGCCCCCGCTGCCACGGGCCCTGCAACGCCGGCGCCGGCCGACGCATCGGCAGTAACACCCGAGGCCGCCCCAGTTGCACCGGTCGATTCGACCGCTCCGACCATCATCAAACCGTGACACTTTTCGTGACACAGTGTCACGAGCAGATCTGCTCGAGATCGGCGAAACTTCCTTTGCAACGCTGACTCGCACGTCAATGGAGCCCCGTTCGCGCGAACGAGGCGACCCACCGCGCTTTTTCACTGCGTTTCCTTCAAAGGAGTCCGCATGCAAGTGAACATCAACGGTATCGACACACGCTACGTGCTGAGCAACGAAGGCGGCGGCCCGTGGCTCACGTTCATCCATCAGTTGGGCGGCGATCTTTCCATCTGGGATCAGATGGCAGGCTATTTCCGCGACGATTACACGGTGCTGCGCTACGACGTGCGCGGCCACGGCCACAGCGCGGCTGCGCGCGAGCCGTTCGCCATGCGCGATCTGGCCGACGATCTCGCCAAACTGCTCGATGCCCTCGGCGCGCGGACGACGCACCTGGTCGGCCTGTCGCTCGGCGGCATGATTGCGCAGCAGTTCGCGCTCGACCATCCATCGCGCATCGACACGCTGACGATTGCCGACAGCACCGGCGGCACTCCGCCCGAGAACCGTGAGTTGTGGAATCAGCGCGCCCACACCGCGCGCAGCGACGGCATGGAGGCGCTGTTACCGTCGACGATCGCGCGTTGGCTCACGCCCGACTTTCAGGCCGGCCATCCCGAAGCGGTCGAGCCGATCCGTGAGACATTTGCGCGCACCTCGCCGGAAGGTTTTGCGATGGCCTGCGAGGCACTGCGCGATTTCGACCTTCGCGGCCAGCACGGCGCAATCCGCTCGCCGACGCTGACGGTGGCCGGACGTCACGACACTGGCACGCCCCCTGCTGCTACGCAGGCAATAGCGGAGGCGATCGAGGGCGCCCGCTTCGAGTTGCTGGACGCCGCGCATCTCGCGCCAATCGAGCAATCACAGCGTTTTGCCGCCTTGCTTGAATCGTTTCTGGAGCGGCGAGTCTAACCGTCAGGTCCGGAGTTTTTACTTGCGTCGTCCGGACCCACCCCTTGAATTCCATCCCACATGCTCCACCTACGGTCCAGAAAAGGGCAGGAGCCCAACGGAAATAAGGAGTGTCGCCATGCAAATGATCTATAACAGCCCTAACTACTGTGTCGTCGAGTTTCCTCCGCAGGAAGGTCTGCTTGCCATGAAGTCGGGCGGCTACGAGATTGTCGACAAGAACATGCAGCGCGAAATCTACATCGACGGGGCAATGGCGGCGCGTTTTCGCGAGCATGTGCAAAAGCTGATCGAAGGCGAGCCGACGCTCGACGAGGTTGATGAATTCCTCGGTCAATTCGACAGTCTGATGCATCAACCGGTGGTCCTGCATTGACTGGAGGTGTTCAGCTGGCGCTCTGGCGACATCGATCGACCGCACCGCGCGGCTTTGCCGGCGGGTTCCATGAAGCGGTCGGCGGCAGCGAAACGGCCCGGCAGGCTTTGGCTTGCCGGGCCGTTTTTTATTGCCTCGTTGGTTAGCGCGTTTCTGAATTCCCGGCGCGACGCGTTCGTATCGGTCGATTTTGCCGGCCGCGCCTCGCACTCTCCTCCGCGCCGGGCGCATCCGCCCGGCTGCGGCTACAATGACAGGCTTTCCGCCAACGCCGGCGCAAGCCCTCGTCCGCCATGACCCAGCCTGCTCAATCCATCACGCCAGTCCGTTCGGAGCCCGCCTACACCCGCGGCGCAGCGCTGCCCGCGCTGCTGAACTCGCGCATCCTGATTCTGGACGGCGCGATGGGCACGATGATCCAGCGCTACAAGCTCGACGAAGCCAGCTATCGCGGCGAGCGCTTCAAGGACTACGCGCGCGACATCAAGGGCAACAACGAACTGCTGTCGATTACCCAGCCGCAGATCATCGCCGAGATTCACGAGCAGTATCTCGCGGCGGGCGCGGACATCATCGAGACCAACACGTTCGGCGCGACCACGGTCGCGCAGGCCGACTACGGCATGGAATCGCTCGCCGTCGAGATGAACATCGAATCGGCGAAGCTCGCGCGCGCCGCGTGCGACAAATACGCAACGCCGGACAAGCCGCGCTTCGTCGCCGGCGCGATCGGCCCGACGCCGAAAACCGCCAGCATTTCGCCGGACGTCAACGATCCGGGCGCGCGCAACGTGACCTTCGACGAACTGCGCGCCGCGTACTACGAGCAGGCGAAAGCGCTGCTCGACGGCGGCGCGGACCTGTTCCTCGTCGAAACGATCTTCGACACGCTGAATGCGAAGGCCGCACTGTTCGCGCTCGACGAGCTGTTCGAAAACACCGGCGAGCGTCTGCCGATCATGATCTCGGGCACCGTCACCGATGCGTCGGGCCGCATTCTGTCGGGCCAGACCGTCGAGGCCTTCTGGAACTCGCTGCGTCACGCGAAGCCGCTCACGTTCGGCCTGAACTGCGCGCTCGGCGCGGCGCTGATGCGTCCGTACATCGCCGAGCTCGCGAAGCTGTGCGACACCTACGTGTCGTGCTATCCGAACGCCGGCCTGCCGAACCCGATGAGCGACACCGGCTTCGACGAATTGCCCGCGGATACCTCTGGCCTGCTGAAGGAATTCGCCGAAGCGGGGCTCGTGAACATCGCGGGCGGCTGCTGCGGCACGACGCCCGAGCACATCGCGGCGATCGCGAAGGCGCTCGCCGAGCTGAAGCCGCGCAAGTGGCCGAGCCAGTATCGCGACGCGGCCTGAGCCCGCCTGAAACACTTCGCCCCGACGCCCTGCACGTCCTGCACGTCCTGCACGTCCCTTAACGCACGCACCCGACTCGTACACACGCCATGACCGATCACACCATGCGCCTTGCCGGCCTCGAGCCGTTCAACGTCACGTCCGGGACGCTCTTCATCAACGTTGGCGAACGCACCAATGTGACCGGCTCGAAAGCGTTCGCGCGAATGATCCTGAACAATCAGTTCGACGAAGCATTGGCCGTCGCGCGCCATCAGGTCGAGAACGGCGCGCAGGTAATCGACATCAACATGGACGAGGCGATGCTCGATTCGAAAGCGGCAATGGTCCGCTTCATGAATCTGATCGCGTCGGAGCCGGACATCGCGCGCGTGCCGATCATGATCGACTCGTCGAAGTGGGACGTGATCGAGGCGGGTCTCAAGTGCGTGCAGGGCAAGGCGATCGTCAACTCGATCTCGCTGAAGGAAGGCAAGGAAGCGTTCGTTCATCATGCGAAGCTGATTCGCCGCTATGGCGCGGCTGCGGTCGTGATGGCGTTCGACGAACAGGGCCAGGCCGATACGTTCCAGCGCAAGACCGGGATTTGCAAGCGCTCGTACGACGTGCTCGTCAACGAAGTCGGCTTTCCGCCCGAGGACATCATCTTCGATCCGAACATCTTTGCGATCGCGACCGGCATCGAGGAACACAACAACTATGCGGTCGACTTCATCGAGGCGACCCGCTGGATCAAGCAGAACCTGCCGTACGCGAAGGTGAGCGGCGGCGTGTCGAACGTGTCGTTCTCGTTCCGCGGCAACGATCCGGTGCGCGAGGCGATTCACACTGTGTTCCTCTATCACGCGATCCAGGCGGGGATGGACATGGGCATCGTCAACGCGGGCCAGCTCGGCGTGTATGCCGAACTCGATCCCGAACTGCGCGAGCTCGTCGAAGACGTCGTGCTGAATCGCCGTCAAGACGGCACCGACCGCCTGCTCGAAATCGCCGACAAGTTCAAAAGCGGCGCCGCGAAGAAGGAAGAGAACCTCGAGTGGCGCAAGCAGCCGGTCGAGAAGCGTCTCGCGCATGCGCTCGTGAGCGGCATCACCACGTTCATCGTCGAAGACACCGAGGAAGTGCGCGCGAAGATCGCCGCTGCAGGCGGCCGTCCGATCAACGTGATCGAAGGTCCGCTGATGGACGGCATGAACATCGTCGGCGACCTGTTCGGCCAGGGCAAGATGTTCCTGCCGCAGGTCGTGAAGTCGGCGCGCGTAATGAAGCAGGCGGTCGCGCATCTGATCCCGTTCATCGAGGAAGAAAAGCGCCGGCTCGCGGCGGCCGGCGGCGACGTGCGCGCCAAGGGCAAGATCGTCATCGCGACCGTGAAGGGCGACGTGCACGACATCGGCAAGAACATCGTGTCGGTCGTGCTCCAGTGCAACAACTTCGAAGTGGTCAACATGGGCGTGATGGTCCCGTGCAGCGAGATCCTCGCGAAGGCGAAGGTCGAGGGCGCGGACATCATCGGGCTGTCGGGCCTGATTACGCCGAGTCTCGAAGAAATGGCCTACGTCGCATCGGAAATGCAGCGCGACGACTACTTCCGCGTCAAGAAGATTCCGCTCCTGATCGGCGGCGCGACGACCTCGCGTGTGCACACGGCGGTGAAGATCTCTCCGCACTACGACGGGCCGGTGGTCTACGTCCCGGACGCGTCGCGCTCGGTATCGGTCGCCTCGAGCCTGCTGTCCGACGAGGGCGCCGCGAAGTACATCGACGAACTGAACGCCGACTACAACCGCATCCGCGATCAGCATGCGAACAAAAAAGCACAGCCGATGGTCACGCTCGCACAAGCGCGCGCCAATAAGACGAAGATCGACTGGGCAGGCTATCGGCCGGTCAAGCCGAAGTTCATCGGCCGGCGCGTGTTCAAGAACTTCGATCTGAACGAGCTCGCGAACTATATCGACTGGGGTCCGTTCTTCCAGACCTGGGATCTCGCCGGCCCATATCCGGCGATTCTCAATGACGAGATCGTCGGCGAATCGGCGCGGCGCGTGTTCTCCGACGGCAAGTCGATGCTCGCGCGCCTGATTCAGGGCCGCTGGCTGCAGGCCAACGGCGTGATCACGCTGTTGCCGGCCAACACGGTGAATGACGACGACATCGAAATCTACACGGACGAATCGCGCACCGAAGTCGCGCTGACGTGGCGCAATCTGCGTCAACAGAGCGTGCGGCCGGTGGTCGACGGGGTGATGCGGCCGAACCGCTCGCTGGCCGACTTCATCGCGCCGAAGGACTCGGGCGTCGCCGACTACATCGGCATGTTCGCGGTGACGGCGGGTCTTGGCGTCGACGTGAAGGAGAGGCAGTTCGAGAAGGATCTCGACGACTACAGCGCGATCATGCTGAAGGCGCTCGCGGACCGGCTCGCCGAAGCATTCGCCGAAGCGTTGCACGCGCGCGTGCGGCGCGACCTGTGGGGCTACGCGAACAGCGAAAACCTCTCCAGCGAGGAGCTGATCGCCGAAAAATACCGCGGCATCCGCCCGGCGCCAGGCTATCCGGCCTGCCCCGACCATCTCGTCAAGCGCGACATGTTCGACGTGCTGCAGGCGAACGAAATCAACATGAGCGTGACCGAATCGCTGGCGATGCTGCCGGCGGCGAGCGTGTCGGGCTTCTACCTCGCGCATCCGGACAGCACCTATTTCTCGGTCGGCAAGATCGGCGCGGACCAGCTCGACGACTACGCGCAGCGGATGTCGCTCACGAAAGCGGACGCCGAGCGCGCGTTGGCGCCGTTGCTTTGAGCGTGAAGCGATACGTGGCCGGGCCGTGCGGCCCGAGCCGCGCGTGCGCGACTATATCGAGTCCGAAAGACAGAATATTTGGCGCCACGGCAATTTCGGCTTTGTAGACTGAGTCGGCTTTCATCCCGTCAGGCGCGAGCACAACGCGCCGGCTCACCGAAATTGCAACCGTCAACGGAGAAAAATCGTATGAAGAAGCTGACACTGTTATTGACCGCTGTTTCGCTGGCCGCGGGCGCTTCCGTGGCGCTCGCACAACCCGCCGCGCCGGGCGGATCGAGCGCGGTCAGCTCCTACTCGCCCCCCACCGAGGCGCATGTCAAAAAGGCGAAGAAGCAAAAGATGAAGAAAGGCACGGCAGCGTCGGCGGCCCCCGCGAGCCAGTGAGCGGCAAGGCGGACAAGCCCTCTGAATGACAAAGAGCCCGCGTCAAGCGGGCTCCTTTCTTTGAGTGCGCCCCAAAAGCGCTTATGAAGGCCTTCCGAGACCGGGCCGCGGCGCTCGGGACCCAGCAGAAATCAAAGCCCCCAGACGATATCCGCGTTTTCCTTCTGCGCCGCGCGCAGCATGTCGAGGAACGGATACGCGCGCTGCGCGAGACCGGGCGGAATCTCGTGACGATCGCGGCCGTCTTCGCCCTCGTGGAAATGGCCCTCGTGCTCGGCGCGCTCCTGCTTGTCGGAGGTGATCGCCGCTTCGAGCTTCTCGATGGCCGGGCCCAGTTCGTCGTGAGTAATGACGCCCCGCTGCCCAAGGCGTTTGCCGACAATGCCGACCAGATACTGCGCCAGATTCTCCAGCATCATCACGTCAGGGCAGGCGTGGCACTTGAAAGTAATCAGCATGACTGTTCCCTTTTTCGTTATGTCGGGTTAACGCATGAGCGTCCCAAGGGCAGCAACAGCGCGCGCCTGACGTGGCGCCTGCAAGGCGCGGCGGCCCCAGCCCCTCGTGGGCAACTCATTGAACATATTAGCACCTGCTAAAATCCGTCTGAACGGAAAAGCGCGCCGCCCAGCGCCACGTATGGCAAGGCTCGACGAGCATCGCACACGTGGGCCAAGCGGGGGCGTCGAACCATCGGCCGCGATCCGCATGCCGCGCGAGCCTGCGTGCCGGCGGGCCGCCGAGCGGAGTCCACCGGGTTGCGCTGCTTGCATCTCGTCGCATCGCCTGGGGGACACTCTGCCGGCGGCGCCGCAAAGCGCTGCCGCGTTCAACGCTTGCGACACCGGCCTCGGCCGGCGCCTCTTCCGCCTTACCGGATTGCCTCACTGGACTCGCAACAAGCATGCTGCCCGCACACAAACACACACTCGAAACACTGCTCGCCGAGACGGTGAAGCAGGTCGCGACTGCCACCCAAGGCGCGACGGAAGCCGCCTTCGTCTCGCCCGCCATCGCGCTGGAGCGCCCGAAAGTCGCCGCGCACGGCGACGTCGCGTGCAACGTCGCGATGCAGCTCGCCAAGCCGCTGCGCGCCAATCCGCGCCAGCTCGCGCAACAGATCGTCGATGCGCTGCTCGTCAATCCGCAGGCCAAAGGCCTGATCGACACCGCCGAAGTGGCGGGCCCTGGCTTCATCAACCTGCGGCTCACGGCCGCCGCCAAGCAAGGCGTGATCGCCGCCGTGTTCGCCGAGAAGGACGCGTACGGCGGCTCACGGCGCGACGCCGGCAAGCACGTGCTGATCGAGTTCGTGTCGGCCAACCCCACCGGCCCGCTGCACGTCGGCCACGGCCGCCAGGCCGCGCTCGGCGACGCGCTCGCGAACGTGCTCGCGTCGCAGGGCTGGGACGTGCACCGCGAGTTCTACTACAACGACGCCGGCGTGCAGATCCACACGCTCGCCCTGTCGACCCAGGCACGCGCACGCGGCCTCGCCCCCGGCGACGAAGGCTGGCCCGCGTCGGCCTATAACGGCGAGTACATCGCCGACATCGCGAAAGACTATCTGAACGGCATCACGGTCGAGGCGAGCGACGGCGAGCCCGTCACCGGCGCGCGCGACGTCGAGGACCTCGAGGCGATCCGCCGCTTCGCGGTCACGTATCTGCGTCGCGAGCAGGACATGGACCTGCAGGCGTTCGGCGTGAAGTTCGACCAGTACTACCTGGAATCGTCGCTGTACACGGAAGGCCGCGTCGAGAAAACGGTCGACGCGCTGATCGCCGCGGGCAAGACCTACGAGCAGGAAGGTGCGCTGTGGCTGCGCACCACCGACGACGGCGACGACAAAGACCGCGTGATGCGCAAGACCGACGGCACCTACACGTACTTCGTGCCGGACGTCGCCTATCACGTCGCGAAGTGGGAGCGCGGCTTCACCAAGGTCATCAACGTGCAGGGCTCGGATCACCACGGCACGATCGCGCGCGTGCGCGCAGGTCTGCAGGGTCTCGGCATCGGCATTCCGAAGGGCTACCCCGACTACATCCTGCACAAGATGGTCACGGTCATGCGCAACGGCGAAGAGGTGAAGATCTCGAAGCGCGCGGGCAGCTACGTGACGGTGCGCGACCTGATCGAATGGTCGGGCGGCGCGACGCCGGGCTCGGAAGCGGCCGTCGATCTGATCGACGAGGAAACCATTCGCCGCGGCCGCGACGCGGTGCGCTTTTTCCTGATCTCGCGCAAGGCGGACACCGAGTTCGTGTTCGACATCGACCTCGCGCTGAAGCAGAACGACGAGAATCCGGTGCACTACGTGCAGTATGCGCACGCGCGCATCTGCTCGGTGATCGCCGAGTGCAACGCGCGCTACGGCCTCGACGAGAACGCGCTCGCAAGCGTGGATTTCGCGCCGCTCACGAGCGAGCGCTCGATGGCGCTGCTCAACAAGCTCGCCGAATTCCCGGACATGCTGCAGCACGCCGCCGACGAACTCGCGCCGCACGCGGTCGCCTTCTACCTGCGCGAACTCGCCGGCGAATTTCACTCGTTCTACAATGACCGTGCCGAGCGCGTGCTGGTCGACGATGCGGCCGAACGCAACGCTCGCGTCGCGCTGCTCGCGGCCACGCGCCAGGTGCTGGCCAACGGTCTCGCGACGATCGGCGTCTCCGCTCCCGTCAAGATGTAACTCCTCCAGCGTAATATGCGCGCGGCCGTCGTTATAATCGGCGGCCGTTCCTGGATTCTTTTTGCAGGTGATTCGTACGATGGCAAAACCACGCCGCACAACAAAGCAATCGAAGCAAACCGGGGGCACTTTTCTCGGCATCGTGCTGGGCCTGATCGTCGGCCTGGCGATCGCGGTAGTGGTGGCGCTGTATATCACCCGTGCACCTACGCCGTTCGTGTCGAAGGTCGCGCCGCCAGCGGCGACCGACAACGGTGCGAGCCAGCCGCAATACGATCCGAACCGTCCGCTGCAAGGCAAGACGCCGGGCCAGCCGGTGCCGCAGGCCGCGCAACCGGCTCCGCCGAACACCGCGCCGGGCCAGACCAACGCCCAGACCCAGTCGGGCATGCTCGAAGAACCGCAGATCGTCGAAGTGCCGCCGTCGGGCGGCAACGCGAATAACAACGGCACTGCGGTCGCGCCGAATCCCGCGCAAGAGAACGGCACCGGCGGCACCGGCGGCACCGGCGGCATCGTCGCGCCGGCGCCGGCGAAGAAGCCGCAGACCTCGAGCGCGCCGGCCGCCACGGCGGCAGGCTCCGCGCCTAAGAGCGCGACCACGCTCGCCAACGCCAAGCCGGGCCCGGCCGCCGCTCCGGCGCCGGGCGAGGCGAACACCGGCTATTTCCTGCAGGTCGGCGCGTACAAGACCGCCGCCGATGCCGAACAGCAGCGCGCGCGCCTCGGGTTCCAGGGCTTCGAATCGAAGGTCACGCAGCGCGATGCCGGCGGCGTCACGTACTACCGCGTGCGCATCGGGCCGTTCTCGAAGTTCGAGGACATGAATTCGAGTCGTCAGCGTCTGTCGGACGCGGGTGTCGATACCGCGGTGATCCGCTTCACCAAACAATAAATAAACGGTAATGCCGGCTCGCACGGCGCATCGAACTATCGGCGCGGCGCGCGAGTCACAAGCACGATGGCCGCTTCGACCTGTATTGTGGCGGGCGGCCGCACCGAATCCGACCAGCGGCGACGGGCCCTTCGCATGGCGTCGCCGCGCTACCGCCTTATCTGGGTCTACACAACATGAAAAAGCTGCTGAGCATCCTGTTTCTCTCGCTAGGCCTGATCGCGGCCAGCGCGCATGCGTCGCCGACCGCGCCGGTTGCCGGCAAGGACTACACCGTGCTGGCCTCGCCGCAACCGACCGACGTGCCGGCCGGCAAGATCGAAGTCATCGAATTCTTCTGGTACGGCTGCCCGCATTGCAATGAATTCGACCCGTTCCTCGAAGCCTGGGTCAAGAAGCAGGGCCCGGACGTCGTGTTCCGCCGCGTGCCGGTCGCCTTCCGCGACGACTTCATCCCGCACTCGAAGATGTACCACGCGCTCGACGCGCTCGGCGTCGCGAACGAACTGACGCCGAAGGTGTTCAACGAAATCCATGTCAACAAGAACTATCTGCTGACGCCGGAAGACCAGAGCAAATACCTCGCGACGCTCGGCGTCGATCCGAAGAAGTACATGGAAGCGTACAACTCGTTCTCGACGCAAAGCGCGCTGCAGAAGGACAAGAAGCTGCTCGACGACTACAAGATCGACGGCGTGCCGACGCTCGCGGTGCAGGGCAAGTATGAAACCGGCCCGGCCGCGACCGGCACCCTGCCGGGCACGATCCAGGTGCTCGACTACCTCGTCTCGCAAGTCCGCGCCAAGAAGATGTAATCACGAGGCGCCGGTATGAGCTCTCCGCTGAAGGTTTTCATTACCGGCGCTTCGAGCGGCATCGGCCTCGCGCTCGCCGGCGAATACGCACGGCGCGGCGCGATTCTCGGCCTCGTCGCCCGCCGCGGCGACGCGCTCGCCGCGTTCCAGCGGTCCCATCCCCAGAACACCGTCTCGATCTATGCAGTCGACGTGCGCGACGCGGAAGCGCTCGCCGATGCGGCCGCGCGCTTCATCGCCGCGCACGGCCTGCCGGACGTCGTGATCGCCAACGCCGGCATCAGCCGCGGCGCGCTGACGGGTCACGGCGATCTGCGCACGTTCCGCGAGGTGATGGACATCAATTACTTCGGCATGGTCGCGACGTTCGAGCCATTTGCCGCCGCGATGGCCGCATCGAAGCGCGGCACGCTGGTCGGCATTGCGAGCGTCGCGGGCGTGCGCGGCTTGCCCGGTTCGGGCGCGTACAGCGCATCGAAATCGGCGGCCCTGAAGTATCTCGAGGCGTTGCGCGTCGAGATGCGGCCGTTCGGCGTCGGGGTCGTCACGATCGCGCCCGGCTATATCCGCACGCCGATGACCGAGCACAATCCGTACAACATGCCGTTCCTGATGGACCCCGACCGTTTCGCGGCGAAGGTCGCGCGAGCGGTCGAACGGCAGACGTCGTTCGGGGTGTTTCCGTGGCAGATGCGCGTGGCCGCGATGCTGCTGCATGTGCTGCCGCGCTGGCTCTACGACCGCGTGTTCGAACGCGCGCCGCGCAAGCCGCGCGCCGCCGCCGAGTAAGCCATGCAGTCCCGTGCGGTCGATGCAGCCGGCGTCGCGCACGAATCCGCGGGCACCGACGCACGCATCGTGTCGCTGGTGCCGAGCCTCACCGAAACGCTGTTCGCGCTCGGCCTCGAACGGCAGATCGTCGGGCGCACCGGCTTTTGCGTGCATCCGCGCGACAAGGTCCGGGCGGTGCCGAAGGTCGGCGGCACGAAGGCCGTCAAACTGGACGCGATCCGCGCGCTGCGCCCCACCCATCTGATCGTCAATGTCGACGAGAACGAACGCGACACCGTCGAGCAACTGCGCGCGTTCGTGCCGCACATCGTCGTCACCCATCCGCAGACGCCGCACGACAACCTCGCGCTGTTCGCGCTGCTCGGCGCGATCTTCGGGGCGTGAAGAAGAAGCGCGGCGCTTGAGCGACTCGCTCGAAGCGCGTCTGCGCGAAGCCGGCGCTCACGCCTTCGCCGCCCAGAGCGTGCTGTACCTGATCTGGCGCGAACCGTGGATGAGCGTCGCACACGACACCTATATCGCCGCGATGCTGCGCCTCGTGAACTGGCATACGCTGCCCGACGTGCGCGGCGGCAGCGCGGGCGCCGCGCGTTACCCCACGCTCGACTTCGACGACGCGCCGTGGCTCGCGCAGGTCGAGCGCGTGCTGCTGTCGAGCGAGCCGTACCGCTTCACGGCCGCGCATCGCGATGCGCTCGCGCGCGATCCGCGTCTCACCGGCAAGCGCATCGATCTGATCGATGGGGAAATGACGTCGTGGTACGGCGTGCGCGCAATAAGTGGCATCGGCTACCTGCTGCGTCAGGCCGCCGCAGCCTGAGGCGGCAGCATGGCCGCGCCGCCCCCATATGGATATGTCGATTAAATTGTTGTCGCCAAAATGGCCCTTCGATAAGCTTTCGCGAAGGCGCGCCGCCGGCCAGGCCTCGAAGGCCTGGCGCCCAGGCCTCAGGCCGGGATCGCCCGACCTGTACGACGGCGCCGGGAACGTATCACAATCGTGGCGACGCGCGCGCCGGGACCGCTGACCTGCCCGCTCACGCATCGCCGCCATAAACACAACCAGACGCACTGCCTGACTGCGCTCGTTACCGGAGATCCTATGCGCTTCAAACTGCTCGCAGCCGCCATCCTGCTCACTGCGCCCGCGCTCGTGCTCGCCAAACCGTTGACCGTCTGTACCGAATCGAGCCCCGACGGCTTCGACGTCGTGCAGTTCAATTCGCTCGTCACGACGAATGCATCGGCCGACGTGATCTTCAACTCGCTGGTGTCGTTCGACGAAGCCGCGAAGAAGGTCGTGCCCGCGCTCGCCGACAAGTGGGAAGTGAGCCCCGACGGCCTGACGTACACGTTTCACCTGCGCCCCAACGTGCAGTTCCAAACCACCGACTACTTCAAGCCCACCCGCGCGCTCAATGCCGACGACGTGATCTTCACGTTCGACCGCATGCTCAACGACAGCAATCCGTGGCACAAGGTGGCGGGCGCGAGCGGCTTCCCGCATGCGCAATCGATGGGGCTGCCGAAGCTGATCAGGTCGATTACCAAGGTCGACGACAACACGGTCAAGTTCGAGCTGAACGAGCCGAACGCGACGTTCCTGTCGATCCTGACGATGGGCTTCGCGTCGATCTATTCGGCCGAGTACGCGGATCAGTTGCTGAAGGCCGGCCAGCAGGTCGATCTGAATGCGAAGCCGATCGGCACCGGCCCGTTCGTGCTGAAAAGCTATACGAAAGACGCGGTGATCCGTTATGACGCGAACCCGACCTACTGGGGACCGAAGCCGAAGATCGAGCGCCTGATCTACGCGATCACGCCGGACGCGACCGTGCGCGCGCAGAAGGTGAAGGCTGGCGAATGCCAGATCGCGCTGTCGCCGAAGCCGCAGGATCTCGCCGACGCGAAGAACGACAAGTCGCTCGCGATCGTGCAGACGCCCGCGTTCATGACAGCCTTCGTCGCGCTGAACACGCAGCAGAAGCCACTTGAAAACCAGAAGGTGCGCGCCGCGCTGAACATGGCGTTCGACCGCACGACATATCTGAAGACCGTGTTCGACAACACCGCGACGCCGGCCGTCAACCCGTTTCCGCCGAATACGTGGAGCTACAACCACTCGATCAAGGGCTGGCCGTACGACCCGGCGAAGGCGAAGAAGCTGCTCGCCGACGCGGGCTATCCGAACGGTTTTGAAACGACGATCTGGGTGCGTCCGAATGGCAGCGTGCTCAATCCCAATCCGAAGGCCGGTGCCGAACTCCTGCAGGCCGACTTCGCGAAGATCGGCGTGAAGGCGGAAGTCAAGGTGATCGAATGGGGCGAGCTGATCAAGGAGGCGAAGCAGGGTCAGCATGACACGCTGTTCATGGGATGGGCCGGCGACAACGGCGATCCGGACAATTATCTGTCGCCCCTCTTCAGTTGCAACGCGGTGAAGTCGGGCATCAACTTCGCGCGCTTCTGCGATCAGGACCTCGACAAGCTGATCGCCGACGGCAGAGCGACGTCCGATATCGCCAAGCGCACGAAAGCGTATGAAGCCGCGCAGCAGATCATCCACGACGAAGCGCTGTGGATTCCGCTCGGCTATCCGACCGCTGCCGCGATCACGCGCACGAACGTGAGCGGGTATCACGTGAGTCCGTTTGGTCGGCAGAATTTTGGGGCGGTGGTGGTGCAGTGATTTTGCGCTGCGGTTAGCGCAGGCGGCCCTGCAAGAAAGCCCGGTTTTTGAACCGGGCTTTTTCTTTTCAACGCGCGAATTGGCTGGTTGCATCTGACACTGCGTAACCTTTTTTCGACGTGATCTCGGGCCTTCGCCCGCCAGACCGATTCCTAATGCAATTTTCCTCAGGCAAGAAGCTGATAATTGCTTGCAAAGTAGCCGCCCACACTTTGACAGAAGGAATGGTTATGGCAATGCAAGCTCCAACGAGGACAGGTTTTGAACGGTGGCAGGATGGCGTTAGCAAGGCTGTAAGCGATGCCAAATGGAATTCCTGGGACTGCGAGATCCAGATGGCAGTCCATGAGTACAACCGGCATCTTCACGGCACTTCCGGGTACGTGCCCTTGGACTGGCAGCTTATCAAGGCGATGTTGTGGGTCGAAACAGGTGCCCACGATCCGCAGTGGAACGCCAAGCCGATGCAAATCGGGGTTGCAGGCGATCCTGGATTAGCATCGCTGCTTTCACGCAAAGAAGGCGGTGATTTGATTGTGCCGTCAGCCTGGATAGGACGGCTGACAATGGCCTCTGTCAGAACGATACCGGCGTATAACATTCGTGCTGGTATTGGTTATTTGCTAATGCGCATGGCACATTTTAAGTACAGAAGCGTACTTGGTGCTGACCCTGAGGTTTACGAAATCCGCGGTGAGGCCAGGAGATAGCCTCGACAAGATGGCGAGGGCTCAGGGCACCACGATCGACACGTTAAAAAAGCTGAATCCCACCGCCACTGTTCTGCGCCCCGGACAAGTGTTGAAGTCATAGCGTTATACACATCTCGCTGCGGCAGCCGCCCGCGCCAGCAAGCCGTTTACATTCAATGACTTGGAGGCTGGGCTTGTAAACTTTGGCCGGATCGCGTCTACTCTCGTAATTTGGGCGGACGCGGTGACGAAGGCGGCACAGCAGTGGATCGAGCAGGAATTTGCGGGGCTGGACCTTGGCGACGCCCGCCTGGACAGGAGGGCAAAGAAATTGATGGAACGACTTGCGGCCAATCCGACGGCCAGTATCCCCCAGGCGTGCGATAGCTGGAGCGAGACGTGCGCGGCGTACCGATTTTTGCGCAATACGGATGTGGCCTGGGAAGCCATCCTGGAGCCGCATTGGGCGAGCACGCAGGAACGCATGCGCAGCCAGTCGGTCGTGCTGTGCATCCAGGACACCACCGAGCTTGATTTTAACGGCCAGGACATCGACGGTCTGGGGCCGTTGAACTACGAAGCAAGGCGCGGGCTGTACTTGCACCCGACCTATGCGGTGACGACCGAACGCGAACCGCAGGGCGTGCTCGATGCATGGATGTGGGCGCGCGAGGAGCTTGACGCCGATGGTGTACGTCCTGGGCCGAAAGAAAGCACGCGCTGGATCGAAGGCTACGAGCGCGTGGCGGAAATGGCGCCGGACATGCCGCACACGCGACTGGTGTACGTGGCCGACCGCGAGGCGGACATGGTGGAAATGATGCGCCGGGCGCACGAACTGGGCACGCCAGCGGACTGGCTGGTGCGCGCCCAACATGACCGCTGCCTGCCCGGCGGTGACGGCGCCAGGCTGTGGGCGAGTACAACCAGCGCTGAGCCCTTGGGTGAAATCACCTTCATGACCGGCGCCCGCGAGACTCAGAAGAGCCGCACCGTACGCCAGCAACTGTGGGCTCGCGAAGTCGAGATAGTGGACGGCGAACGCGGCAAGCTCAAGGTTCACTGCGTAATCGCACGCGAAGTGGGGGCGCCCGCTGGCATCAAGCCGATTGAGTGGCGTTTGCTGACCAACCGAGCCGTCGCAACCCAGGAAGACGCGGTCGAACTGATCAATTGGTACCGGGCCCGATGGGAAATCGAAATCTATTTCCATGTGCTCAAGAACGGCTGCGAAGTCGAGACCCTGCAATTGGCCGCTGTCGACCGGATCGAGCGTGCGCTGGCCTTGTTCCTGGTAGTGGCATGGCGTGTGACGTATCTGATGCGCAAAGGCCGGACCTGTCCGGATCTGGATGCCGCCTTGTTCTTCGATCCGGACGAAATTCGTGGCGCCCACCTGCTGGCCAAAAAGAAGATGCCGACGCCGCCGCCCACTGTGAATGAGGTCGTGCGGCTGATTGCGCAAATCGGTGGTTTCCTCGGCCGAAAGAGCGACGGTGAACCGGGTGCCAAGACCATCTGGCGAGGGCTCGATCAGGTACTCGCTGCCGCTGACACGCTACGCGCGCTCCGCGACGGGCTCGGCTAAGGACTTATGTATAACGCTATGGTGTTGAAGTACCGGAAAGCTTCAGTTCAAAACGCTGTTACAAGCTGGCGTCCCATGTCCGCGCCAGTGATAGCGGAGCGTTACAACGGAGGGGGCGACCCCAACTACGCCAGGAAGCTTGATTACGCTTTGTCAATGGTGCGCAAAGGAAAGGTAGCCCTATGCGCACAATGAAGCTGATCTGTTTCGGTTTGACCGCCTACCTGCCAACAATGGTCCTTGCGGCCTCAACTGCTCCCGTTGCAAGCGAACGGGCTCTGCGCGAGGAATGCAGCGCGTTCTCGCAAGCGGGAATGCGGGACTGTCTGGCAGAGAAAGCAGAGGCCAGTCTGAAGGCCCTCAAACGAGCCGAGGAGAAGATGGCTGGCACCCTCTCCAAATGGGATGAAGACAACAAGTACGTCAACCAGGCCAGGGCAAAACTCGTCGCATCAAACAGGAAATTCGCGGAGTACCGCAAGGCTCAATGCGAATTCGCAGCTTCGCTAAGTGGTGGTGGGGCTGGCAATTCGCACGAATTGGGCCGTTTGGCTTGCATTTCCGAACTCAACAACCGGCGAGCCCAGCAACTACGCGACGCTGCCTCTGACTTGCCGTTGAAGTAGTTCGCACGAAAGGACGCCTGGCATCGTTGCGCCGCTCAGTGCCTCCGCGTAGCGCGGACCTATTCGTCCTCGCTTCTACGCCCGCAGCCAACGGCCGAGATCACACCGCCGCAAACCGAATCACCCCATCCGCATCCTGCGTCCGCTTCAAATCCCCCGCCCGCCACAGCAGATGCAAATGCGCGAGCGCCTCACCCATCGCGAATGTCATCTGATGGATATCGAGCTGGCGCTTGAACATCAGCGGCACGATATCGGCGGCGCTGCGCGGCTTTTCCGCGCATGCTTCGCGCACTTCGGCGAGCCGCGCGTCGTGATGCTCGCGCAGTTGCTCAATGCGCGTGCGCACGCCGCGAAACGGCTTGCCATGCGACGGCAGCACGAGCGTGTCTTCAGGCATCGTCTCGTAGCGGCCGAGCGACTCCAGATACAGTTCGAGCGGCGAACCCTCAGGCTCGATATCGAACACCGACACGTTGGTCGAAATGCGCGGCAGCACCATGTCGCCGGAAATCAGCGTGCCGGTTTGCGCGCAGTGCAGCGCACAGTGTTCCGGCGAATGGCCGAAGCCCGTCACCACGCGCCACGTCCTACCGCCAATCCTCACGTCCTCGGCTTCGCGCAAACGACGGTATTGCCCCGGAATCGCCGGCACGAGGCTCGCGTAGTAGCTATTGCGATTGCGCAGTTTTTCGAGCGATTCGGCGTCGGTCAGACCGTGCCGCGCGAAGTGCCGCGCCGCGGCCTCGCCACCCGCGTTCGAGCCACCGCCGGTCGCCATCACGCGCGCCTGCATGTATTCACCGAGTGTCATCCACAGCCGCGCGTCCCAACGCTTTTTATCGCCACCGCCGCACACCCAATGCGCGAGGCCGATGTGATCCGGATGGCAATGCGTGACGATCACGCGCAGCACCGGCAGGCCGTCGAGCACCGATTCGAACACGCTCTCCCAATTCGCCTTGATCGTGTCCGACGTGATACCGCAATCGACCACGGTCCAGCCTTGCTGGCCGTCGATCTCATCGCGCAGCAGCCACAGGTTGATATGGTCGAGCGCGAATGGCAGCGGCATGCGCAGCCAAAGCACGCCGGGCGCGACTTCCATCGTGCGGCCCGCGTCGGGCATCGTGTCGTTGAAGGGGTATTCGAGCTGGTGTTCGAGTGCATTCATGGGGACTGTCTTCCTCCGACGACCCTCCGGCATGGCGAGGTGTGCGATGCCGGTCGGCCGGGTTGTGGTTGCTTTCCGCTCAGGTTGACGATAACGTAAACGTCGATTCTATCGTCCAATCCGGTTTTGTGCCGACCAAGCGGCCACGAGATGTCCCGATGAATACGCAATACACGATTACCGAGCTCGCGCGCGAATTCGACGTCACGCCACGCGCGATCCGTTTCTACGAAGACCAGGGTTTACTCTCACCGAGCCGCGAGGGTTCGAGCGGCTTGCGGCGCGTCTATTCGGGCCGCGACCGCACGCGTCTGAAGCTCACCTTGCGCGGCAAGCGGCTCGGCTTCACGCTGTCGGAGATCCGTGACCTGCTCGACGTCTACGAATCGCCGACCGATACCGTACCGCAGTTGCACGCGTTCCTCGCGACGGTCGCGCGTCATCGCGAAGTGCTCGAACGTCAGCGAGAAGATCTCGACGCGACGCTCGAAGATCTCGCGCAGTATGAAGCGCAGGCGCGCGCGCTGCTCGATGGCGCGAGGCACGACGCGAAGCCTGCCTGAAGCGGCCTGACTCTGACCGGCGTTTGCGGAGCGCGCGTGATGAATCACTTCCCCAAGCTGTTATCGTCGCAAATCGGTTTCGACGTCGCGCAGACGATGCTCGATGGGTTCGACCGTCACTACCGGATCTTTCGCGACGCGGCGATCCACGCGAAGACGCTGTTCGAAGCCGGCGACTGGCACGGCCTGCAAAAGCTCGCGCGCGACCGCATCACGTCGTACGACGATCGCGTGCAGGAATGCGTGCAGTTGCTCGAAGACGAGTACGACGCGGAGAACATCGACAGCGAAGTGTGGCAGCAGATCAAGCTGCACTACATCGGCCTCCTGACCACGCACCGTCAGCCGGAATGCGCGGAAACCTTCTTTAATTCGGTTTCCTGCAAGATTCTGCATCGCTCGTACTTCAACAACGATTTCATTTTCGTGCGCCCGGCGATCTCGACCGAATACATCGAGAACGACGAACCGGCCGCGAAGCCGACGTATCGCGCGTATTACCCCGGTACCGATGGACTTGCCGCAACGCTCGAACGGGTCGTCACGAACTTCCAGCTCGATCCGCCGTTCGAGGATCTGACGCGCGACGTCGCCTGCGTGATGCAGTCGATTCGCGAAGCGTTCGGCGTGTTCGACGAAGCGCCGAACTTCCAGATTCACGTGTTGTCGTCGCTGTTTTATCGCGACAAGGCTGCATATATCGTCGGGCGCATCATCAACGGCGAGGCGCTGCTGCCGTTCGCGGTGCCGCTGCGTCACGTGAAACCGGGCGTGCTCGCGCTCGACACCGTGCTGCTCAAGCGCGAGCAGTTGCTGATCACCTTCAGCTTCTCGCACTCGTATTTTCTGGTCGACATGGAAGTGCCGTCCGCGTATGTCGAGTTTCTGCGCACGATCATGCCGGGCAAGCCGAAGGCGGAAATCTATACATCGGTGGGTCTGCAGAAGCAGGGCAAGAATCTGTTCTATCGCGATCTGCTGCATCACCTGAAGCATTCGAGCGACCGCTTCATCGTCGCGCCCGGCATCAAGGGGCTCGTGATGCTGGTGTTCACGTTGCCGTCGTTCCCCTACGTGTTCAAGCTGATCAAGGACAACTTTCCGCCGCCGAAGGAAACCACGCGCGCGCAGATCCAGCAGAAGTATCTGCTCGTCAAACGTCATGACCGGCTCGGCCGGATGGCCGACACGCTCGAATATTCGAGCGTCGCGCTGCCGCTCGCGCGGCTCGACGAAACGCTGTTGCGCGAACTCGAAAAGGAAGTGCCGTCGCTGATCGAGTACGACGGCGACAACCTCGTGATTCGCCATCTGTACCTAGAGCGACGCATGGTGCCGCTCAATCTGTTCCTGCAGAACGGTAACGACGACGACGTCGAGCGCGGCATCAAGGAATACGGCGACGCGGTGAAGGAGCTGATCCAGGCGAACATCTTCCCCGGCGACTTGCTGTACAAGAACTTCGGCGTCACGCGACACGGCCGCGTCGTGTTCTACGACTACGACGAGATCGAATACCTGACCGACTGCAACGTGCGTGCGGTGCCGGCGCCGCGCAACGAGGAAGACGAAATGTCGGACGAGCCATGGTACGCGGTAGGCCCGCACGATATTTTCCCGGAGACGTACGGCACGTTCCTGCTCGGCGATCCACGCGTGCGGCGCTCGTTCATGCGGCATCACGCGGATTTCTTCGAGCCCGAGCTGTGGCAGCGATACAAAGATTTTCTGTTGAAGGGCGATCTGCCCGATTTTTTCCCGTACGACCGGAGCGTGCGCTTTTGCGTGCGTTATCCGGAGCGGTTCGCCGGAGCGCCCGATGCGCAGGCGGACGAGCCAAATGTGCGCGTGGCTTGATGAATCCCACAAGGGTTCGCAGCGGGCAACGCGCGGCGGTAGCCATCCAAGCTATGACCAAGGAGCTCGAACATGAGTGACGCAAACCACAGTGGTATCAACGCCGATCCAATCGTAATCGTCAGCGCGGCGCGCACGCCGATGGCCGGCTTTCAGGGCGACTTCGCGTCGCTGAGCGCGCCGCAACTCGGCGCGGTCGCGATCAAGGCGGCCGTAGAACGAGCGGGTCTGAAGCCCGAGCAGATCGACGAAGCGGTGATCGGTTGCGTGCTGCCCGCCGGCCTCGGCCAGGCGCCCGCGCGCCAGGCCGCGCTCGGTGCGGGTCTGCCGCTCGCCACCGGCTGCACGACGGTCAACAAGATGTGCGGCTCCGGCATGCGCGCGGCGATGTTCGCGCACGACATGCTGGCCGCCGGCTCGCTCGACGTGATCGTCGCGGGCGGCATGGAAAGCATGACGAACGCGCCGTATCTGCTGCCGAAAGCGCGCGGCGGCATGCGCATGGGCCACGGCCAGGTGCTCGACCACATGTTCTACGACGGCCTCGAAGACGCCTACGACAAAGGCCGTCTGATGGGCGCGTTCGCCGAGGAGTGCGCGGCGTCGTTCGACTTCACGCGCGAGGCGCAGGACGCGTTCGCGGTCGAGTCGCTGAACCGCGCAAAGCGCGCGAACGAGGACGGCTCGTTCGACTGGGAAATCGCGCCGGTCACCGTAGCGGGCCGAAAGGGTGACGTCACGATCGCGCGCGACGAGCAGCCGTTCAAGGCCAACCTCGACAAGATCCCCACGCTGAAGCCCGCGTTCAGCAAGACCGGCACCGTGACGGCGGCGAACTCGTCGTCGATCTCGGACGGCGCGGCCGCGCTCGTGATGATGCGCGAGTCGACCGCGAAACGGCTCGGCGTGGCGCCGCTCGCGCGCGTCGTCGGTCATTCGACGTTCGCGCAGGCGCCCGCGAAGTTCACCACCGCGCCGGTCGGCGCGATCCGCAAGCTGCTCGGAAAGAACGGTTGGCGCGCCGGCGACGTCGATCTGTACGAGATCAACGAAGCGTTCGCCGTCGTCACGATGGCCGCGATGAAAGAGCACGATTTACCGCACAACAAGGTCAACGTGAACGGCGGCGCGTGCGCGTTAGGCCATCCGATCGGCGCCTCGGGCGCGCGCATTCTCGTCACGCTGATCGGCGCGCTGAAGAATCGCGGTCTGAAGCGCGGTGTCGCGACGCTGTGTATCGGCGGCGGCGAGGCGACCGCGATGGGTGTCGAACTGATCTGACGCATCCACAAAATCTTCGAGGAATACGATGAAAACAGTGTTGATCGTCGGTGCATCGCGTGGCATCGGCCAGGAATTCGTCCGGCAGTACAGAAAGAGCGGCTGGCGCGTGCTCGCGACCGCGCGCGACGGCGCCGCGCTCGACGCGCTCAGCGAACTCGGCGCTGAAACCTTCGCGCTCGACGTCACCGCGCCCGAAGACATCGCGGCGCTCGGCTGGAAGCTCGACGGCGAACGGCTCGATGCCGCGATCCTGGTGTCGGGCGTGTACGGTCCGCGCACCGAAGGCATCGAAACGATCACCGCCGAGGACTTCGATCACGTGATGCACACGAACGTGCGCGGCCCGATGCAACTGCTGCCAATCCTGCTGCCGCTCGTCGAGGAAACGGACGGCGTGCTCGCGGTGATTTCGAGTCGCATGGGCAGCATCGCCGATGCAAGCGGCACGACCGGCTGGCTGTATCGCGCGAGCAAGGCGGCGCTGAACGCCGTGCTGAAGCTCGCGTCGCTCGACGCGCAGCGCGCGACCTGCGTGTCGCTGCATCCCGGCTGGGTGCGCACCGACATGGGCGGCGCGCAGGCCGCGCTCGATCCCGCGCGCAGCGTCGCTGGCATGCGCGAGGTGCTGGCGCAGGCGGCGGCATCGCGCGACGCTTTTCACGGCCGCTTCTTTCAGCACGACGGCACGCAGCTCGACTGGTAGACAACTACGTTGCATGGGACCGGAGACACGCTCATGGTGCTTGATCAGGATCACCTGATGGTGCGCGACGCGCTGCGCACCTTCGTGCGCGAAGAGATCACGCCGTACGCGGCGCAATGGGACCGCGAGCGCACCTTTCCGCGCGACGTGCACCGGCAACTCGCCGAGCTCGGTGCTTATGGCGTGCTGGTGCCCGAAGCGTATGGCGGCGCGGGCATGGACGCGCTCGCGCTCGCGTTGATCCTCGAAGAAATCGCGGCCGGCGACGGCGGCACGTCGACCGCGATCTCGGTGAACAACTGCCCCGTGTGCAGCATCCTGCTCACCTATGGCAACGACGCGCAGAAGCGCGACTGGCTCACGCCGCTCGCGCGCGGCGAGATGCTCGGCGCGTTCTGCCTGACCGAGCCGCAAGCGGGCTCGGATGCGTCGGCGCTGCGCACCACCGCGACACGCGACGGCGACGCGTACGTGCTGAATGGCGTCAAACAGTTCATCACGAGCGGCAAGAACGGCGACGTCGCGATCGTGATGGCCGTCACCGACAAGGCCGCTGGCAAGCGCGGCATCAGCGCGTTCATCGTGCCCACCGGCACGCCGGGCTACGTGGTCGCACGAGTCGAAGACAAGCTCGGCCAGCACTCGTCGGATACCGCGCAAATCGTATTCGAGGCGTGCCGCGTGCCGGCCGCGAACCTGATCGGCGCGCAAGGCGAAGGCTACCGGATCGCGTTGTCGGGTCTCGAAGGCGGGCGCATCGGTATCGCCGCGCAAAGCGTCGGCATGGCACGCGCCGCGTTCGAGGCGGCGCTGACTTACGCAAAAGAACGCGAGAGCTTCGGCGCGCCGCTGTTCTCGCACCAGGCGGTGCAGTTTCGCCTTGCCGACATGGCGACCCAACTCGAAGCCGCGCGTCAACTGATCTGGCACGCGGCGTCGCTGAAGGACGCGGGCCAGCCGTGTCTGACCGAAGCCGCGATGGCAAAACTGTTCGCCTCCGAAGCGGCCGAGCGCATCTGCTCGGCCGCCTTGCAGACTCACGGCGGCTACGGTTATCTGAGCGACTTCCCGGTCGAGCGGATTTACCGCGACGTGCGCGTGTGCCAGATCTACGAAGGCACGAGCGACATCCAGAAGATCCTGATCGCTCGCGCGCTCAATTGAAATTTCAATGAACAAGCCATTGTTGTCACTGCAAAGACCTGTCGACTGTCCGTGCGGCGGCGCCGCGCCCGACGCACGCGGGGGCACCGCGACCAAAGCCCCGCGTTTCGCGCAATGCTGCGGCCGCTATATCGACGGCGGCGAAGCGGCGCCGCGCGCGCTCGAACTAATGCGCTCGCGCTATAGCGCGTACGTGCTCGGTGCAACCGACTACCTGCGCGCGACGTGGGACCCCCGCACCTGCCCCGCCGATCTCGACGTCGATCCCACCGCGCCCGACGCGCCCCGTTGGCTCGGACTGCAGATCAAAGGCATCGCCGAAAGCGATGCCGATCACGCGACCGTCGAATTCATCGCCCGCTACAAAGTGGGAGGACGTGCTTATCGGTTGCATGAATCGAGTCGATTCGTGCGCGGCGATGATGGCCGCTGGCGTTATGTCGATGGCGACGTCAATGAGTAAATGAAGAGCACGCGACGATTAAGTAATCGCTGCATTACGCGCCGAAGCTTTCTCGTGCCTTTCACTCGCTCTCGACAAACTTTATAAAGGCCTTCGCATAGGCCTTTTTTCGTTCCTTTCACGCGGGCTTCTTCGTTGGCCTCGCACCACAGCACTGACACGACCTGTACTCGCCGCTTCCCGCCACATGTCCCCGGCCCTTGCCCGGCAAGGCTTTGAAGCCTCGTTCGCACATGCAGCAATTTTTTCGTCACGGGTTCTCCTTGATTGCACAAAACAAAATTGTCGTGCCAGGATGAGTCCGTAGTTTCATGACGTCACATTGCGAGAGCGGATCATACCGGCTCCGCAACATGCAAAGGAAGGCTGACCGGCCGCTGATCGAACGCGAGCCGCGCGGACTCCGACAGCATCAAGTGACGTTCATCCTCGACGCGTGGGGTCGCGTCGGCCGTTGGGTTCATCCCGTGCGATCTCGATTTGCGTGCGTGCGCTTCCCGCAACGTTCGCGAGTGAGTCTGTTTGTGTCGAAATCGCGAACGAAAGCTGAATGTCAGCCGCGTTTTGCGCAACCGGACAGCACGGAGTTCAGGACACGTCTTTAAAGCAGGTGCGTCAATGGTGTTGAGCAAGGTTCTGACGAAGTGTGCGGCGATCTGCGCCGCGGCCACGTGTGCTGTCACGATCGCGCATGCCGATCCGCTCGCCTACTCGTCCCTTTCCGCACACGACGCGACGCCGTCGAGCGACATCCAGGGACCGCTGTCGCGCGCCCGCGTGCCGCGCCTCGCGCTGGACGACGACGTCTACCTGCCCACCGCTCACCTGAACGAAAAGATCATCCGCGTGCCGGTCGACGCCACCGGCACGGTCACGCTTGAAACCACGATCTACAAGCCGGACGGCCCCGGCCCGTTCCCGATGATCGTCTTCAACCACGGCAAGATTCCGGGCGACCCGCGCACGCAGGAACGCAGCGACCCGCTGCCGTTCGCGCGCGAATTCGTGCGCCGCGGTTACGTCGTCGTCGCGCCGAACCGCCAGGGCTTCGGTCACTCGGACGGCGTGTACGAGCAGGACGGCTGCGACGTCGAGCGCAACGGCCTTGGCCAGGCCGGCGACGTCGCAGCGACGATCAATTACATGTCGAAGCAACCTTATGTCGACGCGACGCACATCGCGGTGGCCGGCACCTCGCATGGCGGTCTTGCGACGATCGCATACGGCACGGAAGCTGCGCCCGGCGTGCGCGCGCTGATCAATTTCTCGGGCGGCCTGCGCCAGGACGCCTGCGAAGACTGGCAAGGCAATCTGACGCGCGCATTCGGCGCGTACGGCGAGAAGGCTGTGGTGCCGTCGCTGTGGCTCTATGGCGATAACGATTCGGTGTGGAACGCACGGCTCGTCGCGGGCATGTACGCCGCGTACGGCGCACACGGCGCCAGCGCGAAGATGGTCGACTTCGGCCACTACAAGAACGACGCGCATCGGCTGGTCGGCGACCGCGACGGCGTGCACGTATGGTGGCCGGCCGTCGAAGCGTTCCTCGCGCGCGCCGGTATGCCGACTGCCGTGCAGTATCACGTCGCCGATCCGGCCGCGCCGAAGGCAACCGGATTCGCCGCGCTCGACGCGGTCGACTCGGTGCCGTACCTCGACAACGAGGGCCGCAATGGCTATCGCAACTTCCTGCATCAGTATCCGAGCCGCGCGTTCGCGGTGTCGGATTCGGGCGCGTGGTCGTGGGCCGAGGGCGGCGACGACCCGATGTCGGTGGCGGTGACGAATTGCCAGAAGCAGAGCTCCGATCCGTGCCGGTTGTATGCGGTCGACAACGCGGTCGTGTGGGGCAATCAGAACTCGCAGACGGCGGATGCAAGCGATGCCGATGCCAATGGGCGCAAAGCGATTGCGAGCCGGGAGTGAAGTACGAATAGAGGCGTGAGTCGAGGCGTGAATCGCGCCTGATTCTGATGTGCCGCAAGCCCGCCGTATCGGCGGGCTTTTTCTTGTGCGCTCAGTTCCCCCGCAAAAAACACCTCGTCACCCCAAATTCTGGCCAGTAACAGCCCACTACTTTGACGTCGCTATCTCCGTCGATTGGCGAGCTTCCCTCACGAACTCGAACGAGCTGCATCGAACGATGCTAAACCTCGACGCCACCGCGAAATACGAGCATTTCGCGGTTGATGCGCGCGACCAAATAAACCGCTAATCTCGACCCCGCGCACTCGCCGAGGCTTGCGTGCGTGGCAAAAAAGCACCCTGGAGTACTCTTTGGAAAAGTCAGCAGTCCCCCCGGTCGCCCCTGAAGATTGGGTCGCCCGCAGCCTGCGCGCGGTGTGGCATCCGTGCACGCAGATGAAGCACCACGAACGTCTGCCGCTGATCCCCGTCGCGCGCGGTCAAGGCGCGTGGCTGTACGATCGCGCCGGTCATCGCTATCTCGACGCGATCAGTTCGTGGTGGGTCAATCTTTTCGGTCATGCGAACCCGCGCATCAACGCGGCGCTGAAAGATCAGCTCGATACGCTCGAACACGCGATGCTCGCCGGCTGCACGCACGAGCCCGCCGTCGAACTCGCGGAACGTCTGCACGCGTTGACCGGCAACACGCTCGGCCACGCGTTCTTCGCGTCGGATGGCGCGTCGGCGGTCGAGATCGCGCTGAAGATGAGCTTTCACAGCTGGCGCAACCGGGGCTACGCCGACAAGCAGGAATTCGTCTGCATCGCCAACAGCTACCACGGCGAGACGATCGGCGCGCTCGGCGTGACCGACGTCGCGCTGTTCAAGGACGCGTACGATCCGCTGATTCGTCACGCCCACGTCGTCGCCTCGCCCGATGCGCGGCTCGCGCAAGCGGGCGAAAACGCCGCCGACGTCGCGCGCCGCGCGCTCGACCACGTGCTCGCGCTGTTCGAGGCGCGCGCGAACCGCATCGCCGCACTGATCGTCGAGCCGCTCGTGCAATGCGCGGCCGGCATGGCGATGCACGACGCGTCGTACGTCGCCGGATTGCGCGCGTTGTGCGACCGGTACGGCGTGCATCTGATCGCCGACGAAATCGCAGTCGGCTGCGGCCGCACCGGCACGTTCTTCGCGTCCGAACAGGCGGGCGTGTGGCCGGACTTCCTGTGTCTGTCGAAAGGCATCAGCGGCGGCTATCTGCCGCTGTCGATCGTGCTGTCGCGCGACGAGATCTTCGCGGCCTTCTATCACGACGACACCGCGCGCGGCTTCCTGCACTCGCACTCGTACACCGGCAATCCGCTCGCGTGCCGCGCCGCGCTCGCGACGCTCGATCTGTTCACGAGCGACAACGTGCTCGCCGCCAACGCACACAAATCGGCGACCCTCGCGGCCGCGCTCGCGCCGCTCGTCGAGCACGCGCAGGTGCGCAATCTGCGTCAGCGCGGCACGATCTTCGCGTTCGACGCAATGATCGACGATCCTCAGCAAGCCAAAACGTTCTCGCGCCGCTTCTTCGAAAACGCGCTGCAACGCGAGCTGTTGTTGCGCCCGATCGGCACCACCGTGTATCTGATGCCGCCGTACATCCTCGACGACGAAGAACTCGCGCTGCTCGCCACGCGCACGCGTGACACCTTCGACGCCACGCTCGCGGAGACCCGCTGATGCATCTGCTCGACACACTCGCCGAAGGCCTGAAAGAAATCGACGCGCGCGGCCTGCGCCGACGCCGGCGCACCGCCGACACACCATGCGCCGCACACATGACGGTCGACGGCCGTGAAATCATCGGCTTCGCGAGCAACGACTATCTGGGCCTTGCCGCGCATCCGCAATTGATCGACGCGATCGCCGAAGGCGCGCGCCTGTATGGCGCGGGCAGCGGCGGCTCGCATCTGCTCGGCGGTCATTCGCGTGCGCATGCGCAACTCGAAGACGATCTCGCCGAATTTGCCGGGGGCTTTCTCGACGATGCCCGCGCGTTGTATTTCAGCACCGGCTATATGGCGAATCTCGCGACGCTGACCGCGCTCGCGGGCCGCGGCACGACGCTGTTCTCCGATGCGCTCAATCACGCTTCGCTGATCGACGGCGCGCGGCTGTCGCGCGCGGATGTCCAGATCTATCCGCACTGCGACGTGGATGCATTGAGCGCGATGCTCGAAGCGTCGGAGGCGGACGTCAAGGTGATCGTGTCCGACACGGTGTTCAGCATGGACGGCGACATCGCGCCGCTGCCGCGTTTGCTCGAACTCGCCGAGCGGCACGGCGCATGGCTGATCGTCGACGATGCGCACGGCTTCGGCGTACTGGGTCCGCAAGGCCGTGGCGCGATTGCGCAGGCCGCGCTGCGCTCGCCGCATCTGATCTCGATCGGCACGCTCGGCAAGGCGGCGGGTGTCTCCGGCGCGTTCGTCGTCGCGCACGCGACCGTGATCGAATGGCTCGTGCAGCGCGCGCGTCCGTATATCTTCACGACCGCGTCGGTGCCGGCGGCCGCGCATGCGGTGTCGGCGAGTCTGCGCATCATCGGCGGCGAGGAAGGCGATGCGCGCCGCGCGCATCTGCAGCAACTGATCGAACGCACGCGCGCGATGCTGAAGGCGACGCCGTGGCTGCCCGTCGATTCACATACGGCCGTGCAACCGCTGATCATCGGCGCGAACGATGCGACGCTCGACATCGCCGCGTCGCTCGATCGCGCGGGGCTGTGGGTGCCCGCGATCCGTCCGCCGACCGTGCCGACCGGCACGTCGCGTCTGCGCATCTCGCTGTCGGCCGCGCACTCGCATGCGGATCTCGACCGGCTCGAGGCCGGCCTGCAACAAGTCGGAGCGCGCGCGGCATGAGCAACATGATCAACGATGACGGCGCGCTGTCGCTGTTCGTCACCGGCACCGACACGGAAATCGGCAAGACCTTCGTGTCGTCGGCGCTATTGCGCGGCTTCGTGCGCGAAGGCCTGCAGGCAGCAGCGATGAAGCCGATCGCGGCGGGCGCGTTCGAAGTGAACGGCGTGCTGCACAACGAGGACGCGGATCAGCTCGATGCCGCGTCGAGCGTGCTGCTGCCGCCCGCCATGCGCACGCCGTATCTGCTGAGGGAACCGGCCGCGCCGCACATCGCGGCGGCGCTGGAAAACGTCTCGTTCGATCTCGAGCACATCGTCGCGTGCCATCGCGAGGCGTTGAAGCTCGCCGAGGTGGTCGTTGTCGAAGGTGTCGGCGGCTTTCGTGTGCCGTTGACCGCGACGCAGGACACCGCCGATCTCGCCGTCGCGCTGAAGCTGCCGGTGGTGCTGGTGGTCGGCATGCGGCTCGGCTGCATCAGCCACGCGCTGCTGACTGCCGAAGCGATCGCCGCGCGCGGTCTAACGCTCGCGGGCTGGGTCGCGAATCGCATCGACCCGGACATGACCTTTCCCGACGAAAACATCGCGTCGATTCGCGTGCATTTCGCGCAAGCGTACGACGCGCCGTTGCTCGGCGTCGTGCCGCATATCAGCCCGCCGTCGCCCGAGCTTGCAGCGCAACAGCTCCACATTCGACGGCTTCTGCAAACGCTGCGCCAATTGCGCGCGGCATAGCGCTGCCCCGCAGCGCCGAACCCAAATTCATCCGTTTACGAGGATCGATCACATGACACAACTGAATATCGCAGCGGGCACCGCCGAAGCGAGCGCCGCCAACAGCAATCCGACCGCAGCCGCTACTGAAGCGAAGCCGCTCGCGCGTTGGCGCGTCGCCGATATCGTCGCGTTGTACGAACTGCCGTTCAACGACCTGCTGTTTCGCGCGCAGCAAACGCATCGCGAGCATTTCGACGCCAATGCGGTGCAACTGTCGACGCTGCTGTCGATCAAGACCGGCGGCTGCGAAGAGGATTGCGCATACTGTCCGCAATCGGTGCATCACGACACGGGTCTCGCCGCCGACAAGCTGATGCCGGTCGACGAAGTGCTGGCCGCCGCGCAGGTCGCAAAGCAGAACGGCGCAACGCGCTTCTGCATGGGCGCCGCGTGGCGCAATCCGAAGGACCGCCACCTGGAGCCGATCAAGGACATGATCCGCGGCGTGAAGGCGATGGGCCTCGAAACCTGCGTGACGCTCGGCATGCTCGAAACGCACCAGGCACAGGCGCTGCGCGATGCGGGCCTCGACTACTACAACCACAATCTCGATACGTCGCCGGAGTTCTACGGCCAGATCATTTCGACGCGCACGTACCAGGATCGGCTCGACACGCTCGAACGCGTGCGCGACGCGGGCATCAACGTGTGCTGCGGCGGCATCGTCGGTATGGGCGAATCGCGCCGCGAACGCGCGGGGCTGATCGCGCAGCTCGCGAACATGGAGCCGTATCCGGAATCGGTGCCGATCAACAATCTGGTGCAGGTGCAAGGCACGCCGCTGAGCGGGACCGAAGCGATCGATCCGTTCGAATTCGTGCGCACGATCGCGATTGCGCGCATCACGATGCCGCGCGCGATGGTACGTCTATCGGCCGGACGCGAGCAGATGGATGAGGCGTTGCAGGCAATGTGCTTCCTCGCGGGCGCGAATTCGATTTTCTACGGCGATCAGTTGCTGACCACGAGCAACCCGCAGGCGGAAGCGGATCGCAAGCTGCTCGCGCGCCTGGGGATTCGCGCTGAGTCTGCGCAGCAGATGCCGGTCGAGCAGAGCGAGTGCGAGCATGGGTGTGCGCATGGGCATGGGGATCACGGCGTGGCGAATTGAGTCGCGGAACCGCTGAGCCGCATGCGCTGCGTGCACGAACTAATGGTCTGCGTCGCCGCATAGTGGCGAAATTCACCCCGAAAGTTGGACGTTGATCCAATCTTCGGGGTGTTTTTCATGGCGAAGCTTTAATCAGCAATTCAAGAAACCTAATCAATATACAAATTGCGTCAAATTAGGAATTGTCGCAATCGATCGGGTGCATGAAAGCATGTGCGTGCCTCGCTGCGCAAGGAATCCAGGCAATCATTGTCCCGCTCGGTCGCGCATCGATGAACCAGGTTTTTGTGCTTTCGTTATCGGGCAAACGAAGAAATGCGCGGGTACGCGCGAACTCGACACCCACCACGGCATGCATCTCGAAGCGCACGTGCGTGCGCAAACGCGCGCGATTTGCGTCGAAAAAGTAGAATGAAGCCTATTCATACCGGGAGGAGACCCGATCCCGCACGCGTCGTCCGATTGCCGTCGCGCGCTCCGGGTCCGTCCCGCTCATGCCCACATCGACGCCGACGCATTCCGGACCGCATGAAAATACTCTTCTACGCACCGCACACCGAAGCCGCCGCGTGGCTGCACGACTTTGCGCGCGCTCTGCCCGCCGCCGAGCTGCGCGAATGGAAGCCCGGCGACACCGGCCCAGCCGATTTCGCGGTGGTCTGGCGTCCGCCGCGCGAGATGCTGGCCGGACGCAATACGCTGCGCGCGATCTTCAATCTCGGTGCTGGCGTCGATGCGATTCTCGCGCTCGAACACGCGCATCCGGGCACGTTGCCGCCCGAGGTGCCGTTGATTCGCCTCGAAGATACCGGCATGGGCGCGCAGATGGCCGAGTACGTGACGCATGCGGTGCTGCGCTATCTGCGCCGCTTCGACGAATATCAGGTGCTGCAAGGCGAGCGCCGCTGGAAAGTGCTCGAGCCGCATCCGCGCGCAACGTTCACGGTGGCTGTGCTCGGGCTCGGCGTGCTCGGCACGCAGGTCGCGCAAACGCTCGCTTCGTTCGGCCTGCCGGTGCGCGGCTTTACTCGCGGCGAGAAGCAGATCGATGGCATCGCAACGTTCGCCGGCGACGCGCAATTCGATAGCTTCCTCGACGGCGCGAAGGTGCTCGTCAATCTGCTGCCGCATACACCCGACACGGAAAGCGTGCTGAATGCGCGAGTCTTCGCGAAGCTCGCGCGCGGCGCATATCTGATCAACGTCGCGCGCGGCGCGCATCTCGTCGAAGCGGATCTGCTCGCTGCGCTCGCGAGCGGCCAGCTCGCCGCCGCGACGCTCGACGTGTTCCGCGAGGAACCGCTGCCCGCCGATCATCCTTTCTGGCGCGAGCCGCGCATCACGATCACGCCGCACACGTCGGCGCTGACATTACGCGAGGACAGCGTCGCGCAGGTCGCGGACAAGATCGGCGCGATGATGCGCGGCGAGCAGGTGAGCGGCGCAGTGCAACTGGAACGCGGCTACTGAGTGAAACCTGCGCCCGCACGCGTCGCAGGCGTGCGGGCTGACTTGAATTGCAGCAACGCGGCAGCACCCATCCTGGATGGGACAGCGATCAAACCGCATCGGATCGGAGACACATCATGGCCTTACCGAAGCAAGTGAAAATCGTCGAAGTGGGTCCGCGCGACGGGCTGCAGAACGAGAAGGAATTCGTGCCGACCGCGACCAAGATCGAGCTGATCAACCGTCTGTCGGCGGCGGGCTTCCGCAACGTCGAGGCAGCCTCGTTCGTGTCGCCGAAATGGGTGCCGCAGATGGCCGACGGCGCCGACGTGATGGCCGGCATCGAGCGCCGCGACGGCACGATTTACTCGGTGCTGACGCCGAACCTGCGCGGTCTCGAAGGCGCGCTCGCCGCGCGCGCCGGCGAGATCGTCATCTTCGGCGCGGCGAGCGAGGCGTTCTCGCAGAAGAACATCAACTGCAGCATCACGGAGAGCATCGAGCGATTCGCGCCAGTCGCCGCGGCGGCGAAACAACATAAGCTGCGGATTCGCGGCAGCGTGTCATGCGCGCTCGGCTGTCCGTACCAGGGCGAAGTGCCGGTCGCGTCGGTCGTCGACGTCGTCAAGCGCTTCGCGGCGCTCGGCTGCGACGAGATCGATATCGCCGACACGATCGGCGTCGGCACGCCGAAGCGCACCCGCGAAGTGTTCGAGGCCGTGACCGAAGTGTTTCCGCGCGAGCATCTGTCGGGACACTTTCACGACACCTATGGCCAGGCGCTCGCGAACATCTACGCGGCGCTGCTCGAAGGCGTCGAGATTTTTCATGCATCGGTCGCGGGGCTCGGCGGCTGTCCGTATGCGAAGGGCGCGACCGGCAACGTCGCGACCGAAGACGTGCTGTATCTGATGAACGGCCTCGGCATCGAGACCGGTATCGACCTCGCGCAAGTGGTCGAAATCGGCGACTTCATTTCGAACGCGATCGGCCGGTCCAACGTGTCGCGCGCCGGTAAAGCGCTGCTCGCGAAGGCGCGCAGCGAAGCAAACACCTGCGTATAACCGCAGCATCCATTTTCATTCAGGGTCCCAAACAATGAACGACCTCGCGTCCTTCGACTCCGACGATCTCGCCGCGCTGCCCGACTCGGCACGTCGCGTCGCGCTGCTGCTACGCGAACGCGGTCACGCGGGGCGAATCGTGATGCTGCCGGAAACCGGCAAGACTTCCGCCGAAGCGGCCGCCGGACTCGGCTGCTCGGTCGCGCAGATTGCGAAGTCGATCCTGTTCCGGCGCCGCGAAGACGACGCGCCGGTGCTCGTGATCGCGAGCGGCGCGAATCGTGTCGACGAAAAGAAAGTGGCCGCGCAGGTCGGCGAGATCGGCCGCGCGGACGCGAAGTTCGTGCGCGAGAAAACCGGCTATGCGATCGGTGGCGTGTGCCCGGTCGGTCACGCGACCGAGCCGCTCACGTTGATCGATGCGGATTTGCTCGAACTGGAGAGCCTGTGGGCGGCCGCCGGTCATCCGCACGCGGTGTTCAATCTGACCGCGCAGGAGCTGATCTCGCTCACAGGCGCGCCGGTCGTCGATGTCGCGTTGCGCGAGCCGGCCTGAACACGATGGCGAGCGGCAACGATTACGACGACAGGGACGACGGCGGTTGCGTGCCGTCGCCGTGCATCAGCGTGTGCAGGATGGATGCATCGACCGGCTGGTGCGAAGGATGCCTGCGCACGATCGACGAAATCGCCGGCTGGTCGACGCTCGACAACGACGCGAAGCGCGCGGTGTGGGACGCGATCGAAGTGCGCCACGCGACGTTAATGGCGCTGCGCACGACATCGACGACGAAGGAGAAGCAATGAACGCCGCGCCGCGCATCGTGACGCCCGGCGAGACGTTCAGTTCGACGCTCGAGTTGTCGGTGGATTCGATCAAATCGTTCGCGACGCTCGTCGTCGATCTGAACCCGTTGCATCACGATGAAGCGTATGCCGCGCAAAGCCGCTTTGGAGGCTTGATCGCGTCGGGCACGCAACCCACCGCGTATTTCATGGCGCTGCTCGCCACGCATTTCTCTACTTACGCGCAACCGCTCGGCCTCGAATTCGATATCAAGCTGAAGAAGGCAGTGCAGGCGCACGACACGCTGACGATCACGTGGCGTGTGCACGACGCTCACTGGAAGCCGAGCCTGAACGGCGATCTGACCTATCTCGAAGGTTCGGTGGTCAATCAGCGCGGTGAGCTGATGTTGACGGGTACCTCGACGATCCTCGTGATGCCGAAGCCCCCCGCGGTCGCAAACGCGCACGCGAGCACGGCCACGCCATGATCGCGCTGCCCGCATCGATCCGGGTTTTCGAACGCGGCTGGCTGTCGTCGAACAACGTGCTGCTCGTCGACGACACATGCGCCGCGCTGGTCGATACCGGCTATGCGACGCACGCATCGCAAACGGTCGCGCTGGTACGCAATGCGTTGCGCACGCGGCCGCTCGATCTGATCGTCAACACGCACCTGCATTCGGATCATTGCGGCGGCAACGCACTGTTGCAGGCAACGTGGCCGTGCCACACGCTGATCCCGTCATCCGAAGCCGATGCCGTACGCGGCTGGGACGAAACTCGCCTCAGCTTTCGCGCGACTGGTCAAACCTGCGAGCGCTTCGGCTTCACCGGCACGCTGGCACCCGGCGCACGCTTGCGGCTGGGCGCGCTCGACTGGCAGGTGCTCGGCGCGCCCGGCCACGATCCGCATTCGCTGATGCTCTATTGCGCGGACGAACGCTTGCTGATCAGCGCGGATGCGCTGTGGGAAAACGGCTTCGGCGTGATCTTTCCCGAACTCGAAGGCGAAAGCGGCTTCGCCGAGCAGCAAGCCGTGCTCGACCTGATCGCAACGCTCGACGTGCGCGTCGTCATCCCAGGCCACGGCGCGCCGTTCACGCAGGTCGAAGCGGCGCTCGAACGCGCGATGTCGCGCGTCGCCTGGTTGCGCGCCGATCCCGCGCGCAACGCAAGGAACGCGCTGAAGGTGCTGATCGTATTCAAGCTGCTCGAAGTCCGCGAGATGAGCGTGGACACGCTTTTGCGCATGCTCGACGACGCGGCCGTGATGCGCGCCGCCGCCTCGATGCTGAAGCCGCGCGGCGAATGGCCCGCGTTGCTGAAGGGAATGATCGGGGAGCTCGCGGCGAACGATGGACCGCTCGAAGTGGACGGCACACGCATTCTCGCGCGGCATTGAACTGTGATGTGACCGGTTTGACCGGCGCGGTGGAAAAGCGCACCGGAACGCAAACCGTGCTGCCAAAAAGAAAACCGCTCGACGAAGCGAGCGGCGGAACATCTGTTGGACGTGATCAGCGTCGCTGTCGATGATACGCGTGTGGGTTTTTGCATCGCATCGGTGATTTCCCTACAGAAATTAGACGCCACGTTTTACGAATGCATACATGATCTGTCATCAAACGGCGTTAGGCGCTTGAACGCTTGCGCGTTGTTCCGGGATCCGTAGCAATATCCGATTGAATGTCGAATCGGCATCACGTGGACGATAAGCGCTTTCTCTGCGGCACGATCCGCCATCCGAGATTGACGCCCGCCGCCGCCAGCAGAATCAGCGCGGCGCCGAGCACCTGAATCCATGCGAGCGTCTGTCCGAACGCGAGCCGGTCGACGATGATCGCGACCACCGGATAGATGAACGACAACGCGCCCGTCATCGACGTCGGCAGCTTCTGGATCGCGCCATATAGCAGCACGTACATGAGACCGGTATGGACGACGCCGAGCACGACCAGTTCGAGCCACTGCGCGCCGTTTGCCGGCAACGCGTCGAAGCGTACGAACGGCGCGAGCAACAGCACGCCGAGCGATACCTGGATCAGCGCGAGCAGATGCGGCGGCGTGCCCTTCAGCCGCTTCGTGATGATCGACGACACCGCGTACATCGCCGCCGCACCGACCGCATAGGCGACGCCGACCAGATACTGCCCCGGCACCGCGAGCACGGCCGGCTCGACCTTCACGACGAACACGAGCCCGACGAACGCGACCACGAGCCACGCGATCGTCGATGCGCTGATGCGCTCGCGAAACACCAGCGCGCCGAGTCCGACCAACATGAACGGCTGCGTGTTGTAGACGGCCGTTGCCATCGAAATCGACGCGCGTGAATACGCGGCGAACAGCAATACCCAGTTCACGACGATCGCCGCGCCGCCGAGCAACGCGAGGCCGAGCATCTTCCACGAAAACAGCTCGCGGCGGAACAGGCCGAGTACGGCGCACACGAGCGCGAGCGTCGCGCCGCCGAAAATGCAGCGGAAAAACACCACGTTGAAGGGGCTTTGCTGCGACGACACGACAAGCCAGCCGATCGTGCCCGACATCAGCATCGCGACGCTCATCTCCGCCGCGCCACGGCGGATGTCGCTGGGCGAACTGCTCGAGGTCGTGATGGAAGCCTTGTTTGAAGCCATGATTCGATCCCGGATTGTGACTGCATAACTGGCAGTCTAATTAATCCACCCGCGCGAATACATGGCTAAACTTAAGCGTTAGCGCATTTTCACCTCATAAACGAAGGCCGTCATGAGCAAACGCCTTGCATCGATCACGCCGGTCGCACTCGACGACACCGACCGCGCACTGCTCACCGCGCTCGCGCAGGACGCGCGTCAGCCGGTCAGCGAACTCGCGCGCGTCGTCGGCTTATCGGCGCCCAGCACGGCCGAACGCGTGCGGCGGCTCGAAGCGCAGGGCGTGATCGAGCGCTTCACCGTGCAGATCGATCCGCGCGCGCTCGGCTTCACGCTGCAGGCGGTAGTGCGCGTGAAGCCGTTGCCCGGGCAGCTGCATCTGGTGGAGGAAGTGATCCGGCGCATTCCGGAGTTCGTCGAATGCGACAAGGTGACCGGCGACGACTGTTTCATCTGCCGCCTGTACCTGCATTCGATCGAACAGCTCGACGAGATCCTGTCGAAAGTGACCGAGCGCGCGGAGACCAGCACGGCGATCGTCAAGTCGACGCCGGTCGCGCGACGGCTGCCGCCGCTCGGCTAACGAAGGTCCATCGCTGGTCAAACGAAGGTCGCGCGAAGCAGCCCGGCGCTTATTGTTCGAGCGTCTCGAAAAACGACAGCATCTCGGCGACCAGTTCGTCCGGCGCTTCCTCGGGCAGATAGTGCCCGCACGATAGCGCGCGGCCGCTCACGTCGCGCGCGACATGCCGCCATTCGTCGAGCGCATCGAAGCATTTTTCGATCACGCCCTTGTCGCCCCACAGCACCCGCAGCGGACAGCCGATCTTGTTGCCGCGCTCGATATCGGCGCGATCATGTTCGAGGTCGATGCTCGCCGATGCGCGATAGTCCTCGCACATCGCGTGCACCGCGCCCGGTTGCGCGAGCGCTGCCCGATACGCGTCGAGCGCGGTGGGATCGAACGGTGCGAGACCCGCGTGACGTCCGCCCATCACCGCGTCGACATAGGCGGCCGGATTTGCGCCGATCAATGTTTCGGGCAGCGGCTCGGGCTGGATCAGGAAGAACCAGTGGAAGTAATGCGTTGCGAACGCGCGGTCGGTGGCTTCGTACATCGCGAGTGTCGGCGCGATATCGAGCAGCATCAAACGCTCGACCGCGTCGGCGTGATCGAGCGCCATCCGGTGCGCAACGCGCGCGCCGCGATCGTGCGCACAGACGAGGAAGCGCTCGAAGCCGAAGTGGCGCATCACCGCGACCTGGTCGGCGGCCATCACGCGTTTCGAATACGGTGCGTGCGCGGCATCGCTCGGCGGTTTGCCCGACGCGCCATAGCCGCGCAGATCGGTTGCGATCACCGTGAAGTGCTGCGCGAGCGGCGCGGCGCAGCGTTCCCAGATCAGATGCGATTGCGGATGGGCCGTGCAGCAGAAGCAGAGGCGGCCCGGCGCCGCCCTTCACTCCGAAAATGTCGACATCGCCCACGGCGACGCGAAAAGACGTGAAATTTTCGAAGGCCATGACGTCTCGTTGATCGTTTGAGGTCCGTGCATTGTAGAAGGCCAACAGGTCCGTGCGAGGTGGGATATCCCACGCAGACATGGAACCTGAATACTCCTTCGAACCCACTTCGCCTATAATCGAACGACCGTTCTTAAATGTTTGGCGCGACTTCGGCATGCCGGTATCGTTCGACTGCCACACGCATTCGCCGGTCAACACGCCGCAAGCCGTGTGCCGCTAAACTCATTCATCTATTCGCCGGGCGCACGTCGCACCGGTTGGCCCAACCTGGAGACTCGCACCATGGCATTGCCCGCCGTTCTGCAAAACCTCGCGCTGCCCGTCGTCGCTTCGCCGATGTTCATCGTCAGCTATCCCGAACTCGTGCTGGCGCAGTGCAAGGCCGGTATCGTCGGCTCGTTCCCTGCCCTCAACGCGCGCCCGGCCGAGCTGCTCGACGAATGGCTGACGCAGATCCAGGCGCAACTCGCCAGGCACAAGGCCGCGAACCCGGATGCGGTGATCGGCCCGATCGCGGTCAATCAGATCGTTCACCAGTCGAATGCGCGGCTCGAGCACGACGTGCGCGTCTGCGTCGAGCACAAGGTGCCGATCTTCATCACCAGCCTGCGCGCGCCGGCACGCGAGATCGTCGATGCGGTGCACAGCTACGGCGGCATCGTGCTGCACGACGTGATCAATCTGCGTCATGCGCAGAAAGCGCTGGAAGCCGGCGTCGACGGGCTGATTCTGGTCGCATCGGGCGCGGGCGGCCACGCGGGCACCACCTCGCCGTTCGCGCTGGTCGGCGAGGTGCGGCGCATTTTCGACGGCCCGATCGTGCTGTCGGGCTCGATCGCCAACGGCGGCTCGATTCTCGCCGCGCAGGCGATGGGCGCGGACCTCGCGTACATGGGCACACGCTTCATCGCCACCAAAGAAGCGCACGCTGTCGACAGCTACAAGCAGGCGATCATCAACGCGAAGGCGTCGGACATCATCTACACGAACCTGTTCACCGGCGTGCACGGCAACTACATCCGCGAGAGCATTGCGAACGCGGGGCTCGATCCCGACGCGCTGCCCGAATCGGACAAGACCAAGATGAACTTCGGCGGCGACAAGGCGAAGGCGTGGAAGGACATCTGGGGCGCGGGCCAGGGCGTCGGCCTGATGGACGACGTGCCGGACGTCGCCGAGCTCGTGCGGCGTCTGAAGAAGGAATACAACGACGCGAAGGCGCGGCTCGGCATCGCGCGCTGAGGTGAAGAGCGGAGCGGGCCGGGGCGCCCGCTCGCTCGCTCGCGGCCTACATATTCCGCCGATACTGCCCGCCCACCTCGAACAGCGCGTGGGTGATTTGCCCGAGCGAACACACGCGCACCACGTCCATCAGCACCGCGAACACGTTGCCGTCGTCGATCACCGCGCGCTTCAGGCGTTCGAGCGCCTCAGGCGCGGCGTCGCGGTGGCGCGCCTGGAAGTCGCGCAACCGCCGCAGCTGACTCTGCTTCTCCGCGTCGGTGGAACGCGCCAGCACCAACGGCCGCGGCGCTTCATGCGGATGCGCGCTCAGGAACGTATTGACGCCGACGATCGGATACGAACCGTCATGCTTGCGATGCTCGTACAGCATCGACTCGTCCTGAATCCGTCCGCGCTGATAGCCGGTTTCCATCGCGCCGAGCACGCCGCCGCGCTCTGTCAGCCGCTCGAATTCGGCGAGCACAGCCTCCTCGACCAGATCGGTCAATTCATCGATCACGAAACTGCCCTGATTCGGATTCTGGTTCTTCGCGAGCCCCCATTCGCGATTGATGATCAGCTGGATCGCGACCGCGCGGCGCACCGATTCCTCGGTCGGCGTCGTAATCGCTTCGTCGAACGCATTGGTGTGCAGCGAGTTGCAGTTGTCGTAGATCGCGATCAGCGCCTGCAGCGTCGTGCGGATGTCGTTGAAATCGATCTCCTGCGCGTGCAGGCTGCGGCCCGACGTCTGCACGTGATACTTGAGCTTCTGACTGCGCTCGTTCGCGCCATAGCGCTCGCGCATCGCGACCGCCCAGATGCGTCGCGCGACGCGGCCGAGCACCGTGTACTCCGGGTCCATGCCGTTCGAGAAGAAGAACGACAGATTCGGCGCGAAGTCGTCGATCGACATGCCGCGTGCGAGATATGCCTCGACGTAGGTGAAGCCGTTCGCGAGCGTGTACGCGAGCTGCGAGATGGGGTTCGCGCCAGCCTCGGCGATGTGATAGCCGGAAATCGACACCGAATAGAAATTGCGCACGCCGTGTTCGACGAAATACGCCTGAATGTCACCCATCACCTTCAGGCTGAATTCGGTCGAGAAGATGCAGGTGTTCTGCCCCTGGTCTTCTTTCAGGATGTCGGCCTGCACGGTGCCGCGCACGTTTTCGAGCGCGGCGCGGCGCGTTGCGGCGAGTTCGGCTTCGGTCAACGGGCGGCCTTGTTGTTGCTCGCCCAGCGCGATCTGCTGGTCAATCCCGACGTTGAAGAACATCGCGAGGATCGTCGGCGCGGGGCCGTTGATCGTCATCGAGACCGACGTATCCGGCGAGCACAGATCGAAGCCGTCATACAGCGTCTTCATGTCGTCGAGCGTCGCGACCGACACACCCGAATTGCCGACCTTGCCGTAGATGTCCGGGCGCTCGTGCGGCTCCTCACCGTAAAGCGTCACCGAGTCGAACGCGGTGGATAGCCGTTTGGCCGGCATGCCTTCCGACAGCAGCCTGAAGCGACGATTCGTGCGCTGCGGATCGCCCTCGCCCGCGAACATGCGCGTCGGGTCCTCGTTCTCGCGACGAAACGGAAACACGCCAGCGGTGAATGGGAAATAGCCGGGCAGATTGTCGAGCATCAGCCAGCGCAGGATCTCGCCGTGATCGACAAATTTCGGCAGCGACACTTTGCGGATTTCGGAGCCGGACAGCGTCGTGACCGTCAGCGCGGTGCGGATTTCGCGCTTGCGGATGCGCACCACATGTTCGTCGCCCGCATAGGCGGCCACCGTTTGCGGCCACGCGTCGAGCAGCTTGCGTTCGCGCTCGCCGAGCGCGGCGCCGCGTTGGTCGATCAGCGCATCGAGCGACGAGGCGTCGCTGCCCGCCTCGCCGAGCATGCGGCGCGTCTCGACGATCTGCCAGCGTTCCCGCGCGATTTGCGCCTGCGCGTCGGCGCGCGCTCGATAGCCGCGTACCGTCTGCGCGATGTCGGCCAGATAGCGCACGCGCGCGGGCGGCACGATCGCATGCAGGTTGCTCGAAAAGCGCAGGCCTTCGGTCGCGCCGAGCCGTGCGCCGCCCTCACGCAGGCCGTGCGCACGCAGCGCACTAGCGATGCGCCGGTACAGCGCGGTCACGCCGTCGTCGTTGAAGCGCGCCGCGATCGTGCCGAACACCGGCATCGCGTCGGGCGATGTCGCGAAGTCCCCGCGATTGCGCTGCACCTGCTTCGCGACGTCGCGCAGCGCATCCTGCGCACCCTTGCGATCGAACTTGTTGATCGCGACGAAGCTCGCGAAGTCGAGCATGTCGATCTTCTCGAGCTGGCTCGCGGCGCCGAACTCCGGCGTCATCACGTACAGCGATTCGTCGACGAACGGCACGATCGCCGCATCGCCCTGACCGATCCCCGACGTCTCCACGACGACCAGATCGAAGCCCGCCACCTTGCACAGCATCAGCGCGGCGGGTAGCGAATCGGAGAGTTCGGTCGATGCCTCGCGCGTCGCCATCGAGCGCATATAAATGCGGGCGCCGTCGCCCCAATCGCCGATCGCATTCATGCGGATGCGGTCGCCGAGCAGCGCGCCGCCGGATTTTCGCCGCGACGGATCGATCGCGAGCACGGCGATGTTCAGCGTGTCGCCGTAGTCGAGCCGGAAGCGGCGGATCAGCTCGTCGGTCAGCGACGACTTGCCCGCGCCGCCGGTGCCGGTGATGCCGAGCACCGGGATGCGTGGCGCTTGCGCGAGCGTCGCTAGCTGGTCGCGCGCGGCGGCGTCGACGCTGTTCGTTTCGAACGCGCTGATCAGTTGCGCGAGGCGGCGGAAGATCGGCACGGCGGAATCGGCGGGGTGCGAGCCAGCAGCAGTGCCAGCGTGCGGAGCATGGGCCTCACCGCAACGCGGCAACGGCCGCCCGGCCAGCTCGGCGAGCCATTCGCGCACCGGCGTCGGCCGCGCCGCGTCGGCCGCGCGCGCCCCTTCGACGCAGCGCGCGATCATGTCGTCGATCATGCCTTGCAGACCGAGCCGCTGACCGTCGTGCGGCGAGTAGATTTTTTCGACGCCGTCGCGTTCGAGCGCGGCAATTTCCTCGGGGACGATCACGCCGCCGCCGCCGCCGAACACCTTGATGCGCTCGCCGCCGCTTGCACGCAGCAAATCCACCAGGTAGCGGAAGTATTCGTTGTGGCCGCCCTGATAGCTCGACACGGCGACGCCGTCGGCGTCCTCGTTGAGCGCGGCGGTCGCGACTTCGGCGACTGAGCGGTTGTGGCCGAGGTGGATCACCTCGACGCCGCTTGCCTGCAGGATGCGCCGCATGATGTTGATCGACGCGTCGTGGCCGTCGAACAGTGCGGCGGCGGTGACGAAGCGCAGGCGCCGGCCCGCGGGCAGTTCGTGGCTGCCGGCACGCTGCGGCGTGGACAGATCGGTCATGTCTCCCCCAGATCATTTAACTGATGGGTGCTCACAATCAGTATATAGAAACGGGGTAACACGGCGCCGCGGCACGGGGCGGGCGATTGGCGACGTATGCTCGGTGCTTCGCGAAACGCTACCGCACCGCCAACGCCTTGATTTGGTCGAGCGACGGCCACAGCGATTCGTTTGCGAACCGCGCCGCCAGAAAATCGACGAATGAGCGCACCTTAGCGGATAGATGCCGTCGGCTCGTGTAGACGACGTGGATCGGCAGCTCCCGCGGCGGCACCTCGTCGACGAGCAGCGGCACGAGCCGCCCTTCGGCGAGATCGCTGCCGATCACCTCGGTGCCGAGCATCGCGATGCCCGCGCCATGCAGCACGACCACGCGCTGGGCCTCGAGCTGATTGACGATCAGGTTGCCCGACAGGCGCACACGCGAGCCCGCGTCGCCGGTCGCGACTTCGAGCGCCGATACGCCCGCGTACTGCAGATAGTTGTGGCGCGCGAGATCGGCGACGCTCTTCGGCGTGCCATGCTTGCGCAGATAGGCGGGCGATGCGCACAGCACCAGATGCGCGGTCGCGATCTGCCGCGCGATCAGCGACGACGACTTGAGCCCGCCCGGCGACGCGCGGATCGCGACGTCGAAGCCCTCGTCGATCAGTTCGACGACGCGGTCGGACAGTGTCATATCGACGGTGACCTGCGGATACTGCGCGGCGTAGTCCGCGACCGCGGCCATCACGTGATTCAGGCCGAACGCCGACAGCGACGACACCCGCAGCCGCCCGTGCGGCACGACGCTTGCCGCGCCGACCGCCTGGCCGGCTTCGTCGAGCTCGGTGAGCGCCTGACTCAGCCGCTCGTAGTACTCGCGGCCTGCCTCGGTCGGCGCGACGCGGCGCGTGGTGCGGTTCAGGAGCCGCGCGCCGAGCTGCTGCTCCAGATGCATCACATGCTTGCTCGCCATCGCCGCCGACATCTCCATCTTCTCCGCCGCGCCGACGAAACTGCCGGCTTCGACCACGTGGCGAAACACTTTCATGCTGACGAGGGTGTCCATCTCAGTCGCTCGCTTCAGGAATCAATCGACGTCATTTTGCCGGGTTTATCAAAAGGACGGCAGCAAACGCTCGTATTCGGCGGCACCCGAAAACGACAAAGCCCGCGTTCCGGGCGGAACGCGGGCTTTGCGGTGACACCGTGGGCCGAGATCAGAACTTCGCGCGCAACCCCGCGCCATATGTATTGCCGCTCGACTGACCGGTGATGTGGTCATACAGGTACGCGGCATAGACATCGGTGCGCTTGGACAGCGGATAGTCGTAGCCGACCGCCGCCGTCTGGCGCGTCTGGTTCGAACCGCCGCCGTTACGCGAATACGCATACGAAGCCATCACCGAGCCAGGCCCGAACGGCACCGTGACGCCGCCCTGTCCCGTGTTCACGTGCCAGCTCGTGACCTGCTGGTCGTTGTACGTGTACATGTACTGGCCGTACAGCTTGACGAACTTCAGGTCGTACGACACGCCCGCCTGCGCGACGCTCTGGCTGCGCAGTCCCGGCACGCCCGACGTTTCGAAGCTGCCGAGGTCGCCCGGCACGTTGTTGAAGTTCACGTACTGGTACACCGCCGTCGCCGCGAACGGGCCATGGAAGTACAGCACCTGGCCGCTCCACTTCTTCGCGCCGTTCTGGGTCGTGTTGCCGAGCGCGTACATCGCGGTCGCCGAAAGGCCGTTGAAGTTCGGCGACGTATACGACACCGCATTGTTCCAGCCCGAGTCGCCGGTCACGCCCTGGTCGGTCGTGTAGGTCGGGAAGGTGCCGAGACCGAGGTACACGTGATAGACCATCGGCGAGAACACGTACGAATCGACGAACGGGTTGAACAGGATCGTCGACACGAACAGCGGCGTCGTCAGGCGGCCGGCCGTCACCGTGCCGTACGGCGATTCGATGCCGACGTACGCATTGCGCGAGAACGTCGTGTCGCCGGTGAAGCGGCCGTACTCGCCGGTTTGCGCGCGGAAGAAGCCTTCGATAGTGAAGATCGCCTTGTAGCCGTTGCCCAGATCCTCGGTCCCCTTGAAGCCCCAGTACGACGTCGACATGCCGCCGCCCGACACGACCACCGCGGTCTGGCCGCCCGGAAACTTCTGCGAGCCGACCCATTCGTCGACCTGGCCGTAGAGCTGCACGCTCGATTGCGCGAACGCCGACGACGCGCCCGCCAGCGCGGCGACGCATGCAGTGGCCTTGAGAGTAGTCTTCAGCGCGCTGCTGAGGCTTGTGTTCATGGGTTCTCCATTCTTTGTCAAAAGGGTGTGGCTGTGCGAAAGGGGGCGCTCGCACGAAACGTCGTTGTTATCCGTTCGATCGTCGAGTCAATCTGGGCGGGTCCCATCTTTGCGGACCATTTTTATAAACAAAAATATCGCTGCTTATTGCGGGTATATCGGTCTGATTAGTTTGGTTGGTTATCGGCTTGATATGACGCTTCAGAGCGGACTAGCGCCGCCCCCTGGACGCAATGCGGCATGCGGCGAACCGCGCGCCACAGCGGGAGTGAACGCCTTAAATGACGGGCCGATGACGCGACGCGGCAGAATGCCAAGATTTGACGCTGACCGGTAATTCGATGCCGGGTGTTTTCAAAAAAGTGTGGCGTCGAAACGTCAGATTCGGGGCTATGGCGCAGACGAAGGCGCGCGAAGCCGCGCGAGGGATCGCGGGAAGGATCTGGAAGACGGGTTTCGGGACTGCGGTTGGGGCGGTGCGGTGGTTTGCGAAATCGCGCTCAGCTAATTCCGGTACGGTGAACCGCCCGGCTGACGCGGATCGTCGGCTGGGCGTTGCATCGGGCGCGCTGCGCCACGCTCTTCGTTGTAGCGGGCGACGTCGGCGCGGATCGAGCCGTTGCGCATCGGCATGTTGGACGGGGGATGCGGCACCGGACGCGACTCCGCGCTGACCGGCGTGATCGCGCCCGCATAGCCGGACGGATCGCCGACACGGCGCATGCCGGACTCGTAGCTGCCGAGGCCATAACCGAAATTGGCGTCCGCGATATTCGGGTTGCCGCGCTGCGCGCGTGCGTCACGAGAAGCCATCGCATTGCGCGAGCCGCGCGGAGCAGGTGCGCCGCCCGCACCGGCATCACGGCCGACACCACGCATCTCCATGCGCGGCGCGCGCCCGGCAGTGTCGCGCGAATAAGCGCCGCCCGCGGCGGCACCGCCGCCATGCGGCCCACCCGGCTCCTTCGCATAGGCGAACGAGCACAGCACGGCGATGACCGCGCCCCACGCCCAGTGCCTCGTTCTCGACAACCCGTCCACCTGTGACTCTCACGCCCGAAGACTTGCCTGAAATCCACCGTTCGAGCTGCGATGGACCTGTTGCGGGAGGAGAAAAGCGCCGCGTTCCTGTCGCGGCGCAGGGCATCCCTGCGGCCTTTGAACGAGTAATTTATGGTCGGGGGCAGAGGGTGTCGAGCCAAAAAGTGTTAGGTCTCGTCGGTGGATGTAACACCCTGTTACTGCGGTGTTTTTCCGCGCCGGAGGCCTCCTGCGGACGCGCCTCGGCGGCTGCTGGCCGGCGTTTTCGCCTAGCCCGCGCGGGCGCCGTTTGTTGCAAATAAACGCCGCTTGCAACGTCAATGGTTAAACGGTTTGTCGCGAGAAAGCACCTCGCCAATACTGAAACCTGGCGCGTCGCACGAATGGGCTCGGCCTGATTGGGGAGTCAATGCGCAAACTTCATTAATCGATTCGGCAAATGAATTTGCGTTTTCAATCGGCTTTCGACAACAATAGCCGCTTTCCATTGGCATGGACCACGCCTGACAGACCCGTCCCATGCTTACACCGCGTCATTGAATCGAGATTGCGACATGGCCCGCCCGAAATTCCTGCCCGATAACTTCACCCTGTGCCTCGTCGGCACCGTGATCCTCGCCAGCTTCCTGCCCGTTCATGGACAGGCCGCCGTGGGGTTCAACTGGGTGACGAACATCGCGGTCGGCCTGCTGTTCTTCCTGCACGGCGCCAAGCTGTCACGCGAGGCGATCATTGCGGGCGCGACGCACTGGCGCCTTCACCTCGTGGTGCTGCTGAGCACGTTCGCGCTGTTTCCGCTGCTCGGCCTCGCGCTTAAACCGGTCCTTTCGCCGCTGGTCACGCCGTCGCTCTACGCCGGCGTCCTCTTCCTCTGCACGCTGCCGTCGACGGTCCAGTCGTCGATCGCGTTCACGTCCATTGCCAAAGGCAACGTGCCGGCCGCGGTATGCAGCGCGTCCGCCTCGAGCCTGCTCGGCATCTTCGTCACTCCAGCACTCGTCAGCGTCATCGTGGCGAATCAGGCCGCGAGCGGCGGTGCGTCGCCGTGGCATACGATCGGCAACATCGTGCTGCAACTGCTCGTGCCGTTCGTTGCCGGCCAACTGCTGCGCCCGCTGATCGGCAAGTGGATCGAGAAGAATCGCGGCGTGCTGAAGTTCGTCGACCAGGGCTCGATCCTGCTCGTCGTCTACGGCGCGTTCAGCGAGGCCGTCACCGAAGGCCTGTGGCACACGATTCCGCTGTCCGCGCTCGGCGGCCTCGTCGTGGTAAACGCCGTGCTGCTCGCGCTCGCGCTGGCCGCGACGATCTTCGCGAGCAAGCGGCTCGGCTTCAGCCGCGCGGACCAGATCACGATCATCTTCTGCGGCTCGAAGAAGAGCCTCGCCGCCGGCGTGCCGATGGCCAAGGTGATCTTCGCGTCGCATGCGGTCGGCGCCGTGGTGCTGCCGCTGATGCTGTTCCACCAGATCCAGTTGATGGTCTGCGCCGCGCTCGCGCAACGCTGGGGCGCGCGCGACCTCAGCGGCGAGAGCAATGCCGCGGCGCGGCGACCCACCGCCGCCGTCGCGCGCCGTTGAAAACACACGCAATGCAAACAGGACATTCATAAGCGCCCTCCCTGAGCGTCGTTTTGATCGTGTGAAGCAAGCCGCCTTCGGGCGGCTTTTCTTTTTGGCTCTTCACTGGCCCTTGTCGTTATTTCACGCGCAAACGCTCTCGCTGTCGCCTCGGCCGGATGGCATAGGACGATTCTCGAACCGTCGAAAACGGCGGCCCGCCTACTGTTTAGGCATTTTTACTAAACAACTTAATTTCCAACAAGTCCATAAAATACGGGTATTTACTGGTGTCATGCTGGTGTTTTGCGAGCGGCTTTAGCTGCGTTTTACTATACAATCGCCCGACCTGAACCCGTGCTGCCTCGCCTCGCGCGGCAGCTTCATTCGATGGCCACAACCATCCGCGACGTCGCCCGCGCCGCCAGCGTTTCGATCGGCACCGTGTCGCGCGCGCTCAAGAATCAGCCGGGCCTTTCCGAGGCCACGCGCGAACGCGTCGTCGAAGCGGCGCGCCAGCTCGGCTACGACTCGGCGCAGCTGCGTCCGCGCATCCGCCGGCTAACTTTCCTGCTGCATCGTCAGCACAACAACTTCGCCGCGAGCCCGTTCTTCTCGCACGTGCTGCACGGTGTCGAAGACGCGTGCCGCGAGCGCGGCATCGTGCCGTCGGTGCTGACTGCCGGGCCGACCGAGGACGTAATTCACCAGATGCGCCTGCACGCGCCCGACGCCGTCGCGATCGCCGGCTTCGTCGAGCCCGAAACGCTCGCCACGCTGGTCGCGATGCAACGCCCGCTGGTGCTGATCGATCTATGGTCGCCGGGCTTGCGCTCGGTCAATCTCGACAACGCCGGCGGCGCCACGCTCGCAATGCGCCATCTGTTCGCGCAGCAGCGCAAGCGCGTCGCGTTCATCGGCGGCTCGCTCGCGCACTTCAGCATCGCCGAGCGCGCGCTCGGCTACCGGCGCGCGTTCTTCGAAGCGGGGCTGCTGTTCGATCCGTCGCTCGAAGTGAACATTGACGCCGGGCTCGATCCCGACACCGGCGCCGCGCGCGCGATGCAGCGCCTGCTCGACGCGCCGGGCCCGCGCCCCGACGCCGTATTCGCGTTCAACGACGCCGCCGCGCTTGCCGCGCTGCGCGTGTGTCTCGCGCGCGGCTTCAGCGTGCCCGACGACATCGCGATCATCGGTTTCGACGACATCCCCGCCGCCGCCCACGCTACCCCGCCGCTATCGACGATCGCGGTCGACAAGGAAGCGCTCGGCCGACGCGGCGTCGAACTGCTGCTCGAAGACTCGCCCGCCGAACTCGAAGTCCGCTTGCCCGTTCAACTCGTTGCCCGTGCCAGTACTTTGGTGAAAACGCCATGACGCTAACCGATCCGCTTCAACTTTCCAGCGACGCCGCGAAGGCGCCGCCGTTCGCCAGCTTCCGCAAGCGCGAGTTTCTGCTCACGCACATCGAAGACACGCTGCGCTTCTATGCGCCGAACGTGCTCGACCCGAGCGGCGGCTTCTACCACTTCTTGCGCGACGACGGTTCGATCTACAACCGCACCACGCGCCACCTGGTCAGCAGTTGCCGCTACGTGTTCAACTACGCGATGGCGTACCGGCAGTTCGGCGACCCGAAGCACCTCGAATACACGCGCCACGGCCTGCGCTTTCTGCGCGACGCGCACTGGGACTCGCAGCACGAGGGCTACGACTGGGAAATCGAATGGCGCGACGGCAAACAGCGCACGCTCGACGCGACGCGCCACTGCTACGGCCTCGCGTTCGTGCTGCTCGCGTACTCGCACGCGGCGATGGCCGGCATCGAGGAAGCGAAGCCGATGATCGGCGCGACCTTCGAGCTGATGGAGCACCGCTTCTGGGACGCCGCCGCCGGCCTCTATGCCGACGACGCGTCGGCCGACTGGCGTGTCAGCACGTACCGCGGGCAGAACGCGAACATGCATACCACCGAGGCGCTGCTCGCCGCGCACGAAGCGACCGGTCATCTGGTGTATCTCGATCGCGCCGAGCGCGTGGCGTCCAATATCACGCTGCGCCAGGCGAAGCTGTCGCAAGGGCTCGTGTGGGAGCACTTTCACGCGGACTGGTCGGTCGACTGGCATTACAACGAGGAAGACAGCTCGAACATCTTCCGTCCGTGGGGCTTCCAGCCCGGTCATCAGACCGAATGGGCGAAGCTGCTGCTGATTCTCGAACGCTTCCGTCCGCTGCCATGGCTGCTGCCGCGCGCGATCGAACTGTTCGACGCCGCGATGACGCACGCGTGGGACGAAGACCACGGCGGCCTCTACTACGGCTTCGGCCCCGACGGCACCGTGTGCGATCACGACAAGTACTTCTGGGTGCAGGCCGAAACGTTCGCGACCGCCGCGCTGCTCGGCAAGCGCACCGGCAACGAGCGCTTCTGGGACTGGTACGACGAGATCTGGCGCTATGGCTGGACGCACTTCGTCGACCACAAGTACGGCGCCTGGTATCGCATCCTCACCTGCGACAACCGCAAGTACAGCGACGAAAAGAGCCCGGCCGGCAAGACCGACTATCACACGATGGGCGCGTGCTACGAAGTGCTCGCCCACGCGCTCGGCGAAAACGCTGCGGCTGAATCAGCCGCTCCCGCCGCAGCGGCTTCCGCGGAGAAAGCACAATGAGCGCGGCGACCAACCTCCCCGTTTTCGTATCCGCCGGCGACATCCTGACCGATCTCGTGCGCACCGGCGCATCGCACTGGCTGTCGCGTCCGGGCGGCGCGGGCTGGAACGCCGCGCGCTGCGTCGCGCGGCTCGGCCTGCCGACCGCGTGCGCGGGCTCGCTCGGCGTCGATAACTTTTCCGACGAGCTGTGGGACGCGAGCGTCGCGGCCGGCCTCGACATGCGCTTCCTGCAGCGCGTCGAGCGCCCGCCGCTGCTCGCGATCGTGCATCAGACGCATCCGCCCGCGTACTTCTTCATGGGCGAGAACGGCGCCGACCTCGCGTTCGAGCCGGCGAAGCTGCCCGCCGGTTGGATGAACGCGGTGAAGTGGGCGCACTTCGGCTGCATCAGCCTCGTGCGTCAGCCGCTCGGCGACACACTGGCGCAACTCGCCGCCGAGTTGCGTTCGCACGGCGTGAAGATCAGCTTCGATCCGAACTATCGCAACCTGATGGAGCACGGCTACGAGCCGACGCTGCGCAAGATGGCGGCGCTCGCGGATCTGATCAAGGTATCGGACGAAGACCTGCGCATGATCTTCAAGACCAGCGACGAAGCCGCCGCGCTCGCGCAGTTGCGCGCGATGAATCCCGCCGCCACCGTGCTCGTCACGCGCGGCCCCGAAGCGGCGATGCTGCTCGACGGCGCCGCGGTGATCGAGGCGAAGCCGCCGCGCGTCGAAGTGGTCGATACGGTCGGCGCGGGCGATGCGTCGATCGGCGGTCTGCTGTTCAGCCTGATGAGCGCGCCGCAACGCAGGTGGCCCGAGCATCTCGCGTTCGCGCTCGCGGCCGGCGCGGCGGCTTGCGGCCACGCCGGTGCGCACGCGCCGACGCTCGACGAGGTGGTCGCGCTGCTATAACACGCGGCGCTGTAATTCTGCTGCCCTGGGGCGCGCGTAGCGTAACGGATGTCGAGCACGTCGCGCGGCGCGAAGCTGCCCCGGGCGGGAACCGATCCCGCCACGCCGTGCTAGGATGAAAACATCGAAACCTTTGCGAAAAGGAGCGAGGCCATGGAGGACGTCACCTACACCAAAGGGCTCTACACGGCCACCGCGTCGATAAGAGAAGTCGCACATGACGCCTGGCAAGGTGTCGTCACCCTCGCGCGCGACGAAGGCGAACCCAGCGCCGATCAGGAAACCACGCTCTACGAAGTCGACTCGACGTCGTCGACGCCGGGAGAAGCGCTCGAAGAAGCCAAAGCGCTCGCACATCGTATCCTCGGGGAAATCGAACTGTAGGCCGAACCAAGGGGCAGCGCGTCGCGCGTCCTCGCGCATCGGCGCGCCGCTGCCGGACCGGCCGGCTGGAGGCGATCATGGCTGAACAGCTGTTCCAATACGGCGTGTATTCGATTCACGTTCGTCCGCTCGAACTCAGTGGCGCGCGCTGGGACGCGGAATACGAAATCCGTCATCGCGAGAAGGCCGTCAAGGCGTGGACCACGGTCGGCGGCGACGCGGGTTATGCCGAGCAGGCCGAAGCGGTGGAAAGTGCGCATCGGCAGGCGGTCGACGATATCGAGCATGGCGCGGGAATTCCGAAGCCGCACGTGTTTCCGTGACGGCGGATGGGTGGGTGTGGCGCGCGGCTGCGCCCGACCCGCTCGCCGCGCGTGATGCGACCTGACCCAGCCTGAATTCCGGGACGCGCCCGAAAGCATTTCAACGACGGCATGGCGCAACCTCGCACCCTGGCGATACATCGCGCCGCGCTGCCTTCGCACCGCGCGGAAACTCGCGCAGCGCGCCATGCTACGCTGTCCACGTCTTCACTCCCACGAGCGCGTGATGGCAAGCGAACCGTCAGACCGTTTTTCCACGCTCGGCGACACCGACGCGAGGCGCCGCGCGCGCGGCAGTCGCGAAATGCGTCTCGACGATCGCGTGGTGATCGCGCACGGCATGCCGACGCCGCTGTGGCAAGACCTGTATCACCGGGCGCTCGGCGTGCGCTGGCCGGGGTTCTTCGTGTCGCTCGCGCTGCTGTTCCTGCTGCTCAACATCGTGTTCGCCATGCTCTACATGCTCGGCGACGCTCCGATCGCGAATCAGTTTCCGAAGGGCTTCGCCGGCGCGTTCTTCTTTAGCGTCGAAACCCTCGCGACGGTCGGCTACGGCGACATGCATCCGCAAACCGTCTACGCGCACTGGATCGCGACGCTCGAAATCTTCATCGGCATGTCGAGCATCGCGTTGGCGACCGGGCTGATCTTCGCGCGCTTTTCGCGGCCGCACGCGAAGATCATGTTCGCGCGCTACGCGGTGATCCGGCCGATCGACGGCCGCATGACGTTGATGGTGCGTTCGGCCAACGCGCGTCAGAACGTGATCGCCGAGGCACGCGCGCGGCTGCGCATCATGCGCCTGGAGACCTCGATCGAAGGCTTTACGCTGCGCAAGCTCTACGACCTCGCGCTGGTGCGCGACCAGCACCCGGTCTTCAAGCTCGGCTGGACGCTGATGCACATCATCGACGAAGCGAGCCCGCTGTTCGGCGAAAACGCCGAATCGTTGAAAGGCCGCGACGTTTCGCTGCTGCTCACGCTCGAAGGCATCGACGAATCGACGTCGCAAACCATGCAGGCGCGCCACATGTGGACCTGCGACCAGATCGTCTGGCAGCACCGGTTCGTCGACATCATGAGTGAGCGCGACGGCGTGAGCCACATCGACTACGCGCACTTCGACGAAATCGTGCCGCTCGATGCGGCACCGCTCCAACCGGACATCGCGGCGAACACGGCGCAATAGCAACAGCCATCGTCCCATTCGCCGCCCCACGATACCCCAGGGCATACCCGAAGCGCGCCGCCGCGTGGCAAATCCGGCTCAAAAGCGGGCCGAAACGCGCGACTCGTCGCGCCCATTCGCGCACGCCCGATTAAAGAAGAAATAATTCACTCTCACGAGCGCTAAAAAATAGAGTCTCTTTCGCTGCGCGGCATCCGTGACCCCACCGCCCGCGCGCGAAGCCAGAACATTGGAGACTCCCCCATGACCGCTCGCCTGCCCATCGACGGCACGCCCGCACTCGCCGACTATAAGCTTTCCGACAATCTCACCGCGACGCGCGGACGGATCTTTCTGACCGGCACTCAGGCGCTCGTGCGCCTCGCGCTGATGCAGCGCGCGCTCGACAAGACCCGCAACCTGAACACGGCCGGCTTCATCAGCGGCTATCGCGGCTCGCCGCTCGGCATGGTCGATCAGCAGTTGTGGAAGGCGAAAAAACTGCTCGCCGCGAGCGACATCCGCTTTCTGCCCGCGATCAACGAAGAACTCGGCGGCACCGCCGTGCTCGGCACGCAGCGCGTCGAAGCCGATCCCGAGCGCACCGTCGATGGCGTATTCGCGATGTGGTACGGCAAAGGCCCGGGCGTCGACCGCGCGGGCGATGCCTTGAAGCACGGCAACGCGTACGGCTCGTCGCCGCACGGCGGCGTGCTGGTAGTCGCGGGCGACGATCACGGCTGCGTGTCGTCGTCGATGCCGCATCAGAGCGACTTCGCGTTGATCGGCTGGCACATGCCGGTCGTGAATCCGTCGAACATCGCGGACATGCTCGAATTCGGCCTGTATGGCTGGGCGTTGTCGCGCTTCTCCGGTGCGTGGGTCGGCTACAAGGCCATTTCGGAGACCGTCGAATCGGGCTCGACCGTCGATCTCGACGCGCTGCAAACCGAATGGACACCGCCACCGGAATTCGAAGCACCAGCCGGCGGTCTGCACAACCGCTGGCCCGATCTGCCGAGCCTGACGATCGAAGCGCGTCTGCACGCGAAGCTCGACGCGGTGCGCCATTTTGCGCGCATGAACAGCATCGACAAATGGATCGCGCCGAGCCCGCACGCCAATGTCGGCATCGTCACCTGCGGCAAGGCGCATCTCGATCTGATGGAAGCGCTGCGCCGGCTCGATCTGAAGGTCGCCGATCTCGACGCGGCCGGCGTGCGCATCTACAAGGTCGGGCTGTCGTTTCCGCTGGAGATGACGCGCATCGACGCGTTCGTGTCGGGTCTGTCCGAAGTGCTCGTGATCGAAGAGAAAGGCCCGGTCATCGAGCAACAGATCAAGGACTATCTGTACAACCGCACACAAGGCACACGGCCGGTCGTGGTCGGCAAGCACGCCGAAGATGGCACGTTGCTGCTGTCGTCGCTCGGCGAATTGCGGCCGTCGCGCATTCTCCCGGTGTTCGCGAACTGGCTCGCGAAGCACAAGCCGGCGCTCGATCGCCGTGAACGCGTCGTCGATCTGGTCGCGCCGCAGATCCTGTCGAACGCGGCGGACAGCGTGAAGCGCACGCCATACTTCTGCTCCGGCTGCCCGCACAACACGTCGACGAAAGTGCCGGACGGCTCGATCGCGCAGGCGGGCATCGGCTGTCATTTCATGGCGTCGTGGATGGAGCGCGACACGACCGGGCTGATTCAGATGGGCGGCGAAGGCGTCGACTGGGCCGCGCATTCGATGTTCACGAAAACCCGCCACGTATTCCAGAATCTCGGCGACGGCACCTACTTTCACTCCGGCATTCTCGCGATCCGCCAGGCGGTCGCCGCGAACGCGACGATCACCTACAAGATCCTCTATAACGACGCGGTCGCGATGACGGGCGGCCAGCCGGTCGACGGCAGCATCTCGGTGCCGCAGATCGCGCGACAGGTCGAAGCCGAGGGCGTGTCGCGCTTCGTCGTGGTCAGCGACGAGCCGGAGAAATACGACGGCCATCACGGCCAGTTTCCGCAGGGCACGACGTTTCACCATCGCAGCGAGATGGACGCGGTGCAGCGCCAGTTGCGCGACACCGACGGCGTGACCGTGCTGATCTACGACCAGACCTGTGCGGCCGAAAAACGCCGGCGCCGCAAGAAGGGCGAATTCCCCGACCCGAACAAACGGCTCTTCATCAACGAGGAAGTCTGCGAAGGCTGCGGCGATTGCGGCGTGCAGTCGAACTGTTTGTCGGTGGAACCGGTGGAAACCGCGCTCGGTCGCAAGCGCCGCATCGATCAGTCGTCGTGCAACAAGGACTACTCGTGCGTGAACGGCTTTTGCCCGAGCTTCGTCACCATCGAAGGCGGTACGCTGAAAAAAGCCGCGGGCGACGCGTTCGATCCGCAGGCGCTCGCCACCCACGTCGACGCGTTGCCGATTCCCGCGACGCAACTCGATGCCGCGCCGTACGACATCCTCATCACGGGCGTCGGCGGCACCGGCGTCGTGACGGTCGGCGCCTTGATCAGCATGGCCGCGCACCTCGAAGGCAAGAGCGCGTCGGTGCTCGACTTCATGGGCTTCGCGCAGAAGGGCGGCGCGGTGCTGTCGTTCGTGCGCTTTGCCGCCCGCGACGAATGGCTGAACCAGGTCCGCATCGACACGCAGCAGGCCGACGTGCTGCTCGCCTGTGACATGGTGGTCGGCGCGAGTGCCGATGCACTGCAGACGGTGCGACATGGCCGCACGCGCATCGTCGTCAACACGCATGCGATTCCGAACGCGAGCTTCGTGCAGAACCCGGATGCGACGCTGCATGCCGACGCGCTGATCGACAAGATGCGTCACGCGGCCGGGGAAGAGCGTATGTCGACGTGCGACGCGCAAGCGCTCGCAACGCGTTTTCTCGGCGATACGATCGGCGCGAACATTCTGATGCTCGGTTTCGCGTGGCAGCTCGGTCTCGTGCCGGTGTCGTTCGCCGCGATGATGCGCGCGATCGAACTGAACAACGTCGCCGTGCAGATGAACCAGCTCGCGTTCTCGATCGGGCGCATGGCCGCGGCTGATCCCGCCGCGCTCGAATCGCTGTGGCAGTCGCGTCATGCACCGAAGCCGAGCGTGCGGGTCGATACGCTCGACGAGCTGATCGCCCATCGCGAAGCACGGCTGCTCGCGTATGGCGGCGCGGCTTATGTGAAGCGGTACCGCTCGCTCGTCGATGCGGCACGGCGCGCGGAAACCGCCGTCGATGCGGCGAGCGAGCGCGTGACGCGCGCGGTCGCGAGCACGTTCTACCGGCTGCTCGCGGTAAAGGATGAATACGAAGTTGCGCGTCTGCATACGGATACCGCGTTCCGCGATGCGCTCGAAGCGCAGTTCGAGGGCGTCGCCGGCAAGGACTTCACGATCCGCTTCAACCTCGCGCCGCCGACGCTCACGCGCGCGCAACCCGGCGCCGTGCCGACGAAGAAAACCTATGGTCAGTGGATGTGGCCCGTGCTCGGCCTGCTCGCGAAATGGCGCGGTCTGCGTGGCTCTGCGCTCGATCCGTTCGGCCGCACGCTCGAGCGCAAGATGGAGCGCGAGCTCGCGAGCGATTACGAAGCCACGCTGCAACGTGCGCTAGCGAAACTCGACGCGAGCCATTTCGACGACGTCGCGAAACTCGCTGAACTGCATGCGCGCGTGCGCGGGTATGGGCACGTGAAGCTGGCGAATCTGGCGGGGGTCAAGCGTGGTGAGCGTGACCTCGCCGCGCGCCTCGGCATCGATGCGGCGACGGGTGTCGCGGTGAAGAAGTCGCTCGAGGAGATGAAGGGCGCCGGGCAGTTGCGCGGCATTCCGGTGGTGGTCGCGAAGTAAGTGGTTCGTTGCGCTGCTCACCGTTGCATCGCGTCGAGCAGCGCCCTCACCTGCATCACCTTCGCCGGATCGACTGGCGCGAGTCCGTTGCCGTTCACGCGCACGCCGGAGCCGAAATGCACGGCCTCGACGTGCGTTTTGCTCACGAACTCCGCGACCGCATCGACCGTCAAGCCGGCACCGGCGAGCACCGTGCAATGCGAGCCGGCAGCCTGCCGCAGCAATTCGCCGATCGTCGCTTGCGCCCGCAGCACCGACGGCTGTCCGCCCGACGTCAGCACATTCGTCACCGCCTCGAAACCGAGCAATACGTCGAGCGCTTCGCGCAGATCGCGCGCCTCGTCGAACGCGCGATGGAACGTGATCGCGAGTCCATCGGCAGCTTCGCACGCGCGCGCGAGACCTTCGCGGTCGATCGCCCGCTCCGCATCGAGCATGCCGATCACGATGCCGTTCGCGCCGGCCGCCTTGACGGCCCGGATGTCGCGCAGCATCACCGCGTAGTCGTCGGCGTCGTAGACGAACGCGCGGCTATGCGGCCGCACGATCACGTTCACGGGGACGCCGGCTGCCCGGACGCCGAGCGCTGAAACCACCGCCTCGATCAACCCCACACTCGGCGTCAATCCGCCCTCGCCCATCGCGGTCACGAGTTCGAGACGGTCGGCACCGGCCTGCGCGGCAGCGCGCGCATCGGCGACGGTCGTGGCAATCACTTCGAGCAGCACGGACATGAGCGCAACCTGGTGTCGTTGAAAACGACATCATGTCAGATGCGCGCGTCGCGTTCGTCTTCGACCCAGTCGATATCGCCGCACAGCACGCAGGTCTCGCTGCCGACGCGCGTTGCCACCGACAGCGTCACGCACGGCAACGCCTCGTTGATCGACAGATACGGCCGCGTCACGTGCACCCGCTCCGGCGCATTGATCGCGACGCTGAAGTACGGCCGACGCAGCCAGTTCGCGCCCTGCGCGTCGGCGAGCGGCAGAAAGCGCGTTTCGTGCGCCGCGCGATCGGCGCGCAGCACGACGTTGCGGCCGGCCTGGCGCCCCTTCGCGTCGAGCAGAAAACAGCGCGCCACGTGATCGAGCGCGAGGAAATTCCAGCACACCTCGTCGAGCGGCTCACCGGCGGCGAGACGCTCCGCGGCGCGCTCGAACGCGCGCAGATACGGCGCGAGCCGACTTGCGCTGCGCCGCTCGCGTGCCTCGGCCTGCTCACGATAACGCTCGGTGACTTCGCCGATGCAAACCGCCGCGTGGATCGGATCGGCAACACCCGGATTCGGCCGGCCAAAGAAAAAGCCCTGCACGAAGTCGGCATTGCAGGCGAGCGCCATCTGCGCTTCGTGCTCGGTTTCGATGCCCTCGATCAGCACGAGCTTGCCCGCTTCATGCAGCATCGCCACGAGCCCCGGCAGGATCGTCGCCATGTCGGCGCGATGCGCGGCATGCGACAGCATGACGCGGTCGAGCTTCACGATGTCGGGATTCAGTTGCCAGATCCGCTCGATGTTCGAATGGCCGGCGCCGAAATCATCGAGCGCGATCAGGAAGCCGCGCTCGCGAAACTCGCGCACCGCGTCGGCGAGTCGATCGAGATCTTCGGCGCTCTGCTCGAGCACTTCGAGCACGACGCGCCGCGGCGACAGATCGAGCCGCCGCAGATTGGCGAGCAAAGCGGCCGCGAGATACGGGTCGGTCAGCACGCCCGGGTGCACGTTCAGGAACAACCATTCGCGCTCGGCGCCGAGCACCTTGAAGTTCTCCAGATGCAGCGTCTGCGCCAGCCGGTCGATCTGCAGCGCGTCGCCGAGGCGCGCGGCCTCGCCGAACACATCGAGCGGCGACACCGCGCGATCGAGCGCGTCGTGCGCGCGCAGCAAGCCCTCATAGCCGACCGCGCGCAGGTGCGACAGACTGAAAATCGGCTGGAACACGCTGGTAAGCGTCAGTTCGCCGTGCTGCACCGAATAGCGTTGAAGGCCCGAGCTCACCTCGACCTCGAAGCCGTGCGGCACGCTCGCCGCCCTGTCCTGTTGCGCAATCGTCATGCAATCCTCTCACGCGAGAGCCGGCCGGTCCGAACGCGACCGGCAACGAGCTCTCAAAATGTGCGTCATCGTTACCGGTTAAGCAAGGTCCATGCGCACGCTGGCGCACACTGCGCTGTAACTCGGCCGAAACATTGCACCGGCGACAGCGCTCGTGCGCCGCCCGTGGGCGTCGCGCGCACCGTTGCGGTGCACCGATTCGCAGGCCGCGTCGCGGCGAAGCTCGCGGCAACGGCGCGCGCCGCCGGGCTACACTCGACCCTGCGCATCGCGCCCTCTCCCGGGACAACCCCTGCATCCCCCGAAACAACACGATGGAAATTGTCTTTACCGTCCTGATCCTGCTACTCGCGGTCGCCGCGTCCGGCATGCTGACCCGCGCGCTGCCGTTCAAGCTGCCGCTGCCGCTCGTGCAGATCGCGATCGGCGCGATGCTCGCGTGGCCGCGCCTCGAATTGCACGTCGCGTTCGATCCGGAAATCTTCATGCTGCTGTTCATTCCGCCGCTGCTGTTCGCGGACGGCTGGCGCATCCCGAAGCGCGAGTTCTTCATGGCGCGCCGCGCGATCCTGATGCTCGCGCTAGGCCTCGTGTTCATGACGGTGCTGGTGGTCGGTCACTTCGTGCACGCGCTGGTGCCGCAGATCTCGCTGCCGGTCGCATTCGCGCTCGCCGCCGTGTTGTCGCCGACCGACGCAGTCGCGCTGTCCGGCATCGCCGGCAAGGGCAAGATTCCGGTGCAGCTGATGCATATCCTCGAAGGCGAGGCGCTGATGAACGACGCGTCAGGCCTCGTCGCGCTGAAGTTCGCGATCGCCGCCGCGCTGACCGGCGCGTTCTCGCTGCGCGAAGCGTCGGTGAGCTTCGTGATCATCGCGGTGGGCGGCCTCGCGGTCGGCGCGGCGGTGAGCGCGGTGTTCAGCTTCGTGTCCGCGCGCTTCCTGAATCTCACCGAAGAAGGCGATCCCGCGCCGGGCGTCGTGATGACCCTGCTGATCCCGTTCGCCGCCTATCTGACCGCCGAGCGCTTCGAGCTGTCGGGCGTTCTCGCCGCGGTCTCCGCCGGCATGATGATGAACTACGCGAGCATCACGGAAAAATGGCAGGTCGCCTCGCGCGTGCGGGCTTCGAGCACGTGGACGATGATCGAGTTCGTGTTCAACGGCATGGTGTTCATCCTGCTCGGCCTGCAGTTTCCGCACATCCTCGGCCGCGCGCTGCTCGACGCGCACGAAACCAACGACGCGCAGGTCGCGCTGCTGATCGGCTATATCGTTGCGGTGGCGCTCGCGCTGTACGCGATGCGCTTCGCGTGGGTGTGGCTGCTGCGCTGGTTCGCGAGCCGCGGCGCGACGAAGCACGGCGTCGCGAACGCAGTGCCCGGGTTGCGCATGGTGTCGGTGACGACGGTGGCCGGCGTGCGCGGCGCGGTGACGCTCGCGGGCGTGCTGTCGCTGCCGGAGGTGCTGCCGAACGGCACGCCGCTGCCGGGACGCGATCTCGCGATCTTCATCGCGTCGGGGGTGATCCTGGTGTCGCTGCTGGTGGCGGTGGCCGCGTTGCCGCTGCTGCTGCGCGGCTGGCGGCGCGGCAAGGACCCGCACGCCGCCGAGGAAGCACTCGCGCGTACGCTCGCCGCGCAGTCGGCGATTCGCGCGATCGATCATCTGCACGACACGGAATGCGCGGACCTCGAGGAATCGGCTCAGGCGTACGCGACCGATGTAACCGCGCGGGTAATGGACCTGTACCGCCGCCGCCTCGCGACGCTCGACGACGAACAGGCGCCACGCGAACTCGCGCGCCGTGCCGATGCCCTCGAATTCCGCATGAAGCTCGCGGCGATGCGCGCCGAGCGCAAGACGCTGCTCGACCTGCGCGACACCCAGCGCATCAACGACGAGACGCTGTACAAGCTGATGCGCGAAGTGGATCTGTCGGAAACGGCGCTGACCGCGCGCAAAAGGTAGGAGTTGGCTGCCGCATTGGCATCGGCACCGGCGCTTGACATGCCAGTGCCGATAAAAGACGCTCAGGCCACCGGCCCTTGCGTCGGCTTTCTTCTCAGCAGCGCGTACAGGATGATCGCGCCGAACGTCGCGGTGCCGATGCCACCGAGCCCGAAGCTGCCGAGCTTCAGCGAGAAGTCGCCGGCGCCGAGCACGAGCGTGACGGCCGCGACGATCAGATTGCGGTTGTCGGAGAAGTCGACCTTGTTGACGACCCAGATGCGCGCGCCCGTCACCGCGATCAGCCCGAATACGACGATCGACACACCGCCCAGCACCGGTCCCGGAATCGTCTGGATCACCGCGCCGAACTTCGGCGAAAAGCCGAGCACGAGGGCGATCAACGCGGCGATCACGAACACCAGCGTCGAATAGATCTTCGTGACCGCCATCACGCCGATGTTCTCCGCGTACGTGGTCACGCCGGTACCGCCCGCGAAGCCGGACACGACCGTCGCGAGCGCATCGCCGAGAAACGCGCGGCCGATATAGCGGTCGAGGTTCTGGCCCGTCATCGCGCTGACGGCCTTGATGTGGCCGAGGTTTTCGGCGACGAGGATCACCGCGATCGGCGCGAGCAGCGTCATCGCGTGCGGGTCGAACACCGGCGACATGAAGTGCGGCATGCCGAACCACGCGGCGTTCGCGACGATCGAGAAATCGATCGGCTTGCCCATGCCGAGGCCGTTCGTGACGATCGCGTAAATGACGTAGGCGAGCAGCAGGCCGACCAGGATCAGCAGACGCTGGAGCATGCCGCGCGTGAACACCGCGACCGCGCCGACGCACAGCACCGTGACGAGCGCCATCCACGACTCGAAATTGCTGCCGCTCACGCCATGCACGGCGATCGGCGCGAGGTTCAGACCGATCACGCAGACGATCGCGCCGGTCACGACCGGCGGCATCAGCGTTTCGATCCAGCCCGTGCCGACCGCCGCCACGATCAGGCCGATCACCCCGTACGCGACGCCGCACGCGATGATGCCGCCCAACGCGACCGCAATATTCGGGTTCGCGCCGTGTCCGCCATAGCCGGTCACCGCGATCACGAGGCCGATGAACGCAAAGCTCGAACCGAGATAGCTCGGCACGCGCCCGCCGACGAGCACGAAGAACAGCAGCGTGCCGATCCCCGACATGAAAATGGCCAGGTTCGGATCGAAGCCCATCAGCAACGGCGCGAGCACGGTCGAGCCGAACATCGCGACGACGTGCTGGACGCCCATCGCGAACATCTGCGGCCACCCGAGCCGTTCGTCGATGCCGACGATGCCGCCTTCGGCGCCGGCAGGCTGGCGGCGCCAGCGGGGGAAATAGGATGCGGCCATCGCGGGGATTCTCCTCAGGGTCGGCGTGGTGTGTGCCGATCACGCGCTGCGGCGTGGGTCCGGCAAAAGTTACGCGCGAGTTTACGGAGAGCAATAAGGGCTGGCAAGCGGGCCGACGAGTGGCTCGGGAAACGAGCCCTGGAAGCGCGTCAATTCGCGCGGCGCGGGTCGGGGTCCGGCGTCACCGCGGCGCCGTCCCGCGCGGAGTGGTCCGTCGGCGCGCCGTACAGCATCACCCGATTGCGGCCGGCATCCTTCGCGCGATACAGCGCTTCGTCGGCGGCGTCGACGAGCGCGCGGCTCGTCGCGAGCGCCGCGCCCTGCGCGGTCGCAGCGCCTGCGCTCACCGTCAGCACGTGATGCGTGCTCGCCACATGGCGGCATTGCAGCGCCTGCACCGCCGCGCGCATCTGCTCGGCGATCCGCTGCGCGCCCGTCGCGTCGGTGTCCGGCAGCAGCACCGCGAACTCCTCGCCGCCGAAGCGCGCGGCCGTATCGCCCGGACGTCGCACGTTCTGCGCGATACAGCGCGCGACGCCGATCAGCGCTTCGTCGCCGGCCGAATGGCCGTACAGGTCGTTGAAGCCCTTGAAGTTGTCGACATCGATCAGCAGCAGCGACAGCGGCCGGCCGGTGCGCTGCGCGCGTCGCCATTCGTCGTTCACGTGCTCCTCGAAGGCGCGGCGGTTGTTCAGGCCGGTCAGCCCGTCCGTGCGCGCCAGTTCGCGCAACTCTTCCTCGGCCGCGCGGCGCAGACGCAACTGGCGTGAGAACAGGATCGCGAGCGCGATGATCGTCACGTCGAGCGCGCCGATCAGCGTGCCGATGATCCATGCGCGCCGCCGCCACTCGACGTAGACGTCGCGCGTCGAGAGCGCGACGTCGAGGATCAGCGGAAAGCCGTCGATATGGCGGAACGCATACCAGCGCTCGACGCGATCGATCGCCGCCGTGCCGAAGAAGTCGCCGCTCGGCTGCTTGATGAAGCGCGAGAAGTTGGCCGAGCCGGTCAGGTTGATGCCGATCGTTTTCGAATCGTAAGGACGGCGCATCAACATCGTGCCGTCGCTGAGCATCAATGCCATCGAGCCGCTCGGCCCGAGCTTCATGCCGTCGAACAGCCGATGGAAATACGTGAGGCGCAGCGTGCCGACCACCACGCCGCCGAAGCTGCCGTCCGGCCTCGAGATGCGCCGGCTCAGCGCGATGCGCAGGTCGTCGTCGGTGCCGCTCGGGCTGAACGGATGGCTGATGTACAGGCCGACGTCGGGTGAAGCGCGCTGCGACTTGAAGTAGTCGCGGTCCGCATGGTTACTTGCGCGCGGCGGCCACGCGCGCGAATCGAAGCGCACGTTGCCGTTCTCGTCGAGCACGAATACCGAGCCCATGTCCTTTGCGCTGATCGAGCCGTCGAACAGCACCATCTGGCGGATCTCCGGCGGCAGATCGAGCACGCCCGGCTGCTTCAGTCCGTCGATCGCGGCGCGCAGCGACAGGTCGTAGATCTCGAGATTGCGCGACACGTCGCGCTGGACCAGCAGGGATATGTTGGCGATGGAGTCCTGCGCGCGCCGCAACGCATCTTCGCGCATCTGTGCGAGCAGCGATACGGCGATCGCGAGGATCGCGCCAGCCAGCAAGACACTGATCGCAATCACGTTGTTCGGTCGGCGCGTCACCATGCGTTTTTGGTTCTGACATGCGCTGAACGTCGCGCGTGAAGAAGCGGCCGCGTCTCGGCAATCACCGTCAAAAACGCGACCTACGAAAACGGTAGCGTAGCAGACATGGCGCACAGGCAAACGTTTGCGTAGCCGGGTTTTTGCCCGCTTGCGCCAGAAGGGCACGCCAGAAGTCCCGTCCGGCGGGGGTTGCGCCCGATCGCCAGATTATCCAGGCGCCGTCCAATTATTCGGATAGCAAATGCGAATTGGCTGGATAGTTGGCCTCGCCACTTGGGTATTCAATCGAGCCTGTCACGTTCAAACGATTGAACACAAGGAGAGCGACACATCATGAGCGAGAAGCGCAGCGCCTCGGAATGGCGCGAATTCGTCAGCGGCTGTCTGGACTTCCGCCCCGCGGAAGGCGTGTACCGGATTGCCCGCGAAATGTTCACGGAGCCCGAGCTGTTCTCGCTCGAGATGGAGCACATCTTCGAGAAGGCCTGGATCTATGCGTGCCACGAAAGCGAGATCCCCAACAAGAACGATTTCCTGACGATGCGCGCGGGCCGCCAGCCGCTGATCATCTCGCGCGACGGCGCGGGCAACCTGAACGCGATGATCAACGCGTGCCAGCACCGCGGTGCGACGCTCACGCGTATGACCAAGGGCAGCCAGTCGACCTTCACGTGCCCGTTCCATGCGTGGTGCTACAAGAACGACGGCCGGCTCGTGAAGGTGAAGGCGCCGGGCGAATACTGCGACGACTTCGACAAGTCGGTGCGCGGCCTGAAGAAAGCGCGCATCGCGAGCTACAAGGGCTTCGTGTTCGTGAGCCTCGACGTCGACGGCATCGACACGCTCGAAGACTATCTCGGCGACGCGCGCATCTTCTTCGACATGATGGTCGCGCAGTCGCCGACCGGCGAGCTCGAAGTGCTGCCCGGCAAGTCGACCTACACGTTCGACGGCAACTGGAAGCTGCAGAACGAGAACGGTCTCGACGGCTATCACGTGAGCACCGTGCACTACAACTACGTGGCGACCGTGCAGCACCGCATCGAAGCGAATGCGAAGAAAGGGGATAACCCCGGCGGCACGCTCGACTACAGCAAGCTCGGCGCCGGCGACAGCGAAACCGACGACGGCTGGTTCGCGTTCAGGAATGGCCACAGCGTGCTGTTCAGCGACATGCCGAACCCGCAAGTGCGTCCCGGCTACGAGAGCGTGATGCCGCGGCTCGTCGAAGCCTACGGCCAGAACAAGGCCGAATGGATGATGCACCGGCTGCGCAATCTGAATGTCTACCCGAGTCTGTTCTTCATGGACCAGATCAGTTCGCAACTGCGCATCGTGCGGCCGGTCGCGTGGAACAAGACCGAGGTCATCAGCCAGTGCATCGGCGTGAAGGGCGAATCGGCGCAGGATCGCGAGAACCGCATCCGTCAGTTCGAAGACTTCTTCAACGTGTCCGGCATGGGCACGCCCGACGATCTCGTCGAGTTCCGCGAGCAGCAGCGCGGCTTCCAGGCGCGCCTCGAACGCTGGAGCGACATCTCGCGCGGGCATCACAAGTGGGCCAGCGGCGCGACCGCGAACACCACGCTGCTCGGCATCGAGCCGAATCTGACCGGCACCGAGCTGACCCACGAAGGGCTTTACGTGAACCAGCACGGCACCTGGCGCGACACGATCCTCAAGGGTCTCGACAAATCCATCGAATCGCAGGGAGAGCAGGCATGAGCCAACTCCAACACTCCGTCGAGCAGTTTCTGTATCTGAAGGCCGATCTGTGCGACAAGCAGCAATGGGACGAATACCTCGATCTATTCGATCCGCAGAGCGTGTTTCATGTGCCGCAGTGGGATTCCGAGCACGTGTACACGACCGATCCGAAGCAGGGCATGTCGCTGATTTACTACTCGGATCGCGCCGGTCTCGAAGACCGCGTGTTCCGGCTGCGCACCGGCAAGTCGGCCGCGTCGACGCCGCTGCCGCGCACGATGCATCAGATCAGCAACGTGCGTCTGAGCGAGCGCGAAGATTCGAGCGTCGAAGCGAACGTGAACTGGTCGACGCTGTACACGCGTCACGGCTCGACCGACTACTTCTACGGCCGCGCGGTGTACGACCTGCAAGCGTCGGGCGATAGCTGGAAGATCAAGCGCAAGCACGTGCTGCTGCTGAACGACCACATCAACGCGGTGCTGGATTTCTACCATCTGTAAGCCGGGAGCACGACGATGAAACATAAAGTCGCGTTGAGCTTTGCCGATGGCAAAACCGCGTTCTTCGATGTGAGCCCGAACGAGTTGCTGCTCGACGCGGCGCTGAAGAACGGCGTGAACATTCCGCTCGACTGCCGCGAAGGTGTGTGCGGCACCTGCCAGGGGCGCTGCGAATCGGGCGACTACACGCTCGATTACGTCGACGAGGAAACGCTCAGCGAAGAGGACCTCGCGCAGCGCAAGATCCTCTCGTGCCAGACGCGCGTGAAGTCGGATGCGTCGTTCTATTTCGACTTCGACTCGACGCTGTGCGAAGGCGCCGGCACGAGCACCGTGTGCGCGAGCGTGGTCGGCGTCGAGCTGGTGTCGGCGACGACCGCGATTCTGCGAGTCGATGCGAGCGCGCATGTGCGTCAGCTCGATTTTCTGCCGGGCCAGTATGCGCGCGTGAAGGTGCCCGGCACCGAAGAATGGCGTTCGTATTCGTTCGCGAATCATCCGAACGCGCGCAACGAGTTGCAATTCCTGATCCGTCTGCTGCCCGACGGCATGATGAGCAACTATCTGCGCGAACGTTGCAAGGCCGGTGATACGGTCGAGTTCGAGGCGCCGCTCGGCGTGTTCTATCTGCGCCAGGTCGAGCGTCCGCTCGTGATGGTGGCGGGCGGCACGGGACTCTCTGCCTTCCTCGGCATGCTCGACGACATCTCGGCGAAACGCAATGTCGCGCATCCGGTGCATCTGTACTACGGCGTCACGAATGCAGCCGATCTGTGCGAGACCGGGCGCATCGACGGCTACAAGGCGAGCATCGAAGGATTCGCGGTCGAGACGGTCGTGATGAATCCGGCGCCGGAATGGTCGGGCAAGACCGGGCTGATTCCCGAGCATTTCGACCGCTCGTTTCTCGAATCGAATGGCTTCGACATGTACGTGTGCGGACCGCCGCCGATGGTCGAAGCGATCAAGACCTGGCTCACCGAGCAGGGTATTCAGGATTACCGGCTGTTTTACGAAAAGTTCGGCGAAAGCAACGCGCGATAGGACGTTCTAACGCCGCGCCGCGCGCTTCAGCGTCTCGGATGGCGACTCGCCGAACAATGCCTTGTACTCGGTCGAAAAACGGCCGAGATGCGACATCCCCCAGCCCAACGCCACCGACGAGATATTGCGCACCGAGCGGTCGTCGAGAATATCGCGCCGCGCCGATTCGAGCCGGTAGCGTTTCAGATACGCGATCGGCGCGCAGCCGAAATATTGACGGAAGCCGTCGAACAGCTTGAAGCGCGACACACCCGACGCGCGCTCGATGTCTTCGAGCGTGATCGGCTCGCGCGCGTTGTCGTGGATGAACTGGCGCGCGCGGGTCAGATAATGCGGTGGCGTCGGCGCGGTCGCGTTGGTTAGCTGTTCCGAATAGTTATGCGGCTGTGACAGCAGCAGCCCCTTCAGCAACGTCAGTTCGAACTCGCTGGACATGTAAAGCTGCCCCAGCGACGGTCCCGAGCGCTCCATCTCGCCGGCCAGGAACTTGACCATGCGCCACCACGATGCTTGGTCGCCGGCGGCCGCATCCATGTCGGGCTGGAACACAACCGGCGCTTCGACGGGGCGTTGCAGCATCGTCTGCAGTACCTGTTGGAGCGCGGAGCGCGGAATCGCGACGTGCAGCTTGCGGCAATTGCCGGTGATCGCGAGATCCTGCGATTCCTGCGGACTGACGATCAGACCGCAATCCTGATCCGACAACCACCTCTTGCCGTGTGCTGCGAGCTCCTGCTGACCGACCATCGGCAGGCTCACGCTGTAGCAGTTCAGCGGACTGCTCTTGCTCACCGCGACCGTCACGTCGGTGCCGTATTCGACGTAGCCTATCGTCGTCGCCATCGAACGAAGTACGGTGCCGGACTGGTGGAAGCGCAAGCGCTCTGGATGACTGACCTGCAGGCCGTGGGGGCCGCAGATGGACGCCATCCAGTTGCGGGCGCCGTCTAGGTCGCTTAAGGCGGCACGGAGGTCGCGGTTGTTGGGGTCCGGTGTTGACATACGTGGAGACGAGCTATTGAGGTGCGTGCCCCAAGGGGAGACAGTCCATCTGGGCGCAGAACGGGGGACATGATGGGTTTGGCTAAGCCTACCTCAACCGTGACCGCTCCGGGTGGATGAATGAGACATTGTCGTCGGGTAAAGCACCGCTGTGCTGGCATGGAGAATTGCTGCCAAATGGAAGAGAGACCGAAATTCAAACGAAAGGCGATGCCGCCAGCTTTAACGTGTAGAGGAAACCTGTTACCGAGGTGAATCCTAGACTGCTTGCTTCATCAAGAAGCGAAGGCTTACAACTGCGTCTTCGGCCGAGAGCCAGCTTCCGGACGAAATCATTAGCAGAGGAGCAACCTCGTCATGCAGTCGATCACCTGCTAGGGCACCCCGAACCATCTCCGCTGGGAGTCTGCCGAGTGTTGCCAATACCCACGGACGATTGGGGCTAGCCACGCGCGCAGCTTCGATCACGGCGTGCAGAACTGTGCGACTGCCAATGTTGCGCAATGCCTCAGACGCCGCGGCAACACGGCGCGGCGAGATATCCTGAAGGCAATTTACAAGCTGTCCGACTACATCCTGGTCAGCGTCTGGCCCAAAAGCAGCAATTGCGTGTAGCGCGACGTTGTCGTCGTCGTCCGCAAGGTATGGCAAAAGTTCTCGGTAAGCGCGAAGCCCGGCACGCCCCAACCCCCATACAGCGGCTTGCCGAACCTCGTCGCCGTCAAAGCGGCTCCTATCCGCGGCCACTGACGACAGGATCTCGCGACTGAAAGGTGCTCCGGTGCGTGTGCCCAATTCCGTCGTGATGAAAGCGGCTTCCATGCGCATAGGCGCTTCGGTTTCGTTCCAAATTGCGTGCCGGAGATACTCAACGCCCGCGGTCAACCCAAGCGCCGCTGCCGAACCTGCAACTTCAAGTGCTAGGCGCTTGTCTTCCTCTTCGCCGAGCATGTCCGCAAGCACCGGCAGCGCATCGGCATGAGTGTCCGGCCGGAAGGGAATCGCTTTTGTGGCAGAGTACCGATCGACGATGTTGGCACTTTGAAGGTTGTCAAGCGGCCGGTACGCCTGACGAAGGTACGGGCGCATGTCCGCAAACGTCGCTGGAGTACCCGCCAAGAACTCAGTGCCGGACGCGAAAGTCTGGCCCTTAAGAAGGTAGCTGCGTTTCCCCTTGAGGGCGTAACAATAGCGGCGCGCGGGTGCGCCATCGCCTCCCCATCCTACGAAGAGCCGCTCGTCGTCGTAATCGAGCACCGTGCCCGGCCGGTTTGACACTATGGACGGCCAGGTGAGGTACTGCTCGGAACCTTCTGATGCGGCCTTCATCCCGCTGAGCTGCTTTGCGTCCACCGAATCTCGCAGGTCCCTTACCCCAAAGAAGGATGACGCTCCTGCCGGGATTGAAATGCCGTCCACGTCCTTGCAGGCAATCAGTGCAATGACATCCTCATCGCGTAGCCCAGCATCCCAGTGGCGTTCAGGGTTGTTCGGTGCGTGGCTCATCCGGATATTCAGACTCGCCTTAGCACGCACCTCAATGCGAAGGCCTGTCTTCACGCAAAGCAGATCCGGCAGCCGAAGTCGCTTGATTTTCGTAGACCAAATCTTATTCGAGGTCGAGTACCGCTCAAGCTCGATAGGCGCGAAACCGCGCGCATGAAGTTCGTGAACTACGTGTAGGGTGCCGAGGGCTCCCATTGTCAGAAAGCGGAGAAAACTCGTATCGGCTTTGAAGCCCATTATTTTTTCCAACCCTGTTGGTCTTCCGGCAGAGGGGCCAACAGCTCGCGCACGTCCACCGCCAGCCCGGCAGCGAGACTGAACAAATTCTCAAGCGAAAGGTTGCGTTGTGCCCGCTCGATGGAGCTGACATAAGTTCGATGTAGGCCGGCCCGATCGGCCAACTCTTCCTGGGACAGTCCTGACGCCGTTCGAAGACGACGAAGGTTGACTGCAACGATCCGCTTAGGGTCCTGGCGTACTATGGCGCTCCCCCAATATTTATTTCCCCAGGACTTTAGAAGCGTGTTACTTTTACGTCTACAGACTTTGCGTCTACAGACTTTGCGTCTACCACTTGCATAACTCAGGATCATGTCTCACACGCCCGCCGACCTTCCCGAGAACCTCATCGTGCCGCGGACAGACGCGGTCTATAACTGCCACGCATACCTAACTAAGGTACCCATCGGCGCGATAGTCCCGTTTATCGAGACTTTCACAAAGCCAGGGGACACGGTGCTTGACTTCTTCGCCGGCTCCGGCATGACGGGCTTGGCGGCCGTGCGTGCCGGCCGGCGCGCCGAAATGAGCGACATCTCGGAGTTGGGCAAGCACATTGCGACGGGCTACCTTACAAGGATCGAACGGAACACGCTGCGTGCGGGCGCTGAACAGGCGACGGCTGCCGCTCGCAAGGCGCTCGGCAATCTCTATCAAACCGCCCGGGTAAGTGACTCCAAGCCGGAGGAAATGGTCCGCACGGTCTGGTCATTCACTTATCGGTGCCCGTCGTGCTCTGATACGCTCGTCTACTTCGAACATATTTCTCCCACTGGGTCACCTCCGACGAACTGCCCTAAGTGCGATCACGCATTCGTGAAGCGACTTTGGGAACGCGGTCCTGACATCCCCGTGCAAGTTGTCGTTCGCGGCGAAGATGGCAAGCTGAGTGAGCAACTTGTCAGTGAGATCGATCTTGAACGGATCGCACGCGCCGGAACTGATTCGAGGCAGGTGAAGGTACCATCGCTACCGATTGAAGAGCATCGCGAAATGTTCAGCCGCTCCGGCCTCGGCAAGGTCGGACTACGCGAAACCAAAGGCTTCTTCTCAGCGCGCAACGCGATCGCGCTATATGAGTTATGGAGCGCAATCAACCTGACGCGAAACTCCAAGCTCCGGCAGAAGCTAGGGTTCTGCTTTACCGCAACGCTTCCCCGCGCTTCCCGACGCTACCAGTGGGGCCCGAAGCGCCCATTAAACGCCCAGAACCAGACGTACTACATCGCGCCAATTTATTACGAGTGGAATATCTTCGAACTTTTTGAGAGGAAGGTGGCAGCCGCCATTCGCGCGGATGATGAGCTGTATCGCCCGCGCGATTCCTTTGACACAGCGGCCCCTGCCACCCAAGTGGCTGCCAGCTACATTACTGCGTCCGCTTCGAACCTCGCACATCTGAAAGACGAATCGATCGATTACGTATTCACCGATCCGCCGTTCGGGAGCAATATTTTCTACAGCGACATGAACCTCTTCCATGAGGCATGGATCGGCAAGGCGACAAACCCAGAGAACGAAGCGGTCGTTCATACGACGGGGAAACGCAAGCCTGGGTCAGCCGAACGATATGAGCGGCTACTCCGGGCGGCTTTCTCCGAGGGCTTCCGCGTACTCCGACCAGGGAAGTACATGTCCATCGTCTTTGGCAACAGCAGCGGGAACGTTTGGGGCCTGATGCAGCGTGCTTTGCGCGACTCCGGCCTTGATCCGACCCCAGTGCATATCTCTGTTCTAGACAAGGGTCAGCGCTCCGTAAAGGGTCTTGCCTCCGGCTCCGAAGGGGTGGCTACCGTCGATCTCGTTTTGACGGTTAGGAAGCCGTGCGAAGGGGAGAAGATTCAGACCATTCGCCTCGCCACTGCAGCGAGTCCTAGGTCGTGTATTGCTGACGCGATTGCCTCTCTTAGCATCGAAGACGCCCAAAACCCAAGCCACGTCTACGCTCGCATTCTAAGGCGAGCCATCAAGCAGCATCTCCCTCTCGACGGCTTCCATCTGAGCGATGTACTAATCGCCCTACGCGACGCGGGCTACTCGATTGACCCTAAATCCGGTCTGCTTATTGGCCCGCGGAAATCCCGTCCTTTCGCTCCTGTAGGAGCTTGACCGCGAACAGGTATCCCCGCTCGTACCTCAGTCTGGCAACCCGCGTATAGGACCATGCACGGTTGAGGGGCTCGCTTTCTTTTCTGAGCTTGCGCAACTCGCGAATTGCGGCCTTCATTTGTGCCTAGTCAGCCAATTCGGCAGCCAGTTCTGAATTCATCATGAGCCTTGTGCGTGCGCGGACCGATCAATGCCCTAACGCCGCTTCCACGCCTTCGATGCCCGGCTGAGTACCACCAAGATTGGCGAGCTGCTCTGCTGTCTCGCGGGCCGCATCGAGCCGCAGTAGCTCGCGGGCCGTGCGGCCTACATCGTCCAAGCACAACACCGCTTCGAGCTGGTCGAGCAGCACATCAGCCAGCCCCGCGCATTGGCGCAAGCAGTCGTAGCCAGCCCCACCAAGGGTGATGGTATCGTTGGAGATGGAAAAGCCTCGCAAGCAGACGATTCGATCATGGTAGCGCGAGGCCGGAATCGCGTGAAACCGGATCGAAAGACAGACCGACGCCCTGCCGAAGCGCTCCGAGCCGTACAAGACCGGACGCGTGGGCGGCGCACGCAAAATGATTTAGACACCTAACTATAGACTGCTCTGCTGCGACAGGAAACAAGCCGCGTGATAGAAATCGTGCACATCATCAGGCGCACGACAGCACTGCTGATAGGTCATCCGTCACGCTGCGCGGCGTGACAGATGACCTATGCCACGCGCGTATTGCCCACATCGATACAACGAGTTCGTCCAAGACATGGGGCAGGCCGGCGCCGTCGCCACAAAGCGGCTATCTCCTTATGACTTTTCTTTGTCTGACGAGCGGATTGGCCGGCCTCCGGGCGCGAAGGGGTCTCTGACGCGGCAGTTTCTTTCTGAAGCCCCGAGGGCCAATCATCTGCCGCGCCAGCCGTTCGTCGCGGATACGCTCGGCTAGTCGCCGACGGGTTCGGAGCTTCCGAAAGCTCCTGGCAATGTCAGCAGCTTCTCGCAGACTCGCCACCAACTCATCGAAAAGACGCTTCTCCATTGCTTCCTCGGCCGTGCTGGGCACCATTTGCCATTCAAAAATTTAGCGGCTAAATCTTCGTCGTGATCCTCTCGCGTTTAGCGGCTAATTTTTTCGGTTACAGCTCGCTCATGTTTAGCCGCTAAATTTTTGGTCTTGATTCAGTCACAAGCCTGAGTAAAGTGTTCTGCATCGTAATGATCCGGTCGAGGACGCCATGAATGAGACGGCGCAGATGGTCCGGGTCCTGGTTTCCAAGCTTCTCACTGTTCGTCAACCACAGCTTCAACAAACCGCCAAGTCGCCCTTGATCCCCATTGATCTTTGCGAGTTCGCCGACCAGTTCCGCGTCAATGACGCCCTGGATTCTGCAGCCCATACCCCCATTACGCAGATACGCGGCGACAGAGAGCCCCGCCTGCCGCGCCTTTTCCTTGACGGCCTCCTCTTCGTTGGGAAGCACTGGCACTCGCAAGTGCCGCCCGCTTTTGCGGGTCTGAGCTTGCCCCCGAAAAACGAATCCCTTGCTGAGTGTGTAAGCTCAAGCAAGGAGAGGAAACGATGACGGTCAAGGCAAAGCGGGCGCAGTACACGCTCGAATTTAAACTGGAAGCGGTCCGACTGGTAAAGAACGGCCAGAGTTTGGCTGCGGTGTCGGCGACGCTGGGCGTGGTGCAGCAGACCCTTCACAACTGGGTCAAGGCGGACAGGGAAGGCAAACTGGTCGGAGCCGGGGCGAAGCCGGTCAGTCCCGAGCAGATGGAACTGGCGCGGTTGAGGGCGGAAGTGTCTCGCCTGAAGATGGAGCTCGACATCACAAAAAAAGCGGCGGCGTACTTCGCAAGGGAATTGATGTGAAGTGCGCGTTCATCGACCGGAATCGACGCCACTGGCCAGTCTCGATGCTGTGCGAAGTACTGGGAATCAGTCCCAGTGGATATCATCAGCGTCAGCAGCGCAGCGGTGATGACAAGCCGCACAGATGCCGTATCAGCAACGATGCCCTGCTCGCGCACATCAAGGCAATTCACGTGCAGGTCAAGGGCGAATATGGCTGGCCGCGCATGTGGAAAGAGCTCGTTGCGCGCGGCGTGCGCGTGGGCAAGGAGCGTGTTCGCAAGCTGATGGCGCAGCATGGCATCCGTGCCCGACACAAGCGCAAGTACATCGCGACGACGAACTCGAATCACAACCTGCCGGTGGCGCCGAACTTGTTGGAGCGTAACTTCACAGCAACGGCGCCGAACCAGGTCTGGACGAGCGACATCACGTACTGTGCGACGGCTGAAGGCTGGGTTTATCTGGCGGTCATCATTGACCTGTTCAGCAGGCAGGTGGTGGGCTGGTCGATGCAGCCACACATGAAAGCGGAACTGGTCACCGATGCGCTGCGTATGGCGTGGTTCCGGCGCCGTCCAGAGGCTGGCGTCATCGTCCATAGCGACCGGGGTAGCCAGTATTGCAGCGGGCTGTTCCAGGACACGCTGAAGGCCTACGGCATGCGCTCGTCGATGAGTCGGCGCGGCGACTGCTGGGACAATGCACCGACCGAAAGCCTGTGGGGTTCGTTGAAAGTTGCACGCCTGCATGGCCGGCACTTTGCGACCCGGCGTGCGGCAATGGATGAAATCGTCGACTGGCTTGGCTTTTATAATTCGCGCCGGCTACACTCGACGCTCGATTACGTCAGCCCCATGACGTTCGAGAAAAACTGGTTCGCCGCTCAACAGGGGCGAGCCGCATAAATCTCTCAGCTATGGGATTCGCGAAACAGGGGCAAGGTCAGTCGTCGTAGGTTTCTTCTTCTCCATTGGCGTCCAGTCGATGCGGCCTCAGTTCGCTGTTTGTGTCGGCGGTAACCGACTATGCTTCAACGATATGTGTCGATTGACGCTGGCGAATTGGCAATGAAGCTCAGCTGACCCAAGCCTGAAAAGCACTGGCGGTCGGTCCATCGTTCACTTGCGCGGTGGATCGATCAGCTTTAGCTCTGCCCTTACGTTTCTTCATCAGGCGGTTGTGTCGTGAAGTCGATACTGACGATTAAAGCGGACCGTCGAAACGGCAGATCGGAAATTCGTCCGAGTCGCGACCTATCTTCCTCTGAACCGGCAAGCAACCATCGAACAAAAGCACGCTTTGGCGCGGCGTCTCAACGATGACGTGTTTCTGCCTGTCTTCACGGTGGACGCTGACGAAGACCTAACAATAGCCTAGTTATGCCGTATGGATGTGGTCTGATTGCTGGAAACTTTGTCGCGGTGGTCACGCGGTTCGCATCGCGGCTGGAATTTGTTGGCGAGACGCACAACGACGAACACCTGATCGACTTTGGTGCGCTGGACTCGCTGCCCGCCGTGGCCGACACCGGATCGGGATTGAACAGCGGCGAACTGCTTCACTGACGGACCGTCATCAATGCCGATACCGCCCACTTGGTGGCGGTTTTTTGTATTATGGGCCACGAAAATTTAATGATTGACGCTGTGCGGGCCACCGTGCGGCGTCCGACAGCTAAAGCGACGGGGGCGTATGAGCAAAATGTGGATGATCCGGGCTGATGGCGGTAGCCTCTACGAGGAATTCCGCGAGAAAGGCATTGCTGCAATCGGTTGGGCGCAGATCGCTCCTCACGCCAAGGTCGGAATGACGCGGAAAGAATTGGTCGAGCTTTATCTGACTGTTGAGCCAGCGACCAAGGAAAAAACCGCGATTTCAGGCGCATCACAGGTGTGGCGCTTCATGAATGAGGTCGCGATTGGCGACGGGGTCGTCACGTATTCGCCCGCTAACCGTACCTACCTTATCGGAAAGATGACGGGCGACTGCGAATTCAAGGCAGATTTAGCGGATTCAGGGATGGCATTGACTCGGACTGTCGCTTGGCAAGAAAAGGAAGTCGAGCGGGATAGTCTGTCTGATGCGACGAAGACAAGCTTGGGATCGACACTGACTGTGTTCGTTGTTGCCGAATTCGCCATGCAAGAGCTTCTTGGCGAGGCTACCGGAAAACCGATGCAGCCGACCCCGGAAGTATTAGAAGAACAAGTGGAAGCCGACCCACTGTCGGGCATGGAAGCGCTGGCCCTAGAGCGGATCAAGGACCTAGTTAGCAAGTTGGATTGGGCAGAGATGCAAGACCTTATTGCTGGCATTCTTCGCGCGATGGGCTATAAGACGCAAGTTTCTCCGGCTGGTAGTGATCGGGGTAAGGACATCATCGCCTCGCCCGATGGGTTCGGCTTTGAACATCCACGGATCATTGTGGAAGTCAAGCACCGCAAAGGTCAGATGGGGACCAAGGAAATTCGAAGCTTCCTTGGCGGGCGTCATCCAGACGACCGGGGACTGTATGTCAGTACCGGTGGCTTCAGCAAAGAGGCGTACTACGAAGCAGACCGCGCATCGGTTCCTCTTACCCTATGGACATCGGATCACATTGTCCGAGCGTTGATCGACCACTATGAGGATACTGATACGGAGACGAAGCGTCTCGTCCCGCTGAAGCGTACGTATCTCCCCGCTTGAGTTTAGGAAACGACGTTAAGACCGATGGAGCGCTGATGAAACGCCTTTTCGATATAGGGTTCGCCCCGGTGGGATGTTGGCGACGGCGGGATGGTAGTCTGAACCTTGAACTTACGGACAAAGTGGATCATGCGAACGTGCTGTACGCATTTATCAGCGGCGACGACGTGCTGTATGTAGGGAAGACCACTAAGACCTTGCGGGGCCGTCTCGCTTCCTACTTGAAGCCGCGCGAGTCGCAGCGGACCAACACCCGAAACAATGGTGCGATCCGAGACTTGCTTTCTGCCGGCCGGGAGGTCAATATTTTGGCGCTCCCGGATCTTGGCTTGCACCGCTACGGAGAGTTCAAGATCAACTTCGCTGCGGCGCTGGAAGACAGCATCATCAGGACGCTGTCACCGCCGTGGAACGGGATGCGTAGCAAGAGCACGAAAGACGATGGAGATGACGAGGAGGCCCCCGAGTTGGATGCCGATGATGTCGCGCCTGACATTGACGCCGAAATGTCCGCATCTGCACCGTCGTTCCAGTTCATTCTACAGCCGACGTACTACAAAAACGGCTTCTTCAACGTCACTGTCGAGAACCAGCATCTATTCGGACCACAGGGGACTGGCATCGACATCTATTGCGGTCCTGAGAAAGCACTCGTTCAGGGGAGATTCGACAGGACGACCAACTCCAACAGCACGCCGCGCGTTTATGGATACTCGCCGTTGAGGGACTGGTTTCAAGCGAATTTCGAACAGATGCAGCCAGTAACGGTGAGAGTCGTCGGTCCGGCGTCAATCGAACTGGCATCGTTGTGACGACCGACGCGAGGAGGTCATCTTGTCGCCGATCCGCCGCTTCCAATAACGCTCACCAGCCATGTTTGATGTGCTCATCGACACCAGCGTTTGACTGCACCTTGCGGCAGATGCGAAGCAGAGTCCTTTGCTCGACCTCCTAATAGAGAGGCTTCTTTCGGATGGACGAGTGACGCTGCTAGTACCGCGCATCGTTGTCGATGAATTCCATAAAAATCGTGCTCGGGTTGCCCAATCGAGCGCGAGGGGCCTTTCGGCACACTTCGATCGGGTGGAGAGCGCCATCCGCAGGGCTCAGGGCGATAAGCGGCAAAAGGGACGGGTGCTGGACTACCTGTCGGACTTGGACCGCCGTATTCCCATTTGGGGTGGTGCCGCAGAAAGCGTACTGACGCGGATCGCTGCAGTCCTGTCCGCATCAGCCGTCATCGAAGCAAGTGATGCGGTAAAGGTTCGGGCGGCAGACCGTGCGCTGCATCGAAAAGCTCCGTGCCATCATGAAAACAAGAACTCGATGGCTGACGCAGTGCTGGTCGAAACGTACTTCGAGTGTGTGCGGACTATGGGCGGCGCGGGTCAGCGGTTCGCCTTCGTCGCCCATAACAAGCACGATTTCGGCATCACCAACGGCAATCAGAAGCTGCCACATCCTGACTTGGCCGGTTCGTTTTCAAAGATCAAGTCAATGTACTTTATCAATTTGGCCGAGTGCTTGCGACGTATCGATCCAATGCGCGTTACCTATGCGATGTGGGAACGGGAATGGGACCAAGAGCCGAGAAGACTTGCGGAGATGTTGGAAGCTATGGACCGGCTGACAACGCAAGTTTGGTACAACCGCCACAAGTATCTTGCTTGGCAGGTTGAGAAAGGCACACGTAAGATCGTCAGTCGCGAGGAATGGACCCAGAAAAAGCTGAACGGCCAGACCCATACCGTTGAGGAAATTTGGACATGTGCGCTGAAGGCGGCGAGGAAGGCGGAGCGAAAGCTATCTGTCTCCTGCCGCCTTCACCCAGCGATTTTATAAAACGCAGCTCGCGGCTTAACCCAGTGCACTCCACTATTGACGACGGACCTCACTAGGTCGCATGGCCGGAAAGCGGCTCCGCCGCCGATGGCGCAGCTAGTGGCAGCGACTACTCGTCGTCTGGCGCAAATCCCGCTGGATCGTGCGGGGTAGGTTGACGCTCTCGCGTGGCGAACGACGGCGGCTCACCATAGACCAGCCGCCCATGCCGCATCACGTAAGCTACCGGAATCTTGGGGTTATTGATGTCCTTGTTGCCATCGTCTCGCCACTTCTGCTCCCACTTGGTGTAGTAGAATTCGAGATCTGCGGGTTCCAGCACGTACACCGCCTGAAGCGTGATGTGGCGATAGATAGCGAACATCCACGGTACTTGCCTGTACTTCGCGATGATGACCGGGTTCATGTGATGATGGGTTGAAAATCCCTTGGTCAACTCGATGTTGACGGATTTCAATTCCCACTCACGTCCCGAAGAGTCCACGGCATCGTTGCCCTCTCTTCCCGGAATGATCTTCAATCCCATCAAGAGCAGCACCTGCAACAGCTTCCCCCCGTTATCTTGGAAGATGTCGTCAATGCCGTGTCGCGTAGCAAGCGATTGATATTCTTGCACTGCCGGCCACGCTTCCAACAGCCGGTCATAGTCGTCGTGCGGTCGTAGGGTCGTCACTCTTTGGTCTCTCCGAGTAATGACGCGGGAGAGACGTTCAATGCCTTAGCTAGCCGTTCGATGTTATCGATTGAGATGTTTCGCTCACCCCGTTCCACAGAACCGACGTAGGTCCTGTGAAGTCCAGCCAAATCAGCCAGAGTCTCTTGCGACAAATGAAGCCGCTCCCGCGCCGTCCTCACGTTTCGAGCGAACAGCTTTCTCGTTGCGGAGGGGTTTGAAATGCTTGTCATCCGCGGGATAATTCCATCGATGATGCCGATGAATCTACAGACTATAAGTAGCACTTTCCGATGATCCAGACAGTTCCTGCGTACTACACGTCCAAGGGCGCCGCATACGTTGGCGATTCCCGCAAATTGCTTGCAGAGTTGCCAGACGACAGCGTTAACCTAGTCATCACCAGTCCTCCCTTCGCCCTGCAGCGTCAGAAGGAATATGGCAATCTGGACCAGCACGAATACATCGACTGGTTTTTGGAGTTTGCTAGCCTCGTACACCGAAAGCTGAAAGCTGATGGAAGCTTTGTGGTTGACTTTGGCGGGGCTTACATGAAGGGGGTCCCCGCCAGGAGCCTTTACAACTTCCGAGTCATGATTCGGATGGTCGATGAGATTGGATTTTTCTTGGCCGAGGACTTCTATTGGTTTAATTCCTCGAAGCTGCCAAGTCCCATCGAATGGGTCAACAAGCGCAAATTGCGTGTGAAGGATTCCATCAATACGGTCTGGTGGTTCAGCAAGACGGAATGGCCCAAGGCCGATGTGTCCAAGGTTTTAGCGCCTTACAGCGACCGGATGAAAAAGCTTATTGAGGACCCAGAGAAGTTTTACACACCTAAGGTGCGGCCTTCGGGGCACGATATTGGCCGAGGATTTGCGAAGGACAATGGGGGCGCGATCCCACCCAACCTACTTCAAATCCCCAATTCAGAATCGAACGGACAATACCTCGCCGGCTGTAAGGCCGTTGGAATGAAAGCTCATCCGGCCCGCTTTCCCGCCAAGCTTCCCGAGTTTTTTATTAGAATGCTCACTGACCAGAACGACCTCGTTGTGGACATCTTCAGCGGTTCCAACACTACTGGACAGGTCGCGCAGGCTGAAAATCGAAGGTGGATGGCGTTCGAAGAACTTCGAGAATATGTAGCCGCGTCCGCCTTCCGATTCCTAGACAAAGGGACATCACCGGACGTGATGCGTGCAGTGCACGAACGCGTAATGGAAAGAGAATCCGTAGAGATTGAACTGTATCGGCAACAGGCTAGTTTGGCGGTGTGAGGTTCTGACTGCAAACTCAGCGGTACATAGTCCCGCTACATATCAGGACGAGAGTGCATTACCTTGAACCACGCGGGAAGACCGGTCACGTAGCGTCGCTGCGGCTATCGTCCGCACAGTGGACCGACTGTTTGCCCATCACCCACCGTGACACGCGATAGCAACCAGTGTCACAGTGGGTATTGGCGCAATGTCGGCACCGTTGCCCCTCAGTCGTCAATTGACTGACCGGTACCGATGGGTACCACCAATGTCACAGCGGTATTGGTCACAGTGGTGGTACCGTTGTCTACCATCAGTCGGTCAATTGACTGACCGACCAATATGGTACCGGTCAGATTTCATCATATACCGTGTATGGTCCATGGGCGAAACGGAAGCCGTCAAGGCAGCCCGATTCCCGCCAGCGGTCCCTGACGCTCGAACAAGGAATGGATTGGCTCATCCGCAGACAGCAACAGTCAACACCGCGAACCAACAGTCCCACCGTAAGCGACATTTGAAGGCCGCCTTGACGATCAGAATTTGATTTCGAAGAGGCGTTCGTTGACGCTCTGGAGGTCAAAGGCAACAGGATCGAAACTACCGCCGCACCAGTCGAGCAACCGCTGGTGTTCGTCATGAGCCGGATCGATGATCGCGTCGAGGAACTCGATGTAGCCGGGTACGCCGCCAACATCTTCCGGTGGACAGGCATTGCGGCCGTCCAGGCAGAGGGGCGAGCGCAGCTGAGGGTCAGGTGGCAAGACCTTCTCGACCTTCACACGATGCTGCCAGTTGTCACCGTAATCGTAGATGTAGGTGAATGACTTCAGTGCACCGAGCGCCTTGCCCAGGCTCACCCGCGCTTCGTTGAGCATCGGTGGGTCACTCGGGAAGTCCGGATCGGGCACCCCGTAGTTGATGTCGCCGAACACGAATTCGTGCAGGTGGCCGCCATCCCAGCCCATCGCCCACAGCAGCACGACGTGCAGCTTCGGCAGCCTGATCGAGGCAGGGACCAGTACCCGTCTCCAGACCGCCGGCTTCAGATACTTCAGCTCGATGCGCAGCTGGTAGACCGGTACCTGTGAATTGACCGCGCGTAACGCGGGTTTGCGAGTCGATGCCATCGTCATGCGGCCTGCTGGAATGGCTGCTCCACCGGCATCAAATGCCACGGCAGCAACGCGTCGATCCGGTTGATGGGATGATCGGCGATGCGCTCGAACACCATACGCAGATACGCATACGGTTCGATGCCATTCAGGCGTGCCGTGCCGATCAGGCTGTAGATGACCGCCGCACTCTGTCCACCGCCGTCAGAACCGGCGAACAGATAGTTGCGCCTGCCGAGAACCAGCGGCCTGATCGATCGCTCCGCGGTGTTGTTATCTATCTCGATGCGTCCGTCTTCACAGTAGCGCACCAGCGCCGGCCAGTTCCCCAGCGCATACCGGATCGCCTTGCCAAGGCCTGACTTCGCCGAGACCTGCGCGAGCGTATGTTCCAGCCAGTCCTTCAGTGCACCTGCGAGCGGCAATGCCCGCGCCATGCGCACGGACTGCCGGACCTCCGGCTTGTGGCCGCGCACCTCGCGCTCGATGGCATACAGGGCTGCGATGCGGCTGAGTGCCTCCTGCGCCACTGGCGAACGCTCCAGTTCGTACAGGTCGTAGAACTTGCGCCGCACATGCGCCCAGCATGCTGCCTCGATGATCGTGCCATCGCGGTACAGCGCATCGTAGCCACTAAAGGCATCTGCCTGCAGGATGCCCGACCAGCCCTGCAGATGCGTACGAGGTCGCTCTCCCTTGCGGTCGGGCGAGTACTGGTACCAGACTGCCGGGGGTGCCCGGCTGCCCGCCGGCCGGTCATCGCGTACATACGTCCACAAGCGTGCCGTACGTGTCTTGCCGCGTCCGGGTTCCAGCACCGGGACGGGCGTGTCATCCGTATGGATTTTCTGCGCCTCACGCACATACCGGCCAACGGCATCCGCCAGCGGCTGCAGCAGTGCGGCGCACTCGCGAACCCACGAGGCCAGCGTGGCACGATCGAGTTCAATGCCGGCACGGCGATAGATTCCTACCTGCCGGTATAACGGCATATGGTCAGCGTACTTGGCGACCATCACCTGTGCCAGCAGACCCGCACCGGCCATGCCACGTGCGATCGGGCGCGACGGCGCCGCTTCCTGGACGACCTTCGCACAACGGCTGCAGCTCAGCCGGGGGCGCACGTGGCGGATCACCCGGAAGTACCCCGGCACGTAGTCCAGCATCTCGGAGGCGTCTTCACCCAGCTTGCGCAGCCGGCCACCGCATTCGGGGCAGTCGCAGCCCTGTGGCCGGTGCTCCACCACCTCGCGTGGCAGGTGCGCAGGGAATTCGCGCGAGCGGCGGCGCAGTGGAACCACCGGCGCTGCCGTGTCTACGGGTTCATCCGACGCCGCTTCTGGCGCCGATGCGGGCACGGCACCTTGTTGCGGCAGTGTCCCGTCACCCAGTGCGAGCTGCAATTGTCCCGTCAGTTCTGCCATGCGTTCCGACGAGCGCCCGTACTGCCAGCGCTTCAGACGCGAGATCTCGGCGAGCAGGCGCGCGATGGTTTCTTCGCGCGAAACAAGCATGCGCTTGAGTGTGTCGATGTCGTCGGGGAGTCGGTTGACTGGCATGTCTGGGAGTTTACCAGGCACGTTCAGAAGTGGGGGCAAATTTACGCGGCGCATGTGGGCTTCCACGTCCGTTCGGGGCGTCGCCAGTCGATGCCTTCGAGCAGCATCGACAGTTGTGCCGCCGACAGATGGATGCATCCCGCGTCGGCCTGCGGCCAGATAAAACGGCCTCGCTCCAGGCGCTTGACGTACAGGTTCATTCCATCGCCACTCCACCACAGCAGTTTCACCAGATCGCCCCGGCGACCACGGAAGGCAAACACGTGGCCCGAGAACGGGTCTTGCTCAAGGGCCACCTGCGCCAGTGCAGCCAGACCATCCATGCCACGGCGCATGTCGGTGACGCCTGCGGCGAGCCAGATGCGGGTGCCGGTCGGCAGCGCGATCATGCCGGCCTCAGGCAATGCAGCACCAGTCGCAGCTGGGCTGGGTCTACCTTCCCGCTCACTCGCACGCGTGCGCCATTGAGCTCGATCTCGATACCTGAAGTCGCGGCTTCCTGTGCGCGCAATGGCAATTGCGCTGTCGGCACCGGTAGCGACGAAACCGCCATCGAATCATCCGGCGACATCGCCACCGGAACGAACACTGCCGTCTCGCTCACCGTCCTGTTGTCCAGCAGACCAGCACGGTACTGCCTGCGCCACTTGAACACCATGTTCGGATTCAGACCGTGCGACTGCGCGAGCTTTGCCACCGAGATGCCCGGCTCGCACGCTGCCATCGCAACTTCACGCCTGAATTGAGGCGCGTAATTCGGCCGCCCCTTGCGGCTCCCGGCACAGTCGATCTCTGTCATCAAAGTGGTCCCCACTACTCGAAGTGATGGGCATCACTTTGGACACTCTCAACGTCGACGTCGATACGGCCTTCAAATGACGCTTACGTCCCACCATGCAATGGTAGAGACGGTCCAACCGTTGCCGACCATTGCGGGACAATCACATCGTCAATGCGGCGGATGCCAACTTGAATTCGACCAACTGTCCGACAGTCGGCCTTCCGCCAATCCCGCCGTTGGCCGACCATTGAACGGCCTGTAACGGCTGTCGGTTCTAACGATCCATTCATTGCCAATAGTCCGGGACGCAACAGCCCAGCGCCATTCAGCTAACCGCCAACGGTCGGACCCGACTGTTGACCCCGTCTTGAAGCGCATGGGATCCCGTCAAGATAGGCAACTATCCTGTCACCCTGCGGGGTGTCGAGTCAGACGACGACGGAAGCAACGCAATCGGGTAGGAGGCGGGGTTGCCCCCGCCGTCCTCCCACAACACCGGACGTACGGATCACGTATCCGGCGTTTCCTGACGACTGGATTGCTCCAGCGAGCTTCGTTTCGTTCGTCGTGTCGCCTGTCGTTCAATGGACACCCCAACCTCTCTCAGGCTTCCGGCCGTCAAGTTTGATCGCAGGCTCCCGGCTGTGCCGAGACTTGTGCCCAAACGCTCAGAGAGCACGCGTGACTATCCACTCTCGTCAGGTTCGGCCCTTCACTGCTCCGGTTCCGAGCCGCTACTATGGCCTCTGCTGACTCCCGCCAGCCCATCCCGGCACCTTGCGATGCCAGTAGCACAAGGCAGACTGACGGGGCTCCCAGGGTAATGCGCGCGACCTTCCTGCTTATGCCTGTCGGATCTACATCGTGGCGTTCCGTGCAAGTATTGGGCTTTACAGATCTTGGACTGCTCACCCCGCCACACCGCCTGATATCCGCTTCCTGTTCGTCAGGCCAGCATTTTGCCTGCGGCTTCCTTCAGATTCCGCCTTACGACGGACAGCCTTGCCGTTCAGCTAGCACTTCCCCTTGCCGGGTGTGCAGAGGACTTTCACCCCCAAGTCATCCGGCTCGCCACCACAGCGGGTCGGACAGCGCCAGCCACGGCGCTACGCGCCATGCCTGGCGCACCAAAAAAAAATCAGCCTAACCGGCTGATTTTAAAAGAAACTTTTGGTGGAGAGGAGGAGGATCGAACTCCCGACCTTCGCATTGCGAACGCGACGCTCTCCCAGCTGAGCTACCCCCCCAACACAAAAATAATTCTAGCACAGCCATTTTCCCTTTTGCCAAGCCTCCAGCCCCGGGAAAACCTCATCTGGACGGCGCGCCCGCGAGCACCCAGTCGACCACCGCGCGGATATCCCCATCGCTCATCGATTGATGGGCCGGCATCGGAATCATCCCCCATACGCCGGAGCCGCCGTCCTTCACCTTGCGCGCGAGCTTGGCCGGCGCCTGCGCGTCGCCCTTGTACTTCGCGGCGATTTGCTGGAACGACGGACCGACCAGTTTGCGATCGACGGCGTGACAGCCCATGCATGCATTCGCGGCGGCGACCTGCTGGCCGCGCGGCGCCTCGGCCGCGCGAGCACCCGACGCCATCGTGCCGGCGAGCGCGCCCACCGCCAACGCGAACACGACACCCGCACGCGTCATACCGCGCATCAAGGCACCGCCTTCGGATTACCCGGTCGCACCGACGTCGACGAGTTGACAGGCGCAGGCGCCTGCTGATCGAGCGGCCGCGCGCTCACCGACGAATCGGGAATCGCGCCGACCGTCGGCTCGCTGACCTCGGGCTGCGAGGCGGCCACCGGCGCCGTCGCACCGGCGGCCGCAGCAGCTTCGGCTTCCTGCGGCTGGATGTACTGGAACACCTTGACCACCTCGACGACGCCCGGCACGCGGCTCGTGACGTCGGCGCCGATATTGCCCTCATTCATCGTGACGAGGCCCATCAGATAGACGTTGCCGCGCTCGGCCACGACCTTGAAATTGTTCGCCGAAATGTTCTTCTCCGCGATCAGAGCGGTCTTCACGCGCGTTTCGAGGTAGGTGTCGTTGGTGCGCGACGAGAACGAGCTCGCCGGCGCGATCGCCAGTTCATTGACGATCGTATTCACGTTGTTCATGTTCCGCACGATGCTCTCGGCACGCTGCTTCGACGCCTCGCCCGCGACCTCGCCGGTCAGCAGCACGCGGCGGTTGAACACCGTGACGTTAACGTGCGCGGAGTCCGGCAGATTCTGGCTGATCTGCGACAGCGCCTTCACCTGAATCTCGCGATCCTCGGTCTGCGCGCCGAGCGTGCGGCGGTCGGTCGCCATCAGCGCGCCGCCGCCCGCCGCGGCCCCGACAGCGAGAAAGCAGCCTTGCAGCGTGGCCGACAGGCCCGCCGCGACCCCGACCACGAGCACGGTTCTCACCAGTGTCTTCTTGATGCGGAAAACGCTCATCAACTAGCTCTCCTTCGAAATCAGTCTCAGTCTTCGCCGAGCAACATGGCATCGATGCCGTCGCACAGGCAATGGATGGTCAGCAGGTGCACTTCCTGGATGCGCGCCGTGCGGTCGGACGGCACGCACACGTGGATGTCGGTGTCGCTCAGCACTTGCTGCGCGCGTCCGCCGCCCTTGCCGGTCAGCGCAACGACGATCATTTCGCGCTCATGCGCGGCTTCGATCGCGGCGAGCACGTTCGCGGAATTGCCGGATGTGGTGATCGCGAGCAACACGTCGCCGGGCTGACCGAGCGCCCAGACCTGTTTCGCGTAGATCTGTTCGAACGAATAGTCGTTGGCGATCGCGGTGAGCACGGAGGTGTCGGTGCTGAGCGCAATGGCCGGCAGACCTGGCCGCTCGCGCTCGAAGCGGCCGATCAGCTCGGCCGCGAAATGCTGCGCGTCGGCGGCCGAACCGCCGTTGCCGCACGCGAGGATGCGATTGCCGTTGGCGAGCGCGGCGAACATCGTGTCGATCGCGGCGGCGATCGGCATCGACAGGGTTTCGAGGGCTTCGAGTTTGACTGCCGCGCTGTCGCGGAAGTGTTGTTGGATGCGTTCGACTGACATCGAGTCTCTATCTTCTACCGCGAATGGACCGCACTGCGCGGCCGTGTTGTGAAGTCATACTGCCAGGCTGTGGCCGCCGATGAGTTCGCGCGGCACGCGAGCGCAAGTTTATCGCACTCACGCGCGTTGTCTGCGCTGTCGGTCAGACTTCGTCGGCGCGAAACGCATCGCGCAACCACACGAGCCTGCCGCTCTCGAACGCGACGACGTCGAAGCGGCACGCGGGTTCGTCGCGCGGGCCGCGGTTCGTCGTGGCGCGCGTCGCGAGATAGTGCCGCGCCGCTCGCACGATGCGCTGTCTCTTCTGCCAACCGATGCTCGCAGCCGCACCGCCATAATGCCGCTGCGCACGCGCGCGAACTTCGACGAACACCAGCGCGCCGTCACGATCACTCATCACGAGATCGATCTCGCCGCCCCGACAGGCGACGTTGCGCGCCACGAAGCGCAGACGCTGGCGCTGCAAAAATTCTCGCGCGCGTGCTTCGAAAGCCGCGCCGACGGATTTGGACTGGTGAGCGCAGGAAAAGTTGTGGGCGGTTTTTGGACCGGCGTGTATGGGCATCTTTTGCGCAGTCTTCGGCGCGGCCTGCTCGCGCAAGCCCACATGGCACAATGTCGGCCTCGTTCCGTCTGTTTGTGTCTTCCGTCTCATGACTCCTCTCTCCGAACTCGCGCAAGGGCAGCAGTACCCCGCCGCCGCGCTGTATGTGGTGGCCACGCCGATCGGCAACATCGCCGACATCACGCTGCGCGCGCTGCACGTGCTCGGACTCGCGGATCGCATCGCCGCCGAGGACACCCGCAACACCGGTCAGCTGCTCGCGCGCTACGGCATCTCGAAGCCGCTCGTCGCCGTGCATCAGCACAACGAGCGCACCGCCGCGCAGCGCGTGATCGAGTATCTGCAGGCCGGCGAGCGCGTGGCCTACGTGTCCGACGCGGGCACGCCGGGCATCTCGGACCCCGGCGCCAAGCTCGTCGATGCCGTGCGCGAGGCCGGCTTCGTGGTGGTCCCGCTGCCCGGCGCGAGTGCGCTCGCCACCGCGCTCAGCGCGACCGGCGACTGGGTCGCGACGTTCTCGTTCCTCGGCTTCCTCCCGCCGAAGCCGAAGGCGCGCGCCGCCGCTTTGCAAGCGCTCGCGCAACATCCTCACGCGATGGTGTTCTACGAAGCGCCGCACCGGATCGTCGAGACGGTCCAGGCGCTCGCCGATGCGTTCGGCGGCACACGCCGTCTGCTGATCGCGCGGGAACTGACGAAGTTACACGAAGCCCTACACCAGGGCACCCTGGCCGAAGGGCCAACGTGGCTCGCTGCCGACGCGAACCGGCAGCGTGGCGAATTCGTGCTAGTGGTCGAAGGCGCGGCGCCCGAAGCGGCCGGCGAGCACGATCACGACGCGCTGCTCGGCATCCTGCTGGAAGAATTGACGGTGAGCAGCGCGGCGAAGGTCGCGGCGGCGCTCACGGGCGCATCGCGCAACGTGTTGTACGCGCGCGCGCTGGCGCTGAAGGAAGACAAGCCCGACGCCTGAGAGCCAAGCCGGGCGGGTAAACGGCGGAAGGCAAAGAAAACGGGCCGCATGTCGCGGCCCTTCGATTTTCTGCAGACGGTTGGTTCAGCCGACGCGGCATCATCGCCACGTAACGTCACATCACTTGTTCGAGTCCGAGTTCGACGCGAGCGTCTCGTTCAGCTCGGCGCGCGCTTCCTGCTGCGTGAGCCCTTCGATCTTGACCCGCGCGGTGCCGGTGTGGCGCATGTCGAGCATGGCAGCGGCCGCCATCGACAGGTCGATCACGCGGCCGCGGGCGTACGGGCCGCGGTCGTTGATCCGTACGATCACCGAGCGCGAATTGGCCGGATTGGTCACGCGCACGTACGAGCCGAGCGGCAGCGTGCGATGCGCGGCCGTCAGGGCATGCATGTCGTAACGCTCGCCATTGGCGGTGCGGCGGCCGTGGAAGAAGCGTCCGTACCATGACGCGCGTCCGATCTGATGGAAGTCCGCGACGTCGACGCCGTCGTCGGTGAGCGGCTGCGCGTCAGCCAGCGGCGACGCGGGCGCGTTCGACGCGCTCGGGCTCGAGGCCGGCGCGCTACCGAACGATTGCGGTCCGAAAGAGCTCAGGTGCGTGTTCTTTGTACTTTGCGGCGTGTCGTTCGCGGACGTATCGGGCGCGCCCGGAGGCGTGGCACAGCCGACCAGTACAAAAAAGGCAAAAAGAGTCCCTACACCACGGGTTAGCCGAGTTTTCATAAGACGTGCAATCACATTGTCGAGCCGCGTCACCCGCAAACTGCTGGGTATGTTGCTTGCGGCTCCGGCGGTAGGGACGACAACGCGCCGCGCGAAAATGCGCAGTACGTCAAAGCCCGGATACGGCTCACTCAGCCGCTACCGCACGGTTAATTTTCACGTCTGGCGCAACCTGTCCCCGGCAGCCTGACCAGACCCCACATGCCGCCAACTGAACGTGGCAATGACACGTTCTTGCGCGCGCAACTCAGCGCGCAGGAACGGCGGCGTAGGCCCCACCCAGCGTCACGGAGATTAATTCCGTAGCAGGCGCGCGGCGCCTGGCTGGGCAAGACGTGTGCATCGAACGCATCGATACTGGATGGCCGTCGGCATTCCGACAGCCCTTACTTGAACGGCGAGCGGCATTCCCTTTTTGTGGGAACGCATCGCCTTGTGGCAGCACAATTCCTAGTGCATGGAGTCCATTATACCCAAAACTTTTTTTTGGGATGGTGAGCTGCTCAAAAACTTGATCAATCTTCACATTTATCGCAAAAATGGACATACGAAAGACCGAGACGGGCCGTGAGCCGGCCCCGTCGCATGGGCGGTGGAGGCTGTCGCGAGGCCCGGTACAATCAACGTTTTTCCAGCGCGTCGTCCAGCCATGAAAGTCACCCTGATCCCCGTCACGCCGTTCCAGCAGAACTGCTCGCTGCTCGTTTGCGAGGCCACCGGGCGCGCTGCCGTCGTCGATCCGGGCGGCGACCTCGACATGATCCAGCGCGAGATCGCGCGGCAGAACGTGACCGTCGAGAAAGTCTTGCTGACCCACGGCCACATCGATCATTGCGCCGGCGCGAAGACACTCGCCAGCCACTACGGCGTGCCGATTGAAGGTCCGCATCCCGACGAACGTTTCTGGCTCGACATGCTGCCGGACCAGAGCACGCGCTTCGGCTTCCCGGCCGCCGACGCCTTCGAGCCGGACCGCTGGCTACAAGACGGCGACACCGTGCAATTCGGCGACGAAACCCTCGAGGTCTACCACTGCCCCGGCCACACGCCGGGCCATGTGGTCTTCTTCAGCCGCGCGCACCGGCTTGCACTAGTTGGCGACGTGCTGTTCGCCGGCTCGATCGGCCGCACGGATTTCCCGCGTGGCAATCATGCGGACCTGATCCGCTCGATCCGCGACAAACTCTGGCCGCTCGGCGACGACGTCACGTTCGTGCCCGGCCACGGCCCGACCTCGACGTTCGGCGCCGAGCGCCGCACGAATCCCTACGTCGCCGACGGAGTGGGCGCATGAGCAGCGAAATCTATGTGAGTACCGACGTCGAAGCGGACGGCCCGATCCCCGGCCCGCACTCGATGCTGAGCTTCGCATCCGCCGCATACACCGAAGACAAGCAGCTGATCGCGACGTTCTCGGCGAATCTCGAACTGCTCGAAGGCGCAGCGCCGCATCCGGTTCAGGAAGCGTGGTGGAAGACCCAGCCGGAAGCATGGGCGGCCTGCCGCCAGGACTTGCAGAAACCCGAGGCCGCCCTGACCGCCTACGTCGAATGGGTCGAGGCGCTGCCGGGCAAGCCGGTGTTCGTCGCGATGCCCGCCGGCTTCGACTTCACCTATATGTTCTGGTACATGATGCGCTTCGTCGGCCGCTGCCCGTTTTCGTGGTCGGCGCTCGACATCAAGACGCTCGCGTTCGCGATGACCGGTCTGCCGTACCGCAAGAACATCAAGCCGCGCTTTCCGAAGCACTGGTTCGACGAGCATCCGCACACGCACGTCGCGCTCGACGACGCGATCGAGCAGGGTGCCCTCTTTTGCAACATGCTGAAGGACTTGCGCGCGCGTCAGCCCGAGCTGCCGGGGGACGGCAAGGATGATGGGGACGGCTCAGGGCAAAACGCCGCTCCCGACCCGGTAAATTAGGCAATCTCGCTCGCGAGAGCCGTTTTACATTGCGTTTCGTTTTCGCGCCCTCTACCATGCGTTGATACGGCGACGCTAACGGAGGCGCAGTTGACACTCGATACGTTCTCACAGAAGATCCTGCGCCTACTGCAGCTCGACGCACGTCGTTCCGTGCAGGAAATCTCCGACCAGGTCGGGCTGTCGAGCACGCCGTGCTGGCGGCGCATCAAGGACATGGAACAGTCGGGCGTGATCCAGCGCTACACGGCGCTGCTCGATCGCGAAAAACTCGGCTTGCACGTGTGCGCGCTCGCGCATATCCATCTGACGCGCCACACCGAAGGCGGCGTCGAGCAGTTCGAGCGGGAAATCGCCACCTGCCCCGAAGTGACCGAGTGCTACAGCACGACCGGTGAATCCGATTACATCCTGAAGATCGTCGCGCCGGACATCAAGGCGTACGACAGCTTCCTGCACGAACGCATTTTCAAGATTCCAGCCGTCGCGCAGGTGCGGACGAGCGTCGTGCTGCGCGAAATCAAGTTCGATACGCAGTTGCCGTTGTGACGGATGCCGCCGCCGCGGGCGGCATGAAGGTTCGCGGCATCGGATGCCCGAAACTCGTCGGACTCAGGCGGCGTTGTGAGGCTCCGTGGCAGTTGACCGAGCGCCGGGGGCGACGCCGGTCTGGAGTTCCGCCGCCGGACCGCCTTGCGCGGCCGAGATATCCCGTTGCAGCAGCACGTCTAGCTTGCGCGCGCCGAGACGACGCTTGAGCGCCTCCAGATCGACGCGCCCAAGCGACTGCGCCTCGCTTTCCAGCAGACGCGCGGCCTCGGGGCCGTCCGCAGCGCGCCCTTCAACGGACGCCACCGCCGGTAACACCACCTCCACGTCGAGCCCGGTGCTCAGGTAGTGCAGATTTATCCCAGCGGCCTGCAAGCCCCAGGCCGCCAGCGCCGCGTCGACCTCGGCGGTCACGCGCTCCCGCGGCGGCAGATCGACCGGTGGATGCGCGAGCGCATCGTTTTCCGGATCGACGTGGATCAGCGCGTCGAGCACGCGCTTGTCGGTCAGCACACGCAGACGCGCCGACTCCGCGATGTAATGCCCTTCCGATACCGAAATCATCGGATCGACCAGAATGTGCGCGTCGACGAGCGCGAAATCGCCCATCTTGCGCGTACGCATTTCGTGCACGTCACGCACGCCGGGGGTGGACATCAGCAATGCGCGCATGTCGGCCGCGGCGGTTTCGTCGAGCGCGCGGTCCGACAGATCCTGCAGCGCGTCCCAACCGAAGGTCCAGCCCATGCGCGCGACCATGAAACCGACGATGGCCGCCGCGATCGGGTCGAGCAACCGCAAGCCGGCGAGACTGCCGATCACGCCGATCCCCACCACCAGCGACGATGCCGCGTCAGAGCGCGCGTGCCATGCGTTCGCGATCAGCATCGCGGAACGCACGCGCTTCGCCTCGCGCAGCATGTAGCGAAACAGCGCTTCCTTGCAGACCAGCACGAGCGCCGCGACCGCGAGCGCGCTCATGTGCACGGGGGGAATATTTTGCAGGTCGGCGAGCCGCGTACCGGCGCGCCACAACATGCCGACGCCGACCGAGATCAGCAGCGCGCCGAGAAATAACGACGCCACCGTCTCATAACGGCTATGCCCGTAATTGTGATCCGCGTCGGGCTTGGCCCCGCTGTGCCGATTGGCAATCAGCACGACAAAATCGGAAATAAGATCGGCAAGGGAATGGATACCGTCGGCAACTAGCGCCTGCGAGTGCGCGATCGTGCCGATGGCGATTTGCAGCGTCATCAACACGCTATTGAGCGCAATACTCGCAAAAGTACTTTTGCGCGCAACGCGTTGTTTCTCGGTGGTTTGGGCGATCGCGGCGGACTGCATGCTGAAGAGGCGGAAAGGTCAATTATTGTTATTGTACCCGCCGCGAATCGCGCACGCAGGGAAAATCGGGGAAAAACCTTTTTAAATCAATCGCTTATCTAAACGAAAAGCATTCGCGTTCCAGTTGCCTGAAGCGCATGCGACAAAAAACTCGGCGCCGCAAATGACGAAAACCGCGCCCTGAACGGTGCGCGGCTTTTTCAGATTCTGCAGTAGGCTATAAACGCGGTGGATTGCCGCTATTCGTACTACGTGCGGCCAACCCTCACTGCCCGCCTGATCGTGATTACTTCTGGATCAGAAACTTTTCGCGATCAAGACCCGCAATCCAGCGCGGCGGCTTGCCGCGACCCGACCACGTGCTGCCGCTTTCCGGATCGCGATATTTAGGCGCGACGCCTGCGCGCGGCCGGCTCGCTTTAGCGCCTTTCGGTGCGCGGCCGCCGCCGAGTTCGCTCAGCGAAATGCCGTAATCCGCCATCTTCTGCTTGATTTCATTCAAGACTTCCGCGTATTCGCGCGACTTCGCTTCTTCAATCTGCTTTTCGAGCTTCTCGCGCTGCGCGAGCAGTTCCTTGTAAGAAGACATAGGTTTCCCTTGTGGTATGGATAAATGACCGCCGGTCTTTTGCCGACTCGCCTTTGAAGGTTTCATGCCTCGGAATTTGACGGCGAGATTAACACAAAATAGAAAGGCTGGATAAGCAACCGGAAAAAATTAATTTAAATTCGTTTCAAAAAGTTTCCTGCGCTGCTTTTGGGTCGGACTACGGCCTTTCTAATCGCTGATTTCGCATGTCGCTAAAAAAGTCCACTCATCTGCATATTTACACGATTTGACTATCAAGAAATGAGACTTGAGCGGTCCATTGCACATCGAACATTTCACGGCATGAAAGCTTTGGCTTGGATAAGCCGCGCACTATTGAGACAAAGACCCCGTTCGTCGCGACTGGCGCATGCGCGTTTTCTCGATAAATGATAAATACTTTAATCCGCATGCCGCTCGATGCAGACTTCGAGCGCGGCGTGCAATGTCCCGGTATCGGACCGGGCGCCATCGAATGCGAAACGGTGGCGCACGCCGTTGCGTTTCAGATCGGCGCCATAACGGTCGACACCCAGCAATTCGACGCCGCCCGCGCCACTCAGCCGGCGACCGAATTCCGCGATCAGCGCGTCCTCCTCGCTGACTGCAAGCGGCGGCAGCGGATCGAGTTCGGCGCCATCGAGCCAGCCCATCGCGCCAAAGCCGCCGATGTAGCGCAGCCGCTCGACCTCCATGATCCAGAACGTGAAATCGCCCAGCATCAGGTAGCGCTCCGCGTCCGGGTGATAGCGCAGGTAGCGCCGCGCCAGTTCCGGGCTCGAGCCGACCGGCTCGAAGCGGCCAAGCAGCGTGACGCGCTGGCCGCCCAGCACGTCGCCGTCGGGTGCGTCGACGGCCAGAAAACCGGCGCGCGGATCGGTGTGCAGGTTGTGCGTGTGCTCCGCGAGCCGGCTTACGAGGATCGTCGGACGATGCCGCGCGTCCGGCGCGAACGGCAGCACCGACGGATACGGAAAGCCCTCGGGCTGGCGAGCATGGGTGGCGAGCGTGCCGACCGTGGCCGTGTGCAGCAGATGCAGCGGAGCGTGAGCCGGAATGTTCAACTGAGCGTTCCTCGGTGAATTAGGAATGAACGGAAAGCGGTGAGCGGCAGAAAAGCCGCCGCGCGGCAATGCAAAAACCAACTGCGGCGTGCCACGGCATGAAAGCCGGCAATACCGCCAGGTTGCATCCCCCAGCCTATCAATCGTATGCGCCCGATCCCACGGCTCCAAGCATTCGCCACCACGCTTCGATAGAATCGAAGATCCGCTTTCAATGCGCTTTCTCGCGCACTTCGCTTCGAGACCTCCGTGCCCGATCACCAAGCCTCCGAATTCGCCGTCCTGCCCGCCGCGCATCGCAATCTGTCCGTCACCGCACGGCAACGCGCACGCATTGCCACGATGGCGGTATTTTTCATCGCCGGCATGATGTACGCGTCGTGGGGCGTGCACGTGCCGACGGTGCGCGACCGCTTCCATCTGAATCCGGCGATGCTGTCGTTCGCGTTGTTCGCGGTGGCGGGCGGATCGATCGGCGCGATGGTGACCAATGCGTCGTGGATCGCGCGGGTCGGCACGCGCCGCGCCTGCCTGACCGGCGGCCTCGCGATGGCCGCCTGCGCCGCGCTGATCCTCGTCGTGCCGGCGTACTGGATCGTGCTGATCGTGCTGGCCGTCTTCGGCGCGGGCATGGCCACGCTCGACGTCGCGATGAACGCCGAAGCGAGCGCCGTCGAAAAGGCGCTCGGCAAGCCGATCATGTCGTCGCTGCATGGGATGTTCAGCCTTGGCGGCATGTTCGGCGCGGCGGTGGGCGGGGCGCTGCTGTCGCGCGGCATGGCGCCGGCTGTGCACCTCGCGCTCGCCGCGGCGGCCAGCGCGCTCGTGCTGGTGCTCGCGTGCCCGTCGGTGCTCCCGCACGTGCCGCACGCCGAGCATCCCGATGCCGCGACGCCGCGCGCGAGCCGCTGGCGCTCGCCGGCGTTGTGGGCGCTCGGCACGATGGCGCTGGTCGCGCTGATCGCCGAAGGCGCGATGTACGACTGGGCCACGGTCTATATGCGCGATGTCGTGCTCTCGACGCCCGCGCTCGCCAGCGCCGCCTACGCGGCGTTTTCCGGCGGCATGGCAGCAGCGCGTTTTGCCGGCGACGCGGTGCGCGCCCGCTTCGGCGCGCCGCAACTCGTGATGATCAGTGCGGCGCTCGCCTGCGCCGGGATGGTCGACGCGCTGCTGCTGCCGAATCCGGTGGCCGCGCTCGCCGGCTTTGCGCTGATCGGCCTGGGCCTCGCGAACATGATGCCGGTGCTGTTCGCGGCGGCCGCGAGCGTGAAAGGCATCCACGCGGCCGAGGGGCTCGCGCACGTCGCGGGGCTGGCCTATTTCGGGTTGCTGCTCGGACCGGTGATCATCGGTGCGGTCGCGCAGGTGACCAATCTGACGATCGGGCTGTCGGTCGTCGCCGTGTGCGCCGCGATGATCGCGCTCGTCGGGCCGAAGGTGCTGCGGCGTTTGAAGATCTGACGCAAACGCAACGCCAAAAAGAAGAGGCACGCAAGCCTGACGGCCCACGTGCCTCTTTGGCGGCAAATCGAAGTGCGGCCCGACGCCGCCTTCGACCACACCGAATTTACATCTTCACGACGTCGAGCAGCGTCTTCTTGCCTTGCTTGTAGTCGTACAGCGAGATCACGCCGTGCTGCAGGTCGCCCTTCGAGTCGAACGTCGTTTCGCCGATCACGCCCTTGTAGTCGGTCGTCGGCATCGCTGCCAGGATCTTCGCCGGATCGGTCGAGTTAGCGCGCTTCATCGCGTCGACGATGATGTACACCGCGTCATACGTGAACGGCGCGTAAATCTGGATCGGCTGGCCGAAGCGCTTCTCGTACTTCGTTTCGAACGCCTTGCCGCCCGCCATCTTTTCGAGCGCCATGCCGGCTTCCGAGCAGACGATGTTGTCGGTTGCGTCGCCGGCCAGGTCCGACAGCTTGTCGGTACACACGCCGTCACCTGCCAGCACCTTCGCGCGCAGGCCGAGCTGCTTCGCCTGCTTGGCGAACGGGCCGCCGGTCGCGTCCATGCCGCCGTACATGATCGCGTCGGGATTTTCACCCTTGATCTTCGTCAGAATCGCGCGGAAGTCGACGGCCTTGTCGTTCGTCGCGTCGTGCGACACGACCTTCATACCGAGCGACTTCGCCGTCTTCTCGAATTCGTTCGCGAGACCCTGGCCGTAAGCGGTCGAGTCGTCGACGATCGCGACGCTCTTCACCTTCATGCCCTTCGCCGCGTAGTTCGCGAGAGCCGGGCCTTGCTGAGCATCGGTCGCGACGACGCGGTAGGTCGTCTTGAAGCCTTGCTGCGTGTAGGCCGGGTTCGTTGCCGACGGCGAGATCTGCACGATGCCCGCATCGCTATAGATCTTCGATGCCGGGATCGAGGTGCCCGAGTTCAGGTGGCCGACCACGGCGACGACCTTGTCGTCGACGAGCTTCTGCGCAACCTGCGTGGCCGTGCGGGGGTCGGCCGCGTCGTCCTGCGCGTCGAGTTGCAGCGTGATCTTCTGGCCGCCGATCGTCAGACCCTTCGCGTTGATTTCCTCAATGGCGAGGCGTGCGCCGTTTTCGTTGTCTTTACCCAGGTGAGCGATACCGCCAGTCAACGGCGCGACGTGACCGATCTTCACGACCGTGTCGGCCGCGGCCGATGTTGCCAACGTCGCGAACAGCACCGCCGCAGCGCTGATCGGCAACAGCTTTTGAATCTTGATGTTCATGTAAGTCTCCAGTTTCGGTCAAAACAACGTAATCGCCCTGTGCCCCGCTTCCCCTACACGTGTCGCTCAGTCCCGTGGACGACCACGCCGGTTGCATCGTTCATGCACTTGGCCAGTACGTTTACCGGACTGTTTGTGACAGTTGGCAAACCGTACTTGCGCGCAAGTGTAGGCCATCAAATTAATTTGCGGGAATTTTTTGAGAAAGTGGGAACTACACTAATAGCGCAGTTCCCGGGCGAACCGCTTGTGGCTTGGGCGAGCAAACCGGAAAGCCCCAGCCCATGCGGGTTTCCGCTAATTAGGAAGTTTCTCCGCGGGCGCGGATTTAGCCATTTTCCGGCTTCTGTCACATATGATTCGAAGGGTTTTTCAACTCAAAAATGTGGCGTGCCGCACAGGATTGTGAGTGCGGTAAAAAACTTAAATCAGCCTTAAATCGGCCATGCAATCAACGCAAGAACGCGGCGATTCGCACGGAGGCCGCCTGCCATTCCTGCTCGAGCTGCGCCATCAGTTCGATCGCGCCAATTGCTTCGGCGCGCGTGTGGCCAAGCGGCGCACCCTGCCCCGCCCACAACGACAGGTAATCGCCGTTCTGCGCACGCGCCGCGTTTTGCCGCAGCTCCTGCGTCAACGCGTTTTGCACCGGATACGGCGCGATGCTGTCCGCCGATTCGCGCAAACGTTGTATCAACGGATTGCGGATGCCGCGCGCGTGGCGGCCCGTGATCGCGCGCGTCACCGTGGTCGAGGTATCTGACATGCCGCGCACGCGGGTTTTCCATGCCTCGGGGATCGCGCTCTCGCGGGTGGTCAGAAACGCGGTGTCCATCACCGCGGCTTGCGCACCGAGCGCGAGTGCCGCGACGATGCCGCGACCGTCCATGATGCCGCCGGCCGCGAGCACCGGCAGCCCGGTCGCGTCGACCAGTTGCGGCACGAGCGCCATCGTGCCGACCAGCGCATCTTCGAATGCGCCGATGAACGTGCCGCGATGCGCGCCCGCCTCCGCGCCTTGCGCGGCGACGGCATCGGCGCCCGCATCGCGCCACGCGATGCCTTCGGCAACATGCGTCGCAGTCCCAACTACATAGCTGCCGCTCGCGTGCAAACGCTCGACCTCGTCCGCTGCTAGCAGTCCGAACGTAAAGCCGGCGACCGGCACCCGCAATTCGATCAACGTTTCCAGTTGCGCGCGAAAGTCAGGCGCATAGCGTGCGAGCGGCTGTCCCGGCGGCAAGCCGAGATCGGCGCGCAGCGGATCGATTGCGTCGAGCGCGCGGCGCACGGTGGCTTCATCGGGCGAGACCGGATCGAGCACGAACAGATTCACGCCGAACGGGCGATCGGTCAGCGCGCGAATCGCCGCGACCTCGCTCGCGATCTTCTCGGGCGCGAGCGCCGCTCCCGCGAGAAAACCAAGTCCGCCCGCATTGGATACCGCCGCGACGAGCGCCGGCGTCGTCGCGCCGCCGGCCATCGGCGCCTGCACGACGGGTACCCGCATCTGGAAGTGCTCGGCGAACGGCGTCACGAAACTGCCTTCATTCATGTTCGTTTCCTTGCGGCGCAAAGCCGTCGATGTGCTGATTCATGCGCTCGCCAACATGTTCGCGAGATGCGCTGACACGCGCGAGCCATCACGCGCTGACTTTACCGACACGCGCCATCGCGGAGAAATGAATTATCGAGATCGTTTCAATCGCCTGACGAGAATCGAAGCACGCCGCATCACCCGCGAGGCCCCGTCCCGCCCCCCTGCAAGGCGATTCTTTTGATGGCAAACTAACCGCCCGTTGCAGGGCCTCATGGCCTTGAGCGTTTCGTACACACCGACCTCGCGCGGCGGTCGCGCGAGTCAATGGAGAACAGCATGAGCACGACTTCCCGATGGATCGACATCCCCGCCGGCAACGACAGTTTCGGCGGCTACCTCGCGCTGCCGAAGGGCGGCAAGGGACCGGCCGTCATCATCATTCAGGAAATCTTCGGCGTGAACGGCCATATCCGCTCGGTCGCGGATCAGTACGCGCAGGACGGCTATGTCGCGCTCGCCCCGGACGTGTTCTGGCGCGTGCAGCCGCGCGTCGAATTGACGTATGACGGCAAGGATCGCGAAAAGGGCATCGAGCTGATGCAGAAAACCAAGGTCGACGACGCGGTCGCCGACCTCGGCGCCGCTGCGGCCGCCTTGCGCGCGCTGCCGGAAGTGACCGGCAAGATCGCGGCGATCGGCTACTGCTTCGGCGGCCGTCTCGCCTATCTGGCCGCGGCGGCCGGTTCGGTCGACGCCGCTGTCGCCTACTACGGCGGCGGCATCCATAACCATCTCGACAAAGCCGCGAACATCAAGGTGCCGATGCAGTTCCACTACGGCGAGCTCGACGCGCATATTCTGCCGTCGGACATCGGCCAGATTCAGGAGCGCTTCGCGGGTCGCGGCGACGTGCAATTCAACATCTACCCGAACGCCGACCACGGTTTCAACTGCTCGGAGCGTGCGTCGTACAACCAGCACGCGTCGGCATTGGCGCATGGCCGCACGCTGACGTTCCTCGGCGAGCGGATGTAATCCGTGGTTCCGGTATTCAGCCGGCCCCGCCGCCTTGCGCATGTGATCGCACGCTCGCGCATTTGAAGTGCGCACTCGGATTCACACGAGTCACGTCGGCGCTCAACTCGGGTACTCTGTGCAAGACGGCGTGTCGGCCGACACGCCGTCTTTTCACATGTGCGACGCCCGGGCGGGGCAACGCGATGCCGAGCGAAACGCCCCAGTCGCGCGTGCATGGCCGGCCACGAATTCGACGCAGCATGCCAACCGACCGCGAGGGCTCAACCGACGTGCAATCAGACTATCTCGCTCATGACGCCATCGGCCTCGCCGAACTCGTGCGCACGCGCCAGGTCAGCGCGCGCGAATTGATCGACGTCGCGATCTCGCGCACCGAGGCCGTCAATCCCGCGATCAACGCGGTCGTTCTGAAGGACTACGATGCGGCCCGCCAACGTGCGTCGCGCGAAGACGCGAATCGCGCGAATACCGTCGACGGCGCGAACGGAACGGACAACTCCCCCGCCCACGCCGCGCTCGCCGGCGTGCCGTTCCTGATCAAGGATCTCGGCGCGCCCGTTGCGGGACTGCCCATGGCAATGGGCAGCCGACACTACCGGCACTTCATTCCGACGCAGGATGCGCCGGTCGTCGCGCTCGCGAAAGCGGCGGGCTTGAATATCTTCGCGAAGACCAGCACGTCCGAGCTGGGCCAGATGCCTTATACGGAGCCCGAACTATTTGGCGCGTGCCGTAATCCGTGGAATATCGATCACACGCCGGGCGGTTCGAGCGGCGGCGCGGCGGCGGCGGTCGCTGCCGGCATCGTACCGCTCGCGCATGCGTCGGACGGCGGCGGCTCGATCCGGATTCCGGCGTCGTGCTGCGGACTGTTCGGCCTGAAACCCTCGCGCGGTCGCGTGCCGCGCGCGGCGCAGGCCAGCGCCGGCGAACTCGGCATCGATCACGCCGTGTCGCGCAGCGTGCGCGACAGCGCGTTGCTGCTCGATCTGCTGGCCGGCAACGCCGAGCGGCCGAGCGGCGCGCCCGGCACCTTTCTCGGCGCGACGCGCGAGCCGTGCAAACCGCTGACGATCGCCTACGTGACCGAGCCGATGCTCGCGCCGTCGTTATCGGCCGATGCGCGCGCCGCGCTCGACGACGCCGCGCAACTCGCGAGCTCACTCGGCCATCGTCTGGAGCCGGTGTCGCTCGGCGTCGATTTCGCGGCGGTCCGTCATGCGTTCCTGACGCTGTGGTCGGTGACCGCCGAGGACCTCGTGCTGAACGCGGAGCGCATCACCGGCCACAAGCCAACGCGCGGCGAGTTCGAAATTTCGACATGGGCGATGGCGCACGTCGGCCGCAAGCTCGGCGAGCAGGGCTTGCCGGCCGCGCTCGACGAACAGCGCCGCATCACCGCGCGTCTGACCGACCTGCTGAACCGCTACGACGTGCTGTTGTGCGCAACGCTCGCGTCCGCGCCGATCAAGATCGGCGAGATGCGACCAAGCTCGGTCGAGCGCATGCAGATGCGCGCGGTCGCCACGATACCGCTAGAACGATTGATGAAGAAACTGCTGTTCGAAGCGTCGAACAAGGCGTTCGCGTGGGCCGGATGCACGGAGTTGTTCAACCTGAGCGGCCAGCCGGCGATGTCGGTGCCTTTGTACTGGAATGCGCGCGGGCTGCCGATCGGCGTGCAGTTCGCGGCGCGTACCGGCGGCGAGGCGACTCTGTTCAGACTCGCCGCGCAACTCGAGGCGGCACGGCCGTGGTTCGACAAGCGGCCGCCATTGATGAATGCGCGCCGCTAATAGTCCAGCGGCCCGCTGCAATGAAGCTTTGAAAAACCGGCCCGGCTTGCGCCGCGCAGGCTTGATCAGGCCTTCTTGTTATAGGCGCTGCACCATCCCGTGGCCGCGACCTGCTTGCCCGCGAACATCGGGCAGCCGCCGTAGGCGTCGCCCGCCTTGCCCTGGAAGAAGCTGCAGTTGCTGCATTGCTCGCCAGGCGTGTATTTGGCGAATTTCGCCTTGTCGACCTTGCTCGCGTCCGCCTTGTAGCCAAGCGCCTGCGCAGTCGGATCGGTTTCGGAGACTTTCGGCGCGTCGGCGAACGCCTGGCGCGACAGCGCGAGCGTCGATGCCACACCGATGCTGGCGATCAAAAACGTACGACGGGAAGAACTCATGGGGACTCACTCCATTTATATGGGAATCAACGCCGTTCTGATGACAGCGTTCGCCAAGCATAGCAACGTAGCCGTCGCCCGTGATATTCCAAATGCTAAAGATAAGCGGATCGGTACGGTGCAAACGCGGCCTCAAGGACGCCCGCTCAGCTCGCAGACCCGCTGCGCAATCGCAAGCGATGCCGTCAACCCCGGTGACTCGATGCCGAACAGATTGACGAGCCCGCGCACGCCATGCGCGGCCGGCCCCTGGATCATGAAGTCCGCGGCGGGCTCGCCCGGGCCGGACAACTTCGGACGAATACCGGCGTACGCCGGCTGCAACGCGCCATCGGGCAAGGCCGGCCAGTACGCGCGAATCGCCGCATAAAACGACTCCGCGCGACGCGGATCGACGTCGTAATTGATCGCATCGACCCATTCGACGTCGGGGCCGAAGCGCACCTGGCCGCCCAGGTCGAGCGTCAGATGCACGCCGAGGCCGGCTTCGTTCGGCATCGGATAGATCAGGCGGCTGAACGGCGCGCGCCCCGAGATGCTGAAGTAATTGCCGCGCGCGAAGTAGAGCGGCGGCACGTGGCGCGAGTCGAGTCCGCGAATCTTGCGCGCGAGTGCGTTCGCATGCAGACCCGCGCTGTTGATCACGCAGGCAGCGCTGATCGTGGCGGGCGCCGCACCGCCGACCGCGATGGTGAAACGGCCGTTGTGAGCCTCGATCGCCTCGACCGGCGCATGGAACGCGTACACGGCGCCGTCGCGCTCGGCATCGCCTTGCAGCGCGAGCATGTACTGATGACTATCGACGATCCCCGTCTGCGGCGAAAACACCGCCTCCACGCATTCGAGCGCCGGTTCGAGCGCCTGCGCCTGATCGCCGGTGACGCGCATCAGGTCGAGCACGCCGTTGTCGCGCCCTTTGGCCATGATGCTTTCGAGCTGCGGAATCTGGTTGCGCGACGTAGCGACGAGCAGCTTGCCGCAGCGCGAATGCGGCACGTTGCGCTCGGCGCAATAGTCATACAGCATTTCGCGGCCGCGCACGCACAGCGTGGCCTTCAGCGATCCGCGCGGATAGTAGATGCCCGCGTGAATCACTTCGCTGTTGCGTGAGCTCGTGCCCACGCCGATGGCGTCGGCGGCCTCCAGCACGATCACCTCGCGCCCGCGCGCCGCCAGCGCGCGCGCCGTCGCGAGGCCGATCACGCCGGCGCCGATCACTACACATTCGATCTGATCCATATCCGTTGACGCGGCGCATTGGGCCGCGCGCTGCCTCGTTCAGCCGATGGAAGGAAGACAAGTACGGCACCTCGCCGCCGCGTTCCGTTTGTTGTCGAACGCATCTGTCCGCTGGTCTGCTTATGTCTTTTTATCACCGCCACGGGAAATTGTACGACTCGGTACAGACAGAAGTGACAAACGTTCGTGCGCGCCGACCAGGCGATGGCGGCGCAAGCTGCGCTCGATTCTGCGCTCCACATCGAAAATAGCAATAATTGCCGCAGCATTCACCACGCAGGCTGTACGAATTTCCCGAGACAGCTCCCCAAATTCCAGAGAAGCGGCGTTTTGGTGCAAAAAACCGACCGAAAACCTCAAAAACCGATCGGTTTTCGCCGGTTTCCGTAATCGAGGCGGATATCGGCGGGCTCGATCTGGTCGCGTCCCGCGATGCGCGCCGCGCCGAAGCCGTTCAGGATCGCGCGGCGCATCTCGCGCGGCGACGCCCGCTTGAGCACATCGAGCGTCGCTTCGCCAAGCGTGCCCGGAAAGCGCAGACCCCAGTTGTGCGCGCCGCGGATCTCGTCGTAGATCGACTGCGCGATGCGTCGCGCGCCGGCGTGGTCCGGCGGCGAGATCTCGTAGACGTTCATGCGGTTCAGGATCGGCTCGGGGATCGCGCGTTCGTCGTTGGCGGTCGCGATCCAGATCACGTTGCCCGCGTTGATCGGTATCTCGGCGAACTCGTCGATGAAGCTCTGGGCGGTGTCGTGTTCGAGTAGCGCGTACAGCGCGCCGAGCGGATCGTATTGCGAATCGCCGCTCGCCTTGTCGATTTCGTCGACGGCGATCACCGGGTTCGCGTAGCTGCCGTTCACGAGTGCATCGAACACCTTGCCCGGCTTCGCGTTCTTCCATTGCGACGACGCGCCCGACAGAATCCAGCCCGCCGTCAGCGAACTCATCGCGACGTATTGGTACGCGGTGCCGAGCAGGCGCGCGAGGTGCTTCGCGAAATGCGTCTTGCCGATGCCGGGCTCGCCGAGCAACAGGATCGGCATCAGTTCGAGCCGGTCCTCGGTTTCGAGGCACAGCGCGACCTGCTTGCGGATGTCGTCGAGCGGGGCGGAAAAATTGGGCAGCGCGCCGATCAGATCGTCGATCGACGGCATCCGGTTCGGCTTCACGCAGAATCGCAGATTGCCGGTTTTCAGCATCTTTTCGTAGGTCGCGCGCAGCGCCTCGTTCGCGCCCTCGCCGAGACCGTTCAGCGCGCTTTCGACCTCGTCGAGGTCATACACCCGGCTGAACGAGGCCACGGCGATTTCCTGTTTGACCATTGCTGTCGTCATCGCTCACCCCGTTTGGCTGATTCTGCAGCGGCGGCGCCTTGTGAGCGCCGGTTCGAGTCCAGTGTAGCGAGGACACAAACGCGTGCAAGCCAGCAGTCATGTGGCTCTGCTGCTAACGATCGCTGGCATCCCATCCTTATCTGGAATGGAGTGTTGCTGAACCGGCCCTCGTCGACCGTGTCAGAAATTGTTGCGGCCATCGGGGGTAAGATGGCTCTCTAATTGCTACGAGGCACCTACGCAAGCGACGCGTAAGCGGAGATCCTTTTTATGTGGAAAACCAGTATCGGGGCCATGCTGCTTGGCGCTTCGTTGCTCGCCCACGCGCAACAACAGCCAGCGCAGCAGGTCGTGCAATGGCAGTTGCAGGTGGTGAAAGATGGCCAGCAGATCGATTCGTTCGACGGCACCACGACCGTCGGCCAGGCGCGCACGGATACGCATCACCAGGTCGTGCAACACGAGGTCGGCTGCAAGGACCAGCCGGCCGGCAGCATCGATCTGTCACGCACGATCACGGTGTCGCCGCTGCGCGTCGATCCCGAGGGCGTGATGTTTTCGATCGACACGCAGGAAACGCTCGAGGACGACAATGCGCGGCGCACCGACATCGGCTGCAAGCTGCCGCCGCAGCCGCGCCAGGTGAGCGCGAGCCACCCGGGTCTCGTGGTGCCGCCGGATCAATGGGCGAGCTGGACGATCGTCGATCACAATCCGAACCTCGTGTACCGCGTGCATGCGAACGTCGTGAGCAACGGTGCGAACGGCAACGGCACGAACGGCGGCATGAGCGGCAATGGCGCCCCGACCGGCAGCAGCAATCGGAACTGACAGGAACCGCGCGCCTTACCGACGCGCTCAAACAGAACACGTGGATAACGCGGCATGCGAAACCCAGAAGAACTGATCCGCGAGAGCCTCGCGCCGAACGATTTTGTCGCGGTGAGCTGGAACCTGCACAAGGGCCGCACACCGCTCGGTTTTCAGGCCTGGCAGGCGATGCAGCGCTGGGTTCAATCGACCCACGCGGACGCATACTTCCTGCAGGAAGCGATGGCGCGGCGTATGCCGTCGCCGGTATTGGCGAGCAGTTTCGGCACGCCGATGGGCGATCCACTGACCGACGTATGGCACTGTCAGGCAACCGAAATCGCGCGCGCGCTCGAACTCGAAGTCGCGCTCGGCCCGAACGTGTTCAAGCCATCATGGCGGCACGGCAATGCGATCCTGTCGCCGCATCCGCTCGATCTCGGCGGCCGCTGGGACATCTCCGCGCACCGCTTCGAAAAGCGCGGCCTGCTGGTCGCGCGTGCGACCTTCGGCGGACGACTCGTCACGTTGCTCTGTGCGCATCTCGCGCTGACGCGTCCGGCGCGGTTGCGGCAGATGGACTGGATCGCGCACTGGATCGCGAAGGAAGCCCCCGACGGTCCGCTCGTGCTGGCCGGCGATTTCAACGATTGGCGCAACGACTCGGTGCCGCTCTTTCGCGAGCATGGCTTGCAGGAAGTCGCGACGCTGCTCGGCGAACCGGCGCGCACGTTCCCGGCGTTCTCGCCGGCGCTGTCGCTCGACAAGATGTTCGTGCGCGACATGCAGCCGGTCGAATGGATCCAGCCGACGCAGGAGACCGCGTGGCTGTCCGATCATTTGCCGTATATGGCGAAGTTGCGGCTGGAGTGAGCGCTTCTGCTGGTTGAGCTTTCGCCAACGGAAAGCGCGTCCACCCTCACTCGCGAAGCGGCGTCCAGCTCAACGCCGCTTCGATCTCCTCCCCCGGCTGCAATACGCAGCCACCGACGTGTTCTTGTGTACCAACCGCGTTGAAGCAATCGGTCGTATTCGTGACCGGTTCCACGCATAGCTGCGGATCGTTGACCGGCGCGAACACGACCAGGTGATCGAACGGCGCGTCGGCACGCATCGTCAGATTGCGGCGCTCGTCGGGCCACGCGATCGTCGCCACGCGCGACCAGTTTGAAAAGTTGTTGTCGAGATCGAACGCATCGGGCGACATGCCCGCGCGCAATGCGTCGACGGCGGGATGCGGGCCGAGATGCGTCGGCAGCACGTCGGTGTCCGCGTGCCACATGGCCTGAACGTCGGCATGGATGCGCGTCGACGCGGTACGCGGATAGTACGGATGATGGCCCATGCCGAACGGCATCGGCCGGCCGGCGAGATTCCGCGCGGACATCGTGATGTGGAGCGCGCCACCGCGCAACTCGATACGCTGCCGCGCGCGATAGCGAAACGGCCAGTCGCCAGTCGCGCTCGCATCCGGTTCGTGCTCGAAGTGCAAGTCCACCGCGCTTTCGCTGCGCGCGCCGACGCGCCACGGATGCCGCCACGCGTTGCCATGCAGCGCGTGGGCGAAACGCGGGTCGTTGCCGGCGAGATCGATCGTCGCGCCGTCGAACGCGAAGCGCGCATTGCGAATCCGGTTGCAGTATGGGAACAGCGGAAAGCTCGCCATGCGCAGCGGATCGCGCGCTTCGAACGCTTCCGGCAGCGCTGGCCGCAGCCAGTGCAACGGACCTTCCGGCGTGACTTCGTAGAACGCCGCGAGCGCGCCGCCAACGTCCGGCGCGAGCACCGCTCGCAACGCACCGGCCGACAACGTGACGAGGCGCGCGGCGATCACGGGATCGTCGAGCCATGAGCGTTGAGTCGCCGATCGAGTCACGTCATGTGCCTCGCGCGGCCGGGCAGGATTCAGGGAAACGTCGCGCATGGTCAGACGAGGCGAAACCGCGAGCGGAAAGCGGCATCAACGTGCATTCATATCTCCTTTGACGTGCCGCGCACCCCGCGGCCGGCGGACCACCTCAGTCCGCCCCGAGCGAGGATCGCACGACACCGCGCCATTGATCAATATTACTAGTAATAAATTAGTTCAAAAAGGGCCGGTAACGGACCGTACGCTCCATTCCCAAATGGCGGGTTAGCGCGCGTTGCCGCGCGCATATTATTAGTGGTACCGTCAGCAGCATGATGCCGCTGGCATTGCCCCGCTTCAGCGCCGCCTCGGCGCGGCCCGCACAATGAAAAAATCGACTCAACGCCGTCCCACCATGACCGACATCGCCAAGCTCACCGGCGTGTCGCAATCCACCGTTTCGCTCGTGCTCAACAACGCGGCCGGCGCGAAATTCTCCGATGCGACCCGCAACAAGGTGCTGAAGGCCGCGCACGACCTCGGCTACCGGCAGTCGCTGCGCGCGCCCGTAGCGGCATCGAGCGACGAGCGCAACCTGATCGTCTATCTGGCTGACGAAATCTCGACGAGCCCGCACCCGGTCGTCAACATCGACGGCGCGCGCGACGCCGCGTACGCGAGCGGCAAGATGCTCGCGGTCTACTCGACGCACGGCAACGCCGACATCGAAAAACAGGTACTCGACACGGTCCTCACCAATCCGCACGTGTTCGGTGTGATCTATGCGACCGTCTACACGCGCAAGGTCGCGCCGCCGAGCGCGCTGTCGCAGGTGCCGACCGTGCTACTGAACTGCTACACCGGCGACAGCACGTTCTCGTCCGTGGTGCCGGCCGAGGTCGCGGGCGGCCATCTGGCGACCGAGTACCTGCTGCAGGCCGGCCACCGGCGCATCGGCTACATCAACGGCGAGCCGTGGCAGGACGCCGCGAAAGACCGCCTGAAGGGCTACCGCACCGCGCTCGCGACCGCCGATCTGCCTTTCGCGGCCGAACTCGTGCGCGACGGCGACTGGAGCCCCGGCCTCGGCTTCGAGCTGACGCTGTCGCTGATGCGCGAGGCCAATCCGCCCACCGCGATCTTCTGCGCCAACGACCTGACCGCGATCGGCGCGATCGAGGCGCTCAAGCAGCTCGGCCTGCGCGTGCCCGAGGACGTGTCGGTGCTCGGCTACGACGACCAGGAAATCGCGCGCCACACCCATCCGCCGCTGTCGACGGTGGTGCTGCCCAACTACGAACTCGGCCGCTGGGCCGTCGAAACGCTGCTGCAGGAAGAGCACAACCGCGCAGCCGGCGCGCCGGTGCGCCATCGCACGGTCAAGCTCGACGGACCGCTGGTGGAACGCACCTCGGTCCGGGTAATTACCGAGGCAAAAGCGGCGACAACTAATATTATTAGTGATTGATAGATAATAATTTCAAGTGGAATAATCGGCACGTCGGGTCGGGAAGACAGCGCCGGTGGGTCATAGCCAATCGCGCGCTCGCCGGCGAACCAACGTCGCCCCCCCGTCGATCACGGTGAGATCCCAGGGGCCGTCCAGCAGGTTGGGATCTTTCAGTTCCTTGACGAGCCCGCCCTGAGGATTGGTGACGAGCAGCGAGCCCGGCGCGACGACGTTCTTGCCATCCGTGGTCGGCACATTGCCCATCAGCACGAAGCCGCTTCTCAGCACGGCGAGCGCCGTCGTGAGACCGAGATTGCTTCCCTGGAAGAACGTCACCGGATCGCTGTTGGACACGAGCTTGACGATCGTCGCACCGGTTCCCTGCAGATTCGACTTCGCCTTGAAATTCGACACCACCACATCGCCGGGTTCGAGCATGCTCCAGGACGGCACGCCGGCCGGCACGAACGCCATGCCGTACGGATTGACATCGCCGTTGGCCGGAACGGTCGATGAGGTCACCGACTGCGGCGGCAAAATCGCCTCCTGCGCCTCGGCCCCGACCGTCCCCAACGCTAAAACCAGCAGACCGGCTCGACACAGCGCGCGACGCACGCGGCGCGATGCGCGTGCGCGTATCACCAACCCGTCGAAGCCAGTGTATGAACCGGATGCAGATATCGCACGAGAAGCCTCCATTTGACACCTCCTACTCGCATGGGCGGCCGCAGCCGCCAGGACGAGTGTCGCGCACCCACCGCACTGCCTGGCGTCGCGCGACTCGCGTCCTGCGTAAACGAGGCAACGTCGGGCGTATTCCCCAAAAAATCGCGGCGCGCAAACGATAGTCGAAAGCGAAGCGATCTCGATGGCGCCGGCAGGGTTCCTCCCCATTAGCCAGTTTTATCAGCAGGGTCAATGCTGCAGCGCACGCCGCCTTTCGGTATCATCCTGAAAATGTTGCCCTTGCGGCGCGTCGCTTTCGCGCCTGCCGGGCAACCAATGGCAGCCGCCCTTCGCGGCGTTCGCCGAATCGCCGTACCCCGCTGAAGCACGGCCGCACTCACGCCAACGTACTTCGCGGCGCCAGCAAGCCGGCGCCGCCGCTTCCCGGTTTGGCAACCCGCTTTACCACGCTCGAGCGCCGCGCCGCGGCGCCGCCCTGGCGGGCACGGTAAAATGACGGATTGCGCGGGAGTCCCGACCACGGGTCAGCGCAGCATCGCCCTTGCCGTGCCGGCCGGCTCAGACGACTGGCCGCCTTTGTTTTCGCACTATCCAAGAAGCCATGAGCAACCTGAATTCACAAACCGTCCTGAGCGTCCATCACTGGACCGATACGCTTTTCAGCTTCACCTGCACGCGCGATCCGTCGTTCCGTTTCGAAAACGGCCAGTTCACGATGGTGGGCCTGCAGGTCGAGGACAAGCCGCTGCTGCGCGCATACAGCCTCGCCAGTGCGAACTACGAAGAACATCTCGAATTCCTCAGCATCAAGGTGCAGGACGGCCCGCTCACATCGCGTCTGCAGCACCTGAAGGTCGGCGACGAAGTGCTGATCGGCAAGAAGCCGGTCGGCACGCTGGTGGCCGACAACCTGCTGCCGGGCAAGACGCTGTGGCTGTTGTCCACCGGCACGGGCCTCGCGCCGTTCATGTCGATCATCAAGGATCCGGACATTTACGACCGCTACGAGCGCGTGGTCCTCACGCATACCTGCCGTTTCGTCGACGAACTCGCGTACAAGGAATACATCACCGAGCACCTGCCGGCGCATGAACACCTCGGCGAGTTCGTACAGGAAAAGCTGCTGTACTACCCGACTGTCACGCGCGAAGCGTTCCAGAACCGCGGCCGCATCACCGAGCTGATCGAAACCGAAAAGCTGTTCGCCGACCTCGGTGTGCCGGGTTTCTCGCTCGAGGACGACCGCGTCATGCTGTGCGGAAGCCCGCACATGCTGCGCGACACGCGCAAGCTGCTCGAAGACGCGGGCTTCAAGGAAGGCAGCAACAACGAGCCGGGCCATTACGTGGTCGAAAAGGCCTTCGTCGGCTAAGCCGGCCGGCATTCTTCTTCGCGGCCCGCGCGCCGCGAATTCCCGAAAAAAAGGAGTCTCCGGGCTCCTTTTTTTGTTGCTCCGTTACAAATCGGAGCGCGTTGCGTCACCTTCGCTGTCAGAATTCCTCTGACAGCACGAGTCCGCGGTAAACATCATGTAATCTCTGAAGACTCTGCGCTAAGCCTTGGTACGACTGCTTTTTTAATCTTTTTGAGATATCATCGCGCCGCGAGATCAGACGAACTCATGCACCGATCGTCGTCAATCCGAGTTGTTACTGAATGTAAATTTCGTTACGTTGGGCCATCGTGTTTCGTCCGACGCGAAACCTCGTGATTCGCGGGCTTTGATTCCGTCTGCGCGTGCCCGCTTCGCCGTCCACTCCGCCTCCTGAGAGGGAAATTCATGGATACGTCGACTGCCGTCCCGTTCAACGCTGCGCTGGCTTCGTCCGCGCAGCGTGATGGCTTCGACATGCCATCGCTCGCCGCGCGCGAGATCGAGCGGCTGCGCGCGCGGGTACGCGAGCTGTCGGCCGAATTGGTCGACGCGCAGGAAAGCGTGCGCCGTCACGTCGCGCGCGAGCTGCACGACGACGTCGGCGCCGAGCTGACTGCGACGCGCTTCGCGCTCGCCGGCATCGAAACCTGGCTGCCCGCCGACGCGCCCCCGCAATGCGCGGCCGCGCTCGCGGTCGCGAATCGTTCGCTCGACGCCGTGCAGGCGGCAAATCGCGACGCCATCGCGCAACTGCACGCGCCGTCGTTCGAGACAGGCCTCGCCGGCGCGCTGCAGTGCTGGGCCCGCGACTTCTCCATGCGCACCGGCTTGCGCACCACCTTCACCTGCAGCGGCGACGCGCGGCTCGCGCGCCTGCCCGCCGATGCCGCGCTCGCCGTGTTCCGCGTCGCGCAGGAAGCGCTGAACAACATCGCGAAGCACGCGCGCGCGACCTGCGCCGACCTGCGCGTCGAAACCGGTGCGCGTCATCTGAGGCTCCTCGTCAGCGACGATGGCATCGGCCTGCCGCGCGGCGCGCGCGAACGCGGTGGCCAGAAAAAACCGCGCGATCATTTCGGCCTCGCCGGCATGCAGGCGCGCTGCGCCGCATTCGACGGCACGCTGCGAATCAGCGCGAGGCGCACGAGCGTCGGTCGTGGCGAGGACAGCGGCGCTGGCAACAACGGCGCCATCACCCCGCGCGGCACCCTGATCCAGGCCCGCTTCGCGTGGCACGCGCTGCTCACGGCCGCCCCAACGCCGCGCGCCGCCCGGCGCGCGCTGCAATCGTGAGCCCGCGACCATGAGCCTGCGCATCCTGATCGTCGAAGATCACGCGGTGGTCCGCCAGGGCGTTCGCCATCTGCTGCTCGATCGCGGCGTCGCGCGCGAGGTCGCCGAGGCGCAAAGCGGCTCCGAAGCGCTCGACCTGGTCGTCCATCAGAGCTTCGACGTCGTGCTGCTCGACATTTCGCTGCCCGACATGAATGGCGTCGAGGTGCTCAAGCGTCTGAAGCGCAAGGCGCCGCGCGTCGCGGTGCTGATGTTCTCGATGTACCGCGAGGACCAGTACGCGGTGCGCGCGCTCAAAGCCGGCGCGTCCGGCTATCTGTCGAAGACGGTCGATGCCGCACAGATGATCGGCGCGATCCAGCAGGTCGCGGCGGGCCGCAAGTACGTGAGCCCCGAGATGGCCGAGGCGCTCGCCGACTACGTGTCGTTCGACGGCGAGCAGTTGCCGCACGAAAAGCTGTCCGATCGGGAGTACCAGACGCTGTGCATGCTCGCGTCCGGCAAACGTCTCACCGATATCGCGGCCGCGCTGTCGCTGTCGGTGAAGACGGTCAGCGTGTACCGCACGCGGCTGCTCGACAAGATGAAGCTGCGCAACAACGCCGAGCTGACCTTCTATGTAATGAGCAACCGCCTCGTCGATCTGAATCCCGCGATGGCGGGCTAGCCCAGCAGGCGCCGCTAGCCGTGCCCGCGGCGTTGCGCCGCTGTCGTCCGATCGTGGCGCCGGCGCAATCGGAGAGATTCCATCCTCATCAATTGACTATTCAGTAAATAGCTTCACCGCCGCCCCGCTTCCGGCACCGCAAGACCTCCTCGAAATCACCTCCTGGCGGGAGTTTCCGCCCATCGCCTTGGCCCAGAAAGCGCCGCGCGCGAACCAGCCCGGCGACACGCATCCGCTAGAATCGCGGGTTTTCCCGACATTCGGCGCGCAACACGCGTGCACCACTGGAGACCCACGCCAATGTCCCTGTTTCGCAAAAAGAGCGTCGAGCACATGCTTGCGGCGAACGCCCAGACCGCCGGCCTGAAAAAGGCGCTGGGCGCGCTCGACCTGACTTTCCTCGGCGTCGGCGCCATCATCGGCACCGGCATCTTCGTGCTGACCGGCACGGGCGCCTTACAGGCCGGTCCCGCGCTGATGATCTCGTTCCTGATCGCGGCGATCGCCTGCGGCTTCGCCGCGCTCGCCTACGCTGAATTCGCATCGACGATTCCGGTCGCCGGTTCGATCTACACGTACTCGTATGCGACGCTCGGCGAGCTGGCCGCGTGGATCATCGGCTGGGACCTGATGCTCGAGTACGGGCTCGCGACCTCGGCGGTGTCGGTCGGCTGGTCCGGCTATCTGCAGTCGTTGCTGTCGGGCTTCGGCGTATCGCTGCCGATGGCGCTGAGCGCAGCCCCGGGCGCCGTGCCCGGACACGAAACGCTGTTCAACCTGCCCGCCTTCCTCGTGATGATGGCGATCACCACGCTGCTGTCGCTCGGCGTGCGCGAATCCGCGCGAATCAACAACATCATGGTTGCGATCAAGGTCGTCGTCGTGCTGCTCGTGATCGGCGTCGGCGTGTTTCACGTCACGCCGGCCAACTGGCACCCGTTCATGCCTCACGGCTGGAGCGGCGTGTTCGGCGCGGCCGCGGTGATGTTCTTCGCGTTCATCGGCTTCGACTCGGTGTCGTCGGCGGCCGAAGAAGTGAAGAATCCGAAGCGCGACCTCCCGATCGGCATCATCGCGTCGCTCGGCGTGTGCGCGGTGCTGTATGTGGCCGTGGCCGCGGTCGTCACCGGCATCGTGCCGTCCGGGAAGTTCATGGGCATTTCGCACCCGGTGTCGTACGCGCTGCAACTCGCGGGGCAGAATTGGGTCGCGGGCTTCATCGACCTCGGCGCCGTGCTGGGCATGCTGACCGTGATTCTCGTGATGGCCTACGGTCAGACGCGGGTGATCTTCGCGATGTCGCGCGACGGCCTGCTGCCCGCGAAGCTGTCGAAAGTGCATCCGCGTTTCGCGACGCCGTTCTTCACGACGTGGCTCGTCGGCATCTTCTTCGGCCTGATCGGCGCGCTGGTGCCGCTCAATGTGTTGGCTGAGCTGATCAATATCGGCACGCTCGCGGCGTTCTCGATGGTGTCGATCGCGGTGCTCGTGCTGCGCAAGACGCACCCAGAGCTGCCGCGCGCGTTCCGTTGCCCTGGCGTGCCTGTCGTGCCGGTGCTCGCGGTCGCATCGTGCCTGTTCCTGATGCTGAATCTGCAAGGCATCACGTGGGGCGCGTTCGTGATCTGGCTGCTGATCGGCATGGTCATCTATTTCGGCTACTCGCGCCGTCATTCGAAACTGGCAAAGTAATGCGCCGTTTCGATGAAGCCACGCCAATGAGCTGAATGCTCGCGAGCGTGGCCTCGCTTTCCGCTGATCTATCGATGCGCCCCGTCATGCTCCGCAGACGGGGCGCTTGTCTTTGCGGCGTCCCATTCCGTGGCCGCCGTGTTCTCGTCGTGCGCTCGCGCGCGCCGAACACACTTCCCCTCATAGCGCGCCCGCGCGATTTGTGCTTTACTTTTCGGCAGATTTGTAAAACCCGTAGCACCCTCATCGGACCTGGCGAATCGAAGTCAGCACGCAGTCGAAGCAAAGCAGGGAGCAATAACAATCACAGGTCCGGTCTCACCCACAGCAACTATCTTGCATGGGATCGTGGTCTGCGCCGAGGCAGGGTTCGATACGCCAACGCGCTCGCTCCGATCGACCGCGATAAACGCATGGGACCGCAGTAAGCGCTGAAGCGCTAACTGCGGTCGACAAAGGAGACAGCTTCATGGCGATCAGCATCAGTCTGACGGTCAATGGCGCGCCCGTGAGCGCCTCAGTCGACCCTGGCACCCTGCTTGTCCAGTTCCTGCGCGATCAACTCCGTCTGACCGGCACCCATGTCGGCTGCGATACGGCGCAATGCGGCGCCTGCACCGTGCATCTGAACGGCCGCGCGATCAAGTCCTGCAACATCCTCGCCGTGCAAGCCGATGGCGCGGAAGTCACGACCATCGAAGGGCTCGCGCACAACGGCGCGCTGCATCCGATGCAGGCCGCGTTCAAACACTGTCACGGTCTGCAATGCGGCTTCTGCACGCCGGGCATGGTGATGAACGCGGTGTCGCTGGTGCAGCGTCAACCCGATCTGACCGGCGACGAGGTGCGCGAGCAGCTCGACGGCAATCTGTGCCGCTGTACTGGCTATCACAACATCGTCAAGGCCGTGCTCGAGGGCGCCGCGGGTATGAAGTCCGCCGCATCGAGCGCATCTGCCGGCGCGAATGCCGCTGGCGCCACCGCCGCCTGAGGAGCCGACGATGAACGCACCCGATACACAGAGCCTGATTGGCGCCGCCGTCGAACGCAAGGAAGACTATCGCTTCCTGACCGGCAAAGGCCAGTACACCGACGACATCGTGCTGCCGCAGCAAACCTACGCGGTGTTCCTGCGCTCACCGCACGCGCACGCGAAGATCAGAAGCATCGACACGAGCGCGGCCAAACAGTCGCCGGGCGTGATCGCGATCTTCACCGGCGCGGATCTCGCCGCCGACAACGTCGGCGGACTGCCGTGCGGCTGGCTGATCCATAGCACCGACGGCAAGCCGATGAACGAGCCGCCGCATCCGGTGATCGCGCATACGAAAGCACGGCACGTGGGCGATCAGGTCGCGCTCGTGATCGCTGAATCGATCAAGGCGGCGAAAGATGCGGCCGAACTGATCGACGTCGATTACGAAGAACTGCCGGCCGTCGTCGATACCGCGCATGCGGCCGACCCTGGTCAAGCGGCCGTGCACGACGAAGTGCCCGACAACGTCTGCTACAACTGGGGCCACGGCGACAAGGCCGCGACCGACGCCGCGTTCGCGAAAGCCGCGCACGTAACCACGCTCGACATCGTCAACAACCGCCTCGTGCCGAACGCGATCGAACCGCGCGCGGTCAACGCGAACTTTTCGGCGCAGGACGAGAGCTACACGCTGTACGTCGCGAATCAGAACCCGCACGTCGAGCGGCTGCTGATGGCCGCGTTCGTGCTGTCGCTGCCGGAATCGAAGCTGCGCGTGATCGCGCCGGATGTCGGCGGCGGCTTCGGCTCGAAGATCTTCCTGTACGCCGAAGACGTCGCGCTCACCTGGGCGTCGAAGAAGATCGGCCGGCCGGTCAAATGGACCGCCGAGCGCTCCGAGGCCTTCCTCTCCGATGCGCACGGCCGCGATCACGTGACCAAAGCCGAGCTTGCGCTGGACGCCGACGGCAAGTTCCTCGCGATGCGCGTGCATACGATCGCGAACATGGGCGCGTATCTGTCGACGTTCGCGTCGAGCGTGCCGACGATCCTGTACGCGACGCTGCTCGCCGGGCAATACGCAACGCCCGCGATCTACGCCGAAGTGAAGGCGGTCTTCACCAACACCGTTCCCGTCGATGCGTATCGCGGCGCGGGCCGGCCGGAAGCGACGTTCGTGGTCGAGCGCCTGGTGGAAGCCGCGGCGCGCGAGATGAAAATCGCCCCCGCGGAAATCCGCCGCCGCAATTTCATCACGCAATTCCCGTACGCGACGCCGGTCGGCCTCACCTACGACACCGGCGACTACAACGCGATCCTCGCGCGCGCGCTCACACTCGCGGACGTCGAGGGCTTCGCCGCACGCCGGCAGGAATCCGAAAAGAACGGCAAGCGCCGCGGCCTCGGCTACTCGTGCTACATCGAGGCATGCGGTCTCGCGCCGTCGAACATCGCGGGCGCGCTCGGCGCGCGCGCGGGCCTGTTCGAAGTCGGCCAGATTCGCGTACATCCGACCGGCTCGGTCACCGTGTTCACGGGCTCGCACAGTCACGGCCAGGGGCATGAGACGACCTTCGCGCAAGTCGTCGCGGACCGCCTCGGCATTGCCCTCGAAAGCGTCGAGATCGTGCACGGCGACACCGGCCGCATCGCGTTCGGCATGGGCACGTATGGTTCGCGTTCGATCGCGGTCGGCGGCTCGGCCATCTCGAAGGCGCTCGACAAGATCGAAGCAAAGGCGAAGAAGATCGCCGCGCATCTGCTCGAAGCGTCGGCTGAAGACATCGAGTTCAGGAACGGTGTGTTCCGCGTCGCGGGCACCGACCGCACCAAGGCGTTCGCGGAGATCTCGCTCGCCGCGTACGTGCCGCACAACTATCCGCTCGACGTGCTCGAACCGGGGCTCGAAGAAAGCGCGTTCTACGATCCGACCAACTTCACGTATCCGTCGGGTGCGTATATCTGCGAGATCGAAGTCGATCCGGACACCGGCGTCTCCCGCATCCAGCAGTTCACCGCGGTCGACGACTTTGGCAACGTGATCAATCCGATGATCGTCGAAGGTCAGGTGCATGGCGGGCTCGGGCAAGGCATCGGTCAGGCGATGCTCGAGCGCTGCGTGTACGACAACGACAGCGGCCAGCTGCTGTCCGGCTCTTACATGGACTACGCGATGCCGCATGCGTCCGACCTGCCCGACTTCACGGTCGAAACGTCGAAGGGCACGCCGTGCACGCACAATCCGCTCGGCGTCAAGGGCTGCGGCGAAGCGGGCGCGATCGGCTCACCGCCGGCCGTGATCAACGCGATCATCGACGCGCTCGCGCCGCTTGGCGTGACCAATCTGCAGATGCCGGCCACGCCGCATCGCGTCTGGTCCGCGATTCAAGCGGCGAAGCAAGCCTGACCCAACGATCCTGAGCGGAGCATTCGACATGTATTCATTCGAGTATCAACGCGCGACGGATCCGCAGGCGGCCGCCGCAGCCCTCACCGCCGACAGCGACGCGAAGTTCCTCGCCGGCGGCCAGAGCCTTCTGCCGACGATGCGCCTGCGTCTCGCGCAGCCGTCGCAACTGATCGACGTGACGCGCATTCCCGCGCTCAGGACGATCACCGTCGACGCCAGCACGGTGACGATCGGCGCAGCCGTCTGTCACGCGGACGTCGCCGAACACGCGGACGTGCGGCGCGTGTTGCCCGCGCTCGCGGAGCTGGCCGCGAATATCGGTGATCGCCAGGTGCGCGCGCTCGGCACGATCGGCGGCTCGCTCGCGAACAACGACCCGGCCGCGTGCTACCCGGCGGCGGCGATGGGCCTCGATGCGACGATCGTCACGGACCGGCGGCGCATCGCTTCGGCCGATTTCTTCGTCGGCATGTACGAGACCGCGCTCGCGCCCGACGAGCTGATCGTCGCCGTCGAGTTTCCGGTGCCCGAGCGTGCCGCATACGAGAAATTCCGCAATCCGGCCTCGCACTTTGCGCTGGTCGGCGTGTTCGTCGCGAAGGTCGCGAGCGGCGTGCGCGTCGCGGTAACGGGGGCGGCGTCATCGGTGTTTCGCGTGGCCGAGCTCGAAAGCGCGCTGTCGACGAACTTCACGCCCGAGGCGGCACGTGCAGTGAGCGTGTCGCCCGACGAGCTGAACGACGACATGCACGCGAGCGCCGCGTATCGCGCGCATCTGATTCCGGTGCTCGCCGCGCGCGCGGTCACGAAGGCCAATGCCTAGCGATCCTCGCTAGGCGCCCCGGCTTGCCGCGCCTTCACCACGGTGCGCGCAAGCCGGCTCCGTTCACTTCGCGAGCCGGCGCGACAGTTCGACGCCGGGCTCGCGGCCATTGCGTTCTTCACTCGCGCCACGCTTTGCCATGGCCTGTCGCGCAGATTCAGGATCACCATGCAGCCGGCTTCGATCGACGACACCCTCGCCCAACTCGCCGCCCAACGCTATTTCGCGAGCCGCGAGCTCGCGACCGCACTGTATCTCGCGCTGCGCATGGAGCGGCCGTTGTTCGTCGAAGGCGAGCCGGGTGTCGGCAAAACCGAGCTCGCGAAAGCCGCGGCGGGCATGCTCGGCACCACGCTGCTGCGGCTGCAATGCTATGAAGGCCTCGACACCGCGAGCGCGCTTTACGAATGGGACTACCCGCGCCAGATCATGGCGCTGCGGCTTGCCGAAGCGAGCGGCGAGCGCCCCGACAACGACACGCTATATCGTGGCGAATTCCTGCTGAAGCGTCCGCTTCTGCAGGCGTTGATGCCCGACGAAAACCATCCCGGCGCGCGGCGCGTGCTGCTGATCGACGAAATCGACCGCGCCGACGAACCGTTCGAGGCATTCCTGCTCGAACTCCTGTCCGACTTCCAGGTATCGATTCCCGAATACGGCACCGTGCGCGCGACGCAGCCGCCGCTCGTCATCATGACGTCGAACCGCACGCGCGAAGTTCACGACGCGTTGAAGCGCCGCTGTCTGTATCAATGGATCGGCTATCCGGACCGCGATCGCGAACTGGAGATCGTCGCCGCGCGCGCGCCGCAAACGTCGGCGCAGTTGCAGCGGCGCGCGGTCGACTTCGTGCATCGGCTGCGCGGCATGGATCTGTTCAAGGCGCCCGGCATTGCCGAGACGATCGACTGGTGCCGCGCGCTCGAAGCGCTGTCGGTCACGGAGCTCGATCCGCAATCGGTGCAGAACACGCTCGGCGTGCTGCTCAAGTATCAGGACGATCTCGCGCGTGTGGATGCCGCGCAGATCGCGCAGTGTCTGTCCGGGTGAGGGTCGTTGGCATGACGAACGGAACCGGCTCGGGCAGGCTCGACGACACGAACCAGCACACTGCGCCCACGCTCGCGCGCAACGTCGTCCATTTCGTGCGAGTGCTGCGCGGCGCCGGCTTGCCGATGTCGCCCGCACAGGCAGTCGACGCACTCGCCGCGTTGCAGTGGATCGACCTCGGCCGCCGCGACGACGTGCACGCCGCGCTTGCCGCGCTGCTCGTCACCGCGCCTGATGAACGCGAACTCTTCAATGCCGCGTTCGATCTGTTCTGGCGCGACCCCGATTGGGAAGGCAAGCTGCGCGCGCTGCTGCTGCCGAAAGTGCGCGACGGGCTGCCACCGCCTAAGCGCAACAACCGTCTCGCCGACGCGCTCGCGGTGCGCATGCCACCGTCGCCGCATCTGAATGCGCCGCAGGAAACCGAGCAGCACGAGTTGCATGCGCAGTTGACGTTCAGCGCAGAAGAGCGGCTGCGTCATCGCGATTTCGACACGCTGAACGCCGACGAATGGCGCACGCTGCGGCATCTGATTCGCGGCCAGCGGCTGCCGCTCGCAACCGAATCGACGCGGCGCCTGAAGGCGGCATCGCACGGCACGCATGCGGACTTGCGCGCGAGCGCGCGGCATGCGGTGCGCGCCGGTGGCGACTGGACCGTGTGGAAGTATCGCGCGAGGGTCGAGCGCAAGCCGCCGCTCGTGCTGCTGCTCGACATTTCCGGCTCGATGAGCAACTACTCGCGCGCGGTGCTCTACTTTTGCCACGCGTTGTTGCAGTCGCGCGAACGTCTGCAGGTGTTTCTGTTCGGCACGCGGCTCACGAACGCGACGCGCGCATTGCGCGAACGCGATCCGGACGTCGCGATCGCGACGCTCAGCGATCAGGTGGTCGACTGGTCGGGCGGCACGCGCATCGGCGCGGCGCTCGCCGAGTTCAACCGACGCTGGGCGCGCCGCGTGCTCACAGGTCGTGCGACGGTGCTGCTCGTCACCGACGGTCTCGATCACGAAGCGATCGACGTGCTCGATACCGAAATGGCGCGGCTCGCACGCTTCGCGCATCGCATCGTGTGGCTCAATCCGCTGCTGCGGTTCAGCGGCTTTACTCCGAAGGCGCGCGGCGTGCAGGCGATCCTGCCGTATGTCGACGCGCATCGTCCGGTTCATAATCTAGACAGTCTCGCAGCGTTCGGCCACGATCTCGCGCAACTGACGCGCGCGCCTCGCCACGCCGTCGCCGCGACGACATTCGCAGGAGCAACGTCATGGAATTGAGCGAAATTCATACGCTGCCGGTCGCGCAGCAGCAAACCTGGGACGCGTTGAACGACACCGAGATTCTGCGCGCTTGCATTCCCGGCTGCGAAAGCATCGACCCGGACGGCGAAAACGCGTACCTAGTCACGCTGAGCGCGGCGGTCGGCCCGGTCAAGGCGCGCTTCAAGGGGCGCATGCAACTGACCGATATCGACGCGCCGAACACCTACACCATTGTGTTCGAAGGCCAGGGCGGCGCAGCGGGTTTTGCCAAGGGCAACACGCATGTCACGCTCGAAGCCGACGGCGATGCCGCGACGAAGCTCTCCTACACCGCCAATGCGCAGGTCGGCGGCAAGCTCGCGCAGATCGGCTCGCGGCTCGTCGACGGTGCGGCGCGCAAGATTGCGGGGGAGTTTTTCAAGCGCCTCGGCGCCCAGCTCTCGGGAGACAATAGCGCTCATGAAACAGCGGAAGGCGACGCCTCGGTGGATACCGAAGCCGAAGCCGCATCCGCCTCCGAGCAAACGGAATCGAACGAGGCCGCGGACGGCGAGTCCGGCGGCGAAGCAAAGAAAGGGAAGAAATCATGGACAGCGTGGATCTCGAAGTTCTGAAAACCAGCGCCCGCTGGCTGGCGGACGGACATCGCGCGCTCCTCGTGACGGTCGTGAAGACGTGGGGCTCGTCGCCGCGTCCCGAGGGCGCGATGCTCGCGGTGCGCGACGACGGCCTCGTGGTGGGCTCGGTGTCGGGCGGCTGCATCGAAGACGATCTGATCGATCGCGTGCGGCAACGGGGCATCGAGCAGACACATCCGGAGGCGGTGAAGTACGGCATCACGGCCGAGGAAGCGCATCGCTTCGGCCTGCCGTGCGGCGGCACGATCCAGCTCGTGCTCGAACCGTTGACGCGGCAAAGCGGCATCGCCGAGCTGTGTCACGCGGTCGAAAATGGCCGGCTCGTCGCGCGCGAACTCGACATGACGACGGGCGCGGTGCGGCTCGACGACGCACAGGCGACCGACGGCGTGCATTTCGACGGTGAGCGTCTGTCGACGATCCACGGCCCGCGCTACCGGATGCTAGTGATCGGCGCCGGGCAGTTGTCTCGCTACCTGTGCCATATCGCGGTGGGGCTCGATTATCAGGTGACGGTCTGCGATCCGCGCGAGGAATACACCGAGGAATGGGACGTGCCGGGCACGAAGATCGTACGCACGATGCCGGACGATACCGTGATCGACATGAAGCTCGACGAGCGCTGCGCGGTAATCGCGCTCACGCACGATCCGAAGCTCGACGATCTCGCGCTGATGGAAGCATTGAAGACGCCGGCGTTTTATGTCGGCGCGCTCGGCTCGCGCAGGAACAATCACGCGCGACGCGAGCGCCTGAAGGAGTTCGATCTGAACGAAGCCGAACTGGCCCGCTTGCATGGACCTGTCGGCATTTATATCGGCAGCAGGACGCCGCCCGAGATCGCGGTGTCGATTCTGGCGGAGGTGACGGCGGCGAAAAATGGCGTGTCGCTGCCGACGCTAGTGCAGGTCGAAGGCGCGAAGGCCGCGCGGGAGATTGCGGCGTCGGGTGGCGCCGCTTACAGCGTGTAGCCCGCCGTCATGCGACTCTGCCTCGTGGTCCTTGCCTCCGCCGGCTGGCTGGCCGGCGTTCACGCCGCGAGCGCGAGCGCGCCGCTCAACCTGGACGATCCCTACACCAACGAAGGCGAGACGCAGACCTTCACCGTCAACGCTGACGGCTCGTATGCGAAGCTCGATTCGATGACGCTGCGCGTGAACAACGAAGCCGGCGTCGAGCGGGTCGCTCAGCAATACGTCTGGTTCAACCGCAACATGGCCGACGTGCAGATCCTCGAGGCCTACACGGTCACCGCCGACGGCAAGCGTCACGACGTTGCGCCCGAGCAGATCCGCGACGTGCAGGAAGTCCGCTCGTTCGACGCGCCGATGTTCCAGGACATCCAGGAAAAGGTGATCGTGTTCCCCGCGGTCGAACCCGGCGCGCGCGTGCATCTGACGTACCGCAAGACGCAGCGTCAGCCGATAGTGCCGGGCGAATTCAGCGACTTCACGCCACCCGATCTCGCGCCGACCCGCAACTTCCGCCTGATCTACGACCTGCCCGCCGACAAGCCGCTGTATGCGGACGCGCGCGGCTTCAGCGCAGTGACACCGGTCACGCGCGACGGCCGCACGCGTTACGAATTCCGCTATGACAAGGCACACTTCGACCGGCTCGAACGCGGCTCGGTCGCGTACGTGTCGTACGGTGATCGGCTGATGGTGTCGACCTTCCCGAGCTATGCCGCGTTCGCCGCCTCCTATCGCAGCTCCCGCGGCCGACCCGGGCGCGCACGACGTCGCGATCACCCAGCTCGCGCAGCAGTTGACCGCGCACGATCACACCCCACACGACAAAGCCAAAACGCTGTACGACTGGGTTCGCCGCAATATCCGCTATGTCGCGATCTACGTCGGACGTGGCGCCGTCGTGCCGCACAGCGCGAGCGCGATCCTCGCGAACCGCTATGGCGACTGCAAGGACCACGTCGCGCTCTACGGCGCGCTGCTCGACGCGCTCGGCGTGCGCAACGAGCCGGCGTTGATCAGCAGCGGCACGATCTACACGCTGCCGAGCGTCCCGGGCTACGGCGTCATCAATCATGCGATCACGTGGCTGCCCGATTTGCAGATGTACGCGGATTCGACCGCGTCGAACGTCGAATTCGGTTTTCTGCCTTCGTCCGACATGGACCGTCCTACCGTGCTGATCGGCGACGGCGTGCTCGCGCAAACGCCGGCCACCGCGCAGATGTCGCGCAGCACCGATCTCGCGATCAAGATCGAACCGGATGGCTCGGCGAGCTTCACGTATCGGCTGCAGGATGCCGGGCCGTACGCCGAGCAGGCCCGCGCGCGGCTGCGCACGCAATCGCCCGCGCAACGCGAGGAATCGATTCAGGCCGAGTTACGCAACGCGAATCTGCGCGGCACCGCGACGCTGACGACGAGCGACCTCAGCGCGGCCGACGGCCCGCTCACGCTGACGATGAAAGGCACGCTCGAGAGTCTCGTGGTGACCGGCATGACGGCCTCGATTCCGGCCTTGACGAGCCTCGGCGGTGGCGTCGAAGCCGACACGCGCTACTGGCTCGGCGAACGCAAGCGCACGCAGCCGTTCGTGTGCCACAACCTCGCGATCCACGAACGCGCGCGCATCGAACTGCCGGCCAATTTCCGCGTGCTCGACATGCCGGAGGCGCAACGCACGCAGGACCGCTTCGTCGATTTCACGTCGCAGTACGCGTTCGACCCGCGCAGCAACGTGGTTACGATGACGCGCGACGGCGCCACCCATTTCGACAGCGACGTCTGCACGCCCGACGATTTCACGCGCATGCGTCCCGCGATCGAAGCGATTGGGCGGGACGTGCGCGCGGAGGTAATCGTCAGATCGACGTTGGTGGAGTCGTCGAATGTGGCGTCGCAGGCGCCTTGACCGTCAACACGTCAAACCGGCCACAACGGCCCTTCCTGCATCGCGCCGATCTGCTCGCGCATCTCGAGGATGCGATCTTCCCAGTAGCGCTGTGTGTTGAACCACGGAAACGCAGCCGGAAACGCCGGATCGTTCCAGCGGCGCGCGAGCCATGCCTGATAGTGAATCAGCCGCAACGTGCGCAGCGCTTCGATCAGATACAGCTCGCGCGGATCGAATTCGCAGAAATCCTCGTAACCGGCGAGCAGATCGGCCAGCGCGCGCGACGCCTCCGCACGCTCGCCCGGCAACAGCAGCCACAGATCCTGAATCGCGGGCCCCATGCGGCTGTCGTCGAAATCGACGAAATGCGGGCCCGCGTCGGTCCACAGCACGTTGCTCGGATGACAGTCGCCGTGCAGACGCAGCCTGCGAATCTCGCCAGCCCGCTCGAACGCACGCTCGACGCCTTCGAGCGCGAGATTCACGACGGTTTCCCACGCGGTGCGCAGATCGTCGGGCACGAAACGGTGCGCGAGCAGGAAGTCGCGCGGCTCGTAGCCGAACGTGTCGATGTTTAGCGTGGGACGCTCTACGTAGTCCTGGGTCTGCCCGATCGCATGAATCCGTCCGATGAAACGCCCCAGCCATTCCAGCGTGTCGCGCCGGTCGAGATCCGGCGCGCGACCGCCGCGTCGCTCGAAGACCGAGAAGCGGAAGCCGTCGAAGCTGTGCAGCGTGCGGCCATCGAGCACGCGCGCGGGCACGGCTGGGATCTCGCGTGCGGCGAGTTCGGCGACGAACGCGTGCTCTTCGAGAATCCCCGCGTCGCTCCAGCGCTCGGGACGATAGAACTTCGCGACCACGGGCGGACCGTCTTCGACGCCGACCTGATACACGCGATTTTCGTAGCTGTTGAGCGGCAGCAGACGGCCGTCGGTACGCACGCCGGTCGTTGCGAGCACGCCGTCGATCGCGTCGAGCACGGTTTCCGGCCTGAGCCGCGCGAATGGCACGGCGCCATCGGCGCCGGCCTCGGGATAGGAATTGTCGGGAATGGTGTCGTTCATGCCCCGCATTGTGCGCCGCGCCGCGGGTAAAGACGAGGGCGACGACTCACAATGCGTGGGTGGCATCGCTAGAAATACGGGCTGATTTGGGACGCGCCGTGAATCGACGCGCGCATCGGCCCACGGCGATGCTGGCGAGCCGATCTGACCTTACAGCATCACTACAGCCCGCACCTGCGGGTCACACAACGGCAATGAGCAACCGGTAAGCCTCTCGTTCAATGCGTCTGCGCGCCGGCCGGACGTATCAGGTCGCCGGTATCGATCAGATCTTCCAGGAAAAAGGGTTCGGTATTGAGTTGCTGCGAGGCGCCGGGCTCGCCGGCGTACCACGCCACCATCGCCATGTCGCCAAGAATGCGCATGACGATTCCGCGCGCGCCTTGCGGCACGGCGATATGTACCGATCGGACAATGGAACCGACTTCCATGATAATTCCCCGCTTCCCTTAGCCGGCTTTATGATTTCACGCCGGTCGAGGTGATGATAAAAACGCCGCTTCGCATTTGACGTTGCGTGCGCACTTAATCTGTCGCGCGCATGGCGCGTAAGAGGTTCGAGTCATTGTTCCCGCTTTGCGGGGCTTTGGGAAGGCGAATAGAAGGCTTTCACCCGTCGTTTCGCCCTATTCCCATTACGCTGCGCACGGCCGATTATCTCGGCGTCAGACGTCGTAATGCAGACCATCATAAACCCTGCGGGGGGAGACATCAAAAACGTGCACGGCCGGAACGATCTGCCAGATGCGGGCGCCGCGCGGCTTCGCACCTGCCTTCGCGCCGAGGTGCGCGCCTCGTTTCCGATCCGCGCGGCGCGCTCGCCGCTCATTTCATCCGTCTGCGCTAGTCATGTGGATCGTTCGTCTCGCGCTACGGCGCCCCTATACGTTCGTCGTGCTGGCGCTGCTGTTGCTGATCGTCGGACCGTTGACCATTCTGCGCACGCCCACCGACATCTTTCCGAACATCGATATTCCGGTGCTCTCGGTCATCGGGTCGTATAACGGCCTGCCCGCCGACGAAATGGAGCGGCGCATCGCGCTGAACTACGAGCGCGGCTTGTCGGTGGCGGTCAACGATATCGAACACACGGAATGTCCACGCTCGATATCGTCGACCGCATCAAGACGATGATGCCGACGCTGCGCAATCTGGTGCCGCCGTCGCTGAATATCGACCCCGTCGCCGACCAATCGCTGTTCGTGCGTGCATCCGTGCAGGGCGTATTGCGTGAAGCGCTGATCGCCGCGTGCCTGACGGGCCTGATGATTCTGCTGTTCCTCGGCAACTGGCGCACGACGCTGATCATCGATGATCATCGCGTTGTCCTCTCTCGGTCAGACGATCAACATCATGACGCTCGGCGGCCTCGCGCTCGCGGTCGGGATTCGCGTCGACGATGCGACCGTCGCGATCGAAAACATCAGCCATCAGCTCGAACAGGGCAAGACGCTAGAACAGGCGATTCTCGACGGCGCGCATCAGATCGCGATTCCGACGCTGGTGTCGACGCTGTCGATCTGTATCGTGTTCGTGCCGATGTTTCTGCTCACCGGTGTCGCGCACTATCTGTTCATTCCGCTTGCCGAAGCGGTGGTGTTCGCGATGCTCGCGTCGTACTTCTTCTCGCGTACGCTCGTGCCGACGCTCGCGAAGTATCTGCTGCGCTATCACCACAAGCCCGCGGATTTACATCACGCACCGGTGCAAACGCGCAATCCGTTGATGCGCATGCACTACGCGTTCGAGCGCGGTTTCTCGCGTTTGCGCGAGCGCTACCGCGTATTTCTCGAAGCGCGAGTCGCGCGACCGGGACTGTTCGTCACGCTGTTTCTCGCGTGCTGTTGCGCGTCGCTGCTGTTGCTGCCGTTTATCGGCCGCGACTTTTTCCCCGCCGTCGATGCCGGCACGATCGCGCTGCACATGCGCGCGAAAACCGGCATGCGCGTCGAGGAAACCGCGGTGCTGACCGATCGTGTCGATGCGCGCATCCGTCAGCTGATTCCGGCCGGCGAACTGCATTCGATCATCGACAACATCGGTCTGCCGGTGTCGGGCGTCAACCCTTTCGTACAGCAACACGGGCACGATCGGCACATCCGACTCGGACATCCTGATCGCGCTGAACCCTGATCATCATCCGAGTGCCGGGCGACGACGCGCTCGTGCATCCGTCGACGGCGACTTCGGGGGCGACGCGGGCGCCGGCGCCGGGCAGTGAAGCCGGGGCGCACGGCTAGCGCCGGGAGACAGGCGCGCGACGTGCTGCGGATGGAGCGCTGCGGGTCACCATTGGCACGCCACGTTGCCCGCGACGCCGGCTTGAAACGCGTTTTCAGCGTATCCTTAACACTTTTGCGCGTTTCCGTGTGACCCAAGGAGTTTTGTTGTGACCCTGCCGCCGCCATCCCAGCGGACCGCATCTGCCGTTCCCTCCCGCGGCGCAGCTTCAGCTGCTTGCGCAAGCACCACCACCGTGTCGGACATCCCTTATCTCGAACGCGGCTCGCGCGCGTACTGGCGTGCCAGCCTCGCGCTGCTGTTCGCCGGCTACGCGACGTTCTCACTGCTCTACTGCGTGCAGCCGCTGCTGCCGTCGTTCTCCGAAGCGTTCAACGTGACGCCGGCGCAAAGCAGTCTGTCGTTGTCACTATCCACTGCCGCGCTCGCGCTCGCGATTTTCGTCGCCGGTTTCGTCTCCGAGGGTTGGAGCCGGCACAAGCTGATGACGCTGTCGCTGACGGTGTCGTCGGTGCTGACGATTGGCGTATCGGTCGCGCCGCACTGGCACCAGCTGCTCGTGCTGCGTACGCTCGAAGGGCTCGCGCTCGGCGGCGTGCCGGCCGTCGCGATGGCTTATCTCGCCGAGGAAGTGCATCCCGACGGCCTCGGCCTCGCGATGGGCCTGTACGTCGGCGGCACGGCGATCGGCGGCATGGCCGGGCGGGTCATCACCGGCGTGGTCGCGGATCTGTTTTCGTGGCGCATCGCGATCGGCACGATCGGCGTGCTCGGCCTGCTGTCGATGCTCGCGTTCCGCGCGCTGCTGCCACCGTCGCGCCATTTCGTGCCGCGCCGCGGGCTCGGCTTCGCGCATCACCGCACGCTGCTGTTGCGCCAGTTCACGCGACCGGGTCTGCCGCTGCTGTTCCTGCTCGGCTTCGTGCTGATGGGCAGCTTCGTCACGCTGTACAACTACATCGGCTACCGGCTGCTCGCGCCGCCGTATCGGTTGAATCAGACGGAGATCGGCGCGATTTTCATCGTCTATCTGGTTGGCGTGGTCGCGTCGCCATGGTCCGGGCGCATGGCCGACACGTTCGGCCGTGCACGCGTGCTGATCGGGAGCCTGCTGCTGATGGTGCTCGGCCTCGCGCTGACGATGCTGCATCCGCTCGCGGCGATCGCGACCGGTATCGCCTGCGTGACGTTCGGGTTCTTTGCCGGGCATTCGGTCGCGAGCGGCTGGGTCGGGCGTCTGGCGAAAGACGCGAAAGGCCAGGCCGCTGCGCTGTATCTGCTCGCGTACTACATCGGCTCGAGCCTGGTCGGTTCGTATGGCGGCCATGTGTGGGCCGGTCATGGCTGGAACGGCGTCGTCGGGCTAGTCGGTGCGCTGCTCGTGATCGGCTTGATCGCGGCGAGCCGCCTGCGCGGGCGCGAATAGCCCGGCGCATCGGTCGCGTTGCGCGGTGCACGCGCCGCGAGCCGGCCGCAATCAGCCAACACGCATGGATCGGCGGCAAAACGAAAGGCTTGCGTAAGCGAACATTTGATATTTTCCGCCGCGTTTTGTTGCGCCGCGCCAATCGCCGCGGGCCGCGCCGCGCCTGGGTTCAGCAGCTTACGAATAAGCGCCGACGCGCCGGCTGGCGCCGTCGCGCCGCTCGATCGGTCTCCTATACTCGATTCGTGCAATGGCGCGGCATGATTTCGAAGCCGCGGCCTCTGCTGGAACGACATAGCAACCATCCCGCATGGGAGGAGACGAAGATGACCTACTTTACGATCGGCGATTTCATCCTGGTCATTCCGATGGCATTGGCGGGCGCGCTATTCGTCGGCGCGCTGCCCTGCAAGACCGAGTTGCGACACAACGGGCTGCGTGTGCTGGGCGCGCTGATCGGTGTGATGTGCGCGGTGGCGCTGGTCGAGGGTCTGCCGGCGCTCGTGTAGCGGCGCGGCGAAATACCTGCAGAAAAGCCGCACGCTGAGCGTGCGGCTTCGTTTTGCCCTTGCGTCCGTCCGCCTGTTGCGCGGACGGCTCCTCACGCGATCAGATCGCCTGATCGGTCGACGGCTTTTCCCACAGATTGATCCCGCCTTCGGTCGCATAGCGATCGATTTCGGCGAGTTCGTCGGCCGAGAATGCGAGCTTCTTCAGCGCGCCGACGTTCTCGCGCACCTGCTCCGCGCGGCTCGCGCCGATCAGCACCGAGCTCACGCGTGGATCGCGCAACGCCCACGCGAGCGCCATCTGCGCGAGGCTCTGACCACGGCGCTGCGCGATGTCGTTGAGCTTCCGCACGTGCTCGATGTTCCGCGGGCTCAGATGCTCGTCTTTGAGCGAACCGCCGCCCGGCTTGTTGACGCGCGCATCTTCCGGCACGCCGTTCAGGTACTTGCCGGTCAACAATCCCTGCGCGAGCGGCGTGAACGCGATCGTGCCCGCGCCGACTTCATCGAGCGTATCGAGCAGGTCGTGTTCGATCCAGCGGTTCAGCATGTTGTACGACGGCTGATGGATCAGCAGCGGCACCTTGTATTCGGCGAGCAGCTTCGCCATTTCGCGCGTCTTCGCCGACGAGTACGACGAGATGCCGATATACAGCGCCTTGCCCTGCTGCACCGCGCTCGCGAGCGCGCCCGCGGTTTCCTCGAGCGGCGTATGCGCGTCGAAGCGATGCGAATAGAAGATGTCGACGTAATCGAGGCCCATGCGCTTCAGGCTCTGATCGAGACTCGCGAGCACGTATTTGCGCGAGCCGCCGCCCTGGCCGTACGGACCGGGCCACATATCCCAACCGGCCTTCGACGAAATCAGCAACTCGTCGCGATACGGTTTGAAATCGTCCTTGAACAGACGGCCGAAGTTGGTTTCCGCGCTGCCGTACGGCGGCCCGTAGTTGTTCGCCAGATCGAAGTGCGTGATGCCGAGGTCGAAGGCCGTGCGCAGGATGTCACGCTGCGTCGAGATCGGCGTGGTGTCGCCGAAGTTGTGCCACAGGCCGAGCGACAGCGCCGGCAGTTTGAGACCCGACTTGCCGCAGACGCGGTATTGCATGTCCGAATAGCGTTCTGAAGCTGCTTCGTAAGCCATTGCTAGTGTCCTTGTCGATGAGATCGCCCGAGGATGGCGGGCGTGAGGATTCGCGCGTTGCGGGAGGCGTGCTGCTGGGGAGATTTGTTGTCGTGGTGTCGCCGCGGTGCGGCCGGACCGCTATGTTAGCCAATCGACGCGGCGCTTGCAGCGCAGCCAGTATGCGGGATGGACGAGCACGCACGCCTCACCTACACTCTGGCCGGTTCAGGTTGATGGGAGGTGCAGATGACGAAAGCGATTTCGCTCGCGCTGATTGTCGGCGGTATCGTGCTGCTGTATTTCGGCGGGCAGGCGTTCAATTCGGTGAGCAGCGACGTGTCGCGCTTCTTTACCGGCTCGCCGAGCAACAAGGCGATCCTGCTGATCGTCGCGGGCGTGGTGGCGACGCTCGCCGGGCTGACGGGAATCGCGATGTCGGGGCGCAAGCGCTGAGCGTCGGCGCGAGGCCCGCGACCAAAATAATCTAGAACGCAATCTCGGGCTTCGCGGCCGAGCGCGTGCCGGGCAGCGGCACATTGCTTGCGCCGTGATAGGTGAACACCAGCGAGAACTTCACCTGGTCGCTCAGATTCTTGCCGGCCGAGTGCAGCGTGTTGCAGTGAAAGAACACCACGTCGCCAGTCTTCAGCTCGGGCGACACCGCCGTGCGGATCGCGGCGTCGTTCTCGGCGAGATCCGTGCGGAAAAACTTCGCTTCGTCGAAACGGTCCGATGTGAACGCGGCGCCGTGCGATTGCGGCACGAACCACAGCGCGCCGTTATCGACGGTTTCCGGGCCGACCGCGAGCCACACCGACATCAGATCGTCGCGCTCGAACGACCAGTAGCGCACGTCGCGATGCCAGCCGGTCAGGCTGCCGTACGCGGGGTGCTTGGTCATCATGCAGTTGTGATGCGCGCGCGACAGACGCGGCTCCTCGCCAAAATACAGCTCCATCCAGCCACGGATTTCGGGCGCGGTCGCCCATTGCGCGAACGCGGGGTGACGACCGTACGCGTCGAGCAGGCGCCGCACCGTATGTCCGCCTGGAGCATCCTTCGATGACGGCGCGCCCGGATACTGCAAATCCGCTTCGAATTCGATCGGCGCCGCCGCTTCCTGCAGCTGCCGCTGCGCGATCCGCTTCAGCTCGTCGCAACGCTCGGGCGACACGAGTCCTGGCACGACGACAAAACCCTGCTCCCGCAACGTTTGAATCTGCTCTTTCTTCGAATGGAGTGACATGGCGTTCCGTTACCGTCGACTGACTGATGTTCGATTGTAAAACGGGCGCGATCGGGTTGCGTTGGTTCACCGCGAGAGGCTCCTGCGTCCTGCTGATCTTTTGCGCCGGTCGCCTTCGCTTTTCGCGGCGCGCCAATGCACCGGTTTCAGGCGCGCGGAGCGCCCGCATCGCACATTCGCTGGGCAAACGCGCACGCAAATCGCCCGTAAGGGGTGACAGCAGACTGGCATCCGCGACGATTCGATCCAGGGAGAAATCTGGTTCGCGCAGGGTAATAACCGACTTTCTGACGTCATGATTCCCGTGTAGCCTGCTCGCATGTCAATCGTCGCTTACGCAGTTTTCTGTTGTGCGCAGGCCGTCAGGGCCCGTGCCGTCGATTTCTCCGCGTTGTACCTTCGCTGCGCTGTGCGCCGTGTTTCGCGTCGCAATCTCCCGCGCCACGACCCGCACCGAATTTCCCGCTTTCAGGCCGTTCATCGCAACCCCGTCATTGGCACATATGGTGCTGTTTGTCCGTGCACATCCGGTGCACGCGCCGACGTGCGGTTCATTGCCTAAATGTGAAGCCATGCATACTCTTTTGAGCACCCGTCTTACCCGCGCCGCGCTGAAAGCGGCGCGTCCCGCGCGCCGCCATATGTTGCGGGCGCTGCGCCATCATGCCGCGCGCACCCGCGCGCTCGGCGAGCAGTGGCGCGACGCGAAGGCCGTCGACGGCTTTCGCACCTGGTTCCATACGTTCTTCTCGGCGCTACGCCAGCAGAGCGGCACGCGCCGTCTGTCGCTGCGCACGCTGCTGCGCAAACCGACACCGTTGCGCCTCGCGGTCGCGAAACGCGCGCCGGCGGTGCACACGCCTGCGAGCCGCCGACCGCGTCGCCTGTCGACGAGCAGCGGCGGGTGGTTCGCGTTCGCGTTTGCGTTTGCGAGCCGGTGAGATTGCTGGGCCGGTGAGTTGCAGTTGCGCGTTGAGTGGCTAGACCGCTGATCTGCCGACCGGCTGGCCGTTCACCGCTGGGCTGACTTCGAGCACCGCAAGACTTCGAGCGCGCCGCCTCGACGACGTGCTTCGCGCGGCGGCATCGCTACGCCATCGATAGACAAAGAAAAACCCCGCCGGCTCACGCCGGCGGGGTTTGTTTGCTTTCAAGCGGCGATCGGCTCGACCTTATTCGGCAAGCGCCGCGACCGGCTCAGTGCCTGCCGCTTCAGCGAGTGCGAGCGCCTTGTCGGTGGCTTCCCACGTGAATTCCGGCTCTTCGCGGCCGAAATGACCATACGCCGCGCTCTTCTCGTAGATCGGGCGCAGCAGGTCGAGCATCTGGATGATGCCCTTCGGACGCAGGTCGAAATGCTGACGCACGAGTTCCGTGATCGTCGCATCCGACACGCGGCCGCTGCCGAACGTGTTGACCATCACCGAGGTCGGCTGGGCGACGCCGATCGCGTACGACACCTGGATCAGGCAGCGCGATGCGAGGCCCGCGGCCACGATGTTCTTGGCGACGTAACGGCCGGCGTACGCTGCCGAGCGGTCCACCTTCGACGGATCCTTGCCCGAGAATGCGCCGCCGCCGTGCGGCGCCGCGCCGCCGTACGTATCGACGATGATCTTGCGGCCCGTCAGACCGCAATCGCCCTGCGGACCGCCGATCACGAAACGACCGGTCGGGTTCACGAGGAACTTGATGTCACCCTTGATCAGCTCGGCCGGCAGCGTCGGCTTGATCACTTCCTCGATCACCGCTTCGCGCAGCGTGTCGAGCGCGATGTCCGGCGAATGCTGGGTGGACAGTACGACGGTGTCGATCGAATGCGGCTTGCCGTCGACGTAGCGCACGGTGACCTGCGACTTGGCATCCGGACGCAGCCAGGGCAGACGGCCGTCGCGGCGCAGATTCGCCTGACGCTCGACGAGGCGGTGCGACAGGTGGATCGGCAGCGGCATCAGTTCCGGCGTTTCCTCGCACGCGTAACCGAACATCAGGCCCTGGTCGCCCGCGCCTTGATCGAGGTTGTTGTCGTGCGCGCGGTCCACGCCTTGGGCGATGTCCGGCGACTGCTTGTCGTAGGCGACGAGCACCGCGCAGCCGCGGTAGTCGATGCCGTAGTCGGTGTTGTCGTAGCCGATGCGCTTGATCGTGTTGCGCGCGATCTGGATGTAGTCGACGTTCGCGGTGGTGGTGATTTCACCGGCCAGCACGACGAGACCCGTGTTGCACAGCGTTTCGGCCGCGACACGCGAGTACTTGTCTTGAGCGAGGATGGCGTCGAGGATCGCGTCCGAGATCTGGTCCGCGACTTTGTCGGGATGGCCTTCGGAAACGGATTCGGAAGTGAAGAGATAGTCGTTTGCCACGTTGCAGACTCCTGTTAGTGGTTACGGTTGCGTTCCACGTAGCCGACTTCGGGAGTCTGAAGCGGCGACGCTTTAGCGGATTACCTGACCGATGGACGCATAACCCATGAAAACCCATGGACCGCACCCGCCGGCTTCGCCCCGCAAGTTGTCTATTAACTCGGCGAAGCCTTTATTATAGCGACTTCCTTTGAATGTCACAGAGCCGAAACGAGTGCGGTATCACGTCAATTTTTTCGCTTTCCACAATTTCGCCCCCTGCGGCGCCGCGCGCCTGGAGGCTGCATGCTGAGCCGCTACGGCGCGAAGCTGGCGATCGGGCTCCTCAAACTCTTTGCGCTGTTGCCTTACGGATTCGTCGCCCGTCTCGGTGACGGGCTCGGCTGGCTGCTCTACCAGATCCCGAGCCCTCGCAAGCGCATCGTTCATACCAATCTCAAGCTGTGCTTCCCCGACTGGAGCGACGAGCGCCGCGAGGACGTCGCGCAAAAGCACTTCCGTCATGCGATCCGCAGCTATGTCGAGCGCAGCGTGCAGTGGTTCGGCTCGGCGAAGAAGCTCGACAAGCTGATCCAGCTCGACAGCGCGATCGACCTGACGGATCCGAACCTGCCGCCCACATTGTTTCTCGGCTTTCATTTTGTCGGCATCGAGGCCGGTTCGATCTTTCTGAACTATTCGCTGAAGCGCCAGTGCGGCTCGCTCTATCAGCCGATGTCGAATCAGGAGTTCGAGGAAGCCGCCAAAGCAGCGCGCGCGCGTTTCGGCGCGGACATGGCGAGCCGCGCGGACAGCGCGCGCGTCGTGCTGCGCTGGCTGCGCGAACGCAAACCGGTGATGCTCGGCGCGGACATGGACTACGGCGCGCGCAATTCGACGTTCGTGCCGTTCTTCGGCGTGCCGACCTGCACGCTGACCGCAGTCGGCCGTCTCGCCAAGGTCGGGCACGCGCAGGTCGTACCGTTCATCGGCGAGGTGCTACCGAACTACAAGGGCTACCGGCTCAAGGTCTTCAAACCTTGGGACGACTATCCGACCGGCGACGATGACGCTGATGCGCGACGCATGAACGAGTTTCTCGAAGAGCAGATTCCGCTGATGCCCGAGCAGTATTACTGGGTGCACAAGCGGTTCAAGACACGCCCGCCGGGGGTGCCGGGGGTGTATTGAAGGTGGGGCTGGGCTCCTTGCCAGCCGTACCGTTTCCGATGTGCCAACGTGTATCATCTGCTATTGGCCGGGCACGGCTCCAATGGGCGATTCGCCCAACGACCGGTGAGGCCGGGATTTTCGGCTCCGCCCGCACGCGCGAAGCCCTACGCAGCAACGGATACACGGAAAACGTGAAGCTCAAATTCACCAAAATGCACGGCGCGGGCAACGACTTCGTCGTACTCGACGGCTATACCCAGCCGGTTGATCTAACCACGGCGCAGGTGCGCGCGTTGGCGAACCGCCATTTCGGCGTCGGCGCCGACCAGTTGCTGCTGGTCGAAAAGCCGACCGTCGAAGGCGTCGATTTCAGATATCGCATCTTCAATTGCGACGGCGGGGAGGTCGAACACTGCGGCAACGGCGCGCGCTGCTTCGTCAAGTTCGTGCGCGAGCGCGGTCTCACCGACCAGCGCAGCGTGCGCGTGCAGGTCCAGAAAGGCACGATCACGCTGACGATGCAGGACAACGGCGAAGTGATCGTCGACATGGGCACGCCCGTGTTCGATCCCGAACTCGTGCCGTTCGCGATCAAGGGTCTGCAAGGCCGCCGCGAAGGCGAGGATACGCTCTGGCCGCTCGACGTGAACGGCGCGACGCGCTGGATGTCGGTGGTGTCGATGGGCAATCCGCACGCCGTGCAGGTCGTCGACGATGCCGAGGTGTTCCCGGTGCTCGCCGAAGGTCCGGCCGTCGAGCGGCACACGCGCTTCCCGCAGCGGGTCAACGCGGGCTTCATGCAGATCGTCAACCGCAACGAGATCAGGCTGCGCGTCTACGAACGCGGCGCAGGCGAAACGCTCGCGTGCGGCACCGGCGCGTGCGCGGCGGTCGCGGCCGGTATCCGGCGCGGGCTGCTGGATTCGCCGGTGCTCGTACATACGCACGGCGGCGATCTGACCATCACGTGGGACAGCGCGCACCCAGGCGCGCCGCTGCTGATGGCCGGCCCCGCAGCCACCGTCTTCGAAGGGGAGATCGAGTTGGCCGAAGAGGCGTCGAGCGCCTCGTCGGACTCGACGCAGCACAATCCGTCCAGCCCGGCCGACATGGCGCCCTCCGTCTAACTCATTGACCGACGCGCCGCCGTGAGGCGGCCGTCCCGTAGTCCTCTAGCCGAAACCATGAACGATCGCGAAGTCGCCGAATACCTGCTCGCCAATCCCGAATTCTTCGTCGAACACGCGGAAACGCTCGCGACGATCCGGCTCGCGAACCCGCACGGCAAAGCCGCGGTGTCGCTGCAGGAGCGGCAGATGGAGATGCTGCGCGACAAGAACAAGCATCTGGAGCGGCGTCTTGCCGAACTGCTGCGCTACGGTCACGAGAACGACAGCATCGCGTCGAAATTCAACCGCTGGACCATCCGTGTGATGGCCGAGCGCGATCCCTACGCGCTGCCGCGCACGATCGCCGGCGGTCTGCGCGACATCTTCGACGTGCCGCAAGCGGCATTGCGCGTGTGGGACGTCGCCGAACCGTATGCGCAAGCGGACTTCGCGCGCCACGTCAGCGAGGAAGTGCGGATTTTCGCGGGCAGCCTGAGCACGCCGTACTGCGGCGCAAACACCGGCTTCGAGGCCGCGCAATGGCTCGCGCAAGCTGCGGTCGCGTCCCACGGGACGACCAACCCGGCGGCAAGCGCGACCGACGACCTCGGCGTCGCGTCGAACGGGACGGCGCAGAGCACCGAATCGATCGCGCTGCTCGCGCTGCGCGACCCCGAAGGTGTCGAAGACGCGCCGACGTTCGGCCTGCTCGTGATGGGCTCATCCGACCCGCGGCGCTTCCACGAAGGCATGGCCACCGATTTCCTCACGCAGATCGGCGCGCTCGCGAGCGCCGCGCTGAGCCGGCTGCTGCCGCGCTGAGCCGCGCCACGCAACGTCACCGCGTACCGTGACCGCCGCCGACCCGATCGCCGCCTACCTGTCGCATCTCGAGCACGAGCGGCGGCTGTCGGCGCACACCCTGCGCGGCTACACGCATGAGCTCGCGGAACTGAAGCAGCTCGCCAAAGGCCGAGCGCTCGAAAGCCTCACCGCCGTCGACATCCGCGGCGCCGTCGCGCGCGCGCATGCGGGCGGTCTCACCGCGCGGTCGATCGGCCATCGGCTGTCGGCATGGCGGGCGTTTTATCGCTGGCTCGCGGGCCACGTCGAGTTGCCGGCCAATCCGGTCGCCGCGGTGCGCGCGCCGAAGCAGGCGAAAATGCTGCCGAAGGCGCTTTCCGTCGACGACACCGCGCGCCTGATGGACAGCCCGCCCGCCGACTCGCCCGAAGGCCTGCGCGATCACGCGATGCTCGAGCTGTTCTACTCGTCGGGCCTGCGCCTCGCCGAACTGGTCGGCCTCGACGTGCGTTTCGCCGACGTCGACGGCTATCGCTCGGCCGGCTGGCTGAAACTCGATTCCGGCGGAGTCGAAGTGCTCGGCAAAGGCAACCGGCGGCGCGTCGTGCCGGTGGGCAGCAAGGCGGTCGCGGCGCTGAACGCATGGCTCGCGGTGCGCGAACCGATGGTCCGCCACGATCCGCATCCGCTGTTCCTGTCGGCGCGCGGCAACCGGCTGTCGCCGAACGTCGTGCGCGAGCGCGTGAAGCGCGCGGCGCTCGCCGCCGGCATTCCGGCCAACGTGCATCCGCACGTGCTGCGCCATTCGTTCGCGACGCACGTGCTGCAGTCGAGCGGCGACCTGCGCGCCGTGCAGGAACTGCTCGGCCACGCGAGCATCACCGCGACGCAGGTTTATACGGGCCTCGATTTCCAGCACCTCGCCCACGTCTACGACAGCGCGCATCCTCGCGCAAAGAAACGCAACTGATCACGCGACTGACGCCGCGCGCCACGACGCGCCGCCTTCGCTTGCACCTTACCTACACCTGATGAATACCGTTACGCTCAAACCGTCGAAAGAAAAATCGCTGCTGCGCCGCCATCCGTGGGTTTATGCCAATGCGATCGAGCACGTCGACGGCCGCCCCGCGCCCGGCGCGACCGTGCTCGTGCGCGCGCACGATGGCCGCTTTCTCGCCCGCGCCGCCTACAGCCCGCACTCGCAGATCCGTGCGCGCGTCTGGAGCTTCGACGAAGCCGAGCCCATCGATCACGCGTTCTTCAAGCGCCGCGTGCAGCGCGCGTTCGCGCATCGTCAGGCGATGGTGCGCGACACCGGCGCCGTGCGGCTGATCTTCGGCGAGGCGGACGGTCTGCCGGGCCTGATCGTCGATTACTACGTCGCCGAGGACGCGGATCAGCGCAGCCAGATCGTCTGTCAGTTCATGGCGGCCGGCGTCGAAGCGTGGAAGGACGCGATCGTCGCGGCGCTGGTCGGCGCAACCGGCTGCCCGAACGTCTACGAGCGCTCGGACGTGTCGATCCGTCAGAAGGAAGGGCTCGAGCAGATCACCGGCGTGCTCGCGGGCGAGCCGCCTTCCGAGAAGCTGATCGCGAGCGAAAACGGCGTGCGCTATCACGTCGACGTGCGCAACGGCCACAAGACCGGCTTCTATGTCGACCAGCGCGATAACCGCCTGCTCGTGCAGCAGTTCGCGAAAGATCGCGACGTGCTGAACTGCTTCTGCTACACCGGCGGCTTTTCGCTCGCGGCGCTCAGGGGTGGCGCAAAGCGCGTGGTGTCGGTCGATTCGTCGGGTGAAGCGCTCGCGCTCGCGCAGCAGAACGTCGCGGCCAACGGCTTCGACGCCGACCGCGCGACCTGGCTCGACGCCGACGCGTTCAAGACATTGCGGCGCCTCTACGACGAAGGCGAACGCTTCGACCTGATCGTGCTCGATCCGCCGAAATTCGCGCCATCGCGCGAGCACGTGGACCGCGCCTCGCGCGCGTACAAGGACATCAATCTGACCGGCCTGAAGCTGCTGCGCCCGGGCGGTTTGCTGTTCACGTACTCGTGCTCGGGCGCGATCGATCCCGAGCTGTTCCAGAAGATCGTGTCGGGCGCGGCCGCCGACGCACGCGTCGACGCACGCATCCTGAAGCGCCTTGGCGCAGGCGTCGATCATCCGCTGCTCACTGCGTTCCCCGAAGGCGAGTATCTGAAGGGGCTGCTGTTGCAAATCGCCTGATCGCCCTCATTTTCCCGGTGATTGCGCGTGGCGGCGGCGGCCCGCCTCCGCGCAGGGCGGCCATCAGCCGGCCGCAGCGCGGCCGCCCCTGCGCCCGCCAGGCAAATATGTTTCAATGACCGGCTGGACGGGGCTCGCGCCATCTGGCTGCGGCGGCCCGCCTAACGCATCTGGCTAGCCTTGCGCTAGCGTCCGATCACGCACCGTTTCACGACTTACAGGCGACCCACATGATTCCAGTCACCATCCTGACCGGCTTTCTCGGCAGCGGCAAAACCACCCTGCTCAAGCGCATCCTGAACGAAAAGCATGGCATGAAGATCGCCGTCATCGAGAACGAGTTCGGCGAAGAGAACATCGACAACGAGATCCTCGTGCAGGACACGAGCGAGCAGATCATCCAGATGAGCAACGGCTGCATCTGCTGCACGATTCGCGGCGACCTGTCGCGCGTGCTCAACGATCTGGCCGCGAAGAAGCAGGCGGGCGAAGTGGACTTCGACCGCGTCGTGATCGAAACCACCGGCCTCGCGAATCCGGGCCCGGTCGCGCAAACCTTCTTCATGGACGACCAGATCGCGAGCGAATTCCTGCTCGACGCGATCATCACGCTGGTCGACGCGAAGCACGCGAACCATCAGCTCGACCAGCACGAAGTGGTGCAGCGCCAGGTCGGTTTCGCGGACCGGCTGTTCATCACGAAGGCCGATCTCGTCGACGAGCGGCACATGGGCGATCTGCGCCACCGTCTGCTGCACATGAACCCGAAGGCGGCGATCAAGGTCGTCAATTTCGGCGAGGCGGACATCAAGGAAATTTTCGATCTGCGCGGCTTCAACCTGAACTCGAAGCTCGAAATCGATCCGGACTTCCTGAGTGAAGACGAACACGCGCATAGCCACGCGCACGCGCACGACGAGCACGGCCACACGCAAGGCGACCATGACCACGAGCACGCCAATTGCGATCACGACCATGGCCATTGCGATCACGAAGGCCATGATCACGGACATCACCACCATGCGCATCACGACGACAAGATCAAGTCGTTCGTGTACCGCAGCGATCGTCCGTTCGATCCGAACAAGCTCGAGGACTTCCTCGGCGGCATCCTGCAGATCTATGGCGAGCACCTGCTGCGCTACAAGGGCGTGCTGTACATGAAGGGCGTCGATCGCAAGGTCGTGTTCCAGGGCGTGCATCAAATGATGGGCAGTGACCTCGCCGCGAAATGGCAACCGGCCGAGAAGAAGACCAACAAGATGGTGTTCATCGGCATCGAGCTGCCGCGCGATCTGATCACCGACGGTCTCGACGCCTGCCTCGCCTGAGCGGGCGCAGCGCCGTCGCGCAAGCAAGCCTCGGAGCAAGCCCACGACACGCCGCGCGCAGCGCGGCATGCGCCGTGCTACTTCTAGTGCGGTGAGATGCCCGCCGCCGACTGCGCGGGCGTGAATCCTCTGCTGAAACTGCGACGCCGCCACGCCGAGGCCTTTCGAATCCAGGCCATATGAAAAACGCGTGAAAACCCTGCTGTATTAAAGCGTGCACGACCATCGCTTTTTGGCTTTCTGCGCGTTATATTTTCGGGATATCTCAGCGCCGCAGGCTGGCTTTCAGCAGTTGCGGTGCCGTATTGTGATTCAGTTACAATACGTGCCCACTGGAGAATGACAACGAATTGCCCGGTCGCGCGTATCCCGCGACGGGCCTGAAACGGCGCCGGAAAACCTTGTCCGGAGACACGCCGAAAACGCCGGCGGGCACGGCCTGAAAAGGCACGCGCTCGTCGGCGAGCGATGCCTCAGGAGCATGTGTGAATCGGTTTCCAGAGGAGTTCGGCCCCGCAGCGGCGTAGCTAGCAACGCCCGGTGCGTGGGCGCCTGGCGCTTCGGCGTCACGACAGTCCAACGTTCGTGGCCACCCTGCGCTGCGCGTCCGCGCGACGCGTTTGCGGGCAATACGAAAGTGCGGGCCCTATGAGTTTTGCCTCACATTGAAGAAGTAAGCCAGATGACGACGAAACGACTCTTGACCGAAGCCGAAATCCTGAAGATGAGCGACAAGGATTACATGAATGCGGATCAGCTCGCCTTCTTCAAGAACAGGCTCGAACAGTTGCAGGCGGACATTCTCCGCAACGCCGGCCAGACGACCGAGAACCTGCGCGAAACGGTCATCGTGCCGGACCCGGCCGATCGCGCCACGATCGAGGAAGAGCATGCGCTCGAACTGCGCACGCGCGACCGCGAACGCAAGCTGCTGAAGAAGGTGCAGCAATCGATCGCGCGAATCGAGGCGGGCGACTATGGCTGGTGCGAGGAAACCGGCGAGCCGATCGGCATTCCGCGTCTGCTCGCGCGGCCCACGGCTACGCTGTCGCTCGAAGCCCAGGAGCGCCGCGAACTGCGCCAGAAGCTGTTCGGCGACTGATTATCTGCGGCGCGGCTTCGGCTTGGCGCCCTGAAAACGCTGCTTCGTCGAGAGGCGCACGGTGAATCGTGCGCCTTTTCTTTTTGCGCGACATCCGCGCATGCTCCGCCATCCGTCCCGCCCCGCCGTCCCTTCCCGCCTCGTTTCTCAGGCTAAGCGGATTTTCAGTTTTTCGTCCTATGCCTTCCGGCGGATCTTGATATGACCGCGCGCGCCCTAAAATAGATCGGACATGCGCTCACGAGCGCGCCGCCCGGCGCGCCGTCCGCTGACTGGATTCATGCGGTAGCGCACAGCGCTGCCGCGTTCTACCCGTTTTGCAAAGAGGAACGCATATGGAGCAATTTCACGGCACGACGATCGTTTCCGTGCGCCGCGGCAACAAGGTGGCGCTCGGCGGCGACGGCCAGGTCACGCTCGGCAACATCGTCATGAAAGGCGGCGCGAAGAAGGTCCGGCGCATCTACAACGGCAAGGTGCTGGTCGGCTTCGCCGGCGGCACGGCGGATGCCTTCTCGCTGCTCGACCGCTTCGAGGCGAAGCTGGAAAAACATCAGGGCAATCTGACGCGCGCGGCCGTGGAGCTCGCGAAAGACTGGCGCACCGACCGCATGCTGCGTCGTCTCGAGGCGATGCTGATCGCCGCGGACGCGAGCACCACGCTCGTCATCACCGGCAACGGCGACGTGCTCGATCCCGAAGGCGGCATCTGTGCGATCGGCTCGGGCGGTGCGTACGCGCAGGCGGCCGCGAAGGCGCTTGCCGACAACACCGAGCTGTCGCCGCGCGACATCGTGGAGAAGTCGCTGGAAATCGCCGGCGACATGTGCATTTACACGAACCATAACCGCGTCATTGAGACGATCGAGTAAGGACCCATCGATGAGCACCATGACCCCCGCCGAGATCGTCTCCGAACTCGACAAACACATCATCGGCCAAGGCCGCGCGAAGAAGGCCGTGGCGGTCGCGCTGCGCAACCGCTGGCGCCGTCAGCAGGTCGACGAACCGCTGCGCCAGGAAATCACGCCGAAGAACATCCTGATGATCGGACCGACCGGCGTCGGCAAGACCGAAATCGCGCGGCGTCTCGCGAAGCTCGCGGACGCGCCGTTCATCAAGATCGAAGCGACCAAATTCACCGAAGTCGGCTACGTGGGCCGCGACGTCGACAGTATCGTGCGCGACCTGATCGAAATTTCGGTCAAGCAGACCCGCGAAACCGAAATGCGCAAAGTGCGGACCAAGGCCGGCGATCTGGCCGAAGACCGCATCCTCGACATCCTGCTGCCAACCGCACGGCCGGTCGGCTTCGGTTCGAGCTCGAGCTCGACCGACACCGCCGATGAAGGCAGCACGACGCGTCAAACGTTCCGCAAGCGCCTGCGCGAAGGCCAGCTCGACGACAAGGAAATCGAGCTCGACGTCGAGCAGCCGCAGGTCGGCATGGACATCATGGGGCCGCCGGGCATGGAAGACATGACCGAGCAGATCCGCTCGATGTTCGCCAATATCGGCGGCGGCAAGAAGATGCGCCGCAAGATGAAGGTCAAGGAAGCGCTGAAGGTGCTCACCGACGAAGAAGCCGGCAAGATGCTGAACGACGAAGAGGTGAAGAGCAAGGCGGTGCAGAACGTCGAGCAGAACGGCATCGTGTTCCTCGACGAAATCGACAAGATCGCGTCGCGCAACGAAGCGGGCGGCGGTGAAGTGTCCCGTCAGGGCGTGCAGCGCGATCTGCTGCCGCTCGTCGAAGGCACGACGATCAACACCAAGTACGGCATGGTGAAGACCGATCACATCCTGTTCATCGCGAGCGGCGCGTTTCATCTCGCGAAGCCGAGCGATCTGATTCCCGAGCTGCAGGGACGCTTCCCGATTCGCGTCGAGCTCGATTCGCTGTCGGTCAACGACTTCGAATCGATCCTCGTGTCGACGGACGCGAGCCTCGTCAAGCAATACCAGGCCCTGCTCGCGACCGAAGACGTGCACCTCGAATTCGCCGACGACGGCATCCGCCGTCTCGCCGAGATCGCGTACTCGGTCAACGAGAAGACCGAGAACATCGGCGCGCGGCGTCTTTATACGGTGATTGAAAAACTGCTCGAAGAAGTGTCGTTCTCGGCCGGCAATCATTCGGGCCATGCAGTGCAGATCGACGCGGCGTATGTCGATAGCGCGTTGAACGAAATCGCCGAAGACGAGGATCTGTCGCGCTACGTGCTTTGACATGCGCGGTGACAGCGCGAAGCGCTGATGCATGAAAAACGGGCTGCCTTCGCATAGGCAGCCCGTTTTGTTTGGTGCCGCCCTTCCCGCGGCGGCGCCTCGAACAGCCAACGCCGCGGCAGAAGATCGCCGCCTACTGCTTCACCGGCCGCTTCGCCAACTTGCGCTGCAACGTGCGCCGATGCATGTTCAACGCGCGCGCGGTCGCCGAGATATTGCCGTTGTGTTCTGCGAGCACACGCTGGATATGCTCCCATTCGAGCCGCGCCACCGACAGCGGCTGCGGATGCTCGATCGCCTCCTCGGCCTGCAACGCGCTCGCCTCGCTTTGCAGCGCCGACAGGATCGTCTCGACGTTGGCGGGCTTTGCGAGATAGTTGTCGGCGCCGTCCTTGACCGCCTGCACCGCGGTGGCGATGCTCGCGTAGCCGGTCAGCACGAGCATGCGCGCATCGGGCTGCAGATCGCGTAACGGCGCGACGAGCGTCAGGCCGGAGTCGTTGCCGAGATGCAGGTCCACGGTGATCTCGCTGAACTTCTGCTGATTCGCGAGCCGGATCGCCTCGTCCGCGTTGTGTGCTTCGGTCACCGCGTAGCCGCGCCGCGTCAAGCCGCGCGCGAGGATGCCGGAGAACACTTCGTCGTCGTCGATCACCAGAAAATTCTTCTCGCTCATGCCTGTTTCTCCGTGTTGGATGGCGCGGCGCCATGTGGGCTCGCTCCGGAAATCTTGCGCGCGGCGAGCGGTAGTCGCAGCACCGCACGCGTGCCGCGCGGCCGTCCGCCGTTGGCGTCGGTCAGCTCGATCGATCCCTTCAGACGCGCCGCCGCCGAAAACGCCAGATACAGGCCGACGCCGTGACCGCCCTGTGTGCTCTCCACCGGCATCGCGCCGAGCGAGCCGCGCAGCGCGGCCGGAATGCCCGGACCGTGGTCACACACTTCGAACACGATCTGGTCGCCGCGTGGCGCGAGCACGCAGGACAGTGTCACGTGATCGCGGCTCGCGCGCGCGGCGTTGTCGAGCAGGATCGTCAGTATCTGGCTGACGGCCGCCGTGTCGTTGAGACTGACATCGGCGGGCGGTGTGCCAAGCCGCTCGAACTTCACGTGAGGATGGCGCAGGCGCCATTGCCCGGCAAATGATTCGAGCCATTCGTCGACCGGCTGGCGGTTCGTCGTGGTCGTTGCGCGGCTGCGCAACCGCGCGAGCGCCGAGGTGCACAGCATCATCTGCTGCTCGAGCAGCTCGAGATCGGCGCGGTAGGGGGCGAGTCCCGCGTCGGTCCGCGCCGCGTCGCGCAATTCTTCGGACAACATCGCGATTGTAGACAGAGGGGTGCCGATTTCGTGGGCCACGGTGGCCGCCTGCACGCCGAGCGCGACCGCCCGTTCGTCGTGGAGCAAGCGCTGCTGCGCTTCTCCAAGCGCTGCGTCACGTAGCCGCAGCGCTCGGGACATGCGCGCGACGAACCACGCAATCAGCCCCACGCTGACCATGAAGTTGACCCACATGCCCGCACGGTAGTAGTCGAACAGGTTGGCGGGATTCTCGAGATTGAGCGGCACGGAATCGAAACTGAGCATCGCGTAGCAGGCGACTGCGAACGCCGCGAGCCAGGCCATCAGATACCACGGCAGCACGGCCGCCGCGATCGCAAGCGATGGCAGGTACAGCGACACGAACGGGTTGGTGGTGCCGCCGGACAGGAACAGCAGCGCCGACAACGCCCCGAGATCGACCCAGATCTGCCCGAACAGCTCGAGGTTGGACTCGGGACGCTGCTGCGACACGCGCCACCACGTGAGCGCGTTGAACAGCACTTCGAGCCCGATCACGAGCAGCATCGCCGGCAACGGCAGATTGGCGCCGATGAAGATCTGCACGAACGCGATCGTCAGCAGCTGACCGATGATCGCGAGGCTGCGCAGCCAGAACAGATGACCGAGATTGACGCGGCCGGTGTTGGTTATACGGTGCATGACCCTAGTCTACCCGTTACGCCGCCGCGGCCCGAGCCAGTGGCGCCGCGGCAGATGAAGCCCGTTGCTTCGCCGCCGCGACCAAACTGCACCCGCTCGACGACGCCCGCCATTATTGCCCCACTCGACCCGGGAAACGCCGTCGCATAATTCCGCGCCGGCTACACGCTGCGGATGGCCTGCCGGCACGCCGACGCGATCGCGGCGGATCGGCAGCCGCGGTTCGGCGAATGGGAGTCGGCGCTGGAAGCGATTGTGCGCGATCTGCGGGCGCGGGTGGCGCAGCATCGCCGCGCGTCGGCGGTTTCTGATCGGCCCCCGGGCGAATCCGACCATCACGGCCGCTCATGCTCACTCGCCTCGTATGTCGCCTGTGCAATCTCCGCGGCCAGACACTCCGGGCACAGACACCGGCCGCCTGGCTTTAACCGCTCGACCGGTAGCGGCGGCAGCGCGCGGCACCAGCAGTTGGACGGCTCAGTCTGCATGCCGCAGTCGAAAGCATTGCCGCAGCGCGGACAGCGTGCGCTGCGTTCGGAGCGGGGGGAAGACGATTTCATCGCAGATCGGCGCTCAGGGCCGGGGACATTGATCAAGCCATGATGCCATGACTGACACGCTCAGGTGCAGTCGTCCGTTCGGCCAATGCACAGCCGTCACGCAAGTGCGTTACGCTTGCTGTTCGACACCCCCGCGGCCCGTCATGGTGCGGTACGCCAAGCCTGCACCGCCCGTCGCTCGCGCCGCGGCCGAAAACCCTGTTGCAGCGCGCCAGTCCTGTACAATTCGCGCTGTTTTAACTGTTCCGTGCCCGAGCCTGCCGCCATGTCCGAGCTTCCCGACCTCTCGCAGATTGCGCCCACCCTGAAAGCCGAAATTCTGGCCGAGGCGCTGCCTTACATCCGTCAGTATCACGGCAAGACCGTGGTCATCAAATACGGCGGCAACGCCATGACCGAAGAGCGTCTGAAGCAGGGCTTCGCGCGCGACGTGATTCTGCTGAAGCTGGTCGGCATCAACCCGGTCATCGTGCACGGCGGCGGTCCGCAAATCGACCAGGCGCTTAAGAAAATCGGCAAACAGGGCACGTTCATCCAGGGCATGCGCGTCACCGACGAAGAGACGATGGAAGTCGTCGAATGGGTGCTCGGGGGCGAGGTGCAGCAGGACATCGTGATGCTGATCAACCACTTCGGCGGCCACGCGGTCGGCCTGACCGGCAAGGATGGCGGCCTGATCCACGCGCGCAAGATGCTGATGCCGGATCGCGAAACTCCGGGCCAGTACGTCGACATCGGCCAGGTCGGCGAAGTCGAGTCGATCAACCCGGCGGTCGTGAAGGCGTTGCAGGACGACGCGTTCATTCCGGTCATCTCGCCGATCGGCTTCGGCGAAGACGGCCTGTCGTACAACATCAACGCGGATCTCGTCGCGGGCAAGCTGGCGGTCGTGCTGAACGCCGAAAAGCTCGTCATGATGACCAACATCCCCGGCGTGATGGACAAGGAAGGCAATCTGCTGACCGACCTGTCGGCGCGCGAAATCGACGGTCTGTTCGAAGACGGCACGATCTCCGGCGGCATGCTGCCGAAGATCTCGTCCGCGCTCGATGCGGCGAAGAGCGGCGTGCGCTCGGTGCACATCATCGACGGCCGCATCGAGCACTCGGTGCTGCTCGAAATTCTGACCGAACAGCCGTTCGGCACGATGATCCGCTCGCATTGATCGTTGCGGCATCCCCGGCACAGGGGTTGCGTCCGAGCGGCGCGACGCCTGTGCCCCACCTCGCGGCCGGCAGTCCATGCGCGCCCCCGAGCGTTGATGCGGCAATCTCTGCGCATCCGCAGCATGAAACGCCCGTCAGCGGGTGAAGAAATCCACCATGCGCACCCCCTCTTCGCTGCGCCGCCGTCCTGACCTCGCAGGCGGCAAGCCCGTCTGGCTGTTCGATCTCGACAACACGCTGCACCGCGCGTCACATGCCATTTTCCCCGCGATCAATCGCGGCATGACCCAGTACATCATCGACGCGCTGCAAGTCGACATCGACGAAGCCAACCGTCTGCGCACCGGCTACACGCTGCGCTACGGCGCAGCACTGCTCGGTCTCACGCGCCACCATCCGCTCGACGCGCACGACTTCCTGAAGGTCGTGCACACGTTCCCCGACCTCTGCTCGATGATCCGCCACGAGCGCGGCGTTGCGCGTCTGATCGCGGCGCTGCCGGGCCGCAAGATCGTGCTGACCAACGCGCCCGAAACCTACGCGCGCGCAGTGCTCGCCGAGTTGCGCATCGAGCGGCTATTTGAGCGCGTGATCGCGATCGAGCACATGCGCGATCGCCGCCGATGGCGCGCGAAGCCCGATCACGCGATGCTGCGCCGCGCGATGCGCGACGCGCACGTGTCGCTGAAAGACGCGATCCTCGTCGAGGACACGCGTTCGCACCTGAAAAACTATCGACGGCTCGGCATCCGCACCGTGTGGATCACCGGGCACCTGCCGCGCAAGCCGCACGCGGACGGTGTACCGACGCGCCTGCCGGGCACCGGCCGGCCGCATTATGTCGACCGCAGCATTCGTTCGCTAAAATCGCTACGACTGGGCACGCGCTCGGTTCGATGGAAGGGACGCAAGCCGGGACAGTAGGGACGAAAGCCGCCAACGACATCAGCCGGGGGACCACAGCCATGCAGCCGATCGACAAGCCTGACGAAACCTCAGCCGCAGCCTCCCCCGCGGCGCCGGCCGCCACACGCTCGCCGCGTCCGAAGCCGGGCGAGCGTCGCGTGCACATCCTGCAGACGCTTGCCAGCATGCTCGAGGCGCCGAAGCGCGAGAAGGTCACCACGGCGGCGCTCGCCGCCCGGCTCGGTGTGTCGGAAGCCGCGCTGTATCGCCATTTCGCCAGCAAGGCGCAGATGTTCGAAGGGCTGATCGAGTTCATCGAGCAGACGCTGTTCGGCCTCATCAACCAGATCACCAATCACGAAAACAACGGCGTGCTGCAGGCGCGCGCGATCGCGCTGATGCTGCTCAACTTTCCCGCGAAAAATCCCGGCATGACGCGCGTGCTGACCTGCGAGGCGCTGATCGGCGAGCACGAGCGACTCACCGAGCGCGTGAACCAGATGCTCGAGCGCGTCGAGGCATCGCTGAAGCAGTGCTTGCGGCTCGCGCAGACCGAAGCGCTTGCCCGTGCGGATAACGACGTCACAGGCAACGCCGGCCCGCAGACCGCACCGCAATCCACTGCGTTGCCTGCCGACTACGATCCCGCCATTCGCGCGAGCCTGGTGGTGAGCTATGTGATCGGCCGCTGGCATCGCTATGTGCGCAGCGGTTTCGCGCGGCCGCCTGCCGAACACGCGGACGAGCAATTGCTGCTGATTCTTCAGTAGTCCGCGAGGACTCGCACCCTTCGCGCGGCATCGCCCGTGCCGCTGCCGCGCGGAATTTTCCGCTATACTTTGCGCCTGATGTTGCCGCGGCCTTCCGATGCATAACGGACCGCGCCAAGGCATCCCGAAACACGTTGCACCCGGTTTCACACCCCTTCACGCGCCGATTTGCTGACTCGATTGCGGGCGCGCGAACCCTTGGCCCCAGGCCCGCGGTTCACTATAAATGCGGCTAAAGAGGTCGTCAGCTGCGCACACCGTCCTTCTCTTCGTGCTTCGCCGACGCCGTTTAGCCGCCCTGTTGACTCAATGGCGGAATGAATGGAATCCATCGGCATCGTCGCTCCCCAAAAAATGCATTTCACCGAGCCGCTGCCATTGCGCAACGGCAGCTCGCTCGCAGGCTACGACCTGATGGTCGAGACCTACGGCACGCTCAATGCCGCGCGCAGCAATGCGGTGCTCGTGTGCCACGCGCTGAACGCATCGCATCACGTGGCGGGCGTGTACGCCGACGATCCGAAGGACATCGGCTGGTGGGACAACATGGTCGGCCCGGGCAAGCCGCTCGATACCGACAAATTTTTCGTGATCGGCGTGAACAACCTCGGCTCGTGCTTCGGCTCGACCGGGCCGATGAGCATCGACCCCGCGACCGGCAAGCCGTATGGCGCGACCTTTCCGGTCGTCACCGTCGAAGACTGGGTCAACGCTCAGGCGCGCGTCGCCGACGGGTTGGCCATCACGCGCTTCGCCGCCGTGATGGGCGGCAGTCTCGGCGGCATGCAGGCGCTCGCGTGGAGCATGATGTATCCGGAGCGGGTCGCGCATTGCATCGTGGTCGCATCGACGCCGAAACTGTCCGCGCAGAACATCGCGTTCAACGAGGTCGCACGCTCGGCGATCCTGTCAGACCCCGACTTCCACGGCGGCAACTACTACGCGCACGGCGTGAAACCGAAGCGCGGCCTTCGCGTCGCGCGGATGATCGGCCACATCACGTATCTGTCGGACGACGACATGGCCGAAAAATTCGGCCGCTCGCTGCGTCGCGCGGAAGGCGCGCTCGATGACTACAACTTCAGCTTCGACGTCGAATTCGAAGTGGAATCGTATCTGCGCTATCAGGGCGACAAGTTCGCCGACTACTTCGACGCGAACACCTACCTGCTGATCACGCGCGCGCTCGACTACTTCGATCCGGCCAAGGCCTTCGACGGCGATCTGACCGCCGCGCTAGCGCACACCACCGCGAAGTATCTGATCGCGAGCTTCTCGACCGACTGGCGTTTCGCGCCGGCACGCTCGCGCGAACTGGTGAAGGCGCTGCTCGACCACAAGCGCACGGTCACCTATGCGGAGATCGACGCGCCGCACGGCCACGACGCCTTCCTGCTCGACGATGCGCGCTATCACAACCTGCTGCGCGCCTACTACGAACGCATTGCAAACGAGGTCAACGCATGAACCAGCGAGCACTTGATTACCTGGCATTGCGCCCGGACTTCCGCGCGATCGCCCGCTGGGTCGAACCGCGCGCGACCGTGCTCGATCTCGGCTGCGCGGACGGCTCGTTGCTGTCGCTGCTGAACGAAGAACTGGACGTGCAGGGCTACGGCATCGAGATCAACGACGCCGGCGTGCTCGCCGCGACGCAGAAGGGCGTCAACGTGATCCAGCAGAATCTCGAAGACGGCCTGCGCCTGTTCGAAGACGGCAGCTTCGATTTCGCGGTGCTGTCGCAGACGCTGCAGACGATTCATCAGACCGCGGCGATCCTGCGCGAGACGGTGCGCGTCGGCAAGCAATGCATCGTGTCGTTTCCGAATTTCGGCTATTGGGCGCATCGGCTGTCGGTATTGCAGGGGCGTATGCCGGTGTCGAAGTCGCTGCCTTATCAATGGCACAACACGCCGAACGTGCGTGTGCTGACGATCAAGGACTTCGAAGCGCTCGCGCCCGAAGTCGGCATCGAGATTCTCGATCGCGTCGTGCTGCATGACGGACAGGTGGTGCGTTGGGGCGTGAACTGGCGTGGTAGTCTTGCGGTCTATCGCGTCAAGAAAAGCTAACGTCACTTATCCACATGTCGAACCCGCCGCACGAGGCGCCCGCACTTACCGCTCACGAAGAACATCCCGGCTGGCGCGCGTTTTTGAATACGCGCATGCTGATTTGCGTCTTTCTCGGCTTCACGTCGGGATTGCCGCTGTTTACGCTCGTCTACCTCGTGCAGGCGTGGCTGCGCTCGGAAGGCGTCAATCTGAAGGAAATCGGCCTCTTCGCGCTGATCCAGTTTCCGTACACCTGGAAATTCGTCTGGGCACCGCTGATGGACCGCTACGTACCGCGCGTGCCCGGTTGGCGGCCCGGCAGACGGCGCGGCTGGATGCTCGTCACGCAATTGCTCGTGGCCGGCGCGATGGCGACGCTCGGTTTCGTGTCGCCACGCGAATCGATCTGGACCGTCGCCGCGCTGACCGCTCTGGTCGCGTTCTTCGGCGCGAGCTCCGACATCGTGATCGACGCGTACCGGCGTGAATTGCTCAGCGACACGCAGCAGGGCCTCGGCAACGCGGTGCACGTGAACGCGTACAAGATCGCGGCGCTCGTGCCCGGTTCGCTCGCGCTGATTTTGTCCGATCATCTGCCGTGGAGCACCGTCTTCATCGTGACGGCCGCGTTCATGCTGCCGGGCGTTCTGATGACGCTGGTCGTGCGCGAGCCCGAGGTGCACGGCGAGCCGCCGAAGAATCTGCGCGAGGCGATCGTCGAGCCGTTCAGGGAATTCATTCAGCGCGACGGCTGGCGCACTGCCCTTTTCGTGCTCGGCTTCATCTTCCTGTACAAGCTCGGCGATACGATGGCGACCACGCTGTCCACGTCGTTCTTCCTCGACATCGGTTTTTCGCGCACGCAGATCGGCGTGATCGCCAAGACCACGGCGTTCGGCGCGAGTCTCGCGGGCGGCATCGTCGGCGGGATCTGGCTGATGAAGATCGGCATCGGCCGCGGCTTGTGGATCTTCGGTTTGCTGCAGATCGTGTCGACGCTCGGCTTCGCGTGGCTCGCGCATCTCGGCCCGGACTCGCCCGGACTTGCCGCGATTTACAACATTGCCGTCGCACTGAGCCAGGGGACGACGAAGCTGCTGTCGTTCGTCGGCATCGACTGGAGCGTGCAGCTCGATCCACGCTCGGTCGCGCTCGCGCTCGTGTACGGCTTCGAGACCTTCGCCACCGGTCTCACGATGGCCGCGTTCACCGCGTATATCGCGAGCACCACCGATCCGCGCTACACCGCGACGCAGTTCGCGCTGTTCACGAGCCTCGCGTCGGTGCCGCGCACGCTCGCGTCGGCGGCGAGCGGCTATGTGGTCGCGCGGATGGGCTGGTTCGACTACTTCATCCTCTGCACCGCGCTCGCGGTGCCCGGCATGCTGCTACTGGTGCGTATCGCGCCGTGGAGGGACCGGTCGTGAAGGTACCGCTTCCGACCCGCGCGCGCCGCACCGCACTCGGCGCCGTAAGCGTCCTCGGTTGCGCGAGCGTCGCGCTGGCGATGCCGGCGGGCGCCTATGCGGCCGGCACGCCGGCGATTGGCGCCAGCCCGGTGAGCGGCGCGCAAGCGCCCGCGCCGGCCGCCGCCGCCGCCGCGACCACCAGCGGTGCGACGCCCAACCCAGCCCCGATGCCTGCGGCCAGGTCCGCGACCAGCGGCACCAGCGCCGCGGAAAACGCGACTTCGGCTGCAGCCGGCAACAGCGGCAACAACAGCGCCGGCGGTGCCAATCCTGGCGCGAATAACAGCACCGGTGCCAACGCCGGTGCCCCGGGCACGCCCAGCGCTAGCGGTAGCGCTCCGGGCGCCGCTACTTCCGGCTCCGCGCCGCAGCCCGCGCACGCCCCCGCCACCGCCAAAGCGCCCGCCGCGGCATCGGCCCCCGCGGCCGTCCCGCCGCCCTACTACGTGAGCCCGCAACTGCGCTACGGTGGCTACATGGTGTTCCGCAACCTGATCCCGTCGTCGATGCTCGAGGCGCAGGCCGCCGAGGAGTTCAACCAGATCGTCTACGGCGCCAGCCACGCGAACCGCCTGTACGGCGAGACGGACGCGCGCGTGACGCGCGTGCGCTCGATCATCGACCGGATGATTCCGTACTCGTTGAAATGGAACGAGCGAGCCAAGCTCTGGAAGTGGGAAGTCGCGGTGGTGCGCTCGAACGACATCCGCATGTACTGCCTGCCGGGCGGCAAGATCGTCGTCTATAGCGGGATTCTCGATCGCGTCCGCCTGAACGACGACGAGGTCGGCATGCTGATCGGCCATGAGATCGCGCACGCGTTGCGCGAGCACGCGCGCATGCGGCTCGGTCAGTTGCAGGCGAGCCAGCTCGATTCGTCCGGCACGATTCCGCAACTGTTCGGCCTCGCCGATCTGGGCATGGCGCCGCTCGGCATCGGTTCGCGTCTGCTGGAAATGAAGTACGAGAGCACCGACGAAACCGAAGCCGACGTGATTGGCAGCGATATCGCGTCGCGCGCCGGCTTCGATCCGCGCGCGGCGGTCACGCTGTGGGATAAGCTCGCGCAGGCGACGCGCGGCAGTCGCAAGCAGGGCTTCATCTACGTGCACCCGTACACGCCGGCGCGCCGCGACGACATCATGAAGCGGCTGCCGGACATGCTGCCGCTGTACGCGAAGGCAATCGGCAAGAGCGTCGACGAGTTGCCCGATTATGCAGGCATCGGTCGGCCGACCCGCAAGCCTGCGCGCGACTGATACCCCGGTTCTACGACTGCCGGCGGGCCACGGCGCTGCACGCGTCGCGGCCGGTGGGCTTACTTTTTGACCTTATGGTCGTAGTCGACGGTCAGCGGCGCATGGTCGCTGAACTTGATGTCGCGGAACACGTCGGTGCGCTTCGCCTTGCTTGCGATGCCCGGCGTCGCGATCTGGTAATCGATCCGCCACCCGACGTTCTTCGCATACGCCTGACCGCGATTGCTCCACCACGTGTACTGCTCGGGCCGCTGGTCGAGTGTGCGGAACACGTCCACATAACCGACTTCGTCGAACAGTTTGTCGAGCCATGCGCGCTCTTCGGGCAGGCAGCCCGAATTCTTCTGGTTGCTCTTCCAGTTCTTGATGTCGATTTCCTTGTGCACGATGTTCACGTCGCCGCACACGATCACCTCGCGCTCCTTCGCCAGCTCGGCGAGATGCGGCATGAACTCGTCCATGAAACGGAACTTGGCCTGCTGGCGCTCGTCGCCGCTCGACCCCGACGGCACATACACCGAGACCACCGACAGCTTGCCGAAACGCAACTCGACATAGCGCCCTTCCGGGTCGAACTCCTCGCTGCCGAAGCCGATGACCACTTCGTCCGGCTCATGCCGCGTATAGACGCCCGCGCCGCTATAACCCTTTTTTACCGCATGCTGGAAATAGCCGGTGAAATCGTGCGGCGCCATGAACTCCGGCGTCATGTCGTCCTGCGAGCATTTGATTTCCTGCACGCAAAGCACGTCGGCGCCCTGTTCGCCGAACCAGTCGAAAAAGCCCTTCTTCGCCGCCGAGCGGATGCCGTTGAGGTTGGCGGTAATCACACGCAACATGTCTTTCCTCTTTTGTTCGATTCGTTTCTGAAGCCAAGGGGCAAGGCCGCGTTCACTCGACCTTGACGCCCTTCAGCGATTCCTTGGCCGGCGGATATTCGAGCTTTAGCGCGTCGAGCGTGCGCAGCAGCAGTTCGGCGACCATCACGTTGCGATGCGTCTTCGAGTCGGCCGGAATCACGTACCACGGCGCGTATTCGGTCGACGTCGCGGCCAGTGTGTCGCGATACGCGGACTGATACGCGTCCCACTGCTTGCGCGCTTCGAGATCCGACACGTCGAATTTCCAATGCTTCAGCGGATCGTCGATGCGCTCCTGCAAACGCACACGCTGCTCGTCCCTTGAAATGTGCAGCATGCACTTGAGAATCGTCGCGCCGCTGTCGGCGAGCATCTCCTCGAACTGACGGATGTGGCGGCACCGCTGCTGGAACGCCGCGGCGTCGAGCGCGCCCAGCACGGTCGGCACGAGCAGGTCTTCGTAGTGACTGCGGTTGAAGATCGTCAGCTCGCCGGCCGCGGGTGCCTGCGAATGCACGCGCCACAGGAAGTCGTGCGCGAGTTCGACGGGCGTCGGCGCCCTGAACGGCACGATGCGCAAGCCGAGCGGATCGACTTCGTGAAATACCGCGCGGATCGTGCCGTCCTTGCCGCTCGTGTCCATGCCTTGCAGCACTAGCAGAACGCGGCGCTTGCGCTGCGCGTGCAGCCGCTCCTGCAGGTTGTCGAGCAGCAGGCCTACTTCCGACAGACGCGCGCGGTCAGCGTCTTTCGAGCCGCTCGAAAACGGCTTCGCCTTCGGATCGAAATGGTCGAGCGAGAAGTGGTTTTTTTTCTTGCCGTCGTCGAAATACGGCACGCGGAAATCGTCGAGATCGGGTTGCTTTGTCATGCATACACTCCAAGGTCTACGCTTACCTACGCTTAACCGGCTGAAGCGAGTCCGCAAAATAAAACGGGCCGTTGCCCTGCTTCGATCCGGCAACGGCCCGTGGTGACACGGGCGCGATCACGCCCGGCCCGCGGCACTTCAACTCAGGACAACTTCTTCTTGAGCAATTCATTGACCTGAGCAGGGTTGGCCTTACCCTTGGTTGCTTTCATCGCCTGGCCGATCAGCGCGTTGAACGCCTTTTCCTTGCCGGCGCTATATTCGTCGACCGACTTCTGGTTCGCGGCGAGCACTTCGTCGATGATCGCTTCGAGCGCGCCGGTGTCCGAAATCTGCTTCAAGCCTTTCGCCTCGATGATGCGGTCGGCGGCGGCTTCGTCGGTGGCCTTCTCTTCCCAGATCGCGAGGAAGATTTCCTTCGCGATCTTGTTCGAGATCGTACCGTCGGCAATACGTTGCAGAACCAGCGCCAGCTGCGCGGCCGAGACCGGGCACGCGGCAATGTCGAGGCCTTCGCGGTTGAGCTGCGACGACACTTCACCCATCACCCAGTTCGCCGCGACCTTCGCGTTGGCCGCACCGAACTTGGCGACTACCGCTTCGTAGTAAGCGGCCGTCGCCTTGCTCGAGGTCAGCAGGTTCGCGTCGTACGGCGTGAGTCCGTACTGCGACACGAAGCGCCGCTGGATCGCTTCCGGCAGTTCCGGCATCTCGCTCTTCACGCGCTCGACCCACGCGGCGTCGATCACGAGCGGCATCAGGTCGGGGTCGGGGAAATAGCGGTAGTCATGCGCGTCTTCCTTGCTGCGCATCGAACGCGTCTCGCGCTTGTCCGGATCGTACAGACGCGTTTCCTGCACCACCGTGCCGCCGTCTTCGATCAGCTCGATCTGGCGACGCACTTCGTACTGGATCGCTTCTTCGAGGAAGCGGAACGAGTTCAGGTTCTTGGTCTCGGTGCGCGTGCCGAATTCCTTCTGGCCGACCGGACGCACCGACACGTTCGCGTCGCAGCGAAACGAGCCTTCCTGCATGTTGCCGTCGCAGATGCCAAGCCACACGACGAGCGTGTGCAGCGACTTCGCGTAGGCAACGGCCTCGGCCGCGCTGCGCATTTCCGGCTCGGTGACGATTTCGAGCAGCGGCGTGCCGGCGCGATTCAGGTCGATGCCGGTCATGCCCGCGAAGTCTTCGTGCAGCGACTTGCCCGCGTCTTCCTCGAGGTGGGCGCGCGTCAGGTTGACGGTTTTCTCGTACGCTTCCTTGCCCGCCTTTTCATTGGCCGGCACCTGGATCGTCACCTGACCGCCCTGCACGACGGGAATTTCGTACTGGCTGATCTGGTAGCCCTTCGGCAGGTCCGGGTAGAAATAATTCTTGCGCGCGAAGATGCTGCGCGGCGCCACCGTTGCGCCGATCGCGAGGCCGAACTGAATGGCGCGTTCGACCGCGCCGCGGTTCATCACCGGCAGCGTGCCCGGCAAGGCCAGATCGACGGGGCTGGCCTGCGTGTTCGGCGCGGCGCCGAATTGGGTCGCGGTGCCCGAGAAGATTTTCGAATGCGTCGACAACTGCGTGTGGGTCTCCAGACCGATCACGACTTCCCATTGTTTGGTCATGGTGCTCACACTCCTGCCGGTGCCTGACGGTGCCAGTCGGTCGCGCGCTGGAACGCGTCGGCCACCTGCAGCATCCGGGCTTCGTTGAAATAGTTGCCGATGATCTGCAGACCGACCGGACGCTGCGCATTCGCGCCCGCGCCGAAACCGCACGGCACGCTCATGCCAGGCAGGCCGGCGAGGCTCACCGACAGCGTATAGATGTCGGCCAGATACATCTGCACCGGATCGTCGCCCTTCGCGCCGATGTCCCACGCCACCGACGGCGCGACCGGTCCCATGATCACGTCGCACTGCTTGAACGCTTGCTGGAAGTCCTGCGCGATGATGCGGCGGATCTTCTGCGCCTGCAGGTAGTACGCGTCGTAGTAGCCGTGCGACAGCACGTAGGTGCCGACCAGAATGCGGCGCTTCACTTCCGGGCCGAAGCCTTCGGCGCGCGACTTCTTGTACATGTCGAGCAGATCGCGGTACTCGGCCGCGCGATGGCCAAACCGCACGCCATCGAAACGCGACAGGTTCGACGATGCTTCGGCCGGCGCGATCACGTAGTAGACCGGGATCGACAGTTCGGTCTTCGGCAGCGACACCTCGACGAGCGTCGCGCCGAGCGCTTCGTACTGCTTCAAGGCGGCGTCGATCGACGCGCGCACGTCGTCGGCGAGACCGGGGCCGAAATACTCCTTCGGCAGGCCGATGCGCAGACCGGCGAGCGGCTTGTCCGTGCCGCCGTCCTGCCACGACTTGCCGAGATAGCGCGTGTAGTCCTCGCGCTCGTGCGAGAGGCTCGTCGAATCGCGCTCGTCGAAGCCGGCCATCGCGTTGAGCAGCGTCGCGCAGTCCGCGGCGCTTTGCGCCATCGGGCCGCCCTGGTCGAGCGACGACGCGAACGCGATCATGCCGTAGCGCGACACCCGGCCGTACGTCGGCTTGATGCCGGTGATGCCCGAGAACGACGCCGGCTGGCGGATCGAGCCGCCGGTGTCGGTGCCGGTCGCGGCGGGCGCGAGACGCGCGGCCACGGCGGCAGCCGAGCCGCCCGACGAACCGCCCGGCACGGCCTTGCGGTCCCACGGATTCTGCACGGCGCCGAAATACGAATTCTCGTTGGACGAACCCATCGCGAACTCGTCCATGTTGGTCTTGCCCACGCACACCATGCCGGCGTTCTGCAGACGCGCGACCACGGTCGCGTCGAACGGGCTTTCGTAGTTCGCGAGCATCTTCGAGCCGGCCGTGGAGCGCCAGCCCTTCGTGACGAACACATCCTTGTGCGCGATCGGCAGGCCGACCAGCGGGCCCGCATGGCCCGTGTGCAGCAGCGCGTCGGCGGCTTTCGCCTGCGCGAGCGTCAGTTCCGGATCGACCTGAATGAACGCGTTCAGGCTATTGGCCGCGTCGATCCGCTTCAGGTACAGCTGCGCCAGTTCGACTGCGGAGCATTCCTTGGCCGCGAGCGCGGCGCGCAGTTCGCTCAAACTTTTTTCATGCATTGCGTTTTATCCTGGAAAGCGCGGCAGCGTGGTCACGCCGCCGTGGAGGCCTTCGGTTGCCCGTCGGCAGACCGGTCCGGCAAGGTTCGCGGCGAGGACGCGCGTCTGGACCACGGAGGCTCGCGCCGACGCCAGACCCGGGGTCTGCCCGGCGGGTCTTATTCGATCACCTTCGGCACGAGGTACAGGCCGTCCTGAACGGCCGGCGCGGGGCGCTGGAAAGCCTCGCGCTCGACCGTCTCCGTGACGGCGTCGTCACGCAGACGCAGCGCGACGTCTTCGATCTGCTCGATCGGGTGGGCAAGCGGCGCGATGCCGGTGGTATCGACCGCCTGCATCTGCTCGACGAGGCCGAAAAAATCATTGAGCTGGGCACGCGTGTGCTCGGCGTCGGCATCGGCCAGTTCGAGTCGCGCGAGATGCGCGATGCGTTTTACATCGGTCAGGGTCAGAGCCATGCAGTCACCGGAAAGGGTGGAATGTCACAACAGTTAAAAAGTCGCGTTGTAACAGCGGGTTACGACAAGATAGGACAATCCTGAAAAAGGAGCGGCAATGACAAAATGTGCGCTCCGTTTCCTTCAAAACATCCAAAATTATAAGGTATCATTACGCGTTCGACCCAAACCCGGACCGACTTACCAAGGCCTTGCGGACAATTCCAAGAACGTCCGGCGCTTTCCGCCCTGGCTTTGCAACGGCCTCCGGTAGACTCCCCCGCGGCTTCAAGTTCATGTGGCGTCGCTACCGCCCGGTTGAAGCTGTTATTTTTCCGCTGCCGCCCTACGCATACGGTGCGAGGCCCGGCCCCCAGCGAGACAGGATTTTGAATGTTCGGTTTTTTGCGCAGCTACTTCTCTAACGATCTGGCGATTGACCTCGGCACCGCCAACACCCTTATCTACATGCGCGGCAAGGGCATCGTTCTCGACGAACCGTCGGTCGTGTCGATCCGCCAGGAAGGCGGCCCCAACGGCAAGAAGACCATTCAGGCAGTCGGCAAGGAAGCCAAGCAGATGCTCGGCAAGGTGCCGGGCAACATCGAGGCGATCCGCCCGATGAAAGATGGCGTGATCGCCGACTTCACCGTCACCGAGCAGATGATCAAGCAGTTCATCAAGACTGCTCACGAATCGCGCATGTTCTCGCCGTCGCCTCGGATCATCATCTGCGTGCCGTGCGGTTCGACCCAGGTCGAGCGTCGCGCGATCAAGGAAGCCGCGCACGGCGCGGGCGCCTCGCAGGTGTATCTGATCGAAGAACCGATGGCTGCCGCGATCGGCGCGGGCCTGCCGGTGTCGGAAGCAACGGGTTCGATGGTCGTCGACATCGGCGGCGGCACGACAGAAGTCGGCGTGATCTCGCTCGGCGGCATCGTGTACAAGGGCTCGGTGCGCGTCGGCGGGCGACAAGTTCGACGAAGCGATCGTCAACTACATCCGCCGCAACTACGGCATGCTGATCGGCGAACAGACCGCCGAAGCCATCAAGAAGGAAATCGGCTCCGCGTTCCCGGGCTCCGAGGTCAAGGAAATGGAAGTGAAGGGCCGCAATCTGTCGGAAGGCATTCCGCGCAGCTTCACGATCTCCAGCAACGAAATCCTCGAAGCGCTGACCGATCCGCTGAACCAGATCGTGTCGTCGGTGAAGATCGCACTGGAACAGACGCCGCCGGAACTCGGCGCGGACATCGCCGAGCGCGGCATGATGCTGACCGGCGGTGGCGCGCTGCTGCGCGACCTCGATCGCCTGCTCGCCGAAGAAACCGGCCTGCCGGTGCTCGTCGCCGAAGACCCGCTGACCTGCGTCGTGCGCGGCTCGGGCATGGCGCTCGAACGCATGGACAAGCTCGGCAGCATCTTCTCGTACGAGTAAGCGAGCCTTCCTCCCATGTCAGTAGCGCGGATCTGGCACACGGCCCCTTGCGGGCCGCTTTGTCGTTGGCTGGGCCGACCAGCCTCCGCTCGCTGACCGCGCGCGCCTTGCGCGTCGCCGTCTCACCCAACCGCTCACGCCCCCGGCGCCGACCATGGAATACAGTCCGCCGCCCCTGTTCAAGCAAGGCCCCTCCGCTCTGGCCCGACTGGTGTTCTTCGTCGTGCTGGCGCTCGCCCTGCTGATCTCCGATGCCCGCTTCCAGACGCTCGAAATCGTCCGCGGCGTGCTCGGCGCGGGTCTTTATCCTTTGCAGCGCGCAGCGCTCGTGCCGCGCGACATCTTCATGGGCGCCGCCGACCTCGCCGTGACGAGCGCCACGCTGCGCGACGAGAACGCGAAGCTGCGCGCGAAGGATCTGCGGCTGTCGCAGCAGGCCAATCTGGCCGCGTCGCTCGCCGCCGAAAATGGCCATCTGCGCGCGCTGATGCAACTGTCGCAGAGCCTCACCACGCAATCGCTGCCCGCCGAAATCCAGTACGACACGCGCGATCCGTTCACGCAGAAGGTCGTGATCGGACGCGGCGCGCAGCAAGGCATCCAGAACGGCTCGCCGGTCGTCGACGAAGATGGCGTGATCGGCCAGGTCACACGGGTGTTCCCGCTGCAGGCCGAAGTCACGCTGCTGACGGACAAGGACCAGGCGGTGCCGGTCGAAATTCTGCGCACCGGCTTGCGCAGCGTGATCTACGGTACGCCGAAGGGCGACACGCTCGATCTGCGCTTCGTGCCGATCAGCGCCGACGTCCAGACCGGCGACGAGCTCGTCACGAGCGGCCTCGACGGCGTGTATCCGCCGGGGCTGCCGGTCGCGAAGGTCGTGCGCGTCGACAAGCAGGCCGACACCGCGTTTGCGCGCGTAGTCAGTCTGCCGGTCGCCGCGGTGCGCGGTGCGCGTCAGGTGCTCGTGCTGCACGTCCAGAACAACGCGCCGCCGCGCCCGGCGGACGAACCCGACGCGGCAACCGTCGCGAAGGAAGCGAAAGCGAAGAAGGGCGCCAAAGCAGCGGACGGCAAGGGCGCGGCGGACAAATCCGCCGCCAGGCCAGCCGACAGGAACGCCGCCGACAAAGCGGCGACCGAAAAGCCCGCAGCCAAATCCGTGGAAAAGGCGCCGGGCAAAGCTGCGGCCGACAAGAAGTCCGACAAGCCCGCAGCCGACAGGAAAGCCGAAAAGCCGGCCGCCGCGAAGAATGTGAAGCCGCAAGCCGAGCCGGGGGCTCAGCCATGAATCGCCCGCAATACATCCTGCAGCCTGTCAACCCGTACTTCATCGCGTTCAGCCTCGCTTCCGCGTTCCTGCTGAACCTGATGCCGTGGGGGCGTCTCGCCGGCGTGCCCGATTTCGTCGCACTCGTGCTGCTGTTCTGGAATGTCCATCAGCCGCGCAAGGTGGGCATGGGCATCGCGTTTCTGCTCGGTCTGCTGATGGACGTGCACAACGCGAGCCTGCTCGGCGAGCACGCGCTCGCCTACACGCTGCTCTCGTACGGCGCGATCACGATTCACCGCCGCGTGCTGTGGATGTCGCTCGGCGTGCAAATGTTCGCGGTGATGCCGCTGCTCGTCGTCGCGCAACTGGTGCCGTTCGTGATCCGGTTGTTGACCGGCGCGGCGTTTCCGGGCTGGAGTTATCTGATCGACGGTTTCGTCGAAGCGGCGCTATGGCCGGTCGCCAGCATCTTGCTGCTGATGCCGCAGCGCCGCCCCGCCGACCCGGACGATACTCGCCCCATTTGATCCCGCATCGGGCCCACCGGCCGCGGCCAGTTTGGGCGCACACTCTTGATGGCCGCATGCCGGCCTTTTGCAGAATCGCATGACCGAATTCAAGGACACTCAACAGCAGCTCACGAAATTCCGCCTGCGCGTCGCGGCGGCGGGCCTGTTCGTGTTTGTCTGCTTCGGGCTGATCGGCTTCCGCTTCCTGTTCCTGCAGGTCTGGCACTACAGCAAGTACTCGCTGCAAGCCGATGAAAACCGCATCTCCGTCGCGCCGATCGTGCCGAACCGCGGCATCATCACCGACCGGAACGGCGTCGTGCTCGCGAAGAACTACTCGGCCTATACGCTTGAAATCACCCCGTCGAAGCTGAACGACACGCTCGATAACGTGATCGACAACCTCGCCACCGTCGTGTCGATCGATGCGCGCGACCGTCGCCGCTTCAAGAAGCTGCAGGAAGACTCGAAGAACTTCGAAAGTCTGCCGATCCGCACGCGCCTGACCGACGACGAAGTCGCGCGCTTCACCGCGCAGCGCTTCCGCTTCCCTGGCGTCGAAGTGCGCGCGCGGCTGTTCCGCCAGTACCCGCTCGGGCCGACCGCCGCGCACGTGATCGGCTACATCGGACGGATTTCGCAACGCGACCAGGACCGCATCGACGACGCCAGCGATCAGAATGACAGCGATCCGGATCACTACGATCCGCGTCTTGACGCGAACAACTACAAGGGCACCGATTACATCGGCAAGATCGGCGTCGAGCAGAGCTACGAGACCGAGCTGCACGGCCAGACCGGTTTCGAGGAAGTCGAGGTGACGGCGGGCGGCCGCCCGGTGCGTACGCTGTCGCGCACCCAGGCGACCCCGGGCAACAACCTCGTGCTGTCGCTCGACATCGGCCTTCAGCAGGTCGCCGAGCAGGCGTTCGCCGGACACCGCGGCGCGCTCGTCGCGATCGAGCCGTCCACCGGCGACGTGCTCGCATTCGTGTCGGCGCCGAGCTTCGATCCGAATTCCTTCGTCGACGGCATCGACCAGCAGAGCTGGGACGAGCTGAACAACTCGCCCGACCATCCGCTCCTGAACCGGCCGCTGCACGGCACCTATCCGCCGGGCTCGACCTACAAGCCGTTCATGGCGCTCGCCGCGCTGACGCTGCACAAGCGCACGCCGAGCTGGGGCTTCCAGGACCCCGGTTACTACACGTTCGGCGGCCACACGTTCCGCAACGACGTGCGCTCGGGCCAAGGCTGGATCGACATGAACCGCGCGATCGTCGTGTCGAACGACACGTACTTCTACATGCTCGCTCACGATCTCGGCGTCAACAACATCGCGAACTTCATGAAGCCGTGGGGCTTCGGGCAGATCACCGGCATCGACATCGCTGGCGAAGCGAAGGGCATCCTGCCGTCGACCGACTGGAAGCGCCACGCGTACCGCCGCCCCGAGCAGCAGAAGTGGTACGAAGGCGAAACGGTCAGCCTCGGCATCGGCCAGGGCTACAACTCGTTCACGATCCTGCAGCTCGCCCATGCCACCGCAACGCTCGCGAACAACGGCGTCGTGATGAAGCCGCACCTCGTGCGCGACATCGAGAATCCGATCACGAAGGACACGCGGCCGGTGGTGCGCGATCCGAGCGACAAGATCGCGGTCAAGCAGCAGGACATCGACTTCATCAAGCGCGCGATGGAAGGCGTGGTCACGAACGGCACGGCGGCCAAAGTATTCGCGGGCGCGCCATATCAGGCGGCCGGCAAGACCGGTACCGCGCAGGTGTACTCGCTGCAAGGCGCGAACTACAAAGGTCACGCGGTTGCGGAGAATTTGCGCGATCACGCGCTGTTCATCGCCTTCGCGCCGGCCGATCAACCGAAGATCGCACTCGCGCTGGTCGTCGAAAACGGCGGTTGGGGCGCGGAGGCGGCCGGTCCGATCGCGCGCAGGGTGCTCGACTATTACCTGGTCGGCAAGAACAAGCCCGGTGCGGAAGAAGCGGCGGTCGCGGTAGCGGCATCGACCACGCTCGAAGCATCCGCGCCGCAGGTCGGCGATACGCCTGCATCGCATGATGGCGCTCAGCCGCTCAAGATTGCGGCGGGCTTCAAGGCACTGCCGATGCCAGGGGCGGCGGCTGCCGCGATGGCCTCCGGTGCGTCGGCGGCTGTTGCGGCTTCGGGCGCGAATGGCGCGTCTGCGCCGGTGACGGCGTCGGCTGGCGCGGCGGCAACGGTGCCGGCCAGCGCGCCGGCAGCGGCTTCGGCCACCGCAGCGCGCGCGGCCTCGGCGGCGAAGCCGGCATCGGCTTCGTCCGCGGCAAAGAAATCCGCGTCGCGTACGTCCGGCGCCCCGCACCAGCCCCGTCCGGCAAGCGAGCCGGCGCCGAGCGTCGCGGCACCATCGCGCGAGGACAGCTTCCAAGGCGCGTCGCCGCGCCAGCCGGCCGCCGGCGGCATCGACGAATAAGGAGAAAGGCATGCAATTCGACAAGCGCGCCTGGCTCGAGCGCATCAAGCGGATGTTCGTAGGCTTCGACCGTCCGCTCGCACTGATCGTGTTTCTGCTGCTGTGCGTCGGCATCGTCACGCTGTACAGCGCGACGCTCGATATGCCGGGCCGTGTCGAAGACCAGTTGCGCAACATCCTGCTCACCTTCGTGCTGATGTGGGGACTCGCCAATGTGCCGCCCAATACGCTGATGCGCTTCGCGGTCCCGCTCTACGCGTTCGGGATCGCGCTACTGGTCGCGGTCGCTATGTTCGGCCTTACGCGCAAGGGCGCGAAGCGCTGGATCAACGTCGGCGTGGTGATCCAGCCATCGGAAATCATGAAGATCGCCACACCGCTGATGCTCGCCTGGTACTACCAGCGCCGCGAAGGCGTGATGCGCTGGTACGACTACCTGGTCGGCTTCGTGATCCTGATCGTGCCGGTCGGCCTGATCGCGAAGCAGCCCGACCTCGGCACGGCCGTGCTCGTGTTCGCGGCCGGCCTGTTCGTGATTTACTTCGCGGGGCTGAGCTTCAAGCTGATCGTGCCGGTGCTGATCGCGGCCGTGATTGCGGTTGCGTCGATCTCGGCGTTCCAGGACAAGATCTGTCAGCCCGAAGTGCAGTGGCCGCTGATGCACGACTACCAGAAGCACCGCATCTGCACGCTGCTCGATCCGACCTCGGACCCGCTCGGCAAAGGCTTCCACACGATTCAAGCGGTGATCGCGATCGGCTCGGGCGGCCCGCTCGGCAAGGGTTGGCTGAAGGGTACGCAGGCGCATCTGGAGTTCATCCCCGAGAAGCACACCGACTTCATCTTCGCGGTGTTTTCGGAAGAGTTCGGTTTGGCAGGCGGAATCGTGCTGCTCACGCTGTACATGCTATTGATCGCGCGCGGGCTCTACATCGCGGCCAACGGCGCGACATTGTTCGGGCGATTATTGGCCGGCTCGTTGACGATGGCGTTCTTCACGTACGCGTTCGTCAATATCGGCATGGTGAGCGGGATTCTGCCGGTGGTCGGCGTGCCGTTGCCGTTCATGAGTTACGGTGGCACCGCGCTGACTACATTGGGCGTCGCGATCGGGCTGATCATGAGCGTCGCGCGACAGAAGCGGTTGATGCAGAGCTAACCCGTAGCTAGCGGCACGCTAGCAAACGACAATGCAAAAAAGGGCGCTCGTTGCGAGCGCCCTTTTGCTTTATTGCTGCTTCATTACTGCGGCTTCACTTCCTTCTGATCGCGCAGCTGCGCGCTCAACTGCTGATACTTCAGGCGCGCGGCCGGATCGCCCTGCGCCGCCGCGGCCGCGTAATATGCGCGCGCCACATTCAGATTCCGGTCGACGCCATCGCCGCCACGCTCGTAGAACGAGCCGGTCACATACTGCGCGGTCATGTCGCCGCCCTGCGCCGCTTTCTTGTACCAGACGAACGCCTGCTTGTTGTCACGCTCGGTACCGCGTCCGTCGAGGAACTGATTCGCGAGCGCGAGCTCCGCCTGCACATGGCCCTGCGCGGCCGCCTTCATGAACCAGCGATGCGCCTCCACCGGATCGCGCTCGACGAACTCGCCATCGTCGTACATCTTGCCGTACACGTATTGCGCGTGCGACATGTTCGCGTCGGCGGCCTTACGCAGCCACTTCTTGCCTTCGTCGACGTTGACCGGCGTGCCTTCGCCGTTGAGCAGCATCATCGCGTAGTTGAACTGCGCGAGCCGGCTGCCGCGCTCGGCGGCCTGGCGGAATTCGCTCAGCGCCGCGCCAAGATTGCCGGCGTTGTAGTCGGCCACCGCGGATTGCGTCTGCGGATCGTTCGCCTTGGCGACGTGATCCTGTGCATACGCGGCGTTCCACGCGCCAGTCGCGAGCAGCGCCACCGCCATGGTCACTTGCGCGGTCACTCGCGGGATCATCCGCCCGGCGTCCCTCTGCACTCTGCCGTTCATGACCTCACCTCCTGTAATGCCTGGCGCGTCGCGCGCAACATCCAGATCACGTCGGCGGCTAGCGCGACGAAGCGAAAACCGGCGTCGCGATGCTGCCGCGCGCTCGCCACGTCCATCGCGAAGATGCCGGCGGCAATGCCGGCTTTGTCCGCCGCGCTGACGATACGCGCCATCGCCGCCTGCACGTCCGCGTGTTTCGCGTCGCCGAGATGACCAAGGCTCGCGGCCAGATCGGCCGGCCCGACGAACAGGCAATCGACGCCCGGCGTCGCCGCGATCTGCTCGACCTCCCGCAAGCCGCGCGCCGATTCGATCTGCACAATCGTCGCGATCTGTGCGTTGGCCGTCTGCACGTAATCACGCCGCATGCCGTAACCGGCCGCGCGCACGACGCCCGCGACGCCGCGCAGGCCGTCGAGCGCCTCGGCGGTCGGATATTGGGTGAGCCGCACGGCGCGTGCCGCGTCTTCAGCGGATTCGATGTTCGGGAACATCAGCGTGCGCGCGCCGGCGTCGAGCACGCGCTTGACGAGCCACGGCTCGCTCGCGGGCACCCGCACCACCGGCTCGCTCGGCAGATGGGCGGCGGCAATCGCGCGCAATTGCGACTCGACGCCGCCGCTATCGTTGGGCGCGTGCTCCATGTCGATCAGCAGCCAGTCGAAGCCGGCGTGCGCGAGTGCTTCCGCGGCGGCCTCGCTGCCGAGCGACAACCACAGCCCGATCAGCGGCGCGTTGTCCTTCAGACGTTGTTTGAGGGAGTTGGTGAAGGTGCTCATCGGCTGGCCTCGCGCAAGTTTGCAATGCGAAGCGGGGCCAGATAGTGGATCAGACAGGCACCGGGGCGCTGACGGCCTCGTTGCCTGCTGCGACGCGATGCGGTGACCGGCATGTCTCGCTCCGTGTGTTGGTCGGAACGATCATACCGTGACAATAACGCGAGAGTTCGTTCGCGCGGCGGGGCGTGGATTCAGGTGGGAAGCGAGTCGCGGACCACCTCGGCCCAGCAATTCGGCGTCTCGTACAGACGCACTTTGTGCAGGCGCAGGTTCACGCCGTAGTGCGCGTCGTAGACGTTCGCGAGAATGTCGAACGCAACCGCGGCGAGGTTTTCGACGGTCGGAATGCGATCGATCACGACCGTCTTGTGATCCGCCATGCTGTCGAGGAAGCCACGCACCTGCGTGTCGCCTTCGTAGACGAGAAACGCGTGGTCCCACTTGTCGACCAGGTGCTCGTTGGCGAGCGACTTCACGTCGGCAAAGTCCATCACCATGCCGCGATCGGGCGCGCCTTCGGTGTCGACCAGATCGCCTAGCAGCGTGATTTCGAGCACGTAGCGATGGCCGTGCAGATTACGGCACTGGCTGCGGTGATCGGGAATGCGGTGGCCCGCGTCGAATTCGAGTTTTCGGGTAATCGTCAGCACGGCAAATCAGGGAATGTTCAGATACTTGTGAGTCTGCATCGACAGGCGCCACTGCGGATGACGTTTGCACCAGTCGATCGCGAGCTTCGTGTTGATGTCGCGCGACGGGCCGTCCATCGGCTGGACGAGGAAATACTCGAAGTCGAGCTTGGCGTAGTCGTCGAGGCGCTGGTTGTCCTGCGGGATCACGACCTTCAGTTCGTTGCCCTTCGTCACGACGAGCGGCGCGTCGGCCTTCGGGCTCACGCAGATCCAGTCGATCGTGTCGAGCACCGGCAGCGAGCCGTTGGTCTCGATCGCGATCTCGAAGCCGGCCGCGTGCAGCGCGTCGACGAGCGGCTGATCGAGCTGCAGCATCGGCTCGCCGCCAGTGCACACGACGAAGCGTTCGCCCTCGCCTTGCGGCCATTGCGACGCGATCATCGCGACCAGTTCGTCAGGTGTGCGGTACTTGCCGCCGTTCTCGCCGTCGGTGCCGACGAAGTCGGTGTCGCAGAAACGGCAGACGGCGTCCGCGCGATCCTCTTCGCGGCCGGACCACAGATTGCAGCCCGCGAAACGGCAGAACACGGCCGGCCGCCCGGCATTCGCGCCCTCGCCCTGCAACGTGTAGAAAATTTCCTTGACCGCGTACGTCATGCTGCTTTCTGTCCTGTGTTCCTGAATCAACGATGCTCAATGATGGGCGCTCTCGCGCGAGCCGTCAGACCGGCTCGGTGACTTTTTCGCCGGCGAGGTAGGCCTCATAGCCACGTTTGCGCAACCGGCATGCCGGGCATTCGCCGCAGCCGAAGCCCCATGAGTGCAACTCGGCCCGTTCGCCGACGTAGCAGGTATGCGTCTCGACGCGCACCAGTTCCACCAATGCGTCGCCGCCGAGCGCGCGCGCGAGGCGCCACGTGTCGGCCTTGTCGAGCCACATCAGCGGCGTCTCCAGCGCGAAACGCGCGTCCATGCCGAGATTCAGCGCGACCTGCAGCGCCTTCATCGTGTCGTCGCGGCAATCGGGGTAGCCCGAGAAGTCCGTCTCGCACATCCCGCCGACCAGCACCTGCAAACCTCGCCGATACGCGATGGCCGCGGCGATCGTCATGAACATCAGATTGCGGCCCGGCACGAACGTGTTCGGCAAGCCATTGGCCGTGGCTTCGATTTCGATCTCGCGCGTCATCGCGGTGTCGCTGATCGCGCCGAGCAGCGACAGGTCGATCGTGTGATCGTCGCCGAGACGATCGGCCCACGCCGGAAACGCACGCACGACGGCCTGACGGAATCCTTCGCGGCATTCGAGTTCGACACGATGACGCTGACCATAATCGAAGCCGACCGTTTCGACCGTGTCGTAACGGTCGAGCGCCCACGCAAGACACGTGGCGGAATCCTGGCCGCCGGAAAACAGCACGAGCGCGCTACGCTTAGCGTCTTTGCGGATCACCGTGATACTCCGTGAATGAGAGTGCCACGTCGCGCTGCGCGAGGTGCGCCATGCAAGCAACGCGGCGCGACGTGTGCCGGCACTGTGCCGGCCCAAAGCAGTATAGGTCGCGCGTTGCGCGGGAACGTGGCTGGGCGCTTATACCGCCGATCGTCGGGCGAAGGATTGGGTGCTTCGGTGCGACATGCTCGGCACTGCATTCGCGCGGTGCACGACCGCTTGCGATGCCTGCATGCAAGTCCTTGAACTGGCGCGATTTTATCACGCGACACCGAATGTCGCCGACGCCAGCTGTCCCACCCGCGCGGCTTCAACTGCATGGCAAGCCGAAGTGACGACTTGTCCGCCAAACGGAAAAGCCCCAGGGAATCTTGCGATTTCCTGGGGCTGAATCCTGGTGGCCTGGGGCGGAATCGAACCACCGACACGCGGATTTTCAATCCGCTGCTCTACCAACTGAGCTACCGGGCCAACGAAGAACGAAACTATATCAAGCGATCCGCAGTTCAGCAAGCCCTTTCATAAATAATCTGCCGGGCCGCGTTCGCATGCAATACGTAACGCTCACTCCCCTTTGTTCTTGCCGAGATCGACGCCGAGTTGCTTCAGCTTGCGATAAAGATGCGTGCGCTCGAGACCGGTCTTCTCCGCGACACGCGTCATGCTGCCGTTCTCGCGCGCGAGGTGATATTCGAAGTACGCGCGCTCGAACGCATCGCGCGCATCGCGCAGCGGAATGTCGAACGAGATCGACGCGGTTTGCGCGACGAGCGTGCCGCCGCCGACGCCATCGGACGACAGTATCGGCAACGCGGCCGCCGACGCGACTGACGATGCGCTGACCGGCAACGCCGGCTTCGCAGCCACGCCGCCAGGCACGGCCGCCGCGTTACCACGTGCGAGTCCCTGCTCGACCGCCTTTAGTAGCTTCTGCAACGCGATCGGCTTTTCGAGGAAGTTGAGCGCGCCGATCTTGGTGGCCTCGACCGCGGTGTCGATCGTCGCGTGACCGGACATCATGATCACGGGCATCGTCAATTGACCTTGCGCGGCCCATTCCTTGAGCAGCGTCACGCCGTCGGTGTCCGGCATCCAGATGTCGAGCAGCACGAGGTCCGGCGCCTGACGCAGACGGAACTCGCGCGCCTCCTGCGCGTTTTCAGCGGCCTCCACGACGTGTCCCTCGTCGCTGAGGATCTCCGAGAGCAGTTCCCGGATGCCCATTTCATCATCTACCACCAGGATGGTTGCCATTTATGCTGCCCTTGTCTGCACTGTTGCTTTTGTCGTTCCCTGCGACGCGCCGCCGTGCGCCGGATGGGCACCCGAACCAGGTGCACCCGGCTGCGCGGGGTCGTCCGCCAGTTGAAGGAAGAGAATCGAAATCTGCGCGCCTTCGATCACGTCGCCGGCCTTCATGCGATTGCGAATGTCGATGCGCGCGCCATGTTCGTCGACGATCTTCTTGACCATCGCAAGCCCTAGACCCGTACCCTTGGCCTTGGTCGTCACGTACGGCTCGAACGCGCGCGTGAGGATACGCGCGGGGAAGCCTGGTCCGTTGTCCGACACTGTCAGACGGACCGCGACGCGCGCCTTGCCTTGCGCGTCGGGGTCTCCGTATTCTACTGTCCTCGTCTCGAGCAAAACACGCGGATGCGCGACTTCGGCGACCGCGTCCTGCGCGTTCTGCAGCAGGTTGTGGATCACCTGACGCAACTGCGTCGCGTCGCCGCGTATCGCGGGCAAGGCCGCCAGCTCGACCTGGATCGCGCCCTTGCCTTCTTCGATACCGTACAGCGTGAGCACCTCGCTGACCAGACCATTCAATTGCAGATGCGCGAGTACCGCGGGCGGTGTGCGCGCGTAGTCGCGGAAATCGTCGACCATCTGCTTCATCGCGGCGACCTGATTGACGATCGTCGTCGCGCCTCGCTTCAGCACGTCCGCATCCGACGGCGCAAGCTTGTCGGCGAGCTTCATCTGCAACCGTTCGGCCGACAGTTGAATCGGCGTGAGCGGATTCTTGATCTCGTGCGCGAGGCGCCGCGCGACTTCGCCCCATGCGATCGAACGCTGCGCGGAGATCACGTCGGAGATGTCGTCGAACACGATCACGTAGCCCGCGGTCTGCATGCCTTCAGCGTCGCGCTCGTTCGCCGCGAGGAGGCGCGCGCCGCGCACGAGCAGCGTGAGCGGCTCGGTTTCGCCGGGCACCGGCACCGAGAACTGCTGCTGCCAATGGCCGTTGTCGTCATGGCCGTCTTCACTCGCCGCTTCGCGATCGGCGAATGCCTTGCGCACCATCGCGCCGAATTCGCCGAGCACGCCGATCTGATCGAGCGACGAGCCGAGCACCGTCTGGAACGGCTGACGGAAAATCCGCTCGGCGCCTCGATTCGCGGTGGTCAGCCGGAATTGCCGGTCGAACACGAACACACCCGCGGTCAGGTTCGCGAGGATGCTCTCGAGATACGCCTTCGAATGCTCGAGCGCGATACGATTTTTCTCGACCGCCCCGCGCGCTTCCGACAACTGCCGCGTCATCGCATTGAACGACTGCGTGAGGAAACCGAGTTCGTCGCGCGACTTGATCTCGCGCTTTGGCGTGTAGTCGCCCTCGGTGATTTCCTTCGTGCCCTGCGCGAGCAGGAATAGCGGCCGCGCGAGCTGATTGCCGAGCGCCAGCGCGAGCATCATCGCGATGAAGGTCGCGAGAAACAGCGACAGGGTCAGCGTGCCGATGTACATCTTGCGCAAGCCGGTGCGGCCGAGCGCCTTCTCCTGATACTCGCGATACGCGCGCTGCACCGAGTCGGCATTGCGCGCGAGTGTCGTCGAGACCGGCTGCGTCAGTTGCAGGAAGCGCTCGGCGGGCTGCAATAGCGACGCGTTCGCATCGGGAATACGCTGCACCACGCGCAGACGCAGCGCTCCCTTGCCGCCGTGCGCATTCGGATCGCCGTCCACTTCGCCTTCGATCGCTGCATAGCCGTGGCCACGCGCCTGCTCGATCATCAGCGGTGTCGGCAGATCGTTCGGCAGCAGCATCGCGTAGTTGCCGGACGCCTGCGCGACCACGTGCATGTCCGGCGTCGCGCCAGACATGCTGCGGGTCGGCTCGACGATCGTCGCGTCCTGCACACCGAACTGGTCGCGCAAACGCAGCAGCGTCAACGTGGTGCCGGCCGCATCCGCGCTCGCGAGCTGCTCGGACATCAGACGCGCCTTCGTCTGCAGATCGGACAGCGACGCGTCGAGCATGCCGCGCCCGAGGTTGAGGCCGGACGCGAGCGCGGTTTCGACGTTCACGTCGAACCACGACTCGATGCTGCGCGACACGAACTGATACGACACGATGTAGATGATGCCGCCCGGCACCACACCGACCAGCGCCATGAAGAACGCGAGCTTCGCGAGCAGCCGTGTGCCGAATTTGCCCGTGCGTAATCGCACGATGATGATGACGACGAGCGTCGCCACCACCAGCAGAAAGATCAACGCGACCGCGACGTTGGCCGCATACAGCCACTGGTAATAGCGGTCGAAGAATTCGGTGTTCGCGCTGGCGGCGGCCAGCAACACGAGCAGCAACACGGCCGTCACCGCGACCGTCGACACGAGCACGCGCACGACGATGCTGCTGACACTGGTGGAAGATGAGCGCACTTTATTTAGCACGATCGGCGGCCGTGAAAGTGAAGCGCTTCCAATCGGAGGCGAGGTTCCAGTCGCGGTTGTTCACCGCGTCGATCTGGAACGGCTTGGGCATCAGCCCGATGTCGAGTTGCATGCGCACGGACGCGTTATAGGTTTCACCGACCCGCACCTGATTGCGGTCGATCACGTGCCACGACGTCACGTGTTTGATCACCGCGAGCGCATCGTTGAGCGTGGAAAAGCCGAGCTGCAAGCCGCCCGACTGCACGCTCGACACGCGATATTCGCGCGTGAGTGGCTGGAACGACAGCCGCAAACTTTGCGACACGCTGACCGGCTGCTCGTCGAACCAGTACCAGCGCGGCCGGCTCAGTTCGAAATCGGTCGTGAAATAAAGCGGAATGCCTTTGTTGACCGCGTCTTCGAGATTGCTGTTCAGCTCGAATTCGAAATGCGCGTCGAGACTCCAGCCGCCGTTGTCGGCCTGCAGCGACGCCCGCTGCACCGCGATCGAGTCAGCGTGCGCCGCGCCCGGCGCTGCAAGCCAGACGGCCAGCGCGATCCAGAGCACGGCAGCGAGCCGAAGCGGGAAGAAGCGTTTTATGGTCACCGTTTCTGAAAGCGCGCGTAGAAAAATCCGTCGTGGTCTGAGTTCGTGCCGGAGCTGAATTCAGCGGGTCGTCCAGCATGAGAACCGGCCGATGGGTCGGCGGGCGCGCGGGCAACTGAGGGTAAAAGCTGCCCCGGCGCGTCCAATCGTACCGCATCCTGGTGCTGGTTTCCAAACCACTGTGCCTGCAACTCGCCCTCTTCGGGGAAGATCGAACAGGTGACGTAAAGCAACTCGCCGCCCGGTTTCACGAGCGGCCACAGCGCGTCGAGAATGCGGCGCTGCTCGGCGACGAGCGCGGCGATATCGGACTGACGACGCAGCCAGCGAATATCCGGATGACGCCGCACGATGCCCGACGCCGAGCACGGCACGTCGGCGAGGATGCGGTCGAACGGCTGGTCGAGGTCGTCGTGCCATTGCGCGGGGTTGCCCGCGTCGCCGATGCGCACTTCCGCTTCGAGCTTCAGACGCCGCAGGTTTTCGCCGATGCGGCGCGCGCGAGACGCATCGCTTTCGAGCGCGACCATTTGAATGTTGGCGAGTTCGAGCAGATGCCCGGTCTTGCCGCCAGGGGCCGCGCATGCGTCGAGCACGCGCATGCCGTCGCGCACGCCGAGCAATTGCGCGGCGAGTTGCGCCCCTGCGTCCTGCACGGACACGACACCTTCGCTGAAGCCCGGAATGCGCTCGACCGGCATTGGCGTCGCGAGCGTGACCGCGTACTCGCCAGCCTTGCTTGCGGCGATCTGCTGGCGTTGCAGCACTTGCAGATAGGCGTCGACCGTCGAATGGCGCGCGTTCACGCGCAACGTCAGCGGACCTTGCGTGTTGCCGGCGGCCAGCACCGATTGCCACGCCTCGGGCCATGCGCGCTTCACCGCGTCGATCCACCAGGCCGGATAGTTCCAGCGCGCTACTTCATCGGCTTGCACGGAGGCGAGCAACGTGTCGCGCTCGCGCAAGAAGTTGCGCAGCACCGCGTTGACGAGCCCCTTCGCGAACGCGAACTCGCGACGCGCGCCAATCACCCTGACCGCCTGGTCGACGACCGTGAACGGCGTGTAGGCAGCGCTCGCTTCGTCGTCGACGAGCAGCGCGAGCGCGCACGCGAGCACATGCGCGACGTGCGGCGGAGGCGCCTTCTTCACCAGCTTCGCGATCAGCCACTCGGCGGTTGCGAGACGGCGCAGCGTGCGATAGGCGATATCCTGCACCGCGCCGCGCGCCGCTGCGGCGTTGTCCTCGGGCACCGCCACGAAAACGCTTTGCAGCGCCGCGGGCAAGGCCGCGCCGAGACGCACGGCGCCAACGGCCTGGGCCGCGCAATCGAGTGCGAACCCGAGCGATTCGGGCGACAGTTGCAGCGTCGACAAACGGGATTCGCGCGAACGCGCCGACGAGGAAGCAGAACGCGAAGAAGGCTTTGGAGTCATGAAGGGAGCAAGGGCAAGCCGCACGGTGCGCGCGGCGCAATCAGCGCACATTGTAGCGTGGCGCCGGTGGGGCGCCGCCATGCGTGGGTGGTGGCCGCAGACGCTGTCGTGCAGTGGCGACGAACAGTGTGAAAAAAAGCGGGCCTCGCGGGCCCGCTCTTCAGTACTTCAGGCTCGACGCGCCGAGCGACGCGGCGCCTCAGTCGAAGCGCCCGGTGCGCGCCATTTCCATCAAACGCGCGATGCGTTCCTCGGTCGCCGGGTGCGTCGAGAACAGACTCGCGATACCGCCGCCCGACAGCGGATTCATGATCATCATCTGCGCGGTGGCCGGATGCGCCTCGGCCGTCGGGAACGGAATGCCGCTCGCATAGCGATGGATCTTGTCGAGCGCCGACGCCAGTGCCTGCGGGTCGCCCGAAATCTGCGCGCCGCCCCGGTCGGCTTCGAATTCGCGCGCACGCGAAATCGCCATCTGGATCAACGCACCCGCAATCGGCGCGAGCAGCGCAACCGCGATGCTCGCGATCGGGTTCGCGGGACGGCCGTTTTCGTCGCGGCCGCCGAAGAACATCGCGAAGTTCGCCAACGCGGAAATCGCGCCGGCCATGGTCGCCGAAATCGTCGAGATCAGAATGTCGCGATGCTTCACGTGCGCGAGTTCGTGCGCCATTACGCCGCGCATTTCGCGCTCGGACAGTACGCGCAGAATGCCGGTGGTCGCCGCGACTGCCGCGTGCTCCGGGTTGCGGCCGGTGGCGAACGCGTTCGGCGCGTCTTCGTTGATCAGGTAGACGCGCGGCATCGGCAGGTTCGCGCGCGTGGCGAGATCGCGCACCATCCGATAGAACTGCGGCGCGCTGTTTTCGTCGACTTCCTGCGCGTTGTACATGCGCAGGACCATCTTGTCGGAGAACCAGTACGAGAAGAAATTCATCCCAAGAGCGATCACGAGCGCGACCATCATGCCGCGCGACCCGCCGATCATCCCGCCGATCACGATGAAAAGGGCCGTAATCGCGGCCATCAACATCGCGGTTTTCACCCAGTTAAACATGTCTGCAACTCCTTGCCCCGAGCGTGGCCTTCATCTCCGTGCCGCGCGATTGCGGCGCCAGATTGTAAGCGAAATGTTAGATATGGGCGATGCGGGAAAATTCAATCATCGCGAGGCGCTCGCGAGTTTGATGCCCAGGCCGACGAACGCGCTGCCGACGCCGCGATCGAGCCAGCGCTTGACCGCCGGTTTGCCCGAGAAACGCTGCGTGACGCTTCCCGCGATCCACGCGACGAAGCTGTTCCAGACCATGCTCATCAGCACGAAGACCGCGCCGAGCGTGAGAAACGCGAAGGTCTTGTGTTCGCTGCCCGTCGTGACGAATTGCGGGAAGAACGACACGAAGAACAGCACGACTTTCGGGTTCAGAACGTTGGTCCAGAAGCCTTGCAGGAACAACTGCCGCAGCGACTTCGGCGTGGACGACGCGCGCGCATCGCCGACCGGCGCATCAGCGGCCGGCTTCGCGAAGATCAGGCGCACCCCCAGATAGATCAGATAAATCGCGCCGACGAATTTGACGATGGTGAACGCCGTGGCCGACGCGGCCAGCAGCGCGGTCAGCCCAAACGCGCAGGCAAGCGAGTGAATGCAGCAGCCCGCCGAAATGCCGAGCGCCGACATCAGCCCAGCGCCGCGGCCCTGGGCGACGCTGCGCCCGACGATATAAGCGGTATCCGGCCCCGGCGTGATGTTCAGGAGAAAAACCGCGACGATGAAAAACTCGAAATGGACGATGCCGAACATGTGATGCACCCTCGAAAACCCGGTCTGCTGCATGGAGGATTCTAACGCGCGTCGCGCTCGCGGCGGGCGCGGAGAACACCGGCCGAATGGACGATGCTCCGGCGTGCGACACGCGCTTATTGCGCCTTGGGAAGCTGGAAGCGCTGGCCTGCGGCGAGCGGCGAGCCAGCAAGGAATTCGCGCACCGGCAGGCGCTTGCCGCCGGGCTTCTGCAATTGCGTCAGACGCAGTGCACCTTCGCCGCAAGCGACCAGCACGCCGTCGGGCGCAACCTCGACGATGGTGCCTGGCGCCTTGTTGCTGCCCGACGCCGGCGAGGCCACGGCGGTGGCGGCCCAGATCTTGACGGTGCTGCCGTCGTCGAGCGTGCCGGCGCCGCCGGGGAACGGGTCGAACGCGCGCACCTGACGCGCAAGCGCCTCGGCCGGCCGGCGCCAGTCGAGCGCCGCTTCGTGCTTGGCGATTTTCTCGGCGTAGGTCACGCCGTCGGCCGGTTGCGGGATCGACGTCAGCTTGCCGCTGCGCTCGAGCTCGATCAGTGCGTCGACGATCAGTTGCGCGCCGTCCGCGGCGAGGCGGTCGTGCAGCGTGGCGGTGGTGTCGTCGGCGGAGATGGGGGTGCGTACTTCGGAAATCATCGCGCCGGTGTCGAGACCAGCGTCCATCTGCATCAGCGTGATGCCGGTTTGCGCGTCGCCCGCCTCGATCGCGCGATGAATCGGCGCCGCGCCGCGCCAGCGTGGCAGCAGCGACGCGTGGATGTTGATGCAGCCGAAGCGCGGAATGTCGAGCACTTCCTGCGGCAGGATCAGTCCGTAGGCGGCGACAACCATCACGTCGTGCGGCGTCGCGCGCAGTTGCTCGATGCCGGCGGCGGCTTCCTGTGGATATTTGCCAGCGCGGCGCAGCGACGTGGGCTGCGCAACCGCGAGGCCGTGCTCCTGCGCGTAGCGCTTGACCGGACTCGCCTGCAGCTTCATGCCGCGACCCGCGGGCCGGTCCGGCTGCGTCAAGACGAGCGGCACGGCAAACCCGGCGCCATGAATCGCGGCCAGCGCGGCCGCGGCGAATTCCGGTGTGCCGGCAAAGATGACGCGCAACGAATGACTCATGAATGGGGCGGTAGGCAAGTTGAAAGCGCGTTACATCGCGTGGGCGAGCTTCTTCATCTTGCTCTTGATGCGCGTTTGCTTCAGCGGCGACAGATACTCGACGAACACGTGGCCCATCAGGTGATCCATTTCGTGCTGAATGCACACGGCGAGCAGCCCCTCGCAATCGAGCTCGAACGTTTCGCCCTTCTCGTTGAGCGCACGCACGCGCACTTTCTCGGCACGCTCGACGTTGTCGTAGATCCCGGGCACTGACAGGCAGCCCTCTTCCGACAACTTCCTCTCATCGCTCGACCAGACGATTTCCGGATTGATGAACGCGAGCAGTTCGTCGTGCGTTTCCGACACGTCGATCACGATCACGCGTTCGTGCACGTCCACCTGGGTGGCGGCGAGGCCGACGCCGGGCGCCGCGTACATCGTTTCGGCCATGTCCGCGACGAGACGGCGGATACGGTCGTTGACCTCCGGGACCGGCTTCGCCACCTTGTGCAGCCGTTTGTCCGGGTAATTGAGGATGCTCAGTAAAGCCATGATTTCGAGTGTGATTTGAGACGCCGCCAACCGTTGGAGGCTCGCGTTGGCCATTTGGCCAGGTTGTGAGCCCGTCGTAATACGCAGAGGATAGATGATGTCGAACCGGTTCGATTCAACGCGCCTCGTGCGCCCGACGACGAACCCGCGCCGGTAAGCGCGGCGCCGCGATTATTCGCGGCTCATTGCCGTTTTATTTCCGCGTTTTTATTTCGGATGATGAAAATTTTAGCATGGCGCCCGCCTGCCCGCAGGCCCCGCCAGAGGAGCGACCCGCATGCAGACCTTGCCCGCGACCCGTATCGAACTTGCCGCCTGGCTGCGGTTGTCACTTGCGCCGGGCCTAAAACCCGCGGCGTTGCGCCTGTTGCTGGGCGCATTCGGGCTGCCGCAGGCGCTGTTCGCGCAGTCGCCGGAGACGCTCGCGGAGGTCGCCGGTGACGCCGCGGCGCGCGCGGTGCTGGCGCCGCCCGGTCCAGCGTTCGACGGCCAGCTCGATGCGGTGCTCGCATGGCGCGAGCAGCCGGGCAACCAGATCGTCACGCTCGACGATCCCGCCTATCCGCCCGCGCTGCTGACGTTGCCCGATCCGCCACCGCTCCTATATATAAAGGGCCGGCTTGATCTGCTGCATACGCGCGCGGTCGCGCTGGTAGGCAGCCGCAGCGCGACGCCGCAGGGCATCGAGGATGCGCGGCGGTTCGCGCGAGAGCTGTCGGCGGCGGGCGTGACGGTCGTATCGGGGCTCGCACTCGGCATCGACGGCGCCGCGCATCGGGGCGGGTTGGAAGGTGTCGGCGGAACGGTCGCGGTGGTCGGCACCGGCGCGGACCTCGTCTATCCCGCCGCGCATCAAGCGCTCGCGCGGCAGATCGCGGCGCAGGGTGCGATTCTCTCGGAGTGGCCGCTCGGCACGCCGGCACGCGCCGCCAACTTCCCACAGCGCAACCGGCTGATCGCTGGGTTGGTCAGCGGAGTCGTGATCGTCGAGGCGGCTATGCGTTCCGGTTCGCTCATTACCGCGCGGCTTGCCAATGAGATGGGGCGCGACGTGTTCGCGTTGCCCGGATCGATTTACGCGCCGTTGTCGCGCGGCTGTCATCGGATGATCAAGCAGGGAGCGCGGCTCGTGGAAACGCCTGACGAGGTGCTGGAGGAGCTCGGTTTTGCCCGGCGGCCGGCGGGCGATGCGAGACGCTCGGCGAAGCGGGCCGTGCCGCTGGAGCATGCGGGTTTGCACGTTTCGTCGGGTGGGACCGCTTTGCCCGCTACGACCGCAGCCTTCGCCGACTCACCGGCGTCCGGGCCGGCCCCGCAGCCGGCGCTCGCCCCTGACGCACAGCGTCTGCTCGCCGCGCTCGGCCATTCGCCGACCACGCTTGAAATTCTCGCCGCCCGTACCGAGATGGAGAATGCCGCCCTGCACGCCGCCTTGCTCCGGCTCGAACTCGCCGGCGAGGTCACGCTGCTGCCCGGCGGCCGCTTCATGCGAGCCCATCATGACTGAGCCGAGACTGACCGGCGTCAATGCAGATTGGCAACTTTTCGCGACCGGCCATGCTACATTCGCGCCAAAGCACCCGACAAAACGCACAAGGAAATCACTTCATGCCCGCGCTGAACCTCGACACCGACCAGGACCGGATCGCCGAGCGCGTCAACGAACCCGACACGCTGTTCGTTGCATGCCTGTGCGCGGAGTGGTGCGGAACGTGTCGCGAGTACCGGGACTCCTTCAACCAACTGGCCGAGCGGCACCCGGAAGTCTGTTTCGCATGGATCGACATCGAAACTCATGCGGATCGGTTCGACGATCTGGACGTCGAGAATTTCCCGACCGTCCTGATCGAAGACTCGGTGACGACACGGTTTTTCGGTACGGTTTTGCCACAGGTGTCGATCGTCGAGCGGATGCTGTCGGATCTGACCGCGCTGCCCGGCGTAACCGGTGCGCCGAAGCTGCGACCGGCGCTGGCGGTCGCCTGAAGGCGGCCTCGCGCGCCGCCCGGTCAAACGGAAAGCCTCGCGACGCGCGGCTTGCGGCACAGGCCCCCGCCGATCATTTGGGACAGCATCGCGGCTGGCATCGCGGTCCGCACGCGGCGTTTGCCGCAGTTGATCAACCGCTGGACGCGCAATTATGATGACGCGCTTTTATGGCACTTGGCCCGTTGGGTTCGCACCTTGTGCTATAAAGCGGTCGTTATTGGGTCGAAAGAGGTCTCAAAGCGAGCGCCGCGCGCTATGTTGGCGCTCAAGGCCACCAACCCGGATCTACCAACCTCACATCGAGTCATGTCCAAAGCACTGATCATCGCCGAAAAGCCTTCTGTCGCGAACGACATCGCGCGCGCTTTGGGCGGCTTTACCAAGCATGACGAGTACTACGAAAGCGACGACTACGTCCTTTCGTCGGCAGTGGGCCACCTGCTGGAAATCGCCGCGCCCGACGACTACGAAGTCAAGCGCGGCAAGTGGAGCTTTGCCAATCTGCCCGTCATTCCTCCGCATTTCGATCTGAATCCGATCGCGAAGAGCGAGTCGCGCCTGAAGGTGCTGACCAGGCTGATGAAGCGTAAGGACATCGACCGTCTGATCAACGCATGCGACGCGGGGCGCGAGGGCGAACTGATTTTCCGCCTGATCGCGCAGCACGCGAAAGCCAAACAGCCGGTGCAACGGCTGTGGCTGCAGTCGATGACGGCCGGCTCGATCCGCGACGGTTTCGCGCGTCTGCGCAGCGACGAAGAGATGCAGCCGCTCGCCGACGCGGCGCGCTGCCGCTCGGAGGCGGACTGGCTCGTCGGCATCAACGGCACGCGCGCGATGACCGCGTTCAACAGCAAGGGCGGCGGCTTTTTCCTGACCACGGTCGGGCGCGTGCAGACGCCGACGCTTTCGATCGTCGTCGAGCGCGAAGAGAAGATTCGACGCTTCGTGCCGCGCGACTACTGGGAAGTGAAGGCGGAGTTCGTCTGCGCGGGCGGCTTCTACGAAGGCCGCTGGTTCGATCCGAAATTCAAGCGCGACGAGTTCGATCCGGAGAAGCGCGATTCGCGCCTCTGGGCGTTGCCAGCGGCAGAGACGATTGTCGCGGCTTGCCGCGGCCAGCTCGGCACGGTGACCGAGGAGTCGAAACCGTCGACACAGCTGTCGCCCGCGCTCTTCGACCTGACCAGTCTGCAGCGAGAAGCCAACGGCCGCTTCGGCTTTTCGGCGAAGAACACGCTGGGTCTCGCTCAGGCGCTGTACGAAAAGCACAAGGTTCTGACCTATCCGCGTACCGACGCGCGCGCGCTGCCGGAAGACTATCTGGACACGGTCAAGCAGACGCTCGGCATGCTCAAGGAGAGCAACAACTACCTGCCGTTCGCGAAGCAGGTGCTCGACAAGGGCTGGGTGAAACCGAACAAGCGCATCTTCGACAACTCGAAGATCAGCGACCACTTCGCAATCATCCCGACGCTGCAGGCGCCGAAGAATCTGTCCGAGCCGGAGCAGAAGCTCTACGACCTCGTCGTGAAGCGCTTCCTCGCCGTGTTCTTCCCTGCCGCCGAATCCCGAGTGACGACGCGTATCACCGAGGTGGTCGGCCATCACTTCAAGACCGAGGGCAAGGTGCTCGTCGAGCCGGGTTGGCTGCAGATCTACGGCCGTGAAACCAGCGGCGATGACGCGAACCTCGTGCCGGTGCAGAAGGACGAAAAGGTCAAGACCGACAAGATCGCCGCGCAGCAACTGATCACGAAGCCGCCCGCACGCTACAACGAAGCGACGCTGCTGTCGGCGATGGAAGGTGCGGGAAAACTGGTCGAAGACGACGAATTGCGCGAAGCGATGGCGGCCAAGGGGCTCGGCACGCCGGCAACGCGCGCGGCGATCATCGAAGGTCTGCTCACCGAAAAGTACCTGATCCGCGAAGGCCGTGATCTGATTCCGACCGCCAAGGCCTTCCAGCTGATGACGCTGCTGCGCGGCCTCGGCGTGAAGGAGCTGACTGCGCCGGAGCTAACCGGCGAATGGGAATACAAGCTGTCGCAGATGGAGCGCGGCAACCTGCCACGCGACGCATTCATGCAGGAAATCGCGCGCATGACGCAGACTATCGTCAAGCGCGCGAAGGAATACGATTCCGACACGATCCCGGGCGATTACGCGACATTGCAGACACCTTGCCCGAATTGCGGTGGCCAGGTGAAGGAAAACTACCGGCGTTTCGCGTGCTCGAAGTGCGAGTTCTCGATCTCGAAGATTCCGGGCGGCCGTCAGTTCGAGATCGCCGAAGTCGAAGAACTGCTGCAGAACAAGACGATCGGGCCGCTGTCGGGCTTCCGCAGCAAGATGGGGCGGCCGTTCTCGGCGATCCTGAAACTGTCGCTCGACGACGAGATCAAGAATTACAAGCTCGAGTTCGACTTCGGCCAGGACGCGGCCGGCGAAGACGGCGAGCCGCCCGACTTCTCCGATCAGCAGCCGGTCGGCGCGTGTCCGAAGTGCCAAGGCCGCGTTTTCGAGCATGGCATGAGCTACGTCTGCGAAAACTCGGTGGCGAATCCGAAGTCGTGCGACTTCCGTTCCGGCAAGGTGATCCTGCAGCAGGAAATCGCCCGCGAGCAGATGGCCAAACTGCTCGAGGAGGGTCGCACCGATCTGCTGACGAACTTCAAGTCGTCGCGTACCGGCCGTAACTTCAAAGCTTTCCTCGTCAAGCAGAACGACGGCAAGATCGGCTTCGAATTCGAGAAGAAGGAGCCGGCGGCGGCGAAGACCGCAGCGGCGAAGACTTCGGGTGCTCGTTCCGCGGCCAAGGCGATGCCGGAAGCGGACGAAGGTGATACCGCGGTCGCCGTGAAGGCCGAGCCGGCGGAAAAGAAGGTGGCGGCGAAGAAGGCGCCCGCCGCCAAGACCGCGGCGGCCAAGAAGGCACCGGCGAAAAAGGCCGCGGCGCGAAAAACCGGCTAGTAGGGCGAGATTCGGATCGGCGGCTCGCGGTGGTAGCAGGAATAGCTACATTAGCCACCGCAGTCGGCGATCCGTGCACAGCCCGCGGTGTAGTCCGCATCTGTCCATGAAAAAAGAAAAAAGGCGCAGTCACTTGAGGTGACTGCGCCTTTTTAATGCCGGCCCGCATCGCTGCGGGCTTCGACATTCAGAGATTTACAGCGGCGATAACGCAGTCGGGCGTGGACTGCGATTGGACGACTTCGTCATCGGCTTCGGCACGGCCGGCGACAGCTCGCTATCGAGAAGCCGCGACAGCGGCTCGGCGCCATCGAACGCTTCCGGTGCGCGCGACTCGGCAGTCTCGAACGCGGCCGACGTCGCCGGACGCTCCAGACCGTCCTTGATCCACTGCTCGCCGAGCACGCTGTTCGGCGTCTGGTTGAAGTGCTCGACCAGATGGTCGATGAACGTGCGCACCTTGGCCGGCAGGTGACGGCGGCTTGGGTACGCAATATTGATCTCGACCTGCGGCAAACGGTAATCGCCGAGCAAACGCACGAGCCGGCCGCGCGTCATGTCGCGACCGATCAGATAGCTCGGCAGAATCGCGGTGCCCATGCCGAGCAGCGCAAACTGTCTCAGCATCTCCGTGTTGTTCGCGACGATCACGTTCGACGGCCGCACGCGCACTTCTCCTTCCGGCCCCGTAAACACGCGTTCATCGCCCCAGTATTCGGATGGCAGGCTCAGGCACGGGTGCTCGAGCAGATGTTCGGGACGCGTCGGCATGCCATGCTTTTCCAGATAAGCCGGCGTCGCGCAGACGGTCATGCAGCCCGTGGTCAGACGCCGCGTAACGATACTCGCGCTGCGCATTTGCCGCGCGATCACGACGCCGACGTCGAAGCCCTCCTCGACGAGGTCCACCTGACGATCGACCAGCGTGACGTCGGGAATGACTTTCGGATAGCGCTCCGCGTACGTTTGCAGCACGGGCGCGAGGTTATGCAGCCCGAACACGACGGGCGCGACGATGCGTAGCGTGCCGACGGGTTCGTGATTGCGAGCGACCACCATCTGTTCGACGTCTTCCAGTTCGTCGAGAATCTGACGGGCGCGCTCGAGGTAGACCTGACCGGATTCGGTCAGCGACAAGCTGCGGGTCGTGCGATTGAGCAGCCGCGTACCAAGACGGCCCTCGAGGTCGGCAACGTGACGGGTGGCGACCGCGTTGGAAATATCCATGGCGCTCGCGGCGCGGGCAAAACTGCCGAGATCCGCCACCTTGACGAAAACTCGCATCGACTGCAAATGATCCATAGGACAACTCCCTGCCTTGTTACTGCTTCCTGACAATTGGTGAAAACCAGTGAAGCGAACTTGGAATTCTCCTACGACTCGCAAAATCGTGCAGAAGTTGCCCGCAAAATAGGAAATATTGTCAATTTTGGTATGACTGTGTCGATAAAACCGGGGTCCGACCAGCGATTATTCCCAAATCAAAAACGATCTGCTGCGCTGCATCTTGCTGTGTCTTTTTTGTTCGAACAGACGCAACGGTCGTTCGGCCGTTGCGGAACTCGAAAAAACGGAAATAAACCGGGCGCCCAAACGAAAAAACCGCCCGAGGGCGGCTTTTATGCTGAGTGAGCACTCACATAATCAAGCTGTGAGTTTTTCCTCGAGCGCGCGCTTCGCCTCAGTCAGTGCCGGCGGCAGACCGTGTTGCAGCGTGTCAAACAGCTTCGCGTGCAACACGAGCTCGTCGCGCCATGCAGCGTCATCGACGGAAATCACCTGCTCGAACTGCTCGCGGCTGAAGTTCAGCCCGCTCCAGTCGATGTCCTCATAGTGCGGCGAAATGCCGAACGCATGCTCTTCGCCCTGCGCGGTGCCTTCGATGCGGCCGACCATCCAGCTCAGCACGCGCATGTTCTCGCCGAAGCCAGGCCACACGAACTTGCCGTCCGCGCCCTTGCGGAACCAGTTCACGCAGAAGATTTTCGGCAGCTTCGCGCTCAACTGCTGCAGACGCTCGCCGGTCTTCAGCCAATGAGTGAAATAGTCGCTCATGTTGTAGCCGCAGAACGGCAGCATCGCGAACGGATCGCGGCGCACCACGCCCTGCTGTCCAGCCGCCGCGGCGGTGGTTTCAGAGCCCATCGTCGCCGCCATGTAGACGCCCTCGACCCAGTTGCGCGCTTCGGTGACGAGCGGCACGGTGGTCGAGCGGCGGCCACCGAAGATGAATGCGTCGATTGCGACGCCGGCCGGGTTTTCCCAGTCCGCGTCGATCGACGGGCACTGCGAAGCCGGCGCCGTGAAGCGCGCGTTCGGATGCGCCGCCTTGCGGCCGGTTTCCTTTGCCTCGGCCGGCGTCCAGTCCTTGCCCTGCCAGTCGATCAGATGCGCCGGCGGGTCGTCGGTCATGCCTTCCCACCAGACGTCGCCGTCGTCGGTCAACGCGACGTTCGTGAAGATCACGTTTTCCTTCAACGTGGCGAGCGCGTTGTAGTTGGTCTTTTCGCTCGTGCCCGGCGCGACGCCGAAGTAGCCGGCTTCCGGATTGATCGCGTACAGGCGGCCGTCCTTGCCCGGTTTGATCCACGCGATGTCGTCGCCGATCGTCGAGATTTTCCAGCCGTTCAGGCCCGCCGGCGGGATCAGCATCGCAAAGTTGGTCTTGCCGCACGCCGACGGGAACGCCGCCGCCACGTGATGCTTGTGCCCTTCCGGCGAGGTGACGCCGAGAATCAGCATGTGTTCGGCGAGCCAGCCCTTGTCGCGACCCATCGTCGATGCGATGCGCAGCGCGAAGCACTTCTTGCCGAGCAGCGCATTGCCGCCATAGCCCGAGCCAAAGCTCCAGATTTCGCGCGATTCGGGGAAATGCACGATGTACTTGGTCTTGTTGCAAGGCCACGACACGTCCTGCTCGCCCGCCGCGAGCGGCGCGCCGACCGAATGCACGCATGGCACGAACTCGCCGTCCTCGCCGAGCACGTCATACACCTTGCGGCCCATGCGCGTCATGATGCGCATATTGGTCGCGACGTACGGGCTGTCGCTCAACTCGACGCCGATATGCGCGATCGGCGAGCCGAGCGGGCCCATCGAGAACGGCACCACGTACATCGTGCGGCCGCGCATCGCGCCATCGAACAGGCCGTCGAGCGTCGAGCGCATTTCGGCCGGGGCGATCCAGTTGTTGGTGGGGCCGGCGTCCTCGGCGCGCTGCGAGCAGATGAAGGTGCGATCCTCGACGCGCGCGACGTCGGACGGATCGGACCAGGCGAGATAGGAATTGGGACGCTTGGCGGGGTTGAGTTTCTTCAGCGTTCCGGCTTCGACCATCTGCGCGCACAGGCGGTCATATTCTTCCTGCGAGCCGTCGCACCAGACCACTTTTTCAGGCTTGGTCAGCGCGGCGATGCGCTGGACCCAGTCGATCAGCTTGCGGTGTTTGATCCATGTGGGCGCCTCGATAGTGGGCTGGCCTTCGAACGAGGGATGATTCATCGACTTGTCTCCGTTTGAAGCAATAGAAAAACGGTACAAGCCCGCGGGACGCTGCATGCGAGTGGCATTGAATTCATCGCGCCGACGTGTCAATTTTCCACTGGCGGCGCATGATTGCGCAGATCGTCCTGGGCCACACAGCTTGCCAGGCGGAGGCGCGCTTCCTACAAGGCTTCTGCAACCTTGTGTAAAGCGGCTTGCCTCAACACGCAACAAACTGCTAAAAACGTTCTCAATTCGCCCTCACGTAGCGTTGCCGTTCTTTTGTGTGCGACAGCTTCTACGGTAGGGCATCTAGCCAGACTAACGTGTGACCTAAGTCACATGGTGGGACAGTCAGCATAACATTCGGTTCGCACCAATGAGGTGCGCCGCAAATTACATACCATGAAGATTGCCATCCTCGACGATTACCAGGACGCCGTTCGCAAGCTCGACTGCTTTCAATTGCTGGCCGACCAGGAAGTCAAAGTATTCAACAATACCGTGCGCGGTCTCGGACAACTTGCGAGCCGTCTTGCGGAAGTCGACGCCCTCGTCCTGATTCGCGAACGTACCCGCGTCACGTCGCAACTACTCGACAAGCTGCCGCGTTTGCGCATGATCAGTCAGACTGGCAAAGTGTCGAGCCACATCGATCTAGCGGCCTGTACCGAGCGCGGCATTGCCGTGCTCGAGGGCAGCGGTTCGCCGGTCGCGCCGGCCGAACTGACGTGGGCACTCATCATGGCCGCCCAACGGCGTATTCCGCAATACGTGGCAAACCTTAAACAGGGCGCCTGGCAGCAGTCGGGGCTGAAGACGTCGGCGCTGCCGCCGAACTTCGGTTTGGGGCAAGTGCTGCGCGGACAGACGCTAGGGATCTGGGGCTACGGCAAGATCGGCCGACTCCTCGCCGGCTACGGCAAGGCGTTCGGCATGAACGTGCTGATCTGGGGCCGCGAGCACTCGCGCGAAGCCGCTCGCGCCGACGGCTACAGCGTCGCGGCGAGTCGTGAGGAACTGTTCGAGACCAGCGATGTGCTGTCCCTGCATCTGCGTCTGCACGACGACACGCGTGGCATCGTCAAGCAGGACGATTTGATGCGCATGAAACCGACCGCGCTGCTCGTGAACACGAGCCGCGCCGAGCTGCTCGAAGAGAGTGCGCTGGTGAACGCGCTGTCGCACAACCGTCCGGGGATGGTCGCGATCGACGTCTACGAAAGCGAGCCGATCCTGCAAGGCTACAGCCTGCTGCGCATGGAGAACGTGATCTGCACGCCGCACATCGGCTACGTGGAGCGCGAGAGCTACGAGCTGTATTTTTCGGCGGCGTTCAACAACATCCTCGCGTTCGATGCCGGCGATACCGCCAGTGTCGCGAATCCGGAGGCGTTGCAGGGCGGGCGCCGGCGGTGATTGGTGGGCGTGGCCGGCCGGCGGATCAGCTGTGTGCCCGCCCCGCCGCGTCGCTCATCGCGCTTCGTGCGCTCCCGCCGCCATCACTGCAGGGATGCGTTCAAGGAAGACCTCACCGTCGGCACGGCCAAGGTTATAGGCGTGCACCATCTGCGACGGACTCGTGTAATCCCAACTCGAAATCGGCACCTTGCGCGACGGTTGCACGTAAAGCCGCTGCTGCACGCCGTGTGGCACGACGAACATCTGCGGCCGCGGATAAAGACGCGTGACCATCACGAGCACGTTGCCCGGCGCGTCGGCATCTAGCGCGCCGACCGGCACGTTGTCGACCATGCCGCCGTCCAGCACCGGCCGGCCGTTGCGCCGCAGAACCGGCGTGAACGGCGGTGTACTCGACGATTGCAGGATCAGGTCGGCCAACTCGTCGACGCTCGCGCAATCCTGCGCGCGCACGAATTCCGGATGAAAGCCAAGCGTCCGACCGAGCGTCGGATGCAGCGTCTTGCGCACGTATTTTTCGATGTTGTACGCGACCAGCCCTGCCGCGACCGCACTTCTCGCGCCGAGCCAGCGCGGCAGATGCGACACGCCGATGCGGATTTCCGGCGCCTGCGCGAGCCTGGAAAACTTGTCGCCATAGATATCGAGCAGCGCCTGACGGTAGATCCGGTAATGCGGGAACACCGACTCGCCGCGCAGCAGATTGCCCCAGTATGCGTTGCGCGTGTTGTGGCGCAGCGCGTCTTCGTAATAGCGCATAACCCAGTCGGCGTCGCCGCGCGTGTAAATCATGCACGCGGTTGCGGCGCCGGCCGAAATGCCGGTGATCACGCGCGGACGGATGTCGAGCTGCGGCTGCACGACGTCCCAGAAACCCGCCTGCCACCAGCAGCGGTTGCCGCCGCCCGCGAATACGACCTGATCGAACATGCTGCTTTTCCTTGCTTTCCTTTGCTCTTGCTGCGCGCAGATTGTGTTGGCGGCCCCCTCGGGTCCGACGCGCATTCACTCGAGCAGCGCGTAAGTCGTAGTGGCTTGAACCGCCATGTTGCCGCCTTCGTCGAACAGTTCGACTTCGCCAAACACGAGATTGCGGCCCATGCGCAGCACGCGCGCCTTGATCAGCACATCGCCCTTGCGGACCGCGCGCATGAAGTTGATGTTCAGCGACACCGTGCTCATCGGCTTGAAGCCGCCGAGCGCGGCGGTGATGGCGACGACCATCGCCGTATCCGCGGCCGCCATGAATACCTGGCCGCTGATCATGCCGCCCGAGTGTCGCCACTCGCCAGAGAACGGCAGACGCAGCGTGGCACTTTCCTCGTCGACCTTGATCGGCGTCAACGTGAGCGCCCGGACCCATGGGGCGAGAACTCGGTCGAGCAGCTCGGTAATCTCTTTGTCATTCATGGGAATCCCCGGGCGAAAGTCGCGATGCTGCGTGCGGGAGGTGTCCGCGACATGATACCGGCAGCGTTGGACGCGTCGATATTTTCGGGATGGCGGCTTTGTCGAGGGAACGCTCAAGTTCGGGCGATGCGATCTTTTTAATAACACTGCGAAAAGGGCTTGGCAATCTCAAAAAGATCCTGCATAATTTCGCTTCTGTTGGGGGCGTTAGCTCAGTTGGTAGAGCAGCGGACTCTTAATCCGTAGGTCGAGTGTTCGAGTCACTCACGCCCCACCAAAGAAATTCAAAGGGTTGCACGCGAAAGCGTCGCAACCCTTTTTCGTTTACGCGCCATGTAACCCCCGTGTAACCGGATTTCGGCTATCACGGCCGGCTGTGCTACTCGTTATTCACGCCCGCGCGGCGCGCTTACTTCCGCTTCGCTCATTTCCCGGTTCGGTCCAGTCTTTGCCATCCGCGCCATTCCGCGAAACCCGTCAAGCCTGCCGGCCGATGCAAACACCTAGCGACTGTGCGGAGGTTTGCTGCGTGTGGTGAAGCTATAGTTCCGGGGTTTTGTGTACCAAGTGCGCACCATAAAGCTCGAAGTGGAGCTGGAGCGCCTTTCTCACTTGAATGCAGGGATTTGCGATGGCAAGCCCACGCGCATGAAATACCTGGCGAACGCCTGCGAGAAATGTTCAAGAAACGGCGAATCAAGACGCCAGTGTTCTCCACACGCCTCTGCAAGTTTCGACAAATACGCCGGTGGGAGGCTGAAGATCTGGCCGAAGTCGACAACCAAGCTACCGCGGTTATCCGTCGGATCTCTTGGGCTCCCTAGCAGATGCAGCCCTTCGACCCTCCCTTTGCGGACCGCCTCCCACTTCCCCTTCGCCTTAAACTCTTCGTTTTCTCCTTCGAACTCCTCCAGCGTATAGACAGGGCACAGAGCCACCAGATCGACCTTGCCGTTCTCCAAATCACAACTTTGCGTGACGATGATGAGATCGGCTTCACCTACGGGCACACTCTCGCTCGCACCTTCGCCGCTTGCGCCAAAGTCTTCGCCAAATTTAGGGATCAGACACTTGTGAAGCAAATCCCCTTGGGCCAAACCTGAGCCCTTGACCATGATCCAGAACGGCGTTGACATTTGGCTTACTCGTCGAACGAGAACTTCCGCGGTTTGAGTCTGCCTACGTGCTTGTAAGTTGCCTGCACGGAAAACGCCGCCTTTAACGGGATATGCTTGTAGGCATGCTCCCGCTCCTCAGCGTCGTCGCTGACCAGCGCTGACGCAACCGCAAATGCGCTCACCGCCGGCTCGATTTCGTTGTCGGGCGCAGTGGCCATCGATTCCTCCAAATCCAAGAACTGTACAACTGACAGCCTGTCTCGTTCCTGGATTTCCCAAGCCCTCACTTGGGCGCGAGAAAGTTGAATTGAGATATACCCCAAGTGACGAGCAGCAACCGGCACGTCTTCGGTTACGTCGGAGTTCCCAAACGCCGCAATCGTGTCTGGGTAAGGCACGGCAGTAGCAATGCAGTTCATTAGGAAGTCCTCTGCCAATATTTTTCGGAATGGAGAACGGGGTTCGTGACATCGGCAAACCCTCGGGTAATCCATTCGTGGGCCAAATTGAACCAAGCTCGGCGCCCAGCGTCCGATTTGTCTGCGGGAAGCCCACGCGCTGTGAGGTCAAGGCGCACAAGCTTTTCCTTGGACGGAAGTCGGAACGCGCTTTGCGCCAATATCTGCAAACGCCCGGCGTTAGCGGGCAGTTCATAAACCGAGGTCCAGTTAATGCCCTCTGGGGGCGGCAGAAAACGGCTGCCGGATACCCTTTGATGGTCCACAAAGAGATCAGTTAGCCCGGTCACGTCAAGGCCGTTTGAGTCCATAATGTGATTCACGTACGTCAGCTCGAATTGCCGGAAGGACAGTTCGCCTGCTCCAACCTCGCGACAAAACGTACGAAACCCTTCCAGTTGATTCTCAAAGCGCTCGATTACCACGTCATAGCTGGGGTATGCGTCGCTCTCTGAAGCACGCTTCCAATTGAAAAGGAAGCGATCCTGTTGTATCTGAATAAGATTCTGCTCGTCCGCACTGTGAAACCATGCTCGACGTAGAGGTGGCAGAGTGGCGAACTCAAAACTGACTAAAGGCATATCGCCTTGAGGCTCGGCGACGTTGAGCAGCGGCGGCGCATCCTTTGCGTTTGGGAACTCCTTTCGAATCCGTTCCCAATACGCGCCAATGTGCGCGGTCAAAAGGGGAGGAGTCGCAGAAAAGAGCACACCGCAGGCGACCTCGTAGACGGGCGGTCGCGAGAACTTCACGGGAGCCCGCATGGAGTCCTTTTGTTCAGTGCTCACTGGTTGTCTTCGTGACGAGTTTGTAGTAAAGCAGCGTTTGCTTTCTGCCAAAAAAATAGCACAATATTGTTACTAACGCCAGGCACAAATGCAGGCCGGTTCGCTGAGATGCGGGTGCGTCTTGAATCTCAACCAGGCTTACCGCCGCAAGCTTCACGAGGACACCGCCATTACCGACGTGCAAATCAAGGAGCGCCAGCACAGTGGCGTAGCGAGCCACGAAAACTCCACACACAACCTGCACCAAGGCAACAGTGGCGGCACAACAGTGACCTACAGCGAAGATACGAACTATCGTACGTATCAGACCCGCATCTTGAGCGTCGCCAACAAGGTGAATCTCGAGTTCGCTGAAGCAGCGCCGCCGCTGTGCAGTGGGCTGGTGCGCGTTATCGCTGGCTCGTTCTAATCCAGGCATCGACAACCGGCGCGAGGTAGCACGTCGCGGAAATGAAGAAGGGTTGCACGCGAAAGCGTCGCAACCCTTCTTCATTTCCGGCGCAGAAAAATCAGGAGCGACCGGTCACCCAACTCCCATCTGCGCGACCCTATTCCTGCCACCGGCCTTTGCCGTATACAACGCCTCATCGGCAGCCCGAACGACGACGCTGACATCCGTCACCCGATCCGAGCGCGACGTGGTCGCGCCGATGCTGACCGTCACGCGACCGAACTCGCCGCCCTGGTGCGCGATGCCCAACTCGCCGATCGCCACGCGGATGTTCTCGCCGACCACCCCGGCACCGGCGGCGTCGGTATCCGGCAGCACCACGACAAACTCCTCGCCGCCGTATCGACCGACGCAATCGCCCGGCCGCTGGATCACCCTGCGGATGCAGCGCGCGACCGCGGTCAGCGCGACGTCGCCGGCCTGATGACCATACGTATCGTTATAGGCTTTGAAGTGATCGATATCGACGAACAGTAGCGACAACACGCTGCCCGTGCGGCGCGCGCGCAGCCATTCGCGCTCGAGCGTTTCACACAGCGCGCGGCGATTGGGCAGGCCGGTGAGTCCGTCCGTGCCGGCAAGCCGTTCGAGCTCGTGCTCCACCCGCTGCCGCCGCCGCAACTCGGCGCCGAGCCACGCCGCCAACACGATCACGCCGATCCCGAAGATCAGCATCAGCGAACCGATCGTCAGCGCGCGCCCCCACCAGCCCGCATAGATATCGTCGGTCGCCTCGGCGACCAGCACGATCAGCGGCAATTGCGGAATCCGTCTGAACGAGTAAAGCCGCTCGGCGCCATCGAGCGGCGAAGACGCGATTAAGCTGCCCTCGTCTTTCGCGAGCAGGTGCTGGAAGAACGCCGTCTTGCTAATGTCGCTGCCCGTCACGTGTCGATCGTCGGGCCGTCGCACGATGATCGTGCCGTCCGTTCTGACGATCGACACCGAGCCATGCTGCCCGATCCGCAGATCCGCGAACAGGCTCGTGAAATACTCCTGATCGATACCGAGCGCGACGATTCCCGCAAACGATCCGTCAGGCCGGGACAGTCGCCGGCTCAGCGCGATGCTGCGCGAACCGGATCTGAGTCTCGAGTTGTACGGCGCGCTGACATCGAGCCCGAGATCCGGATCTTCACGATGAATCGTGAAGTACGGACGGTCCGAGAGGTTTCCCCCGCGCGGCACGTCGCTATCCGAATCGATCACGACGTTGCCCAGTGCGTCGATCACCACCATCGCGCCGACGTATTGCCCGGTCGCCGCGCGATCGAACAGGATCTCGCGCCGCAAACGCGGCGAATCGAGCACGCCCGGACGCCCGAGGCCATCGGCGACGGCCTGCAGCGACAGCGCGTACAGCTCGAAATTGCGCGCGATGTCGCGCTCGGTGATCGTCGCGACATCGCGCGTCGAATCGAGTGCGCGCGCAATCGCATCCTCGCGGCTCTGATACAGCGCGTAGCCACACAGCGCGAGCATTGCGAGCACCACACCGCATCCCGCGTAGATGACGCCATCGCGTGGCATCCGCCATCTGCGCGCCCGTGCGATCAGGACGCGAAACCGGGCCTTTCTTTTGTGGATCATGTGCTCTGCGTTTCCAACGGCGGGACTCAGTTTGTCGAAGTGCTCACTACGCTTCCGGTTTGTTGAGACAGAGCACCAGCAGATAGCGAATCCATCCGCAAGTGGAATCACGCATTTTCGAGGCTTCGGACTGTTTATCGGGCCGAATAATCGCCCGCTACATAGGGGCATATCATAAGTTTCGATAAATAGAATTTACCTGATAATTCAAAAATCGTTGTTCCTCGGTAACGTTTGCGCGTATTTCTTTTCTAAATTCAGACGCGTGTTTGTTATCGAATCATCGCGTCATCGCCTAATGTTTTTGTGAACCGTTGAAGCCGCAGCGGTTTTACCTTCTTATCGATTGGGCAATTTCCTTCAATACATGCCCTCGCCGCCTCGTTACCGTTGAGCGTCGCAATCCATTCGCACACTCACGTTCGAGGCATCCGATGACCGCATTACTCTCGATGGCCGCGTTCGCGCTCGCCAGTTCCATTTCTCCCGGCCCGGTCAACGTCGTCGCGCTGAGCGCCGGCGCGCAGCACGGGCTCGCCGCGAGTCTGCGGCACGTCACTGGCGCGACGGTCGGTTTCACGTTGCTGCTTCTGTTGATCGGCCTCGGCCTGCACGAATTGCTCGCGCGCTTTCCCAATCTGATCGAGATCGTCAAATGGGCGGGCGTGGGCTTTCTGCTCTATATGGCCTACAAGCTCACCATCGATGACGGCCAGCTCGGCGCGGACAAGCCGGCGCGCGGGCCGTCGTTCGCGCAAGGCGCGGCCATGCAATGGCTCAATCCGAAGGCGTGGCTCGCGTCGCTGGCCGGCATGGGCGCGTATGCGGCAGGCGGCGACGGCGGGCTCGTCTGGCAATTCACGACGCTGTACTTCGTGATCTGCTATCTATCGATCGCGAGCTGGGCGTATGCCGGCACGTTTTTGCGCAGGCATCTGCGTGAAGCGAAGCGGGTCCGGGCGTTCAATCGCGTGATGGCGGCGCTGCTCGCGCTCAGTGCGATGTATCTGCTCGTGGAGTGACGCGAGCCGCGCCTGATTCCTGAGGCGGCTTCATGCCGCGTCACGCTCCGCTGCGATATTGGCCCGGCGTCGCCGCCACCAGCCGCTTGAAGGTGCGCTGCAAATGCGCCTGATCGGCGAAGCCGGCATCGAGCGCGACATCGGCGATCAGTGCCCCGCGCCGCAGTTGCGCGCGACTGTACTGGATGCGTCGGTTGATCAGATACGCGTGGGGCGTCATGCCGTAGCGCAGCTTAAACGCGCGTATCAGGTGCGACGCGGACAGCCCGGCGGCTTCGCACACATCGTCGAGTTTCAGCGCACGCCGTCGAACAGCGCGGCGTCGAGCGTCATGATCTGCGAAAACGCGCGGAACGCATGATTCTCGTTGAAGCCCAGCTCGTGCTGCAGTTTCGTGAACCATGCAACGTCGACGTGCAGCATCCGATACGACCACCGCTCACCGGCAACCGGGTTGCACGCGTGCACATCGTCGGGGTTCATCATCACGACGGCGCCCGCGCCGACCCATTCCCGCGCGTGGCGGTTCAGGTACACGCTGCGGCCTCCCGTCACCGCGCCGATCGAAAACGTTTCGTGCGAATGTTTGGCGTAGCAGACCTTGCGGCCATCGTCGATGGAACGCGCCTCGATGAACGGCAGCGCCGCGCTGCGCCAGAAGCGCGGCGCGTCTGCGCCTTTTGCGCGTGCGGTGTTCGCAGCGCTTGCCGCTTCGATCGTCTCGCTCATGCGCGCTCTCCGGTTGATCCGCCGACTTCGCCGTTGTCTCCGACTTCGCGAAGCCTACGTATCGTAGCCGTCAAACGCATGGCCAACAAGCGAACGCGCGGCGCCGCTCGCAAACGGCGCCGCCGCCCGAACGCTACGCGATTACTTCGCGCTGACGTCGATATTGCCGAGATATTTCGCGGCGAGCGTCTTCACCGTGCCGTCGGCTTGCACCTTCGCGATCGCGGCGTTCAACTGATCGCGCAGCGCGGTATCACCCTTGCGAATGCCGTATGCGATGCCGCTGCCGAGAATCTTGTCGTCACGCACAGGCTGACCGACGAACGCGTAGCCCTTACCTTCGGGCTTCGACAGAAAGCCCGTTTGTCCGGCCGGTGCGAGCACGAGCGTGCCGTCGAGACGGCCAGCCGTCAGATCGGCATAGACCTGGTTCTGATCCTGATACGGCAGCACGATCACGCCGGCCGGTTCCCAATGCACCTTAGCGAAGGTCTCCTGAATCGAGCCTTGCAGTACGCCGATGCGCTTGCCCTTCAGCGACTCGGGCGTCGGCTGCAAACCGCTGTCGCTGCGCGCGATCAGCTGCGACGGCACGCGATAGACGACGGTCGTGAAATCGATCGCCTGGCGGCGCTGCTCGGTCGCGTTCATCGCTGAATTGATCGCGTCGAACTTGCGGCCTTGCAGCGCCGGAATCAGGCCGTCGAACGAGGTTTCGACCCACTTGCACGTCATGTGCGCGGCAGCGCAGACCGCGTTGCCCACGTCGATATCGAGCCCTTGCAGTTCGCCGTTCGGTCCTTTCGACTCGAACGGCGGGTACTGCGCTTCGACGCCGAAACGCAGCGTCGCGGTATCGGCGGCGCTTGCCGCCGACGATGTTGCGAGCGACGCGCCGGCACAGGCCAGCGCCAACAAGCACTTGAGCAACTTCATGACATCTCCCTTCATTCTTCGAATACTTTGACGACTTCGATACTTTGAGTGTGCTCTCGCCCGCTCAGATTTCACACAAACGCCGCGCGCCTTCGAGCAGCGTTGCGTCGTCCTTCGAGAAACTCAGGCGAATCAGCCCCGAATCCGTGCCGTCGGTGTAGAACGCCGACAACGGAATCGTCGCGACGCGCGCATCGCGGATCAGGCGCAGCACGAAATCGCTGTCGCTTTCATCGGAGAAGCCGCGGAACCGGGCGAGCATAAAGAAACTGCCTTCGCTCGGCAACAGCTCGAAGCGCGATTCGCGCAGCGCATGCGCGAGCAGATCGCGTTTCTTCTGATAGAAGTCGGACAGGCCGAGGTAGCTGTCGCGATTGGCGAGCGCGTCGACGAACGCGTGTTGCATCGGCGTATCGGCGGAGAACACCATGAACTGATGGACCTTGCGGATCTCGTCCATCAGCGCGGCGGGCGCGAGGCAGTAGCCGACGCGCCAGCCGGTCACGTGGTACGACTTGCCGAACGACGACACGATCACGCTGCGCTCGGCGAGTTCGTGATGGCGCGCCATGCTCTGATGCTTCGCGCCGTCGAACACGACGTGTTCGTAGACCTCGTCGGACAGAATCACGATGTCGGTGTTGCGCGTGAGCGCCTTCAGCCGCTCGATATCGGCGTCGCTAAAAATCGTCGCGGTCGGATTGTGCGGTGTGTTGACGATGATCATGCGCGTCTTCGGCGTGATCGCGGCGGCGACTTCATCCCAGTTCACGCGGAAGTGATCGAGCGACAGCTTGATCGCGACCGGCTTCGCGCCCTGCAGGCGCACGATCGGACCGTAGCTGTCGAACGACGGCTCGAAGTAGATCACTTCGTCGCCCGGATGCACGAGCGCGCTGATCGTCGAATAAAGACCTTCGCTCGCGCTCGCGAGCACGGTCACCTCGCTGGCGGGGTCGTAGCGCACGCCGTACAGCGTTTCGACCTTGTCGGCGAGCGCTTCGCGCAGCGCGCCGATGCCGGCCATCGGCGCGTACTGGTTGTGGCCGGCGCGCATCGCCTGCGCGACGCCGTCGACGAGATTCGGGTCCGGCGCGAAATTCGGCGCGCCCTGCGACAGGTTCAACGCATCGTGTTGCGCGGCCAGTTGGCCGATCACGGTAAAAATGGTGGTGCCGACGTCCGGCAGTTTCGAGCGGGCTTGCATGGCGCTCTGCATAAGACTTTCTCCCTATCTACACCCGCCGGCGGCCGCGCGAATGGCGGCGGCGGGGCGTTCCTTCCGGTGGGGTGATTAGGCATCAGCCAAAGAACGCTCACAATCGAAACTTTGTCATGCGCGGCATGCGTTTTCTTCATGGCTCGCGCGAAGCCGCTCGACGCAGGCCTAAGCCGGCGGGTTCATGGTTTACGGGGACGCGGTGTGGATTTCGGGGAATGTGGGTAACTGCGCAGGTATGAAGGAATGTGATGCTGAGCGGCCCGGTCGCGAAAACGGCCGCTGACGCGGCCGTTTTTCGAGTTATTGGACTTTCAATGAAAGCCGGAGCTTCGGGTGAATCAGGCTTCATCCATCAAACGAACCTTGACCTTGCGCCCCTTCAGCTTGCCCGCGCTGAGCCGGCGCACCGCCTCGCGCGCGATGCTGCGCTCCACCGCGACATAGGTCGACATGTCGGTCACGTTGATCTTGCCGATCTGCGAGCCCGCGAAGCCGGCGTCGCCGGTCAGCGCGCCGAGCACGTCGCCGGGACGGATCTTGTCCTTGCGGCCGCCGAGGATCTGCAGCGTTTCCATCGGCGGCAGCAGCGGTTCGTTGTTGCCCGCCTTCAGCTCGGCCAGCTTGTGCCATTCGACGTCGCGCTTGTGCGCCTGCTCGATCCCACCGACGCGCCCCATCTCGTTCATTGTCGCGAGACTCAGCGCCCAGCCTTCCTGATCGGCGCGGCCCGTGCGGCCGATGCGATGCGTGTGCACTTCCGGGTCCGGCGTCACGTCGACGTTGATCACCGCTTCGAGTTGCGCGATGTCGAGGCCGCGCGCGGCGACGTCGGTTGCGACGAGCACCGAGCAGCTGCGGTTCGCGAACTGGATCAGCACCTGATCGCGCTCGCGCTGATCGAGTTCGCCGTGCAGCGCAAGCGCATGGAAGCCCTGCGCGCGCAGCACGTCGAGCAGATCGCGGCACTGCTGCTTCGTGTTGCAGAACGCGATCGTGCTGACCGGACGATAGTGATTCAACAGCAGACCGACCGCGTGCAGACGCTCGTCTTCGGTCACTTCGTAGAAGCGCTGACGGATCTTGCTGTCGTGGTGCCGCTCGGCAAGTTTGACTTCCTTCGGGTTTCGCAGGAATTGCTGGCTCAGCTTCGCGATGCCCTCGGGGTACGTCGCCGAAAACAGCAGCGTTTGGCGCTCTTTCGGGCATTGCCTGGCGACCTTCGCGATGTCGTCGAAGAAACCCATGTCGAGCATGCGGTCGGCTTCGTCGAGCACGAGCGTGTTCAGCGATTGCAGATCGAGGCTGCCGCGTTCGAGGTGATCCATGATGCGGCCGGGCGTGCCGACCACGACGTGCGCGCCATGTTCGAGGCTCGCCGTCTGCGGACGCATCGGTGTGCCGCCGCACAAGGTCAGCACCTTGATGTTTTCTTCCGCGCGCGCGAGACGGCGGATTTCCTGCGTGACCTGATCGGCGAGTTCGCGCGTCGGGCACAGCACCATTGCCTGCGTGCCGAATTTGCGTACATCGAGGCGCGCGAGCAGCGCCAGCGAAAACGCCGCGGTCTTGCCGCTACCGGTTTTCGCCTGCGCGATCAGATCTTGACCGGCGAGCGCGATCGGCAGGCTCGCGGCCTGGATCGGCGTCATCTCTACGTAGCCGAGCTGCGTCAGGTTCGCGAGCGTGGCGGGCGGTAGCGGCAGCTCGCTGAATGCGGCGCCGGCGGGGGTTGGACTGTTCATAGGATCGTCTGTAGGAATCGAGATTACTCGGCAATCGGGCCCTGATCGGGGCGGCCCGGCAACTGCTCGTACAGCACCGCGCCGTTGTCGCCGTCGAAACGCTCGACGTAATTGCGCGCGCCGCACAGCGGGCAGCGGAACAGCAGCCCCTGGCCTTCGTTCTTGATGACGACGTCGGATTGCTCCCACTGCGCGCCGCAGGACTGATTTCTACAGGTGAACACGTTGATTCTCCAACTGGATTCGATGATCGATCGGCAAGGTCGCATATGCGGCCTTGCCGTGTATGGGGTTGCCGCGCCGGCGCTGCGTCGTGACGCGATAGCGCTCGACGGCAGGCATGGCGTCAGCCGAGATGCGTATGCCGCGGACGCGGCACGGCCACATCCATGTCGGTCAGGCCGTGCACGATGCCGCAGTCTTCGACCGGATGCTCGCCGTGGCATTGGTCGCGCAGCGTCGTCAGTTGCGCCTTCAGCTGCTGCAGTTCTTCGATACGCGTGTCGACGTGCGCGATGTGCTCGTCGACCAGCGTATGCATGCCGCCGCAGCCGTTCGCCGGCGCGTCGGTCAGACGCAGCAATGCGCGGATTTCGTCGTGAGTCATGTCGAGCGCGCGGCAATTGCGGATAAAGCGCAGGCGCTCGACATGCTTTGCCGTGTAACTGCGGTAATTGGCTTCGGTGCGCTCCGCCTCGGGCAGCAGGCGCTCTTTCTCGTAGAAACGGATGGTTTCCGTCGTGCAATGGGCGATTTTCGCCAGTTCGCCGATTTTCATGGACCCTTCCTCCACGCGGCCTTGACCTTGTAGTGGCTTCAGGGTGTTTACTAGACCACAAATCGCACGAGGAAGCCACCAATGCCTGACAGCAGCCGTATTGCCACCGATCGTCCGGAACTGGACGAAGCCTGTATGCACGGGGGTTGCGGCGACGTTGATGCGCGGCGCGACCATGATCACGGCCGCGCCGATGATCACGCTGCTGTCGCTTGCTGCGCCGCTAGCGCTTTTGCGCCTGCGTCGCTGCGCCTGCCTCCGTCCGAAGCCCTCGACGACGACCTTCGCACCGCAATCCGCATCCTGCAGATGGACTGCCCGACCGAGGAAGCGCTGATCCGCAAGAAACTCGGCCGTATGCCGGTCGTGCGTAGCATGGACTTCAACCTGATGCAGCGCGTGCTGACTGTCGTCCACGCGCCGGAGGCGCTCGAGTCGGTCCTCGCCGCCCTGCGCTCGCTCGACTTCACGCCCGAACTGGCAAGCGACGCCGGAAAGGGTGGGAACGCCGACGCGGTGCCCCAAGCAGCCACTGACGCAATGCGTAAGCCGTGGTGGCCCCTGATCCTCGCCGGCATCGTCGCGGGAGCCTCAGAAGCCGCTAGCTGGCTCGGCGCGCCGGCCTGGGTGGTGGCGGGTATGGCGGTCGTCGCGATTGCCTCCTGTGGCCTCACGACATATCGCAAGGGCTGGGTCGCGCTGCGCAACGGCAACTTGAACATCAATGCGCTGATGAGCATCGCCGTGACCGGCGCGGCGCTGCTCGGCCAGTGGCCCGAAGCCGCAATGGTGATGGTGCTCTTCACGATCGCCGAGCTGATCGAGGTGCGCTCGCTCGACCGCGCGCGCAACGCGATCGAAGGGCTCCTGCGGCTCACGCCCGAACAGGCCAGCGTGCAGCAGCCCGATGGAGCGTGGCAGCCCGTCCGCGTCGACGCGATCGTGCCCGGGACGCTCGTGCGCGTGAAGCCGGGCGAGCGGATCGCGCTCGATGGCGAAATCGTCGCGGGCCGCTCGAGCGTCGATCAGGCGCCGATCACCGGCGAGAGCCTGCCCGTCGACAAGGCGATCGGCGACGCCGTATTCGCCGGCACGATCAACCAGGCGGGCTCGTTCGATTATCAAGTGACGGCGGCCGCGGGCAACACGACGCTCGCGCGGATCATCCACGCGGTCGAGGAGGCGCAGGGCACGAAGGCGCCGACGCAGCGCTTCGTCGATGAATTCGCGCGCGTTTATACGCCGATCGTGTTCGCGATTGCGCTCGCCGTCGCTCTGGTCCCACCACTCGTGTTCGGTGGAGCGTGGCACGCGTGGGTGTACAAGGCGCTGGTGCTGCTCGTGATCGCGTGTCCGTGCGCGCTCGTCATTTCGACGCCGGTGACGATCGTCAGCGGGCTCGCGGCCGCGGCGCGCAAGGGGATTCTGATCAAGGGTGGCGTTTATCTCGAACAGGGTCGCAAGCTGACCCGGTTGGCGCTCGATAAGACCGGGACGATTACGCACGGGAAGCCAGTCCAGACGGAGTTTGAGGTGGTTGGTGACGCGCGTGAAACGTTCCGATACCGCACGCTCGCGGCAAGCCTCGGGGGCCGCTCCGACCACCCTGTTTCGATGGCGATCGCTGCTGCCGCCAATGACGACGGCGTCGAACACCTGCACGTCGATGCGTTCCAGGCGATCGCTGGACGCGGCGTGCGCGGCGATATCGACGGTATCGCGTACTGGCTCGGCAATCATCGCCTGGTCGAAGAGTTGGGCCGCTGCTCGCCGCAACTCGAAGCGCGTCTCGATGCGCTCGAACAGCACGGCAAAACCGTCGTGATGCTCGCCGATGCGCAGCGCGTGCTCGCGCTGTTTGCGGTCGCTGACACGGTGAAAGAAACGAGCCGCGCCGCCGTCGCCGAATTGCGGCGGCTCGGCGTCGGCACCACGATGCTGACCGGCGACAACCGTCATACCGCCGCGGCGATCGCGCAGCAGGTCGGCGTCGATGAAGCGCGCGGCGATCAGTTGCCCGAGGACAAGCTCGACGCGCTCACGCAATGGTCGAGCGATGGCGCGACGGTCGGCATGGTCGGCGACGGCATCAACGATGCGCCCGCGCTCGCGCGCGCTGACATCGGCTTCGCGATGGGTGCGATGGGTACCGACACCGCGATCGAAACCGCCGACGTCGCGTTGATGGACGACGATCTGCGGAAGATTCCGGCGTTTATCCGGTTGTCAAAGGCGACGTACGGGGTGCTGGTGCAGAACATCGCGCTCGCGCTTGGCATCAAGAGCGTGTTCCTCGTGCTGACGTTGATGGGCTTCGGCACGATGTGGATGGCGGTGTGCGCAGATGTCGGTGCGAGTTTGCTGGTAGTGGGCAATGGGTTGAGGTTGTTGCGCAAGTGAGTGGGCGTGCGAGATTTACGCTCGTTGCTTCCTACGCTGAACCGTCGTTCACGGCAGGATGCGTCGGAGCGCTGGCTAGTAGCTCATCGCTGTCGTCTTTCAAGCCCACCCCTGTCAGTCTCAGCTTCCTCGCCCGCGTGAGCAGATAGTGCAGCTTGTGCGCGGCCTGCGGATAGTCGAGGCCTTGCGGGCGCACGTTGGAAATGCAGTTGCGCTGGGCGTCGCTGCACCCCGTTTTCGGCGCGTACGTGACGTAGATGCCGAGGCTATCCGGTGAACTCAAACCCGGCCGCTCGCCGATCAGCATCACGACGATTTTCGCGTCGAGCAATTCGCCGATCTCGTCGCCGAGTGCGACGCGTGCCTGACGCGCGACCACTACGGGACCGATGGTCCAACCCGCGAGCTTTGGATGTATAGCTTGCAGCAACGGTACAGCCTGCTTCGATGCGGCGAACGCCGATAGACCATCGCCGATCACAAACAGCACATCGCTTGATTGCGATGGCAGTCGGGCAAGCGTCGCGCGACTCTCCTCCGACAGACGCCGCCCAAGATCAGGGCGCCGCAAATAATGCTCGCGATCCGGCGCGGCGCTATGCACGTCGAGCGTGTTGAGACCTTGCGCGCGCAGTTGTGCGTGCAGCGGGCGCACGTCGAGCGGATGGTGCACGGCGTCGCGCGCCTGCGCATGCGCGAGATTGAACGCGAGCAATGGCGCGGTCGGCAGGCTGTTGCCCGCTCGGCCCAACGCGATGCGTGCCTGCGTAAACCGACGCAGTGCGCTCCACGGGTCCTTGTCGAGTGCGTCGTTCTCGCTCATGCAATCCCCATCCAGTCGCGCGCACCTTCGAGCAGCGGTTGCCGCGCCGATGGGCCGATCAACGCGCCGCGTGCGTCGATGATCTGCATCGACTCCAGCCATTCCTCGAATTCCGGCGCGCGGCGCAAACCGAGCACGTCGCGCACGTACAGCGCGTCGTGAAAGGACGTGCTCTGATAGTTGAGCATGACGTCGTCCGCGCCAGGTACGCCCATGATGAAATTGATGCCCGCTACGCCGAGCAGCGTCAGCAGATTGTCCATGTCGTCCTGGTCCGCTTCGGTGTGGTTCGTGTAGCAGATGTCGCAACCCATCGGCACGCCGAGCAGCTTGCCGCAGAAGTGATCCTCGAGACCCGCGCGCGTGATCTGTTTGCCATCGTACAAATACTCGGGGCCGATGAACCCGACTACCGTGTTCACCAGAAACGGCCTGAACTTGCGCGCGACCGCATAGGCGCGCGCCTCGCAGGTCTGCTGGTCAACGCCGAAATGCGCATCCGCCGACAACGCGCTGCCCTGCCCCGTTTCGAAGTACATCAGATTGCTGCCGACGGTGCCGCGTTGGAGCGACAGCCCCGCCTCGTACGCTTCCTGCAGCAGCGCGAGCGAAATGCCAAAGCTCGCGTTCGCTTTTTCGGTACCGGCGATCGACTGGAATACGAGATCGACCGGCGCGCCTTTTTCCATCGCGGCGATCGTGCTCGTCACGTGCGTGAGTACGCACGACTGCGTCGGTACCTGATAGCGCTGGCGGAAGTCGTCGATCATCTGCAGCAGCTTCGTGATCGCGGCGAGGTTGTCGCTCGCGGGGTTGATGCCGATCAGCGCGTCGCCGCAGCCGTACATCAGGCCGTCGAGCATCGAGGCGGCGATGCCTTTGACGTCGTCGGTTGGATGGTTCGGTTGCAGGCGTACGGACATGCGGCCCGGTAAACCGACCGTGTTGCGAAAGCGTGTGATGACCGGGCGTTTACGGGCGGCGGTGATCAGGTCCTGGTTGCGCATCAGCTTTGAGACGGCGGCGACCATTTCTGGTGTTAGGCCCTCGGTGATGCGGGTGAGTGCGTCGGTGTCGGTTGTGGTGCTGAGTAGCCAATTGCGGAAGTCGCCTACCGTCAGATGCGAGATTTCGGCGAAGGCTGCTGGCGAGTGATCGTCGATGATCAGGCGGGTGACTTCGTCGGTTTCGTAGGGGATCAGCGGTTCGTTCAGGAACGTGCGTAGCGGCACCTCGGCGAGCGCCATTTTGGCGGCGACCCGCTCTTCTTCGCTCGCTGCCGCGATGCTTGCGAGCTGGTCGCCCGAGCGTTGCGGGCTCGCTTTCGCGAGCAGGGTCTTCAGGTCGGCGAAGCGGTACGTGCGACTGCCGATCGACTCGGTGTAGCTCATGTTTGCGGCTCCATCGCCTCGCGAACGCGGGTAGGAATGGGAACGGCGGTTACATGCTGCAGGTTGCTTGCTGCTGGTGCTGGTGCTGGTGCTGGTGCCGCTCACTACACGATAGCGCCAAACGGCGGCAGCGTCACGTTGCGGAGATGGGGGCTGTTTGCCGATGCTGTGTTTGGCGCTCCTGCTCGCGTCCACGGGGCGCGGTCAACAGGCGCTCAATCGCCTTTGTGCGCACCACTTGAAATCCGCAGGATTTGGTAAACGGCCGACACTCGCTGACGTGATACTTTGTTCGCATCCTCTCGCGCCAATTTTCTGCGGTCCAGTCATGAACGAATCAGACCATCGGGCTCGATACGAGACGCGACTCGCACGCGTGCTCGACCATATCTACGATCACCTCGACGAACCGCTCGATATAGGACGGCTTGCGGAGATTGCGTGTCTGTCGCCGTATCACTGGCACCGGATTTATCAGGCGATGTATGGCGAGACGGTCGCGACGACCGTGCGGCGTTTACGGTTGCATCGCGCAGCGGGTTTTCTTGCGAGTAGTTCGATGCCGATTGCTCAGATTGCCGAGCGTTCGGGGTATAGCAGTTTGCAGTCTTTTTCGCGGACGTTTCGCGCGGTGTTTGGTGTGCCGCCGGCGCAGTATCGCAGGCAAGGCACGCATAGCCGGTTTCGTCCGGCGCTTTCAGGAGACGATCAGATGACGATGATTCGTGAGGTCGTGATTCGCTATGTGGAGCCGATGGAAATTTTGTCGGTCGATCATGTCGGACCTTATATGCAGATCGGAAAGGCTTTTGATGCTTTGTTGGGGTGGCTTGCGAAACATAATCTGCTGGAGGCGCAGATGCGGATGATCGGGGTTTACTTCGATGATCCGGGAGTGGTCGAGGAGAAGGCGTTGCGGTCGAAGGCGGCTGTGTTGTTGCCGGGGCCTGTGATGGCTGAAGTGGCTTCGGCTGTTGGGATGGGTGGGGCGGTTTCTGCCACGCGTATACGCGGTGGGGAATATGCGGTGTTGCGGCATGTGGGGCCGTATAGCGATATGCGAGCGGCTTATGAGTGGTTGTATGGGACCTGGCTCGTGCAGTCTGGGAGGGAGGCAGCGGATGCGCCGGTGTTTGAGGAGTATTTGAACAGTCCCAAGGAGACTGCGCCTGCGGAGTTGGTTACGGAGATTTGTTTGCCGTTGGGGTGAGGTGTGGGTGGCTGGGTTGGTGCTCGCTGGTTCTGCGTCCTGCGATGTTGCTGTCGTTATGTGCGTATACGTTGCGCGTGTTTCGGCGTGCTTCTCCGGTTTTTATAGTCTTTGTATATGTATACGTAGTAATAGTTAACAAGTGGGGCGTTCGGCTGTGGATAACGTGGAAGTTCGTTTACGGATCAACGCGCTGCAGAATCGATAACCCTTGGGAGCGCGGGCGGACAGGTTAACGGAGCCAGGGAAAAGTTTTAGCCGACCGGTTAACGCGGCGCATTTATCAAGGTTTCGCCCACAATGTGTTCGGCTGTTTCTACAAAAGTTTTCCAAAGGGGGATGTGGATAAGTGGCCTCGGGTGGAAGGCCATTTTTTGAAGATCTCGCAGAAAGCAAATCTCCGCGCGTTTTACGTAACAGCCCAAAGCAATGCTGTTCCCGCCAGTCTCGACGGAATCACGGGGCACGTGTCGGTGTCGGCTTAAGCGTAGTGGTAACCAGGTTGGCTATTGCCTTCTTCGTTTGCTCCGTCGCGCTCTCGTCGTACCCGATTGTCACGCCCCGTTCGACACAGGGGTCCGCATATGAGAACGGCAGGTTGCTTCTGACGTTAAGCAAATGTCCCGCACTGTGTTCTTCCCATGCACAATTGCGCACTGTTTGCGCTTTCGGCAGGGAGGTTGGATGTGCGAAGGCGCGCGCATCGAAAATATGATTAACCCCGGCAAACTCGGTCAGCTCTACGTCCGCCCCCTTGGCTTTCAGCCGTTCCACATAGGCCTTGCAAGGCGCGACCGGGTCATAGTTGTCTGCGCTTCCATGGAATATGCGAATGGGAGCCTTTGATACGTTGTCGTCATCGAGGTAGTGGGCACTGCAGTCTGGGTAAAGCGGAACATAGGCTGCAAATCCTGGACTCGACGCATCGGCATGCGCTTTCTGGAAGCGCACCATGCTCGCGTAGAGCGTGTCTTGCCCTCCACGGGAAAAGCCCATTAGCATCACGCGGCTCGCGTCGACATGAGGGTTTTTGGAAATAAGGCTGAGCGCGCGATACGCGTCTTCTGTCTGAGCGAGTCTGCCAAGCTGACTCTGGTCATTGATTGTGTTTTCTATGCCTCGGCTCGTGAAACTGTCGACAACGAAAGTGGCAACGCCCAAGGACAGGAACCACTGCTCCCAGTCCGCTATCTGGCCGCCGATACCCCCAGACGGGTGCAGCAGTATGACGGCGGGCAGCCTGTCGGTCCCGGGTCGAGGCAGCCGCAATTCACCGGCTATCGTCACGCGCTTGCCGTCTTCGCTTCCGGCCAGAAATTGCTCGTCTGTGAGCGTCATCGACTCGAATGGAATGACTTCGATTCGCGCCACCTGCGCGTAGGGGACGCGCGGAATGCAAAGGAGCACAAGGACTAGCAAAAGGAACGGCAAGCCTCTCACACTTGCGAACATGGCCGTCTCCCATGAGTACGGACAGAGTTATTTATGCAGCGTTATAGGCGGTCCGGGCAGGAATGCAATGCAAATGACAGAATTGTCGTGATACGACAGACAGTGACGGCAGACGGCAGACGGCAGACGGCAGACGGCAGACGGCAGACGGCAGGCACTTTATCGATTCGCCGGGTCGCGCATGTCCAGAAAGTCGAGGATTCGAGTCGCTTTAGCCGTCCGGAACCGCCGAGCGCGGTCGACGCGCGAGCGTAGCGCCCATTTCACTTCGCCGCCCCCAGGTTGATTCCTGAACGGGAGAGGAGCAAAAACTCGAAGAAAGCCACCAACAGCTGTTTGGCCTGAATGTCGACTCCGCGAGCAGGAAGAAAAGCTCAAGCAGTATCAGCACGTCGACGTATTGTTCATCAGCCTGACTATTAATAAAAAGACCCATAAGTTTCTCAACTTACGGGCCCGTTTTCTCAGGTTATGCGTCTACCTACATACACCCTCAAACGTCGATATTCCCCGCCCTCAACGCATTCGACTCAATAAAAGCCCTGCGCGGCTCCACATCATCCCCCATGAGCGTAGTAAAGATGCCATCAGCAGCAATAGCATCCTCGATCTGCACCCGAAGAAGACGCCGCACCGCAGGATCCATAGTCGTCTCCCAAAGCTGCTCCGGATTCATCTCCCCGAGGCCTTTATAGCGCTGCTTGGACATATTCCTCTCAGCATCAGCCAGCAGCCACTTCATCGCACTCTTAAAGTCGGTGACAGCCATACTCCGCTCCCCACGCTTGATCACAGCGCCAGAGCCAATCAACCCCTTGAACGTATTAGCGGTCGTCACAAGCTGCTGATAATCCGCAGTCAACTGAAACTCTTCATCGATCACAGAAATCTTCTGATTCCCATGATGCGTCCGCGCGACGCGCAGCGAGCGCAGCTCCCGCACCGGGTCATACATCGTCGTAACGCGCACTTCCGGCTTCAGCGCATCATCCCGCAGCTTCGCCTCAAGCGCGCGAGCCGAAGCTTCGGCCGCCTGCTCGCTGGAGAGGTCGATAACGACGCCATCCATCACGGCCTCGAGCGCACCCGCGTCATACAGCCGGCTCAACCGGTCAACCACTGCCTGCGCCAACAGATAAGCCCGAGCCAACTCACCCAACGCATCCCCGGTAATCGGAGTCGCACCTTCAGAAGCCACCAACTCCGACCCCTGCAACGCGAGCCGAAGAATATGAGCGTTGACTTCCGACTCATCCTTCAGATACCGCTCATCCTTCCCCGCCTTGATCTTGTAAAGCGGCGGCTGCGCGATATAGATATACCCGCGCTCGATCATCTCCGGCATCTGCCGATAGAAGAACGTCAACAACAGCGTCCGGATGTGCGCGCCATCGACGTCAGCATCGGTCATGATGATGATGCGGTGATAGCGCAGCTTGTCGAGGTTGTAATCTTCCTTGCCGATCCCGCAGCCAAGCGCGGTAATCAGCGTAACGATCTGCTCGGAAGAAAGCAGCTTGTCGTAGCGCGCCTTCTCGACGTTCAGCACCTTGCCGCGCAGCGGCAAGATAGCCTGAAACTTCCGATCACGCCCCTGCTTCGCCGACCCACCCGCCGAGTCACCCTCGACGATATAAATCTCCGACTTCGCCGGATCCTTCTCCTGGCAATCGGCGAGCTTGCCGGGCAAACCGACGCCATCGAGCACGCCCTTACGGCGCGTCATCTCACGCGCCTTGCGCGCCGCGTCGCGCGCACGCGCCGCATCGACGATCTTGCCGCAGATGATCTTCGCGTCGCCCGGCGTCTCGAGCAGGAATTCCTCGAGCGCCTTTGCGACCACTTCTTCCACCGGCGCGCGCACTTCCGACGACACCAGCTTGTCCTTCGTCTGCGAGCTGAACTTCGGCTCCGGCACCTTCACCGACAGCACGCACGACAGCCCTTCACGCATGTCATCGCCCGACGTTTCGACCTTCGCCTTCTTCGCGACTTCGTGATCGGCGATGTACTTGTTCAGCACGCGCGTCATCGCCGCACGCAGACCGGTAAGGTGCGTGCCGCCATCGCGCTGCGGAATGTTGTTCGTGAAGCACAGCACGTTTTCGTTGTAGCTGTCGTTCCACTGCATCGCCACTTCGACGCCCACACCATCCTTCTCGCCGATGATGTGGAAGATGTTCGGGTGCAGCACGGACTTGTTCTTGTTGATGTACTCGACAAAACCCTTCACGCCGCCGACGAACGCGAAATCCTCTTCCTTACCCGAGCGCTGATCCACCAATCGAATCCGCACGCCGTTATTGAGGAACGAAAGCTCACGAATCCGCTTCGCGAGAATGTCGTAGTGGTATTCAACATTGCCGAAAATCTTTTCATCGGCCATGAAATGCACTTCGGTGCCGCGGTTTTCGGTGTCGCCGATCACCTGTATCGGCGACGTGGTCACGCCGTCGATCTCTTCGAGCACGCGGTTCTGCGGCACACCACGGTGGAATTCCATGAAGTGCTTCTTGCCGTCGCGGCGCACGGTGAGGCGCAACCACGCCGACAGCGCGTTCACGCACGACACGCCCACGCCGTGCAGGCCGCCCGACACCTTGTAGCTGTTCTGGTCGAACTTGCCGCCGGCGTGCAGCTCGGTCATCACGATTTCGGCGGCGCTGCGCTTCGGATCGTGCTTGTCGTCCATCTTGAGGCCGGTCGGCACGCCGCGGCCGTTGTCGGTGATCGAGATCGAGTTGTCCGCGTGGATGATCACCTGGATGTCGTTGCAATGCCCGGCGAGCGCTTCGTCGATCGAGTTGTCGAGCACTTCGAACACGAGGTGGTGCAAACCGGTGCCATCCGATGTATCCCCGATGTACATCCCAGGCCGCTTGCGCACGGCTTCCAGACCTTCGAGGATCTGGATGGACGAGGCGCCGTAGCTGTTATCGGGCTGCGTATTGTTCGTTTCAGTCATGGATTTTTTCCGGTTCTGCGTTACTGCAAGGTTGCTGCTCTGGACTTTTCAAAACGCCATAAAAACGCCAAAGGGGCGCTGCGCCCCTTGGTGTTCTTCTTGATGTTGGACGCGTCAGATGCGCATCGGCATCACCACGTACTTGAATTCGTCGTTCTCGGGAATCGTGATCAACGCGCTGGAGCTGGCATCACCCAGGCTCACCTGCAGCATGTCGACCTTCAAATTCGCGAGCACGTCGAGCAGATACGTGACGTTGAACCCGATATCGACGCTGTCGCCGTCGTATGCGATTTCCAGTTCTTCCTGCGCCTCTTCCTGATCGGCGTTGGTCGACATGATCTTCAACTGGCCCGGCTCGACGATGCAGCGCACGCCCTTGAACTTATCCGACGTCAGAATCGCCGCGCGTTGCAGCGAACGCTGCAGTTCTTCGCGGCCAATCTGGAATTTGTTCTTGTGCGACTTCGGAATCACGCGCTGGAAGTCGGGGAACTTGCCTTCCACGAGCTTCGACACGAGTTCAACCTGACCGAACGTGAACTTGACCTGCGTCTGCGCGATGTCGATCTTCAGCGTGTCGTCGATGTCTTCGAGCAGGCGCTGCAGTTCGAGAATCGTCTTGCGCGGAATGATCACTTCGTGGCGCGCGAAGGAGCCCTCGATCTTCATCGACGAGAACGCGAGACGGTGACCGTCGGTCGCGACCGCCATCAGCTGATCGCCGTCCACCACCAGCAGCATGCCGTTCAGGTAGTAGCGGATGTCCTGCTGGGCCATCGAGAAATGGACCATGCCGAGCAACTGGCGGAACGTCTTTTGAGGAACCACCAGGCTCGCGCCGTAGTCTTTGGCCTGAGCGACGGTCGGGAATTCGTCCGCGGCGAGCGTCTGCAGCGCAAAGCGGCTCTTGCCGGATTGCACGGTCAGACGCTTGTCGTTCAGCGTCAGCGTGACCTGGCCGTCAGGCATCGCGCGCAGAATGTCGAGGAGCTTGCGCGCTGCCACCGTGGTCGCGACCGAATCGCCGCCCACGCCGAAATCGGCGCGCGTGGTGATCTGCAACTCCAGGTCGGTCGACAGGAACGATACGTCAGGACCGTTCTTGGTGATCAGCAAATTGGCGAGGATCGGCAACGTATGGCGGCGTTCGACGATGCCGCTCACGGTTTGCAGCGGCCTGAGGAGGTTGTCGCGTTCGGTCTTGACCAGTTGCATAGGGTTCCTTCGTTGGTATAACGGCCTGCACGCCTTACGGGACAAGCGTTTCAGCGCGCAGCCACGGCTCCCCGCCGGCGCCCTGAAAAGCGCCCGACACGGCGTGAAATCCGCCCGTCGCCGCCGGGCGGTTAAACCTGTATTGTGCCTGAAAACGGGACCGCCTCACTAAATTGGGGGCGAGTTCGGGAATAAACAGGTCGATTTTGTAGGGCGTGGTCCGGGCTGCCGCCGACTTGTCGCGCCGCTGCGCGGCGCTACCGGTTCGCAGGCTCGTTGTTCCGCCACTTCTGGCCGGTTGCGCCGCAAATTCGTCACGGGTTTGCCGCGCCTTTTACGTCGCTTCTGCCCGCTTACCGTCGCGTTCCTTGTCATTTCCCGTTCGGACCCGACAGCGCCGCCGGGTTGTGAGTCCCCTGCCCGTTTCTCGATTTACAGCGTTTTCGCGGCCTCATTCAAACCACTGCGTAGCCGCTTCCAGCGTTTCCTGCCGCCGACGTCCGTTTCACGGTCGCGTGCGGCCAGCCCGTTTAGCCCTTCAGCGTCTGCTCCAGCACGTGCAGTTCGTGATTCAGCTGCGCGTCCTTGCTGCGCTCGTCGGCGATCTTGCGCACCGCGTGCAGCACCGTCGTGTGGTCACGCCCGCCGAAAAGCTCGCCGATTTCCGGCAGACTCTTCTGCGTCAATTCCTTCGCCAGGTACATCGCGATCTGCCGCGGCCGCGCGATGTTCGCCGGACGCTTCTTCGAATACATGTCCGCGACCTTGATGCTGTAGAAGTCGGCGACCGTTTTCTGGATGTTTTCCACCGAAATCTGCCGGTTCTGCACCGTCAGCAGGTCTTTCAGCGCTTCCTTGGTCAGTTCGATCGTGATTTCGCGGCCGTGGAACTTCGAATACGCGAGGATCTTGCGCAGCGCGCCCTCGAGCTCGCGCACGTTCGAGCGGAGATGCTTCGCGACGAAGAACGCGACATCCTCATTCAGGCTCACGAACTCCGATTGCGCCTTGCGCATCAGAATCGCGACGCGCATTTCGAGTTCGGGCGGCTCGATCGCCACCGTCAGGCCGGAGTCGAAGCGCGAGATCAGGCGATCGTCGATACCCGAGATTTCCTTCGGATACGTATCGCTCGTGATGATCACTTGCGCCTTGTTGGCGACCAGCGCCTCAAAAGCGTAGAAGAATTCCTCCTGCGTGCGCGACTTGCCCGAGAAGAACTGAATATCGTCGATCAGCAGCAGGTCGAGCGAGTGGTAGTAGCGCTTGAAGTCGTCGAACGCCTTGCGCTGGTACGCCTTCACGACATCGGACACGTACTGTTCCGCATGGATGTAGCGAATCCGCGCGCCGGGTTTGTCCATCAGCAACTGATTTCCAATAGCATGGATCAGGTGTGTCTTGCCGAGGCCCACGCCACCGTACAGGAACAGCGGGTTATACGAAATGCCGGGGTTGTCGGCGACCTGGATCGCCGCGGCGCGCGCGAGCTGATTCGCCTTACCGGTCACGAAGTTGTCGAAGGTCAGCACGGGGTTCAGCTTCGAGCGCTCGTACATCGAGTCGCTCTCGCTGGATGCCGTCGCGCCCACGCCTTGGCCTGGGCGCCACGTGCGACGTCCGGCGGCGGCTTCGTTCGCGTCCAGGCTCGGCAGATCGAGGTCTGCGACGTCTTCGGCGGCGCTGCGCGAATTCGCGTTTTTGCGCTGCGAGCGCCGCAGCCGCGGCTGCGGGATTCGCGCGCGCGGCATGCGCGGCGTGCACGGCGCCGACAGCCGCATCGACGGCCGCGACGCCGCCGGCATTACCGCCCTGCGGCGCGGCCGAAGCCGGGCGTGCCGACGACGGAGCCGGCGCCGCGGCCGTTGGGCTACGCATGCCTGCCTTCGGATCCAATACGAATTGCACGTCCACCGGCGCATGCCAGAAATCGCGGGCCATATCCGCGATGCGGCCGGAGAACTGGCTCTTGACCCAGTCGAGCTTGAAGCGGTTCGGCGCGGCAATGCTCAACGTGTTCGCATCGGCGTCGAAGGCGACCGGGGCCAAGGGTTTGATCCACGTCACGTACTGCTGGGGCGTAAGCTCACGCTCCAGCAATGCGGAACAGTGTTGCCAGAATTCGTTCATCAAGTTGCTATCGTTATGGTGTGCACGGCGGTCGCCGCTGCCCCTGTCGCGCACGCGCAACAAGGCCCTGAGCAGCCAGGCGTAACGGCCCCAGGCGCCTGTGCCACAAGGGTCTGCGGGACAAGCGTGCCGGAGCGGCGTGCAACATTTTTGGGAAGTAAGGCGAGATTCTAACGCCAAAACGAACCCGAAAGTGAGTTATCCACAGGGACCGATCGCTTGGTCCGGCAACCCCCGGCTGCGCCAGACGACGGCTAAGCTATTGACGGCCAACGGAAAACCAGTTTAAATAGCGGGTTCCGCGAAAACCAATTTCAGTAAACCACCGGCCATTGCGCTTTCAGCGATGATCGCGCGGTTTTTTTCGATCAAGTGAGAGCAACATGAAACGTACTTACCAACCTTCCGTTACCCGTCGCAAGCGCACCCATGGCTTCCGCGTTCGCATGAAGACCGCTGGCGGCCGCAAGGTCATCAACGCACGTCGCGCGAAGGGCCGCAAGCGCCTCGCGATCTAAGGCAAGCGGATTGCGCGCTGTGACCGAAACCCGCGGCGAATCGGGAGCGGCCGGGGCGCAGCAACCGGGCTCGGTTCCGTTGCGAGCGCAAGCCGCCTTCCCCAAAGCCGCAAGGCTGCTAAAAACGGATGAATTTTCATCCGTTTTTCGTTTGCGGCCGTGGCGCCGTACCGCACACTTTGTCGTGTACGGCCGGCCCACCGGCAACGAGGCGCGTCTTGGCCTCGTGATCGGTAAGAAGTATGCGCCGCGCGCGGCCACGCGGAATCTGGTGCGCCGGATCGCGCGCGAAGCCTTCCGGCTGCGTCGCGCGGAATTCGGCGGTTGGGATGTGCTGCTGCGTCTACACACGCGTTTCGACAAAAAAGCTTTGCCGAGCGCGTCGTCGCCGCCGTTGAAGGCGCTGTGCCGCAGCGAAATCGAGGCGCTGCTCGACAAGGCAGCGCGCGAAATTACCCGTCGTCAGGCGCCGCCCGCGGAGGCGCCCAAGACGGAATGACGCAGTGACCGCCCGCACCATGGTCGCCGCAATGGGCGTTGCGCCGGCAGCTTCAGAGCGCGGGCGTCGTCCTGTACTTCACGTTGCCCGGCGCCGTACGGCCGCACCTGCCATGCAAACGGTACTCTTCGCTTTATTGCGCTTTTACAAGCTTGCCGTGAGCCCCATGCTCGGCAACCGGTGCCGTTTTTACCCTTCCTGCTCTGATTACGCGCGCGAGGCAATCCAGTATCATGGCGCCGCGCGCGGGACTTATCTCGCCGTGAGGCGTGTTTGCCGCTGCCACCCGTTTTCCGCGGGCGGCATCGATCTCGTCCCGCCACCCACTTCTGAAAAGCGCTGACGCGCCGTTCCATCGACACTGAGACAACGCATGGATATCAAACGCACCGTCCTATGGGTCATCTTTTTCATGTCAGCTGTCATGCTGTTCGACAACTGGCAACGCGACCACGGACGCCCGTCGATGTTCTTCCCGAGCACGACGCCGACCCAGACCGCCGGCAGCGCCGCGCCGGGCACCACGACACCGGGCACCCAGCAAGCCGATCTGGCGACAACCAACGCGGCCGCGCCGGGCAACGCGCCAGCGGCCGAACAATCGCAGCTCGTGAAGTTCGGCACCGACGTCTATAGCGGCGAAATCGACACCCGCGGTGCCACCTTGTCGCGCCTGTCGCTCGTCAAGCAGGGCGACGGCAAGCAGCCGGATCTCGTGATCACGCTGTTCGACAAAACGAACAATCACACGTATCTGGCGCGCACTGGCCTGCTCGGCGGTGACTTCCCGAATCACAACGACATCTTTACGCTGATGCCGAATCAGCCGACCCATCTGGCCGACGGCCAGAACTCGTTCCAGATGAGCTTCGAGTCGCCGGAAAAGGGCGGCCTCCGGGTCATCAAGACGTATACGTTCACGCGCGGCAGCTATGTGATCGGCGTCGAGACGAAGGTCCAGAACGTCGGCACCACGCCGGTGACGCCGCAGCTCTATATGGAACTCGTGCGCGACGACCAGCCGGTCGAAACGCCGCGCTTCTCGCACACGTTCATCGGACCGGCTGTCTACACGAACGAGCATCACTTCCAGAAGATGACGTTCAGCGATCTCGACAAGAACAAGCAAAACTTCGCAACGTCGGCCAACGACGGCTGGGTCGCGATGGTCCAGCACTACTTCGCGTCGGCCTGGATTCCGCAGGAAGGCGTGAAGCGCGAGTTCTACGCCGAGAAGATCGATCCGTCGCTGTATCGCGTCGGCATGAAGGAGGCGATGCCGACCATCCAGCCGGGCCAGACCGTCAGCGTGTCCGCGCGTCTGTTCGCCGGTCCGGAAGAAGAAAAGATGCTCGCAGGTATCGCGCCGGGTCTCGATCTGGTGAAGGACTACGGCTGGGTCACGATCATCGCGAAGCCGCTGTTCTGGCTGCTGTCGAAGATCCACGGCTATGTCGGCAACTGGGGCTGGTCGATCGTGCTGCTCACGGTGCTGATCAAGGCGGTGTTCTTCCCGCTGTCGGCCGCGAGCTACAAGTCGATGGCGCGCATGAAGGCGATCACGCCGCGCATGCAGGCGCTGCGCGAGCGTTTCAAGGGCGATCCGCAGAAGATGAACGCGGCGCTGATGGAGCTGTACAAGACCGAGAAGGTCAATCCGTTCGGCGGCTGTCTGCCGGTCGTGATCCAGATCCCGGTGTTCATCTCGCTGTACTGGGTGTTGCTGTCGTCGGTGGAAATGCGCGGCGCGCCGTGGATTCTATGGATCCATGATCTGTCACAGCAGGACCCGTACTTCATCCTGCCGATCCTGATGGCCGTGTCGATGTTCCTGCAGACCCGCTTGAACCCGACGCCGCCGGACCCAGTCCAGGCGAAGATGATGATGTTCATGCCGATCGCGTTCTCGGTGATGTTCTTCTTCTTCCCCGCAGGTCTCGTGTTGTACTACGTCGTGAACAACGTGCTGTCGATCGCGCAGCAGTACTACATCACGCGGATGATGGGCAGCTCGAAGGCGAAGCCGGCCTGAGGTTCCGTCCGGTGGCAGCCCGCAGGGCCGCCGTGACGCAAGCTCAAAACGAAAAGCCGCCCGGTGCGAACCGGGCGGCTTTTTTTATGGTGCGGTTGAAGGAAATGCGGCGGGCGGCTGCGCTTGAGTTTCGTCGTTCACTCTTCGTCGGAATCTTCGCCGTAAAAACGCACGATCATTTCCTCGACCAGATTCCGGTCCTTCGGGGTCAACGATGCGATCTTCGAAGCGAGTTCGATCGTTTCGGGTGTCGGCGGATATTTTTCGCCACGTGCCATCGGTCGTGCGCTGGCGCCGGGCGGCGGTCCGTAATGGAGCCAGTGCTCCTTGACGTTCAACCATTCGGCGAGCGTGCGCAACTTGTCCGGCTTCGGGATCGTCGTGCCCGTCAGCCATTTGTGTGCGGTCTGGGGCGTCACGGGCCGCTCGCCGTAATAGCGAAGATTGAATTGCTCGGCGAGTTTGGTCCCACCGCGGATTTTCAGCGGCTCGAGCAGATCCTTCAGCCTCTTGGCGAAGGCGGCTTTTTCTTTGTCGGTCGGCATGGGCCAGATTGTGCAATTCGGAGTTCAGCCAGTTGACAACCGATCAAGCTTTGTTTTCTCTTATTTGAGATAGTTTTAGCTTGTAGCGCGCGCCCCGTAACGCGTTGCACGAATTTGATTTTTTTCATCTCTCGATTGCCAGGCTTGGCTTTGCCTGAACCACAGTTCCTGCCGAGTCTCAACAATTCCTAAGTAGCGCGGTAACAATCCTAGCTTAATTGAGATAAATCTGAGTTGTTCAAACGATAGGGGCGAACGGGCGCGTCATCCGCTTCGCGTCCTTGTCGCCAGCCCTTCCGTGCGAGGCGCGCGCGTTACAATGCCTCGCGCCGGCTCGACCGACGCGGCCCTGCTCCTCCCCTCCCGTTTCAGCCGACTTCACATGCTCACGACCGACTCCGATCCCATCGTTGCCATTGCTACCGCGCCCGGCCGGGGAGGCATCGGCGTCGTGCGGATTTCGTTCGGCCGCGCTGGCGCGGCGGCGGCCCAGCCGTTGATGCAGGCCCTCACCGGCCAGACGCTCGCGGCGCGTCACGCGAGCTACGTGCCGTTTCTCGACGCGAGCGGCAATCCGCTCGATCGCGGCATCGCGCTGTACTTTCCGGCGCCGCACTCGTACACCGGCGAGCACGTGCTTGAACTGCAAGGCCATGGCGGCCCGGTCGTGCTGCAATTGGTCCTGCAGCGCTGCATCGACGCCGGCCGCGCGTTCGGTCTACGGCTCGCCGAGCCCGGCGAATTCACGCGTCGCGCGTTTCTGAACGACAAGCTCGACCTCGCGCAGGCCGAGGCCGTCGCCGATCTGATCGAGGCAAGCACCGAGGCCGCCGCGCGTTCGGCCGGCCGCTCGCTCGACGGCGCGTTCTCGCGCGACATCCACGCGCTAGTCGAAGAGGTGATCACGCTGCGGATGCTGGTCGAAGCGACGCTCGACTTCCCGGAAGAGGAAATCGACTTCCTCGAAGCCGCCGACGCGCGCGGCAAGCTCGTGCGCATACGCGAGCGTCTCGCGCACGTGCTGAGCGAGGCGCGCCAGGGCGCGTTGCTGCGCGAAGGTTTGTCGGTCGTGCTGGCGGGGCAGCCGAACGTCGGCAAGTCGTCGTTGCTGAATGCGCTCGCCGGCGCCGAACTCGCGATCGTCACGCCGATCGCCGGCACGACGCGCGACAAGGTCGCGCAGACGATCCAGATCGAAGGCATCCCGCTGCACGTGATCGACACGGCCGGCCTGCGCGAGACCGAGGACGAGGTCGAGAAGATCGGCATCGAGCGCACGTGGGGCGAGATCGAGCGCGCGGACGTGGTGCTGCATCTGCTCGACGCGCGCGCCGGAATGACGGCCGGCGACGAAACGATCGCCGGACGCTTTCCGCGCGGCGTGCCCGTCGTCCGCGTGCTGAACAAGACCGACCTGACAGGGCTCGCGCCCGCGACGCAGGCGCTCGACGCCGACCTCGAACTTAGCGAGGTGCGGCTGTCGGCGAAGAAGGGTGACGGCGTCGCGCTGCTGCGCGATGAACTGCTGCGGATTGCCGGCTGGCAGGCGGGCGCGGAGAGCGTCTATCTCGCGCGCGAGCGGCACCTGATCGCGTTGCGCGCGGCCGACGAGCATCTGGCGACCGCCGCCGTGCATGCGGAGCAGAACGCGCAGGCGCTCGATCTGTTCGCCGAGGAATTGCGGCTCGCGCAGGATCAACTGAACTCGATCACCGGTGAGTTCAGTTCGGACGATCTGCTCGGCGTGATTTTCAGCCGATTCTGTATCGGCAAGTAACGCCGAACTTGTACGTCGCCGCAATGCGGCCGTCATATAGGCTCTCTCGGCCGAATCGGCGCCGCTGCCGCACACGCGAAAATCGCACTCCGTCGGCCAAAAAGCCACCGGATTTTTGGTACACAACCGTGCAAAGGTTTAGAATCCAGCTGTCCGAGCCTAAACGTACAGCGTCCCCAAAGCATGCCCCGCCTCGCCACCCCGCTCACCGAATCCGGGATCCGCGCGCTCGAACCGCGCGCGACCCGCTACTGCGTCGCCGACGGCAACGGCCTCGTGATCGAGGTCATGACGACCGGCACCAAGGTCTGGCGCTTCCGCTATACGTTGAACGGCAAGCGTCAGCCGCTCGCGACCATCGGCGATTACCGGATGATTTCGCTGCGCGTCGCGCGCGCGAAGGCGCAGAGGTACGCGGCGCTCGTCGCGCAGGGCATCTCGCCGGTCGCCACCGCGCGGCGCGACCGCGGTGCCGAGAGCAAGGCCGAGGTGCTGCGTGAAGCGGCCGAGCTTTATCTCGCGACGGCGCTGGCCGGCAAGTCGGATGAATATCGCCGCACCACGCGGCGCGCGCTCGACAAGGACGTGCTGCCCGCGATCGGCAACAAGGCGATCGGCGCGGTCACCGCTGACGACGTCGTCGCGATCTGCGAGCGCATCAAAAGCCGCGGCTCGCCGAAAATGGCGCTGCACACGCGCAACGTCGTGAAGCGCCTGTACGCATATCTGATCGCGCGCCAGCTCGCGACCAGCAATCCCGCGGAAGTCGTACCGGCGCGCTCGATCGCGACCTTCGACAGCCGCACCCGCGTGCTGTCCGGCGCCGAGATCGGTGTCATGCTGCGCACGATCGACACATCCAATATCCGCCGTCCGCTGAAGCTCGCGCTGCATCTGCTGGTGCTGACGATGGCACGCAAAGCGGACCTCGTCGAATCGACATGGGCCGAGTTCGATCTCGACGACGCGCTGTGGACGATCCCCGCCGCGCGCCTGAACGCGCGCGAGGACCGCGTCGTCCGTCTGCCGCGTCAGGCGGTTGCGCTGCTGCGCGAGCTGCAGCGCGGGCGCACCAGCGAGACGTTCGTGTTCCCGAGCGTCAGGGGCGACGATCGGCCGATCGCGAAAAGCACGCTGAACCAGGCAGTCAAGGCATTGGGGCTCGACGTGGAGCATTTCGTGCTGCATGACTTTCGTCGCACCGCGTCGTCGCATCTGCGCGACATGGAACAGCAAACAGCTGCGGGGGGCGACATCGCGAAGCGTGAAGCAACCGACGAAGCGGCGTGGCAGGGTCGCATGCTTCAGAGTTGGGCGGACTTTGTCGATAGCCAGATGGAAGTCGCGCGGTAGACGGCGAACGGGACGGCTTGACGGCATTGTCATGGGTTTTGGCGCCATGTGACGCTTGCCGTCAGGCCGGTAACAGGATGGTACACAGGCTAATGGGACCTCGCCCAGACGCTAAGCAAATAAAGGAAAAACCATCAAAAAAACAGGTTTCCAAAGCGGGCGCAAATGCGCCTTTTTTCGCTTCTCTGGACCGTTTGAATCGTCGTTCTTTCCCCGCTTCCTTCGCCTACACTGAGAGATGGATGCAAGCCGATACGGAGGTTCCGATGCCTGAATCAATGCTCGCTTATCTGATGGGGCCCGCCGTCATGCTGGTGGTCGGCCTTGCCATCTGGATGATGTCGCGTCACCGCGACCCGTCCAGGCCGCCCAAGCTCGAGCGCTGGCTCGACACGCATTACGCGGAGTGGCTGCATCACAAGCATTAAGCCGTGCCTCAAATGGAAAAAGGCCGTCGCATTGGGCGACGGCCTTTTTGTCTGCGCGTTGTTCGGCTGAATCATCCGCGCATCAGAGCCTTGCCGCGCTCACCACTGCGGCTCGGGTTGCGGTTGCGCATAGCCGTACTGTCCGGGCGGCGGTGCGCCGCACGCGACATAGGCGCGCTGATACTGGTCGTAGCAATATCCGGGCGGCGGTGCCACGTAAGCCGGCGCGGGCTGGTACGCGGGCTCGGCATAGACCGGCTGCGGATACGCGACCACCGGCGCCGGCGTCAACGCCGAGGTGACCACCGCGCCCAGCACCGCGCCGCCAATCAGCGAACCTACCACATCACCGCCGTGTCCGTGCGCGGACGCCTGGCCCGCCACCGTCAAACTACCCGCCATTACCAACGCCACTGCGATCTTTTTCATATTGAGCTCCCGCCGTTCAGGCATGGACGAATTGTCGCCGGCGCGCGCGGAAATAGATGCTGCAGTTGGTAACCAGAGATTTACTCTGTAACAGGTGCATAACGTTGGACGCGTTAACCCACGCAGGGCATTGCGCTGCTTTTCATCCAGGCATCGGGGGAAGATCGCCGCGCTGGCCTTGATGCGGGCGCCGACTATTATCTGACCAAGGGCAGTGGTCAACGAGCGTCTCGCCTCCCCGAAAGCTGACGTGCCCTCCCTGAACTTCATCCTGGCCGAACCACATGGATACCTCTAAACCGCCCCAGAATGCCGCAACGCTGCATCCCGCAGACGACGGGAGCCCGCAGGCGCACGCGCTCGTCGCTGAGGATGCGCCCAATCTCGCCAGCGACGACGCGCTCGCGCGCATCCTCGCCGCCCCGCCGGCGGCCGAGTGCCCGATCATGGTGCTGCTGGTCGGCGACCAGGCGGTCATCGCCGAGGGGGTGCGCGAGGCGCTCGCCGACGAGCCGGGCATCGACTTTCGCAACTGCGCGTCATGGGAAGACGCGGTGCGCTGCGCCGAGGAAACGCGCGCGACGGTGATCCTGCAAGATCTCGTGATGCCGGGCACCGACGGTCTGACGCTGGTGCGGCAATACCGGCTGAATGCCGCCACTCGCGACATCCCGATCGTCGTGCTGTCGACCAACGAAGAGCCGCTCGTCAAAAGCGCGGCGTTCGCGGCCGGTTCGAGCGACTACCTCGTGACGCATCGAGCTGATAGCGCGCATCCGCTATCACTCGCGCTCGTATCTACACCTGCTGCAACGCGACGAGGCGTACCGCGCGCTGCGGCAATCTCAGCGGCAACTGCTGGCGACGAATCTGGAGTTGCAGCGGCTCACGCATTCGGACGGTCTGACCGGCCTGTCGAACCGCCGCTACCTCGACCAGTATCTGGCGGCCGAATGGCACCGCGGCACCCGCGACAAGACCCGCCTCGGCCTCCTGATGATCGACGTCGATCACTTCAAGGCCTACAACGACACCTATGGGCACGTCGCCGGCGACGAAGTGCTGAAGAGCGTCGCGCATACGATCGAAGCGTGCCTCGGCCATTCACTGGATCTCGCCGCGCGCTTCGGCGGCGAGGAGTTCGCGGTGGTCGTGCCGGACACGTCGGCGGGCGGCTTGCGCCTGCTCGCGGAGAAAATCCGCATCGCGGTCGAAGACCGCGCGATCACACATGCGGGCTCGGCAGAGGGCGTCGTCACGATCAGCATCGGCGCGGCGATGGTGGTGCCGTCGGCCGCCGAACCGGTCACGACGCTGATCGAGGCCGCCGGCGTCGGCCTGTATCGCGCGAAACACGACGGCAAGAATCAGGTGGCCGTGAGCGGCTGAGTCTGGCGTCGCCCTCCTCAACCTTCGGCTTACGCGGCCACGGCGCGCGTATAGCGCTCGGCCGGCGCGCTGCGCGACAGATTCGGCTGCAGATGCAAACGCGCGCTGTTCAGACGCTCCCAGTCGGCGGCATCGGGCAACGACGGGATCGTCACCAGTTCGCCCTGATCGAGACCGGCAAGCGCCGCGTCGACCATGTCCTCGGCGCTCATCACGATCTGCGAAGGCAGGTTCTCGACCGCGAGACCCGCGCGATCCCAGAACGCGGTGCTCGTCGCGCCCGGCAGCACCGCTTGCAGCCGCACGCCCTTGCCGCCCACCTCGTGATGCAGCGACTGCGTGAGATTCAACACGTAGGCCTTGGTGCCGCTATAGGTGCCGTTCAACAATTCCGGCGCCAGCGCGACGATCGACGAGATATTGATCACCGTACCGGCGCCGCGCGCGATGAAGCCCGGCAACACCGCCGCCGTCAGGCGCGTGAGCGAGGTCACGTTCAGCTCGATCATCTGCTCGAGTTCATCGATGTCGGAGTCGACCAGCGTCGCGGTCGCGCCGACGCCCGCGTTGTTGATCAGCATCGTGATGCCGCGCTCGGCGCGCAACTGGTTCTCGATGCGGCGCACGTCGGCCTTGTTGGTCAGATCGGCGCTGACGGTGCTCACGCGGCGGCCGGTTTCCTTCGTCAGCCGGTCGGCGAGGCTGCTCAGGCGTGCGCCGTCGCGCGCGATCAGCAGCAGGTCGTAGCCGCGTCGCGCGAGCCGGTCCGCGTAGACCGCGCCGATACCCGACGATGCGCCCGTGACCACCGCCGTACCCTTGCCTTCGTTCGAATTGCCTTGTGCGCCCTTGTTTGCCTGCGTTGCCATTGAAGCTCTCCTTGCGGGCTGCGCATGATGCGGCCGCCCTGTCCGGTGAATGGGAACATCCGTGAACTCGCCGCCTGGCGGCTTTTGCGCTGATACGGCGGGGTTGACGAGCTAAGTTTAGGCGCGTACTGTTTTGTCTCAAATGTCATATTTCCCTCGTTTCCGGACATCGTAAATGAAACGCATCGGCGTGGCGGTCTTTCCGGGCTTTCAGATCCTCGACATGGTCGCGGTATCGATTTTCGAACTCGCCAATCAGGACACCGGCGAGCCCGCGTACGACGTCGCGGTGATCTCCGAGCACGGCGGCATGGTGCGCAGCTCGGCGGGCGTCGAGGTCGCGACGCGCCCGTTCGGCGATCCCGCCTACGACACGGTGATCGTCACCGGCGCGATGGAGATCGCGCCGTCGTCGCCGGGGCTGCTCGCGTTTCTGAACGACGCCCTCGCCGCCTCGCGCCGCACCGCGAGCATCTGCACCGGCGCGTTCGTGCTCGCCGAAGCCGGCATCCTCGACGGCCGCCACGCGACTACGCACTGGGCGCATGCGCGCGATTTGCAACGGCGCTTTCCGCGCGCGCGGGTCGACGAGGACCGCATCTTCATCGTCGACGGCTCGGTGTGGACGTCGGCCGGCATGACCGCGTGTATCGATCTGTGCCTCGCGCTCGTCGAGAACGACCTCGGCATCGCGGTTTCGCGCGCGATCGCGAAGAAGCTCGTGGTCTATCACCGGCGCACCGGCGGCCAATCGCAGTACTCCGCGATGCTCGATCTCGAACCGAAATCCGATCGGATCCAGAACGCGCTGTCGTATGCGAAGAGTCATCTGCGCGAGCCGCTGACCGTCGAGCAGCTCGCCGACGTCGCGCATCTGAGCCCGCGCCAGTTCAGCCGCGCGTTTCGCGACGAGACGCGCCAGTCGCCGGCCCGCGCGATCGAGGCGCTGCGTGTCGAAGCGGCTCGCACGATGCTCGAAACCGGCCGTCATTCGATCGAAACCGTCGCAGCCGACACTGGCTTCATCGACCCCGAGCGGATGCGGCGCGCGTTTTTGCGCGCGTTCGGCCAGCCACCTCAAGCGATCCGGCGTGCCGCACGCGTGGCGTAAGCGTTCGGGTAGAGAATAGGAAACCCGCGGTGCGAAGCTACGCAAAAAAAAGTATCCCGCTCGACCCGTGAATCGAACCCAGCCCAAATGAAAGGAAACGCGATGAGCTACAACGACAGCAACCCGTTCGCCAAAATCTTGCGCGGCGAACTACCGTGCATCAAGGTGGCCGAAAACGACCAGGCGCTGGCTTTCATGGACTTGATGCCGCAGGCCGACGGCCATCTGCTCGTCGTGCCGAAGGAAGCGGTCGCCGAAATTTTCGATCTATCGGATGCGGCGCTCGTCGCGTCGACGCGCATGGCGCAAAAGCTCGCGATCGCGGTGCGCGCGGCACTGCGTCCTGACGGCGTGTTCATCGGCCAGTTCAACGGCGCGGCGGCGGGACAGACAGTGCCGCACGTCCATTTCCACGTGATTCCGCGCTGGGAAGGCCAACCGCTGAAGCTGCATGCGCGCGAGGTCGCCGATCCGGACACGCTCGAAGCGCTCGCCAAACGGATTCGCGCGCACTGGCGCGCCCATTGAAGCGCGACGCGAGGGCTGCCGACGCAACGTCGCGCCCCGCATTACGGTCACGCCCGGTAACAACTGTAAAAGCCGTTGAAACCACCGATTGGCGCGTCGCGACTAGACTGCTATTGCCTTGTGTTCAAGGCATTGAGTGTGGATCTCTTTTTTCAGCCTGCCCCTGTGGCAGGCTTTTTTTCTTTAGGGATCCGCTTCGCAATCTCAGAGCCGCTCGCGCGAACGGCGTAGCGGATGCCGCCAGTCGATGCGTCGGCGACGCGCTCGCAACGGCCGTCCGTCGTGCAGGTCTCGATGCTCCTGCCACAGTTCGTCGGAAAAAAGAAACATGACGATCAGCAGCGGAACGACCAGAAAAATCCCGAGTATGACGTGCTCGTTCACGATAGCCTCCGGGTGCAGGAGATTCGTTTTCATTGTAGAGCACCGCCTGTACCCGCATACCGGCTCGACGAAGATCCACCTGGATTCAGGCCGCACGCGAAGGGTACATCGCACTGCGATCGCGCCCTCCTCGCCTGTCCACGCGGCTTTGCGCCGCGCGGCTTTTTTTCATGCGTTTTCGGCAATGGCGCGTTGCAAGCGTTTCATCAAGGCCCTGAGAGACGGCTGGCACTGTTTATTTTCTGCACTTGCCTCGTTATTGCGCATCGCCGCTTTTGCCTGTGGAATGACTTTGTGTGCAATGCACAAACCCATTGATTAAATTGTATTAAATCGCTTAATTGACGCTACGCGTTTACGTGAATGCGCGCGCAAAGCTTTACCAGCTAAGGCGTGTTCGAGAGTGGATTTTTAGTTATTCATTTCATTGCCATTCGGTCGGGCGTGTGCTCAAGCTTTAATCAGCTTCGACAGCAGGTGCGACAATTCGCCACTATTGCGATCGCACACAAGATGTGCTTGTCGTTCTCATCGGTTCTCCTAAAGTACAAGATGCGGGTCCACCGTTAAAGTTAAATACATAGCTAACCGAGATGTTTTCGGCCCGCCCCGGAGGAACGAATGAAAACTCGAATTGCCGTTGTTTTCGCCATCGCGGGTTTGGCTGCCGCTAGCGTTCAGGCGCAAGACGTCGTGATCAAGCCGCAGCAAACGATCCAGTTCAAGGCCAATGCCTATGGCTGCGTATCGAAGGACAAGCTCGATGCCGCCGATCACCACGCGCAAGCCGGTGAACAGCAGCAGATGCAGGAATTCTTCTCCGGATATCAATGCGTGTCGACTCCGACCGACTCGAGTTTCCGCGTGGTGCGCGTGGTCGGCCACGACGTCGAGTTCGTGAATTCAGCCAATAGCGACACCGAGGGACTCTGGGCGAACGACCGATTCATCAAGCAATAAGTACACACCGGCATTCCGGCAAAAGCCGGAATACGGTCGCATGCGTATCCGCTGCGGCTTTAGAAGTCGTAGGCGTAAACGCGTGAGCTAAAAGAGACGGCTTGGGCATTCCGATGCCAAGCCGTTTTTTATTGCTTTTGATACTTGCCAGCCTTCACCTGCAATAAAAAAGCCGATGCGGGTTTTATCGACCCGCATCGGTAGTACGCCTTCTCGCAAAGCGCAGGAAACCGGCCACGAGCAACGGCGCGTCAGTGCACGCGCTTGCTGCGGCGGTACTGGTCGAACAGAACCGCGAGCAGCAGGATGCCGCCGCGAATCAGATACTGATAGAACGTCGGTACGTTCAGCAGGCTCATGGCGTCCTGAACCGAGCCCATGATCAGCACGCCGACCAGCACGCCGGAGATCGTCGCGACACCGCCCGTCAGCGATACACCACCCAGCACGCACGCGGAAATCACGCCGAGCTCGAGCCCGACCGACGTCTTCGGATCGCCGAGGCTCATGCGCGACGCGAGCATCACGCCCGCGAAGCCGGTCACGAGGCCTTGCAGCACGAACACGGTGATCTTGATCCGCGTGACGGGCAGCCCCGCGAGCACAGCGGCTTCGCTATTGCCGCCGACGGCCAGCACGTTCTTGCCGAACACGGTCTTTTTCAGCAGGAAGCCGAACAGAACGAAGCCGACGATGTTGCTCCAGATCGGATAAGAAATGCCGAGGAACGAGCCGCCGCCGAGCTCGAAGAAGCGCTCCTCGGAGATCATCACCGCGTCGCCGTTCGACGTGATGTACGCGAGGCCGCGCACGACCTCCATCATCGCGAGCGTGACGATCAGCGAGTTGATCTTGTAGCGCGCGACCAGCGTGCCGTTGACGAGCCCGACCGCGCCGCCCGCGAGCACGCCGGCCGTGATGCCGACTAACACGCTGTGCGTCGCGGTGATCAGCACGGAAGCCACCACGCCCGAAAACGCGACGATCGACGCCACCGACAGGTCCACCTCCCCGAGCGCGAGCACGAACATCATCGTGACGGAGATCGAGCCAATCAGCGTGACCGACAGCAGCAGGCCCTGGATATTGCGCGTGCTCAGAAAGTCTGGGACCGTGAACGACAGCACCGCGAACAGGACGATGAACACCATCACGATGCCGGATTTGTTGATCAGGTCCCAGGTGCGCGCGGCGCGCGCGGTCAAGCCCACGGAGGCGACGGCGGGGGTCGAGGAATCGGTGGAAGGTGTATTCATGATGTCTGTTCCATTCAATGCCGTTTTCGTTGCGATATTCGGTAAGAGGTCTGGTGGCGCGATCCGTTGGGCGATCAGCGCGGCAATGCCAGCTTGATCAGCGCATCCGGCGTGGCCTGCGCCTTCGGCAGATCGCCGACGATGCGGCCTTCCTTCATCACGATCACGCGATCGGTCACGCCGATCACCTCGGCGAGATCGCTCGACACGACGATGACCGTGCGGCCCGCCTCGGCGAGCCCATACAGCAGCCCATAGATCTCGCTGCGCGCCCCGACGTCGATGCCGCGCGTCGGCTCGTCCATCAGGAACACGTCGATCTCTTCGGCGAGCCAGCGCGACAGGATCACCTTCTGCTGATTGCCGCCGGACAGCGTGCCGATCGGCGTGTCGCCGTTGCGCGTCTTGATCGCGAGCTTGCCGATGAATTCACGCGTGGTCTGCGCTTCCTTGCGGCCGTTGAGCACGTTGAAGCGGCTGAAGTGGCGGCGGCAGCTGATGTTCAGGTTGTCCGACACCGACGCGATCGACACGATGCCTTCCTGCTTGCGATCCTCGGGACACAGCGCGACGCCGGCACGCACCGCGTCGCGCGGCGTGGCGAACTGCACGCGCTTGCCCTTCAGCGCGACCTCGCCGGCGCTCGGCTTGAGCGCGCCGTAGATCAGCTTCATCAGCTCGGAGCGGCCCGCGCCGACGAGCCCGAAGAAGCCGACGATCTCGCCCTTGCGCGCCGAAAACGATGCCGGTTCGCGCAGGCCCGGTCCCAACAGGCCCTCGACCTGAAGCTGCACGTCGCCGTGCTCGCGCGCGCGATAGCCGTACACATCGGTGATCGAGCGCCCCACCATGCAGCGGATCAGCCGATCGCGGTCGAGTCCCGCGCCGGCCTCGAAGGTATCGATGCGGCGGCCGTCGCGAAACACGGTGACGCGATCGCACAGTTCGTAGACTTCATCCATCCGGTGCGTGACGTAGATGATCGCGTGGCCTTCGGCCTTCAGCGCGCGGATGATGCGGAACAGTTGCGTGGTTTCGCGCGACGACAGCGAGCTGGTCGGTTCGTCGAACGCGATCACGCGCGCGTCACGCATCAGCGCCTTGCCGATTTCGATCATCTGCCGCTGACCGATCGACAGATGCTTGACCTGCTGCGACGGATCGAGCTTTTCGCCGAGCCGTTCGAGCTCGCGCATCGCACGCGCGACCAAAGCCTTTTCGTCCAGTACGCCGAAGCGATTCGGCAGGGCGCCGAGCATCAGATTCTCGGCGACCGTCAGCTCCGGCACCAGATGCAGTTCCTGATAGATGATCGCGATGCCCGCGGCGATCGCCGCCTTGGTCGTCGCGAACTGCTGCTCGACGCCGTCGAGCGACAACGTGCCCGAGACAGGATGATTGACGCCGGACAGCACCTTCAGCAGCGTCGATTTGCCGGCGCCGTTTTCGCCCATCAGGCCGTGCACCTCGCCGCGGCGCACTTCGAGCGAGACCTGGTCGAGCGCGAGCACGCCCGGAAAGCGCACGGTGATGCCGTCGAGCCGGAGATAGGGGGCGTCGGATGCAGGCGTCGATGCAGGCGAGGGCGTGCGCACCGCCTCGCCGGCATGAGACCCGGTGAATAAGGACGTCATCGAAAAACCTCGAACGGATGAAAGCTGAGCGGGCCGCGCTCGCGCTAAACGCGAGGCACGAGGCGGCCCGCCGTCTGCTGCGAGAACCTCGCTTAAATACCCAGTTCCTTGCGCACGTCCTGCCAGTTGCCGCGCACCATCAGCTTGCCGGTGGTTTGCGTGTCGGCGGGCGGCTGCTTGCCGTCCTTGATCCACTCGATAAGGTTCTCGGTGCTTTCCTTGCCGTGGTTCGTCGAGCTGACCGCGATCGTGCCGTAGAAGCCCGTCGGTTCCTTCTTCTGGAACTCGGCGAACGCCTCGCCCGCGCCGTTGATGCCGACGCCGATCACGTCCGCGGCCGGAATATGCAGCTGTTCGGTCGCGCGCACGCCGCCGAGCACGCTTTCCTCGTTGAGCGCGAAGATCACCCACTTCTTGATATTCGGATGCTGCGCGAGCACCGGCGACACCGCGTTGAAGCCGCCTTCGTCGTCGGTGGTTTTCTGCGGCGCGTCGAAGACGTTTTCCTTCTTGAAGCCGCCGGCGAGCAGCGACTGCGTCGCGCCGTCGGTGCGCAGCTTCGCGGTCGGCAGCTCATAGTCCGTGATACGCAGCGCGCCGACTTCCTCAGGCTTCCAGCCGCGGCGCTTCATTTCGTCGGTGATCGCCTGGCCCACCTGGTTGCCGATCTTGAAGGCCGACATGCCGAGGTGCGGCACGTTCGCCAGCGGCTTGCCGGTCGAATCGACCAGCTGGTCGTCGACGGTCACGAACTTCATGTTGTAGCGCTTCGCGCGCGCCTGAATCGCCGGTCCGAGACGCACGTCGGGCGCGCAAATCACGAAGCCCTTCGCGCCTTGCGCGCCGAGGTTGTCGATCGCGGCCAGCACTTTTTCGCCGTCGGGCGTGCCGATGTTGACGACCGAGAAGCCGTCCTTCTTACCGAGCGCGGTCGCGGCTTTCTGTTCGTTGATGAACCACGCCTGTTCGGGCATCTTCACGAGGAAGCCGACTTTGAGCGGCTCATCCGCGTGGGCGGACAGTTGTGCGGCGAACGGGGCGGCGAGGGCGGCGGCGGCCATCGCGGTCAGGGTCAAACGGCGAAGCTTGCTGGTCATCTACTGTCTCCTGAGGGTGAAAAGCTGCATTGATGTCGTGTAGTCGCAGCGGGGTAACGCGGGCGGCGTCAGCCGTCGCGCGAATCGGGGCGGATCTGCGCGCGGTACGCCGGGCGGTTCGCGCAAGTCGCGGTGAAAACGGTGGCGCGGCTCATTGCTTCTAGCTCGCCAGGTACGCCGTTTTCACGGCGGTCCAGAACGCGGCATCGCTCGCGCCATAGGCCGACGCCTTGCGCCCGCCGCCGGGTCCATGATGCTCGACGGTCGTGGTCGGCAGATTGATCGTGACGAGACCGCTCTGCACGTGGCGGCGAAAATGCCGCGCGCGTTCGAGCGAGCGCGTACAGATGCCGGCGCACAGTCCGTAGGCGGTGTCGTTCGCGAGATGTAGCGCGTGTTCGTAATCGTCCGCGCGCAGCACGACCGCGAGCGGCCCGAAAATCTCTTCACGCGCGATGCGATGCTCCGATTCGCCGATAAACAGCGCCGGCTCGAAAAAATAGCCGCGCGTCGCGCGCTCCAGTCGCCGCCCGCCGCGCAACAACTGCGCGCCTTCCTGCTCGCCGACGCGCACGTAGTCGAGATTGCGTTCGAGCTGCGCGGCGTTCGCCACCGGGCCGATATCGGTGCCGTGCTTCAACGCGTGATCGACGGTGAGTTTCGCGAGCTTTGCCTGCAACGCGTCGACGAACGGCGCGAACACCGCGCGTTCGACGATCAGCCGCGCGGCAGCCGTGCTGCGCTGGCCGGTCGCGCTGAAGGCACCGGTGAGCGCCGCGTCGACCGCGCCGTCGAGATCGGCGTCGGCCAGCACGACGAACGGATTCTTGCCGCCCATCTCGAGCTGCACGCGCGCCTGGCGCGTCGCGGCGGCCTGCAGCACGCGCGTGCCGGTATCGGACGAACCGGTGAAGCTGATCGCCGCGACGAGCGGATGTGCGACGATGCGCGCACCGACCTTGCGTCCGCTGCCCATCACGAGGTTGAACACGCCGGCCGGCAAGCCCGCGCGACTGACGATCGACGCGAGCGCCGCCGCGCAGGCCGGCGCCGATTCGGCCGGCTTGTAGACGACGCAGTTGCCGTGCGCGAGCGCGGCGCCGATCTTCGCCGCGGCGATCGCGAGCGGCGCGCTCCACGGCGCGATGATGCCGACCACCCCGAGCGGCTCGCGCGTCACGTCGATTTCGACGCCGGCACGCGCCGACGCGTGCGGCTCGACGAACGCGCGCAGCGCCTCGGCCGCGAACAGCTTGAACAGTTGGCCCGCGCGTGTCGCTTCGGCGAGCGCCTCGGGCAGCACCTTGCCGACTTCACGCGCGAGCAGCCGGGCCAGCTCCTCGCGGCGCGCGAGCATTTCGCTGCCGATCGCGTCGAGCGCGTCGGCGCGGCGCTGTGCGGAGGCGAGCGACCAGTCGCGAAACGCCTCGTGCGCAGCCTCGATCGCGCTGTCGGTCTGCCGCACGTCCGCGCGCACGTATTCGCCGACCGGCTCGTCGAGATCCGACGGATTGAGCGACACGCCCGTGGTCGCGCCAGTCTCCCATCCGCCATTGATGTAATGGCGAAACGGGCTGGCAACGAGGGGGACGAGCGGATCGCGGTTCATCGGCGAAAAAGGCGCACCGTAAGTTCACAAAAGTCCACGAATGGTATGAGCCGGCTCAATAACTTTCCAATCCCTTTTTAGGCTTCTCCGATATCAGTTTCGATATGGCATCATGGAGCTTCAGAGGAAGAACGTACAAAAATCGCTCGTAAAAACCAGGAGACCCTGCGATGACGCGTAGCTATTCGAACTGGTTCGTGCGCGCGCGGCTGAAGACGCGCCAGTTGCTGCTGCTTGCCGCGATGGAGGAGGAGGGCAACGTGCGCCGCGCGGCTGACGTGCTCGGCATGACGCAGCCGGCCGCGTCGCGCCTGTTGAAAGAGCTCGAGGACATGCTCGGCGTGAGCCTGTTCGACCGCACGCCGCACGGTATGCATGCGACGCTGTACGGCGAGGTGATGATCCGCCACGCGCGCATGGTGCTGTCGAACCTGAGCCAGGCGCACGACGAAATCTCGGCGCTGCGCTCGGGGCTCGCGGGTCAGGTGCGTATCGGCGTGATCGCCGCGGCCGCCGCGACGATGGTGCCGCGCGCGATCGCGAGCGTGAAGGCGCGTTATCCGCAGTTGCAGATCTGGACCGAGGTCGAGACCTCCGACGTGATGCTGCCGCGGCTCGCCGAAGGCGATCTCGACATCATGATCGGCCGCGTGCTCGAAAGGCAGAACCAGTTCAAGACCGACGTGCGCTACGAACCGCTCGCCGACGAACCGCTGTGCGTGGTCGCGCGTCCGGGCCATCCGCTCGAAAATGAAACGGGATTGACGCTGCGTGGCATCGTCAATGCGAGCTGGGTGCTGCATCCGCCGGGCAGCGTGCTGCGCCATCGCTTCGATCTGATGTTTTCGCAGATCGGCCTGAATCCGCCGCAGAACGTCGTCAATACGAACAACTTCCTCGCGATTTCGAGCCTGCTGCTGCAAAGCGACATGTTGGCGGTATTGCCCGATGAAGTGGCGCGTCAGTACCAACAGTACGGGGTATTGAAGCGCGTCCCGATCGATTTGCCTTGCAGGATGGATACATTCGGTATCATCACGCGCCAGTCGCACCTGTTGTCGCCGGCGGCCGCCGTCGTGCTCGACGCGCTGCGAGATGCGGCTCGCGATGTGTACGGGACGGCCACGGAACCCGCGGTGGCCCGGTAAATGCTTCCTTCTGTGTCATAGGCACCGGCTGACGGCGCGTGAGGAACATACGATGTACAGCAAACACAAGAAACGGCAACGCGCCGTCGACGATTCATTTTCGCTGCGCTCCGGTGGAGCGAGCGCCTGGTTTAGCAACGGCATGGCTCTCAAATCGACGATATACAAGGCGGAACTGCAGATCGCTGACATGGACCGGCACTATTACGCCGACCATTCGCTGACGATCGCCCGTCACCCCTCCGAAACCGACGAACGGATGATGGTCCGCGTCGCCGCGTTCGCGCTGTTCGCGCAGGAACGGCTGGAGTTCTGCAAAGGTTTGTCGGATGTCGACGAACCGGATCTGTGGGCGAAGGATCTGACCGGCGCGATCGACACGTGGATCGAGGTCGGCCAGCCCGATGAGCGCCGCATCGCCAAGGCGAGCGGGCGGGCGAATCACGTGGTCGTGATCGCGTATGGCGGGCGTACTTCGGAAATCTGGTGGCAGGGCGTGCGCAACAAGGTCGAGCGCCTGCGCAACGTGACGGTCTGGACGCTCGGCGAAGTCGTCGCGGCATCGCTCGGCTCGCTTGCCGAACGCACGATGCGGCTGCAATGCACGGTGCAGGACGGCGAAGCATGGCTCGGCAGCGCCGAAGCCGACGCGGTGAAGATCGACTGGACCGTACTGAAGGCGCCCGCCGACGCGTGACGGCTCAGGTCTGAACCAGTTTTTGCGCCGCTTCGTTCTCGCATTCAGAGCGACGTGACCCGCGCCGCTTCCGGCGCCCCCTTCAGCTCGACCATATTGCCCTCCGGGTCGAACAGATACAGCGACGGCCCGAATCCGTCCGCGCCATAACGCACTCCCTGTTCGCCGAGCCGCGCGCCATGCGCGCTCAAATGCGCCTTCAACGCGTCGGCGTCGAACGACTCGACGCGCAGACACAGGTGGTCCATGTTGCGCCCCGTGCCCGCCGCGCCGTTTTCCGCGCGATCGAGCTTCGCGCCGACCTGCAGCAGATCGATCAGCGATCGGCCCGCGCGCAGTTGCGTGAGGCCGAGTTCGCGCTGCTCCTTTTCAACGCTGCAACCGAGTACGTCGCAGTAAAAGCGCGCGAGGGTTTCGACGTGCGTCGCCCGGATCACGACGTGGTCGATCTCGCGAATGTGGATTTTCATGTCGAACGCCCTTTCGCTAGTTCGGAGAACCGATTAGGAAGTGTAGGAGAAAGGAAAGGGCGGGGTGGGTCGGCGGGAAGTCGTGGGCGAACCGGACCAAATGCGGGCCAGGCGCGGACAGAAAACGCAGGCAAAAAAAAGCCCGCTCAAGTGGAGCGGGCTGAATCCATATCAGGAGGAGACATGGAGGAGACAAGCACTAATATACACATCGGCTTGGTGCGACGCAATAACTTTTTAAGGGAAAACCCGATATCGTGCGAAATTGCCGCAGTTTGAGGCAAAACGTCCGGCCGCAGGGCATTCCAAGGCGCTTCGGATTGCAATTTGCCGGGTTTGACCCCACTACGGGTACGGACAAGCGCGTCCGAATCACAGAGCAAGATCCGGCGCGTACTGTGTAGCGTTCGGGCCTAGATTGATGAGCATCGACACTGCCTGCCCATCCGGGCCCCATGACATCATGAACGCCACCACTCGCCATTCCGCCCCCATGCGCGCCGCCGCCGACGTCGACACCACCCAGTGGCGCACCGACGACGAACGCTGGGACGCCGTCACCCACCGCGACCGCGATGCCGACGGCGCATTCTTCTACGCGGTCAGGACGACCGGCGTGTTCTGCCGGCCGTCGTGCGCGTCGCGCCAGCCGCGCCGCGAAAACGTCGCTTTCTTCACCGATGCCGCCGCCGCGCGCGCCGCGGGCTTTCGCGATTGCAAGCGCTGCCAGCCCGGTGGCCTGCCGCGCGAGCTCGACATCGTCGCCAGGGCGTGCGCCGCGCTCGACGCCGATCCGCAGCAGCGCCTCACGCTCGCGCAACTGAGCGATGCCGTGCACGTGAGCCCGTTCCATTTGCAGCGCCTGTTCAAGCGCGTGGTCGGCGTCTCGCCGCGTCAGTACCAGGCCGCGCAACGCGGCGCCGCGTTGCGCGATGCGCTGCAGGGCGGCGCCGACGTCACGCGCGCGACGCTCGACGCCGGTTTCGGCTCGCCATCGCGAATGTACGACAGCGCGCCGGCCGAGCTCGGCATGGCGCCGTCCGCGTATCGCCGCAAGGGCGCGGGCCTGACGGTGCACTATGCGAGCGCGCCGACCTCGCTCGGCTTCGTGCTGGTCGCCGCGACTGACAAGGGCATCTGCAAGATCGGTTTCGGCGACGACACCGCGCTGCTGATCGACGAGTTGCGCGGCGAGTTCGCGAATGCCGAGCTGCGCGAAGACGCCGGCCGGCTCGCGCCGTTCATCGCGCAGATCGACGCGTATCTGCGCGGCACGCGCCAGGCCTTCGAGTTGCCGCTCGATATCGCGTCGACCGCATTCAAGCAGCGCGTGTGGGATGCGCTGCGGCGGATCCCGTACGGCGAGACACGCAGCTATTCGCAGATCGCCGAGGCGGTCGGCTCGCCGCGGGCGGTGCGCGCCGTCGCGAGCGCATGCGCGACCAACCCGGTCGCGCTCGCGATTCCTTGCCATCGCGTCGTGCAGAAGGGCGGGGCGCTCGCCGGCTATCGCTGGGGGCTGCCGCGCAAGGCCGCCTTGCTCGACAATGAGGCGCAGCACGCAGGCGGCGTTTCAACCAGCGACGCGCCCCGCCGCGACGCAAGCCGCACAGATGCCGACTCCCACAACTCCCAACTGGATCACGCCGCTTGAGCACGCTTCACGAGGTTGCAACTCTCGAATTACCGTTCAAGGCACCGTTCGACTGGCCGCGGCTGCTGCGCTTTTTCAGCGGCCGCGCGACGCCCGGCGTCGAAGCCGTCGAGGACGGCGCGTATCGTCGCGCGATCGACTGGAACGGCGACAGCGGCACACTCAGCGTGCGGCTGCATCCGCGCAAGCGCTGCATCGTCGCGAGCATCGAAGGGCCGGCGAGCCGCCACGCCGACGCACTCGCCGCGCCAATCGCAAGAATGTTCGATCTGTGCGCCGATCCAAAGAAGATCGCCGCCGGACTCGCGGCGGACCCGTGGCTCGCGCCGCTCGTCGCCGCGGTGCCCGGCCTGCGCGTGCCGGGCGCGTGGTCCGGCTTCGAACTGGTGGTGCGCGCGATCGTCGGTCAGCAGGTCAGCGTGAAGGCCGCGACGACCATCATCGGACGGCTCGTGCAGCGAGCGGGCGAACGCATCGACGGGCATCCGCACGAAAACACCGCGTGGCGTTTTCCGACGCCGGCCGCGCTCGCCGAAGTCGATCTCGCGCAGATCGGCATGCCGGGCAAACGCGTCGCCGCGTTGCAGGGCTTCGCGCGTGCGGTCGCGAGCGGCGACGTGCCGCTCGACAGCAGCGACACCGTCGATGCCGCGAGCCTGCGTGCCGCATTGCTCGCGCTCGCGGGCATCGGCCCATGGACCGTCGAATACGTCGCGATGCGTGCATGGCGCGATCCCGATGCATGGCCCGAGGCGGATCTCGTGCTGATGCAATCGATCTGCGCGCGCGATCCTTCGCTCGTACGGCCCGCGCAGCAGCGCAGCCGCACCGACGCGTGGCGGCCGTATCGCGCGTATGCCGCGATGCATCTGTGGAACGAGGTGGCGGATCGGGCGGGCGCTGCGCGCGGGGGATGAGCTGAGCGTCGTCGCGACGTGCCGATGCCGATGGCGTAGTTCAGCGCGACCTCGACCTGCTCGCTGAAACTCCGCCGAAGCGGCCGCAAGCAGCGGTTCTGGCGAGATGTTAAAGTGCCCGCTACCGAAAATTCCGCCGAACGTTGTCAGCCGCTATACCGTCTGTGAATCGTCTGGCGATACACGGCGACCGGCAACGCCCGACTTGCATCAATGCCAAACACCACACCTTCCTGCCCGACCGACGCGCTTTCGCACCGCCTGTCCGTGCTCGACTCGAGCCCGCAGCACGATGTGCTGATACGCGGCCTGCGCGGCATCGAAAGGGAAAGCCTGCGCGTGACGCGCAACGGCCAGCTCGCGATGACGCCGCATCCGCGCGCGCTCGGCTCGGCGCTCACGCACCCGTCGCTGACGACCGACTACTCCGAGGCGCTGCTCGAGCTGATCACGCCGGCTGAGCAGGACGCCGCCGAAACCCTCGCGCAACTCGACGTGCTGCATCGTTTCGTCTACGCGGAGCTCGGCGACGAGATCCTGTGGAACAACTCGATGCCGGGACTGTTGCCCGCCACCGACGATGGCATTCCGATCGCGCACTACGGCACCTCGAACATCGGCAAGCTGAAGTACGTGTACCGCGTCGGCCTCGCGCTGCGCTATGGCCGCACGATGCAGTGCATCGCGGGCATCCACTACAACTATTCGCTGAGCGAAGACCTGTGGCGCCTGCTGCACGCCGATCAGCAATCCACCGCGAACGCCGTCGACTTCCAGTCCGACCGCTACCTCGCGCTGATCCGCAATTTCCGCCGCACGAACTGGCTGCTGATGTATCTGTTCGGCGCGTCGCCGGCGCTCGATCGGCGCTTTCTCCGCGATCGCAAACACACGCTCGATACGTTCGACGCCGACACCCTGTACCGCCCGTACGCGACCAGCCTGCGCATGAGCGATCTCGGCTATTCGAACACGGCCGCGCAAGCCGCGCTGCACGCCGACTACGACACGCTGCCCGGCTATCTCGACGCGCTCGCGAAAGCCGTGAGCCAGCCGTATCCCGCCTACGAGCAGATCGGCACGCAACGCGACGGCGAGTGGGTGCAGATCAACACCAACGTGCTGCAGATCGAAAACGAGTTCTATTCGACGATCCGTCCGAAGCGCGTCACGTATCCGGGTGAGCGGCCGTTGCATGCGCTCGCCGCGCGCGGCGTGCAATACGTCGAAGTGCGTTGCATGGACATCGATCCGTTCGAGCCGGCCGGCATTTCGCTCGAAACGTCGCGCTTTCTCGACGCGTACCTGCTCGTGTGCGCGCTCGACGACAGCGCGTCCCTGCCTCCGCTCGCGTACACCGAAGCGAACCGGAACTTCGGCCGCGTGACGATGGAAGGCCGCAAGCCAGGCCTCGAACTGGTTCGCGACGGCAAGCCGGTCGCGATGATCGACTGGGCCGACGAACTGCTCGTGAAAATCGACGCCGCGGCGGCCGTGCTCGACAGCCTGAAGGGCGGTGACGAACACGCGCGCGCGGTCGCCGCGCAACGCGCGAAGCTCGCGGACGTGTCGCTGACGCCATCGGCGCGCGTGCTGCAAACGATGCGCGACCAGCAGCAAAGCTTCCTCGCGTTCGGCCTCGCGCAAAGCGAAGCGCACGCCGCGTACTTCCGTGCGCGTCCGCTCGATGCCGCGCAGTCCAAGGCGTTTGCCGACCTCGCGGTGCGATCGCTCGACGAACAGGCGAAGCTCGAACGCGACGAGGTTGGTTCGTTCGATGCGTTCGTCGCTGCGTATCGGGCCTATACGCTCAATCGCTTCAGCGTCTGAGCGTTCGGACCACAGCATCCCGGAAGTGCTTCAAGCGGCCCACGTGGCCGCTTTTTCTTTGCCCCGAGTAACGCGCAGGTAACCTCTACGGATTGCGCTCTTCAGGCGTCCGCGGAATCGGCAAATACTCCGCGCGACGTCGCGATTCTCTGATCTGGGTGAAACACCGCTTCGATGGGGTAGTCCAAAATCTTATGACATGCTCCACAGGGGAGGTATCGACGTGAAGAACAAAGCTCTGGTGGCCGCGCTGTGTCTCTTGGCGACGACGGCATGCTCGACCCAGGGTCAGGTCGATCCCGATGTCATGCAGATCGCGACCAGGCCGTTGACGTGTTCGAACAAGGCCGAATGCGACCTCTGGTGGCAACGGGCGCAAACGTGGGTCGCGAGTCATTCGAAGTACAAGATCGAGACCGCTAACGACTCGCTGATCCAGACCGCCGGCCCGGACGGCGGCAAGCGCGCGCTCGCGTTTGAGATCACGCGCGCCGCAGGTCCCGATGGCACCACCACGATCGGCTTTTCGGCGCATTGCGACAGCTCGCTCGGCTGCAAGCCGAATCCGTGGGAAGCCGGTGCGGATTTCAAGCAGTATGTGAGAGGCACCACGGGCACAGCCGCCAGCGCGCCGCAAGGCAGCGCGACGCCATCGCAGAACGCGCCCGATGCGACGCATCCGGAGACGACGCCCCGTAACACGACCAGGCTGCCGAATGGCGAGGCGATGTCGCAATAGATCGAGCGGTGGCCGCAGCGGCGATGCGTTCGCCGCTGCCACGCGTTTGCTTCAGTGTCCTAATGAAGGCCCGGTGCCTTTGCGCGGCTTCGTGATCCACACGAGCACCGCCAGCACGATAAACGCCGCGCCCGAGATGCGGAAGAAGTCGTTGGTGGCCATCATGTACGCCTGACTCGTCACCACCTGGTTCAGCTGCGCGGTCAGGCTGTCGCCGGAGAGCCCGACGCCCGCCAGCGCATTCGTATAGGCGTTGGTGTTCGCCGAATACGTGCTGACCGTATCTGCAAGCATCGCGTGGTGATAGATCGTGTCGTTTTCCCAGAACGTCGTGCTGATCGCGGTGCCGATCGCGCCCGACAACGTGCGGAAAAAATTCGACAAACCCGACGCGCTTGCAAGACGCTCGTCGGACACGCTCGACAGCGTGATCGTCGTCATCGGCACGAAGAAGCAGGCGACACCGATCCCCTGCACGAGCCGCGGCAGGATCACGTGGCCGAACGGCACGTCGAGCGTGAACGTCGAGTTCCAGAACGATACGATCGCGAACACGATGAACGCGAAGCTCGCGACCATGCGCAGATTCAGCCGATGCATGTTCTTGCCGATCATCGGCGACAGAAACAGCGCGAGCAATCCGACCGGTGCCGTGGCGAGACCCGCGAGGCCGGCCGTATAGCCCATCACCGTTTGCAGCCATAGCGGGAAGATCACCACCGAGCCGAAGAACGCCATGAAGCCGAACGAGACGATCACGACGCCGAGCGCGAAGTTGCGATCCTTGAACAGCGACAGGTCGACGATCGGCTCCTTCTCGGTCAACTCCCACACGAGCAGGAACGCGATCGACACGAGCGCGATCACGGCGAGCGCCACGATGAACGTCGAGTTGAACCAGTCGCGGTCCTTGCCGAGGTCGAGCATCATCTGCAGACACGACACGCCGGTCACGAGCAGCACGAGGCCCACCGCGTCGATGCGCTGGCGCGTCGTCTGCGTCTCGCGGCCACGCAGCAGCAGATACGCGCAGAACGCCGAGAACAGGCCGATCGGCACGTTGATGTAGAAGATCCACGGCCACGTGAAGTTATCGGTGATGTAGCCGCCCATCACCGGGCCGAAGATCGGCGCGCAGATCACGGTCATCGCCCATAAGCCGAGCGCGAGTCCACGTTTGGCGGGCGGGTAGGAGCGCATCAGGATCGTCTGCGACAGCGGCACCATCGGCCCGGACACGAGCCCTTGCACGAGCCGGAATGCGATCAGCGATTCGAAGTTGTGCGCGAAACCGCAGGCCGCCGACGCGATCGTGAACAGCAGCACGGACAGCGTGAAGAGTCGTACCTCGCCGACGCGTCGCGCGAGCCAGCCGGTCAGCGGCACAGCGATCGCCGAGGCGACCGAGTACGACGAGATCACCCAGGTGCCCTGGCTTGCGGCGACGCCGAGGCTGCCGGAAATGGTCGGCACCGCGACGTTCGCGATCGAGGTGTCGAGCACCTCCATGAAGGTGCCGAGCGCAAGGCCGACGGTCAGCAGCGCGAGCGTGCCGCCCTGGAGCGGGGCGAGTTCTGCTGCGGGCAGCGTGGCGTTGGAAGCCGTGGCATCCATAGGTTTGTTCTCCTCAGGCGGCGAAAGCTTGTCGCGGCAGCCTTATCGGGTGTTTCAGATACGATGCTTGCATGCCGCATCACCCTCTGCCCAGACAGATATCTGATGACAATGACGCCTTGGAAACGCGCCTCGTGATTGTCCTGCTAGTACTTCGTGATGACGCGCCGCCGCCATCCGACGACGACCGTTGTTTGACGCATGCTTCGGCTCATCCCGGCGGCTCGTCCGGCGGTGGCGCCGGTCCGCAACCCACGTCGGCGTCTCCCTCGGGACCGTTTGCGATGAAACGGGCGAGCAGGTGAATCAGCGTCGCGTGCTCCTCGGCGGTAAAGCCGCGCAACTGGTCGTTCAGCACAGTTGCGCCGAGGTTCGGCAACTGGCGCGCGGCCTCGTGGCCCTGCTGCGTCAGCTCAAGTTTCACCATGCGTCGGTCGTCGCTGCTGCGGGTGCGCACGACGAAGCCCTTCTTTTCCAGTCGGTCGAGCAGACGCGTCATCGAGCCGCTGTCGTACGACATCGCGCGCGACAGCTCGAATGGCGTGCTCGCGCGCCGCGACGACAGCATCAGAATCACGCCGATCTGCTGCGCGGTGAGCCCGAGCGGCTTGACCGCACGGTCCGTGCGCTCGACCAGCACGTTGCGCGCTTTCGTCAGGTAGTAGCCGAGACTGCTCGTGAGCTCGACCTCGTCCGCTTTGTAGGGGCCATCAGTCATGGGGTATCCGCAACATCCAGGCAAGACGAAGTTTAGCTGCCTAAGCAGACAAGTCAAATCGCATTTTGCGGTGCGCAACGAGGCCAACCGAAATACAACAGTCGAATCAATGGCGCCGCACAGTATCTTGAAATTTGATTGCATAGTCAATATTATGACAAGCAATGAGTTTCGCGCGTCCTGCGCCATTCGAGACCATGTTCTGACCGATCGACCGCACGCCGCCCGCCTCGCGACGCGCGCCAAAGGATTTCCCCGATGCTGTACCTCAAAAACACGCTTGGCGGCCTCAGCCGCTCACTCACCGATTCCGCACTCCATACCTTCCAGGGCCGACACCGCTGGTGGAAGCTCGCGCTGTTTGCGGGACTGTTCGTGCTGCCGGGTGGGTCGGTGGGTGTCGCGTTGCTCGCGTGGGCCGAGCATCGAAGGGGCACGAAGCGGGCGAGCAAAGGCAGCGTTGTGGGCGCGGAATCCAGCGAGATCGTGCTGCCGAAGGAAAGCTTCGTGATAAAGGCGGGAAACGTCGTCCCCGCGACGGCCAACAGCGGTAACGCTTGCCTCGCGCCTGGCGGTGCGTCGTGCCGGGCCTCCGCTGGCAAGCTCGTGTGTCAGCGTCAACGCCAGCAGACCCAATCCACGGAATCGCGGCTCTGAAGGTGCACCGATTCGCAGCGCGCTTTTCGGCACAGTTTCGCTTCGTCTAGCCATCTGAACCACCGCGAACCCGCAGCCCCTCGCGCCGCCGGTAACAACGCGTAACCAGCGCGTCACCGCAAGTAACACACCTGCGGACCGCCTCGCATTAACCTTTCGGCTTTCAGTTTCCCGCGCTCGCGCGGGCTCATACGCTAACATTCCGGCAGACCACGATCTCGCCCGGCCGGTGGCGCCATTCCCGGCCGTATTGCGGCGTCCAGAAGGAATTCATTGCATGCAGTCTGATCGAATGTCGCGGGCGCTTGCGCCGCGCGTCCTGTCCCTTGCCGTGAGCGCGGCCTGCGCGACGCTCCTGGCCGCCTGCGCGGTCGGTCCGAACTATCAGCGGCCGGCCACCGAGATCCCCGCGTCGTTCAAGGAAGCCGCGCCCGGCTGGAAAGTCGCCGAACCCGCCGATCAACACGACCGCGGCGACTGGTGGGCGATCTACGAAGACCCGAAGCTCAACGAACTCGAAGCCAAGCTCAACACCGCGAACCAGACCATCGCGCAATTCGCCGCGAGCTACCGGCAGGCGCGCGCGCTCGTCGGCGAAGCGCGGGCAGCGTACTTCCCGACGATCGGTGCGTCGGCGGGCGCGACGCGCTCGGGCAACGGCACGCAAACCAGTGGCAATGCGACTACGGCGACCAGTCGCGAGGGCATCACCAACAGCTTCAACGTGCAGATGACGGCGAGCTGGGAGCCCGACCTGTGGGGCTCGGTCACGCGCTCGGTCAACGCGCAGAAAGCCGGCCAGCAGGGCGCGGCCGCCGACCTCGCGAACGCGCGCCTGTCCGCCCAGGCCACGCTCGCGCAGACCTACTTCCTGCTGCGCGCGCTCGACTCCACGCAGAAGCTGCTCGACGACACCGTGATCGCCTATCAGCGCTCGCTGCAACTCACGCAGAATCAGTACGCGGCCGGCGTCGCCGCGCGCTCGGACGTGATCCAGGCGCAAACGCAGCTGCAATCGGCGCAGGCCGCCGCGATCGACAACGGCATCCAGCGCGCGCAGGACGAGCACGCGATCGCGGTGCTGGTCGGCGTGCCCGCGTCGATGTTCTCCCTGCCGCCGATGCCGCTCACCGCGACGCCGCCCGCCGTGCCTGCGCAGATGCCCTCCGCGCTGCTCGAACGCAGGCCGGATATCGCATCGGCGGAACGCAAGGCCGCGGCGGCGAACGAGCAGATCGGCGTGGCGATCGCCGCCTTCTTCCCGTCGCTGACGCTGTCGGCGACCGGCGGCTTCGAGAACTCGGTGTTCTCGCAATTGTTGACGTTGCCGTCGCGCTTCTGGACGCTCGGCCCGCAACTGGCCGGGACGATCTTCGACGCCGGCCTGCGCAAAGCGCAAACCGAGGCCGCGCGTGCCACCTATGACGCGGATGTCGCGACCTATCGGCAGACGGTGCTCGCCGCGTTCCAGGACGTCGAGGACAACCTCGCGTCGCTGCGCATCCTCGAACAGGAAATCGTCGTGCAGCGGCAGGCGGTCGACTCGGCGCGCCAGGCGCTCGCCATCGTGACGAACGAGTACAAGGCGGGTACGGTCGGCTTCGTCAATGTGCTGACCGCGCAGACCACGGCTTTCACGGCCGAACAGAAGCTCGAGAATATCGCCGGGCAGCGGATGGTGTCGTCGGTGGGGCTCGTGAAGGCGCTCGGCGGCGGCTGGGACGCGTCGCAGATGAATCGCGAGACCGGCGATGTCGCGGCGCCCGCGCCGCTGCCGGCATCGGCGCCGAGAGCTGCGGCCACGTCAGTCGGCGCGCCGTCCATCGCACAGAGCACCGCGTCGGGCACAGACGCGCCGCAAGCGCGGGTGCAGAGCAAATAATGTCCGCTGCGCTCGCCGCGCAGCAACGCCACAAAACAGAAGAGGCATGGCCGCAACTCGCGGCCATGCCTCTTTTTTCATCGCGCCACGCGCGCGAAACACGCGCCTCGGCACACATCAGCGCACGTCAGCCCCAACTCAGTGCACGAACGTCAGCGCCACCGTATCCGGCCCGCTAGGCCGGCCAAGCAGATTCAGCAGGCCGGCGAGGTTATCGTGCTGTTCCGGCGCGGCGCTCGCCGTGCCATGAAACGACGTCGATGCGGCCGACACCGTGCCGCTGCCGGTCAGCGTCAACGGACCCTTGATCGTGCTCAGATCGAGCGCCGACGACGTGCCCTGCGCCTGAAACCTGACCCGGTACGACCCGAGCGGCTTCACGAGCGACACCCGGGAGCTGACGTCGTCGAGCATCATCGTCAGCTGGCCGAACGCTTCGCCGTTGAAACTGCGCCACTCGGACCACGACAGCTGCACGTTGCCCTGCAGATCGAGCGTGTTGAATGGCGCGCCAAGCCCCGCGAGCAGCGACGCCGGCACCGTGAGCACGCCCGGCGTGACGGTTGCGCCGCGCGGCGTCGCTTCGACCGTGACCGGGTCGGGCATCGCCTCGCTATGGCGCATGACCATGCGCACGCGTCCGGTGAAAAGCGGCCAGAACGCCGTGCGCCATTCGATCCGACCAGGCAGCAGCGTCGCCGCGCTCATATCGGCGCCGGCGGCCAGCATCAGGGTCGCCGAGCCGTGCCACAGCGAGCCCTCGGCGTCGACGAGATTGACGTGCCCGTGCGTTTGCCGCGCGAACTGCGGCGTAATCCAGGCGGCCGGCAGTAACGCGAGCGTCACGACCGCCACCGACAAAACGGCGACCACCAGCCACGGCAGCGCCGCACGCAGGCGCCACATCCAGTAATTCATGCGAGATCCTGTAGCGAGCGGCGCGTGGTTATTTCGCGGTCGACGGTTGCAGCGCGACCGTCAGATCGACCTGGCCGTCGTCTTTCAACGCGGTGATGTGCGCCTCGGAGACCTGCACCTTGAACTGCTTGCGCACGTCATCGACCCACGCGGTCCAGGCCGGAAACGCCACGTTTTTCATTTGCACCTGCACCGCGTTGCCGACGAACTGCACCTGCGTCGCGGCGAGGCCATGTTCGCCGAGCGATGCGGAAAGCGCGTCCTTCAGCGCCGCGCCGGTCGGCGCGACACCTTGCGCGGCCGCCGACAGCGAGCGCGCCTCGTTCGACTGCGCGGTCATCTGCGCAAGCTGCCGCTGCAGGCTGGGCAGCGATTCACGCAGGTGCGCGCGGCCTTCCTGCGCGGGCGCCCACAGCACCGACCACGCAATCGCCACGGCGAGCGCGGCGCCGCCCCACGTCAGCAGCGCCTTTTCACGATCGGTGCGCTGGTCCCAGAAGCCAGCCCATGTTTGAGCGAGTTCAGCTTTCATTGTCCGTTCCTGATGGTCCACTTGCCGGTACTGCTGTCGATCGCGCCGGTAAGGCCGTTGCGCGCGAGGCGCTTGGCGAAGTCGGGGTCGACCTTGACCGCGGGTTTGAAGGTCACGTCGAGGCGGTGCTCGTGATAGTCGAGCGCGGCAATGCCGTTGACCGGCAGCGGCGACAGCGAGCGCGCGAGGCCGTCGGCGAGCGACAGGAAATCCTCCGGCGACAGCTCGCCCGCCGCCACGCGCAGCTGTTGCACCTGACGCGCCATCTGATCGGGCGCGTCGAGTACGACGGTCGTCTTCGGAAACGTATTGAGCAGCAGCTCCGTCATCTGCGTGTTGATCGCGTCACGCTGACGCGCAAGCATCAGCCACTGCACGTTCGCGCCGATGATCGCGACGACGAGCGCGCCGACCGCGAGCACGATCGGCAGACGCAGACGCCGCAGCGTCGCGCGATCGAGGCGCCACGGCTGCAACGCGAATTCGAACTGGCACAGGTCGAAGCGGCATTCGAGCGCGCGTCGCGCGAGCTGCTCGAACGGCAGCGGACTCGCGCCGTGAATGTGCGAGGCGAGCCGCGCGGGACTCGTCGTGGATTGGTTCGGCTCGTTGCCGGGCACCTCGGTCAGCATGTACAGCGACACCGGCGCCGCACCCGCTAGCGCGGACAGCGTCGCGTTCACCGCATCGGCCGGCGCCGCGAAACCCTCGCCCTGGACACCGCGTGCAATCGCCAGTTCGACGCGCGGCACGCCGCTGTCGAGCGCGCCCTCGACGAGCAGCGCGGGTGCGGTCTGCACGACCGCACCGAGCACCGCGGCCACCATCGGCACGATGGACGGCGCTTCGGGCGCGACCACCGGCGCGATGCCCGGTAGCGACGTCGCGACGCTCGCCGCGCCGGCCATCGCCGGCTCGCGCACTTCGGCTGTTTCATCGTCGTTCGCGGCAACTTCGGTCACCGGCGCCAGCGGCAGGCAACGCGTGACCGGCACCGCGCGCAGACTGCGATGACCGGCCGTCGTGAACGCCTCATAGATGAAACGGAACCAGCCGCGATCAATGATCGCGAGCAGGTGCCGACCTTCACCAAGCCCCTGCGGATCGACCGCGATATGGCAGGTCTGCGGGTCCTGGATCAGTTGATCCTCGACGATATTGGGCAGCGCCTGGCGCAGCTTCGGGCCACGCAGCGGCGGCAGCGTCGCGGGCATCAGCAGCAGGTCGCGCGCGGCGAGCATCAGCACCGTCGTGCCGGCGCGTGGCAGCAGCGCGAGCGCCGAGCGGCCGGCGCGCTGCGTGCGCCCCGTCTTGTCGAGCAGCACGAACGGCAGCTCGGGCAGTTGCCATTCCTGCGAGGGCACCGCCGGATCACGCGGTGGCAATAGGACGATCAGCGTGCTCAAAGGCCACTCTCTCTATGGATTGCGTTGTTCACAGTTGGTCTTGTACCCGCACGATACGCGTGGTGTGAGTCAATGGATCGCGATAGACGAGCGTCGTGCGATCCACTTCGGCGCGCTCGTGCTGCACACTGCCGTGGACTAAAAAGTAGCTCGAATTGACGTCGAACTGATTCGGATCGATCGACACCGATTGCACACCGGCGGCGGTCAGCGCGAGCTGGACGTCGCCGACGTTGCGGAAAAACACGGTCTGGCGCCGCGCGACGAGTGCTTGCGCCTGCGACACGGTCATGCCCGGCACCATCGCCGCGATCACTTCGGCCGACGCGGTGTTCATGTTGATCGCGGTGGTCGTAGGCAGCACGGTGACGAACGGCCGCAGCTTCGCGACGATCTCCGGCGTGTAGCCCGGAATGTCGAGCAGCGAATCGACGCTCGTCATCAGCAGCGGCGCGACCGCCACGTTGTCGTCACCGTCCTCGATGCCGGGCTGGTTCGTGAAGTTGCCGCCCGTCATACCGCCGCCGCCGCCCACCTGCGGCGTGCTGCTGATCGACGTGCCGGTCTGAAAGCGCGTCGCCGATTGCGACAGCCCCGCGCGCACGTGCAGCGCGGTCACTTTGGCGAGCTGCCCGCTCAGGCCGAGCGACACCAGCAGGCGCTGATACGCGGCCATCTGCTCGGCGCTGATTTGCGTCACGCCGGGCGCCGGACTTGCGACCAGATTGCGCAGATTGAATCGGGACTGCGCGTCCTCGATCGAGCCCGACAGGTAGGTGGCCGCGCCTTGCTCAGCGCGTACCTCGCCAATCTGGCCGAGAAAATCCGACAGCCGGGTTTTCGCGATCGGCACGCCCCACACGCCGCCCAGATACGTGATGCCAGCCGACGTATCGCCTTCGGAGCGCAGAATCAGCCGGGTCCAGTCGAGCGCGCCGCGCGCGACCCATTGCGCCTGCGACAACAGCCGCTGATTCTCGATGCGCCGGATTTGCACCTGCTGGCGCCACAACATGCCGGACACGAGGATCGCCGACAGCGCGACGACGAGCAGCGCGCTGATGATGGCCACACCGCGCTCGCGCGCGCCGGCCACGCGCGAACCGGATGCCGACTTTTTCGACGACGACGAGGAGAACGTCATGTCATTCTCCGACCAGAAAAACGCGCGTGACCGGCCGCGCGAGCGATGTTGCGCCGATGCTGACCTCGAGCCCCGTCACCGAGCGTGGCATCGGCGCGTTGCCGAGCTGCGGCACCTTCAGGTTGTTGACGGCCTCGGTCATCGCGGTCTGTACGTCGTTCATCCGTATGGTCCAGCCGAGCTTCGGCACGTACATGCGCGCCGAGATCGAGCCCACGCCACCCATCAGCGGCACCGCGCTCCAGCCTTCGTCGCTGCCGTGCAACGCGCGCCGCAATTCGCCGACGTTGCCGAGTGGCGGCGACGCGTAGCGCACCACGCGGCCGTTCGAGATCTGATAGCGCACCACCTGCAGACGCGGCGCGGTGGCCGGCAGCATCATGTGCCGCACGATCTGCAGCGCGTTGCCGGACACCGAGACCGCGGCCTGGCCCGATTCGTCATCGCTGGCGGCCTGGCGTGCGTCGATACGCATCTGGTCGAACAGCTGCGCGAACACCCGTTCGTCTTCCATCGCGTTCGTGATCGTCGTGCGGCCGCGGATGATCTGATCGAGCCCGCGCCATGACAGCACGGCGATCACCGCGAGGATCGCGATCGCGACCAGCAGTTCGATCAGCGTGAAGCCGCGCGCGCCATAACGGCGGCGGCGCTCACAGCGAGCGGTTGTTTTCATTCGCGACCACCGTGACCATCTGCGCGAGATTGCCGGACTGCCCAGGCATCGTCACCATCACTTCGACACGGCGAAACACCGGATTCGGCGTCGCCGTCACATGCTCGGTACAGCGCAGTTGCAGATTGCCTTGCGAGCAATCGAAGCTCGTTGAGCCGATGTTGGGCCATGCATGCTTCAGATGAAGGTCCGCGAGCGCGTTGTCCGCGCTCCAGCCGGCGAGCAGACGCCGGTGCAGCTCGGCTTCGCCGCTCGCGAGACTGCCGACCGCGCGCAGCGACGCGGCAAGCGCGACCGCGATGATGGCGAGCGCGACCAGCACCTCGATCATCGTGAAGCCACGCTCCTCGCGGCACCCGACATCGCGCATCGTGAAGAGGGAAGGGGCACGGACCGACCTGCCATAGCGAAGCATCCGCATCTCAGCGCACCTCGTAGCGGCCATTGCCGGTACCGACGATCGTCGCCTGGCCGGCCGCCGAAAACAGCGTGACCTGCACCGGCACGTCGATCGCCTCGGTACCGAACACGATGCGATCGGCGTGCGAATCCGAGCCCGGGTAACTGATCGCGACACTGGTCACGCCGCCTTCCCACTGACGCGGTCCGAGCAGATCGTCGCGCAGCGGACGCCAGCCGTCCTGGGTGCGCTGATCGAAACGGAAGCCGCCCTCGAACGGCTGCCACGCGATCGGCCGCGCGCGCACCTGCGCTTCATCGCCAGCCGATTCGAACAGCAGCGCGAGACGCTGCGCTTCCTCGTTCAGATCGGTGCGCGGATTGCGGGTCATCGTGACCGCGGTCAGCGACACGAGCAGGCCCGCGATCACGAGCACGACCATCATTTCGAGCAGCGTGAAGCCTGCCGCGCGGCGGCGGCGCAGGCGGGAGCGCGGCCGCGAAGCGGTACACGGAGTGTCCACACGGGACTTGCAAGCGGACGTGCGCATAGTGCCGGCCATCGACGATCAACGGAAATTCATACAGCAATGCATCGGTGAAGCACGCACGCTTGCACGCGCCGCGAACATAACGGCGTGGCGGGCAGGGCGCCTGGCGAAACAAGCGGCCGAACCGGTGGCAAGGAGGGCGCGTGCATGAACATCATCGAGTCTGCCGGGATGCCACGTTCAGCCTGTTCATTGCCAGGACCCGACGTCGGCGTCGTTGCCTTCGCCGCCCGGTTTGCCATCGGCGCCGTAGCTGAACACATCGACCTCGCCGTGCACGCCGGGATTCAGGTACTGGTACGCATTGCCCCACGGATCGTTCGGCAGACGCTCGAGATAGCCGCCTTCCTTCCAGTTGTTCGGCACCGGGTCGGTGGACGGCTTTTCGATCAGTGCGTGCAGGCCTTGCTCCTGGGTCGGATAGCGGCCGTTGTCGAGGCGATAGAGCTTCAACGCCTGCATCACGGTGCCGATGTCCTGCTTCGCGGCAACGCGCCGCGCTTCGTCCGGACGGCTCATGATCTTCGGCACGATCAGCGCGGCGAGAATGCCGAGAATGGCGATCACGACCATGATTTCGATCAGCGTGAAACCGCGTTGACGACGGCCGCGCGAACCCGCGTTGTCAGCGCGGCGAATGGTCGACAGTTGCATAGGTTGCTACCTCTTTTCAGGTGAAATTTTCGGCCCGGCTTATCAGATTGAACCGCCGGGCCGTCATTTTAATGTCATGCAGTTGAAGGGCTTCAACCCACCGCAATTTTCACAATAGTCCGTACAATGTGCGCATGAACGCCATCCAAATCCGCCTCCTGTCGCTCGCGCTGTTCGCCGCTTTCTGCGCGACGCTGACCTACTGGGTCATCACGCTCATCACGATGGCCGGCGCGCCGTTGCCGGCTGCGGCGGCGCATGCGCAGGTCTCGACCGATCAGGCCGCGACGCTGTTCGGCGGACAGCTCACGCGCAACGTCAATCAGGACATCCATCTCTTCGGCATCCTCGCGTTGAGCGAAGGCGCCGCGGCGATCGTCAGCGTCGGTGGCGAACCGCCGCGCGCGGTGTCGCTCGGCAGCGCGCTGATGCAAGGCACCAGGCTCTCCGAAGTCCGCGCCCGCTCGATCATCATCGACCGCAATGGCGCCCACTCGGAAATCTTCCTCCCCGCCTACTCCAGCGGTCCCACCATTTACGTGCGCTGAAACCCGAAGCGGTTGCGCGGCTGATACCGCATGCCGCGCAAATCCTTTCTCTTCCTTCCTCGCGCTACGACTACTACTGCACGAGGTTGTTCAGTTCGATGATCGGCAGCATCACCGCGAGCACGATCACCAGCACCACGCCCCCCATCGCCAGGATCAGCAGCGGCTCCAGCAGGCTCGTCAGGAACATCGTGCGACGCTCCAGCTCGCCCGCTTCGCCATCGGCCGCGCGATCGAGCATCGTCGTCACGTCGCCGGTCGCTTCGCCCGAGCGGATCAGGTGCACGAGCACCGGCGGGAACGTCTTCGTGTTGCCGAGCGCGCGCGACAGCGACGTACCTTCGCGCACTCGCACGATCGCGTCGTCGATGTTCTCGCGCATCGCATTGTTGCTGAGCGTTTCGGCCGCGGCTTGCAGCGCGCGCAGAATCGGCACGCCCGCCGCGGTCAGAATGCCGAGCGTGCTGGCGAAGCGGACCGTGTTATAGCCGCGCACGAGCTTGCCGATCAGCGGCGCGGTCAGCAGCCAGCGGTCGAAGGCGAGCCGTGGGCCCGGTTGCCTGAGGGTCGCGCGCACCAGATAGACGACCACGATCGCGCCGATCAGCATCGCCCACCACCAGTGCCGCACGAAGCCGGACAGCGCCATCATCACGATCGTCAGAAACGGCAGTTGCTGCTTGGTGCTCGCGAACACGTTGACGACCTGCGGCACCACATAGCTGAGCAGGAACGTGACGATGCCGAACGCGATGATCGTGACGATCGTCGGATACGTGAACGCCAACACGATCTTCTGCTTCAGTGCATTGCGCTGCTCGATGTAGTCGGCGAGCCGCGACAGCACCAGGCCGAGCTTGCCCGTGTGTTCGCCGGCCGCGACGAGCGCCCGGTAGATCTCGGGGAAGTCCTTCGGATGCTGCTGCAGCGCATTCGCGAGCGAATGACCGCCGAGCACTTCGGCGCGAATCGCCGCCATCAGCTCGCGGATGTAGTCGCGCTCCGACTGCTCGGTGAGCACCGCGAGCGCTTCGTCGAGCGGCAGACCCGCGATCAGCAGACTCGCGAGCTGCCGCGTCAGAATGGCCTGCTCGCGCTGCGACAGACGACGCCCGAGCGCAAGCCGCTGATTGCGCTCGCCGCGGGTGCGCGACGCCGCCGGTTCGACGACGAGCGGGGTGAGTCCCTGCGAGCGCAGGTTGGTGCGCGCGCCGCGTGCACTGTCGGCGTCGAGCACGCCTTTTTGTGCCTTGCCCGCCGCGTCGATCGCTTCGAAACGGAATGCCGGCATGCGCTTATGCTCCGCCCGTCACGCGAATCACTTCTTCGAGCGACGTCAGTCCCGATGCGAGCCAGCGCTCCGAATCCTCGCGCAGCGTGCGCATGCCGTGCGCGCGGCCCGCTTCGAGAATTTCGGCGTCCGCCGCGTTGCGGTGGATCAGCGCACGGATCGTCTCATCGATCAGCAGCAGCTCGTAGACGCCGCGCCGTCCCGCGTAACCGGATTGGCCACAACGGTCGCAGCCGACCGGATGCCAGCGCTTGCTGCCGTCCTCTTCCGTGCGCTCTTCGCGACACACCGGGCACAGCCGCCGCACGAGCCGCTGCGCGAGCACGCCGAGCAGCGACGAAGCGAGCAGATACGGCTCGACGCCCATGTCGGTCAGACGCGTGACCGCGGATGCCGCGTCGTTCGTGTGCAGCGTCGCGAGCACCAGGTGGCCGGTCAGCGACGCCTGCACCGCGATCTGCGCGGTTTCGAGGTCGCGGATTTCACCGATCATGATGATGTCCGGATCCTGACGCAGAATCGAGCGCAACGCGCGCGCAAAGCTCATGCCGATCCGCTCGTTGACCTGGGTCTGGCCGATGCCGGACAGGTCGTATTCGATCGGGTCTTCCACCGTCATGATGTTGGTGGTCGCCGTCTCCAGTCGCGACATCGACGCATACAGCGTCGTGGTCTTGCCGGAGCCGGTCGGGCCCGTCACGAGCACGATGCCGTGCGGCTTGCCGATCAGCTTGTCGAACTTACCGAGCGTGTCGGATGCCATGCCCAGCGCTTCGAGATTCAGTCGCGCCGCGTCTTTTTCAAGCAGCCGCAGCACCGCGCGCTCGCCGTGGCCGGTGGGCAGCGTCGATACGCGCACGTCGACCGGACGACCGCCGACGCGCAGCGTAATGCGGCCGTCCTGCGGCAGACGTTTCTCCGCGATGTCGAGCTGCGCCATGATCTTGATCCGCGAGATCAGCGCGCCGTGCAGCGCTTTTTTCGGCCGCACCACGTCGCGCAGCGTGCCGTCGACGCGAAAGCGCACCACGGACGCATTCTCGAACGGCTCGATATGAATATCCGACGCTTGTTCGCGCGCCGCTTGCGTGAGCAGCGCGTTGATCATGCGGATGATCGGCGCGTCGTCTTCCGATTCGAGCAAATCCTCGACCTCGGGAATGTCCTGCATCAGACGCGACAGATCGACTTCGCCTTCCACTTCACCGACCACCTGCGCGGCGCTGCCGTCCTGGCGCGCATAGGCCTGGTTGATCGCCTGCGCGAGATCGTCGGCGGGCACGCGCACCACCGATACCGTGCCGTAGTTGCGCGCGATTTCGGCAAGCGCGGCTTCGCTCGTGCGCTCGCTGATCCAGACTTCGAGGCTATCGGCATACTGATGCGCGACCAGGATCTGGCCGCTGCGCGCGAAACCGTACGGCACGAGCCGGGCGGCGAGCGGCGAGGGCGCCGCGCGCTCGCCGGCGGCGTCGCCGTTCAACCGACCTTGCAATGGCGCGGTTTGCGCGGACGTCTGCGTCACGGACGCGCTCCCGGCGATACCGTACTCGGCACCACTCCGCTGGCCGGATCGACGACCGCCGGTTGCGGCACGGTTTGCGGCATCGATTGCGGCACAGGTTGCGTCGTGGGCTGCGCGTTGGCTTGCGGCACGGCCCGCGGCGGTACCTGTTGAGGCACCTGTTGCGGTGCCTGCTGCGGCATCATCTGCTTGCGGCGCATCTGGTTCAGATCGAACAGGTTCAGCGCCGGCACACCGCCCTGGCTCGGGCCGAGCGGCATCGGCGGCACGACCGGATCGTCGCGATCCTTCATGATGTTGTTGTCCGAACGGTACGCACCCTGCACGCCCTGGATGTAGTCGTAGCGGTTCGCCGTGACGGCCTGGGTGGTGTCGCGATCGGCGAGAATGACCGGGCGCAGGAATACCATCAGGTTAGTCTTGTCGCGCGTCTTTTGCTCGGAGCGGAACAGCTGGCCCAGCCACGGAATGTCGCCGAGCAGCGGCACCTTGCTGTTGCTGACCTGGTAGTTGTCCTGCATCAGGCCGCCGAGCACGATGATCTCGCCGGTATCGCACAGCACGGTCGACTGGATCGAACGCTTCGTGAATTCCGGGCCCGCCGGGTTCGTCGCCGCGTTGTTCGTACCGTTCACGATCGCGGAATCTTCCGTGTAGAGCTGCAGCTTCAGGATGCCGCCGTCGGTAATCTGCGGCTTCACGTGCAGCGTCAGACCGACGTCGACACGGTCGTACGTGTTGAACGCCGCGCTCGTCGTGCCGCTCGTCAGGTTCGAGTACGAACCGGTCTGGATCGGCACGTTGGTACCGACGATAATCTTCGCTTCTTCGTTGTCGAGCGTGATCAGGTTCGGCGTGGACAGCACGTTCGCGTCGGCGGTCTGCGACAGCGCCTGCAGCAGCGCGCCGAGACCCTGCACGCCGAAAATGTTGTGGATCCAGCCAACGTTCAGGCCCTGTTGCAAGTTCTGGGCGCCCAGTGCCGTAGCGAGACCGCCGGTCGAGCCGGCAGCGGCCGCGGCCGCCGTCAGGTTGATGATGCTGTTGCCCGAGCCAGTCGACAGGTTGGTACCGGCATACAGGTTACCGTTCGCGACCTGCCACTGAATCCCGAGGTTGCCGCTCGTATTCGAGTTCAGCTCGACGATCAGCGCCTCGATATACACCTGCGCGCGACGTGCATCGAGCTGGTCGATCACCGCGCGCAAGTTGCGGTACGTCGCATCGGGCGCCGTGATGATCAGCGAGTTGGTTGCGGGATCGGCCGTGATCATGCCGCCGCCCTGGTCTTCGCTCTTCTCCTTTTCTCCGCCGAGAAAGCCGCCACTATTACTATTCGAGCCCGAGGCGCCGCCGCCCATCGGCGAGTTCATCGAGCTGCCGCCGAGTCCGCCTGACGGCAACGGTGGCGTGCCCGACGTGCCCGTCGAATTGCTGGCGTTCGACAGACCGCCGCCGCCACCACCACTGCTGTTCTGGTTGAACGAGTTCGCCTCGTTCGAGCCGCCCGACGAGCCTTCGCCGCCGCCCTTGCCGAGCATGTTGCGCAGCGTGCGCGCGAGCTTCGTCGCGTCCGCGTTGCGCAGCGGCACGACGTGCATGTTGCCCGGCATCGTGGTCGGCACGTCGAGCTGTTTCGCGAGCTCCTTTGCCGCCGCGAGACGTGCGGTGTTCGACGCGCGCATCAGTAGCGAGTTGGTGCGCGGATCCGACGCGATCGACACCTTCAGCGTCGCGTCCGTACTGCCTATCGAGCCCGGATCGAGCATCTTGTTCATCTGCTGCGCGATGTCGATCGCATTCGCATTCTTCAGCGGCACGACCGCCACCGACTGGCCTGCCGCGTTATCGATGCCCGCGATGATCTGCGCGATGCGCCGCACGTTGTCGGCGTAGTCGGTGACGACGATCGTATTGTTGGCGGGGTAGGCCGCGACGGTGTTGTTCGGCGAAATCAGCGGACGCAGTACCGGCAGCAGGTTGTTGGCCGATTCGTTCCTCAGCGTGAAGACCTGCGTGACGACCTGGTCGCCGCGCGCCGTCGGTGCGTTGCCGACGTAGGTCGGCACGCCTTGCAGCTTGGCGTCGGCCTCGGGCACCACTTTCAGCACGCCGTGATCCTGCACGAGCGCGAAGCCCTGCATGCGCAGCGCGGACTCCAGGGTTTTGAGCGCCTGATCCTCGGGTACCGCGTTTTCGGACACGAGGTTCAGTTGCCCCTTCACCCGCGGATCGACGATGATCGTCTTGCCGGTCGCCGCGCCGATCGCCTTGGCGACCTGGTCGATGTCGGCGTTGACGAAGTTGAGTGTCACCTCTGCCTGTGCTGTCTGCGCGGTGATCAGTCCAGCCACCAGCAGCGCCGTTGCCACGCGACGCAAAGCCATACAATTTCTTCTCATGGAATGTGATATCGATGCCGGCAGCCTCTGCCACCGACGGTCAAGCGATGCGGACCTGGCAGCAAGCTACCGCCCGGTCGGTCTGTGAGCCGGCCCCAAAAGCGAGTTTCGCTTGGAGCTCCAGCGTCCCGACGCCCGAAAAAAACGAACAGTAACAGCTTTTCATGTCGGATTTGAAACAAAACAAGGGGCCTCATGCGAATCCTTACGGAATCGCAGGCTGGTTACTAAATTGAAAGCTAACCGGCACCGTACCTGGACGCCATTACCCGGCTTTGTACGGTCTTATGTCGGTTAGCCAACTTGACGAAGGTCGGACTGCCGGTATGATACGAGCCGTTCGACTCACTGCTATGTGTTTGCTGACGCGGGTTTTCCCCGATGCTCGACAAATGCCCGGCCAGCTTGCCGTTGCGGCCAAAATGCGGCCGGCAAACTGCCTTACCGATTCTTACCTCGGGTTTATCCTGTCCTGTTGACCGATGAAACGTCCGCTCGTCACCGTCGCCGCCACGCTCGCGCTGCTCGTCGCAGCCGGCTCCGCGCGCGCCGACTGCTTCGACGAAGCGGCGAAGTATCAGAAGGTCAACCCATTGATTTTACGGGCTATCGCGTGGCAGGAGTCGCACAACCGGCCGGATGCGCAGCACAAGAACGCGAACGGCTCGACCGACTACGGTGTGATGCAGATCAATTCGGTGCATCTGCCGGTGCTCGCCCAGTACGGGATCTCGCAGGGCACGCTGATGGAGCCGTGCAAGAACGTTTATATCGCGGCGTGGCATCTGCGCCGCCAGATGAACAAGTACGGCAATACCTGGCAGGCGGTCGGAGCATACCACTCTGAGACGCCGGCGTTGCGGGACAAATACTCGCAACAGATCGCCGCGATTCTGCGCAGATGGAAGTTGATGCCCGCGCAGTAGGCTTGTCCAGCGCTGTCGCTTGCGCAGGCTGCGCCCGTTTTAATGCACAATGCGGCTTCATGCTGCTGTCGCGCCGTCGCAGCGACGCCGACCATTTGGCCCCGCTCCCGACACGCCTTTCAATCCTCCCGTATTCCGTACCGCGATGAACCAGCCGCTATTGCCCATCACCGTGCTCTCCGGTTTTCTGGGCGCCGGCAAGACCACGCTCCTGAATCACATCCTTGCGAATCGCGCCGGTTTGCGCGTCGCCGCGATCGTCGACGATCTCGCCGCGGTCAATATCGACCCGACAGTTGTGCGCCACGCGGCCGACCTGTCGAGCGTCGACGAGCAGGTCGTTGAACTCAAGAACGGCTGTATCTGCTGCACGCTGCGCGACGAGCTGCAAAACGAAATCCGTCGCCTCGCCGGCGAAAATCGCTTCGACGCGCTCGTGATCGAATCGAGCGGCATCGCCGAGCCAATGTCGAGTGCCGAAACCATTACATTTGAGGGCCACGAAGGCGCGTCGCTCGGCGACGTCGCGCGGCTCGATACGATGGTCACGGTCGTCGATGTGTTCAACTTCCTGCGCGATTACGCGTCGGCCGACGCGCTCGCCGAACGCGGCATTACGGTCGACGAAGACGACGACCGTACGATCGTCGAATTGCTGATCGAGCAGATCGAGTTTTGTGACGTGCTCGTCGTGAACAAGATCGATCTCGTCAGCGCCGACGAACTCGCGCGATTGCAGCGCATCCTCGCACGCCTGAACCCGCGCGCGGTGCAGCTCGTGAGCCGCTTCGCCGACGTGCCGCTCGACCAGATCGTGAACACCGGACGCTTCGATTTCGACGAAGCGTCGAATGCGCCGGGCTGGCTCGCGGCACTCGAGCACGAGCACGGCGGTCAACACGGCCACATGCATCGCAGCGAAGCCGACGAATACGGCGTCGGCCATTTCGTCTATCGCGCACGCCGGCCGTTTCATCCGCAGCGGCTGTGGGAGCTGCTGCATCGGGAGTGGAAGGGCATACTGCGTAGCAAGGGATTCTTCTGGCTCGCGACGCGCAACGATATCGGCGGTTCGCTATCGCAGGCCGGTGGCGCTTGCCGGCACGGTCCGGCGGGCATGTGGTGGGCCGCGCAGGATCGCAGCGAATGGCCGGCAGGCGACGACGAGCTGGCCGCCGAAATCGCCGACGACTGGTACGGCGCGCCGGACGATCCCAGCATCGGCGATCGTCGTCAGGAGTTCGTGCTGATCGGCGTGGATATCGACCCCGCCATGTGGCGCGCGAAGTTCGACGCCTGTCTGCTCACCGACGACGAATACGCGCTCGGGGCGCAAGCCTGGCAGCAGTTCCCTGATCCGTTCCCGGCGTGGGAGTTCGACGACCACGATCACGATCATGATGATGATCGCGGCCGTCATCATCACGGGCACGGCGACGACTGAGAACATGGCGGACATGACCACGGCGAGAACGCGCATCGTCATGACTGAACGAAGCACGTCCCGCGCTTGAACCATATGCATGGACGAAAAAAAACCCGCCACTGGCGGGTTTTTCTCGCGGGTGTCAACTGCCCGGCAGGAATCTGCCTAGCGCTTGTTGACCGAGTCCTTGAACGCCTTGCCTGCCGTGAATTTGACGGTCTTGGCAGCCGGGATCTTGATAGTTTCGCCGGTCTTCGGATTACGACCCGTACGCGCTGCGCGCTTGCCCGAACCAAAGCTACCGAAGCCAATCAACTGGACCGCCTCACCCTTCGACACAGACTTCTTGATCACTTCAAGCAACGTGTCCAGCGTTTCACCGGTTTGAGCCTTGCTGGCGCCCGTCTGTCCTGCGACAGCGTCGATCAGTTCCTGTTTGTTCATTAAGGTTCCTTTCTGAGTTTAGGTTGATACGAACAGCGCGACCGCGCCGATTATACGTGCGCGCACCGCGCCGTCGAGCAGCTGCGGCCCTGATCCTGACGATCTCCCGCGCCGGACAAAACCCTGTTCGGCGGCCGTGCTGCCGCTCCCTTCGCGGCGCTTGCTATGATAGCGCAGCGCAAACCCAATCAGGATAAGGGTTTCGAGGAATTGCACGGTTTTCGGGCCGTTCTTGCAAGGAAATCGAAATTTTGCCCCTCAGCACCCCCTAAACGAGGGCTGAAACCCAGTCCTGGCGGGGGTTAGCGTTGGTTTTTGCCAACGCAGCAAAGCGTCTAAATGCGTCCTGATGGGTCTTTTACGGCGACTCGCGCGCAGCGCGCGCCGGCTCGAACCATCGAACCCGCTCTTTCGAGCGACCTTTTGAGCGAGTTTTCCCGTCGCGCATGACCGATCCGCTGATCCCCGCCGTCCTCGCTTTCCGCGACAACGGCAGCCCCTTTTCACCACACTACGACGACATCTATCACAGCGCCGTCGGCGCGCTCGAGCAGGCTCACTACGTCTTTCTGCGCGGCAACGAATTGCCCGAAAGATGGCAGAGCCGCCGTACGTTCACCGTGCTCGAAACCGGCTTTGGCATCGGCATCAACTTTCTCGTCACGTGGGCCACATGGCGCGCCGATCCGGCTCGCTGCGAGCGGCTGCATTTCGTGTCGACCGAAAAGCATCCGTTTAGCGCCGCCGATCTGCGCCGCGTTCACGCAACGACGATCTCCGATCCGCTGATCGCCGGGCTCGCGGACACGCTCGCGAACGCTTGGCCGATGCTCGTGCCCGGCACGCACCGGGTCGAATTCGAAGGCGGCCGCGTCGTGCTGACGTTGATCTTCGCCGATGCGCTCGACAGCCTGCCCACATTGCGGCTGCGTGCCGATGCGTTCTATCTGGACGGCTTTGCGCCCGCGAAAAATCCAGAGCTGTGGAGCCCGGCGATCTTCAAGGCGCTCGCGCGCGTCGCCGGCGATGACGCGACCTTCTCCACCTATAGCAGCGCGGGCGACGTCAAACGCGCATTGACGCAATGCGGCTTCGAGTATCGCAAGGTCGACGGCTTCGGCTGGAAACGCGCGATGCTGGTCGGTCGCTTCGCGCCGCGCTGGCGTGTGCGCCGTTACGAGCCGCCCGCGCCGTTCGGGCACGACGAACGACACGCGGTCGTGATCGGTGCGGGACTGGCCGGCTGCGCGGTGATCGAGCGGCTTGCGGCGCGCGGCTGGCGCGTGACTTCGCTCGAGCGGCATGCGTCGGTTGCACAAGATGCGTCTGGCAATCCAGCCGGCGTATTCCACCCAATGATTTCGCGCGACGACAGCGTCGCGTCGCGCGTCACGCGGGCGGGCTTTCTGTACGCGCTCAATCGTTGGGCCGCGCTCGAAAGTGCAGGGCATCGGCTCGCGCGCGGCGATCGCGGTCTGCTGCAGATCGCCGCGGACGACGACGAGGCGCGCGCAATCGGCGAGGCCATCGGCGCGTTCCGCTATCCGTCCGACTACGTGACGCCGGTGTGCGCGTCCGATGCCGAGCGACTCGCCGGCGTGCCGCTCGCGCGTGGCGGCTGGTTCTTTCCGCGCGGCGGCTGGATCGATCCGGCTTCGCTGTGCGCGGCGCAATTCGCATCGGCAGGCGGCTTGCTCGAACGACGCTTCGGTGTGGACGTCGCGCGGCTCGAACGTTCCGGCGATCAGTGGACCGTCTTCGATATCGCGGGAAAGGTAGTCGCGCGAGCGCCGGTCGTGATCGTCGCTGGTGCGCATGAAGCTGCGCGCATCGCTGGCTTGCGTCATGCGCCGACACGCAGCATTCGTGGTCAGTTGAGCTTGCTGCCGGCGGGTACCGTCGCGCCGCTTGCGCTGCCGGTGATCGGCGAGGGCTACGCCGTGCCGCTCGCGAACGATGTCACGCTGACAGGCGCGACCTATGAACTCGACGATCCCGACACGTCGCTGCGCGCGGACGGTCATCGCGAGAATATCGAGCGCGTCGCGCAGATGTTGCCGTCGTTCGCAAGCGCACTCGATGCCGCGCCGCTGACCTCGCTCGCCGGACGCGTTGCGTTTCGCTGCGTGAGCTCGGATCGCATGCCGATGATCGGCCAGCTCGCCGACGAAGCCGCTGCCGCCCGCGATGCTGCCCGCCTGCGCGGCGCATGGCCGCTCGATCTGCCGCGTCTCGACGGTCTGTACGGCGCATTCGCTTATGGTTCTCGCGGGCTGGTGTGGGCCGCGCTCGGCGCTGAACTGATCGCGTCGCAGATCGAAGGCGAGCCGTGGCCGCTCGAACGCGATCTCGCCGAAGACATCGACCCTGGGCGTTTTCTGCTGCGCTCCTTGCGACAGGGAACGATCGGTTAACCGGCTTCGACCATTGCGAAGTTATCTCTGCGCCCGGCACGTTAACTCCGCCCTCCCTGTAAACCAGGTTAACCAGGATTCCGGCTTATCCACTGCGACCTGTGGATAACGGCGCGGTTAACCGGCGCAAGTCGTGTGGAACCGTTGTGGACGTAAACGGGGTAACTGGGACATCGCGAAAAAGTGCGAAAAGTTGCTCGCGTATACCGGCAGCCGCCGCACATGCTGTGCATCCGGTTATGCGGGCGGGAACTCGATGATTTGTTTCGGTAAACATAGGTTATCCACAGAAACCGAGGCAGCTTGTTAACTGTTACTACGTATACATACGGTAAACCAGTAAACAGCAAGGACGGGGGCTAACGCCCCGCCTATCGGGCTAGCTGAATTTCGTTCGAGTTCGCGTAAAACGGATCGCTCGACGCGCTGCGTTAACGACAAACCCGCGCATCGAAATCACCGAAGCAGCGGCAACGCCCGGGAGCGGATTCGCCGTTCGCGACGTGGTCGAAACTGATGCGATACCTCGAAAAAAGGTCGCTTTTTCCGTTCACTGGGAAAATAACGTTCTTTTTTACCGTTTTGCCTGCGAGTTAACGTCTTTTCGGTTAACCCGGAAAAAGCTATGGCACAATCCCCGTTTTTCCGCGTCGTGCCACAGCAACTGACGGCACGCGCAGCAATGGAACGGTGCCGGTCAAACAGAATCTGATTCAAGGTCGACGGCGTTCCTTCAGCATGCCTGTTGCTACTGCCGCATCCCGTGTATGTGCCCGACTCCGTGCGGTTCTTCGCGGCCGTGGCGCATTCCGATCATCCGATCATTGAAACCTCGCAACGCTGATTTCGCGAAGCGCTTGCGACAACGTGCGCTCCCCGTGCGCTCGTGACGGCGTGCGTGTGCGCCGGTTCGTGTCGTCTGCCGTTGCTGCCAAGGAGAACCCATTACGATGAATTCGGCGTTTTCGTTTTTGCCAGCGTGGCCGCTTTCGCCCGACGCCATTTTCTGGGCGGGTCTTGCATTGCTTGCCGCCGGTCTGTGCGGCGAGCTTTGCTATCGCGCGTGGCGTTTGCCGCGCATTTCCGGCTATGCGGTGATCGGACTCGTGGCCGGCGCGGCAGGCTTTGGCGTGATCGATGCGGATTCCGCGAGCGCCGCGCGGCCGCTGCTCGACGTCGCGCTCGGCCTGTTGCTGTTCGAACTCGGCAGCCGGCTCGATCTGCGCTGGATCCGCCGTAATCCGTGGCTGATTCTGTCGAGCGTCGCCGAAGCCACGCTGACTTTCGTGCTGGTGCTGCCCGTGTTGCTGTTTCTGCACGTGCCGCTGATGGTCGCAACCGTACTCGCCGCGATCGCGATGGCGACATCGCCCGCGATGGTGATCCAGCTCAAAACCGAACTACGCGCGGAAGGCCAGGTCACGCAGCGTCTTCTGACCTTGACCGCGCTGAACAGCATGTACGCGGTCGTGATCGAAAAGCTCGTGTCGAGCTGGCTGCATCAGGAGGTTTACGGCAACGTGTTCGCGACCATCCTGCAGCCGTTGTACCTGCTGGTCGGCTCGCTCGTGCTCGCGTATCTGCTCGCGCGCACCTGCACGTTCTTCTATCGGCGCCTGAACATGCAGGACGAGCATTCGTTCGTGGCGCTGTTCGGTCTCGTGCTGCTCGCGATCGCGATCGCGCATCTGTTCAAGCTGTCGACGATTCTCGCGCTGCTCGCCGCGGGCATCATCGTGAAGAATCACGAAGTGCGTCCGCAGTTGTGGCCAGAGCATTTCGGCACCGCGGGCTGGCTGCTGACGGTGATCCTGTTCGTGCTGACGCTGACGTCGTTCGAATGGAAGCACATCGCGTTGGGCGGAGTCGCCGCGCTGGGTCTGATCGTTGCTCGCCTCGTCGCGAAGCTGGTCGGCGTGCTGGCGTTCGCGAAGCCGAGCGGCCTGGACTTGAAGCAGGGCATCGCGCTCGGCCTGTCCTTGTCACCGATGTCGGCGCTCGCGTATCTGCTCGTCGACGACACGTACAACCTGTATCCGAACTTCGATCCGCAACTGCGCGCAATCGCTATGTGTTCGATTTTCGTGCTGCAGATTCTCGGGCCGTGGCTCGTCTATCGCAGCCTCGCGCTCGTCGCCGAGCGGCGCGAGGGGTAAGCGTGAAACACGCATGGGCTGCCATGCGCGTTTCACGAACCCGTCTTTCAATTCCTTCGCCTCAAACGACCTGACTCAGGGGACGCCATGTCACTCGAACCCTTCATCGACTCGAAACCGTTCACGTTCGGTATCGAGCTCGAAATGCAGATCGTCAATACGCACGACTATGATCTGACCAAAGCCGGCACGGATCTGCTGCGCCTCATCAAGGACGAGAAAATCCCCGGCAATATCACGCCGGAAATCACCGAAAGCATGATCGAGCTGTCGACCGGCATCTGCACGTCGCACGAACAGGCGGTCACCGATCTGCGCAAGATTCGCGACACGCTGGTGTCCGCGGCCGATCATCTGAACGTCGGTCTGTGCGGTGGCGGCACCCATCCTTTCCAGCAATGGAGCGAGCGGCAGATCGTCGATACGCCGCGCTTTCAGTATATTTCCGAGCTATACGGCTATCTTGCGAAGCAGTTCACCGTGTTCGGCCAGCATGTGCACATCGGTTGCCCGAATCCGAACAGCGCGCTGTATCTGCTGCATTCGATGTCGCGCTTCATCCCGCATTTCATTGCGTTGTCCGCCTCGTCGCCTTTCGTACAGGGCGTCGATACCGGATTTCATTCGGCACGTCTGAATTCCGTGTTCGCGTTTCCGCTGTCGGGCCGCGCGCCGTTCGTGCTGACGTGGGACAGCTTCGAGGAGTATTTCTCGAAGATGGTCCACACGGGCGTGGTCAACAGCATGAAGGATTTCTACTGGGATATCCGTCCGAAGCCGGGCTTCGGCACGATTGAGGTCCGCGTGATGGATACGCCGTTTTCGGTGGATCGCGCCGCGGCGATCGCCTGCTACATCCAGACGCTCGCGCGTCATTTGTTGCTCGATAAGCCGATCATGCCGCAGGAAGACGATTATCTGGTCTACACGTTCAACCGTTTCGAAGCCTGCCGGTTCGGACTCGGTGGCACCTGCATCAATCCGCAAACCGGTGAACGCAAGACGATTTCCGAAGATATTCTCGAAACGCTCGAACAGATCGGACCGCATGCAGAAGCGCTCGGCTCGGTGAATGCGCTGGCCGAAGTCGGCGCGATCGCGCGCGGTCAGGTCAACGACGCGACGTGGCTGCGCAGTGTGTTTGCGCAGGAAAAGTCCTTGCACGAAGCGGTACGCCAGCAGTGTCTGCAATGGCGCGCCTAGTCGCGAAGACTTCATGAAACCGTTCGCGTGCGCCAGCTACGCGACGTTCCGACGAAACCCGCCGCGTGCGGGTTTTTTTTCGTAAGAAAATTTTTATGGTTTTTCGCGCGCGCAACCCTTCAGGTTTTTCGAAAGTTTACGTATACCAGCGTAGTAGTCGTAAGCAGGCATTGCCAAAGGCTGTGGACAACTGAATAATTTCCTGCAAAGTCAATGCGCTGGGGAAATGATAACTGGGCTCGTAAAACGGGCTCCGGCCACGCCTGGCAAGCGCAACCGAGGAAACGTTCAACACGCTGCAAGTGCTTGTTGCAAAACGGTACACAGGCTGTCCAAACGTTTTCCCCTGCTTATCCACAGCTCGCGTTGGATAAGTTAGCTGTACGATTAGCCGCTGTCGCATAGAATGTCGTTTTTCGCCGCCTTCGGCTTCCAAGACGGTGTATTTTTGAGATAGTACAAACGGTTTCATCCGCGGTTGGACGAAGCTACCCCACACACGCAACGGGTGTACTCCGGCAGGCAGCCGCCGGCATTGCACCAAAGCGGTAAATAAACGAATCGAAGATTATGAGCGAAGGCGTATACGGAGAACAGGCAGCCGGGCGAGTGACCCACAGCCTCTTGCGATTGAGCACGGCGATGCGAAGCCAGGCTTGGGAATGGGCGGAAGGTGCGGGCCTTACGCCGACCCAGGGCGAGATCCTCGTGCTGTTGATGCAACGTAAGGGGCCGATGCGTCTCGGCGAAATCGCGCGTGAAACGGCGCTGACTGCCGCGACCACCAGCGATGCGGTCAGCACGCTCGAGACCAAGGGCCTCGTCGAAAAGCGTCGCGCACTCGACGACGGTCGCGCGCTCGCGGTACGTCTGACCTCGCGTGGCCGCACCGCTGCCAAACGCGCCGCGCAATGGCCGGACTTCCTCTCGAAGGCGGTCGGTACGCTGCGCGACGACGAGCAGTCCGTGTTCTATCGCACGCTGCTCAAGACCATCTATCAGCTCGAAGCGCAAAACACGATTCCGTCGCATCGTATGTGCCTGAGCTGCACGCATTTCCAGCCGAGCAAGAATCCGAAGAAGACGCCGCATCACTGCGCGCTGCTCGACCTGAACATGTTGGACACCGATGTGCGTCTCGACTGCTCCGTGCATGAAACGGCGGACGTCGCCACCCAGAAGAAGACCTGGAAGATCTTCGCCCAATAACGGGCGTCTTCCTGGGCAATCCGCTACATGGCCTGGCCGGCGACGGCGGGCGGTATGCGCCGCCTGCTTGCCGGCTGGTGCCGTGCACGGATAAAGTCGTTGGCGGCAGGTCGTTAGTCAACCTGAAGATAGGGCAGGCCGATGAATCGGGAAGTACTCGCCATCCGCCATGTGCACTTCGAGGATCTGGGCAGTCTCGAGCTCGTGCTCGGCGAGCGCGGGCGTCCGGTCCGTTATCTCGATGTGGGCGTTGCCCGTATCGAGGCGCCCAATCCGGTTGCCGCGTCGCTGATGGTCGTGCTGGGCGGCCCCATCAGCGCTACCGACGACGCGCTGTACCCCACGCTCGCGCCGCTGCTGTCGTTGATCGAAAAACGCATCGCGGCCGGTTTGCCGACACTCGGTATCTGCCTTGGCGCACAACTGATCGCGCGGGCGCTCGGTGCGCGCGTCTACCCCGCGGCTCAGGCCGAACTCGGCTGGACGCCGCTCAAGCTGACCGATGCCGGCCGCGCCTCGCCGCTGCGTCATCTCGATGGCGCTCATACCTCGATGCTGCATTGGCACGGCGACACCTTCGATCTGCCGGCCAACGCGACCCGTCTGGCATCGACCCCGGCTTGCGAGAATCAGGCCTTCGCATGGGGCGATCACGTGCTGGGCTTGCAGTGTCATCCCGAGATCCGCACCGATCGGTTCGAACCTTGGCTGATAGGGAATGCGAACGAACTCTCGGGCCACGGCATCGACGCGCGTCAGTTGCGCGCCGACACCGGCCGATACGGTCCCGTGCTCGAAGCCGCCGCGTGCCGCATGTTCGGCGAATGGCTCGATCGCGTCGAGACGCAAGTCTGAATGGCTAGCCGAATGGCGACGTAAGCGGCCAGCCAGGTGCCACGTTCATGCAGTAAACCGCGTGCGGTGCTATCCTCGATCGCTCTCGGGCTTTCACTGGGCGTAATCCATGAGCGCGCTTTTCTCTCCGCTCACGCTGCGTAGCGTGACGCTTCCCAATCGGATCGTCGTTTCCCCAATGTGCCAGTACTCCGCCGAACGCGGCGAAGCGACCGCCTGGCACATGATTCACCTCGGCGGTCTCGCGCTGTCCGGCGCGGGCATGCTGTGCATCGAAGCAACCGCCGTCGAGCCGGACGGGCGCATCACCCCCGGCGATCTCGGCTTGTGGGACGACGCGACCGAAGAGGCGCTCGTGCCGGTGCTGGCCGCGATCCGCAAGCATTCGCACGTCAACGTGACGATGCAACTGGCGCACGCGGGCCGCAAGGCATCGAGCCACGTGCCGTGGGAAGGCGGCCAGCTGATTTCGGTGTCGCAAGGCGGGTGGCTGCCGCATGCGCCGTCGGCGCTGCCGCACAAGCCGGGCGAGGAGCCGCCGCTCGCGCTCGATGTCGTCGGCCTGAACCGGATTCGCGAGGCCTTCGCCGCGTCCGCGCGGCGTGCCGCGCGTCTTGGCATCGACGCGCTCGAAGTGCACGCCGCCCATGGCTATCTGCTGCATCAGTTCCTGTCGCCGATCGCCAATCAGCGCACCGACGACTACGGCGGCTCGGTCGAAAACCGCATGCGTTTTCCGCTCGAAATCTTCGACATCGTGCGTGCCGCATTTCCTGCCGACAAACCGGTCGGCGTGCGCGTGTCGGCGACGGACTGGGTCGAAGGCGGCTGGACGCTCGAAGACACGATCGCGTTTGCACACGAGCTGGAAAAGCGCGGCTGCGACTGGATCGACGTGTCGTCGGGCGGTGTCTCGCCGCTGCAGCGAATTCCGCTCGAGCCAGGCTATCAGATTCCGTTCGCGAAGGCGGTCAAGCACGCAACCGGTCTGACGACGATCGGCGTCGGACTTATCACTGATCCGCTGCACGCCGAGCAGCTGATCGAAACGGGCGATGCCGATCTGATCGCGCTGGCTCGCGCGCTGCTCTATAACCCGCGCTGGCCGTGGCACGCCGCCGCTAACCTCGGTGCGACCGTCGAAGCGCCGCCGCAGTACTGGCGTTCACAACCGCGTGAGCAGAAAGCGCTGTTCGGCGACATTTCGTTTGGTCAACGGTGACGCCCGTCGCACCTTGAACGAACGCATCGGCTGACGGTTGAAGGAAGCCGTGGACAACGTGTAGGATGCCGGTTGTGGCGCGGTGCGCGTCGCAAGTCGACGCGGCGCTTTCAGGGCGCCGCGTTTGCTATTCGCGTCAGAAAAAAGCCGCGCGCACGACGTGCCTGACGATTGCCAGATTTGATTCCCCAGTTCTTCACAAGGATTCATTCAATGAATTCACGCAGGATCGCCGTGCGCCGTTCGGGTGTGCACGGCAAAGGCGTGTTTGCTCTCGAACCGATCGCGGCCGGCGAGCGACTGATCGAATACAAGGGCGAGCGGATTACCTGGAAAGAAGCGTTGCGCCGCCATCCGCATAATCCGGCTGAACCGAATCACACGTTTTATTTCGCGCTGGATAACGGCAAGGTCATCGACGGCAAGGTGAACGGCAATAGCGCGCGCTGGATCAATCATTCATGCGCGCCGAACTGCGAAGCCGAGGAAATCGACGGACACGTGTACGTGCATGCGCTGCGCGATATCGCGGAGGGCGAGGAAGTCTTTTACGACTACGGCCTCGTGATCGACGCGCGTCAGACGAAAAAGCTGAAAAAAGAATACGAATGCCGCTGCGGCGCGCGCAAGTGCCGCGGCACGATGTTGGCACCGCCGCAGAAGGGCAAGGGCGGCGGCAAGTCGGGTAAAGGCGCCGACAAGGGCGAAAAGTCGAGCAAATCGGCGAAGAAATCGAAGAAGAAATGAGGCGCGGGTCGGTGCGCGGCGGTAGCTGTCTGCGCTGATCGAAGCGCTGAGGCGAACGCCGCCGCGGCAGCCGGGCAAACCTTCTACAAATCGACCGGCGCCGAGTGCGCCGGTTTTTTCGTGGCGCGCCGTGCGTTGGCATCGTTGGCGGTGGCAGCGCCTGCGGACGCACCGGGCGGCAGCAACGGAATCCGCACGATAAAGCGTGCGCCGCCCTCCGGTGCGTCCTCGTAATGCACGCTGCCATGATGCAGCACCATGATGTCGTGGACGATCGCGAGGCCCAGACCCGCGCCGCTGTCGACGCCCGCCTCGGTCTGCCCGTCGCCGCGGAAGAATCGCTTGAACAGATCCGCCTGCTGCGAACGCGGCACGCCCGGCCCGTTGTCTTCGACGACGATCTCGGCCATGCGCAGATCGTCGATCAGCGTCTGCGAAACTGTGACCGTGATACGCCCGCCGTCGGCCCGCGAAGGCGGCACATACTTCAGCGCGTTATCGAGCAGATTCGCGATCACTTCATGGAGCAGCACAGGGTTGCCGCGCGCCATCAGCGGGTCATCGTTGGACGGATCGTCGAGGCGCTGGAAGCCGAGGTCCACGTGTACCGGTAGCGCGCGCGGCACCCATTCGGCGCCGGTGTCGAACGCGAGCGCGGCCATGTCGACATTGACGAAGCGGGCCGCCTGTTCGCCCGGCTCGGCGCGCGCGAGCGACAGCAATTGATTCGACAGCCGCACGGCGCGATCGGCCGCGGCGCGCAGTTCGTGCACGGCAGCGAGCGTCTGCTGCGGATCGCGTGCGACGACCGCCTGCTCCGCATGCAGCTTCACGGCGGTGAGCGGCGTGCGCAGCTGATGCGCGGCATCGGCGATGAATTTACGTTGCGCATCGAGGGCGGCTTTCAGACGATCGAGCAACGCGTTCAGCGCGCCCGTCAGCGGACGGATCTCGACCGGCACATAGGTTTCGTCGACCGGCTCGAGCGACGTGTGCGTTTGCCGGTTCAGCGAATCGGCGAGCGCCGTCAGCGGATTGAGCTGCTGATTGACGACGCGCCACACGATCACCCAGCCGGCTAGCAGCAGCAGCAATAACGGCATCATGATCGCGACGAGGAACTCGGCGGCGATGCGGAAGCGGTGATGCACGGGCTGGCCGACTTCGACGACGATCGGATTACCGCTCGGCTGATCGACGCGCACCTGAGCGACCCGCACGGTCACGCCTTCGTGCTGCGTCTCGAACACGTACGCGTAATGCATGCGGCGCACGTTGGTCCCTTGCAGCGGCAGATTGTGATCGCCGGCGATTTCGGTGTCGCCGGTGCTGATCCGGTAGACCAGATGTTCGACCGGGTCGGAGAACATCGCCTGCGCGAGCGGCGGCACCGTGATCGGCGCTTCCGGTCCGGCAATCTGAATCTGTTTGGAGATCGCGGTCGCGAGGTCCGCGAGCGAACGGTCGACCACGTGCTGCGTGTACTGCCATGCGAGCCAGTAAGCGATCAGGCCGCTCATCAGCGCGAGCAGCGACAGGGGAGCAGCGAGGCGCCGCAGCAGCGTGCGGCGCAGACTATTGGCGGCCGGCTGGTGCATGATCGAACGCGCGGGAAAGTTGTGACTGCGGTGGCAACTGCGGTAGTAATGGCGCGAGGCGCCTTGAGACGGCCCGGGGCCCGGCACAAGGCGCCGCGGGCACAGCCGATGCGCGGCGCCGCTCCGGGGCCGTCAGGCCGCGACGCAATGCGCGGCCTTCACGACGATTATGCGGCCTGGCGAATTTCCTGCAACAGGTAGCCAAAGCCACGCACGGTGACGATTTCGACACGGCAGTTCTCGAGCTTCTTGCGCACGCGGTGCACGTAGACTTCGATCGCGGTATCGCCGAGGTCGCCGCCGAAGTGTGTCAGATGATCCTGTAGTTGCGCCTTGCTGACGACGCGGCCATGACGCAGCAGCAGCATTTCGAGCACCGCGAATTCGCGCGGCGACAGTTCGAGCGGTTTGTCGTCGTTGAAGATGCGGCGATCGACGCCCGACAGCCGCACGCCGCCCAGCGACACTTCCGGACGCGGCATGTCACCGTGCGGACCGCTGCGGCGCATCACCGCGCGAATACGCGCTTCGAGCTCAGCCGGCTCGAACGGCTTCAGCATGTAGTCGTCCGCGCCCGAGTTCAGGCCTTGCACGCGGTCGTTCAGTTCGTCGCGCGCGGTCAGGATGATCACCGGCGTGTGACGGTTGCTCTGGCGGAAACGCGACAGCAGCGTCATGCCGTCGATGCCCGGCAGACCCAGATCGAGGATCACGAGTTCGTGGCGATTTTGCGTGAGGGCCTGCTCGGCAAAGATGCCGTCATGGACCATGTCGACGGTGAAGCCGGCTTGTTCGAGACTGCTTTGGATGCCGCGCGCGATGGGGCGGTCATCTTCGATCAGAAGGAGTCGCATGGATTTCGCTCAAGTACAATGGGTTTAGGCGTTTGGGCAAGCGGTTCGCCGGGGCGCCTGCTACACAGCCAGCGTGCGAAGCGGCGGCAGACGCGCCACGAAGCAGCTGTCGAGCCGAATCGAAGCACCGTGCCAGCCATCACGAAGTCATGTCCGAGATCAGCATTCACGAACTGGAAGCCGCGATCAACTTCTGGCGCACCCGCTCACCTTCAAGCGGCGACGAACACGTTCTGTGCAAGGAGGCAAGCGCGCTCTCCAAGCCGTATGCGCTGCTGATTGTACAGCGTCAGCAGTCGCTATCACTCGATCGTTTCGACCCGATTGCAAGGCAGGCCTGGGAAGCTTACGTTCAACTTAAGAATAGCCTGTAGAACTGAAGGTTTGCCTAGGGAATTGCCTGCATTGTCCTTTCATGGTCACCTGATTACGCGGCAAGTTAGGCATAAACACCCATAAAGGCCCGTAATTATTTGTATTACATAGTAATCCCGTCGATGAATGCGGCAAGCGCGATGTCACGTTCGGTCACGCCGTTCGCTTCATGGGTGGAGAGCGTGATGTCGACCTTGTTGTACACGTTGAACCACTCGGGATGGTGGTCCATCTCCTGCGCCTTGATCGCGACGCGCGTCATGAAGCCGAAGGCCTCGTTGAAGTCGGCGAACTCGAACGCGCGGCGAATCGCATCACGCTCAGCCACCCTTTGCCAGCGATTCAGTTTCGCCAGTTGCCGGGTTCGCTCGTCGGAAGTCAGTTTCTGAATCATGGTGTTACCTCGCTCGTGGAAACCGCTCGCCGGCAGGCGGACGAATCCGTCATTTTTTCATGGTTGCGCAACGCTCGCCGCACGCTGGGCCGGATCGGTTTGCGATGGCTTTTCGTTCAAACGTCGCCGCCGGTGTTCCAACCCTCGCGGATTCCGCGCGTAATCACGCAGTCGCCGTCGAACAGGTCGCCCGCCGCGTAGGCAGGTGCGTTGGCGAGCTTCGTCAGCAGCGGTGTGAAGTCTGTTTGCGCGACGTGGAAAAGTTGCGCGAAGTCATCGATGACGAAATAGGTTTGTTTTAACGTATCGATGCGATAACGGGTGCGCATCACGCGTTCCAACGCGAAGCCGAGCCGGTTCGGCGCTGCGCTTTGCTGGCTATGCAGCGTCTTCACGCCGTTCGGACCCGGGTCATCGCGGATCAGCCCGAACTCCACTGTGTACCAATAGAGCCGCGCGAGCAGCGGCAGCGGGCCGTAGCGCTCAAGCGGGCTGATCGATCGTGAAGTCGGCGCGGGTCTCGAGACCGGCGTCGAACTGTTCCTTGAGTTTGGCGGTGCTGGCGGTGGACATGACTAGGCTGCAGTAAGACGAATTGCCTGAAATTGGTGTATGCGAGTGTAGAGCGGAGCACGTGCGGAAAGGGCGAAAGCTTCGCGTAAAAGCGGATGGTTATGCGATAATCGTGTGTTAAATGGCAGATTAGTGCGGGATATTATCATGCTTGAACTCGACCACTTCGATCTCGCACTGCTCGACGTGCTGCAGCGCTTCGGCCGCGCCACGCATCAGCAGTTGGCGGAGCAGGTGCCGCTGTCGCCGTCGCAGATCGGGCGACGCCTGCAACGGTTGGAACAGGTCGGTGTGGTGGATGGCTATCGCGTCGTGCTGCGGCCCGAAAAGCTTGGGCTCGGCGTCACCGCTTTCACGAGCCTGAAGCTGAAGCATCACGGCGATTCGATCATCGAGCAGTTTCAGCAGCAGATCGACTTGCTGCCCGAAGTGCTCGAATGTCACGCGGTCGTCGGCGATGCCGACTATCTGCTGCGCATCGTCGCGCCGGATCTGAATTACCTGTCGACCTTCGTGATGAAGAAGCTGATGCGCGTGCCGGGTGTCGATAGCGTGCGCTCGAATATCGTGCTGACCACGTTCAAGCGCAATGGGCCGTTGCCGCTCGGGCATCTGGCGCCGGGGGCGGCGGCGGTTTGAGGGTTCGAAGCCGTTGCCGGCAGTGCCGACTGACAGGAAGAGGGGAGCCGCGCATGCCTTGCCGCGGCCCCTGCGGTGACGGGAACTCTATGCCGCCCGCTTCGGCTCGTCGTCGGCATTCAGCAGATCGACATACGCGACCGGCACCAGATCCGCTTCCGATACGCCAAGGCTCTTGAACATCGCTTGTGCTTCCGCGTGGCCGCCTTCTTCGTCGTCGTCCTGCGCGAGCACCACTTCGAGTTCGACGAAATCGCCGAGACCGTCGACGCGATCCAGATGAATCCGCGTGCGCCCGCTCAGATATACGTGCCGCTCTTTCGAGACGATGCCGCGCGTGGTCAGCGCGGTCGCGAGCAGCGCATGCATCGCTTCGGGATTCGTCACCGGACTGCGCGTGTAGTACGACGCCTTCGGGCCGTCGCGGTCGTCGCGCTGATAGAAGATCAGCTCGGCCGGCGTGCCGTCGTCGAACTGGCGCAGCTTCAGGCGGCCGCGCGGCACGTCGTAGAAAAAGTCCTGCTGGCGGAAGATCAGCGGCGCGTCCGTCGCGAGCTGTGCGGCGCGCTCGCGCAGTTGGTCGAAATGCTGGGCGCGGGCTTTGATTTCGATGTTGCGTGCCATGTCAGGCTCCTGTGGATGGGGGAAGTGACCGGCGGCTCCGGAGTTGCTGGTGTTGCCAGGCGGAGGCCGCCGGGAAGGACGAAGCCAGGCGGAACGGAAAGCTGCGAGGGCGCTACGCGAGCGCAAACCGCTAATCTAGCAAAAACTTCGTGACGGAGCGGTTTCAGCTCGGCGGACAAGTGGAAGAGGGCGGGCATTAGCGAGGCTCATATCGCAACGCGTCAGACCGTCCCCGCTCAAATCGCCCACTGCTGTTCGATCAGCTTCAACGCCGCCGCGATCGCTGGCTCGTCCTTGCGCTCGTCGAGCGTGATGAAGCTCAGCTGCGTCGGCACCGTTATGCCATCGACGATCGTCAGCGCGTGCGCATGCGCCTCCGCGATCGCGGTTGCATCGCGCGCAAGCGTGAGACCGACGCCCGATTTGACCAGATCGAGCATCGACGGCTCCTGGTCCACCTCGGCCACCTTGACCGGCTTCACACCCGCTTCGCCGAAACAGCGCGACAGCAGCCGGTTGTGCGCGGACGCCGGCGGCGTCCAGATCCACGGCAGCGCCGCGAGCGAGCGCCAGTCTCGCGCACCCTTCACGCGATCTTTCCAGCCCGCCGGCGCGAGCACGCGATACTGGAAATGCGTGAGCGTGACCGCGTGAAACGTGGCGCCGTCGCGCGTCTCGTCGTCGGCGGGCAGGCCAATGTAATAGCCGACGTCGAGCTCGCCCGCGCGAATCTGTTCGCGCACCCAGCCCGACATGCCGTGGCGCAGCGCGGTTTCGATCTGCGGCCAGGTCTCGACGAGCTGCTTCAGGAAACCGCCGAGGCGCAAAAACTCGGGGTCGAGAATGGTGCCGATGCGCAGACGCCCGCGTACTTCCTGGCGCAGCGTCTGCGCCGCCCGCTGGACGTCGGCTGCCGCGCCGAGCGCGCGTTGGGCATGCGGCAGCAGCGCCTGGCCGTCGCGGGTCAGCGCGAGCCCGTGCGAAGTCCGCGTGAACAGCGTCACGCCGAGCGTCTCCTGCAAGTGCTTGATTTGCAGGCTGACGGCAGGTTGGGTCAGATGCAGTTGCACCGCGGCACGCGTAAGGTTGCCCTCGCGTGCGACGGTGACGAAGGCCCTAAGGAGAGTGAGATCCATATGCTGATATTAGCGCGGCTTATAGCGCAGATGAGCATTACTTATTGGATTTGTCGCTCGTAAGGGCCGTACGCTTGGTGTTCAGCACGCTTGTGCGCGCGGCATCGCGCGCGAAGCGGAAGATTTCACAGGAAAGAGGAACGAGATGAGCGAGACATATTCCGACGCAACCGCGCAGGACGAAGCCGCACGCAGCGCGGCGAGTGCACGCGCGCTGAGCCATTTCATCAACGGCAAGACGGTCGAAGGCACGAGCGGGCGCTTCGGCGACGTCTTCAATCCGGCGCTCGGCAGCGTCAGCGCGCGCGTGCCGCTCGCGAGCGTCGCCGAGGTGGACGCCGCGGTCGCTGCCGCCAAAGCCGCGTTTCCCGCCTGGAGCGAAACGGCGCCGATCAAACGCGCGCGGGTGCTGTTCAAGTTCAAGGAACTGCTCGACCGTCATCACGATGAGCTCGCGGAGCTGATCACGCGCGAGCACGGCAAGGTGTTTTCCGACGCCAAGGGCGAGGTGATGCGCGGCATCGAGATCGTCGAATTCGCGTGCGGCATCCCGAATCTGCTGAAGACCGATTTCACCGATCAGATTGGCGGCGGCATCGACAACTGGAATCTGCGGCAGCCGCTCGGCGTGGTCGCGGGCATCACGCCGTTCAATTTCCCGATGATGGTGCCGTGCTGGATGTTCCCCGTCGCGCTCGCGTGCGGCAACACTTTCGTGCTGAAACCGTCCGAACGCGATCCGTCCGCGTCGAACCGGCTCGCCGAACTGCTGAAGGAAGCCGGCCTGCCGGACGGCGTGTTCAACGTCGTGCACGGCGACAAGGTCGCGGTCGACGCGCTGCTCGTGCATCCGGAAGTCAGCGCGCTGTCGTTCGTCGGCTCCACGCCGATCGCCGAATACATCTACACCGAAGGCACGAAGCGCGGCAAGCGCGTGCAGGCGTTGGGCGGTGCCAAGAATCACCTCGTCGTAATGCCCGACGCCGATCTCGACCAGGCCGTCGACGCCCTGATCGGCGCCGCCTACGGCTCGGCCGGCGAGCGCTGCATGGCGATTTCGGTGGCGGTCGCGGTGGGGCATATCGCCGATGAGCTGATCGAGCGTCTGACGCCGCGCGTGAAGAGCCTGAAGATCCTCAACGGCATGGAAGCGGCGGCCGAGATGGGGCCGCTCGTCACCGGCGCGCATCGCGACAAGGTGCTCGGCTATATCGACGCTGGCGTCGCCGCGGGCGCGAAGCTCGTCGTCGATGGGCGCGGTCATCAGGTCGCGGGGCACGAGAAGGGTTTCTTCCTCGGCGGCACGCTGTTCGACGACGTGTTACCCGACATGAAGATCTACCGCGAGGAGATTTTCGGACCGGTGCTATGCGTCGTGCGCGTGCCCGACTTCGCCTCCGCAGTCGAACTGATCAACGCGAATCAGTTTGCGAACGGCGTGTCGCTGTTCACGTCCGACGGAGGCATTGCACGCGCGTTTTCCCGGCAGATCGAGATCGGCATGGTCGGCATCAACGTGCCGATTCCGGTGCCGATGGCCTGGCATTCGTTCGGCGGCTGGAAGAAGTCGCTGTTCGGCGATCATCATGCGTACGGCGAGGAAGGCGTGCGGTTTTACACGCGCTATAAGAGCATCATGCAGCGCTGGCCTGACAGCATCGCGAAGGGCGCCGAATTCACGATGCCGGTCGCCAAATAAGCTGGCGGCTTTGCGCGGCATCAAGTCGGCAAGCGCGCCAGGAAAACAATAAATGCGCAATAAAAGCGCAATAAAAGCGCAATAAAAGCGCTTCGCGGCGCACGGGTGGAAGCGATCGAGCAGCCACGCGTGCGCCGCAAAAATGCTTAGGAGGCTGAACGATGAGTCATACCGACAGTACGCCTCGCGCCGCACGGCGACTCGAAGGCGAGTTCGACTACGTCATCGTCGGCGCGGGTACCGCCGGCTGCGTGCTGGCGAACCGGCTCACCGAAGATCCCGACATCCACGTGCTGCTGCTCGAAGCCGGGGGGAAGGACGACTATCACTGGATTCACGTGCCGGTCGGCTACCTGTATTGCATCGGCAATCCGCGCACGGACTGGCTGTACAAGACCCAGGCCGAGCCGGGTCTGAACGGCCGCACGCTGTCGTATCCGCGCGGGCGTGTGCTCGGCGGCAGTTCGTCGATCAACGGCATGATCTACATGCGCGGTCAGCGGGAAGACTACGACGAGTGGGCGCGTGTGACGAACGACAGGACGTGGTCCTGGAACGCGGTGCTGCCGGTCTTCAGGCGCAGCGAGGATCACCACGGCGGCGCCAACGAAGCGCACGGCGCGGGCGGACCGTGGCGCGTCGAGAAGCAGCGCCTCAAATGGAAGATTCTCGAAGAGTTCGCGCAAGCCGCGCAGCAAACCGGCATCCCCGCCACCGACGATTTCAATCGCGGCGATAACACCGGTGTCGGCTACTTCGACGTCAACCAGAAGCGTGGCATTCGCTGGAATGCGTCGAAGGCATTTTTGCGGCCCGCGTTGAAGCGGGAGAACCTCACTGTCATCACCGGTGCCCACACGCAGCGTGTCGTGTTCGATGGCCGCCGCTGCACCGGAGTCGAATATCGTGGCGGCGAGGTCGACTATCTCGCCAAAGCGCGTTGCGAAGTGATCCTTTCCGCCGGCGCGGTCAACTCGCCGCAACTGCTCGAATTGTCCGGTGTCGGCAATGGCGCGCGTTTGCAGAATCTCGGCATCGAGGTCGTTCAGGATCTGCGCGGTGTCGGTGAAAATCTGCAGGACCATCTGCAACTGCGCATGGCGTATCAGGTGCAGGGCGTGCGCACGCTGAATACGATGTCCGCGCACTGGTGGGGCAAGCTGATGATCGGCATGCAGTACGCGTTGTTTCAGAGTGGACCCATGTCGATGTCGCCGTCGCAACTCGGCGCGTTCGCGAAGTCCGACGCCGACGATCGCTCGCTGTCGCGACCCGATCTCGAGTATCACGTGCAGCCTTTGTCGCTTGATCGCTTCGGGGAACCGCTGCATCGCTTCAATGCGTTCACGGCTTCGGTGTGTCAGCTGCGCCCCACGTCGCGCGGCAGCATTCATATTGCGTCGGCCGATGCTTGCGCGTCACCGTTGATCGCGCCGAACTATCTGTCGACCGACTACGACCGCCACGTCGCCGCGAACGCGCTACGTCTGACGCGTCGCATCGTCGCGGCGCCCGCGCTCGCGCGCTATCAGCCGCGGGAGATCCTGCCGGGCCTCCAGTATCAAAGTGAAGAAGAATTGCAGCAGGCCGCGGGCGCGGTCGGCACGACGATCTTCCATCCGGTCGGCACCTGCCGCATGGGCACGACCGACGATCCCGCCGCGGTCGTCGACAACCGGCTACGAGTTATCGGAGTCGAGGGCTTGCGTGTCGTCGATGCGTCGGTGATGCCCAACATCACGTCAGGTAACACCAATTCGCCGACGCTGATGATCGCCGAGCGCGCCAGCGACATGATCCGCGAGGATCGTCGCGCGCGCGTGAGCGGCAGCATGGCCGCGCATACCGGTGTTGACGCGTCGATGTCAGCTGTGTGACATGACTCGGTGAGCGCACCGGTCCCGTTTTCCGCCGCGGACGTGAAGCGTGCGTGTGAACCGCGCGTCACATGCGCACGGCGCGGGCCTCGTTCCCTAAGTGCAAATCCCAATGATTGCGCTGCATCATTGGCGCGACAATGGCAGCCATGCTGCGTGCCGCGCCATGGCTCACCGTCCGGATTGGTGCAGCACGCCAACGAGCGGCAAGGGGTGCCGCAAAAATAACAAGTCGCGCAGAGCTTCGCGCGGAAAGATCGTAGTGCTTCGCCTTACTCCGTATGGAAGGGAACATGATTCTCGGCGATACGATTCTCGAAACGCGCGGCCTCACCCGCGAGTTCAAAGGCTTTGTCGCCGTGAACGGCGTGAACCTGCGCGTGCGCCGTGGCTCGATCCATGCGCTGATCGGCCCCAATGGAGCGGGCAAGACCACCTGCTTCAATCTCCTTACCAAATTTCTCGAACCCACCGCGGGCCAGATCGTTTTCAACGGTGTCGATATCACCGGCGAACGGCCAGCTCAGATCGCGCGGCGCGGCATCATCCGTTCGTTCCAGATTTCCGCGGTATTTCCGCATCTGACGGCATTGCAGAACGTGCGCATCGGGTTGCAGCGCTCGCTCGGCACCGCGTTTCACTTCTGGAAGAGCGAGCGTACGTTGCGCCGTCTGAACGATCGCGCGATGGATCTGCTGACCCAGGTCGGCCTGACCGATTTCGCCGATGTGTTGACGGTCGAGCTCGCCTACGGCCGCAAGCGCGCGCTCGAAATCGCGACCACGCTCGCGATGGAGCCGGAACTGATGCTTCTCGACGAGCCCACGCAAGGCATGGGTCATGAGGACGTCGATCGCGTGACCGCGCTGATCAAGAAAGTGTCGGCCGGACGCACGATCCTGATGGTCGAACACAATATGAACGTGATCGCCGGAATCTCCGACACGATCACCGTGCTGCAACGGGGTGAAGTGCTCGCCGAGGGCAGCTACGCGGAAGTGTCGAAGAATCCGCTCGTGATGCAAGCCTACATGGGCAGCGCCGACGCGGCGCTCGCCGGAGCCCACGCATGAATACGACGGTCGAGCGCGAAGGCCTCGAAGCGAACGAAACGAAAAGCGGCGCACCCGCGCTGGAAATCGCGGGACTGCAAGCCTGGTACGGGGAGTCCCACATTCTGCACGGCGTCGATCTGTTGGTCGGCCGCGGCGAGGTCGTGACGCTGCTCGGACGCAATGGCGCGGGCCGCACCACGACGCTACGCGCGATCATGGGCCTCACGGGTCGCCGTACCGGCTCGATCCGTATCGACGGACGCGAAACGGTCGGCTTGCCCACGCATCGCATCGCGCATTGCGGCATCGGCTATTGCCCGGAAGAGCGCGGCATTTTTTCGAGCCTGTCGTGCGAGGAAAATCTGCTGCTGCCGCCGCCCGTCGGCGACAAGGCGCGCATGATGTCGATCGAGGAAATCTACGCGATGTTCCCGAATCTGCACGAGCGACGCATGAGTCAGGGCACGCGGCTCTCGGGCGGCGAACAACAGATGCTCGCCGTCGCGCGGATTCTGCGCACCGGCGCGAATCTGCTGCTGCTCGACGAAATCTCGGAAGGGCTCGCGCCCGTGATCGTGCAGGCGCTCGCGCGCATGATCGTTACGCTGAAGGCGCGCGGCTACACGATCGTGATGGTCGAGCAGAACTTCCGCTTCGCCGCGCCGCTCGCGGATCGTTTCTATGTGATGGAGCACGGCATGATCGTCGAGCATTTCGGGGCTAGCGAACTTGAAGGCAAGATGCCGGTGCTGCACGATTTACTGGGCGTATAGATACGGACACACGCGCGCCCGACTGCCTCTGATAACCACAAGCGAAGAACCAGGAGACATGCATGAAAAAGAACCCCCTCGCGCGAATTGCCTCACTCTGTTTTGCAGTCGCCGCCGGCCCCGCACTGACGCTGGGCAGCGCGCAAGCGGCCGACGATGCTGTGAAGATCGGCTTCATCACGGACATGTCGGGCCTGTACGCGGATATCGACGGGCAGGGCGGTCTTGAAGCGATCCGGATGGCGGTCGCCGACTTCGGCGGCAAGGTCAACGGCAAGCCGATCACGGTGCTGTACGCGGATCACCAGAACAAGGCGGACATCGCGGCATCGCGCGCTCGTGAGTGGTTCGACCGCGACGGCGTGGACATGGTGATCGGCGGCACGAACTCGGCGACCGCGCTGTCGACTAACACCGTCGCGGGCGAGAAGCACAAGGTCTATATCAACGTTGGCGCCGGCGCCGATACGTTGACCAACGAGCAATGCACGCCGTACACGATCCACTACGCATACGACACGACCGCGCTCGCGAACGGCACGGGCTCGGCCGTGACGAAGCAGGGCGGCAAGACGTGGTACTTCCTGACGGCAGACTACGCATTCGGCAAGGCGCTCGAAAAAGCGACCTCGGAGGTCGTGAAGGCGAACGGCGGCCAGGTGCTCGGCGAGGTGCGTCATCCGCTGTCGGCGTCGGACTTCTCGTCGTTCCTGCTGCAGGCGCAGGCGTCGAAGGCACAGATCCTCGGCCTCGCGAACGCGGGCGGCGACACGATCAACGCGATCAAGGCCGCGAAGGAATTCGGCATCACCAAGACGATGAAGCTCGCCGCGCTGCTGATGTTCATCAACGACGTGCACAGCCTCGGTCTCGAAACGACGCAAGGTCTCGTGTTGACCGACAGCTGGTACTGGAACAAGGACGCCGACACGCGTAAGTGGTCGCAGCGCTACTTCGACAAGATGAAGAAGATGCCGTCGAGCCTGCAGGCTGCCGACTACTCGGCGACGATGAACTATCTGAAGGCGGTGCAGGCGGTGGGCTCGACCGATCCGGACAAGGTGATGGCGCAGTTGCACAAGACGAAGATCGACGACTTCTACGCGAAGGGCTACATCCGTCAGGACGGCAGCATGATCCACGACATGTACCTGATGCAGGTGAAGACGCCGGCCGAATCGAAGGAGCCGTGGGATTACTACAAGATCACTGCGACGATTCCGGGCGACCAGGCCTTCACGACCAAGGCGCAGACCCGCTGCGCGCTGTGGAAGTAAGCGCGGGCGCAGTAAGCGGTCGAGGACCGCGCAGACCTGAGAGGACCGCCGGCGCTGCAGGGGCACGCGCTGGCGGATGACCGTTTCAGATGCCGCACGCGATGGGCAGCGTCGCCTCTCGTCGCGTGCCGGCCGGATCGTGCGTCACCGATCTCACCTTGACGATGGCTTGAAGGGCTAAGGGCTTCAATGGACATCTTTGGCGTTCCGCTACCGGCGATGCTGAGCCAGCTTCTGCTCGGGCTCGTGAACGGCTCGTTCTACGCGATTCTGAGCCTCGGGCTGGCGATTATTTTCGGCCTGCTCAACGTGATCAACTTCGCGCATGGCGCGCTGTTCATGCTCGGGGCGATGCTCGCGTGGATGGGGCTGTCGTATTTCAATCTGCCGTACTGGGTGATGCTCGTGCTCGCGCCGCTGATCGTCGGACTGGTCGGCGTCGCGATCGAGCGCTCGATGCTGCGCTGGCTTTACAAGCTCGATCATCTGTATGGCCTGTTGCTGACGTTTGGCCTCACACTCGTGATCGAGGGCGTGTTCCATTCGATCTACGGCTCGTCGGGCCAGCCGTACGATGTGCCGTCGGCGCTGTCGGGCGCGACCAATCTCGGCTTCATGTATCTGCCGAACTATCGCGCATGGGTGGTGGTCGCGTCACTGGTCGTGTGCTTTGCGACCTGGTTCGTGATCGAGAAGACGCGGCTTGGCGCGTATCTGCGCGCGGGCACCGAAAACCCGAAGCTCGTCGAGGCGTTCGGCGTCAACGTGCCGCTGATGATCACGCTGACCTACGGCTTCGGCGTCGCGCTCGCGGCGTTTGCCGGCGTGCTCGCCGCGCCGGTGATTCAGGTCTCGCCCCTGATGGGCCAGTCGATGATCATCACCGTGTTCGCGGTGGTCGTGATCGGCGGCATGGGCTCGATCATGGGCTCGATCCTGACCGGCCTGATGCTCGGCGTAGTCGAAGGACTCACGCGTGTGTTCTACCCCGAGGCGTCGGCGACCGTCGTCTTCGTGATCATGGCGCTCGTGTTGCTCGTGCGTCCGGCGGGTCTTTTCGGCAGGGAAAAATGATGCAGAGAAAGGTGCTCTACGGTCTGCTGCTGATCGTGCTGCTCGCGGTGCCGGTGCTCGGCATCTATCCGCTCTTCGTGATGAAGGTGCTGTGCTTCGCGCTGTTCGCGGCCGCCTTCAATCTGCTGATCGGCTATACGGGCTTGCTGTCCTTTGGTCATGCGATGTTTCTCGCGTCGGCCGGTTACGTCACCGGCTATGCGATGCAGACGCTCGGCTTTTCGCCGGAGCTCGGCGTGCTGAGCGGCACCGCGGCGGCGACGCTGCTTGGGCTCGTCGTCGGCTTCTTCGCGATTCGCCGTCAGGGTATCTACTTCGCGATGGTGACGCTCGCGCTCGCGCAGATGGTCTACTTCGTGTTCCTGCAGGCGCCGTTCACGCACGGGGAAGACGGGCTGCAAGGCGTGCCGCGGGGCAAGCTGTTCGGCGTGCTCGATCTCTCTTCGGACCTCGCGCTATATTTCGTCGTGCTCGCGGTGATCGTCGCGGCTTTCCTGCTGATCGTGCGGATCGTGCATTCGCCGTTCGGGCAGGTGCTCGTCGCGATCAAGGAAAACGAGCCGCGCGCGGTGTCGCTCGGCTACGACACCGACCGTTTCAAGCTGCTCGCATTCATCCTGTCGGCCGGCATTGCGGGTCTCGCGGGTTCGCTGAAGGTGCTGGTGCAAGGCTTCGAAACGCTGAGCGATGCCTATTGGACGATGTCCGGCCTCGTGATCCTGATGACGCTGGTGGGCGGCATGGGCACGCTGTTCGGGCCGTTGCTCGGCGCCGCGTTGATCGTGTCGCTCGAAGACAGGCTCGGCGATATCGGCGCGGCACTCGCGTCGATGACCGGCATCGACTGGTTCCGCTCGCTCGGCGAATCGGTGACGATCGTCACCGGGCTGATTTTCATCGCGTGTGTGCTGGCGTTCCGGCGCGGCATCGTCGGTGAGATCGTCGCGCGAGTGCGACCGTTGCGGGCTTGAGATTGGCTGTTTGATCCCGCCCGCGTGGTCGCTCGCTTGATGCAGTGCGATACGAGATTGCTTCGACCTCCGATCTAATTGCGGCTCATGCAGAAGGTCCGCTGGATCAAGGGCTCGGGCGAACCTGTGGCAAACCGTGTGACGAAATGCGCCCTACGCGCCCCAATCCGGTGCCGCAGTGCACCACTAGGGTAATTGCTAGTTGTGACTGTTGGGGGTGGTCGTTTAATCTTCATGCAGTTCTGATGCACCACGAATTTGCAGGTGGAGAACGAGGAGACAAGTGAGGCACTCAGTGCCCAGAAGAAAGCGCTGTTGGATTGATATCCAACAGCGCTTTTTTATTTGTGTTTATCGAATTTTTTGACGCAATCTCCCGGCTATTTCACGCGCCATTTTTTACTCTCCGTTAGCCGCTGGGGTAAACATCACAAGCCTGCGAAACGCTTGCAGCACGGCGCTTGCGTCCGCTACACTCGCTTATTCACCGACCACTGGGTTGGCAATTAAATCTGCGGATTTAATTGCAATTGAATAACGGGGTTAATAGAGGAGCAGGATGAAGTCGGCATTGCGTTGGATCAGCGCGGCATTGGTCGCCACAGGGGTCTCGGCTGCCTGGAGCGGCCATGCATTCGCGGACGTGAAAATCGGCGTCACCGTGTCGGCAACAGGACCGGCCGCATCGCTCGGCATTCCGGAAAAGAACACGATCGCGCTGCTGCCGAAAGAAGTGGCGGGCCAGAAGATCGACTACATCGTCCTCGACGACGCAACCGATTCCACCCAGGCGGTCAAGAACGCCCGCAAGCTCACTAGCGAAGATCACGTCGATGCACTGATCGGCTCGACCGTCGTGCCGAACTCGCTCGCCATGATCGACGTCGCTGCCGAAACCTCGACGCCGATGATCTCTCTGGCCGCGGCCGCGGGCATCGTCGAGCCGATGGACGCGAAGCGTGGATGGGTCTTCAAAACGCCGCAAAACGACATTCTGATGGCCACGGCGATTGCGCAGCACATGGCCAATCACGGCGTGAAGACGGTCGCGTTCATCGGCTTTTCCGACGCGTACGGCGAGAGCTGGTTCAAGGAATTCAGCAAAGCCGCTGACCTCGCGAAGATCAAGATCGTCGCGAACGAGCGCTTCGCGCGCAACGATGCATCGGTCACGGGCCAGGTGCTGAAGATGATGTCGCAGAACCCGGACGCGGTGCTGATCGCCGGTGCGGGCACGCCGGCCGCGCTGCCGCAGAAAACGCTGAAGGAGCGCGGCTACAAGGGCAAGTACTATCAGACGCACGGCGTCGCGAACAACGACTTTCTGCGCGTGTGCGGCAAGGATTGCGAGGGCACGTGGCTGCCCGCTGGCCCACTGCTGGTCGCCGAGCAACTGCCCGAGGCGAATCCGGTGAAGAAAAGCGCGCTTGCGTACAAGCATGCGTATGAAACGGCATATGGCGCGGGGTCGGTGTCGACGTTCGGCGGTCACGCATGGGACGCGGGTCTGCTGCTGCAGCATGCGATCCCGCTCGCGTTGAAGAAGGGGCAGCCAGGCACGCCGGCATTCCGCGAGGCGCTGCGTGCCGCGCTCGAAGGCACGAAAGATCTGCCCGCGTCGCACGGCATCTTCAACATGAGCGGGAACGACCATGCCGGCCTCGATCAGCGGGCGCGCGTGATGGTGCAGATCGTCGACGGCAAGTGGAAGCTCGCCGGCGACTGAGCGAAGGCTCTGCGCCACGGGACCTCATCGAAAAAGACGCGTGCGGTTGACGCGTCTTTTTTATTATCCGGGCCAGGTGTCCGCATCGCGCAAAAGTGTGGTTTCGCTGCTTCAGGACAAACCCGCATTTGGCGCACGCTCTCTTGACCGTCGATCATGCAGAACGCAAACTACTAACATATTAGTGGTTTATGAAATGCCTGGTTGGAATAAAGCCGCGGCACAGAAACGCGGCGTATGACGCGAATGCGCGCTCGCGCGACGCGAGAGGAGCGGTACCCGACGCAGCGGGGGAAGGTATGCGCGCCGAGCAGGGAAAACCATGCTTGGCACACCTGAACCCGCTCACTAGATTCAAACACCCGGCCCAGCAAGCCGGTTTACAGATAGGCGCATTTCAAAGCGTTTGGAGACTCGCAATGAAAAAGACAAGGCATTGGGTACGCACCGGCATCGCGATGGCGCTGATGTGCGGCGCGGGGGCTGCATTCGCGCAGGTGAAGATCGGCGTCACGTTGTCGACGACGGGGCCGGCCGCGTCGCTCGGGATTCCTGAAAAGAACACGATCGCGTTGCTGCCGAAGGAGATCGGCGGCAAGAGCGTGCAGTACATCATCCTCGACGACGGGTCGGACACCAGCAAGGCCGTGCAGAACACGCGCAAGCTGATCGACGAAGACCACGTCGACGCGATCATCGGCTCGACCGTCACGCCGAATTCGCTCGCGATGCTCGATCCGGCCGCTGAGGGCAAGACACCGGTGATCTCGCTCGCGGCATCGGCCGCGATCATTCAGCCGATGGATGCGAAGCGCGCATGGGCATTCAAACCGCCTCAGAACGACAGCCTGATGGCCGAAGCGATCGCCGATTACATGCAGCATCACGGCGTGAAGACGGTCGGCTTCATCGGATTCTCGGACGCATACGGCGACAGCTGGAACACGACGTTCGACGCCGCCGCGAAAGCGCACAACCTGAAGATCGTGTCGAACGAGCGCTTCAACCGCACCGATGCATCGGTGACCGGCCAGGTGCTGAAGACGATGGGCGCGAATCCCGACGCGGTGCTGATCGCGGGCTCGGGCACGCCGTCGGCGCTGCCGGCCAAGACGCTGAAGGAGCGTGGCTACAAGGGCAAGATCTATCAGACTCACGGGGTCGCGAACAACGACTTCCTGCGTGTGTGCGGCAAGGATTGCGACGGCGAACTGCTGCCGGCCGGTCCGATTCTCGTCGTCGATCAATTGCCGGATTCGAACCCGGTGAAGAAGTCGGCGGAAGCCTATAAGAACGCCTATGAGAAGGCTTATGGCGCGGGTTCGGTCGCGACCTTCGGCGGCCACGCATGGGATGCCGGCCAGATGTTGCAGGCTGCGATTCCGGTCGCGCTGAAGACCGCCCAGCCGGGCACGCCGGAGTTCCGCGTGGCGCTGCGCAACGCGCTCGAAAACATCAAGGAGCTGCCAGTGTCGCACGGCATCATGAACACCACCGCGAACGACCACAACGGCCTCGACCAGCGCGCACGCGTGATCGTGCAGATCGTCGACGGCAAGTGGAAGTTGCAGAACAACTAAGACTATTTACAAAAACAAGTAGCGGTACGCGCCTCTCGCGCAATCTGCGGTGCATGACGCCGCATTGCCATTGTGTTCGACGACAATGGCATCGACCGCCGCGCCGCGTCCCGGCGCGGCGGTTGTCTTTTCTGACATGCAGATCGATGGCCGGCTTCGCACCGCGCCGTCGCGACTGTTTCCCGGTTTTTCGATTTCGACGCTTCAGGACGAGGAAGTATGGATCTATCAATTGCGGCGATCCTCGCGCAGGACGGCATCACGACCGGCGCGATCTACGCGCTGCTCGCGCTTGCGCTGGTGCTGGTGTTCTCCGTCACGCGGGTGATCTTCATCCCGCAAGGGGAGTTCGTTTCGTACGGTGCGTTGACGCTCGCCGCACTGCAAACGCAGAAGTTTCCGGCCACCTGCTGGCTGTTGATGGCGATGGGCGCGGCATGCTTCGTCGTCGAGACGGCGGCCGTGTTGCGGCATGCTGAGCGGCGTCGTCATGCGGCGCGCACGCTGCCCGTGCTGGCGGGGAAGTACCTGCTGTTTCCGATCGCGGTCTACGCGCTCACGCGCGGCATCTTCCTGCAGCCGCTGCCGATGATCGTGCAGATCGCGCTGACGCTGCTGATCGTGATTCCGATGGGTCCGTTCGTGTATCGCCTTGCCTACGAGCCGATCGCGGAGGCGACCACGCTGCTGCTGTTGATCGTCGCGGTGGCCGTGCATTTCGTGATGGTCGGTCTCGGCCTCGTGATGTTCGGCGCCGAAGGCTCGCGCACCAACGCGTTTTCCGATGCGACGTTCAACATCGGCACGTTGTCGATCTCCGGACAGAGCCTGTGGGTGATCGGCACCGCGGCCGTGCTGATCGGCGCGCTGTATTTGTACTTCGATCGCTCGATTTCGGGCAAGGCGTTGCGCGCGACGTCGGTGAACCGGCTCGGCGCGCGGCTCGTCGGCATCGGCACCACGCAGGCGGGACGCCTCGCATTCACGCTTGCGGCGGGGCTCGGCGCACTGTGCGGCATCCTCGTCGCGCCGCTCACGACGATCTACTACGACTCGGGCTTCCTGATCGGTTTGAAGGGCTTCGTGGGCGCGATCATCGGCGGTCTGGTCAGCTATCCGCTGGCGGCGGCCGGCTCGATTCTCGTTGGTCTGCTGGAGTCGTATTCGTCGTTCTGGGCTAGTGCTTATAAGGAAGTGATCGTTTTCACGTTAATCATCCCGGTGCTGCTGTGGCGCAGTCTTGCGAGCCCGCACGCCGAAGAGGAAGCGGAGTGACACGATGAAACGAATCATGCAAAAGAAGTTCTTCTGGTTGTTCCTCGTGGTGCTGTTCGCTTTGCCGGTTCTGCCGCATCCGATCCATGTACCCGAGTACTGGGTCACGCTGCTGAACTACATCGGTCTCTATTCGATCGTCGCGATCGGCCTCGTGCTGTTGACCGGCATCGGCGGGATGACGAGCTTCGGGCAGGCCGCGTTCGTTGGCATCGGCGCGTATGCAACCGCGTATCTGACGACGAACTTCGGCGTGTCGCCGTGGCTCGCACTGATCGCGGGCGTGATCGTCACTGCCCTGGTTGCGCTGATGCTCGGTCTCGTGACGATGCGCCTATCCGGCCACTTTCTGCCGCTCGGCACGATTGCGTGGGGGCTCGCGCTGTTCTACCTGTTCGGCAATCTCGACATGCTCGGCAAGTACGACGGCATCAACGGCATCCCGGTGTTGAATGTTTTCGGGATCAATCTTGAGTCCGGCCGCCATATCTATTACCTGATCTGGGTGGTCGTGCTCGGTGCGGTCGTCTCTGTTCAGAATCTGCTTAATAGCCGGCCGGGTCGCGCAATCCGCGCGTTGCGCGGCGGCGGTCTGATGGCCGAGGCAATGGGCGTCAACACCGGCTGGATGCGCGTCGTGATTTTCGTCTATGCGGCGGTGCTTGCGTCGGTCTCGGGTTTTCTGTACGCGCACTTGCAGCGCGCCGTGAATCCGACGCCGTTTGGACTGAATCACGGCATCGAGTTCCTGTTCATGGCGGTGGTGGGCGGCGTCTCGCACGTCTGGGGCGCGGTGCTCGGCGCGGCGATCCTGACCGTGCTGCAGGACTATTTGCAGACGCTGCTGCCAAAACTGCTCGGCGAGAACGGCAACTTCGAAGTGATCGTGTTCGGCATCATCATGGTGCTGCTTCTGCAGTACGCGCGGCAGGGCGTCTGGCCGTTCGTCGCGCGCTTTTTCCCGCGTGGCCCGCGGGCGCATCTCGCAGATCACGCGGATCCTCTGCCGCAGCGCAACAAGCCACAGACCGGCGAAGACCTGCTGACGGTGAACAAGGCGCGCAAGCAGTTCGGCGGTCTGGTCGCGGTGAACGACGTCAGCTTCGAGGTCAAAGCAGGGCAGATCATCGGGCTGATCGGACCGAACGGCGCGGGCAAGTCGACGACCTTCAATCTCGTGACCGGTGTGCTGCAGGCGACAAGCGGCGAGATCACGTTCCGCGGCGAGCGCATCGATGCGCTGAGTTCGCGTGAAATCGTCAAGCGCGGCATCGGCCGGACGTTCCAGCACGTGAAGCTGCTGCCGGGTATGACCGTGCTCGAGAACGTCGCGATCGGTGCGCATCTACGTGGCCATGCGGGCGTGTGGCGCAGTGTCGTGCGGCTGAACAGCTCCGAAGAGCAGCGGTTGATGGCCGAAGCCGCTCGGCAGATTCGCCGCGTCGGCCTCGAACAGCACATGTATGACGAAGCGGGCAGCCTCGCGCTTGGTCAACAGCGGATTCTCGAAATTGCGCGCGCCCTGTGCTGCGACCCGACTCTGCTATTGCTCGATGAACCGGCCGCTGGTCTCCGGTATCAGGAAAAGCTTCAGCTCGCCGAACTGCTGCGCAGACTGAAGACAGAAGGGATGAGCGTGCTGCTCGTCGAGCACGACATGGATTTCGTGATGAATTTGACTGACCGGCTCGTGGTGATGGAGTTCGGCACGCGGATCGCTGAGGGCCTGCCGCAGGAAGTCCAGCAGGATCCGGCGGTGCTCGAAGCGTATCTGGGTGGCGTGGAATGATGGACGACATGACAACGACCGGCGTGGCGGCAACGGGACCGATTCTCGAAGTGAGCCAACTGTCCGTGCGCTACGGCAAGGTTGAAGCGCTGCACAATGCGGCGATCAAGGTGCGGGCGGGGCAGATCGTCTCCGTGATCGGCCCGAACGGCGCGGGAAAGTCGACGCTGCTGAATGCGATCATGGGCGCGTTGCCGACGTCCGGTCATGCGAAAGGCGCGGTTTCCTATCAGGGCGACGACGTCAGCGCGATGCCGGTCGAAAAACGCGTTGCGCTTGGAATGTGTCTGGTGCCGGAAAAGCGCGAGCTTTTCGCTTCGATGACCGTCGAGGACAATCTGCTGCTTGGCGCCTACCGGCGCAAGCGAGCAGGGGAGCGCAACTTTCTCGATCAGCTGGAACCGGTGTTCGAACTGTTTCCGCGGCTGAAGGAGCGGCGCAAGCAGGCGGCCGGCACGCTTTCCGGCGGCGAGCGGCAGATGCTCGCGGTCGGCCGCGCCCTGATGGGCAAGCCCGATCTGCTGATGCTGGACGAGCCGAGCCTCGGTCTCGCGCCGCTGATCGTGAAGGAAATCTTTCACATCATCAGCGCCTTGCGGCAGACGGGCGTCGCGACGCTGCTAATCGAGCAGAATGCGCGCGCTGCATTGCAGATCTCGGACTACGGCTACGTGCTGGAAACCGGCGAGTTGGCACTGGAAGGACCGGCAACCGACCTCGCGCAAAATCCCCGGGTGATCGAAACCTATCTCGGTCTTGCCAAAAAGGTCGCATAAGCCCGCACTTATTTCGCTGATCGCTGTCTCTGGAAGCGGTGTGTTTCACGTGAAACACACCGCTTTTTTATTGTTTCACCACTCGGACGAAATTCGGGCCGAAACTGAACCCGTTATAATTCGCCCATACATTTCTTTTGAAGGCTCACGCGACGATCTGGCGTGAGATCCCGCGATGCTTTTTCCCACAGAATTTGACGTAATCGTCGTCGGCGGCGGTCATGCCGGCACCGAAGCTGCTTTAGCGTCGGCGCGCATGGGCAACAAAACGCTGCTTTTGACCCATAACATCGAGACCCTTGGTCAGATGAGCTGCAATCCGTCGATTGGCGGCATTGGCAAAGGCCATCTGGTCAAGGAGGTCGATGCGCTGGGTGGCGCCATGGCGGCCGCTGCCGACGAAAGCGGCATCCAGTTTCGGATCCTGAATTCGTCGAAAGGACCGGCGGTCCGCGCGACGCGCGCTCAGGCTGACCGCGTGCTGTACAAAGCGGCGATCCGCCATCGTCTAGAGAATCAGCCGAACCTCTGGCTATTTCAGCAGGCCGTCGACGATCTGATGGTCGAGGGCGACCGCGTGGTCGGCGCCATCACGCAAGTGGGTATTCGTTTCCGGTCGCGCGCGGTGGTGCTAACCGCGGGCACGTTCCTTGACGGCAAGATTCACGTGGGGTTGAACAACTACACCGGCGGACGCGCGGGCGACCCGGCTGCGGTTTCGCTGTCGGCGCGGTTGAAAGAGCTGAAGCTACCGCAGGGCCGGCTTAAGACCGGTACGCCACCGCGAATCGACGGTCGCACGATCGACTATTCGCAGCTCGAAGAGCAGCCCGGCGATCTGGACCCGGTGCCGGTGTTTTCGTTCCTCGGGCGTGTCGAGCAGCACCCGCGCCAGGTGCCGTGCTGGGTCACGCGTACGAATCAACGGACACACGACATCATTCGCGGCGGTCTCGATCGTTCGCCAATGTACACGGGCGTCATCGAGGGGGTGGGGCCACGCTATTGCCCGTCGATCGAGGACAAGATTCACCGGTTTGCGTCGAAGGAATCGCATCAGATCTACCTCGAGCCGGAAGGTCTGACGACCAACGAGTTCTATCCGAACGGGATCTCGACGAGCCTGCCCTTCGACGTGCAGCTCGAGCTGGTGCGTTCCATGCGTGGGCTCGAGCATGCGCATATCCTGCGCCCGGGCTACGCGATCGAGTACGACTATTTCGATCCGCGTGGCCTGAAGGCATCCCTAGAAACGAAGGTAATCAGTGGCCTGTTCTTCGCCGGACAGATCAACGGTACGACCGGCTACGAAGAGGCAGCTGCACAGGGCACTCTGGCCGGCATCAACGCCGGTCTGTTCGTGCAAGGCAAGGAAGCGTGGTGTCCGCGTCGCGACCAAGCTTATCTCGGCGTGCTCGTGGACGATCTAGTCACGCGCGGGGTGTCCGAGCCGTACCGGATGTTCACGAGCCGCGCGGAGTACCGTCTGAGCTTGCGCGAAGACAACGCTGATATGCGGTTGACGGAGATCGGGCGCGAACTCGGCGTGGTCGATGACGCCCGCTGGGACGCCTTCAGTCGCAAGCGTGACGCTGTTTCACGTGAAACACAGCGCTTGCGTTCAACCTGGGTCAATCCCAAGACCTTACCGGCAGAAGAGGCGACCGCCTTGCTTGGCAAGCCAATCGACCACGAATACAGTCTCGCGGACCTGCTGCGTCGTCCGGGCGTCAGCTACGACGGCGTCTGCGGGCTGCGTGACGGCACCTGTGGCGCGCCCGAAGCACTTGCGGAAGACCCCGTGCTGCTCGCGCAAATCCAGGAACAGATCGAAATCGGCGTCAAATATCAGGGCTACATCGACCGACAGGCCGGTGAGATCGAACGCAACGAGGCGCAAGAGAACACGCGTCTGCCTGAAGGGCTGGACTACACCGAGGTCCGTGGGCTGTCGTTCGAAGCTCGCCAGAAGTTGATGCAGTTCCGGCCGGAAACGATCGGACAGGCGTCGCGTATTTCCGGTATCACGCCTGCCGCCATCTCTCTGCTGATGGTCCATCTGAAGCGTGGCCTCGGGCGTCGTCCGTCGAAGTCCGCCGAGCCCGGCGCCGACAGCACGCCGGTGGTTCAATGACGGCAGCGCAGAGGGGAATCGACCAGCAGGCCTTGGCGTCATTGCTGGCGGACGGTGTCCGTCAACTTGGTCTCGAACTCAGCGACGCGCAGCAGCGCAAGCTGCTCGATTACGTCGCGCTGCTCGCGAAGTGGAACAACGTCTACAACCTGACAGCGATCCGCGATCCGAGGCAGATGCTAATCCAGCACATTCTCGATTCGCTATCGATCGTGCCGCACCTGGCGCCGCGCGGGCCGTCGTCGGTACTCGACGTCGGTTCGGGCGGGGGGGTGCCGGGCATCGTGCTCGCGATCGTGCTGCCCGATTGGACCATCACGACGAACGACATCGTCCATAAGAAGACTGCCTTTCAGTCGCAGGCGAAGGCGGAACTGGGCCTCGCGAACCTGTCGGTTGTGACCGGTCGGGTGGAGACGCTGCGGCCTGGCGCCGAAGTACCGGCAAAGTTCGACGTAATTGTCTCGCGCGCGTTCGCAGAACTCTCGGATTTCGTTACACTGGCCCGTCATCTGGTTGCGGAGCAGGGCGCAATTTGGGCGATGAAGGGTATGCGGCCGGATGCCGAAATCGCGCGTCTGCCGGCGGGCGCTCACGTGGAACAGATCATCCGGCTGAACGTGCCGTCGCTCGATGCCGAGCGGCATCTGATCGAGGTGCGAGTGGACCCCGAAAGCTGACGGCCACTTCGGCCTGTCAGCACCCTCAACGATTTTCACTTCATCCAAGCAGCAAAAGGGACACACCAACGATGGCAAAAATCTTCTGCGTTGCGAACCAGAAGGGCGGCGTCGGCAAGACGACCACCACAGTCAATCTGGCCGCGAGCCTGGCAGCGCAGGGACAGCGAGTCCTTCTCATCGATCTGGACCCGCAAGGCAACGCCACGATGGGCAGCGGTATCGACAAGGCCGAATGTACGAACACGGTCTACGAGGTGCTCGTGGACAACGTGTCGGTGGCCGATGCGCGCGTACGGCCCGAGGCGGTCGGATACGACGTGCTTCCCGCGAACCGTGAGCTCGCGGGCGCCGAGGTCGAACTCGTCAGCATGCAGAATCGCGAGCGTCAACTGAAGGCGGCGCTCGCCGGGGTCGAGGGCGAGTACGATTTCGTGCTGATCGATTGCCCGCCGGCTTTGTCACTGCTGACGCTCAACGGACTATGCGCCGCGCACGGCGTCGTCATTCCGATGCAGTGCGAATACTTCGCGCTCGAAGGTCTGTCCGACCTCGTCAACACGATCAAGCAGGTCCATGCGAATCTGAATCGCGACCTCAAGGTGATCGGTCTGCTGCGCGTCATGTTCGATCCGCGCATTACGTTGCAACAGCAAGTCTCGGATCAATTGAAAGAGCACTTCGGCGACAAGGTCTTCGACGCGGTGATTCCACGCAACGTGCGATTGGCCGAGGCGCCCAGCTACGGGCTGCCCGGTGTGGTGTTCGACAGGGCGTCGCGAGGCGCGCAGGCGTACGTGCAGTTCGGCGTCGAAATGATTGAGCGGGTGCGCGCGCTGAATGACGCGCCCCAGGCATCCTAAGCGGATCGAGGAAGCACGATGAATGCAGTAGCGAGAAAGAAGGGACTGGGCCGCGGTCTGGAGGCATTGCTCGGCGGCACCGCCGATATCACCGAGGCAGCGGTGATCGACGGCGCGCCGAACGTATTGCCGCTCGGCAAGATGCAGGCGGGCAAATACCAGCCGCGCACGCGCATGGACGAAGGCGCGCTGCAGGAGCTTGCGGCGAGCATCCGCGCGCAAGGGCTGATGCAGCCGATTCTCGTGCGTCCGATCGCGGCGGACCGCTATGAGATCATCGCGGGGGAGCGGCGTTTTCGCGCGGCGCGGCTTGCGGGCCTCGACGAGGTGCCGGTGCTTGTGAAGGACGTGCCCGACCAGGCCGCCGCGGCGATGGCGCTGATCGAAAACATCCAGCGCGAGGATCTGAATCCCCTCGAAGAGGCCCAGGGGATCCAGCGCCTGCTCGACGAATTCAATTTCACGCATGAGCAGGCGGCAGAGTCGGTGGGCCGCTCGCGCAGCGCGGTGTCGAACCTGCTGCGTCTGCTGAACCTTGCGACACCGGTACAGACGATGTTGCTCGCCGGCGATCTCGACATGGGCCACGCTCGCGCGCTGCTCGCCGTCGATGCCGCGACGCAGATCACGCTGGCCAACCAGGTCGTCAACAAGCGCCTGTCTGTGCGCGAGACGGAAAAGCTGGTTGCGATGACCACGAAGGTGACGCCGGCGGCCAAGGCCCGCGCGAATCCGGACGGCGGCCGTGACACGCGACGCCTGGAAGAGGAACTGTCGGACCTGCTGTCCGCTACGGTGAAAATCAAGCTCGGCCGACGCGGTCGCGGCCAGGTGCTGGTCGACTTCGGCGATCTCGACGCGCTGGAAGGCATTCTGGTTCGTTTGCGCGGGAACGCGAACGTCTGAGCACAGATTGGCGCTCAGCAGGCAAGAGTGGTGAACGGCTGGCGGCCTGTGCATGAGCACTGCCGCGAGTTGGTCTACCTCGGTGCGAGCGACTATTGCGGATTCCAAAACAACCGATGCACGAATAATCAGGAATCCTAGCTTCAGACGCTCCCCATTCACGCGATAATCATCCTGACGAGCCGCTATTAAAAGCGACCCGATCATCATCGAAATTTGCGGTGAGGCTGATTCAGTTGATTAGAAGAGCTATCCCGTTCAGCCCTTAAAAAAGAGGCATTTGTTGCATTTTCGAGACGTCTGCCGCTGCGTCGGAACGCACTGCCAACGAGCTTCGATCCACGCGACCACCCGCACGGGTTTTGCCGCCCCCCCGCCTGCCTTACATTTGACGTGTTTCGCGTCGTTAGCGTACGTTTTACCGCATCGTGAAGGGAAGTTTCACGCGGTTATAGGCTGGCCTAAAGTCTTGAATTGCCTGCAACTATCGCTTACAATCGCCCGGATTTAATTGCACGGCAACCCCGTAAGCGCTGCGTAAACTCGCGGGCTGAACGAGACTTTCGGAACATTGCGATGGCGGTCAAAACGTCGAATCTGTCGCCGGAGAATGGTGACGACAGACACCGCGCTGAACGCTCCGCACCCGAGATGTCCTCCAGTCGGCAGTTCGATCCGGCCGAAGCGTGGGATGACGCGCAGGAAGATAACAATATCGTTCCGCTCACGCGGGCCGAGGCGGAAAAGCTGTTTGGTCCCGGCGTGGGTCGTCCATCGCGCGTAACGCCGTTCAGGGTCGTCGCAGCGCAAATGGTTTTGTCCCTGGTCGCAACGCTGTTGTGGTGGCTGTTCTACAAGCCGCCGGGCGCTGCTGCGCTGTCCGCGTTCCTCGGGGGGGCGATCTGCTGGGTGCCGGGCGCGTTGTTCGCGGCACGACTGAAAAAGCAGGGCGGCGCCGAGACCGTGATGAGCTGGATGATCGGCGAAGCACTCAAGATGGGGACAACGATTGCGATGTTTGTCGCAATCGCCTTCTGGTATCACGACGTACGCTGGATTCCGCTGCTCGTGACCTACCTCATCGCGCTGAAGACTTACTGGATCGCCTTGGCGTGGCGCTAAGGTAGCAGCACAAAAAACAGCAGCAAAAAGAATTTAAGGCCGGCGCGCAGCGCCGGCACGGGTGTGCGGGTGAGACAGGGCCCGCACCCGGCGCGTTCCCGCAACACAGTGTTTCGGCGGGAGCGGCCTCGAACGATTTTCGACAATTTGGGTGGCTTTAACGATATGGCAGCTAGCGAAGGCACGCGCGCAATGGATCCGTCCGAGTACATCGCGCACCACTTGCAGAACTTTTCCACCGCACACCAGACGTCGATTTTCGACATCCATGTGTGGAATCTCGACACCCTTTTCTGGTCGATCGTGTGCGGCCTCGTCACGATCTTCGTGCTGCATCTGGCAGCCCGCAAGGCAACGGCCGGCGTGCCGGGTCGCTTCCAATGCGCGATCGAAATGCTTGTCGAAATGGTCGAGGATCAATCGAAGGCCATGATCCACGGCTCGCGCACCTTCATCGCGCCGCTCGCGCTGACCGTGTTCGTCTGGGTCGCGCTAATGAACTCACTCGACTTCATTCCCGTCGACCTGCCGGGCCGTGTGATCGGCTGGCTGGGTCTGTCCGAAGCCATCCCGCACCACCGCATCGTGCCGACCGCCGACCTGAACGGCACGATCGGTATCGCGCTCGGCGTGTTCGTGCTGATGATTTACTACAACTTCAAGATCAAGGGCGTTGGCGGCTTCGTGCATGAACTGCTGTCCGCTCCGTTCGGCGCGCATCCGCTGCTGTGGATCCCGAACCTCGCACTGAACATCATCGAGTTCGTCGCGAAGACGGTCTCGCTCGGCATGCGGTTGTTCGGCAACATGTACGCGGGCGAACTGTTGTTCCTGCTGATTGCCCTGCTCGGCAGCCTCTGGAGCTTCGGCGCGGACACGACGGTGCTTGGCTTCATCGGCCACGTGGTCGCCGGCACAGTGTGGTCAATCTTCCACATCCTGATCGTTCTGCTGCAGGCGTTCATTTTCATGATGCTGACGCTGGTGTACATCGGCCAGGCACACGACACGCACTAACCTGCGCCGTCGGTAAAAGAATCGTAGTTTTTCAAATCCCAGTTCCAACCAGTTCTAAAAGACTTTTCACAAAGGAGTGATCATGCAAGCTTTCATCGCCAACATCCAGGGTCTGACCGCCATCGGTATCGGCATCATCATCGGCCTGGGTGCTATCGGCGCCTGTATCGGTATCGGTCTGATGGGCGGCAAGTACATCGAAGCATGCGCCCGTCAACCGGAACTGATGAACCCGCTGCAAACCAAGATGTTCCTGCTGGCTGGTCTGATCGATGCGGCGTTCCTGATTGGCGTTGGTGTGGCAATGCTGTTTGCGTTCGCGAACCCGCTGCTCTCGAAGCTGGCAGGCTGAGGTTCCTCGGAGGTTTGCGCCTGAGCTATAACAGGTAAAGGCGCAGGGCGGAACGGGTACTGGGGCGCTGATCGAGCAGAATCGATGAGCGCCTTGCCGTTTCACTTTCCGAACTAGCAACGTTTAAGGAAACACCGTGAATCTCAACGCAACCCTGTTTGCGCAAATGGTCGTGTTCCTGATCCTCGCGTGGTTCACGATGAAATTCGTGTGGCCGCCGCTGATCAACGCCATCGACGAGCGCGCGAGGAAGATCGCCGACGGTCTGTCCGCCGCGGAAAAGGGCAAGCAGGAACTCGAAGCCGCTCACAAGCGCGTCGACCAGGAACTGGCTCAGGCTCGCAACGACGGCCAGCAACGCATTGCCGACGCTGAAAAGCGCGCTGTCGCAGTCGCCGACGAAATCAAGGCTCAGGCGCAGGCGGAAGCCGCCCGCATCATCGCGCAGGCGAAGGCCGACGCGGATCAGCAAGTCGTGAAGGCGCGCGAAGCGCTGCGTGGCGAAGTTGCTGCACTCGCTGTGAAGGGCGCTGAACAGATCCTGCAGCGCGAAGTCGACCAGGCGGCTCATGCTGACCTGCTGAATCAACTGAAAGCCGAGCTCTGATCATGGCCGAACTTGCAACCATCGCCCGTCCGTACGCGGAAGCGCTGTTTGGCGTGGCCGAAGCTGGTGACATCGCCGCCTGGTCCACGCTCGTGCAGGAGCTGGCACAGGTTGCGCGTCTGCCCGAAGTGCTGTCGATCGCCTCGAGCCCGAAAGTGAGCCGTGCCCAGGTAAGCGATCTGCTGCTGGCCGCGGTCAAGTCGCCGCTCAAGGACAACGCGCAAGCGAAGAATCTGGTGCAGATGCTGGTGGACAACCATCGCCTGCAGCTGCTGCCGGAAATCGCCTCGCAGTTCGAAGAGTTGAAGAACGCCCGCGAAGGGGCAGCAGATGTGCTGATCGTCAGCGCATTCCCGCTCGAAGGTGCGCAGTTGAACGAACTCGTCGCAAGCCTCGAACGCAAGTTCAAGCGCAAGCTGAAGCCGACGGTCGAAGTCGATCACTCGCTGATCGGCGGCGTACGCGTGACGGTCGGCGACGAAGTGCTCGATACCTCGGTCCGCGCGCGGCTCGCCAGCATGCAAACGGCCCTGACGGCCTGAAGCGCTTCGCGTTTTAGCGGCTGGCACGCAACAGAATTGACTATCAGGAGCGAATAATGCAACTCAATCCCTCTGAGATCAGCGAGCTGATCAAGAGCCGGATCCAGGGCCTTGACGCGAGCGCAGACGTTCGCAACCAAGGCACCGTGATCTCCGTGACCGACGGTATCGTGCGTATCCACGGCCTGTCGGAAGTGATGCAGGGCGAAATGCTCGAATTTCCGGGCAACACCTTCGGTCTCGCGCTGAACCTCGAGCGCGACTCGGTCGGCGCCGTGATTCTGGGTGAATACGAACACATTTCGGAAGGCGACATCGTCAAGACGACGGGCCGCATTCTGGAAGTGCCGGTGGGTCCGGAACTGCTCGGCCGCGTGGTCGACACACTCGGCAACCCGATCGACGGCAAAGGCCCGATCAACGCGAAGAAGACCGATGCAATCGAAAAGATTGCTCCGGGCGTGATCTGGCGTAAGTCGGTTTCGGAACCGGTCCAGACCGGTCTGAAGTCGATCGACGCGATGGTGCCGATCGGCCGTGGCCAGCGTGAGCTGATCATCGGCGACCGCCAGTGCGGCAAGACCGCAGTCGCAGTCGACGCGATCATCAACCAGAAGGGCAAGAACCTCTTCTGTATCTACGTCGCGATCGGCCAGAAGGCTTCGTCGATCATGAACGTGGTGCGCAAGCTGGAAGAAACCGGCGCGCTGGAATACACGATCGTCGTGTCCGCTTCGGCTTCGGAATCGGCTGCGATGCAGTACCTCGCACCGTACGCCGGCTGCACGATGGGCGAATACTTCCGCGACCGCGGTCAGGACGCGCTGATCGTTTATGACGACTTGACCAAGCAGGCTTGGGCATACCGTCAGATCTCGCTGCTGCTGCGCCGCCCGCCGGGCCGTGAAGCTTATCCGGGTGACGTGTTCTATCTGCACTCGCGTCTGCTCGAGCGTGCTGCTCGCGTGTCGGAAGAGTACGTCGAGAAGTTCACCAACGGCGAAGTGAAGGGCAAGAGCGGTTCGCTGACGGCACTGCCGGTCATCGAAACGCAGGCAGGCGACGTGACCGCATTCGTTCCGACGAACGTGATCTCGATTACCGACGGCCAGATCTTTCTTGAAACCGACCTGTTCAACGCAGGTATCCGCCCGGCGATTAACGCTGGCGTGTCGGTGTCGCGTGTGGGTGGCGCGGCTCAGACGAAGGTCGTGAAGAAGCTGTCGGGCGGTATCCGTACCGACCTGGCGCAGTACCGTGAACTCGCTGCGTTCGCGCAGTTCGCATCGGACCTCGACGAAGCGACCCGCAAGCAGCTCGAGCGCGGCCGCCGCGTGACGGAACTGCTGAAGCAGCCGCAGTATCAGCCGCTGCAAGTGTGGGAACTGGCTGTGTCGCTGTTCGCGGCGAACAACGGCTATCTCGACGACCTCGAAGTTGCTCAAGTCCTGCCGTTCGAAAAGGGCTTGCGCGACCACCTGAAGTCGAGCCATGCTGACCTCGTCAAGCGTATCGAAGACACCAAGGAACTCTCGAAGGACGACGAAGGCCTGCTGCACACGGCCGTCAAAGACTTCAAGAAGTCCGGCGCTTATTGATCCGCGAGTGATCCGCAAGGCATAAACGGACCTTGAAGCGGCGCGGGCCGCATGCGAATGCTCCCGCGCTACTTCGGCCGCATTGCATGGGACCCGAGTTAGCGCTAAAGCGCTAACTCGGGCCGACAAAGGAGCAAGCAATGGCTGGAATGAAGGAAATTCGCGGCAAGATCAAGAGCGTGCAAAACACGCGCAAGATCACGAAAGCGATGGAGATGGTGGCCGCATCGAAGATGCGCCGCGCTCAGGAGCGCATGCGCGCTGCTCGCCCGTATGCCGACAAGGTCCGCGATATCGCCGAGCACATGAGCCGTGCGAACCCGGAGTATCGTCACCCGTTCATGGTGTCGAACGAAGGCGCGAAGGCGGCCGGCATCATCCTCGTCACGACTGATAAAGGTCTGTGCGGGGGGATGAACACCAACGTGCTGCGTGCGTCGCTGCAGAAGTTCAAGGAACTGGAAGGCCAGGGCAAGACGATCGAGGCAACCGCGATCGGCAGCAAGGGCCTGGGCTTCCTGAACCGACTGCAGGCGAAAGTCGTGTCGAACGTCGTGCAACTGGGCGATACGCCGCATCTGGAAAAACTGATCGGCGCTGTGAAGGTGCAGCTCGACCTGTACTCGGAAGGGAAGATTTCGGCGGTGTACCTCGCGTACACGCGCTTCGTCAACACGATGAAGCAGGAGCCGGTGATCGAGCAACTGCTGCCATTGTCGGCGGACCAGTTCGAGCGCACGGAAGAAGACGGTACGACGCCGAGCACGCAATGGGACTACATCTACGAGCCGGATGATGCGCAGGCAGTGGTGGACGAACTGCTGGTGCGTTATGTCGAAGCGCTGGTCTATCAGGCCGTCGCGGAAAACATGGCATCGGAGCAGTCGGCCCGCATGGTCGCGATGAAAGCCGCTTCGGACAACGCGAAGACGGTCATCAACGATCTGCAGCTCGTCTACAACAAGAGCCGTCAGGCCGCGATCACGAAAGAACTGTCGGAAATCGTCGGTGGAGCGGCGGCCGTCTGACCCCGGTCAGGCAGGTCGTTGCGTGTGCGCCCGAGCGGCGCGCCCATCGGAGAAACTGCGCCTTTGCGCGAGTGAAGAATTGAGTATCTAAAGGAAAAGCGATGAGTACTACTGCTTTGGTAGAAGGCAAGATCGTACAGTGCATCGGCGCGGTGATCGACGTGGAATTTCCGCGTGAAACCATGCCGAAGATCTACGACGCGCTCATTCTGGAAGGTTCGGAACTGACGCTCGAAGTCCAGCAGCAGCTGGGCGACGGCGTGGTCCGTACCATCTGTCTGGGTGCTTCGGATGGTCTGCGCCGCGGCACGATCGTGAAGAACACGGGCAACCCGATCAGCGTGCCGGTCGGCAAGCCGACCCTCGGCCGTATCATGGACGTGCTTGGCCGTCCGATCGACGAAGCCGGCCCGATCTCGAGCGAAACCACGCGTGCGATCCACCAGAAGGCTCCGGCGTTCGACCAACTGTCGCCGTCGACCGAGCTGCTCGAAACCGGCATCAAGGTTATCGACCTGATCTGCCCGTTCGCGAAGGGCGGTAAGGTGGGTCTGTTCGGTGGCGCCGGCGTGGGCAAGACCGTGAACATGATGGAACTGATCAACAACATCGCGAAGGAACACGGCGGTTACTCCGTGTTCGCCGGTGTGGGCGAGCGTACCCGCGAAGGGAACGACTTCTATCATGAAATGAAGGACTCGAACGTTCTCGACAAGGTCGCGCTGGTGTACGGCCAGATGAACGAGCCGCCGGGCAACCGTCTGCGCGTCGCGCTGACCGGCCTGACGATGGCCGAGCACTTCCGTGACGAAGGCCTCGACGTGCTGTTCTTCGTCGACAACATCTACCGTTTCACGCTGGCCGGTACCGAAGTGTCGGCACTGCTCGGCCGTATGCCGTCGGCAGTGGGCTATCAGCCGACGCTGGCTGAAGAAATGGGTAAGTTGCAAGAGCGTATTACGTCGACCAAGACTGGCTCGATCACGTCGGTGCAGGCCGTGTACGTCCCTGCAGACGACTTGACCGACCCGTCGCCGGCTACGACCTTCGGCCACCTCGACGCAACCGTCGTGCTGTCGCGTGACATCGCTTCGCTCGGTATCTACCCCGCGGTGGACCCACTCGATTCGACCTCGCGTCAGATCGACCCGCACGTGATCGGCGAAGAGCACTACTCGATCACGCGCGGCGTGCAGCAAACGCTGCAGCGCTACAAGGAACTGCGCGACATTATCGCGATTCTGGGCATGGACGAACTCGCGCCGGAAGACAAGCTCGCCGTCGCGCGCGCTCGTAAGATTCAGCGTTTCCTGTCGCAGCCGTTCCACGTCGCTGAAGTGTTCACGGGTTCGCCGGGCAAGTACGTGCCGCTGAAGGAAACGATCCGTGGCTTCAAGATGATCGTCGAAGGCGAGTGCGACCACCTGCCGGAGCAAGCGTTCTACATGGTCGGCACGATCGACGAAGCCTTCGAAAAAGCCAAGAAGATCCAGTAAAGGTCGGGTGTAACGAAGCGGGCGCCGACCTCGCGCATCACGGCTGCCAAAACGGTAGTGTTGCGCAAAGCCAGCGTCTCTGATTACGCTCAACCCGCCTTGCATGGGACGGGAGTCAGCACTCAAGCGCTAACTCTCGTCGACAGGAGTCGACACATATGGCAACCATTAAAGTAGACGTCGTCAGCGCGGAAGAGCAAATCTTTTCGGGCCAGGCGAAGTTCGTCGCGCTGCCAGGCGAAGCGGGTGAACTCGGCATTCTGCCGGGCCACACGCCGCTCATCACGCGGATCCGTCCGGGTGCGGTGCGCATCGAAGTTGAAAACGGCGAAGAAGAGTTTGTGTTCGTCGCCGGCGGCATCCTCGAAGTCCAACCGGGTGCAGTGACGGTTCTCGCCGACACCGCGATCCGCGGCAAGGATCTCGACGAAGCCAAGGCCGAAGACGCACGCAAGCGTGCGGAAGAGGCGCTGCAGAACACGGGCTCGAACCTCGAGTACGCGACCGCACAGGCGGAACTCGCGTACGCGACGGCGCAGCTCGCGGCAATCCAGCGTCTGCGCAAGCTGCGCGGCCAGCACTAAAGCAGCACGTAGTAGAAGAAAGCAGCCTGCGCGGCTGCTTTTTTTTGATAGCTAGTTGACGTTTACGTAAAGGTCGGCAAAATCGACGAGGTTGGAGAAACGGACGGTCGCCGCTCGCCGCGGTCGATGCGACGCGGTGCGGGTAAGACTTGATGCCGGCAGGATACGCGCCGGTGCACAATCGATTTCAAATTCATTTCAATCGAGCGCGCTTGCGCTCACGGAGACAACACCATGGCAACGCATAGCTCGGGAGAAGGTGCGCTCATCGAACCCGCGGATGGACTGTCGTATGTGCGCGGGTCGACTGAAAATCCGTTGAGCGAAGCGACCGTCGGCGAGCTTCTGCGCGACACCGCGGCGCGCTTTCCCGACCGGCCGGCCGTGGTGTTTCGGGAGCAGCGCATCCGCTGGACGTGGAGCGAATTCGCGCAGGAAGTGGATGTGCTTGCGTCCGGGCTGCTTGCACTCGGCATCGCGAAGGGCGATCGCGTCGGCATCTGGTCGCCGAACCGCGTCGAGTGGCTGCTGACGCAGTTCGCGACCGCGCGTATCGGCGCGATCCTCGTCAACATCAATCCTGCCTACCGGCTCGCGGAGCTCGAATACGCGCTGAACAAGGCCGGTTGCAAGGCGATCATCACCGCCGAGCGCTTCAAGACGTCGATGTACCTCGAGATGCTGCAGGAACTCGCGCCCGAATTGGCGACGCAGCCGCCGGGCGAACTGCATGCCGCGCGGCTGCCGGAACTGCGCTACGTGATCCGCATGTGCGACACGGAGACCCCAGGCATGCTGAGCTTTTCCGACGTGATCGAGCGTGGCCGTGCGTCGTTCGACGCCACTCGGCTCGATGCGATCGGCGCGACGCTGTCGTGCCGGGAGCCGATCAACATCCAGTTCACGAGCGGCACGACGGGCAATCCGAAGGGCGCGACGCTGACGCATCGCAACGTCGTGAACAACGCGCGCTATATCGCGATGGCGATGCGGCTCAGCGAGCAGGACGGCCTGTGCATTCCAGTGCCGCTGTACCACTGCTTCGGGATGGTGCTGGCGGTGCTCGCGTGCGTGTCGGTCGGGGCGAACATGGTGTTTCCGGGCGAGGGCTTCGATCCGGCCGCGACACTCACCGCGACCGCGGAGGAAAAATGCACCGCGCTGCACGGCGTCCCGACGATGTTCATCGCAGAACTCGACCATCCGAGCTTCGCCTCGTACGACTTCTCGCGGCTGCGCACCGGCATCATGGCGGGCTCGCCGTGTCCGATCGAGACGATGAAGAAGGTCGTGTCGAAGATGCACCTGAGCGAGATCACGATCGCCTACGGCATGACGGAAACCAGCCCAGTCTCGTTCCAGAGCTCGACGACCGATCCGCTCGACAAGCGTACGACGACAGTCGGGCGCATCCAGCCGCATCTCGAAGTGAAAATCGTCGATCCGCTCGGCAATATCGTGCCGGTCGGCGAAACGGGCGAGCTATGCACGCGCGGCTACTCGGTGATGCTCGGTTACTGGGGGGACGAAGCGAAGACGCACGAGAGTATCGTCGACGGCTGGATGCACACGGGCGACCTGGCGACGCTCGACGCCGAAGGCTATTGCAACATCGTAGGCCGGCTGGAGGACATGCTGATTCGCGGCGGTGAAAACATCTATCCGCGCGAGATCGAGGAGTTTCTGTTCCGTCACCCGAAGATCCAAAGCGTGCAGGTGTTCGGCGTGCCCGATACCAGGTATGGCGAAGAAGTATGCGCGTGGATCGTGCTGCGGACCGGCGAACAGGCGACGGCAGAAGAAATCCAGCAGTTCTGCCAGGGACAGATTGCGCATTACAAGGTGCCGCGATATATCCGCTTCGTCGAAGAACTGCCGATGACCGTGACCGGCAAGGTGCAAAAATTCGTGATGCGCGAACGGATGATCGGCGAGTTGAAACTCAGAGAGGACAAGACGGCGTGACGCCGCCGCAGCACGCTGCGCAGCCAAATATGCCAAATAGGTACGGTAGAACAGGAGTTGCGCGGCGAGGATTCGTCGCGCGCAAACGTTTGAGCAGGCGAAAAAAAAGCGGGCCTGGAGCCCGCTAAAAACCACACGCTACGGGGTTAGCGCGAGGAGACCAAAGATGGGACGGTTATTACGACGCCCCTGCGTCGATGACGGCCCCAGCAGGGATGCCCCTTTACAGGGCTTCGGCAAGCGCCGACCGGCAAGTGCATCGTATCCGCTCACACCACGCACACAGCCACATCCGTGTTGAAACCGTTGAGGGCATTGTGGGCGAATTACCCTATGAACGCGGTAACAAAGTGTTTCAGGTTGTAACGCCCGCCAGATAAGGCGCTGCGGGATTTATTGCCAAAATGAAACCTTTAAAACGTAGTTATTACCGATGACTACGCCGCAATTTAATACGCATGATTGATGCCATTCATGACGTCTGGTGCAGCAGAAATTGGGTCACTCATCAGCATGAAATGGTTGCGTCTGCAGCGTTCGAGCGACGAATTTCCTGCGGAACCAGCGCTGTGACCCTGCCCCGAAATACATCGCAATTCGATGAAAAACCTGTGATGCAATGCAGCAAAGCGAGTCCGCTTGTGCCGCGTATTGGAAAGGGGCGCATCGCTGCACCTTGGACCTGACCCGGACAGTTATACGACCCGACGACGTCGCCCTTCGTTACATCATTGCCGGCACCCAAATCTCCAGGCGCGCGCAGGGCGCCCTCCCAATCAGTCAGCAGCTGACGGCCTCCAACGGACACGGTCGGCTTACTTCAACCACTTGTCCGAGATAGCCTGATACTCGCCGGTTGCTCGAGCGAGATGCAGCCACTGATCGACGTATTGCTGGAACGCGACATCCCCGCGCGGCAGCAACCAGGCCTTCTCGCCGTACTGGAACGGCTTGTCCGGATGCACCGAGCAGAGGCCGGGATTGAGTTTCTGCTGCAGCAGCGTTTCCGACGCATCCGTCACCATCACGTCCGCCTTGCCCGCGAGGATCTGCTTGAAGATCGTTACGTTGTCCGGATAAACGGTCACGTTTGCGTGCGTGAAGTATTGCTTCGCGAACTTCTCGTTGGTGCCCCCCGGATTGACGATCACTCGTGTGGACGGTTGATCGATCTGCGCGACCGTCTGATATTTGTTGACGTCGTCGCAACGGACGATCGGCGTTTTGCCGTCGATCATGTAAGCCTGTGTGAAGAACGCATGCTTCTGGCGCTCGAGCGTCGGCGACACACCGCCAATGCCGATGTCGCACTTTGCGACGAAGTCGTTCATCAGGTTCGACCACGACGTCTTGACGAACTCGACCTTCACGCCGAGCGACTTCGCGAGCGATTCAGCCATGTCGATATCGATGCCCTCGAACTGGCCATCGCCCCTGTAGAACGAATACGGCTTGTAGTCGCCGGTAGTGCAAGCGCGCAGCGTGCCGCGGCTGATGATGTCGTCGAGCCTGGAGGGCGCGGGCGCGGCGTTTTGCGCGCTGGCTACGCCGACGTGCATCAGGACGCCGGCGAGCGCGCCGAGCATTGCGAGTGCTGCCTTCTTCATCGAGTATCCTGGTGGTGTGTAGTGTGCAATTCATTGGTAAAGCTGTTGGATAGTAGCTTGGCAGCGCGGGCTTGAACATCGGCCGTTCAGCCAGGGCGACCCGGGCAGCGGAAGACATCGACCTTGGGCCCGTGCGGGCAGTGGCGGGCGGTAGCTGATCGAGGTGCGTCCGAGCTGCTTCCCGCCCGCTTCCCACGACGCGTCGTCGCCACATTCATTACCCGCGACGCGCGATGTCCGGAGCCGCCTCCGGTAAAATGCTCCTTTGCCCTCAGCTCTTCAGTCGCACGCAACGTGGCCCATCAACTCCTGAACGACACTTTTCTGCGCGCGCTGCTGCGCCAGCCCACCGACTACACGCCGATCTGGCTGATGCGGCAGGCTGGCCGCTATCTGCCGGAATACAACGCCACGCGCGGCCGCGCGGGCAGTTTCCTCGGTCTCGCGAAGAACCCGGCTTTCGCGACGGAAGTCACCTTGCAGCCCCTCGATCGCTATCCGCTCGACGCCGCGATCCTGTTCTCCGACATCCTGACCGTGCCCGACGCGATGGGCCTCGGTCTCGAGTTCGTCAACGGCGAAGGGCCGAGATTTGCCCGTCCGGTGCGCACCGAAGACGACGTCGCGCGCCTGGCGGTGCCCGACATCGACGCGACACTGCGCTACGTGACCGACGCCGTGCGTGAAATCCGCTCGGCGCTGAAGGACGCGCAAGGCCGCCAGCGCGTACCTCTGATCGGCTTCTCAGGCAGCCCGTGGACGCTCGCGTGCTACATGGTGGAAGGAAGCGGCTCGGCGGACTTTCGCACCGTCAAATCGATGCTGTACGCGCGTCCCGATCTGCTGCAGCGGATTCTCGAGGTCAACGCGCGCTCGGTCGCGGCATATCTGAACGCGCAGATCGAAGCCGGCGCGCAAGCGGTGATGATTTTCGACACATGGGGCGGAGCGCTCGCCGATGGCATCTATCAGCGCTTTTCGCTGCGCTACATCGAGCAGGTGGTCAGCCAGCTGAAGCGCGAACACGACGGCGAAAAAGTGCCCGTAATCGCGTTCACGAAGGGGGGCGGCTTATGGCTCGACGACATCGCCGCGAGCGGCGTCGACGCGGTGGGCCTCGACTGGACAGTGAACCTCGGCACGGCGCGCGAACGTGTCGGTGGCAAGGTGGCGCTTCAGGGCAACATCGATCCGTCTGTGCTGTTTGCGCCGCCTGCCGCGATCCGCATGGAAGCGCGCGCGGTGCTCAACAGTTTCGGCAACCATCCCGGCCACGTTTTCAATCTGGGTCACGGCATTTCACAGTTCGCGCCGCCAGAGCATGTTGCTGAACTGGTCGACGAAGTGCATCGTCACAGCCGCGCTATTCGTAGTGGCGCACCTACGCCCGCGTGAGTGTGTAATCATTACCGTTTCTTGTTGCATCGCAGCGAATTGGGCTCTCGCCCTAAGGACCGCGGCTCCGCGAATACGCCGCCAGATGGTGGTCTTACGAAAGTCAAGAGCTGACTTATGCACACTTCGCACGCTGCGGCGCGGCAGAGACTTTAATCGTGCCCCGACCCTTGCACATACTCGGCGCATTTGATCTGAGCCTTGCCGGGCAAGGGTTTGCGGGGCGCGTGATGAAATGTGCGGAATCCCACACAAGGCCGTCGCGGCGCCGTTTGCGGCCCGTCGAAGCGAAGTTCTCAACAAAGTTATCCACAGGGCCGCGAGCCGAGCGCAATTGTTCAGTCGAATCCAAAACTTAGCGGTGAAATTAAGGTTTTACTTTAACTTCTACGGCTTCGCGTCCCATGCGACCCACCCCGCGCCGCGAGTTGGCCTCCTGCCGGCTCATCCTCAGCGCCACGCCGAGTGAACGAAATGTTCGTCCGCGTCGCGCTCGACCATCCGCTGCCGACCCTGTTCGACTACCGCTGCGACATCTCCGGGGCGGCTGTCGTAGGCAGGCTCGTCAGCGTTCCGTTTGGCAAGCGGCACGTGGTGGGGCTCGTTTGCGAAGTGACCGCTCACAGCGACGTGCCGGCCGAGCGCCTGCGTGATGTGGATCAGATCTGCACGGCGTGTCCGCCGGTGTCGGCACATTGGCTCGCGCTCGCCGCATTCGCCGCGGACTACTATCAGCGCGGTCTCGGCGAGGTGGCGCTGCCGGGGCTGCCGCAGGCGCTGCGCGACGCGTCGCGCTGGTCGCGGCTGTTCGCGCCGGAAGAGCGCTATCGGTTGACGGCCGAGGGCCGCACGGTATTGCCTGACGCCTTGCCGGCCCGCGCGACCGCGCTCCGAGCGCTCGCGCAAGCGCTCGCTCGAGCCGACTTCCTCCTCGCTGCCGACGCCCGCGCGCTGCATCCGAAGGCGCGGGCGACACTCGACACATGGCAGACGGCAGGCTGGGTCACGCTCGATGTGATCGACGCCGCCACGGTGCCCGCCGCCGCGTCGCTGCCGAACATGCCCGCGCCTGCCCTGCCAACCCTCACCAACGAACAGGCGAGTGCCGTCGCAGCGATCCGCGACGCCCACGGCTTCGCGCCGTTCCTGCTGCACGGGGTGACGGGCAGCGGCAAGACCGAGGTGTATCTGCGCGCGCTCGCCGCGATTCTGGCCGGCAAGCCCGATGCGCAAGCGCTCGTGCTGGTACCGGAAATCAACCTGACGCCGCAGTTCGAGGCGGCGTTCCGCGCCCGCTTCGCCGCGCTCGACGCCAGCGCGATCGTCACGCTGCATAGCGGCCTCGCCGAAGGCGAGCGCGCCCGCAACTGGTTCGCCGCGCACACCGGCCGCGCGCGCATCGTGCTCGGCACGCGGCTCGCGGTGCTCGCGTCGCTGCCGCGGCTGGCGATCATCGTCGTCGACGAGGAGCACGATCCGGCCTACAAGCAGCAGGAAGGCTTGCGCTATTCGGCGCGCGATCTCGCGATCTATCGGGCGAAGCAACTCGGCGTGCCGGTCGTGCTTGGCTCGGCAACGCCGTCGCTCGAGAGCTGGTGGCAGGCAGATCAGGGCCGCTACGAGCGGCTCACGCTGTCGCGCCGCGCCGTCGCCGAGGCCGCACTGCCGAGCGTGCGTCTCATCGATCTCGAAGACGAGCGCCGGCGCGGGCGGGCATCGATCGAAGGTGTGTCGGGCCCGTTGATCGCCGCGATGAAGGCGCGGCTCGAACGCGGCGAGCAGAGCCTCGTGTTCCTCAACCGCCGTGGCTACGCGCCGCAACTCGCCTGCGACGCGTGCGGCTGGGTGGCCGGTTGTCCGCGCTGCAGCGCCTACGTCGTGCTGCACAAGCCCGAGCGCGCGCTGCGCTGCCATCACTGCGGCTGGGAGTCTCGTATCCCGCGTTCGTGCCCGGAGTGCGGCAACGTCGATATCGCACCGCTCGGGCGCGGCACGCAGCGCGTCGAGGAAACGCTTGCGAGCGCGGTACCGGGCGCCCGTGTGCTGCGTATCGACGCCGACAGCACGCGCCGCAAGGGCAGCGCGCAGGCGTTGTTCTCGGACGTGCACGCGGGCGAGGTCGATATTCTGGTCGGCACGCAGATGATCGCGAAGGGACACGATTTCCAGCGCGTGTCACTGGTTGGCGTGCTGAACGCCGATACCGCGCTGTTTTCGCATGATTTCCGCGCGAGCGAGCGCCTGTTCGCGCAGCTGATGCAGGTGAGCGGCCGCGCGGGCCGCGCCGGTCTGCCGGGCGAAGTGCTGGTGCAGACGCGCTATCCGCGTCACGCGCTGTATCACGCGCTGTGCCGTCATGACTACGTCGGCTTCGCCAATGCGACGCTCGCCGAGCGACGCGACGCGCACCTGCCGCCGTTCGTCTATCAGGCGCTGTTGCGCGCCGAAGGCCGCACGCTCGAAGCGGCGCTCGCGTTTCTGCAGCAGGCCGCCGCCGAACTTGCGCGGATTCCTGCCGCCGGGCGCGTCACCGTCTACGACGCAGTGCCGCTCACGATCGTCAAGGTGATGCACGTGCATCGCGCGCAGCTGCTGATCGAAAGCGCATCGCGCGCGGCGCTGCAGGCTACGCTGCGCGCGTGGCAGCCAATGTTGCGCGCGCTCAGGGGCGTGCTGCGCTGGAACCTCGAAGTCGATCCGCTCGACATCTGACGCCACGGGCCAGATGACGCCCGCCATACTTCTTTGAGTCATATCCATAGAGCGAATGATCGTTTCGCTTTGCGATCCCGCTCGCCTATAGTCGCCAAATCGGCGCATTTTGGGGCTAAACGACAATAACTTCGCGCCGATGCCACTCAACTTTCGCGGGGCATCCGCAATGAGCGACACCCGTCACACCGTGCCGGAGGGCGCCGCGCCGGCTCAGCGGCAAGGTACACAAGACGCGCAAACCGCACGAGGCAGCGGCTTTTCGCTGACCGAAGACTGGCTCGCCGCTGGCGTCGGCCTGCTCGTGATCGTGATCGCGTGGGCGCTGTTCGCGTCGGGCAGCAGCATCAAGTGGCTCGCGGTCGCGCCGGCCAAATGGTCGAGCGTCGCGCAGGCCGCGCAGGACATCGGCAAGCATCTACCCAACTACCTCGCGCTATTCGCGACATTCGCGGTGCTGTTCGGCGCGAGCGTCGGCCTGCTCCGGCAGCGCGTCGGCGCGTTTCTCGCCGCGTTCGTCGTGGTGTTCGTCGCTTCCGCGTTGATTCTGACGCTCGGCGCATGGGTCGACGCGTCCAGGTACAACCTCGAGCCGCCGCTCGTCGCGCTCGCGCTCGGGCTGCTCGTGTCGAACCTGTTCACGCTGCCGGAGTGGCTCGCGGCCGGGCTGCGCGTCGAGTTTTACATCAAGGTCGGTATCGTGTTGCTCGGCGCGACGCTGCCGTTCACGCTGCTCGTGTGGGCCGGTCCGGTCGCGGTCGTCCAGGCGAGCATCGTGTCGTTGGCGACGTTCTTCGTGATCTTTCTCGTTGCGCGAGCATTCGGACTCGATCGACGCTTTGCCGCCGTGCTCGGTGTCGGCGGCGCGGTGTGCGGCGTGTCGGCGGCGATCGCGATTGCCGGTGCGGTACGGGCGAAACGCGAGCAGGCGTCGGTCGCGATCACGCTGGTTGTGCTGTGGGCGATCGTGATGATCTTCGTGCTGCCGTTCGCGTCGCGCTCGCTCGGACTGCCGACGCCCGTCGCCGGCGCCTGGATCGGCACCTCCGAATTCGCCGACGCCGCGGGCATCGCCGCGGCCCAGGCCTACGGCGATTTCGCGCGCCACGCGGGCGGCGCGATCGCCGGCGCGCCGGAAGCGTCGTTGCAGGCCTTCACGCTGATGAAGGTGGTCGGCCGCGACATCTGGATCGGCATCTGGGCGTTCGTGCTCGCAATCGTCGCGACGACGCGCTGGGAAGCGCAGGACAGCGGCGTCGCCGCGCGCGCGAATGCGGGTGAGATCTGGGCGCGTTTCCCGAAGTTCGTGATCGGCTTCGTGGTCGCGTCGGCGTTGGTCACGTGGATCGCGAGCCATTATTCACTCGCCGATTACCGTAAGGTCGTCACGCCGGAGTTCGTCGCGCCGATCACGGTGCTGCGCACGTGGGCCTTCACCTTCTGCTTCCTGAGCATCGGTCTGACGACGCGCTTGCGCTCGCTTGCCGCGACCGGTCTGAAGCCGTTCCTCGCGTTCACGGCGGGCGTGGTGGTCAATATCGCGATCGGTTACGCGCTGTCCGCACACGTGTTCGCGTCGTACTGGAACAGCCTCGGATAACGCCGTGAAGATTCCGATGGATCGTGGCGCCGGCGCTGCGCCACACGTAGGCGCTGTAGAGCGCAACTGCGCGGCGGACGCGCCCTGCTGCGCCGCATGCCGGCATCGCGTGAGCGAACGGGATGCGCTCGAGCAGCGTATCCCAGGGCTTGCCGTGTTCGGTTCAGGGTTCGGCGCGAGCGTCGCCGATAGCCGACTGTGTGGTCTGCATGACCAGTTGGTATCGCCCGGCGATGTCTGTGCGCGGTTCGAGCCGGTTGCGCCGTCGCTCGGGCCGCGCTGATCCAACAGCGATCTTCAGGCGCAACTCCCCGCGCCAATCCAGTCGCGAATCCCCACATTCGCGCGCATCCGGCTTCATGAGCCGTTGCGCGCCTCTCCTGATCTCAGTCGTTCAGCGCGTTTCGCGTATCGCCCGCCGATCCACGCGAGGCCGCGCTCGCACGCTTGCGCTCCTCTTCGCGCCGATTCAAGCCCCGTGTCGCGCCTCGAATGAAAAACACCGCACAGGCCGCGCACAGCGCCCAGATGCCCAGTATTACCAGCCACTTTTCCATTACACCAACCCTCGAGAACCCCGTTTATCTTTTCTGCGTGCCCTGAAACCGACGTTTCGGGCCGTCCGTCTTCGTGCTTCTGTATATCGGCGCGCGAAGTCGTTTGATAAGGCTTATTTCAAAAAGAATCACGCCAGGGAAAGTACCGATCGAAAACACCCCGGTTCGACTGTCGGTCACCGTCCGGAAACCCATGTTCCATAAGGCTTCCGACGGGGTGCAACCAACCTGCCGATTTGGTTGCACCTTTTTATTTGGAGGCGTACGATTCGCCCAACTTTTAGTCTTTCGCCAGGCTCGCGCCCGATATCAGAGAAGGAAACATGGCTAGCACCACCCTTGGCGTCAAGGTCGACGACCTCCTGCGTTCCCGGCTCAAAGATGCCGCCACCCGCCTCGAGCGCACCCCGCACTGGTTGATCAAGCAGGCGATTTTCGCCTACCTCGAAAAGATCGAGCACGGCCAGTTGCCGCCCGAACTGTCAGGCGCGACCGGCACGGCCGATCTCGCCGACGGCGCGGCGGTCGAGAACGAGGAAGACGGCGCGTCCCATCCGTTCCTCGATTTCGCGCAGAACGTGCAACCGCAGTCGGTGCTGCGCGCGGCGATCACCGCCGCGTATCGCCGCCCTGAACCCGAGTGCGTGCCGTTCCTGCTCGGCCAGGCGCGTCTGCCGGCCAACCTCGCCGGCGACGTGCAGGCGATGGCCGGCAAGCTCGTCGAAACGCTGCGCTCGAAGAGCAAGGGCGGCGGCGTCGAAGGGCTGATCCACGAGTTTTCGCTGTCGAGCCAGGAAGGCGTCGCGCTGATGTGCCTCGCCGAGGCGCTGCTGCGCATTCCCGACCGCGCGACCCGCGACGCGCTGATCCGCGACAAGATCAGCAAGGGCGACTGGAAATCGCACGTCGGCCAGGCGCCGTCGCTGTTCGTCAACGCGGCGACCTGGGGCCTGATGATCACCGGCAAGCTGGTGACGACCAATAGCGAGACGAGCCTGTCGTCGGCGCTCACGCGCCTGATCGGCAAGGGCGGCGAGCCGCTGATCCGCAAGGGCGTCGACATGGCGATGCGCCTGATGGGCGAGCAGTTCGTGACCGGCGAGAACATTTCCGAAGCGCTCGCGAACAGCCGCAAGTACGAGGCGCGCGGTTTCCGCTATTCATACGACATGCTCGGCGAAGCGGCCACCACCGAGGCCGACGCGCAGCGCTACTACGCGTCGTACGAGCAGGCGATCCACGCGATCGGCAAGGCCGCGGGCGGCCGCGGCATCTACGAGGGCCCCGGCATCTCGATCAAGCTGTCGGCGCTGCATCCGCGCTACTCGCGCGCGCAGCAGGAACGCACGATGAGCGAGCTGCTGCCGCGCGTGCGTTCGCTCGCGATCCTTGCGCGCCGCTACGACATCGGCCTCAATATCGACGCCGAAGAAGCCGACCGCCTCGAACTCTCGCTCGACCTGCTCGAAGCGCTGTGCTTCGATTCGGAGCTGCAAGGCTGGAACGGCATCGGCTTCGTCGTGCAGGCATATCAGAAGCGCTGCCCGTTCGTGATCGACTACCTGATCGATCTGGCGCGCCGCAGCCGTCACCGTGTCATGGTGCGGCTCGTGAAGGGCGCGTACTGGGATACGGAAATCAAGCGCGCGCAGGTCGACGGCCTCGAAGGCTATCCGGTCTACACGCGCAAGGTCTACACCGACGTGTCGTACCTCGCCTGCGCGAAGAAACTGCTCGGCGCGCCCGATGCCGTCTATCCGCAGTTCGCGACGCACAACGCGCACACGCTGTCGGCGATCTATCAGCTCGCAGGCAACAACTACTACCCCGGCCAGTACGAGTTCCAGTGCCTGCACGGCATGGGCGAGCAGCTCTACGAAGAAGTCACCGGCCGCGACAAGCTGAACCGCCCGTGCCGCGTGTACGCACCGGTCGGTACGCATGAGACGCTGCTCGCGTACCTCGTGCGCCGGCTGCTCGAGAACGGCGCGAACACGTCGTTCGTGAACCGCATCGCCGACGAATCCGTCGCGATCAAGGAGCTGGTCGCCGATCCGGTCGAGGAAGCGTCGAGAATCGTGCCGCTCGGCGCGCCGCACGCGCGCATTCCGCTGCCGCGCAATCTGTATGGCGCGCAACGGCTCAATTCGATGGGCTTCGATCTGTCGAACGAGCATCGGCTCGCGTCGCTGTCGTCGGCGCTGCTCGCGAGCGCGCATCATCCGTGGCGCGCCGCGCCGATGCTCGAAGACAACCAGATCGCCGTCGGCGCCGGGCGCGACGTGCGCAACCCGGCCGACCATCGTGATCTCGTCGGCACGGTCGTCGAAGCGACGGCGGAGCACGTGAGCGCCGCGCTCGGCCATGCGGTGGCCGCCGCGCCGATCTGGCAGGCGACGCCGGTCGAGGCGCGCGCGGATTGCCTCGCGCGCGCGGCGGATCTGCTCGAAGCGCAGATGCATACGCTAATGGGCCTCGTGGTGCGCGAAGCGGGCAAATCGCTCGCCAACGCGGTCGCGGAAATCCGCGAAGCGATCGACTTCCTGCGCTACTACTCGACGCAGATCCGCGACGAGTTTTCGAACGACACGCATCGGCCGCTCGGTCCGGTGGTCTGTATCAGCCCGTGGAATTTCCCGCTGGCGATTTTCATGGGCCAGGTGGCCGCCGCGCTCGCGGCCGGCAACACGGTGCTCGCGAAACCGGCCGAGCAGACGCCGCTGATCGCAGCTCAGGCGGTGCGAATTCTGCGCGAAGCGGGCGTGCCGGCGGGTGCGGTGCAACTGCTGCCGGGCAATGGCGAGACGGTCGGAGCCGCGCTGGTCGCCGATCCGCGCACGCGTGCGGTGATGTTCACCGGCTCGACCGAAGTCGCGCGTCTGATCAACAAGACGCTGTCCGGCCGACTCGATCCGGATGGCAAGCCGATTCCGCTGATCGCCGAAACCGGCGGGCAGAACGCGATGATCGTCGACTCGTCGGCGCTCGCCGAGCAGATCGTCGCCGACGTGCTGCAGTCGTCTTTCGACTCCGCCGGTCAACGGTGTTCGGCGTTGCGCGTTCTTTGTCTGCAGGACGATGTCGCGGACCGCACGCTCGAAATGCTGACGGGCGCGATGCGCGAGCTCGCGCTCGGCAACCCGGATCGGCTGTCGACCGACGTCGGCCCGGTGATCGACCTGGACGCGAAGCGCGGCATCGACGCCCACATCGCGGCGATGCGCGACAAGGGCCGCAAGGTCGAGCAACTGCCGCTGCCGGAGGGCGCGACGCAGGGTACTTTCGTGCCGCCGACGCTGATCGAGCTCGACAGCATCGACGAGCTGAAGCGCGAAGTGTTCGGTCCGGTGCTGCACGTGGTGCGCTATCGCCGCAGCCAGCTCGACAAGCTGCTCGAACAGATTCGCGCGACGGGTTATGGTTTGACGCTCGGCATCCACACGCGCATCGACGAAACGATCGCGCACGTGATCAGCCGCGCGCACGTAGGCAACATCTACGTGAACCGCAACGTGATCGGCGCGGTGGTCGGGGTGCAGCCGTTCGGTGGCGAAGGACTGTCGGGTACGGGGCCGAAGGCCGGCGGTGCGTTATACCTGCAGCGTCTGCTCGCAACGCGTCCGGCTGGTTTGCCGAAGTCGCTCGCGCAGGCGCTGGTGGTCGAAGTACCGCAGGCGGCGCAGGCTGCAGAACAGGGCGACAATCCGGTGGCCGCGCTGACCGCATTGCGCGACTGGCTGATCGCCGAGCGCGAGCCGCAGCTTGCCGCGCGTTGCGACGGCTATCTGTCGCATGTGCCGGCGGGCGCGACCGCGGTACTGTCGGGGCCGACCGGCGAGCGCAATACGTACACACTGGGCCCGCGCGGCACGGTGCTGTGTATCGCGTCGACGGCGAGCGGCGCGCGCGTGCAGTTCGCGGCGGCGCTGGCTACGGGAAATCGTGCGTTGTTCGAGGGCGCGGCCGGTGAACAATTGGTTTCGCAATTGCCGGCGTCGCTGAAGGCCCACGCGAGCGTGAAGAAGAGCGCCGACGTGCCGTTCGACGCCGTGCTGTTCGAAGGCGACAGCGATGAGCTGCTCGCGCTCGTGAAGGAGGTCGCGAAGCGCGCGGGGCCGATCGTGTCGGTGCAGGGCGTCGCGGCCCGTGCGCTCGCGAGCGGCGACGAGGACTACGCGCTCGAGCGTCTGCTCACCGAGCGCTCGGTCAGCGTGAATACCGCGGCGGCAGGCGGCAATGCGAATTTGATGACGATCGGTTGAGCGAACCTCGGCGATTTCTTCAATAGAAAGGAAGCGGCACGGCGACCCCGACACCGCTTCATCCACACCTGGTATCAAGGAGAAGCTATGCAACACAAAATGAAACAGCTGGCAGGCGCAGCTCTGGTTGCCGCCATGTCGCTGGCGGGGACGGCCAACGCTCAATCGACGGAAGACGTGAAGATCGGTTTCGCCGGTCCGATGACGGGCGCACAGGCGCACTATGGCAAGGACTTCCAGAACGGCATCACGCTCGCGGTCGAAGAGTTCAACGCGACGAAGCCGGTGATCGGCGGCAAGCAGGTTCGCATCGTGCTCGACTCGGCCGACGACCAGGCCGACCCGCGCACCGGCACGACGGTCGCGCAGAAGCTCGTGGATGACGGCATCAAGGGCATGCTGGGCCACTTCAACTCGGGCACGACGATTCCGGCCTCGCGCATCTACGCGAACGCGGGCATTCCGCAGATCGCGATGGCGACGGCGCCGGAATACACGCAGCAGGGCTTCAAGACCACCTTCCGCATGATGACGTCCGACACGCAGCAAGGCTCGGTCGCTGGCGCGTTCGCGGTGAAGAACCTCGGCATGAAGAAGATCGCGATCGTCGACGATCGCACCGCTTACGGCCAGGGTCTTGCGGATCAGTTCGAGAAGGCTGCGAAGGCGGCAGGCGCGACGATCGTCGATCGCGAATACACGAACGACAAGGCCGTCGACTTCAAGTCGATCCTGACCAAGCTGAAGTCGTCGAACCCGGATCTGATCTATTACGGCGGCGCGGATTCGCAAGCCGCACCAATGGTCAAGCAGATGAAGCAGCTCGGCGTGAAGGCGCCGCTGATGGGCGGCGAAATGGTCCACACGCCGACCTTCATCAAGCTCGCCGGCGATGCGGCGAACGGCACGGTGGCTTCGCTCGCCGGTCTGCCGCTCGAAGAAATGCCGGGCGGCAAGGCATACGTCGAGAAGTACAAGGCGCGCTTCAACGAAGACGTGCAAACGTACTCGCCGTACGCGTTCGATGGCGCGATGGCGATGTTCACCGCGATGAAGAACGCGAACTCGACCGATCCTGCCAAGTACCTGCCGGTGCTCGCCAAGACGTCGAAGCCGGCCGTGACGTCGGCCAACCTCGCGTACGACGCGCGCGGCGATCTGAAGAACGGCGGTATCACGCTGTACAAGGTCGTCGATGGCAAGTGGACGACGCTGCAAAGCGTGGGCGGCAAGTAAGTTTTTTGCTGACTACGGTTGATAATAGAAAACCCCGCTCTGGCGGGGTTTTTTTATGGGCGGTGCGTTCGACACGCTGTCAGGCCACGTGGCGATTTTCACTGCCCGCGCATCTTCCTCCCCTGCTCACGAATCATCTCGAGCGTCGCCGCGGGCGTGCTCGCTTCCTGCGGCATGCGAATTTCGATCACGGCCGGCAACTGCGATTCGATCGCGCGTTGCAACGCCGGCAGAAAATCCCCGGTACGTTCAACGGTTTCGCCATGCGCGCCGAACGATCGCGCGAATGCCGCGAAGTCCGGATTCGTGAGGCCGGTGCCATGCACGCGATGCGGATAGTGTCGCTCCTGATGCATGCGGATCGTCCCGAACTGGCTGTTGTTGACGACGATGAACAGCACGCGCAGGTCGTACTGCATCGCTGTCGCGAGCTCCTGCGCGGCCATCATGAAGCAGCCGTCGCCGGCGAGCGCGACCACCGCGCGCTGTGGATACAGCGACTTCGCCGCGAGCGCCGCCGGCACGCCGTAGCCCATCGCGCCGCTCGTCGGCGCGAGCTGAGAACGGAAGTGCCGATACGAGAAATGCCGATGCAGCCACGTCGCGTAATTGCCGGCGCCGTTCGTGAGGATCGCGTCGTCGGGCAAGTGGGCGCGTAACTGCTGGATCACTTCGCCCATCTGCACGTCGCCGGGAATTGGGCGCGGCTTGCGCCAATCCAGATACGCGCGATGCGCTTCCTCAGCGGCACCCGCCCAGGCGAGCCTGCCGGAAGACGATGGTTCCAGTTCCGCAAGCATCGCCGCAAGCTCAGGCATGCCCGAGACGATCGGCAGATCGGCCGCATATACGCGGCCCAGTTCTTCCGCGCCCTGATGCACGTGCACGAGCGTCTGCTTCGTCTTCGGGATGTCGAGCAGCGTGTAGCCGTTGGTCGTCGCTTCGCCGAGGCGCGGACCGAGCGCGAGCAGCAAGTCCGCGTCGCGAATGCGCTGAGCGAGCGCCGGATTGATGCCGAGACCGACGTCGCCCGCATAGTTCGGATGCTCGTTGTCGAAGGTGTCCTGGAAGCGGAACGCGAGGCCAATCGGCAACTGCCAGTTTTCGATGAAACGCCGCAGGTCCGCGCATGCGGCCGCTGTCCAGCCGCTGCCGCCGGCGATCACCATCGGCCGTTGCGCGCCTTCGAGCAACTCGCGCAGCTTCGCGATCTGCGCGGCCGATGGCGACGCCGCCACGCGGTGATAAGCGGGTGCGCCAGGTACCGCGTCGCAGGCATCGCTCAGCACGTCTTCGGGCAGCGCCAGCACGACCGGCCCGGGCCTCCCCGAGGTGGCCGTATGAAACGCATGGCTCAGATATTCGGGGATGCGCTTCGGGTCGTCGATCTGCGCGACCCACTTCGCCATCTGACCGAACATGCGCCGGTAGTCGATCTCCTGAAATGCCTCGCGATCGAGATGTTCGCGCGCGCACTGACCGATCAGCAGAATCATCGGCGTGGAGTCCTGAAACGCAGTGTGAACGCCGATCGACGCATGCGTCGCGCCCGGACCGCGCGTGACGAGTGCGACACCCGGGCGGCCGGTCAGCTTGCCGAGCGCTTCGGCCATGTTCGCGGCCGCGGCTTCGTGACGGCAGACGATCGTCTGGATGCGCCCGGTTTCGTCGTGCAGCGAATCGAGCACGGCGAGAAAGCTTTCGCCGGGGACGCAGAACACGCGCTCGACGCCGTGTGTGAGCAACGCCTCCACTACGAGGCGCGCGCCGGTCGTGCGTGCGGTATGGGAAGCGGGAGCATTCGGCAGCGACATTGCGAAGAAGCCTCCTGGCAGTGCGTGGGTGCGTTGGGATGGAGCCGCATCGGCGGAACGTGCAACAGCGGCCGATGGGCGCTTCGACAGCTTACGCCGAGCACGTGGGCGCTGTCATGGCGCAGCGCAACTGTTCGATCGGCGTGCGCGCAACACGATTGCGCAAATGAAAACGCGAGCCGCAGGGCCCGCGCTTTTCCGATGCGATCGCACGCAATTGAATGCCGCGCTCAACGACTCAACACTCGACGATATTTACCGCGAGTCCGCCGCGCGACGTTTCCTTGTACTTGGTCTTCATGTCCGCGCCGGTTTCGCGCATCGTCTTGATCACCGAATCGAGCGACACATAGTGGCTGCCGTCACCGCGCAACGCCATGCGCGCGGCATTGACCGCCTTCACCGATGCCATCGCATTGCGCTCGATGCACGGAATCTGCACCATGCCGCCAACCGGATCGCAGGTGAGCCCGAGGTTGTGCTCCATGCCGATTTCCGCGGCGTTCTCGACCTGCGTCGGCGTGCCGCCCATCACGGCGGCCAGCGCGCCCGCGGCCATCGAGCATGCGACGCCGACTTCACCCTGACAGCCCACCTCCGCACCGGAGATCGACGCATTCAGCTTGTACAGGATGCCGATCGCGGCGGCCGTCATCAGGAAGTCGATCACGCCCTGCTCGTTCGCGCCCGGCATGAAGCGCGTGTAGTAATGCAGCACCGCCGGAATGATGCCGGCCGCGCCATTGGTCGGCGCGGTGACGACGCGCCCGCCCGCCGCGTTCTCTTCGTTGACGGCGATTGCGTACAGGTTGATCCAGTCGACCATGGACAGCGGGTCCTGCAACGCGCGCTCAGGGTTGCCCGTCAACGCGCGATAGAGCTGCGGCGCGCGCCGCTTCACCTGGAAAGGTCCGGGCAAGTGACCATCGGCATCGGGATTGTTGATGCCGCATCCGCGCGCGACGCATGATTGCATCACGTCCCAGATCTTCAGCAGACCGGCGCGCGTCTCTTCCTCGCTGTGCCAGACGCGCTCGTTTTCCCACATCAACTGCGCGATGCTCTTGCCGCTCGCCGCACACAGCGCGAGCAATTCGTTGCCGGTACGGAACGAATGCGGAAGCTGATCGACGGCGCTCAATACCTTCGTGTTCGGCGCGCCGGCCGTCACGACGAAGCCGCCGCCGACCGACAGATAGGTCGACTCGCGCAGCGTTGCCCCTTGCGCATCGAAGGCGAACAGCTTCAGGCCGTTCGGATGCTCGGGCAGCGCCTGACGATAAAACGCGATGTGCTCTTTCTGCACGAAGGGCACCTCGTGCGTGCCGAGCAGCGCGAGTTGGCGCGACGTGCGCACTGCTTCGAGCCGTTGCGCGATCGTCTCGGGATCGACGGTGTCGGGCGCGTCGCCCATCAGGCCCAGCATGACGCCGCGATCGGTGCCGTGGCCCTTGCCGGTCGCGCCGAGCGAGCCGTACAGCTCCGCCTTCACCGATGCGGTGGAAGCGAGCAGCCCGTCGCGCTCGAGTCCCTGGACGAACATCAGCGCCGCGCGCATCGGCCCGACCGTGTGCGAGCTCGACGGACCAATGCCGATTTTGAAGAGATCGAAGACGCTGACTGCCATGTACTGCTCCCTGCCTATAGATAAAGAGTTTAGCGCGCCGGCAGCGGCAAGCACACGGCGAGCCACGCGGGCGGCGTCGGTGCGAGCTGCAGCGCGACTGGCGTAAAGCGTCCATCGAGACGGGCCGCCAGGTGAAACAGTTCCGTCGCGTTCTTCGGATCCCACTGACCCGAATAGCCGGGCAAGCCGGCCTCGCGACGCTTTGCATCGAACGCGACGTTCGAATGCACGAATTCCTCATGCGTCTGAGCGCCGGTAGCAAACGGCACGAGCCAATTCAGCGCGGCGAGCAGCGTCGCGCCGTTCGCGCCCTTTTCTTGCAGCCAGTTGCGGTTGTGGCGGCGCGCGGCGAGCGCGGCCGTCACCAGCGGTTGCAGATCGTAGGTCACGTAGTGCAGCGCATCGCGCTCGCCGAAGTCGATCGTCGAGCCGTCCGGGGCGATGTTGTCGCCGATATGCTCGACGAACAGCCGCTGCGCGGCGTTGATCATCTTGCGGTTGTCGAGCGTGAATGCCGCCATCGCGATCAGCTTGATGCGGTGGCTTTGCCAATTGTTGCGGAACGTGCCCGTGAGCGGCCGCGGCTGCGCGTCGATCTGCGCGATGTAGCCGTTCGCGAGCTTCGTCAGAAACGCCATTGCCGCGTTGCGCGTTTTGACGGGCAACGCGCTCGCGGTCATGTCGTACGCGAGGATCAGACCTTCGAAACGCGTTTCGTCGATCGGATTGAAGCTCGGCTGATAGGTCGTGACCCACGCGTACAGCAGACGGTCGACGAGCTTCAGGAAGCGGTCGTCGCTGGTCGCGCGCCACGCGAGCGCGGCGTCGCGCAGCAGGTCGAGATCCTTCTCCGCTTCGACGCTCTGATCGTAGATGCCCTCGTGCGGCAGCGTGCCCTCGGTGTGCAATTTGGCGAGCGCATGCGGCTGCTCGTTCAGATGTGCCTGCACGTTGGCGACGAGCGCCTTGACGCCGGGGTCGGCATTGGTGCGCTCGCTCGTTTGCAGCGCCGGCGCCGCGCAGAAATTCATCGCGGCCTGCGCCGCGCGCAGCGGCAGCAACGCGGCCGCTGCGGCCAACAGTACCGCGTAAGCGGGCCGCCACGGACGGACGCCTGCCGCCTCGGCCCGGCTTTGCATCAATCGCACCTTTCGCGCCATGCGAAACTCCTCGTTAGGCTGATTCGGTGTGTGATGTTAGCCGGTTGCGGCTTTCAACGACAGGACCGCGGGTGGACCGCTCGCAAACGCCGACGGACCTTCACCGCGCCGCGCATGACGTCTCGCCGACTCGCGCTGCTTACTCGTAATCGGCGATCGGCACGCACGAGCAGAACAGGTTGCGATCGCCGTACACGTTGTCTGCGCGACCGACCGGCGGCCAGTACTTGTTCGCGATCAGCGTCTTCAGCGGGTAGGCTGCGGTCTCGCGCGCATACGCGTGCTTCCAGTCGTCCGAGATCACGACCGCCGCCGTGTGCGGCGCGTGCTTCAGCGGATTGTCCTCGCGCTCCGCGCGGCCTTCCTCGACCGCGCGGATTTCCTCGCGGATCGCGATCATCGCCTCGATGAAGCGGTCGAGCTCTTCCTTCGACTCCGACTCGGTCGGTTCGACCATCAGCGTGCCCGGTACCGGGAAGCTCATCGTCGGCGCGTGGAAGCCATAGTCGGCGAGGCGCTTCGCGACGTCGTCGACGGTGATGCCGCTCGTGTCCTTGATCGGACGCAGATCGAGAATGCACTCGTGTGCGACGAGGCCGCCGGGGCCCGAGTACAACACCGGATAGTGCGGCGCGAGCTTGTTGGCGACGTAGTTCGCGTTGAGGATCGCGGTTTCGGTCGCGGCGCTCAGGTTCTTCGCGCCCATCATCGCGATGTACATCCACGAGATCGGCAGGATCGACGCCGAGCCGTACGGCGCGGCCGACACCGCGCCGATGCCATCCTCCGAGCGCTGGTAGCCCGACGAAGTCTGGTTCGGCAGGAACTGCGCGAGATGCGCGCCGACCGCGACCGGACCGACGCCCGGTCCGCCGCCGCCGTGCGGAATGCAGAAGGTCTTGTGCAGGTTCAGGTGCGAGACGTCGCCGCCGAACTGACCCGGCGCGCACAGGCCGACCATCGCGTTCATGTTCGCGCCGTCCACGTACACCTGGCCGCCGTGCGCATGCACGATCTCGCAGATTTCGCGGACGTTCTGCTCGAACACGCCGTGCGTCGACGGGTACGTGATCATGATCGCCGCGAGCTTATCGGCGTGCTGCGCGGCCTTCTTCTTCAGGTCTTCGATATCGACGTTGCCCTGCGCGTCGCATGCCACGACCACGACCTGCATGCCGGCCATTTGCGCCGACGCCGGGTTCGTGCCGTGCGCCGAAGCGGGAATCAGACAGACATCGCGATGCGCTTCGCCGCGCGACGCGTGATAGGCGTGGATGATCAAAAGACCCGCGTACTCGCCCTGCGAGCCCGCGTTCGGCTGCAGCGACACGGCCGCATAGCCGGTCGCGGCGACCAGCATCTCTTCGAGCTGATCGATCAGCTCGCGGTAGCCGACGGTTTGCTCGGTCGGTGCGAACGGATGGATCTGGCCGAACTCGGGCCACGTGACCGGCAGCATTTCCGACGTCGCATTCAGCTTCATCGTGCAGGAGCCGAGCGGGATCATCGAGCGATCCAGCGCGAGGTCCCTGTCCGACAGGCTGCGCAGATAGCGCAGCATTTCCGTTTCCGAATGATGACGGTTGAACACGTGATGCGTCAGGTACGCGCTCGTGCGTTCGAGCGCGGCCGGCACCGACGCAGAGTTCGATGCGTTGAGCGCGGCGTCGAGCGCGTCGACTTGCGGCACGTCGCTCGCGAAGGCCGCTTGAGCGAACACCGCGAGCAGGTCGGCCAGATCGTGGCGCGTGGTAGTTTCGTCGATCGACAGGCCGACTTGCGTCGCGCTCACGTGGCGCAGGTTGATGCGCCTGGCCGTAGCCGCGTCGTGCAGCGCTTGCGTGCGGGCGCCGGTGTCGAACGTGAGCGTGTCGAAGAAAGTTTCGTTGACGAGCTTATAGCCAAGCTGCTTCGCGCCTTCGGCGAGCAGCGTGGCGATGCGATTGACGCGCAGTGCGATCGTCTTCAGGCCACGCGGGCCGTGATAGACCGCGTACATGCTCGCCATGATCGCGAGTAGCGCCTGCGCGGTGCACACGTTCGAGGTCGCCTTCTCGCGGCGGATGTGTTGCTCGCGCGTTTGCAGCGCGAGACGCAGCGCGGGGTTGCCTTGCGCGTCGACGGTTACGCCGACCAGACGTCCCGGCATTTGCCGCTTGAATTCGTCGCGCACCGCGAGGTACGCGGCATGCGGGCCGCCGAAGCCGACCGGCACGCCGAAACGCTGCGTATTGCCGACCGCGACGTCCGCGCCCCATTCGCCCGGCGGCGTAAGCAGCGTCAGCGCGAGCAGGTCGGCGGCGACGACGACATGGCCGCCCGCCGCGTGGATCGCTTCGGTCAGCGCGCGGTAGTCGCGCACGTCGCCGTTCACGCCCGGGTATTGCAGCAGCACGCCGAATGCGTTGGCGTCGGCGGCTTCAGCGGCCGGGCCGACTTTCACTTCGATGCCGACCGGCGTCGCGCGCGTCTTCACGACTTCGATGGTCTGCGGCAGCACGTCGTCGGCAACGAAGAACACGTTCGACTTCGGCTTGCCGACGCGTTGCAGCAGCGTCATCGCTTCGGCGGCGGCGGTCGCTTCGTCGAGCAGCGATGCGTTCGAGATCGCGAGGCCGGTCAGGTCGGTGACCATCTGCTGGAAGTTCAGGAGCGCTTCCAGACGGCCTTGGGAAATTTCAGGCTGGTACGGCGTGTACGCGGTGTACCAGGCCGGATTTTCGAGCACGTTGCGCAGGATCACCGTCGGCGTATGGGCGTTGTAATAGCCCTGGCCGATGTAGGAGCGGAACACCTGGTTCTTGTCCGCGAGCTCGCGCAAGGCGGCGAGCGCTTCGGCTTCGCTCTTCGGTTGCGCGAAGGGGCCGAGCGGCAGCGCTTCGGTGCGGCGGATCGTCTTCGGGATGACGGCGTCGATCAATGCCGCGCGCGACGCGAAGCCGAGTGCTTCGAGCATCGCTTGCTGGTCGGCCGTATCCGGGCCGATATGCCGTTCGGCGAAGGCGTCGTGCACTTCGAGCGCGGCGAGCGAGAGAGGAGTGCGGTTCATCAGACGATCCGGGTGTTCGAGCTTCATGGGTGTTCCTGGCGGCGCGGCGCGCCGTTGTGCGAGCGCCGCGCCTGACGGTTAAAACAAACGGCGACTCAGGCGCCGATCGACTTCGCGTAGGCCTCGGCGTCGAGCAGACGGTCGAGCGACGCATCGGCGGCCGGCTTGATCTTGAACAGCCAGCTGTCGTACGGCGTGCTGTTGACGGTGTCGGGCGAGTCCGCGACGGTCGTGTTCGCCTCGATGACTTCGCCCGAGACCGGCGCGTAGATATCGGAGGCGGCCTTCACCGATTCGATCACGGCGACGGTGTCGCCCGCGGTCACGGACTTGCCGAGTTCCTGGACTTCGAAGAAGACGATGTCGCCGAGCGCTTCCTGCGCGTGGTCGGTGATACCGACCGTCAGCGTGCCGTCCGCTTCGGTGCGGACCCATTCGTGCGATTCGGTGTATTTCAGTTCGGCCGGGATGCTCATTGGATGCTCCTGAACGGTATGTTCGGTAGTGTTTGAATGTAGGGGCGTGCGCCGGCCGCTCAGACCGCCAGCACCTTGCCGTTGCGCACGAACGGCAGTTTTACCACGCTTGCGGGACAGGCTTTGTCGCGAATCTGGACGTGCACGGTGTCGCCCGGCTGCACGCCCTTCGGCACGCGCGCGAAGGCGATCGATTCCTGCATGGTCGGCGAGAACGTGCCGCTGGTGATTTCGCCGTCGCCGTGCGGCGTGACGACTTTCTGATGCGCGCGCAGCACGCCCGCGGCCTTGCCGTTTTCCTTCAGCAGGATCAGGCCGACGAACGCGGCGCGCGAGCCGTCGGCTTCGAGGCTGCTCTTGCCGACGAACTCGCGCGGCGAGGCCAGGTCGACGGTCCATGCGAGGCCGGCGTCGAGCGGCGAGACATTGTCGTCCATGTCCTGGCCGTAGAGGTTCATGCCGGCTTCGAGGCGCAGCGTATCGCGCGCGCCGAGACCGGCCGGGCGCACGCCGCGGGCCGCGAGCGCATTCCACAGCGCTTCGACGTGGGTAGCCGGCACGATGATCTCGAAGCCGTCTTCACCGGTATAGCCGGTGCGCGCGACGGTCAGCTCGCCGAACGGCGTGCCGTCGACGCGCGCGGCGTTGAACGGTTTCAGCGTTTCAGTCGCGGCGCGCGCGGCCGGCACGGTTTGCCAGGCCTTTTCGCGTGCGTTCGGGCCTTGCACGGCGACGATCGCCAGATCGCGGCGCGGCGTGATGGTGAGACCGAAGCCGCCCGCGTTGAGCTGGCCGAACCAGGCGATGTCTTTGTCGGCGGTGCCGGCGTTGACGACCACGCGGAAGTGGTCTTCGGCGAAGTAATAGACGATCAGATCGTCGATCACGCCGCCGTTCGGATTCAGCATGCAGGAGTAGAGCGCGCGGCCCGGCGTTTGCAGCTTCGCGACGTTGTTCGCGAGCGCGTATTCGAAGAACGCGCGGACGCGCTCGCCGGTGAAGTCGACCACGCACATGTGGGACACGTCGAACATGCCGGCGTCGGTACGCACCGCGCGATGTTCCTCGATCTGCGAGCCGTAGTTGACGGGCATGTCCCAGCCGCCGAAGTCGACCATGCGAGCATTGAGCGCGCGGTGAGCGGCGTGGAGCGGGGTGTGTTTGAGTTCGGTCATGGGGCCTCGGGCATCTCGCGAAACAAAAAAGGCCATGCGGCGCACTGCCTCGCGGCCGTGTGCCTGCGAGCGTGGTTCTGCATGACCCCTCTGTCCTCGATACCTGAGAGATTGCGCCGCCGCGACTGGCTCAATGAGCTCGATCCGTCACGGTGAAACGCGCGCCCCTTCGGTGGGCAGCCTGCCTGCGGTGCACGACGTGCGACGCGGATGGCTACTGCCGCTCTCCAGAGTGCGAAAAAGCCGCCGGAAGACGGGTTTTTCGACGCGGTCGGTCCTTTTGCCTGAGAGTTTGCGGGTGTGCCCCTTCGGCGGCGCGGCCTGCGATTTTTCGCCTGCCAGCACGCTCTCCCGACGCGTGCGGCGAATTTACGCGACGGGCCGGGGCTTGTCAAATAAAGGCCCGGGAGCGGTGTGGGGCCGGCTGTGGCTGTTCGGGGGCGTCAAAAAGAAAAGCGCGGACCGTGGTGCCCGCGCTTTTCAGTTGCTTCTCCCGGTGCCATCCGTGACCGCACGATGAGCGGTAGTGGGGGCTCACCTGGTGGCTCGTTTGCCGATTCGGTTTGCCCACTTGCTCGCTGACTCACTCGCCGATCGCATGAGCCGCATTGTCCAGTTCCTGATTCAGCACGCGCTGTTCTTCCGCGGACAAACCGCCGCCATGCTGGGCGGCCATGTCATGCGCTTCCTGGCGAATCGTCTCGAGACGATGATGCAGCGCGGCGCCTTGCGGCGGCGGGTAATAGCCCTGATTCACGCGGTTATCGATACGGTGCGCGAGATTGTCGATGCGGCCGTCGACCTGATGCAGACGCTGGTCCGCGATCTGCTGCGGAGTCGGGCCCGGATGCGGCGCCGGCGGGGGCGTTACCACGCAGGCGGCGACGGAGCCGAGCAGCGCGCATGCAACAAGGGCACGGATGATTCGAGACATGGATTCTCCTGGAGTCGTTGTCGTGTTGGGTTGCTACCTCACTAGCAACGGCTGACGAAGAACGCCCGCTGACCTGGCAGCGGGCGAATTTGTAACGCTATGTTCCTTTCCGGAGCGTCAGGAAAGCCCGCGCCGACAGCCTTCGCGGCGCTAAAGGCGGTCCCGTTTTTGGTACACAGATCGTGGTGGCGCGGTGTCGACGCGCAGCGGGGCGGGGTTCAGCGAATGCGCTCGAACGGCAGTCGCACGCCTTGCTCGGAACTGCGCGCGGCCAGGTCGATGATCGTCATCACGTCGACCGCGTCGCGCGTGCTGATCGGAAATGCGACGCGGTTCTGGATCGCGTCGGCCAACGCAATATAGAAGCCTGCGTACTCGCCGTTGCGGGTCGGCAATTCGCACTCGACTTCCTCGTCGCCTTCGAGCACGCGCAGCACGCCGGGGTTGTTGCCGGCGCCGAAGCCTGCGTCGCCGGGGCGCAGGCCCGCTTTCAGCTGATCTTCCTGGGTGTCGAGGCCGTACTTCACGTAGCTGCCGCGCGTGCCGTGGATCGAAAAGCGCGCTCCCGGCAACGCGGTCAGCGCGCTTGCGTGCAGCACGACCTCGAACTCGTCATAGCCGAGCTGGATGTGCACGTAGTCGGGTGCACTTGCGTCGTCGCGATGGGTGCGCACCGTCGCCGATACGGTCCGCGGCGCGCCGAAGAGGGCGAGCGCCTGGTCGATCAGATGCGGACCGAGATCGAACAGCAGACCGCCGCCGCGCGTCACGTCTTCGCGCCAGCGCTGACGCACGCCCGGCCGGAAGCGGTCGAAATGCGATTCGTACTGCGTGAGGCGACCCAGTTCCACGCGCGCGAGCAGATCGCGCACGGTGAGAAAATCGCCGTCCCAGCGGCGGTTGTGAAAGGGCGCGAACAGCTTGCCGCGCGCGAGCGCGATATTGGCAAGCGTGTGGGCGTCGGCGGCGCTCAGCGTGACAGGCTTGTCGACGACCACGTGCTTGCCGGCTTCGAGGGTGCGGCGCGCGAGGTCGAAGTGGGTGTCGTTGGGCGTCGCGATCACGACGCAGTCGATGTCGTCGAGCGCGAGCAGCGCGTCGAGATCGGCGACGATTTTCGCGTGCGGAAAGTCGGCGTGCGCGCGCTCGGATTGCCCGGTCGCAATCGCGGCGACCCTCGCGCGTCCGCAGTGTTCGATCACCGGTGCGTGAAACGTCGCGCCGGCGAAGCCGTAGCCCATCAATCCAATTTTCAGCGATGCGGACATGCGAGTCTTCCTGGAGGAGCGGCGCGCCGCCTTGCCACCGCGGCGGCGGCGCGCAATCTGCTCATTGTGGCATTTGTGGGCTGGACTGGGGGCTGAGCATGACGGCCGGCCTTGCGCGCAGCCCGTCGGGGCGTCCGAACCATCGAGGCATCCAACGAGGGCGTCCATCGCGGTGGTCATCGCAGTGGCCATCGCGGTGGCCATGTTAACATCGCACCTCTCGCGCGCATTGCGCCGCGCAGCATGCCCCGGGCCTTCGGCCGGCGCCACCCGCCGGTCCGACCTCAGCGGCCCTCAACCGTATTACCCATCCACAAACGATGTCCGCAGGCCTGAACCCCGCTCAAAAGTGAAGCGGTCCGTTATCTCGACGGTCCCTGTCTCGTGCTCGCCGGCGCCGGCAGCGGCAAGACGCGCGTGATCACGCAGAAAATCGCGCACCTGATCGAAGCGAAGGGCTTCGAGCCACGCCACATCGCCGCCGTCACGTTCACGAACAAGGCCGCGGCGGAGATGCGCGAGCGCGTCGGCAAGCTGCTCGAAGGCAAGACGCTGACCGCACCCGGCAAGGAGGGCCGCAAGGTGCCCGTGAACCAGCTGACGGTGTGTACCTTCCACTCGCTCGGCGTGCAGATTTTGCGTCAGGAGGCGGAGCATGTCGGCCTGAAGCCGCAGTTCTCGATCATGGATTCCGACGACTGCTTCGGCATGATCCAGGAGCAGGTCGGCTCGACGGACAAGGGCTTCATTCGCAAGATCCAGTCGATCATCTCGCTGTGGAAGAATGGCCTGATCATGCCCGAGCAGGCGATCGCGACCGCCTCGACCGAGGACGAGCATCAGGCGGCGATCGTCTATCGCAACTACGTGGCGACGCTGCATGCGTACCAGGCGGTCGATTTCGACGATCTGATCCGCCTGCCCGCCGAACTGTTCGCGAGCAACGAGCAGGTGCGCGACCGCTGGCAGAACAAGCTGCGCTATCTGCTGATCGACGAGTATCAGGACACCAACGCATGCCAGTACGAACTGGTGAAGCTCCTGGCCGGCAAGCGCGCGGCGTTCACGGCGGTCGGCGACGACGATCAGGCGATCTACGGCTGGCGCGGCGCGACCCTCGAAAACCTCGGCCAGCTCGGCAAGGATTTCCCGAACCTGCACCTGATCAAGCTCGAACAGAATTACCGCTCGACGGTGCGCATCCTGAGCGCCGCGAACAACGTGATCGCGAACAATCCGAAGCTGTTCGAGAAGAAGCTGTGGTCCGAGCACGGTATGGGCGACACGATCACGGTGACGGGCTGCAACGACGAGGAGCACGAGGCGGAGTCCGTCGTGTTTCGGCTGTCCGCGCACAAGTTCGAGCGGCGCGCGAATTTCCGCGACTACGCGATCCTCTATCGCGGCAACTTCCAGGCGCGCATCTTCGAGCAGGTGCTGCGCCGCGAACGGATTCCGTACGTGCTGTCGGGCGGCCAGTCGTTCTTCGATAAGGCCGAGATCAAGGACATCTGCGCGTACCTGCGTCTGATCGCCAACGCGAACGACGATCCCGCGTTCATCCGCGCGATCACGACACCGCGTCGCGGCGTCGGTAATACGACGCTGGAGGCGCTCGGCGCGTTCGCGGGTCAGGCGAAGGTGTCGCTGTTCGAGGCGGTGTACATGGGCGGCATCGAGGCGCGTCTGTCGCCGCGTCAGATCGAGCCGATGCGCGCGTTCTGCGACTTCATGCAGCGCCTGACCGACCGCGCGGAGAAGGACGCGGCGGGCACGCTACTCAATGAGCTGATGGGGGCGATCCACTACGAAGCGTATCTGTACGACGCGTTCGACGAACGCCAGGCGCAGGCGAAGTGGCAGAACGTGCTGGAGTTCATCGAGTGGCTCAAGCGCAAGGGCACGAAGGAAGAGCCGGAGCACGGCAGCGGCAGCGAGGCGACCGGCTACGACACCGCCGACGGCTTCGGCGACACCGGCAAGAACCTGCTCGGGCTGATCCAGACGGTCGCGCTGATGTCGATGCTCGAGGGCCGCGAGGAAGATCCGGATGCGGTGCGGCTGTCGACCGTGCATGCGTCGAAGGGGCTCGAGTATCCGCACGTGTTCCTGGTCGGCGTCGAGGAAGGCATCATGCCGCATCGCGGCGGCGCGGACGACGAGCCGATCGACGACGCGCGCATCGAGGAGGAACGCCGGCTGATGTACGTCGCGATCACGCGCGCGCAGCGCAGCTTGCATCTGAACTGGTGCAAGAAGCGCAAGCGGGCGCGGGAGACGGTCGTCTGCGAGGCGTCGCGCTTCATCAACGAAATGCTGCTCGACGATGCGCCGCCGCCGACACCGGAAGAAGCGCCGATGTCGCCGAAGGACCGGCTCGCGAGCCTGAAGGCGTTGTTGCAGAAGTCGTGAGCGGGCGGGACGGCAAGTGCCCACCAGGTGCGGTTGCTTGCGATTGCACATAAAAAATCCCTGCATCGCGTTAGCGCATGCAGGGATTTTTCATTTCAGCGACGACCGATGCCGCGTGCTTTACTTCACCGCGCTGACCATATAGTCGACCGCGGCCTTCACGTCCGCATCCGATGCGTTCGAGCCGCCCTTCGGCGGCATCGCGCCCTTGCCGTGCAGCGCGTAGTTATAGACGGTGTTCATCGGGTCCTTCAGGCGCGGCGCCCATGCTTCCTTGTCACCGAACTTCGGCGCGTTCAGCACGCCGGTCGCGTGACAGGCCTGGCATACCGACTGATACAGCGCTTTGCCGGCCTGCGAGGCGTCCGCGCTTTGCGCGCCACCTGCTGCCGGGGCGGGAGTCTGCGGCACGCTGGCCATTGCGGCCATCGCCGCGGCGGCCTGGGCCGCGCCCGCATTCGATGCACCTGCTGCACCGGATGCCGCTGCTGCACCGGATGCCGCTGCTGCACCGGATGCCGCTGCCGCACCGGATGCCGGCAGCGCCGGCTCGGGGAAGCTCGCGCCCGAATTGTTCGCCATATAGACGACCGCGCGCGCGATCTCGAAGTCACTGTAGTCGTCGGGGCTCGTGCCGCCGCGCGGCGGCATGGCGCCCTTGCCGGACAGCGCGGTGTGCCACAGCGTGTCGAAGCCCTGCGCGATGCGCGGCGCCCAGTCGGCGGTGTTGGTGAATTTCGGCGCGCCTGCGGCACCCGACGCGTGACACGCCGAGCAGACCGCCTTGTAGACTTCCTCGCCGGTCTTGTAGACGCGCGGTGCGTTGGCGTCGCGGATCTCGACTTGGGCGATCGGATGGATGCGGGAGGTGACTTCGGCTTCGGAGAGAGAGTCGGTGCCGGCGCCGGTGCGCGTCGAATTATCGACGTAGACGGCGAGCAGAACGATGATGACGATCGGCACAGCAAACCCGGCGATGACCGCGGCGATGAGCTGTGCTGGGGTTTTGATCGGGGCTCCGTGTGGTGCTTCGCTCATGCTTGTCTCGTCTCCGTGGGTATGTGAGCGGTACAGCGCGACGGCAACTTCTTGTTCTTTATCAGCCACGGACGATTATAGACGCAAGCTTTCGGCGGCGGCGAGGGGGCCAGGACGGTGTTCAGCAGGCGTTTACCCGGATCGGCATGGACGATGGCAGAGCTCGGGGAAGACGCTGGGATGGGCGTCGGAGGCTGTCCTGTGGACGGTTCGGCCGAAACCGGGTATCCTTGCGGTCTCTCGCGTTGGCGTCGCGTCCGTTCTGGTTGGCGCGCTTTCGCGTAGATTCCCCGCAGTTTTGTGGTGAAGCGCCCGTAGCTCAATGGATAGAGTACTGCCCTCCGAAGGCAGGGGTTGCTGGTTCGATCCCAGCCGGGCGCACCAGGATTAGGCATGATCCGGGTTCGCAGAAAACCCGATAAAACAAGGCCCTTTGGCGAAAGCCTGGGGCCTTTAGTTTTTTGTCGTGGCGTCAGAACCAACGTCTTGCGCTCCAACATGGCGTGCTTCCAGCATCAGTTGCCGGTCTCATCACGCCCCAGCAACGCCGACGACCGGAAAACTTTCTGCGCGAGCCCGGAAGCCGCTTCAAGCCACCCTGAAAGCCGAGGCCTGCTGAACCAGTTGACCGGCATGGTCGTGCAACGAACTGGCCGCCGCCGCGTTCCGCTGCGTCATCTGGCCCATCTGCGACACCGCCTGGTTCGCCTCGATGCCTTTGCTGCTCGTGCTCTGCGCGCCTATGATCGCTGCCGTGGTGTTTCGCGGCATGTGTGACTAGCCTCACTTCAGCGCAAGCGCGGCGTTGATATCACACGCCGAACCATGCAGCGCAAACCTGTCGCACGCGCTCCGCGACTGCGACCCACGGTTCATCCAGCCCTCGCCTGAACAGGCGAACCGTATTGGGATACCACGGCGAGTCGTCACGGCCGTGCATCCACCGCCAGTCCACATCGCGTGCCGGCAAGAGCACCCAGCATGGTTTGCCGAGCGAGGCCGCCAGATGTGCCGTCGAAGTGTCCACACAGATCAGCAGATCGAGTTGCGAGATGACCGCCGCCGTGTCGGTGAAGTCTTCGAGATCCGCGCCGAGAGGCAGGATCGGGAGGCTCGCAGGGAATGACAGCGCTTCGTCTTCCCCCGCGCCCTTTTGCAGGCTCACGAACTTCACGCCCGGCAGGCTCCAGAGCGGCGCCAGTGTGTTGAGCAACGGTAGCGAACGGTGCACGTCGTTGTGGTGTTTCGGGTTGCCCTTCCAGACGAGACCCACCCGGTGTCCCGCGCCCAGCACGGCAAGGCGCGCGCGCCAATGCTCGACGCGCGACGGGGCCAGGGTGATGCACAGGGGAGGCGGAATCGTGTAGAGCGTCGTGCCCAGATACAGCGGTGCGCTGAGCGCGCTGATCCAGCAATCGAAATCGCCGGCGCGCGCCGAGGCTTCGTCATGACTGAGCACCGCGTCGACTCCATCGACATCGGCGAACAGGCGTTGTAGCGGTGCCATACAGGCAAACGCGACGTGCGCGGCGCCCTGAGCCTTCAACAGGCGCAGATAACGCCCGAACTGCAGCATGTCGCCGAGTCCATCCTCCTGCCAAACGAGGAGTGATTTGCCGGCGAGCGGCTCGCCTCGCCAGCGCGGACACCTCAGCATCGACTGCGTGGCGTGATGCGCGAACCCAGGCATCTCGTAGCGGCATTCGTAGAGGAGAAAGCCTTCTTCGAAGCGGCCCATGCTGATGAGCAGCGTGGCGAGACGGAACTTCGCGTCGCCGTAGTCGGGGCGCAGCGCGAGCGCGCCGCGGTAGGCGGCTTCGGCTTGCTCCGGGTCGCCGAGCTCTTTCACGATGCTGCCGATGTTGAAGTGTGTTTCGGCGATGTCGGCACGCAACGTGAGCGCGTGGCGAAACGCCGCGAGAGCCTCGGGCAGGCGCGCTTGCGCAAGCAGCGTGCAACCCAGGTTATTGGCCGCTTCGACGCGGTTCGGCGCGAGCCGAAGCGCCTCGCGATACGCGCATTCGGCATCGACCAGTTTGTCCAGTGCGTGCAGGACGCAGCCGAGGTTGTAGTGCGCCTCGGCGAAGGCGGGGCGCAACGCGAGCGTCTGCCGGTAGGCGCTCTCCGCCTCGGGCAGGCGCTTGAGTTCGGTGAGCACACAGCCGAGATTGTTGAGCGCGTCCGCATAGGCGGGGCGGATCTGAAGCGCGAGGCGGCAAGCCAGCTCGGCTTCCCGGAGCCGGCCGAGCGCCCTGTAAAGCGCCCCCAGGTTGTTCAGTGCCTCGGGATATTGCGGGTGCGCGAGCAGCGCCTGCCGATACGCTTCTTCAGCCTCTTCGATCCGGCCGCGTTCGCGCAACAGATTGCCGAGGTTGTTGTTCGCCTTGGCAAATTGCGGGTTCACGGCGAGCGCTGTGCGATAGGCCGCCTCCGCTTCGTCGAGGCGGCGCTGTTCATGAAGCACGATGCCGAGGTTGTAGTTCGCGTCGACGTGGTCCGGGCGAAGTGCGAGCGCCACCCGGTACGCGGCCTGGGCCGCGTCATGCCGTCCGAGACGGTGCAGCACGATCCCGCGATTGCTGTGGACATCGGCGTCATCGGGGCGTATCGCGGCAAGCCGCCCGTAAACCGCTTCCGCTTCGGCAAGCTGATTGAGGGTCGCGAGCATCGCTCCGAGCCCCAGATACGCGTCGGCGAAATCCGGCTTCGCTTGAATGCAGCGCAACCATAGAGCTTGCGCCTGCGCGGGCTGGCCCACACCCGTGGCGCACATGGCCGCGAGGTTGAGCGCATCGGCGTGCTCCGCGTCCTCGGGCGTGGCCTTCGCGCCGACGAGCGGTGCAAGCAGCGCCAGTGCGTCGGCGAACTGCCCGGTGGCGCCGAGGGCAGTGGCTTCGCTCAGAATGTGCTGGCGCGTGGGGGCAAGTGGGCTCGTAGCGGTCACGGTCGTCGTAGAGGGGCTGTGGATTCGCAGCTTAAGGCATGCGCACGCGCGGTGGCGGCCCGAATTGAGCTGGCAGCTCGGTTCAATTCGACCGATGACGTGCTGCGCGGGCTTTGTCTTTCGAAGCCGTAAGGCCGGGTGCAGATCAAGGGCGATCGGATGCTCAATCAGCATTGCGACGCGAAGTGGCTTCGACGCCTGCGGGCCTTAAACCGCTGAAGGACGAAGCCTGGCGTCCCCCATCTTGAAAAGCGCCTCCCCACTGCACGCGGGCGAGGGAAGGGCGTAAGCCCAGAGGGTCGCATCAACAAGGCAGCTAAAGTTTTTCCAGGTGGGGTCGTAATCACAAACAAGGCGGCCGGCCAACGAACCGCTGCCGTTACTGGGCCGATGGCCCCATCAGGAGAATGTCAATGCTCGGAATCAACACCAACACCAACTCGCTCGTCGCGCAACAGAACCTGACCGGCTCGGGTAGCGCACTGTCGCAAGCGATCACGCGTCTGTCGTCGGGCAAGCGCATCAACAGCGCAGCAGACGACGCAGCAGGTCTTGCGATCTCGAACATCATGCAGACCCAGATCAACGGTCTGAACCAGGGTGTGTCGAACTCGAACGATGGTACGTCGATGGTGCAAACGGCATCGTCGGGTCTGTCGTCGCTGACTTCGTCGCTCCAGCGTATCCGCCAGCTTGCTACGCAAGCAGCTAACGGTTCGATGACCGACAACGACCGTGCTGCACTTCAACAGGAAGTGAACCAGCAAGTCTCGGAAATCAACCGTATCGCGTCGCAAACGACGTACAACGGCATGAACGTCCTCGACGGCTCGTTGGGCAACGTGTCGTTCCAGGTCGGCGCAAACGTCGGTCAGTCGATCTCGCTGAATCTCTCGCAGTCGATGTCCGCTGCTTCGATTGGCGGCGGCGTTCCGGCAGCGGGCAACACGCTCGGCTCGTTCTCGGTCTCGCTGGATAGCAACGGCGCTGCGGCGGCGGCTGCGGGTATCACGTCGGTCACGGCTTCGTGGGACAACGCTACGAATTCGGTCTCGTACACGGACCAAAACGGTAACGCCATCACCGATGCTTCGACGATCACGGCCTTCGCGAATGCCCCCGCGGCCGAAGTGACCGGTGGCGCCGCGCTTCCGGCTGCAGCAGGTGATGCTTCGCAGACGTGGACGCTTAATACGAACGGCAGCGAGAACGCTACTGTCTCGCAGATCAACGTGATTGCCGACGGTAAGGGCGGCTTCACGCTCACGGACCAGAACGGTAAGGCCTTGACTAACGCTGTTGCTACCGCAGTCTTCCAAGGCGGTACTATTGGTACGGACAGCAACGGCAATACCACGCTGACCGGCGAAACCGGTGCGGCTATGTCGACCGACGTCGAAGCGGTAACGGGCGCTATCGCGACCGCGAATCAAGTGGCCGGCGATAACCCGAATCTCGATGCTGCGGGCAAGACTACAGACGCAATGGGCGCGACCATCGACAAGCTGAGCCAGTCGAACACGGTTTCGCAGATCGACATCTCGACCAAGGACGGCGCTTCGGCAGCAATGCTGACCATCGACAACGCGCTGAACGCTGTCAACAACCTGCAAGCAACGCTCGGCGCGGCACAAAACCGCTTCAGCGCAATCGGCACGACGCAGCAAGCTCAGTCGACCGACCTGTCGACCGCACAATCGTCGATCCAGGACGCCGACTTCGCACAAGAAACGGCTAACCTGAGCAAGGCACAGGTTCTGCAACAAGCCGGTATCTCGGTGCTGGCACAAGCGAACTCGCAGCCGCAGCAGATCCTGAAGCTCCTCCAGTAAGGCGCTTCCCGCTGCAGGCAGCCGGCGCGCGGCTCGATGCGCGCCGGACGCAAACCCGTCGGGAGGCTCGCCTCCCGATTGTCTTTTCCCGCGTTACCCCGCTTGTTAAATCGCTTTAACCGGCATTGCCGACGCACGGAGCCTCCTCATGTCCACCGTAACCGGATCGACCTCCACCGTAACCGGATCCACCACCAGCGCGATCGCGAGTGCAGTCGCCACCACGACAGCCGACGCCAACGCCACGGTGCAGGCAGCCGCCCAGTCGATCATTAGCGGCTCGACCAATTCGTCGATGGACACAAGTTCGCTCGTCACCGCGCTCGTCAACTCGAAGTCTGCCGGCCAGGCCGCGACCATCGCTGCCGAGCAGACTGCGGACAACACGCTGATCTCGGCCTACGGCACGCTCTCCGCGGCACTGTCCGCGTTGCAGGCCGCCGCCGAGCCGCTCAGCGACGGTGCGACGCTCAACTCGTTCTCGTCCACCTTGAGCGGCAGCGGCGTTACCGCCACGGCCAGCACGGGCGCGGTGGCAGGTTCGTACTCGCTCAATGTGGCGCAGGTCGCCACGTCGCAAGTGCTCACCTCGGCGGGCTACAGCTCGACCAAAAACCTGGCTTCCGGCGCGGCCACGATGGCCCTGACGGTCAACGGCAAGACCAGCACGATTTCCCTGAATAGCTCGAACAGCACGATTGCCGGCATTGCATCGGCGATCAATTCGGCCAACGACAATCCCGGCGTGGTCGCGACCGTGGTGACCGGCGCGGACGGCGCGCATCTCGTGCTGCAATCGACCTCGACCGGCGCGTCGAGCGGCATCAGCATCGCGATCAACGATTCGAGCTCGACCGACGGCCTGAACAAGCTCGCGGTGACGACCACCAACGGCAAGGCGATCTCCAGCGCGAGCGACCTCACCGCTCAAGTTTTGGATAGCAGTGGCAACCCGGTTCTCGATAGCAACGGCAACCCGGAGACCTACAACCCCAGCCAGTCGACCATTTCCGGCACAGGCTGGACCCAGACGCAGGCCGCCCAGGATGCGTACTTCACGCTCGGCGGCGTGGGCGTAACCAGCTCCTCGAACTCCGTGACGACGGCCGTGTCCGGCGTGACGCTGAACCTCACGGCAGCGGCGGTCGGCACCACGCAGACGCTCACGATCGCGCAGAACACCAGCGCGGAGTCCTCGGCGATCAACAATTTCGTCAGCCTCTACAACACGCTCGTCACGACGATGGGGGCGCTGACGGCGTACAACGCGAACTCGACGTCGCAGGGCGTGCTAATCGGCGATTCCACGTTGAGCACGATCCAGAACCAGCTCGCCAAGATCGTGAGCGGCGGCGTGGGCACCGGCACCTCGCAGACGACGCTTGCCGCGATCGGCATTACGCTCCAGGCGGACGGCACGCTGTCGGTGGACAACACGACGCTCAGCAATGCGTTGCAGAACAACCAGTCGGTTGTAGCCTCGCTGTTCAATTCGACCAATGGCATCGCCGCGCAACTGGACGACAGCATCACAAACTACACCTCGTCCGGCGGCATCATTCAAAACCGTACGGACGCGATCAACGCCGACCTGACTAGCCTCTCGAACCAGCAGACGACGCTTACAGCGTGGCAGGCTCAGCTCACCAGTATGTATACTGCGCAGTTCACAGCGCTCAACACACTGATGGCAACGATGAACAACAACTCGCAATACCTCACGCAACTCTTCGGTGGCACCAACAGCGCAGGCGCGCTCGCCACGAACAAGAGCTGAGCGCGACGAGGAGCGAGCCATGCAGAACGTCGCCCCGATCGAGCGCATCTGGCAGATAACGAAAGACCTCGAACTGGCGGTCGCTGTTGGCGAGTGGGAGCGGGCCGCGCAGCTCGCGGACGAGCGCTCGCCCCTGCTGACGGCGCTCGGCGTGCCCCAGCCGCAGGAGGTCATCGCGCGGCTCAAGGAGATCCACGAGATCGACAGCCGCATCGTCGAGGCCGCGCAGGCCGCGCAGCAGGTGCTGGGCGCCGAGTATCAGGCGAGCATGCAGGCGAGCCGCAACGCCGGGCAGTATTTGAGCATGGCGCGGTACTGAAGCAGGAGCAACGGTTCATTGCGTCCTTCGCGGCGCAAGCGCGTACCCTGGCCCGCCTTGTGCGGGCTTTTTCTTTTCCGTTTCTTTGCCCTGAGAGTTCATCGAAGGCAAATTGGCGGCCGTTTTGGCGCTAGCTCGGACGATCGGCGTAATTGGCCGCCGCCCATAATTCGAACGGTCCGAGTTCTTGACGCGTACGCGCGCCTTCGTCATGACCGCCTTCCTCTGCACCGCCACACCTGCTGCCAAATTGCAGCAGAATCAAGACATTTCGCTCACCATGCAGCGCGCGATCGAACATCATCGCCTGCAGGAATATGACGAGGCGGCCGCGCGCTATGCCTCCGTCCTGGAGGCCGCGAGCGATCACACCGACGCGCACTACCACCTCGGCGTGCTGCTCATGCAAACGGGGCGACCCTCCGAAGCAGTGCCGCATTTCGAGGCGGCGCTTGGGCAGATGCCGAAAAATGGGCAGATCTGGGTCTACTACATCAACGCCCTCGTCGCCAGCCAGCAGACCGAGGCGGCGCGCGTCGTGCTCGACCTCGCGCGGCATCAAGGCCTGCCCGAGGCGGCCGTCCAGATGCTGCACGCGCGCATCAGTGGGGAAGAAGCGCCGCTCCCGGCCACGCCGGAGCCCGAGGCTGCGACCGCTCCCGCTCCCCAGGCTGATGCGAGCGGGAGCGACTCGCGCCCCCCTGCGGCATCCGATACGGACGAGCGCGTGAAGCTCGATACGCGCCGCGCAAGCCTCAAGGAGGTGCGCCAGCTCCAGCATCTCTTCAACAGCGGGAAATTCGAAGCGGCGCTGAATGTGTCCCGCCGCCTGACGCATCAATATCCGTCGCATGGCGAATGCTGGTACGAACTTGGGCGTGTCCTGCAACGCACGGGCCGCTACAACGAGTCCGTCGAGGCAGCCGAGCACGCCGCCCGCTTGCTGCCCAACTTCATTGCCGCCCGGACGATGCTGGCTGACGGGCTGATCACCACCCGCCAGTATCAGCAAGCCGAAACGCATTGCCGCCAAGCGCTCGAAAAATATCCCGAAAGCGCCGTGCTACATCGCAACCTGGGTACCGCCTTACAGGAGATGGGCCGGTACGCCGAGGGGATCGTCCATCTCCGCCGTGCCGTGGAACTGGCGCCGAACGACGCCCTCGAGTACGACGCGCTTGCCCTCTTGTTGCTCAAGCATGGTCTGTACGACGAAGCCGAAACCGCCTTCCGCCGTGCGCTCGAACTGGCACCGATGCAGGCGATAACCCACAGCAACCTGCTGTTCACCCTGATGCACAAGCCCGATCTGGACGCGCTCAGCGCATTCGCGGAGTTCCGCGAGTTTGCAGCGCGCCACGAAGCGCCGCTGCGTGCGCGTCGGCCCCGGCACACCAATGACCGCGATCCGTCGCGGCGCCTGCGAGTCGGTTTTGTTTCCGGCGATCTGCTCGGTCACCCGGTTGCGTATTTCTTCCTGTCGGTGCTAGAGCATCTGGCGCTCGATTCGAGTCTGTCACTGCACATCTATTCGAACTACGCGGTGACCGACGGCTTCACCGAGCAGATTCGTGCGCATGCGCAGACGTGGAGCGAAATCTTCGGCATGAGCGACGACGCAGTCGTGCAGAAGATCCGCGACGACGGCATCGATATCCTCATCGACCTGTCCGGCCATACCGGCCGCAACCGGCTCGTGGCCTTCGCGCACAAGCCGGCGCCGGTCCAGGCGAGCTGGATCGGCAATCCGGCCACGACGGGCCTGGATGCCGTCGACTATTATCTGTCGGACCGTTTTGTCACGCCGCTCGAACAATTCGAGCGCCAGTTCTCGGAAAAGCTCGTGTTCCTGCCGGCGCTCGCGCCGTTCAAGCCGCACCCGCAAGCGCCGGACGTCAACGAGTTACCTGCCCTGAAAAACGGCTTCATCACGTTCGGCAGCTTCAGCCGCATCGTCAAGATCGGGCCTGAAGTCGTGGCGCTCTGGGCACGCGTGCTGCGCGAGGTACCGGATTCGCGCATGGTCATCGGCGCGATTACGGCACGGGAGCAGATGGACAAGCTGACCGGGCTGTTCGCGAGCGAAGGGATCGACTTGAGCCGTATCAGTTTTCTGCAGCGCGGGAATGTTCCGACTTACCTGCAGCAGCACAATCTGATCGACGTCTGTCTCGACACGTTGCCCTTCGGCAATTCGACCACGACCATGCAAGCGTTGTGGATGGGCGTACCCACCATGACCCTGCCCGGCGTTCCGATGGCGAGCCGCGGCAGCACGGGGTGGCTCTCGCACCTCGGGCTCGACTCAGCCTTCGTTGCGCAGGACAAGGACGACTTCGTGCGCAAGTGCGCCGCGCTGGCCGCCGACCCCGAAGCGCTCGCGGTAGTGCGCGGCGAGCTGCGCGAGTACTGCAGACAGTCGGTCCTGATCGACGCCGGCGCGATCTCCAACGCCGCCTCGCGCGCGTTTCGCACCATGTGGCAGCGGTGGTGCGACGGACTGGAGCCTGAGCATTTCGAGGTTCTGGCGCATGTCAGCAATGCGCACACCGCCGTGGACAACCCAGCAGGCCTGTCGCCCGAGCAGCGCGCCGCGCTGGCCGGTGAATTCGTCGATACGCTCACGCTCCTGCTCGACAAGCAGCAGTTTGCCGAGGCCGAAGCTGTAGCCCGCCAGTTCACCACGCTCTTGCCAGAAATCGGCAAGGCATGGCACATGCTGGCGACGTCGCTACGGCAGCAAGGGAAACCCTTTGAGGCACTGGAGCCTTTGCGCAAGGCCAATACTCTGCTGCCGAACGACAGGAACATCCGCCAGGAACTGAGCCGAGTCTCACAATACGTGAGCGATCTTGAGCGCATCGCGCCGGTCAACCAGGCTGAGCCAGCGAGCGAGCTGGCAGCGCTCAGGGCGGATAGCCGGCAATACCGGCATCCAGTCGGCGCCCTGATCGCCAACGTGCCGGTTCTGATCCCGACTTTTAACAACGTCACATATCTGCGCCGGATGGTGTCGCAGCTCCAAGGCAGAGGATTGCGCAATCTCATCGTCGTGGACAACGCATCGAGCGCCCCCGGTATGCTCGACTACCTCGCCAGCATCCAGGATACGGTGAGCGTCGCACGGCTCGACCACAATGTCGGGCCGCGCGCGTTCTTGCTTTCAGACGTCATCTATCACCGGCTGCCGGACATTTTCTGCATTACCGATCCCGATCTCGAACTGAATCCCGAGTTGCCCGATACTTTCCTGTTCGACCTGATAGACGCCACGGAAGCTTTGAAAATCGGCAAGGCCGGCTTTGCTCTCGACATCTCGCAACCCGCGCTGATGGACGAGAAAGCACTCTCCATCATGCAGTCGGACGGCGTGAAGAACTATGGGCTGATCGACTGGGAAGCACGCTTCTGGCAACAGCAGATCGCGGCGACCGCCAACGGTGACCCGATCTTTCGCGCGCCGATCGATACGACCTTTGCGGTCTACAACAAGCGGTACTTCCGCCGCGAAACTCATCTGGCTGCGGTGCGTTTCGGTGGACGGTACACGTGCAGGCATCTGCCCTGGTACAAGGACAACGGACTGGATGCTGCGGAGGATCAGTACTACCGCCAACACCAGGCATGGTCCACGTTCCTGAAGTGACCATTGCGCCTGGTCGGTCAACTAAAGCTTTGTTGCGGGCACGTGGGGTAGAGCGATAGTTCAGGCGACAGACTATCGGCGGTGCTAATGCATGGTATCCCGTAGCCATGGGCGTGCACTCAATGAGGGCCAACTAGCCAACTTCTCCCGCACCCGCTCGACCACCTCTTCCGCCAGAGCTGCGCGAGCAATGCGACCGCCGGCAACGACCGGTTTGCGTCGTTGTGATGTTGCGGCTTGCCCCGCCAAACGAGACCGACGCGCAATTCCGGCAGCAGCGCATCGAGCAGCGCGAGCTTTGTCGAGGAGCTGGGGTGCGTGGCAGCGGCGCTACGACCAAGGGGCTGAGCGGGCGCTTTGGGAGCGCGCTTGAAAAATATGCGCTGTGCGGCTGCGCTTGCGGGGAGGCTGGTGTGCCTGGCGGCGTGTGCCAGCCTCTCGCCCACACCAGGGATTGATGTATTGGAAGAGCGACGGGTTCTGCGCGGACGAGAAGGTTTTCTGCGACGCCTCCGCCTACCGAAGCCAGGATCGTGACCACGTTCGAGTACGAGTTGGAGAGCCGCGCCTCGCCCGTCGTGAGCGCGTTATCGAACGCCGCCGTACCCGCAGGCGTGTTGCCTGTTGGCGCTCGCATTGCCGGGCGTCACGCTGAACGCGTCGCCGTCCTTCGGGCGTACTCGAGATCGGGACGCTCAAGACGGAGCCGGCCACAATTACCGAGACGTCTGTGTACGTGCCTAACGTGCCCTTGCCCTGATTGGACGAGCCGGCCGCGGCGAGGTAGGCGGAGCCGTCTGCCTGCACGCTCTGGATCTGGAACAGCGTCTGACCGTTGTCGATGATCGTGATCTGCCGCGGGACCGACACCTGCACGTCGCGCGTGCCCGCGTCGCGGTTGTTCGTGACGCTGCCGCCGGCGGCATTCGTGAACACCAGCGGTGTTCTGAATAAACTTGAGACGCGCGCAAACTGTTGCGCCATCTTTTGCGCCATGCATCGACCGCGTTCAAGCGCGAGGCGTGCGGCGTAGCCTTCGTGCCCGGGGCTGCAACGTAGTGCAAGGCGGCGTATGCTCAACGGTCCCGGGTTTGCCCGGCCATTTCCCGCATTGCGTTCGCCCACTCATACTTGGAGCCATCATGGAACTACGCAGGATCGGCACTTCCTCGTTGCAAGTCGCCCCGCTCATGTTCGGCGGCAACGTATTCGGCTGGACGGCCGATGAAGCCACCTCTTTCTCGATCCTCGACGCGTTCGTTGAAGCCGGACTCAATTTCATCGACACCGCCGATGTCTACTCGGCCTGGGTGCCCGGCAACCAGGGCGGCGAGTCGGAGACGATCCTCGGCAAGTGGTTCCATCAGAGCGGCAAGCGCGAGCGGATCGTGCTCGCGACCAAGGTGTCGAAGCATCCGCAGCGCAAGGGGCTATCGGCCGCAAATATCCAGGCGGCGGTCGAAGACTCGCTGCGCCGCCTGCAAACCGATTACATCGACGTCTATTTCTCCCACGACGACGACACCGCGACGCCGCTCGCCGAAACGCTCGGTGCGTATCAGAAGCTGATCGAGGCGGGCAAGGTGCGCGTGATCGGCGCGTCTAACTATAGTGGCGCGCGCGTCGAGGAAGCGCTCGCGGTATCGCACGAGCACGGGCTGCCCGGGTATCAGTTGCTGCAGCCCGAATACAACCTGTACGACCGCGCGCAATACGAGAGCGACAGCGAGCCGGTGGCGCTCGCGAATCATCTCGGCGTGGTCGTTTATTACAGCCTCGCGAGCGGGTTCCTGTCAGGCAAATACCGCAGCGAGGCCGATCTGGCCGGCAAGGCGCGCGGGAGCCGGGTCGAAAAATACCTGAACGGGCGCGGCTTGCGGATTCTCGGCGCGCTCGACCGCGTCGCGCAACGGCACGGCAGCACGCCGGCCGCGATCGCGCTTGCATGGCTGATCGCGCGCCCGAGCGTTACGGCCCCTATTGCGAGCGCAACCTCGGTCCAGCAGTTGAAGAGCCTGGTCGCGGCCGTCCAGCTATCCCTCTCCGCCGACGATATTCGTGAGCTGGACGAAGCGAGCGCCTGATAAGGCGAACACCTCGGCCGCCAACGCGGCGGCGATCCGCGCCAGGGAATAGCCTGGCGCAATCGGTAAACCCCTGGTAGGATGGAGAGTTTCCTGATATGATCGGGAGTGAATTGAGATCTTTGCCTGTTTCGTCAGTGTTCTTCGTTGATGAAAGGTTGGCGAAACGGCAACTGACGCGGCTTTTGCATTACGTCTGTCCGCGTTCCGCGGTGAACTCCCCACCTCTCTTTTCCGGCCTCCGTGGCCGCTTTGCCTCTCGCTTCATTCGTGGTTTGGCCGGGGTTGTTTATCAGCCTCGCGTTTGCCTGTTACTGGCCATGAATCGGAGCGACCGGAGGGCCGGCGCGTGAGTGGTGACCTGAGCGGTTACCGCCATGCAATTAAACCCGTATCTAGTGATTGAGTTAGGAATTACATGACGACGATTCTTCTGAAGGAAAACGAGCCGTTCGAAGTGGCAATTCGCCGCTTTCGTCGCGCAATCGAAAAGAATGGCCTGATCGCTGAACTGCGTGAACGCCAGTCGTACGAAAAGCCGACCACGGCTCGCAAGCGCAAGAAGGCAGCAGCTGTTAAGCGCCTGCACAAGCGTCTGCGCAGCCAGATGCTGCCGAAAAAGCTGCACTGAACACGCTTTTTTAGATACGCCGAACGGCGGTGTGGGCTTCGAAAGAAGCCACATCGCCGTTTTGCTTTTATAGCGTCGGATTTTGCCCCTGCGTGCAGCCGTTACGCCGCGCTCCTCAGCCGCTCGGCCGACAGCCTGAACTCGCGCGCGATCGAGCCCAGCCGGTCGTGCCACTCCCATGTGCCGAACACGTCGTGCACGTTTTGCAGGCAACTGAGCAAGGCGATGGTCACCGGGTCGTATACGTTGATGCGGGCGCGAAGCAGCGCTTTTTTCAGCGCGGCCAAGCCGACATCCATGTAAGCGGGCACTTCGGCCGGTGGCTTGCCGATGAAGCGCACCGGAACGCCTTCCATTGCGGTCATGTAATCGCGCGGCTTGATCAGGGTGCCGACCGGGCAGCCGCCGCAATAGCCGCGGCAGGCGCCGACGCCCTCAGTAGCAATGCAGCGCGTTTCTGTTCGAACAGATGCGAGACGGACTGATCGTAAATGTCCTGGTGGGTCAGGAAGCTAAGTGTTTTCATGGTTGGTCTCCCGCGTCCGAGGCGGTAGTTATTTGTTGTTGAGCGCGCATCGCCTGAGCGCATGGCGACGAGTATCCGCCGTGCGTCGTCCGACGAAGGGCCGACTACGAGCATGAAAGGGCGCCAATTCACGCGTTTGCGCGTCCCGCGGACGCCGTGGCCTCACCTCGCCTTCCGACCACGCCCCTTCTTGCCCAGCGACACGCATCGCTCACGACACATGCAGGTCGTCTCATGATCGTTGACCATGCCGATCGCCTGCATGAATGCGTAGCAGATCGTCGAACCGACAAATTTGCAGCCGTAGCGCTTGAGCGCCTTGCTTAGCGCGTCGGATACTTCCGTCGACGCAGGTGCATGCTTATACGAAGTCCATTCGTTCTGAATCGGCGTGTCGTCGACGAATGACCACACGAAGTTCGCGAGCGAGCCATGTTCGGCCTGAATCTGCTGCACAGCGCGCGCGTTCAGGATGGCCGCCTCGATTTTGCCGCGATGTCGAACGATGCTTTCATCGGCGACGAGCGCATCCACGCGCTTCGGCGTGAAGGCCGCGACCTTGTCGATGTCGAAGTCGGCGAATGCACGGCGGTAGCCGATGCGCTTGTTGAGGATCGTCGACCATGACAAACCGGCCTGCGCGCCTTCGAGCACGAGCATCTCGAACAGGTGCTGGTCGTCGCGCGAGGGCACACCCCATTCGGTGTCGTGGTACCGTGCGAGCGCTTCGCTCGATACCCAGTTGCATCGTTGTGTCACTGTCGTGCCCCCGCCTGGTCATGTCGTTCGCCAGCATAGCGGAAGCGGTGTGCGCCGCAAGCTGGCCAATCGGCTAATTGTGCGATTCAAACTGACCTGCCACGCTAAGCGTTATTCACCCACGGAACTGATTCGATTCGATGAACCACGACTTCTTTCTGATCGGCGTCGACGGCGGCGGCACCGGCACGCGCGTCGTGCTCGGCGACGCGCAGGGCCGCGAACTGGCGCAAGCGGCAAGCGGCCCATCGGGCCTTGGGCTCGGCATCCCGCGCGCATGGCAGTCCATTCAGGCCGCCTGCGGCGAAGCGTTCCAGCGAGCCGGAGTCGCGCTGGACTGGTCGCGCTGCGTGCTCGGTTGCGGACTGGCGGGCGTCAACAATCGCGACTGGCTCGCCGAGTTTCACCAGCAGGCGCCGCGGCTCGCCGGACTGGCCGTCGAAACCGACGCCTACACGACCCTGCTCGGCGCGCACGACGGCGCGCCCGGCGTGATCGTCGCACTCGGCACCGGCAGCGTCGCGGCTTCGCTCGCGAGCGACGGCGAATTCCGCATGGCCAGCGGCTACGGCTTTCCATCGGGCGACGAAGCGAGCGGCGCATGGCTCGGCCTTCGGCTGATCGTGCACGCGCAACAGGCGCTGGATGGCCGCGTTGCCGTCGACGATCTCACGCAAGCGCTGCTCGCGCATACCGGCGCGCGGGATCGCGACAGTCTCGTCGTGTGGCTGTGCACGGCCAATCAGACTGCCTACGCGCGGCTCGCGCCGATCGCGATCGAACACCGCGCACATCCGTTCGCGGCGCGGCTGCTCGGCGAGGCCGGCGTCGAAGTCGGCAAGATGATCGCCGCGCTGGACGCGACGGGCGCGCTGCCGGTCGCGTTATGCGGAGGCCTCGGTACGCCGTTGCGCGAGTACGTGCCGCAGGCGTATCAGGCGCGCCTGCGCGAGCCGCGCGCGGATTCGGCGCATGGCGGCTTGCAACTGGCGCGGCGCGAGGCGCAGCGGCTGGCTCGGGGAGACCTGTAAAATACCCGCTTTGCCGCTGCCTCGACGGTTCAGCCGCCGGACTCACCATGTATAAAGTCATCGCCACGGATCTCGACGGCACACTGCTCAATGCCGATCACCAGGTAGACCCGTTCACGGTCGCCACGGTGCGCAAGCTCGAAAGCGACGGGCTGCAGTTCGTGATCGCCACCGGGCGGCATTACTGCGACGTCGCGGGCATCCGCGATCTGCTCGGCATCAATCCGTATCTGATCACCTCGAACGGCGCGCGCATTCACGCGCCTGGCAACACGGTGATCCACGCCGACGATTTGCCGCCGGCGATCGTTCAGCGTCTCGTGCAGCCCGAAATTGTCGGCGCGCATGGTCGAGTGATCGTCAGTCTGTTTGCAGACGAGGCGTGGCTCATCGACCGCGACGCGCCCCATCTGCTGGAATTTCACCAGGATTCCGGCTTCACGTACGAAGTGACCGACCTGCCGAAGCACGATGGCGTCGACATTGCCAAGGCGCTGTATATCGGCGATCCCGCCGATCTCGCGCAGGTGGCCGCCAATCTGGAACGCGACTTCGGCGAGCGACTGTACGTGACGTATTCATTGCCGGATTGTCTCGAAGTGATGACCGCGAATGTGTCGAAGGGGCGCGCGCTGCAGATCGTGCTCGAGCGTCTCGGTGTCGACGCGTCGCACTGCGTCGCGTTCGGCGACAACATGAACGATATCGATCTGCTCGAGACGGCCGGCCATCCATTCATGATGAACAACGCCAATCCCGATCTGATCACCCGTCTGCCGCATGTGCCGCGCATCGGCAACAATTTCGAGGCGGGCGTTGCGCATCATCTGCGCAAACTGTTTGCGCTCAACGACGAACTGGCATCTTGAACCGTGGTCACTGCGATTGAAAGCGGCCCGCATCCACTCGCGTGGATGCGGGCCGCAACAGTTGCTCGCGAAGCGCGCAGCGTGCGCTCCGCTTGCGCTCGTCAATCGCGCCAGCCGCGGTGCTCGCCTCGATTGTCATGACCCCAGCGATGGTTGTCGTGACCCCAGCCCCGGTCATCGCGGTGATAGTCGCGGTAGTAGTCGCCGCGCGGGTAGCGATGATCCCAGCCGCCGTAATACACCGGCTCCGGCGCCGCGTAGACGCGCGCGGGCGCTGCATAAACCGGGGCGCCGAGCGATAGGCCGACGCTCAGATCCGTATGCGCCTGCGCGACACCGCATGCGCCCGCCGCGAGTCCGGCAGCAACCAGCAAGTGAGTGACGATGCGTTTCATGTTGGTCTCTCCTGTGAGGCGACGTAGGTTTGTCGCGCAGGACCAATGTACGCACTCGAGGCGGGCAGGACTGCGACCAGATGTTACGGACTGCAAGCATCGTCGAAGTCATCGAAGCTAGAAAAAAACGCTCGCGCGGACGTTGCGCGCAAATACCTTACTTCGCTTGCAGCCGCGCCGCACGGGGCTTTGCGGCGGATCAATTCAAGCCGGCAGGCGGCTCGTCGCGCACGCACGCCGCTTGCCGCGCCGGCGCACGTAAACACGGCTTACATCTGTATTGCTCAATTAATCCGCCGCGGGCGCCGAAGCGGCCGAAGTTGCGGAAGAGGCCGCCCCTGCCGAAGATGCCGACACTCCCGGCAAGGCCGCGCAAGGGCAATCGGTTGCCCGCCCGTCGAGCCCTTCGCGATCGTGTTTGAAGCTCGCGCGCGGCGTGCCGTTCTGCCAGTCGAGTCGGACGATGTAAATGCTGTCGAAGTCGTCACTTTGCCATTTCGGCACGTCGGCCGCGCGACCGCCATGCGTGCTCAACATCTGCCGCAACAGCTTCTCGATCAGCTTGTGCTCCCAGGCAACGACGATCAGCTTGCCGCGATTGGCCGGGTCGACGAGCGCGTTGCCGAGCTGGTCGATCTGCGCAAAACCGTACGGTGTTTGGACCGGCATCTGGAATTGAATCGCGGTCGGTTCGATCGTCGCGAGCGGGCGCACGTAATAGTACGGATGACCGCCGTCGTCTTTTTGCTGGCCGGGGTCGGGTGCGTAGATCGCATCGGGCTTGCCGAATTTGGCGGCGATCACAGCCGGCAACGCGAGCGCACGGTTGAGCCCCTGGCAGTCTAGCTGGCCGTACCCCTGCGCGGGTTTCTCGCCGTGTCGAACGAATACGAGGGTTTCGATATTGCCGCCCGCCGCGGCTACAACGGGGGCCGCGGTCGCAACGACGGTCGCCGTGTTCGTCGCCGCGGGCGCGGCCGGCAACGCCATCGTGCTCGCGCACAGGCCGCCGAGCGACAGTGCGACGCCATGCAGGAATCCGCGGAAACGGTTCATCGAAAACACCTGTGCGAGGCTGGGAAGTCGCCCGATTCTAGCAGCGGTGCCCACCGGCACGCGGCCGGCGCGGCATTCATATCGCATTGGCGAGCGCAATGAATAATGGGCGCCGAGGCGCCCATTCATACCCACTACGCGACGATCGCGAGACCGGGGCGTCGAACTGGCCGTCAGTCGAGCGCCAGCTTGCGCGCATCGCTGCTGCGATCCTCGGCGATCAGCGGATAGACGACACCCGCGATCACCGCACCGATGATCGGCGCAACCCAGAACAGCCACAGCTGATCGATCGCCACGCCGCCGACGAATAGCGCCGGGCCCGTCGAGCGCACCGGATTGACCGACGTGTTGGTGACAGGAATCGAGACCAGATGGATCAGCGTCAGGCACAGGCCGATCGCGATGGGCGCGAAGCCGGCCGGCGCGCGGCGGTCGGTCGCGCCGAGAATCACGAACAGGAAGAAGCCAGTCATGACCACTTCGCAAATGAAGGCAGCGGCGAGCGAGTAGTGCCCCGGCGATTGCTCGCCGTAACCGTTCGTCGCGAAGCCGCTCGCGACCAGGTCGAAGCCAGGCTTGCCCGACGCGATCAGCGACAGTACGAATGCGCCGAGCACCGCGCCGACCACCTGCGCGACGACATAGGGCAGAAGATCGCGCACCGGAAATCGGCCGGCGACGGCCAGTCCGACGCTCACCGCCGGATTCAGGTGGCAGCCCGAAATGTGGCCGATCGCAAAAGCCATCGTCAATACGGTCAGGCCGAAGGCCAGCGACACGCCGACGAAGCCGATGCCCAATCCGTGAAACGGTCCGGCGAAGTTGGCGGCGAGGACCGCGCTGCCGCAGCCTCCGAGCACGAGCCAGAAGGTGCCGAGCAATTCGGCAACGAGGCGCTTTGACAACTGCATTTTTGGTGATCCTAAAAAGAATGGGTACTTCAGAAGCACGCATCGAAAAGGGCGAGTACGTACCTTGAGCGCGCAATTCTAGGCAGACAGCGCCAAATTGAGTGTCAAAGATTGTCAATCCGCACAGAATTTATAAACTATTGCGAGATAAAGCGCAGATTTTACAATTCACACTCTTTAATAATTATCAGAGGAAAATTCGCTAAACCGGTATTAGTCGCCATTGCGAATTTTTATAATTGCGGCTAGTCTGCGGTCGAATGAGTTCTAGAAAAGGGGAGAACCGAATGTCTCAATATGCAGACCTCAAGGCGCAGATTGCCAAATTGCAGGCACAGGCAGAAGAAGCGCGACGCACGGAAATCGACAATGTCGTCGCCGACATCCGCCAAAAGATCGCCGAATACGGTCTGACCGCGCAGGATCTCGGTTTCGCGGTCGCCGCCAAGCGCGGCCGCCCGCCCAAGAAGACGCCGCTGCCGGCGAAATATCAGGACCCGAAGTCGGGCAATACATGGAGCGGGCGCGGCAAGCCGCCCAAATGGATCGTCGGCAAGAATCGCGAGCGATTTCTGATTGGCTCGGCGTGACGCTCGCCCGACCTGATGTGAGACGAGGTGAAGGCGGTCTGAAGGTTTCTTTGCTGTTTGGCTTATTCGCCGCTCGCAAATCCACCGTGGAAGCGCAACCATCCCTGTATTAAAAAAGCCGCCCATACAGGGCGGCTTTTTCGCGTCCGGCAGCCAAAAGACTTCGTTTTTCGCTCGCGCAAACGATTCCGATGCCGGACTCGCCGCTATTGCGGCGTTATAAGCGAAGGTTCACAGCGCCGCTTCAATGCGGGCCGAAAACGGCCAGCCGTAAAAGCGCTGGCCGTTTTCAGGCGCGCCTAGCCGACCGCGACCTGGCGCAATACCGGGCGCCGCGACGTTTCAATCAAGGCGGAATAGCCGTCGATATAGTTCTGCGCCATCGTTTTCGAACTGAAGCGGCGTTCGAACTGGGCGCGGATTTCGATGCGCGACAGCTCGTCGAGACGCTGCAGAGCCGCTACCGCGCCTTGCACGTCCTCGACGATATAGCCGGTCACGCCGTGGTCGATCACCTCAGGCACGGAGCCGCGGTTGAACGCGATAACCGGCGTGCCGCAGGCCATCGACTCGATCATCACGAGGCCGAACGGCTCGGACCAGTCGATCGGGAACAGCAGCGCCTTTGCGCCCGACAGAAACTCGGGTTTCTGCGCCTCGTTGATCTCGCCGACGAACTCGACATGCGCCATCGACAGCAGCGGCTCGATCTCGCGCTTGAAGTACTCCATGTCGACCTTGTCCACCTTGGCGGCGATCTTCAGCGGCAGACCGCTTTGCGCGGCGATCCTGATAGCTGTATCGACGCGTTTTTCCGGGCAGATGCGGCCGAGGAACGCGAGATATTCGGGCTTCTTGTGCGGCTGCGGCGTCAGCAACTGGTCCGGCAGACCGTGATAGATCGTGTTGAGCCAGTTGGCCTGCTGCAGCGGCAGACGCTGCGAATCCGAAATCGACACGACCGGCACATGCGAGAACGCGTCGAACACCGGCTGTAATTCCGGCAGGTCGAGACGACCGTGCAGCGTGGTCACGAACGGCGTGTCCATCGTCGTGAACAGGGGGAACGGCAGGTAGTCGAGATGAAAATGCAGCACGTCGAACTCGTGCGCGATCTTGCGGACCTTTTCCATCATCAGCACGTGCGGCGCCAATGCATCGCGAATCGTCGGATCGAGGCGCAGCGCGCGCGGCCAGCATGCCTCGAGATTGGCGGACGTGACCGAGTCGCCGCTCGCGAACAGCGTGACGTCATGGCCGAGCTCGACCAGCGCTTCGGTCAGATACGACACGACACGTTCGGTGCCGCCATAGAGTTTCGGTGGGACAGCTTCGTAGAGCGGCGCGACTTGTGCGATTCGCATGCGTTTTCTCCTGTGTCGATCAGAGTTAGCGCTGTGGCGCCGACCCGGATCCCATGCGGATTTTTGATACTTACCGGGGCTTCGCACCACGGCTGAATGGCGCGTGGTACGTCTGCCTAACCGGACGGTTGGGCGCGGTTTGCCCCGCCCGAGGGTGCTCCGAAATAGCTATCGGGTAATCCCTTAGCCTTCATTATCGGGATCGACCGCGGTAATTCGAGTTATTTTTCAAACGCTTAATGTTGTTACAGCGCGAAACATCGACCGTTACAGCTGCCGCGCAAGGTCGAGCCGCCAACAGGTCCCCATCATCGGGAAGCGTAATTCCACCGACTTAATCAGGCTCGACAGGCGAAATGCACCGTAGCAAGCGGCGGACCCGAGGGTCGGGATGCGCCGGGAAAGATCTCTAACCGAGCCAGATTGCAGCCGGGTGAAAACGTCTTATAATTCTTTTCCACCGTTTTACGGTGCGGCGGCGAAGTTCTGAAAACTCACCATCCGGTACACGCCGCAGCCGTATAAATTCCCAGCGCGCATCGTCAGTCCCGCCCCGCGCATCAATTCGACCCAATTCGTGCCTCGCCGCAACCCGGGTTGTAGGAATAATTCCTACACAAATGACGGATTAATCCGTCGCCCAGCTGGGGTGTCTCTCCGATTTTCGGCTGTGCCCCCTTTCGAGACAATGCTTGCAAGACCAGAGACGAGCGGATTCGCGCGGATTCAGCGCGCGCGTTCGAGCAAACGTTTCCGCAAAAAATCGGCCTGACCAGCCGGGCATACGAACGGGGGAAATCATGAGCACGACTAGCCATATGCTCAGTGAGATCAGGGAAGTCAATCTTTCCTATCTGCTGCTCGCCCAGCGTCTGCTGCGCGAAGACAAGCCGATGGGCATGTTCCGCATGGGTATTTCGGACCAGCTGGCCGACGTGCTCGCCAATCTGTCGTTGGCGCAGACCGTCAAGCTCGCGGCGTCCAACCAGATGCTGTGCCGCTTCCGCTTCGACGATCACGCGGTGCTGTCCGCCCTCGCGGACAAGGACAAGTCCAGCGCGATGGCGCAGGCTCATTCGGCGATCCTGATGGCGAGCCAGCCGGTCGAGCAGATCGGCTGATGGCCAGTAAGAGCGTCGTACTCGAAGTCCGGGAAATCACCCTCGCGATCGAGCTGATCGAACTGGGCGCGCGTCTGCAATTGCTGGAGGCGGAAACCAGCCTGTCGCGCGACCGGCTCGTCAAGCTGTACAAGGAATTGAAAGGGGTGTCGCCGCCCAAGGGCATGCTGCCGTTTTCGACCGACTGGTTCATGACCTGGCAGCCGAACTTTCATTCGTCGCTGTTCTACAACATCTACCGTTTCATGGCCGGTCACGGCGGCTGCCGCGCGATCGAATCGATCGTGAAGAGCTACCGGCTGTATCTCGAGCACGTGCAGTTGCACGACGACGAGCCGGTGCTCAGTCTCACGCGCGCCTGGACGCTGGTGCGCTTCTTCGACTCGGGCATGCTGCAGATGAGCGCCTGCCGCCGCTGCGGCGGCCACTTCGTCGCGCACGCGCACGATCCGCAGCACGGGTTCGTTTGCGGGCTGTGTCAGCCGCCGTCGCGCGCGGGCAAGACGAAGAAGGCGGCGCAAACGCGGGCCGAGCGGCAAATCGCCGTCGCCGGAGTCCCGGCCGAGGTGCCGCAAGTGTCCGACGCGCGAGCTCACGAGGCCCGCTGCCCCGCCCCCACGCTCGATACCGTCGTCACCGCCGACGTCTGAGCAGCACGCGTTGAGGCAGCGCAAGCCTCTGGTTTACACCGGACTCGAGCGCCGTCTTTTTCCCCAAAGTTTTCCGCCCCGGTGCCGTAAACCTGACTAACGACGGTAACCGTCGCTTTTTTGTGAGGGCTCGGCAGTGCTGATTTTCGTGGGAACACTCGTGACGCTGTTGTCCGTTTTCGGCGGTTACGCGCTCGAAGGCGGCCATCTCGGCGCGCTGCTGCAACCCGTCGAGGTGCTGATGATCGTCGGCGCCGGAGTCGGCGCATTCATTCTCGGTAACGGGATGAAGACGATCCGGGCGACACTGCGCGTCATTCCGACCCTGTTCAAGGGGGCGAAGTACAACAAGGACGTCTACATGGAGCTGATGGGGCTCCTGTACGTGCTGCTCGCGAAAGCGCGCAAGGAAGGCACGCTGACGCTCGAAGCCGACATCGACGATCCGTCGAAGAGCCCGATCTTCACGCAGTACCCGAAGATCCTCGCCGACAAGCACATCATCGAGTTCCTGACCGACTACCTGCGGCTGATGGTCGGCGGCAACATGAATGCGTTCGAGATCGAAAGCCTGATGGACGAGGAGATCGAGACGCACCACCAGGAAGGCGAGGCGCCCGCGCACGCGCTGACCAAGGTCGGCGACGCGATGCCGGCGTTCGGTATCGTCGCCGCGGTGATGGGCGTCGTGCACACGATGGCCTCGGCCGACAAGCCGCCCGCGGTGCTCGGTGAAATGATCGCGCAGGCGCTCGTCGGCACGTTCCTCGGCATTCTGCTTTCGTACGGGCTGATCGGGCCGCTCGCCAGCGTCGCCGAGCAGCGCGTGACCGAGTCGACCAAGATGTTCCAGTGCATCAAGGTGACGATCCTCGCGAGCCTGAACGGCTACGCGCCGGCGATCGCGGTCGAGTTCGGCCGCAAGGTGCTGTTCTCGACCGAGCGCCCGTCGTTCGCCGAGCTCGAAGAGCACGTGCGCCGCGTCAAGGCGAAATAAGCAGGCGACGGGAACCGAACCGATGAGCAGCAAGGACAAAGACCGCGCAATCGTCGTCAAGCGCAGCGCGCCGAAAAAGTCCGGTCATCACGGCGGCGCGTGGAAGCTCGCGTACGCGGACTTCATGACCGCGATGATGGCGTTCTTCCTGCTGATGTGGCTGCTGAGTTCGGCCTCCACCGTGCAGCTGAAAGGTATCGCCGACTACTTCAACCAGCCGTTGAAGATCACGCTGTGGGGCGGCGATCGCAGCGCCGAAGACTCGAGCATCCTGAAGGGCGGCGGTCGCGACATCTCGACCGACGCGCAGGGCGTGACCCGCTCGACCGACGGCAGCAGCAGCCGCGCCGAGCGCACCGCGTCGCACAACGACGACGACTCCGTGAAGCAGCTGACGGGCGCGCTCGAACGCCAGGAACAGGTGCGTCTGCACGACCTGCAGGTCAAGCTGATGGCGGCGATCGAGGCGAACCCGGTGCTGCGCCAGTTCAAGCAGCAGATCCGCATCGACTCGACGCTGACCGGCCTGCGCATCGAGATCGTCGACTCGCAGAAGCGGCCGATGTTCGCGACCGCACGCGACGTCGTCGAGCCGTACATGCGCGACATCCTGCGCGAGATCGGCCACACGCTGAACGACGTGCCGAACCGCATCATCGTGCAGGGCCATACCGACGCCGTGCCGTACGCGGGCGGTGAGAAGGGCTATAGCAACTGGGAGCTGTCGGCAGACCGCGCCAACGCGTCGCGGCGCGAGCTGGTCGCGGGCGGCATGGACGAAGCGAAGGTAATGCGCGTGCTCGGTCTCGCGTCGACGCAGAACCTGAACAAGGCGGACCCGCTCGATCCGGAAAACCGTCGCATCAGCATCATCGTGTTGAACAGGAAGTCCGAGGAGGCGCTCGATCACGACGACTCCACGACGACGACCCTGTCGGACGACGCAGCCGGCTCGAAGCCGCTGCTGCAAAGACTTGCGCAGCCGGTGACGGCTGCACCGAAGTTGCCGGCGGCGGCGCCACCGGCCCAGTAACAGACCGCGGCCGCCGGGCCGCGGCCCGCGCCCGACCGGCGCGCACCGCCCGGCGGCCCAGTGTTAAGCGCAGCGAGGTTTTCATGATCAGGCACATCCTGGCAATCGACGATTCGGCATCGATGCGGCAGATCCTCGCCGCGACGCTGACGGGCGCCGGCTATGAAGTCACGCTCGCGGCGGACGGCAACGAAGGGCTCGAAAACGCGCTCGCGATGGCGTTCGATCTCGTGTTGACCGACCAGCACATGCCCGGCAAGACCGGTCTCGATCTGATCACCGCGCTGCGCGGAAATCCGGCCTATCAGGCGACGCCCATCCTCGTCCTCACGACGGAATCGGGCGAACCCTTCAAAGAGGCGGCGCGCGCGGCGGGCGCGACCGGCTGGATCGAAAAGCCGCTCGACCCGGACATGCTGACCGAGCTGGTGGCGGCGCTGGCCGAACCGGACCCGGCTTGATCCGCGCAATCAGCACCTTTAGACACAGTACAGATAGCTCTCGACGCGCCTCTACGGCGACTCAAGCCAGACAGGCACTCTCGCGGTGAACCAGGCATGACACTCGACATCACACAGTTCTATCAGACGTTCTTCGACGAAGCGGACGAACTGCTCGCGCAGATGGAGCAATTGCTGCTCAATCTCGACGTGGCCCACCCGGACCCCGAAGACCTCGCGGCGATCTTTCGCGCCGCGCATTCGATCAAGGGCGGCGCGGCGACGTTCGGTTTCACCGCGCTCACCGAGACCACGCACATTCTCGAGTCGCTGCTCGATCGCGCGCGCAACAACGAGCTGGTGCTGCGCAAGGACATGATCGACACGTTCCTCGAAACCAAGGACGTGCTGTCCGGCCAGCTCGCCGACTATCGCGCGAGCGCCGAGCCCGATGCGGCGGTGGCGCGCGCGATCTGCGCGAAGCTGGAGCAGCTGCACGCGGAAAGCCGCATGGGCGGCGCGCCGGCAGCGGCGGCGAGCGCCGCAACCGCGCCGGCCGTGAGCGCCCCCGCGCCCGCAGCAGCGCAGGCGACGGCAACCCAAACAACAACACAAGCAACCGCGGTACAGCAGCAAGGCGGCACCCCGCCCGAGCACGTCGTCGAACAGGCGGTGCAGGCGGCGGGCGAATGGATCGACGGCGAACCGGCACAGACCGGACAAGCCGCGGGCACGGCCGACAGCGCCGGCCCACATCTGAAAATTACGCTACGGGGCGTGGGAGAGAAAGACCAGGAACTGCTCACCGAAGAGCTGGGCAACCTGGGCAACATCGTCGGGCAGGTCAAGAGCGGCAGCGATCTGACGCTGTGGCTCTCGAGCGACGTATCTTCCGACGACATCATCGCCGTGTGCTGCTTCGTGATCGACGAAAGTCAGATCACGATCGGCCGTGGCACCGCGCCGGTGGACGACGCGCAGCAGGGCGAACCTGGAACGCCCGACGCTGCCGCTCCGACACCGGCGCAATCCGCGCAGGTCGCGCCCGCCGCTCCCGCGGCGCAAGCGCAGGCGCAGCCGGTCCTTCACACGGAGCCCGCGGCATCATCGACCCCAGCGGCCCTCATCGCTGCGCCCGCAAGCGTACCCGGTCAGGCGGACAGCATCGAGCCGCCGCCAGCGGCACCCGCGGCGGCTCAGGCGGCGGCTCAGGCGTCGGCCAAACCGGCTTCGGCCGCGTCCGCCGATCAGGACCGCAAGGCGGCCCGTCCGGCCGCCGCGGCGGCCGGCGCCGAAGGCAGCTCGATTCGCGTCGGCGTCGAGAAGGTCGATCAGCTGATCAATCTGGTCGGCGAGCTGGTGATCACGCAGGCGATGCTCGCGGAGACCACCAGCACGTTCGATCCGGCGCTGCACGACCGGCTCTTCAACGGCATGGCGCAACTCGAGCGCAACGCCCGCGATCTGCAGGAAGCGGTGATGTCGATCCGCATGATGCCGATGGATTACGTGTTCAGCCGCTTCCCGCGTCTGGTGCGCGATCTCGCGGCGAAACTCGGCAAGGAGGTCGAACTCGTCACCTTCGGTCAGGCGACCGAACTCGACAAGAGCCTCATCGAACGGATCATCGACCCGTTGACGCACCTCGTGCGCAACAGTCTCGACCACGGCATCGAGACCGTCGAGGCGCGGCGCGCGGCGGGCAAGGATTCCACCGGTCAGCTGGTGCTGTCGGCGGCGCACCACGGCGGCAACATCGTGATCGAGGTCAGCGACGACGGCGCGGGCCTGCGCCGCGACAAGATCCTCGCGAAGGCGGCCAAGCAGGGCATGCAGGTCAGCGACACGATGAGCGACGAGGAAGTCTGGAACCTGATCTTCCTGCCGGGCTTCTCGACCGCCGAGCAGGTCACCGACGTGTCCGGCCGCGGCGTCGGCATGGACGTGGTGAAGCGCAACATCCAGTCGATGGGCGGTCACGTCGAGATCACGTCGCACGCGGGCAAGGGCAGCACCACGCGGATCGTGCTGCCGCTCACGCTCGCGATCCTCGACGGCATGTCGGTGAAGGTCGGCAACGAGATCTTCATCCTGCCGCTGAACTTCGTGATGGAGTCGCTGCAACCGCGAGCCGAAGACATTTACACGGTCGCCAACGGCGAGCGCGTGGTGCGCGTGCGCGGCGAATACCTGCCGCTCGTCGCGCTGCACGAGGTGTTCAACGTGTCGGACGCGAAGCAGGAGCCGACCCAGGGCATCGTCACGATCATGCAGACCGAGGGACGGCGCTTCGCGATGCTGATCGATGAACTCGTCGGCCAGCAGCAGGTGGTCGTGAAGAATCTGGAAACGAACTACCGCAAGGTGCACGGCATTTCCGCGGCGACCATTCTGGGCGACGGCAGCGTCGCGCTGATCGTGGACGTCGCGGCGCTGAACCGCGAATCGCGTCATGCGCATGGGCATGCGCAGGCGATGAGCCTCGCCTAACGCACGCAGCAAACGCGGCACTGACAGACATCGCAACACAACTTCAACTCAATTCATCCCAACCGTTTGGGGGCTAACGTGGCAGAAGTCCAATCCATCAATTCGAGCGTCGCAAACGCGAGCGGTACGAATGGCCGCCGCGACGCGCAGGCGGACGCCGGCGGTCAGGAATTCCTCGTCTTCACGCTCGGCGCGGAAGAGTACGGCATCGACATCCTGAAGGTGCAGGAAATCCGCGGCTACGACAACGTGACGCGCATCGCCAACGCGCCCGAGTTCATCAAGGGCGTGATCAACCTGCGCGGCATCATCGTGCCGATCGTCGACATGCGGATCAAGTTCCATCTCGGCCGCGTCGAGTACGACCATCAGACCGTCGTGATCATCCTGAACGTCGCGCATCGCGTGGTCGGCATGGTCGTGGACGGCGTATCGGACGTGCTGACGCTCGCGGTCGATCAGATCATGCCGGCGCCGGAATTCGGCGCGACGCTGACGACCGAATACCTGACCGGTCTCGGCACCGTCGACGGCCGCATGCTGATCCTGATGGACATCGAGAAGCTGATGACCAGCTCCGAGATGTCGCTGACCGAAACGCTCGGCGTCTGAGCGCAGGCAGTAACGGAACCCGGCACAAGGAGCATCGAAATGCTGAGCAGGTGGTCGATCCGCACGTCGCTGACGATGGTGGGGATTCTTCTGGTGACGCTGACCGCAGTAGTCGGCGCGCTCGGGCTGACCGCGCTGAATCGCGCGAGCGGCTCGCTCGATCGCATCGCACGCGGCGAACTGGTCGCGATTCATGCGCTCGACGATGCGTCGGCGTATCTGTTGCGTTCGCGCATCGCGATCGATCGCTTCAACACGCTGACGGCCGCCGGTAACGCGGACGAGGCGAAGAAGGCGCTCGATCGCGGGCAGGAGCTGCTCGGCAAGAGCAAGCAGAGCTGGCAGGCGTATCTCGACGCGCCGAAGCACCGCGTCGAGCAGGCCTTGCTCGACGATGTGCTCGCGAAGCATACGACGGTGATGCACGACGGCGTCGACGTCGAATTCGCCGCGTTGAACGCGAACAATCTCGACGCGTATCACGCGGTCGCGGACACGAAGATCAGCCCGATGTTCATCGCCTACGACACGGCCGGCGCCGCGGTGATCCAGGCGTTGCGGCAGAGCGTGGCCGATCAGGAAACGAGCGCGCAGTCGAGCGCGTCGCTGATGATCATGCTGATCGGCGTGACCACGGTGTTCGCGCTGCTGGTGGTGGTCGGCATCCGTTTCGCGCTGCGCGGTCTCATCGTGCAGCCGCTGAACGACGCGACCGCCTGTTTCGAGCGGATCGCCGGGGGCGACCTGTCCACCCCCGTCGAGGTGTTCAGCAACAATGAAATCGGCCGTCTGTTCGCGGGCATCAAGCGGATGCAGGAAAGCCTCGCGACGATGGTGCGCGCGGTGCGCAGCGGCACCGAATCGATCGACACCGGCGCGCGCGAAATCGCGATGGGCAACACCGATCTGTCGCAGCGCACCGAGCAGCAAGCGGCGTCGCTGCAGGAAACTGCATCGAGCATGGATCAGCTGACCGGCACCGTGCGGCAGAACACCGAGAACGCGCGCCAGGCGAGCCAGCTCGCCGTCAACGCGTCGGACATCGCGACGCGCGGCGGCGACGTGGTGAGCCAGGTCGTCACGACGATGCAGCAAATCGCGACCAGTTCGAACAAGGTCGTCGACATCATCGGCGTGATCGAGGGCATCGCGTTCCAGACCAACATCCTCGCGCTGAACGCGGCGGTCGAAGCCGCACGCGCCGGCGAACAGGGCCGCGGATTCGCGGTCGTCGCGGGCGAAGTGCGCAGCCTCGCGCAGCGCAGCGCGAGCGCCGCGAAGGAGATCAAGGAGCTGATCGGCGATTCGGCCGACAAGGTCAAGAGCGGCTCCGAGCTGGTCGGCCGCGCGGGCACGACGATGGAAGAAATCGTGCAGGCGGTGCGTCGCGTGACCGACATCATGGGCGAGATCAGCGCGGCGTCGGAAGAGCAGTCGGGCGGCATCGAGCAGGTCAACCGCGCGGTCGTGCAGATGGATTCGGTCACGCAGCAGAACGCGGCGCTGGTCGAACAGGCGGCGGCCGCGGCGGCGTCGCTCGAAGATCAGACGCGGCAGTTGCAGGCGGTGCTGGGCGGCTGGAAGGTAACCGGCACACCGGCGCGTCAGAGCGCCCCGGCGACGCGTGCGCAGACGCCCGCGCGGCTCGCCAGGGCTGCACCGCAAGCGGCGAGCGCGGCGATTCCGGTGAACCCGGTGGGCGCGAGCAAGGAATCGAAGGCAACCGCGGCGAGCGCGGCGCCCCCCACTCAGCACGACGCGGCCGCACGCGTCGAACCGACATTGAAGCCCCGGCCGGCCGCAGCCGCGGCTCGCGTCACGACCGACACGCCCACGCGCGCCGCTCCGCCGGGCACGGCGAAGGCGAGCTCGGACGCGGACTGGGAAACATTTTAGGCAACGGCAGAGTGACATGTGGTCAACCGGCATCGCGCCCGCGGATGGGCGAAGCATCGAAGCACGCGCAGCACGCGTGTCGCGAGCCGGCCATATGTCGATGGTACTCGCGGGAGGGCGCGACCCCGCGACGACAATTCCTACCTCCCAGGCAGTCCGGCCGGGCGGCGAGCGTGATGGCTCATATCGCAGACAGGAATTTTCATGATGGCAACGCGCGCAACACAACGCCCCGCGCGGGCAGCACCTGACCGCACAGAGCCGGCCAGGTCCGTCGAGACGGGCCGCGATTTCGAATTTACGGCGGCCGATTTCGCCCGCATCCGCGACCTGATTCATCGCGGGGCGGGCATCTCGCTGTCGGACCACAAGCGCGACATGGCGTATAGCCGCCTCGCGCGCCGCTTGCGGGCGCGCGGCATCGATACGTTCCGGCAGTATCTCGATCTGCTCGAAGCGGAAAACGATCCGGCCGAGTGGGAAGCGTTCACCAATGCCCTGACCACCAACCTCACGGCGTTTTTCCGCGAAGCCCATCACTTTCCGATCCTCGCCGAGTTCGTGCCGCGCCGTGCGCAACCGGTGTGCGTGTGGTGCTCGGCGGCATCGACGGGCGAGGAGCCGTACTCGATCGCGATGACGCTGATCGAAGCGCTCGGCGACGGCGGCGCGCGCCAGGCGTCGGTGCTCGCGACCGACATCGACACCCAGGTGCTCGCGAAGGCCGAGGCCGGCGTCTACCAGTTCGACCAGGTCAAGCACCTGTCGCCCGAGCGGTTGAAGCGCTTCTTCCTGAAGGGCACGGGCGCGCATGCGGGGATGGTCAAGGTGCGTCCCGAAGTGCGCGCGCTCGTGCGCTTCGAGCAACTGAACCTGACCAATCGCGATTACCAGTTGCGCACGCAGTTCGACGCGATCTTCTGCCGCAACGTGATGATCTATTTCGACAAGCCGACGCAGGCGCAGGTGCTGACGCGCTTCGAGCCGCTGATGAAACCGGGCGGCCTGTTGTTCGCCGGCCATTCGGAAAACTTCACGTACGTGACGCAAGCGTTCCGGCTGCGCGGCCAGACCGTCTACGAACTGACGCGCGACGCGGGCGGCGCGCGCGCGCCGTCGCGCGCTGACGCGCATGACGCGCATCAATCGAGCGGGGTGGCCGCATGAGCAGCACGCTGCCGATCGCTTCGAACCTGTACTACGACAACCACTTCCAGCGCCCCGGCGTGAAGCTGTTGCCCAACGAGTTCTATACGACGAGCGAAGACATGGTGCTCGTGACCGTGCTCGGCTCGTGCGTCGCGGCCTGCATCCAGGACCGCACCGCGGGCATCGGCGGCATGAATCACTTCATGCTGCCCGACGACGGCGCCGACGTCGCGCAGGCCGCGTCGGACTCGATGCGCTACGGCGCGTACGCGATGGAAGTGCTGATCAACGAACTGATCAAGGCGGGCGGGCGGCGCGAGCGCTTCGAGGCCAAGGTGTTCGGCGGCGGCGCGGTGCTCGCGGGCATGACCACGATGAACATCGGCGATCGCAACTCCGAGTTCGTGCGCCGCTATCTGGCCACCGAAAAGATCCGCATCGTCGCCGAGGACCTGCAGGGCTCGCACCCGCGCAAGGTCGCGTTCATGCCGCGCACCGGTCAGGTGATGGTGAAGAAATTGCGCTTGCAACAGGAAGCGGGCGTCGCCGAGCGCGAGCAGGCGCTCGTGCGGCAAAGCGCCGAAGCACGCGCGGAGCGGCTCGCCGCCGCGCGCAAGCGGGTCGAGCTGTTCGCGAAGCCGGCCGCCGCCGCCGCGCGGCCGAGAATCGAACTGTTCGGCGCGAGCCCGCGCCCGACTCATTCCAACAACGTCAGAACCACAGAGGAGGCGTGAGCGCTGTGCAAAAGATCAAGGTATTGTGCGTCGACGATTCGGCGCTGATCCGCAGCCTGATGACCGAAATCATCAATAGCCAGCCGGACATGACGGTGGTCGCGACGGCACCCGATCCGCTCGTCGCGCGCGAGCTCATCAAGCAGCACAACCCGGACGTGTTGACGCTCGACGTCGAAATGCCGCGCATGGACGGCCTCGACTTTCTCGAGAAGCTGATGCGTCTGCGGCCGATGCCGGTCGTGATGGTGTCGTCGCTGACCGAGCGCGGCAACGAAATCACGCTGCGCGCGCTCGAACTCGGCGCGGTCGATTTCGTGACCAAGCCGAAGGTCGGCATTCGCGACGGCATGCTCGACTACGCGGAAAAGCTCGCCGACAAGGTTCGCGCGGCAGCCCGCGCGCGCGTACGCCAGGCCGCGCCCGCGCAGCATGCGGCCACCCAGACCGCGCATGCGCCGGCCGGCGCCGCGCCGCTCTTCAACAACCCGCTGCTGAGTACCGAGAAGCTGGTTATCGTCGGCGCCTCGACGGGCGGCACCGAAGCGATCCGCGAAGTGCTGGTGCCACTGCCACCCGACGCGCCCGCGGTGCTGATCGCGCAGCACATGCCGCCGGGCTTTACGAAATCTTTCGCGCAACGCCTCAATGGTTTGTGCCGGATTACCGTTAAAGAAGCAGAGCACGGCGAGCGTGTGCTGCCGGGGCACGCGTACATCGCGCCGGGCCATGCGCATCTGTTGCTCGCGAGGAGCGGTGCGAATTATATTGCGCATCTGTCCGACGACCCGCCGGTGAACCGGCATCGTCCGTCGGTCGATGTGCTGTTCCGTTCGGCCGCGCAGCATGCGGGCAAGAACGCCGTTGGCGTGATCCTGACCGGCATGGGGCGCGACGGCGCGGCCGGGCTGCTGGAGATGAAAAAGGCCGGTGCCTACACGCTGGCGCAGGACGAGGCGAGTTGCATCGTGTTCGGCATGCCGCGCGAGGCGATCGCGCTCGGCGCGGCCGACGAAATCGCCGCGCTGCCGGACATGAGCCGGCGCGTGATGGCACGTTTGTCGTCGATGGGTGACCGCGTTCAGCGGGTATGATGCGTGCCGGATGGAATGACGCGGCCGAGGGCCGCAACATGGATCAAGCAAAGGGAAAGAAATGGACAAGGGAATGAAGATTCTGGTGGTTGACGATTTTCCGACGATGCGCCGGATCGTCCGCAACCTGCTGAAGGAACTGGGCTACTCGAACGTCGACGAGGCGGAAGACGGCGCGGCCGGTCTCGCGCGTCTGCGCAGCGGCAGCTACGAGTTCGTGATCTCCGACTGGAACATGCCGAACCTCGACGGTCTCGCGATGCTGAAGGAAATCCGCGCCGACGCGAGCCTCGCGCACCTGCCGGTGTTGATGGTGACGGCCGAGTCGAAGAAGGAAAACATCATCGCGGCGGCGCAGGCCGGCGCGAGCGGTTACGTCGTCAAGCCGTTCACGGCCGCGACGCTCGACGAGAAGCTCAACAAGATCCTCGAGAAGATGGCGAAAGCCGGGAGCTGACGTGACGCCGCCGACCCAAACGCCTGGCGCCGAAGCGGACAACGACAGCGGCGACTTCGCGTCGGACCGCATCCTTGCCCGCATCGGACAACTGACGCGCACGCTGCGCGATTCGATGCGCGAACTCGGGCTCGACAAGCACGTCGAGCGCGCGGCCGAAGCCGTGCCCGATGCGCGCGATCGTCTGAAGTACATCGCCAACATGACCGAGCAGGCCGCCGAGCGCGTGCTGTCGGCGATCGACATCGCGAAGCCGATCCAGGAGCAGCTGCAGATAGACGCGGGCACGCTCGACGCTCGCTGGGAGCAGTGGTACGCGGCGCCGATCGAGCGCGAGGAAGTGCGCGCGCTGATGAACGACACGCGCACCTTCCTGCGCGGCGTGCCCGAGGCGACCAGCGCGACCAACTCGCAGCTGATGGAGATCATGCTCGCGCAGGACTTCCAGGATCTGACCGGCCAGGTGATCAAGAAGATCACCGACGTCGTCTATCTGATCGAGCAGCAACTGCTCGGCGTGCTGGTCGAGAACATCGCGCTCGAGCGGCGCGAGCAGTTCGCGGCGAACGCCGCGGCTCTCAAGGCGGAGGTGTCGTCGACGGGCAGCCCGGAGCATCTGCTCAACGGTCCGCAGATCAATCCGGAAGGCAAGACGGATGTGGTGCAGGATCAATCGCAGGTCGACGATCTGCTCGCGAGCCTCGGTTTCTGAGCAAGTGACTCGGCCCGGCAAGCGCGCCGGGCTGGTGGCTTCTCCGCGATTTGCGCCAAACACGCATTCAATGAGTACCGGCTACCCATCTTCCGTACGTTTTCCTGCTAGTAATAGTCGGCAAGTCGCGCGCGTGGGCGCGCCTTGCGCCGGCTGAAAGAATCCGCAGGCATACTACGAGGTCAAAGCGGTACGGCACCCGGCCCGCGCAACGCCGGGCAGTCGCCCGGTGAGGCCATCCCTCAGCGTTGCGGCCGCGGCGGTGCCGTATCATCTGCCTATAAGCGGCCGCTTCGCGCAGTCGGCGAAGCGTGCCGCGGCTCGGGAGGAGCTTCTCATGTGGAGTCGTATTGGTCGCGCCGGAGTCACGGCGCTCGTATTACCATGTTCGTTACTGGCCCTGACGGCCGCGCAATCCGCCCATGCGGCGCTGGGCAGCGCGCCGCTTACCCCCCCGTCCGACGCGTCGGTGTCCTCCCGCGTGGTGCAGCCCGCCAGCGGCACATCGCAAAGTGTCATGCGTTCTGAATCGAGCGCGGCGTCTTCCACATCTTCCACACCCGCTTCCTACACGGTACGCGAGACCACGTTCGGCAACGGCACCGTGGTGCGCGAATACCTGAGCACGAGCGGCGCGGTATTCGGCATTTCGTGGCATGGTCCGCAAATGCCCGATCTCAGTGATCTGCTCGGCAGTTATTTCCCGCAGTACGTGGCCGGCGTGAAGGCCGTGCGGGCCGCGCGCGGCAACGCGCGGGGGCCGGTCGCCGTCGACGAGAGCGGGCTGGTGGTGCGTTCGGGCGGCCACATGGGCGCGTTCAGCGGCGTCGCGTGGCTGCCCTCCGCGCTGCCGGCCGGCGTCAGCGGTTCCGACATCCAGTAACGGCGAGGACCACGATGCGAACCATGCTCACGACCGCGAACATCAAAAGCTGGATGCAGGCCGCGCTTGCCGTGCTGCTCACGGCGACGCTCGTCGCCTGCGGCGGAGGCGGAGGCGGCGGTAGCGACAACAACTCCAGTTCCAACAATGGCGGCAACACCTCGAACGGACTGAACGGCGGTTCGCTGCCGGCCAGCCCGACCCAGCAGCCGATCTCCGCGAATGCGTCGAACACGGTGCCGATCACGGTCGGCCGGGGCGTGGCCGGTGTCATCAACATCCCGACCGTCAGCGTGAGGATCTGCGCGCCAGGCTCGACCAGCAACTGTCAGACCATCGACAATATCCAGGTCGACACTGGCTCGTTCGGCCTGCGCGTGGTCAGTTCAGTGCTCAATTCGACGCTGCTCGGCGCGCTGCCGGTCAGTACGATCGGCAGCAACGGCGCGCAGCTCGCCGAGTGCGCGACCTTCGCGGACGGTTACACGTGGGGCTCGGTGCGTACCGCGATCGTGACGCTCGGCGGCGAAACGACGACCGGCAGCATCCCGCTGCAGATCATCGGCGACAAGGCCGCGAGCACGGTACCAAGCGGCTGCGGCAGCGGCCCGGCCGAAAACACGGCCGCCGATCTGGGCGCGAACGGCATCCTCGGCATCGGCACCGCGCTGACCGATTGCGGCGCAACCTGCGCGAACACGACGACCGCGGCGACCTACAGCAACTACTTCGCCTGTCCGAACGGCACGTCGTGCACGCGCACCGCGGTGCCGATTCCGCAACAGATCGCCAATCCGGTCGCGAACTTCCCGCTCGACAACAACGGCGTGATCGTACAGATGGCACCGGTGTCGAACACCGGGCAGGCATCGGCGACCGGCACGCTGGTGTTCGGCATCGGCACGCAGGGGAACAACCCGCTTGCCGCTGCGCAGGTGTTCACGACCGACCCATACGGCGACCTCAACAACAGCACCTTCAACGGCACGACCGTCCAGGCGTTCCTCGATTCCGGCTCGAACGCCTATTTCTTCGGCGATAGCACGCTCACGCTGTGCGGCAGCCAGTTCGCGGGCTTCTATTGCCCGTCGTCGGCGCAAACCCGCACGGTCACGCTGGTCGGGTCGAACAACGTATCGGCGGTCGCGAGCATCGGCATCGTGAACGCGCAGACGCTGTTCGCCAACGGCGGCAACTATGCGTTCAACACGCTCGCCGGCCAGATCGGCGGCAGCGCCAGCTTCGACCTCGGTCTGCCGTACTTCTTCGGCCGCTACGTGTACTACCACCTCGATCAGACCGCGAGCGGCGGTCCCTCCCCCTTCGTCGGCTACTGAAGCCGCACGTCGATCCAATGCCGGACGGCTTGCGTGACAGACGCGCGAGCCGTCCGCTCATCCTTCGAAATACCCCCGTTTCTCCGCCCTTATCCGCCGATCGGCGCTTGCGTCGAGCAGGAATAATCGCTGTCACTGGAAAGAGGCGCCGTGCCTCGGCCGACTGGAGAGCTTTGTGGCAGAGGACAGCGACCTCGAAAAAACCGAATCCGCCACCCCTCGGCGCCTGCAGAAGGCGCGCGAGGAGGGGCAGATCGTGCGTTCGCGGGAGCTGTCGACCTTCGCGCTGCTCGCGGCCGGGTTCTACGGCGTATGGGGCATGTCGGGCAGCATCGGCGAGCATTTGCAGAACATGCTGCGTGCGTCGCTCACCTTCAACCACGCGAGCGCGTTCGACACCAGCCGCATGCTGATCGGCGCGGGCACAGCGGGTCGCGAAGGACTCTACGCGCTCGTGCCGATACTCGGCGTCACCGGACTTGCCGCGCTGCTCGCACCGATGGCGCTGGGCGGCTGGCAACTGTCCGCGAAAGGGTTCGAGCCCAAGTTCAACCGGCTGAACCCGATCGAGGGCCTCGGCCGCATATTTTCGATCAACGGACCGATCCAGCTCGGCATGTCGCTCGCGAAGACGCTGGTGGTGGGGTTGATCGGCGGCACGGCGATCTGGAATCGCCACGAGCAATTCCTCGCGCTCGCGACGCAGCCGCTCAATCTCGCGCTCGCCAACTCCGTGCATCTGATCGCGGTGTGCTGCGGCATGACGGTGGCCGGCATGTTCGCGGTGGCCGCGCTCGACGTGCCGTACCAGCTGTGGTCGTTCCACAAGAAGCTGCGCATGACGAAGGAAGAAGTGAAGCGTGAGCATCGCGAGAGCGAAGGCGATCCGCACATCAAGGGCAAGATTCGCCAGCAGCAGCGCGCGATCGCGCGGCGCCGCATGATGGCGCAAGTGCCGAAGGCCGACGTGGTCGTGACCAACCCGACCCACTTCGCGGTCGCGCTGCAGTACACGGACGGCGAGATGCGCGCGCCGAAGGTGGTCGCGAAGGGCGTGAACCTCGTGGCCGCGCGGATTCGCGAGATCGCCACCGAAAACAACGTGCCGCTGCTCGAAGCGCCGCCGCTCGCGCGTGCGCTCTATCACAACGTCGATCTGAATCGCGAGATTCCGGGGCCGCTCTATGGCGCGGTCGCGGAAGTGCTCGCGTGGGTCTATCAGCTGCGCCGCTTCAAGGCTGAAGGCGGCGACGTGCCGGTCGCGCCGACCGAACTCGACGTGCCGCCCGAACTCGACAAGGGCGGCGTATCGGACGAGGACGCCGCCGAGGAAGCCGCCAACACGCTGAACCCGGCCGACGACAACGCCAACGACGCCACTAGCGACGACAACAACGGAGCCTCCGCATGAACGCTCGCGCCGGTTTCCTCGCCCGACGCTCGGATGCGCTGAGTAGCACCAACCTGCGCGCCCTCGCCGGGCCGGTGCTGATCTGCATGATCCTCGGCATGATGATTCTGCCGTTGCCGCCGTTCCTGCTGGATCTGCTGTTCACGTTCAACATCGCCCTGTCGGTGATGGTGCTGCTCGTCAGCATGTACACGATGAAGCCGCTCGACTTCGCCGCGTTCCCGAGCGTGCTGCTGTTCTCGACGCTGCTGCGGCTGTCGCTGAACGTCGCCTCGACGCGGGTCGTGCTGCTCGAAGGCCATACCGGTCCCGATGCGGCCGGTCAGGTGATCGAGTCGTTCGGCCACTTCCTCGTGGGCGGCAACTTCGCGGTTGGTATCGTCGTGTTCGTGATCCTGATGGTGATCAACTTCATGGTGATCACGAAGGGCGCGGGGCGGATCGCCGAAGTGTCCGCGCGCTTCACGCTCGACGCGATGCCCGGCAAGCAGATGGCGATCGACGCCGATCTGAACGCCGGCCTCATCAACGAAGAGCAGGCTCGCACGCGGCGCAAGGAGATCTCCCAGGAAGCCGAGTTCTACGGCTCGATGGACGGTGCGAGCAAGTTCGTGCGAGGCGATGCGGTCGCCGGCCTCCTGATCATGGTGATCAACATCATCGGCGGGCTGATCGTCGGGATGGTCCAGCACGACATGAGTTTTGCCGCGGCGGGCAAGAACTACACGCTGCTGACGATCGGCGACGGCCTCGTCGCGCAGATTCCGTCGCTGGTGATTTCGACGGCGGCAGGCGTGATCGTCTCGCGCGTCGCGACCAACGAGGACATCGGCACGCAGCTGACCGGCCAGCTGTTCACGAACCCGCGCGTGCTGATGATCACCGGCTGCATTCTCGTGCTGATGGGCCTGATCCCGGGCATGCCGCACTTCGCGTTCCTGATTCTCGGCGGCGGCCTGATCCAGCTCGGCCGCACGATGAAGAAGCGCACCGAGGAGCGCAAGAACGCACCGGCGCTCGTCGACGTCGCGCCGGCCGCGCTGGCGCCGATCGAAAACGCCGAGGCGAGCTGGGACGACGTGACGATGATCGACACGCTCGGCCTCGAAGTCGGCTACCGGCTGATTCCGCTCGTCGACAAGAACTCGGACGGCGAGCTGCTCAAGCGGATCAAGAGCATCCGCAAGAAGTTCGCGCAGGAAATCGGCTTCTTGCCGCCGGTCATTCATATCCGCGACAACCTCGAATTGCGGCCGAACGGCTATCGGATCGCGTTGAAGGGCGTCGAGGTCGGCTCGGGCGAGGCGTATCCGGGCCAGTGGCTCGCGATCAACCCGGGCCAGGTATCGGCCGCGCTGCCGGGCACGCCGACCCAGGACCCGGCGTTCGGCCTGCCCGCCATCTGGATCGACACGAATCTGCGCGAACAGGCGCAGGTATACGGCTACACGGTCGTCGATTCGAGCACGGTGGTCGCGACGCACCTGAATCACCTCGTCGTCACGCACGCCTCGGAGCTGCTCGGCCGCCGCGAGGTGCAGTCGCTGGTCGAGCGGATGCAGAAGGACACGGCGTCGCTCGTCGACGATCTGGTGCCGAAGATGCTGCCGCTCACCACGCTGCAAAAGGTGCTGCAGAACCTGCTCGAAGAAGGCGTGCCGATTCGCGACATGCGCACGATCCTCGAAGCGCTCGCCGAACACGCGACCAAGCTCACCGACCCGCACGACCTCACCGCCGCGGTGCGGCTCGCGCTGGGCCGCGCGATCACGCAGCAGTGGTTCCCCGGGACCGCCGACATGCAGGTGATGGGCCTAGACGCGAACCTCGAACGGGTGCTGTCGCAGGCGCTATCGACCGGACCGAACCCGGGCCTCGAACCGGGTCTCGCGAACACGCTGCTCACCGAAACGCAGAAAGCGATGACGCGTCAGCAGAACCTTGGCCTCGCTCCGGTGCTGCTGGTGCAGCACGCACTGCGGCCGATGCTCGCGCGCTTCCTGCGCCGCAGCCTGCCGCAGCTGAAGGTGCTCTCGTATGCGGAAGTGCCCGATACGCGCAACGTCAAGGTGGTCAATCTGATCGGCGCGCACGGCTGACGAAGGTCGCTCGCCCGCGGCTGTCGATACAACGAACCGGCGCTCCAATGGGGCGCCGGTTTGCGTTTGCACGGCTCCCCCAGGCTCGTCGAACGATGCGTCTGCCGTGTGTCCATCGCGCGAATTACCCACCTTTAACGGTCTTTATCCATCGATCGTCGCCCGACGCCTTTCGCAATAATTGATCGCAATGGGAAACGGTGTATCGCCGGTCCGTCAGTCCGTATACCTCATCGGGGGTCCAGCTTGAACATTCGTAAATTTGTCGGTGCTACCAGTCGCGATGCGTTGCGTCTCGTTCGCGAAGCACTTGGCCCCGATGCGGTCGTGCTGTCGAATCGCACGATGGACGACGGCAGCGTCGAAATCGTCGCGCTCGCCGATAGCGACCTCGCCGCGATCACGCCGAAAGCGCGCGAAGGCGCGCAGGCCGCGGCGCTCGGCACGGGCTCAGGTGCGGCATCGACGCTGGCCCCGCGCGGCTTGTTCGCGGCGCCGACGAATCCGTACGCGAGCGCAATGCCGGACGTGTTTTCGTCGGTGTTCGGCGCGAGCCCGGAAGCGGGTGGTGAAGCGACGCCGGCGATCGAGCCGGCGAATGCGGCTGCGGATTTCATGGCCGGCTCGGTGAACAGGACGACGCTCAATTCGGCGCTCAGCCAGGCGCTCAGCATGTCCGCGAATCAAGCAGCGTCGGCCGCCGCGTTGCCCGGCAATTCGCCAATCGGCCCGGCGATGCCGGGCACGAGCGGCGCGTCCGCGGCCATCGCGACAGGCCCCGCGCCCGCCGTGAGCCAGTCGGCGTCCAGCGCGGCCACATCGTTCAACGCACCGGCCACGCCCGCCGCTGCCGCCGCGCCTTCCGGCGCGAGCGCCCGCGCCGCGGCCGCGCGCCTGTCGAAAGACATCCGCGCGGATGTGCTGAAAGCTGCCGGCGTGCCGGTACCGCCGGCTATCGCATCGAACGAAGCCGCCGCGCCGCGCACGATGGCCGAGTCGAATCCGTGGCTCATCGATCACGCGCGCCGCCTCGCAGCCGAGCAGCAGCAACAGAGCGGCCAATACAGCGCGCGTCCCGCCGCGATGACGCCCGCCGTCGCGACCGCCAAAGGCCTCGGCAGCGCGGTCGACGCGCGGCCGGCCGCCGTGCCGCCGGTGATCGACACGCCCGACTGGGCGCGCGAAGCCGCCGAAGCCGCTGCGCGCCGCGCCGCGCAGAAGATCGCGCCCGTGCCTTCCGCTACTGACGAAAGCCGCACGCCGTCCGCCGTCGCCGAAGCGATCAAGGGGCGCATGGAGCAGGTCGTCAAGGACACCGTGATGAACGAGCTGTCGTCGATGCGCGACATGATGGAAGAGCACTTCGCGGGTCTGCTGTGGGGCGATCGACAGCGGCGCAGTCCCGCACGCGCAGCGCTCACCAAGCACCTGTTCGCCGCCGGCTTTTCCGCGCAGCTCGTGCAGATGCTGGTCGACAACCTGCCCGAAGAGGTCGACACGATGGACGGCGGCATGGACTGGGTGCGCTCGGTGCTCGAGTCGAACCTGCCGGTGATGGAGGACGAAGACGCGCTGATGGAGCGCGGCGGCGTGTTCGCGCTGATGGGGCCGACCGGCGTCGGCAAGACGACGACCACCGCGAAGCTCGCAGCGCGCTGCGTGATGCGCTTCGGCGCGAGCAAGGTGGCGCTGCTGACGACCGACAGCTACCGCATCGGCGGTCATGAACAGCTGCGCATCTTCGGCAAGATTCTCGGCGTTTCGGTGCATGCGGTGAAGGACAGCGCCGATCTGCAGCTCGCGCTCTCGGAGTTGCGCAACAAGCACATCGTGCTGATCGATACGATCGGTATGAGCCAGCGCGACCGGCTCGTGTCCGATCAGATCGCGATGCTAAGCCGCGCCGGCCAGCCGGTGCAGCGTCTGTTGCTGCTCAACGCGACGAGCCACGGCGACACGTTGAACGAAGTCGTGCAGGCGTATCAGCGCGCGCCGGACCAGCAGCCGCTCGCCGGCTGCATTCTGACCAAGCTCGACGAAGCGACCAACCTCGGCGGCGTGCTCGATACGGTGATCCGCTACAAGCTGCCGGTGCATTACGTATCGACCGGACAGAAGGTGCCGGAGAACCTTTACGTCGCGACGAAGAAATTCCTGATCAAGAGCACCTTCTGCATTCCGCGCGACAGCTCGCCGTTCGTGCCGCACGACGACGACATCCCCGCTTTGCTGTCCTCGCTGTCCGCGCGTTCGACGGCCGAGCTGCACGAGGTTCGCTTTGGATAAGTTCGTTTCGGATCAAGCCGAAGGGTTGCGGCGGCTGCTCGGGCGCGGCGGCGCGCGCGTGATCGCGTTGGCGGGTGCGTCGTCGGGCGTCGGTAATACGACCGTGGCGGTCAACCTCGCCGCGGCGCTCGCACAGCAGGGCAAGGACGTGCTGGTGATCGACGAATGCGTCGGTGAGAAATCGGTGAGCGCGATGCTTGGCGGCTTGCGCGGCGCGGGTAACTTCGCGGCGGTGATGCGCGGCGAGAGCCCGGTCGATTTCGCCGCCGCGCGTCACGCGCTCGGTTTTTCGGTGCTGTCCGCCTCGCGCAACAACCGCGAGGGGCATACGGAGGCCGAACTCGGTGTGCTGCTCGGCGGCTCGGCCGATATCGTGCTGATCGACGCGCAGCTCGACGACGAAGGGCATCTGTCGCCGCTCGCCAGGCAGGCGCATGACGTGATGGTCGTCGCGCGCATGTCGGGCGAGGCGATCACCGAGGCCTATGCGTGCATCAAGCGTTTGCATTACGCGCACGCGATCGCGCAGTTGCGCGTGCTCGCGAATCACGTGCAAAGCGCCAACGACGCGCAGGCCGCGTTCGCGAATCTCGCCGGCGTGGCCGGCCGTTACCTGAGCGTCGCGTTGGAAAGCGCCGGCTGCATTGCGGCCGACGTGCGCATCGCACGGGCACTCGAGCTGTCGCGCTGCGTGGTCGACGCGTTTCCGTCGACACCGGCCGCCCGCGACTTCCGCCATCTCGCCGCCGAATTGCAGTACTGGCCGATGCGGCCAGCGATGTCGTCGCAAACGCCCTGGCGGGCGCCTGCGACAGTTACAGCGGCGCACCACGCCGACCAACCGTCCGCGCATCACGCTTGAAAGGCGTGCACGAAGGACAAGGGGAGCACGATGTACAACGCTCAGGGAAAGATTTCTCAGGCCGAAGTTTTGACGAAGTACGCACCGCTCGTGCGTCGACTCGGCTTGCAGCTTGTCGCGAAAATGCCGGCGAGCGTCGATCTCGACGACCTGATCCAGGCCGGCATGATCGGTTTGCTGGATGCCGCCGGCCGCTACAAGGAAGACCAGGGCGCGCAGTTCGAGACCTATGCCAGCCAGCGGATTCGCGGCGCGATGCTCGACGAGCTGCGCAGCAACGACTGGCTGCCGCGCAGCCTGCGCCGCACGTCGCGCGAAGTGGAATCCGCGGTGCACAAGGTGGAGCAGAACCTCGGCCGCTCGGCGAGCGAGGCGGAGGTCGCCGAGCACCTGCAAATGCCCCTCGACGAATATCAGTCGATGCTGCAGGACCTGCATGGCAGCCAGCTGATCTACTACGAAGACTTCGACCGCTCCGCCGACGACGAACCTTTTCTGGACCGCTACTGCGTCGATCATTCCGATCCGCTCTCGGCGCTGCTCGACGACAGCCTGCGCTCGGCGCTCGTCGAAGCGATCGACCGCTTGCCGGAGCGCGAGAAGTTGCTGATGTCGCTGTACTACGAGCGCGGCATGAATCTGCGCGAGATCGGCGCGGTGATGGAAGTCAGCGAATCGCGCGTGTGCCAGTTGCATAGCCAGGCCGTGGCACGCCTGCGCGCCCGACTGCGCGAAATGGCCTGGGCGAACGCCGAAGCGAACTGACGCCACCGCGGCGCCGGACGCCGTTTTTCAAACGCCGCCTTCAGATGCGGCGGTGCGCCGATGCCGATGCGCGCCTGTGCCGCCTACCGTTGCTCAGGCGTTCGCCATCTCATGCTCGGCGGCGAGCGCGAGAAACGCCGAGCGCGACATACCGCGCGCCTGCGCATACGCGTCGATCTCCTGCACCAGCACCTCGGGCAGCGAGATGTTGATGCGAACCGCCTTCTTCAACGCCGGAATATTGCGCGTCGTCACGAAACCCCATGTGAACCCCGCGAACTCGGGATTGCGCCGATGCTCGCCTAGCGTGAGAGGCTCGGGCAGCGGCAGTCCTTCGTCGAGCAAGGTTTCGAGATGCGATTCGATTGCCTCTTTCGCGTTCACATACGCTTGTTCGAGCGTGTCGCCCGCGGAGTAGCAGCCTGGAATATCGGGCACCACGACGCCGAACGCGTGCGTGTTGTCTCCGGGTTCGATGGCGATCGGAAAGATCAGATGCTTCATTTGAGCCCCGCCTGTTTCAGAATGCTGTTCAGGGTGCCGGCCGGCAAATCTTTTTTCGGATGCGGGACGGTCACGAGCCCCCGTTTTCCCGCGTGCCTGAAATGATGGTGACTGCCCGCTATGCGGACGAGCTGCCAGCCATTCGCTTGAATCAATTTGACGACCTCGGCACTGTTCATACATCATACCCTCCATTATACACACGCCTACACAAACTAACGGGCAAACAAGCTTCCGCCCGTCGAATTGCGGCTGCGTCGAAGCCGCGGCGTTGGCGAAAGCTCGAACGAAGTCACCATTTCAACGTGACGAGGTGGACTAGCGCCAGCTAGCCGAACGGCTAACGCAGCGCGGAACGGACAGGGAAGTGGGTGGACAAGCGGCGGCGGAAAACGAAAAAGCCCGTCGATGACGGGCTTTTTCATTCATTTCGTAGATTGCTCGATTGCAGGCCGGGCAGGCGGGCCGATCAAAGTCCCGAATAAGCCGGAACTCGCCCGTCCGGCCCGTACAGATTCGTCTTGCGCGGCACGTTGACCTGCAGCGCCTTTAGCGCGCGCTCGTTGTAGTCCATCCGCACGCGGATCAGCTCGCCGTTGTTGGTGTTGACGCGCCGCGCGCGATCCGCGGCTTTCTGCAGCAGCTTCCATTGCGTCGCGACGCGCGCGTCGGTGCTGGCCGCGAGCTCCATGCCGGACCAGCCAGTCGGAAAGCCGAGTTCGGCCAGATGCGAGTCGCGCGCGGCTTCGAGCCTCGCGAGCACGCCGATCAGTTCGGTTTTTTTCTCGACGATCGCCGGCAACTGCTCCAGCGGCGAGACCGCCGTCAGCGCTTTGGTTTCGAGAGTGAGGATCGAGGCGAATGCCTCAACGGTCGAATATTCTTCGATCAGGGTAGCAACGAGGGCGTCTTTCATATCAACAACTCGCTACGCACACTGGCTCGCGAACGGCGCGCGAACCGGGTTGGTCGGACGCCGCCCGGCAGATCACCGCGCGGCGAAATGCCGATCAGTTGCCGGTCGACGAGGTTTTGTTCTGCAACAGGTCGCGCGCCGTCTGCAGCACGCCGTCGGCGATCTTGCCGGAGTCGATCTGCAGCTTGCCGTCCTTGATCGCCTGTTTGATCGACTCGACGTGCGCGGTGTCGATGTCGGCCGAGCCGGAGGCCGCGAGGCTGCGCAGATGCTGCGACAGACCCGACAGGCTCACGCTCGTTTCGCCCGACGCGCTGCTCGCGGCCGGCGCGGCCGTGCTCGTCGCGCCCTGGGTGGTGCTGGCTGCCGGCGTGGCTTCGTCGCTCTGTTGCGAACGGGACAAAGCGTCTTTCAACGACGGCAGATTTGAAGAGGTGGTGGGATCGACTTTCACGATTGGCTTCCCTAACGATTTGATCCTGATAACGGCAACCGCTGATCAAAACTTTAGCGCAATCGCTCGACACCCGGCTCGCCGCCAGGTGGCCACCTACCCCTTGCAATCCCCGTCCGTCTGCCCTGGCCACCGGGGCGCCGACCGTTTCGACGGTGCTCGTTGCCGCCAGCCCGCTCACATCGGGATCTCCACCGTGCCGCCGTCCTTGACGATGCCGGAGATGATCTGGCCGTTGGCGGTCTTCACGCGCACCTGCTGGCCCGGCGACGCGTTGTTCATCGCGCTGCCCTCGGACGAGATCGAGAAACCGTCGCCGGCCGCGATGACCCGCACGGTCTGGCCGAACACCACCGCCGACGCGCTCTTCAGCATGTCGCGGCGCAGCGGCATGCCGCCCGCGATCCGCGCGAGCGAGACCGAGCCGACCGCCTGCGACGGGTCGGTGACGATCGCTTGCGGCAGGCCGGTCAGGTCGCCTTCGCGCGCGACGAGGTCGGCGGCCGTGAGCACTTCGCCCGGCGCCATCGCGCGGGCGGCGAGGTAGTAGGTCGCATGCAGCGAGATGCGCGCCTGCAGATAGATGGTCCACGGCCGCTCGCCCGCGCAGCGCACGCCGACCGTCAGCCGGCCCCACAGGCGCGCGCCGGTCGGCATGAACGGTTCGAGCGACGCGCACGCGGCGAGGCCGCGCGGAAACGCGGACGCGACAGTGATGTCGGCCTTGCCGGGCAGGCCGACGGCCTGCTGTTGCAGGAACGCGAGCGCGCTGGCGTGAATCGCTTCCGGGTCCTGCTGGCCAGGCAGCGGCGCGGCTTGCGCAGCCGTCGCGGCGGTAGCGGTCTGCGGCGTTCTCTGTGCAATGACGGCCGCCGCTTGGCGCGAGCCAGGCGACGTCGCGGGTGTTCTCGCGATCCCGGGATGCGCCGGCTGCGCCGCAGCGGCCGCGATCGGCTTGCCATTCGCGCCGAACTCGGGCGGCTCGCCGCGCGCGGCGAGACTGTCGAAACCGTCGCCTTGCGGCGCACTGGCCGCGACCACGCGCTGATTCGCGACGCTGGCGGCCGGGCCCACTTCGACATTGACGCGCGCGACGCCTGACGCCCCAGTGCTGGCCGCCGGCGGAATCGTCACGACGCCGTTGGCGTCCGGTTTGAAGTTGGTGCGGATGATGGCCGGCGCGGCGGCAGCGGGCTCGCCCGCGCCCGGAATGACGATCGCGCCGCTTGCGCTCGCGGCGCGCCCGAACGTATCGGTGTCGCGCGACCCGCTCGCGCGGCCGAGCGACTGTGCGGTCGCCGCCGAGAGCGACGCCGCCGACGCGCTGCGCTGCGCCGGCGTCTGAATCCGTTGCGCGAGATCGTTCAGCGCGGCGGGATTTTTCTCGGCGGGCCCGGCAATCACGATCGGGCCGCCCGCATCCTGCGCCTGGGTCGTAGCCGGCAGCAACACGATGCCGCCCGCAACCCATACCGCGACGTTGACGGCCGCCCGCGTCAGGCAATCCGCAAGGCAACGCGAGAAAGAGCGCGGCACCGGCTGGGCGAGCGCGCCCTCCGAACCATCGCCCCGTTCATCGACCCGGCCACCCCCCACGCGACGCATCGTCGTGCCGCTCGCCGGCTGCGGCAAGGTGTTGGTGGGCTGGTCCATCGCGGGTCTCCATCGAATGCATCGGTACGCCTTGCATTCTAGTGAGCCCCGCTTTCGCGCAAACGTTGAATAGAAGCCCCCTTTCCCGGTTATTCGTCCGATTGCCGCTTGCGCGCGGCCCATAAGATGCATCACATGCAAAAAGGCCTTCGCGCCCGCCGCGTGTCTCTCACGATGCGCACACGGGACGGCCTTGGAAACGTTCTCGGGAGATTCCGATGCTGGACAAGCTCGATGCCGAATTCGCATTCGGCCGGCAGGCGATGGATGTGCGCGCATACCGGCAGGAACTGCTGTCGTCGAATATCGCGAACGCCGACACGCCCGGCTACAAGGCGCGCGATATCGACTTCGCGTCGTCGCTCGCCGGCGCGCTGAAGAAGACGGGCGGCAGCACGGCGGGCCAAGGCGCATCGAACAGCTCGACGCTCGCGATGACGCAACCCGCGGGCGTGACGAGCGGCATGTCGATGAACACGACCGAGGCCGGCCACATGAGCGGCAAGGCCACGCTGACGGCGACGGGCGGCAGCCCCGACGATTACGGCAACCTGCAATACCGGATTCCGCTGCAGCCGGCGCTCGACGGCAACACGGTCGACGTCGACACCGAGCGCGTGCAGTTCGCCGACAACACGGTGCACTTCGAGTCGGGTATGACGGTGGTGTCGAACCAGATCAAGACGATGCTGTCGGCGATCACGTCGGGCTCGTCGTAAGCCGGGCAAGAGCACGGCACCCAGGCAGGGCGCATAGCAGCTGAACACAGGCAGCATGCACGCACGAACAGAAACGCTACGGGACTTAACGTAAAGCCGGTGCGAACCGGCAGGAGAGGTCAGGAAACATGCCATCCCTGATGAACATTTTTGGTGTCGCGGGTTCCGCGATGTCGGCGCAGTCGGAGCGGCTCAACGTGACGGCGTCGAACCTGGCCAACGCGGACAGCACGACGGGCCCCGACGGTCAGCCGTACAAGGCCAAGCAGGTCGTGTTCGCGGTGAGCCCGCTCGGCGGCGCGCGCACACGCTCCGGCCAGCAGGTCGGCGGCGTGCAGGTGACGGGCGTGGTCGACGATCCGTCGCCGATGAAGACCGCGTACGAACCCGGCAATCCGGCCGCCGACTCGAACGGCTACGTGACGCTGCCCAACGTCGACCCGGTGCAGGAGATGGTCAACATGATCTCGGCCTCGCGCTCGTACCAGGCCAACGTCGAAACACTGAACACCGCCAAAACCCTGATGCTGAAAACGCTCACGATCGGAACCTGAGGAGAGAGCCTTGACCACCAACACCACGATCGGCGGCAGCGGCACGACCGTTTCGCCGACGCTGCTCGACACGATGAACGGCACGAGCAGCAGCTCGAGCGCGACCAGCTCGACGAGCAGCACGTCGAGCAGCACGTCGGGCACGTCGGCGGCGGACCTGCAGACCACCTTTCTGCAGCTGCTCGTCGCGCAAATGCAGAACCAGGACCCGACCAATCCGATGGACAGCTCGCAGATGACCTCGCAGCTCGCCCAGATCAGCACGGTGCAGGGCATCAGCCAGCTCAATACGTCGCTCTCCTCGCTGTCGACGCAGCTGTCGGCGGGCCAGCAGTCGCAGGCCGCGCTGCTGATCGGTTCGACCGTGCTCGCACCGGGCAACTCGATCACCGTGGCGAGCGGCAAGACGAACGAGTTCGGCGTCACGCTCGCGAACTCCGTCAGCGACCTGCAGATCGTCGTGAAGAACTCGGCCGGCACGATCGTCAACACGCTCGATCTCGGCAAGCAGTCGGCCGGCACGATTCCGGTTGGCTGGACGCCGACCGATTCGGCGGGCAACACGCTCCCCGACGGCACCTACACGATCACCGCGACAGGCACGATCAACGGCCAGCAGGCGACGGCTACCACGCTCACCGGCGCGACGGTGGAAAGCGTCGTCCAGCAGAGCAGCGGCACGCCGGGCCTCGTGCTGTCGAACGGCTCGACGGTCGACCTGACCGGCGTCGCAGCGATCCTGTAGTCCGGATCCATTCAGTTACGACTTTACAGATACGGAGTACGTCATGAGTTACCAAACAGGTTTGAGCGGTCTGTCGGCGTCGTCTAGCGATCTCGACGTGATCGGCAACAACATCGCCAACGCCAACACCGTCGGCTTCAAGAGCGGCACCGCGGAATTCGCCGACATGTACGCCAATTCGGTCGCGACCGCGACGAGCCAGCAGATCGGTATCGGTACGCAACTCTCCGAAGTGCAGCAGCAATTCTCGCAAGGCACGCTCACGACGACGAACCAGGCGCTGAACGTCGCGATCAACGGCAACGGCTTCTTCCAGATGTCGAACAACGGCACGCTGACCTATTCGCGCAACGGCGTGTTTCAGCTCGACAAGAACGGCTTCATCACGAACGCGCAGGGCCTCGATCTGATGGGCTACGCGGCCAATAGCTCGGGCATCGTCAACACCGCGCAGACCGTGCCGCTGCAGGTGCCAACCGCGAACATCGCGCCGCAGGCGACCACCTCGATCACCGCGGGCCTGAACCTGAACGCGCAGGACAACATCATGCTCGGCGCGCCGACCGCGACGCCGGGCGGCACCAACGCCGGCACGCTGAACACGACCGGCGCGACGATCACCAACGCGGCAGCGGGCACCAACACCGACCAGTACACGATCAACTTCACGAGCCCGACCACCTACACGGTCACGGACAACACGCTCGGCACGACCACGGCGTCGCAGCCCTACACGGCCGGCACCGCGATCACGCTCGGCAACGGCGAGAGCATCATGTTCAGCGGCGCGCCGGTGGCCAACGACAGCTACACGATCACGCAGAACCCGACCACGTTCAACCAGAACAGCTCGTCGACCTACAACTACTCGACGAGCACGACCGTCTACGACACGCTCGGCGGCTCGCAGACCGTCAATATGTACTTCGCGAAAACGGGCTCGGGCACGTGGAACGTGTACGCGGGCCCGTCGACCGGCACCGCTTCCCTGATCGGCACGGCGAACTTCAATTCATCGGGCACGCTGGTCAGCACGACCGACGCGACGACCGGCCTCGCGACCGCGACGCTCGGCGCGTTCACGATGTCGATCCCGACCACCGACGGTTCGGGCACGCCGCAGAACGTCACGCTGAACATGGCCGGCACCACGCAGTACGGCGGCAAGGACGGCGTGAACAGCCTGTCGACCGACGGCTACGCGGCGGGCCAGCTGACGAGCTTCACGGTCGGCTCCGACGGCACGCTGACGGGCAACTACTCGAACGGGCAGACCGCGGCGCTCGGCCAGATCGTGCTCGCGAACTTCTCGAACCAGAACGGCCTCGTCGACCTCGGCAACAACGAGTACGGCCAGACGGCCGCCTCGGGCGTCGCGCAGATCTCGACGCCGGGCTCGACCAATCACGGCGTGCTGCAAGGCGGCGCGGTCGAGAACTCGAACGTCGATCTGACGAGCGAGCTGGTCAACCTGATCACCGCGCAACGCAACTATCAGGCGAACGCGCAGACGATCAAGACCCAGCAGGCCGTCGACCAGACCCTGATCAACCTGTAAGCGAACGGGACCTCTTCATGGATCGGCTGATCTACACCGCGATGTCGGGCAGCGCGCAGGCGCTCGAACAGCAGGCGATCGTCGCGAACAACCTCGCGAACGCGTCGACCACGGGCTTTCGCGCGCAGCTCGAAACCTACCGCGCCGTGCCGATGTCGTTCGGCGACGGCAGCGCGATCAACGACGACACGACCCGCACCTTCGTGCTGTCGTCGACACCGGGCGCCGACTACACGCCGGGGCCGATCCAGCAGACGGGCAATCCGCTCGACGTCGCGATTCAGGGGCCGGGCTGGCTGTCGGTGCAGACCGCCGACGGCAACGAGGCCTACACGCGCGCGGGCAATCTGCACATCGACGAAAACGGCCAGCTCGTGAACGCGACCAATCAGGTCGTGCTCGGCAACGGCGGGCCGGTATCGGTGCCGCCGGGCGCGCAGATCACGATCGGCAAGGACGGCACGGTGTCGGCGCTGACGCCGGGCGATCCGCCCACCGCTGTGGTCACCGTCGATCAGCTGAAGCTGGTCAATCCCGATCCGCAGTCGCTCACGCGCGGCGATGACGGTCTGTTTCGCACCGCCGACGGCAATCCCGCCGACGCCGATCCGACCGTGACGCTCGCGCCGGCGTCGCTCGAAGGCAGCAACGTGAATCCGGTCAGCGCGATGGTCTCGATGATCACCAACGCGCGCCAGTTCCAGATGCAGACGCAGTTGCTGGAAAACGCCGACAAGAACGATCAGTCCGCCAACCAGCTGCTCAGCTTCAGCTAACGGATTGCCACGGGGCGCCCTACGAGGCGCGCTCCGAGACCGCTTTGCATGGGCCCGGAGCAAGCGCTAAAGCGCCAACTCCGCCCGACATTGGAGAACCATAAGTGAACCGCTCACTGTATATCGCCGCCACCGGCATGAATGCGCAACAGGCGCAGATGGACGTGATCTCGAACAACCTCGCGAACGTCAGCACCAACGGCTTCAAGGGCTCGCGCGCGGTGTTCGAGGATCTGCTGTACCAGACCATCCGCCAGCCGGGCGCGAACTCGACGCAGCAAACCGAACTGCCGTCCGGCATCCAGCTCGGCACCGGCGTGCAACAGGTCGCGACCGAGCGTCTGTACACGCAGGGCAACCTGCAGCAGACCGGCAACTCGAAGGACGTCGCGATCAACGGCGGGGGCTTCTTCCAGGTGCAGATGCCCGACGGCACGACCGCCTACACGCGCGACGGCTCGTTCCAGACCAACGCGCAGGGTCAGCTCGTCACGTCGAGCGGCTACCAGGTGATTCCGGCGATCACGATCCCGACCAATGCCACCTCGCTGACGATCGGCAGCGACGGCGCGGTGTCGATCACCGTGGCCAACTCGAGCAATACGCAGCAGCTCGGCACGATGCAGCTCGCGACCTTCATCAACCCGGCCGGCCTCGACGCCAAGGGCGAGAACCTGTTTTCGGAGACGGCGTCGTCGGGTGCGCCGAACGTGTCGCAGCCGGGTCTGAACGGCGCGGGCACGCTCAACCAGGGTTACGTGGAAGCGTCGAACGTGAACGTCGTGCAGGAACTGGTGAACATGATCCAGACGCAGCGCGCGTACGAAATCAACAGCAAGGCCGTGACGACCTCCGACCAGATGCTGCAGACCTTGAGCCAGATGCAGGTTTGAGGACTGGAAATTTAAGGCGGTAAACGATGATGTCGCACTCCACTCGCACTCCGGTTCATTCGCGCACGGCCGAGGCGCTCGTGCAGCTCGCGCTGCTCGCCGCGCTCGGCGGCTGCGCCCAACTGCCGAGGGAACCTATCACCCAGCAGCCGATGAACGCGGTGCCGCCGATGCCGCCGCAGGCGCAGGCGCCGGGCTCGATCTACAACCCGGGCTTCGCGGGTCGGCCGCTGTTCGAAGACCAGCGGCCACGCAACGTAGGCGACATCATCACGATCGTGATCGCCGAGAACATCAACGCAACGAAGAACTCGGGCGCGAATGCGAGCCGCGACGGCAGCACGAACTTCAGCGTGCCGACCGCGGGCTTTCTCGGCGGCCTGTTCGCCAAGACCAACCTGAACGCGACCGGCGCCAACGGCTTTACCGGCACCGGCGGCGCGAACGCGTCGAATACGTTCAACGGCACGATCACCGTGACCGTGACCGGCGTGCAGGCGAACGGCAACCTGATCGTGAGCGGTGAGAAACAGATGCTGATCAATCAGGGCAATGAATTCGTGCGCTTTTCCGGTGTCGTGAATCCCAACACGATTTCGAGTCTGAACGCCGTGTACTCAACCCAGGTCGCCGACGCGAAAATCGAATACTCCGCGAAGGGTTACATCAACGAAGCGGAGACCATGGGCTGGCTGCAGCGGTTCTTCCTCAACGTGGCGCCGTGGTGATCATGGGTACCGTCTTCAACACGCTGTCGCGCGCGGGCCGCGCACTGATGTTCGTCGCGCTCGCCTGCGCGGCGCTGCCGGCCGCGACGCCAGCGCACGCGGAGCGCCTGAAGGACCTCGTGCAGATCCAGGGCGTGCGCGACAACCCGCTGATCGGCTACGGCCTCGTGGTCGGCCTCGACGGCACCGGCGACCAGACCACGCAGACACCGTTCACGACGCAGACGCTCGCGAACATGCTCGCGAACCTCGGCATCTCGATCAACAACCAGGCGGCGGGCTCCAGCAACTCGCAATCGTCGCTGTCGAACATCCAGTTGAAGAACGTCGCCGCGGTGATGGTGACCGCGGTGCTGCCGCCGTTCGCGCGGCCGGGCGAAGCGATCGACATCACGGTGTCGTCGCTCGGCAATGCGAAAAGCCTGCGCGGCGGCACGCTGCTGCTCACGCCGCTGAAGGGCGCCGACGGCCAGGTGTATGCGCTCGGCCAGGGCAACGTCGCCGTGGGCGGCGCGGGCGCGAGCGCGAACGGCAGCAAGGTGCAGGTCAACCAGCTCGCCGCGGGGCGCATCACCAGCGGCGCGATCGTCGAGCGCTCGGTGCCGACGGCGGTGTCGCAGGCGGGCACCATGCAGCTCGACCTGAACGACATGGACTACGACACCACGCAGCGCGTCGTCGCGGCGATCGACAACGCGTTCGGCAGCGGCACCGCGACCGCGCTCGACGGCCGCACGATCCAGCTGCGCGCGCCGGCCGATCCGCAGCAGCAGGTCTCGTTCATGGCGCAATTGCAGAACCTCCAAGTGCGGCCCGGGCAGGCCGCCGCGAAGGTCATCCTGAACGCCCGCACCGGCTCGATCGTGATGAACCAGATGGTCACGCTGCAGAACTGCGCGGTCGCGCACGGCAATCTGTCGGTCGTGATCAATACGCAGCCGGTGGTGAGCCAGCCGGGCGCGTTCTCGAACGGCCGCACGGTGGTCGCGCAGCAGTCGCAGATCCAGATGAAGCAGGACAACGGCTCGCTGAAACTCGTGAACGCCGGTGCGAACCTCGCCGAAGTGGTGAAAGCGCTCAACGCGCTCGGCGCGACGCCCGCGGATCTGATGTCGATCCTGCAGGCCATGAAAGCAGCCGGCGCATTGCGCGCCGACCTTGAAATCATCTAAGGAGTACGCGAGATGAATTCCGATACGACCAATAGCGTCAACTCCGCCAACGATCTGACCAGCCGGTTCGCGCTCGACGTGCAGGGCTTCGGCGCACTCAGCGCGCAGGCGAAGGCCTCGCCGCAAGCCGGCATGAAGATGGCCGCGCAGCAGTTCGACGCCGTGTTCACGCAGATGATGTTGAAGAGCATGCGCGATGCAACGCCGCAGGACGGTCCGTTCGATTCGCACGACACGGCGACGTTCACGTCGATGATGGATCAGCAGATGGCGCAGCAGCTGTCGAAGAAGGGCATCGGCGTCGCCGACGCGATGCTCAAGCAGCTGATGCGCAACCAGGGCATCCAGGTAGGTGGCGCGAGCGGCGCGGGCGCGGCGGGTGGTCTCGCCGGGATGGCCAACGCGCTCGGCGGCGGTAGCGGCGGCGACGAAGGCCAGAGCGCGGCGCTCAACGCGCTCGCGCGTGCCTACGGCAACGCCCAGGCCAACGGTCAGCTCGGGCTCGGCCGCGCCTACTCGGCCAATAGCGCGCTGACGCCGCCGGTGCGCGGCGACGGCAGCTCGTCGAAGGTCGACGCCTTCGTCGACAAGCTCGCCGCGCCGGCGCAGGCCGCGAGTGCGGCGACCGGCATTCCGGCGCGCTTCATCATCGGTCAGGCCGCGCTCGAATCGGGCTGGGGCAAGAGCGAGATCAAGAAGGCCGATGGCTCGACGAGCCACAACGTGTTCGGCATCAAGGCGGGCAACGACTGGACCGGCAAGACCGTGTCGACGGTCACGACCGAATACGTGAACGGCAAGCCGCAGCGCACGGTCGAGAAATTCCGCGCGTACGACTCATACCAGGAAGCGATGGCCGATTACGCGGGCATGTTGAAGAGCAATCCGCGTTACGCGCAGGTGATCAATTCGTCGCGCGACGTGAACGGTTTTGCGAACGGCATGCAGCGCGCCGGTTATGCAACCGATCCGCATTACGCGAAAAAGCTGCTGTCGATCATGCAGAAAATGAGCTGATTAAAAATAACGCACGCGACGGGCATTAAAGCGGTTTTAAAGATGTCGGTAAAAGCGGCGATAAAGGCAGCAGAAAAACCGGCATCGGTAAAAAGCTCCGCAGGGTCCGGGGCGAGCAAGGTCGCGGAAAAATAGGGCAGATACGCTTTTAACGTTTGCGCGAAATTTTCCGGCGAATATTTAAATTGAGCCCCTAAATTTTGGCTCGATGCTGCCGCTAACGAGTTAGACCCGATACCGGAATAGCGCTGTAAGGTCCGGTCGAACGCGTGTGTTGCGGCTTTGCATGAAGACCCTCAGAGTCCATGACTAGGCCCTGGCACGTGCCCGCAAGAACATGCTTACCGGCAAGCCCATGGATATGAACCAGTCGAACGGCCTGACTGACACGAACGGTCAGCCGCACGTCCCGCAAAACGAGAGCGCTTCCGATTTCGGCCGCCGCAATCCGCTGGAAATCGGCGTGCAGCTGCGCAATATCGTCAATCGCGGCGATTTCCTCACCGTCGAATATGCGGGCGGGCAGATCGTCACGCGCCTGCTCGACGTCGACGTGCGCGAGCGCACCTTCACCTTCGATTGGGGCGCGCTTGCCGATCAGAACAACGGGCTGCTCAACGCGCCGCGCTGCCAGTTCCACGCGTCGCCCGACGGCGTGCGCGTCGAGTTCACGACCCCGACGCCACGCGAGACGCGCTTCGAGGGAATGCCGGCGTTCGAGGCCGACTTCCCCGAGGTGCTGTTCTACGTGCAGCGCCGCGAGTACTTCCGCGTCGCCGCGCCGATTCTCGACCCGTTCATGTGTACGGGCCGCCTGCCCGAGGGCGACACGTTCCGCTTCGAGGTGCACGACCTGTCGCTCGGCGGCGTCGGGATGCGCACGACCGACCTGCGCGTCGCCGCGCTGCCGATGGGCGCGCGCCTGATGGACTGCGAGCTCACGCTCGGCGCGCTCGGCCGTCTGTCGCTCGATCTGCAGCTCGTGTCGCATCGCTCGCTCGCGCTGCCGAACGGCACGCAGCGCTATCAGCTCGGCTTCCGTTTCCTGTCGCTGCCGGGCAGCGCGGAAAACACGCTGCAGCGGCTGATCACGCAGCTCGAAATGAAGCGCCGCTCGCTGGCGCGCTGAGCGGCGAGCCAACGCGCGGTGCCGTGCGCGCGACGCCCGGCACCGCGCGAACGTTTTGGCCGACGAAGCAAACGTTGCACTCGCGTCGGAGGCAACAGCGCGGCAACGTCGCGCACATCGCGGCGAGCGCAAACGAAGTGGAATGGCCCTCAATTTTTCGCAGGTCGGGCCGTTAAAGAGGATGTTCCACTAACGCGGTGGCATGTCTGCGATGCCGCTCTTCAGGATGACGCATGTCCAGCAATCTGTTGAATATCGGCCTTAGCGGACTCAACGCGGCCCAATGGGGTTTGACGACGACCGGTGAGAACATCAGCAACGCGTCGACACCCGGCTATACGATGGAAACCCCGGTGTATTCGGAGACGGGCGGCACGTATACCGGCTCCGGCTACCTGCCGATGGGCGTCTCCACCGACACCGTGACGCGCGCGTACAGCCAGTACCTGACGACCCAGCTGAACAACGCGCAGTCGTCGAGCAGCGCGCTCACCGCGTACAACACGATGATCACCCAGCTCAACAACCTCGTCGGCAGTCCGACCGCCGGGATTGCGAGCGCGATCAGCGGTTACTTCACGGGGCTGCAGAACGTCGCCAACAACGCGTCGAGCGTGTCGGCGCGGCAGACCGCGATCAGCGACGCGCAGACGCTCGCGAACCAGATCAACGCGGCGGGCCAGCAGTACGACCAGTTGCGCTCGAGCGTCAACACGCAGCTGAGCAACTCTGTTGCGCAGATCAACACCTACACCGCGCAGATCGCGTCGCTGAATACGCAGATCACGCAGGCGAGCAACCAGGGCCAGCCGCCGAACCAGCTGCTCGACGCACGCGACCAGGCGGTGTCGAACCTGTCCCAGCTGATCGGCGTGTCGGTCGTGCAGGACAACGGCAGCTATAGCCTGTTCATGTCGAGCGGACAGCCGCTCGTGCTGGCCGGCAACAGCTTCAATCTCGGCACGGCGACTTCGTCGGGTGATCCGAGCGAGCTGTCGGTCCAGTATCTCGGCCAGGCCGGGGCAAAGCCGACACCGACGCCGCAGACGCTGTCCGACACGAGCGTGTCCGGCGGCACGCTGGGCGGACTGCTGCAATTCCGCTCGCAAACGCTCGATCCGGCCGAGGCGCAACTCGGCGCGATCGCGACCAGCTTCGCCGCGCAGGTCAATGCGCAGAACGAACTCGGCCTGACGCTGAACGGCACCGCGGGCGGCGCGCTGTTCACGGTCGGCTCGCCGACCGTGTACGCGAACTCGCAGAACACCGGCAACGCTACGCTCGGCGTCTCGTTCGCCGACGCGACCCAGCCGACCACGGGCGACTACACGCTGTCGTACGACGGCAGCACCTACACGCTGACCGACAACCAGACCGGCAGCATCGTCGGTTCGGCGGCGAACCTGACCAACCCGATCGGCGGCCTGCAGTTCTCGGTCGCGAGCGGCACGATGAAGGCCGGCGACTCGTTCTCGGTCGAACCGACCCGCGGCGCGCTCGACGGCTTCGCGCTGACCACCACGTCGGCGTCGGCAATCGCGGCCGCGGCGCCGGTGCTCGCGTCGGCGTCGACGTCGAACACCGGCACCGGGACGATCACGCAAGGCACGGTATCTGCCGGCTACAGCGCGCCGACCAGCACCTCGACGATCACTTACACCGCGGGCACCGGCCTGACCGGCTTCCCGGTCGGCACGGTGGTGACAGTCGCCGGCTCGCCGTCCACGCAGTACACGATCAGCTCGGCGACGACCGCGGTGCCATACTCGCCGAGCTCGGGCGCGACGCTGACGATCACCAACCCGACCAATTCGACGGGCGCGGGCGTGATGAACAACGTGACGGTCACGATCAGCGGCACGCCCGCCAACGGCGACTCGTTCACGATCGGACCGAACACCGGCGCGACCAACGACGGCCGCAACGCGCAACTGCTGTCGAACCTGACTTCGGCGCAGGCGCTCAACGGCGGCACCTCGACGCTGACGGGCGCGTACGCGAGCTACGTCAACAACATCGGCAACCAGACCACGCAGATCCAGACCTCGGCGACCGCGCAAAGCACGCTCGTCGCGCAGATCACGTCGGCGCAGCAGTCGGTGTCGGGCGTCAATATCAATGAGGAAGCGGCCAACCTGCTTCAGTACCAGCAGCTCTATCAGGCCAACAGCAAGGTCATCCAGACGGCGCAGACGCTGTTCCAGACTTTGCTTGGCATCTTCTCGTAAGGCGGAACCATGCGAATTTCGACCCAGCAGTACTTCAGCATGAACGTCGCGAACATGAGCAATCAGCAGGCTCAGTTGTCGCAGATCTATCAGGAAATCTCGAGCGGCCAGAGCCTGACCACGCCCGCCGACAATCCGCTCGGCGCCGCGCAGGCCGTGCAGCTCAGCTCGACGGCGTCCGCGCTGTCGCAGTACGCGACGAACCAGAACGCGGCGCTCACGTCGTTGCAGGCCGAGGACTCGACGCTCTCCAACGTCATTACGACGTTGCAAAGCGCGAACACGTTAGGCCTGCGCGCCGGCGACGGCAGTTTGAACGACGCCGACCGCACGGCGATCGCCGCGCAGCTGATCGCCCTGCGCGACCAGCTCGTCACCTCCGCGAATGCGACCGACAGCTCGGGCAATGCGCTGTTCGCCGGTTTCCAGAATTCGACCCAGGCCTTCACGACCGATGCGGCCGGCAACGTCAACTATACGGGCGACACGGGCACGCGCACCGTGCAGGTCACCGGCAGCAACGCGGTCTCGACCGGTGACAATGGGCTGTCGGTGTTCATGAGCGTCGGCGCGACCAACGCGCAGCCGATCGCCTCGGGCGACCCGGCCAATACCGGCAGCGGCGTGATCGGCGCGGTGTCGGTCAAGGATCCGACCAACGCGGGGAACGCGGACTCGTACCAGATCCAGTTCAGCGGCAGCGGCAGCTCGCTCACCTACACGGTCACTGACACGACGACCAACGTCGCGGGCACGGCGCAGCCGTACACGGCGGGCTCGGACATCACGATCGCGGGCCAGACCGTCGAAATCACAGGCACGCCGGCGGCCAACGACAAATTCACGGTGCAGCCGGCCAACCAGGCGGGCACCAACGTGTTCGCGAACCTGAACGCGATGATCGCCGCGCTCCAGCAGCCGGTGAGCGGCAACCCCGCGGCCTCGGCGAACCTGCAGAACGCGTTGAATACGGGCCTGTCGCAGCTTGGCAACACGCTGAACAACGTCACCGCGGTGCAGGCATCGGTCGGCGGCCGCGAGCAGGAAGTCAAGGCGCTGCAAACGGTTACGGAGACCAACTCACTGCAAACGCAAAGCGATCTCGCGGACCTGACCCAGACCGACATGGTCTCGACGATCAGCAAGTACTCGATGGAGCAGGCGGCCTTGCAGGCTTCGCAGCAAGCGTTCGTGCAGATCCAGAACATGTCGCTGTTCCAGTACATCAACAGCTGATGCCGCTCCCGGCGGCGCAATAAAGAAACCGGCGCGAGCCGGTTTTTTTATGTCCGCGATTTTCGGCGTTATCTCAGCGCCGCCGCGACCCGTCCCATCTCATCGATGCCGTTATCGAACAAGCGCACGAAGAACGGGATCATGTTCGGCAGCATCAGCTGCACGAGCAGCAGGCCGACCAGCATCGTCAGCGGAAAGCCGATCTGGAACACGCCGATCTGCGGCGCCGCGCGATTGAGAATGCCGAGCGCGAGGTTCGCGATCAGCAGTGCAACGACGACCGGCAACGCGAGCAGCAGCCCCGCCGAGAAGATCGAGCCGCCCCAGTTCGCGAGCGTTTGCCAACCGTGCGGCGCGAGCAGGTTCGCCGACACCGGCACCGACTGGAACGTCGTCACGAGCGCGGCGATCATCTGCAGATGACCGTCGACGGCGAGAAACACCAGCGTCGCGATCGTCGTCATGTAGCGTGAGATCACGACGCCCGAGCCGGTCGCCTGCTGGTCGAAGAAGGTCGCGAAGCCAAGGCCCATGCCGAGGCCGATGAAGTAGCCGGTCGCGTCGATCGCCTGGAACACGACCTGCATCGTCACGCCGAGCGCGATGCCGATCAGGAACTGGTTGACGAGAATCCACACGCCGGCCGCGGAAAACACGGTGACCTGCGGCAGCGCGCCGATCGTCGGGGCGACGATGATCGTCGCAAACGCGGCGAGACCGATTTTCACGCGCGAGGGCAGCGACATGTTGCCGAGCACCGGCGCGGTCGCGATCAGCGCGGCGATGCGCGCGAACGGCCACAGGAACGCGGTCAGCCAGACGTTCAGTTGCGCGTAGGTGACCGTGAACATGGAGTGGGGAGGGCAGGCGTGCCAGCGGCGCTCAGTTGACGAGCGTCGGAATGCTGGTGATCGTGTGGCGCAGATAATCGAGCATCGTGGTCAGCATCCATGGTCCGGCGATCACCAGCGTGAGCGCGATCGCGAGCAGCTTCGGGATGAACGACAGCGTGCTTTCGTTGATCTGCGTGGCCGCCTGGAACAGGCTCACGATCAGACCGACGACGAGCGCGACGAGCAGCAGCGGGGCGGCCAGCACGAGGCCGACGTACATGGCCTGGTGGGCCAGCGTCATGACTGCTTCGGGTGTCATCGTGAGTGCCTGAGGAACAAGGAGTCAAAAAATATCAGACGAAGCTCTGCGCGAGCGAGCCGAGCAGCAACTGCCAGCCGTCGACGAGCACGAACAGCATCAGTTTGAACGGCAGCGAAATCGTCGCCGGCGACACCATCATCATGCCCATCGACATCAGTACGCTCGCGACCACCATGTCGATGATCAGGAACGGAATGAAGATCGTGAAGCCGATCGTGAAGCCGGTCTTCAACTCGCTCGTCACGAACGACGGCACCAGCAGCGACAGCGGCACGTCTTCGGGCCCCTGCATCGGCGCCGCGTGCGAGATGCGCGCGAACAGCGCAAGGTCGCTTTCGCGGGTCTGACGCAGCATGAAGGTCTTGAACGGCGCGACGCCGCGCGCCATCGCCTGATCCATCGACATCGTGCCTTCGGAGAACGGCTTGTAACCTTCGTTATAGGCTTTATCGAGCACCGGCGACATCACGAACAGCGTCAGAAACAGCGCGAGACCGACGACCACCTGGTTCGGCGGCGTCGTGGTCGTGCCGAGCGCCTGGCGCAGCAGCGACAACACGATCACGATGCGCGTGAAGCTCGTCATCATCAGCACCATCGCGGGCAGGAACGACAGCATCGTGAGCAGCAGCATCGTCTGCACGCTCAGCGAGTAGGTCGTGCCGCCGTTGGGGCCGGGGCTCGTCGTGAACGCCGGCAGGCCGGCAGTTTGCGCGAAAGACAGCGTCGGTAGCGCGAACAGCAGTGCCGGCAGCGCGAGTTGAAGCGCTGCGGGGAGCGCCCGCCCCGCACGGCGCGTAAGCGCGAAGAACCAAGCTGACTGCCTGAAACTGACCTGCATTACCGATCCCCGCCGCCGTGCGCGTTGAAACGTTTGCCCACTTCGCCCTTCAGGGCGTCGCGAAAGCGTTGACCAAAAGTGCCGGAAAGCGGTGTTGGCGAAGCGGCAACCGTATCGGCCGCGACGGAACCCGCCGGCATCGTATGCAGCAGCCGCACGTTGCCGGGCGCGGCGCCGAGCACGAGCCACGTATCGCCGATCTCGACGACCGCGACGCGTTCCTTGCCACCGAGCGAAGCGCCGCCGACCGTCTTCACAAGAGCGCCGCGCTGGCCCGGTTGCAGGCCGAAGCGTCGCGCGAGCCACGCGCAGCCGAACACGAGGCCGATCACGACCGCGAGCCCGACGAAGGTTTGCAGGACCGCGCCGACGCCGAGCGCCGGCACCGCGCTACCCGCGCCGACACCGGAGGCGATCTTCGCGGCGTTGTTGACCGCGTTCATGTCGGCGGCGTGCGCGACGGTGGACGCGACGGTGGACGCGAAAAGCGACGCGAGCAGCACGCCGCGACCTGCCAAACGTTTCATCGATTGAGTTTCCGGATGCGTTCGGACGGCGTGATGATGTCGGTCAGCCGGATACCGAACTTGTCGTTGACGACCACCACCTCGCCCTGCGCGATCAGGCAGCCGTTGACGAGCACGTCCATCGGCTCGCCGGCCATGCCGTCGAGTTCGACGACCGAGCCCTGCGCGAGCTGCAGCAGATTACGGATCGCGATCTTGGTGCGGCCGAGTTCGACCGTCATCTGGACGGGAATGTCCAGGATCATGTCGATGTCGTTGTGCGTCGAGGTCGGCGCGGCCTTCGACAGCGGCTGGAACACGGCGCCCGCGGCCGGGTTGATTTCGTCGTTGCCGTTCTGCTCGGCGAGTGCGCTTGCCCAGTCGGCCATCGCCGCGTCGTCTTCCACGGCGGACAGCTCGCCGGCGGCGAGTTGCTCGGCTGCCGCGAGATCGGTTTCGGGCTTTGCGTTCAGGTCACTCATATCCACCTTCCTTCATCGTGTCGGCTGCGCTGATCATCTTCTGGACCCGCAACGCGTACTGACCATTGAAAATTCCGTAGCCGCACTCCATCACCGGCACACCGTCCACTTTCGCGGTGATGTGCTCGGGGATGTTGATCGGCAGAACATCGCCTTTGCGCATGTTCAGGATCTGTTCGAACGTGACCGGCACCTGCGCGAGATCGGCGCTCAGCTGCACTTCGGCGGCCTGCACCTGCTGCGACAGCACGCGCACCCAGCGTCGGTCGACGTCCATCGCCTCGCCCTGGATCGGCGACGAGAGAATGTCGCGGATCGGCTCGATCATCGAGTAGGGCATGCAGATGTGCAGCGTGCCGCCCGTCGAGCCGAACTCGATCGAGAACTGCGTGACGATGACGATTTCGTTCGGCGTCGCGACGTTGGCGAACTGCGTGTGCATTTCCGAGCGCACGTATTCGAACTGCAGCGGACGCACGCTCTTCCACGACGCCGCGTAGTGCTCGAACGTCAGATTGAGCAGCTTCGTGATGATGCGCTGCTCGGTCTGCGTGAAATCGCGTCCTTCGACGCGCGTATGGAAACGGCCGTCGCCGCCGAACAGGTTGTCGACCACGAAGAACACGAGGTTCGGATCGAACACGAACAGCGACGTGCCGCGCAGCGGCTTCACGTGGACCAGGTTCAGGTTGGTCGGGATCGGCAGGTTGCGCGTGAACTCGCTGTACTTCTGCACCTTCACCGGGCCGACGGAAATTTCCGCCGAGCGCCGCATGAAGTTGAAAATGCCGACGCGCAACAGGCGCGCGAAGCGGTCGTTGATGATTTCGAGGCCCGGCATCCGGCCACGGACGATACGTTCCTGCGTGGCGATGTTGTACGGCCGCACGCCCGTGCGGTCGGTTTGCTCGGATTCCGTGTCGGATTCGCCGGTGACGCCCTTCAGAAGGGCATCGACCTCCTCCTGGGACATGAACTCTTCGTGGCCCATTGCTTATTCCTCGTGCGTCCCTTGGCGATTGATGATGGCAGCGCTTGACAACGTCACGTCACTGCACGACGAATTCGGTGAACAGCACGTCCTGCACGCGGATCGGTGCGGCGCCCTTGTCAATCGGCTCGGTGATCAGCGTCTTCAGCTCTTCGGCGAGCGCGCGCTTGCCTTCGAGCGGCGCGAGTTCTTCGGGGTGCTTGTTCGACAGGGCGAGCAGGATGCGGCTGCGCACTTCCGGCATGTGATCGGTGAGCGCCTGCTGGGTGGCGGCATCGCCGAGCTTGAGCGTGAGGCCGATGCGCAGGAAGTGTTGCTGGCCGTCGTCCGATTGCAGGTTGACGGTCATCGATTCGAGCGGGAAGAACAGCGGCACGGCGGATTGCGCCGGCGCGGCTTCGGCCGATACGGCGACGGGTGCGCGCTTCGACATGAAGAACCACACGCCGGCACCGGCAGCGCCCGCGGCGATCAGCGCAATGAGGACGATCAGGATGATGCGCTTCATGGGGCCCGGCGAGGCGGGCGCGGCTTGTTGCGGGGCGGTCGTGGTTGCCATTTGGTTTGCCAGCTTGTTGCTGGCCTAGTAAGGGTTAGGGTGATTGTTGTTGATTTGCCTGCGGCGCTATGGGTCGAAAAGAAGGGCTATTTCTGGCTATTTCTGGCTGTTTCTGGTTTTTGGGTTTTTTTTTGTCGTTGTTCTGGCTTTTTTGGCCTTTCCTTGCTGTCTTATCGGTCTATTAGCGTTGCCCCTGTGCGGGGCGGCACCTACTTTCTTTGCTGCTGCAAAGAAAGTAGGCAAAGAAGACAGCTCAAACCGCCAACTCTTAAGCGGGTCCCTCGGTCTGCATGAGGTAGTGGTGCATCTGGAATCCGTGCTCCCGCACATTCCGCGCCAGTGACAAGGCAGTCATTCTTCCGGCGGCGCTACGCGCGCCGAAACCCCCGTTCAAAACCCACTGGTGGTTTCGGCGCACCGCCGAGGCGCAGCCGAGGGCCCCCGCTGCGCGGGCAAAACCATTGGTTTCCCTGGCAGACCCGTCCGCGACGCACGTAGTGCGGAGTGGGAGGGATGACGGCTTTGTCACGAACGGGGAATGTGCGGCGGCCCGGATTCCAGATGCACCACTACCCCTCCCAAGCCAAGGGACCCGCTTATGAGCTTGCGGTTTGAGCTGTCTTCTTTGCCTACTTTCTTTGCAGCAGCAAAGAAAGTAGGTGCCGCCCCGCACAGGGGCAACGCTAATAGACCGATAACAAAGCAAGGAAAGGCCAACAAAGCCAGAACAACGACAAAAAAGCGCCCCGCCTCGCTTCAGGCAAACGTATCGACCAATCCAACCTGCTGCCGCACGGCAACATTCCCGATGGCATCGCTGGAACTGTCCCCTGCAAGGGCGCCCCCACCATCACTGCCCCTCTTCCCATTCCCCCCACCCGCGCCAGCGCCCTGCTGTTGTTGCCCGCTCTGCCGCGCAAACCCATCACTCACACTCGCGCTGCCGAGCCCAATCCCATTCGACTCCATCGCCTCGCGAAGCTTCGGCAACGCCGCCTCGACCGCCTCCCGCACCGACTGGTGCTGCGAAACGAACAGCGCATGCGCATGGTTATCCGCCACCTGCAACACGACCTGCAACGGCCCCAGATCCTTCGGATTGAGCGTCAGCTCAGCACTCTGCGAATGCGCATTCGACAAAAACACCACCTTCTGGCTCAGCGCGTCTTCCCAGTCGCTCGTGCCGACCTGCGGCGTCAACGCATTCGCGGCGGCGGCCGCGCTCGCATTGCCCGTACTCTGCGCTGCCGCCGTCGTGCTCGCGGCGTTCGCTGCCGCCTGCGTCGCGGCCAGCGCGGCGTTCGCCGCCTCGGACGCGCTGCGCACCGATGCGAGGTTGTCCGCCTGGCCGCTCGTCGCGGCCGCGGCGCTCAACGCGTCGGCGGCCGACTTCGCTGCCGACGGATCGGCCAGCGCGGTCGCGGCAGCCGTCGCCGTCGACGTCGTGTGGGTCGTCGAGGCGCCCTTGCCGTTGCCGAACAGGCCGCTCGCGAGCGTCTTGTCGTCCGACGTGCCGTTCAGGCCGTTTTTCGCGCTGCCCAAGCCGCCCGCCGCGCTCGACACGCTCGTGGCTTTTGCGGCCGCGCCGGCAGCAAGCGCGGCCGCGGGCACCGCGCCCTGGCCGCTCGACAGCGCGGACAGCGCACGCTGCAACGCATCCTGCAGCGACTTCGGATCGACCGCGCCTTTCCTGCTTGCCGCGCTCGCGGCCGTGCCGGCCAGCGCGCTCACCGCATCGGCGGCGGAGCTCGCGGCATCGGTCGTAGTGGTGGCGTTCGAGTCGGCGTTGTTGGCGACGACCTGTGCCTGCGCTTGCGCCTGAGCCTGGGCGGCAGCCGCAGCCGCGGCGAGCGCGCCAGCGTCGGTTTGCGCCTTGGTGTCTTTCTGCCTGGCTTGCGTCGCGGTCGCCTGGCTGTTCGATGTCTGCTGCGTTGGTTTCGTCGACGCCGTGGACGACGGCGATGACGCGCTGCTGCTGGCCGCGTTGCTCGCTGTGCCGTTGCCGTTCTGGCTGCCGCTCGCGCTCTGCTGCGAGGAAGCGGGAGCGGACGCGGAAGCGGAAGCGGGCGGCGGCGCACTGGGCGCGCGCGGCGCCGAGGCTTGCGACGCCGTCGCTGAACTGGTCTGCTGTTGATTCGCGCTGTTCTGCTGGTCGATGCTTTGCTGCAAGGTCTGCGCGAACGGGCTCGAGACCGCGGCGTTCGCGGACGCGCTGCTCGACCCATTGCCGCTCGTGTCGAGCAGCGTGCTCAGTTGGGAGCCGATCTGTGAAAGAAGCGACATAAAGAATCCTGTGAGTCGGTCGAACGGGTGTGCCGTAGGGCGTTAGCCGCGAGGCAAGGCCTCACGCGCCGTCGGCTCGCATGCGCAGACTCCGCGCCGCATATTCGTCGGCGTCGCGCTGTTCGCGCCGCGCCGCAACCTTCGCCTCGGCCGCCTCGCCGCGCGCCTGCAGCACTTCGTACGAGCCGAGCTTCTGCTTGTGGCGCTGCCAGTCGGGCTTCGCCGCCTCGAGGCGCGCGCTCGCCGCCGCGAGCAGGCTGCGCTGCTGCTCGATCGCGGCATCGAGCGTGTCGATGAACGCCTGGAAGTTGCGCATGTTGCCGGCCGGCATGCCCGACTGCGCGCTCTCCATGAAGCGTGCGTAGTATTCGTCGCGGTACTGCACGAGCGCATCGAGTTGCGCCTGTACGTCGTTGCGCTCGCGCTGCGCGCGGCCGAGCCGCTGCGCGGCGGCATCCACGTCGTCCTGCGCAAGACCGATCAGCGTCTTGATCGGAAAATGTTTCGACATCGTCAGCCTCCTCGGCCCTAGGCAAACAGCGCGTTCAGCATGTCGATGCTCGGCTGGAAGTTCGCGCACTCGCGAAAGCCTTGCTGCAGGAACGCTTCCATCCGCGGATACAGCGCGATCGCGCGATCGAGCACCGCGTCGCGCCCGCTCGAATACGCGCCGACGTTGATCAGATCGCGGTTGCGCTGATAGCGCGACAGCATCTGCTTGAACATACGCGTTTTATTCAGATGGTTATCGTCGATCAGCGCGGTCATTGCCCGGCTAATCGACGCTTCGATATCGATCGCAGGGTAGTGGCCGGCTTCGGCGAGCGAGCGCGACAGCACGATGTGGCCGTCGAGAATCGCGCGCGCCGAGTCGGCGATCGGGTCCTGCTGGTCGTCGCCTTCGGTGAGCACCGTGTAGAACGCGGTGATCGAGCCGCCGCCCGCCGGTCCGTTGCCGGTGCGCTCGACGAGCGCCGGCAGCTTCGCGAACACCGACGGCGGATACCCCTTGGTCGCGGGCGGCTCGCCGATCGCGAGCGCGATCTCGCGCTGCGCCATCGCGTAACGGGTCAGCGAATCCATTAGCAGCAGCACGTGCTTGCCCTGGTCGCGGAAGTATTCGGCGAGCGAGGTCGAGTACGCGGCGGCCTGCATCCGCAACAGCGGCGACACGTCGGCCGGCGCGGCGATCACGACCGAGCGCGCCAAGCCTTCCTCGCCGAGAATCTGTTCGATGAACTCCTTCACTTCGCGGCCACGTTCGCCGATCAGGCCGATCACGATCACCTCGGCGCTGGTGTAGCGCGCCATCGTGCCGAGCAGCACCGATTTACCGACGCCCGAACCCGCGAACAGCCCCATCCGTTGACCACGACCGACGGTCAACAGCGAGTTGATCGCGCGCACGCCGACGTCGAGCACCTTGTGAATCGGCTCGCGATTGAGCGGATTGATGACCGGCGCGGACAGCGGCGCGTCCCTTTGCGTGCCGAGCGGGCCGAGCCCGTCGAGCGGACGGCCGGATGCGTCGAGCACGCGGCCGAGCAATTCCCAGCCGACCGGCAGACGCTTCGCGCCCGCGAGCGGGTCGGCGATCGGCGCGCTTTCGAGCGGAAAGACCCGCGCGCCGGGCAACAGGCCGATCACTTCGGTGGTCGGCATCAGGAACAGCTTGTCGCCGGAGAAGCCGACCACTTCGCCTTCGGCCATCGGCAGCGAACTGCCGGGCGGCAACTCGATCATCACTTCGGCGCCGACCGACAGACGCAGGCCGACCGCTTCGAGCACGAGACCGGCCGCGCGTGTGAGACGCCCGCACGCGCGCAGCGGCTTCGCGATCGCGTTGCGCGCGCGCAGCGCGTCGAGCTGGCCGCGCCATGCCTGCATGTGGGGATTGATGTCGAGCGCGGGATCGTAGGACGGCGCGTGCGCAGCGTGAGCGGCGCAAGCACTGCGCGCGGCGTGGTCCGTCGCGGCGGACTCGCGGCTCGCCGCCGCGCCTGTCGCTGGATGTGCGCTCGCAGGAGCGTGCCATGCCGCATCCGGGGGCTCCGGAATACCGGCCGACTCGACATCGACCAGCGCCTCGGCGCCGAACGACGCCAACGCGAGCTCGCGTTCGAGCGGCGTCAGATCGCTCGCGCGGATCTCGTCGAGCGTCGGCTTCACCACGTGCTCACCTTGCCGAGCGCGGCGGCGACGCGCTGCCAGCGCGTGTCGATGCCCGCGTCGACCTCGCCGGTGCCGGCCTGCGCGCGGCAACCGCCACGCTCCACCGATGCGTCGGTGCGCACGGTCCAGCCGCGCGTTTGCAATTCTTCGAGCAGATACGCCTCGACGACCGGCAGATCGGCGGGACTCACGATCAGCGCCGGCGCGCCGGCGAGCGCGGGCTCGGCCGCGAGTACCTCGCGCGCGGCCGCGATCAGTGCGGTCGGGTCGTGCTGCACGTGCTGGCGCACGACCTGCTGCGCGATGTCGAGCGCGAGTGCGATCAGCGTTTCGGAGATCGCGTGCTGCGCGCCATCGAGCGCGCTCTTGAAGGTTTCGGCGAGCGCGGCGAGCCGCATCGCTTCCTCGCGCGCCTCGGTCTGGCCTTGCGCGAAACCCTGCGCGTGCCCCTGGTCATAGCCCGCCTGATAGCCGAGCGCCTGGCCGGCCACATGACCGGACGCGACGCCCTGTGCATGCGCGGCTTCGCGGCGGTGCTCGAGTTCGGCTTCGAACGCGCGCTCGTCGAACTCGGGTTCGGCCGGCGGCGGCGCCGGCGGAGCCGGGTCGAACGACGCCATCTCCCAGCGCTGGTAGGCCGAGAGGCTTTCCTTTGCCGGGGCGTTCGGATCAGACATAGGCGTCTTCCGCCTTGCCGCCTAGAACGATCTGCCCGCTCTCGGCCAGGTTGCGCACGATCTGCAGGATGCGGCGCTGCTGCGTCTCGACTTCGGACACGCGTACCGGGCCGCGCGCGTCGAGGTCTTCGGCGAGCAACTCGGCCGCGCGCTGCGACATGTTCGACAGGAACTTCTGACGCAGCGCGGGCGCCGCGCCCTTCAGCGAGATGATCAGCGCTTCGGATTCGACTTCCTTCAGCAGCAGCTGGATCGCGCGGTCTTCGAGGTCGAGCAGGTTCTCGAACACGAACATCTGGTCGATGATCTTCTGCGCGAGCTCGGCGTCGTACTGGCGCACGTTTTCGATGACGCCTTCCTCGTGGTTGCTCGACATGAAGTTCAGAATCTCGGCCGCCGTGCGGATACCGCCCATCGGGCTGCGCTTCAGGTTGTCGCTGCCGGACAAGAGGCCGGTCAGCACGTCGTCGAGCTCGCGCAGCGCGGCCGGCTGGATGCCGTCGAGCGTCGCGATCCGCAGCAGCACGTCGTTGCGCAGCCGGTCCGTGAAACACCCGACGATCTCCGAAGCCTGATCGCGGTCCAGATGCACGAGGATCGTCGCGATGATCTGCGGATGCTCGTTCTTGATCAGTTCCGCGACCGCCGCCGAGTCCATCCACTTCAGGCCTTCGATGCCGCTCGTGTCGCTGCCCTGCAGGATCCGGTCGATGATCGCGCCGGCCTTGTCGTCGCCTAGCGCCTTGGTCAGCACGGAGCGGATGTAATCGCTCGAATCGAGCGACATGCCGGTGTGCTGCTCGGCCTCGCGCACGAACTCCTGCAGCACCTCGTCGACCTGCTCGCGGGTGACGTTCTTCAGCGCGGCCATCGCGACGCCGATTTTCTGAACCTCACGGGGGCCCAGAAACTTGAACACCTGCGCCGCCTCTTCCTCGCCGATCGACATCAGCAGCAGCGCGCTCTTCACTACGCCTTCAGCGCTCATCGGACACCCAGTTCTTGACGACGGTTGCTACGACCTTCGGATCCTGACGCGCGATGCTGCGCGCGAACTCCAGGTTCCGCTCGTATTTGTGCTTCGCGTTTTCGAGCGCGAGCTGCTCGCTATCCGCTTCGATTTCGACCACCGCGCCATCGCGCTCCTCGGCCGGGATGCCGTCGAGCAGCACCGGTTCGTCGGGCGCCATCAGCGCGGCAACCGGCTCGGGCGGCGGCGGGAAGGCGCGGCGCAACGCCGGCTTCACCATCACGAAGTAGAGGAACAGGGCCACCGCGCCGATGCCGAGGTACGTCGCGATCTGCTTGTACAGCGCGAGCATGTCGGGCGTGCGCCACCACGGCAGGTCGGCGTTCGGGTCGAACTCGGTGGTAAACGCGCTGTTGACCACGTTGACCGAGTCGCCGCGCGACGCGTCGAAGCCCATCGCGTCCTTCACGAGCTGGGTGATCTGCGCGAGCTTGTCGGCGCTGACCGGCTGCATCGTCACGTGACCCTTCGGATCGACGACCCGCAGATAATTGACGACCACCGCGACCGACAGCCGGCGGATGCCGCCCATCGGCTGGTCGACGTGGCGCACGGTCTTGTCGAGCTCGTAGTTGGTGGTCGAATCCTTGCGGTCGCTGACCGGCGTCGTGGTGACCGAGCTCGCGCCGTTGCCCGCCACGATCGGCGCGGAGGCCGGCTGCGGCGGCTGGTTCGACAGCGCGCCCGGCACCCCCGAGGCGCCGCCTTGCGACATTTCGGTGGCGCTGCTCGACTGCTGGCTGCGGATCGCGGCCTGCTGCGGATTGCCGTTCGGGCCGTAGTTCTCGGAGGTCTGCTCGCTGTGCGAGAAGTCGATGTCGGCGCTGACCTGCGAGCGCGCGTTGCCGGCGCCGAACAGCGGCGCGAGGATCGTGTCGATGCGCTGCTGGGTGTTGCGCTCGATCTGCTGGCGGAACTTCAGCTGGGTCGCGTCGAGTCCGCTGCCATTGGTGGGCTGCGTGAGCAGGTTGCCGTCCTGGTCGAGGATCGTCACGCCGCGCACCGGCATTTCCGGCACCGCCGACGCCACCATGTGCGTAATCGCGACGACCTGCCCTTCGTCGAGCACGCGGCCCGGGTACAGGTTCACGAGCACCGCCGCCGACGGCGCTTCCTTGTCGCGCACGAACACGCTCGGCTTCGGAATCGCGAGATGCACGCGCGCCGATTTGACGCTCGAGATCGCTTCGATCGTGCGTTCGAGTTCGCCTTCGAGCGCGCGCTGATAGTTGATCTGCTCGTCGAACTGGCTGATGCCGAATTTCTGGTTGTCCATCAGCTCGAAGCCGACCGAGCCACTCTTCGGCAGCCCCTGCGAAGCGAGGCGCAGGCGCATCTCGTGGACCTGCTCGGCCGGCACGAGGATCGCGCTGCCGCTTTCGGACAGCTTGTACGGAATATTGGCCTGCTGCAGCGCGGTGATGATCGAGCCGCCGTCGCGGTCGGACAGATTGCTGTAGAGCACCTTGTAGCTGGGCGCGCGCGACCACAGGAACAGGCCGGCGACGACCGCCACCAGCAGCGCGACCGCGAACACGAGCGGCGCGCGCGGGTTGCCGCGCATCTGCGCGAGTCCGGACAGACGCTGGCCGAAATTGCCGCCGATACCTCCCAGGCCGCCCAGGCCACCGAGGTCGGCCGTGCCGCCGGCCTGGCCGCTACCGGCCTGACCGGCAGCGGCCTGCGCGCCGGCGAGCCCCATACGGGCGTCGGGGTTGATCAACGAGTTGGCTGACGAATCCATGCGTCGGGTTTCTCCGGGGAATGCCTTGGCGTTCTGTCGTGATGCCGCGCCGGGGCTGGGCGGACGGACAGAGACTTTCACCTTTGAAATTATCCGCAGCGCCGCTGAACCCGATTGCTTGAATAGAGCCGGGTTTTCCCTCTAGTTTCGGGACTTTCCGCGAGGAGCCGCTGCTATGCTTTCGTCCAGATCGGTACACCGTCCGGCGGTCCGATCGCACATCCAACGGAGAAAACATGACCATGCCCGTGAACGCGCTATCGTCGGCGCTGCAACAGATGCAGGCGATGGCGGCGCAGGCGGCCGGCGACGCGACCCCGGCGGCGGAGCAATCCGGCGCGGCGACGCCCACCAACTTCGCGGCGGCGCTGAAGGCTTCGCTCGACAAGATCAGCGGCGACCAGCAGAAGGCGGTCGGCGAGTCGCAGGCGTTCGAGCTCGGTGCGTCGAACGTGTCGCTGAACGACGTGATGGTCGACATGCAGAAGGCCAACATCGGTTTCCAGTTCGGCCTGCAGGTGCGCAACAAGCTGGTCGCCGCGTACAACGACATCGCGCAGATGTCGATCTGAGCGGGACGCTGCCGGCGCTTGCGCCGGCGGCTTCGTGCCGTGTTTCCCGGGCTCGCCCAGCGGCGCTTTCGATCCTCCTTACACCGGACTAAAGCTTTGTCGTCGCGCATCCGATAACCCAATTACAGGTCAGCGAGCGGCGCGTCGACGCGCCGCGCGGCCACGCCACGACTTAACCGCAGCCAGTATAAGAGGAGGAGCGCCGATGTTTTCCCAAGGGCACGCTGGAGCCAACGCGTATGCGCGTGTCGGTATCGAGACATCCGTGATGGGCGCAAGTCCGCATCGTCTGATCGTGTTGCTGTACCAGGGCGCACGCCAGGCGATCGCGCAAAGCCGCATGCATTTGCAGCAGGGCAACGTGGCCGAGCGTGGCATGGCGATCAGCAAGGCGATCCGGATCATCGAAAGCGGGCTGCAGCAGTCGCTCAACCTCGAGGTGGGCGGCGAAATCGCCGAACGGCTCAATGCTTTGTACGACTATATGGCGCGTCGACTGTTGCAAGCCAATATCAATCAGAGCGAGGCGATGCTCGTGGAAGTGGACCGTCTGCTCGCGACGCTCGAAGAGGCATGGATCGGGATAGCCCCGGAGATCGCGCGGATGGCAGCACAGCCAGCCGCGGAAAGCCTGAGATGACATCGAACGCAGAATATTTTGCCCGCTACGAGGCGATCGCGGCGCTGTCCTGCCGCATGCTGATGGCGGCCCGTCGTGCACTGTGGAACGACCTGGTGCACTTGCAGGAAGAGTATCGGCAGCTGGTCGAAGCGCTGCGCGAAGCCGACGTGGGCGTCAAGCTCGACGAGGCCGAACGCCTGCGCAAGTACGCGCTGATCCGCCAGATCCTCGCCGACGACGCCGCGATCCGCGACCTCGCGAATCCGCGCATGGCGCATCTGTCGGCGCTGTTCGCCGGCCGGTCGACGCGCGTGCTGAAGGAGTTGTACGGGGCGCGCTGAGCGCGAGCGGGCGCGCGCGTGAGCTGGCGCTACGCCGCACGCGTCTGAAGGATCGGAGCAATCAGAGCATCGCGCGCATTGCCGCCGATGCGACCAAGGAACCGGCATGAACGGAATCGATTCGGCCCTCGCTTCGGTGCTGTCGAGCCGGATCGACAGCCTGCTCAGCATCGCGCCGGGAACCGCGACCACCTCGCAGACCGGCGCGGCCGGCGTCGATACCGCGGTTCCCGCGGCGCCTGCGAACGTGACGCCCGCGCCCCAGCCGTCCGCGCAAACCGCGCTGTCGGCCGTCGCGCTGACGCTGAATGCGATTGCGCACTCAGGCGGCGAGGCCACACCGGCGGTGCTCGGCCGCGCGCCGATCTGGGCGGCCGCGCCGGCGCTCGACGTCGCCATCGAAAGCTTGCCGCTGACCGATGCGGCGGGCGCCGCGACAGTCAATTTCGCTGCCGGCGATTCCGCCGCTGCGGCCAACACCAATACCAATCCCAACGCTGCCGCCAGCGCAACCGCGGCCGCCACCGCGAGCGTGGCGGCGACCGAAGTGCCGGTCGCGGCGCTCGCGGCCGCGCTGCAACAGACGGTCGCCGACAGCGGCCTGTTCTACGAGGCGCATCTCGCGGCGTGGCTGGTCGGCCAGCGTTCGCCGGCCCAACTGGCGAACGAGGCGCAGAACCAGCTCGTCGCAGATTCTCAATTGCCTCCCGACTGGAGCGCCGACGCTGGCGACGCGGGCGCGCGGTCCGCTGCGGCGAACGGAGCCCCCGAGGCAACGCCACGCGGCACGGCGAACGTTGCCGAGAACAACCCTGCCATGCACGCGATGCCGTCGATCCTGACCGCGCAGGCCGCGCGACTCGTCGCGGGCGAGCTGCTGGCCAGCTCGGTGTCCGACCTGAATGGCCAGTCCACACACGCGGGGCTGCACAGCGCGGTGTCCCAGGCGGCCGATGCCGGCTCGTCGCAGAGCGCGCAGGCGATGGCGGCGGCGGTGCATCCGGCGACGGTGCCGCTCGTGCGCCAGCAGCTCGATCTGCTTGCGACCGGGCAGTTCCGGTGGACCGGCGAGGCGTGGCCCGGCGCGCGTCTGGACTGGACGATCGAGCAGGATGGCGACGAATGGGACCGCAGCGGCGGCGGCCTCGCGAGCGAGGACGACCAGCCGTGGCGCACGCGCCTGACGCTGTCGCTGCCGACGCTCGGCACCGTCGATGCCGAACTGACGCTGACCGGCACGCGGCTGACCGCGCGCGTGCAGGCGAGCCCGCGGGGCGCCGCGCGGCTCGCGATGCAGGGGGACGGTTTCCGTCAGCGGCTCGCGGCGGCGGGGCTCGAGCTGCAGGGATTGACGATTCGCGAGATCGGCGGCGGTGTGCCTGGTACTACCGCGGCGGGCACTTCGGCGGCGGGAGCGCAGGCCGCGGGCGCGTATGCACGGTCGGCGTCGGCGGCTGTGGCCACGTCGACGGCGTCGGCGTCGGGCGCCGCATCGCGCGACGACCTCGATTGGGATATCTGATGAGCCGCACCCAACGTCGCAGCGCGGCTGCGCTTGTTTATGACGCTCATGGCGGCGAGCCCGCCCCGCGTCTGGTCGCCAAGGGGTATGGGCTGCTCGCTGAGATGATCGTGCAGCGCGCGAAGGAGGCAGGGCTGTATGTGCATGAGGCGCCCGAGATGGTGTCGCTGCTGATGCAAGTCGATCTGGATGCGCGGATTCCACCGCAGCTTTATCAGGCTGTCGCCGAGTTGCTGGCCTGGTTGCATCGGCTCGAGAGTGGGGCTGATGCTGAGACGGGCAATGGCGCTGGCGCGCCGGATGTGGTTGATGTTGTTGCTACTGATGTGCCTGGCGGCGCTAGTGCTGCGGATCACTGAAGGTGTGTGTTTGCCCTTTGGCAGGGCGGGCGCTTTTTTGGCGTTGTTCTGGCTTTGTTGGCCTTTCCTTGCTTTGTTATCGGTCTATTAGCGTTGCCCCTGTGCGGGGCGGCACCTACTTTCTTTGCTGCTGCAAAGAAAGTAGGCAAAGAAGACAGCTAAAACCGCCAACTCTTAAGCGGGTCCCTCGGTCCGCATGAGGTAGTGGTGCATCTGGAATCCGTGCTCCCGCACATTCGGCGCCAGTGACAAGGCCGTCATTCTTCCGGCGGCGCTACGCGCGCCGAAAACCCGTTCAAAACCCACTGGTTGTTTCGGCGCATCGCCGAGGCGCAGCCGATGGCTCCGCTGCGCGGGCAAAACCATTGGTTTCCCAGGCAGACCCCTCCGCGACGCACGTAGTGCGGAGTGGGAGGGATGACGGCTTTGTCACGAACGGGGAATGTGCGGCGGCCCGGATTCCAGATGCACCACTACCCCTTCCAAGCCAGGGGACCCGCTTATGAGCTTGCGGTTTGAGCTGTCTTCTTTGCCTACTTTCTTTGCAGCAGCAAAGAAAGTAGGTGCCGCCCCGCACAGGGGCAACGCTAATAGACCGATAAGTCAGCAAGGAAAGGCCAACACCGCAAAGAACAAAGACAAAAAAAGGCCTCACCCCGCCCAGGGGCAAAATCAAAACCTCATCATCAACTTCAACACCGCGTTCACGCGTCTCCCGTACGGCGGCGAAATCAACCCGCGCGCATTCAAGCGCGCCTGCACGAGCACGGGCTTCATCTTGGAAAAAGTAACGAACCCCTCGTACCCATGGTACGCCCCCATCCCACTCGCCCCGACCCCGCCGAACGGCAAACTCTCACATGCCAGATGCATCAGCGTCTCGTTAACCGCCATGCCGCCGGCGATCGTTTCATGCGTGACACGCTCAATCGTCCGCGCATCGTCGGCATAGAGATAAAGCGCCAGCGGCCGCGGCCGCGCATTGATCCATGCGATCGCGTCGTCGAGCGTGTCGTACGGCACGAGCGGCAACAGCGGCCCGAAAATCTCCTCCTGCATCAGCGCGCATTCGTCCGGCGCGCCAGTCACGGCGATCAGCGGAAAGCGCCGGCTCCCGGCATCGGGCGTCGCGTTGGTCAGCGCATGCAATTGCGCGCCCGCAGCCCGCGCTTCGTCGGCGAGACGTTCGAGCCGCTCGAAGTGCCGCGAAGAAATGATCGACGTGTAATCCGGGTTCTGCGCGAAGTCCGGATACATCCTCGCCATCCGCACGCGCGCCCGTTCGATGAACGCCTGCTCCCTGCCGCGCGGCACCAGCACGTAATCGGGCGCCACACAGGTCTGCCCCGCGTTCAGCGTCTTGCCGGCGATCAGATTGTCGACCGCGTTGTCGAAACGCGCATGCGCGCCGATCAGCGCCGGCGACTTGCCGCCGAGTTCGAGTGTGACCGGCGTCAGATGCTCGGCCGCCGCGCGCATCACTTCGTGACCGACCTTCGTCGAGCCGGTGAACAGCAGATGATCGAACGGCAGCGCGCTGAACGCGGCCGCGAGCGCCGCATCGCCGTTGACGACCGCGACGTGAGTGCGCGCGAACGTCTGACCGATCAGCAGCTCGAATAGCGCCGAGGTGCGCGGCGTCAGTTCGGACATCTTGATGATCGCGCGATTGCCGGCCGTCAGCGCGCTGATCAACGGGCCAACCGCGAGCAGCACCGGATAATTCCACGGCACGATGATGCCGACCACGCCGAGCGGCTGCGGCACCACCTTCGCGCGCGCCGGCAGCAGCCACTTGTTGGTGCGGCGGCGCTGCGCTTTCATCCAGCGCTTGCCGTGACGCAGTGCGGCGTCGATCTCTTCCTTCACGAGCAGGAATTCGGCGAGCAGCACTTCTTCCTTCGCGCGATTGCCGAAGTCCGCGTGCATCGCGTCGGCGAGCGCGTCTCGATTGTCGAGCATCAGCTTGCGCAGCGCACGCAGATGCGTCGCGCGCGTGTCCCACGACGGATACGGCGCGCGCAGATACGCATGACGTTGATCGCGCAACAGTGCTTCGAGCGCGGCGACCTCCGGCACATCGTTCTTCATGTGAGTCCACTCCCAGATGGATGACCGTGCGCGTCGAGCGCACTTATATTGGTGTGAGGTTGAGTCGGAGTTGCGAGCGGTGCGCTCGGGGTTTGCGCGCCCGCCGCGGTTACGCGGGAAAGGCGCGCTTGACGATCGCCGCGTGATCGAACGTGGCCGGCAGCGTGCCGTACACGCGGCCGCTTTCGCCGCAGCCGTCGGCGAGACGCGTCGCGATGAACGCGTCGGCGACCTCGGCGGGCGCGTACTGCGCGAGCAGCGTCGCCTGCGCGATCAGCACGATCTGCTGCGCGATACGTCGCGCCGACGCCTCGCGCTGTTCGGCCGGTCCGTTCAGCGTCGCGGCGAGGCGCGCGAGTGCCGCGCCCAACGCCGGATGCGCGCGCGCGACGTCCTGCCAGGCGGCGAACAGCGCTTGCGCGGCCTGCGGCTCGCGCTCCATCGCGCGCAGCACGTCGAGGCACATCACGTTGCCCGAGCCTTCCCAGATCGAGTTGACCGGCGCCTCGCGATAGAAGCGCGCCATCGGCCCGGTTTCGACGTAGCCGTTGCCGCCCCAGACTTCCATCGCCTCGCCGGTGAATTCGAGCGCGCGCTTGCAGACCCAGTACTTCGCGGCAGGCGTAACGATGCGCCGCCAGGCGCGTTCGGCCAATGAAGCCGACGACGCGTCGGCGGATTCCTCGAACGCGCGCGCGAGACGCATGAACAGCACCGTAGCCGCTTCGGATTCGAGCGCGAGATCGGCGAGCACGTTGCGCATCAGCGGCTGCTCGGCAAGGTGCCGGCCGAACGCGCTGCGATGCCGCGCATGATGGACCGCCTGCACGAGCGCGGCACGCATCAGCGCGGCGCTGCCGATCACGCAGTCGAGCCGCGTGTAGCTCGCCATTTCGATGATGGTCGGCACGCCGCGTCCTTCGTCGCCGATCATCACACCGTACGCGTCGAGAAATTCGACTTCACTGCTTGCGTTGGAGCGATTGCCGAGCTTGTCCTTCAGACGCTGGATCTGCACCGCGTTCTTGCTGCCGTCCGGCGCGAAGCGCGGCACGAAAAAGCACGACAGTCCCTCGTGCGTGTCGGTGCGCGCGAGCACCAGATGGGCGTCGCACTGCGGCGCCGAGAAGAACCATTTATGACCGACGAGCCTGTAGGCGCCGCCGCGTCCGCCGGCACCGTCGAACGCATGGGCGCGCGTCCGGTTGCTGCGCACGTCGGAGCCGCCCTGTTTCTCGGTCATGCCCATGCCGATCATCGCCGAGCGCTTTTGCGTGAGCGGCACGTCGCGCGGATCGTGCTCGCGTGTGTACAACTGGTCGCGCAGCGTATCGAACAACGTGGATTCGCGCTGCAACACCGGAATGCTCGCGAATGTCATCGTCAGTGGGCATAGCGAGCCGGATTCGATCTGCGCATGCATGAAGTAGCCGGCGCAGCGCGCGGCCATCGCGCCGCTTCGCGGCTCGGCGAACGGCAGCGCGTGTAGCCCTTCGCGGCGCAGCAGCGCGAGCAGTTCATGCCACGCGGGATGGAACTCGAGCGCGTCGATGCGCTCGCCGCGCGGACTATGCGTGACCAGCTCCGGCGTATGGCGGTTGGCGAGCTCCGCGAGCGCGAGCGTGTCGGGCGTCGTCAGCGTCGCGCCGTGTCGCAGCAGCGCCTCGCGATGCCAGCTCGCGCCGTCGCGATCGACGGCCGCGCTCAAAGCGGCGTCGCTCGAGAACAGGTTGTAGTCCGCGAGCGGCGGTGCCTGATTCGTCACCTCGTGAGTCTGGCCGAAGCCGTGCCGTTCCATCTGCTGTCTCCTTTATCGCTATTGTGCGCCGCTTCGCCGACGGTATCCCCGATGCGCTTTGTCGCATCTGTTCGAGCGCCGCGCGTGATGCCGCATGCCGGAAGGAGGGCGCGCGTCGCGCCATGTCTGGAAGCCGCGCGCGGGCCGTACGCGCCTTTCATCATAGGGGCGCGTTGCCGCCGGCGTTTAGAGGAATCGTTCTGTCAGGGAGCCGCCGCAGCCCCAATACGCTCCCTACAATGCGCAGAAAACACACGTAGACAAGTGTGCACGAGACAGGGTCCGCGAGCAACGCGGCCCATCAGGAGGGCGCATGCAATACGACTACATCATCGTCGGTGCGGGCTCGGGCGGCTGCACGCTCGCGAGCCGTCTCGCGGATAGCTGTCCCGACGCGACCATCGCGCTGATCGAGGCCGGTCCGCATACCGGGCGCAATCTGTTGGTGAACATGCCGGTCGGCGTCGCGGCCGTGGTGCCGAATAGACTGAAGACCAACTACGGCTACCTGACCACGCCGCAGCCGGGGCTCGCCGGTCGCCAGGGCTATCAGCCGCGCGGACGCGGTTTCGGCGGATCGAGCGCGATCAACGCGATGATCTACACGCGCGGCCATCCGCTCGATTACGACGAGTGGGCGCGGCTCGGCTGCGACGGCTGGTCGTGGGCCGAGGTGTTGCCGTATTTTCGCCGCGCCGAAGACAACGAGCGCGGCGCCGATGCGTGGCATGGCGAGGCCGGTCCGCTGACCGTGTCCGATCTGCGCTTCAGGAATCCGTTTTCCAGGCGCTTCGTGCAGGCCGCGCTCGAAGCGGGCTACAAAGCGAACGACGACTTCAACGGCGCGGACCAGGAAGGCATCGGCTTCTATCAGGTCACGCAGCGTGACGGGCGCCGTTGCAGCGTCGCGCGCGCGTACATCTACGACCGGCCGCGCGCGAATCTGCACACGATGGCCGACGCGACCGTGCTGCGCGTCGTGTTCGACCGCAAGCGCGCGAGCGGCGTCGAAATCGTGCGCGGCGGCCGCACCGAAACGCTCGCGGCGCGCGCCGAGGTCGTGCTCGCCGCTGGGGCGTTCAACTCGCCGCAACTGTTGATGTGCTCGGGCATCGGGCCGGCCGCGCATCTGCGCTCGCTCGGCATCGACGTGCTTCACGATGCGCCCGAGGTCGGCCAGAACCTGATCGATCACATCGATTTCACGATCAACAAGCGCGTGAGGTCGATCGAGCCCACCGGTTTCTCGGTGCGCGGCATCGCGCGGATGCTGCCGCAATTCGTGACCTTCATGCGACACGGGCGCGGCATGCTGTCGAGCAACGTCGCCGAGGCGGGCGGTTTTCTGAAGAGCCGGCCGACGCTCGCGCGGCCCGATCTGCAACTGCATTTCTGCGCGGCGATCGTCGACGATCACAACCGCCATATGCACTGGGGCCACGGCTATTCGCTGCATGTATGCGTGCTGCGTCCGCATAGCCGCGGCACCGTGACGCTCGCAAGCGCCGATGCGCGTGCCGCGCCGCTGATCGATCCGCGCTTTCTGAGCGATGCGCGCGATCTCGATCTGCTCGTCGAGGGCGCGAAGATGGCGCGGCGCATTCTCGGCGCGCCGTCGCTCGCGCTGCACGGCGGCGAGGAGTTGTACACGCGGCCAGGGCAATCGGATGCGGAGCTGCGCCAGACGATCGCCGAGCGCGCGGACACGATCTATCACCCGGTCGCGACCTGCCGGATGGGCGGCGACGCGCGCTCGGTCGTCGATCCGCAATTGCGCGTGCGCGGCGTGACGGGGTTGAGGATCGTCGATGCGTCGGTCATGCCGACCTTGATCGGCGGCAACACCAATTCGCCGACGGTGATGATCGGCGAACGGGCGGCGGAGTTGATCGCGACGAGCCGGCGAGACGGAGCGGGGAGGTCGGCGACGGTGACGCCCCCGAACCCAGGTGACATGCCGGCGCAGGCGGTTTGATCGCCGTTTGCAAGGAGGTCGGCAAACGCGAGCGGCGTAACGCGGCCGGCGGCCGGCCGGCGCCCGTCACTCGCCTGAGGGTGGCAGAGCTCCTTGCGGCGCTGTGATTCCGTTAAAGCCGATCCCAGGTCCGAGTATGAAATCGTCGCTGGCGTGTGTCGGCAGCGTTTCGCGCGCGACGTCGAGCCACGCGCGCGCTGCGTGCGACAGATAGCCGTTGCGGCGCCAGCCGATCGCCATCTCCCACGGGATCTCCGGTTCGACGACCGGGCGGCAGGTGAACTGCGCGGGATCGAGCCGCCGGCAATAGGGCGCGGGCAGCAGCGCGATGCCGACGCCAGCCAGTACCAGCGCCGCCATGAAGTCCCAATGCGCGCTGCGTCCGACGATCGCGGGCGCAAATCCCGCCGCGCGACATGCGTTCAACACGACGTCGTTCAGCGCGAGGCTTTCGCCGTAAAACACGAACGGCTCATCGGCGAGTTGGGCGAGCGGCACCTCGCTCAACGCATCCCAGCGCGAGCCGGCGCGCGCGACGAGCCACAACAGCTCGTGTGACATCGGCAGCACGTCGATGTTGTCGGGGTCGACCGGCTGCAGCACACCGCCCAGTTCCAGTTCACCGTTGATCAGCGCGGCTTCGATCGCGCGCGAGCCCTGCTCGAACAGCTTCAGCTCGATCTTCGGATAGCGCTGGCGGAACGCGGCGATTGCGGGGGTGAAGAGCGCACCGCCCATCGGCGGAATGCCGATTGCCAGTTCACCGCGCCCGAGCGTGTCGAGATCGTTCAGCTCGGCCTGCAGTTGTGCGTGCGCGGCGAGCACGTCCTGGCCGCGCTGATAGACGATCCGGCCCACGTCGGTGAGAACCATCTGGCGGCCGTCGCGCAGCAGCAGCGGCGAGCCGATTTCGTCTTCCAGCGACTTGACCATCTTGCTGATGGTCGGCTGCGTGACGAACATCTGCTCAGCGGCGACGGTGAAGCTTTGCTGACGGACCACTTCGACGAAATAGCGCAGCGCGCGGAGTTCCATGAGCGTGGTCTCCAGAATTCCAGTTTGGAATGATTTCGATGATTGTAAGTCATTTTGTTTATGGCGCGGCGGGCCCCATACTAAGTGCCTTCCACGCCAGCCAGGGGATGTCATGTCCGCGCCAGTTTTCGCCCGTTCCGTGCGTCCCGCCGGTGGCGGCTCAAGTGGGGACGCGCGTGGCTTCGGTCGTGTCGCACGCATCGCCGTGCAAAGCGCCGCGATCGCGGCGCTGTGGATTGGCGCCGATTTCATCGTGCGGCGGCTGCATCTGCCGGTGCCGGGCGGCGTGGTCGGCCTCGTCGTGCTGCTCGCGCTGCTGTTCTGTGGCGGTATCGCGCCGCGCTGGGTCAAGGCCGGCGCGGACTGGCTGCTGTCCGACATGCTGCTGTTCTTCATTCCGGCGGCAGTCGCCGCCGTGCAATACGGCGGCCTGTTCCGCGCGGACGGCTGGCGCCTCGCGCTGGTGGTGATCGCCGGCACGCTGATGGTGATGGTCGCGGTGGCGTTCGCTGTCGATCAGGCCGCGCGCGTCGAACGGCGTTTCGCGCTGCGCCGCGTGCGGGTTGCGCGTAAGGCAGGCAGTCTGTCGCGCGAGCGCCGATGAACCCGCTCCCGTTTGCTTCGCTGTTGGCCGACGACGCCTCGCGCCTGATCGCGGCCGGCTGCCTCGTGCTGACGATCGCGCTGTACTTCGCGTCGAAGGCGCTGTATGCGCGCGTGCGCTCGCAGTGGCTCACGCCGATGCTGACGGTGCCGGCCGCGCTCGTCGCGATCGTCGTACTCGCGCACATTCCGTATTCGCTTTACTTCGAGGACACGCGCTGGCTGATGTGGCTGCTCGGCCCCGCGACGGTCGCGTTCGCCGTGCCGATCTACGAGTACCGCGCACTGTTGAAGCGCCACTGGATCTCGCTGTCCGTCGGCGTGACGGTGGGCATTCTGGTCGGCGTCGGCGGCTCGCTGATGCTCGCGAAGCTGCTGCACCTGTCGCCGGACTTGCAGCGCAGCCTGATGACGCGTTCGGTGTCGACGCCATTCGCGCTCGCGGTGTCCGACAGGATTCACGCGCCGAAGGACCTGACCGCGCTGTTCGTGATCGCGACCGGCGTCTGCGGCATGCTGTTCGGCGAAATCGTGCTCGCGTTCGTGCCGCTGCGTACGCGGCTCGCGCGCGGCGCGCTGTTCGGCGCGGCCGCGCACGGCGTCGGCACCGCGAAGGCACGCGAGCTCGGCAGCGAGGAGGGCGTAGTGTCCAGCCTGACGATGATGATCGCCGGTCTCGCCATGGTGCTGCTCGCGCCGATGCTGGGGCTGCTGCCGATCTGAACCAGCGCGCTGCCGCACCATCCGGCGCGCGCCGAAGTCATCTCGATTTGCTACAATCGCCGTTCGTCTTCGAGGAGCGTTGCGACGGGTACCGCGAATCCGCATTCGCCGGCCGCCCGCCAGGCTCGAAGGCTTCAATTGGCAGCATGGAACGCGCTTGCGCGATTCCGAACGCTGCCTCAAACCGCGCTCACGTCACATTTCTAGTCAATTTCTTAGAAAGGAGGGCGTGATGAACGCCGCAGTCATCGATTCCCAGAAGCAGGATTACGTTGTCGCCGACATGTCGCTCGCCGCTTGGGGCCGCAAGGAACTCACGATCGCCGAGACCGAAATGCCCGGCCTCATGCAGACCCGTGATGAGTACAAGGCGCAGCAGCCGCTGAAGGGCGCGCGCGTCGCCGGCTCGCTGCACATGACGATCCAGACCGGCGTGCTGATCGAGACGCTGACCGCGCTCGGCGCGGACGTACGCTGGGCCTCGTGCAACATCTTCTCGACTCAGGACCATGCCGCCGCCGCGATCGCGCAGGCCGGCACGCCGGTGTTCGCGTTCAAGGGCGAATCGCTCGATGAATACTGGGAGTTCTCGCACCGCATTTTCGAATGGCCGAACGGCGAGTTCGCCAACATGATCCTCGACGACGGCGGCGACGCGACGCTGCTGCTGATCCTTGGTTCGAAGGCCGAGAAAGACCGCTCGGTGATCGCCAGGCCGACCAACGAAGAAGAAGTCGCGCTGTACAAGTCGATCGCCGCGCACCTCGAGATCGACCCGACGTGGTACTCGAAGCGCCTCGCGGCAATCAAGGGCGTCACCGAAGAAACCACCACCGGCGTGCACCGTCTGTACCAGATGGAGAAGGAAGGCCGCCTGCCGTTCCCGGCCATCAATGTCAACGACTCGGTCACGAAGTCGAAGTTCGACAACCTGTATGGCTGCCGCGAGTCGCTCGTCGACGGCATCAAGCGCGCGACCGACGTGATGATCGCGGGCAAGATCGCGGTCGTGGCCGGTTACGGCGACGTGGGCAAGGGCTGCGCGCAATCGCTGCGCGGTCTGGGCGCGACCGTGTGGGTCACCGAAATCGATCCGATCTGCGCGCTGCAAGCGGCGATGGAAGGCTACCGCGTCGTGACGATGGAATACGCGGCCGACAAGGCCGACATCTTCGTGACCGCGACCGGCAACTACCACGTGATCAACCACGATCACATGAAGGCGATGCGTCATAACGCGATCGTCTGCAACATCGGCCACTTCGACTCGGAAATCGACGTCGCGTCGACCCGTCAGTACCAGTGGGAAAACATCAAGCCGCAAGTCGACCACATCATTTTCCCGGACGGCAAGCGCGTGATCCTGCTGGCCGAAGGCCGCCTCGTGAACCTCGGCTGCGCGACGGGTCACCCGTCGTTCGTGATGTCGAACTCGTTCACGAACCAGACGCTCGCGCAGATCGAACTGTTCACGCAGGGCGCGAAGTACGAAAACAAGGTGTACGTGCTGCCGAAGCATCTCGACGAGAAGGTCGCGCGTCTGCATCTGGCGCGCATCGGCGCGAACCTGACCGTGCTGTCCGACGCGCAGGCCGGCTACATCGGCGTCGACAGGAACGGTCCGTTCAAGCCGAACCACTACCGCTATTAAGCACGCGGCCGTCCGCGGCGCGATGCGCGCGTTCGCGCGCCCGGCCACGCGGGCGGCGGTAAAAGCTTGACGGTCCGATCCCGGGGCGGCGCGCAATGCGCCGCTTTGTTCGCCAGCGCGGCTTTTCGTTTGCTGGACATCTTCTCCGCACAGGTGCTTACAAGGAGTTCTACATGACCGTGCTGCTGACCTGGCTCATCAACGCGCTCGCGCTGCTGATCATCACCTACATCGTTCCGTCGATCCATATCCGTAGTTTTGGTACCGCGCTGATCGTCGCGATCGTGCTCGGCCTCATCAATACGCTGCTGCGGCCGCTGCTGATCCTGCTGACGCTGCCCGTCACGATCCTCACGCTCGGACTCTTCATTCTGGTCGTCAATGCGCTGTGCTTCTGGCTGTGCGCGTCGCTGCTGAAGGGCTTCGAGGTGTCGGGCTTCTGGTCGGCGTTCTTCGGCTCGATCCTGTACAGCATCGTGTCGTGGCTACTGTCCGCGCTCATTTTCGGCAACCGCAGTCTCGGTTGACCTTTTTGACTATGAATCCGATCGAACTCTCATTCGAATTCTTCCCGCCGAAAACGCAGGAAGGCATCGACAAACTGCGCGCGACGCGCGCGGAACTCGTGTCGCTCAAACCGAAGTTCGTGTCCGTCACGTTCGGCGCCGGCGGCTCGACCCAGCAAGGCACGCTCGATACCGTCGTCGACATGGCGAAGGAAGGGCTCGAGGCGGCGCCGCATCTGTCGTGCATCGGCTCGTCGAAGGACAGCCTGCGTGCGATCCTCAACGAGTACCGCGCGTACGGCATCCGCCATATCGTCGCGCTGCGCGGCGATCTGCCCTCGGGCATGGGCGCGGTCGGCGAGCTGCGCTATGCATCGGAGCTCGTCAGCTTCATCCGTGCCGAGTTCGGCGACTGGTTCTGGATCGAGGTGGCGGGTTATCCGGAATACCATCCGCAGTCGCGCTCGCCGCGTCACGATCTCGAAAACTTCGCGCGCAAGGTGAAAGCCGGCGCGAACTCGGCGATCACGCAGTACTTCTTCAACGCGGACGCGTACTTCCGTTTCGTCGACGATGCGCGCCAGCTCGGCGTCGACGTGCCGATCGTGCCCGGCATCATGCCGATCACGAACTTCTCGCAGCTGATGCGCTTCTCCGAAATGTGCGGCGCCGAAGTGCCGCGCTGGATCGCGCGCCGGCTAGAGAGCTTCGGCGACGACCGCGAGTCGATCCGCGCGTTCGGGCTCGACGTGGTGACGGCTCTGTGTCAACGGCTCGTCGATGCGAAGGTGCCCGGTCTGCACTTCTATACGCTGAACGCGGCCGCGTCGACCAAGGCGATCTGCGAACGGCTCGCCGTGTAACTGCGATGCCCGCGCGGCCGCAACGGCCGCGCGGTCCCCGCCAGTCTGGCATGGGTCGCAAATTTGTCCCAAATAGCGTGGTAAGTCCCTGTTGAAGCTCATTTTTGGGCTGTCTATCATCGAAACGCAGCTAACCCGGCTGCTGTGCGGAGGACGATATGACAGTGACAAGAAAGACTGCGACACACCGGCTGTTCGCGTTTCACCAGTTCTGCCTGCCGGCGCTCGCCGCGCTCGCGGTCGCCACGAGCGGCCTCGCGCCCGCCGCGTCGCAGGCGGCCACGCTGCCCGACAAGACGCTGGTGTTCTGCTCCGAAGGCAGCCCGGCGGGTTTCGATACCGCGCAATACACGACCAGCGTCGAATTCAGCGCCGGCTCGTACACGGTCTATAACCGGCTCGTCGAATTTGCGCACGGCAGCACGGACATCGAGCCAGGACTCGCCGAAAAGTGGGACGTGTCGCCCGACGGCCTCACCTATACGTTCCATCTGCGCCACGGCGTCAAATTCCAGACCACGTCGTACTTCAAGCCGACCCGCGAATTCAACGCGGACGACGTCGTGTTCACCTATGAACGCATGCTCGATCCCGAGAACCCGTTCCGCAAGGCGTATCCGGTCAATTTCCCGTATTTCAACGACCTCGGTCTCGCGAAGAACATCGCCAAAATCGAGAAGGTCGATCCGTACACGGTGCGCTTCACGCTGAAGGAAGTCGACGCGCCGTTCCTGCAGCAGATCGCGATGCCGTTCGCGTCGATCCTGTCGGCTGAATACACGGATCAGCTGCTCAAGGCGGGCAAGGCGTCCGACATCAACCAGTACCCGGTCGGCACCGGTCCGTTCATCTTCCGCAGCTATACGAAGGACGACACGATCCGCTTCGACGGCAATCCCGACTACTGGAAGCCGGGCGTCGCGAAGCTCGGCAAGCTGATCTTCGCGATCACGGTCGATCCGGCCGTGCGCCTGCAAAAGTTGAAGCGCGGCGAATGCCAGGTGATGTCCTATCCGCGCCCGGCCGACATCCCCACCGTGAAGGCCGATGCGTCGCTCGCGATGCCAAGCGAAGTGGGCTTCAACCTCGGCTATATCGCGTACAACACGACCAAAAAGCCGCTCGACAACGTGCTCGTGCGCCGCGCGCTCGACATGTCGGTCAACAAGAAGGCGATCATCGAAGCGGTCTACCAGGGCGCGGGCCAGCTCGCGACGAACCCGATGCCGCCGACGCAATGGGGTTACGACAAGAACCTGAAGGACGCGCCCTACGACGTCGACAAAGCGAAAGCGCTGCTGAAGCAGGCGGGCTACCCCGACGGCTTCGAGCTGACGCTGTGGGCGATGCCGGTACAGCGCCCGTATAACCCGAATGCACGCCTGATGGCCGAAATGCTGCAGGCGGACTGGGCGAAGATCGGCGTCAAGGTGAATATCGTCACGTACGAATGGGGCGAGTACATTCGCCGCGCGCACGCCGGCGAGCATCAGGCGATGCTGATCGGCTGGACGGGTGACTACGGCGACCCTGACAACTGGCTCGGCGTGTTGCTCGGCTGCGACGCGGTCAACGGCAGCAACTTCTCGAAGTGGTGCTACAAGCCTTACGACGATCTGATCAAGCAGGGCCGCAGCACCACCAACATGGCCGATCGCACCAAGGCCTATACGCAGGCGCAGGAGATCTTCAAGGACCAGGTGCCGTTCACACCGATCGCGCATTCGACCGTCTATCAGCCGATCAGCAAGAACGTGACGGGCTTCAAGATCGATCCGTTCGGGCCGACGCAATTCCTGGGGGTTGGGGTGAAATAAGCGGGCGCGGCGCGCTTTTTTGCGCCGCATTCGTCGCCGGGCGGCTCGAATGAGCCCGCCCGGCCCGTGACAAAACCGTGGCAAAACGTTTGCACGAAGTGTTTCCTGTCGTCAACAGAGGGATTTTGCTCCGCTTGGTAGCCGGCCCAAGCTCAAGTAATATCCCGCTACGCCGGCGCAAGCCGGCCCTGAACCTGGAGGAAACATGAAGCAAAACAATCTGTTGCGCGTCGCGCGTAGGTCCACGCTCGTCGCTGCCGCAGCGGCATCCCTGCTTGGCGTCACGAGCGCGCAGGCCGCTGGGATCCCGAACAAAACCCTCGTTTACTGCTCGGAAGGCAGTCCCGCGGGTTTCGATCCGGCCCAATACACGACGGGCGTCGACTTCACGGCCAACACGTTCACCGTCTATAACCGCCTCGTCGAGTTCGAACGCGGCGGCACCAAGGTCGAGCCCGGCCTCGCGGAGAAGTGGGACGTGTCGCCCGATGGCAAGACCTACACGTTCCATCTGCGTCATGGCGTGAAGTTCCAGACCACCTCGTTCTTCAAGCCGACGCGCGAATTCAACGCGGACGACGTGGTCTTCTCGTTCCAGCGCATGCTCGACCCGAACCAGCCGTTCCGCAAGGCGTATCCGGTGCAGTTCCCGTACTTCACCGACATGGGCCTCGACAAGCTGATCACGAGCGTCGAGAAAGTCGACCCGTACACGGTCAAGTTCACGCTGAAGGAAGTCAACGCGCCGTTCATCCAGAATCTGGCGATGGAATACGCGTCGATCCTGTCGGCTGAATATGCGGATCAGCTGCTCAAGGCAGGCAAGGCCGCCGACATCAATCAGTACCCGGTCGGCACCGGTCCGTTCATCTTCCGCAGCTACACGAAGGACGCGACGATCCGCTTCGACGGCAATCCCGACTACTGGAAGCCGGGCGCGGTGAAGATCTCGAAGCTGATCTTTTCGATCACGCCGGACGCCGGCGTGCGCGTGCAGAAGATCAAGCGCGACGAATGCCAGGTGATGAGCTATCCGCGCCCGGCCGACATCGCGCCGCTGAAGGCCGAGCCGAACATCGACATGCCGTCGCAGCCGGGCTTCAACCTGGGCTACCTCGCGTACAACGTGACGCACAAGCCGGTCGACAAGCTCGAAGTGCGTCAGGCGCTCGACATGGCGATCAACAAGAAGGCGATCATCGAGTCGGTCTACCAGGGCGCGGGCCAGTTGGCCACGAACCCGATGCCGCCGACGCAATGGTCGTACGTCAAGAACCTGCCGGCCGCCTCGTACGATCCGGCCAAGGCGAAGGATCTGCTCGCGAAGGCCGGCTACCCGAACGGCTTCGAGATCACGCTGTGGGCGATGCCGGTGCAGCGCGCGTACAACCCGAACGCGCGTCTGATGGCGGAAATGATCCAGGCGGACTGGGCGAAGATCGGCGTCAAGGCGAAGATCGTCACGTACGAGTGGGGTGAGTACATCAAGCGCGCGCACGCGGGCGAAGACGACACGATGCTGATCGGCTGGACCGGCGACAACGGCGATCCGGACAACTGGCTCGGCACGCTGCTCGGCTGCGAGGCGATCAACGGCAACAACTTCTCGAAGTGGTGCTACAAGCCGTTCGACGATCTGATCCAGAAGGGCCGCACGACTTCGGACGTGGCGACGCGCACGAAGATCTACGGCGAAGCGCAATATATTTTCGCGCAGCAACTGCCGTTCTCGCCGATCGCGCACTCGACCGTCTATCAGCCGGTCAGCAAGAAGGTGGTCGACATGCGCATCGAACCGCTCGGCTACGCGCGCTTCGACGGCGTCAGCGTCAAGTAATCGTAAAGTTCGCGCAGTAGGCCGCAATACAGTACGCCGCAACACAGTACACTTTTCGCACGGTTAGAAAACTGGTCGAAATGGTCCGGCGACCGGGGTCACGAGCCCTCGTCGCCGGTTGCGTTTTTTCATCACCAGTACCATGGGAGCGAACCATGTTCCGCTTCGTTTTGCGCCGCATCGGCATGGTGATACCGACGTTTATCGGCATCACGATCCTCGCGTTCGCGCTGATTCACCTGATCCCGGGCGACCCCATCGAAGTGATGATGGGCGAGCGCGGCGTCGATCCGGCCATGCATGCGGCCGCGATGCACCGCCTCGGGCTCGACGAGCCCTTGCCAATGCAGTACTTCCACTACATCGTGCGCGCCGTGCACGGCGACCTCGGCACGTCGATCATCACCAACACGAGCGTGATGGGCGAATTCCTCGCGCGCTTTCCCGCCACCGTCGAACTGTCGTTCTGCGCGATGCTGTTCGCGCTGATCGTCGGCCTGCCGGCGGGCGTGTTCGCGGCGCTGAGGCGCGGCACGGTGGTCGATCACGGCGTGATGGGCACCGCCCTGACCGGCTACTCGATGCCGATCTTCTGGTGGGGCTTGATCCTCATCATGGTGTTCTCGGTCAAGCTCGGCTTGACGCCGGTGTCGGGCCGCATCGCGGTCGAATACGACATTCCGCACGTGACCGGCTTCATGCTGATCGACTCGCTGATGTCCACCGACGAAGGCGCGTTCAAATCCGCGCTCAGTCACCTGATCCTGCCCGCGATCGTGCTCGGCACGATTCCGCTCGCGGTCGTCGCGCGCATGACGCGCTCGTCGATGCTCGAAGTGCTGCGCGAGGACTACATCCGCACCGCGCGCGCGAAGGGGCTGTCGCCGGGACGCGTGATCGTCGTGCATGCGCTGCGCAATGCGCTGATTCCGGTCGTCACCGTGATCGGCCTGCAGGTCGGCACACTGCTTGCGGGCGCGGTGCTGACCGAAACGCTGTTTTCATGGCCGGGCATCGGCAAGTGGCTGATCGACGCGATCGGCCGGCGCGATTATCCGGTCGTGCAGGGCGGTATCCTGTTGATCGCCACGCTGGTGATCGTCGTGAACCTCGTCGTCGATCTGCTGTACGGCGTGCTCAACCCGCGCATTCGCCATACGAGGTAAATCACGATGGCTGACATTCAAAACACCGTCCCCCAAGCGGTTACCCCGCCGAGCGGCCGCGGCATCGCGGCACGCGAATTCTGGGCGAACTTCTCGCGCAACCGCGGTGCGGTCGGCGCGGGCATCATCGTGCTGGTGCTGGTCTTCATCGCGATCTTCGCGCCGCTGATCGCGCCACACAGCCCGATCGAGCAATACCGCGACACCGTGAAGATCCCGCCGGCGTGGCTCGACGGCGGCAACTGGAAGTTCATTCTCGGCACCGACGAAGCGGGCCGCGACATCCTTTCGCGTCTGATGTACGGCGCGCGGCTGTCGTTCTGGATCGGCTTCGTCTCGGTGGTCCTCGCGCTGATTCCGGGCGTCGTGCTCGGCCTCGTCGCCGCGTTCTTCGAGAAATGGGCCGACACGCCGATCATGCGCATCATGGACGTGCTGCTCGCGCTGCCGTCGCTGCTGCTCGCGGTCGCAGTGGTCGCGATCATCGGTCCGGGTCTCGTCAACACGATGCTCGCGATCGCGATCGTCGCGCTGCCGGGCTATGTGCGTCTGACGCGCGCGTCCGCCCAGGGCGAGTTGCAGAAGGAGTATGTGACCGCTTCACGCGTCGCGGGTGCGAGCACGTTGCGGCTGATGTTCTCGCAGGTGCTGCCGAACTGCACCGCGCCGCTGATCGTGCAGGCAACCCTTGGCTTTTCGTCGGCGATTCTCGATGCCGCCGCGCTCGGCTTCCTCGGCCTCGGCGTGCAGCCGCCGTCGGCGGAGTGGGGCGCGATGCTCGCGTCGGCGCGCGATTACATCGACAGCGCATGGTGGATCGTCACGATGCCCGGTCTGTCCATCCTGATCTCGGTGCTTGCGATCAACCTGCTCGGCGACGGGCTGCGTGACGCGCTCGACCCCAAACTGAAACGGATGGCCTGACCATGAGCAACTTACTGACCATCCGCAATCTCGCGGTCAACTTCGGTGGCCTGCCGGCGGTCGACCGCATCAATCTCGACGTTGCGGCCGGTGAAGTGGTCGGCGTGGTCGGCGAATCGGGCTCGGGCAAGAGCGTGACGATGATGGCGCTGATGGGCCTGATCGACGCGCCCGGCAAGGTCTCCGCCGACGAAATCACGTTCGACGGCAAGAACCTGCTGAAGGCTTCCGCGAGGGAACGCCGCAAGATCATCGGCAAGGACATCGCGATGGTGTTCCAGGACGCGCTGACGAGCCTGAACCCGAGCTACACGGTCGGCTATCAGATCAAGGAAGTGCTGAAGCTGCACGAGGGCCTGCGCGGCAGCGCGCTGGACAAACGCGCGCTCGAACTGCTCGATCAGGTCGGCATTCCGGACGCGAAGAACCGTATCGGCTCGTTTCCGCATCAGATGTCGGGCGGCATGAACCAGCGCGTGATGATCGCGATGGCGATCGCCTGCAACCCGAAGCTGCTGATCGCTGACGAGCCGACCACCGCGCTCGACGTGACGATCCAGGCGCAGATCATGGAATTGCTGATGCGCCTGCAGAAGGAACGCGGCATGGCGCTCGTGCTGATTTCGCACGATCTGGCCGTGGTGTCCGAGGTCGCGCAGCGCGTCGCCGTGATGTATGCGGGCGAGGTGATCGAGACGAACAAGGTGCCGGACATCTTCGCCGCGCCTCATCATCCGTACACGGAAGCGCTGTTGGCCGCGATTCCCGAGCACAACGTCGGCGCGGTGCGGCTCGCGGCGCTGCCGGGCATGGTGCCGGGCCGCGACGACCGGCCCAAGGGGTGCCTCTTCGCGCCGCGCTGCAAATACGTGGTCGACGACTGCATGAAGGCCCGCCCCGCGCTCGCGCCGCTGCCCGCGCACGCCGAGCTCACGCGCGTGCGCTGCATCAAGCCGCTGAACCTCGAGAAGGACGCCAACGTTCACACGCAAGGAGGCGCCCGATGAGCGCAGTACCCGAAACCCGTCGCCAGTCGGATCGTACTGGCGATCACGTGCTCGTCGCCGACCAGCTCGCGCGCTACTACACGGTCAAGCGCGGCATGTTCGCGCACGGCACGGTGAAGGCGCTGAACGGCGTGTCGTTCGCGCTCGAGCGCGGAAAGACGCTGGCGGTAGTCGGCGAGTCCGGCTGCGGCAAGTCGACGCTCGCGCGTCAGCTGACGATGATCGAAACGCCGAGCGCGGGCCGCCTGCTGATCGACGGCGAGGACGTGGCCGGCGCGAATCACGAGAAGATCGCGGCGCTCAGGCGCCGCGTGCAGATGGTGTTCCAGAATCCGTTTGCGTCGCTCAATCCGCGCAAGACTGTCGAGCAGACGCTCGGCGAACCGCTCGCGATCAACACGCAGATGAGCGCGACCGAGCGCGCCGAGCGCATCGCGCAGATGATGCGCACGGTCGGCCTGCGGCCCGAGCACGCGAAGCGCTATCCGCACATGTTCTCCGGCGGCCAGCGTCAGCGTGTCGCGATCGCGCGCGCGATGATCCTCGATCCGCAGATCGTGGTCGCCGACGAACCGGTCTCGGCGCTCGACGTCTCGATCCAGGCGCAGATCCTGAACCTGTTCATGGACCTGCAGGACGAGTTCAAGACGAGCTACGTGTTCATCTCGCACAACCTGTCGGTGGTCGCGCATATCGCCGACGACGTGATGGTCATGTACTTCGGCGGCGTCGCTGAACTCGGCGACAAGCAGCGCATCTTCTCGAAGCCGCGCCATCCGTACACGCGCGCGCTGATGTCGGCGACCCCGTCGATCTTCGAGGCCGACCGCACGATCAAGATCAAGCTGCAAGGCGAAATGCCGTCGCCGCTGAATCCGCCGTCGGGCTGTACCTTCCATCAGCGCTGCCCGTACGTGATCGACCGCTGCCGCAGCGAGGAGCCGAAGCTGCGAGAAGTGGATGGCCGCCTGGTCTCCTGTCACCGCGCTGAAGAGGTGGGGGACGTGGATGCCTGATGTGGTGGCGGCGCGTCGTCTTGCGCGCCGCTTGTGTGAGGGCGGCTGGATAGCCGCCTTCGCGCGGCGCCGCGGGGCGCGTGCGCTGGGAGGCGCCGCGCCCTGCGGCGCATTTGCTGGAAGGTTCGCCGGCAAGTTTTTTCGCACGTTTCTCTGCGCGTTTGTTCATGCGCTCGCGCGCGCCTTTTTCTCCGTATTTCTTCCCGCGTCGCTGTCCGCTTTATTTCGTGTAGGCTGCGCGCTGTCGGTCGGCGCGGCCGTACCCTGCATCGCTCACGCGGCCGGCGCGGCGGCCAAGGCGCCAGCCCAGGCGGCCCGTCCTGCCGTCACGGCGCCAAGGCCGCCACCGCCGTCAATTGCGCCGCCCCCGGTCCCCGGCACCACGGCGAGCGGCCCGGTGCGCCAGCAACCGGCGCGCATGCCGTTCTATGTCGCGACGCGCGGCAGTACGACGATCTACGTGCTCGGCACGCTGCACGTCGGCGATCCCGCCGACTATCCGGCGGGGCAGCCGTTCCGCGCGCCGATTCTCGCGGCGCTCGCCGCGTCGCCGACGCTCGCGCTCGAACTGTCGCCCGACGAGCTGCTGGTGTCGCAGGACGACGTGTCGAAGTACGGCGTATGCAAGCACGACTGCCTGCCGGGTCTGCTGCCCGAGCCGCTGTGGCACAAGCTCGCATTGCGGCTGCGCGGCAACCCGGCCGCGCTCGATGCGATCAAAAAGATGCGGCCGTGGCTCGCGTCGCTGGTGGTCGAGACCTACGACTCGCTGTCCGCGGGGCTGCAAACGGAATACGGGACCGAAGCGCAATTGCAGAACGTCTATCTGAAGACGCGCGGCAAGATCGTCGGACTCGAAACGCTCGCGCAACAGATGCGCGCGTTCACCGGACTGTCGGCCGCGCAGCAGCGGGAGATGCTCGCGCAGGATCTGGTGCAGACGCCCGCGCAGAACGTCGAGGACGTGCGCACGCTGCACCGGCTGTGGCGGGTCGGCGATGCCGATGCGATCGCCGCGTGGCAGGCTGCCAAATCGGAGAAGCTCGCGCGCGACCTGCGCGTCTCCAATTCGATCGACAACCGGATCGTCTACGAGCGCAATCGCCGCTTCGTCGCGAGAATGTTGCAGATCGCCGCGCCGAACAAGCCGCTGTTCGTCGCGATCGGCGCGCTGCATCTGGGTGGGCCGAAGGGCGTGCTGCAGTTGTTGCGGCAGCACGGCTTCGTGGTTGAGGCGGGTTGAGTCGGTTCGAGACTGCGGCCGTAGCGGCGGGATCGATCAGAAGGCAACTGCAGACCACCGTATAGCGCGATCGCCGTGCTGAGCCAGGCCATCGCGATCAGCGCCGTGAATCTCTGGCGCATTTCTCGGCGGCGTCCGAGTCGTGTTGCATCCTGTGGCTGTTAGCTTCGTCAGAACTTTTAGGAGATCCTATTGGCGGACACGCACCGCGCGCAATGGTTTGCTCTTTACCACATCGACCAACACATTGATGACTGGATGTTCGTGGACGGTGTGCGACGCGGTAGCTTGCGATTGCACCCGGTAGGACGATTCGGAGATCGTTGATATTGGCGGTCGCTCTGTTAGCGATCGTTAGTCATTTGCGTCGGACGCGCCACCGTTGATTGGACAGCAGCAGCTTTCGGACGACGAGGTACTGCGTCAGATGGCCAGCACCTCGTCGATATGAAAGGAACCGCCGGATCGGATCGGCGTGCGGCGGGGACGACGGTGATGCGAACGCTCAGACGCGCGCGGCGGCCGCCGCATGCACTTCGATGCCTGCGTCGGCGAGCGCGCCGCGAATGCGTCGCGCGAACGCCAGCGCATGCGGGCCGTCGCCGTGCAGGCAGATGGTCTGCGCGTTCAACGGCACCCACTGTCCGTCGACGGCTTTCACGCGATGCTCGCGGATCATCGCGAGCGTGCGCGCGAGCACTTCGTCCTCGTCGTCGAGCAGCGCGCCCGGCTCCTTGCGCGGCACGAGCGAGCCGTCGGCGCGATAGCCGCGGTCGGCGAACACTTCCTCGATCGCGGTCAGGCCCGCGTTGCGCGCGGCGCTCACGAGCCCGCTGTTGGCGAGCGCGAACACCGCCACGGACGGATCGAAATCGTGCACGGCGGAGACGATCGCGTCAGCGATCTTCGCCTCGCGCGCGGCCTGGTTGTACAGTGCGCCGTGCGGCTTTACGTGCGCGATGCGCCCGCCCTCGGCCTGCGCGATCGCCGACAGCGCGCCGAGCTGATACAGCACGCCCGCATAGATCTCGCCCGCCGGCAGATCCATTTCCTTGCGGCCGAAATTCTCGGGATCGTTGAAGCTCGGATGCGCGCCGATCGACACGCCTTTCTGCACGGCCCAGCGCACGCAGTCGCGCATCGCGTTGGGGCTGCCCGCATGCCAGCCGCATGCGATGTTGGCCGAGCTCACGAGGTCGAGCAGCGCCTCGTCGGAGCCGCAGCCTTCGCCGAGATCGGCGTTCAGATCGATTTCCATGGGGATTCCTTTACTTAGTGTCACAGCGCCGCGAGCGCCACCCGGCGCGCGCAACGCTCTTCATGCATCGCGATCGCGGCATCGATCTGCCGCAGATACGTGCGTTCTTCCAGCAAAGCCTGGCGCGCTTCGTAGGGCGTCGTCGGGATGAAACGGACAGCACCGTTCAGGCGCACCTGCGCGAGCTTCCACAGATCGGCCTGAATCACCGCGCCGATCTTCGGATAGCCGCCGGTGGTCTGCGCGTCGCTCATCAGCACGATCGGCTGACCGTTCGGGGGCACCTGGATCGTGCCGGGCAGTACCGCGTGGGACAGCAGGTCAGTCTTGTGCGTGCGCTTCAGCTCGGTGCCGGCAAGGCGATAGCCCATGCGGTTGCTGTTCGGCGTCACGAGCCACTCGTCGGACCAGAACGACTGCTGTGCATCCGCGGTGAAGCTGTCGTATTCGGGGCCGCGCAGCACGCGGATCGGTATGGCCCACGGCACGCCCGACGGATGACGACCGCGCCGCAGCGGCTCGTTGACCAGCACGAACTTGCACCAGGCGGGCGCCTTCACGCCGAACTCGGGCGCCTCGGGCGTGAAGCCGAGGTGGCCGCGCTGCTGCGGCGCGCCGACCGGCAGACGGTCGCCGTCGTTGAGCGCGCGGCCGCCGAGTCCGCCGAAATGGCCGGCAAGGTCGGTGCTGCGCGAGCCGAGCATCGGCAGCACGTCGATGCCGCCCGCCACGCAGACATAGCCGCGCATGCCGCGCTTCGCCGCGTGCAGCACGAGCTCCTGGCCGGCCTGCACGGGCAGACTCCAAAACGAATAGACGGGTTTGCCGTCGAGCGTCGCGCCGAACTCGGTGCCGGTGATCGCGACGCGCGTCGCGCGCAAAAAGCGCAGCGCGGTCGGGCCGAAGGTGATTTCGAGGCCGGCCGCGTCGGGGCGGTTGCCGACCAGCCGGTTGCCGACTTCGAGCGACAGCCGGTCGAGCGCCCCCCCCATCGCGACGCCGAGATGCCGATAGCCGTGGCGGCCGAGGTCCTGAATCGTGGTCTGGAGACCCGCGCGGATCACGTCGATCATGCGTGCATCCCCGCGATCGTGAAGCGCACCCGGTCGCCGGGCTGCAGCAGCGTGGGCGGACGGCGCGCCGGATCGAACAGCGGCACCTCGGTGCGGCCGATCAACTGCCAGCCGCCCGGCGACACCGCCGGATAGATGCCAGTCTGCTCCCCGCCGATGCCGACCGAGCCCGCTGGCACCTCGAGCCGCGGCGACGCGCGGCGCGGCGTGTGCAGCGCGGTGACGAGCCCACCCATATAGGCGAAGCCGGGCTGGAAGCCGAGAAAGAACACCACGTAGACGCCGCCCGCATGACGTTCGACGACCTCGCGCGCGCTCAAGCCCGTATGTTCGGCGACCGCCTGCAGATCGGGGCCGAATGCGCCGCCGTACTGCACTGCAATCTCGACGTCGCGCCCGGGCGCCACGGCTTTGGCCGCTGCGTTCCAGGCCGTCAGCAACTGCTCGCCGAGCGCGTCGGCGTCGGTCGAGAGCGGGTCGAACACGAGCGTCAGATTGTTCATGCCGGGCACGACTTCGAGCACCTGCGGCCAGTCGCGCGCGGCTTCGGCCGCAGCCCACACGCGCTGCTGGCACTCCAGCGTGGCGGGCGGCGGCGCTTCGCAGACGAGCGCGGCATCGCCGAGGGGAAAAATTCGTGGTTGGCTCATGACTGGGCGGCCCGGATCGAGTCGGAGGATGAGGCGGACAGCGCGGTGCGTTGGCGCATGCCCGGCACGGAGGCGGCGACGTTTGGAGCGTACATTATCAATAAAATATTGACGATTTACCAATAAGCGTTTTTGCCAGGCTCGTCGGCGGCGGGCAACGTCGTACACTTGCGACACTTTTCCAGCCCATTTTCGTCACGGGACCCTCGTATGACGCGTCATCCCACCAAGATCGTTTCGTCGGAACATCTCGTCTCCGAGAGCAGCGCGGAACTCTCGGAACTCGAATACGCGCTGATCATGGCGGGCAATGCGTTCAACCGCTGGATGGTGCGCTGCATGTCGGCGGCGGGCGACAAGGACATGACCGCGATCGAGGTGTCGCTGCTGCACCACGTGAGCCATCGCGAACGCCGCAAGAAGCTCGCGGACATCTGCTTCGTGCTGAACATCGAGGACACGCACGTCGCGACGTACGCGTTGAAAAAGCTCGTAGCTAGAGGGTACGTAAAAAGCGAAAAGACCGGCAAGGAAGTGTTCTTTTCCGCAACCGACGCGGGCCGCGAACTATGCCTGAAGTATCGCGAGGTGCGCGAAAACTGCCTGATCTCGACGCTCAAGGAAAGCGGCCTGACCAACCAGCAGATCGGCGAGGCCGCGCAGTTGATGCGCAATGCGTCGGGCCTGTACGACACGGCGGCGCGCGCGGCGGCTTCGCTGTAACGACGAAACGCCGCGCAAGCGCCGGCGCGTCACACGCCGCGCATCGCGCGTTCAGCCCGGCAGCGCCGGATGAAACCCCGCCTCTGTGACGATCAGATCGAGCGCAATGTCATGCGCCTCGCGTTCCAGCGTGTCGGTGCGGCACGCTTCGTAGGCGATGCCGACCGTGATCGGCTTGTGCGCCGCCGGCCAGCCGGCCAGTGTGCGGTCGTAATAGCCGCCGCCGTAGCCGAGGCGGTAGCCGTCCGAGTCGAAACCCACGCAGGGCACGAACAGCAGCTCGGGCAGCACCACGCGCCCCGAGGTGGGCTCGGCAATCTTGTGATGGCCGATTTTCATCGGCGTCGCGGGCGTCCAGGCATGGAATTCGAGCGCCATGCCACGTTCTTTAACGATTGGCAGACTGGCTTCGTGATGCGAGTCCGCGGCAAGCCAGAGCGCAATCGCCCCGCGCGCGTCGAACTCGCCGGCAAGCGGCCAGTAGAATCCCGCGCTGCGTACCGCGTAGTGCTTCAGCGCGTCGAGCATCCGACGCCCGAGCACGGCATTCTTCGCCGGCTCGGAAGCCGCTTGCAGACGGCTTTCCAGCAACATCCGGCGCAGCGCCTTTTTCGTTGCCGGGACAGGGTTGCATGCTATGCTTGGGTCCAATTCGCGCTCCAGAAACAACGATGTCAAAACGCCTTTTTCGAGTATATCGCGCGGCCAGTATCGCGCTTGCCGCAGCGGCACTCGTGGCCTGCAGCACTGCCTCGGCCGTCAAGCCCCTTCCGATCTCGCAACTCACGAACGACGACCAGATTTTCGTCCAGCTTCGCGAAGCCTCGCGTACTAACGACGCGGCGCGCGCAGCCCAGCTCGCGAGCATGATCCCGAATTATCCGGCGCCCTCGTATCTGGAGTACTTCCAGATCAAGCCGCAGCTGTTCGATTCGACCGGCCATGCGCGCATCGACGCGCCGGACGCGCCCGTGCTCGCGTTCCTGCAGAAGTACGACGGCCAGGCGATCGCCGATCGCATGCGCAACGACTACCTGACGGTGCTCGGCACGCGTCACGACTGGCGCAACTTCGACCAGCAGTACGCGAAGTTCGTGCTCGACGACGACACTCAGGTCAAGTGCTACGCGCTCGAATCGCGCGCGTCGCGCGGCGAGAACGTCGCGGACGCGGCGCGCGCGCTGCTCGTCGAGCCGAAGTGGTACGGCGACGGCTGCGTCGATCTGATCACGGTGCTCGGCGTGAACCACCAGTTCAGCGCCGACGACATCTGGGCGCAAATTCGTCTCGCGTACGAGCAGAACTACACGAGCACCGGCAGCAAGCTCGTCGACGCGCTCGGCGACCAGCCGCCCGACCCGGTGCTGTTCAGCCAGGCGACCAATGCGCCGCCGCTATTGCTCGCGCGCGGCGTCGGACCGGATGCGCAATCGCATCAACTGGCGCTGCTCGCCATCACGCGCATGGCGCGCAACGATCCGGCCATGGCCGCGGCCACGTTCGCGTCGGTCGCGCCGTCGCTGAATTCGCCGGAGCGCGCGATCGGCTGGGGCACGATCGGCTATCAGGGCGCGCTCAAGCAGATGCCTGGCGCGGTCGACTGGTTCCGGCTGTCGGCCAACGCGCCGCTGTCGAATCCCGCGTATGAATGGCGCACACGCAGCGCGCTGCTCGCAGGCGACTGGAACATGGTGCGCTGGTCGATCGAGCAGATGCCCGAGTCGCTGCGCAAGCAACCGTCGTGGGTGTACTGGCACGCGCGCGCGCTGAAGCAGGCCGGCGACACGGCCACGGCCAGTCAGGAATTCCAGTCGATCGCGTCGAACTTCAACTTCTACGGCCAGCTCGCGCTCGAAGAGCTCGGCCAGAAAATCACCGTGCCGCCGAAAACCACCGTGACCGACGCCGAAGTGCAGCAAGCCGGCACCACGCCGGGCTTCGGTCTCGCGCAGCGCTTCTATGGGCTGAATCTGCGGCTCGAAGGCAATCGCGAATGGAACTGGCCGTTGCGCAACATGTCCGACCGGCAACTGCTCGCCGCCGCCGAGTACGCGCGCCGCATCGAGCTGTACGACCGCACCGTCAACACCGCGGACCGCACGAAGAGCGAGCACGATTTTTCGCTACGCTATCTATCGCCGTTCCGCAACATCGTCGAGCAGGACGCGCAGTCGAGCGGGCTCGACGTCGAGTGGGCGTACGGGCTGATTCGCCAGGAGTCGCGCTTCATCATCAATGCCCGCTCTGAGGTCGGCGCGGGCGGACTGATGCAGCTGATGCCCGCCACCGCGCAACTGGTCGCGAAGAAGATCGGTCTGGGACCGGTGTCGCGCGAGCAGATGAACGACATCAACACCAACATCCTGCTCGGCACGAACTACCTGGCGATGATCTACAATCAGTTCGACGGGTCCGCCGTGCTGGCCACCGCTGGCTACAACGCAGGTCCGGGCCGTCCGCGCAACTGGCGGCAGTCGCTGCAGCGCCCGGTCGAAGGCGCGGTCTTCGCCGAGACGATTCCGTTTCAGGAAACTCGCGACTACGTGAAAAATGTGTTGTCCAACACGGTCTACTACGCGGCATTGTTCGAAGGCCGTCCGCAATCGCTGAAGGCGCGCCTGGGTTACATCGCACCGTAAGCGCCTTGGCGCCGCAATCTCGCTTCGAGGTTGCGGCGCGCTTCACCAGCCGTTGCCGCGGCTTCCATCAGGGAGTCGAAAAATGCGACATCAAGCCATCGCGGTCATCGGCGGTTCAGGGTTTATCGGCAGCTACCTCGTCAACGCGCTCGTTGAGACGGGCAAGGACGTGCGCGTCGCCACACGGCGACGCTACAACGCGCGCCATCTGACCATGCTGCCGATCGACGTGCTCGAAACCGACGTGTTCGATCCGGTGCAACTCGCGCGCTTCGTCGAGGGCGCGGATTGCGTAATCAATCTGGTCGGTATCCTGAACGGCAAACGCGGCAAGCCCTATGGGCGGGAGTTCGCGCATGCGCACGTCGAGCTGCCGACGCGCATCGTCGCCGCCTGCGAAGGCAAGGGCGTGCATCGGCTGATTCATCTGAGCGCGCTAGGCGCCAATCCGAACGGCCCGAGCATGTATTCGCGCTCGAAGGCCGACGGCGAGAAGGCCGTGCATGCGGCCAACGTCGCGTGGACGATCTTCCGGCCGTCCGTCGTGTTCGGACCCGAGGACGCGTTTCTGAACAAGTTCGCGTTCCTGCAGCGCGTGTTTCCGGCCATTCCGCTCGCGATGCCGGACGCGCAGTTCCAACCGGTCTATGTCGGCGACGTCGCGAAGGCGATCGTCAACGTGCTCGATCTCGATGGCGCGAGCGGCCGCACCTACGAGCTCGGCGGTCCGACCGTCTACACGCTCGAAGACCTGGTTTCGTACTGCGGCGACGTGATCGGCAAGCATGCGCGCATCATCCGTCTGCCCGAGCCGCTCGCGCGCCTGCAGGCATTGAGCTTCGAAATGGCGCCGGGCGAACCGGTGATTTCGCGCGACAATCTCGATTCGATGAAGGTCGCCAACATTCTGAGCGGGCCGCTCGCGCCCGAGCTCGGACTCGAACCGGTCAGCATCGAAGCGATCGTGCCGACGTACCTGACCGGTGCTGCCTCGGGTTCGCGACTCGACACATTCCGCGCCAACGCCGGGCGCTGAAGCCTTTCCCTCTACCTGATAACAAGTATGAAACTGCTGATTGGTGACAAGAACTATTCGTCGTGGTCGATGCGTCCGTGGCTGCTGCTCACGCACTTCGGCATTCCGTTCGACGAGGAACTGATCCTGCTGTACGAAGCGGACACGAATGCGAAGATCCGCGCTCAGGCGCCGCGCGGACCGGGCAAGGTGCCGTGCCTGATCGACGACGCCGGGCAGGCCGTGTGGGATTCGCTGGCGATCGCCGAAACGCTCGCCGAGCGCTTCCCGCAACACGCGCTGTGGCCGCGAGACGCGGCGGCGCGCGCGCATGCGCGCAGCGTCAGCGCCGAGATGCATGCGGGGTTCGGCGAGTTGCGCTCGAAGATGTGGATGAACATCCGTGCGTCGTTCCCGGGCAAGAACGCGACGCCGGGCGCGCTCGCCGATATCGCGCGGATCGAGATGATCTGGCGCGACTGCCTCGAGACCTACGGCGGTCCGTTCCTGTTCGGCGAATTCGGCATTGCCGACGCGATGTTCGCGCCGGTCGCGATGCGCTTCAACACGTGGAAGCCGGCGTTGTCGGAGACCGCGGCCGCCTATGTCGAGCGGCTCACCGAGCTGCCCGCGGTCAATGCATGGGTCGACGCCTCGCGCCGCGAAACGCACGCGATCGCCTATCAAGACGAAAGCCCATGAATATCTATGCAGTAGGTGGCGCGGTCCGCGACGAGCTGCTCGGCGTGCCGGTGCAGGACCGCGACTACGTGGTGGTGGGAGCAACACCCGAGCAGATGGTCGCGCAGGGCTATCGGCCGGTGGGCAAGGACTTTCCGGTATTCCTGCATCCGCAGACGCAGGAGGAGTACGCGCTCGCGCGCACCGAGCGCAAGACGGCGGCCGGCTATCGCGGCTTCCAGTTTTTCTATGCGCCCGACGTGACGCTCGAAGAAGACCTCGCGCGCCGCGATCTGACGATCAACGCGATGGCGCGCGAGGTGCGCCCGGACGGCGAGCTGACCGGCCCCGTCATCGATCCGTTCAACGGCCAGGCTGACTTGCAGGCGCGGCTTTTTCGCCATGCCAGCGCCGCGTTCCTCGAAGATCCGGTGCGGATTCTGCGCATCGCGCGTTTCGCGGCGCGTTTCGTCGATTTCACGGTCGCGCCGGAAACGCTGGCGCTGATGCGCGAGATGGTCGCCGACGGCGAAGCCGATGCGCTGGTGGCCGAGCGCGTGTGGCAGGAGGTGTCGCGCGGGTTGATGGAGAAGAAGCCGTCGCGGATGTTCGGCGTGCTGCGCGACTGTGGCGCGCTCGCGCGGATTCTGCCGGAGATCGACGCGCTGTTCGGCGTGCCGCAGCGCGCCGACTATCACCCCGAGGTCGATACCGGTGTCCACGTGATGATGGTGCTGGACCATGCCGCGCAGCAGGGCTACGCGCTGCCGGTGCGCTTCGCGGCGCTGACGCACGACCTCGGCAAGGCGACCACGCCGGAGGACCTGCTGCCGCGGCACATCGGCCACGAGGGCCGCAGCGTCGATCTGCTGAAGCCGCTGTGCGAGCGGCTGCGCGTGCCGAACGAGTGCCGCGATCTGGCGGTGCTGGTCGCGCGCGAGCACGGCAATATTCATCGCGTGATGGAGATGGGGGCGGCGGCTGTGGTGCGCCTGCTCGAGCGCAGCGACGCGATCAGGAAGCCGGCGCGCTTCGCCGAGGCGCTGCAGGCCTGCGAGTCGGATGCACGCGGGCGGCTCGGCCTCGAGATGAGCGAGTACCCGCAGGCCGAGCGGCTGAGGCTTGCACTGGTGGCCGCGCGAGGCGTGGATGCAGGGGCAGTGGCGCAGCGGCTCGCCGATGCGCCGGCCGGCATCAAGGACGCCGTGCATGAGGAGCGCGTGCGTGCGGTAGAGGCTGCGCTGGCTTGAAGTCGCGCGGGCGTAAAGTAGCGCGACGGCGCCTATAACACCCGCGCCAACAGCGACAACAGCATCGACAGCACCAGCGTCGACATGAACGGAAACGGATACTCGCGGCCGAACAGCCGCAAGGTCACGTCGCCGGGCATCCGGCCGATGCCGAGCTTCCTCAGCCACGGCCAGCACGACGACAGCACCGCGACGGCAACGAAGGTAGTCAAAAGCCAGCGGATCATCGCGAGTCCTCGAGCCAGAGCGGATTCACAATCACAGCGTATGCGAACGATCGCCGCTCGAGAAGGCGCGCAGCGTATCGTCGAGTCCACGCGAAAACGCGATCACCTTGAAGAGCTCGCCCATCTCCGCCTCGGACAGCAGCTTCTGTACCGCGTTGGCGGCGGGAAGAAAGCGCGCGGCGTCGGCGGGATCGATTTCGCCGAGCACCTCGGTGACGCCCGCGTTCAGCAGGAAGCGTGCTTGCGATGTGAAGCCGAGCAGGTCCGCGCCGGTCTCGACGCCCGCCTCGGCGATGCCGGTGAATTCGACGTGCGCGGTGATGTCCTGCAGACCGGGGTACAGGAACGGGTCGCCGTGCGCGCGGTGCCGGTAGTGGCACATCAGCGTGCCCTGCGCGCGCTGGTCGTGGTAGTACTCGTGGCGCGGAAAACCGTAGTCGATCAGCAAGATCGCGCCGCGCGCGAGCATCGTGCAGATGGTGCGCGTGAAGGCGCGCGCGGCTTCGTGCGTTTCTGTCACGTAGTCGTCGCCGGCCGGTTCGCGGGTCGCATCGATTTCGGTCAGCAGCGCGAGGTCCGCGGCGGCCGCGACGGGGCGGTCGTCGAACGCGAAGGCGCCGTCGCGCCACACCACGCCGCGCTCGCGCCAGACACCGCCGTTTTGCGCGAAGAGCCGCACCGGCATCGCATCGAGCACCTCGTTGCCGATCACCACGCCTTCGAAGCGCTGCGGCAACGCGTCGAGCCAGCGCACTTTCGCGAGCAGCGCGGGCGCGGCCGCCGCGATCGTTTCGCGCTGCCGCTCGCGCAGCTCACCCGATAGATCGATGATCGAATAGCTGTCGAACCCGGCGCCGAGCGTGTCGAGCGCATTGAGCAAGCCCGCGGCGAGCTTGCCGGTGCCGGCGCCGAACTCCATCACATCGCGCGTGCCGCTCGCCTCCAACGCTTCGGCGAGCGGGCGCGCGAGCGTCGCGGCGAACAGCGGCGACAATTCCGGCGCGGTGACGAAGTCGCTGCCGTCGTCCGCGCGCAGGCCGAATTTACGCGCACCGCCGCTGTAGTAGCCGAGACCCGGCGCGTACAACGCGCGCTCCATGTAGCGATCGAACGGCAGCCAGCCGCCGGCCGCGTCGAGCTGCGCGCGGATCTCGGCGACGAGCGCGTCGGACTGCGCGAGCGCGCTCGGGCCGGGAGCAGGTAAACTATCGGGTTGGTGAGCTTTGGGATTCATCCCCGCATTGTAAATGACCGTTTCTCCGGACATCGCTACCCGCGCGGCTGAACTGCCGCCCGAAACGCCCCGCGTCGTGCTGATTACGGGCGCCGCGCGCCGCATCGGGCGCGCGCTCGCCCTCGGCTTCGCCGCGCGCGGCTGGGACGTGGCCGTGCACTACGGTGCCTCGCGTGAGGACGCCGACGAAGTGGTCGCGCAGATCGTCGCGCTGGGCCGCCGCGCGGTCGCGCTGCACGCCGAGCTCGGCGACGAGGCGCAGGTCGCCCGGCTGCTGCCCGACTGTGCCGCTGCGCTCGGGCGGCCGTCGTGCATCGTCAATAACGCGTCGCGCTTCGAGGAAGACACGGCGCGCGACGTCGGCTACGAGCTGCTGCTGAAGCTGACCGCGATGAACGTCGGCGCGCCGCTCGTGCTCGCGCGCATGCTTTACGACGCGACGCCCGATGCGGCATTGCGCGACGAAAGCCAGCGCGGCGTCGTCATCAATGTGCTGGATCAGAAGCTGTACAACATGAACCCGGACTATCTGTCGTACACGCTGTCGAAGGCGGCGCTGCAGACCGCGACGGTCGCGCTCGCTCAGGCGCTTGCGCCGAAGCTCCGGGTGGTCGGGCTCGCGCCCGGGCTGACCATGCAATCGGGCGACCAGACCCAGCACGGGTTCGAGGCCGCTCACCGTATGACGCCTCTTGGCCGTGCGTCGCGGCCCGAGGATATCGTCGCCGCCGCGCTGTATCTCGCGGATGCAGCCGGCGTGACCGGAACGACGCTGGTGGTCGACGGCGGGCAGCATCTCGTGCCGCTGCCGCGCGACGTGATGTTTTTGACGGGCGCCTGACACGCGCGCGTGGCCGGCCTTCGAGGCGGTCATCGCGTGTGGCGAAGCGCCCCTTTGCGTGCCCCGCACGCTTTTTTGGACTGGAACGAACATGTTTGCCGCTCTTTCGCACCCCCGGCTCGCCGATTGCCGCCGGCTTTTTCTGCGCAATTACGAAGTGCACATCAACATTGGCGTGCACGACTTCGAAAAGCGCGGCGAGCAGCGCGTCGTGATCAACGTCGAACTGTTCGTGCCGCTCGCGATGTCCACGCCGGTGCACGACAAGCTCACCGAAGTCGTCGACTACGACTTCATGCGCTCGACGATCGCGAGGCGCGTCTCGCAAGGCCATATTCATCTGCAGGAAACGCTGTGCGACGACCTCGTGCGCGCGATGCTCGAACATCCGCAGGTGCGCGGCGCGCGCGTGTCGACCGAAAAGCCGGACGTGTATCCGGACTGCGATGCGGTCGGCGTCGAAGTCTTCCGCATCAAGGAGGACTGAGCGATGAACGCACCGGAAATCCTGACCGCAGACAACGAAGCCGCTGACGCCATCGCGGCACCGAGCGCCGCCCGCGCCCCGAAATCGCCGCTCACGCGCCGCGAGCAGAAGGAAGCGTACGAGAACAACAAGCTCTTCAAGCGTCTCGCGCGCCAGGTCGGCCAGGCGATCGGCGACTACAACATGATCGAGGACGGCGACAAGGTGATGGTGTGCCTGTCGGGCGGCAAGGACAGTTACGCGATGCTCGAGATCCTGATGCGGCTGCGCGAGCGCGCGCCGATCAATTTCGACATCGTCGCGGTAAACCTCGACCAGAAGCAGCCGGGCTTCCCCGAGCACGTGCTGCCCGAGTATCTGACCCAGCTCGACATCCCGTTTCACATCGAGAATCAGGACACCTACAGCATCGTCAAGCGGCTCGTGCCGGAGGGCAAGACCACCTGTTCGCTGTGCTCGCGGCTGCGGCGCGGCATCCTGTATCGCGTCGCCGGCGAGCTCGGCGCGACCAAGATCGCGCTCGGCCATCATCGCGACGACATCCTGCAAACGCTGCTGCTGAACCTGTTCTACGGCGGCAAGTTGAAGGGCATGCCGCCCAAGCTGCAATCGGACGACGGCAAGAACATCGTGATCCGGCCGCTCGCCTACGTGAAGGAAACCGATCTGGAGAAGTACGCCGAGCTGCGTGAATTCCCGATCATTCCGTGCAATCTGTGCGGTAGCCAACCAAACCTTAAGCGCGCGGAAATGAAGGCGCTGGTCCGCGACTGGGAAAAGCGTTTCCCGGGCCGCATCGAGAACATGTTCAATGCGTTGTCGAACGTGGTGCCGTCGCATCTGATGGATCACCAGCTGTTTGCGTTCGCGGGGCTGCGCGCGAGCGGCGAAGCCGACCCGCAAGGTGACATCGCGTTCGACGAAGAACCATGCTCGAGCGGCGACGAAGGCGCGCCGCTCACCAATGCGAAGACCATTTCGCTGGTCCAGTTCGACGACGTGTAACGAGCGAAAAGTGCCTGTTCCCGCGGCATTCCGGCGCTTTTCCGCTGGCTTGCAAGCCCTGCCGAGGCCGCGTCTGCGGCCTTTTTTGCAGGTGCAGCATGATAGAATCGTCCGCTCCAAACTCGTCTATTTGCCGACGCCATGAACATCGTCATTTTGGCGGCAGGTACCGGCAAGCGCATGCGGTCCGCGCTTCCCAAGGTGCTCCATCCTCTGGCCGGCCGGCCGCTCCTCGCTCATGTCATCGACACCGCCCGCGCGCTGAAGCCCGCCCGCCTGATCGTCGTGATCGGCCACGGCGCCGAAGCCGTGCGCGAAGCCGTCGCGGCGCCCGATATCCAGTTCGCGGTGCAGGAGCAACAGCTCGGCACCGGCCACGCGGTGCAGCAGGCGCTGCCGCTGCTCGATCCATCGTTGCCCACGCTGGTGCTTTATGGCGACGTGCCGCTCACGCGTGCGCAAACGCTGCGCGCACTGACCGGGCGTGCCGGCCAGGACGGTTACGGCGTGCTCACCGTCACGCTCGACGACCCGACCGGTTACGGCCGCATCGTGCGCGATCAGCACGGCAACGTGCAACGCATCGTCGAGCAGAAGGACGCGAGTCCCGAGCAGCTGAAGATCGCCGAAATCAACACCGGCATCATCGTCGCGCCGACCGCGCGCCTTGCCGGCTGGCTCGCGGCGCTCAAAAACGACAACGCGCAAGGCGAGTTCTATCTGACCGACGCGGTCGAAATGGCGATCGAAGCCGGCCTCGAAGTCGTCACCACGCAGCCCGACGACGAGTGGGAAACGCTCGGCGTCAACAGCAAGCAGCAGCTCGCCGAGCTCGAGCGGATTCATCAGCGCAATGTCGCCGACGCACTACTCGTCGCGGGCGTGACGCTCGCCGACCCGGCGCGCGTCGACGTGCGCGGCACGCTCGAATGCGGCCGCGACGTGTCGATCGACGTCAACTGCGTGTTCGAAGGCCGTGTGACGCTGGCCGACAACGTCAGCATCGGGCCGAACTGCGTGATTCGCAACGCGAGTATCGGCGCCGGTACGCGCGTCGATGCGTTCACGCACATCGAAGGCGCGCAAGTCGGCGCGAAGGCCGTTGTCGGTCCATATGCGCGCTTGCGCACAGGCGCGGCGCTGCAAGACGAGTCTCATGTAGGGAACTTCGTCGAGATCAAGAACGCGGTGCTCGGTCATGGCTCGAAGGCCAACCACCTCACCTACCTCGGCGATGCGGATGTCGGCGCGCGCGTGAATATCGGCGCGGGCACGATCACCTGCAACTACGACGGCGCCAACAAATTCCGCACCGTGATCGAGGACGACGTGTTCGTCGGCTCGGACACGCAACTGGTCGCACCGGTGCGCGTGCAGCGCGGCGCGACGATCGCGGCCGGCACCACGGTGTGGAAGGACGTCGCCGCCGACGCGCTGGTGTTGAACGATAAAACCCAGACGAGCAAGACGGGCTACGTGCGCCCTGTCAAAAAGAAAAGCTGATCGATACGGCGTGCCCACGAGGCGCGCTCACTGAATCCGGCACTGAAAAGGAATACACCATGTGCGGCATTGTCGGCGCGGTTGCGCAACGTAATATCGTTCCGGTCCTGATCGAAGGACTGCGACGCCTCGAATATCGCGGCTACGATTCGTGCGGCGTCGCCGTGCTCGGCGCTCGCGGGCCGAGCCGCGCGCGCAGCGTCGCGCGCGTGGCCGACCTCGAAGGCCAGGTGCGCGACGGTCGCCTCGAAGGCGTGACGGGCATCGCGCATACACGCTGGGCCACGCATGGCGCACCGGTCACCGACAACGCGCACCCGATCTTCTCGCGCGATGCGCTGGCGTTGGTACACAACGGCATCATCGAAAACTACGAGACCTTGCGCGAAATGCTGCGCGGCAAGGGTTACGAGTTCGTCTCGCAGACCGACACCGAGGTTATCGCGCACCTGGTCCATAGCCTGTATCGCGGCGACCTGTTCGCCGCGGTGCGCGAGGCGATCGCGCAACTGCACGGCGCGTATGCGATCGCGGTGCTGCACGAGGATCAGCCGCATACGGTGGTCGGCGCGCGCCAGGGCTCGCCGCTCGTGGTCGGGCTCGGGGACGGCGAAAACTTCCTCGCATCGGACGCGCTCGCGCTCGCAGGCAGCACCGAGCGCTTCATCTTCCTCGAGGAAGGCGACGTCTGCGAACTGTCGCTCGATGGCGTGCGCATCGCCGATCGCCAGGGCGAGGCCGCGCAACGCGAGGTGCGCCAGGTGGCCGCCTATGGCGGCGCGGTCGAACTCGGCCCGTATCGCCACTTCATGCAGAAGGAAATCTTCGAGCAGCCGCGCGCGATCACCGACACGATTCCGCAGGCCGACGCGTTCGATGCGTCGATCTTCGGCGAAGGCGCGCGCCAGGTGTTCGCGGACATCGACAGCCTGCTGATTCTCGCGTGCGGCACCAGCTACTACTCGGGGCTCACCGCCAAGTACTGGCTCGAATCGCTCGCGAAGATTCCGACTCAGGTCGAGATCGCGAGCGAGTATCGCTATCGCGAGTCGGTGCCGAATCCGAAGTCGCTGGTGGTGGTGATTTCGCAGTCGGGCGAAACCGCCGACACGCTCGCGGCGCTCAAGCACGCGCAGGAGCTCGGCCACAAGCACACGCTCGCGATCTGCAACGTCGGCACGAGCGCGATGGTGCGGCAGACCGAGTTGTCGTTCCTCACGCACGCGGGCCGCGAGATCGGCGTCGCGTCGACCAAGGCATTCACGACGCAGCTGGTTGCGCTGTTCACGCTGGCGGCAACGCTCGCGAAGCTGCGCGGACGTTTGAACGACGAGCAGGAAGCGAGTTATCTGAAGCAGTTGCGCCACCTGCCGGCGGCGCTCAACAGCGTGCTCGCGCTGGAGCCGCAGATCATCGCGTGGTCGGAGGAGTTTTCGCGCAAGGAACATGCGTTGTTCCTCGGCCGCGGCATGCACTATCCGATCGCGCTCGAAGGCGCGCTGAAGCTCAAGGAGATTTCGTATATCCACGCCGAGGCGTATCCGGCTGGCGAGCTGAAGCACGGGCCGCTGGCGCTCGTGACCGAAGCGATGCCGGTGGTGACGGTCGCGCCGAACGACGCGCTGCTCGAAAAGCTGAAGTCGAACATCCAGGAAGTGCGCGCGCGCGGCGGCGAGCTTTATGTGTTCGCCGATGCCGATACGAAGATCGTCAACGGCGAAGGGCTGCATGTGATCCGGATGCCAGAGCACTATGGCTTGCTGTCGCCGATCCTGCACGTCGTGCCGCTGCAGTTGCTCGCGTATCACACCGCTTGTGCGCGTGGCACGGATGTGGATAAGCCGCGGAACCTGGCGAAGTCGGTGACGGTGGAGTGACGAAGACGTAGCGGCAAACCGGGCCGCAAGCTCACGCAATCAGCCGCGCCGCCATGCGGTCCGGCGGACGAAACACCATCGGCATCTGTCGTGCAACGATGCCTCGACGTGACGACGCCACATCGACTACCCTCTGTCGACATCCATGTGGCCTCGTCATCATGAAGACCTCATCTCCCAACACGCTCACCGAAAAGCTGAAGTCACGCGTCGTGCTAATCGGGCTGTTCGTCGGTTCGATGTGGGCGGTGTTCTTTCTGTCGGTTGCGTTGCCGTTCCTGCATCTGAACGAACACGGCGTCGTGCCGCGTTCGCTCGACGGCTTGCAGGGCATCCTGTTCGCGCCGTGGCTGCATGCGAGCGTCGGACACATCGCCGCCAACACGAGCGGGCTCGTCGTACTCGGCTGGCTGTGTACGTGGCCGGATATCGCCGGCTTCTGGCGCGCGACCATCGGCGCGATGCTCGGCGCCGGTCTTTGCGCGTGGCTATTCGGCGCGCCGTATTCGGTGCATATCGGCGCGAGCGGGCTGGTGTTCGGCTATGCCGGTCACCTGATTGCGCGTGGTTACTACACGCGCAATCTCGTGTCGATCCTCGTGGCCCTGGTCGTCGTCAGCAGCTACGGTCTGAGCCTGCTGTTCGGCGTACTGCCGATCTATCCGGATGTGTCGTGGCAGAGCCATGTCGGCGGCGTGCTCGGTGGGGTGCTCGCCGCGCGTGCGGGGGCCGGCGCGGCAAACCGGGTACGCGTGCGCTGACCCACCCGTATTTTTTCGCCTATCGGCATATCGCCGGGTGATCGACGAATCCTACAACTCCGGCCGCGCCAGATCGCTCGCGACGATGTGTTCGCCATACACCTGCGCGGCCGCGAGCGCTTCGAGTCGGCTCGCGTGTGGGCCCAGTTCGGGCGCGCCATCGAATGGAAACAGCACGCGGCCGTCGGTCGTGCGCACCACCTTCAATACGCCGAAGAAGCGCCGGTAGCCGGCCATTTTCGCGCTCGCCGAAATCTCGAAGTCGTCCTCCGACGTGCCGGGGACGCTGGGAATAAACGCGGTCTTGCTCATAGCTGAAAACATCGGTTGTTCGTTGAGGCGGCATGCAACGATGCGCGCGGCCGACGCGCATTGTCTCAAATCGGCGCGAAGCGTGAATCGAGTCGGCAACCCGCTGGTTCGCCAATGGTTTTATCGGTGAACTAACGTCAACTTTCACGGCAATGTCATAGGCGCTCCATAAAGTCTGCCCGCAAATAAAACCGCATTCCCGACAGGGCAACAAAAAGACAGCAACAGAGGGCCACGAACATGTCACACCGCATTGGGCTACGCGCACTCATCATGGCCGCTTGCGCGGCTTTAATCGCTTTGATCGTGGCCGCGTGCGGCTCGTCTTCTTCGTCCGGCGGGCTGCAACTGACCGGACAGCAGCAGATTCGCCACGTCTTCGTGATCACGCTCGAAAACGAAAACTACGCGACCACATTCGGCGCCAACACCAAAGCGCCGTATCTCGCGCAAACACTGGCATCGCAAGGCGCGCTCGTGCAGCAGTACTACGGCACGGGCCACGTGAGTCTCGACAACTACATCTCGATGATCAGCGGCCAGTCGCCGACCAACGAGACCGACAACGACTGCATGACCTATCAGGACTTCAAGCTGACCGGCATGACGTCCGATGGCCAGGCGATCGGCTCGGGCTGCGTGTATCCGGCGAGCGTGAAGACGTTGCCGGACCAACTGAAGGCAGCGGGCTATACGTGGAAGGGCTATGAAGGCGACATGGGCAACGATCCGTCGCGCGAAGCCGCCACCTGCGGCCATCCGACGCCGAACACGACGGACCTCACGCAGTCGGCCGAAGCGCCGAGCGCGGCCGTGCCGCTCGGCGACCAGTATGCGACGCGCCACAATCCGTTCATGTACTTCCACTCGATCATCGATTCGCCGGACTGCGGACAGCACGTCGTCAATCTGAATAACCTGCAGAACGATCTGCAATCGGTCTCGACCACGGCGAACTTCAACCTGATCACGCCGAACCTGTGCGACGACGGCCACGACGCACCTTGCGTGAACGGCCAGCCGGGCGGCCTGACGAGCGCGAACACGTTCCTGCAGAAGTGGGTGCCGATCATCACCGCATCGCCGGCGTTCCAGAAGGATGGCCTGCTGATCATCAACTTCGACGAAAGCAGCTACGCGACGGTCACGCAGTCCGCGTCTGGCGAGGATCTGATATTTGCCGGCACGACCTGCTGTAGCCAGCAACCCGGGCCGAACCTGCCGTCGTTCCCGGAGACTTCGTCGCTCGCCTATAACGGCATCACGATCAACCTGACCAAGTCGAGCTACGGCGGCGACCAGACCGGCGCTGTGATGATCTCGAAGTTCATCAAGCCGGGTACGGTGTCCACGGTGCCGTACAACCACTATTCGATGCTGAAGAGCATCGAGGACATCTTCCAGCTCGACCACCTTGGTTATGCGGGACAGGCCGGTCTGGTGGGGTTCGGCAGCGACATCTTCACGAACCTGTAAAAGACTCGATGCTGTCTTCTGTCATGCGATTCACGGCGCGCGCGAGCGCGCGTCGGATAGCGCTCGCCGCCCTGATGGGCGGCGCGTTACTGGGGGGCGCCGGTGCGGCGCCCGCTGTTGCGTCGAATGCGACACCGACATCCGCCGATGCGAAGCCCGTCTATAGCGACGCCGCCGCGCTCGGCAAACTGATGTTCTTCGATCCGGTGCTGTCGGCCTCGGGCAAGATGTCGTGCGCGAGCTGCCACAGTCCCGAGCACGCGTACGGGCCGCCCAACGGTCTCGCCGCGCAACTGGGCGGCACGGACTTGCATCAGCAGGGCACACGCGCGGTGCCGAGCCTGCGCTACGTGCTGAACCGTACGCCGATCTGGACGCATGCGCAGGCGGCGAGCCTGTCCGAGCGGCTCAGCGAAACGGACAACGCGCCGGTCGGCGGCTTCGGCTGGGACGGGCGCTTCAACTATCTGCACGATCAGGCGAACTTCCCGCTGTTCAATCCGAACGAGATGGCCAATAAGGATCCGGCCGCATTGCTCGCGAAGCTGCAGCGCGCGCCATACGCTGCGCGCTTCAAGGAAGTATTCGGCCAGAACATTTTTGCCGATCCGACCAAGGCGTTCACCCAGGCGACGTACGCGATCGAGCGCTTCGAGCTCGAAGACCCGAGTTTTCATCCGTACACGAGCAAGTTCGACTACTACCTGGACGGGAAAGTGCAACTAACTGCACAAGAGTTGCGCGGCAAAAAACTGTTCGACGACCCCGCCGGCGGCAATTGCGCATCCTGTCATATCGACCAGTCGGGCGTGAACGGCGCTCATCCGCTTTTCACCGACTTTAACTTTCAGGCGCTTGGCGTGCCGCGCAACGCTGAACTGAAGGTCAACGCCGATCCGAAGTATTTCGACATGGGCCTGTGCGGACCATTGCGTACGGATCAGAGCGATAAGCTGAACTGCGGACTGTTCAAGTCGGTATCGCTGCGCAATACCGCGACGCGCCACGTGTTTTTTCACAACGGTCGCTTCCACACGCTGAAAGAGGCGTTGCGTTTCTACGTGCAACGCGATACGAACCCGGACAAGTGGTATCCAAGGGATGCGCACGGCAAAGTCGACAAATTCAACGATCTGCCGATCGCACTGCGCGTGAACGTCGATACGACCGACGAGCCGCTGACGCGCAAAACGGGCGAGCGTCCGGTCTGGTCCGAGCGTGATATCGACGACGTCGCCGCGTTCCTCGCGACGCTGAGCGACGGCTATGACCTGAAGTCAAAAGCGGTCAAATGAACGCATCGGAAAGCGGGGCGAGTTCCGCTCACCCTTGATTTAAAAGACAAAAATTGCCGAGGAAAGGCGCCGCCCGACGCCGCGGCGCTATAATGCGCGGATCTTTGCTTCCTCCGACGTCCACTATGAGCCGGTTACTTTGCCTGATCGTGCTTTCGCTCGGCCTCGCGCAAACCGCGGCGGCCGACGAAAACACCGACCGAATATCGGCGTACCTGACGCAGAAGTTCGGTGTGGGCAAAGAAAAGGCTCAAAAGATCTCCGACGCGGTGCAATCCGCCGCCAACAAATACTCCCTTCCTCCGGCGCTGCTGCTCGCCATCATCTCGATCGAATCCCGCTTCAAGGAAAAAGCCCGCGGCGCCAATGGCGCGACGGGGCTGATGCAGGTCGTGCCGCAGGCGCACCGCGGCCTGCTGCGCAACGTGAAGGATCTGACCGAGCCGGGTGCGAACATCGAAGCGGGCTCGGCGATTCTGTACGGCTACATGCGCTCGGCGAACGGCGATCTGAATACCGCGCTCAAGAGCTATGGCGGCTCGAAGGCCTATGCGCAGAAGGTGAATCTGCGCGTGGAGGATTTCGCGGCGGTTGCGACACCCGCTGACGGCGCTTCCGGGGCCGCTGGGCGGGCCGCGTCGTGCGAGGCGGATCGTTGCGCCAGCGCGAAGCCGTGGGCCGACGCGTTCAGCGTGCCGGCGGCGCTCATTGCATCCGCGGCACCCGCCGCGAGCGGGGCAGCCGGGGCATCGTCGGCCGCGACCTCTGGGTCGACTTCGGCCGCGACGATTGGCTCGACGCGCACGACGTCGAACTAGGCACGCGCGCGATTTCTTTCGCATTTTCGCCCGCATGCACTGCGAGGGCGCGGCGGCGTGCTTCAAGTTGACGCCCTGTTTCCCGCTGTAATAGGGTCCGGGCTGCACCTTGCACGCTTTTTACGCACGTGACGCTGCCCGCTCTACAATGCATTTCCATTCGCGCTCACGAGGCGCTTCTCGCAACTGATCATGCAGAACCCCTTTTCCCGCACCACCGCCGCGGCCCTGTTCGGGCTGGTCGCGCTCACGGCATGCAGCAGCACGCCGCAACCCGAATTCACTCAGGAACTATTCGAAACCGGCGCAAGCCCGTACGCGCGCAATTTCAATTCGAGTACGGGCGATAGCTGCGAAGCCGCGCGCCGCGCATTGCTGAGCCAAGGCTATCTGACGACGATGTCGCGTCCCGATACCGTCGACGGCACGAAGAATTTTCAGCCGACCGGCGATTCGCACGTGGTCGTCGAATTTCACGTCGTGTGCACGCCCGGCGAAGAGGCGGCCGATACCAGCATCGTGTACGTGAACGCGGTGCAGAACGGCTTCGCATTGAAGAAGAGCGATACGTCGGCGAGCGTCGGGCTCAGCGTGCTCGGTTCGCTGTCGCTGCCGATTCGCTCGAATAGCGACGCGATGGTGAAGATCTCGAGCGAGACGATTCCGTCGGGCAAGTTCTATGACCGCTTTTTCGGTCTCGTCGATCATTACTTGCAGACGGTCGTGCGCACGCAGCCGGTGACGAGCAGCCCGATCGAGACGCGGACGCTGCCGATGCCGGTAGCAGCGCCGCTTCAACTGACGATCCCTGAGCCGGTGCCCGAGCCGGTAGCGGCGACCACCTCCGCTGCAGTTCGAGCGACGCCGACCGTGCCGGTTCAGACGACCTCACCAGCGCTCGCTCAACCGACGACCGACAAGCCTGTCGCCGTGACACCACCAGCTGCGGCTCAGGCGGTCGAGTCAGCGCCCGCGCCAGTGCAGTTAACCGCACCCGCACCGGTTCCGTTGACGACACCGTCGACATCCTCGCCGGTCCAACCCGCCGACCCGATTGGCCAGGCTGCAGCGATCGAACCCGCGAGCGGCACGGCGCCTCTGGTGCCGTGACAGCGGCGCAGCGGCTTTCGCATCGAGGCTGATCAAGGTCCGATCAGCCTCTGATTCAGGCGCGCAGCGATATTCACCTTATGGTGTTTACTTGATACGTATACATACGTAGTAGTAGTTAACAAGGGTTAACCGATTCTGTGGATAAGTCGCAAATGTCGCGCCGCTTCAACATCATGCGAAACCTATAACCCTGCGGAACACGTCGGTAGAAAAACTACAGAACTGGGATAAGTTCGAACACCGTTAGCCGACCCTGATCTTTATCAAGATTTCGCGCACAGGCTGTTCGTCGCGCTATCCCGAAGTTATTCAGAGGTCGCTGTGGATAACCACGCCTCCGATCGACACTTCCCGTTGCTCCCGCATCGACGCTTCGCGCGACGCGAAGGGCTCGCCAACGCACAGATTTCCGCCCACCGAACGCGCACATTGATAACGCGGTACGAAGATTGCGCGCCTTCTTATTGCAAGCGCGACTGTTGCTATTTGGTCAAAATCATTTGCCCAACGAACAATCCGGCATAGAGTTAAAGTGCTTTGTGAGGTTTCTGGTGCAGTGCGGGGGATGTATGAAACGCAGATCAGCACGACAGCTAGTCCGTCTTCTGTCCGACCTTCGACATGCGGCCCATTGCAGCTCGTTGCGCGCGGTCGCGACCAGTCGGATGATGGCGCTGGCAGCCGCAGAGGCCGCAGAGGCCGCCGAGAACGGCGACGCCGCTCGCGACGACGACAGTCCCGAGTCCACGCGCGATGCGCAGCGCGGCAGGCTGTTCCGGGGCAGATCATGAGAGCCGCGAGCGAACAGTCGTTGCGGTTTCTGGTCGAGAAGTGGCTTTCGCCATCGCCGGCCGAGCCGGTTCACGTGACGGAGTTCAGCCGCACGCGCGCGGGCGGGCGGCGCTATGTGCGGGTGGAGACGTCGTCGGAACAGGGCGGGCGGGGTTTGTTCTTCTTTCGCCACGACGACGGCTGCTGGTGCGTGTTTCCGCCAACCGCCGATACGCCGAGCCTATTCGCTCATCCGCGCGCGGCATAGTTGGGCGAAGGGGCAAGACGCCTGTCGGCGCGCATCCGCGCACCGAGCGTTGGCGTCGAATCGTTTTATGACGCTGTTAAATCACGTCCCCTGCGGCGCACGCTGCCGGGCGCGTTTCCAGCCCGGCAGTATCTGACACACGATCAATCCCGCGAGCATCAGCGCAGAGCCGAACAACGCGCGAGTCGTCAGCGTTTCGCCGAGGACGAGCCAGCCCGCAAACGCAGCGAACACGCCTTCCATGCTGAAAATCACCGCCGCATGCGAGGGCGCCGCGTGGCGCTGCGCGACCACCTGGATCGTATACGCGACGCCCACCGATAACGCACCGCCGTACGCGATCGTCGGCGCGGCCCGCGCAATTACCGCGGCGCTAACGGGTTCAATGGCAAGGCCGATCGACAGGCACACGAGCCCACAGGTCACGAACTGCGCGAGTGCGAGCATCAGCGTGTCGTGGCGCGCCGCGAAGCGGCCGACCAGCATCATCTGCGCGGAAATCACCAGCGCCCCGGCGAGCTGATACCAGTCGCCGTACAGTATCGAAAAGTGCTCGTCGACGCTCAGGAAGTACATGCCAACGGCCGCCAGTAGCGCGCCAAGCCACGTACCGAGGCCAGTCCGGTGGCGAAACAGCACGCCGAGCAGCGGCACGATCACCACATACAGCGAACTGATGAAGCCCGCGTTCGCGATCTTCGTGTACTGCAGGCCGATCTGCTGCAGCGAGATCGACACGGCCAGCACGACGCCGAGCAGCCCGCCCGCGCCAAGCAGTTCGCGGGCTCCGCCGGGCGCGCGCTTCGTCCGCTCGCCGAGCGCCGCGCGGCGCTCGCAGACGATCATCGTCAGCACGACGAGCGCGCCGAGCAGAAAGCGCAAGCCGGTAAACAGGAACGGGCCGATCGTATCGAGGCTCAGTCGCTGTGCGACGAACGCGGAGCCCCAGATCATCGCCGCGATCAGCATCAGCACGTTCGCGCGCAGGTGTTGGCGGGTATCGGGATGCAAGATTTCTTCTGATTTGTCTTGGGATCGCGCTGGAAAGCCGCGCAGGCGCGCCGCGCGGTGCTCAGCCGGTAAGGAATCGCTCACATGATACGCGGGCGTCGCGCGTCGGGCAGGCAAAGCCCGCGAGTCGCGCGATAATCGCGCAACGGCCGTGCGGTCGCCGGCCTGCGGATCGCGGTGATCAAGCGACTTGCGGACCGGACCGCGATCCCCCGCTCCTTCCACGAGCAAACGACATGGACGACAAGGACTGGATCGCGGGCGCCGCGAAGGCGCTCGCGATCATCGAAGCATTCGACGAAGAGCACGCGCGCATGACGCCAACGATGGTCGCCGCGCGCGCCGGCCTGTCGCGCACGGCTGCGCGCCGCTATTTGCTGACGCTGCGCGAGCTCGGCTACGTCGACACAGACGGCAAGCTGTTCTGGCTCGCGCCGCGCGTGCTGCGGCTCGGCCAGTCTTACCTCGATTCGGCGCGGCTGCCGCGCACGGTGCAACCGTTCCTGCAGCGGATCACCGCGACCGTGCAGGAAACCGCGCTGGTCGCGATCCTCGACGAACACGACGTCGTCTACGTCGCGCGCAACGGCGTGAATCGGGCGATGGCGGTCGGCTTCGTGACCGGCTCGCGCGCGCCAGCGCCGTTGTCGTCGGCGGGGCTCGTGCTGCTCGCGTTCCAGCCGCCCGACAGCATCGACCCGTGGCTCGCATCGTATCCGATCAAGGTTTTCACGCCGTACACCTATTCGACCGTCGAACGGCTCAGAGAAGTGCTTGGCGAAATCCGCCGCAACGGCTACGTGGTCACCGACCAGCAGCTCGAGATCGGTGTGCGCGGCGTCGCGGTCCCGCTGCGCGACCGGCACGGTACGGTGGTCGCGGCGATCAGCGTCAGCATGCCGATCGGCGAGGAGTCGGCGAACGCCGCGCTGCACCGCGTTTTGCCGGCGCTGCAGGAGACCGCGAGCCTGCTGCGGAACCTGGTTTGAGCGCCGCGAAGCGGTCGGCGAGGCGCGCGGGCGGCGGCTTCACGGGGACCTGGTAGGGTCCTTGGTGCGCCTTGCAGGTAGATGAAAGCACGCTGAAAGCAGGCTGTCTCCCGGAAAATACATATCGAGTTTTGCGCATGACAAACCGCCTACGCCTGGGTAATACTCTCCCGCGGGGAGCACAAGGCACCTCGAAGTCCAGCCGCTCTACCGTGCAGCTGTATTCATTCACATTGACTCAGTCGTCTGGTTTGGGGATCAACACATGAAAAAAGTTATCGTCTCGCTCGCAGCCGCTTCGATCGCACTCGTTTCCGTTCAGGCTTTCGCGCAGGCATCGGGTGCCGCTGCTATGGAAGCAGCAAGCGCACCGAAGAAGCACCACGTCAAGCAGTTGAAGACCCACGGCAAGAAGGCACACGTTTCCGCCGCAGCTTCGGCAGCGGGCACGAACGACAAGGGCGTGCAGAACTAAGCCAACGCGCGCTCGTTGGGCGCGACATAGCGCTGCGCCGCACCGGTTGCCGGTCGGTGCAGCCGGTGGCGGCAGATGCGTTGCCAGCAAAAAGGCCAGAGCTCGCGCTCTGGCCTTTTTGCTGTTGCGGCGCATTTTGCGCGCGGGAAGATCAGCCCGCGAGCCCGCGCCGGATCACTTCATCCAGCAGCCCGTTCAGGCCGTCCGGATGACTGGCAGCGCGCGTTTTCAGCTCCTCCACCAGCTCGCCGTTGAGCTTGCACGCAAACGGGACGAGGCCTTGCGCCTGATCGAGCTTGCGCTGCTCGCGCCGGTCGATCTTCGGCTCGGTCGCCGCGTTCTTGCCACCGCGGTTCGCGGTCGCCTGTTTCATCGCGTTGCCCAGTTTCAGCGCCTTGTTCTTTTCAAGGTCGGTTTTTTTCATCATCGGAAAGGCCTCTGCCAAATAGATCAACCCGCATTGTACGCAAGCGCGGGGCGTCAGCCGACACGGTCCGGTGCGCCGGCGGAGACGCTGTCCATCAACGCGCGCATCCTCTGCCAATGCGTGCCTTCCCAGAACACGCGTCCGCATACATCGCAGGTCACGAAGCGGCTGTGCCGCTGCAGCACGCCGCGCGGCACGCGCGGGCCGGCTTCCTCGCGTGCGATGCGTCGCAGCGGCGCGTTGCATACGAGGCATAGCCGAAACGGTTGCGCGCTGCGCGCGAGGTCGAGCCGCTCGAACACTTCGCGCAACTGCTCGCGCGGCCGCAGCGCGCGCACGTAGCAGCCATGCGTGATGTTGCGGCGTTTGAGCAGCTCGCGGTCGCGCGTCAGCACGATGCGCTGCTGCGCGGCGGCAAGCGCCTCGATATCGGCGTCGGGAAAGTGGTTGTCGTACAGCGTATCGAAGCCCGCAAGCCGCAGAAGCGGCGCGAGGCCGCCGAGATGCGCATCGGCGATGAAGCGCATCACGCGCAACGGACGCTCGCGCACGCGCAGCAGCGGCTGGATGTCGAGCGCCTCGAATTTCGGATAGACCGCGACGCGGTCGCCGTCGGCGAGCGGATGATCAAAACCGACCGAGTCGCCGTTCACCAGTATCAGCTCGACCTCGGTATGCGGCACACCGAGCACTTCGATCATGTGCTTGGTCGTTGCGCCGCGCGCGCAGACGCAGGTGAACGCGCGCCGGCGCAGCGGCCGGGCGATGAAGTCGTTCAGCTCCTCGTAGAAGCGGAATGTCGCGGTGACCATGCCTGCAGTATCGCACCGCTCGGGTTGCGCGTTGTCCTGCGCTTGTCGCATGAGTGTGCTCTACTTCGGGTTCTTTAGAAGACGGAGCGATAGATGGACATCGGTTTTATCGGTCTCGGCGAGATGGGCGCCGCGATGGTTGCAAACATTCTGAAAGCCGGGCACCAGGTGCGCGTGTGGAACCGCTCACCGGAAAAGGCCCAGCCGCTGGCCGGGCTGGGCGCGCAAGTCGTCGCGACGCCGGCTGAAGCGTTTGCGGGCGACGCCGTGTTCTCGATGCTCGCCGACGATGCCGCGCTGCGCGAAGTCATCACCGCGTCGTTGCTCGAACATGCGCCGCGCGGGCTGATCCACGCGAATATGGCGACGATTTCCGTGGCGCTCGCCGAGGAACTGGCGACCGCGCACGCGTCGCGCGGCGTGCATTACGTCGCCGCACCGGTGCTCGGGCGGCCCGATGTCGCGGCCGCGGGCAAGCTGACGATCGTCGCGGGGGGCCCGGCCGAATCGATCGACCGGATCCAGCCGATTTTCGACGCACTCGGCCAGAAGACCTGGCGCATCGGCTCGCTGCCGCAGCAGGCGAACGTGATGAAGCTGGCCGCGAACTTCATGCTCGGCGCGGCGATCGAGACGCTCGGCGAAGCGGCCGCGCTCGTGACGGGCCACGGCCTCGCGATGCAGGACTTTCTCGACGTGATCACGAGCGGCCTGTTTCCGGGACCGGTGTACTCGGGCTACGGCAAGCTGATCGCCGAGCAGCGCTTCGAGCCGGCGCTGTTCAAGGCGCGTCTGGGACTGAAGGACGTGCGCCTCGCGCTCGCCGCCGCCGATGCGGTGACGACGCCGATGCCGGTCGCGAGCGTGGTTCGCGACAGCCTGATCGAGGCGATTGCGCACGGCGGCGGCGAGAAGGATTTCGCGGTGCTGGGTCAGGTCGCGACGCGCCGGGCCGGCCGCTGACGGCGCTGTCGATCCCCGGACGCGAGCGATCGACGCAGCGTGGCCGCATGAGTCGCGCTGGGCGGCAAGGCATAATAGCCGCCCGATCCTGTGTTCGTCGGTTTCGGCGCGATGATGGCGCTGGTGAGGCACTAAGCACCGCGCGTGTCGGCAGACAAGGGAAAACTGAGCCGTACCCATGTGACCGTTGTATGTCTGCAACATTGAGGGTCAACCCTAATTTGCATGTTGCAACGCACCAAGCGGTCTGCTATAGTTCGTCTTGTCTCCTCCATGTCTCCTCTGATATGGATTCAGCCCGCCAACCTAGGTGGGCTTTTTTTTGCCCGGAATTCGCCGCGCGCCCAAAGCGGCGCCGCGACCGCGGAAAATCAAATTCAGAACTTATACGACACGGCCAGGAAGGAAATGATCGGGTTTGCGCGCAGATCCGCCTTCGACACGCCAAGCTCCGTCCCATCGGCCGCCTTGATGATGACCGACGACGTCGTCTTCAGCGGGATATACGTGACCGACGCAACGAGCCCCCAGTGCTCGGTGATGTTGTACGCAAGGCCCGCGTTGAACACCGGCGCCCACGACGACGACGCCTTCGCCCACGAAAATCCGCGCCGGCCGGCTCGCATCGAGGCTCGCGCCGTTCAGACGGAACGCGCACCGGTTCAGCTTGTTGGTCGGTAGCCGCGTTTCCGGGGTCAGGGAGCCGCTCGCGAACTGGCCCGCGCGCGTCGGGGCGACGGTGCCGGTGGTGGCGGGAATCGGCGACTGGATGTAGCTGATCTGCCACGTCATCTTCGTCGTATCGAGCTGCAGTTTGACGAGTTCACCGTCTCCGCCGCCACCGGTGAAGACCGTGCCGTAGTCGAGCGACGCAGGGCACAGCCGCGTTTCGGTCATTGGTCCGTCGCCGGCTCCCATTCCGGCCACCGTCTGCTTCATGTGTCCTGCACTGAGCCGCGCGGGTCGACTGCGCGTTGCGCGCAGCGGGTGCCTGTTGCTTTTATTTGCTGAACTGCGCGCCGATGCCGAAGTACGGCGCGCTCGGCGTATCCGCATTCGCCGACGTCGACGTGATCCCGCCGTTTTCTTCGCCCTGAATCACGGTCGCGTACAGTCCGCCCGACGCGATCGCGAGACCGGTGTTGCCGGTGCCGTCCCGCACGTTGACGAGACCGGGGCTCGACGCGCCATAGCTCAGACCGACCGAGCTTTCCGCGGCCGACGTCGACGGATTGATGAATGTCGCGGCCGCGCCCTGGACCAGCGTCGCCGTGTACTTGAAGTTCGAATCCGCGCCGACGTAACCGCCGTCGAAGCCGCCCGAGGCGAGCGGCGTCGCCGCGGCGAGCATTGCGATGCCGGATTCGTCGTCGACCTGCGGGGAGATCAGGTTGCTCGTGTCGACGAGGCCGGTGCGGACCACGAGCGGGACCGTCGCGCCGTTGAGCTGGCCGAGGATCATGTGCGCGGTGCCGTACTTGCCGGTGCGCAGCGGATTGCTGGTGGCGCCGGTGCCCGGCACGATCTGCGGCGGGTTGGCGCTGTCGAAATAGCCGTTGCTGTTCAGCGTCAACGGGTTGCCGGTGCTCAGACACCCGGCCACGCTCGATGACGTGCAGTTGCCGCTCGCGTCGAAGGTTTCGACGGCATTCGTGGCGACGGTTTCGTAGTTCGCGGTCGGCGACAGGTAGTACAGCAGCGCGTTGTAGGTGCCGGCAAGCTTCGTGATGTCGGTCGTCGTGCTCGCGAAGCCGAGGAACGGATAGAAGTCGAAGTGCCGCTTGTTGACCGCGCCGATGGCGGGAACGCCGGGCAGCAGCGTGATGCCTGCATACTGGATCGTCGCGCCCGGAATCCCGCCGCCCGCGACGCACTTGCCGATCAGGATCATCGGCGGGTTGGGGTTGTCGACGAAGTCGGGCGTCGTGTAGGTCGTGCCGTCCGACGCGGTGCCGGTGCCCGCGCCGAGGATGAACGCGCAGCGCGTCTGCTCGGCGGTCGGCAGCATGCCGGCGGGCGGGTGAATCACCGCGCCCGTGATCTGCGTGCCCCTGCGTGTGACGGCGACGCTCGCGCTGGTGAGCGGAATCGGCGACTCGAGCCCCTTCAGCGTGTAGGTCATCGCGGTCGCGTCGATATTCAACTGAACGATTTCGCCGCTGCCGGCGCACAGCGTCGCGGTGCTAGCGCTGGGCGTCGGTGCGCCTTGCGTACCGCAACTCGCGCCCGCGCATTGCGCCGGTGTGACGGGGCCCGGATTGTCGGCTTTGCCGCCGCCGCAAGCAATAAGAAAAGGTGCTGTGGCAATAGCCATGGCCAGATCGCGAGTTATGCCGTGCGACATGCTGCTGGCGGAAAACAATGCAGTGCAATGCAATGAGCGGGCTTTAAAACGAAAAAAGCCGGTCTGCAAAGACCGGCTTTTTTCGTGGCACCGCGGATGCGGGTCGACCCCGCCTAGCGTTTCAAACCGGTGTCTTCGGCCGCGCCGATCGCGAGATTCATGCACTGGATCGCCGCACCCGACGCGCCCTTACCGAGATTGTCCAGCCGCGCGACGGTGACGAAGCGCTCTTCGTTGCCGAACACGAACAGGTCGACGCGGTTGGTGTCGTTGTTCGCCTGCACGTCGAAGAAGCCGTTGTCGAGACTCGCGTCGGCGTTGAACGGCGCGACGTGCACGAACGCTTCGCCCGCGTAGTATTCGGCGAACTGAGCCTGCACGTCCTGCGGCGTCGTCTTCTTCGCGAGCTGGCCCGGCGAGAAGTACGTGGTGACCGCGAGGCCCTTGTAGAAGTCGCCGACGATCGGCGTGAAGATCGGCGCCGACTTCAGGCCCGTATGCGCGGCCATTTCCGGCAGGTGCTTGTGCGTGAGGCCGAGCGCGTACGGGCGCGGGCTCTTGAGTCTGTCGTTGCCGCCGGCTTCGTAGTCGGCAATCATCTTCTTGCCGCCGCCGCTGTAGCCAGTGATCGAATAGGCGTGCGCGGCGAACTCGGGCGCGACGACGCCGCCTTCGACGAGCGGGCGCATCGCAAGCACGAACGCCGAGGCGTGGCAGCCCGGCACGGCGATGCGTTTGGCGGTGCGCAGGCGTTCGCGCTGCGAGCGAGCCAGCTCGGGCAGGCCGTAGGCCCAGTCGGGCGAGGTGCGGAACGCGGTGCTCGCGTCGATTAGCACCGTGCGGTCGTTTTCGACGAGCGAGGCCGACTCGCGCGAGGCGACATCGGGCAGACACAGGAACGTGACGTCCGACGCGTTGATGAGACGACGGCGCTCGTCCAGGTCCTTGCGCTTCGCTTCTTCGATACGCAGGATTTCGACGTCGGCGCGCTGCGACAGGTATTCAAAAATTTTCAGGCCGGTCGTGCCTTCCTGTCCGTCGACAAAAACTTTCGTGCTCATCTCGATCTCACTCGCTGGAAACGGGGCGCGACGCCGCGCCGGAACGTTATTTTAAGACGTCATCGCCGCGACCGTGCGGTGCAGCGCGAAAAAACGACGATGCGCGCACAACGTGACGTCGGCGTGACCCGTTGCGCGGCGAATGGGGCTGATGACCGAAGATGAACCGCAGATGAGCCGCGACGTCGTTTCGGCGCCGTTCAGCCATTAGCCGCGCGCCGCTACCCGCGCGCCGCTACCCGTGCGGCGCGATCCAGCGCGCGGTGACGCCCGCAATGCGCGCGCCGAAGAGGCGCGCGGTTTCGAGATCGCCCGGCGGCGGCGCTTCGTCGGGCGACGCATCGGCCGCCGATTGCGTAAGCAGTCCGGTAAAGCCGCCGACGAAGTTCAGATCGTTGCGCGTCGCGGCCTTCGTGTTCGACGGCATCATGCCGGTGCCGGCCCAGATCATGCTGTGCTGCATCGCCAGCGTGACGAAGTACTGAATGGTCGAGAACTTGTCGCCGTTCATCGTCGCCGAGTTCGTGAAGCCGGCTGCGATCTTGTCTTTCCACGCCTGCGCGAACCACGGTTTCGAACTGGCGTCGGCGAACTTCTTGAAGTCGGCCGACGGACCGCCCATGTAGGTCGGCGCGCCGAAGATCAGCGCGTCGGCGGCGGCGAGTTCGTCCCACGAGGCGTCGTCGAGGTCGCCGACCGGCATCATCTTTGCTTGCGCACCGGCTTCCAGCGCGCCCGCGAGGACGGCTTCGGCGACCTTCTTCGTGTGGCCGTAGCCGCTGTGATAAACGATGACGATCTTCGACATGAAGTGCTCCAGCAAAGCGATCGGGAAGGCGAGCGGCGCAAGCCAGGCGATGCGGCGCGGCGGCGCCCCATCACGACCGCGATGGCCGCCACTAGCGCCCGTAATTGACCTCGAGCCGCGCGCTGCCGATCGCGGCCGTGCGGATCTCGTGATCGAACATCAACGCGGGACGTCCTTGCGCGAGACGCAGATCGGCCGAGTTCAGCGCGTACACAGTGATGATATAGCGATGCGGTTTGCCGGGCGGCGGGCACGGGCCGCCATAGCCGTCGGTATCGAAGTCGTTGCGCGCTTCGACCGCGCCGAGCTTGCGCAGGAAACCGGACGAGCTCGCATTCTCGGGCAGGCTGTCGACCGTGGCGGGGATGCCCGCGACCGCCCAGTGCCACCAGCCGGGCCCCGGCGCGTCCTCGTCGAACATCGTGATCGCGAAGCTGCGCGTACCGGCCGGCGCGTCGCGCCATGAGAGCTGCGGTGAACGGTTGCCGCCCTTGCAGTCGTTCCGGTCGAACACCTGCGCATTCTGCACGGTGCCGCCCGCGCGCACGCTCGCGCTCGTCAGCGTGAACGGCTCGTCGGCCCGCGCACCGGCACTATGCGCTGCGAATAGCGCGAGCATCGCGCCGACGGCGAGCGATCGATGCCGCCAAGATGAAGCCAGCGAAACGACCAGGCAACGCATGCGCATATGCCGGTTCTCCTGTAAGGGCGCGAGGCGCGGGTCCTCGCGACTGTCGTTGTCCTGAATTGCGCCCCAAGGTCGAATCAAGTCTAACATCAGCGCTGATTAGCTCTGCGACGCAATATGTTCGCGTGCCGCGGAATTCGCAGACAGGAAATCAGCTATAGTAAGGGGGTTGTCGCGCGACCCTTACTGCATTTGACTCGTTTAAATAGCGAGCGTCAAAAGCAGTGTTAGAAGTTGTGGAGACCGGTTTATCCGTCCAGAGGAGGACGATGCAAGTTTCACTCAGGGTCGTGGTGGCAGACGATCATCCGGTTATTCTGTTTGGCGCTGAAAATGCGCTGCTCAAATTTCCCGGTATGCAAGTCGTTGGGCGCGCAAGGCAGTCGACTGAACTTATCAAAATGTTGCAATCCACCGAATGCGACGTGCTCGTCACCGACCTGGCCATGCCGGGCGGTCAGTACGGCGACGGCTTGCAACTCATCGACTATTTGCGCCGCAATTTCCCGAATCTGCCGATCGTCGTGCTCACCATGCTCGAGAACGCCGCATTGCTCAAACGGCTCAAGGAACTTGGCGTGACGTCGGTCGTGAACAAATCGGACGATCTCAGCCATATTGCGCTTGCGGTACAACACGTGGGCCGTCGCATGGCCTATATGAGTCCGTCGGTGAAGGCGGTGCTCGATGGGTTGCGGGTCAATTCAGCCGGCAAGCGCGACGACTCGAAGCTGTCGCGGCGCGAACTCGAAGTCGTGCGCCTGTTCGTATCGGGTATGACGATCAAGGAAATATCGGAGCGTTTGAATCGCAGCATCAAGACGATCAGCACACAAAAAAACGCGGCCATGCGCAAGCTCGGAATCGATCGCGACTCCCAACTATTCCAGTATGCGCAGAGCAATGGTTTGCTGAATCTTTCCTCGAACTCGAGTAAGAACATCGCGAACCAGTCCTGACATCGGCCTCGTTTCGTCCGCCGGGTAATCGGCGATAAACAATCGCGATAAAAAAAGCCGCCTGTTGCGAAACAGGCGGCTTTTTCATTCAATCAGCATAAAGCGGCTAGGTTTTATTGTCACAGCCTTACCGCGATGGCTTTATTGCGGCGTAGACGTCGCACCGCCATGTGCAGCGGACCACTCGGCCGGCGCGTGCAGGAATTTTTCCACTTCGTCGATCGTCTTCGTGTCGAAGTAGTTGTTCTGCTTCGCGACGCGCAGCACGTCCCACCACGTGGCGAGCGCGTGCAGATCGACGTCGATGTCTTTCAGCACCGACACGCTTTCCTTGAAGATGTTGTAGTGGAACAGCACGAAGCAGTGGTTCACCGTCGCGCCGGCGGTGCGCAGCGCGTTGATGAAGTTGATCTTGCTGCGGCTGTCGGTCGTCAGGTCTTCGACGAGCAACACGCGCTGGCCTTCGGTCAGCAGACCTTCGATCTGCGCGTTGCGGCCGAAACCCTTCGGCTTCTTGCGCACGTACTGCATCGGCACCATCAGGCGGTCGGACAGCCATGCCGCGAACGGGATGCCCGCGGTTTCGCCGCCGGCGACCGCGTCGATCTGCTCATAGCCGACGTCGCGCAGGATCGTCGCTTCGGCCATTTCCATCAGGCCGCGGCGCACACGCGGATACGAGATCAGCTTGCGGCAGTCGATATACACCGGGCTCGCCCAGCCGGACGTGAAAATATACGGTTTCTCCGCGTTGAAATGCACTGCTTGCACTTCGAGCAGCATCTTGGCGGTGGTGTCGGAGATCGTCTGGCGATCGAAGCCTGTCATGGGCGGATCCTTCGGAGTGAGCGGGGGAGAAGCGGGCGCTGGGCCCGGTGGCGCAGCAAGCGGGGTATGCCGCGCCATGCTGGGCGGGATACGCGGCCGGGGGAAGAGCACAGACCGGCTTTTGCTGCGCGCGTGGGCCGCTATTTTACCTGAAATGGGTCGCACCGAGGAGGCCGTCGTGCGCGGCGGCGCAGCCGGCGGGCGCTTTGGCGCGCGCATCGTCTTGTGACCGGGTGAGGCCGCCTTTACACTCACGCGACTTTCCCGGGACGCTTCCCACGCAGCCGCCTTCAGACCTACGGAATGCTTTCAATGAACGCCGCTCCACCCGCCTCCGCCTCCACCACCGAAACCCGCTCCGCCGTCCAACCGGGCTATGCGGGCCGCGCGCTGCTTGCGTCGGTGCTGGGCTATGCGATGGACGGCTTCGATCTGCTGATTCTCGGCTTCATGCTGCCGGTGATCGCCGCCGACCTGCATCTGAGTTCCTCGCAGGCCGGTGCGCTGATCACATGGACGCTCATCGGTGCGGTGGCGGGCGGCGTGCTCTTCGGCGTGCTCAGCGATTATTTCGGCCGCGTGCGCATGCTGACGTGGACGATCCTGATCTTCGCTGTGTTCACCGGCCTGTGCGCGCTCGCGCAAGGCTACACGGACCTGCTGATCTATCGGACCGTCGCCGGGATCGGGCTGGGCGGCGAATTCGGCATCGGTATGACGCTGGTCGCCGAAGCGTGGCCGGCGTCGCAGCGGGCGCGGGTGTCGTCGTATGTCGGGCTCGGCTGGCAGCTTGGCGTGCTGGCGGCCGCGTTGCTGACGCCGCTGCTGCTGCCGGTGATCGGCTGGCGCGGCATGTTCGCGCTCGGGCTGCTGCCGGCGGTCGTGTCGTTCTTCGTGCGGCGCCGCGTCGAGGAGCCGGCGCTTTTCGACCAACGCGTCGCGCGCGGCATGCGCAAGCTGCCGCTGAAACTGCTGTTCGTCGATGGACGCACGACGCGCGCGAGCCTCGGCGTCACGATCCTGTGCTCGGTGCAGAACTTCGGCTATTACGGGCTGATGCTCTGGCTACCTAGCTATCTGTCGAAGACCTTCGGCTACTCGCTGACCAAATCGGGGCTGTGGACCGCCGCGACGATTCTCGGCATGGCGGCCGGCATCTGGCTATTCGGCATCGCCGCCGACCGCTTCGGCCGCAAGCCGACGTTCCTGTTCTACCAGGCGGGCGCCGTCGTCATGGTGTTCGTCTATGCGCAACTGACGACGCCGATGGCGTTGCTGATCGGCGGCGCGGCGATGGGAGTGTTCGTCAACGGCATGATCGGCGGCTACGGCGCGCTGATTTCGGAGCTCTATCCAACCGATGCGCGCGCCACCGCGCAAAACGTGCTGTTCAACGCGGGTCGCGCGGTGGGCGGCTTTGGGCCGGTCGTCGTGGGCGCGCTGGCGGCGCGCTACTCGTTCGGCGCGGCGCTCGCGCTACTGGCGTCGATTTACCTGCTGGACATCCTCGCGACCCTGTTTCTGATTCCTGAGCGACGCGGCGCCGAACTCGACTGACCGCGTCGACGAAGCGCGTCCTTCAATCGCTTCGAATACTGCGAATGCGTGGACCGTGCGGCCCGCATGGCGCCCCGCCGCGTGGCGGAAAAGCACGGCCGGGTCGTGGCGACGCAGCGTCCTGAGCGCCTGTTTCGCTAATGGCGAGTCCTGTTAACCACGCAGTGCATCGACACGTCCGGGGTGTACACTAATCGACCCGCGAAGCACTCCACATCGTCCCGTGTTCGTCGAGGTAAGCCGTCGCGCCTGACCGGGCGCGCGCGAAAACCGCCTCGGTCGGCTATCGGTCCGACAGATGAAAGCGCTGCAACGATGTGTGTCGCCGGGCCCAATCACTTACGTCTCGCAGGCCTAGAAATGGACGAACAACTCAAGCAAAGCGCTCTCGCATATCACCAGAATCCGAAACCTGGCAAGATTTCGGTGACGCCTACCAAGGCGCTGTCGAACCAGCTGGATTTGTCGCTCGCGTATTCGCCGGGTGTGGCGGCAGCCTGTATGGCAATTCACGAGGAACCGCTCGACGCGCAGAAGTACACGTCGCGCGGCAACCTCGTCGGCGTGATCACGAACGGCACCGCGGTGCTCGGCCTCGGCAATATCGGCCCGCTTGCCGCGAAGCCGGTGATGGAAGGCAAGGGGTGTCTGTTCAAGAAGTTCGCGGACATCGACGTGTTCGACATCGAGCTGAGCGAATCCGATCCGGACAAGCTCGTCGAGGCGATCGCGATGCTCGAGCCCACGCTAGGCGGCATCAACCTCGAGGACATCAAGGCGCCCGAGTGCTTCTACATCGAGAAGAAGCTGCGCGAACGTATGAAGATTCCGGTCTTCCACGACGATCAGCACGGCACCGCGATCATCGCGTCGGCGGCGATCCTGAACGGCCTCAAGGTGGTCGGCAAGAGGCTCGACGAAGTGAAGCTGGTCTGTTCGGGCGCGGGCGCGGCGGCCATTGCGTGTCTGGATCTGCTCGTCAATCTCGGTCTGTCGAAGCAGAACATTCTCGTCGCCGACTCGAAGGGCGTGATCTACGAAGGGCGCGGCAACCTCGATCCGTCGAAGGAGCGCTATTCGGCGCACACCGAAGCGCGCTCGCTCGCCGATGCAATCCGCGGCGCGGACGTGTTCCTCGGCTGCTCGAGCGCCGGCGTGCTAAAGCCGGAGATGGTCGCCGAAATGGGTTCGCAGCCGCTGATTCTCGCGCTCGCGAACCCCGAGCCGGAAATCCGTCCGGAAGAAGCGCGCAAGGTGCGCCCGGACTGCATCATCGCGACCGGCCGGTCGGACTATCCGAACCAGGTCAACAACGTGCTGTGTTTCCCGTTCATCTTCCGCGGCGCGCTCGACGTCGGCGCGACGACGATCACCGAAGAAATGAAGCTCGCGTGCGTGCGCGCGATTGCCGAACTGGCCGAGGAAACCGACCAGGGCGATGAAGTCGCGAAGGCCTACGAAGGCCACTCGCTCGAATTCGGTCCCGAATACCTGATTCCGAAGCCGTTCGATCCGCGCCTGATCATCAAGATCGCGCCGGCCGTCGCGCAGGCCGCAATGGATTCGGGCGTCGCGACGCGCCCGATCCAGGACATGGATGCGTACCGCGAACAGCTCGGCGCGACCGTCTATCGCTCGGGCATGGTGATGCGGCCGGTGTTCGCGGCGGCGAAGTCGGCACCGGCGCGCATCGTGTTCGCGGAGGGCGAAGACGAGCGCGTGCTGCGCGCCGCGCAGTTCGTGCTGCTCGAAAAGATCGCCAAGCCGATCCTGGTCGGCCGTCCGTCGGTGATCGAGATGCGTCTGAAGAAGATGGGCTCGAAGCTCAAGTGCGGCGAAGACGTCGAGATCGTCGATCCGGAAGACGATCCGCGCTATCACAAGTGCTGGCAGGCGTATCACGAACTCGGCGCGCGCGAAGGCGTGACGCCGGACGTCGCGAAGGCCGCGATGCGCAAGTTCAACACGCTGATCGGCGCGATCCTCGTGCGCCTTGGCGAAGCGGACGGCATGATCTGCGGCATGATCGGCCAGTTCCACATGCATCTGAACTTCATCGAGCAGGTGCTCGGCAAGGCCGACGACGTCGAGAACTTCGCCGCGATGAATCTGCTGATGCTGCCGGGCCGCAACATGTTCATCTGCGACACGTACGTCAACGAAGTGCCGACCGCCGAGCAGCTTGCCGACATGACGATGCTCGCCACGCGCGAAATCGAGAAGTTCGGCATCACGCCGAAGGTCGCGCTGCTGTCGAACTCGAACTTCGGCAGCGCGCCGTCGTCGTCGTCGCAGCGCATGGCCGCGGCGCGCAAGCTGATCACGCAACGCGCGCCGTCGCTCGAAATCGACGGTGAAATGCACGGCGACGCGGCGCTGTCGGAGACGGTCCGCAAGGCCGCGTTCCCGGGCACGACGCTCGCCGGCGAAGCGAATCTGCTGATCATGCCGAACGTCGAAGCGGCGAACATCGCGTACAACCTGCTGAAGGTCGTGGGCGGCGAGGGCGTGACGGTCGGGCCGTTCCTGCTGGGTGCGGAAAAGCCGGTGCATATCCTGACGCCGGCCGCGACCGTGCGCCGTATCATCAACATGACGGCGGTCGCTTCGGCGAACGCGCGCAAGTCGGTGAACGCGAAGTAACGTGCATCACGCCTGAAAAAAAAGCGGCGGTCCGTGCAGACCGCCGCTTTTCGGTTCATTGGGAGAGTCGATCAAGCCGCGTGCTGCGTCTTGCCCGCATCCGGCGAACGCCAACGCGCGAGCAGCTCGTTCCACTTGATGCGCACGCCTTTCAGGTTGTTTTCCTTCACATGCCCATAGCCGCGGATGCCGTCGGGCAGATTCGCGAGCTCGACCGCGAGATCGCGTTTCTGAGAAGTCAGCCCGCCGATCAGCTCACGCACCAATGCCTCGTATTCGCCGATCAGCGCGCGCTCGGTGCGACGCTCCCCGGTGTTGCCGAACACGTCGAACGCGGTGCCGCGCAGGAACTTGAGCTTCGCGAGCACGTGCATCGCGCGGAACATCCACGGGCCGTACTTCTTCTTCACCAGATGGCCGTGCGCGTCCTTCTTCGATAGCGTCGGCGGCGCGAGATGCAGGTGCAGCTTCCAGTCGCCTTCGAACGTCGCGTTCAGTTTTTCGATGAACGCCGGGTTGCTGTACAGACGCGCGACTTCGTATTCGTCCTTGTACGCCATCAGCTTGTGCAGGTTCTTCGCGACCGCCTCGGTCAGCGGCATTTGGCCGTCGGCGGAATCGAGCGCTTCTTCCGCGGCCCGCACCTGCGACACCAGCGCGCGATAGCGCTCCGCGTACGCACGGTTCTGCCAGGCGGTCAGATAGTCGGCGCGCTTGTCGATCAGCGTGTCGAGCGCCTTCGGCGTATGCAGCGCGATGATCTTGCCGCCCGCGCTGTCGGCCGGGTCGCCGCGTCCCTGCGTTTGCGCGAGCTTGCGTACCGCAGCCAGGTCGTGCGCGGCGCGCCGGCCCCATTCGAACGCCGCGCGGTTCTTGTCCACCTGCACGTTGTTCAGCTCGATCGCGCGAATCAGCGACTCGTGCGTGAGCGGCACCCAGCCGCGCTGCCACGCATAGCCGAGCACGAACGGGTTCGTGTAGATCGCGTCGCCGAGCAGCGCGACGGCGAAGTGATTCGCGTCGACGGTCGAAACGTTGTCATCGCCGGCCGCTGCGCGCACGTCGGCTTCGGTGCTGCTGCCGGGGAAGCGCCAGTTCGGGTTCTTGATCAGCTCGGCCGTCGGCGTGTGCGCGCTGTTCAGCACGACGCGCGTGCAATCCGCGTGCATCCGCGACACGCATTCGTCGCTGGCAGTGACGATCGCGTCGCAGCCGATCACGAGGCTCGCTTCGCCCATTGCGATGCGGGTCGCGTGGATGTCGGCGGGCTGCTTCGCGATCTGCACGTGGCTCATCACGGCGCCGCCTTTCTGCGCGAGGCCGGTGACGTCGAGCACCGTGACGCCCTTGTTCTCGAGATGCGCGGCCATGCCGAGCAGCGCGCCGATCGTGACGACGCCCGTGCCGCCCACGCCCGTCACCAGAACGCCGTACGGACGGTCGATGGACGGCAACTCGGGATCCGGCACCGGCGGCATTTCGGCGCCCGACGCCGCCTTCGGCTTGCGCAACTGGCCGCCTTCAACGGAGACGAAGCTCGGGCAGAAGCCGTTCACGCACGAGAAGTCCTTGTTGCAGGTCGACTGGTTGATCTGGCGCTTCGTGCCGTACTCAGTGTCGAGCGGTTCGACCGACAGGCAGTTCGACTTCACCGAGCAGTCGCCGCAGCCTTCGCACACCGCTTCGTTGATCACGACGCGTCGTGCCGGATCTGGATACGCGCCGCGTTTCCTGCGACGGCGCTTTTCGGTCGCGCAGGTCTGGTCGTAGATCAGGATCGTGGTGCCCGGAACCTCGCGTAGCTGACGCTGCACGTCGTCGAGCTGGTCGCGGTGGTGAATGTCGACGCCGGGCGCAAGGCCGACGTTTGCCGCGTACTTCTCCGGCTCATCGGTGACGATGACGATCTTCGCCGCGCCTTCGGCGGCGAGCTGATGCGTGATCTGCGGCACGCTCAGCACGCCGTCGACCGGCTGGCCGCCCGTCATCGCGACCGCGTCGTTGTACAGCAGCTTGTAGGTGATGTTCGCCTTCGACGCGATCGCCGCGCGAATCGCGAGCAGCCCCGAGTGGAAGTAGGTGCCGTCGCCGAGATTGGCGAACACGTGCTTGTCGTTCGTGAACGGCGCCTGGCCGATCCACGCGACACCTTCGCCGCCCATCTGGCTGAACGTGCTGGTGCTGCGATCCATCCAGACCGTCATGTAATGACAGCCGATGCCGGCCATCGCGCGCGAGCCTTCCGGCACGTTGGTCGACGTGTTGTGCGGGCAGCCCGAGCAGAACCACGGCTTGCGCTCGACTTCGACGCGCGGCCGCGCGAGCGCCTTTTCCTTCGCCTCGATCACCGCGATGCGCGCGGCGATGCGGGCGCGCACATCCGACGGCAGATCGAACTTGTCGAGCCGCGTGGCGATCGCCTTCGCGATGATCGCGGGCGACAGCTCGTAGTGCGCCGGCAGCAGCCAGTTGCCCATCGGCACCGACCATTCGCCGCCCGCGCCGTCCTTCTCGTCGAACTTGCCGAATACGCGCGGGCGCTGCGCGTCGGGCCAGTTGTACAGCTCTTCCTTGATCGCGTATTCGAGGATCTGGCGCTTTTCCTCGACCACCAGAATTTCGTCGAGACCGCGTGCGAAGGCCTGCGCACCTTGCGCTTCGAGCGGCCACACGCAGCCGACCTTGTACAGCCGGATGCCGATGCGCGAGCAGGTTTCGTCGTCGAGACCGAGGTCGGTCAGCGCCTGGCGCACGTCGAGATAAGCTTTGCCGCCGGTCATGATGCCGAAGCGCGCATGCGGCGAATCGATTTCGACGCGGTCGAGTTTGTTCGCTCGCACGTAGGCGAGGCCCGCGTACCACTTGTAGTCGAGCAGACGCGCTTCCTGCACGAGCGGCGGATCGGGCCAGCGGATGTTCAGCCCACCGTCGGGCATCACGAAGTCTTCCGGCAGGATGATGTTGGTGCGGTGCGGATCGATATCGACCGATGCGGACGATTCGACCACGTCGGTCACGCACTTCATCGCGACCCAGAGGCCCGAGTAGCGGCTCATCGCCCAGCCGTGCAGGCCGAAGTCCAGATATTCCTGCACGTTCGACGGAAACAGCACCGGAAGCCCGCATGCCTTGAAGATGTGTTCGGACTGATGCGCGAGTGTCGAGGATTTGGCGGCGTGATCGTCGCCGGCGAGCACGAGAACGCCGCCGTGCCGCGACGAGCCGGCCGAGTTGCCGTGCTTGAAGACGTCACCGGACCGGTCGACGCCGGGGCCCTTGCCGTACCACATCGAAAACACGCCGTCGTATTTGGCGCTCGGGTACAGATTGACCTGCTGCGAACCCCACACGGCGGTGGCCGCGAGGTCTTCGTTGACGCCGGGCTGGAACACCACCTGATGCGCGGCCAGATGCTTTTTCGCTTTCCACAGCGACTGGTCGAGCCCGCCGAGCGGCGATCCGCGGTAGCCGGAGATGAAGCCGGCCGTGTTGAGGCCGGCGGCGCGGTCGCGTTCCTGCTGCAGCATCGGCAGACGCACCAGCGCCTGGATGCCGCTCATGTACGCGCGGCCGCGATCGAGGGTGTATTTGTCGTCGAGCGTGACGGAAGACAACGCGGCTTCGAGCGAGGCTCGCTGACCTGCGTCTAGCGGGGCATTCATTATGTGTACTCCTCCACTTCAGCTTGGGATCACCAAAACTTTTCTGGCCCCGGCATCTCGTGAATGCTGGGGCCGGGGTCGTCATATTGACGGGTTTTAAGCGATGGTAGCACTGGTGGAAACCCGCCGCAGCGGATCAAAAATCGCCCGCGCACGGTCTGATTTCGGCCGGTTTCGCGACGAGTTGCCTACGTGTTGTCAGCAGTTGTCGCGGATTTCCGCCGGAATGGAGTTGTATTGCGCCTGCGCGTGTAACAAGCTGTAAAACCTACAAATTTGCGGAACCGCAGTGAAAACGACTGTCTAACCCCGACCTGCGAGCGATGCCGAACGCCGCGCATTCTGTGCAGCTTCTGGACAGCAGGGCAGTTAGAAAAGGAGTACGCATGAACACAAGAAACATCCAGACCTTCCTGATGGTTTCCGCCGCTTTCTTCGCGATGAGCGCGCCGGTGCGCTCGAATCCGGGCAGCACGGGGGCACTGTCGAACGCGATCATCCGCACGGCGCAGGTGGCGCCGGCGCGGGTCGACAGTGCGATCGGCAGCGATCGGTACAGGCAGAATTCATGACGCACCGCATCGCGCGCGTCTTATGACGACCGGCCGCCGTTCCGAAGAGAGCGGCGGCGTTGCAACGTAAAAGGGCGAGGATCCTGCGATCCTCGCCCTTTTTTCTTGTGCGCGCCGATCAGGCGCGAGTCTCCGTGGTCAGGTCTTGTCCTGCACGACGCCGCGGCGAATCTGATCGAGCTCGATCGATTCGAACAGCGCCTTGAAGTTGCCTTCGCCAAAGCCCTGGTTGCCCTTGCGCTGAATGATCTCGAAGAAGATCGGGCCGATCTGGTTTTCGGTGAAGATCTGCAGCAGCAGATCGTCCGGTGCGCCGTCGATCAGGATCTTGCGCTTGCGCAGTTCCTCGAGCGGCTCGCCATGATTCGGCACGCGTCGGTCGACGAGTTCGTAGTACGTGTCGATCGTGTCGAGCAGTGAAATCTCCGATGCGCGCAGGCCGTCGACGGTGCGGTAGATGTCGCTGGTGCCGAGCGCGATGTGCTGGATGCCTTCGCCGTGGTACGCGTCCAGGTATTCCTGGATCTGACCGGCGGTGTCCGAGCCTTCCTCGTTGATCGGAATGCGAATCTTGCCGCACGGCGAGGTCATCGCTTTCGACTTGACGCCCGTCACCTTGCCCTCGATGTCGAAGTAGCGCACCTCGCGGAAGTTGAACAGGCGCTCGTAGAACTCCGCCCATTCCTGCATGCGGCCGCGATGCACGTTGTGCGTCAGGTGATCGATATAGGTCAGGCCGTGGCCGACCGGGTTCGGGTTCGCGCCCGGAATCGGCTCGAAGTCGACGTCGTAAATGTCGATGTCACCGATGCTGTTCGGCGTCGCGCCGTTCTTGCCGCGCCAGCGGTCGACGAAATAGATCAGCGAATCGCCAATGCCCTTGATCGCCGGGATGTTCAGCTCCATCGGGCCGGTCTTGTTGTCGAAACCCCATGCGCCTTTTTCGAGCGCTTGGGCGTAGGCCTTCGCGGCGTCCTGTACGCGAAACGCAATCGCACAGATCGACGGGCCATGCAAGCGCGCGAAGCGCTGCGCAAACGAATGCTTCTCCGCGTTGACGATGAAGTTGATGTCGCCCTGACGATACAGCGTCACGTCCTTATGACGATGCCGCGCGACGGCCGTGAAGCCCATCTGTTCGAACAGCTTGCCGAGCGCTTTCGGGTCCGGCGCCGTGTATTCGATGAATTCGAAGCCGTCAGTGCCGACAGGATTTTCCCAAGTTGAAACCTGCATCGTCTGTCTCCAATCCCATGCAAGAGGGTTGCCAAGGCGCGCTGGCGGTGAGCGCGCGGGACGGTCGGCTGAGCGCGACCGGATGGGGCAAGTGTAGAGCCGCGATGAAGGCAAATACTTGCGAACTTAATCGCGCGTCGCTACGCTTGAGCCAGTTTATGGCTTTATTCAACGGATACGCGGCAGAACATGGCTAGTAACGAGATAGACGCGATCGATCGACGCATTCTGGCGATCCTTCAGGAGAATGGCCGGCTGTCGAATCAGGAGATAGCGGAACGGATCAATCTGTCGCCGAGTCCGTGCCTGCGGCGGATTCGCCGACTCGAGGAAAGCGGCGTGATTCGCGGCTATGTCGCGCTGCTCGACGCCCAACGTCTCGGGCTTGACCTGCTCGCGTATGTCAGCGTGCGGCTGGAGAAGGGTGGCGGTCGCGCGTTCAGTCCGCATGGCGAGGCCACGCACGCCGATCTGTTCGGCGCGGCCGTGCAGACGTGGCCCGAAGTTGTCGCATGTCACGCGATGACGGGTGAGATGGATTACCTGCTGCGCGTCCAGGTGGAGGACATGGCGCACTTTTCGCGCTTCGTGCAGGATCAATTGCTGCGGCATCCATCGGTGATCGATGTGAAATCGAGCTTTTCGCTAGAAAAGATCAAGGAAACGACAGCGCTGCCCATTTTGTAGGCTTCCGCGCACGGTCCTACGCGTGGCGTTGATCGGGTACAGATAGAAAAAGGGCGACCTTGCGGCCGCCCCAATCTCATTTCCCCGTAGCGATTATTCAGGCAGCGACAGCCACCGGCATGAACGACTCGAACAGTCGCGATGCCTGGCGGGCGTGGCGCTTGAGCGCGTAATCGAACACGGCGGCCTGCTCCTGCAGCATTTCCGCGAGGATGCTCGACTGATCGGCCGGCGACAGCGTCAGATAGGCGTCGGCCTCGCCGTACGCGTACTCGATCTTCATGCCGGCCTTCCTGGCGATGTGCATCATGGTCGAATTGCGCGCCAGGCAGTGGATGTACAGCGTCGTCACATGCGTGTTGCGGCTGCGGATCGCGGCGCGCTCGAATAGCCTCGAGCCGATACCGATGCCGCGTGCGCTTTCGAGCACGGAGACGCCGAATTCGGCGGTGCGCTTGTTGCCTTCGGCCGGCAGGTAGGCCAGATGGCCGACGCCGCTCAGTTCCAGCTTGCTGTTGAACACGCCGAATACGGTGTCGCGCGTAAAGTCGATCGCGCGCACGTAGTTTTCGATCACATGGTTCGGCACGACCTGGCCGAAGCGCAGCAGACGGTCTTCTTCGTCGAGTGCGAGGAAGTGAGCAAGCAGGCGTTCGCGATCGGCGGCGGTGAGTTCACGGACCAGAACGTGCGCGCGTTCAGCAGGCAGCGACGCGCGATCGTTCGGCGCGATCGGCTCGGTGTTGCGATGGGTCAGCATGTTCATGGTCGGGTTCTCCTTTTAATCAGGCGGCGTTGTGCACCGCAAAACCGATTTTAGCGGAAACCTAAGCCATTCACTAGGGAAAACCCGTATCAAAAGTCGAGGTGAATACCTGGAGCGCTGGAACCCTAAATTTAATTATTTGATTTTAAACAGAAGTTAAAAGTGATCGCACGTTCGTGACACGATGCCGCATGGATTCCCTGCGCCGATTTATGTGGTCTGCATGTTGTTGCTTTGCAACATCCGGTGTGCGGGTTGCGATCTGTTCAGACCATCGTCTACCTGGCCGGCGCGCTGCCGAGACCATGCTCGACCATGCCGACCACCTGCTCGGCGAACTCGCGATAGCCCATCCGGCCGTCCGGCTTGAGCCACGTGAAGGTCCAGTTGATCATGCCGAACACCATCATCGTCAGCGCGGTCTGGTTGTCGCGAGTCGCGCGTTCGGGATAGGCGCGCACGAGCTGCCGCGCGAAGGCGGCGACTACGTCGCGCTGACGGTTCAGGATGATCTCGCGCTGCGAATCGACCAGATACTTGACATCGTTCAGCAGCGCGACGTGCCGGCTGTGCGACGTCTCATACTCGGACAGGAACGCGCGGATCAGCTCCGCGAAGGTTTCTCGCTCGCTCAGTTCGCGCCGCTGGCTCGATCCTTCCACCTCGGCGATGATCAGCATCAGGCGCTTCGTGTAGCGATCGAGCAGATCGAACAGGATTGCTTCCTTGCTGTCGTAATAGTGATAGAGGCGCGCTTTCGAGGTGCCGCTCGCCGCGGCAAGATCGGCCATCGACGTGCTTGGATAGCTGGTCTGCGCGAACTTCGCGGCGGCCAGTTCGAGAATCTGCTCGCGTTGGGTTTCGTGGTCGGGGGCTCGGGTGCGGGCCATATTCGTCTGTTCTTATCTTATTGGGGTGAGCAGGGGGCGGATGCCGCGCGCAGTTCGAGCGAGCGCCATTCGTTCGCGTCGCCGCGCAGGCGGATGCGCCGCAGCGCCGCGAGTTCGCGCATGCGCCACAGCACGATGCTGTCGCTGACGAGGAACCACAACTCGGCGGTCATCACGTAGGCGGCGACGCGCGCGGCGGGCTGCCAGGCGTCGGTTGCCCGTTCGAGGATCAGCGCGTCGATTTCGGCAACGCTGCCGCTCGTGAAGGTGTTGTCACGCCAGCGCCGCGTCTCGCCGTTCGCCTGTTTGACCTCCTGCCATTCGAGCGCGAGCCGGCTGATGCGCAGCACGGAAATCGGCGCGGCGTCCGGCAGGTGTGTCTGCAATACGTCCGGCGCAAACATGCCGACCGATGTCGCGCGATCCTTGCGGGTATGCGCCCACGCTTGCGGATCCGTGAGGTCGGCGATCGACAGACGCACTTCGTTCAAACGCTGCGGGCTGTTGCGCACCAGGTAGCAGACGCGGCGCAGCATCAGTTGATCGGACGCGCTTTCGGCGTGCCACACCACGAGATTCGCGGTGCTGTTGGCGAGGCCGTCGAGCACCGCGGCCTGTTCGCGGAACTCGCGCACGAAGTCGCGTTGCGTGTCGGCGCTGACGCGTTCCCAGAAGTCGGCGCGCACGTGCGGAGCGTCGTCGACGCCGCGTAACGGGCCGACCGCCAGATCGTCCCGCAGCGGCTGCACGCGATCGTCGCGGCCCGCCTGGTCCAGCGCGGTACGCAGCGACTCGGCGGCGACGTCGCCGTTGGTGAGGTGAATCGTGCTCATGGGCAAGGGCTTGCAGTGACGCCAGCAGCTGTAACAAAAAGAGGCCGCTCGCCGACTGGAACCCGATGTCCCGATCGATGAGCGGCCCCTAGTTTAAGCGGATCGCGAAACGGCCGAAAGCGGTGGCGGACGTCACGGGAGGGCAGTCCGTACCTAGGTCACGAAAGCACTCGACTCAACGTTCGTCGTAACTGACGACGACCTTGTCGCTAACCGGATGACACTGACACGTCAGCACGAACCCGTCGCGGACCTCGTGTTCTTCGAGCGTGTAGTTCTTTTCCATCTTCACTTCGCCCTCGAGCACCTTCGCGCGACAGGTGCAGCACACGCCGCCCTTGCACGCATACGGCAGCGCGAGACCGGCGCGCAGCCCGACGTCGAGCACGCTCGTGCCCTGATACGGCAGGCGCAGCTTGCGGCGCTTGCCGTCGAGCACGATTTCGAGCTCGGCCGCGGGGGTGTCCGCGGTGATCTCGACGGGCGGCACGCCCGCCTGCGGCAGCGGCGTACCGAAGCGCTCGACGTGCACCTTCGCGGGCGGCACGCCGGCTGCCTTGAGCGCGGCCTCGGCCGCATCCATCATCGGCGCGGGGCCGCAGATGAACGCTTCGTCGATCGCGTCGGCCGGCAGCAGCTGCTCGATGAACGCCGCGCATTTTTCCTGGTCGAGCACGCCGTTAAACAGCTCGACGTCCTGCAGGTCGTCCGACAGCACGTGATACAGCACGAAGCGGTTCATGAAGCGGTTCTTCAGATCCTCGAGCTCCTCGGCGAACATGATCTGGTCGACGCTGCGGTTGCCGTAGACGAGCGTGAAGGTGCTGCGCGGCTCGACTTCGAGCGTCGTCTTGATGATCGCGAGCACCGGCGTGATGCCCGAGCCGCCCGAGAACGCGAGGTACTGCTGCCCCTGTTCCGCGTTCAGGTGCGTGAAGAAACGGCCGTCGGGCGTCATCACGTCGATCGTGTGGCCCGGCTGCAGCGTGTCGAACGCGAAGTTCGAGAAACGCCCGCCGCGCACGCGCTTGATGCCGATGCGCAACTCGCCGTCGCGATCGTAGTCGGTGACGCCCACGCAGATCGAATACGAACGGCGCGTTTCCTCACCGTCGATATGCGTCTTCAGCGTGACGAACTGCCCCTGCGTGAAGCGATAGTGGTCGCGCAGTTCGGGCGGGACTTCGAAGGCGACCGAGACCGCATCGGCGGTTTCGGGGCGCACTTCGCGGATACGCAGCGGATGGAATTGCGGGGTGGCCATATCAGTACGGTTTGAAGTAGTCGAAGGGTTCGCGGCAGTCGAGGCAGCGATACAGGGCCTTGCAGGCGGTCGAGCCGAATTGCGCGAGCCGCTCGGTGTGCGCCGAGCCGCAGCGTGGGCAGCCTGGGGCCGGCAGCGCGCGCGGCACGAAGCGCAGCACTTTCTCCTGCGGCGCTGACGTCGCGGCTGAACCGCAGTTGCCCGTTGGCGGCGCGATGCCGTAGACGCGCAGTTTTTCGCGGGCTTCGGCCGTGATCCAGTCGGTGGTCCACGCCGGCGCGAGCACGGTGGCGACGCGGTATGGCGTGAGCTGCGCGGCCTCGAGCGCACGGCCGATGTCTTCGGCAATCTGCGACATCGCCGGGCAGCCCGAGTAGGTCGGCGTGATCGCGACTTCGAGCGCGCCGTCGGCGGCGCGTCGCACGTCGCGCAGGATGCCGAGCTCGCGGATCGACACCACCGGGATCTCCGGGTCGGGTACCGCTTCGAGCACGGTCCATGCGCGGGTGAGCGCGGCATCGGTGGTGGCAGCGGCGGCGTTCGCGGGCTGCGGGGCGGTCGAGGTCGTCATCGCGTACTCACCAGCTGGCGCCCGGATGCTGGCGCGCGAGGCTCTGCATTTGGGCGAGCACGAAACCCATGTGCTCCGAATGCTCGCCGTGCTTGCCCGTGCTCACGTGCCGCAGCGCCGCGGGCAGCGTCAGCGTGGCCTGGTCGAGGGTGGCGCGCACGTCGTCGAGCCACGCGGCTTCCAGCGCCGAGGTGCGCGGGCCGATGCCGGCCGCGGCGACCGCGTCTTCCACCGCGTCCGCGCTGAAGAACTCGTACGTGTACGGCATCAGATAGTCGAGCGCGGCCTGCGCGCGACGGTGCGATTCGTCGGTGCCGTCGCCGAAACGGATCAGCCACTCGCTCGCGTGATGCACGTGGTACTGCGTTTCCTTGATCGACTTCGCGGCGATCGCGGCGAGCTGCGCGTCGGTGGAGCCCGTCAGCGCACCCCACAGATGCATCATCAGCGTCGCGTACAGGAAGTTGCGCACGATCGTGACCGCGTAATCCTTCCCGGCCTGCGCGGTGCTGGCGAGCGGCCCGTAATGCGGCAGCTCGGCGAGCGTGTAGTTCGCGAATTCGCGCTCGGCGCGGAAGTACGCGTAGTCGTCTTCGCTGCGCTGACGGCCGGCGAGCGGCGCTTCGAGCGTGGCCGCGTGCGTGTACAGCAGGCGCGCCTGGCCGATCAGGTCGAGGCTCATGTTCGACAGCGCGATGTCCTCTTCGAGGATCGGGCCGTGGCCGCACCACTCGGTGTTGCGCTGACCGAGGATCAGCGCGGTATCCGCGAGGCGCAGCACGTACTGGAGATGTTCGGGCGTAGTGGACGTAGTGGACGTAGTGGACGTAGTGGTCATGGCCGCGCTTACATGTGGTTGACTTCGTCGGGGAGCGTGTAGAACGTCGGGTGGCGATAGATCTTGTCGCCCGCCGGTTCGAACAGCTCGGCCTTCTCGTGCGGCGCCGAGGCCGTGATCGCCGAGGACGGCACCACCCAGATGCTCACGCCTTCCTGGCGGCGCGTGTAGACGTCGCGCGCCATGCGCAGCGCCATCGGCGCGTCGGCGGCATGCAGACTGCCGCAGTGTTTATGGTCGAGTCCCTGCTTGCTGCGCACGAACACTTCCCAAATCGGCCATTCCTTGTTCATTGCTGATCTCCTGATTCCTTTGATGTGCGGTGCCACTCAGGCGGCGTGCTGTTGCGCGCGCTGGCGCTGCTTTTCCGCGTGAGCGAGCGCGGCTTCGCGTACCCAGGCGCCGTCTTCATGGGCCTTCACGCGGGTCGCGAGGCGCTCGCGGTTGCACGGGCCGTCGCCATTGACGACGCGCCAGAACTCTTCCCAGTCGATGTCGCCGTAGTCGTAGTGACCGCGCGCCTCGTTCCATTTGAGGTCCGCGTCGGGCAGCGTGACGCCGAGCACCTTCGCCTGCTCGACGGTCGCATCGACGAATTTCTGGCGCAGGTCGTCGTTGGTGATGCGCTTGATGCCCCATCTGGCCGACTGGTTGCTGTGGACCGAATCCTTGTCGCTCGGGCCGAACATCATCAGCACCGGCCACCACCAGCGGTTCACCGCCTGCTGGACCAGCTCGCGCTGCGCCTCGGTGCCGGCCATCATCGCGAGCAGCGCGTCGAAGCCCTGGCGCTGATGGAACGACTCTTCCTTGCAGATGCGGATCATCGCGCGGGCGTACGGGCCGTACGTGCAGCGGCACAGCGGGATCTGGTTCATGATCGCCGCGCCGTCGACGAGCCAGCCGATCACGCCGACGTCGGCCCAGGTGGGTGTCGGGTAGTTGAAGATGCTCGAATACTTGGCCTTGCCCGCGTGCAGAGCGTCGATCAGCTGCTCGCGCGAGACACCGAGCGTTTCGGCGGCGCTATACAGATAGAGGCCGTGGCCGGCTTCGTCCTGCACCTTGGCGATCAGGATCGCCTTGCGCTTGAGGCTCGGCGCGCGCGTGATCCAGTTGCCCTCGGGCAGCATGCCGACGATCTCCGAGTGCGCATGCTGCGAGATCTGCCGCACCAGCGTTTTGCGGTACGCGTCGGGCATCCAGTCCTGCGGCTCGATCTTGCCGTCGGCGCTCATGACCGCGTCGAAGCGAGCCTGTTGTTCGGGCGAATTCGCGTCCGCGTCCAGCGGGGCGACGTTGCCGGGGATATCGAGGGATTGGGTGTACATGAGGGACGCTCTCTCTGGAGGAGTGGTCTGTGTCGGCGTAGTATAAACCAACCGACCGGTCGGTTAATAAATTTTTTGTGCAGAGACGTTGGGGCCGATAGCTCATTGAGTGCGTCGAAGCATGCATGCCGGTTTGCCCGGTTTCGAAGGGCCGGCGCTTCATGACCGGCCGTCACCCCGCGCCGACACTTACCGGTAAAATTGCGAATTGGCCGCGATTTGCGGCCCACTTGCATCTCCGGCACTCATGTTACGTCTAAGCGAAATCAAACTCCCGCTCGATCATCCCGAAAGCGCCCTCGAAGCCGCCATCCGTGCGCGCCTCACGGAACTCGGCGTGGCGCGGGACGGGCTCATCCGATACACCGTGTTTCGCCGCGCGCACGACGCGCGCAAGCGCGCCGACATCAAGCTCACCTACATCGTCGATGTCGAGGTCAAGGATGAAGGGGCCGCGCTGAAACGGCTCGCCGACGTGCCGCATTGCGGCGTGACGCCCGACATGAGCTACAAGTTCGTCGCCGAAGCGCCCGCCCAACTGAGCACGCCGCGTCCGGTCGTCATCGGCATGGGGCCGTGCGGACTGTTCGCGGGCCTGATCCTCGCGCAGATGGGCTTCCGGCCGATCATCCTCGAGCGCGGCAAGGCCGTACGTGAGCGCACCAAGGACACGTTTGGCCTGTGGCGCAAATCGGTGCTGAATCCCGAGTCGAACGTGCAGTTCGGCGAAGGCGGCGCGGGCACCTTTTCGGACGGCAAGCTCTACAGCCAGATCAAGGACCCGAAACACTACGGCCGCAAGGTGCTCGACGAATTCGTGCGGGCCGGTGCGCCGGAGGACATCCTGTACCTGAGCCGGCCGCATATCGGCACGTTTCGTCTCGTCAGCATGGTCGAGAAGATGCGCGCGAGCATCCACGAGTTGGGCGGCGAAGTGCGCTTCGAAACGCGTGTCGAGGACATCGACATCGACAACGGCCAGGTGCGCGGGCTGAAGCTGTCGAGCGGCGAGACGCTGCGCTGCGACCACGTTGTGCTGGCGGTCGGCCATAGCGCACGCGATACCTTCCAGATGCTGTACGACCGCGGCGTTCACGTCGAGGCGAAGCCGTTTTCGCTCGGTTTTCGGATCGAGCATCCGCAAGGGATCATTGATCGGAGCCGTTTTGGGAAATTTGCCGGTCACAAACAGCTCGGCGCAGCCGACTACAAGGTGGTGCACCACTGCAGCAACGGGCGAGCGGTTTATAGCTTCTGCATGTGTCCCGGCGGCACCGTGGTGGCGGCCACGTCCGAGCTGGGGCGCGTCGTCACGAACGGCATGAGCCAGTACTCGCGCGCGGAGCGCAACGCGAACGCGGGCATCGTGGTCGGCATTACGCCAGACGACTACCCGGGCGGGCCGCTCGCCGGCATCGCGTTCCAGCGCAAGTGGGAGGAGCGGGCGTTCGAGCTCGGTGGCGGTAACTATATGGCTCCAGGGCAGTTGGTCGGCGACTTCATCGCGGGGCGGCCGTCCACTTCACTCGGCTCGGTCGTTCCGTCGTACAAGCCGGGCGTGCGGCCAACCGATCTCAGCACCGCGCTGCCCGACTACGCGATCGAAGCGATTCGCGAAGCGCTGCCACAGATGGAGAAGAAAATCGCAGGTTTCGCGATGCATGATGCGGTGCTGACCGGCGTTGAAACGCGAACTTCGTCGCCGGTACGCGTGCGTCGCGGCGACGACTACCAGAGTGTCAACGTCAACGGGCTGTATCCGGCGGGCGAGGGTGCGGGGTATGCGGGCGGGATCTACTCCGCGGCAATCGACGGAATCGAGGTCGCCGAAGCGGTCGCGCTGAAGATCATGAGTCGGCAAACGGCGTGAGACCGAACCGGCACAGCCGCCGGGCGCCGGGGTCAGCGGACCTGCCTGCGATTGCCGGCGCTTGCCGCGTCGTTCGGGCACAATGCGCGTTTCGCCTCGAACCGATCCTCCGAATGACTATTCGCACCCTGGCTGCCGCATGCGGCGCGGCGCTGCTTGCCCAATTTGCCCCGTTTGTCGTTTCCTCGAGTGCGTTCGCTGCCGAAGCGTCCGAACATTGGGTCGCCGTTTGGGCGACCGCGCTGCAACCGATTCCACAGCGGGCCGAGTTGCCACCGCTGTATCGCGCGCCGGAAGTCGCCGGGCGCACCGTTCGGCAAATCGTGTATCCGACGTTGTCGGGGAGGGTGGCGCGAATTCATCTGAGTAATGCGTACGGCAAGACGCCTCTCGTCATCGAGGAACTGCGCATCGCGCGCTCCGCCGGTGGCGCGGCAGCAGTCGAGGGCGCCGGCAGTCGGGTGACGTTTGGCGGTAAGGGCGCGGTCAGCGTTCCGCCTGGCGGCGAGGTGGACAGCGATCCGGTCGCGATCGATGTCGTCGAGGGCGCGCCATATGCGATCAGTGCGTTCGTGGGACCGGAGCAGCGGATCGTCGCATGGCACCGAGTGTCGAATCAGGTGAATTATGTGTCCGGGCCCGGCAATCACACCACCGACTCGTCCGCCACGGCGTTTCCCGGACGCTTCACGCAATATGTGTGGGTCACGGGTTTGTCGGTGGAGGCGGCGGCACCGTCGCTTGCCGTGGCCGCGATCGGCGACTCGATCACCGACGGCATGCGCTCCACCCTCAACCAGAACCGTCGCTGGCCGGATGCGCTGGCTCGGCGGCTGGCGGCGAGCGGCACGCAGTCGACCGCGATCGTGAATCTCGGCATCAGCGGCAACCGGCTCCTGAGCGACTCGCCTTGCTATGGCGACGCGCTTGCGAGCCGCTTCGAGCGCGACGTTTTGCGACGTCCAGGCGTCAAAGCGGCGATCCTGCTGATTGGCATCAACGACATCAACTTTGCGGCAATGCCGCCTCATGGCGGGCTCGACTGCGATTTTCCTCATACGTCGGTCACGGCTGCCGATCTGATCGCCGGTTACCAGCGAGTGATCGCGGCCGCGCGGCGCAACGGTGTCAAGATGTTCGGCGCGACGCTGACGCCGGCGTCGCTGCCACCGGAGCGGGAAAACATCCGACTCGCGGTTAATCAGTGGATCCGAACTAGTCGGGCTTTCGATGGCGTCGTCGACTTCGACGCGGCGTTGCGCGATCGGGCGCAGCCGGAGCGTCTGCAGCGCGCTTTCGATAGCGGCGATCACATCCATCCGAGCGACGCGGGCTACGCGGCTATGGCCGCTGCAGTTCCTGTCGAGGTCGTGGTGGATGCGACCCGGAAGTGAGCGGCAACTTTTTTAAGCGAAAGCAAAAACGGGTATTGACGAGACGCGAAAGAGTCTCCATAATCCCGTTTCTCTGCTGCAGACGCAGCGACGCAAACGAAGCAGTGCCGGGTAGTGGTGGTTCAGGCGCGGCGGGTTTGGCGGACCGATCTTTAAAAACTAACAGTCGATAAGTGTGGGCGCTTGATGCGGAATGCGGCGGCGGATTCTCCGGAGTCTGCTGTCAGGCAGAAGTATCAGAAGCCTCACACAGTATTAGAGGAAGGTTTGTCTGTCGAAAGACGGATCAATCATCGTCAGTACGTTGAGTGAGCGACCGGGTTCGAGAGAGCCCGAACACAGTAACAGGTTTGAACTGAAGAGTTTGATCCTGGCTCAGATTGAACGCTGGCGGCATGCCTTACACATGCAAGTCGAACGGCAGCACGGACTTCGGTCTGGTGGCGAGTGGCGAACGGGTGAGTAATACATCGGAACGTGTCCTGGAGTGGGGGATAGCCCGGCGAAAGCCGGATTAATACCGCATACGCTCGGGAGAGGAAAGCGGGGGATCTTTCGGGACCTCGCGCTCAAGGGGCGGCCGATGGCAGATTAGGTAGTTGGTGGGGTAAAGGCCTACCAAGCCGACGATCTGTAGCTGGTCTGAGAGGACGACCAGCCACACTGGGACTGAGACACGGCCCAGACTCCTACGGGAGGCAGCAGTGGGGAATTTTGGACAATGGGCGCAAGCCTGATCCAGCAATGCCGCGTGTGTGAAGAAGGCCTTCGGGTTGTAAAGCACTTTTGTCCGGAAAGAAAACCTTGTGGCTAATATCCGTGAGGGATGACGGTACCGGAAGAATAAGCACCGGCTAACTACGTGCCAGCAGCCGCGGTAATACGTAGGGTGCGAGCGTTAATCGGAATTACTGGGCGTAAAGCGTGCGCAGGCGGTGCTGTAAGACCGATGTGAAATCCCCGGGCTTAACCTGGGAACTGCATTGGTGACTGCAGCGCTGGAGTATGGCAGAGGGGGGTGGAATTCCACGTGTAGCAGTGAAATGCGTAGAGATGTGGAGGAACACCGATGGCGAAGGCAGCCCCCTGGGCCAATACTGACGCTCATGCACGAAAGCGTGGGGAGCAAACAGGATTAGATACCCTGGTAGTCCACGCCCTAAACGATGTCAACTGGTTGTCGGGCCTTCATTGGCTTGGTAACGTAGCTAACGCGTGAAGTTGACCGCCTGGGGAGTACGGTCGCAAGATTAAAACTCAAAGGAATTGACGGGGACCCGCACAAGCGGTGGATGATGTGGATTAATTCGATGCAACGCGAAAAACCTTACCTACCCTTGACATGTATGGAATCCTGCCGAGAGGCGGGAGTGCCCGAAAGGGAGCCATAACACAGGTGCTGCATGGCTGTCGTCAGCTCGTGTCGTGAGATGTTGGGTTAAGTCCCGCAACGAGCGCAACCCTTGTCCCTAGTTGCTACGCAAGAGCACTCCAGGGAGACTGCCGGTGACAAACCGGAGGAAGGTGGGGATGACGTCAAGTCCTCATGGCCCTTATGGGTAGGGCTTCACACGTCATACAATGGTCGGAACAGAGGGTTGCCAAGCCGCGAGGTGGAGCCAATCCCAGAAAACCGATCGTAGTCCGGATCGCACTCTGCAACTCGGGTGCGTGAAGCTGGAATCGCTAGTAATCGCGGATCAGCATGCCGCGGTGAATACGTTCCCGGGTCTTGTACACACCGCCCGTCACACCATGGGAGTGGGTTTTACCAGAAGTGGCTAGTCTAACCGCAAGGAGGACGGTCACCACGGTAGGATTCATGACTGGGGTGAAGTCGTAACAAGGTAGCCGTATCGGAAGGTGCGGCTGGATCACCTCCTTTCCAGAGCTGTGCATTCCCTGCACTCAAGTGCTCACGCTTATCGGCTGTGGTTAGAAGAAACGCAGACAGGCTCAGGGGTCTGTAGCTCAGCCGGTTAGAGCACCGTCTTGATAAGGCGGGGGTCGATGGTTCGAATCCATCCAGACCCACCAGTGTCTTGTCTGGTGAGCTGAAGGGCTGGGGCCGCTGGACTATCTGTGGGACTGGGGGATTAGCTCAGCTGGGAGAGCACCTGCTTTGCAAGCAGGGGGTCGTCGGTTCGATCCCGTCATCCTCCACCAATCCTCAATGCGCAGGGTTCTGCATGAAGGCAGAGCGTTGCGCATTGGCGATTGAGCCAGTCAGAGCGGTATGAGGCACAGGCTTCATACCGGCTGCCGTTCTTTAACAATCAGGAAGAAGTAGTAAAGAGATTCACGAAAGCATACCTGGAGATGGGTGTGTGAGTAGGTGAATCAGGGTTGTGATTGTATCGATGTATTTTAAAGGTGATCGAGAGATCGCTTTGGAATACGGCGCAACACGAATACTCAACCTGTAGCGAGTGCGTCTATCCCCTCCGGGGATGGGACCCACGTAAGCGCTAAAGCGCTAACGTGGGTCGACACAGAGACACACCCGTTATAGGGTCAAGCGAACAAGTGCATGTGGTGGATGCCTTGGCGATCACAGGCGATGAAGGACGCGGTAGCCTGCGAAAAGCTCCGGGGAGCTGGCAAACGAGCATTGATCCGGAGATGTCCGAATGGGGAAACCCACTCCTAATGGAGTATCCGTAGCTGAATCCATAGGCTACGTGAGGCGAACGCGGTGAACTGAAACATCTAAGTAACCGCAGGAAAAGAAATCAACCGAGATTCCCAGAGTAGTGGCGAGCGAAATGGGATCAGCCGGTACACGTTATCTGTATTGTTAGTCGAACGCTCTGGAAAGTGCGGCCATAGCAGGTGATAGCCCTGTAGACGAAAACAGCATGGAAGAACTGGGTGTACGAGAAGTAGGGCGGGACACGTGAAATCCTGTCTGAAGATGGGGGGACCATCCTCCAAGGCTAAATACTCGTGATCGACCGATAGTGAACCAGTACCGTGAGGGAAAGGCGAAAAGAACCCCGGGAGGGGAGTGAAACAGATCCTGAAACCGCATGCATACAAACAGTCGGAGCCTCTGCGAAGGGGTGACGGCGTACCTTTTGTATAATGGGTCAGCGACTTACATTCAGTGGCGAGCTTAACCGATTAGGGCAGGCGTAGCGAAAGCGAGTCCGAACAGGGCGTCCAGTCGCTGGGTGTAGACCCGAAACCAGGTGATCTATCCATGGCCAGGTTGAAGGCACGGTAACACGTGCTGGAGGACCGAACCCACTAACGTTGAAAAGTTAGGGGATGAGCTGTGGATAGGGGTGAAAGGCTAAACAAACCTGGAAATAGCTGGTTCTCTCCGAAAACTATTTAGGTAGTGCCTCGTGTATCACCTTCGGGGGTAGAGCACTGTCATGGTTGTGGGGTCCATTGCGGATTACTACGCCATAGCAAACTCCGAATACCGAAGAGTGCAATCACGGGAGACAGACATCGGGTGCTAACGTCCGGTGTCAAGAGGGAAACAACCCAGACCGCCAGCTAAGGTCCCCAAATATGGCTAAGTGGGAAACGAAGTGGGAAGGCTAAAACAGTCAGGAGGTTGGCTTAGAAGCAGCCACCCTTTAAAGAAAGCGTAATAGCTCACTGATCGAGTCGTCCTGCGCGGAAGATGTAACGGGGCTAAGCCATATACCGAAGCTGCGGATGCACAGTAATGTGCATGGTAGGAGAGCGTTCCGTAAGCCTGCGAAGGTGCACTGGAAAGTGTGCTGGAGGTATCGGAAGTGCGAATGCTGACATGAGTAGCGATAAAGGGGGTGAAAGGCCCCCTCGCCGTAAGCCCAAGGTTTCCTACGCAACGTTCATCGGCGTAGGGTGAGTCGGCCCCTAAGGCGAGGCAGAAATGCGTAGCTGATGGGAAGCAGATTAATATTTCTGCACCATTGTGAAATGCGATGGGGGGACGGATCGCGGAAGGTTGTCCGGGTGTTGGAAGTCCCGGTCCTTGCATTGGAGAAGGCGCTTTGGCAAATCCGGGCGCAGAATTCAAGGGTGCGAGGCGAGCCACTTCGGTGGCGAAGCAACTGGAAGGGGTTCCAGGAAAAGCCTCTAAGCTTCAGTTTCACAGTGACCGTACCGCAAACCGACACAGGTGGGCGAGATGAGTATTCTAAGGCGCTTGAGAGAACTCGGGAGAAGGAACTCGGCAAATTGGTACCGTAACTTCGGGATAAGGTACGCCCTCATAGCCTGACTGGCCTGCGCCAGAAGGGTGAAAGGGTTGCAATAAACTGGTGGCTGCGACTGTTTAATAAAAACACAGCACTCTGCAAACACGAAAGTGGACGTATAGGGTGTGACGCCTGCCCGGTGCCGGAAGATTAAATGATGGGGTGCAAGCTCCTGATTGAAGTCCCGGTAAACGGCGGCCGTAACTATAACGGTCCTAAGGTAGCGAAATTCCTTGTCGGGTAAGTTCCGACCTGCACGAATGGCGTAACGATGGCCACACTGTCTCCTCCCGAGACTCAGCGAAGTTGAAGTGTTTGTGATGATGCAATCTCCCCGCGGCTAGACGGAAAGACCCCATGAACCTTTACTGCAGCTTTGCATTGGACTTTGAACCGGTCTGTGTAGGATAGGTGGGAGGCTATGAAGTTGGGACGCCAGTCTCAATGGAGCCGTCCTTGAAATACCACCCTGATCTGTTTGAGGTTCTAACCTTGGCCCGTGATCCGGGTCGGGGACAGTGCATGGTAGGCAGTTTGACTGGGGCGGTCTCCTCCCAAAGTGTAACGGAGGAGTACGAAGGTACGCTAGGTACGGTCGGAAATCGTGCTGATAGTGCAATGGCATAAGCGTGCTTGACTGTGAGACTGACAAGTCGAACAGGTGCGAAAGCAGGTCATAGTGATCCGGTGGTTCTGTATGGAAGGGCCATCGCTCAACGGATAAAAGGTACTCTGGGGATAACAGGCTGATACCGCCCAAGAGTTCATATCGACGGCGGTGTTTGGCACCTCGATGTCGGCTCATCTCATCCTGGGGCTGTAGCCGGTCCCAAGGGTATGGCTGTTCGCCATTTAAAGAGGTACGTGAGCTGGGTTTAAAACGTCGTGAGACAGTTTGGTCCCTATCTGCCGTGGGCGCTGGATATTTGAAGGGGGCTGCTCCTAGTACGAGAGGACCGGAGTGGACGAACCTCTGGTGTACCGGTTGTCACGCCAGTGGCATCGCCGGGTAGCTATGTTCGGAAGAGATAACCGCTGAAAGCATCTAAGCGGGAAACTCGCCTTAAGATGAGATATCCCCGGGGCTTCGAGCCCCTTGAAGGGTCGTTCAAGACCAGGACGTTGATAGGTCAGGTGTGCACGTACAGTAATGTACTGAGCTAACTGATACTAATTGCCCGTAAGGCTTGATCCTATAACAGGTGTGTCTCGACCCGCGTGAGTGCTTCAGCACTTACGCGGGTCCGATCCCCGAAGGGGATTTGTGTGACCTCCCGCGGGAGCTCACAGAAACGCACGGTTGGGATTCAGTGTTGTGCCAGAAACAACACAACCCCCCACACTCGAATCCTTTACGCTTCTTCCCGATTGGCTGTGGCGCAACCGGTTGACTCCAGCCCTGCGACGCAGCAACCCGTCATGCCTGATGACCATAGCGAGTCGGCCCCACCCCTTCCCATCCCGAACAGGACCGTGAAACGACTCCACGCCGATGATAGTGCGGATTGCCCGTGTGAAAGTAGGTAATCGTCAGGCTCCCCTCCAGTCAGAAACCCCACCCGCCGCGGTGGGGTTTTTGCGTTTACGAACGGCTAACAGCCAATCACTATATAAGTGAGAGCGTTGGGATCGGAACGGTCAAGCAGCCCTTGACAAAGAGACATTGTTCCCCCATAATCATCAGTTCTCTGCGGAGGGGTGCCCGAGTGGCTAAAGGGGGCAGACTGTAAATCTGTTGGCTTACGCCTACGTTGGTTCGAATCCAACCTCCTCCACCAGAATGCACGATGTAGCAGTTGTTGGGAATCCATGATCCTTGCGGGTGTAGCTCAATGGTAGAGCAGAAGCCTTCCAAGCTTACGACGAGGGTTCGATTCCCTTCACCCGCTCCAGCAACACAGAGGTAGCGCCCATGTGGCTCAGTGGTAGAGCACTCCCTTGGTAAGGGAGAGGTCGGCAGTTCGATCCTGCCCATGGGCACCAGAAGTAATCGGTGATTGTTTGCGCCCGGCGCAACGTACGGAAAATCCTCTTAGGAGTCGAAAATGGCCAAGGGTAAGTTTGAGCGGACCAAGCCGCACGTGAACGTGGGCACGATCGGTCACGTTGACCACGGCAAGACCACGCTGACGGCAGCGATCACGACGGTCCTGACGCAGAAGTTTGGCGGCGAAGCGAAGGCGTACGACCAGATCGACGCGGCGCCGGAAGAAAAGGCGCGTGGCATTACCATCAACACCGCGCACGTCGAGTACGAAACGGCTAACCGCCACTACGCACACGTCGACTGCCCGGGCCACGCAGACTACGTGAAGAACATGATCACGGGCGCGGCGCAGATGGACGGCGCAATCCTGGTGTGCTCGGCTGCCGACGGCCCGATGCCGCAAACGCGTGAGCACATCCTGCTGGCGCGTCAGGTTGGCGTTCCGTACATCATCGTGTTCCTGAACAAGTGCGACATGGTGGACGACGCCGAGCTGCTGGAGCTCGTCGAGATGGAAGTTCGCGAACTTCTGTCGAAGTACGACTTCCCGGGCGACGAGACGCCGATCATCAAGGGTTCGGCCAAGCTGGCGCTGGAAGGCGACAAGGGCGAGCTGGGCGAGGTGGCGATCATGAACCTGGCCGATGCGCTGGACACGTACATCCCGACGCCGGAGCGCGCGGTTGACGGTGCGTTCCTGATGCCGGTGGAAGACGTGTTCTCGATCTCGGGTCGCGGCACGGTGGTGACGGGTCGCGTCGAGCGCGGCGTGATCAAGGTTGGCGAGGAAATCGAGATCGTCGGTATCCGCGCAACGGCCAAGACGACCTGCACGGGCGTGGAAATGTTCCGCAAGCTGCTCGACCAGGGTCAGGCAGGCGACAACGTTGGTATCCTGCTGCGCGGCACGAAGCGTGAAGACGTGGAGCGTGGTCAGGTTCTGGCCAAGCCGGGTTCGATCAACCCGCACACGCACTTCACGGCTGAAGTGTACGTGCTGAGCAAGGACGAAGGCGGCCGTCACACGCCGTTCTTCAACAACTACCGTCCGCAGTTCTACTTCCGTACGACGGACGTGACGGGCTCGATCGAGCTGCCGAAGGACAAGGAAATGGTGATGCCGGGCGACAACGTGTCGATCACGGTGAAACTGATCAACCCGATCGCGATGGAAGAAGGTCTGCGCTTCGCAATTCGCGAAGGTGGCCGTACGGTCGGCGCTGGTGTCGTCGCCAAGATCATCGAGTAACGCCAGAGAGTTCTCGACAATCGGTTGTATCGGGGTTGGCGGTGTCGTCAACCCCAAATGGTTTAGGGGTATAGCTCAACTGGCAGAGCGTCGGTCTCCAAAACCGAAGGTTGGGGGTTCGATTCCCTCTGCCCCTGCCAACTATCGCGCCGTAGTGGCGCTTGTTAAGGTGTTATGGCGAATCCTTCCGTCGAAACTGTAAATACATCCGGCGACAAGTTGATGTTGATCGCAGGTGTGTTGCTGGTCTTGGCCGGGTTCGTGGGGTTCTTCTGGCTTAATGGCCAGGAATGGTACATCCGCGGAGCCGCCTTGGCTGTTGGTGCGATCGCGGGTGTCGTAGTCGGTCTTCTCTCGGCGCCTGGCAAGGGTTTCATCGCTTTCGCCAATGACTCATACAAAGAGGTCCGCAAGGTAGTCTGGCCGAGTCGCAAAGAGGCGACCCAAACAACACTCGTGGTCTTCGGCTTCGTAGTCGTGATGGCTATCTTCCTCTGGGTTTGTGATAAATCCATTGAGTGGGCGATTTTCTCGGCGATTCTGGGTTGGAAATGATATGAGTGATACTCCGGCATCCCCGAGCGGCAAACGTTGGTACGTAGTGCACGCATATTCCGGTATGGAGAAGAGCGTGCAACGAGCGCTTCAGGAGCGCATCGAGCGGGCTGGTATGCAGGATCAGTTCGGCCAGATCCTCGTTCCAACGGAAGAGGTTGTTGAGGTAAAGGGCGGTCACAAATCAGTAACCGAACGTCGTTTCTTCCCGGGCTATGTTTTAGTCGAAATGGAAATGACAGACGAAACGTGGCACCTCGTCAAAAATACGGCGAAGGTGACCGGCTTCGTCGGCGGGGCGCGTAATCGGCCGAGCCCGATCTCCCCTCGGGAAGTTGAAAAGATCATGTCGCAGATGCAGGAGGGCGTGGAGAAGCCGCGTCCGAAGACCCTGTTTGAGGTGGGCGAGATGGTGCGCGTGAAAGAAGGCCCGTTCACAGATTTCAACGGCAGCGTCGAAGAAGTGAACTACGAAAAGTCGCGAGTCCGTGTTTCCGTTACAATCTTCGGCCGCGCAACGCCGGTCGAGTTGGAATTCGGCCAAGTCGAAAAGTTGTAGTCTAGATTTTACGGAACGCACCGCTAGGTGCGTTCCGTATTTCGCGCTTACGGTCCGCGTAATGGCCGTTGAGGAGCGTAACTAGCCAGTTTGTCGGCGAACACGCGCTACTACTCACTGAGCGTCCGCCCGTAAGGCGGCGTTCCACAGAGGTTCTCGAAATGGCAAAGAAAATTATCGGCTTTATCAAGCTGCAGATTCCTGCAGGTAAAGCCAATCCGTCGCCGCCGGTTGGTCCGGCACTGGGTCAGCGCGGCCTGAACATCATGGAGTTCTGCAAGGCGTTCAACGCGCAGACTCAAGCGATGGAACCGGGTCTGCCGATTCCTGTCGTGATCACGGCATTCGCGGACAAGAGCTTCACGTTCGTTCTGAAGACGCCGCCGGCTACGGTTCTGATCAAGAAGGCAGCGAAGCTCGATAAGGGTTCGAGCAAGCCGCATACCGACAAAGTGGGCAAGATCACCCGCGCTCAAGCTGAAGATATCGCCAAGACCAAGATGCCCGATCTGACGGCTGCTGATCTGGACGCAGCGGTTCGTACGATCGCTGGTAGCGCCCGCTCGATGGGCATCACCGTGGAGGGCGTGTAAATGGCTAAGCTTTCGAAGCGTCTGCAAGCATTTGCAGCCAAAGTGGATCGTCAGAAGCTGTACCCGATCGAAGACGCTCTGTCGCTCGTGAAGGAATGCGCAAGCGCGAAGTTCGACGAGTCGATCGACGTCGCCGTGCAACTCGGCATTGACGCAAAGAAGTCGGATCAAGTGGTTCGCGGCTCGGTCGTGCTGCCCGCTGGTACCGGTAAGTCGGTCCGCGTCGCTGTGTTCGCGCAGGGCGAAAAGGCTGAGCAGGCTCGTGCCGCTGGTGCTGACGTCGTCGGTATGGAAGACCTGGCCGAACAGGTCAAGGCCGGGAACCTGAACTTCGACATCGTGATCGCTTCGCCGGACACGATGCGTATCGTCGGTACGCTCGGGCAGATTCTCGGCCCGCGTGGCCTGATGCCGAACCCGAAGGTTGGCACGGTCACGCCGGACGTCGCGACCGCGGTCAAGAACGCCAAGGCTGGTCAGGTGCAATTCCGTGTCGACAAGGCCGGCATTATCCACGCAACGATCGGCCGCGCTTCGTTTGAACCGGCAGCACTGCGCAACAACCTGAATGCGCTGATCGAAGCGCTGCAGAAGGCGAAGCCGGCAACGAGCAAGGGCGTGTATCTGCGCAAGGTCGCTCTGTCGAGCACGATGGGTGTTGGTGTTCGTGTCGACCAGACGTCGATCGCTGCCCAGTAATGAATTTCGCCGCTCCGGCGCGAGTTGGGGCGGCTTCTAAGGGCTTTGGGCGGTTGCGAGGTGGCAGTCTGCATCGCGCGACCGGTTGTCAAAGACCGTTGGTGGGCACGCAGCAAGTAGGCGGGTCCTTAATGTAAAGCCAACGCAGATGGCGAACCCGAAAAGGTTTTGTAGTGATGAAGCCGTTCGATGTCTGTAGCGATACGGATTTTTGACGGTCGAAATACTCCTGACTGGTCGGACGCCGTTATTGAATGCGGTACACAAGGCGCACGCTGCGTGTATCGAATCTGGAGGTTAACCGTGCCACTAAACAAAGAAAGCAAGCAGGCCGTCGTCGCTGAGGTTGCCGCGCAAGTCGCGAAAGCTCAGACCGTGGTTCTGGCTGAGTATCGTGGAATCGCGGTTGGCGATCTGACCAAGCTGCGCGCGAAAGCGCGTGAGCAACAGGTTTACCTTCGCGTGTTGAAGAACACGCTGGCGCGTCGCGCCGTCGAGGGTACCCCGTTTGCTCCGCTGGCAGAGCAGATGACTGGCCCCCTGATCTACGGCATCTCGGAAGATGCGATTGCTGCTGCTAAGGTCGTCAATGACTTCAGCAAGAGCAATGACAAGTTGGTCATCAAGGCTGGTTCCTACGAAGGCAAGGTGATGGACAAGGCGGGCGTGCAAGCGCTGGCAAGCATCCCGAGCCGCGAAGAACTGCTCTCCAAGCTGTTGTACGTTATGCAGGCACCTGTTTCTGGCTTCGCGCGCGCTCTGGCCGCGCTGGCAGAAAAGAAGCAAGGCGAAGAAGCCGCTGCGTAATGCACTTCAGTCGAGCGTGATTGATCGCTGGCTGTATCCGAATTCAATTTAGGAGTATTTCAAATGGCAATCGCAAAAGAAGACATCCTCGAAGCCGTAGGCTCGATGTCGGTTCTGGAACTGAACGAGTTGGTCAAGGCGTTCGAAGAAAAGTTTGGCGTCTCGGCAGCTGCTGTTGCAGTGGCTGGCCCGGCAGGTGCAGCCGGCGGCGCTGCTGCTGCTGAAGAGCAGACCGAATTCACGGTCATCTTGGCTGAAACCGGTGCAAACAAGGTTTCGGTCATTAAGGCTGTTCGCGAACTGACGGGTCTCGGCCTGAAGGAAGCGAAGGATCTGGTCGACGGTGCACCGAAGCCCGTTAAGGAAGCGGTGCCCAAGGCTGCTGCTGAAGAAGCCAAGAAGAAGCTGGAAGAAGCCGGCGCGAAGGTTGAAATCAAGTAAGCTTCAACGCGCTGTGCGAAGGCTGGCGGTTTTTCACCGCCGGCCTTTTTGTGCTTTGTGGAGGACGCGTTTTTGCGGGCGTATGCCGGCAGGAATGTGATTCCCAGAAGCCAAAGAAAAACGCCCACGGTAATTTTGACCGGCATTTCTCTTTGTCTTCTGAAGCGACTGCAGAAGGCAAGTTTGGTCGGGTAGCGGGCAACACAGGCATCCGCTGCCGTCAGCCAGCGGTTGGTAGCGGCCAACCACCAAGCTTCTAGGCTCGTTCAAGCCATCGGACGGCCATCGGGTCTCAGTCGGTGAACACTCGGGTTGTCTCATCAAGGTATCCTGCCTCGACAACTATGCCCGCCGTGATTCGGAGATCGTATGCAATATTCCTTCACCGAGAAGAAGCGTATTCGCAAGAGTTTTGCGAAGCGCCCCATCGTTCACCAAGTACCTTTCCTGCTGGCTACCCAGCTTGAATCATTCAGCACGTTTCTGCAAGCAGATACGTCATCTACGCAACGCAAGCCGGAAGGCTTGCAGGCCGCGTTTACTTCCGTTTTTCCGATCGTTTCGCACAACGGCTTCGCGCGCCTTGAGTTCGTCAGCTACATGCTGTCGCCGCCGGCATTCAACATCAAGGAATGCCAGCAGCGCGGTCTGACGTACTGCTCGGCGCTGCGCGCCAAGGTGCGTCTGGTGCTGCTCGACAAAGAATCACCGAGCAAGCCGGTCGTCAAAGAAGTGAAGGAACAGGAAGTGTACATGGGCGAAATCCCGCTCATGACGCCGACCGGTTCGTTCGTCATCAACGGCACGGAACGTGTGATCGTTTCGCAGTTGCACCGTTCGCCGGGTGTTTTCTTCGAACACGACAAGGGCAAGACGCACAGCTCGGGCAAGCTGCTGTTTTCGGCACGTATCATTCCCTACCGTGGCTCGTGGCTCGACTTCGAGTTCGACCCGAAGGACGTGCTGTACTTCCGCGTCGACCGTCGTCGTAAGATGCCGGTTACGATCCTGCTAAAGGCAATCGGCCTGACGCCGGAACAGATCCTCGCAAACTTCTTCGTGTTCGACAATTTCACGCTGATGCCGGAAGGCGCGCAGATGGAATTCGTGCCGGAGCGTTTGCGCGGTGAAGTCGCGCGCTTCGATATCACGGACCGCGATGGCAACGTGATCGTCCAGAAGGACAAGCGGATCAACGCCAAGCACATTCGCGACCTCGATAACGCGAAGACCAAGTTCATCTCGGTGCCGGAAGATTATCTGCTCGGCCGCGTGCTCGCGAAGAACGTGATCGACGGCGATACGGGTGAAGTCATCGCGAACGCCAACGACGAAATTACCGAATCCGTGCTCGAGAAGCTGCGCGAAGCGAAGATCAAGGACATCCAGACGCTCTACACGAACGATCTGGACCAAGGTCCGTACATCTCGTCGACGCTGCGTATCGACGAAACGGCCGACAAGATGGCCGCACGTATCGCGATCTACCGCATGATGCGTCCGGGCGAGCCGCCGACGGAAGAAGCGGTCGAGGCACTGTTCAACCGTCTGTTCTACAGCGAAGAAGCGTACGACCTGTCGAAGGTGGGTCGTATGAAGTTCAACCGGCGCGTCGGCCGTGATGAAATCGTCGGTCCGATGACGCTGCAGGACGACGACATTCTCGCGACGATCAAGATCCTCGTCGAGCTGCGCAACGGCAAGGGCGAAGTGGACGACATCGACCACCTCGGCAACCGTCGTGTGCGCTGCGTCGGCGAACTCGCTGAGAACCAGTTCCGCGCGGGCCTCGTGCGTGTCGAACGTGCTGTGAAGGAACGCCTCGGCCAGGCCGAAAGCGAAAACTTGATGCCGCACGACCTGATCAACTCGAAGCCGATCTCGTCGGCGATTCGCGAGTTCTTCGGGTCGTCGCAGCTGTCGCAGTTCATGGACCAGACCAATCCGCTGTCGGAAATCACGCACAAGCGTCGTGTTTCTGCACTAGGCCCGGGCGGTCTGACTCGTGAGCGCGCCGGCTTCGAAGTCCGCGACGTGCACCCAACTCACTACGGCCGTGTGTGCCCGATTGAAACGCCGGAAGGTCCGAACATCGGTCTGATCAACTCGCTCGCTCTGTACGCGCACCTGAACGAATACGGCTTCCTCGAAACGCCATATCGCAAGGTGGCGGACGGCAAGGTGACCGACCAGATTGACTATCTGTCGGCGATCGAAGAAGGCCGTTACGTGATCGCTCAGGCGAACGCGGCGGTGGCCGACGACCGCACGCTGACCGACGAACTCGTGTCGTCGCGTGAAGCGGGCGAAACGCTGATGGTCACGCCGGACCGCATTCAGTACATGGACGTGGCGCCGTCGCAGATCGTGTCGGTCGCAGCTTCGCTGATTCCGTTCCTCGAGCACGACGACGCGAACCGCGCATTGATGGGCTCGAACATGCAGCGTCAGGCCGTCCCGTGTCTGCGTCCGGAAAAGCCGGTCGTCGGTACGGGTATCGAACGCACCGTGGCGGTCGACTCGGGCACGACGGTTCAGGCACTGCGTGGCGGTGTGGTCGATTACGTCGACGCGGGCCGTATCGTAATTCGCGTGAACGACGACGAAGCGGTCGCGGGTGAAGTCGGCGTCGACATCTACAATCTGATCAAGTACACGCGTTCGAACCAGAACACGAACATCAACCAGCGTCCGATCGTGAAGATGGGCGACAAGGTTGCGCGCGGCGACGTGCTGGCTGACGGCGCATCGACCGATCTGGGCGAGCTCGCGCTCGGCCAGAACATGCTGATCGCGTTCATGCCATGGAACGGCTACAACTTCGAAGACTCCATCCTGATTTCGGAGAAGGTCGTTGCGGACGACCGTTACACGTCGATTCACATCGAAGAACTGAACGTCGTTGCACGCGACACGAAGCTCGGACCGGAAGAAATCACGCGCGACATCTCGAATCTCGCCGAAGTGCAGCTTGGCCGTCTCGACGAGTCGGGCATCGTGTACATCGGCGCGGAAGTCGAGGCGGGCGACGTGCTGGTCGGCAAGGTCACGCCGAAGGGCGAAACCCAGCTCACGCCGGAAGAAAAGCTGCTGCGCGCGATCTTCGGTGAGAAGGCGTCGGACGTGAAGGACACGTCGCTGCGCGTGCCGTCGGGCATGAGCGGCACTGTGATCGACGTGCAGGTATTCACGCGTGAAGGCATCCAGCGCGACAAGCGCGCGCAACAGATCATCGACGATGAACTGAAGCGCTATCGTCTCGACCTGAACGACCAGTTGCGTATCGTGGAAGGCGATGCGTTCCAGCGTCTCGCACGCATGCTCGAAGGCAAGGTGGTGAACGGCGGTCCGAAGAAGCTCGCGAAGGGCACGAAGATCGACCGCGCTTACCTCGAAGATCTGGACCACTATCACTGGTTCGACATCCGCCTCGCGGATGAAGAAGCAGCGGCCCAGCTCGAAGCGATCAAGAACTCGATTGAAGAGAAGCGTCACCAGTTCGACCTCGCGTTCGAAGAGAAGCGCAAGAAGCTCACGCAAGGCGACGAACTGCCGCCGGGCGTGCTGAAGATGGTCAAGGTGTATCTGGCGGTGAAGCGCCGTCTGCAGCCTGGCGACAAGATGGCAGGCCGTCACGGTAACAAGGGTGTCGTGTCGAAGATCGTGCCGATCGAAGACATGCCGTACATGGCCGACGGCCGTCCGGCTGACGTCGTTCTGAACCCGCTCGGCGTGCCGTCGCGGATGAACGTGGGTCAGGTTCTCGAAGTGCATCTGGGTTGGGCCGCGAAGGGTCTCGGCTGGCGTATCGGCGAAATGCTGCAGCGTCAGGCGAAGATCGCTGAACTGCGCGAATTCCTGATCAAGATCTACAACGAATCGGGCCGCGCCGAAGAGCTGGACAGCTTCAGCGACGACGAAATCCTCGAACTGGCGAAGAACCTGCGCGAAGGCGTGCCGTTCGCAACGCCGGTGTTCGACGGTGCGACGGAAGAAGAAATGTCCCGTGCGCTGGATCTGGCGTTCCCGGACGACATCGCTGAAAACCTCGGCATGACGCCGTCGAAGAACCAGGTGCGTCTGTTCGACGGTCGCACGGGTGAGATGTTCGAACGTACGGTGACGGTCGGCTACATGCACTACCTGAAGCTGCATCACCTGGTCGACGACAAGATGCACGCGCGTTCCACGGGCCCGTACTCGCTCGTCACGCAGCAGCCGTTGGGCGGTAAGGCGCAGTTCGGTGGCCAGCGTTTCGGTGAAATGGAAGTGTGGGCGCTCGAAGCGTACGGCGCATCGTACGTGCTGCAGGAAATGCTGACGGTGAAGTCGGACGACGTGACGGGCCGGACCAAGGTTTACGAGAACCTGGTCAAGGGCGATCACGTGATCGATGCCGGCATGCCTGAGTCGTTCAACGTGTTGGTGAAGGAAATCCGGTCGCTGGGTATCGACATCGACCTGGACCGGAACTAATCGGACTACTGGAGAGAAGCGATGAAAGCTTTGCTCGATCTATTCAAGCAAGTCCAACAACCTGAAGTTTTCGACGCGATCAAGATCGGTCTGGCCTCGCCGGACAAGATCCGTTCGTGGTCGTTCGGTGAAGTCAAGAAGCCGGAAACCATCAACTACCGCACGTTCAAGCCGGAGCGCGATGGTCTGTTCTGCGCGAAGATTTTCGGTCCGATCAAGGACTACGAATGCCTTTGCGGCAAGTACAAGCGCCTGAAGCACCGCGGCGTGATCTGCGAGAAGTGCGGCGTCGAAGTGACGCTCGCGAAGGTGCGTCGTGAGCGAATGGGCCACATTGAGCTGGCCTCGCCGGTCGCGCACATCTGGTTCCTGAAGTCGCTGCCGTCGCGTCTGGGCATGGTGCTCGACATGACGCTGCGCGACATCGAGCGCGTGCTGTACTTCGAAGCATACGTGGTGATCGATCCGGGCATGACGCCGCTGAAAGCGCGGCAGATCATGACCGAAGAGGATTACTACAACAAGGTCGAGGAATACGGCGACGAATTCCGTGCCGAAATGGGCGCGGAAGGTGTTCGCGAACTGCTGCGCGCGATCAACATCGACGAGCAGGTCGAGCTGCTGCGCACGGAGCTCAAGAACACCGGCTCGGAAGCGAAGATCAAGAAGTACGCCAAGCGCCTGAAAGTGCTCGAGGCGTTCCAGCGTTCGGGCATCAAGCCGGACTGGATGGTCCTCGAAGTGCTGCCGGTGCTGCCGCCGGAACTGCGTCCGCTCGTCCCGCTCGACGGCGGCCGTTTCGCGACGTCGGATCTGAACGACCTGTATCGCCGTGTGATCAACCGTAACAACCGGTTGAAGCGTTTGCTCGAGCTGAAGGCGCCTGAAATCATCGTCCGCAACGAAAAGCGGATGCTGCAGGAAGCCGTCGACTCGCTGCTCGACAACGGCCGTCGCGGCAAGGCGATGACCGGTGCGAACAAGCGTCCGCTAAAGTCGCTCGCGGACATGATCAAGGGTAAGGGCGGTCGCTTCCGTCAGAACCTGCTCGGTAAGCGTGTCGACTACTCGGGCCGTTCGGTGATCGTGGTCGGCCCGACGCTGAAGCTGCATCAGTGCGGTCTGCCGAAGCTGATGGCGCTCGAACTGTTCAAGCCGTTCATCTTCAACAAGCTCGAAGTGATGGGTGTCGCTACCACCATCAAGGCTGCGAAGAAGGAGGTCGAGAACCAGACACCGGTGGTGTGGGACATCCTCGAAGAGGTGATCCGCGAACATCCGGTCATGCTGAACCGTGCGCCGACGCTGCACCGTCTCGGCATCCAGGCTTTCGAGCCGGTGCTGATCGAAGGTAAGGCAATCCAGCTGCACCCGCTCGTTTGCGCGGCGTTCAACGCCGACTTCGACGGTGACCAGATGGCCGTTCACGTGCCGCTGTCGCTCGAAGCGCAGATGGAAGCGCGCACGCTGATGCTCGCGTCGAACAACGTACTGTTCCCGGCTAACGGCGATCCGTCGATCGTGCCGTCGCAGGATATCGTGCTCGGCCTGTACTACGCGACGCGTGAAGCGGTGAACGGCAAGGGCGAAGGCCTGACGTTCACGGGCGTGTCGGAAGTGCTGCGCGCGTACGAGAACAAGGAAGTCGAACTGGCCTCGCGCGTCAACGTGCGGATCACCGAAATGGTCCACAACGAAGACAAGTCGGAAGGCGGCCCGGCGTTCGTACCGAAGATCACGCTGTATGCGACCACGGTTGGCCGCTCGATCCTGTCGGAAATCCTGCCGCCGGGTCTGCCGTTCTCGGTGCTGAACAAGCCGCTGAAGAAGAAGGAAATCTCGCGTCTGATCAACACCGCGTTCCGCAAGTGCGGTCTGCGTGAGACGGTGATTTTCGCCGACCAACTGATGCAGTCGGGCTTCCGTCTGGCAACGCGCGCTGGTATTTCGATTTGCGTCGACGACATGCTCGTACCGCCGCAGAAGGAAACCATCGTTGGCGACGCCGCGAAGAAGGTGAAGGAATACGACCGTCAGTACATGTCGGGTCTCGTCACTGCGCAGGAGCGCTACAACAACGTGGTCGACATCTGGTCGGCGACGTCGGAAGCGGTCGGCAAGGCAATGATGGAGCAGCTGTCGACGGAACCGGTCACGGACCGCGACGGCAACCAGACGCGTCAGGAGTCGTTCAACTCCATCTACATGATGGCGGACTCAGGCGCTCGTGGTTCCGCGGTTCAGATCCGTCAGCTGGCCGGTATGCGCGGTCTGATGGCGAAGCCGGACGGCTCGATCATCGAGACGCCGATTACGGCGAACTTCCGCGAAGGTCTGAACGTGTTGCAGTACTTCATCTCGACCCACGGTGCACGTAAGGGTCTGGCTGATACGGCACTGAAGACCGCGAACTCGGGTTACCTGACGCGTCGTCTCGTCGACGTGACGCAGGATCTGGTCGTCGTCGAGGAAGATTGCGGCACGTCGAACGGCGTGGCGATGAAGGCGCTCGTGGAAGGCGGTGAAGTGGTCGAAGCGCTGCGTGACCGTATCCTGGGTCGCGTGGCCGTGGCTGACATCGTCAACCCGGAATCGCAGGAAACGCTGTTCGAAGCGGGCACACTGCTCGACGAAGACGCGGTCGAAGACATCGAACGCCTCGGCATCGACGAAGTGCGGGTACGCACGCCGCTGACCTGCGAAACGCGCTACGGTCTGTGCGCGGCCTGCTACGGTCGCGACCTCGGCCGCGGCTCGCTGGTGAACGTCGGCGAAGCGGTCGGCGTGATCGCGGCGCAGTCAATCGGTGAACCGGGCACGCAGCTCACGATGCGTACGTTCCACATCGGTGGCGCGGCGTCGCGTGCGGCGGTGGCATCGTCGGTCGAAGCGAAGTCGAACGGTACGGTGCGTTTCACGTCGACGATGCGTTACGTCACGAATGCGAAGGGCGAGCAGATCGTCATCTCGCGTTCGGGTGAAGCGATGATCACCGACGATCACGGCCGCGAGCGCGAGCGTCACAAGGTGCCGTACGGCGCCACGCTGCTGCAGCTCGACGGTGCGCAGATCAAGGCTGGCACGCAACTGGCCACGTGGGATCCGATGACGCGTCCGATCATCACCGAGTACGGTGGTACGGTGAAGTTCGAGAACGTCGAGGAAGGCGTGACGGTCGCGAAACAGATCGACGACGTGACGGGTCTGTCCACGCTCGTCGTGATCGACGTGAAGCGTCGTGGTTCGCAGGCGTCGAAGACGGTGCGTCCGCAGGTCAAGCTGCTGGATGCGAACGGCGAGGAAGTGAAGATCCCGAACACCGAGCACTCGGTGCAGATCGGCTTCCAGGTCGGCGCGCTGATCACCGTGAAGGACGGTCAGCAGGTGCAGGTCGGCGAAGTGCTCGCACGTATCCCGACCGAATCGCAGAAGACGCGTGACATTACCGGTGGTCTGCCGCGTGTGGCGGAACTGTTCGAAGCACGTTCGCCGAAGGACGCGGGTATCCTGGCGGAAGTCACGGGTACGACGTCGTTCGGTAAGGACACGAAGGGCAAGCAGCGTCTCGTTATCACGGACCTCGAGGGCAACCAGCACGAGTTCCTGATCGCGAAGGAAAAGCAGGTTCTGGTGCACGATGGTCAGGTCGTCAACAAGGGCGAAATGATCGTCGACGGACCGGCGGATCCGCACGACATCCTGCGTCTGCAGGGCGTCGAGGCGCTGTCGCGCTACATCGTGGACGAAGTGCAGGACGTGTACCGTCTGCAAGGCGTGAAGATCAACGACAAGCACATCGAAGTGATCGTCCGTCAGATGCTGCGCCGCGTGCAGATTTCGGACAACGGCGATACGCGTTTCATCCCGGGCGAACAGGTCGAGCGGTCGGACATGCTCGACGAGAACGACCGTATGATCGCGGAAGACAAGCGTCCGGCAACGTACGAAAACGTGCTGCTCGGTATCACGAAGGCGTCGCTGTCGACCGATTCGTTCATCTCCGCGGCGTCGTTCCAGGAAACGACCCGCGTGCTGACCGAAGCGGCGATCATGGGCAAGCGCGACGACCTGCGTGGCCTGAAGGAAAACGTGATCGTCGGCCGCCTGATTCCGGCCGGTACGGGTCTCGCGTTCCACAAGGCGCGCAAGAGCAAGGAACTGGCCGACCGCGAGCGTTTCGATCAGATCGCAGCGGAAGAGTCGTTCGAATTCGGTACGCCGGAAACGCCGGCTGCCGAACAGCAACACTCGGGCGAGTAAGTGCTGGCGGCGCAAGCCGCCTTGCCTTACGAGCCACGAAGGCCGCTCAGTTTCGACTGAGCGGTTTTTTTTTGCTCTTTTTGCGCGTGCATGGGTGCCAAGTGCCGGAGCAGTCCTAGGCCGAATGGCACTTACTTAAGCCCGTGGAGCGTGCCCATATTTTTGGACGCGCTCACGTGCGATGTGACGAGGCTCTTTCAGCCATGGGTAGGACTTCGGTCTTCGTTTGCGCATTCGTGGTTCGATGCGACCGGGGCGACTCCCAACGCAAGACTGCGTGATCAGGTTGAACAGGAGACTCTGGTTGTGAGTTGCCGTCAGACCTCTGGCCAGCCATTCAGTCCATAACTGCACCGTGTGTTTGAAACTCAGTGTTCTCGGGTCAGTGGCATGGTGACTGGCGGCCTGAGCCATCAGCAGCCGAATCACGTTGTAGGCCAGCAGATGGACCCAGATCTCCTTTTCGTTCATGTGGGCAGTCTGGCAATGCAGCACATCCATGCCCATCGTCGTCTTGATGTTACGTAGATCCAGTTCCACGTTCCAGCGCCTGGCGTACAACTGCGAGAGGTCCTGTTTGCTGGTCTTGCGTGCATCAAGCATCGTGGTGACCAGCACCCGGTGATGCAGCCTGGACTCGCGCACCATCAGTTCATCGGGGAAGGCCTGGTACTGCTCATGCGTCATCCAGTCAGGACGCTGCCGGGGTTTGGGCCACGTCACAATGTGATCGCGCGTGCCCAGGGACCGGCCTCGCCGAAAGTCGGTGCGGCGTGCCCCATGCTGTTCCATCACGACGTCCACCCCGGCGGCGATCATTGAGGCCATCAGAAAGTAGTGGCAGTACAAGGCATCGGCGACGATCACGTCACCTTTGCGAAACGTGCCTTGCAGCATGCGAAACGCCGTCAGCTCCCCGCTGCCTTTGCCCGCGTAAGTTCCGACCGCCGACTCCAGTACTGCGCCGCTTGCCAGACAGATCACCGCAACCAGATAGGCCAATGGAAAGCCCACTCCTTCGGCCTGAGCACTGGACTGCGGGAAACGGGCCTGGTTCGACGGCGTATCGGGCATCGAGATCCCGGTGCCGTCAACCAGCTTGACCGGGCGCCCGCGCCACTTCCAGGCAGGCTCGGCCTGCTCATGCAGTTGGCGCCCCGTCTCGCGCGCCAACTCCCGCACCATCGTCAGCGGCAGTCTCTGGCGAGCGCGGCAGTAGCCTCCCGTACGCACACTCATGGGCCGCAGCCCATCGGCAGCTCGCTGCGCCGCCCACCCGTTGACTGCCTTCTGACAGGAGGCGTCCTCTTCCAGCGCCTGGCGCATGAACATCGACAGTGTCACCGTCGGCGGATACAGCCGTTCCCGATGTTCTGGCAAATACGCTTCCGTTATGCCCAACAGCCCCGGGCTCGTCAGTATGTTGAAGTAGTCTACCGCCTGGGCCCTGCACGCCCGGCTTTGAACCCTGCTTCGTGTTTGCCTGTGATGACTTCGTGCATTACGATCCATGGGGGCTGATCTTTGGAATGAGACGGTGTTTGCCTGGTAACAACCATCGTATCAATCCCTGGATCAGCCCCCTCCCTTTCTCTTCAAGCACTTACCCGCGTCTTCTCCTCCATGTAGGCTTAAGTAAGTGCCATTCGTCCTAGGCCCGATGGCTAACGTTGTCGCAAAGCGCGGGCGCGGCACGAATGGGTTGGTAAAATTCGTCTCACCGCCTGCGTGCCGTTCCTTTCGCCGTCTCTCTCAAATACATGTCCCGACCGCTCGAAATCCTCAATGAAGTCTTTGGTTATCCCGCGTTCAGAGGGCAGCAGGGCGAAATTGTCGAGCACGTCGCCGACGGTGGCGATTGCCTTGTGCTGATGCCGACGGGCGGCGGCAAATCGCTGTGCTATCAGATCCCGTCGCTGGTGCGGCGCGAACGCGGCTTTGGCACCGGCATCGTGGTGTCGCCACTGATCGCGCTGATGCAGGATCAGGTGGCCGCGCTGACCGAAGTCGGCGTGCGGGCCGCGTACCTGAACTCAACGTTGTCGAGCGCGGAGGCGGTGGCCACCGAGCGGGCGCTCCGCGACGGCGACATCGATCTGCTCTACGTCGCACCGGAGCGGCTGATGACGCCGCGCTTCCAGGAACTGCTCGAACGCACGCGCATCGGTCTTTTCGCGATCGACGAAGCGCACTGCGTGTCGCAATGGGGACACGATTTCCGGCCCGAATATATTCAGCTGTCGGTGCTGCACGAGCGCTTTCCGAATGTCCCGCGCATCGCGCTGACGGCGACCGCCGACGCGATCACACGCGACGAAATCATCCACCGTCTCGCGCTCGAAGACGCGCGCGTGTTCGTGTCGAGTTTCGATCGGCCGAACATCCGCTATCGCATCGCCGAAAAAGACAACGCGCGCACGCAACTGCTCGACTTCATCCGCGCCGAGCATACGAAAGCCGACGGTACGACCGACGCGGGCGTCGTTTATTGCCTGTCGCGCCGCAAGGTCGAGGAAACCGCGGAGTGGCTGAAGGAAAAGGGCATGCGCGCGCTGCCGTACCACGCCGGCATGGAGTTCGAGGTGCGCCAGAAACATCAGGAGATGTTCCAGCGCGAGGAAGGCATCGTGATGTGCGCGACGATTGCGTTCGGCATGGGCATCGACAAACCCGACGTGCGGTTCGTCGCGCATCTGGATTTGCCCAAGAGCGTGGAAGGGTACTACCAGGAGACCGGCCGCGCGGGCCGCGACGGACTGCCGTCGAACGCGTGGATGGCCTACGGGCTCGGCGACGTCGTGCAGCAGCGCAAGATGATCGACGAATCCGAAGCAGACGACGCGCACAAGCGCGTCCAGACCGGCAAGCTCGACGCGCTGCTCGGTTTGTGCGAAACGGCGACTTGCCGGCGGGTGCGCCTGCTCGCGTACTTCGGCGAAACGAGCCAGCCGTGCGGCAACTGCGACAACTGCCTCGAGCCGCCGCCGACCTGGGATGCAACGCGCGAGGCTCAGATGGCGCTGTCGTGCGTGTTTCGCGCGCAGCGTGCGAGCGGCTTTCATTTCGGAGCCGGACACCTGATAGATATTTTGCGTGGCAACCGCAGCGAAAAAATCCTGCAGCGCGGCCACGAGAAGCTGACCACGTTCGGTATCGGCGCGGCGCTCGGTGAGCCGGAGTGGCGTGCGATCTTTCGCCAACTCGTCGCGTTCGGTTACCTGACGGTCGACCACGAGGGCTTCGGTTCGCTCGTGCTGACGGAGGCGAGCAAGCCGGTGCTCAAGGGCGAGCAGAAGGTGACGATGCGTCGCTACGTCAAGCCGACACGCACGCGTCAATCGTCGGGTCGTACGAGCGAGCGCGCCGATCCGACCATTGGCATGGGCCCTCGCGAGCGGGCCCGCTGGGAGCGCCTACGCATGTGGCGCACAGAAACCGCGAAGAGCGACGGAGTGCCGGCTTATGTGATTTTCCATGACGCGACGCTCGCGGAAATCGCCCGTCTCGGCCCCGATTCGATCGACGGTCTGCGCGGGATTCCGGGCATGGGGGCGCGTAAACTGGACCGTTTCGGCGACGAATTGCTGCACGTCGTAGCGGCAGACTGACGTCGTCTGGCTGTTGAGCCGGATTGACACGGGCGAAACACCGCAACCTGTTGACTCCCTTAGTATTTTCGGAATATTATGTTAGGTTCCGGTTCTTGGAATGCCTACGCGCAACTTCAGTTCGTGCGTGAGCGGGCCAGCCGGAAGTTCGATGCGCGGGCGTTTCCGCTTTGCCCGGAAACCGATGCGTCGATTTTGTTCAATTTCAGGAATAATCAATGCCAACCATCAATCAACTGGTTCGCAAAGGCCGCACGTCGGAAACGACGAAGAGCAAGAGCCCGGCTTTGCAGGACTGCCCCCAGCGTCGGGGCGTGTGCACCCGTGTGTACACCACGACGCCGAAGAAGCCGAACTCGGCACTCCGTAAGGTCGCCAAGGTTCGTCTGACGAACGGCTTCGAAGTCATTTCGTACATTGGTGGCGAAGGCCACAACCTGCAGGAACACTCGGTCGTGCTGATTCGCGGCGGCCGTGTGAAGGACTTGCCGGGTGTGCGTTACCACATGGTTCGCGGCTCGTTGGATACCCAGGGCGTCAAGGATCGTAAGCAGGCTCGCTCGAAGTACGGTGCGAAGCGTGCCAAGGCTGGCAAGTAATTTAGCCGGTCGATCGCAGTTTCAGGTCGCCTGCAAAGGCGGTAATAGCGATGGTGCCGGAATCGCCGGTGCTATCGAGTAAGTGGTCACCCGACCAGGCTGGTTAGTCTTACGGATGAATCGGGTTAGTTGGTGGCCGCGGGGCTGTAAACAGCTCCAACTGAAAAGTAAAGGAAGAAACATGCCGCGTCGTCGCGAAGTCCCCAAGCGGGAAGTGTTGCCGGATCCGAAGTTTGGCAACGTTGATGTAGCAAAATTCATGAACGTGCTGATGCTCTCCGGCAAGAAGTCGGTTGCCGAGCGTATCGTGTACGGCGCTTTCGAACAGATCCAGACCAAGGGTGGCAAGGACCCGCTGGAAGTGTTCACGGTGGCGCTCAACAACGTCAAGCCGGTGGTCGAAGTGAAGAGCCGCCGCGTTGGTGGTGCGAACTATCAGGTTCCGGTCGAAGTGCGCCCGTCGCGTCGTATGGCATTGGCGATGCGTTGGCTGCGTGAAGCCGCGAAGAAGCGCAGCGAGAAGTCGATGGCCCTGCGTCTGGCAGGTGAGCTCTCCGAAGCGGCCGAAGGCCGTGGCGGCGCGATGAAGAAGCGCGACGAAGTTCACCGGATGGCAGAAGCCAACAAGGCGTTCTCGCACTTCCGTTTCTAAGCTTCCCCACCCCGGGATTAGCTGAAAACGGAAAGAAATTCCGGGCGGGTGCGCTTCAAAGGCGCCTCGCCCGTTTGTGTTACAGCGCGATGGGCATCTCTCGCATCGCGTCATCCCAATAGAGGATCAAAGTGGCTCGCAAGACTCCTATCGAGCGCTACCGTAACATCGGTATTAGCGCTCACATCGACGCCGGCAAAACGACGACGACCGAGCGCATTCTGTTCTACACGGGCGTGAACCACAAGATTGGTGAAGTTCACGACGGCGCTGCCACCATGGACTGGATGGAGCAGGAACAGGAGCGCGGCATCACGATTACTTCCGCTGCTACCACGGCATTCTGGAAGGGCATGGCGGGCGACCGCGCCGAACACCGCATCAACATCATCGACACCCCGGGTCACGTCGACTTCACGATTGAAGTCGAGCGCTCGATGCGCGTGCTCGACGGCGCGTGCATGGTGTACTGCGCTGTGGGCGGCGTGCAGCCCCAGTCGGAAACCGTGTGGCGTCAGGCTAACAAGTACAAGGTTCCCCGTCTCGCGTTCATCAACAAGATGGACCGTACCGGCGCGAACTTCTTCAAGGTCTACGACCAGCTCAAGCTGCGTCTGAAGGCGAACCCGGTTCCGGTCGTCGTGCCTATCGGCGCGGAAGAGAACTTCACGGGCGTCGTCGATCTGATGAAGATGAAGGCGATCATTTGGGACGACGCGTCGCAAGGCACCAAGTTCTCGTACGAAGACATCCCGGCAGAGCTCGTCGACACATGCAACGAATGGCGTGAAAAGATGGTCGAAGCCGCGGCGGAAGCGAACGAAGACATGATGAACAAGTACCTCGAGTCGGGTGAGCTGACCGAAGAGGAAATCATCAAGGGTCTGCGCGACCGTACGATCGCTTGCGAAATCCAGCCGATGCTGTGCGGCACCGCGTTCAAGAACAAGGGTGTGCAGCGCATGCTGGACGCCGTGCTTGACTTCCTGCCGTCGCCGATCGACATCCCGCCGGTTACCGGCGAGCTGGAAAACGGTGAAAAGGGTGAGCGCCGCGCTGCTGACGACGAAAAGTTCTCGGCACTGGCATTCAAGATCATGACCGACCCGTTCGTCGGCCAACTGATCTTCTTCCGTGTCTACTCTGGCGTTGTGAATTCGGGCGACACCCTGCTGAACGCGACCAAGGACAAGAAGGAACGTCTGGGCCGTATTCTGCAGATGCACGCGAACCAGCGTGAAGAAATCAAGGAAGTGCGCGCAGGCGACATCGCCGCTGCGGTCGGCCTGAAGGACGCGACCACGGGCGACACGCTGTGCGATCCGACGAGCCCGATCGTGCTCGAGCGCATGGTTTTCCCGGAACCCGTGATTTCGCAGGCTGTTGAGCCGAAGACGAAGCCGGACCAGGAAAAGATGGGTCTGGCCCTGAACCGTCTGGCGCAGGAAGATCCGTCGTTCCGCGTTCAAACGGACGAAGAATCGGGTCAAACCATTATTTCGGGCATGGGCGAGCTCCACTTGGAAATTCTGGTCGACCGGATGAAGCGTGAGTTCGGCGTCGAAGCAACGGTTGGCAAGCCGCAGGTGGCTTACCGCGAAACGATTCGCGGCAAGGCGGAAGACGTTGACGGCAAGTTCGTCAAGCAGTCGGGTGGTCGCGGCCAGTACGGCCACGCGGTCATCACGCTCGAGCCGAACGAGCAAGGCAAGGGCTACGAGTTCCTGGACGAGATCAAGGGCGGTGTGATTCCGCGTGAATACATCCCGGCAGTCGACAAGGGTATCCAGGAAACGCTGAAGGCCGGCGTGCTGGCGGGCTTCCCGGTCGTGGACGTGAAGGTTCACCTGACGTTCGGTTCCTACCACGATGTCGACTCGAACGAAAACGCGTTCCGCATGGCCGGTTCGATGGCGTTCAAGGAAGCGATGCGCAAGGCACAGCCGGTCATTCTCGAACCGATGATGGCTGTCGAAGTCGAAACGCCGGAAGACTACATGGGCAACGTGATGGGCGACCTCTCTGGCCGTCGCGGTATTGTTCAGGGCATGGATGACATGGTTGGCGGCGGCAAGATCGTTCGCGCCGAAGTGCCGCTGTCGGAAATGTTCGGCTACTCGACGTCTCTGCGTTCGCTGACGCAAGGCCGTGCAACGTACACGATGGAGTTCAAGCACTATGCTGAAGCTCCGCGTAACGTGTCGGAAGCGATCATCAACGCGAAGTCGAAGTAATCGCGCGGCAAAGTCATTCAACGATTAACTTTCTGAAAGAAGAGAAACATGGCTAAAGGTAAATTCGAGCGGACCAAGCCGCACGTGAACGTGGGCACGATCGGTCACGTTGACCACGGCAAGACCACGCTGACGGCAGCGATCACGACGGTCCTGACGCAGAAGTTTGGCGGCGAAGCGAAGGCGTACGACCAGATCGACGCGGCGCCGGAAGAAAAGGCGCGTGGCATTACCATCAACACCGCGCACGTCGAGTACGAAACGGCTAACCGCCACTACGCACACGTCGACTGCCCGGGCCACGCAGACTACGTGAAGAACATGATCACGGGCGCGGCGCAGATGGACGGCGCAATCCTGGTGTGCTCGGCTGCCGACGGCCCGATGCCGCAAACGCGTGAGCACATCCTGCTGGCGCGTCAGGTTGGCGTTCCGTACATCATCGTGTTCCTGAACAAGTGCGACATGGTGGACGACGCCGAGCTGCTGGAGCTCGTCGAGATGGAAGTTCGCGAACTTCTGTCGAAGTACGACTTCCCGGGCGACGAGACGCCGATCATCAAGGGTTCGGCCAAGCTGGCGCTGGAAGGCGACAAGGGCGAGCTGGGCGAGGTGGCGATCATGAACCTGGCCGATGCGCTGGACACGTACATCCCGACGCCGGAGCGCGCGGTTGACGGTGCGTTCCTGATGCCGGTGGAAGACGTGTTCTCGATCTCGGGTCGCGGCACGGTGGTGACGGGTCGCGTCGAGCGCGGCGTGATCAAGGTTGGCGAGGAAATCGAGATCGTCGGTATCCGCGCAACGGCCAAGACGACCTGCACGGGCGTGGAAATGTTCCGCAAGCTGCTCGACCAGGGTCAGGCAGGCGACAACGTTGGTATCCTGCTGCGCGGCACGAAGCGTGAAGACGTGGAGCGTGGTCAGGTTCTGGCCAAGCCGGGTTCGATCAACCCGCACACGCACTTCACGGCTGAAGTGTACGTGCTGAGCAAGGACGAAGGCGGCCGTCACACGCCGTTCTTCAACAACTACCGTCCGCAGTTCTACTTCCGTACGACGGACGTGACGGGCTCGATCGAGCTGCCGAAGGACAAGGAAATGGTGATGCCGGGCGACAACGTGTCGATCACGGTGAAACTGATCAACCCGATCGCGATGGAAGAAGGTCTGCGCTTCGCAATTCGCGAAGGTGGCCGTACGGTCGGCGCTGGTGTCGTCGCCAAGATCATCGAGTAAAATCGACGATTGCTGTAGCAGTTTGTAGCGCCCGGGCTCGGGCACTCGCTTTGCGCGAGCGTCCGAGCCTACGTTCTTTTTCTAATCGGCGGTGCAATATCGCCTCGCTCTTTTCAAGGAATTTGTCATGCAGAACCAGAAAATTCGCATTCGCCTGAAGGCTTTCGACTATCGCCTGATCGACCAATCGGCAGCTGAAATCGTCGATACGGCAAAGCGGACCGGCGCGATTGTTCGTGGTCCCGTACCCCTGCCGACCCGCATTCAACGCTTCGACATCCTGCGTTCGCCGCACGTCAACAAGACGTCGCGTGACCAGCTCGAAATCCGCACCCACCAGCGTCTGATGGACATCGTTGACCCGACGGACAAGACCGTCGACGCGCTCATGAAGCTGGATCTCCCGGCTGGCGTGGACGTTGAAATCAAGCTGCAGTAAGGCTTCCAGCCCTTGCCCGGCCACCCGGGCAACGCTAAGTCATTGATTGCTTGCGGAAAACGAAAAGGCTCGCTATACTATTGAGCTTTTCGCGCATTTGCGTAAAAAAGTCGGCGTCCTGCAGCATGGTTTCATGCCCGAAGCGGTGCCGGCATTTTGTAAATTAGCCCCGACCAATCGCAGTCGGGAATGGAGAAAACGATGAGCCTTGGACTCGTAGGTCGCAAGGTTGGCATGACCCGTATCTTCACGGCTGAAGGGGATTCAATTCCCGTCACCGTGCTGGACGTGTCCGACAACCGCGTGACGCAGATCAAGACTGTTGAAACCGACGGCTACACGGCCGTGCAGGTTGCCTTCGGTACGCGCCGTGCATCCCGCGTGACGAAGCCGTTGGCAGGTCATCTCGCCAAAGCCGGTGTTCAAGCCGGTGAAATCCTCAAAGAATTCCAGATCGATGCCGCTAAGGCTGCCGAACTGTCGAGCGGCGCCGTGGTTGGTCCCGAGCTGTTCGAAGTGGGCCAGAAGGTCGACGTGCAAGGCGTGTCGATCGGTAAAGGCTACGCCGGTACCATCAAGCGTTATAACTTCTCGTCTGGCCGTGCATCCCACGGTAACTCGCGCTCGCACAATGTGCCGGGCTCGATCGGTATGGCGCAGGATCCGGGTCGTGTTTTCCCGGGTAAGCGCATGACCGGTCACATGGGTGATGAGAAGGTAACGGTGCAAAACCTCGAAATCGCTCGTATCGATGCTGACCGCAAGCTGCTGCTGGTCAAGGGCGCCGTTCCGGGTGCGAAGGGTGGCAAGGTATTCGTTACGCCGGCCGTGAAGACGCGTGCCGTGAAAGGAGCGAAATAATGGAACTTAAGCTCCTGAATGCCAATGGTCAGGAAAGTGCAGGCGTTAGCGCGTCGGACGTCGTGTTCGGCCGCGACTACAACGAAGCCCTGATTCACCAGGTGGTGGTTGCGTACCAGGCGAATGCCCGTAGCGGCAACCGCGCGCAGAAGGATCGTGAGCAGGTCAAACACACGACCAAGAAGCCGTGGCGCCAGAAGGGTACGGGCCGCGCCCGTGCCGGTATGTCGTCGAGCCCGCTGTGGCGCGGCGGTGGCCGTATTTTCCCGAATTCGCCGGAAGAAAACTTTTCGCACAAGGTCAACAAGAAGATGCATCGTGCAGGTCTCTGCTCGATCTTCTCGCAGTTGGCCCGCGAAGGCCGCATCTCAGTGGTCGACGAGTTGACGCTCGAAGCGCCGAAGACGAAGCTGCTGGCCGAAAAATTCAAGGCGATGGGTCTCGATTCCGTGCTGGTGATTACCGACACGGTTGACGAAAACCTGTACCTCGCGTCGCGCAACCTCGCCCATGTGGCGGTTGTGGAGCCGCGTTACGCCGACCCGCTGTCGCTGATCTACTTCAAGAAGATCCTGATCACGAAGGCTGCGGTCGCCCAGATCGAGGAGTTGCTGTCATGAGCGAGATTCGCAAGAACGATCATCGTTTGATGCAGGTCCTGCTCGCGCCGGTGGTCTCCGAAAAGGCGACGCTGGTGGCCGACAAGAACGAACAGGTTGTGTTCGAAGTCGCGCCGGATGCCACGAAGCAGGAAGTGAAAGCTGCAGTCGAGCTGCTGTTCAAGGTGGAAGTCGATTCCGTCAACGTGCTGGTCGCGAAGGGCAAAGCCAAGCGCTTTGGTCGCTTCATGGGCAAGCGCAAGGACGTGAAGAAGGCGTACGTCTGCCTGAAGCCCGGCCAGGAAATCAACTTTGAAGCGGAGGCCAAGTAATCATGGCAATCGTGAAAGTTAAGCCGACTTCGCCGGGTCGCCGCGCGATGGTCAAGGTGGTCAACAAGGAACTGCACAAGGGCAAGCCGTTCGCAGCGCTGCTCGACACGCAGTCGTCGACCGCCGGCCGTAACAACAACGGTCACATCACCACGCGTCACAAGGGTGGTGGTCACAAGCATCACTATCGTGTCGTCGACTTCCGTCGCACGAAGGATGGTATTCCCGCAAAGGTCGAGCGTCTCGAGTACGACCCGAACCGTAGCGCGAACATCGCGCTGGTTCTGTACGCAGACGGCGAGCGCCGCTACATCATCGCTCCGAAGGGTATTACCGTCGGTCAACAGCTGATGTCGGGTTCGGAGGCGCCGATCCGCGCAGGTAACACGCTGCCGATCCGCAACATCCCGGTCGGTACGACGATTCACTGCATCGAAATGCTGCCGGGCAAGGGCGCCCAAATGGCGCGTTCGGCGGGTACGTCGGCGATGCTGCTGGCTCGCGAAGGCATCTACGCGCAGGTTCGTCTGCGTTCGGGCGAAATCCGCCGCGTTCACGTTGAATGCCGCGCAACGATCGGTGAAGTAGGCAACGAAGAGCATAGCCTCCGTCAAATCGGTAAGGCTGGTGCGAACCGCTGGCGCGGTATCCGCCCGACGGTGCGTGGCGTTGCAATGAACCCGGTCGACCACCCGCACGGTGGTGGCGAGGGCAAGACTGCGGCAGGCCGCGATCCGGTGAGCCCGTGGGGCACGCCGACGAAGGGCTATCGCACCCGCAGCAACAAGCGCACGACGAGCATGATCGTCCAGCGCCGTCACAAGCGTTAAGGAGTAGGCAATGGCACGTTCTATTAAGAAAGGTCCGTTCTGCGACGCCCATTTGCTGAAGAAGGTTGAGGCGGCTGCAGCATCGCGTGACAAGAAACCGATCAAGACCTGGTCGCGTCGCTCGACGATCCTGCCGGACTTCATCGGCCTGACGATCGCCGTTCACAACGGCCGTCAACACGTTCCGGTGTATGTCACGGAAAACATGGTCGGCCACAAGCTTGGCGAGTTCGCACTGACCCGTACGTTCAAGGGACACGCGGCCGACAAGAAGGCCAAGAAATAAGGGGCAGTCAAGATGGAAGTGAAAGCAATTCATCGCGGTGCCCGCATCTCGGCGCAGAAAACGCGCCTTGTGGCTGACCAGATCCGCGGTTTGCCGGTCGACAAGGCGCTGAACGTTCTGACGTTCTCGCCGAAGAAGGCTGCGGGGATCGTGAAAAAGGTCGTGCTGTCGGCGATCGCGAATGCGGAGCACAATGAAGGCGCCGATATCGACGAGCTCAAGATCAAGAGCATCTATGTCGACAAGGCAGCATCGCTGAAGCGTTTCACCGCGCGCGCTAAAGGCCGCGGTAACCGCATCGAGAAGCAATCCTGTCACATCACTGTGACGGTCGGGAATTAAGGGGTCATACGATGGGACAGAAAATTCATCCGACTGGCTTCCGTTTGGCCGTCAGCCGCAATTGGGCTTCGCGTTGGTACGCGAACAACAACAATTTCGCGGCGATGTTGCAGGAAGACATCGGTGTTCGTGAATACCTGAAGAAGAAGCTGAAGAACGCGTCCGTCGGCCGCGTTGTGATCGAGCGTCCTGCAAAGAACGCGCGTATCACGATTTTCAGCTCGCGTCCGGGTGTCGTGATCGGCAAGAAGGGTGAAGACATCGAACTGCTGAAGTCCGAGCTGCAAAAGCGCATGGGCGTTCCTGTTCACGTCAACATCGAAGAAATCCGCAAGCCGGAAACGGACGCGCAACTGATCGCTGATTCGATCACGCAACAGCTCGAGCGCCGGATCATGTTCCGCCGCGCGATGAAGCGTGCGATGCAGAACGCGATGCGTCTGGGTGCTCAAGGCATCAAGATCATGAGCGCTGGCCGTCTGAACGGTATCGAAATCGCCCGTACGGAATGGTATCGCGAAGGTCGCGTGCCGCTTCATACGCTGCGTGCGGATATCGACTACGCAACGTCGGAAGCAAAGACGACGTACGGCATCATCGGCGTGAAGGTGTGGGTCTACAAGGGCGACACGCTCGGCCGCAACGACGCACCGGTGGTCGAAGAAGTCGCCGAAGAAAAGCGTCCGCGCCGCAACGCACGTCCGGGTGGCGATCGCCGTCCGCGTCGTGATGGTGAAGGTGGTGGCCCGGCAGGTGCACGCCGTGGCGCTCCCCGACGTGCCGGCGGCGACGGGAAGACTGGAGAATAACGATGCTGCAACCGAAACGCAGAAAGTATCGCAAAGAGCAGAAAGGTCGTAACACCGGCGTTGCTACCCGCGGCAACGCGGTGTCGTTCGGTGAGTTCGGCCTGAAGGCTGTCGGTCGTGGCCGTCTGACCGCGCGCCAGATTGAAGCGGCGCGTCGTGCAATGACGCGTCACATCAAACGCGGTGGCCGCATCTGGATCCGGATCTTCCCGGACAAGCCGATCTCGACCAAGCCGGCGGAAGTGCGTATGGGTAACGGTAAGGGTAACCCGGAGTACTACGTCGCTGAGATTCAACCGGGCAAGATGCTGTACGAAATGGACGGCGTAACCGAAGAACTGGCGCGCGAAGCGTTCCGTCTGGCTGCAGCGAAGCTGCCGCTGAAGACGACGTTTATCGTGCGTCAGCTCGGCGCCTAAGGAGCAAATGATGAAGGCTTCCGAACTTCACCAGAAAGATCAGGCCGCGCTCAACAAGGAGCTGTCGGACCTGTTGAAGGCGCAATTCGGCCTGCGCATGCAACTCGCGACCCAGCAGCTCACGAACACGAGCCAGCTGAAGAAGGTCCGTCGCGACATCGCGCGTGTGCGGACCGTCCTGACTGAGAAGGCGAACCAGAAATGAACGATAGCGTAAAAACCTCGCTCAAGCGGACGCTGGTCGGCAAGGTCGTCAGCAACAAGATGGACAAGACGGTTACCGTGCTGGTCGAGCACCGCGTGAAGCACCCGATCTACGGCAAGTACGTCGTGCGGTCGAAGAAGTACCACGCGCATGACGACGCGAACACGTACAACGAGGGCGACCTCGTTGAAATCCAGGAAACTCGTCCGATTTCGAAGACGAAGGCTTGGGTTGTGGCTCGCCTGGTCGAGGCTGCTCGCGTCATCTAATGTCGCAAAGCTGTAGAAGTAGTTGAAATCGCAGTAAGTTTCGCTTGCAAGACCGAGATTATTTGATATAATCTCGGTCTTCCCTCTTTATGGGAGCCCCGTCGCGGGCGAAGTTGGTGGGGGAAGCGGTTCGGGCGCCAGCCTAGACCGAAGGATTCACCGGATTGCGATGGCGGGTTTCGTTTGCCGTCGCTGCTGTTCTAACCCAAGCAGCCGATCGGCTGACGGGACCAAGACTGACCGGGAAGCGCCATGGTGGTGTGACCGGATTAAGTTGGGAAAGATAAACCATGATCCAGACCGAAACTCGGCTTGAAGTGGCCGACAACACGGGTGCACGTGAAGTCATGTGCATCAAGGTGCTCGGCGGCTCGAAGCGTCGTTATGCCAGCATTGGCGACATCATCAAGGTGACTGTCAAAGAGGCAACGCCGCGCGGGCGCGTGAAGAAAGGCGAAATCTACAACGCCGTGGTGGTTCGCACCGCCAAGGGCGTGCGTCGTCAGGACGGCTCGCTGATCAAGTTCGACGGCAACGCGGCTGTGTTGCTCAACACCAAGCTCGAACCGATCGGTACCCGTATTTTTGGGCCTGTCACGCGCGAGTTGCGTAGCGAACGATTCATGAAGATCGTTTCGCTGGCGCCTGAAGTGCTGTAAGGAGTCGCGATGAACAAGATTCGCAAGGGTGACGAAGTTATCGTCATCACCGGCAAAGATAAGGGCAAGCGTGGCGTGGTGCTGGCCGTTCACGGCGAGACCGTGACTGTCGAGGGCATCAACCTCGTCAAGAAGCACGTCAAGCCGAACCCGATGAAGGGTACGACGGGCGGCGTGGAAGCCAAGACGATGCCGCTGCAAATTTCGAACGTCGCATTGGTGGACGCGAATGGCAAGCCATCGCGTGTAGGCATCAAGGTCGAAGGGGACAAGAAGGTCCGTTTCCTGAAGACGACCGGTGCCGTACTGAGCGCCTGACGCTGCGGAGTAAAAAATGGCTCGTTTGCAAGAGTTTTACAAAGAGAAGGTTGTACCCGGCCTCATCGAGAAGTTCGGTTACAAGTCCGTGATGGAAGTGCCGCGCATCACCAAGATCACCCTGAACATGGGCCTTGGCGAAGCCGTCGCTGACAAGAAGATCATCGAAAACGCCGTTGGCGATCTGACGAAGATCGCGGGCCAGAAGCCGGTGATCACGAAGGCACGCAAGGCAATCGCTGGCTTCAAGATCCGTCAGGGCTATCCGATCGGTGCAATGGTCACGCTGCGTGGCCAGGCAATGTACGAATTCCTGGACCGTTTCGTGACGGTTGCGCTCCCCCGTGTGCGCGACTTCCGTGGCGTGTCGGGCAAGGCGTTCGATGGTCGCGGCAACTACAACGTCGGTGTGAAAGAGCAGATCATTTTCCCCGAAATCGACTACGACAAGATCGACGCACTGCGTGGGCTGAACATCAGCATCACGACGACTGCGAAGACTGACGACGAAGCAAAGGCTCTGCTCGCCAGCTTCAAGTTCCCGTTCAGAAACTGAGGTTACCGTGGCTAAACTGGCACTGATCGAACGTGAAAAGAAGCGTGCTCGCCTCGCCGCCAAGTATGCTCCCAAGCGTGCAGCATTGAAGGCAATCATTGGCGATACGAGCAAGTCGGAAGAAGAGCATTACGCAGCACGCCTGGAACTGCAGCAACTGCCGCGAAACTCTAATCCGACCCGTAAGCGCAACCGTTGCGCAATTACCGGTCGTCCGCGCGGCACGTTCCGTAAATTCGGGCTGGCGCGTAACAAGATTCGCGAAATCGCGTTCCGCGGCGAGATCCCTGGCCTGACCAAGGCGAGCTGGTAATAGGAGAAACATAAATGAGCATGAGTGATCCTATCGCCGATATGCTGACTCGCATCCGCAATGCGCAGATGGTCGAGAAGGTTTCGGTGACTATGCCCTCGTCGAAAGTCAAGGTTGCGATTGCGCAGGTCCTGAAGGACGAAGGTTATATCGACGATTTCGCAGTGAAGTCCGAAGGTGCGAAGTCGGAATTGAACATCGTGTTGAAGTATTACGCTGGCCGTCCGGTCATCGAGCGCATTGAACGCGTCTCGAAGCCTGGTCTGCGTGTGTACCGCGGCCGTAACGACATCCCCGTGGTCATGAATGGCCTGGGCGTGGCAATCGTGTCGACGCCGAAGGGCGTGATGACGGACCGCAAGGCACGTGCAACGGGCGTTGGCGGCGAAGTCATCTGCTATGTCGCTTAAGGCCGAAAGGAGAGAAACATGTCTCGAGTAGGTAAGAGCCCAATCGCGCTGCAAGGCGCGGAAGTGGCCCTGAGCGCCGACAGCATTACTGTCAAGGGTCCGCTGGGTACAATTTCGCAGGCTGCCAACAGCCTCGTGAAGGTAGTGAACGACAGCGGCACGCTGAAGTTCGAACCGGTCGATGAAAGCCGCGAGGCGAATGCGATGTCGGGCACGATGCGCGCGCTGGTTGCGAACATGGTGCACGGCGTGACGAAGGGTTTCGAGCGCAAGCTGACGCTGGTTGGCGTCGGTTATCGCGCACAAGCGCAAGGCGACAAGCTGAACCTGTCGCTGGGTTTCTCGCACCCGGTGGTGCACCAGATGCCGGTTGGCGTCAAGGCAGAAACCCCGTCGCAAACCGAAATCGTGATCAAGGGGATCAACAAGCAACAAGTCGGTCAAGTCGCTGCAGAAGTGCGCGGCTACCGTCCGCCGGAGCCCTACAAGGGCAAGGGCGTGCGTTACGCCGATGAGGTTGTGATCCTCAAAGAAACGAAGAAGAAGTAAGGGTGCGCAATCATGGATAAGACTCAATCTCGCCTGCGCCGCGCTCGTCAGACGCGTATCAAGATCGCTGAGCTGCAGGTCGCGCGTCTCGCCGTGCATCGCACGAACACGCACATCTATGCGCAAGTGTTCTCGCCGTGCGGCACCAAGGTGCTCGCTAGCGCGTCGACGCTCGAAGCCGAAGTGCGTGCGCAACTGGCCGATCAATCGGGAAAGGGCGGCAACGTTGCTGCTGCCACCCTGATCGGCAAGCGCATTGCAGAAAAGGCTAAGGCTGTCGGCATCGAATCCGTCGCCTTCGACCGTTCGGGTTTCCGTTACCACGGCCGCGTGAAAGCGCTGGCTGACGCGGCGCGCGAAGCCGGACTCAAGTTCTAAGGGAAGAATTCGTCATGGCAAAGATGCAAGCTAAAGTTCAGGCTGACGAACGCGACGACGGCCTTCGTGAAAAAATGATCGCGGTTAACCGCGTGACCAAGGTCGTGAAGGGTGGCCGTATTCTCGGCTTCGCTGCACTGACCGTGGTTGGCGACGGTGATGGCCGCGTCGGTATGGGCAAGGGCAAGGCGAAGGAAGTGCCGGTCGCTGTCCAGAAGGCGATGGAACAGGCTCGCCGCAACATGTTCAAGGTGCCGTTGAAGAACGGTACCTTGCAACACGAAGTGCACGGTAAGCACGGCGCATCGACGGTCCTCCTCGCTCCGGCGAAAGACGGTACCGGCGTGATCGCGGGCGGCCCGATGCGCGCCGTGTTCGACGTGATGGGCGTGCAGAACGTTGTGGCCAAGAGCCACGGCTCGACGAACCCGTACAACCTCGTTCGTGCGACGCTCGATGGCCTGCGCAAGCAGTCCACGCCGGCCGACATCGCTGCGAAGCGTGGCAAGTCCGTCGAAGAAATTCTGGGCTAAAGGTGGACACCATGTCTGATAAAACTGTCAAGGTCCAGCTCGTCAAGAGCCTGATCGGCACCCGTGAATCGCACCGTGCAACGGTGCGTGGCTTGGGCCTGCGCCGACTCAACTCGGTTAGCGAGTTGCAGGATACGCCGGCTGTGCGCGGCATGATCAACAAGGTTTCGTACCTCGTTAAGGTCATCAGCTAAGCGGCTGACCAGGACTCAAGGAGTTGATAATGGAATTGAATAACCTGAAGCCGGCCGAAGGCGCGAAGCACGCAAAGCGCCGCGTTGGTCGCGGCATCGGCTCCGGCCTCGGCAAGACCGCTGGCCGTGGTCACAAGGGTCAGAAGTCGCGTTCGGGCGGCTTTCACAAGGTCGGCTTTGAAGGCGGTCAAATGCCGCTGCAACGTCGCCTGCCGAAGCGTGGCTTCACCTCGCTGACGAAGGAATTCGTCGGTGAGGTACGTCTCTCGGATCTGGAGAAGCTGCCGGTCGACGAAATCGATCTGCTGGCTCTCAAGCAAGCCGGCCTCGTCGGCGAGCTGATCCGTAGCGCCAAGATCATTGCAACGGGCGAGCTCAAGCGCAAGGTCGTTGTGAAGGGTCTGGGTGCGACGAAGAGCGCACGTGCTGCTATCGAGGCAGCCGGTGGCTCTTTTGCCGAGTAACGCGCAAGTTAATTGCCGTCACTAGCACTTGCATCGGAGAAGGTACTTGGCTAACAGCCCGAGTCTCGCAAAACCCGGTCGCAGCGCGGCGAAGTTTGGCGATCTGCGCCGGCGAGCAGTGTTCCTGCTGCTGGCGCTAGTCGTCTACCGTATCGGCGCGCATATTCCGGTGCCGGGTATCGACCCGGACCAACTGGCGAAACTGTTCCAAAGCCAGTCGGGCGGCATCCTTGGCATGTTTAACATGTTCTCGGGTGGCGCACTTTCGCGGTTCACGATTTTCGCGCTGGGGATCATGCCGTACATTTCGGCGTCGATCATCATGCAGTTGCTGGCGATTGTTTCGCCGCAGCTCGAAGCGCTGAAAAAGGAAGGGCAGGCAGGTCAGCGAAAGATTACGCAGTACACGCGGATCTTCACGGTTGTGCTGGCGACGTTCCAGGCGTTCGGTATTGCCGTCGCTCTGGAAAATCAGCCGGGCCTCGTGATCGATCCGGGGATGGTTTTCCGCTTGACGACGGTCGTTACGCTGGTGACCGGCACGATGTTCCTGATGTGGCTGGGTGAGCAGATCACGGAGCGCGGGCTTGGCAACGGTATTTCGATCATCATATTCGGCGGTATTGCGGCGGGTTTCCCGAACGCAATCGGTGGTCTCTTTGAACTGGTGCGAACCGGCTCGATGAGCATCATCTCGGCGATTATCGTCGTCGCGCTGATTGCTGCTGTGACCTATGTGGTGGTGTTCATCGAACGCGGCCAGCGCAAGATACTTGTGAATTATGCGAAGCGGCAGGTGGGCAACAAGATTTACGGCGGCCAGTCTTCGCATTTGCCGCTGAAGCTGAATATGTCGGGGGTGATTCCGCCGATCTTCGCATCGTCGATCATTCTCTTCCCGGCAACTATCCTGAACTGGTTCAGTTCGGGTTCGCGTACCAGCTGGTTCGCAGACACGTTGCACAACGTTGCCGAAGCCCTGAAGCCCGGTCAACCGGTGTATGTGTTGCTGTACGCGTTGGCGATCGTCTTCTTCTGCTTCTTTTACACTGCACTGGTGTTTAACAGCAGGGAAACGGCCGACAACCTGAAAAAGAGCGGCGCTTTCGTCCCAGGTATCCGCCCGGGCGATCAGACGGCGCGATATATCGACCGCATCCTCACGCGTTTGACGCTTGCCGGTGCGATCTACATCGTGTTCGTTTGCCTGCTGCCTGAATTTCTGGTGCTACGCTGGAACGTGCCGTTTTATTTTGGTGGAACGTCGCTGCTGATCATTGTCGTCGTCACAATGGATTTCATGGCGCAGGTGCAGTCGTACGTTATGTCGCAACAGTATGAATCGCTGCTGAAGAAAGCTAATTTCAAAGGCGGCGGCGTCCCGATGCGTTGAAAGGACTTATGGCCAAAGACGATGTTATCCAGATGCAGGGCGAAGTAATCGAGAACCTGCCTAATGCTACCTTCAGGGTGAAGCTGGAAAACGGCCATGTCGTGTTGGGACACATATCCGGCAAAATGCGGATGCACTACATCCGGATCTTGCCGGGCGACAAGGTGACGGTTGAATTGACGCCTTACGATCTGTCGCGTGCGCGGATCGTGTTCCGGGCGAAGTGATTTGAAAAAAGGGTAATATCATGAAAGTGATGGCATCGGTTAAGCGCATTTGCCGCAATTGCAAGATCATCAAGCGCAAAGGCGTTGTGCGCGTGATTTGCAGTTCTGATCCGCGCCACAAACAGCGTCAAGGCTGAACGCCGCGCTTTTGCTTGCGCTTTTTGTTTGAGGAAAAACAATGGCTCGTATCGCAGGGGTTAACATCCCGAATCACCAGCATACTGAAATCGGCCTGACGGCTATTTACGGTGTCGGTCGCACGCGCTCGCGCGACATTTGCGTCGCTGCTGGTGTGGCATTTTCGAAGAAGGTCAAAGACCTGACTGACGCAGACCTCGAAAAGCTGCGTGAAGAAGTCGGCAAGTTCATCGTTGAAGGCGATCTGCGCCGTGAAACGACGATGAACATCAAGCGCCTGATGGATCTCGGCTGCTATCGTGGCGTGCGGCATCGTAAGGGTCTGCCCCTGCGCGGCCAGCGTACGCGTACGAATGCCCGTACGCGCAAGGGTCCGCGTCGTGCAGCGCAATCGCTGAAGAAGTAAGCGGAACTGACAGTTACAGGAAAACGTAATGGCTAAGGCTTCGAACAACTCCGCGGCGCAACGCGTTCGCAAGAAGGTCAAGAAGAACGTCGCCGAGGGCGTGGTTCACGTTCACGCGTCGTTCAACAACACCATCATCACGATCACCGACCGTCAAGGCAACGCGCTTGCCTGGGCAACGTCGGGCGGTCAGGGCTTCAAGGGTTCGCGTAAGTCGACTCCGTTTGCAGCTCAGGTCGCAGCTGAATCAGCTGGCCGCGTGGCGATGGAATACGGCGTGAAGAACCTCGAAGTGCGGATCAAGGGCCCCGGTCCTGGCCGGGAATCGGCGGTGCGCGCGCTGCATGGTCTTGGCATCAAGATCACCGCGATCTCCGACGTGACGCCGGTCCCGCATAACGGCTGCCGTCCGCCGAAGCGTCGTCGTATCTAAGACGCTGGTATTTCGAGCGCCTGTTGCCGCCTTGCGCGGTGGCGGGCTGCGCGTGTTATTTGAATTGACTAAGCCCACCGTTCGACTCAAAGGGTTCGGACTAGCGCGAGTGGAAGCATTCGCGTGACAAATCACAGAAGGAATTAACGTGGCACGTTATATCGGCCCCAAGGCCAAGCTGTCCCGCCGTGAAGGCACTGACCTCTTCCTGAAGAGCGCGCGCCGTTCGCTCGCTGACAAGTGCAAGCTTGACAGCAAGCCCGGCCAGCACGGCCGTACCTCGGGCGCACGTACGTCCGACTATGGCACTCAGCTGCGCGAGAAGCAAAAAGTAAAGCGTATCTACGGTGTCCTCGAGCGCCAGTTCCGTCGCTACTTCGCTGAAGCAGACCGCCTGAAGGGCAACACGGGTGAGAACCTGCTGAAACTGCTCGAATCGCGTCTGGACAACGTCGTGTATCGCATGGGCTTTGGCTCGACGCGCGCTGAAGCACGTCAGCTCGTTGGCCACAAGGCAATCACGGTGAACGGCGTCGTGACGAACATCCCGTCGATGCAAGTGAAGGCTGGGGACGTCGTCGCCGTGCGCGAACAGAAGCGCAAGCAGGCTCGCATCATTGAGGCGCTGTCGCTCGCTGAGCAAGGCGGCATGCCGAGCTGGGTCGCGGTCGACGCGAAGAAGTTCGAAGGTACCTTCAAGCAGAAGCCGGAACGCAGCGACATCGCTGGCGACATCAACGAAAGCCTGATCGTCGAATTGTATTCGCGGTAATCGGATTGATGGCCGGGGCGCCCTGATTGCGTTGCGCAAGGGGGCGTCTCGGCTGTTTATTTTCAGGTTGTTACCGGTCAGCCTTATCGGTGTAACGAGCCGAGGGTATTGAAAAGGAAAACCTATGCAAACCAGTTTGTTGAAGCCCAAGATTATTGCAGTTGAATCGCTTGGCGAAAGCCACGCGAAAGTGGTCATGGAGCCGTTTGAACGCGGTTATGGCCACACCTTGGGCAACGCGCTTCGGCGCGTGCTGTTGTCGTCGATGGTAGGCTATGCCCCGACCGAGGTGACGATTGCAGGCGTCGTGCACGAGTATTCGACGCTCGACGGTGTGCAAGAGGATGTGGTCAACCTGTTGTTGAACCTGAAGGGCGTCGTCTTCAAGCTGCATAATCGTGACGAAGTGACGGTTACGCTGCGGAAGGAAGGCGAAGGCGTGGTCACGGCCGGCGATATCGAACTCGCACACGATTGCGAAGTCATCAATCCCGATCACGTGATTGCGCATCTGTCGAAGGGTGGCAAGCTCGACGTGCAGATCAAGGTCGAAAAGGGCCGCGGCTATGTGCCGGGCAATGTGCGTCGTTACGGTGAAGAGTCGGCCAAGATCATCGGCCGGATCGTGCTGGACGCCTCGTTTTCGCCGGTTCGTCGCGTGAGCTACGCGGTCGAAAGCGCTCGCGTCGAGCAGCGCACCGACCTCGACAAGCTCGTGATGAACATCGAGACCAACGGTGTGATTTCGCCGGAAGAAGCGATCCGACAATCGGCGCGCATTCTGGTGGATCAGTTGTCGGTGTTCGCGGCGCTGGAAGGTACCGAAGCAGCGGCGGAAGCGCCGTCGCGCGCACCGCAGATCGATCCGATCCTGCTGCGTCCGGTCGACGATCTCGAACTGACGGTTCGTTCCGCGAACTGCCTGAAGGCCGAGAACATCTACTACATCGGCGACCTGATCCAGCGTACCGAGAACGAACTGCTCAAGACTCCGAATCTGGGTCGCAAGTCGCTGAACGAGATCAAGGAAGTTCTGGCATCGCGTGGGCTGACGCTCGGCATGAAGCTCGAAAACTGGCCGCCGGCTGGTCTCGACAAGTAAGCGGACAACTCGGTTGGGTGTGACCCGCGAATTGCACCGCTGTACTGTACTGGCAAAGGCGCGGATTTTCCTTTAAAATCCGCGTCTTGTCTTTTGTCACTACCGGCCCGTGCGCTCACTGTTTGTAGGCGATGCTGCAGAACGAGTGCGATAGAAGAGCTGGACCAAAACTTTGAACTGAAGGAATTAACATGCGTCACCGTCATGGTCTGCGGAAACTGAACCGCACGAGCAGCCACCGTTTGGCAATGCTCCGTAACATGTCCAACTCGCTGATCGAGCACGAAGTCATCAAGACCACGCTGCCGAAGGCCAAGGAACTTCGTAAAGTCGTCGAGCCGCTGATCACGCTCGGCAAGAAGCCGTCGCTCGCAAACCGTCGTCTGGCGTTCAACCGCCTGCGCGATCGTGACTCGGTCACGAAGCTGTTCGACGTGCTCGGCCCGCGCTACGCAAACCGTCCGGGCGGCTACCTGCGCGTGCTGAAGTTCGGCTTCCGCGTTGGTGACAATGCGCCGATGGCACTGGTCGAACTGCTCGACCGTCCGGAAGTTGAAGAAACGGAAGTGCAAGAAGCTGAGTAAGCTTTCTGCTTCGACAAAAAGCCAGGCGCATCGCCTGGCTTTTTTGTTTTCTGCGGCGGATTTTTCATTGATAGCGAAAGCCGCTTCGCAGTGACCAAATGTCGCGGCCGCACCGCGTGGCGCCCTGCAGGGCGACAGGGCCAGGTGATACGATATGGGGATCGAAATCCTGCGCCGCCGGAGCTTGGTGTGAGTGTGAATGTGACCTTGGTGCTGACAACGGTGCCGGATGCGGCCGGCGCTCAAAAGCTCGCAGCCGAAGCGCTCGCCGCTCGCCTTTGCGCGTGCGTCACCCAGCTAGGAAGCGTGCAGTCGAGCTATCACTGGCAGGGCGCGATCGAAACCGCGCAGGAAATCCAGCTGCTGTTCAAGACCAGCGCCGCTCGCGCGCTCGAACTGGAGCAATACATTCAGGCTCATCATCCCTACGGCACGCCGGAAATCCTCTCATGGCAAGCGACGGCCTCCGCCGCCTACGGCCAGTGGATCACTGCTGAAACCCAACGCCCTGTCCATGTTTAACGGTCTCGACCGGCGCGCGCGCGCTGCGCTGCGCACCGCATTCTTTCTGCTCGGCTGCGTGTTCCTCGCGCAAGTCGCCACGCTCGCGCGCGCTGCGGACGACTTCCTCGACCCGTCCGTCGCGTTCCGGTTCAGCGCGACCGAGGCCCCCGGCCAAGTCGTCGTCACCTACAAGATTGCGGACGGCTACTACATGTACCGCGAGCGCTTCGCGTTCGCGACCCGCAACGGCACGGCGACGCTTGGCGAGCCTGAACTGCCAGGCGGTCATGTGAAGTTCGATCAGACATTCAACAAGAATGTCGAGACGTATCGCAACGAGCTGACGATTCGTATTCCGGTCAAGCAGGCTGCCGGACCGTTCGATCTTGCGGTGACGTCGCAGGGCTGCGCCGACGCGGGCATCTGCTACCCCCCGATGGAGCGCGTGTACCACGTGAGCAGCGAGGCGCTGCAGCTGGCTGGCAGCGGGACGGCGACCCCAACCGCGCAACAATCCGCCGCCGCTGACGACGAACCCTGGTACGAACGCGCCACCAGCGCCGATTACGCGCAGTCGCTGCTGCAGCGTGGCGGTTTTTTTGCGATCGTCGGGCTTTATTTCGTTGCCGGCGCCATTCTGAGCTTGCTGCCGTGCTCGTATCCGATGATTCCGATTCTGTCGGCGATCATCATCGGTGAGGGAGCGCGCGTCACGCGCAGGCGTGGCTTCGCGCTGTCGCTCGCGTATGTAGTCGGGATGGCGCTCGTGTACACGGTGCTGGGTGTCGTGGCGGCACTCGTCGGGCAGAGTCTCGGCGCATGGCTGCAGAACCCGTGGGTGCTCGGCGCGTTCGGCGGGCTTCTGACGATTTTCGCGCTGCTGCTGATCGCCGGTGTGGATCTCGAACTGCCGCCGCGCTGGCGCGATCGCATGTCGAGCGGGTCAGCGCGACGCTCAGGTGGCAAATTTACCGCGGTCGCCGTGATGGGCGCGCTGTCGGCGCTGGTGGTCGGCGCCTGCATGACCGCGCCGCTTTTTGCGGTGCTCGCGTTCATCGCGCATACCGGCAACGCCGTGCTCGGTGGCGCGGCACTGTTCTCGATGGGCATCGGGCTCGGGCTGCCGCTGCTGATCATTGGCCTCGGCGCGGGTACACTGCTGCCGCGCGCGGGCAAGTGGATGGACAGCGTAAAAGTGTTCTTTGGCGTCGTTCTGCTGGCCGCGGCGCTGTGGATTGTTTGGCCGGTGCTCGGCGGGGCGGCGTCGATGCTGTTGAGCGCCCTCTGGCTGCTGATCGCCGCGGTTGCGCTCGGCCTGTTTTCCAAGTCGGTTGCGGGCGCCTCGATATGGCACCGGCTTGGGCGGGCGGTCGGCGTCGTGATGGCGGTTTGGGCAGCCGCGCTTCTAGTTGGCCTCGCGGCGGGATCGTTGGATCCGCTGCGACCGCTGGCGGTGCTCGCGGCTCGCGTCGGCAATCAGGCGAGCATCGCGAAGGATTGCTCCAGCGCGGCCGCGCCGGCGCCGCAAAGCGATTTGACGTTCGCGCCGGTACGTTCATCGGATCAGCTCGACCAGGCCGTCAAAACGGCGGCGCAGCCAGCCATGCTCGATTTTTACGCGGACTGGTGCGTGAGCTGCAAGGAGATGGAGAAATTCACCTTCAGCGACCCGCGCGTTCAGGCGAAGCTGAAGCAGATGAATCTGCTGCGCGCCGACGTCACTGCGAACAATACCGACGACCAGGCGCTGCTCAAGCGCTTCAATCTGTTCGGGCCGCCGGGGATTATTTTTTTCGATCAGGGTGGCAAGGAAGTGTTGCGGGAGGTCGGCTACGAATCGGCGGACAAATTCCTGCGCACACTGGATCGGGCGAGTGCATCGGGGGTGTAATCGAAGGCCGCGGGGCGTTGCAAGACCGCCGCTTCGCAAACGGCAGCACAAAAAAACGGAGGCGAAACCCTAAGGTTCGCCTCCGTTTTTTTCTCGACAGCCGCGCGCTAAACCGCGCCTGGCTTACTTCCGCGAACGCAGGATCTTCGCGGCATCCAGCGCGAAATACGTCAGCACGCCGTCCGCGCCTGCACGCTTGAACGCGAGCAGCGATTCCATCATCACCTTGTCGTGATCGAGCCAGCCATTCTGCGCGGCGGCCTTCAGCATGGCGTATTCGCCGCTTACCTGGTACACGTAGGTGGGGAACTGGAACTCGTCCTTCACGCGACGCACGATGTCCAGATACGGCATGCCCGGCTTGACCATCACCATGTCCGCGCCTTCGTTGATGTCGGCCTGCACTTCGCGCAGCGCCTCGTTGGAATTTGCCGGGTCCATCTGGTAGGTCATCTTGTTGCTCTTGCCGAGGTTCGTCGCGGAACCGACGGCATCGCGGAACGGGCCGTAGAACGCCGAAGCGTACTTCGCCGCGTACGCCATGATGCGCGTGTGGATATGGTCCTCGCTCTCGAGCATTTCGCGGATCGCACCAATGCGTCCGTCCATCATGTCCGACGGCGCGACGATGTCGACGCCGGCTTCCGCCTGCGCACGAGCCTGCTCGACGAGGATCTCGACGGTTTCGTCGTTGATCACGTAGCCGGCTTCGTCGAGCACGCCGTCCTGACCATGGCTCGTATACGGATCGAGCGCCACGTCGGTGAGCACGCCGAGCCCCGGAAAATTCTTCTTCAACTCGCGCACCGCGCGCGGGATCAGGCCCGCGGGGTTGGCCGCTTCACGGCCTTCGGGTGTTTTCAGCGAGGGCTCGATCGCGGGAAACAGAGACAACACCGGCACGCCCAGTTCGACGCACTGCCCGGCGACGCCCATCAGCAGATCGACCGACACACGCTCGACGCCCGGCATCGACGGCACGGCTTGCCGCACGTTGGTTCCCTCGACGATGAATACGGGGTAAATCAGATCGTTGGTCGTGAGGATGTTTTCGCGCATCATGCGACGCGAGAAGTCGTCACGGCGCATGCGGCGCGGACGGTAGTGCGCGGGTAGAAGCTCATATCGAATCGAAGATCGTGGATAGGTGGAGTGGACAAATAGCACCTAGCTCCGCTCCCGGAAACTTTTCGAGACAATGGTATATCATACCGATCGAGCAAGGCGCCTAGCGCTGACCTCCCCGCTTCTCCTCCCTGAGCGGGTGCCTGTCGTTTTTCGATTAGGCTGTTTGACCCGCCGTTCAAGCGGCGGGTTTTTTTATGCGCGGCCGCAAACGCGCTCTGACGCGGGTTTTACAGGCATATCACGCGTGCCGCGGGATTCCTGCATTGATATGCGTTCAGCCCGCGGCCGGCGTTTCGCCTGTTTCGCCCGCTGCCTCCGGGATCAGCCAGCTCTCGATCAGCTCATGCGCTTCATCGAGCCCCGTTCGCTTGAGCGCCGAAAACAGTTGCGCGGTGAGTTCGCCGCGATAGCCCGCAGCCCGATATTCGGCCAGTCCCTTCTGCGCGGTGCGCAACGCGTTCGTGCTTTCCTGGCGCGTCAATTTGTCGCATTTGGTGAGCAGCGTGTGGATCGGCTTGCCGGTCGGCGCGAACCACTCGATCATGCGCCGATCTAGATCCGTCAGAGGGCGGCGCGAATCCATCATGAGGATCATGCCGCGCAGTTGCGAGCGCGATTGCAGATACGTGGACAGCAGCGCTTCCCAGTGCGCCTTCGCCGTACCCGGCACTTCCGCATAACCGTAGCCCGGCAGGTCGACCAGATAGGCGGTCGGCTCATCCGCCTTGCCAACCGAAAAATAATTGATGTGCTGCGTGCGGCCAGGCGTCTTACTTGCGAATGCAAGTCGCTTCTGATTGCAGAGCACGTTGATCGCGGTCGATTTGCCCGCGTTCGAGCGTCCCGCGAAAGCGATCTCGGGCTGCGCGGTGGACGGCAGGTCGCGCAGATGATTGACGGTGGTATAGAAGCGGGATTCGTGGAGCAGGAAGGGCATGGTGGAAGCCAGATTGGAGAAGCTGCGGAGCCCGCAGCGGGAACGGGGTCAAGCCCGACTGGCGTCTAAGCGATTAGCGAGTTATTGTACAATACGATGGTTTACTGAAAACCTTAGGAGGCCGCCCCACGTGCCTTGGCGGCTCCTGGCGGTCACTCGGTCGCCGTCGTCGTACTTTGCAGAACATCTAAAATCCCACAAGACGAGACAGGGTGTGCGAATGAATCGACTGTGCAAGACTCTGATGGTGCTTCATGTAACGGCAGCTCTTTCAGGTTTGGCAATTCAGGCACGAGCAGCAGATCCGGCAAAGCCGGACATCAATCGGGGGCAGGCAATCGCGGTACAGGTATGCGCGTCATGTCACGGCGCAGACGGCAACAGTGCCGGCGGCGCATACCCGAAACTGGCGGGCCAGCATCCTGAGTACCTCGTCAAGCAGCTCAGAGATTTCAAGCCGCAGCCGGGCGCCAAACAGGCCGCGCGCAACAATGCGATCATGGCGGGCATGGCCGCCGCGCTTTCCGATCAGGACATGATCAACGTCGCGGCTTACTTCTCGACGCAGACGCCCAAGCCAGGCTATGCGCACAACAAGAAGACCGTCGCGGTGGGGCAGCAGATCTATCGCGGTGGGATTGCTGACCGCGGGGTGCCGGCCTGCGCGGCCTGTCACGGGCCCACGGGGCAGGGCATTCCGATCCAGTATCCACGCCTGTCGGGGCAGTGGGCCGAGTACTCGGTCACGCAATTGACCGCGTTCACGCAAGGTCCGGGCGCTCGTAATAACAACGACGCGATGCATGCGATAGCATCGCGTCTGTCGGACAACGAAATCAAAGCGGTTGCCGACTACATCGCGGGCCTGCATTAAGCGCTTCGTCCGCGCAAATCCAACCGGCCCGGCGAGGCCGGTGAAAAACAAGAAAAGGGTGAGGGTGTCGTCGCTACGACAGCCCTTCACCCTTTTTTGCTGTTCAGTCGGAGATTGAATGAGCGTCACCACGTCGGGTCTGCAGTCGAAGTCGGGCAATCGCGTCATGCGCAGCGCCATCGAGCTCCTGAGCTCGATGCGTTTCGCCATTGCGCTGCTCGTCATTCTGTCGATCGCCAGCATCATCGGTACCGTCCTCACGCAGGACGATCCGTATCCCAACTACGTCAACCAGTTCGGTCCGTTCTGGGCGGACATCTTCCGCGCGCTGAGCCTCTACACGGTGTACAGCTCGTGGTGGTTCATGCTGATTCTCGGCTTCCTGATGGTGTCTGTGTTGCTCTGCGTGATCCGAAATGCGCCGAAGATGGTCGCCGACGTGAAGAGCTGGAAGGACAAGGTTCGAGAAGGCAGCCTGCGCGCGTTCCATCACAAGGGTGAGTTCGCGGTGCACGGCACGCGCGCGCAGTCGGCGGCGGTGCTCGCAAGGTTGTCGGCGAAGCTCGGCTACAAGTTCGTCACGCGCGAGTCGGACGGCGCGACGTTGATCGCCGCGAAGCGTGGCGCGCTGACGAAGTTCGGCTACATCTCCGCGCACCTCGCGATCGTCGTGATCTGCCTCGGCGGCCTGCTCGACAGCAATCTGCCGATCAAGCTGCAAATGTGGCTGTTCGACAAGTCGCCGATCAACTCGAACACGGTGATCAACGAGATTTCGCCCGAGCATCGGCTGTCGCAATCGAACCCGACGTTCCGCGGCTACGCGTGGGTACCCGAGGGGCAGCACGTGTCGACCGCGATCCTGAATCAGCCCAATGGTTCGCTGATCCAGGACCTGCCGTTTTCGATCGAGCTCAACAAGTTCATCGTCGATTACTACTCGACAGGCATGCCGAAGCTGTTCGCGAGCGACATCGTCGTGATCGATCACAAGACCGGCGCGCGCGTGCCGGCGCGCGTCGAGGTCAACAAGCCGTTCGAATACGACGGCGTGTCGATTTATCAATCGAGCTTCCAGGACGGCGGCTCGCAGATGCAGATGACTGCCTTCCCGATGTCCGGCCCGAGTGCAAAGCCCGCGCCGTTTGGCGGCACGATCGGCGGCAGCGCGCCGTTGAGCTCGGCCACGCCGCTGGCCGATGGCCAGACCGTCGAATTCACCGACTTCCGCGCGATCAACGTCGAAAACATCTCGAACGGCAACGGGCAGAACGATGCGCGCGGGGTTGTCGCGCAGCACTCGCTGAAGGAAGCGTTCGACGAGCGCCTCGGCTCCGGCGCGAAAACGTCGAAGCCGCTCGATCTGCACAACGTCGGCCCGTCGGTGCAGTACAAGATTCGCGGCAAGGATGGCCAGGCGCGCGAGTACAACAACTACATGCTGCCCGTCGACGTGAACGGCGAGAAAATGTTCCTCGCCGGCATGCGCTTGAATCCCGATGACCCGTTCCGCTATCTGCGAATTCCCGCCGATAGCGGCGGCACGCTCAAGGAATGGATGAATCTGCGCGCCACGCTGGAAGACCCGAACCAACGGGCCATCGCCGCTCATCAATTCGCGCAGCGTTCGGTGCCGGGTTCAAATGCGGAGTTGCAGCAACATCTGCAGGAAAGCGCCTTGCGGGTGCTGACCCTTTTTGCGGGCGCCGACGGCAGCATGAAGATGCCGAATGGCGAAACGCTCGGCGGCTTCCAGGCGGTCGCTGGGTTTATCGACCGCTCGGTACCGAAGGGCGAGCAGGAAAAGGCCGCGGGCCTGCTGCTTCGCATGCTCGAAGGTGTGACGTGGGACTTGTGGCAACTGTCGCGCCAGCGGCTCGGCGAGCCCGCCGCGCCGGCCGATGCGGACACGAGCCGCTTCATCCAGAGTTCGCTTAATGCGATTTCCGACAGCTTTCTGTATGGATCGCCGGTCTATTTGCAGCTTGACTCATTCAAGCAGGTGCAAGCTTCGGTATTTCAGTTGACGCGCGCGCCGGGCAAAAAAGTCGTGTATCTTGGCAGCCTGCTTCTCGTATTGGGCATCTTCTCGATGTTCTACGTTCGCGAACGGCGTCTGTGGTTCTGGCTCAAGGACACGGACCACGGCACGAGCGTCGTAATGGCGATGTCGAGCGCGCGTAAGACGCTAGACTTCGAGAAAGAGTTCGTCCAGACGCGGGCCGCCGTGAGCGCCGCATTGGGCGCGAAACTCATCGAAGCAGCCGATGCCAGCCCGGCCGGCCAGGCCGCCGCTGCGTCGGCAAGCTCACAGGATTCGACCCGGTAAGATCATGGACTTGACTCAGGTTTCCTCCTCCTCTTCTTCTGCTTCACGCGCCGACAAGGCGTTTGCGAGCAGCACGCCCGAACTCCCGAACTTCGACGAACGGCCGTTCCTGAAACGCCTGGGTATCGTCGACTGGCTGTTCGCGCTCGCGCTCGTCGGGGGCGCCGGGTTCGCGCTGTCGCGCTATTACCCGTTCATGAACTACTACGACAAACTGGTGCTGATGTGCTCGGTGCCGGTTTTCGTCGTGCTCGGCTGGCGCTGGAAGCCGGTGCGTCCGCTGATGGTGGGAATCGCCGCGCTGTCGCTGCTCGCAATCCAGATCTACCACGGCGATCTGAGCCGCGCCGACAACGCTTTCTTCCTCAAGTATTTCCTGTCGAGCCAGTCCGCGATCCTGTGGATGAGCGCGCTCTTCGTATTCGCGACCGGGTTCTACTGGATCGCGCTGCTGTCGCGCTCGCCGACCGGCGCCGCGATCGGCTCGAAGATGACGTGGGCGGCGGTGCTGATGGGCTTCGTCGGCATGATGGTGCGCTGGTACGAGTCGTATCTGATCGGCGCGGACGTTGGCCATATTCCGATTTCGAACCTCTATGAAGTGTTCGTGCTGTTCAGCCTGATCACCGCGCTGTTCTATCTGTACTACGAGCAGCACTACAACACGCGCGCGCTCGGCGCGTTCGTGTTGCTCGTGATCAGCGCAGCCGTCGGCTTCCTGATGTGGTACTCGGTCGCGCGCGACGCGCAGCAGATCCAGCCGCTCGTGCCGGCGCTGCAAAGCTGGTGGATGAAGATTCACGTGCCGGCGAACTTCATCGGCTATGGCAGCTTCGCGCTGTCGGCGATGGTCGGCGTCGCATATCTGGCGAAGGAACGCGGCGTGCTCGCGGATCGTCTGCCGGCGCTCGACGTGCTCGACGACGTGATGTACAAGTCGATCGCGGTCGGCTTCGCGTTCTTCACGATCGCGACGATTCTCGGCGCGCTGTGGGCCGCCCAAGCCTGGGGCGGCTACTGGAGCTGGGACCCGAAGGAGACGTGGGCGCTGATCGTGTGGCTGAACTACGCGGCCTGGCTGCACATGCGTATGATGAAGGGCCTGCGCGGCGCGCTCGCCGCGTGGTGGGCGCTGACCGGGCTGCTGGTCACGAGCTTCGCGTTCCTCGGCGTGAACATGTTCCTGTCGGGCTTGCATAGCTACGGCAAGCTGTAAGATCCGCCGCGCTGAACCGACTAAGAACCGCCGCGTGCTTTCGCACCGGCGGTTTTTTTATGGCCGATGGAATATTCGTTGCTCCCCGGTGTTCGCCAGTCGAGCACCTGAGCAACTACCCGTGGATGACAGACGCCCCCAAAGGGGCGATCATCAATAAGGCTCCGCAACGCGCGCGACGCGGCGGGCCGGCAAGGAGTAGCACGATGTGGATCAAGCGAAGCGACAGAATTCAACTGACCGGCGATGACATCGCGCGCAGCGAAATCGCGCCGCGGCACGTGTTCGAAAACCGGCGACGCATCCTGCAGGCGGCGGGCGCGATGGCGCTCGGCGGCCTGATCGGCGTGAGCGGCGAGGCGCTCGCGACCTACTCGTCGCCCGATCCGAAGGCGCAGAAGCTCGCGGCGAAAACCAACACCAGGTTCGTCGCGCTCGACAAGATCACGCCGTACAAGGACATCACAACCTACAACAATTTCTACGAGTTCGGCACCGGTAAATCCGACCCCTCGCAGCGCGCGGGCACGTTGCGGCCGCATCCGTGGAAGGTGAGCGTCGAGGGCGAGATCAAGAATCCGAAGGTGTACGACATCGACGATCTGCTGAAGCTCGCGCCGCTCGAGGAGCGTGTGTACCGGCATCGCTGCGTCGAAGGTTGGTCGATCGTGGTGCCGTGGATCGGGGTCTCGCTGTCGGAGCTGATCAAACGCGTCGAACCGACCGGCAATGCAAAGTACGTGCAGTTCATCACGCTCGCCGATCCGTCGCAGATGCCAGGGTTGTCGGCACCCATACTCGATTGGCCTTACTCCGAAGGCCTGCGGATGGACGAGGCGATGCATCCGCTGACGCTACTGACGATGGGCCTCTACGGCCAGGTGCTGCCGAATCAGAACGGCGCGCCGGTGCGCGTCGTGGTGCCGTGGAAGTACGGCTTCAAGAGCGCGAAGTCGCTCGTAAAAATCCGCTTCGTCGAGAAGCAGCCGCCGACGAGCTGGAACACGTACGCGTCGAACGAATATGGGTTTTATTCGAACGTGAATCCGAATGTCGATCATCCGCGCTGGAGTCAAGCCACTGAACGGCGCATCGGCGAAGACGGCTTTTTCACGCCGAAACGCAAGACGCTGATGTTCAACGGTTACGGCGATCAGGTCGCGTCGCTCTATCAGGGCATGGACCTGACGAAGAACTTCTAGGGCGAGCGCGATGGTTTCCGATACGCAAACTGTCACCCGCACCGAGCCTGCGACGCGGCGGACCTCGTCGGCGTCGGCGGCGAAGCCGCGTTCCACCGGCGGCGCGCGCTGGGTCGTGCCCACCAAAGTCGCGGTCTTCATCGCGGCGCTCTATCCTCTCGCGCGCCTCGTGCTGTTCGGCCTGACCGACCGGCTCGGCGCGAATCCGATTGAATTCATCACGCGCTCGACCGGCCTGTGGACGCTCGTGTTCCTGTGCATCACGCTCGCGGTGACGCCGCTACGCCGTCTGACCGGCGTCGCCGCGTTCGTGCGTTTGCGCCGCATGCTCGGGCTCTACACGTTCTTCTACGCGACGCTGCATTTCACCACGTACCTGTGGTTCGACAAGTGGTTCGATGTTGCCGAGATTCTGAAGGACATCGGCAAGCGGCCGTTCATCACGGTGGGCTTCGCCGCGTTCGTGCTGCTGATCGCGCTCGCGGTCACGTCGCCGCGCGCGATGGTGCGCAAGCTCGGACGTCGCTGGCAGACGCTGCATCGCGCGATCTATGCGATCGGCGTGCTCGCGATCCTGCATTTCTGGTGGATGAAGGCGGGCAAGCACGACCTGCTGCTGCCGAAGATCTACGGCGCGGTGATGATCGCGTTGCTGGGATGGCGACTGGTGGTGTGGATACGTGAGCGGAGGATGGGAACGCGCCGACGATGATGGCGAGTTTATTGGCGTCACGCTGTTTCAAATAAAAATGGCGATGCCACCGTGGCATCGCCATTTTCGTTGCTGCGCTCGACCTTCGCGCTCTGCCGCAGGGACTGACGTTTACGCCGGCAGTATCGTTTCATCCGCAAACAGCTGCTTGACCTCTTCGCGCGCGCGAACCACATGCGCCTGTGTACCATCCACCATCACCTCGGCGGCGCGCGCACGGGTGTTGTAGTTCGAGCTCATCACGAAGCCGTACGCGCCGGCCGAGCGGATCGCGAGCAGATCGCCGGGTTCGATCGCGAGCAGCCGCTCGCGGCCGAGCCAGTCGCCGCTTTCGCAGACCGGGCCGACCACGTCGTACACATGCGCGGGGACGTCGCGCTTCACGACCGGCTCGATGGCGTGATAGGCGTCGTACATCGCGGGGCGCGCGAGATCGGTCATCGCCGCGTCGACGATCGCGAAGTTCTTGTCCTCGCCCGGCTTCAGAAACTCAAGACGTGTGAGCAGCACGCCCGCATTGCCGACCAGCGAGCGGCCCGGCTCGAAATAGACTTCGCGGTGACCGTGGCCGAGCGCTTCGATGCGATCGAGCACCGTGCGCACGAACTCACCGATTTCCGGCGGCGTTTCGTCGTCGTAGGTGATGCCCAGACCGCCGCCGACGTCGATATGGCGAATCGACACGCCGTCCTGCTCGATCTGCTCGACGAGTTCCAGCACCTTGTCGATCGCGTCGAGATAGGGCGCGACTTCAGTGATCTGCGAGCCAATATGGCAGTCGATGCCGATCACCTCGAGATTCGACATCGCCGCGGCCGCCTGGTAGGTGGCACGCGCATCTTCGAACGCGATGCCGAACTTGTTGGTCTTGAGTCCGGTGGAAATGTACGGATGCGTTTTCGCATCGACATCGGGATTCACGCGCAGCGACACCGGCGCTTTCTTGCCCATCTCGCCCGCCACCGAATTGAGGCGGTCGAGTTCGGGAATCGATTCGACGTTGAAGCATTTGACGCCCGCCGCGAGCGCGTCGCGCATTTCGCTTGCCTGCTTGCCAACGCCCGAAAACACGGTGTTTTCCGCTTTGCCGCCAGCCGCGAGCACGCGCGCGAGCTCGCCGCCCGACACGATGTCGAAGCCCGCGCCGAGGCGCGCGAACACGTTCAGCACCGCGAGATTGCTGTTGGCCTTGACGGCCACGTGCACGCTCGCGCGACGCCCCGCGCAGGCGCCCGCATAGGCGTTCCACGCAGCGGTGAGCGCGGCGCGTGAATAGACGTAGAGCGGCGTGCCGAACTGCTCGGCGAGGGAAACGGCGGACACGCCTTCGGCGTGCAATACGCCGTCGACGTAGTCAAATGCGGATCGAGTCATGCGAAAGTCTTATTGAACGGAAGGGACGGCAGAGGCGGGCAGCGGCACTGCGGGAGCCGATGCCGCCGAAGCGGGCGGCGCCGCGAGCTGGTCTTCGGGGGCGAGCGTGAGCGGCGTGCCCGAGGTGTCCGGGATCGAACCCGTGTCGGCCGCGCTGCCGCTAGCCGGTTGGCTTCGATCGGTCGATGGCGTTTGCGTGCGGTGAGCCGGCGGGGCAGGCATCGGCGGTACGGTCGGCAGATAGAGTGAGCCGCGTTGGCCGCAGCCGGTAAGCGCACAACCTGCGAGAATGACTAAAACCGCTACAATCGCGCGGCCGGGCGCTGCCGCGCGCATCCGAGTTACGACTCGCATGACTGTCCCTGAATGAATAATCGATGGAGTTTAGCATGTCCGATAGTGATTACCTGACCCGTGCGGAAGCCGTGCTGGCCGCCATCGAGAGCGCGCTCGACGACATCGACGCCGACATCGAGCTCGAGCGCAGCGGCAACGTTTTGACGCTCGAATTCGAGAACCGCACGAAGATCATCGTCAACCTTCAGCCGCCGATGAGCGAGATCTGGATCGCCGCCAAAGCCGGTGGTTTCCACTTCCGTTTCGTCGACGGTGAATGGCGCGACACGCGCAGCGGCGCGGAGTTTTTCGCGGCGCTGTCGCAGTATGCGACGCAGCAGGCTGGCGACCCGGTGCGGATCGCCGCGCTATGAGCGCGGTGTAATCAGCGCGAGACGCTCTCAAAACAAAACCGCCGCGTAACGAACGCGGCGGTTTTTTCTTTTCTAGCGGGACATCGACGCAGCCTCAGTGCCCGCGGAACAGATTCATGATGTCCTGCTTTTCCTGTTCGCCAACCTGTTCCGGAGCGGCGGCTGCCGCGCTCGCCTCCGCATCGAGCGTCGCCTGACTGACGCCGACCGTCGCGATGAAGCCGTGGCCCGGCGTGAACTCGTCGAAATAAAGCTCCGAGCCGATTTCGCTGACGCCGTCGGGGCGTGGCATCTTGTACTCGGGCACCCCCTTCAGCGCGCGTCCCATGTACTCGATCCACACCGGCAGCGCCAGGCCGCCGCCGGTTTCCTTGTCGCCGAGGCTGCGCGGGTTGTCGTAGCCGATCCACGCGATCGCGGTGAGCGTGTGCTGATAGCCGGCGAACCACGCGTCGCGGGAATCGTTGGTCGTGCCGGTCTTGCCGGCGAGATCGGTGCGCTTGAGCACGTTGCTCTTCGCCCCGGTGCCGTGCTGCGCGACGCTTTGCAGCAGGCTATTCATCACGTAGGCGTTGCGCGGTTGGATCGCGAACGGCGCGCTTTGCCCGGCCACGAGCGGCTGCGCGTGCGCGACGACGATGCCGCGCTGATCGGTGACTTCGGCGATCAGATACGGATTGATCCGATAGCCGCCGTTGGCGAACACCGAGAACGCGCCGGCCATTTGCAGCGGCGTCACGAGGCCCGCGCCAAGCGCCATCGGCAGATAGGCGGGATGGCGGTCCGCGTCGAAGCCAAACCGCGTGATGTATTGCTGCGCGTACTTCGGGCCGATCTGGTTCAGGATGCGGATCGACACGAGGTTCTTCGATTTCTGCAGCGCGGTGCGCATCGTCATCGGACCGTCGAAGCCGCCGCCGTAGTTTTTCGGCTCCCACGCCTGGCCGCCGGTTTCGGCGGCGCTGAAGAAGAGCGGCGCGTCGTTGATGATCGTGGCGGGCCCGAGGCCCTTTTCGAGCGACGCCGAATAGATGAACGGCTTGAAGCTGGAGCCCGGCTGACGCCACGCCTGCGTCACGTGATTGAACTTGTTCTTGTTGAAGTCGAAGCCGCCGACCAGCGAGCGGATCGCACCGTCCTGCGGCACCAGCGAGATGAACGCGCCTTCCACCTGGGGCAATTGCGTGATCGACCAGTCGCCCTCGTCGTTCTTCACGAGCCGCACGATCGCGCCGGGCCGGATGCGCTGATTCGGCTGCGCGCGAGGGCCGAGCGCGAACTGCGCATAGCGCAGGCCGTCGCCCTGAATGGTCGCGACATTGCCGTCGATGAACGCCGCCTGGACCTGCTTCGGGCTCGCCGCCGTGACGACGGCCGCGATGATTTCGCCATTGTCGGGATGTTCGAGCAGCGCGTCGTCGATGGCCTGCTCGCGCTCGTCGGCGTCGGCCGGCAGATCGATGAACGCCTCCGGGCCGCGATAGCCGTGACGGCGCTCGTAGTCCATCAAGCCTTTGCGCACCGCGTGGTAGGCGACGTCCTGATCGGCCGAGTCGATCGTGGTCACGACGTTCAGGCCGCGCGTGTAGGCTTCCTCGCGATACTGCGCGTACATCATCTGCCGCACCATTTCCGCGACGTATTCCGCGTGCACGCTGTACTCCTTGCCCATGCCCTTCACGACGAGCCGCTGCCGGCTCGCCTCGTCGTACTGTTCCTGAGTGATGTAGTGCAATTCGTACATGCGCTGCAGGATGTACTCCTGGCGCACCTTCGCACGCTTCGGATTGACGACCGGGTTATACGCGGAGGGCGCCTTCGGCAGACCGGCGAGCATTGCCGATTCGGCGAGCGTCAGGTCCTTCAGATCCTTGCCGAAGTACACGCGCGCGGCACTCGCGAAACCGTACGCGCGCTGACCGAGATAGATCTGATTCATGTACACCTCGAGAATCTGATCCTTGCTCAGCTTCGACTCGATCTTGTACGCGAGCAGCATCTCGTAGATCTTGCGCGTGTACGTCTTCTCGCTGGACAGAAAGAAGTTGCGCGCGACCTGCATCGTGATCGTGCTCGCGCCTTGCGTCGCATGACCGTTGGTCAGCGCGACGAAGCCGGCTCGCGCGATGCCGGTGAGGTCGACGCCGCCGTGCTCATAGAAGCGCGCGTCCTCGATCGCGAGAATCGCTTTCTTCAGGCTGTCGGGCACGTCCTGGATGTGCACGATGTCGCGCCGCTCCGCGCCGAATTCGCCGATCAGCACGTGGTCGGCCGTATAGATTCGCAGCGGCACTTTGGGCTGATAGTCGGTCAATGCATCGAGTGACGGCAGGTTCGGCGTCGCGACGACGAGCGCATAGCCGAGCACCAGCGCCACGCATACGATGCCCGCCACGATCAACCCGACAAAGCCGAGGATCAGCTTCAGCCATAACGGACGTTTGCGCCGTTTCGGCGCGGGCGGCGGGGACGTAGGAGACGTGGCTTGCATAGGAGTACCGGAAAAACAGTCCCGCGATTATAGCCGCCAGGGTTTTTCTGCTTTCGACAAGCTTACGAATGACGCGCAATCGGCACACGCCAGGCGGCGCGGGAATGACTTCGCTGTAGTCCCAACTGTAGTCGCTTTGATGTCGCTCGGGGCGGCTTCGCATCCGCGTTAGCCATTCGGCTGAATGTCGTTAGGACGTGCGTCTGCCGACAATGATCCCTCGTTACTCGCGTTCGAATGGTTCGTCGCGTGAGTCAGAGGGAGGGCGGTATGGCCTATAAAAATTCGTGGCTTCAGGCGGTGCGGGAGGGCCGGCAGCGTTTCGCCGCCGGCATCGATGTCGGTTCGCAAAACGTGCGTCTCGTCGTGGTGAGTCAACGCGCCCGAGGCGCGCTGCATCTCGAACATATGAGCACGGTGCCGTTCGCGGCCGGCACCATGGCGGGCGCCGAGATCGTCGATCGGCAGGCCGTCGCGCGGGCGTTGCGCGATGCGTTCGCCGGTTTGCCGCGCGTATGCGCGACGCACGCGCTGCGCTGCGCGATGGCCGTGCCTTCGTCGGCCACGCTGACGACGACAGTGCCGCTCGCGCGGCTCGCCGCTCAGAGCGACTGCGAGGCGGAGGACGGCGGCGTTGCGCTCGCCGGACTTGCGCCCGCGGTGATGGGAGAGGCGGAGCGCATCGCCGGCCTCGAGCGTCATGCGCTCGCGGTCGACTGGTACGTCGACGAGACGCCGTCGCCGGTGCGCTCGGTCAAGATCGCCGCGACCGCGCGCCAGCATCTCGAAGCGCGGATCGAATGCGCCGCGACCGCAGGGATTTCGCTGTCCGCGATCGATGGCGAACCGCACGCGGCATTGCGCGCGCTGCGCCACGCGGCCAGTCGCGAGCTCGACCCGAACGAGCCGTACGCGGCGGTGTGGGTCGGTACGGACGGCGTGTACGGCTGGAGCGTCGTCGATGGCGCGAGCGTCGGCGAGATGCGCTACCCGGCGCCGGAGCATGCCGATCTCGCCGACGCGTTGCGCGATCTCATGCGCGGGCCGGAGTTCGACTGCGCGCTGATTGGCGGCGAAATCGATCTGCTCGACGGCGTCGGCTTTTCACTCGCCGATATTGGCGACGTGCTCGGCTGCTCGGCGCTGCCGTTCGAATGCGCGCTGCTCGGCAGCCACGCGCGGCCGCTCGACGACGCCTTGCTGCACGAGCCGGCTGGCGCGGTCGCGTTTGGGCTCGCGTTGCGCGGGGTGCTGGAATGAGGGCCGTTCTGTCGTTTTCGTCTGGCGTCGCCGCGAGTGCCGATCAGCGCGCCGCTGTACCGTGGCTGGGCGGCTTCAATCTGCTGCCGTATCGCCAACGCAACGCGCGACTCGCGCGGCGCCGCTGTATGCGCGACTGGGCTGTGGCCGCTTGTGTCGGTGCCGCGGGTGTGTTGCTCGTCGCCGGTTGGCAGAGCTTCGCTGCAGCGCGGCTCGATGCGCGGCGCGCGGCGGCCGGGCAGGCGCTGACTCCGCTCGCCGTGCCGCTCGCGGAGCACGCGAAGCTGTCGCGGGCCGAACAGGATGAGCGCGAAGCCGCGGCGCGCGCCGCGAGTCTCGCGAGGCCGCTCGCACATCTGCGCGATCTGCTCGACGCGCTGAGCTTCGAACCCGGCGATCGCGTCGTGTTGCGGCAGTTGCGCCAGCGCGAGTACGAGACTGAATTGCTGGCGACTTCGAGCGGCCATATCGCATCGGCTGAGTGGCTCAAGCGGCTCGGCGCGATCCACGGCGTGCAGGGCGCGGAGATGCGCGATCTGCATCGGCCGACGGGGAAGGGCGGCGCGTCGACGGAACAGGCGATAGGCGGGCCCGTGGAGTTCGATGCGCGCCTGCGCTGGGGCGATCCGCCGCACAAAGCGACGCGCGCCCTGAAGGCCGCACGAACGGGAGGTGCGCGATGAGCACGACCTTTTTCGAGGCGGGTGGTGCGGCGCATGGGTCCGCGGGTTTTTCGCGCTGGGTCAAGCGGGCGCGTATGCCGCTCGAGGCGTGGAGTCGGCGCCGTCGCTGGCTCGTCGCGGCGACGCTTGCCGCGCTCGTGTTCGGCGTCGGCGCGTACGGCTGGAACGCGGCTGATCTCGCCGGACTGGAAGCGAGCCGCGCGGCGCTCGCGGTCAGCACGCAGCGTCTCGCGGCCGCGCGGCACACGCTCGCACAACTGCCGTCGCTGCGCCGTGCAGCCGCGGCGATGCCGGCCACGGCGTCGAGCGCCGTGTCGTGGAACTCCGCCGACGACGTGCGCATCGTCTCCGAGCTGGCCACGCAAAGCGGCGTCGCGCTGCTTGCGGTGGAACCGGGCGCGGCGAGCGGCGAGGGCGTCGAGCGGATGCGCGTGCTGCAGCTCACCGCGCGCACCGACTTCGTTCACCTGATGGCGTTTTTCCACGGACTCTCGCAACTGCCGGTGCTGATCGTTCCCGTCGACGTGACCGTCAAGCAGGACGGCAAAGGGCTCGCGGTGGCCGCGACGCTGCAGGTGTACGCCGCGCTGCGACCGGTGCCCGACACCCCGGCTGCGAGCGCCGAGGCGAGCCCTGACGCCGACGAGGCTGCCGACGATGACGACGAAGGCCTCGTGTTCTTCGATCCGTTTGCGAAGTCGCAGATCTCCGCGAGCGGCGAGCTGGGCGATGCTTCTGAGTTGCGCCTTGTCGGTTTGCTGCGCGATCGTACCCGCGGGCTCGCGCTGCTCGACACGCCAGACGGCACGACGACGGTCGCGGCTGGGCAACGACTGGGCGTCGAGCGGGTCACACAGCTCGACGCGCTTGGCATTACGCTCGCGAACGGCGGCGCGACGCGCACGCTGACGCTGACGGAGGCGTCATGATGCGCCCGCTCAAGCGATGGAGCGTGGCGACGCTGGGTGTCGGACGCGAGGTCCGCGTCGTCTCCGGACGGTGTTTCGGGCTCTACGTCGCCGCGACGCTGGGTGCCGGCGTCGCACAGGCAGCGACGCCACTGCTGCCGCCGCCGTTGCCGACTTACGCGGCGCTCGACGACCCGGCCGTATCGGCCAACACCGCCTACGAGACGGCGCCGCTGCCGAGCGGCGGCATCGGCCAGGCGGCGAATCCGTTCGGCGACGTTTCCACGCCAGGCGGGGCCCAGGAGCCGGACACGCTCCAGCCGGCCGCGCGTTCCGCGATAGCGCCCGACGCCTCCCCGGACGACCTCGCCAACGGCCCGATGCCGCCGCCTTCGCCAACACAACCCGCCACCCCGGCTCGCGACGACAGTGCCGGCACGCCTGGTCTCGAAGGCCCGCCGGTCCCGCTGCCGCCGCGGCCGCGCCTCGCCGACGCATCGGCCAGTGCGGACTCGGGCCTTCCCGCGGGCAACGAGCCGATCTCGCTGAGCTTTCAGCGTGCGCAACTTGGCGCGGTCCTGAAAGCGTTCGCCGAGTTCACCGGCCTGAACATCGTCGCCAGCGACAAAGTGCGCGGCGCCGTGTCGATACGTCTCGACAAGGTGCCGTGGCGCACCGCGTTCGACACCTTGCTCGATGTCAATAATCTGGCGATGGAGCGCCACGGCAACGTAATCTGGGTCGCGCCTGCCGCCGAGCTCGCCGCGCGCGAACGTCAGCGCTTCGAAGCCCACGCGCGCGCCGCGGACCTCGAGCCGCTCGCGAGCCGCACGTTCGAGCTGCACTACGCGCACGCCGAGGACGTGCGTCGCCTGCTGACCGGTTCCGGCACGCAGCGCGTGCTGTCCAAACGTGGCGCCGTCACCGCTGATCCGCGCACCAACCTGCTGTTCGTCACCGATCTCGCGGGGCGGCTCGAGCAGATCGCGGCGCTGATCGCTTCCGTCGACCGGCCGACTCGCCAGGTGCTGATCGAGGCTCAGATCGTCGAAGGCGACCAGGGCTTTTCGCGCAATCTCGGGGTGCGGCTGTCGCTCGCCGGCACCAGCGCGGACGGTACGTCGAGAGGGCTGACGGGTGGAACGGACGGCTCCGTGTACGATCTGTCGGCCCGACCGATCTCCGGATTCGATGCCGCGACCGCCGGCCTCACGCTGTTCGCGGCTCACGCGACCCGGCTGCTGAATATCGAACTCTCGGCGCTCGAGTCCGAAGGGCATGGGAAAATCGTGTCGAGCCCACGGGTCGTCACCGCGGACCGGATGAAGGCGATCGTCGAGCAGGGCACCGAGCTGCCGTATCAGGCGAAGGTCGGCCAGGGCGTATCGGGCGTGCAGTTTCGCCGGGCGACGCTCAAACTGGAGGTCGAGCCGCAGATCATGCCGGATGGCCGCGTGGTGCTCGATCTCGACGTCGCGAAGGACAGCGTCGGCGAGCAGACCGACGCCGGGCCCGCGATCAACACCAAGCACGTGCAAACGCGCGTCGAGGTCGAGGACGGTGGTACGGTGTCGATCGGCGGAATTTACGAGACCGACGACCGTGACGACGTCGAGCGGGTGCCCCTCCTCGGCAAAATACCGGTTCTGGGCGCATTGTTCCGCCATCGGAGTCATCGCGACACGCGTAGCGAACTGGCGGTTTTCATCACGCCGCGCGTGGTGCGGGAAAATTAGGGCATATAGGGCACGCATGCACCGCCGTCCGCCGGCGGCGCGCAGGCTCGACAAGGCAGCCGCTTTGCCAGTAAGCTGCGGCACGAACTACACCGGATTAGCCAGAGGACACCGTTGCAAGCGCGGGACGCACACGCCAATGTTTTTTTCGTAGGGCTCATGGGGGCAGGAAAAACCACTGTGGGTCGGGCGGTTGCGCGCCGTCTCGAGCGCCCGTTCTTCGATTCCGACCATGAAATCGAGGCGCGCACGGGCGCGCGCATTCCCGTGATCTTCGAGCTCGAGGGCGAAGCGGGCTTTCGCGATCGCGAAGCGAGCGTGATCTCCGAGCTGACCGGGCGCGACAATATCGTGCTCGCGACCGGCGGCGGTGCAGTCCTGCGGCCGGAAAACCGCGAAGCGTTGAAAAGCCGTGGCCTCGTGATCTATCTGCGCGCCAATCCGCATGACCTGTGGCTGCGCACGCGGCGCGACAAGAATCGCCCGCTGCTGCAAACGGAAGACCCCAAGGCGCGCCTCGAAGCGCTCTATGAAGTGCGCGACCCGCTGTACCGCGAATGCGCGCACTTCGTGATCGAAACCGGCCGGCCCTCGGTCAACGGACTCGTCAACATGGTTCTGATGCAGCTCGAGATGGCCGGCGTCGCCAAACATCCTGCTTCATAATGGACCGTATGATTACCGTCAACGTCGAACTGGGCGAGCGCGCCTACCCCATCCATATCGGTGCCGGCCTGATCGGCCAGACCGCGCTGTTCGCGCCGCATATCGCCGGCAACTCGGTCACGATCGTCACCAATAGCACCGTCGATCCGCTCTACGGCGACAAGCTGCGCGCAGCGCTTGCGCCGCTGAACAAGCAGGTGTCCACGGTGATTTTGCCGGACGGCGAAGCACACAAGAATCTGCAGACGCTGAACCTGATCTTCGACGCGCTGCTCGGCTCGCGCGCCGACCGCAAGACCACGCTGATCGCGCTCGGTGGCGGTGTGATCGGCGACATGACCGGGTTTGCCGCCGCCTGCTACATGCGCGGCGTGCCGTTCATCCAGGTGCCGACCACGTTGCTGTCGCAGGTGGATTCGTCGGTCGGCGGCAAGACCGGCATCAATCATCCGCTGGGCAAGAATATGATCGGCGCGTTCTACCAGCCTCGGGCGGTGATCGCTGACATCGGCGCATTGCGTACGTTGCCCGAACGCGAACTCGCGGCGGGCATCGCCGAGGTCATCAAGACCGGCGCAATCGCCGACGCCGGATTCTTCAGTTGGATCGAGGCCAATATCGAGGCTTTGAACCGCTGCGAACCGGAGGCGTTGACCCTGGCAGTCAAACGCTCGTGCGAGATCAAGGCGTCGGTGGTGGCGCAGGACGAGCGCGAAGGTGGTCTGCGCGCGATCCTCAACTTCGGTCACACGTTCGGCCACGCGATCGAAGCCGGACTCGGCTATGGCGAGTGGCTGCACGGCGAGGCGGTCGGCTGCGGAATGGTGATGGCGGCGGATCTGTCGGTGAGGCTCGGCCATCTCGATGAAGCGTCGCGCAAGCGGCTCGTCGACGTCGTGCTTGCCGCGCATCTGCCCACTCGTGCTCCCGCGCTCGGCGCGGATCGTTACATCGAGCTGATGCAGATCGACAAGAAGGCGGAAGCCGGCGCGATCAAGTTCATTCTGCTGAAGCGTTTCGGTGAGACACTGATCACCCGCGCGCCCGACGCCGACGTGCATGCGACGCTGGCCGCCGCCGTCTAGATTCAACACGGCCCTGCAGCCACGCTTCACGCACCCGCGTCACGAGGCGCCGCCCATGTTTCGGAGGACCCGGTGACTGACAGGCGCAGCGACGATATCGAGCATGACACGACGAGCGCGCGCGCAGGCGCCGGGAACGGCGTCATCGCCGCCACGGCCAGCACCGCGGATGCCGCTGCCGCGGTTGCCACACCCGCCGTCCCCGCGCCGACCCAGCAGGCGCTCGAAGCGCATCTCGCGCCGTACGCGGCGCATTCGAGCCAGTCGCGTGGGCGTCGCTATGCGGAAACCGCGCCGAGCGCGCGTACCGAGTTTCAGCGCGACCGCGACCGCATCGTCCACTCGACCGCATTCCGGCGGCTCGAATACAAGACTCAGGTATTCGTCAACCACGAGGGCGACCTGTTTCGCACGCGCCTCACCCATAGCCTCGAAGTTGCGCAGATCGCGCGCTCGGTTGCGCGCAATCTGCGCGTCAATGAAGATCTCGTCGAAGCGATTTCGCTGGCGCACGATCTCGGCCATACGCCGTTCGGCCATGCCGGCCAGGATGCGTTGAACGAATGCATGCGCGAGCATGGCGGCTTCGAGCACAACCTGCAGAGCCTCACGGTCGTCGACGAACTTGAAGAGCACTACGGAGCGTTCAATGGGTTGAACCTGTGCTTCGAGACGCGCGAGGGCATTCTCAAGCATTGCTCACGCGACAACGCGCGCCGGCTCGGCACATTGGGCGAGCGCTTTCTCGAAGGGCGGCAACCGTCGCTCGAAGCGCAGATCGCCAACGTCGCCGACGAAATCGCGTACAACAATCACGACGTCGACGACGGTCTGCGCTCCGGTCTGCTGTCGCTCGAGCAGCTCGCCGAAGTGGAACTCTGGCAGACGCACTGCGAGGCGGCGCGCGGCGACTATCCGCAGATCGAGGGGCGTCGGCTGATTCACGAGACGGTGCGGCGCGTGATCAATACGCTGATCGTCGATCTGATCGAAACGACACGGGCCAATCTCGCGCGCCACGCGCCGGCGTCACTCGACGACGTGCGCGCGGCGCCCCCGCTCGTCGCGCACAGTGATGCGATCGCCGCGCAGGCCGCGGCGCTCAAGCGCTTCCTGTTCAGAAACATGTACCGTCACTATCGCGTGATGCGCATGGCCAACAAGGCACGCCGCGTCGTGGTCGGCCTGTTCGACGCGTTCACCGACGACCCGCGGCTGCTGCCGCCGGACTATCAGTCGGCCGATGCGACGCGTCAGCCGCGTTTGATCGCGCATTACATCGCCGGGATGACCGATCGTTACGCGCTGAAGGAGTATCGGCGGCTGTTCGTGATCGACGACAACTAGGCGCTAGCGGCTGGGCGCGGCAAGCGGTGTAACGTTCAGCCTTCGCATCGAGCGGCCGTCGCGCCCCCTTGCCAGCACCGTCAAACCGGGCAAGCCAGCGTCATCGCGAACGGGACGCGAACAGCGCCCCCAGCACCAGCGCAAGCCCGCCGACGATCGCAATCGTCTGCCACGGATTTTCATGCACGTAGTGATCGGCGTCCGAGATCGCGACGCCGGCCCGATCGCGCATCGCGTCGCGCGTGTCGTTCAGCCGCTCGCGCGCGGCGTCCAACTGTTTGCGCAGCCTGCCGCGCAGGGCCACGGCGTCGGCCTGCGTGCCGTCGGCCAAGGTCGATTCGAGTTCCGACAGCAGGGTGCGCAACTCGACCGCGATGTCTTCGGCCGCGTGGCGGCTGTGGCGAGCGATGCGCCGCGCGCGGCGACTCGCGCTGGTCCAGGATTCGCCGAGGGCGTCTCGCGTATTTGGAAGTGCTGTCATGGTCGCTCCGTCGATGAGTTGAAAGGCCCCGCGCATCGTCGCGCGGACACGCAATGCGCAGACGCAGTATCACGTCGTCGCATAGGAAACGCCATCTAAACGCAACTTCGATGCCAAGCGCTGCATCGCCGGTACCGCTGCACGCGTGCGGCTCACGACAGGATGGGGCGTGCCCGGATCGTCGCCGATTTTGCACATGGACGCGCCGAATTCGCGTCAAATTTACAAACGCTGATGCCGGATGACGCTGCCACCCCGATGCAACAGAGACGCCAAATGCAAACGCCGTGATCGGTTCGATGACGGCGTTCCCAAGGTCGCGAAAATTCGACTACCCTAATTTAAGCTACCCGCTCTAGCGAAGCGTTAGAAACGGTAACCGACGTTGACGTAAGTGACGATCGGGTTCAGCTTGATCTTGGTTTGCGATTGCACGGTCAGCGTGCCGACCGGCGTGGCCGATGCCGAACTGAGCTTTGCGGTCGTGCTGAGCGGCAGGTACGAGATCGACACGCCGGCGAACCAATGCTGATTGAAGGCGTACGTGAAGCCCGCATTAAACACAGGTTCCCACGAACTATCCGTCGACACACTGGTCGGACCATGCAGAACGTTGGCTACGAATGCGCTGTTGGAAATGTGTGCGTCGGTGAACCAGATGCGGCTCACACCGAGACCGAGATACGGGCGGAACGAAGCGGTCGGCGCGTTGAAGTAGTACTTGAACAGCAGCGTCGGGCTCCACTGTTTGGCCTGCCCGAGCTTGCCGAACTGCGCGAAGCTGCCCGTGCCGTACAGATCGAAAGTAGGGGGGACGCCAATGACGAATTCGGTTGCGATATGGTCGGTGACGAAGTAGCCGGCGGTGAAACCGATGGTATCGGCCGAACTCAGCGAGGCGCCGGTGTTGGCTTCGGTGATGTTGGTTGGGCTACCGCCAATGCTGGTCACGGTCAGTGGGTCGCTGCTCGATTGGGGCGCAAGATGGAACCAGCCCGTCGAGAAGTAAATGGTGCCGGCCGATTGTGCGTGCGCTGCCGTGCTCATGCAGGCTAGCACTGCCATCCCCGTTACGGCCTGTTTTAATTTCATATGTGCTCCTCCAAAAAAGGCCCGCTCATTATGACTACAACGTTTGAAACAAACCATACGCGGCGGTTAGAGTTTTCTCCCTAAGCACCGCGTGGTTTCTGGCTTGGCCGCATGGCGCCGAACCTTGCGCCCATGCGGCTCTTCGGACCTTCGGGTATATACCAACGCGACTATTGGACACTCCAGCATGGCACGGCTTGCACGTCTTTATGTCCCCGACCAGCCGCAGCACGTCATCCTCCGCGGGCTCGACCAGCAGCCCGCCTTCGTCGACGACCAGGACTACGAGCTTTTCATCGACTGTCTGAAGGCGGCCTCCCGGGACCATCACCTTTCGATCCACGCTTACGCCTTGATGCCGGGCGCCGTGCAACTGCTCGTCACGCCCACCGAGGAGTCGAGCCTGCCCAAGGCGATGCAGGCCGTCGGGCGGCGCTATGTCGCGCACTTCAACCGGCGCTATGCGCGTCGCGGCACCTTGTGGGAAGGCCGTTACCGGGCCACCGTGATCGAGGGTGAGCGCTACTTCCTGCTTGCGAGCCGGGTCGTGGAAATGTGTCCGGTGCGCTTGCAGCTGGTCAACGCGGCCGACGATTATCGCTGGTCGAGCTACCGTCATCACATCGGCCTCACCCTCGACAGTCTGATCACGGATCACCCCCTTTACTGGTCGCTCGGCAATACGCCGTTCGAGCGACAGCGTGCTTATCGCGAACTGTGCGAGCAGCCGCTCGACGAGCGCGAGGCAAGTCAGCTCCAGCAAGCCACGTTGAAGGGCTGGGTGCTCGGCAGCGACACGTACCGCGAATGGGCGGCGCGCGCCGCCAATCGACGTGTGTCACCCCTACCGCGTGGCCGACCACGCAAGGTGCGCGAGACGCCGCATACGCAGTGAGGCGGCGGCAGGGCGATACCCCGGCGGCGCCGATAGAGCCGCTTTAAATCGGATTAAAGCGATTTGCATCAAGGGACTGCATGAAGACGGCACGTCGGATGCCGTTTTCTTTTGCCCCAAGTTGATGTGGCACCAATAAAAAATAACCGCACTGCACCAATTTGATAATCGGGGTCTTATCATTAGGTTTTATTTGCTATTTCCTTGATTCGTCGCGTATATTCCGATTTCCGACGCTTTTCGTCCCGCGCAGTCTTGCTGCGAGAAAGAGCGCCGTCGTAATCGCGAAGCGCACTGCGGCAAAAACACAATGGTTTAACGGCCTGTCCGGCCTCCTCACAGACGGTGTCCCCATGAACGACCACCAGCAACCGATTCACCCGGTTCCCGCCGCCCAAGGTCTGTACGACCCGCAAAACGAGCATGATGCCTGCGGCGTCGGCTTCGTCGCCCATATCAAGGGCCACAAGAGTCACGAAATCATCCAGCAGGGCCTGAAGATTCTCGAGAACCTCGATCACCGGGGCGCCGTCGGCGCCGATCCGCTGATGGGCGACGGCGCGGGCATCCTGATCCAGATTCCGGACGGCTTCTATCGCGAAGAGATGGCCCGGCAGGGCGTGACGCTGCCGCCGGCTGGCGAATACGGCGTCGGCATGATTTTCCTGCCGAAGGAGCACGCGTCGCGCATCGCCTGCGAACAGGAGCTCGAGCGCACGGTGAAGGCCGAGGGTCAGGTCGTGCTCGGCTGGCGCGACGTGCCGGTCGACCACGCCATGCCGATCTCGCCGACCGTGAAGGCGAGCGAGCCGCTGATCCGCCAGATCTTTATCGGCCGCGGCAAGGACATCATGGTGACCGACGCGCTTGAGCGGAAGCTGTACATCATCCGCAAGACCGCGAGCCATCGCATCCAGGCGCTGAAGCTCAAGCACGGCAAGGAATACTTCGTGCCGTCGATGTCGGCGCGCACGGTCGTCTACAAGGGTCTGCTGCTGGCGGGCCAGGTCGGCGTGTACTACCGCGACTTGCAGGACGACCGCACCATCTCGGCGCTCGCACTCGTGCACCAGCGCTTCTCGACCAACACGTTCCCGGCGTGGGAACTGGCTCACCCGTACCGCATGATCGCCCACAACGGCGAAATCAACACGGTGAAGGGCAACGTCAACTGGCTGAACGCGCGTACCGGCGCGATCGCCTCGCACGTACTCGGCGACGATCTGCCGAAGCTGTGGCCGCTGATCTATCCGGGCCAATCGGATACGGCATCGTTCGACAACTGTCTCGAACTGCTGGTGATGGCCGGCTACCCGCTCGTCCACGCGATGATGATGATGATTCCGGAAGCCTGGGAACAGCACACGCTGATGGACGAAAATCGCCGCGCGTTCTACGAATACCACGCCGCCATGATGGAGCCGTGGGACGGCCCCGCCGCCATCGCGTTCACCGACGGCCGCCAGATCGGCGCGACGCTCGACCGTAACGGTCTGCGCCCGGCGCGCTACATCGTCACCGACGACGACCTCGTCATCATGGCGTCGGAAGCCGGCACGTTGCCTATTTCCGAGTCGAAAATCGTCAAGAAGTGGCGTCTGCAGCCGGGCAAGATGTTCCTGATCGACATGGAGCACGGCCGCATCATCGACGACAAGGAACTGAAGGACAACCTCGCGAACGCCAAGCCGTACAAGAGCTGGATCGACGCCGTGCGCATCAAGCTCGACGAGATCGAGGCGAAGGCCGAAGACGTCGTGACGGAACGCCGCGAAGCTGCTGCGCTGCTGGATCGCCAGCAGGCGTTCGGCTACACCCAGGAAGACCTGAAGTTCCTGATGGCGCCGATGGCGCAAGCGGGCGAGGAAGCCGTCGGCTCGATGGGCAACGACTCGCCGCTCGCGGTCATGTCCAACAAGAACAAGACGCTCTATCACTACTTCAAGCAGCTGTTCGCGCAGGTCACGAACCCGCCGATCGACCCGATCCGTGAAAACATGGTGATGTCGCTCGTGTCGTTCATCGGCCCGAAGCCGAACCTGCTCGACACGAACAATATCAACCCGCCGATGCGTCTCGAAGTGTCGCAGCCGGTGCTCGACTTCAAGGACATCGCGAAGATCCGCGCGATCGATCAGTACACGGGCGGCAAGTTCAGCTCGTACGAACTGAACATCTGCTATCCGGTCGCCTGGGGCAAGGAAGGCATCGAGGCACGCCTTGCGTCGCTGTGCGCGGAAGCCGTCGATGCGGTCAAGTCCGGCTACAACATGCTGATCGTGTCGGACCGCAAGACCGACCGCGACAACGTCGCGATTCCGGCGCTGCTCGCTACGGCCGCGATCCACACGCACCTCGTGCAGCAGGGTCTGCGCACGAGCACGGGTCTCGTCGTCGAAACCGGTTCGGCGCGTGAAACGCACCACTTCGCGCTGCTCGCGGGCTATGGCGCGGAAGCCGTGCACCCGTACCTCGCGATGGAAACGCTGAGCCAGCTCGCGGCCGGCCTGAAGGGCGACCTGTCGGCGGAGAAGGCGGTCTACAACTTCACGAAGGCAGTCGGCAAGGGCCTGCAGAAGGTCATGTCGAAGATGGGTATTTCGACCTACATGTCATACACCGGTGCGCAGATTTTCGAAGCGGTCGGTCTTGCCGCGGATCTGGTGTCGAAGTACTTCCACGGCACGTCGTCGAAAGTCGGCGGCATTGGTCTGTTCGACGTCGCGGAAGAAGCGATCCGTTTGCATCGCGAAGCATTCGGCGACAACCCCGTCCTCGCGAACATGCTCGACGCGGGCGGCGAGTACGCATACCGCGTGCGCGGCGAAGAACACATGTGGACGCCGGATGCGATCGCCAAGCTGCAGCACTCGGCGCGCAGCAACTCGTACCAGACGTACAAGGAATATGCGCATCTGATCAACGATCAGACCAAGCGCCACATGACTTTCCGCGGCCTGTTCGAGTTCAAGTTCGATCCGACCAAGGCGATCCCGCTCGACGAAGTCGAACCGGCGAAGGAAATCGTCAAGCGTTTCGCGACCGGCGCAATGTCGATGGGCTCGATCAGCACCGAAGCGCACGCCACGCTCGCCGTCGCGATGAACCGCATCGGCGGCAAGTCGAACACCGGTGAAGGCGGTGAAGACGCGAACCGTTATCGCAACGAACTGCGCGGCATTCCGATCAAGAACGGCGACACGATGAAGTCCGTGATCGGCGACGAAGTGGTCGTCGACATTGCGTTGAAGGAGGGCGACTCGCTGCGCTCGCGCATCAAGCAGGTCGCGTCGGGCCGCTTCGGCGTGACGGCGGAGTACCTCGCGTCGGCCGACCAGATCCAGATCAAGATGGCGCAGGGCGCGAAGCCGGGCGAAGGCGGTCAGCTGCCGGGTCACAAGGTGTCGGACTACATCGGCAAGCTGCGGTACTCGGTGCCGGGCGTCGGCCTGATTTCGCCGCCGCCGCACCACGACATCTACTCGATCGAAGATCTGGCGCAGCTGATTCACGATCTGAAGAACGTGAACGCGTCGTCGAGCATCTCGGTGAAGCTCGTGTCGGAGTCGGGCGTCGGTACGGTTGCCGCGGGTGTCGCGAAGGCGAAGGCCGACCACGTCGTGATCGCCGGTCATGACGGCGGCACGGGTGCATCGCCGCTGTCGTCGATCAAGCATGCGGGCACGCCGTGGGAACTGGGTCTCGCCGAAACGCAGCAGACGCTGGTGCTGAACCGGCTGCGCGGCCGTATCCGCGTGCAGGCCGACGGTCAGATGAAGACCGGCCGCGACGTCGTGATCGGCGCGCTGCTCGGCGCTGACGAGTTCGGCTTCGCGACGGCGCCGCTCGTCGTCGAAGGCTGCATCATGATGCGCAAGTGCCATCTGAACACGTGCCCGGTCGGCGTCGCGACGCAAGATCCGGTGCTGCGCGCGAAGTTCCAGGGCCAGCCGGAACACGTCGTGAACTTCTTCTTCTTCATTGCGGAAGAGGCGCGCGAAATCATGGCGCAACTCGGTATCCGCAAGTTCGACGACCTGATCGGTCGCGCGGAACTGCTCGACACGAAGAAGGGTATCGAGCACTGGAAGGCGAAGGGCCTCGACTTCTCGCGTGTGTTCTACCAGCCGCAAGTGCCGGCTGAAGTCGCGCGCAAGCACGTCGACGTGCAGGATCACGGCCTCGACCGCGCGCTCGACCACACGCTGATCGAGAAGGCGAAGGCCGCGATCGAGAAAGGCGAGCACGTGTCGTTCATCCAGCCGGTGCGCAACGTGAACCGCACGGTCGGCGCGATGCTGTCGGGCACGATCGCGAAGAAGTACGGCCACGAAGGACTCGCGGACGACGCGATCCACATCCAGTTGAAGGGCACCGCGGGTCAGAGCTTCGGCGCGTTCCTCGCGAAGGGCATCACGCTGGATCTGGTCGGCGACGGCAACGACTACGTGGGCAAGGGCCTGTCGGGCGGCCGCATCATCATCCGTCCGACCAACGATTTCCGCGGCAAGTCGGAAGAGAACATCATCTGCGGCAACACGGTGATGTACGGCGCGATCGAAGGCGAAGCCTTCTTCCGCGGCGTGGCCGGCGAGCGTTTCTGCGTGCGTAACTCGGGCGCGACGGCGGTCGTCGAAGGCACGGGCGACCACGGTTGCGAATACATGACGGGCGGCACGGTCGTCGTGCTCGGCGAGACGGGCCGTAACTTCGCGGCCGGTATGTCGGGCGGCATCGCGTACGTGTTCGATCCGGACGGCATGTTCGCGAGCAAGTGCAACAAGTCGATGGTCGCGCTCGAACCGGTGCTGCAACAGGCCGAACAGGAGCGCACGGTCGATCAGGGCGTGTGGCATCGCGGCACGACCGACGAAGCGCTGCTCAAGGGGCTCATCGAGCGTCACTTCCAGTTCACGGGCTCTCCGCGCGCGAAGGCGCTGCTCGAAAACTGGGACGCGGCACGCCGTCAGTTCGTGAAGGTGTTCCCGACCGAATACAAGCGCGCGCTCGGCGAACTCGCCGCGAAGAAGGCGAACAGCGAAGTGCTCGCCGCCTGAGCTGCCTTCACGGAAGTCAACTTTAGACGTACCCGCCGCGTTCCGACCAATCGACGCGCGGCGGGTCCAGATTACCCCCTAGATACAGATAGAGAAGAGAACCACATGGGCAAGGCAACCGGTTTTCTCGAGTTCGAACGTCGCCACGAGACGTACGAGGCTCCGCTCACGCGTGTGAAGCACTACAAGGAATTCGTCGCGGCACTGACCGACGACGAAGCGAAGATTCAAGGCGCGCGTTGCATGGACTGCGGCATCCCGTTCTGCAACAGCGGCTGCCCGGTCAACAACATCATCCCGGACTTCAACGACCTGGTGTTCCGTCAGGACTGGAAGAACGCGATCGAAGTGCTGCATTCGACCAACAACTTCCCCGAGTTCACGGGCCGCATCTGTCCGGCGCCGTGCGAAGCGGCGTGCACGCTCGGCATCAACGACGATCCGGTCGGCATCAAGTCGATCGAGCACGCGATCATCGACAAAGCCTGGACCGAAGGCTGGGTCGCGCCGCAGACGCCGAAGCACAAGACCGGCAAGAAGGTCGCCGTGGTCGGCTCGGGCCCCGCGGGTCTCGCGGCCGCGCAGCAGCTCGCGCGCGCCGGTCATGACGTGACCGTGTTCGAGAAGAACGACCGGATCGGCGGCCTGCTGCGTTACGGCATCCCCGACTTCAAACTGGAGAAGTGGCAGATCGACCGCCGCATGCGCCAGATGGAAGGCGAAGGCGTGACGTTCCGCACCAACGTGTTCATCGGCAAGCCTGACTCGCTGCCGGCGCACATCGGCAACACCGCGAAGGAAACCATCACGCCGGCCGAGCTGAACGAACAGTTCGACGCGGTCGTGATCGCCGGTGGTTCGGAAATGCCGCGCGATCTGCCGGTGCCGGGCCGCGAGCTCGAAGGCGTGTACTACGCGATGGAATTCCTGCCGCAGCAGAACAAGGTCAACGCCGGCGACAAAGTGCCGAACCAGCTCGTCGCGAAGGGCAAGCACGTCGTCGTGATCGGCGGCGGCGATACCGGTTCCGACTGCGTGGGCACGTCGAACCGTCACGGCGCGAAGAGCGTCACGCAATTCGAACTGCTGCCGCAGCCGCCGGAAGAAGAGAACAAGCCGCTCGTATGGCCGTACTGGCCGATCAAGCTGCGCACGTCGTCGTCGCATGAGGAAGGCTGCGAGCGCGACTGGGCGGTCGCGACCAAGCGTCTCGAAGGCAAGAACGGCAAGGTCGAGAAGCTGATCGCCGCGCGCGTCGAATGGAAGGACGGCAAGATGGTCGAAGTGCCGAACTCCGAATTCGAAATGAAGGCCGACCTCGTGCTGCTCGCGATGGGCTTCACGCAGCCGGTGTCGCCGGTGCTCGAAGCGTTCGGCGTCGACAAGGATGCGCGCGGCAACGTGCGCGCCACGACCGAGGGCGACAAGGCGTACTACACGTCGGTGAACAAGGTGTTCACGGCAGGCGACATGCGCCGTGGCCAGTCGCTCGTGGTGTGGGCGATTCGCGAAGGCCGTCAGTGCGCACGTTCGGTCGATGCGTTCCTGATGGGGCATTCGGAACTGCCGCGTTAAGCGTCTTCAGCCGGTGTGCGTGCCTGGCGTTCCATGCCGCGCGCGCCGGCCACGATTTGCAGGAAGACGTGGAGACGACAAGGCGTCCCATGAAGGGCACCTGTAGCGGGAAAGCAATGCAGTAAAAAAGAAACCGGGCTCGCCTGAAAGGGGGAGCCCGGTTTTCTTTTATCTCGTCGCGGTGCGTTATGTCCGCCTCATTGGCGATAGCGCGCGAGCGTCAGACCGTCGAGATCGATCTCCGGTTTGCGCTGCGCGATCAGATCCGCGACCACGCGCGCCGAGCCCATCGACATCGCCCAGCCCGTCGAGCCGTGCCCGAGGTTCAGCCATAAGTTGTCGATGTTGCACGGGCCGAGCAGCGGCGCGCCATCGGGCGTCATCGGCCGGCGGCCGACCCAGAAGTGCGCGGAAGTCGGATTGGCCGCGTGCGGAAACCAGTCGCGCAGCACCGTGAGCAGCGTTTGCAGCGCCTGCTCGCGCAACGTCGTCTGGCGATTGCCGAGCTCCGCCGTACCCGCGATGCGCAGGTTGTTGCCGAAGCGCGTGATCGCCGTCTTCAGCGATTCGTCCATCAGTGCCGCCCGTGGCGCTTTTTCCTCGTCGGTCACAGGCAGCGTGGCCGAATAGCCCTTCACCGGATAGAGCGGCACCTTCACGCCGAGCGGCGCGAGCAGCGCCGCGCTATCGACGCCGAGCGCGACGACCACCGCGTCGGCCGGCAGCGTCTGCGCGCCCTGCTCGCTTTGAATACGCACGCCGCGCACCGTCGCTCCCTCGACATCGAGCGACGTGACGCGCGTGTCGAAGCGAAAGCTCACGCCATTGCGTTCACAGATCGCGCGCAGTTCGCGGGTGAAGCGCGCGCAGTCGCCGGCTTCGTCGTCGGGCAGATAGAGGCCCGAGAACGGCGCCTGACGCGCCCAGCGCAGACCGGGCTCGATCTCCGCGCACTGCGCGGCGCTGACTTCCCGATGCACGATGCCCGCATCGCGCAGCACCGCGAGCGCCGGCTGCGCGAGTTCGACGTCGTACTCGCTGCGAAACAGTTGCAGATAGCCCTGGCTGCGGCCGTAATCGAACGGATGACGGCCGCGAAATTCGTGCAGGCAAGCGCGGCTGTAGTACGCGATGCGCTGCATACGCTGCTTGTTCACGCGAAAGCGGTCGAGGTCGCACTCGCGCAGCCAGCGCGCGATCCAGCGCCATTGGGCCGGATCGAGCGTCGGCCGGAAGATCAGCGGCGAGGCCGGCTTGAACAGGTACTTGAGGATTTTCGCCGGCATGCCGGGCGCGGCCCATGGCGTCACGTAGCCCGGCGCGATCACGCCGGCGTTGCCGAAACTCGTGGCCAGGGCGACGTCGGGTTCGCGCTCGATCACTGTCACGTCGCAGCCTTGCTGGCACAGATAAAAAGCAGTGGCGACGCCGATGACGCCGCCGCCGAGTACGATCGTTTTCATGATTGTGGAACTGCGGTGTCAGACGATCTCAAGCGGCGGAGCCGGCCGCCCCTAGCACCTTGCCCTTCGTTTCCGGCAGGCACAACGCGGCGACGATCACGAGCAGATACCCCGCGCCCGCGACGATGCCCATCGCCTTCACGAGCGTCATCGTCTGCGCGAAGGTGCCGACGAGTATCGGAAAGAACGAGCCGAGCCCGCGCCCGAGGTTGTAGCAGAAGCCTTGCCCCGAGCCGCGGATCTCGTTCGGATACAGCTCCGACAGATACGCGCCGATGCCCGCGAAAATCCCCTGCACGACGATGCCGAGCGGGAAGCCGAGCGCGAGCATCATCGCGTCGGTGATCGGCAGCATCGTGTAGACCATGCCGAGCACGAACGAGCCGAGCGCGAACAGCACGAACGACGCGCGCCGGCCGATCCTGTCGCACAGAATCGCGCCGACGATATAGCCGGCGAACGAACCGACGATCAGCACGATCAGATAGCCGCTCGTATTGAACACCGACAGATGGCGCTCCGTCTTCAGATAGGTGGGCAGCCACGTCGTGATCGCGTAGTAGCCGCCGAGCATGCCGGTGCACAGCGCGCTGCCGAGCACAGTTGTTTTCAGATGCGCGGCTGAGAAGATCTGCATGAAGTGCGACGTGTTGATGCCGCTTTCGCGCGCGCGACGCGTCGCGACAAAGATGTCTGGGTCGCTGACGTTGCGGCGGATATAGATGATCCACGCGGCGGGCAGCAGGCCAACCCAGAAGCACGCGCGCCACGCGTACTGCTCGGGCAGCAGCGCGAAAGCCGCCCAGTAGACGATCGCCGCAGCCGCCCAGCCGAACGACCAGCTGCTCTGCACGGTGCCGACCGCCTTTGCGCGATGCTGTGGCGAGCGGATCGTCTCGGCCATCATGATCGTCACGACCGACCACTCACCGCCGAAGCCGATGCCCTGCAGCGTACGCGTGGCGAGCAACTGCCAGAACGACTGCGTGAAGCCAGACAGGAACGTGAAGATCGCGAAGGTGGCGATCGTCCATTGCAATACACGGATGCGGCCGTGGCGATCGGCAAGAATGCCGGCGAGCCAGCCGCCGATCGCCGACGAAATCAGCGAGCTGGTGGCGATCATGCCTGCGTCGCTTTTGCTCATGCCCCACGTCGCGATCAGCGTCGGGATGAGGAACGAGTAGATCATGAAGTCGAACGCGTCGACCGCATATCCGCCGAAACCGGCGAATAGCGTGCGACGCTCGCGCGGGGTCAGCTCGGTGAACCATTGGAGAGAAGACATGTTTGGTTGTGGTCTCCAGGTTTCTTGTGCCTGCGGGGGCCGGATGGGAGGGTGTCAGTATTCTACGGGGATGCGGCGTCGTGAGGCCAGTTGGGGTCAAAAAGGGCGTGCGCGCGGCAACGGCCGATAAGGCACCGCAAGGGAACGGAAATCGGTGGGCCAACCGTCCCTCTTTTTTCTTACTAACCCCTACGATGTAACGCAAAACTTCCTGGTCAACGTTAAACTGCGTCTGCAGCCCCGGCTGCCCCGCGCAATCCTCCTATACACCTGTCGCCCCGATGTCCGTTACCGCGAAAAACCGTTCGCCTTTCCGCGCCCTTGCGAGCACGATCGTGCCCGTGGAGCGCGGCATGCCCGGCGAAGCGTCGGCGGCGCGGCGACGCTTTCTGAGGGGCTCGGCCGGTGCGATGCTGGCCGCGGGTTTCGGCAGCACGCTGCTGTCCGCCTGCGGCGGTAGTCTCGAAGCCGATCAGCCGGCTACGCCGCGGCTCGTGTCGGTCAGCAACTTCCGCGATGTCGGCGGCGCGGGTGCCGGCTATCTGACCGTCGACGGCAAACAGATGCGGCGCGGCGTGTTCTATCGCGCGAACGCGCTGACGCTGAGCGGCACCGACACGGCGACGCTCGACAAGCTCGGTATCGTGTCGGTCTACGACCTGCGCACGCCCGCCGAAATCGCACGCACCGCCGACGTGCTGCCGAGCGGCGCGACATCCTCGACGCTGAACGTGCTCGGCACGAACGACTTCGTCGCGCCCCCGGTCGATTCTCCGGTCGACGCCGTCGCGTTCATGCAGGCGCAGGCGCGCGCGTATGTGACGGGCGGCCCGCAGCGAGCCGCCTATGGCGCGCTGCTCGGCGCGCTCGCCGACGGCACGGGCGCGCAGCTATTCCACTCGAACGCGGGCAAGGATCGCGCGGGCTGGGTCGCGGCGCTGCTGCTCAGCATCGCCAACGTTCCGCTCGACGTGATCATGCAGGACTACCTGCTCAGCAACGTCTATCTCGCGCCATCGATCGCCGCGCAAACCACCACGCTGCGCGCGCAGGAAGGCGCGGCCATCGCGACGGCGAGAGCGCCGTTGCTCGACGTCGACGAGAATTATCTGCTGGCGGGCTTCGACCAGGTGCAGGCGAGCTACGGCACGATGGCGAGCTACCTGACGCAAGGCCTCGGTCTTTCCACGGCGACGGTCGACGCGCTGCGCAATCGGCTCGTGCATTGACGCGCTTCGCTGGCGCGCTTTGGTGGCCTTCCTTACAGCGCAAAAAAAAGTCCGCCGCAGAGGTGCGGGCGGACCGGGAAGGGCTGCATCGAGGTTGCCGGGGGTGACTATAAGGCCGCACCCCGCGCGACAGTCGATGCGGTAAGGGCAGGTAAGTGTCCGGTCCGCGCCGCGTTTGCCTGCGAACATCCTTACGACAGCGCCGGGTCCACCGGCAATTCGATCCGCACTTCGAGCCCCCCCTGCGCGTGATTGCGCACGAGGCAGCGTCCACCGCGATCGTGCGCGAGCCGCGCGACGATCGCGAGACCGAGCCCGCAATGGCCTTCGCCGCCGCGCGCGGCGTCGAGCCGCACGAACGGCTTCATCGCCGCGGCAATGCGGTCGTCGGGAATGCCGGCGCCGTGGTCGCGCACGCTGATCGTCCAATGACGGTCGCTGCACGCGGTCGAGATTTCCACCGGCGGCATGCCGTGTTCGAGCGCGTTGTCGACGAGGTTCGTCACGAGCCGGTCGAGCAGCGTGCGCGGCAGCGTGAACGAGGGGCCGGCGCGCAGATCGAGCGCGAACAGCGGGGTTTCGGCTGGGTCCGCCGCTTCGGCGGTTTCAGCGGCCTCCGCGTAATCGCCCGAGGAAAACTGCTCGCGCAAGAACTCGTCGACTTCGACGGGCGCTCCGGCGTCCGCCGATTGGCCCGCGAATTCGAGGAACTGCTGGACGATGTTGGTCAGGGAATCGACGTCGCGGATCAGGCCCGCGCGCTCGTTTTCGTCGACCAGCACGCTTGCGCGCAGCTTCAGGCGCGTGAGCGGCGCCTTCAGATCGTGCGCGACGCCGGCGAGCATCACCGCCTGGTCGTCGCCGGCTTCGTTCAGGCGCCGCATCATGTCGTTGAATGAGCCGATCAGCTCACGCAGCTCGCGCGGGCCCTGCACCGGCACGGGTTGGGGCCGGCCGCCGGAGCCGAACGCCCGCGACGCATCGGCCACGCGCGACAACGGCCGTTGCATCTGCCACACCGCGAACAACGACAGGATCAGCCCGGCGACCAGCATCGACACCGATTCGATCAGAAAGCGCGGCGGCGGCGGCAGGTCGACCGGCACGACGACCCAGTTCGACTTGCCCGGGACCAGCACCCACAGTTGCGGCGGACGCAGATCGTCGACGGCGATCTGCGTGCCGGCCGGCAGGTTCTCACGCAGGTGCCGGCTCAGTTCGACCACCATATGCTCGTGCGGCTCGCGCAGATGCACGCTGGTCGGCATGTTCCAGGTGGGCACCAGATGCACGCGCATCGCCGGCGCGAGCGCGGCGCCCTTGATCGGCTCGCCGTTGATCGCCTGCAGCACGAGCAGGATGCCGCGCGCGAAGCCGTCGATTTCATGGCGCGGCGGCTGCATCGTCACCAGCACGAACCAGCTCGCCTGAATCGCGAACAGCACCGCCGCCGACAGCAACGCCATTCTGCCGAACAGCGTGTTCAGCGGATTTCTCATGCGCTCGGGGCGGCCCCGTCCTCGAAGGGTGCGCCGTTGGCGTCGGGCACGAACACGTAGCCCTTGCCGCGCACCGTTTGAACGTAGCACGGGTTCGACGGGTCGTCCTCGATCACGCGGCGCAGGCGCCAGATCGGTACGTCGAGGCTACGGTCGCGGAACGCGAGGTTGTCGCGATGCACGAGATCGTGAATCAGCACGCGCGACAGCACCTTATACGGATTGTTGACGAAGATCTTCAGCAGCGCGAATTCGCTGTCGCGCAGCGGCAGCTTGGCGTCGTCGCGGCTCAGCGAGCGCGTGGCGAAGTCCAGTTCGAATGGCCCGAAGCGATAGCGCTTGCGTGCTTCGGGCGCGCTCGTGGTGGACGGCCCGCGCCGGCGCAACACGGTCTGGATCCGCACGAGCAGTTCGCGCGGATCGAACGGCTTGGTCAGATAGTCGTCCGCGCCGAGCGACAGACCGACGATGCGGTCGGCCACCGTGCCGCGCGCGGTCACGAAGATCACCGGGATGTCGTCGCCGGCGGCGCGCAACGCGGTGAGCGCGCGCAGGCCGTCGGTGTTCGGCATCATGATGTCGAGCACGACGACCGACGGCCGCTCACGCTCGAGACGACGCTGCAAATGGGTGCCGTCATGCAGCACGGACGCATCGAAGCCGTTCGACTGCAGAAATTTGCAAAGCAGATCGCGTACGACCGGATCGTCGTCGACGATAAGGACCTGTGGATTCATGGCGAAATTCTAGACTGGCCCGCCCGACGCGCGACCGGGCATTTCCTTACCAACGCTTACTGTGCGCCGCTCGGTGCTGGCGGGCTCGCGCCGGGGCGGATCAGCGAAGGTGCAGCGCTTACTTTAGCACTGCCTGATCCGGCTCTGCGCGACGACAGGCAAGCGATGACAACAGTTGGCAAGCACTCGAAAGCCCTCGCAAGCCCACGGAACGGATCGTAACAACCGCGCGAAAGCGTGCTTTGCTTCGCCCATCGTCGGCACCCGCGCGGCGCGATGATTCGTTCCGCAGCAAGTCGCGCCGCACGCCGAACGAGGCCCGCTGCCTCGGACGACGGCGCGCGGCGTTCAACCGACACCGGTGCGCAATGCGCACCTTCGCGAGGTCCATCATGACGATCCACAATACGCTCAGTTCCACGCCTTTCTCCTCGCCGGTCGGCAGCGTGCCGATCTGCGAGACGGACGTGCAGGCCGGAGCGCTCGGCATGCGGCTGAAGTCGCACGATAGCCTGAGCGTCGCGTGCCGCTGGGCGCATCGCGATGATGAACGCTGGGCGGTGTCGCAGGCCGTGGTCGATGGTGCGCCGGCGCTCGAACGCGTGATGCGCTTCGCGCGCATCGACGGGCAGGGCGCGCTGCGTCTCTACGAGATGTCGTTCGTGATCGACGAGCTGACCGCGGAGGATCTGCGCGACGCGCTCGAGGATCGTTACGGGCCACCGCGTCTCGCGACCCGCAACGCGGCGGCGCCGGGCGCGATGCCGATGTACGTATGGGAGAACGCGGTGAGTTCGATCACGCTGTGCTTTCTGCCCGGCAGCCGCAACGGCACGCTCACGTATCTGCTGAAGGGCTCGGATGCGTGGATGAAAGCGGTCGTGCGGCAGTGGCAGGCGAGCGGCGCCGACGCGGGCTGACGCGGGCTGACGTTTGCCAGGCAACCCTGATTACCGGTGCGATCCCAACGCCGAAACCGGGCGGTGTCCGGATAGGCCGCCTCACTTCGACTCCTTTCATCCTTTCCGCCACGGAGCCAGCATGACCGCGCTACGTCTCACCCTCGTGCTCGGCGCCGCGAGCTGTCTCGCGGCCTGTTCGAGCGCGCAGACCGGGTCGATCGTCGAAACGCCGATGGCGCCGCCGCTCGCGTCCGCGCCGTTGAACGTCAACACGCAAGGCGCGATCTATCAGGCCGGCGCGCCGCTGCTGCTGTATGAGACGCCGCGCGCGCAGCACGTCGGCGACGTGCTGACGATCCGGCTGTCGGAATCGTATAGCGGCAACAACAGCGCGAGCGCGTCGGCGAACCGCACGAGCAGCATCACCGCGACTGCCGCGGATCAATCGACGAATGCCGCCGCGCGACTCGCCAAACTGTTCAACATCGGCTCTGCCGGCACCGACTACAAAGGGCAGGGCAATCTGAGCGACATCAGCGACATGACGGGCACGCTAGCCGTGACCGTGATCGGCACGGTGTCGGGCGGCAATCTCGTCGTGTCAGGCGAGAAGGTGATCGCGATGAGCGGGACCCGCGACCGTCTTCGACTCTCGGGCATCGTCAATCCCAAGGACATCGAAGCAGGCAATTACGTCGCGTCGAGCAAGGTCGCGAACGCGCGCATCGAGCAGGCGGGCCTCGGCATGGTCAACGATGCGACGACGATGGGCCGGCTGCAGAGGATGTTTCTGAGTGTGCTGACGTTTTGACCGTCAGCCGGGTCAGCGCGGTGCGCGCGACACCGCGCTGCGCGTTACGTGCGACGCGTGGGCCGCATCAACCGGCTTCGACCGTCAGGCGCCGCTAACCGAGCGGCGGCGCAAGCCCGCGTTCGGCCGCGCCGATCTCGCCGTCCGGCACGAACACGTAGCCGCGTCCCCACACCGTCTGCACGTAGCGCGGTTCCGACGGATCCACTTCGATCAATCGACGCAAGCGCCAGATCGATACGTCGAGACTGCGGTTGCGATGCGCTTCGCTATTGCCGTGCAGTTTTTCGAGCAGCTGCGCACGCGTGAGCACGGTCATCGCGTGCGTGACGAACACCTTCAGCATCGCGAATTCGCTCGAACGCAGCGTGATGCGTTCGCCGTCGCGGCGCAGTTCGCGCGCGGGGAAGTTCACTTCGAAGCGGCCGAAATGATAGGGCGCGCGCTGTTCGGGCGCGCCCGGCGCGATCGAGCCGCGACGCCGCAGCACGGTGCGAATCCGCGCGACGAGCTCGCTCGGTTCGAAAGGCTTGCCGAGATAGTCGTCGGCGCCGAGTTCGAGGCCGATCACGCGATCGATCGGATCGGCGCGCGCGGTCAGCAGGATCACGGGAATGTCGTCGCCGGCGACACGCAAGGCGCGCAGCGCGCTGATGCCGTCGAGCTCCGGCATCATGATGTCGAGCACGACGAGCGCGGGACGCTCCTGCTGCAATCTGCGCTGCAACGCCAAGCCATTTTCCAGCATGGCGACCTTGAAGCCGCGGCCGTGCAGATATTCGCCGACGAGCTCGCGTACGACGGGATCGTCATCGACGATCAGGATGGTCTGGTTCATTCAGGTCATCTTAGTGATGCGCACGGGCCGCGCAAAGCGTATACCGCTTTCCAATCCTTTCCCGTGTAAGGCGCTGCAAGCGAAAGCAAAGCCGCGAGCACTCAGTGGGGCGGCGGGAAAGCCTGCGAGGTTTGCAGGGTCTGCTGTTGCTGCGCTTGATGCGGGAAATCGGTCCGATCGACCACCATCCGCTCGATCAGTCCGCCGAGCTTGACCGAGGCCGACGAAAAACGGTCGGTGTTCAGGCCGCCGGTCTGATAGCGCGCGGTGACCAGAATGCGGCCACTCTGGATCAGCGTCAGATCGATGATCGACAGGTACTGGATCGATTCGTCGCTGAACGAGCGGCGGCCATAGTCGATCGCGGCGTCGTAGACGAGCCGCGCTTCGCAGCCGGCCGGCGAGGTGCCCGGATTGTAGACGTCCGAACGAATACCGCGCCGCTCGAGCGCGAGCTGCAGCGCCGGCACGAAATCGCCGACCGACACCGTCGGGTTCACTTCGATGCAGAGGTGCTGCAAATCCGCGGGCCGGCCGTTGACGAAGGTCGGCGACGAGTAGTTCGACGCGATCGCGTAGCCGGCCTGGATGACGGAGCCGGTGGCGTCGGCGGCCTGGATCAGCGTCCAGGCGCAACCGTCGAGCGCGAGCGTCAGCGTCGCGGCGAAGGCGGCGAGGGCGCAACGACGCCGGCATATCAGCGAGGCGACCAGACACAGGCGCGAATGCCTGGTTGCCGCTGGCGCGCGCACGGTCGGCGACGAGGTCATGAGGCAGCGCCCGATCCCGGTCACAAAATGCGATGGAGCATCAAAAGCAGCGACGGCCGCGCGCTCAGCGCGTCACGCGCAGTCGCAGTTCGTTCTGACCTTGCACGCTCGCGGTGACGTTCACGCGACGGGCGTCGGTGGTCACGACGAAATGCTGGCGCACGGGTGTGTTGACGTCGTGCACGACGCGCGGAAAGCAGGCGGCGATGTCGGCGCCGAGTTCTTCGAGCGGATCGTTGATGACGCCGTCGGCTTGCCAGTGCGCGCGCCAGTGGCAGTCGTACGCGTGCGGGCTGGCGCGGCAATCGTCCGTATTGGAGACGCCCGGCAGTTGCGCGGCGGTCTCGTTTGGCAGTCGCCGGAAATCGCTCGCATCGACGATGTGCGTGAGCGCCGCGCAGATATCGGCGGGTTGGTTCGCCCCGGTCGTTTGCGCGGCATCGACGGCGTTCGTGAGCAGCAGCGCCGCGCCGCAGGCGAGGGCGATGCGCGGGAGCAAAGACGGGAGCAAAGGTGAAACACGGCGAGCGAATGACATGGGCGAGGAGTCCGAAGAGCGGTTGCGATGAAAGACGTGACTGACATCAACGACGGCCGGCGCATGGCGCGGCCCGTACGACTATCGTCGCTGCTCGCAGGCATTTTCAAAGCGCGGAACAGCTTGCGCGCTCCGCAAATGCTTTCGAACTCTTCTCGTGTCTTTCCGGATGTTGCGCCCGGAGGTGCCGGCGCGCAGGCGAGGCTTAACCGAGCGTCAAGCCGCCATCGACGTGAATCACCTGGCCGGTGATGTGGCGTGCCGCGTCGGACAGCAGGAATGCGATCAGCGCGGCGACGTCGTCCGGTTCGGCGACGTGACCGAGCGGCGTGGCTTCGGCGGCGTGCGCCCACACGGCCGCGTTGTCGGCGCTTGGGCCGCCATCCTTGCGCGTGTAGCCCGGCGCCACGCAATTGACGGTCACGCCGAGCGGCGCGAGTTCCGCGGCCGCCGTTTTCGCAAGCGCTTCGAGTGCCGCTTTCGCGGCCGCCGTCGCGGCGAATGGCGCATCCGCGCGATAGCGATGCGCGACGAACGAACTCAAGGCGACCACGCGACCGCGCTTCGATGTTTCGAGCGCGGGCATCGCGCGCCGCACGAGCGCGGCGAAGGCGGCTGGCATCGCGGCGAAGGCGGCGCCGAAGGTGTCGGGATCGAGCGCGGCCAGCGTTTGGCGCTGCGCATGGCCGGCGTTCGCGACCAGTTGATCGAGTGCGCCGAAGCTCGCGAGCGTCTGATGGATCACGTGCTCCGCCGCGCCGCGCTCGGCGAGGTCGCCGAACACGGTCGCGCAGCGTGCGCCGCTTGCCGTGCAGTCGGCGGCAACCTGCACGAGCCGTCGACGGGAGGCGTCGTCTGCGCCGCGCGCGTGCAGCATCAACGACGTATGCGGCGCCGCGAGGCGCCGTGCGAGCGCCGCGCCGATGCCGGAACCGGCGCCGGTGATCAGCACGACGCGAGCGGCGGTGCCGTGAGCGTCGCTCACGCCGCGACCGCTTCGACAGAACGCTCGACGTCGAGCGTTTCGTGATGGAACGCTGCGAGCGATTCGCGATGCGCGACGCTGACGATCGCAGCCTTCGGCAACCGCTCGGTGAACAGCCGATAGAGCCGCGCCTCGTTTTCCGCGTCGAGCGCGCTGGTCGCTTCGTCGAGGAACAGGTAGTCCGGCTTGTGCAGCAGCACGCGCGCGGCGGCGAAGCGCTGCTGTTCACCCGGCGACAGCACGCGAGTCCAGTGCGCCGTTTCCTGCAGACGGTCCGCGTATTCCGACAGATGGCAGGTGATGAGCGCGTCGCGGCATTCGTCGTCGTCATAGGTGTCCGCCGCCGACGGATACGCGAGCGCCGCCTTCAGCGTGCCGATCGGCATGTAGCTGACCTGCGGGATGAACATCATGCGCGCGTTGACCGGTGCGTCGATCGAGCCGTCGCCGAACGGCCACAGGCCCGCGAGCGCGCGCATCAGCGTGCTCTTGCCGGCGCCCGACGGACCGCGCACGAGCCAGCGCGAGCCCGGCCGGATCACGATATCGCGGATGCGCGACAGTGGGTTGCCATTGGGCAGCGCGAGCTGGAGGCTGTCGGTGGTAAGCGTGTTGCTGTCGACGAAATGCAGATTGATGCCGCCATGTTCCGTGGCCGGCGACACCGATTCCTTCAGACGCGGCGAATGCACGACGCGCTTGAATTCGCGCAACCGGTTCACGGTCGCGCGCCATTCGACGAGGCTCGTATAACTGTTGATGAACCACGAGAACGAATCGCTGACCGTGCCGAACGCGCTCGATATCTGCATCAGCACGCCGAACGTGAACGCGCCCGCGAAGTAGCGCGGCGAGGCGACGACGATCGGGAAAATGATCGCGATCTGGCCGTAGAAGCTCAGCACGAAGGTCAGGCGCTTCGTGTACTTCATCACCTGCCACCAGTTGTCGCGGATGCGGCCGAACAGCGTGCGCGCGTTCGTCTTCTCGGTTTCCATGCCGTTGTAGAACGCGATCTGCTCGGCGTTCTCACGCAGCCGTATCAAGCCGAAACGGAAATCGGCCTCGACTTTCTGCGCCTGATAGTTGATCGACACGAGCGGATGGCCGACCTTCTGCGTGACGAGCGAGCCGCCCACCGCATACAGCGCCGCGGCCCACACCATATAGCCGGGGATCTGCAGCGGCATGCCGCCGAGCGAGATGCTCAACGCGCCCGCGAGCGACCACAGGATCGTGATGAACGACACGAGCGTGACGACGGTCGACAGCAGATCGAGCGTTAGCGACAGCGTGGTGGTCGCGAACGACTGCAGGTCGTCGCTGATCCGCTGGTCGGGGTTGTCGGTGAGGCGGTCGCGCTCGATGCGGTAGAACGCGCTGTCGTTGAGCCACTCGTTCAGGTAGCGGGTGGTCAGCCACTGGCGCCAGCGGAAGCCGAGCATCTGGCGCAGATAGCGTCCATACACGGCGAGGATGATGAAACCGAACGCGAGTCCGGTAAAGATCATCAGCAGGTGCGGGAAGTCGTGGACGTTCTTCGCCTGCAGCGCGTTGTAGAAGTCCCTGCTCCAGCTATTCAGGCGCACGTTGATCCAGACGACGAGCAGATTCATCACGATGATCGTGACGAGCAGCCCCCACGCGATGCCTCGTTCCTCGGAAACCCAGTAGGGCTTGATCAGGGTCCACGCGGAGACCTTTTCGTCGGGCGGCAGCGCGGGGCTGGCGGAAGTATGTGGTGTCATGAGCATCCTGATGAAGTGCTGACCCGAAGTGCCATTCCGGCGTACGGGTCCGATCTGGTTGACCCATGTCGGGCGATCCCGCGAACAGCAGGCGCCTTTGCGAGGGTGTGGCTGCCGCGGGTCTGCGATACCTGGCCGGTCATCGCGCCATCACGCTCGATGACGCGAGTCCGGACGGGCGCCCGATTCTGGCGTGACGCCCTTAAGCGAAAATTAATTTTCGGGGCCGGCATCCGCTGGGGTGCCGCCGCCACGCATGCGGCCACGAGTGCCGCGCGCGCCGCGTTTTTGCGGCACCGATCACGGCATTGTGCCAGAGCGCCGGGCCGCTTCGCACCGGCATCTCGATAGACGGTGCCAGATCAAAATTGGGGTGGCGACCGCGGAGCGCTGGTTTGCGGGCGCCGCGCCTTTTATGGTCTAATGACCTGCGACGAAACAGGGGTGCTTCGCCCACAGGCGGCATGACTTTCATGCCGGGGCGGCGAGGCTGAGAGAGACCCTTTGCACCCGATCCGGGTAATACCGGCGCGGGAAGTTTCCGGAAGCAACCGTCTTCCATTCCCCGCCGGGCGGCGAGCGCAGCTCACATGTGCACGTCGTGACCGGCCGGCTTCACCCGCCGGTTTCGTCCTGGGTACGTGCGTTTTTGGCCGTACGGAAAGGACTCGATGACCGCCTATTCTTCAGACATGCATTTTTCCCTTCGTCACGCCGCCTCGGGCGAGCCGTGCCGTTTTGGTTTTGCCCACCGCAGTCGAACGGAGCGCGCGCGATGAACCGTCCCGCCCGACCCGATTTCGCCGTGCTCGGCGGCGGCCTGTGCGGCCGCCTGGTCGCGTGGCGCCTCGCTGGCGACGGGCATCGCGTGGCGCTCTACGAGCGCGGCGATGCCACCGGTTCGCAGGCTGCCGCGTGGGTCGCCGCCGCGATGCTCGCACCGCTGGCAGAGGCCGCGAGCGCCGAGCTGCTGATCACGCGGCTTGGCGCGAGTTCGCTCGAAAGCTGGCCGCGCGTGCTTGCCGAACTGCCGGAGCCGGTGTTTTTCCAGCGCAACGGCACGCTCGTCGTCTGGCATCACGCGGATCGCACCGAGGCGCCGCTATTCGAGCGGCGCGTGCGTGCGAACGCGCCGGCCGAGTTGCTCGACGGCGGCTTCGTTGCGTTGGCGGGCGCGCAGCTCGGCGCCGCCGAACCCGCGTTGGCCGGCCGCTTCAGCCAAGGCTGGCTGCTGCCGCGAGAAGGCCAGCTCGACAACCGCCAGGTGCTGTCCGCGCTCGCGGCCGGGCTTGCCGAGCGCGGCGTCGACACGCACTGGAACACGCCGATCGACGACGCGTCGCTGCCCGAGGCCGGCATCACCATCGATTGCCGCGGGCTCGGCGCGAAGCCGGTGCTGCCGACGCTGCGCGGCATCCGCGGCGAAGTTGCGCGCGTGCATGCGCCTCACCTGCAGCTGACGCGCCCGGTGCGGCTACTGCATCCGCGTTACCCGCTGTATATCGCGCCGAAGCAGAACGGCCTCTACGTGATCGGCGCGACCGAGGTGGAGGGCGAGGACATGTCGCCCGTCAGCGTGCGTTCGGCGCTCGAGTTGCTGAGCGCGGCGTTTTCGGTGCACCCGGGCTTCGGCGAGGCGCGCATTCTCGAGCTGAATTCGCAGTGCCGGCCGACCTTGCCCGATCATCGTCCCGCGCTGCTGTGGGACGGCGCGCGCACGCTGCGCGTGAACGGCCTGTACCGGCACGGCTACATGATCGCGCCCGAAGTCGCCGACGAAGCCGTGCGCTTCGCGAGCGCGCTGCTCGACGGCCGCGTCGGTGATGCCGACGCATTCGCCGGCTGGCGGCGCGACTCACGCTGGAGCGAGCTGTTCCAGCAGCATTTCGCGCGCGAGCCGGCCCGAGCGTAGCGGCCAACGTGCCGCGCGCGATGCCGCTTGCGCCATCGATTGAACCGCATTCGAACACCATGGACATTCATATCAATCAGAAGCCGTTGTCGCTGCCCGAGGGCGCGACCGTCGCCGATGCGCTCGCCGCCTTTGGCGCGCGTCCGCCGTTCGCGGTCGCGCTCAACGGCGATTTCGTCGCGCGTGCGCAGCATGCGGCGCGCGCGTTGCAAACGGGCGACCGGCTCGACGTCGTGCAGCCGGTCGCGGGCGGCTGAGCGCGACCGCGCCAGCCTGTCGCTTACCGAACGCAACAACCGTCGCCGAAAACCCATTGCCGCAACGCGGTCGGTTCTAGCCGCGAGGGCAAACCAGGATGATGCAAATGACTTCTCACGAGACCGCCGACGCGCTGACGCTATACGGTCAAACTTTTGCAAGCCGCGTGCTGCTCGGCACATCGCGCTATCCGTCGCTGCAATCGCTGTCCGATTCGATCGACGCCGCGCGCCCCGGCATGGTGACGGTCGCGCTGCGCCGTCAGATGAACGAGGGCCACGCCGAAGCCGGCTTCTTCGATCTGCTCAAGCGCCATGGCGTGCCGCTCTTGCCGAACACGGCGGGTTGCCTGAGCGTCGGTGAAGCGGTGACGACCGCGCACATGGCGCGCGAAATCTTCGAGACCGAGTGGATCAAGCTCGAACTGATCGGCGACGACTACACACTGCAGCCCGACCCGGTCGGCCTGATCGAAGCCGCCGCGCGGCTCGTCAAGGATGGCTTCAAGGTGCTGCCGTACTGCACCGAAGATCTGGTGATCGGCCGCCGTCTGCTCGACGCCGGCTGCGAGGCGCTGATGCCGTGGGGCGCGCCGATCGGCACCGGCAAGGGCGTGATCAATCCATACGGGCTGCGCGTGTTGCGCGAGCGGCTGCCGGACGTGCCGCTGATCGTCGACGCCGGGCTCGGCGTGCCGTCGCATGCGGCCCAGGTGATGGAGTGGGGCTTCGACGGCGTGCTGCTGAACACGGCCGTGTCGCAGGCGACGCACCCCGACGCGATGGCGCGCGCGTTCGCGCTGGGCGTCGAGGCGGGTCGGCAAGCGTATCTCGCGGGCCCGATGGCCGAGCGCGAGAGCGCGCACGCGAGCACGCCGGTGGTCGGCATGCCGTTCTGGCATCAGGATGGAGGTGCCGCATGACTCAGTCGTTGACGCTGAAGGACCGCGATCTGTTCTGGCCGACGGCCGACGAACTCATCGAAGCCGCCGAGCGCATCCGCGCACGTCTCGGCGACTGGCCGCCGACGCACGCGCCGTGGCGCATCTGCCTGATCGCACCCGACGAACCGAACGGTGGCGACCTGATCGTGACCGCCGACGCACAGCCGCACGGCGAGCAGATCGCGCGCTGGCTGACGCGGGGTGCGGGTGTGATCGTCGCCGCGGAAAACCGCGCGACGCTGCATCTGGGCGGCGAGAAGTACGGCCTCGAAGGCCATCTGGCGGAAGACTGGATTCCCGCGCTTGCCGCGTTCCTCGACTGCGGTTTCGATCCGCACGACGCGCTGGTGCTCGCGCTCGCGTGGCGCGATGGCGACGAGACCCGCGCCGACGATGCTTTCCCGGCCGACCTCGCTCGCTTTCCGCGCCTTACCGACCTGCCGGCGGCACCCGCCAAGGCGTTCCCGCGCTGCCCGGCAAGGCTCGGCCTGTATCCGGTGTTGCCGACCGCGGACTGGGTCGAACGGGTGGTCGGCTTCGGCGTGAAGACGGTGCAGTTGCGCCGCAAGTCGGCCGAACCCGCCGACGAGCTGAAGCGCGAAATCGCGCGCTGCGTGGCGGCCGGCCGCGCGCACGACGCGCAGGTGTTCATCAACGATCACTGGCAGGCGGCGCTCGCGGCGGGCGCATACGGCGTGCACCTCGGCCAGGAAGACGTGCATACCGCGGATCTGTCCGCGCTGGCCGACACGGGCATCCGCCTGGGCCTGTCCACTCATGGCTTCTACGAGATGCTGAAGGCGCTGCATTTCCGGCCGAGCTACATTGCATTGGGCGCCGTGTTCCCGACCACGACCAAGGTCATGCCGACCGCGCCGCAGGGCTTGCGCCGCCTCGCACGCTATGTGCGGCTGCTCGACGGCGTGGTGCCGCTCGTCGCGATCGGCGGGATCGATCTGCAGGTGCTGCCGGACGTGCTCGCGACCGGCGTCGGCTGCGCGGCCGTGGTGCGCGCGGTGACGGAAGCGGCCGACCCGGCCGCCGCCGTGTCTGCACTGCAACACACGTTTACGCAATAATCGTCAGGCATAGTCAAGGAACGGGGCACCTCACGGCAGCTTTTGCACGATGGCCCTATAATTCGGCCTTCCCTGTAAAAGGATTGTCAGTGTGGTGCCTTCCTATCCCGAGACCTTACTCGAGCTGCGCGACGTCGACTTCGGTTACGGCGACCGGCTCGTCCTGTCGAATCTGAATCTGCGCTTTCGTCGCGGTCAGGTCGTCGCGGTCATGGGCGGCTCGGGTTGCGGCAAGACCACGGTGCTGCGGCTGATCGGCGGCCTCGTGCGCGCCCAGCGCGGCCAGGTGCTGTTCCATGGCGAGGACATCGGCGAGCAGACGCGCGAAGGCCTTTACGCGCTGCGCCGCAAGATGGGCATGCTGTTCCAGTTCGGCGCGCTGTTCACCGACATGTCGGTGTTCGAAAACGTCGCCTTCGCGCTTCGCGAGCATACCGATCTCCCCGAAGAACTGCTGCGCGACCTCGTGCTGATGAAGCTCAACGCGGTCGGCCTGCGCGGCGCGCGCGACCTGCTGCCGTCCGAGATTTCCGGCGGCATGGCGCGGCGCGTGGCGCTCGCGCGCGCAATCGCGCTCGACCCCGAACTGATGATGTACGACGAGCCGTTCGCCGGTCTCGACCCAATCTCGCTCGGCATCACCGCGAACCTGATCCGCACGCTGAACCGGGCGCTCGGCGCCACGTCGATTCTCGTCACGCATGACGTGCCGGAATCATTCGCGATCGCCGACTACGTGTACTTCCTGTCCAACGGCGGTGTGCTTGCCGAGGGCACGCCCGACGAACTGCGCGCGTCGACCGATCCGACCGTGCGGCAGTTCATCGACGGCGCGCCGGACGGCCCGTTCAGATTCCACTATCCGGCGCAGACGCCGCTCGCGGCGGACTTCGGCATCGGCGGAGGCCAGTCATGATCAGTACGATCGGTCGCTCGGTCATCACCGGGCTCGGCACCGCCGGCTACGCGACGCGCTTCTTCCTGCGGCTCGTGCTCGAGTTTTTCCCGCTGCTGCGCCGCCCGCGTCTTGTCACGAAGCAGATCCACTTTGTCGGTAATTATTCGCTAGTGATCATCGCGGTGTCGGGGCTGTTCGTCGGCTTCGTGCTCGGGCTGCAGGGCTATTACACGCTGAACCGTTATGGCTCCGAGCAGGCGCTCGGGTTGCTGGTCGCGCTGTCGCTCGTGCGCGAGCTCGGGCCGGTCGTGACCGCGCTGCTGTTTGCCGGGCGCGCGGGCACGTCGCTGACCGCCGAAATCGGCCTGATGAAGGCGGGCGAGCAGCTCACCGCGATGGAAATGATGGCCGTCGATCCGGTCAAGGTCGTGATCGCGCCGCGCCTGTGGGCCGGCATCGTGTCGATGCCGATCCTCGCCGCGATCTTCAGCGCGGTCGGCGTTCTGGGCGGTTACGTGGTGGGCGTGCTGCTGATCGGCGTCGATGCCGGCGCGTTCTGGTCGCAGATGCAAAGCGGCGTCGACGTGTGGCGCGATGTCGGCGCCGGGGTCGTCAAGAGTGTGGTGTTCGGCCTCGCGGTGACCTTCGTCGCGCTGTTTCAGGGCTACGAGGCGAAGCCGACGCCGGAAGGCGTGTCGCGCGCGACGACCCGCACGGTCGTGTACGCGTCGCTCGCGGTGCTCGGGCTCGATTTCCTGCTGACCGCACTAATGTTCAGCTAAGACCGCGCAGCATGCCGGCTGCCGGCGGTGCATGATGCGCCGCGCACGGCGGGAGGTGGCGGCGGCGCGGCGGATTCACTTTGGGATGACGATGAAAAAGAATGTTCTCGACTTCTGGGTCGGCCTGTTCGTGGTGCTGGGTTTCGTGGCGTTGCTGTTTCTTGCGCTGAAGGCCGGCAATATGAGCTCGTTGTCGTTCCAGGCAACCTACCCGGTCAAGCTGAAGTTCGACAACATCGGCGGGCTGAAGCCACGCGCGCCGGTGAAGAGCGCCGGCGTGACGGTCGGCCGGGTCGCGTCGATCGGCTTCGACAGCAACACCTACCAGGCGCTCGTCACGATCGATATCGACAAGCAATATCAGTTTCCGAGGGACACTTCGGCGAAGATCCTGACCTCGGGTCTGCTCGGCGAGCAGTACATCGGGCTCGAGCCGGGGGGCGACTCGGAAATGCTGAAGGCCGGCGATACGATCTCGATGACGCAATCGGCGATCGTGCTGGAAAACCTGATCGGCCAGTTCCTGTATAGCAAGGCCGCGGATTCCGGCGCGGCGAAGCCCGCCGCATCCGCCCCTGCACCGGCGCCCGGCGCGCCGGCCTCCGGCGCTGCCGCCCAGTAAGGCCAACAAGGAGAATTAGATGCAGACGACACTGCAGACCGCGCGCAGCGGCGCGCGCGTCCTACAGTTCGGCAAGGTCGCCGTGGCGGCTGCGCTGCTCGCCGGTTGCACGACCGTGCAGACGCCTACCAAGGGCGACCCGTTCGAAGGGCTGAACCGTACGATCTTCACCGTCAACGACAAGATCGACCAGTACGCGCTGAAGCCGGTTGCGCAGGGCTACGTTTGGGTCACGCCGCAGCCGGTTCGCGACAGCGTGACGAACTTTTTCTCGAACATCGGCGACGTCTATATCGCGGCGAACAACCTGCTGCAGCTGCGCATCGCCGACGGCGTGTCCGACATCATGCGGATCGTGATCAACACGTTGTTCGGCGTCGGCGGCCTGTTCGACGTCGCGACGCTCGCGAAGCTCCCGAAGCACGACAACGACCTCGGTCTGACGCTCGGCCACTACGGCGTGCCGGCGGGCCCCTATCTGGTGCTGCCGCTGTTCGGGCCGAGCACGGTGCGCGATGCGGTCGGCTCGCTCGGCAACTACTACGTGAACCCGATCAGCTACGTCGACCCGCCGGGCCTGAGCTGGGCGCTGTATGGCCTGAACATCGTCAACACGCGCGCGAACCTGCTCGGAGCGAGCAACCTGCTGGAAGGCGCAGCGCTCGACAAATACTCGTTCGTGCGTAACGCGTATCTGCAGCGCCGGCAGTATCTGTTGTCGGATAACCGCCGGCGTCCGCAGGAACTGCCGAGCTACGACGAGGAAGCGCCGCTGCCGAAGTACGACGAAGGCGAGACGGGCGCGGCAGGTGCGCCGGCCAAGCCGGCTCCCGCATCCGGCGCGGCCGTGGGCACGCCGCAAGGCGCGTCGGCACCGGAGGCCGCGTCGGGCGCCGAAACACCGCCTCTCGACCTGAAAGGCGGCCCGGAAACGCAAGTTCCGGCCGGTCAGTTGGTGCCGCCCACGCGCTTCAACTTCCCGTCCTTAAGATTGCATTGAACGTGCAGCCGTAACAGATCGATACGACTCTCGCAGTTTGCGCATCGATTGCCGTCGAACTCGCGTGATAAGGTCGGTTCAAACTGTTGCATTATTTTTGAGGCAAAGCTCGATATGAAAAAATTCTTCCTGATTCCGTTGTTTGCCGCGTTGTTTTCGTTCATCAGCGCGGGCGCATCGGCGCAAACCGTCGACACCAGCTCGCCCGACGCGCTGATCAAGACCGTCACCCAGCAGGTGATGGACGCGATTCGGGGCGACAAGTCGATCCAGCAGGGCGACATCAGGCACATCACGGCGCTCGTCAACGAAAAGATCCTGCCGTACATCGATTTCCGCCGCACCACCCAGCTCGCGATGGGCCGTAACTGGCGCACCGCGACGCCCGAACAGCAGAACCAGGTGGTCGAGCAGTTCAAGATGCTGCTGATCCGGACGTACGCGGGCGCGCTCGCGCAGGTGCGCGACCAGCAGATCCAGTACAAGCCGTTCCGCATGAACCCGGACGACACCGACACGGTGGTGCGCTCGGTCGTGATGAACAACGGCCAGCCGATCGAACTCGACTACCGCCTGTACAAGACGGCGCAGGGCTGGCGCGTGTATGACATCAACGTGCTCGGCGCGTGGCTGATCCAGGCGTATCAGCAGCAGTTCAACGAGCAGATCCAGCAGAAGGGTGTGGACGGACTGATCCAGTTCCTCACGCAGCGCAATCAGCAACTCGCCGCGGGCAAGCAGTCGTGAGCGACGTGCTGAACCCGGTGGCGAACCGCTTCGACAGCGGCACGACGCTGACCCACGCGAGCGCGAAGGCCGCGCTCGCGGCAGGTCTGCAACGCATCGCGGCGGGTGCGGGCGGCGTCGATTGCGCGCCGCTCACGCAATTCGATTCGTCGGCGCTCGCCGTCCTGCTCGCGTGGGTGCGGGCCGCGGCGGCGCGCGGCGGCAAGTTCGAAATCGTCAATCTGCCGGCTGGGCTCGCCAGTCTCGCGCAGGCCTACGGCGTCGATACACTTCTCTCTTCTGGCGCCTCCAGCATGGTTGCGTCAGCGCGACATTGACGCTCCTCTAGCGTCGTCTCCTCCCTTCCGGCCAGGCCGGGGGTGTCAGTTTTTGCCCTATAATCAAACGTTTTTTTGGGGCGTCGAACTGGCCCCCTAATCGGCCCCGGTTCCCGTTTCTTCCAGCATTTGCGCATCCCCAAGCTCCATTGGGGCTACTTCAGGCGCCGCGACGCACGCGGCCCATAGTCATGTCAGCCATAGAAATTCGTAACGTCAAGAAGCGCTACAAGGACTTGCAGGCGCTCAAGGGCGTCAGCCTCACGGTCGAAGAAGGCGAGTTCTTCGGACTGCTCGGTCCGAACGGCGCGGGCAAGACGACGCTCATCAGCATACTCGCGGGTCTCGCGCGCGCCGACGAAGGCAGCATCGCGGTGCGCGGTCACGACGTCGTCGACGATTTCCGCAACGCGCGCCGCGCGCTCGGCGTGGTGCCGCAGGAGCTCGTGTTCGATCCGTTCTTCACGGTGCGCGAAACCTTGCGCATCCAGTCCGGCTACTACGGGCTGCGCAACAACGACGCGTGGATCGACGAGATCATGGCCAATCTCGATCTCACCGAAAAGGCCGATGCCAACATGCGCGCGCTGTCGGGTGGCATGAAGCGCCGCGTGCTGGTCGCGCAGGCGCTCGTGCACCGCCCGCCGGTGATCGTGCTCGACGAGCCGACCGCGGGTGTCGACGTCGAGTTGCGCCAGACGCTGTGGAAGTTCATCTCGCGCCTGAATCGCGAAGGCCACACGATCGTGCTGACCACGCACTATCTGGAAGAAGCCGAATCGTTGTGCGACCGCATCGCGATGCTGCGCCGTGGCGAGGTCGTCGCGCTCGATCGCACCAGCACACTGCTGCAGCGTTTCGCCGGCATGCAACTGTTCGTTCGCTTCGCGCAGGGCGTGCTGCCCGCCGAGCTGCGTCCGCTCGAGGCGGAAAGCGGCGCCGGCAACGGCAATGGCCGCCAGCATCTGCTGCGCCTGACGAGCTACGACGACGTCGAGCGCATCCTCGCGCAATGCCGCGCGGCCGGTTGTACATTCGAAGAAATCGAGGTCCGCAAGGCCGACCTCGAAGACGTATTCGTTCAGGTGATGAACGGTCCAGAAGTGATCGAGGGGCTTGCATGAGCGGGTACAGTGGATTTAGCACGCTGTTTTACAAAGAACTGCTGCGCTTCTGGAAGGTGTCGTTCCAGACCGTGCTCGCGCCGGTCATCACCGCGCTGCTTTACCTGACCATCTTCGGCCACGCGCTGCGCGGCCACGTGCAGGTCTATCCGGGCGTCGAATACACGAGCTTCCTGATTCCGGGCCTCGTGATGATGAGCGTGCTGCAGAACGCGTTCGCGAATAGTTCTTCGTCGCTGATTCAATCGAAGATCACCGGCAACCTCGTGTTCGTGCTGCTGCCGCCGCTGTCGCACCACGAGATGTTCGCGGCCTACGTGCTCGCGGCCGTGGCGCGCGGGCTGAGTGTCGGCTTCGGCGTGTTCATCGTGACGATCTGGTTCGTGCCGCTCGCCTTCACCGCGCCGCTCTATATCATCGTGTTCGCGATGTTCGGCTCGGCGATTCTCGGCACGCTGGGTCTGATCGCCGGCATTTGGGCCGAGAAGTTCGACCAGCTCGCCGCGTTCCAGAACTTTCTGATCATGCCGCTCACGTTCCTGTCGGGCGTGTTCTACTCGACGCATACGCTGCCGCCCGTATGGCGCGAAGTATCGCGGCTCAATCCGTTTTTCTACATGATCGACGGCTTTCGCTATGGTTTTTTCGGCGTGTCGGATATCGACCCGCTGGTGAGCCTCGCGATCGTCGCCGGTTTCTTCGTGGTGCTGGCCGCTGTGGCGATGCGCATGCTCGCTACCGGCTACAAGCTGCGCCACTGACGAGGAGCTTCTCTCATGTTCCCGACTCCCGAACAGGTCAAACAGTACATTGCAGCTGGACTCGCGTGCGAGCATCTCGAAGTCGAAGGCGACGGTCAGCATTTCTTTGCGACGATCGTCTCGCCGAACTTCGAAGGCAAGCGCCTGATCCAGCGTCACCAACTCGTGTATGCGGCGCTCGGCGACCGCATGCGCGAAGAAATCCACGCGCTCAGCATGAAGACGCTGACGCCCGCCGAATGGCAGAACGCGTAATCTGGAAATTTTGTGCGAATTACTCAGGAAGGGCGCGACACCGCTAGCGGCGCGCCGAACACAGACAAAGCAGGTCCGGACGCGAACCGGGCCGATCAGGAACCGACAGGCATGGATAAACTCATCATTGAAGGTGGCTACCCGCTCTCCGGTGAAGTTGTCGTCTCGGGTGCGAAAAACGCGGCATTGCCGATTCTGTGCGCGGCTCTGCTGAGCGCCGATCCGGTGCATCTGGAGAACGTGCCCGATCTGCAGGACGTGCGCACGATGCTCAAGCTGCTCGGCCAGATGGGTGTGCGTATCGAAGCCGGCGAAGGGCGCGTCGCGCTCGACGCGTCGAAGGGTCGACAACCTCGTCGCGCCGTACGAAATGGTGAAGACGATGCGCGCGTCGATCCTCGTGCTCGGTCCGCTCGTCGCGCGCTTCGGTCATGCGCGCGTGTCGCTGCCGGGCGGCTGCGCGATCGGCGCGCGTCCGGTCGATCAGCACATCAAGGGTCTGCAGGCGATGGGCGCCGAGATCACGATCGAGCACGGCTTCATCGAAGCGCGCGCGAAGCGTCTGAAGGGCGCGCGCATCGTCACCGACATGATCACCGTGACCGGTACCGAGAACCTGCTGATGGCGGCGGTGCTCGCCGAAGGCGAGACGGTCATCGAGAACGCAGCGCGCGAACCCGAAGTGGTCGACCTCGCGCGTCTGCTCGTCGCGATGGGCGCGAAGATCGAAGGCATCGGCACCGACCGTCTGGTGATCCATGGCGTCGACAAGCTGCACGGTGCGAAGCACACGGTGATTCCGGACCGCATCGAAGCGGGCACTTTCCTGTGCGCGGTCGCGACGGCCGGCGGCGACGTCATGCTGCGCAAGATGCGTCCGCTGCTGCTCGAAGCCGTCACCGAAAAGCTGCGCGAAGCGGGCGTCACGGTCGAGGAAGGCGACGACTGGATGCGCGTGCGCATGGACAAGCGCCCGAGCGCGGTCACGTTCCGCACCTCCGAATACCCGGCGTTTCCGACCGACATGCAGGCGCAGTTCATGGCGCTCAACACGATCGCGGACGGTACGTCGCAAGTCGTGGAGACGATCTTCGAAAACCGTTTCATGCACGTCCAGGAACTGAACCGTCTCGGCGCGAGCATCACGATCGACGGCAACACCGCGCTCGTAACCGGCGTCGAAAAACTGTCCGGCGCGAAGGTGATGGCCACCGATCTGCGCGCGTCCGCGAGTCTTGTGATCGCCGCGCTGCGCGCCGAGGGCGAGACGCTGATCGACCGCATCTATCACCTCGATCGCGGCTACGACCGCATGGAAGCGAAGCTCAATGCGATCGGCGCGAAGGTGCGCCGGGTTTCCGGGAGCGGGGCATGAGTTCGATGCCGCAAACGTCGTCGTCGCCGGCGGTCAGCGCGCCGCTCACGCTCGCGTTGTCGAAAGGGCGTATCTTCGAGGAAACGCTGCCGCTGCTCGCGGCGGCCGGCATCGAGGTAGCGGAAGATCCGGAGAGCTCGCGCAAGCTGATTCTGCCGACCACCGACCCGAACCTGCGCGTGATCGTCGTGCGCGCGACCGACGTGCCGACCTATGTCGAGTACGGCGCGGCCGACTTCGGCGTGGCCGGCAAGGACGTGCTGCTCGAGCATGGCGGCAGCGGCCTGTATCAGCCGGTGGATCTGGACATTGCGCGTTGCCGCATGTCGGTCGCGGTCGCGGCCGGTTTCGATTATGCGAACGCGGTGCGCCAGGGCGCGCGTCTGCGGGTCGCGACCAAGTATGTTGAAACCGCTCGTGAGCATTTTGCCGCCAAGGGCGTTCACGTCGATCTGATCAAGCTGTACGGTTCGATGGAACTCGCTCCGCTGGTTGGTCTCGCCGACGCGATCGTCGACCTGGTCAGCTCGGGTAATACGCTGCGCGCGAACAATCTGGTCGAGGTGGAGGAGATCATGCAGATTTCGTCGCGTCTCGTCGTGAACCAGGCAGCGCTGAAGCTCAAACGCGCCGCGTTGCGGCCGATTCTCGACGCGTTTGCCAATGCTTCGTCGAAAACCGCCGCCCCGGCGGCCTGACTGACGATGGCAATGTGACGTTGCACTGATAGCGCGCCTTACCGAAACGGATACCTGTATGTCTACCAAGATTCGCAAACTCGATTCCACCGCTCGCGACTTCCAGAAGTCGCTGCATGCGGTGCTCGCGTTCGAGGCGAGCGAAGACGAAGCCATCGAGCGCGCGGTCGCGCAGATTCTGAACGACGTGAAGGCGCGCGGCGACGAGGCGGTGCTCGAGTACACGAATCGCTTCGATCGCGTCGATGCGAAAAGCGTGGCCGAGCTCGAACTGCCGATGGCCGAACTCGAGGCGGCGCTCGAAAGTCTCGAGCCGAAGCGGCGCGCGTCGCTCGAAGCGGCGGCGGCACGCGTGCGCGGCTATCACGAGAAGCAGAAGATCGAGTGCGGCAGCCATAGCTGGCAGTACACCGAAGCCGACGGCACCGTGCTCGGCCAGAAGGTCACGCCGCTCGATCGCGCGGGGATCTACGTGCCGGGTGGCAAGGCCGCGTATCCGTCGTCGGTGCTGATGAACGCGATACCGGCGCGGGTGGCCGGCGTGCGCGAAATCGTGATGGTCGTGCCGACGCCGGAAGGCGTGAAGAATCCGCTCGTGCTCGCGGCGGCTTTGCTGGGTGGCGTCGACCGCGTGTTCACGATCGGCGGCGCGCAGGCGGTAGCTGCGCTCGCGTACGGCACGCCGACCGTGCCCGCAGTCGACAAGATCTGCGGCCCCGGCAACGCGTACGTCGCGTCGGCGAAGCGTCGCGTGTTCGGCACGGTCGGCATCGACATGATCGCCGGGCCGTCGGAAATCCTCGTGTTGTGCGACGGCACGACCGACCCGCGCTGGGTCGCGATGGACCTGTTTTCGCAAGCCGAGCACGACGAGCTCGCGCAGTCGATCCTGCTGTGCCCCAACGACGCGTTCATCGCGCGCGTGCAGGAAGCGATCGACGAACTGCTGCCCACCCTGCCGCGCCGCGAAGTGATCCGCACGTCGCTCGAAAACCGCGGCGCGCTGATCAAGGTGCGCGACATGGCCGAGGCCTGCGCGATCGCCAACGACATCGTGCCGGAGCACCTTGAAATTTCGGCGCTGGAGCCGCATCAGTGGGCGCAGCAGATCCGTCACGCAGGCGCGATCTTCCTTGGCCGTTACACGAGCGAGAGCCTCGGCGACTACTGCGCGGGCCCGAATCATGTGCTGCCGACGTCGCGTACCGCACGGTTTTCGTCGCCGCTCGGCGTCTATGATTTCTTCAAGCGTTCGAGCCTGATCGAGGTCAGCGCGGAAGGTGCGCAGACGCTCGGCGAGATTGCCGCGGAACTGGCATACGGCGAAGGTCTGCAAGCGCACGCACGCAGCGCCGAATACCGGATGCGGCAGAACAACAACGAACGCGGCTGAGGCGCAGCGCTGATCGCGCTGGCGCGCGGCGGAGCTCAAGCAGGCGTAAGCGGGAGCAGGAGAAGCGGCGAGGGCGGCAACCGCCGCCGCATCGACCGGCTTCCATGTTTTCCGGCTTCCACCCGCTCGAGCGACGGATCGAGCCCACCCGCCCCGTTCAATAACGACGACAGAGACCAACCCGAGCGCCGAGCGCCGAGCACTGACGACGCCGACCCGGCGTCTTTCGCCCGGCCCGGCCCCCGAACCTATGACGACACCTCAAGACATCATCCGCAGCGACGTGCTCGCAATGACGAGCTATCCGGTTCCGGACGCCACCGGCTTCATCAAGCTCGACGCGATGGAAAACCCGTTTCCGCTGCCGCCGGAACTTGCCGCGCATCTCGGCGAGCGTCTGGCCGGCGTCGCGTTGAACCGTTATCCGGCGCCGCGCCCCGAGCAGTTGATCGAGCGCATTCGTCACGTGATGGGCGTGCCGGCGGGGTGCGACGTGCTGCTCGGCAATGGCTCGGATGAAATCATCAGCATCATGTCGGTCGCGTGCGCGAAGCCGGGCGCGAAGGTGCTCGCGCCGGTGCCGGGCTTCGTCATGTATCAGATGTCGGCGAAGCTGGCGCATCTCGAATTCGTCGGCGTGCCGCTCAAAGCCGACTTCACGCTCGATACCGACGCGATGCTCGCGGCGATCGCCGAGCATGAACCGGCGATCATCTATCTCGCGTATCCGAACAACCCGACCGGCACGCTGTTCGATGACGCCGAAATCGAGCGCGTCATCGCCGCGGCGGGCAAGAGCCTCGTCGTGATCGACGAGGCGTATCAGCCGTTCGCGCAGAAGAGCTGGCTGCCGCGCGCCGACCAGTTCGACAACGTCGTCGTGATGCGCACGGTGTCGAAGCTGGGCCTCGCCGGCATTCGCCTCGGTTACCTGGTCGGCAAGCCCGCGTGGCTGACCGAGTTCGACAAGGTCCGCCCGCCGTACAACACCAACGTGCTGACGCAGGCCGCCGCTGATTTCCTGCTCGACCACATCGGCGTGCTCGATGCGCAGGCCGCGCAATTGCGCGACGAACGCGAGAAACTTGCGCAGGCGGTGGCCGCGCTGCCGGGCGCCGAAGTGTTCGCTAGCGCGGGCAACTTCCTGCTCGTGCGGGTGCCCGATGCGTCGGTATTGTTCGAAACCCTGCTAACGGCGCGGATTCTGATCAAAAACGTGAGTAAAATGCATCCATTGCTGGCCAATTGCGTGCGTTTGACCGTCGGTTCGCCGAACGAGAACGCCGAGTTGCTCGCCGGCCTGAAACTCGTGTTGCGGTAACCCGCCGCATCGAGCGGCGGCACTGAGCCGCTGCGTTGAACGGCTGCACTGAGCAGCCCGCCAGTTTGTCCATCCCACATTACTAGCGCTTTTAAGCCAGATTCGAGGAATTGCCATGCGCCTTGCGGAAGTCGTTCGCAACACCAGCGAAACGCAGATCCGTGTGAAGATCAACCTGGACGGCACCGGCCAGCAGAAGCTGGCCACCGGTGTGCCGTTCCTGGACCACATGCTCGACCAGATCGCCCGCCACGGGTTGTTCGACCTCGAGATCGAAGCGCATGGCGACCTGCATATCGACGACCATCACACGGTCGAAGACACCGGCATCACGCTCGGCCAGGCCGTCGCGAAGGCGATCGGCGATCGCAAGGGCATCCGCCGCTACGGCCATTCCTACGTGCCGCTCGACGAAGCGCTGTCGCGCGTCGTGATCGATTTTTCCGGCCGTCCGGGCCTCGAATTTCACGTGCCGTTCACGCGCGCGCGCATCGGCACGTTCGACGTCGACCTGTCGATCGAATTCTTCCGCGGCTTCGTGAACCATGCCGGCGTGACGCTGCACATCGACAACCTGCGTGGCATCAACGCGCACCATCAGCTCGAAACGGTGTTCAAGGCATTCGGGCGTGCGTTGCGCATGGCCGTCGAACTCGACGAGCGCGCGGCCGGACAGATTCCGTCGACCAAGGGCAGCCTCTAACGTAACGGCCGTAGCAGGCTTTAACACGGGTTTCACCGCCTCCAACGTCTTCAGGCCACTCACCTTCAAGCGATTCATCGGGCAGGACCGCATTTGCCGGCACGTCGTTTGACGCCGCGCGGCGGCATCGATGGATCGAGGGCAGAGCGGCCAAACTTGAAATGAAAACTTCGATAGCGATTGTGGATTACGGAATGGGCAACCTGCGCTCGGTTGCCCAGGCACTGCGTAAAGCGGCGCCGGAAGCGGACGTGGCGATCGTCGATCGTCCGGAAGCGATCCGCTCGGCCGACCGCGTGGTGCTGCCGGGCCAGGGTGCGATGCCCGACTGCATGCGCAGTCTCGGCGCGTCCGGTTTGCAGGAAGCGGTCGTCGAGGCGTCGCGCAGCAAGCCGCTGATGGGCGTGTGCGTCGGCGAGCAGATGCTGTTCGACTGGAGCGCCGAGGGCGACACGCCGGGTCTGGGCCTGTTGCCCGGCAAGGCGGTGCGCTTCGAGCTCGAAGGCCAGGTGCAGGACGACGGCTCGCGCTTCAAGGTCCCGCAGATGGGCTGGAACCGCGTGCGTCAGGCGCAGCCGCATCCGCTGTGGGACGGTGTCGCCGACAACGCGTTCTTCTACTTCGTGCACAGCTACTACGTGGTTCCGGACAACCCGGCGCATACGTCGGGCGAAACGGTCTACGGCGTGCCCTTTACCTCGGCGGTAGCGCGGGATAACATCTTTGCCACCCAATTCCACCCTGAAAAGAGCGCCGAGGCGGGTCTGCGCGTGTATCGCAACTTCGTGCACTGGAACCCGTGAACGCCTTTTTTCATCCCGTTGCCGCGCGCGCGTCGCGCGGTGCCGCGGTCCCGCATCCGACCGGCGCCCCACTGGAGCGGCGAACGAGTTGTACTAAACTAGCGAGACGGTATTGCGGCGGGCTGACTCGCCAGCCGCTGCCGCCGACCTTCAATCCACTCCCAGATAACACCCGATTGCTATGCTGCTGATTCCCGCCATCGACCTGAAAGACGGTCAGTGTGTACGCCTCAAACAGGGCGATATGGACCAGGCGACGATTTTCTCCGAGGAACCGGCGGCAATGGCCCGACATTGGGTCGACCGCGGCGCGCGTCGTCTGCATCTCGTCGATCTGAATGGCGCGTTCGCCGGCAAGCCGAAGAACGGCGATGCAATCCGGGCGATCATCGATGAAGTGGGCGGCGCGATTCCGGTTCAGTTGGGCGGTGGCATCCGCGACCTGAACACGATCGAGCGCTATCTGGACGACGGTTTGTCGTACGTGATCATCGGCACGGCCGCGGTGAAGAACCCGGGCTTTCTGCAGGACGCGTGCACCGCGTTCGGCGGTCACATCATCGTCGGCCTCGACGCGAAAGACGGCAAGGTCGCCACCGACGGCTGGAGCAAGCTGACCGGTCACGAAGTGGCCGACCTCGCGCGCAAGTTCGAGGACTACGGCTGCGAGTCGATCATCTACACCGACATCGGCCGTGACGGCATGCTGCAAGGCATCAACATCGAAGCGACGGTGCGCCTTGCGCGCGCGGTCAAGATTCCGGTGATCGCGAGCGGCGGTCTGTCGAACCTCGCGGACATCGAATCGCTGTGCGAAGTCGAAGGCGAGGGCATCGAGGGCGTAATCTGCGGCCGCGCGATCTATTCGGGCGACCTCGACTTCGCGGCCGCGCAGACGCTCGCGGACAAGCTGCGCGAAGCGGACGACGCTTAAGCACGGCGTCGGCTGCGCGTGCTGGGCAGGTTGCGCGGGCCGCCGGCGTTGCGCTCGTGTCGGCTTGCGGCGCGTTCGAACGATGGCTTGCCTGTAACGCGCGTCGCACGATTAAGCGTCCGGAACCTCGCCAGCTTCCGGCCGGCACCTCACTCGCGGCGCGACGCAACCGCTCGCGCCGGCACCGTGCCGCTTGCCCGCAAGCGAGCGGCCCCATCAGCGGTATTGGCAGAATTGCACGATCATGGCTCTAGCTAAACGCATCATCCCCTGTCTCGACGTCACCGCGGGCCGCGTGGTCAAGGGCGTCAACTTCGTCGAACTGCGCGACGCGGGCGACCCGGTCGAAATCGCGCGCCGTTACGACGACCAGGGCGCCGACGAACTGACGTTCCTCGACATCACCGCGACCTCGGATCAGCGCGACCTGATTCTGCCGATCATCGAGGCGGTCGCTTCGCAGGTGTTCATTCCGCTGACGGTCGGCGGCGGCGTGCGCGCGGTCGAAGACGTGCGGCGCCTGCTGAACGCGGGCGCCGACAAGATCAGCATGAACTCGTCGGCGGTAGCGAATCCGCAACTCGTGAAGGACGCGACCGACAAATACGGCTCGCAGTGCATCGTCGTCGCGATCGATGCGAAGCGCGTGTCGGCCGACGGCGAAACGCCGCGCTGGGAAGTGTTCACGCACGGCGGGCGCAAGGCCACCGGTCTCGATGCGGTCGAATGGGCGCGCAAGATGGCCGAGTTGGGCGCGGGCGAAATCCTGTTGACCAGCATGGATCGCGACGGCACCAGGAGCGGCTTCGACCTCGCGCTGACTCGCGCGGTGTCGGACGCGGTGCCGGTGCCGGTGATCGCCTCGGGCGGCGTCGGCAATCTGCAGCATCTCGCCGATGGCATCAAGAGCGGTCACGCGGACGCGGTGCTCGCCGCGAGCATCTTCCACTATGGCGAACACACGGTCGGCGAGGCCAAGCGCTTCATGGCCGATCAGGGCATTTCGGTGAGGTTGTGACGTGACGAATCCTTCGGCAGTGAACTGGCTCGACAAGGTCAAGTGGGACGCGAACGGCCTCGTGCCGGTGATTGCGCAGGAAGCGTCGACGAACGACGTGCTGATGTTCGCGTGGATGAACCGCGAGGCCCTCGCGAAGACCGTCGAGACCGGCCGCGCGGTGTATTTCTCGCGCTCGCGCCAGCGCCTGTGGTTCAAGGGTGAGGAGTCGGGCCACGTGCAGCATGTGCATGAAGTGCGACTCGATTGCGACGAAGACGTCGTGCTGCTGAAAGTCGAGCAGGTATCGGGCATCGCGTGCCATACCGGCCGCCACTCGTGCTTTTTCCAGAAATTCGAAGGCTCGGTGGACGATGGCGACTGGCAGGCCGTCGATCCCGTGCTGAAAGACCCCGAACACATCTACAAATGACGCAATCCACGCAAAACCCGTCGCCCGCCACGGCTTCCACGCTCGACACGCTGCTGCGCCTCGCGGCGGTGATCGACAACCGCAAGGGCGGCGATCCGGACATCTCGTATGTATCGCGCCTGTTCCACAAGGGCGACGACGCGGTGCTGAAAAAGATCGGCGAAGAAGCCACCGAAGTCGTGCTGGCCGCGAAGGACGTGCGCCAGGGCGGCGCACCGAAGGCGCTGGTCGGCGAGGTTGCGGACCTGTGGTTCCACTGCCTTGTGATGCTGTCGCATTTCGATCTGAGCCCCGCCGACGTGATCGCCGAACTCGAGCGTCGCGAAGGCCTGTCGGGCATCGAGGAAAAGGCGCTGCGCAAGAGCCGCGAGCGCGAGGAAAACGGCGACTGAGCAGCCGGAGCGGAAATCTGGTGTTTCCGCTTGAAGTCGCGCGCGCCGGCACCAATATAGCGGTAACCGCACCTCCGGGAGGACGCAAGCATGGAACAGCCGCAGGGAAGCTATCCGCCGCCGGTCTACCGCCACGCGATGGAGCCTGAGCGCGAGCGCAGCCTGCGCACGCTCACGCACGTGCTGTACGCGCTGTATGCGGTCCACTGGCTGACCGGCGGGCTCACCATTCTGGTCGCGATCATCATCAACTACGTCAAACGGTCGGACGTGGCCGGCACGCCGTACGAAGCGCACTTCGAATGGCAGATCCGCACGTTCTGGCTGGGCCTCGTCGGTTACGCGATCGGCGCGTTGCTGCTGCTCGTCGTGATTGGCATTCCGGTGCTGTGGGCAGTCAGCATATGGATGTTGTACCGTATTATCAAGGGCTGGCTGTATCTGTACGATAACAAGTCGTTCGCGAATCCGGCCAGTTGGGTCTGAACGCCAGCCGGTCCGTATGGGCGGGCCGGCTTTCGGATCGAACCTCGGCGCGGGCGGCTTCGCTCGCCCAAGTCATACCGCGTCAGGAATACGATGAGTCACGATCCGAACTGCCTTTTCTGCAAGATTGCCGCTGGCGAAATCCCGTCGACCAAGGTCCACGAAGACGACGAGTTCGTCGCCTTCCGCGACATCCGTCCGGCGGCCGAAACGCATGTGCTGGTGATTCCTCGCAAGCACATTGCAACGCTGTCGAACTGCACGGAAAGCGACGCGCCTCTGCTTGGTAGAATGCTTGTCCTGGCCGCGCGACTGGCCGAACAATTGGGGGTCGCCTATCACGGCGGCGAAACGGGCTTTCGCACGGTAATCAATACCGGTCCGGGCGGTGGTCAGGAGGTGTATCACCTGCACGCGCACATTCTCGCGGGACCGCGTCCCTGGCAACGCATGGGCTGAGCGCCGGATCACGCGTCAGGCGCGCTGCGTGGCAAGTGCGCACCGCCGCGAGTTTTGGTCGAGGACAATAGCGCCGTCGTTGTTTTTACCGCTGTGTAATAACGTCGACGCGATCGTGTGGCCACAATGACAGGCGAAGATGGCCGCATTGCGAGCGAGGCGGTGCAGCCTGATGTAACGTAGAGATATATCGAGACGAAGCGCACGCGCTTCAGGTTGTGCAAATTGGCCGCATCAAGATGCGGCGCCGGGGTTAAGGAGAGTAGTCATGGGTTCGTTGAGTATTTGGCATTGGTTGATCGTTCTGTTGATCGTCGCGCTCGTGTTCGGCACGAAGAAGCTGCGCAACATCGGCAGCGATCTGGGCGGCGCCGTGAAGGGCTTCAAGGAAGGCATGAAGGAAGCCGATTCGTCGTCGGCCGACGCGCAACAGCAGCAGCGCGAGCTGCCGCGCAACGGCGCGGTGGACGTCGAAGCGAAGGAAAAGACGCAGCAATCGAGCGATTACCGCTAAGCCGCGGCCTTCGCGCCGTTCCCGCGTTTCTGACGGACATTCCACTTCATGCTGGACCTCGGTCTAACCAAGATGGCGCTGATCGGCGTCGTCGCGCTGGTCGTCCTCGGGCCTGAGCGCCTGCCGCGTGTCGCTCGCACGGCCGGCGCGCTGTTCGGCCGCGCACAGCGGTACATCAACGACGTTAAGGCCGAAGTCACGCGCGAAATCGAGCTCGACGAATTGCGGCGCATGAAGACCGAGTTCGAGAAGGCCGCGAGCAATGTCGAAACGGCGGTTCAGGACAATCTGCGCAAGCACGAGAATGAACTGAACGAAGCATGGAATAGCGGTACGTCGGTATCGCCGAGCATCGCCGGCGGCGCGCTCGAAGACGCCGGCAGCGGGGCCAGCGGCAGCGCGGGTGCCACCTCGTGGCCCGTCAGTACGCCGGCCGCCGCGCCCAAACGCAAGACCTGGCGCGTCCAGCAGAGCGCCACGCCCACCTGGTACAAGCGAGCGAGCCTGCGGCGCACGCGCGTGCAGTCGGGCGCCGCGCGCGTTGCGCGGCACACACCTGCCAACCTGCGTCGTCCGACGCGGTTTTTCTGATGTTCAGATCGACAATCCCCAACCGAGGGCCGGTGTGAGCGACCCCCAGCAATCCCAGAGCGAAGGCACTGAAGAGACCTTCATTTCCCACCTCGTCGAACTGCGTGACCGCATCATCCGTGCGGGGCTCGCCGTCGTCCTCGTGTTCATCGGGCTCGTGTACTGGGCGCCGGACATCTTCAAACTGCTCGCCCGTCCGCTGATGATGAATCTGCCGAAGGACGGCAAGATGATCGTCACCGACGTCACCGGCTCGTTCTTCGTGCCGATGAAGGTGACGATGCTGGTCGCCTTCGTGATCGCGCTGCCGGTCGTGCTGTACCAGATCTGGGCGTTCGTCGCGCCTGGGCTCTATCAGCACGAGAAGAAGCTCGTCGCGCCGCTCGTCGCGAGCAGCTACACGCTGTTCCTGTGCGGCATGGCGTTCGCGTACTTCGTCGTGTTTCCGACCATCTTCCGCGTGATGGCGCACTACAATGCGCCGCTTGGCGCGGAGATGACAACCGATATCAACAATTACCTGAGCTTCGTGCTGACGATGTTCATCGCGTTCGGCGTCACGTTCGAGGTACCGATCGTCGTCGTGCTGCTGGTGCGGATGAACGTGGTGAAGCTGAAGAAGCTGAAGGAGATCCGGCCGTATGTGATCGTCGGCGCGTTCGTGGTGTCGGCCGTCGTAACGCCGCCGGACGTGTTTTCGCAGCTGATCCTCGCGGTTCCGCTGATTCTGCTGTACGAAGCTGGCATCGTCGCGGCGCGGTTGATCGTCGGCAAGCAGCCGGTGGTCGTGGAGGATGCGAGTCCGCCGCCGTCTGGTTGAAGTGCCGCGAGTCAGTGCCGGGTGTCAAATGAAAAAGGGCAGTTCATTGCGGACTGCCCTTATTCATTGCGTGGAATCGCGGCATTACTTCAACCGCCTTCGTCATCCGGCTGATCGCCGCCGTTATCGTCTGGCGCCTGCTTCGGCGGCGGCGGGCGTTTGCCGATCATCACGTCGAGATCGATCTGATGACCTTTGCGCACCAGATGCACTTTCGCCGCCGTACCGGGCTTGATCTGCGCGATCACGTTCAACAGACGTGTGGTATCGGTGATAACCTGGCCGTTTACGCTCGTCAGGATGTCGCCGGGCTTGATGCCCGCGCGGTCGGCCGGGCCGCTTTTCAGCACGCCCGCGACAATAGCGCCCGACTTCTGATCGAGCCCGAACGACTCCGCGATTTCCGGCGTGACGTCCTGCGGTTCGACGCCGATCCAGCCGCGCGTGACCGTGCCGGTCGTAATGATGCTCTCGAGCACGCTGCGCGCGGTCGACACCGGAATCGCGAAGCCGATGCCGAGCGAGCCGCCCGAGCGCGAGTAGATTGCGGTGTTGATGCCGAGCAGGTTGCCGTTCACGTCGACGAGCGCACCGCCCGAATTGCCGGGGTTGATCGGGGCGTCGGTCTGGATGAAGTTTTCGAACGTATTGATGCCGAGATGGTTGCGGCCGAGCGCGCTGACGATGCCCATCGTTACGGTCTGCCCGACGCCGAACGGATTGCCGATCGCGAGCACGACGTCGCCGACGCGGGTCTGGTCCATCCGGCCGAGCGTGATGGTGGGCAGATTGGTCATATTGACCTTGAGCACGGCCAGATCGGTTTCGGGGTCGATGCCGATGACCTTCGCGCTGGCGGTGCGGCCATCGGCGAGCGCGATTTCGATCTGATCGGCGCCGTCGACGACGTGCTGGTTCGTTAGAATGTAACCTTCCGAACTCACTATCACGCCTGAGCCGAGATTCGAGGCAGGCTGCTCCTGCTGCTTGCGATTGTTCCTGTCGCCGAAGAAGTAGCGGAACAGCGGGTCTTTGGCGCGCGGGTCGGGAGGCAGCGAGCCATCCTTGCTGGAGAACACGTTGACGACCGCGGGCATGGCCTTTTGCGCCGCTTCGGCATAGGACGTTTCGGCATGGCCAGTGCCGATGCCCGGCGCCACTTCCCGTAGCGCGACGATCGGTTCGGCGAGTTGTCTGCCGAATTGTCCTTGACGCTGCAGCCACTGCGGTTTGAGGGTCGCAATGATGAACATCAGCGCCAACAGCACCGTCACCGCTTGGGCAAATAACAGCCAGAAGCGTCTAAGCATCTGAAGACTAGAGGTCTATATGGATCGGATTGAACTTGAATTGTACTTGAACAATCTCCTTGAAACCGCGCGCTTCAAGGACTATTGCCCGAACGGATTGCAGGTCGAAGGACGTCGCCGGATCAACAAGCTCGCGACCGGCGTTACCGCGTCGGTGGCCTTCCTGGAGGCCGCGCTCGACTGGGGCGCGGACGCCGTGCTGGTCCATCACGGCTACTTCTGGCGCAACGAGGCACCGCAGATCACCGGCCGCAAACATGCTCGTTTGAAGCTGCTGCTCGCCAACGACCTGAACCTGTTCGCCTACCATCTGCCGCTCGACGATCATCCCGAGTTCGGCAACAACGCGCAGATCGGCGAAAAGATGGGCTGGATCAGCGACGCGCGTTTCGGCGACAACGATCTCGGCTGGCTCGCCACGCTGCCAATGCCGATCACGCTGTCGCACCTCACCGCGGAAATCGCGCAGACACTGGGCCGCACGCCGCTCGTGTTTGGCGATCCGGATATGGAGCTGCGCCGCGTCGGCTGGTGCACGGGCGCCGCGCAAGGGATGTTCGACGCGGCGATCAACGCGGGTGTCGACGTCTACGTGACCGGCGAGGTATCGGAGTCGGTGATGCATACGGCGGCGGAAAGCGGCGTCGCGTTTCTGGCCGCTGGCCACCACGCGACCGAGCGCTTCGGCGTGCAGGCGGTGGGCAAGCATCTGTCCGAATCGTTCGATATCGAACATCTGTTTATCGATATCCCCAATCCCGTTTGAATTGCGAATTGCATTAACGAAGAACAAGGCAGGAATACCGCAGAAGGCACTTAAAAGGAGGTGCGAAAAAGTTTGCGATCGGTACGGACAAACCCTGAGTTATCAAGGGCTTCGCACGGTTTTTGGCAATCGGCCCTTGTAAATGGCGACTCCATTCGAGCAAACTAGCGGCGGTAGACGCGACGTGAAGGAAAAATCCAACTCAGAAGTGGGGCGTGTGATGCGAGACAAAGAAGAGGAACGCGTCGATGGCAGCCGCCGTAACTGGCTGGTAGCGACGACCGTAGCAGGCGGCATAGGAGGTGTTGCCGTTGTCGTACCCTTTGTTAGTTCCTTTGCACCATCCGAAAAGGCCAAGGCCGCAGGTGCCCCGGTCGAAGTCGATATCAGTGGTCTGAAGCCCGGCGACATGATGACGGTCGCCTGGCGCGGCAAGCCGGTGTGGATCATCAACCGCACGGACCGCATGCTCGCCGATGTTCAAAAAGCCGACAGCCAGGTAGCGGACCCCCACTCGCTGAATCCGTTTTCGATGCCGCTGCCGGACTACTGCAACAACGAATTCCGTTCACGCGCCGAGAACAAGCATCTGCTGGTTGCCGTCGCCGTTTGCACGCATCTGGGGTGCACGCCGACGCCGCGCTTCCAGGAAGGCCCGCAGCCGAATCTCCCCGACGACTGGCCCGGCGGCTTCCTGTGCCCGTGCCACGGCTCGACCTACGACATGGCCGGCCGCGTCTTCAAGAACAAACCCGCTCCGCAGAACCTCGACATCCCGCGCTTCATGTTCACGTCGGCGACGGCCCTTGTGATCGGGAAGGACGAAAAAGGAGAAGCGTAATGGCGAGCGAACACGAAGTAGAGACGACCGGGCTGGCTGGTTGGATCGACCAGCGCTTCCCGATGACTGCCACGTGGAAGAAGCACGTTTCCGAGTACTACGCGCCGAAGAACTTCAACTTCTGGTACTTCTTCGGTTCGCTTGCGTTGCTGGTGCTGGTCAACCAGATCGTCACCGGCATTTTCCTGACGATGAACTACAAGCCCGACGCGACGCTCGCGTTTTCGTCGGTCGAGTACATCATGCGCGAGGTGCCGTGGGGCTGGCTGATCCGCTACATGCACTCGACGGGTGCGTCGATGTTTTTCGTCGTCGTGTATCTGCACATGTTCCGCGGGCTCCTGTACGGCTCGTACCGCAAGCCGCGCGAACTCGTGTGGATTTTCGGCTGCCTGATTTTCCTGAGCCTGATGGCCGAGGCGTTCTTCGGCTACCTCCTGCCGTGGGGCCAGATGTCGTTCTGGGGCGCGCAGGTGATCGTGAACCTGTTCTCGGCGATTCCGTTCATCGGGCCGGATCTGTCGCTATGGATTCGCGGCGACTACGTGGTCTCTGACGTCACGCTGAACCGCTTCTTCGCGTTCCACGTGATCGCGATTCCGCTGGTGCTGATCGGCCTCGTGATCGCCCACCTCGTCGCGCTGCACGAAGTCGGCTCGAACAACCCGGACGGCATCGAGATCAAGGCGAAGAAGGGGCCGGATGGCGTGCCGCTCGACGGCATTCCGTTCCACCCGTACTACTCGGTGCACGACTTCATGGGCGTAACGATCTTCCTGCTGATCTTCGCGGCGATCATCTTCTTCGCGCCGGAAATGGGTGGGTACTTCCTTGAAGCCAACAACTTCATCCCCGCGAACCCGCTGCAGACGCCGCCGGAAATTGCGCCTGTGTGGTACTTCACCGCCTTTTATGCGATGCTGCGCGCCACCACCGATCCATTCAAGATCGTGCTGATGATCGTCATCGCGCTACTCGGGTTGCTGGCGCTCGTGCGCGCGCGCGCGCAAGTGGAAGCTCGGCCTGCCGCTGCTTGCGGTGCTGGTGATCGTCGCGATGATGTTCACCGAATCGAAGTTCTGGGGCGTCGTGGTGATGGGCAGCGCGGTGATTTCGCTGTTCTTCCTGCCGTGGCTGGACCGGTCGCCGGTCAGGTCTATTCGCTACCGGCCGTTCTTCCACAAGGTTTTCTTCGGGATCTTCGTGATCGCGTTCCTGACGCTCGGCTTCCTCGGCACGCGACCGCCATCGCCGGCCGCGACGCTGATCGCCCAGATCTGCGCGCTGATCTACTTCGCGTTTTTCCTCGGCATGCCCTTCTGGACCCGGCTTGGCAAGTTCAAGCAGCCGCCCGAGCGGGTGCGGTTCAAGCCTCACTAATCGCGAGCCAGGAGAACATGAAGATGAAAAAACTGCTTTCGATGTGCGCGCTGGTCGGCGCGACCGTGCTTGCGCTGTTGGCCGCTCCGGTTCACGCGGACGAGAATTTCCCGCTCGATCGCGCGCCGGACAACACGAACAATTTCGCTTCTTTGCAGCGCGGCGCGCAATTGTTTGTAAACTACTGCCTGAATTGCCACAGCGCGAACCTGATGCGCTACAACCGCCTGACTGATCTCGGCATCACGCCGAACGAAATCCGGGCGAACCTGCTGTTCACCACCGACAAGGTCGGCAACACGATGACCGTGGCGATGCGCCCGGAGGACGCGAAAGCGTGGTTTGGGGCGACGCCGCCGGATCTGTCGGTGGAGGCGCGGGCGCGCGGCACGGACTGGCTTTACACGTATCTGCGGAGTTTTTACCGCGACGATACGCGGCCGACCGGCTGGAACAATCTGGTGTACCAAAACGTGAGCATGCCTCACGTGCTGTGGCAGCTTCAGGGGCAGCGTGCGGCGCAATTCGGCGACGAAACCGACGAAAGAACCGGCGAAAAAGTACACAAATTCCTCGGCTTCCAGCAACTGACTCCGGGGACGATGTCGCCGGTAGATTATGATTCTGCTGTGGCCGACCTCGTGTCGTACCTGTCATGGATGTCCGAACCGACGCAGCAAACCCGCAGGCAACTTGGCGTGTGGGTGCTGTTGTTCCTCGGTATCCTGAGCTTTTTCGCCTGGCGACTGAACGCCGCGTACTGGAAACATATCAAATAATCACGCCGCTACATGGCGTGGGGCCGGCGCCAGGAAAAACCTGCTGAACGGTTTTTCCGCGCGCTGGCCCTTCAGCTTTTTGAGGAAACGTAAACATGATGGTTCTGTATTCCGGCACTACTTGCCCGTTCTCCCAGCGTTGCCGGCTGGTGTTGTTCGAAAAGGGCATGGACTTCGAGATCCGCGACGTCGACCTGTTCAACAAGCCGGAAGACATCGCCGTGATGAATCCGTATGGTCAGGTGCCGATTCTCGTCGAACGGGACCTGATTCTGTACGAATCGAACATCATCAACGAGTACATCGACGAGCGCTTCCCGCACCCGCAGCTGATGCCGGCCGATCCGGTCCAGCGCGCGCGTGCCCGCCTGTTCCTGCTCAACTTCGAGAAAGAGCTGTTCGTCCACGTCGGCACGCTCGAAAACGAGAAGGGCAAGGCAGCGGAGAAGAATCACGAGAAGGCGCGCCTCGCGATCCGCGATCGCCTGACGCAGCTCGCGCCGATCTTCCTGAAGAACAAGTACATGCTCGGCGAAGAGTTCTCGATGCTCGACGTCGCGATCGCACCGCTGCTTTGGCGCCTTGACCACTACGGTATCGAACTGTCGAAGAACGCCGCGCCGCTGATGAAGTACGCCGAGCGCATTTTCAGCCGCCCGGCTTATATCGAAGCGCTGACGCCGTCGGAAAAGGTGATGCGTCGTTGAGTTTGGCTTTGGAGCGCGGACGCCGCATCGCTTCGATGCGCGACCGCGCCCGCAAGAGGACTGTTGATGCAAGAGATTTCCACGAAGCCTTATCTGTTGCGCGCGCTCTACGAGTGGTGCACGGATAACGGCTACACACCGCATATCGCGGTCCGCGTCGACAATCAGACGCGCGTGCCACGTCAGTTCGTGCGCGACAACGAGATCGTGTTGAACATCAGCTTCGAGGCGACCAGCCAGCTGCAGATGGGCAACGAGTGGCTCGAGTTCAACGCGCGCTTCTCCGGCAAGTCCCACAAGATCGAAGTGCCGGTCGCCAATATTCTTGCGATCTACGCGCGCGAGAACGGCCAGGGTATGGCGTTCCCGGTCGAATCGGCGGGCGGCGAGGCTCAGGATTCGGGCGCGGATGCCGCGGACGAAGCTGACACGCCGGCGGCTCCGCGCGCCGTCGAAACCGCCCCCGCCGACCCTGTCGAGGCCACCGACGCCGACGACAAACCGCAGCCCGACGACGATGGCTCGAAAGGCGGCGGAAGGGCTCGCCTTAAGATCGTGAAATGAAGTAGAATCACGGCCTCATGCCGGCTTAGCTCATCAGGTAGAGCGCTTGACTTGTAATCATGAGGTGGCGGGTTCGAGTCCTGCAGCCGGCACCAGATTGCTTTATCAGCAGTAACTGGAAATGCTAGAAAACCCCGTCGAAGCACACGCTTTAGCGGGGTTTTTCTTTTTTCGGTGGAAATTGCCCGGATCGTTGCTGATGCCGATCACCGAAGCCTTGGCCAGGCTTGTTTGCGACGAGGGTTTCACGCACGTCAAAACGTGCGAGGGCAGCGTGAGGTGAGCCGCGCGATGGCTCAAAAACCACGATATCTCTTTCACCTTGTCGATTGTAGACATGATTGTCTACTTTCGGTGCGTCTAGATTCACCTCATCACCGTCACCAATTCATGCCGCGCCGCGAATCCGCACGGCGGCGGTACGTTACTATTCGGGCGTCGCCCGGGATGGCGGGCAGCCGCCGGACATTCCGGTCCGCTGCCGCGGTCCACGTCGCCGGCGACGTCACATCGACTCCATTGCACCATGACCAGCCCCGCAACTCTCACCTGGCCAGAAGCCGACGGCCCGCGCACCGCACGCTGGCGTTCCGAGGCGGCCGTGCCACCGCCGAAGCGCGTCGTCGTCGCCGACGACCGCACCACCGCCGATTCGGCCTACCGCCTCGCCTGCGAAGGCACCGCGCTGCTGTGGCGCGGCGACTTCCAGAACGCGCGCCAACTGCTGCAGGCCGTCACGCGCCGGCTCGAACGCAAGCCGCGCAAGCAGGGAGCCACACCGCTCGACGCGTTCAACCAGCATCGGCAGGCGCAGTCGCAGCGCGCGCGCACGCTCGGCATGATCCTGATTCCGCTCGATGCCGACTACGCCATTCCGCTGCGTCGCGCGCCCGACGTGCGGCAGGCCTGCATCGAAGCTTATGGACCGGGGAGCGGTGACGCGTCGATCGTGTCGTTGCGCGAGTTGCTCGGTTTGATCGGCGCGCACGAATGGCGCAAGAAGGGCGTCGAGATTACGGCGCTCGGCGAGCGCATCCATCCGCACTACGGTGTGTTCTCACCGGTGCGCGGCGAGTACGTCGATCTGGTCGCGCGCACGCCGCTGCCGTCGTTGGACCTCGCGTTCGATATCGGCACCGGCACTGGCGTGCTGGCCGCGCTGCTGACCAAACGCGGCGTGCGCAAGATCGTCGCGACGGACCAGGATGCGCGCGCGCTTGCGTGTGCTCGTGAAAATCTCGCGCGTCTTGGTTGCGCCGAGCAGGTCGAGATCGTACAGGCCGATCTGTTTCCGGACGGTCGGGCACCGCTCGTCGTCTGCAATCCGCCGTGGGTGCCGGCGCGGCCCGCGTCGCCGCTCGAATACGCGATCTACGATCCGGACAGCCGCATGCTGGTCGGCTTCCTGAACGGCCTCGCCGATCATCTGACGCCGGGCGGCGAGGGCTGGCTGATCATTTCGGATTTCGCCGAGCACCTTGGACTGCGGACGCGCGAGTGGCTGCTCGCGGCGATCGAGCACGCGGGGCTCAGTGTCGTGGGACGCGAGGACATTCGTCCACGGCATCCGAAGGCCAGCGATCAGAACGATCCGTTGTATGTTGCGCGAGCGGCCGAGGTCACGTCGTTGTGGCGGCTCAAGGCGCGGTGACGGCGACTGCGCGCGTCACGCCGACGTGCCGTGCGCTTCCAGATACGCGCACGCGCCCCGGCCAGCGACCAGCCCGCTGGCAAAGCAGGCGGTCAACAGATAACCACCGGTCGGCGCCTCCCAATCGAGCATTTCGCCCGCGCAGAATGCGCCGGGCATCCGGTCGATCATCAGATGCGCGTCCAACGCCTCGAACGGGATTCCGCCCGCGGTACTGATCGCTTCCTCGATCGGTCGCGCGCGCAGCAGTCGCATCGGCAGCGCCTTGATCGCGTGGGCGAGGCCGCGTGCATCGGCGAAGGCTTCTTTCGACAGAATCTCGTGCAGCAACGCCAGCTTGACCCCGCCGATTCCGATTCGCCCGTGCAGATGACTCGCGATCGAGCGTGAGCCGCGCGGCCGCGTCACTTCCTCCACGATTCGCTCGAGCGGCAAGCCGGGCGCGAGATCCAGCGCGATCGTGACCTCGCCGCCGGCGAGAATCCGCTCGCGGATCGGCGCCGACAACGCGTAAATCAGGCTCCCTTCGAGGCCCGTTTCGGTCAAAAGTATTTCACCTTGTCGATTGTGGACTTTTCCGTCTACACCGGTGACGGAAATCGCGACCGTCTTGATCGGCTGACCCGCGAAACGCTCGCGCAGATACGGGCTCCAGTCCGCGTCGAAGCCGCAGTTCGCGGGACGCAGCGGCGTCACCGGCACGTCGCGCGACGTCATCAGCGGCACCCACGCGGCGTCGGAGCCGAGACGCGGCCAACTGGCGCCGCCGAGCGCGAACACGACCGCGTCGCAGCTGATCGTCTGCTCACCGTTGGGCGTGTCGAAGCGCAACGCGTGGGCGGCACCGTCTTCGGATGTTGACGCCCAGCCGCTCCACTTGTGACGCATATGAAACTGCACACCCGCTTCGCGCAGCCGATGCAGCCACGCTCGCAGCATCGGCGCGGCCTTCATGTCGGACGGAAATACGCGCCCCGAACTGCCGACGAACGTCTCGACGCCCAACTCGCGCAACCATGTGCGCAGCGCGTCGGGACCGAACGCGTCGAGTAACGGCGCGATGCGCTCGCGGCGCGAGCCGTAGCGCTCGAGAAACGGCGCGAGGGCTTCCGAATGCGTGATGTTCATGCCGCCTTTGCCCGCCATCAGGAATTTGCGGCCGACCGACGGCATCGCGTCATATACGTGGACTTGCACGCCGCGCCCGGCAAGCGTCTCGGCGGCCATCAGGCCGGCGGGGCCGCCGCCGATCACGGCGACGCGGGCGGAATCGAGCGAGAATGACATGCGGTTCAGCGGATCAACGGGGAGAAAAGGCGGTGCGCCGCGGTGACCGAACGGATAGGCGGCGCGAAGGGCGCTATTGTCACACCGCGCGCGGCGCGCGGCAAACGCCGACAAACTCTGTCGAACTGTGCTCGGTACTGGCCAACAGGCGGCTACTCGCCAGGCGACCGGGCTCGATCGCCCCAGACCGGAAAATACTGGATTCAGTCTTTCTCCCGGCCGTTGCGCATCGCGTTCACCGCTTGGCTCGTGCCGCACGCGACCTATACTTTTCAAACATCTTCCATCGGACGCCGTTCGCGTCGTTCCTCGCGTCAATCCCCAATCACGTCGCTTGCGACGCAGCCGCTGCGGCGCGCTTCACTGCCGCGCGCCGGCAGCCGACGCGAAGCGCCTGTTGAATCGGTGGAAGGGTCGATCGTCTGGTTCAAGGAGATTGCCATGACCCGCAAATATATCGACTGTCGCGAGTTTCCGAGCGAAACGAACTGCACTGTCGCGCTATCCGCCGACAGCGACGGCGAACTGCTCGAAGCCGCGGTCCAGCATGCCGTCAGCGTTCACAAGCACGCGGATTCGCCGGAGCTGCGCGAGCAGCTGAAGACGCTATTTCATGAGGGAACGCCGCCCGTCGAGGCGCGGCACGCTTGAGACACCCGTGGAAGGGGAGTGTGGAAGCCCGCGTCGCGAGCGGCATCCGGCCGCCCGCGGGCGAGGGTGTTGCAGCAGTCTTGTGGTGACACGAGAAACGCGATACCAAGCCAATCTAACCAGCATGCCGACGCGCTAACCCGGATACGCCTCATCGACCTTCAGCCCGGCGAGCTTGAAGATCACCCGCAACGTCTGCGGCTTGATGTCGCGTCGCGACGCGAGCGTCGTCATCACGAAGTCGAGCACCTTGGCGTACTTGAGCATCGTCAGGCAGGTCTCGAGGTCGACGTTGCCGTCACGCATGACCTCGGCGAGCCGCAGCATTTCCGTGGAGATGTCGCGAGCCATCTCCAGTTCGAGTTGCTGTTTCTCCGACCATGCCGGCGCGGCGGTGAGCTTCGCCATCATTTCCTGAAACTTCTGTTCGACATTTCCGTTGGGTACCGTATCCATTGCCGCCTCTTCTGTGATCATCCGAGCGCGCGACCCGTTGCAAAGCCGGCCGCTGCTGGTTACGTAACGTTCGCCCCTTGTTGCGGGGCCGCTCTCCCCACATGCATCCGGTTCGCGTGTCCGGTTGCACGGCCGGACAGCTTCCTGTTTTCGGCGACGCGGCTTGCACCCGCAGGCTCAGCCGGCGCTCAAGCTGTTTTCAGCCATTCTCGAGACACTTCCGCGCAGCGCCTTTCGAGCAGGAAGTGTTCCCGGTGGACCGCCTATCTCGCGTGACCCGGGCGGCGTACTCGCTGGGATTGCCGCACTTTGGGTAAACTGGCAGCAACCTTTCTCTTTTTCCGTCATCTGTCGCACGTTCGCACTGCAATTGATGGCGGCCCATACGATGTCCGGCAAAACCCACGAAATCCGTCCCAACCAGTCCGTCGAACTGCTCAAAGAGCTCCACATCCTCACGCGCGACGGCAAGATGAATCAGGACAGCCGTCGCAAGCTGAAGCAGGTCTACCATCTGTTCCAGTTCATCGAGCCGCTACTCAAGGACCTGAAGGACCAGCAGGGGGCGCTGACGCTCGTCGATCACGGCGCGGGCAAGTCATACCTCGGTTTTATCCTGTACGACCTGTTTTTCAAGGAGTTTCAGGATGTCGCTGGTGGGGCTTCGCACATTTACGGCATTGAAACGCGCGAAGAGCTGGTGACGAAGTCTGAAGAGCTGGCGGCGCGGCTCGGCTTCAAGGGGATGTCGTTTCTGAATCTGTCGGTGGCGGAGTCGATCACGTCGACGCGGTTGCCCGCCGAAATCGACATCGTGACCGCGCTGCACGCGTGCAATACCGCCACCGACGACGCGATCCGTTTCGCACTCGAAAAGCACGCGAAGTACATCGTCGTCGTGCCGTGCTGCCAGGCCGAGGTAGCCGGCGTACTGCGGCAGAACAAGGGCAAGGCTCTGAAGACCGCGCTGACGGAAATCTGGCGGCATCCGCTGCACACGCGCGAATTCGGCAGCCAGATCACGAACGTGCTGCGCTGCCTGCAGCTCGAAGCGCATGGCTATCAGGTCAGCGTGACCGAGCTGGTCGGCTGGGAACACTCGATGAAAAACGAGTTGATCATCGCGCAGTACAAGGACCTGCCGCGGCGCCGGCCCGCTGAGCGGCTCGGCGAAGTGCTGGACGCGCTCGGGCTCGATGCGCTGAAGGAGCGATTTTTCGTGCCGGCCTGAGGCGCGGCCTAGCGCTTCACTTAGCGCTTCATCAACGCATCCCAGCCCGCAAGGCCAATGCGCCGCAGCGTTTCCTGATTGCGCTCGTAGATCTCTTCCGCGTCGGGAAAGGCCTGCACGGCCCGCTCGATGCTGTCCTCGCGCAGCAGATGCAGGATCGGATAGGGCGCCCGGTTCGTGTAGTTTTCGATATCGTCGGGCTCGCTGCCTTCGAACTGGTAATGCGGATGAAAGCTCGCGATCTGGATAGCGCCTTCGAGCCGTAGCTGCTGAACGAGCCGGTCGGCGAAGAACAGGCAGTCGTTGAAGCCGAGAAAGTCCTCGAACGCGCGCGGCAGGATCAGCAACGTCGTGTCGATGGCGGCGGGGTCGGCGGCGACGAGGGTCTGCAGCTCGGCTTCCAGGTCGGTCAGCACCGCTTCGAGCGTGTCCGCTTCGCTGACCGCATAGCGAATCTGCCCCTTCACATGCACGGCCTTCGCGAACGGACACAGGTTCAGGCCGATCACGGCCTCCGTCAGCCAATGACGGGTCGCGGCGATAACGGCATCGTGGGATTCGGCGGGCAACGGCATGGCGGACGGATGTGACGGGAAAACGCGCAATTCTAAAGGACCCAGCTGACGGACTGGCTCAGCGAACCGGCTTCTCCGCGCAAGCGGCCGCTACCAACTGCGCGGCGACTTTCGGCGCGGCGAGGATTGGCCCGCAGCCCGGCCCGTAAGTCTGGCTCGCCGCGTACACGCCCTCGATCAGCAGACCGAGCCCATCGGCCAGCGCTTGCGGATCGCCGGCGCCGGCCGCTGTCGACAATTCGACGAGGCGCGCCATCAAGCGCTGCTTGTTGCGGAACACGAACTGCCGCGCCGGATGCGCGGTATCCGAAAACTCCACCGACACGTTCACGAACGGGCAGCCGCGGTAATCGTCGACCGAGGCGCGCACCGCGAGGTCGTCGAAGTACTGCTGAAGCTGCTTCGCCGGCTCGCCCGGATGCTTCGCGAAGCTCTTCTCGACGTAGCGGAAGAACTGCTCGTCCTTCTGCTCCAGATACGCCATCACGAGTTCGTCCTTCGACGAAAACTGCCGGTACAGACTCATCTTGTTCACGCCCGCGCGCTCGACCACCGCATCGACGCCGACCGTGCGCACGCCCTCGCGATAGAACAACTCGCTGGCCGCGCGCAGCAGATGCAGCTGCGCCTGCGGCCCGGCGGTCTGTGCGCCGCGCGCGCGCCGCGCACGAGTAGGGGCGGGCTTGGGGGTTTCGCTGTCGGACATGGCAAGTCACCCGAATGAGATTGACGCCTTGACATGTTACCGACCAGTAACTAAGATCGCAACACTATTGTGACCGATCTGTCACAAGTCATTCACCGAGGCCGTAATAATACGAACGACGCCGCCACCCGGGCCGCGTCGATGGGAGAATCGATGAACTGGGCTGCGCGACTGATAGGCGGGCGTTTCCACTACGGCTGGTTGACCGTCGCCGTGGTGTTCCTGGTGTTGCTCGCGGCTGCGGGTACGCGAGCGACACCGAGCGTGATGATGGTGCCGCTCGAGCACCAATTCGGCTGGAGCCGCGCGACGATTTCGCTCGCGATCTCGGTGAACATCGCGCTGTACGGGTTGATGGGGCCGTTCGCGGCCGCCGCGATGCAGCGCTTCGGTGTGCGCCCCACGCTGCTGAGCGCGCTCGGCGCGATGGCCGCGGGTGTCGCGCTGTCGTCGCTGATGACGCATCCGTGGCAAATGGTGCTGATCTGGGGCGTGATGGTCGGCGGCTCGACCGGGGTAGCGGCGCTGTCGCTGTCGGCGACGGTCGTGACGCGTTGGTTCACGACGCGCCGCGGTCTCGTGATGGGTATCCTGACCGCCAGCTCGGCGACCGGCCAACTGGTGTTTCTGCCGCTGCTCGCGGCCATCGCCGAGCATTACGGCTGGCGTCAGGTCGTGTGGGTCGTCGCGCTCGCGGCGGGCGTCGTGATTCCGCTCGTCGCGTTCCTGCTGCCCGAGCATCCGGCCAGCATGCAGCTGCGCCCGTACGGCGAACCGCATGACGCGCCCATCACGACGACCGTCACCAGGCAGAATCCGCTCGCGATCGCATTCGGCACGCTCGCGTCGGCGAGCAAAACGCGCGACTTCTGGCTGCTGTTCTTCAGCTTCTTCATTTGCGGCGCGAGCACCAATGGCTATGTCGGCACCCATCTGATCGCGATGTGCGGCGACTACGGGATGACCGAAGTGCAGGGCGCGTCGTTGCTCGCGGCGATGGGCGTGTTTGACCTGTTCGGCACGACGATGTCGGGCTGGCTGTCGGACCGCTTCAATAGCCGCGTGCTGCTGTTCTGGTATTACGGGCTGCGGGGGCTGTCGCTGATGTATCTGCCGCACGCGTTCGGGATCGACTTTTTCGGACTGCCGCTGTTCGCGGTGTTCTACGGTCTCGACTGGATCGCCACCGTGCCGCCGACCGTGCGTCTTGCGACCGACGTCTACGGCAAGGAATCGGCGCCGATCGTGTTCGGCTGGGTGGTCGCGGGCCACCAGCTCGGCGCGGCGTTCGCGGCGCTCGGCGCGGGGATGCTGCGCGCGAGTCTTGGCACCTACACCGTCGCATCGATGATTTCCGGCGGCTTGTGTTTGATCGCCGCGGTGATCGTGCTGCGCATCAACCGCCCGGCCAAGGTGCCGACGCCGCAGGCAATCTGAGGCGCCCTCGCGAGCCGCGCGGATTCACCGTCAGCGAAGCAACGACGCACGGCCCCATAACGGGGCCGTGCGCGTTTTCTCAGCCAGCACGCATAGCGCCGCGCCGCAACTTGGAGCGCGCACCGAAAGCCCGTTATGCTATGTGGCCTCGGGCAGCCGCCCGGAGAACATGAATATCTACCGAGAGAAGCGCATGGCCACCAAACCCGCCTCAACCGAAGTTGCCATTCACGAGCTGATTGCAGGCCGTTGGAGCCCTCGCGCGTATTCGAGCGAGCCGGTGAGCCGCGATCAGTTGCGCGCCGTGCTCGAAGCGGCGCGCTGGGCGCCGTCTTCATATAACGTGCAGCCCTGGCGTTTTGTGGTATTCGATCGCAGCGTCGACGAAGTCGCGTTCAAGAAGGCTTTCGCCACGCTAGTGCCGTTCAACCAGGGCTGGAATGCGCTCGCGCCGGTGCTGATCGCGGTGACCGCGCACACACTGACCAACAAGGGCGAGGTAAACCGCTGCGCGTTCTACGACGCCGGCGCGGCGGCGATGTCGCTGGTGCTGCAGGCGCACGCGCTCGGCCTCGCCGCGCACCAGATGAGCGGCTTCGACGTGAACGCGTTCCGTACCACCTTCGAACTACCAAAGGACGTCGAGCCGATCGCGATGATCTCGCTCGGCCATTACGGCGACGTCGACAAACTGGACCCGGTCCTGCGCGAACGCGAGAAGGCGCCGCGTCAACGCGCGGCGCTCGCGGATATCGCGTACGCCGGCGCCTGGAAGAAGGCGTTCTGAGCGATGGATTCGCCGCGCTTGCCGCGCGATTTCGCGTAAAGGGAAGAAAGCAGTCGATGAGCAACTAAGCGGTCAGGCACGCGCGGCACGGTCCGCGCGTTTTTCATGCAGCGCCGTCCATGCCGTTCTCACCATCCGTCACGCTCGACAGCGGCGCGGCCACATGTTCGAGCGACTTGCGCTCCGCGTCGACACCCCAGATCGCCGCGACGAGCGCCGCCGCGAGCATCAACGCCGAGCCGACCAGATAACCCGAAAACACCTCGCTGCGCTGATGCGTATCGATCAGCCGACCGAAAAACGCCGGCCCGATGATGCCGCCGAGCGCGGTGCCGAACGCATAGAAAACCGCGATCGCGAGCGCGCGGATTTCGAGCGGAAACGATTCGCTCACGGTCAGATACGCGGAACTCGCGGCCGCCGACGCAAAGAAGAAAATGACCATCCAGGCGACCGTCTGCGTGACGACGCTCAGCAGTTGCTGCTCGAACAGATAGCCGGACAGCGTCAGCAGGATCGCCGACATCGCGTAGGTCGCGGCGATCATCTTGCGTCGGCCGATCACGTCGAACAGCCGCCCGAGCACGAGCGGCCCCAGGAAATTGCCGAGCGCGAAAGGCAGCAGATACCAGCCGATGTCGTCGCCCGGCACGTGATAGAAGTCGGTGAGGACGAGCGCGTAGGTGAAAAAGATCGCGTTGTAGAAGAATGCCTGCGCGGTCATCAACGTGAGACCGACCAGCGCGCGGCGCCGGTGCACGTTGAACAGCGTGTGGAACACCTCGCGCAACGGCGTATGGTCGCGCGCGCGCAGCCGCAGCCGCGTGAGGGCGTCGTCGGCGAGCGTGTGACCGGCGTCGCGAAAACGCGTCTCGATGCCCTCGACGATCGTGCGGGCGTCGCGCTCGTCGCCGTGCGTGAGTAACCAGCGTGGGCTTTCGGGTATCCAGATGCGCATCGGCAGGATCACCAGCGCGAGCACCGCGCCGATGAAAAAACACGCGCGCCAGCCCCAGTCGGAAGGCAGCAGGTGCGGATCGAGCAGCACCAGCGAGCCCGCGGCGCCGAGCCCCGCGCCCACCCAGAACGTGCCGTTGATGCCGAGGTCGGTCCAGCCGCGCACGCGTGCCGGCGTGAATTCCTGGATCGTCGAGTTGATCGCCGTGTATTCGCCGCCGATACCCGCGCCGGTCAGGAAGCGGAACAGCATGAAGCTCATCAGATTCCACGACAGCGCGGTCGCCGCGGTCGCGGCCAGATACAGCGTCAGCGTGACGAAAAACAGCTTGCGGCGGCCGAGCCGGTCGGTCAGCCAGCCGAAACCGAGCGCACCGAGCACCGCGCCGGCAATGTATGCGCTGCCCGCGAGGCCGACCTCGGCATTCGAAAAGCGCAGCGCCGGGCTGGTTTTCAGCGCGCTCGCGACCGCGCCGGCGAGCGTCACCTCGAGGCCGTCGAGCAGCCACGTCACGCCGAGCGCAACCACGATCAGCGTATGAAAGCGGCCCCACGGCAGACGGTCTAGCCGCGACGGCAGATCGGTTTCGATCAGCGTGGCGTGCTGGTCATCGACGGCAGCGGTGGGCGGCACGCTCATGACGCGAAGTCTCCTCGATGGCGAAATGGGGCGGCATATCCGGTCGGACGCAGCAAGATCCGTTCCGCGTCCTGATTTCAAACGATCTTGCGGTCGTCCCGGCAGCTTCAGTTGATGCTGCCGGAGTTTTCGTGATACAAAGCCGCTCCCCTTTCTCTGCGCGCCAGCCGTGAGCGGCCATTCCTGCCATGAACTATTGCGCGATTGACTTCGGTACTTCCAATTCGGCCGTCGCGGTTCCGATCGGCCCGCAGCTGAAGCTGGCGCCGGTCGAAGGCGCGTACACGACGCTGCCCACCGCGGTCTTCTTCAATACCGACGAACACACCAGCGAATTCGGGCGCGCGGCGCTCGCTGCTTACATCGACGGTTTCGACGGCAGGCTGATGCGCTCGATGAAAAGCATTCTCGGCTCGCCGCTCGCCGAGAATACGACCGATCTCGGCGACGGCAGTGCGATCAAGTACACCGACGTGATCGCGACGTTCCTGACTCACCTGAAGCGCGCGGCCCAGGCGAGCGCCGGCGGCGCGATTGACCGCGCGGTGCTGGGCCGCCCGGTGTTCTTCGTCGACGACGACCCGCGCGCCGACCAGATGGCGCAGCAACAGCTCGAAGCCGCCGCGCGCACCGCCGGCTTGCGCGACATCCACTTTCAGTATGAACCGATCGCGGCTGCGTTCGACTACGAATCGCACCTGAGCGCCGAGGGGCTCGTGCTGGTGGCGGACATCGGCGGCGGTACGTCGGACTTTTCGCTCGTGCGAGTGGGGCCGGAACGGATGAAGCGCGTCGAGCGCAAGGACGATGTGCTCGCGCACCACGGCGTGCACGTCGCGGGTACGGACTTCGACCGCCGCGTCGAACTCGCCACGATACTGCGTGAACTCGGCTACCAGTCGCTCGATCCGCAAGGGCGCGAAATCCCGAACCGGATTTATTTCGATCTCGCGACCTGGCACCTGATCAACACCGTCTACACGCCGAAGCGCGTCAGCGAACTCGCGCTGATGCGGCACCTTTTCACGGAGACGAAGCACCACGACCGGCTGATGCGCGTGGTCGAGCAGCGTTTCGGGCACGCGCTCGCCGCCCACGCGGAAGAGGCGAAGATCGGCGTGGCGGCGGGCGGCGAAACCGTGATCGATCTCGAGCAGGTGGAAGAGGATCTGCGTCTCGCGTTCGACGAAGCGCAGCTCGTCAAAGCAGGCGAGGAAGAAACGCGACGCATCGTGCAGGCCGCGCGCGATACGGTGCAGGCGGCGGGCGTCGCGCCGCGCGATGTCGACGCGATCTATTTCACCGGCGGGTCGACCGGCCTCGCGTTTCTGTCGGGCGCGTTGGCCGCGGCGTTTCCAGACGCGCAAGCGGTATTCGGCGATCGTCTCGCGAGCGTGGCGACTGGCCTCGGTATTCATGCGCGGCGTGTATTCGGATAATCCCGAATAATCAATAAATAATCCGCCGCGGATTGCGAAGTAACGCGAAGTTAATCGGCGCATTCAGATTGGCCGCCGTAATAAAAAACCCCGCCGAGGCGGGGTTTTTTGCGTCCAGAAGGAAGCGCGGAGCTTACACCGGCTTGATGTTAGCCGCTTGCTTGCCCTTCGGGCCCGTCTTCACTTCAAACGTGACCTTCTGGTTTTCTTGCAGCGTCTTGAAGCCTTCAGTGCGAATTTCCGAGAAATGCGCGAACAGATCTTCACCGCCGCCGTCCGGAGTGATGAAGCCAAAGCCCTTAGCGTCGTTGAACCACTTGACGGTACCGGTTTCCATATTACTTTTTCCTAAAAATGGTGAATAAGGCCGAAGCCCGGGGTGCATGAAAATCAAGGAAGGGGGTAATGGGACCAACCGGAGTACCGTTGATGGGCGAACTACGAAAGAACCACTTCACTCGCCACTTGAAATCCTGCCCGAACGTTATACGGCGAATTCGGACGAAGGTCAACAGTCTAGACGAAACTTTGCCGGACTGATCCGAAACTTTCTTACAAAGCTTGCGCAGGGGGACAACTTTTTGCTAGGGGGAACCCTTAGTTCGGCTGCGGTTTCGCTGCAGTAACACGGTGCAACCGTTAAACTACGCGCCGCGCGTCGGTTGCACCTATTCCGCATCTGGACGCGCTTACATGCGCGTCACCCCGTCCCCACCGCCACAAGCGATGTCACGCGGTGCCGACATGGTTCTGATTTAGGAGAAGACTTGAAAAGTTCTATACAACGGAACATCGGGCCATTCGCGCTGATGCTGACCGGTCTGGGCTCGATCATCGGTTCGGGTTGGCTGTTCGGCGCGTGGAAGGCTGCAAAAATTGCCGGTCCGGCTGCGATTTGCGCATGGATCATCGGTGCGGTCGTGATTCTCGCGATTGCGCTGACCTACGCGGAACTTGGCGCGATGTTTCCGGAATCTGGCGGGATGGTGCGCTATGCGCGCTACTCGCACGGCGCGCTGGTCGGTTTCATCAGCGCGTGGGCCAACTGGATCGCGATCGTGTCGGTGATCCCGATCGAGGCCGAAGCATCGATCCAATATATGAGTACCTGGCCCTATCCCTGGGCGCATGCGCTGTTCGTCGACGGGTCGTTGACGACCAACGGCCTGCTGTTGTCCGCCGGGCTCGTCATCATCTATTTCCTGCTCAACTACTGGGGCGTCAAGCTGTTCGCGCGCGCCAACTCGGCGATCACGATCTTCAAGTTCCTGATCCCGGGCGCAACGATCGTCGGCCTGATGATGACAGGCGTCCACACCGAGAACTTTGGTCAGACGACCACGTTCGCGCCGTACGGCTGGTCGGCGGTGCTGACCGCAGTCGCGACGAGCGGCATCGTGTTCGCATTCAACGGTTTCCAGAGCCCGATCAACCTGGCCGGTGAAGCGCGAAATCCGGCCAGGAGCGTGCCGTTCGCGGTGATCGGCTCGATCCTGCTCGCGCTCGTGATCTACGTGTTGCTGCAGATCGCATACATCGGCGCCGTGAATCCGGCCGACGTGATGAAGGGCTGGAGCCACTTCAGCTTTGCTTCGCCGTTCGCGGAACTGGCGATTGCGCTGAACCTGAACTGGCTGGCGATCCTGCTGTACGTCGACGCGTTCGTGAGCCCGAGCGGCACCGGTACGACCTACATGGCAACCACCTCGCGCATGATCTACGCGATGGAGCGCAACAACACGATGCCGAAGATGTTCGGTAACGTGCACCCGTTCTATGGCGTTCCGCGCAACGCGATGTGGTTCAACCTGCTCGTCTCGTTCATCTTCCTGTTCTTCTTCCGCGGCTGGAGTTCGCTCGCGGCGGTGATTTCGGTCGCGACCGTGATCTCGTACCTGACCGGCCCGATCAGCCTGATGGCACTGCGCCGCGCGGCAACCGATCTCGAGCGCCCGCTGCACATCGCCGGCATGAAGGTGATCGCGCCGTTCGCGTTCGTCTGCGCGTCGCTGATCCTGTACTGGGCGAGGTGGCCGCTGACCGGCGAAATCATTCTGCTGATGGTCGTCGCGCTGCCGGTGTATTTCTACTTTCAGGCGAAGTCGGGCTTCGAGGGCTGGGGCCGTGACCTGAAGGCTGCCTGGTGGCTGGTCGCGTATCTGCCGATCATGGCGATCCTGTCGCTGATCGGCAGCAAGGAGTTTGGCGGCTTCGGCATTCTGCCGTACGGCTGGGACATGCTCGTCGTGATCGCCTTCTCGTTGGTGTTCTACTTCTGGGGCGTGAACAGCGGCTATCGTTCGGAGTATCTGGACGAGCAGCTCGTGCACGACGAAGTGCTCGAAGTTATCGGCGCGCATTGAGCGCCGGTCGAAACCGAAGATCCGCTCGACGCGGGTCTTTCGGGGCCGATAAAAAGCCCGCCCGATCGATGATCAGGCGGGCTTTTTGTTGACCTTTGTGCGCGACCCCGCGCCGGATCAGGCGGTCCCGAACACGTAGTTCGTCATCGCGAGCGAGCGTTGGTAGGTGCCGAGCGACTGGATCGCGAGCGAATAGTCGTCGTCGGCGGCACCGAGCGCGGCGAATACCGGCAACAGATGCTCGTCGGTCGGATGCATCAACACCGCGTGCGGCGCCTGGCGGCGATAGTCGAGCAGCGCGTCGAGATCGCGCGCGACGAGCTTGTCCTCGAACCAGTCGGTGAATTCGGCCACGCGCGGATCGGCGTCTTCCGGGCGCGCGGAGAAATCGGCGGCGCGCAGGTTATGGGTGATCTGGCCGGAGCCGATCACCATCACGCCTTCGTCTTTTAGCGCGCGCAGCGCGCGGCCGACGCGGAAATGATGCGCGGCGTCCTTGTGCGGTTGGATCGACAGTTGCGCGATCGGCACGTCCGCTCGCGGAAACATCAGCAGCATCGGCACCCATGCGCCGTGGTCGAGTCCGTGCGGCTGCACGTCCGCGACGATGCCGCTCGCGCCGAGCAGCGCGGCGGCGCTACGTGCGATGTCGGGCGCGCCCGGCGCCGGATATTGGATTTCATAGAGCTGGCGCGGAAAACCATAAAAATCGTGGATGGTTTCAGGCGCCGTCGCGATGCTCGCGAGTGGCTGCGCGGTGCCCCAGTGCGCCGACAACATCAGGATTGCCTCGGGACGCGGCAGTTGCGTGGCGAGCGCGCCGAACTCGGCGGACGGCATCGACGGATCGATCGGCAACGTGGGTGCGCCGTGAGACAGGAAAAGCGAAGGTAAGCGGTTCATGACAGCAACGCGGCCGCGTAAGCACGGCACGGAGAAATTGGGTTGCTACCAATATAGGTCCGCACGCCAGCTTGATAAATGGGTTCGGCGGGAATTGATTGCGTCGCAGCCGTTGTTAATCCGCGTTGTCGCGGTTAATCCTGCGCGCCCCGCAATCCTTCCCACGCCGGCGACAACGCCGGCCCAAGCGCAAACAGATCGAGCACGCGTGCGACAGTGTGGTCGACCATCTCGTCGATCGAAGCAGGCCGGTTATAGAACGCGGGCAGCGGCGGGAAGATCACTCCGCCCATTTCGGTGACGGCCGTCATATTGCGCAGATGCGCGAGATTGAACGGCGTTTCGCGCACCAGCAGCACGAGACGGCGACGCTCCTTCAGTGTGACGTCGGCGGCGCGGGTGATCAGGTTGTCGGCGAAACCGTGCGCGATGCTCGCGAGTGTTTTCATCGAGCAGGGCGCGACGATCATGCCGTCGGTCGCGAACGAGCCGGACGCGATGCTCGCGCCGACATCGCGCACCGAATGGACGACATCCGCGAGCGGATGCACGTCTTCCTTGCCCAACTCGAGTTCATGCTGGATGTTGAGCCAACCCGCGCTCGAAATCAGCAGGTGGCTCTCGACGCCGCCGAGCCGCCGCAGCGTCTCGAGCAGCCGGATGCCGTAGATGGCGCCGGTGGCGCCGGTGATCGCGACGATCAGCCGCCGAGGCACCGCGGTGCGTGCTTGCTGCATGGCTTGCGGCGCCTGATGAAGCGAACGAAGCGTAGAACGCTCAGGCCGCGGCGAACAGCTGCTGCAGTTCGCCCGATTCGTACATCTCCATCATGATGTCCGAGCCGCCGATGAATTCGCCCTTCACGTAAAGCTGCGGAATGGTCGGCCAGTTCGAGAACACCTTGATGCCCTGACGGATTTCGTCGTCTTCGAGCACGTTGACGGTCTTGATTTCACCGGCACCGCACGCCTTCAGGATCTGGATGGCGCGGCCGGAAAAACCGCACATCGGGAACTGGGCCGTGCCCTTCATGAAGAGAACGACGTTGTTGCCGTCGACGATTTGCTTGATGCGTTGTTGCGTATCCATGACTGACCTTGCGGTTCCGATAAAGGATGGGAATAGGCTGAAATGATAGCGGATTTCGCTACGGGCGGCCGCAGCCACGTCGCGCCTGGGGTTTTAGCCTCGGCGACCGCGCTCAGGCCGCAGCGGCGCGCAGCACGCCGCCGCTGATCCGCTCGATGCCGGCGAGATCGCGCGCCGAGCGGACCTCGGCAAAACCGCGTTCGCTCAACAATGCGCGCACGGCTTCGGCCTGGTCGTAGCCATGTTCGATCCAAAGCGTGCCGTCGGCGGCGAGACGCTCGGGGGCGCCGGCGACGATCGCGCGGATCGCGCTGAGGCCGTCGGCCTCGTCGGTGAGCGCGCCGCGCGGCTCGAAGCGCAGGTCGCCCTCACGCAGATGCGGGTCGCCGCTCGCGATATACGGTGGATTGCTGACGATCGCATCGAAGCGCAACGCGGCGTCGAGCGAGCCGTACCAGTCGCTGGGCAGGAAAACGACGGCGCCCCCCGGGCGTTTCACGTCGAGCAGGCGCGCGCCGTTGCGCGCGGCGACGGCGAGCGCGTCGGCCGAGCGGTCGAGCGCCCAGACCTGCGCGTCGGGCCGCATCGACGCGATCGCCACCGCGATTGCGCCGGTCCCGGTGCCGAGATCGAGCACACGTGGGCGCGGCCGAGGTTCGATCGCCGCGAGCGCGGTCTCCACCAGCAGCTCGGTCTCAGGACGCGGAATCAGAACATGCGGCGTCACTTCGAATTCGAGCCCGAAGAACTCGCGCGCACCGACGAGCTGCGCGACCGGCTCGCCGGCCATGCGCCGCGCCTCGAGCGCGCGATAACGCTCGACGCTTGCGCGTTCGAGTGGCTCCTCGCCGCGCGTGATCAGCTGCGTGCGCCGCCAACCGAGCGCATGCGTGAGCAGAATCCGCGCTTCGAGCGGCGGCAGCGGCGATGCGCGCAATAGCGCCTCGGCCGTGGGGGGCAGAGCGGTGGGGTCGAGCGGAGCCGGGGAGGCGTCGGTCATTGTCGGGGCGTTAGTCCGCGTCGCCGAGCGAAGCCAGCAGTTCGGCCTGATGCTCGCTGACGAGCGCCGCGATCAGTTCTTCGAGATCGCCGTCCATGATCGCGTCGAGGCGATACAGCGTCAGGTTGATGCGGTGATCGGTGAGGCGCCCCTGCGGGAAGTTGTACGTGCGGATGCGCTCCGAACGGTCGCCCGAGCCGATCAGGTTCTTGCGCGTCGCCGCTTCCTTCGCCTGCTGCTCGTGCGCCTGCTTGTCCTTGATGCGCGCGGCGAGCACCTTCAGCGCGCGATCCTTGTTCTTGTGCTGCGAGCGGTCGTCCTGACATTCGACGACGATGCCCGTCGGCAAGTGCGTGACGCGCACCGCCGAGTCGGTCTTGTTGATGTGCTGGCCGCCCGCGCCCGACGCGCGGAACGTGTCGATACGCAGATCGGCCGGGTTGATCTCGACTTCGCCGATCTCGTCCGCTTCCGGCATCACCGCGACCGTGCACGCCGAGGTATGGATGCGGCCCTGCGTTTCGGTGGCCGGCACGCGCTGCACGCGATGCCCGCCCGACTCGAACTTCAGCTTCGAATACGCGGCATCGCCGGCAATTCGCACGATCACTTCGCGATAGCCCCCGAGGTCCGATTCGCTCGCCGACATCATCTCGACCTGCCAGCGGTTGCGCTCGGCATAGCGCAGATACATGCGCAGCAGATCGCCCGCGAACAGTGCGGATTCGTCGCCGCCGGTGCCCGCGCGGATTTCGAGGAAAATGTTGCGCTCGTCGTTCGGGTCTTTCGGCAGCAGCATTTTCTGCAGTTCGACGCCGAGCGTCTCCATACGATCGCGTGCTGCGCGGATTTCCTCTTCGGCGAAATCGCGCATCGACGCGTCGGCGAGCAGGTCCTGCGCGGTGGCGGCGTCGTTTTGCGCCTGGCGCCACAGCCCGTAATGCTCGACGACCGGGTCGAGCTCCGCGTGTTCGCGCGTCAGCTTGCGGTACTGGTCGAGGTTGGCGGTGATGTCCTCGCGGCTCAACAGGTCGTTCAGTTCGGCCAGCCGGGTGGTCAGCTGGTCGAGCTTGCGTTGCATGCTCGTTTTCATCGGGCGGGTAGCGGAGCGGACTCCGGAATGGATGCGGCCAGGGGAACGGGCGAATGCCCGGGGCGGAAGCACTTTGCGAGCCGCGGCGGTGGCGCGCGGAGGTGCGGCGAGCACTGCGCCGCTAACGCTCGGTAGAGCCGGGGTGTTTGTAGAAGCCGCTCATCAGCTCGATCAGCTTGTCGCGGTTGTCGGTGCTCGCGCGATTCAGCGCGTGCGTAGGACCATGGATCAGCTTGTTGGTGAGCGATTGCGACAGTGCCTCGAGGACTGCGGCCGGATCGTCGCCGCGCGCGAGCATTTTCTGCGCGCGTTCGACCTCTGCGCGGCGCAGCGTGTCGGCCTGCGTGTGCATGTGGCGGATCACCGGCACGATGCTGCGCGCATCAAGCCACTGCATGAAGTTCTGTACGCGCGTTTCGATGATCGCTTCGGCCTGCGCGACCGCGGCCTGGCGCGACGCATTGCCTTCGCGGACGATCGCACCGAGGTCGTCGACGGTGTACAGGAACACGTCTTCGAGCTGGCCGGCTTCGGGTTCGATGTCACGCGGGACCGCGAGGTCGACCATGAAAATCGGCCGGTGACGGCGCGCCTTGACCGCGCGCTCGACCGCGCCAAGACCGATGATCGGCAACGTGGACGCCGTGCACGACACGATGATGTCGAATTCGTGCATCCGCGCGGGGAGCTCAGAGAGCGGAATGGCGCGGCCGTTGAAGCGCTCGGCGAGCCGCATGCCGCGCTCGGCGGTTCGGTTCGCGACGACGAGTTCCCGCGGATGCTGCGCCGCGAAGTGCGTCGCGCAAAGCTCGATCATTTCGCCAGCACCGATGAACAGCACGCGCTGGTTCGCGATCTTGTCGAAAATGCGTTGGGCGAGGCGTACCGCGGCGGCGGCCATCGACACCGACTGCGCGCCGATCTCGGTGGTGCTGCGCACTTCCTTCGCGACGGCGAAGGTGCGCTGGAATAGCTGATTCAGGTAGGTGCCGAGGGCGCCGGCTTCGGAGGCGGTGCGCACCGCCTCCTTCATTTGTCCGACGATCTGCGTTTCGCCGAGCACCATCGAATCGAGCCCCGACGCGACGCGGAACGCATGGCGCACGGCTTCGGACTGCGGCAGCGCATAGACGTGCGGCGCGAGCTCATCGATCGGGAGGTTGTGGTACTTCGACAGCCACTGCACCGAGGCTTCGCGCGCGGCGAGGTCGTCGGTCGCGCAGTAGAGTTCAGTGCGGTTGCAGGTGGACAGAATTGCCGCCTCGGGCGCGTTGGGGGCCATGTGGCCCAGCCAGATGCCTTTGAACGTATCCAGAGCGGGCTTTATCTGTTCGAGCGGAAACGCCACGCGTTCGCGCAAGGCGACAGGCGCAGTGTGATGGTTGATTCCGATCGTTAGAAGCTGCATTTGGGGGAGCTATCGTTCAGCCCTATATTATAGCGTTTCCACGATACTCACATTCTGCCCGCCATATATCCCGCATGCGTCAGTTCGCGCCTGTCAGGCTCTCCGGCGGGATCGCGTCGAGCTGGTAACCGTAACCATAGATCGGCGTCAGCGTGTAGCCAAGCTCCGGGCGCAGTTGCAACTTGCTGCGCACGCGCGACGCGTGGGTGTCGATGGTGCGCGAATTTACGTCACGGCGGCGGGCCCACACGGTTTCGAGAATATGCGCGCGCGACACCGGCCGCGCGAGATTGTTGAACAGCACCAGCGCGAGGCGGAATTCCTTCGGCGTCAGGATCACGGTCAGGTCGCGGAATGTCACGGCCAAATTCGCCGCGTCGAACGTATAGCCGCCGATCACGTCGCGTCGACGGTTGGGCGGCCGCCGCAGGCCCGCACGGCGCTGCAGCGCCTCGACACGCGCGAGCATTTCGGGGCCGCGCACTGGCTTGCTGAGACAGTCGTCGGCGCCGGCATGCAGCGCGGCGACGATCTGGCATTCGCGCGGTGCGCTCAGCAGCATCATGACGGGCAGGCCCGGCAGAATGGAGCGCGCGCGCGGGATCACGTCTTCGGCGCAATGGTCGCCGGCCCAACTTTCGGTGATCAACAGGTCGAAAAATTCGTCGGTAGCGCGCTGCAGGAAGGTGGCGCTAGTGGTGAAGTGCTGGCACGCGTGGCCGCCGGCGAAAATGAGCCGGTCAACCAGTTTGGCGTGTTGCAGGTCGGGTTCGATAAGGGCGATGCGCATGGCGCTGCGTCAGCCTGGCAACGGGCGAAGCATGAGGCGTTTTCGTCAGACTTACAACTTGCCTAAGCACACCCCGATCCCTAAACTCAACCGCTATGCGGAAAGCGCCGTGCTGAACTTGTATAGTTGAGGAGGCAAAAATGCTAGCGTTGGCGGCTCCTTTCGCCTATGAGACGAATCCGAAATTGATCTTGCCGTGTTTGAGCGCCCAGTCTGGAGTCGACGCCTGATGGGTTGGCCAGGCATTCTCGTACTCGGCGCGGTGATCGGCCTCGCGGGCTGGTGGTTGCATCCGCAGCGCCGCGCGAGCCGCGCCCGCTGGTGGGCCGCGCTGTTGGCCGGTGTGCTCGGCACGAGCGTCGCGCGGATGGCCGGCAACGTGACAAGTCTCTTCCATGACGGCGACATGCTCGAATGGCCGGTATGCACCGCCGTCGCGCTCGTCGCCGTCGCCGTGACGGTCGGCCTCTTGTCGCGTCAATCAACGCGCCGGTCAATCCGTCGATGAATCCTTGCAGGTAACTCCATGAACGCCCGACTTCCCGAAACCTCCTCCATTCCCGAGCGCCTCGCGAACCTGCGCGCCGCGATGGCGCGCGAGGGCATTGCCGCTTACCTCGTGCCGTCGGCGGATCCGCATCTGTCCGAGTATCTGCCAGGGCGCTGGCAAGGCCGCCAGTGGCTGTCGGGCTTCACCGGCTCGGCCGGCACGCTGATCGTCACCGCCGATTTCGCCGGCGTCTGGACCGACAGCCGCTACTGGGAGCAGGCAAGTGCGCAGCTCGCCGGCAGCGGTGTCGAGCTGATGAAGATGACCGGCGGCCAGCTCACGACGCCGCATTTCGAATGGCTCGCGCAGAACGTCGCGAGCGGCGGCACGGTCGGTGTGGACGGCGCGGTGCTGGGCGTCGCGGCCGCGCGCGCGTTGAGCGCCGCACTGAACGCGCGCGGCGTGCAATTGCGCACCGACCTCGACCTGTTCGACGCGATCTGGGCGCAGCGCCCGGCGCTGCCCGCCGACGCCGTCTTCGAGCACGCCGCGCCGCAAGCGGGCGTCACACGTGCGGACAAGCTTGCGCAGGTGCGTCGCGCGATGGTCGAGAAAGGCGCGCAGTGGCACTTCATCTCGACGCTCGACGACCTCGCCTGGCTGCTGAATCTGCGCGGCGCCGACGTCAGCTACAACCCGGTGTTCGTCGCGCACGCGCTGATCGGCGTGGATCGGGTGTCGCTATTTATCGCCGACGGCAAGGTGTCGCCGGCGCTCGCCGAAGTGCTCGGGCGCGACGGCATCAGCGTCGAGCCGTACGCGAAAACCGCCGCCGCGCTTGCTGCGCTGCCAGCCGGCAGCACACTGCTGATCGATCCGCGCCGCATCACGTACGGCTCGCTGCAGGCGGTGCCGTCGTCGGTCAAGGTGGTCGAGGCGGTCAATCCGTCCACTTTCATGAAGTCGTGCAAGACCGCCGCCGATGCCGCGCACGTGCGTGAGACGATGGAGCAGGACGGCGCCGCGCTCGCCGAATTCTTCGCGTGGTTCGAAAGCGCGCTGGGCCGCGAGCGCATCACCGAGCTGACGATCGACGAGCGTCTGACGGCAGCTCGCGCGCGCCGTCCCGGCTTCGTGTCGCTGAGCTTCGCGACGATCGCGGGCTTCAATGCGAACGGCGCGATGCCGCACTATCGCGCGACCGAGGAGTCGCATGCGGTGATCGAAGGCAACGGCCTGCTGCTGATCGATTCGGGCGGCCAGTATCTGAGCGGCACGACCGACATTACACGCGTCGTCCCGGTCGGCACGCCGAGCAGCGAACAGCGCCGCGATTTCACCGTCGTGCTGAAAGGCATGATCGCGCTGTCACGCGCGCAATTCCCGCGCGGCATCCGCTCGCCGATGCTCGACGCGATCGCGCGCGCGCCGATCTGGCAGGCCGGCGCCGACTATGGCCACGGCACCGGTCACGGGGTCGGCTACTTCCTGAACGTGCACGAAGGCCCGCAGGTGATCTCGCACTACGCACCGGCCGAACCGTGGACCGCGATGGAGGAGGGCATGATCACGTCGAACGAGCCGGGTCTGTATCGGCCGGGCAAGTGGGGCGTGCGAATCGAAAACCTCGTGCTGAACGTGGCCGCGGAAAAAACCGAATTCGGCGACTTCCTGAAGTTCGAAACGCTGACGCTGTGCCCGATCGACGCGCGCTGCATCGAGCTGTCGCTGCTGCGCGACGACGAGCGCGCGTGGCTCAACGCGTATCACGAGACGGTGCGCGCGCGCCTCGCGCCGCATGTATCGGGCGACGCGAAAGCGTGGCTGGAACTGCGCACGCAACCCATCTGAGCGTAGCGACGACCTTCCAAAGGAGCGTGGTGCATGGCGATCAAGGCAGTGGTGTTCGATTTCGGCGGTGTGCTGATCGACTGGAGTCCCGAGTACCTGTACCGCGAGCTGATTCCCGACGAACTCGAGCGCCGCTGGTTCCTCACGCACGTCTGCTCGATGGACTGGGTGATCCGCCAGGATGGCGGCCAGCCGATCGTCGAAGCCACCGACGAGCTGATCGCGCGGTTTCCCGATCACGAACCGCTGATCCGCGCGTTCTATGAGCGCTGGCACCAGATGGTGGCGGGTGTGCTCGACGACGGCATCGCGCTGATGGAAAAGCTCGAAGCGGCCGAGGTGCCGCTCTTCGGGCTGACCAACTGGTCGGCCGAGACGTTTCCGTACGCGTGGGAGCATTATCCGGTGCTGCGGCGGTTTCGCGACGTCGTCGTGTCGGGGCGCGTGAAGCTCGTGAAGCCCGACCCGGCGATCTTCGCGGAGATGCGCCGGCGCATCGAACTGCAAATGCCCGGTGTCGAGCCGGCCGAACTCGTCTTCATCGACGACAACGCGAAGAACGCCGAAGCCGCGAAGGCGCTCGGCTGGCACGGCGTGCATCACACGAGCGCCGCGCAAACGGAAGCCAAGCTGCGCGAGTTGGGCTTGCCGGTTTGAGCTGACCGCCGCCGCTACTGCCCCAGCAGATTCTTCAGCGCATTGCCGAGACCCTTGACGGTCTCGCCCGCACCCTTCGCGACGCCTTCGACGCTGACCCCGAGCGCCTGCGCAAACCCCGCGCCGATGCGCGCGAGGATCCCTTCGCGCACCGAGAACTTCGGATCGCGCAGATCGCCGTCGAGCACGAAATGCAGCGTGATATTGCCGTTATGCGTCTTCAGCGCCGCGACGGCGGCGCGGGTCGGAATCGACATGAACGTCTCGAGCGGATTGTCGGATTCGGCGAGCTGCAGATTGTGGACTGTCACCGTGCCGGGCGCATGGAGATGATAATTCCGCACCGTCGATTCGATCGTCAGATCGACGGTGCCGCCCGTCACCTGTGCGCGCGTGCCGGCCTTCTTCAGCAGATACGGATCGAGCATCGCAATATCGACGCCGTGCAGCGTGCTCGTCGTCTGCGAATCGCGGCTGGCGATTTTGATCCAGCCGTCGAACGTCACGGTGCCCGTATGCGCCGGCCCCTTCATCGCGCCGCGAACGCTGACATGGGTCGGTTCGGTAAGCGCCGGCAGATGCAGATGGTCGACGCTCGCGTTGGCGTTGCTGAGCGTGACCTTGAACGGCGGCGGCCCGACAGTCATGTCGTAGAAATGGAAGTTGCCGTGTTCGAAGCGGATATGGTCGACCAGCTTTTCGCGCGGGATCGGCGGCGCCGTGCCGGCGTTGCCCGGCTGATCGCCGCGGTTCAGCGATTCGCGCAGGTTCGGCAGCAGATTCAGCGAGCCGTCCTTCGTGCGTAACACGGCCATGTCGAAGCCGCGCACGACGACCTCGCGGATATGCATGCGCCGCGCGATCAGATCGCGCACGTCGGGGGTGATCGTGATTTCGTCGGCGCGTAGCGGTTCACCCGCTGGCCAGTCAGGCGGCGCTTTTAGCACGACGTGGGTGAGGTGTACCGAGGTGAGGCCGACGTCGATACTGTCGGCGCTGCCGAGCGGCCCGAGCGCCGCGCTGACGCGATTCTTGACTTCCTGTTGCGCGAATTGCAGCGCGCCGATCGCGATCAGAACCAACGCCAAAAGCGTTCCGCCCACGATGACGATCCAGCGCCTGCCCTTCGACATCGCCATGCCTGTCTCCTCGTCGCCGCGTCGCGCGGCGGTGTGTTGACCGTCTGTCGCGTGCGCGAGACTTTCACGCGCGCGCCTCCATCTAGCGACGATTAGCAACGCGCATGCCCCGCGGCCCGTCCGGCATCGCGCCAGACGGACCGTCGCCCGCCCGCTTCTTAACGCGAGATCGGCTTGTAGCGCAGGCGCTTCGGCCGCGCGCCTTCCTCGCCGAGACGCGCGCGCTTGTCCGCTTCGTATTCCTGGTAGTTGCCGTCGAAGAACGTGACTTGCGAGTCGCCTTCGAACGCGAGGATATGCGTCGCGATGCGATCGAGGAACCAGCGATCGTGCGAAATCACGAGCACCGAGCCCGCGAATTCGAGCAGCGCGTCTTCGAGCGCGCGCAGCGTTTCGACGTCGAGGTCGTTCGACGGTTCGTCGAGCAGCAGTACGTTGCCGCCCGCGATCAGCGTCTTCGCCAGATGCAGACGACCGCGCTCGCCGCCGGACAGATTGCCGACGATCTTCTGCTGGTCGCCGCCCTTGAAATTGAAGCGGCCGATATACGCGCGCGATGGTGTTTCGTACCTGCCGACCGTCAGCACGTCCGCGCCGCCCGAGATTTCCTCGAACACGGTCTTGGTGCCTGCGAGCGCTTCGCGGCTCTGGTCCACGTACGCGAGCTTGACGGTCGGACCCTGCACGATTTCGCCCGAATCCGGTTGCTCGCGGCCGGTCAGCATACGGAACAGCGTCGATTTGCCGGCGCCGTTCGGACCGATGATGCCGACGATCGCGCCGGCCGGGATCTTGAAGCTGACGTTATCGAGCAGCAGCCGGTCGCCGTACGACTTGGTGACGTTCTTGAACTCGATCACTTCATTGCCGAGGCGGTCGCCGACCGGAATGAAGATTTCCTGCGTTTCGTTGCGCTTCTGGTAGTCCTGGCTGTTCAGCTCCTCGAAGCGCGCGATACGCGCCTTCGACTTCGCCTGGCGGCCCTTCGGGTTCTGGCGCACCCACTCAAGTTCTTTCTTGATCGCCTTCTGGCGCGCGGACTCCGACGCTTCTTCCTGCTTCAGACGCTCTTCCTTCTGATCGAGCCAGCTGCTGTAGTTGCCCTTCCACGGAATGCCGTGACCGCGGTCGAGTTCGAGAATCCACTCGGCGGCGTTGTCGAGGAAGTAGCGATCGTGGGTGACGGCGACCACGGTACCCGGGAAGCGCGTCAGGAACTGCTCGAGCCATTCGACCGATTCCGCGTCGAGGTGGTTGGTCGGCTCGTCGAGCAGCAGCATGTCGGGCTTTTGCAGCAGCAGCTTGCACAGCGCGACGCGGCGCTTTTCGCCGCCCGACAGATGCTCGATCTTGGCGTCCCATGCCGGCAGGCGCAGTGCGTCGGCGGCGATTTCGATCTGCTGCTCGGCGCTGCCGTCGGTCGTTGCGAGGATCGCTTCGTACTTCGCCTGCTCGGCGGCCAGCGCGTCGAAGTCGGCGTCCGGCTCCGCGTAGGCCGCGTAGATTTCGTCGAGCTTCTTCTGCGCGTTGAACACGTCGCCGAGGCCTTCCTCGACCGCTTCACGCACGGTTTTCTGCGGATCGAGTTGCGGCTCCTGCGGCAGATAGCCGATGTTCAGGTTCGGCATCGGTGTCGCTTCGCCTTCGATCTCCGTGTCTACACCGGCCATGATGCGGATCAGGGTCGACTTGCCCGAGCCGTTCAGGCCGAGCAGGCCGATCTTCGCGCCGGGGAAGAACGATAGCGAAATGTCTTTCAGGATCTGGCGCTTGGGCGGCACGATTTTGCCGACCCGGTTCATGGTGAAAACGTATTGGGCCATTAGCTTGCAGTAGACGTTGACGACGCCGGCCGCGTGCGGGCGGGCAGTCGGGGGTGAATGGGTAATCGGTGTGAGGGCCGGGCGGAACACCCGGCGCCGGCCGGCGCGGCGTCGGATTCGACGACGCTGCCGCGCGCGGCATGTGGTTCAGGTGGCATTGTACTTCGCGGCGAGGGCCGGGCGGCAGGGGGTTCCGGCGGCGGGCCGCCGTCGCGGCGCGCCGCGGGCGTCTCAGTTCGCGCGCCGTCCAGTCGCCGGATCGAAGAAGTGCAGATGCTGCGCGGGCAGCACGACCTGCAGCGCCTCGCCGGCCGCGGGACGATGCGCGTGCGGCAGCCGCGCGGTCACATCGTGCTTGCCCCAGCGGCCGTGCGCGAGATTGTCCGCGCCGAGAATTTCGCAAGAATCGACGCTCAGTGTCGCGAACGGTGCGTTGGCCGTGCCCGGGCTCAGATGCTCGGGGCGAATGCCGAGCGTCCACTCGCGGCCTGTCGCGACTTCGCGGCCGATCGACGGCACGCCCGCGAGCGGCAGCTTCGGGCCGTTGCCCGCAACGTCGAAGGTCGAGCCGTCGTCCGCGACACGGCCTTCGAGCAGGTTCATCCCCGGCGAGCCGATGAAGCTCGCGACGAACACCGTGGCCGGCCGCTCGTAGACTTCGGTCGGCGCGCCGATCTGCTCGGCGTGGCCCTGGTTCATCACGATCACGCGCTGCGCCAGCGTCATCGCTTCGATCTGATCGTGCGTGACGTACAGACTCGTGGTCTTGAGGCGCGCATGCAGGCGCTGGATTTCGAGGCGCATCTGCACGCGCAGACGCGCGTCGAGATTCGACAGCGGCTCGTCGAACAGAAACACCGCCGGCTCGCGCACGATCGCGCGGCCCATCGCGACGCGCTGCCGCTGCCCGCCCGACAACTCGCGCGGCTTGCGCTGCAGCAGCGCGCCGAGCTCGAGAATCTGCGCGGCGGCTTCGACGCGTTTCGCGATCTGCGCACGATCGACGCCCGCGATCTTCAGCGCGTAACCCATGTTCTCGGCCACGCTCATATGCGGATACAGCGCGTAGTTCTGGAACACCATCGCGATGTTGCGATCCTTCGGCTCCAGTTCGTTGACGAGCTTGCCGGCGATCGAAATGCTGCCGTCGGAGATGCGCTCGAGCCCGGCGACCATTCGCAGCAAGGTCGATTTGCCGCAGCCGGACGGCCCGACCATGACGACGAATTCGCCGTCGGCGACGTCGACGTCGATGCCGTGCAACACGAACTGTTTGCCGTCGTAGGTTTTCTTAACGCTTTGCAGAGTCAGTGCAGCCATGCCGTTCTAGCCTTTGATTTTGAGTGCTTGTCGCAGTCCGCCATACCGGATCATTTTTCCGAATCCACGAGGCCGCGCACGAACCAGCGCTGCATCGTCAGCACGACGGCGAGCGGGGGCAGCATCGCGAGCAGCGTGGCCGTCATCACCAGATGCCATTCGGTCGCGGTATCGCCCGAGGCGATCATCCCCTTGATGCCGATCACCGCGGTGATCAGCGACTGCTGGCTGGTGATCAGGATCGGCCACAGATACTGGTTCCAGCCGTAGATGAACGTGATCACGAAGAGCGCCGCCATCGTGGTCCGAGACAGCGGCAGCACGACGTCCCAGAAGAAGCGCAGCGCGCCCGCGCCGTCGATGCGCGCGGCTTCCATCAGCTCGTCCGGCAGCGTCTTGAAGAACTGGCGGAACAGGAACGTCGCGGTCGCCGACGCGATCAGCGGCAGCGTCAAACCGGTGTACGTATTGCTCAGATGCATCGACGACACCACCTGCACGGTCGGGAAAATCCGCACTTCGACCGGCAGCATCAGCGTGATGAAGATCAGCCAGAACGCGAGCGTGCGAAAGGGAAAGCGGAAGTAGACGATCGCGTACGCGGAGATCATCGACACGGCGATCTTGCCGATCGCGATGACGAGCGCCATCACGAGGCTGTTGACCAGCATGCGATTGAACGGCGCCGCGGCGTTGCCGGTGCCCTGCGTCCAGATCGTGACGATGTTCTCGAACAGATGCGTGCTCGGCACGAGCGACAGCGGCACCGTGAACACCTCGTGCTCGCTCATCGTCGCCGCGCAGAACGCGACGTACACCGGAAACACCACCAGCACGACGCCGATGATCAGCACCGCGTGACAGAACAGGTCGAAACCGCGTCGGTTCTCGATCATGAGTATTGAACCCTGCGTTCGATGAAGCGGAATTGCACGACGGTCAGTGCCACGACGATGATCATCAGCACGACCGACTGCGCGCCCGAACTGCCGATGTCGAGCCCCTGGAAGCCTTCGGCGAAAATCTTGTAGATCAGCGTGCGGGTGGCCTGGCCGGGGCCGCCTCCGGTCGCCGCGTCGATCACGGGAAAGGTGTCGAAGAACGCGTAGGTGATGTTGATCACCAGCAGAAAGAACGTGGTCGGCGACAGCAGCGGCAGGGCGATGCCGAAGAAGCGGCGCACCGGACCGGCGCCGTCGATCGCGGCCGCTTCGATCAGCGAGCGCGGAATCGCCTGCAGGCCCGCATAGAAGAACAGGAAGTTATAGCTGATCTGCTGCCAGACCGACGCGAGCACGACGAGGAACATCGCCTGACCGGGGTTCAGCGCGTGATTCCACACGATGCCGTGTTTCGCGAGCGCATACGTGACGAGGCCGATGCTCGGGTTGAACAGGAACGACCACAGCACCGCGGCGATCGCGGGCGCGACCGCGTACGGCCAGATCAGCAGCGTTTGATAGGCCTTCGCGCCGCGCGTTACGCGATCCGCGCAGACCGCGAGCAACAGCGAGATCACGAGGCCCGACACGGTGACGAGCGTGCAGAACACGATCGTCGTGTTGAACGACGCCAGATACAGCGGGTCGGCGAACAGCTGTTTGAAGTTCGCGAGTCCGACGAACGCGCTCGACGTACCGAACGCGTCCTGGGTTTGCGTCGATTGCCAGAGCGCGACGCCCGCCGGCCAGAGGAAGAACACGAGCGTGATGAGCAGTTGCGGCGCGACGAGCAGGTAGGGCAGCGCGCTGGTGCCGAAGTAGGAGCGCTTTTCCATCGGAATGTCCAGAGTGTGCTGCAACGACGGGTTCCCGCGCGGGAGCGCCGGAACCCTGCCTGCAGGCGATGCTTAGTTGCTGGCCTTTTCGAAGCGGCGCAGCAGGTCGTCGCCGCGCGCGACGGACGAGTCGAGCGCCTGTTGCGGCGTCTTCTTGTCCGCCCACACCTGCTCGAGTTCTTCGTCGATCACGGTGCGGATCTGCGGCATGTTGCCCAGACGCAGGCCCTTCGTGAACGGCAGCGGCGGCTTGTTCAGCATCTGGCGGATCGCGGTGTCGCTGCCGGGGTTCTTGTCGTAGAAGCCCTGCTGGCGCGTCAGGTCATACGCGGCGGTCGTGATCGGCAGATAGCCCGTGTCCTGATGCCACTTCGCGGCGACTGGCGCCGTGGCCAGATAGGCGAGGAACTTCGCGACGCCCTTGTAGACGGCCGGGTCCTTGCCCGACAGCACCCACAGGCTCGCCCCGCCGATGATCGCGTTCTGCGGCGCGCCCTTCACGCTGTCGTCGTACGGCATCATGCCGGTGCCGAAGTTGAACTTCGCGTATTTCTTGATCGTCGCGAGCGAGCCTGACGAGTTCGTGATGATGCCGCAGTCGCCGCTATAGAACTTCGACACCGGTTCGTCCTTGCGGCCGACATAGGTGAACGTGCCGTCCTTCGCCATGTTCTGCAGGAACTGGATGTGCGCGACCTGCAGCGGCTTGTTGAATTCGAGCTGCGCGTCCATGCCGTCGAAGCCGTTGTTACGCGACGCGAACGGCGCCGCATGCCACGCGCTGTAGTTCTCGAGCTGAATCCAGCTTTGCCAGCCCGACGAGTAGCCGCACGACATGCCCGAGGCCTTCAGCTTCTGCGCATCGGTGTGCAACTCGGCCCAGGTCTTCGGCGGCTGGTTGGGATCGAGGCCAGCCTTCTTGAACGCATCCTTGTTGTAGTACAGCACCGGCGTCGAGCTGTTGAACGGCATCGAGATCAGTTCGCCGGTTTTCGAGTCGCTGTAATAGCTCGCGATGGTCGGCACGAAGGCTTTCTGATCGAGCGGCAGGCCCGCGTCCTTGAATACCTGCGTGACCGGGACGATGGCTTTCTTCGCCTGCATCATCGTCGCGGTGCCGACTTCGTAGACCTGCAGGATGGCCGGCGCATTGCCGCTGCGATAGGCGGCGATGCCGGCGGCGAGGGTCTGGTCGTAGGTGCCCTTGAACACGGGCACGATCTTGTAGTCGTTTTGCGATTTGTTGAAGTCGTTCGCGATGTCGTTCAGACGTTCACCCAGTGCGGCTTCCATGGCGTGCCAGAACTGGATTTCGGTCGCGGCGTGAGCCGCCTGGCTGACGCCGATGCTCAATACAGCGGCGACGGAAAGTGAGCGGAACAGCGGCTTGTAATTCATCGATTTGTCTCCGGTTCGGAAGGGGCGCGGACGCGAATCGCGCGATTCTAGTTGTGTTCGATGACATTCCGGCGTCGGCGCGCCGGAAGCCGAAATTTAGCATTGGCTGTCACGGAAAGGAAATAAACGGGAATCTATTCGGAAAGATCACGGGTGATGCAACTCGGGCCACGGCGCGGGCAAAAGCAATCGCCTCATGCAACACGTCCGATCGGTCGGGCCGATACCTGAAGGTTCGTACACGATTGGGTCGCCAAGGCATTCCCATCATGTCGGAGCTTTCGGCATGCCATTGACGCCTAATCCGGGAACGCACACTTTCGGCAGGGACGCCTTCTTCATGCATGGCGACAGCTAGAGTCATCCGGGTAGCCTGGCCATAGGGGCCGACGGCGCGAACGCGGAAGGTTTGGGAATCGCTCTTGCCTATGCGTTGCCGAGAAATCCCACAGCTGTGCTGAAGGTCGTAGACCCTGTCGAAGGCGACAGTCACATTCTCGCGGTATCGCGTGTGTGCGGCATTCCGTTTATTGACGATGCGCCGAAAAACTACAAGGCCAAAGCGTTGCACGCTGTTTCGGCGGTCACGACTGCAAATCCGCACATCAAGGCCCGTTGTCTCGACGCGTTGCGGAAGTCGTAGCGCGCAAACAAAAAAGCCCGCCACCCCTGAGGGTTCGCGGGCCTTAATCGCGCAGCGCAGTTTGCGCTGCTTCGCGCTTACACGTTGAACAAAAACTTCATCACGTCGCCATCATGCACGACGTACTCCTTGCCTTCCGCGCGCATCTTGCCGGCTTCCTTCGCGCCTTGTTCACCCTTGTAGGTGATGTAGTCGTCGAAGCTGATCGTCTGCGCGCGAATGAAGCCGCGCTCGAAGTCGGTGTGGATCGCGCCGGCCGCCTTCGGCGCCGTATCACCGACGTGGATCGTCCACGCGCGCACTTCCTTCACGCCGGCCGTGAAGTAGGTCTGCAGGCCGAGCAGCTTGAAGCCCGCGCGGATCACGCGGTTCAAGCCCGGCTCATGCATGCCCATGTCGGCGAGGAAGACTTCCATGTCGGCTTCGTCGAGGTCGGCGATTTCCGCTTCGACTGCCGCGCACACGGCCACGACCGGCGCGCCTTCAGCAGCCGCGAACTTCGTGATCGCGTCCAGGTGCGGGTTGTTCTCGAAGCCGTTTTCCTTCACGTTGGCGACGTACATCGTCGGCTTGGCGGTGATCAGGCAGAACGGCTTGAGGGTAGCCTTTTCTTCATCGGTCAGATCGAGCGCGCGGACCGGCTTCGCCTGGTCGAGCTGCGCGCGGACCTTCTCCAGCACCGCCGCGTTCTTCGCGGCTTCCTTGTCGTTACCCGACTTGGCCGCCTTGGAATAGCGCGCGAGCGCCTTCTCGACGGTGGCGAGGTCGGCAAGCGCGAGCTCGGTGTTGATCACCTCGATGTCCGACAGCGGATCGATCTTGTTCGCGACGTGAATCACGTTGTCGTCTTCGAAGCAGCGTACAACGTGCGTGATCGCGTCGGTTTCGCGGATGTTCGCGAGGAACTGGTTGCCGAGGCCCTCGCCCTTGCTCGCGCCGGCCACCAGACCGGCGATGTCGACGAACTCGACCACGGCCGGCAGGATGCGCTCCGGCTTGACGATTTCGGCGAGCGCCTTCAGCCGCGCGTCCGGCACCTCGACGATGCCGACGTTCGGCTCGATCGTGCAGAACGGATAGTTTTCGGCGGCAATGCCCGCCTTGGTCAGCGCGTTGAACAGGGTGGACTTGCCGACGTTGGGCAGGCCGACGATGCCGCATTTGAGGCTCATGGGAATCCTTTTTTACATCAATGACTTGCGGCTGTTGTGTATGTCTTGCGTCGGTTGCTTGGAACCGGAAAGGGACAGCCGAAGCGTGAATTCAGGGGACGAGACAGAACGGGACGAATTGGGCGTTTTAGCCACGATTTTGTCCTTGTTTTGTACTCGAAAAATGGCAATTGTAACCCTTTCGGACGCCCTGATTGGCCGTGGGCCGGGACGGGCTGGAACCATGTTGCGGGACCGGACTTTGTCCGGGCTTTGTCTCAAAGTGGGACGGAGAAGTCACAGCTTTGTCGTCGCGACCAGCGTTCGGGGCCGACAGGTGCGCGTAACGCTTGGCCGTTGGCCGCTAATCTCAGTAGATGAAGCGAGAGAACTGGCACTTCCGATCCTGCGGCGATGTCGATCTGGTGATTACGCTGTCGCGCCCGTCCAGCCGAAGTTGCCGACGCTTCGACAGGTTCTGGCGGAATACGCGAAGGCGAAAAAGGTGAAGCCGTCCAGCTTGGCGCGATACGAATCGGTTCTCAGAACTCATTTCGCCGATTGGCTTGACAGATCGGTTTCAGCCATGAAGGAACCTGCCTTCAGCGATTACTGCTATCAGTTCGCCCAGACGAAGGGAGCAGCGATAGTTGATTTGGGGCGCGGGATTGTCGGCTCGATCATCAAGTTCCTTGCGGCGGTTCACGGCGTCAAGCTTGATAACCCCTTCGCCCGTCTGAGCGTTGCCGGGTTGATGCCGAGCCGGCCTGCGCCGCGCATTCGAAAGCTAAATGAACGTGATCTTGCCGGTTGGTGGAAATCGGTCGGGCAATTACCAGAAATGCAAGTGGACTACCTGCGGCTGGTCGCACTCACCGGCTTGCGGAAGAACGAAGCACGAGCGATTCAGTGCCGAGATGTTGATTGGGCGTGTAACACGCTCACGATTCCAGAAACCAAGGGAAAGAAGCCGCACTCGCTGCCAATTACCTTGCACATGCGCGAAATCTTGGAGCGACGGTGCACAGGGCTGAAACCGGACGAAGGTTTGTTTGACGGGTTGTCAGCCGATCACGTGACCGAGATGGCAGAGCGTGCTGGTGCCCCATCGTTCACGCTGCACGACCTGCGAAAACTCCTTGCCACCGTGGGCGCACGGTTGATGATCGGAGATGCCGTTTTGCGACGGATACTTGGACATGCGCCAAAACGCGGAGATGTGCTTCATCGGCACTACATCAGTCTCGATGTTATCGATGTCGCGGAACCGTTGGCGAAAATTCAAGCGGCATTGTTGTTATACGCCGAATGAGAATCGTTCGTCGCATTCTTACGACTAGTTCGTCGGACAGGGCACTTGTGCGATACGATTTGACGATGAGAGACAGTAACTGATAGACCAGCCGCATTCATATAGTGAAGGCAAGCGGGGATTATGAAACCGGTATTCGCATCGATTTGCCTTTGTGCGGGACTGATCACGCACGCCGCAACGGCTGCGCCTATCACAGGAATCTATCCCGAATCACTTAAAGGAACGGGATCGTTTGAGTTGGGTTCGGTCATTCTCGCGTTGATGCCGCCACCTAGCCAGCCGCAAGTTGGTTGGGACTGGCAAGCCGATTCGCCTATTCAATGGCAGAACGGCTACACGTTGAATCCCGGCGCGACAAGAAGCTACCGAAACGGAGTTCTGAGAATCAACGTCATGGGGGACGTGTCCACTGTCTTGCGACAGCGCACCGATGAACTAGGTTGGACGGTCACGCTTTACACCGACGCGCCGCCAAAGTTTGGACCTGATTCCATCTCGTTTGAACCGGGTCTGACTGGTAGGGACGCGTGTTTCGGCACGCTGTACGATGGTTGCGACTTCAACCCTTTGCCTTCGTTGCAGCACGCGAAGATCAACGCAAAGTTGCTCTGTCAGTTCGACGAATCTGGGCGTCCCAACCCGTCCAACGCTAACTTCACACGCACCTACCGCGTCAGTGCTGAAGGGAAAGCGCCTACCTTAATGCAGTGGCAGAGAAGCAGCGGATCGGGTGGAAGCACGTCCACGGTGACGCTGTTGCTGAAAGCGACGCCAGCACAGGCATGCAAGCCGGATTCACCATGACCGCGGCGGTTGGGACTGCGGTCCAACGGGGCGCTAGGGCCACAGTTGCCGATTCGCATGCCGGGTAGCAGCGGACCAAAACGATTTCTCCTTAAACGGACCTGTATGGAAACAACAGTTGCACCACCCAAGGTTTTCGTCAGTCACGCCAGTGAAGACAAACAACGCTTCGTGATTCCATTTGCCACTGCGCTGAGAGAGCGTGGCATCGACGCATGGGTAGACCGATGGGAGATGCTTCCCGGCGATAGCTTGGTCGATAAGATTTTCGAAGAAGGGTTGAAGGAAGCTGCCGCTGTTGTCATCGTCATTTCCAACGCAAGCGTCGTGAAGCCTTGGGTTCGTGAAGAATTGAACGCAGCCGTGGTAGGCCGCATTCAGAAAGGAACCAAGATCATCCCGGTTGTGCTTGAGCAATGCGAGGTTCCCGAAGCCCTCAAGTCTCTATTGTGGGAGTCTGTGAAGGATGTCAACGACTTCGGCGATTGCCTTTCTCGCGTTGTAGATGCGGTGTTCGGCCATACAGCAAAGCCGCCTATCGGATCGGCCCCGGCCTATGTCCACAGCGTTGCACTGCCTCAGATCGGAGGCTTGTCCTCTGCCGACCGCTTCACTCTCAAGGTTTTGTACGATAACTTCTTGATGCGCGGTAGGGATTATGTGTCGCCGGACGCGGTTCTGGCGGCTGCGACCGAACAAGGACTGGATACCTCGGTTGTTTCGGATAGTTTGGATGTATTGGAACATCAAGGCTACATCGAACAACTCAAACACTTGGGTCCGGGGCCTTACCACGCGCGGGTTCAACCCTACGGCGTCTCGATGGTTCTGGGGAGCGAAGAATCACCGCTGATCCGCAAGGTCGGGTTGTGCTTGACGAATGACGGAATAACTGACGGCGCGGGCATCGCCGCCGCTACTGGCGAACCCTACCCGCTTGTAGATCATGCGATTGGATACCTTGAAGGCCAAGGGGTTGTGAAGGCGATCCGAGGATTGGGCGGCGTGACGGTTGTGCATCAGATCAGTCCGATGCTTCGTCGGTCCCTCGGCGCATCACACGCGTGAGAACCGATTTCTTCGACCAATCATGATCGATCACATCCAAACGGAATTGCTGTCGTCTATCCGAGACGTGGATGTGTTCCGTATCTTGCTGGCGGACTTGCACGACGACATGGAGGGCAAGGTCGTGCGATTCCGGCAGCTTGCAGACCTCTCCATGTCGCTCGGTTCGGCAGGGACCATGATGCCGGGTGGCGAAACGGCTTTGGCCGCTTGGACGGAAGCACGATCCAGCTTCGTTCACGGCAATTTCGTGGCGACAGTGTTGTTATGTCAAGGTCTTGCCGAACACATGCTTGCCGCGCACCTGACCCTTGGACTTCATGCCGAAAAGTTGCCGGATCGGGTGTCTTTCAACGAGACGTTGCAGCGATGCGTCTCGGGAGATGTCATCACGCAGCAGGACGCGGACGATCTACGTCGCCTTATGAACCTGCGTAATCCGCTCACGCACTACCGTTCCATCGACGACCCGTCGAATCTCTCTCGTCGCGTCGTGGACAGTATGAGTCCGGCAGAGACTCACTTGCTTACCGATGCCACTTTCGCGATGAGTATGGCGACTCGGTTATTGGCGCTACCGGCGTTCCGATTGGGCGACTAGTACAGTCAGTCTCGAAACCATGAGGATCGTGAAGTCATTGCCGCGTCTCCACATTCAGCAGCCGAGGCCGACTGTCGGACAGTTGATCGAGTCGAAGGGCGAACCGGATGCATTAGCGGTGTGATTGGGTTTTCCGATGTGCGACGTGCAGCGTTATTTCTTTCGTGCCTTCACGTCGCTAAATCTTACGCCCCAACGGGTGCTACTTCATGTGTTTACGTAGCCTTTTCCACAAGGGTTTCACTTGGCGCTTAATTTCCTTGGCTTCGAGGATTCCCGCCGCACGCAAAGCATATGAGACGAAATTTCGTCTGCCGAGGTAAGAGTACCGTTTATACAGTTTTCGCTTGTGCAGGATGGTTGGCGTCTCACCACGCGCCATGCGTAGATCATTCCGGCTTCGCATAGTCGCCTTGGCAAGCCGGACGCCGCGTTTCATCCTGTCAGAATACCGCGCAAGAGACGCTGAACGTAAAATTACCCGCTTACCATCGAACAAAAATCCCAAATACTGAAGGGGTTTATCCGCTGTTAGACCATCTGAATTCAAATTAAACGTGCGCGTTTCTGTCTTCTTCGGATGTAGAGGAAGTTTGTGAAGATCAGCGAATTCCTGTGCGAGCGCCAGCAGGTCTTTCCCTTTTCCATGCGGCGCGATGATTAGCATGTCATCGCAGTAACGGAAGTATTTGCCACCCCAAGCTGTGACTGCATTCCACATCATCTCATCAAAGTTCGCCATATAGATGTTGGACAGGAGTGCGCTTATGGGCGAGCCTTGTGGAATGCCTCGGGGATGTGGGTTTGTTTGGATCAGTTTGCATCCACGTACCACTTTGCGGAATTCCTCAGGTTCGCATATTCGCGAGCGAGACGCCCGTGGATTATTCAGGGAGATATGGAGCGCGGCGTAGAGATTGCGCTTATCGACCCAAGAAAATCTCGTCAGCGATTTGAATACATTATAATGATCCTTCGGCAAGGCTTCTGTGCCTAGAATGGATCGCCACGCCGCCTTTAAGATATTATGGTCGAGGTTTCCAAAAAAGTCCTGAATGTCGGTTGTGATCACGTCTGCATTGCCGATTTCCCGAATTGCAGCAAACGCCTCTTTTGCGAACTCTATGTTGCTTTTCCCCAACTTGCGAAAAGCCAGAACTGCGGGCTGATAATTGGCTGTTTTAAGATGCGCTTCGTATTTGTCGCTCAGTGCCGACGCGTAAAACGCATATATGTGACTATCGACATGAGACGCATAACTAACTGGTCGCTCCTTCGGAATGAGCGATAGTTTTTTAGTCGCTGAATCCCATTTCACCTTTTTGCTGTGTATGATGAAGTTGACAAGTGGGTAGAAAGCATGGCGGGCTACAACAGCAGGATTACCTGCAATGGCAATCGCGGCTTTTTCACTGATTGGAATGTCGAAATGCAGATACCTGCGCGGCTTATACCAGTCAACAAGATTGTTCATCGCGGCTACCTAGCAAACCGGGAGTGCGGCGGTTGGCGGCATTCCAAAAATGCGCACTCCCGGATATACACCAATGTTCTTTACATTATCTCACCCAGACATAAGCCCGGGCTTTGGCCGCTAATGTTAGAAATGCAATATCATGTCAGTGTAACCTTGGAGTTCCGCATGACGGAAATCGTGGTCTACGTGTTGTCTGCACTGCGTCTGTGCTCGGCGAGCAATTCGGCGTGGCTTGACAACCTGTCACTTTCCTCTCCGGCAAATCCGGGGAGCCTTCGGAATATAAGGCAAACAGGGTCGTCTCCGCAACTGCAAATCTGATGTGCATGCAACGGGTCCCCCTATCGTGCTTCAATGCTTGCGCCGTTCAAACAACGGGTGCTGCCGCACCGCATCGGACATAAGTAACCCGCGCAACGGCGAATGATGCAATTCCAGATTGAGCTGGTATTGTTTCGGCTGCGGAGTGCCGCGCGCGCGATCAGTTCCGGCGCGCTTCGGTCGTCAGTGGTAGTGACCCGCACTGGTGATGAACCAGCAGTGGTAATGAACCAGCGAGTGGTAATGAATCAGCACCGGTAGTGGACCACCAGTGGTAGTGAACCGCACTGGTGATGAACCAGCAGTGGTAATGAACCAGCGAGTGGTAATGAATCAGCACCGGTAGTGGACCACCAGTGGTAATGAACCAGCACTGGTAGTGAACCAGCGATGATAACGAACCGGTAGTGGTAATGAACCAGCGGATGATAGTGAACCAGCGTTGGTAATGAACCAGTGGTGGTAATGGGGCCGGCAGTGGTAATGAACCGGCAGTGGTAATGAACCGGCAGTGGTGATTAACTAGTGGTGGTGTAACCAGTGGTGGTGAATGACCAGCCGTGGTAGTGGACCGGTAGCGGTGATTAACCAGCAGCGGTAGTGAACCAGTAGCGGTAGTGAACCAGCAGCGGTGATTAACCAGCAGTGGTAGTGGACCAGTAGCGGTGATTAACCAGCAGCGGTAGTGAACCAGTAGCGGTAGTGAACCAGCAGTGGTAGTGAACCAGCAGTGGTAGTGAATCAGTAGCGGTGATTAACCAGCACTGGTAGTGAACCAGCAGTGGTAGTGAACCAGCAGCGGTGATTAACCAGCGGTGGTAGTGAACCAGCAGCGGTGATTAACCAGCGGTGACAGATGACCGGCACTGGTTGTGGCGCATGAAGTAACGATTGGTGTTACAGAGAATTAGGAATAGGCACATATCGGCCCTGATGATAACCAGTCATGAATAGGAATTCGAATTCATCTTACCTGTTTACGGGCGCGAAGCGCACGGCCCGAAGGGCTGAATTTTCCCTATTATGATAGTTAGTCGTTCATTGGTGTTAATCCAGTTCGCGTGCGAAGCACGGCCCGCAGGGCTGGACCTTGCCCTATTATGAATAGTTATTCATCATTGGTTCTAATTCATGCCCTTCGGGCCGTGCGCTTCGCGCCCGTTCACTGATTTGTTTTAACTAGTCATTGACCAGTGAACGATTGTTACAGACACAATTCGGCTGTCCGACCCGAACTGTATCTGAACAAGACACAACCAGACTAGGACATCTTTCGATGTGGGGCGGTCACGCTGTACCCCTTTAACCCTTTCTTATGACGCTCGTGTTGTTCATCTCGGTCTGATACGAGATGCACGAAGGTGGTCGTTTGTATCCACCATCATTTACGATGTTTGAAGCCCATCGCTGCTGTCTGCTTCTTATAGCGAGTCGGAATCTCGAAGGCTACTGTCTCTGTTAGAACAGGTTCGCCATGTCTTGGTAATCGCCCGACACAAGGCTTTAACTTCCGAAGTGATTCACTTGTATATTGCGGGGAAGCTTGCCCGGTCATTGATGCCGGAACGCTTCGCACCACATTCTTCTACTACTATTTAGTCATTCGAGATTTTTCAGAATTCGCAGACCGGCTAGACCGATGCGCCCTAGCAGACATCGTGCATGACGATGCCGGGACGCCGTGTTCATATTGCATCACCGTGACGGGACCAGGTTTCTTGGCGTCTCGGATTGCCTTTACGCCAGCTACAACTGCGAATTCGGAAGATTTAATGTTTCGCATCTATTTCTAAAATTTCATGCCTTCAGCGCCATACCTACATCCGAGTGCGGACGCGAGCGAGTAATAAGAGTGACGTGAAGACGGAGGGGATCGGTTTCACAGCAAGGCCCGAACAAGGCTTTTTGCAACATCACGAATGATGTTCGAGGAAACCACCGGGGAAATTCATATAGATGCGGAGCAAGTTTCCGCTTGAAAAGGATCGGTCGAACGACGCACTTTTCATCAGAACCGATATTATACCGCAAACATGGGCAGATGTCAACCTTTTTTGTTGACATCTGCCTCATTCTATGCGCAAGTTTCCGAGGAACTACGGTCCATCAAGGGTCCCTTTTGGCTATGGCCCAAGCGGACCTATACGGTTCCAGTTCGGAAAGCGCGTTTCCAAGTGTCAACCGAACCGGATCGTGCGAACTACTCAACAAGGATCGCCGCTGGCACCGATTGACTTGGTGCATCGTCCGCTACTTGTCGTAGTTGGAAACACTCCCATCGGTCGGCCAACGCGGCCAGATCAGGGCCAGACGTGCCGTTGAGGAAAATAGATATGCCGTCAAATGCTTCATAGCCCGCTGCACGCACGTCTGGATGCAACGCGACGGTCAGGGTTGACGGATTGATTGCTAACAGATCGAGATCGAACAGGGTGTGCAGGTCGCTTCTCAGCAGCAGTCCGTTGTTCGCTCCGTTGTCATTCGTCTCGGCGTATGGCCGGATGTGTGCGGCTTCCACCAGTCCCGCAAATGCGCAACGACTTATCTGGCAGGCAGCGCCGTATCGGGCAATAAGCCGATTTCGAAACTTTGCCTGTCCGCGTCGCTCGTTCACTTCCCGAAGCACGCGCCTTCGCGCTTCGATGATGGAGTGCGGTGGATCGGCGTCCGTACCGTTATCCACGTTATCGATGTCGATGTCGCGGACGAACTTTTTCAGCAATGAGTTGCATTCAGCGTCATCTCTAAACCACGGTTCGATTCGCACCAAGTCGATTTCCTTGATCGACATCTGGTCATTGGGTCGAACTACCGCGGCAGCCAATCGGTCCAGCGTCAGACCAGACGGCGCTGGCCGGAACGTCTCACCGTAGTGCGCAGCGAATGTTTCTACGGTCACTTTCTCTCGCACTGGTTCCACGAATTCATGCCGGTTCCGGCAGACCCACGGTGGTTCGATTGTAGTGCGACGCTTGATGTCGCTAACGCCGCAGATCGGACACCGCTGCCGCTCCTTCTCACCCTTCCCGAGTTCGATGCTGGTGATCTGCGCGACGCCAAGCACGCCCAGCGATGAACGAATGACGACCACGTCGTTCTTCGAGACCTGTTGGTGATTGGCGACGAAACTATCGTACCGATAGACCTGTGACGGATCGTCCTGATAGCCAGTGTTTCCGCCGTATTGTCGGGCGCCATCAACGGCGAGTAGCGACCATGCGCGTGGATTGCTCATTGCTTTTTACCTTCATTGTTCGAAGAACGATGGCAGGTTTGTCGTGGTGTTAGGGTTGCGGCATGCGGCCATCGTATTATGCGGGACATCCAAATGGGGACCAGTACACGCCAATATCACGGTGGAACCTGACATGCCTAACCTGAACATTTCATCGGAAACAGCAGACACGCTCTTCAACGCCTTCAATATTGCGCTGATAGTTGGTGCGATCATCGTTGCTGTAGCCACGATGGGCGCGATCTGGACCGGTAAGATCAGAGATCATTACTCGGACCTGCGCATAAGTAACAACGAAATGGAAACCGCACGGGCGGGTTCCGATGCCGCGCATGCCAACCAAGCTGCTGCCGTGGCGAACAAAGCCGCTGCGGAAGCCTCCTTGCACGCCGCGCAAGTGGAAAAACAAAACATCGAGCTTCGCGAGAAGTTCGCGAATCGGCGAATTACGGCGAAACAACACGCTGAATTGGTTGCGATTTTGTCGAAGCATCCCAACAGTTTCAACATGGAAGCGATGGGTGATCCTGAATCGGGAATGTACGCCGCTGACATCTTAAAGACGTTCACGGATGCAGGGTGGGTCGTAGATAAGAAGGAATTCCCCTTGGGCGTTATATGGACCGGCCTGATCGTCTATCAAACTGATGATCCAGCAGCGATTGAAATTGCGAAGGCTTTACACGATGCGGGCATCCCTTTCAGTATTGGAGATCAGCGCAGAGAAAAGGCAACGATCATGGTGGGCGGGAAGCCGCCGGTGTTCTGAAGTCCGCTTCCGGTAGCCGCGTGCGCTTCCTAGATGTCCGAAATCCAGCACTCGCGGACACCAAAGTACCGCATGTCCAAAAATTAGCTTGTATACGTTACGTACACCTGGTACTATTCGGACTCCCATTTCGTACATATTAAGGTGCCGATGACACGCATATTCGCTTACTGCCGGGTATCAACCGCCGACCAGACGACCGACAATCAAGTACAAGAAATCGAAGCAGCCGGGTTTGCAGTAACGAAGCAACGCATCATTTGTGAAACGGTCTCCGGTTCGGTTCCGGCATTCGAACGCAAGGGCTTCGCGAAGCTGGTGGACCGTCTTGAAGATTCAGATTTACTCATAGTGAGCAAGCTCGACAGATTGGGCAGAAACGCGATGGACGTGCGGTCCACGGTTGAACGGTTGGCATCCATCGGGGTCCGTGTTCACTGTCTCGCCCTTGGCGGCGTGGACCTGACCAGTCCGGCTGGTCGGATGACAATGCAAGTGATTAACGCGGTCGCTGAGTTCGAACGTGACTTGCTGATCGAACGTACTCAATCGGGTCTTCGTCGCGCTCGGGCAGAAGGGAAAACCTTCGGGCGTCCGTCCGCACTTTCCGAAGCACAACGTGTGACGGTCATCCAACAACTGAACGCCGGTGTTTCCGTCGCCCAGATCGCCCGCGAGATGAAGACCAGTCGGCAAACCATCATGCGGGTACGGCAGTCGATGTCATCATCGGCGCGGGCTGACCTGACCGGTATGGGAAGCGATGGTGTCCCATGTGCGTGGATTGAGTGGGATCGCGGCAAGTCACGCGACGTATGATTGCGCCGCGCGGAAGATGCACAGACGCAAATCAGCCGCAGTGCAATCGACGAGTGTCAACTTAGCCAGTAGCTTCACCGGGAAACGAGTTCTGCCATCGTGACATCGAGCGCGACGGCGATCCGCTCAATATTGCAGATTGAGATATTGCGTTCGGCACGCTCGACGGAACTGACATAGTTCGGGTGTAGCCCCGCCGCTTCGGCAACTCGTTCTTGCGTCAACCCTTTTTCTTTGCGGATGCGCCGCATGTTCGTCGCGAACAGGCGCTGCGCATCACACGTTTGGGTTGGGTTTGGCATGCCCGGAAGTTTTCCGGTGTTGTCTGCCAAAAACCACACACTATAAGTTTGGTTTTATATAAAGTTTTGGACTTGCATCCGTGCAGGGACCGATTGTGGGTCCCGATTGAGACCAAAGAAGTACAACAACTCGGGGGAATATCCATATGCAAAATACCCAGAATCAACCGATCTGGAACCCGTCTCGGGTCGCCAGTCTCAGCTTCATCCTTACACCGACTTTCGGGAGTTATCTACAGGCGTCGAACTGGCGCACCTTGGGGCAGCCGGAAAGGGCCGCCGCGTCAAAGGTTTGGTTCTACATCAGCCTGATCGTGCTAGTCGCGATGGCCGTCGTCACGGTTCTCTTTGTCGGCAAGACTGCCGCTGGCAATGACGACATTCGCGGGATCATCAACGGTGGCGCACTGCTTTACTGGTTCATCTGGTATGTCGCGTCTGGTCGGAAGCAGATCAGCTTCGTCAAAGAAAACTTCGGGAAGACCTACGCCAAGAAGTCGATGGCGATGCCGGTCCTTGCGGCTTTCGCCTGTGTCATCGCCTATGCTGCTGTAGTTTTTGGCTTGCTTGCGACCACCCTCAGTGCAGCAGATGTGAACGGATCATCCATCGATCAGGCGTCATCTGGTGGATCGTCGTTCAACCTTGCAAGTCTGCTTGGCGGCGCTCATGGGCTTGATTGTGCGGCCCCGAACGTCAAGGCATATATAGTCGATGCCTACGGGAAGCAACTGGTCGAAAGCGGCATCCCTGATCTGGTTTGGGCGGTGCAGGACAACCGCATCAAGGTTCACGTCGATACGATTCATGAGATGGCGCGGAACAACGACGCGAAGAATGTCGATTGTGCGGCGAACTTCGTGATCGATTTCCCCAAGCAAGACATCGAGCGTGCTGTGCAGGGACTGCAACATGTCGCGGTTGAACATGCGAGTGACACCCTGACCGATCCGACCTTCATCGCACCGATCACGTATCAACTTGCGGCGCCGTCCGACGCCTCTGAGCAGAAACAAGGTCCCATCATTACCCTGACCACGCAGGAAGATGCCGCTGTAGACAATCGCCTGAAGACCTACATGGCGGACTACCGAGTTCTCGCGTTTGCAACGCCGGACATCACGCCGACATCGGCGAACTCTACGCCGTGGAGTAAGGCATTCAAGGATGCGACGGTCCAAGGTTGTAGCAAATCTGGTGGTGTCGAGCGTTGCACGTGCCAGATGAATGCAGTGGAGAAGGTCGTCGGCGAACGGCAGATGGCCCGCATCGGTTACGCCCTGCAAGGCGCTGGACCGCTCTCCGGCGACCTGTTGCCTAACTTCAAGAAACTGGCAGCGGCACTCGATCAACAATGCCCGCTGACCCAGAGCCTTGCATCGGTTCTCGGGGATCAGTCCGCAGCGGACGTAGCGGCGTCGGCAGTGCAGGCCAGCGCGGCAGTTCCGGGAAGTGAAGTAGCGCAGCCGACCACAGCACAGCCGCAGCAACAGGCGCAGACAACTCAGCCTAACACCACCACTTCGACCAAGGCGGAACCGTTGCCGCCCGCACAGTCGTCCGTCGTGGCTTCATTCGACTGTGGAAAGGCGTCGTCGAGGATCGAGAAGCTAGTCTGTTCCAGTCCCGCCACAGCGGACGCAGATCGGCGGCTCGCGTTGGCATATCGGGCGGCGGCTGCGAATGCGAGCGATGCCGCAGCACTGAAGCAGCAGCAACGCGAGTGGCTGAAGGAGAGGAATGCCTGTGACGATACAGCCTGTCTCATCAAAACGACGGAAGCACGCATCCAAGTCCTGTCTGCCATGTGACGCTGGTAGGATTCGAGCGCAAAAACGACTTTAGAACCGCCGTTCATCGGCGGTTTTTCATAATTAAACGGTGACAAGGGGGAAGTGTATGAAATTTCGACATCTGATTGCGGCCTTACTGATCTTGTCGCCGCTGGCGCACGCTACTTCGTTTGACTGCAAGAAGGCCTCGACCTACGTCGAGAAGACGATCTGTTCTAGTCCGTTGCTCGGGAAACTGGATGATGCGCTGGCGGACAACTACCGCGACATGCTGGCTTCCGATTTGGGCGACGGCGGGGCTAGCTTGAAGAAAGAACAACGGGCATGGGTCGCTCGACGCAACAAATGTACGAGCGAGAAGTGTCTCGCCGATTTGTACCGGAAGCGTGTTGATGATGTCTGCGATGCGCCGGTCGTCACCGGGATTCATGCGGCGTGTGTGCAGTCCGAAGACATCCAGTAAGCCGGAAACGAGAACTATTACCACATCAACGGGGAATACACATGAGTGAAGACCAAATGAAGCCGCGCGAAGCGGGCCTCGAAAAGGCGTATGGCTCGCTAGATTCGATGCTCGTTGCGGGCGAGAAGATTCAATCGACGGCGGTACAACGTAGGCTGTTCGCTTTGCTTCATCGGCGCTCGATCGTCGCCGCTACCACCGGGCGTCTGATCGGGCTGGATCGGGGCTTGATCGGTGGATTCACTCCGGTTGATATTCGGTGGCAAGACATCAAGTCGGCCCACATCAAGGCGGGCATTTTCGGTAGCACTTTGCGCGTTACCGCGTTGACTATGCCTGATCTCGCCATTGGTGGCGCGGTGCGCCCGTTCGAGTTTTCCGGCCTTCGGAAAGACGAAGCTCAGTCGATCTACCGAATCTGCCAAGCGCAAGAACAGGCATGGCGGGAGAAGCGGCGTCTCCGTGAACTGGAAGAACTGCGGGCCAAGTCAGGCGGTTTTCAGGGGAGCTTGGGTGGTGACGGATCATCGGCCAGTGCAACCGAAGACCCTGTGGAACGGTTGAAAAAAGCCAAGAGCATGCTCGAAGCGGGTCTGATTAGCGACTCGGAGTTCGAGACCATCAAGGCACGGGTCGTTAGCCAGTTCTGAAAATCCCGTCGGACGCGCGAACCGCTTGATTGCAATAGCCTGATGGCGGCTTTTTCTTTCGCTGCCCGGTGCAACACAGCGCCAGCACTATGTCGTGTCTGTGGGAGATCAGATGAACAACAACGAAGGGTTTCTCAGGCTGCGGCCATGCGCGGACGCGCGTGTGGCCGGACTGATCGGCGTACTTGTGGGCGACGCGTTAGGCGTGAGTTTCGAGTTTAAGACGCCAAGCCTGCTTCCACCGCGCGATCAGATCGAGATGCAACCGCCTTCGGGATTCAGGAAGTCGCACGCGGGCGTGCCGGTGGGCACGTGGTCGGATGATGGGGCACAGGCACTTTGCCTGTTAGCGAGCTTGCAAGAATGTGGTCTCTTCTCGCTGACCGATTTTTCGCGCCGATTGGTAAGCTGGCTTGACGACGGATACATGGCGGTCGATGGCGATGTGTTCGACTGCGGAATCCAGACCGCCAGCGCCATTCGTAGGCTTCGTGACGGCGTACCAGCCCGAGAATCGGGTGGCGCTACTGAACGTGACAATGGTAATGGGTCCCTGATGCGTGTATTGCCGCTGGCCCTGTGGCACACCGGTCCCGATGACGCATTGGTCGGCGACGCACATCTTCAATCGTTGCCGACGCACGCACACCCACGTTCATTGGTCGCTTGCGCGTTTTACTGTCTCACGGCACGCGGATACTCGCGAAAGGTGGCCGACCCTTGGTCGTGGGCCGATCAACGTCTCGAAGAAATCTATCGTATCTGGCCCGAACCGCACCGCCGGAACGACTTTCTCAACGAACTGGACGTGCTGAGACGGTTCGGGAAAACCGATCAGCCATGCGGCACCGGCTACGTGCTTGATACTATTTGGTCGGCCCGGAAGGCGCTGAAAGAAGATTCGTTTGAAGACGTTGCGCGAACTGCGATCCTGTTCGGATCGGATACAGACACGACAGCGGCGGTCGCATGTGGGTTGGCGGGAATTCGCTTCGGCGTCGATGAAATCCCTGAACGATGGCTGACGCAGTTGCGAGGCTTCGAGTTCGCGGAACCGTTGCTTCGTAAGCTTACGGGTTGCCCGCGACAGGCATAGCTAGGACAACGGTGAGATCGCGACCATCGACAACCGAAATGCTGGCGCCTTTAGCCCAGCCTCTCCGTTCGCTTATATCGGCTTCAACGTCTCGTCGAAAATTCCAGTTCCGGTCGTGCGCGGTTGTGTACAAAGTTATGAAGTGGGTAATTGGTACCGTGGCCCCGGGGTTCTGGATGGTTGGAAGGTCGCGAATGTGTCGGTCGAACTCCTTGCCCGGAATATTGCGCACATCGCACGATTCGATCTCGAACGTAGCATGCAGGTTCCAGTAATCCAAACTTGGTCGATCCTGATGAGCGGCCATGTTGGTTTTTCGGGTGACCCAAACCAAGTCTATGTTTTTTTTTCGTTTGCCATTGTCCAGATGCACCCGGAACTCAGGGATGACAATGTAGCCCTTCTCGACGCCAATCTGAACCAGCGCGGCATAAAGATCGTTCTTGGTTACGTGGGGAAACGTTGCTTCTACTTCCATCTCTGATCTCATAAAAGAAAAGCGTTCGGGTTTTGCTCACACGTCATTGTAAGATCGGCGGTCGGCGTTTCCATTGGAAGATATATGGAGCTTCACCAAGTCGTGCTTTGTCGCGCCCTGTACGCGGAAGCGGAAACATATCTTGTCCGCAATGACACTGTTCATATCGGTCTCGCGGTGTCGATTGCACAGGATGCCGTCGAGCTTTTTTTGCGTGCTGTAATGAAAGATCGACCCGTCGCGGGACAGAAAATCCCCGATGAGTTCATCAAGTGCATGGACTACATTGATGCGGCAGCGGATCAAGATGAGAGTAAATATGTTCCGTTTCGCGCGAAGCTGATAGAACTCAACAAGGCACGCGTAAATTTCAAGCACTATGGACTGATTCCTGATAAGACGGACGCGCGTCGAATGCTAGGCTACGCGCAAGATTTCTTCGACATCGCAGCGGAACGCTTTTTCGGTGTCAGGTTTAGCGACATTTCCATCACCGATCTAGTGACATCGACCGCCGTGCGGGAGCGGCTGAAACTCGCTGAACGTGGTCTGCTGGAAGAAGAACTGGAAGCCGCATTCGGACATAGCGCCGAAGCGGTTGACATCGCAACCGGCGAACTGATCGTGCTGCTTTCTCGGCGGCGCAACACTATGAGCCTGTCGTCTGGCTTGCGGTACGACGATCCTGCTGCACGGTTGGTCCGCGACATCGAAAGGTATGTGGACGGCACCGCATCAAGAAGCGAGCGTATCTCGCTGATGCTTGCCCTCGCGATTAACGTCAACGACCTGATTCGTTTCGAGTCGGTCGTTCCGATTGTTCATCGCATGATGGCAGGGAATTTTACTTGGGACCGGATGCGAGATGCGTCACACTTGACCGCTGCTGACGCGACATTCGCGGTGAATTTCGCGACGACGTTTGCATTGGCGGTTCAAAGTCGTATGCCGCACGCAACCGAGAAGGGTGCTGGGTGAGCTTGACGAAGACACAACGCAGAAAGCTTGCTGAATCGATCTTCTTCGAGCGTGCGCAAGCGTTGCTGACTTGTTGGCCTCATGGAACCGTGGATGCAACGAGCGAAGAACCGGACATTCTTGTTCTAGGTCCCGCAGGTCGATATGGCGTCGAAGTGACTGAACTGATACGTAGTGACGTGCGGGCCGTCGAGGAAACACGCAGATTGATTTGCGAGAAAGCCCAAATAGGCTTCCTGAAAGACGTCAATGCGGACTGTCTTGACGTCAAGGTGGTCTTTCGGGAGCACGCGGCGCTGAGGCCGAAAGACCAAGATGCGGCAGCGACCAACCTCGTTGCGATAGTAGGCTCACGGATTCCGTCGATACCTACCGGTGTGTTCGCCGCAAGGCTGGAAGAGGGTACGGATTTCGAGTCCGATCTGTTCACGTCCGTCTGGCTGCACCATCATCCGAATTGTCCACGCTCTCGGTGGCAGCCGGTGAGTGCATGGTGGGTTCCGGTGGCATCGCCAGCGGATGTACAAGCCACGATTGATAGAAAGGAACGCAAGGTTGCGGCGTACAGAAAACGCGTCGAAGATGTCTGGCTGTTGATCGTGTTGCAGGGATTCAGCGGGTCGGCGGCGTGGTCAGTGCACGATTCGGTATTCGCGCATCACTTTTGCACGTCGTTCGACGGCGTGGTCTTGCTGGACTATGCGATGAACAAGGCGCACGTGTTGGCTGGTGTGCGATCCACCTGACCAAGACATCTTAGGAAGCGGCGGAACTGAGGACGCCCCGAGAGCGTCGCCCCGTAAAATGTATCAACCTAGCTTTCGAGCCAACTCGGTTGCCGACGGATGGTAGTACCGCTTCAACATCGCCAAGCTGCGGTGGCCCGAGACAGCGGCCCGTTCGATGACGTTCGGCAGCTTCTGCGCCAATCGAGTAATGGCCGTATGCCGTAGGTCGTGCCAGTGGATGTCGGCGATTCCAGTATCTCTGTGTTAGGTGACAGCCGACGTACCTACTTGTTAACATTGTGAATCTGCTGTATTCAGCAGACAGGTGCGCCCAGATTTTTGTACTTGATTTGTCTCTCAATCCCCGAGACAGCCTCTAACTATCTGATAACAAAGCGGACGTTGACCCAATCGTTACAACGGATAGTTTTCGGCGGCGATTCCCGCCTTGGTCAGCGCGTTGAACAGGGTGGACTTGCCGACGTTGGGCAGGCCGACGATGCCGCATTTGAGGCTCATGGAAATCCTTCAGTGAATCAGTAGGTTGCGTGATGCGCTCGACGCTGCGCGCGGATTCGGAAAGCCTTCGCGTAAGGTGGGGCGCGGCAGGCTCAGCGGAGCGGACAAAACACCGAATCGGGGCGTTGGCTCGACGATTGAGTGCGAGTTTTCACGCAAAGCGCAATTGTAACCCGTTCGCCCGCGCGGACCCGCCGGCGCATTGGCCCGAAGCCACTGTAGAATCGTCAGTTCAAAGCCGGCAGAGCTCAATTTCCGGGGGAGCAACGTGGGACTCATCAGATGGGTTGGGATCGGCGTCGTCGCCGCGGTCGTGGTGGGCTCGGTCGCGACATGGGTCGCGCCGAATTTCGACGAAGCGCAAGCCACCACGGACCGGCAGACCATCGATTGTTTGACGACCCACCTGTCGCACGAAGATCACGCCGACATCGCGCGGTTCGCCGATAAGAACGACTACGACTCGCTGTGGCGCGTGTTCGACCGCGTGTTCCCCGACTGCGCGGTCCGCAGCGATCAGCGCGGTCGCAAGGCGGAGCTCGAGGCGGCCGCGTGGCGCAACCTCTCGTCCAATCGCGACTTCATGCGCATGCGCGAGGCGAACGCGGCGCTCGCGGCAAGCGCCGCGACGCATTAGCACGACGCATCGAGGCCGCGCGGCCACCGGCCCGGGACTCAAATGCGCGTGGCCGCCAACGCATGAAGTGCGGGTTGCGCGAGCGGTCGGCATCAGACTCGCACAGTCCCGGCCGACAACCTCAGGCTCTGCCCCCAGACACCATGTCCGGCACGAGCCCGCGAGACCCCGCGCACAGCGCCCAACGGCGCGCCCGTCGATCCGTCCCCCGCACCCCCCGCGGCTATAATGCGCGCATGAACGCACACCACCAGACCTTTGATGCCGCCGTGATCGGCGGCGGGCTCGTCGGCAAGACCGCGGCGCTCGCGCTCACGCAAGCCGGACTGCGCGTCGCACTGCTCGCGCAGCCTTGCGCGGCGCTGCCCGCCGGTGCTGTCTTCGACTCGCGCGTCTATGCGTTGTCGTCGAGTTCGCAGGCCTTGTTCGAACGGCTGCGGGTCTGGCAGGCGCTCGATCACACACGGCTCGGTCCCGTCTACGACATGCGCGTCTACGGCGACGCGCACGCCGAGCTGCATTTCTCGGCGTTTCAGGCATCGGTACCGCAACTTGCGTGGATCGTCGAGTCGTCGGTGATCGAGCGCGCGCTCGATGCCGCGCTGCGCTTCCAGCCGAACCTCACGTGGTTCGACGCGCGCGCGCAGGCGCTCGATTTCTCCGTCGACAACGCGAGCGTCGGCCTCGCGAACGGCAGCGTGCTCGAAGCGGATCTGGTAGTCGGCGCGGACGGCGCGCACTCGTGGGTGCGCGCGCAGATCGGCTCGAAGATGGTGCGCCGCGACTACAGACAAATCGGTGTGGTCGCCAATTTCAAGGCTGCGAAGCCGCACGGCGAAACCGCGTATCAGTGGTTCCGCGACGGCGAGATCATCGCGTTGCTGCCGATGCCGGACGGCCACGTGTCGCTGGTCTGGTCGGCGCGCACCGAACACGCCGAGCAGTTGCTCGCGCTCGATCCCGAGCGGCTCGCCGCCGAAGTCGAGCACGTGAGCGGTGAACAGTTCGGTGCGCTCGACTGCGTGACGCCCGCGCAGGGCTTCCCGCTCGCGTTGCAGACCGTGGACCGGCTCGTCGCCCCGCGTGTCGCGCTGGTTGGCGATGCCGCACATCTGATCCATCCGTTGGCAGGACAGGGCATGAACCTCGGCTTGCGCGACGTCGCCGCGCTCGCGAGCACGATCGGCGACAAGGAGTCGTTCCGCGATCTCGGCGACATGGTGCTGCTGCGTCGCTACGAACGCGCGCGCCGCGAAGACATTCGCGCGCTGATGATCGCCACCGACGGCCTGCAGAAACTGTTCTCGGTGCCCGGTCCGCTCGCGCGCGCCGTGCGCAATACCGGCATGGCGTTCGTCGGCGCGCAGCCATTCATCAAGCGCTGGCTGGTGTCGGCCGCGCTGGGGTAAACCGCGACGAGGCGTCGGGCGGATAGCCGATGGCCGGTCACCGGCGCCCGGGACAGGTATCATGACCGGATCGAAGCGCTGCGATCCGCCCCTTATCCGACCCCCGATCGAACCTGATCGAGCCTGATTGAACAGATAGGCGGCCGAAACTCGCGGCCGGAACGTAAAAAACGCGCAGGTGCGCGACTGACTCCAGGACTCCAGCATGAAAAAGACCTTCCGCATCGCCGCCGCCGCGCTCGCGATCGGTGCCGCTATGCTCGGCTGCTCGGCGCAGGCCGACCAGACCACCGACAAGCTCAAGGCCACCTTGCAAACCCGTCTTTCCGACGTGACGATCAAAAGCGTGTCGAAGACACCGATCGCGGGCCTGTACGAAGTGAATCTCGGCACGCAGATCGTCTACAGCGATGCGAGCGGCGACTACCTGATGCTCGGCGACATGGTGGACTCGAAGACGCGCAAGAATCTGACCGAGGCACGCCTGTCGGAAACCAACCGCATCGACTTCGCGAGCCTGCCGTTCGGCAACGCGGTGAAGGTCGTGCGCGGCAACGGCGCGCGCAAGATCGCGGTGTTCTCCGATCCGAACTGCCCGTACTGCAAGCAGCTCGAAAAAACGCTGCTGTCGATCGACAACGTGACGGTCTACACGTTCCTGTACCCGGTGCTGTCGCCCGATTCGACGGCCAAGTCGAAGTCGATCTGGTGCTCGGCCGATCGCGCGAAGGCGTGGGAATCGTGGATGCAGGACCGTCAGGCGCCGACCGCCGCCGCCACCTGCGACACCGCCGCGATCGACAAGAACCTCGCGCTCGGCCGTTCGATGAACGTCGAAGGCACGCCGACGGTGTTTCTCGCCGACGGTCGCCGCCTGCCCGGCGCGGTGCCGGCAGATCGGCTCGACAAGGAACTGTCGGCCGTGCACTGAACAGCGCGCTGGCCACAGCGCCACGCCCGCCCCGGGCGCGCAACAGATGCAACGTTCAAACTGAAGGAGGCGCACGCAGCGCCTCCTTTCGCATCGAGCCCCGAACTTCTCCGCCTCACTCTCCTGACACTCCCAAGCGCCGCCGATGAAGCCGATCCGCTACACCATCGTTCCGGGTAACCCCGCCGCCCACCTGTTCGAAGTCACCGTGACCGTCGCCGATCCCGATCCGGCCGGTCAGCGTTTCATGCTGCCGGTGTGGATTCCGGGCAGCTACATGGTGCGCGAGTTCGCGCGCAACATCGTCACGCTGCGCGCGGTGAATGACGCGGGCCGCAAGGTGCGCGTCGAGAAGATCGACAAGCACACGTGGCAGGCCGCGCCGGTCAAGGGAGCCTTGACGCTGCGCTACGAGGTGTACGCATGGGACCTGTCGGTGCGCGCCGCGCATCTGGACGACACGATCGGCTTTTTCAACGGCACCAGCGTGTTCCTGTCGCCGCTCGGCCATGAGGACGCGCAGTGCGTGGTCGATATCCAGAAGCCGCAGGGCGCCGCGTATCGCGGCTGGCGCGTCGCGACCGCGCTGCCGGAAGCGCGCGGCACGAAGCGCTACGGCTTCGGCGAATACCGCGCGCAGAACTACGACGAACTGATCGACCATCCTGTGACGCTCGGGGAATTCGCGCTCGCGACGTTCAAGGCGCACGGCGTGCCGCACGACGTCGTGATCGGCGGTCGCGCGATCGGGCTCGACATGGAGCGTCTGTGCAAGGATCTGAAGCGCATCTGCGAAGCGCAGATCGCGTTGTTCGAACCGAAGTCGAAGAAGGCGCCGGTCGAGCGCTACGTGTTCATGACGCAGGCTGTCACCGACGGTTACGGCGGGCTCGAGCATCGCGCGTCGACCGCGCTGATCTGCAATCGCACCGATCTGCCGGTGCAGGGCCGCGAGCCGATGAGCGAGGGCTACCGGACCTATCTCGGTCTGTGCAGCCACGAGTATTTCCACACGTGGAATGTGAAGCGGATCAAGCCGGCCGAGTTCGCGCCGTATGACCTCGGCGTCGAAAACTACACGTCGATGCTGTGGCTGTTCGAGGGCTTCACGTCGTATTACGACGACCTGATTCTCGTACGCAGCGGCGTGATCTCGCAGGACGACTATTTCGGCCTGCTCGGCAAGGTGATCGGCGGGGTGCAGCGCGGCAGCGGGCGCCTCAAGCAGAGCGTCGCCGAAAGCTCGTTCGATGCGTGGGTCAAGTACTACCGGCAGGACGAGAACGCGCCGAACGCGATCGTCAGCTATTACACGAAGGGCTCGCTGATCGCGCTCGCCTTCGACCTGACGATCCGCGCGCAGACCGGCCACCAGAAATCGCTCGACGACGTGATGCGTCTGCTGTGGAAGCGCTTTGGCCGTGAATTTTATCGAGGCAAGCCGGTCGGCGTCGACGAAAGCGAGATCGAGGCGATTTTCGCGGAAGCGAGCGGCGCGCAACTGGCCGAACTGTTCGCCGAGGGCGTGCGCGGCACGCGCGATCTGCCGCTCGACGCGCTGCTCGCGCCGTTCGGCGTGGCGCTCGCGCCGGACGTCGACAAAAACGGCAAGCCGTCGCTCGGCGTGCGGCTACGCGGCGGCGCGGATTGCGCGCTCGCGACCGTGCACGAGGGCAGCGCCGCGCAGAAGGCCGGCCTCTCCGCTGGCGACGTGCTGATCGCGATCGATGGTCTGCGCGTGACCGGCGGGAATATCGATGCTCTGCTGTCGCGCTATCAGCCGGGCGCGAAAGTCGACGTGCACGCGTTCCGCCGCGACGAGCTGCGCGTCGCGCAGGTGAAGCTCGACGGTCCCGAAGTGGCCCGCTACAAGCTCACGGTCAGCGATCACCGTCCCGGCGCGCGCAAAGCCCTTGAGCGCTGGCTGACGAAGTGATCGGCGTGGTGGTGGGCCGCACCGGGCGGTCCACCGATCGTCGCCTGTCCCGTCGTCAATCGGCGGAGGAGGGCGGTTGATTGTTCTACCCATGCAACAATCCTTCGCCGCCGGACGGCTTTTTCGCCGGCCGGTAAAAAAACACAATGGCTTCACTCGCGCAACACTGCGCGCCCCCTACTGGAGTCAACCATGACCACGATCCTGCAAATCAACTCGGCAGCCCGTTCGCAAGGCGCGAACTCGACGCTTCTCGTCAACGAGCTGACGGAAAAGCTGCAACAGTCGAATCCGGGCGCGCAAGTCGTCGTCCGTAATCTGCAAGCCGAACCGCTGCCGCACCTCGACGACGCCGTGCTCGGCGCGTTCTTCACGCCGGCCGACCAGCGCACCCCGGAACAGGCCGCCATCGCCGCACGCAGCGAAGCGCTGATCGCCGAACTGCAAGCCGCCGACGTCATCGTGATCGGTGCGCCGATGTACAACTTCGGCATCTCGTCGCAACTGAAGACGTACTTCGACTTCATCGCACGTGCGGGCATCACGTTCCGTTACACCGCGAACGGCCCGGAAGGCCTCGTGACGGGCAAGAAGGTCCACGTCGTGTCGGCGCGCGGCGGCAAGTATCTCGGCACGCCGAACGATAGCCAGACGCCGTACCTGAAGAGCTTCCTTGGCTTCCTCGGCCTGACCGACGTGAACTTCATCTACGCCGAAGGCCTGAACTTGGGCCCGGACGCCGCGAACGCCGCGCTGAGCTCGGCACGCGAAGCGATCGCCGCGGTTTAAGCGGGTTTGTCCTGCCGCATTGCGCAGCTTCGATGCGGCGCGAGCGGTGAAAAGAATAACGCCACGGATGGGTTCACCCTCCGTGGCGTTTTCGTTGTGTATCGCAATCTTCTGACGACGACGCTCTTACGCAAGCATTTGCGCGTCGTCCGGTAGTCGCCAGTCGATCGGCTCCCGGCCGTGCTGCAACAGATATTCGTTCGCCTTCGCGAAATGCCCGCAACCGAGAAAGCCGCGATGCGCGGACAGCGGCGACGGATGCGGCGCCTCCAGCACATAGTGCGACTTGCCGCCGAGTAGCGCGCGCTTCGCCTGCGCATGCGCGCCCCACAACATGAAGACGAGGTTCTGATGCCGCGTCGCGAGTTCGTGGATCAGCGTGTCGGTACATTTCTCCCAGCCGCGTTTCGCGTGGCTCGCGGCGCTGTCGCGCTCGACGGTCAGCACCGTGTTCAGCAGCAGCACGCCCTGTTTGGCCCAGCTGTCGAGGCAACCGTGCTGCGGCGTCTGGTGACCGAGACTCGCGGCGATTTCCTTGAAGATGTTGCGCAGCGACGGTGGCGGCCGCACGTGCGGCGCGACCGAAAACGCGAGACCGTGCGCCTGCGGCGTGCCGCGGTCTTCGCCGTGGTACGGGTCCTGGCCGAGGATGACGACTTTCACTTCGTCGGGGCTCGTCAGGCGGAGCGCGCGGAACACGTCGGCCGGATAGATCGTTTTGCCGGCGGTACGCTCACCGTCGACGAAGCGGCACAGCGGCGCGTAGGTGTCGCTGTCGATGAAGGGTTTCAGGTGCGCGCGCCAGGCCGCGGGTAGCGCGGCGAATTGTGCTTCGAGCGTGGGCGGGGCGGTGGTGGGGGCGGCGGCGGACGGGGCGGGCGCGACATCGTCGAACAGCGATGCCTGCGGCAAACTGGAGCGGGTGCGGGAAGCGGAGGTCATGGCGGGGAAGTGTCGCAGCAAACGCGGACTAGCTCAAGTTGCGGCAAGCGAGCGCATGAGGTGCGGCGGGTTTCGGGCAACGCGCTCACCTGGCGCGCAACCGATACCCGCGCTGCGCCTTGCTGATGTCATCCGGCGCGAGGCCGGCAATCCGTTTGCCGAGTTCGGCGGCGAGCGTGTGAAGCGCCGCTTCGTCGCCCGATTTCAGTTCGAGCTCGATCTCCGAGATCGGCGCGCGGCGCGCTTCATCGTCGACTTCGGCAAGCACGTCGCCCTGATCGATCGCCGCCTCGATCTGAGCGCCGTCGGAGTCGAGCAGCCATAGCGTGCGCGTGAAATTGGTGTGGAACAGCTCGATCAGCGCAGGCGCGGCCTGTTTCAGTGCATCCGCGGCGGCGGGTTCGTCGCAAGCGCTCAGCAACGATTCGATTTCGAGCTTCGCGCCCGCGACCGGCAATTCCCATTCGTGCCGGCTATGCAAGCCGTTCGTCGCCGTGCCGACCGTCTTGAAGGTCTGCAGCCAGCCGTCCGGGGTCTGCCGTAGACGCAGCGCGCTCTTTGACGACGCCAGCGTCAACTGCGGCGTATCGAAGTAAATGTTCACGAGCTTGATCGCGCGTCCGTTCTTGCCGGCGCGCGCGGCGAACCACTGCGTCGCCGCCTGCACCTGCGAAGCCGGCAGCGCCAGCTTGATTTCGCGTTCCATGCCCATGCTGGGTGTCCTCGTTGCGTGGATTTCTCTGCGCCCGATACGCGGATACGTCGATACGACGCTCAAAAAAACATCCGCGCGAGTTCCACGCCCGGCTCGTCCGCGCGCATGAACGCTTCGCCGACGAGGAAGGTATGCACATTCCGCGCGCGCATGCGCTCGACGTCGTCGCGCGACAGGATGCCCGATTCGGTCACGACGATGCGATCGTCGGGAATCGCGTCGAGCATGCCGAGCGTCGTGTCGAGCGAGGTTTCGAAGGTGCGCAGATTGCGGTTGTTGATGCCGATCAGTGGCGTCTTCAGCGTCAGCGCTTCCTTGAGTTCATCGCTGTCGTGCACTTCGACGAGCACCGCGAGCCCCAGCGAATGCGCGAGCGCTTCGAGGTCCTGCATCTCGGCGGTTTCGAGCGCGGCGGCGATCAGCAGGATCGCGTCGGCCCCCATCGCGCGTGCTTCGACAACCTGATACGGATCGACGATGAAGTCCTTGCGTATCACCGGCAACTGGCACGCGGCGCGCGCTTGCTGCAGATAGGCGACGCTGCCCTGGAAGAACTGCACGTCGGTCAGCACGGACAGACACGCCGCGCCGTGCTTCTCGTACGAACGCGCGATGTCGGCCGGCACGAAGTGCTCGCGCAGCACGCCCTTCGACGGGCTCGCCTTCTTCACTTCGGAGATCACCGCGGCGCGACCCGCCGTGTGCTTGGCGCGCAATGCGCCGACGAAGTCGCGGAGATCGCGCGACGACGCTTCGAGCCGCAGTTCTTCGAGCGGCACGCTTTGCTCGGCCGCCCGGACTTCTTCGCGTTTGACCGCGATGATGCGGTCGAGGATGTCGCTCATAAATGTCTCGCTACGTGATTACTGCTTGAATTGCTGGGTGAAGCGCACCAGTTCGTCGACCTTCGCGCGTGCCTTGCCGCTCGCGATCGCTTCGCGCGCGAGCTCGATGCCGTCCGCGATCGTGGCCGCGACGTTCGCCGAATAGAGTGCCGTGCCGGCGTTCAGCGTGACGATTTCCCGCGCGACGCCGGGCTTGTTGCTGAGCGCGTCGAGCAGCATGACCTTCGACTCGCCCGCGTCGGCGACTTTGAGCGTGCGGTTCGACACCATCTGCATGCCGAAGTCTTCCGGATGGATCTCGTACTCGCGGATCTCGCCGTCGCGCAACTCGCCGACCAGCGTGGCGCCGCCGAGCGACACTTCGTCCATGCCGTCCATCCCGTACACGACGAGCACGTGTTTGGCGCCGAGGCGCTGCATCACGCGCACCTGAATGCCGACGAGGTCGGGGTGAAACACGCCCATCAGCTGATTCGGCGCGCCGGCCGGATTGGTGAGGGGCCCGAGGATATTGAAGATCGTGCGGATGCCGAGTTCCCGGCGTACCGGCGCGACGTTTTTCATCGCCGGATGATGGTTCGGCGCGAACATGAAGCCCATGCCCGTTTCCTCAATCGATGCCGCGACCTGCTCCGGCTGCAGATCGATGTTGACGCCGAGCGCTTCGAGCACGTCCGCGCTGCCCGACTTGCTCGATACGCCGCGATTGCCGTGCTTTGCGACCTTCGCGCCCGCCGCGGCCGACACGAACATCGTCGCGGTGGAAATGTTGAACGTGTGCGCGCCGTCGCCGCCGGTGCCGACGATATCGACGAAGTTCGAGTTGTCCTGCACGTCGACGTGCCGGGCAAATTCACGCATCACCGTCGCGGCCGCGGTGATTTCGCCGATGGTCTCTTTTTTGACGCGCAGGCCGGTGATGATCGCCGCCGACATCACGGGCGAGAGTTCGCCGCGCATGATGAGGCGCATCAGGTGCAGCATTTCGTCGTGAAAAATCTCGCGGTGCTCGATGGTCCGCTGCAAGGCTTCCTGGGGCGTAATGGACATGATCTCGTCTCCCTTTGTGTCAGGCATTGCGGGACGCCGCGTGACTCGAGGCCTTGCCGGCGACGGCGAGCTTCGACTGCTTGACGAAGTTTTCGAGCAGCGCGTGGCCGTGTTCGGACAGGATCGATTCCGGGTGGAACTGCACGCCTTCCACGGCCAGTTCCTTGTGGCGCACGCCCATGATTTCGCCGTCTTCAGTCCATGCCGATACTTCGAGGCAGTCGGGCAGCGATTCGCGTTCGATCGCGAGCGAGTGGTAGCGCGTCACCGTGAAATGCTTCGGCAGGTCTTCAAATACGCCCTTGCAGTCGGTTTCGATCGTGCTGACCTTGCCATGCATGATGGTCTGCGCGCGCACGACGCGGCCGCCGAACGCCTCGCCGATCGCCTGATGGCCGAGGCACACGCCGAGAATCGGCGTCTTGCCGGCGAATTCGCGCAGCACGTCGAGCGTGATGCCCGCGTGTTGCGGATTGCTCGGGCCCGGCGACAGGCAGATGCGCTCGGGGTTCAGCCTGGCGATTTCGTCGAGCGTGATTTCGTCGTTGCGATAGGTGCACACGTCTTCGCCGAGTTCGCCGAAGTACTGCACCAGGTTGTAGGTGAACGAGTCGTAGTTGTCGATCATGAGCAGCATGGTGTGTCTCCGGTCAGAAGTCGCTATCGAGGCCGTCCTGGACCTGCTCGGCGGCGCGCATCACCGCGCGTGCCTTGTTCTCGGTCTCCTGCCATTCGGATTCGGGCACCGAATCGGCGACCACGCCCGCGGCCGCCTGCACATACAGATTGCCGTTCGCGATCACGCCGGTGCGGATCGTGATGGCCAGATCCATCTCGCCGGTGAACGACAGATAGCCGACCGCCCCGCCGTACAGGCCGCGCTTGACGGGCTCGAGCTCGTCGATCAGCTCCATCGCGCGGACCTTCGGCGCGCCCGACAGCGTGCCGGCCGGGAAGGTGGCGCGCAGCACGTCGAAATTGGTCATGTCGTTCTTGAGCTTGCCTTCGACCGAGCTGACGATGTGCTGCACGTGCGAGTACTTCTCGATCACCATCTTGTCGGTCACGACCACCGAGCCGATCTGCGCGATGCGGCCGACGTCGTTGCGCGCGAGGTCGATCAGCATCACATGCTCGGCGATTTCCTTCGGATCGTTCAGCAGCTCGGTAGCAAGCGCGGCATCGCGCTCGGGCGTGTTGCCGCGCGCACGGGTGCCGGCCAGCGGGCGGATCGTGACGATACGGTCCTCGCCGCGCTTTTCCTGGCGCACCAGAATCTCCGGCGACGCACCGACCACGTGGAAGTTGCCGAAGTTGTAGTAGTACATGTACGGCGACGGATTCAGCGAGCGCAGCGCGCGATACAGCGACAGCGGATTGTCGCGGTACGGCTTGATCAGGCGCTGGCCGACCTGCACCTGCATCAGTTCGCCGGCGGCGACGTATTCCTTCGCCTTGCGCACGGCCGCCAGGTAATCGTCTTTCGCGAACTCGCGGTAGATCTCGGTGCGTACGCTGGCCGACACGACGGGCGGCTCGACGGTGACGCGCAGCCGCTGGCGCAGTTCGCGCAGACGGTGCTTCGCTTTCGTGTAGGCCTCAGCCTGGGTCGGGTCTGCGTAGACCACCAGATAGAGCTTGCCGGCGAGGTTGTCGATGACGGCGACTTCCTCGGTCAGCAGCAGCTGGATGTCGGGCAGATTGAGGTCGTCTTTCGGCGCGCTGTGCGCGAGCTTCTTCTCGATATAGCGCACGGCGTCATAGCCGAAATAGCCGGCGAGACCGCCCGTGAAGCGCGGCAGCCCCGGGCGTTGCGCGACCTTGAAGCGCGCCTGGAATTGCTGGATGAACGCGAGCGGATCGCCGTCGTGCGTCTCGACGACCTTGCCGTCGCGGACCACTTCCGACACGCCGTTGCGCGTGCGCATGAGAGTCCGCGCCGGCAGGCCGATGAACGAATAACGCCCGAAGCGTTCGCCGCCGACCACCGACTCCAGCAGGAACGAGTTCGCGCCGTTGCGCTCGGTCTGCGCGAGCTTCAGGTACAGCGACAGCGGCGTCTCGAGGTCGGCGAGCGCTTCGGCGATCAGCGGGATGCGGTTGAAACCCTCGTTGGCGAGGGACTGGAATTCGAGTTCGGTCATGTTCCGATCCTGTACGGTGGTCCGGCGGCAGCAAGCGACGGGCAAAGCGGGGCTAAGCGCCTCCGGTCAGGGCGTGGGTCGACGTTCTCGACACAATGATACCGACCGGCGCGGGTCTTCCATCGGCGCGCGCTAGCGGTGCGGGTGAGCAACGGTACCTTGCGGGTACGCGCAGGCTCAATCAGCCGATGCAGCTGCGCAAAAACAGATCGATGGAAAAAGCGCGTGAGCGCAGCGAAGTAAAAAACGGTTGCCGAAGACGAGCTTCAGCGTACCTCAGGCGAGGTTAGCGCGACCAGCGACGCCAGGGCCAGGCTCCCCGGTCGATGCTAATCAGACTCCGTTTTTTATTCAGAAACATGAGGATGAAGGACTGTTAAGTCGTGGATTGATGCGCTGCGATCGCCCTGGCGGCGTCGAGCAGCGAGGCAACTATACCATCGGATTTTATCGTTTGTATAGCTTGGCCGTGGTTGTACCCGTAGGGCACGGTCAGCGTCGCCATGCCGGCCGCGCGGCCCGCCAGCGCGTCGTTTTCCGAGTCGCCGATCGCCACCGTGGCGCTCGGCTCGACGCCGAGCTGCGCGGCGGCGGTCAGCATCGGAAGCGGGTCCGGTTTCTTTTTCGCGAGACTGTCGCCGCCGAGCACGACGCTGAAATACGGTGCAAGCCGGTACTGCTGCAGCAATTCGAGCGCGAAGCGGTGCGGCTTGTTGGTCACGCAGGCGAGCTTCAGGCCCGCGTCGCGCAGCGCGCGCAGACCGGCCTCGACGTCTGGATAAAGCCGCGTGTGCACGCCGTTGATCTTCGCGTACTCGGCCTGATAGATCGCGAGCGCTTCGTCGAAGCGCTCTTGCGCGTGCTCGGCTTCGAAGCGCGGCGCAAGCACGCTGCGGATCAGATGCTCCGAACCCTTGCCGACGTAGCCGACCACTTCCTCGCGCGTCGTTTCCTCCGCGTCGAGCTGAGCGAGCATACCGTTCAGGCCGGCGGTGAAGTCGTCGGCCGTGTCGATCATCGTGCCGTCGAGGTCGATGATCGCGGCTTCGAGGCGCGCGCCGGTAAACGTCGGGGCGGGATACGAAGTGGTCATGAGGCGCTGGTTTTTAACGCTGGACGGTCGCGAGGGCGGCGCGCATCTTGTCGATCACGACCTTGTGATCGGGCTGGCCAAAGATCGCCGAGCCGGCCACGAACGTGTCCGCGCCGGCCGCCGCGATTTCCGCGATGTTGTCGACCTTCACGCCGCCGTCCACTTCGAGGTGGATGTCGCGGCCGGTGCGCTCGGTGTACGCGTCGATGCGTTTGCGCGCTTCGCGCAACTTGTTGAGCGCCTCGGGGATGAACGACTGGCCGCCGAAGCCCGGGTTCACCGACATGATCAGCACGAGGTCGACCTTGTCCATCACATGATCGAGATAGTTCAGCGACGTCGCCGGATTGAACACGAGGCCGGCCTTGCAGCCGTGGTCGCGGATCAGCGACAGGGTGCGGTCGATGTGATCCGACGCTTCCGGGTGAAAGCTGATCAGGTTCGCGCCGGCTTTCGCGAAGTCCGGCACGATGCGGTCGACGGGACGCACCATCAGGTGCACGTCGATTGGCACGTCCACGTGCGGGCGGATCGCTTCGCATACGAGCGGGCCGATGGTCAGGTTCGGCACGTAGTGGTTGTCCATCACGTCGAAGTGGATCCAGTCGGCGCCGGCGGCGACGACGTTGCGGACTTCCTCGCCCAGGCGGGCGAAGTCGGCGGAGAGAATGCTGGGGGCGATGCGAAATTGCGTCATGACAGGGGCCGATGCAAGCGGGAAAGCGCCATTTTACCGGTTTTGCGCGTGCAGACCGGGGTGCTGGCCGCGCGGTCGGCGTGGCGGAATCGCGCGATGAAACTTCGCAAAGTGCCGGCGCAAAAACGACATGGAGACTGGGCGCGGCAAAGCAGCCGTGTCCCAACGTCTTAGACACTGCTGGCCGAAAGGCGTATCTGGTTGCGGCCATGCCGCGCATCAAGCAGAATGCCATTCCATGAGCGCCGCATCGCCGCTGCACCCGCAGACCATTGGCGTTCGGGCCTTCCACGATTTTTCACAGCCCGTTTGATCAGATCGGAATCAGGATGAGCCAGTACGAATTCAGCGTCTCGGCGCAGGTGCACTACCTGCCCGAAGAATCGGACCCGGAGCGTCGCCAGTACGCCTTTGCCTACACGCTGACCATCCGTAACACCGGCCAGGTGCCCGCACAGTTGATCGCGCGTCACTGGATCATCACCGACAGCGAAAACACCGTCCAGGAAGTCAAAGGTCTGGGCGTGGTCGGTCATCAGCCGCTGCTCAAGCCGGGCGAGCATTTCGAATACACGAGTTGGGCAGTGATCGCGACGCCGGTCGGCACGATGCGCGGCGATTACTTCTGCGTGGCGGAGGATGGTGAGCGCTTCGAGGCGCCGGTGCCGGAGTTCGTGTTGCGCATGCCGCGAACGTTGCATTGAACCGGCGCGGTGTTGCGCGGTCTTTAATGAGTTCGTGTCGGCGCGCGGCGCAGCGGGCAGTTGAGTGGGTGGTTGGATGAGCGCTCAGACGAGCGCTTGATGCACGAGGGGTTGCGCGGTTCCGTATGCAACCCGCCGGTCAGGGTCACTGCGGCTTTTGCTGTTGGGACCGTTCCGCCGGCTTGGCACGTCGCGCTTTTTTCTTGCCAGACGACGTCCACACAACGATAAAGACGAGCAGGAACAGCGCGAGCAGCGATTCCAGCGCGAAGATGAGCATCGGGTATTCGTCAAACAAATCAGACATGGCGGTTTCCATCAAGAACGAACATTGTATGCGTTTTGTCCGCCGAGCCGGCGCGTGGGTCGGTGCATTGTCGGTTGCGGTGTTGCTTGCCTCCTGCGGCGGCGGCGGCGCGCTCCGGCCTTCGCCGCCGAGCGGCGCGGCGATCATCCCCGGCCAGATCGCGTCGTCGCGCTTGACCGCGGTTGCGTGGCAGCAGGTGCCGGGCTGGCAGGACGACTCGCTGATCGGCGCGACGGCCGCGTTGCGGCAAAACTGCACGAGGCTCGCGCGTCAGCCGAACTGGTCGCGTGCATGCGCGGCCGCCGCGCAAATCGACGATCTCGACGTCACCGGCGCGCGCGCCTTCTTCGAAGCCTACTTCACGCCGTTCCAGCTCGCGAATAGCGACGGCACGCTCGACGGTCTGGTCACCGGTTACTACGAGCCCCTGCTGCGGGGCTCGCGCACGCGGCATGGGGTATATCAGACCGCGCTGTACCGCTGGCCCGCCGGCTATCGCGCGGGGGCGCCGTTGCCGGCGCGTGCCCAACTCGAACGCTCGGGCGCGCTCAGCGGCAACGAACTCGTGTGGGTCGACGACCCGATCGAAGCATTCTTTTTGCAGGTGCAGGGCTCCGGGCGCATCGTGATGGAAGACGGCAGTGTGATGCGCGTCGGCTTTGGCGGTACCAACGATCAGCCGTACAAGTCGATCGGGCGCTGGCTGCTCGATCATGGCGAGATCACACCCGCGCAGGCGACGATGCAGGGCATCAAGGCATGGGCACGCGCGAATCCGACGCGCGTCGATGGATTGCTCGACACCAATCCGCGCTTCGTGTTTTTTCGCGAGATGCCGTCGGCCGAAAGTATGCCGAGCGGCGGCGCGGACGGCCCGATCGGCGCGCTCGGCGTGCCGCTGACGCCGGAGCGCTCGATTGCGGTCGACCCGAGCGCGATTCCGCTCGGCACGCCGGTGTTCCTGCAGACCACACGGCCGCTGACGAACTCGCCGATGAACCGCCTCGTGTTCGCGCAGGACACGGGCACCGCGATCAAAGGCGGCGTGCGCGCCGACTACTTCTGGGGCCTCGGCGACGGTGCCGGTGATCTGGCTGGCAAGATGAAGCAGGGTGGCCGGATGTGGTTGCTGCTGCCGAATTCGTGAGGCGGTGGGGCGCAGGCGGAAGCGTGACTGCCGTTTGAGTTACGGCGGTTTTCGGGAGGCGGGTTGGAGGCTGCCGCGAAGCCGCTAATAGAAGTCGTGGAAATCGGCGTCACGTTCGGATCAGGATCCGTGCGTGACGCCGTTTTTTGTTGGGCTCTTACGCTGCGCGTTGCCTGACTTAGAGCCCCGAACTGCGCTTGTCGACCACCCGCCGCGCCTTGCCCACCGAGCGCTCGATCCCATTCACGGCCAGCACGTTCACCACCGCGCTTACGCCAATCAGCGCCTTGATGTCGTACGCCAGCGCGTTTTTCGCGGTGGTTAGCGCGGAAATATCCGGCGCGCTTTCGGGGCACGGTTCGACGTTCAGCGTCAACACGTCGAGCGGCCCTTCCTTCGTCAGTACGATCTGATAGTGCGGCGCGAGCGCGTGCTGCTTGAGCAGCAACTCTTCGATCTGCGTCGGGAACACATTGACGCCACGGACGATCATCATGTCGTCCGAGCGGCCCGTGATTTTTTCCATACGCCGCATCGTGCGGGCGCTGCCCGGCAGCAGGCGCGTGAGATCGCGCGTGCGGTAGCGGATGATCGGCAGCGCTTCTTTAGTCAGCGACGTGAACACGAGTTCGCCGAGTTCGCCATCGGGCAGCACCTCGCCCGTTTCGGGGTCGATGATCTCGGGATAGAAATGGTCTTCCCAGATCGTCGGGCCGTCTTTGGTCTCGATGCACTCCGAGGCGACGCCCGGGCCCATCACTTCGGAGAGACCGTAGATGTCGACCGCGTCGATGCCCATGCGTTTTTCGATCGCCTCGCGCATTTCGTTGGTCCACGGCTCAGCGCCGAAGATGCCGATGCGTAATGAGCAGCTAGCCGGGTCGATACCCTGGCGCTCGAGTTCGTCGGCGATCGACAGCATGTAGCTCGGTGTCACCATGATGATGTCCGGCCGGAAGTCCTGGATCAGCTGCACCTGCTTTTCGGTCTGACCACCGCCGAACGGAATCACGGTGAGCCCCGCGCGCTCGGCGCCGTAATGCGCGCCGAGGCCGCCCGTGAAGAGGCCGTAGCCGTAGCTCACGTGCACCTTGTCGCCGCGCTTCGCGCCGGCGGCGCGTATCGAACGGGCGACGAGATTCGCCCACGTGTCGATGTCGCGCGCCGTATAGCCGACGACGGTCGGCTTGCCGGTCGTCCCAGACGATGCATGGATTCGCGAAATCTGCTCCGGCGGCACCGCGAACATGCCGAACGGATAGTTGTCGCGCAAATCCTTCTTCGTCGTGAACGGAAAGCGCGCGAGGTCCGCGAGCGACTTGACATCGCCCGGATGAACACCGGCTTCGTCGAACTTGCGCCGGTACACCGGCGAATCTTCATACGCATGGGTGAGTGACCATTTGAGCCGTTCAAGTTGGAGCGCGGCGAGCTCGTCGCGGCTGGCGGTCTCGATCGGATCGAGCGGAAGAGCGGTGCTCATCGAATGTCTCCTTGCTGCCTCAGTATCTGAGTTTGATATGTAACGCGTTGGCGTCAGAGAGCCACGCAGACAGTTGTCCGCGAGGGCGGCTCTGGCTTGCCGCCGCTCAATGTCAGTCGCCGGTGGGAATCAGGTTGCCCCTGATTTGCGCCGACTTGCCGCGAAACATCGCGACGGTCTCGCCGGCGCGATTCGTGACGCGAATATCGTAGATGCCAGTGCGCCCGCTCGATGTCTGCTCGACCGCTTCGGCGCTCAGAACGTCGCCGCCGTAAACCGGCCGGAGGTATTCGATCGAGCAGCCGGCGGCAACCGTATTGATGTTGTAGGTGTTGCAGGCGAACGCGAAGGTCGAATCGGCGAGCGTGAAGATCAGGCCGCCGTGGCAGATCTGATGGCCGTTCAGGAAGTCGTCGCGCACCGCCATGCGCAGCCGCGCATAGCCGGGGCGCACTTCGAGAATCTCGAGCCCGAGCGCGCGACTGCAGGCGTCGTTTTCGTACATCGCGGCAGCTGTCGCGCGGGCGAGTTCGTCGGCAGTCATCTGGTCGGGGCGGGTGGTTTGCGTGGACATCTCAACGCCCCTCGAAGCGCGGCGCGCGCTTTTCGATAAATGCCTGCACGCCTTCCGCGTAATCGTGCGAGGCGCCTAGTTGGCGCTGCAGATCACGCTCGAGATCGAGCTGCTGGTCGAGCGTTTGCGTTGTGCCGGCACGCATCGCCTGCTTGATCGCGGCGATCGCGCGCGTCGGTTGCTGGGCAAGCTGGGCCGCGAGTTTTGCCGCGGCCGGAGCCAGTTCGGCGTCGTCGAGCGCTTGCCAGATCAAGCCCCAGCTTTCGGCTGTGTCGGCGCTGAGCTTGTCGCCGGTGATCGCGAGGCCGAGCGCGCGTGCCATGCCAACGCGTTGCGGCAGGAACCACGACCCGCCCGAATCCGGCACGAGGCCGATCTTCACGAACGCTTGGATGAAACTCGCGGAGCGAGCTGCGAGCACCAGGTCGCAGGCCAACGCGAGATTGGCGCCCGCGCCGGCGGCCGTGCCGTTGACCGCGGCGATCACCGGAAACGGTAGCGCTTGCAGACGGCGGATCAACGGATTGAAGTATTCATCGATGACGGCGCCGAGGTCGGTCATCGCGCCGGGCGTGAAATCGAGGTCGGCGAGATCCTGGCCGGCGCAGAAGCCGCGTCCCGCGCCGGTGAGCACGAGCGCACGTGCGCCGGACTTTTCGACCTGGTCGAGTGCCGCGCCGAGTTCCTGATGCATCGCGCGCGTGAAGCTGTTGAGCTTGTCCGGGCGGTTCAGCGTGATGGTGGCGACGTGGCTCGATGAGTCGATGTCCAGCCGGATCGCTTCATATGACATGGGGTGTCTCCTCAAACTCTCTTTGGCCGATGGGCACGGTCGCTCGACTAGCGTCGGCGCGTGATGCCGATCCGATGTCTGATGTTAGACAGAGCGCACGACTCGGTCCATCCGCCGAACGGCATAGGACGAAGTCGTGCGTTGTGCTGAAGCCTTCTTATGCCGTTCAGCCAGCTACCGCGGGCGCCGCTTTCGGTTCAACATGAACGCGGCTTTGAACGACGCGGAAGCGGTTGGCGACGAAAGCGGCATCGGCAAGCGCGGCATTCGCGGCCGGGTTGGCGCCGGTGCCGTGAAAGTCCGAAAAAGCCGCGGACTGGTTGACGAACACGCCACCGGTCAGGTTGATCGACAGTGCGACGCCGCCGCGAATCGACGCTTCGTGCGCGGCGTCGAGCACGGCGTCGTCCGTGCTGTAGACCGCCAGCGTTAGCGCGCCGTGCTCGGCAGCAATGTCGCCAGCGAGGTCGAGTGACTGCGCGGTCGAGTCCGTCGCGATGACGAACGAGATCGGCCCGAACCATTCTCTCGTGAACTGGGCGCGGTCGGTCGAGGCGTCGAGTTCCAATACGAGCGGTGTGCGCACGCGAGCGGCCGGAAAGGACGGATGGTCGAGCGTCTGGCTCGCGACGAGAACGCGGCCGAGCCCGGCGGCTTCGTCGATGCGCTGCACGACGCCTTCGTTCTGGATCGCGCCGAGCAGTTCGACGGCGCGGGCCGGATCGGCGACGAGCTTTTGCACCGCGCCGGCAAGCGCCTGGGAGACATCGTCAAAGCTGAGCGTGCCTTCCGCGGTGCGAATGCCGTCTCGCGGTACGTAGATATTTTGCGGCGCGGTGCACATCTGGCCTGAGTACAGCGCCAGCGAGAACGCGATGTTGCGCGCGGCCGCCTTGATGTCGTCGACCGAGTCGATGACGATCTGATTGACGCCCGCTTTTTCGGTGTAGACCTGCGCCTGGTGCGCGTTGCGCTCGAGCCAGGTGCCGTTCTGGGTGCTGCCCGTGAAGTCGATCAGTTTGATCTCGGGGCGCTGGGCCAGTTGCTGGACGAGGGCGCCGTCGTTCGGGGCGGTGGCCAGCAGCGTGACGACGTTCGGATCGAAGCCCGCTTCGCGCAACACGTCACGCGCGATGCGCACGGTCAGCGCGAGCGGCAGGATCGCGCCCGGATGCGGCTTGACGATCACCGTGTTGCCGGTGGCCAGATCGGCGAACAGGCCCGGATAGCCGTTCCACGTCGGGAATGTGCAGCAGCCGAGCACGAGGCCGATGCCGCGCGGCACGACGGTGTA
>NZ_JBNDLT010000002.1:2990000-4101483 GCF_050436205.1 Paraburkholderia sp. MM5496-R1
GCGGATTACTACGCCATAGCAAACTCCGAATACCGAAGAGTGCAATCACGGGAGACAGACATCGGGTGCTAACGTCCGGTGTCAAGAGGGAAACAACCCAGACCGCCAGCTAAGGTCCCCAAATATGGCTAAGTGGGAAACGAAGTGGGAAGGCTAAAACAGTCAGGAGGTTGGCTTAGAAGCAGCCACCCTTTAAAGAAAGCGTAATAGCTCACTGATCGAGTCGTCCTGCGCGGAAGATGTAACGGGGCTAAGCCATATACCGAAGCTGCGGATGCACAGTAATGTGCATGGTAGGAGAGCGTTCCGTAAGCCTGCGAAGGTGCACTGGAAAGTGTGCTGGAGGTATCGGAAGTGCGAATGCTGACATGAGTAGCGATAAAGGGGGTGAAAGGCCCCCTCGCCGTAAGCCCAAGGTTTCCTACGCAACGTTCATCGGCGTAGGGTGAGTCGGCCCCTAAGGCGAGGCAGAAATGCGTAGCTGATGGGAAGCAGATTAATATTTCTGCACCATTGTGAAATGCGATGGGGGGACGGATCGCGGAAGGTTGTCCGGGTGTTGGAAGTCCCGGTCCTTGCATTGGAGAAGGCGCTTTGGCAAATCCGGGCGCAGAATTCAAGGGTGCGAGGCGAGCCACTTCGGTGGCGAAGCAACTGGAAGGGGTTCCAGGAAAAGCCTCTAAGCTTCAGTTTCACAGTGACCGTACCGCAAACCGACACAGGTGGGCGAGATGAGTATTCTAAGGCGCTTGAGAGAACTCGGGAGAAGGAACTCGGCAAATTGGTACCGTAACTTCGGGATAAGGTACGCCCTCATAGCCTGACTGGCCTGCGCCAGAAGGGTGAAAGGGTTGCAATAAACTGGTGGCTGCGACTGTTTAATAAAAACACAGCACTCTGCAAACACGAAAGTGGACGTATAGGGTGTGACGCCTGCCCGGTGCCGGAAGATTAAATGATGGGGTGCAAGCTCCTGATTGAAGTCCCGGTAAACGGCGGCCGTAACTATAACGGTCCTAAGGTAGCGAAATTCCTTGTCGGGTAAGTTCCGACCTGCACGAATGGCGTAACGATGGCCACACTGTCTCCTCCCGAGACTCAGCGAAGTTGAAGTGTTTGTGATGATGCAATCTCCCCGCGGCTAGACGGAAAGACCCCATGAACCTTTACTGCAGCTTTGCATTGGACTTTGAACCGGTCTGTGTAGGATAGGTGGGAGGCTATGAAGTTGGGACGCCAGTCTCAATGGAGCCGTCCTTGAAATACCACCCTGATCTGTTTGAGGTTCTAACCTTGGCCCGTGATCCGGGTCGGGGACAGTGCATGGTAGGCAGTTTGACTGGGGCGGTCTCCTCCCAAAGTGTAACGGAGGAGTACGAAGGTACGCTAGGTACGGTCGGAAATCGTGCTGATAGTGCAATGGCATAAGCGTGCTTGACTGTGAGACTGACAAGTCGAACAGGTGCGAAAGCAGGTCATAGTGATCCGGTGGTTCTGTATGGAAGGGCCATCGCTCAACGGATAAAAGGTACTCTGGGGATAACAGGCTGATACCGCCCAAGAGTTCATATCGACGGCGGTGTTTGGCACCTCGATGTCGGCTCATCTCATCCTGGGGCTGTAGCCGGTCCCAAGGGTATGGCTGTTCGCCATTTAAAGAGGTACGTGAGCTGGGTTTAAAACGTCGTGAGACAGTTTGGTCCCTATCTGCCGTGGGCGCTGGATATTTGAAGGGGGCTGCTCCTAGTACGAGAGGACCGGAGTGGACGAACCTCTGGTGTACCGGTTGTCACGCCAGTGGCATCGCCGGGTAGCTATGTTCGGAAGAGATAACCGCTGAAAGCATCTAAGCGGGAAACTCGCCTTAAGATGAGATATCCCCGGGGCTTCGAGCCCCTTGAAGGGTCGTTCAAGACCAGGACGTTGATAGGTCAGGTGTGCACGTACAGTAATGTACTGAGCTAACTGATACTAATTGCCCGTAAGGCTTGATCCTATAACAGGTGTGTCTCGACCCGCGTGAGTGCTTCAGTACTTACGCGGGTCCGATCCCCGAAGGGGATTTGTGTGACCTCCCGCGGGAGCTCACAGAAACGCACGGTTGGGATTCAGTGTTGTGCCAGAAACAACACAACCCCCCACACTCGAATCCTTTACGCTTCTTCCCGATTGGCTGTGGCGCAACCGGTTGACTCCAGCCCTGCGACGCAGCAACCCGTCATGCCTGATGACCATAGCGAGTCGGTCCCACCCCTTCCCATCCCGAACAGGACCGTGAAACGACTCCACGCCGATGATAGTGCGGATTGCCCGTGTGAAAGTAGGTAATCGTCAGGCTCCCCTCCAGTCAGAAACCCCACCCGCCGCGGTGGGGTTTTTGCGTTTACGCGGCCAAAATTAACAAACAGCATTGAAGCAAGCGACGCCTCCGCCCGCCTCAACGCTTTTCAACTGGTTCTTCCCGCTGCCGACGCAATATACCCCAGACCCGGCGATAACCATAGCTCGGCAGGTCAGTGACGGTCAGCCGTATTTCTTCGACCAGCCCGGCATCGTCCGTCTTCCTGGCGCTGCGTCCATCCTGCCAGTCGGCTGGACGTGCAAGCCTTGACGCCAGGTTTGAGCGCGCTACACCGAGAACGTCGCAGACCTGCTTCACTGCTCGTCCCCCGGCAATGAGGTTGAGCGCGCAATCCATTTTCGCGACTTCGCCACCTCCACCGCCTCACGGAGAATCTCGTTCTCCATTGTCTTTTTGCCGAGCAGTTGCTGGAGTTCCATGATTTGCTTCAGCGCATCCCTCAGCTCCGACGCATCAACTCTCTACTTCCCTTGCGCCAGAAACTTCTGCGCCAGTCGGACCCAATACGTCGATCCCACCGGCAACAACTCGTCGTTAAAGTCATAACTCGCGTTGTGCAGCATACAAGGGCCCGCGCCGTGGCCCGCCTCGCGGTGGCCGCCATCGCCGTTGCCCAAAAACGCATAGCAACCCGGTTTCGCCAACAGCATGAACGAAAAATCTTCGGCACCCATGGTCGGTTCAACCGCGTCATCGATATTTTCCGCGCCAACGATCTCTTTCATGACCGACGCCGCAAAACGCGCTTCCTCGCTGCTGTTGATCGTCGGGGGATAGTTCCGGTGGAATTGGACCTGAACGGAGCAATCGTATGCTTCGGCCGTACTGTGCGCGATCTTGCGCATGCGTGACTCGATCAGGTCGAGCGTTTCCGTAGTGAAGGTCCGAACGGTCCCCGCGATCCAAGCGTCGTCCGGTACCACATTGACCGCATCGCCCGCATGTATCTGCGTTATCGACAATACCGCAGTATCCAGCGGCTTTTTGTTTCGCGTGATGATGCTTTGCAGCCCGTTGGCAATTTGCACCGCCGCAAAGACCGGATCACGGCCATTGTGCGGTAGCGCTGCATGCGAGCCGACGCCCTTGATTTCGATGCGAAATTCATTGCTCGACGCCATGATCGGGCCTTCGGTTACGCCGAAGTGGCCCGCCGGCATGCCCGGCCAGTTGTGAATGCCAAACACGGCGTCCACGGGGAATTTGTTGAACAAGCCGTCGTCGATCATAGCCTTCGCGCCGGCGCCGCCCTCTTCAGCCGGCTGGAAAATGAACACGATCGTGCCGTCGAAAGCACCATGTTTGGCCAGGTAGTGCGCGGCACCGAGCAGCATCGCCGTATGCCCGTCGTGCCCGCACGCATGCATCTTGCCGTCGTTCGTCGACCGATGATCGAAGCTGTTGAGCTCCTGGATCGGCAGCGCGTCCATGTCGGCTCGCAGACCAATCGCGCGCGAGCCGTTACCTCGTTTCAATACGCCGACCACGCCCGTCTTGCCGAAACCACGGTGGGTCTCGATGCCCCAGGACTCGAGCGAACGCGCGACGAGATCAGCAGTCGCCGTCTCTTCGTAGCGCAGCTCCGGGTGGGCATGGATGGTTCGTCGAAGGGTCTGGATTTCGCCACGAGCGGCCTGAATTTCGGGGATGAGTTTCATAATTGAGTGATTATGCGTTTGTGCTTGACGAGCATGAGATCGCCGCGGACCACGTCGGCCCGGGCACTGCGGATAATTCATTCTACGCCGAAGGCATTTTTGGTGGCGCCACCGAGGTCGGCGGCCTATAGACGTAATAAAATTCCACTTTGCGCGACCGCTTACTGCTCGCCAGGACACATTGCCGATGAACGCTCCGACCGAATTCGCGCGCGCCGTGTGCCCGCACGATTGCCCCGACACCTGCGCGATGCGCGTGACCATCGACAATGGACGGGCGATCAAGGTCGCCGGCGATCCCGACCATCCGCCGACTCAGGGCGTGCTGTGCACAAAGGTCAGTCGTTACGCGGAGCGTGTATACCATCCGAACCGATTGACGACGCCCATGAAGCGTGTCGGCCGCAAGGGCGAGGGCCGTTTCGAGCCAATCAACTGGGACGAAGCGTTCGACCTTGCCGCAAGCCGCCTCGGCGAGATTGTCCGTCGCGCGCCGGAAGCGATTCTGCCTTACAGCTACGCGGGCACGATGGGCCTGGTGCAGGGCGATAGCATCGCGCAACGCTTTTTCCACAAGCTCGGCGCCTCGCAGCTGGATCGCGCGATTTGCGCGGCGGCCGGCGCTGCCGGCCTCAAATACACGTACGGCGCCGGCATCGGTATGCACACCGAGTTTTTCGCCGAGAGCGAGGTGATCCTGATCTGGGGAGCGAATCCGATCGCATCGAATCTGCATTTCTGGACGCGCGCGCAGGAAGCCAAACGTCTCGGCGCCCGGCTGATAGCAATCGATCCGTATCGCTCGCTGACCGCGGAGAAATGCCATCAACACATCGCGCTAAAGCCAGGCACAGACGGCGCTCTCGCGCTCGGCATCATGAACGTCCTGATTACCGAGAATCTGCTCGATCACGAGTACATCGCGGCGCACACGCTGGGCTTCGCCGACTTGAAGGTGCGTGCGCTCAGCTATCCATTGTCTCGGGTTAGTGAAATTTGTAGCGTCGAAGAAGAGGAAATCGCCGATCTTGCGCGACTTTACGCCAGCACGCGGAAAGCCGCGATTCGCTTGAACTACGGTCTGCAGCGGGTGCGTGGCGGCGGCAATGCAGTGCGCGCAATCGCGTGTCTGCCGTCGCTGACCGGCGCATGGCGCGAGCGCGCGGGCGGGGCGCTGCTGTCGTCGAGCGGTTGGGCACCGGTCGACTCGCACGCGTTGCAGCGTCCCGACCTGATGCCGGGTTGGCCGTCGAAGCCGAGCCGCGTGATCAATATGAATGCGATCGGCGACGCGTTGCTGCATCCGGGCGACGCGACGTTCGGCCCCAAGGTCGAGGCGATCGTGGTCTACAACTCGAATCCGGTCGCGGTCGCACCGGACTCCGAACGCGTCGCGGCGGGTTTTGGGCGCGAGGATCTGTTCACGATCGTGCTCGAGCATTTCCAGACCGACACCGCGGATTATGCCGACCTGCTGTTGCCTGCCACGACGCAGCTCGAGCATCTCGACGTGCACAAGTCGTACGGTCACACGCACGTGATGGTCAACCTGCCCGCCATCGCGCCGTTCGGCGACGCACGGCCGAATACCGAGATCTTCCGCAGCCTCGCGCGCCGCATGGGCATGACGGAACCGGCGCTCTTCGACAGCGACGAAGCCGTCGCGCAAGCCGCATTTCGCTGGGACGACAAGACGCTGGACGGTGTCGACTGGCCGATGCTGAAGCAAGCCGGCTGGGCCCGTCTCAATGTGCCTGACGCGCCATTTGCCGACGGTGGTTTTCGCACGCCATCCGGCAAGTGCGAGTTCTACAGCGAGCGCCTTGCGCAACAGGGCCTCGACCCGCTGCCGGACTACCTGCCGCCCTACGAATCGGCCGACGGCGCGCCCGAACTGGCGGTCCGCTATCCGCTCGCGATGATTTCACCGCCCGCGCGCAACTTCCTGAACAGCACCTTCGTCAACATCGAGAGTCTGCGCGCGACGGAAGGCGAGCCGCATCTGGACATCCACCCTGCCGACGCGCACGCGCGCGGCATCGGCGACGGCGATCAGGTGCGCATCTTCAACGACCGCGGCTCGATGCAAGCGCGTGCCCGCGTGACCGACCGGGCGCGCGAAGGCCTGGTCGTCGGGTTGTCGATCTGGTGGAAGAAGCTCGCGCCGGACGGCCGCAACGCGAACCAGTTGACGAGCCAGGCACTCACCGATCTCGGCGGTTCGGCGACGTTTTACGACTGTCTCGTCGACGTCGAGCGGGCCTGAAAGCCGCGCCGCACATTGAAGCTGGCGCCCAGCCTCGCAAGTTCGAGGCTGCCGTCTAACCTCATCGCTTTGCCCATTGGCCGCAATATGCCCATGCTACGATGCGTTTTTAGCACGACCATTCGAAAATAATTCAGGAGACGCTGCATGGAGAAAATCTGGCTGAAATCTTATCCGCCCGGCGTTCCAGCAGAGATCGACCCGACACGCTATTCGTCGGTGGCCGAGTTGCTCGAGGAAGCCTTTCGCGAACACCGCGCAAAGCCGGCGTTCGTGTGCATGGGCAAGCAGATCAGCTACGGTGAACTCGACGAACTTTCGCGCAATCTTGCAGCGTGGCTGCAGTCGAAAGGGCTCACGCGCGGCTCGCGTGTCGCGATCATGATGCCGAACGTGCTGCAGTATCCAGTCGCGCTCGCCGCGATTCTGCGCGCGGGCTATGTGGTCGTGAATGTGAATCCGCTGTACACGCCGCGCGAACTCGAGCACCAACTGAAGGACAGCGGCACTGAGGCGATCATTCTGCTCGAGAATTTCGCGGGGACCTTGCAGGCAATCGTGCGCAATACGGCGGTCAAGCATGTGGTCGTCGCGGCGATGGGCGACCTGATGGGCATCAAAGGCCCGCTCGTGAACTTCGTCGTGCGCAAGGTCAAGAAGATGGTGCCGGCGTGGAGCCTGGCTGGGCACGTCAAGTTCAACGACACGCTCTCGGAGGGCGCACGTCTGACGTTCAAGCCGGTCCGGCAGGGGCCCGACGATATCGCGTTCCTGCAATACACTGGCGGCACCACCGGCGTGGCCAAGGGCGCGACGCTGCTGCACCGGAACCTGATCGCGAACGTGCTGCAGTCGGAGGTCTGGCTCAATCCGGTGCGCGCGAACCGCACGGATATCGATCAGTTCATTACGGTCGTCGCGTTGCCGCTGTATCACGTGTTCGCGCTGACCGTGTGCGGGCTGCTGACGATCCGCACCGGCGGTCTCGGCGTGCTGATTCCGAATCCGCGCGATATCCCCGGCATGATCAAGTCGCTCGAGGGGTATGCGATCACGACGATTCCCGCGGTCAACACGCTCTACAACGCGATGTTGAACAGCCCCGACTTCCATAAGCTCGACTTCTCGAAGCTGCTGACCGCGAACGGCGGCGGCATGGCGGTGCAGGAGGCGGTCGCGAAGCGCTGGTTCGAGCTGACGCGCACGCCGATCGTCGAGGGCTACGGGCTGTCGGAAACGTCGCCGTGCGTGACCTGCAATCCGGTCACCGCCACCGAATACAACGGCACGATCGGCCTGCCACTGCCGTCGACCGAAGTCTCGATCCGCGACGACGAAGGCAACGAAGTGCCGCCCGGCCAGTCCGGCGAGATCTGCATCCGCGGCCCGCAGGTGATGGCGGGCTACTGGAACAGGCCCGACGAAACCGCCAAGGTGATGACGGCGGATGGCTTCTTTAAATCAGGCGACGTCGGCATCATGGGCGCGGACGGCTTTGTGAAGATCGTCGATCGCAAGAAGGACATGATTCTGGTGTCCGGCTTCAACGTGTATCCGAATGAAGTCGAGGACGTCGTCGCAAAGCTGCCGGGTGTGTTCGAAGTCGCGGCGGTGGGTGTACCGGATCAGCATTCCGGCGAGGCAGTGAAGCTGTTCGTCGTGAAAAAGGATCCGTCGCTGACCGACGAACAGATCTTCGCATACTGCAAAACGCAACTGACCGGCTACAAGCGGCCGAAGGTCGTCGAATTCCGCACCGAGTTGCCGAAGAGCAATGTCGGCAAGATCCTGCGCCGCGAGTTGCGCGACGGCAGGGCTTAAGCGAGCGAAAAACAAAAGCCCGGCGCACGAAAGTGCGCCGGGCTTTTTGTTGCCCGTACAAAATCCGCGCATAAAAAAAGGCGCCCGAAGGCGCCTTTGAGACAAACTGCGTTTTTTTACGACTTATTAGAACTTGTGACGGATACCGATGCGAGCCGTGAACTGGTTGCTGCTCGTCGAACCGGTCAGGCCGTTGATGCCTGCCGTTGCTGCGACCACCTGACCCGTTGCGTTGACCGTGTCGCCCAAAGCGTGCTGGTACACGCCGACCAGGTACACGTCGGTACGCTTGGACAGGAAGTAGTCCACGCCCAGCGCGCCTTGGTGGTACTGAGCACGCGAGTTGCCTTCGATCTGCTCGCCGCGCGTGTAGTCATACGCTGCGCCGACCAGCAGTGCCGGGGTCAACTGATACTTGAAGTTGATTTCGCCGTTGTTGAACGTTGCCTTCTGGCCAGCGAACGGCGACGCGAACGTCTTGCCGAGGTTGCCGAACTGGATGTTCGAATACGTCAGGCCGATGGTTGCCGCGCCGAACGTGTATGCACCGCCCGCGCCGACGACCTGGTACGTGTTGGCCGATGCGAAGCCTGCGTAGATCGGGGTCGTGACTGCGAAGTTAGCTGCAGTAGTACCCACGGCCGGCGTATTCGTTGCGATCGTGCCGCCGTTGTTGAACAGACCGCCCGAAGCTGCCGGCGTACGCGCGTTCAAATAACCCAAGCCCAATTGCAGCGGACCGTTGTTATAGCCAGCACCCAACGACCAGATCTGGTTGTGCGTGAAGTCACCGGCGACGCCGCCGAAGCTATACGTGCCGCCGAACGTCAGGCCGTTGTAGTTTTTGCTGGTGTACTTGACCGTGTTGTTGGTGCGATACGCGTTGTTGAAGTTATCGATATCGCCCGGGTGAGCGGCGATGTAGCCGCCCCACTGATCACCCGATTCGAACGGACCCACGTAGTCGACGACGGAGTCGTACTGACGACCCAGCGTGACCGTGCCGAACTGGCTCGACAGACCGACATATGCCTGACGACCGAACATCAGGCCGCCTTGACCGAGCTTGCCGTTGGTCACGTCAAAGCCGTTTTCCAACACGAACAGGGCCTTCAGACCGCCGCCCAGATCTTCAGTGCCACGCAGGCCGAAACGCGAGCCTTGCAGGACGCCGCTGGACATGTTGTACAGATGCTTACCGCCCGAGTTGGTGTTCATGTTGATACCAACGTCTACGATGCCGTACAGGGTCACGCTGCTCTGCGCATGAGCGACGCCTGCGAATGCGCCCAGTGCTGCGAGAGCGAGAAGCGACTTTTTCATCGAATGATCTCCAAGGAATACGAATCTTTTGTACAAGGCGAAATATTTAGTTAGTGCTGAAGGCCTTGCTGTCCAACTTCGCGAGAAGTTGCCACGTAATGTAACAAAAGGCATACATGGAACAAAGAAAAAGGAGTCGCTCCGGAAGGCCGCTGTTTCGTTTACGCAACATGGTCTAGAATCGCAAATTAACCGCCCATTGCATGCGGATTGGTGCCTGTCGGGCCACCGGTTTCGCGTCGCGAGGCCTTGTCGCACGGACCTTCCGGAACGATGCGGCGGTATCGAATCAGGGAGCGCTTTATGTTGCTGGACGAGTTGATTGGCGAGTTTGATCGGGGTTTACGCTCACTGACGGGGGTCTCGCGGATGAGCCGTCCGCTGCCGCTTCCGCAGGCTTCCGCGGCGACGGCCGAAGCTCCCGAACTCTCGCCCGCGGAGCGCGCGCATGCGGCGGGTTTGATGCGTGTGAACCACGTCGGCGAAGTGTGCGCGCAGGCGCTTTACCAGGCGCAGAAACTCGCCACCGACTCACCTTCATTGCGCGCCATGTTCGATCACGCCGCGTCGGAAGAAGAGGATCATCTGGCGTGGACCGCCAAACGCCTCCAGGCGCTCGACTCGCGTCCGAGTCTGCTCAATCCGCTGTGGTACATCGGCGCGCTCGCGATCGGTCTCGCCGCGGGACGTCTCGGCGATCGCGTGAGTCTTGGCTTCATGGCCGAAACGGAGCGCCAGGTCGAGCAGCATCTCGACAGTCATCTCGACCAGCTCCCCGCCGCAGACCATGAATCGCGCGCGATCGTCGAGCAGATGCGCGTCGATGAAGCGCAGCACGGCAAGGCCGCGATGGACGCGGGCGGCATCGAGTTGCCGTTTCCTGCGCGCGCGTTGATGCGTGCGATGTCGAAGGTGATGACGCGCACCGCCTATTACATATGAGCGTTTCACCCGCTTCGCTTCGCTAACCGGAGCACCGCACGTATCGCCTCAGCCATCGCTGAACGCATTTTCGCAAGCGAGACGGCGCCGCGCGCCCCGTTCGTCGTCGGTCCGGGCGACGCCGCCTGTTCCCTTTCAGAATCCCTTGACGATCTCTTTCAATTCGCGCTGTTTCCTCGCACTTTTCACGTATCACCTTCACAAGTTGCACTAGCCCATTCATTTATAACGGTTTTCCGTTTTTATGCGGGACGTGAAGGAGTCGCCCTAAGTCCTTGTTCTAGCAAACAAAATCCGCTCGAAAAGCGCGCCGCTCCCTTGACCCGTGTTTAGCGTTCCTCTAAAGTGGGAGACAGTGTGAGAAAGTGTATTTTTGTGTGTTCCCGGCATCACTTTCGGGTAGATTTTCACGGACCGGGCGGGCGGCGCAAACAGCGCCGCAATAGGGGAGAGCGAAGTGTTCCAAGGGGCGTCGGCGCTGACGCTCGATGCGAAAGGGCGGATGTCGATTCCCTCTCGTTATCGGGATGCGCTGCAAACACAGGCAGAGGGCCGGGTGACGATCACCAAGCACCCGGACGGCTGCCTGTTGCTCTTTCCGCGTCCCGAATGGGAAATCTTCCGTGACAAGGTCGACAAGCTGCCCATGAACGCCGCCTGGTGGAAACGCATTTTTCTCGGCAATGCAATGGATGTGGATATGGACGGCGCAGGCCGTGTGCTCGTGTCGCCGGAGTTGCGAGCGGCTGGCTCGCTGGAGAAAGAAGTGACCTTGCTCGGCATGGGCCGCCATTTCGAGCTGTGGGATGCACAGATCTACGCCGCGAAGGAACAGGCGGCGATCGCCGAGGGCATGCCCGACGCGTTGAAAGATTTCACGTTCTGATCGCGGCTTATTTATATGGCTTCTGCGATGGGAAACGAATTGCAGCATCGCACGGTGCTGTTGAACGAAGCGGTCGATGCGCTGGTCACGCGCGCCGACGGCACGTATGTGGACGGCACGTTCGGCCGTGGCGGCCATAGCCGCCTCGTGCTGGAACGGCTCGGTGAAGCAGGGCGGCTGATCGCGTTCGATAAAGATCCGCTCGCGATCGCGACGGCGCAGAAGATCGCCGATCCGCGCTTTGCCATCGTCCACGAGAGTTTTGCTTCACTGCGCGCCGCGATGGCGGAGCGCGGGGTAGGGCGTGTGTCGGGGGTGTTGCTGGATCTGGGCGTGTCGTCGCCGCAAGTCGACGATCCGGAGCGGGGCTTCAGCTTCCGCGCCGACGGCCCGCTCGACATGCGGATGGACCCGACGCGCGGCGAGTCCGCCGCTGACTGGCTCGCGCGGGCCACGGTGCAGGAATTGACGGAGGTGATACGAGATTATGGGGAAGAACGGTTTGCTTTTCAGATTGCAAAGGCGCTTGTTGCTCGCCGGGCAGAGTCCGACCGTCTTGGGCCTCTCGTCAGCACGGGCGAGCTTGCCCAAATCGTGGCTAACGTCGTCAAAACCCGTGAGAAGGGCAAGGACCCGGCAACCCGCACCTTTCAGGCTATACGGATTCACGTCAATCAAGAGCTTGCGGAGCTGCAAGTCGTTCTAGAAGCAGCGTTGTCGTTGTTGGAGCAAGGGGGGCGGCTGGTGGTCATCAGCTTTCATTCGCTCGAGGACCGGATCGTCAAGCGATTCATGCAGGCGCACGCGAGCACGCCGGCGGTGGATCGCCGTCTGCCGATCCGCGCGGTCGACCTGCCGAGCCCTCCGCTCAAGATCATCGGCCGCGTCTTCGCGAGCGACGCTGAAGTCGCCGGCAACCCGCGCGCCCGTTCTGCCGTGATGCGCGTGGCGGAGCGGATCGCGCCATGAACCGCCTCAATATTTTCCTGCTGATCATCGTGATGGGCTGTGCCTTGTCGGTCGTCAACGCGACCAATCAGCAGCGTCAGATCTTTATCCAGTTGCAGCGCGCGCAGTCGCAGGAGCGTCAGTTGCAGCAGGACTATTCGCAGCTTCAATATCAGCAGAGCGCGCTGTCCAAAACGTCGCGCATCGAGCAGCTCGCCACCGCCTCGCTGAAGATGCAATCGGTCACCACGGGCCGCACCCAGTACCTGACGCTCGCCCCGGGCGCCGCGACGGCGATCGACGCACCCATTCCGACTTCCGCGCCGGCCTCGGCGCCGGTCGCGACCCGTCGCGGAGCCACGCGATGAAAAAATCGTCGGCCCACAAGAGCGTTGCGTTTTCGGCCAACCCGATTCTGTCGGTGCGCCTGCCGATGTGGCGCTCGAAGCTCGTCGTGTTCCTGCTGTTCATGGCGTTCGTCGCGCTTGCCGCGCGCGCGTTCTGGATTCAGGGCCCGGGCAACGCGTTCTATCTGAAGCAGGGCGAGATCCGCTATCAGCGCCGCATCGACATGCCGGCCACGCGCGGCAAGATTCTCGACCGCAACGGTCTCGTGCTCGCCACGAGTCTGCCGGTGCGTGCAATCTGGGCGATTCCCGAATCGGTGCCCGACGACCTCGGCGCCGACAAGCTCGACGCGCTCGGCAAACTGCTCGGCATGACCACTAGGGAATTGCGCTCGAAGCTGTCGGAAGACAAGACCTTCGTCTACGTGAAGCGCCAGGTGCCGGTCGACGTCGCAGAAAAAGTCGCGGCGCTCGACATCCCCGGCATTTACTCGCGCGACGAGTACAAGCGCTTCTATCCGGAAGGCGAGATCACCGCTCACCTGATCGGCTTCACGAACGTCGAGGACGAGGGCCAGGAAGGCGTCGAGCTCGGCGACCAGAAGCTGCTCGCGGGCATGTCGGGCAGCCGTCGCGTGATCAAGGACCGGATGGGCCACATCATCGAGGACGTCGACGAGCAGGTCGTGCCGCACAACGGCAAGGACGTCGATCTGTCGATCGACAGCAAGATCCAGTACATCGCCTATACGAACCTGAAAGCGGCCGTCGAGAAATTCAAGGCGAAGGCCGGCGCGGCGATGGTGATCGACGTGCGCACCGGCGAAGTGCTCGCGCTCGTCAATTACCCGACCTACAACCCGAACGACCGCTCGCACCTGACCGGCGACCAGTTGCGCAACCGCATCCTGACCGACACGTTCGAGCCGGGTTCGATCATGAAGCCGTTCACGGTGTCGCTCGCGCTCGATCTGCACCGGGTGACGCCGACTACACTGGTAGATACGGGCAACGGCCACTTCGTACTCGACGGCGCGCCGATTACCGACGACAGCGGCTTCGGCGTGCTGACGGTCGGCGGCGTGATCCAGAAGTCGAGCAACATCGGCGCGACCAAAATCGCGATGCAGTTGCGGCCCGAAGAGATGTGGAACATGTACACCAGCATCGGTCTCGGCCAGGCGCCGAAGGTCGGCTTTCCGGGCGCGGCGGCGGGCCGTCTGCGTCCGTGGAAGAGCTGGCGCCGTATCGAGCAGGCGACGATGTCGTACGGCTATGGCCTGTCGGTGTCGCTGTTCCAGCTCGGCCGCGCGTACACCGCGATCGCGCACGACGGCGAAATCATGCCGGTGACGATTTTCCACACGCCGGGCGACCCGCCGGCCACCGGTCCGCAGATCTTCTCGCCGACCACCGCGCGTGAAGTGCGCGCGATGCTCGAAACCGTGGTGTCGCCGCAAGGCACGTCGCCGGATGCGGCGGTGCCCGGCTATCGCGTCGGCGGCAAGAGCGGTACCGCGTACAAGCACGGTCCGCACGGCTACGACCACTCCAAATATCGCGCCTCGTTCGTCGGCATGGCGCCGATGCCGAATCCGCGCATCGTCGTTGCGGTGTCGGTCGACGAGCCGACGGCCGGTAGCCACTTCGGCGGCCAGGTGTCGGGCCCGGTGTTTTCGGGCATCGCCGGGGATACGCTGCGCGCGCTGAACGTGCCGCCCGACATGCCCGTCAAGCAGATGGTCGTGTCCGACGATTCGGCGCCGCCCGCGCCCGGCGCGCCGGCCACGCCGCCCGTGGTGAAGAAGCTGTCGACGAGCCCCGGCGTGAAGAAGATGACCATTTCCGCCAACCCGAAAAATCATCCAGGAGTCGAGCGATGAGCGCGCTGCGCGAGCAACATCCAGCGCACCGGCAGATCGCCGACGCCCTCGCCTGGCTGCACGCACACGTGCAGCCAGGCGCGCATCTGCACGCCGACACGCGCTCGCTCGCGGCCGGCGACGCGTTCTTCGCGTACGCGGTCGATGGCGCGGACAACCGCGCATTCATCGACGCGGCCATCGAGCGCGGTGCGGCCGCCGTGCTCGTGCAACCCGAAGGTTTCAGCGGCACGCTCGACGCGGCCGCCGCACATGCGGTGCCGGCGTTGAACGAACTCGCCGGCACGATCGCGAGCGCGTGGTATCGCGATCCGAGCGACGCGATGCTCGCGGTCGGCATCACCGGCACGAACGGCAAGACCTCGTGCAGCCAGTGGGTCGCCGCGGCGCTGTCCGCGCGCGGCACGCGCTGTGCGATCGTCGGCACGCTTGGCACTGGGCTCGTTGGCCAACTCGTGCACACCGGCTTCACGACGCCCGACGCACCGCAATTGCAACGCAGCCTCGCGCAATTGCGCGACGCGGGCGCGCAGGCGGTGGCGATGGAAGTGTCGTCGCATGCGCTGCACCAGGGGCGCGTGAACGGCACCGCTTTCGACATCGCGGTGTTCACGAACCTGACGCAGGACCATCTCGACTATCACGGCACGTTCGAAGCCTATGAAGCCGCCAAGGCGCGTCTGTTCGCCTGGCCCGAGCTGCGCGCGGCCGTGATCAATCGCGACGATGCCGCCGGCCGGCGTTTGCTCGCGAGCACGCGTAGTCACGCGCGCACGATCGCGTATGGCATCGAGGGCGAGCATGGCGACGCCGACGCTGACGGCACACCGCAAGCCGACGCGTGGCTCACTGCATCGAACGTGCATGCCACCGCGACCGGCACCGCGTTTCATCTGAGCACCTCGGACTGGGGCAACGCCGAAGTCGAAGTGCAAACGCTCGGCCTCTTCAACGTCGGCAATCTGCTCGCGGTGCTCGGCGTGCTGCTCGCCGCCAACGTGCCGTTCGACGCTGCGCTCGCCGAACTCGCGAAGCTCGAACCGGTGAACGGCCGCATGCAGCGTCTGGGCGGCCGTCTGCAGAACGACGAGCCGCTCGTCGTGATCGACTACGCGCACACACCCGACGCGCTCGAAAAGACGCTCGAAGCACTGCGGCCGATCGCGACCGCGCGCGGCGGCGAACTCGTCTGCATGTTCGGCTGCGGCGGCGACCGCGATGCGACCAAGCGTCCGCTGATGGGCGCGATCGCCGAGCGGCTGGCGGACGACGTCGTCGTGACGAGCGACAACCCGCGCAGCGAAGATCCGCTCGCGATCATCGAGCAAATTGCCGCGGGCATGCAGGAAGCGTCGCAGGCGCGCCGCATCGAGGACCGCGCGAGCGCGATCCTGCAGGCGATCCGCGGCGCCGCGCGCGAAGACGTGATCGTGCTGGCCGGCAAGGGGCACGAAGCCACACAGGAAATCATGGGCAAGAAACGCGCTTTCTCCGATCAGGACCACGCCCGCCTCGCGCTCGCCGCGCGCGCCACACAAACACGCGGAGGTGGCGAATGAACATGTTCTCGCTACGTGCAGCCGCCGCGCAGATCCCCGGCGCGAGCGTCACCGGCGACGACAGCGTGCGCTTCGAGCGCGTGTCGACCGACAGCCGCAGCGCTGGCCCCGGCGATCTGTTCATCGCGATCAAGGGCGACCGTTTCGACGCGCACGACTTCCTGCCGCAAGTGGCCGAGCGCAACGTCGCGGCGGTGCTCGTCGCGCGCACGCCGGATAGCTGGAGCGTGCCCGCGATCCGCGTCGCCGATACGCGCGAAGCGCTCGGCGCGCTCGCGCGCGGCTGGCGTCGTCAGTTCGACCTGCCGCTCGTCGCGGTCACGGGCAGCAACGGCAAGACCACGGTCAAGGAAATGATCGCCTCGATCTTCGCGGCCGCGGTCGGCGCGGATGCGCGTCTCGCGACCGCGGGCAATTTCAACAACGACATCGGCCTTCCGCTCACGCTGTTCCGTCTGCATGCCGCGCATCGGCTCGCGGTGGTCGAACTCGGCATGAACCATCCGGGCGAAACTGAACAGCTCGCGAAGCTTGCCGAGCCGACGGTTGCCGTCGTCAACAACGCGCAGCGCGAGCACCAGGAATTCATGGCGACCGTCGAGGCGGTCGCGCTCGAACACGCGAGCGTGATTCACGTGCTGTCGCCGGAAGGCACGGCGGTATTCCCCGCCGACGACGCATACGCGAGCATCTGGCGCGTCGCCGCGACCGGCAGCCGCATCATCGATTTCGCGTTGAACAGCGCGGAGCGCACGACCGAAGCCGCGGTGAAGGGCAGATTCGACGGCAAGCGTTTGAGTATCGACACGCCGCAAGGCCATCTCGACGTCACGCTGCAGGTGCTCGGCAATCACAACGCGCACAACGCGCTCGCGGCGGCCTCCGCCGCGTTGGCAGCGGGCGTGTCGCTCGACGCGATCCAGCGCGGCCTCGAATCGTTCGGCGCGGTGAAGGGCCGTCTGCAGGTCAAGCAGGCCGTGCTCGGCACGCTCGCGGGCGCAACCGTGATCGACGACACCTACAACGCGAATCCCGATTCGATGCGCGCCGCGATCGACGTGCTCGCGTCACGTGAATCGCCGCGTGTGCTGGTGATGGGCGACATGGGCGAAGTCGGCGACAACGGCCCGGCGTTTCACCGCGAAATCGGCGCGTATGCGAAAGAGCGCGGTATCGACGCGCTGTATGCGATCGGCGACGCCTCGCGCGACGCCTGCACCGCATACGGCGCGGGTGCGCACCACGTCGCCGATGTCGGCGCACTGGTCGCGCAACTGCAGCAGGCCGGCTTCGGCGCTGCCGCAACGCTTCTCGTGAAAGGCTCGCGCTTCATGCAGATGGAGCGCGTGGTGGACGCCGTTACGAGTCCACAACCCAACGCCGCGGGCACGACGCCCGCTGCACATTGAAATAGAAGGATCCAGGCATGCTACTGGCGCTGGCGCAATGGCTGCAGAATGACGCAAGCTTCTTGCGCGTGTTCAGTTATCTGACGTTTCGCGCGGTGATGGCGACCATCACCGCGTTGTTGATCGGGCTCGTTTGCGGCCCGGCGGTCATTCGCAAGCTGACCGCGATGAAGGTCGGCCAGGCCGTTCGCAAGGACGGCCCCCAAACTCACCTCGTCAAATCGGGCACGCCGACGATGGGCGGCGTGCTGATCCTGCTCGGCATTGCCGTGGCCACGCTGCTGTGGGCCGATCTGACCAACCGCTTCATCTGGATCGTGATGCTCGTCACGTTCGGCTTCGGCGTGATCGGCTGGGTCGACGATTACCGCAAGGTCGTCCACAAGGACCCGCGCGGCATGTCGTCGCGCGAGAAGTATTTCTGGCAATCGGTGATCGGCCTGTTCGCGGCGGTGTATCTCGCGTTCAGCGTGTCCGAGGCGAGCAACGTGCGCGTGTTCGACCTGTTCATGGCGTGGGTGCGCAGCGGCCTGTCGATGGGCCTGCCCGCGCGCGCCGACCTGCTGTTGCCGTTCTTCAAGTCGATGACCTATCCGCTCGGCGTGTGGGGCTTCATCGTGTTGACGTACCTGGTGATCGTCGGCGCGAGCAACGCGGTGAACCTGACCGACGGCCTCGATGGCCTCGTGATCATGCCGGTCGTGCTGGTCGGCGCGTCGCTCGGCGTGTTCGCGTACGTGATGGGCAGCTCGGTCTACTCGAAATACCTGCTGTTCCCGCACATCCCCGGCGCAGGCGAATTGCTGATCTTCTGTTCGGCGATGGGCGGCGCGGGTCTTGCGTTTCTTTGGTTCAACACGCACCCGGCGCAGATGTTCATGGGCGACGTCGGCGCGCTCGCGCTCGGCGGTGCGCTCGGCACGGTCGCGGTGATCGTGCGTCAGGAAATCGTGCTGTTCATCATGGGCGGTATTTTCGTCGCGGAAACGCTGTCGGTGATGCTGCAGGTCACGTGGTTCAAATACACGAAGCGCCGCTACGGCGAAGGGCGGCGGCTCTTCAAGATGGCACCGCTGCATCACCATTTCGAATTGTCGGGCTGGAAGGAAACGCAGGTGGTCGTGCGTTTCTGGATCATCACGTTGATGTTGTGCCTGTTCGGTTTGTCCACGCTCAAATTGCGTTAAGCAGCAGTATTTAAGGAAGCAGGCGATGTTCGGCGAGAAGTTTCGGGATCGGCAAAAGCCGATGGTGCTCGTGCTGGGACTGGGTGAATCCGGTCTCGCGATGGCGCGCTGGTGCGCCAGGCACGGCTGTCGGCTGCGCGTGGCCGATACGCGCGAAGTGCCGCCGAATCTGTCCGCGCTCGAAGCGCATGGCGTCGATGCCGATTTCGTCGGCGGTCCGTTTTCGCCGGTGCTGCTCGAAGGCGTCGAGCTGGTCGCGATCAGCCCGGGACTGTCGCCGCTGGCCGCCGATCTGCTGCCGCTGGTCACGGCGGCGCGCGAGCAGGGCATCCCGGTGTGGGGCGAACTCGAACTGTTCTCGCAGGCGCTGCGCACGCTCGGCGAGTCCGGCTACGCGCCGAAGGTGATAGCGATCACCGGCACGAACGGCAAGACCACGACGACGAGTCTCGCCGGCTTGCTGTGCGAACGCGCGGGCAAGAAGGTCGCGGTGGCGGGCAACATCAGCCCGTCGCTGCTCGACAAGCTCTCCGAAGCGATCGACCAGACCGCGCTGCCCGACGTGTGGGTGCTCGAACTGTCGAGCTTTCAGCTAGAGACCTCGAATACGTTTACGCCGGACGCGGCCGCCGTGCTCAACATCACGCAGGATCATCTGGACTGGCACGGCGGACTCGATGCGTACGTAGCCGCGAAGGGCCGCATCTTCGGTACACGGACGGTGCGCGTGCTGAACCGCGACGACGCACGCGTGATGGCGCTCGCGCCCGCCAGCGGCGACGCGGAGGTCGTCACGTTCGGCGTGACCGAGCCGAAGAACGACGGTGACTATGGCCTCCTGCGCGACAACGGCATGGTGTGGCTCGTCGAAGCGCAAGATCGCGACGCGAGCGACGAGTCTCCCAAGGGGACTTCCTTCGGGGCGCCGACGCCGAAGCGCCGTCGCAAGAACGAAGCAGCCGCAACGCCCGACATCGCGTCGAAGCGTCTGATGCCCGCCGACGCACTGCGCATCCGTGGCCTGCACAACGCCGCCAACGCGTTGGCCGCGTACGCGCTCGCACGCGCGATCGGCCTGCCCGGCGCGCCGCTTTTGCACGGCCTGCGCGAATATCGCGGCGAGCCGCATCGCGTGGAACTGATCGCGTCGATCGACGGCATCGACTATGTGGACGACAGCAAGGGCACCAACGTCGGCGCGACGGTCGCCGCGCTCGACGGTCTCGCGCAGCGCGTCGTGCTGATCGCCGGCGGCGACGGCAAGGGTCAGGAGTTCGAGCCGCTCGCCGCACCGGTGATGCGCTGGTGCCGCGCGGTGATGCTGATCGGCCGCGACGCGCCACAGATTCGCGCGGCGCTCGAACATTGCGGCGTCGCGATGACCGATCACGCGACTCTTGAAGACGCGACGCGCGCGGCCACCGCGCTCGCGCAGCCCGGCGACGCGGTGCTGCTGTCGCCCGCGTGCGCGAGCTTCGACATGTTCAAGGGTTACGCACACCGCGCGGCGGTATTCCGCAGCACGGTCGAAGATATCGCGGCCGAACGGGGGACGATGATATGAGCTGGTCGGAACGTTTCGGCTCGCGCGAACCCTCCGGCGGCAACGGCGCCGCGGCGCGCACGTCCACCCGCACGGGCGGCAGCGGTCTCGCGAGCGCGGTCAACGGCGTGCGGCCGCTGCGCTCGCGCATGCTCGACTACGACCACTCGCTGCTGTGGGTCGTCGTCGCGCTGCTCGGGCTCGGCGTCGTGATGGTGTACTCGGCGTCGATCGCGATGCCCGATTCGCCGAAGTACGCGTCGTATCGCGATTGGGCGTTCCTCGTGCGCCAGCTCATCTTCGTGCTGATGGGCGCGGCGGTCGGCGTCGCGTCGTTCCGCATTCCGATTTCGACGTGGGACAAGTACGCACCGAAGCTCTTCCTGATCTCGCTCGTCGCGCTCGTGATCGTGCTGATCCCGCACATCGGCAAGGGCGTGAACGGCGCGCGCCGCTGGATTCCGCTCGGCATCACGAACATGCAGCCGTCGGAAATCATGAAGCTCGCGGTGACGATCTACGCGGCGAACTACACGGTGCGCAAGCAGGAATACATGCACAGCTTCGCCAAGGGCTTTCTGCCGATGGCCGTCGCGGTCGGTCTCGTCGGCATGCTGCTGCTGCTCGAGCCGGACATGGGCGCGTTCATGGTGATCGCGGCGATCGCGATGGGCGTGCTGTTCCTCGGCGGTGTGAACGGCAAGCTGTTTGGCGGCCTCGTCGCGACCGCGGTGGGCACGTTCACGTTGCTGGTGTGGGCGTCGCCGTGGCGTCGTGAGCGGATCTTCGCCTACCTCGATCCGTGGGACGATCGCTACGCGCAGGGCAAGGCGTATCAGCTGACGCACTCGCTGATCGCGTTCGGGCGCGGCGAGTGGTTCGGCGTCGGTCTCGGCGGCAGCGTCGAGAAGCTCAACTATCTGCCGGAAGCGCATACCGACTTCATTCTCGCGGTGATCGGCGAGGAGCTCGGTTTCGTCGGTGTGCTCGTCGTGATCCTGATGTTCTACTGGATCGTGCGCCGTTCGTTCGAGATCGGCCGCCAGGCGCTAGCGCTCGATCGCACGTTCGCGGGTCTGGTCGCGAAGGGCGTCGGCATATGGTTCGGCGCGCAGACCTTCATCAACATGGGCGTGAACCTCGGCCTACTGCCGACCAAGGGCCTGACGTTGCCGCTCGTCAGTTACGGCGGCTCGGGCATTTTGTTGAACTGCGTGGCGATCGCGGTGCTGATGCGGGTCGACTATGAAAATCGTGTGTTGATGCGCGGGGGCAAGGTATGACGGCTCTGCCACAACGCACGCTGATGGTGATGGCCGGCGGCACCGGGGGACACGTGTTCCCGGGGCTCGCGGTCGCCCATCTGATGCAGGCGTGGGGCTGGAAAGTCGTGTGGCTCGGCAACCCCGCGGGCATGGAAGCGACGCTGGTACCGAAGCACGGCATTCCAATGGAGTACCTGCGCTTCGGCGGCGTGCGCGGCAAAGGCCTGAAGACCAAGCTGATGCTGCCGGTGAATCTGCTGCGCGCGTGCACGCAGAGTTTGAGCGTGCTGCGTCGCGTGAAGCCCGACGTCGTGCTCGGCATGGGCGGCTACATCACGTTCCCGGCCGGTCTGATGACCGCGCTGAGCGGCCGGCCGCTCGTGCTGCACGAACAGAATTCGATCGCCGGTCTCGCGAACAAGGTGCTTGCAAAACTCGCGAAGCGCGTGCTGGTCGCGTTTCCGGATGCACTGCCCCACGGCGAATGGACCGGTAATCCGATTCGCGAGGAACTTGCGCGGGCGAATCCACCCAAAGCACGCTACGCGCAGCGTAATGGTCCGCTGAACATGCTCGTCGTGGGCGGCAGTCTCGGCGCCGCGGCGTTGAACGAAGTCGTGCCGCGCGCGCTCGCGCTGCTTGGCTCCAACGAGAGACCGCGCATCGTGCATCAGGCGGGCGCGAAGCATATCGACGCGCTGCGCGAGAACTACGCGGCGGCTGGTTTGCAGGCTGGTGCGGATGTCTCGCTCGTGCCGTTCATCGACGACATGACGAGCGCTTACGAAGCAGCCGATCTGGTGATCTGCCGCTCGGGCGCGATGACCGTGTCGGAGATCTCGGCGGTCGGCGTCGCGGCGCTGTTCGTGCCGTTCCCGTACGCGGTCGACGATCACCAGACCACTAATGCAGCGTTCCTCGCCGACAACGGCGCGGCGCTGGTCGTGCAACAACGCGATCTGTCGGCGGAAAAGCTCGCCGACTGGTTGCGCAGCCAGACGCGGGAAAGTCTCGCGGAAATGGCGGAGCGTTCGCGCTCGCTCGCGAAACCGGATGCCACCGAACAGGTCGCGCAGATCTGCGCGACCGTGGCGGCTGCGGGTTCGATGGCGGGCGTGAGCCCGGAAGGAAAGCAATGAAACACATCGTCAAACACATTCATTTCGTCGGCATCGGCGGCGTGGGCATGAGCGGCATCGCCGAAGTGCTCGTCAATCTCGGCTATCAGGTGAGCGGCTCGGACCTGTCGGGCAACGCGGTCACCGAGCGCCTCGCCGGGCTCGGCGCGCGCATTTCGATCGGGCACGCGGCGCAGAACATCGAAGGCGCGAACGCGGTGGTGGTGTCGACCGCGGTGCGCAGCGACAACCCGGAAGTGCTGGCCGCGCGTCATCGCCGCATTCCGATCGTGCCGCGCGCGGTGATGCTCGCGGAGTTGATGCGTCTGAAGCAGGGCATCGCGATTGCCGGCACGCACGGCAAGACCACGACCACGTCGCTGGTCGCGAGCGTGCTCGCCGCGGGCGGGCTCGATCCGACCTTCGTGATCGGCGGCCGGCTGATCAGCGCGGGCGCGAATGCGCGCCTCGGCACCGGCGACTTCATCGTCGCCGAGGCGGACGAATCGGACGCGTCGTTCCTGAACCTGTTCCCGGTGATCGAGGTCATCACGAACATCGACGCCGATCATATGGACACCTATGGTCACGACTTTGCGCGTCTGAAGCAGGCCTTCATCGAATTCACGCACCGTTTGCCGTTCTACGGCATCGCGGTGCTGTGCGTCGACGATCCGAACGTGAAGGAGATCCTGCCGTTCGTGTCGAAGCCGATCATCCGCTACGGTTTCGCGGCCGATGCGCAGGTGCGCGCGGTCAACGTCGAAGCTCGCGAAGGCCGCATGCATTTCACCGTGATGCGCGAAGACGCGGCGCCGCTCGACGTCACGTTGAACCTGCCGGGCGAGCACAACGTGCAGAACGCGTTGGCCGCAATTGCAATTGCGACTGAACTCGAAGTGAGAGATGCCGATATCCAGCGAGCGCTCGCGGATTTCAACGGCGTCGGCCGACGCTTCCAACGCTATGGCGAAGTGCCGGTTCTCAGCGACGGCCAGGCCGCGGGCTCCTACACGCTGGTGGACGACTACGGTCACCACCCGGTCGAAATGGCCGCCACGTTGGCGGCGGCGCGCGGCGCATTTCCGGGCCGGCGTCTGGTGCTGGCGTTCCAGCCGCACCGCTTCACGCGCACGCGTGATTGCTTCGAGGATTTCGTGAAAGTGCTGTCGACCGTCGACGCGCTCGTGCTGACCGAAGTCTATGCGGCCGGCGAAGCGCCGATCGTCGCCGCCGACGGCCGCGCATTGGCGCGCGCGCTGCGCGTCGCGGGCAAGGTCGAGCCGGTGTTTGTCGATACGGTGGATGAAGTGCCGGACGCGCTGTCCACGGTGGTGCGCGACGGCGATGTGGTGATTACGATGGGCGCGGGTTCGATCGGCGGTGTGCCGGTTCGACTCGCTCAGGAACAGAAGGTGTGAGATGAGCAGTATCGACCCTAAACAATTCGGCAAGGTGGCAGTGCTGCTCGGCGGTAATTCCGCCGAGCGCGAGGTGTCGCTCAATTCCGGGCGCCTGGTGTTGCAAGGCCTGCGTGACGCGGGCGTCGACGCGCATCCGTTCGATCCGGCCGAGCGTCCGCTGTCCGCGTTGAAGGATGAAGGCTTCGTGCGCGCGTTCAACGCGCTGCATGGCGGTTACGGCGAGAACGGCCAGATCCAGGGCGCGCTGGATTTCTATGGCATCCGTTACACCGGTAGCGGCGTGCTCGGCTCGGCGCTCGGTCTCGACAAGTTCCGCACCAAGCTCGTGTGGCAGCAGCTCGGCATTCCGACTCCGCCGTTCGAAGCGGTGCTGCGCGGTGACGACTACGAAGCGCGCGCCAAGGAGATCGTCGCGAAGCTCGGTCTGCCGCTGTTCGTGAAGCCGGCGAGCGAAGGTTCGAGTGTCGCCGTGATCAAGGTGAAGAGCGCGGATGCGCTGCCGGCCGCGTTGATCGAAGCCGTGAAGCACGACCGTATCGTCGTGGTCGAGAAGAGCATCGAAGGCGGCGGCGAGTACACCGCGTGCATCGCCGGCAATCTGGACCTGCCGGTGATCCGCATCGTGCCGGCCGGCGAGTTCTACGACTACCACGCGAAGTACGTCGCCAACGACACGCAGTATCTGATTCCGTGCGGTCTCGGCGCCGAAGAGGAAGCGCGCCTGAAGGTGCTCGCGCGCCGCGCGTTCGATGTGCTCGGCTGCACCGACTGGGGCCGCGCGGACTTCATGCTCGACGGCGAAGGCAAGCCGTACTTCCTCGAAGTGAATACGGCGCCCGGCATGACCGATCACTCGCTGCCGCCGAAAGCGGCGCGCGCGGTCGGCATCAGCTATCAGGAACTGGTGGTCGGCGTGTTGGCGCTGACGCTGCAGGATTAACCAAGGCAACCGCAAGCGACACCATGTGGAACAACGTTCGCCAGCTCAATCTCGCCACCAACGCGTTGCACGCGTTGCTGGTGCTCGTGCTGCTGGCGGCGGGCGGTTACTGGCTGATCCAGCGCCCGAATTTCGCGCTGCGCGAGATCCAGATCGACGGCGATACCGAGCACATCAATTCGCCGACGGTACGCGCCGGCGTGGTGGGGCGACTGAAGGGCAACTACTTCACGGTCGATCTCGACGCCGCACGGCAGGCGTTCGAGCAGATGCCGTGGGTGCGTCACGCGAGCGTACGGCGCGTGTGGCCGAATGCACTGGCTGTCACGCTCGAGGAGTACAAGCCGCTTGGGACGTGGGGCAGCGATCAGCTGGTGAGCGTCGACGGCGAGCTGTTCACCGCGAACCAGGGCGAGCTCGACGGAGACCTGCCGGCGTTCGACGGCCCGGACGGTACGGCGAAGGAAGTCGTCGCGCGTTATCACGACTTCCAGACGTGGTTCGCGGCGATCCACGAGACGCCCGAGGAAGTGACGCTGTCGCCGCGCTACGCGTGGACGGTGAAGCTGTCGAACGGCACGCAGGTGGAGTTGGGCCGCGAACGCAATCAGGACACGCTGGCCGATCGCAGCAAGCGCCTGACCGCGGCATGGAGCGCGGTGACGCAACGTTGGGGAAAGGATATCGAGAATGCGGACTTGCGCTATCCGAACGGTTTCGCGATTCGTGCCACTGGCATGCGCTTCATCAGCGAACCCGACAAGGGCAAGAAGTAAACGGACATCACACGCACTGAGCACGCTATGAGTAAAGACTATAAAGATCTGCTGGTCGCCCTCGACATCGGAACGTCGAAGGTAGTGGCCATCGTCGCCGAGTTGAAGGGCGAGGGTCACTACGAGGTGATCGGTCTCGGCCAGAGCGAATCGAAGGGGCTCAAGAAGGGCGTGGTGGTGAATATCGAAGCCACCGTGCAGTCGATTCAGCGCGCGCTCGAGGAAGCCGAGCTGATGGCCGACTGCAAGATCACGAACGTGTTCACCGGGATCGCCGGCAGCCATATCCGCAGCTTCAATTCGAGCGGCATGGTCGCGATCAAGGAGAAGGAAGTCACGCAGGCCGACGTCGCGCGCGTAATCGAAACCGCGAAGGCGATCAACATTCCGACCGACCAGCAGGTGCTGCATATCCTCACGCAGGAATTCATCATCGACGGTCAGGAAGACGTGCGCGAGCCGATCGGCATGAGCGGCATCCGCCTCGAAGTGAAGGTGCATATCGTGACCGGTGCCGTGAGCGCGGCGCAGAACATCGTCAAGTGCGTGCGTCGCTGCGGCCTCGAAGTGAACGACCTGATTCTGCAGCCGCTCGCGTCGTCGCTCGCAGTGCTGACGGAAGACGAAAAGGAACTGGGCGTGGTGCTGGTCGACATCGGCGGCGGCACGACGGACATCGCGATCTTCAGCGAAGGCGCGATTCGCCACACGGCCGTGATTCCGATCGCCGGCGACCAGATCACGAGCGACATCGCGATGGCGCTGCGCACGCCGACGCCGGATGCCGAGGACATCAAGGTCGACTACGGCATCGCCAAGCAGGCGCTCGCCGATCCGGACGAGATGATCGAAGTGCCGGGTCTCGGCGAGCGCGGTCCGCGCACGCTGTCGCGCCAGGCATTGGCGGCCGTGATCGAGCCGCGCGTCGAAGAACTGTTTTCGCTCGTGCAGCAGGTGGTGCGCGAGTCGGGTTATGAGGAACTGCTGAGCTCGGGCGTCGTGCTGACGGGCGGCGCGTCGATGATGATCGGCATGGTCGAGCTCGGTGAGGACATTTTCCTGAAACCGGTGCGCATCGGCGTGCCGGAGTATGCGGGCGGTCTCGCCGACGTCGTGCGCAATCCGCGCTATTCGACGGCGATGGGTCTGCTCGTCGAAGGACGCTCGCAGCGCATGCGCGGGCGCAAGGTTGCGGTGCAGTCGGGGTCGATGGGACAGGTGTTCTCGCGCATGAAGGACTGGTTCCTCGGCAACTTCTGACCACGGGTTTCGAGAAATTCGCGCTGGTGCCGGCGGCCGGCGCGCGACAGGGGGTTGCCCGATCTCCTGCCGGATAACGCCGAGTGGCGGTAACTTTTTATCTTGACGGAGGCAACATGGAATTCCAGATGCTGGAAACCGAAACGAGCGGCACGATCATCAAGGTCGTCGGAGTCGGTGGCGCTGGCGGCAATGCCGTTCAGCACATGATCAACAAAGGCGTGCAAGGCGTCGACTTCATCGTGATGAACACGGACGCGCAGGCGCTGTCGCGTTCGCGCGCCACCGCGGTGATCCAGCTCGGCAACACGGGTCTGGGCGCGGGCGCCAAGCCGGAAATGGGGCACGCCGCCGCTGAAGAAGCACGCGAGCGTATCGCCGACGCACTGCGCGGCGCGCACATGGTGTTCATCACCGCCGGCATGGGTGGCGGTACCGGCACGGGCGCGGCACCGGTCGTCGCGCAGATCGCGAAGGAAATGGGTATTTTGACCGTTGGCGTCGTCAGCAAGCCGTTCGAATTCGAAGGCGGCAAGCGTATGCGCGTGGCGGAAGCCGGTTCGCAGCAACTGGAGGATCACGTCGACTCGCTGATCGTCGTGCTGAACGATAAGCTGTTCGAGGTGATGGGCGACGACGCCGAGATGGACAAGTGCTTCCAGTGCGCTGACGACGTTCTGAACAACGCGGTCGCGGGCATTGCGGAAATCATCAACGTCGACGGTCTCGTCAACGTCGACTTCGAAGACGTGAAGACCGTGATGGGCGAGCAGGGCAAGGCGATGATGGGCACGGCGACGGTTGCCGGCGTCGATCGCGCGCGTCTTGCGGCCGAACAGGCCGTCGCGAGCCCGCTGCTGGAAGGCGTCGATCTGTCGGGCGCGCGTGGCGTGCTGGTCAACATCACGTCGAGCCGTTCGCTGCGTCTGTCGGAAACGCGCGAAGTGATGAACACGATCAAGAGCTATGCCGCGGAAGATGCCACGGTGATCTTCGGCGCCGTGTACGACGACGCGATGGGCGACGCGCTGCGCGTGACGGTCGTCGCGACGGGCCTCGGCCGCGCGGCGAAGAAGCAGCAATCTGCACCGATGACGCTGCTGCGCACCGGCACCGACAACCAGCCGATCGGCGCGATGACGCATGCGGCGTACGCACCGGCGGCAGGCCACGCCAGCACGGCCGACTACGGCGCGCTCGATACGCCGGCAGTGTGGCGCACCTCGCGCGACACGGCGGCCTCGCACGTGCAGGCGCTGCAGGAAAAGGGCGTCGATACGTACGACATTCCGGCATTCCTGCGCAAGCAGGCGGACTGAGCGCACGGGCAGGCTTCGTTGCCGCGTTGCGAGTAAGGTCGCAGATGCAGCGCTGGCGGACGAACGCACGAGCGTGGCGGGTGAACGGCAAGCAGGTCGCTTATCGTCTGATTCGCGGCAGGGGCAACTGCCCTCTGCGGATTCGCGAAGCGGACGAAGTGGCTGCCGCCGAACGGCGTTGGCTTATAGTTGAATGGGCCGAACCGAAATTCACTGCGACACGAGGACGTGCGAGCGTGCTTCGCATCGATGCAAAGGACTGAGCATGATCAAGGAAGGTGAAAAGTTGCCCGACGCGACGCTCTTCGAGTACGTCGAAGACGACCGGGCGGGCTGCACGATCGGACCGAACAGTTTCGACGTGCACGAGCAGACGGCGGGCAAGCGCGTGGTGATCTTCGGATTGCCCGGCGCGTTCACGCCGACCTGTTCGGCCAAACATGTACCGGGCTATGTCGAGCATGCCGAGCAGTTGCGCGCTGCCGGCATCGACGAAATCTGGTGCGTGTCCGTCAACGACGCGTTCGTCATGGGCGCGTGGGGACGCGATCAGCACACCTCGGGCAAGGTGCGCATGATGGCGGACGGTAGTGCGGCTTTCACACGGGCGCTTGGTCTGGAGCAGGATCTGTCGGCGCGCGGCATGGGGATCCGTTCCCTGCGCTACGCGATGGTGATCGACGACGGCGTGGTCAAGACGCTGAATGTCGAGGCTGCCGGCAAATTCGAAGTCAGCGATGCAGCGAGTATTCTCGCCACGTTGAGCTAGTTGCTGACGTCGCACCTTCGTCGCGACCCTGCGCTTATTCCGCGTGGCGTTACGGCAACGGTGATTACGACGCTTTTGTGACAGGCCGTTACGCGGGCCGATGACCGGAAACGCCTCCGTTCCGGGGCATCGGCCCGTCACGCTTTCCGTCGGGGAGCCCAGTGGGTAATGCAGCGAAACAGATTGTCACGTTCCCCGCAAAGACGCTGGTCTGGGGATTGGAGTATAATTCGCGCTATGAAATAAAAAATCCTGATTGGGATTTTCAATCGAACAGAATGCCACCATGTTGAAGCAGCGCACAATTAAATCGATCGTCAAGACTGTCGGCATCGGGCTGCACTCCGGCCGTAAAGTCAATTTGACGCTCCGCCCGGCGGCGCCGGGCACTGGCATCGTTTTTTCGCGCGTGGATTTGCCCACGCCGGTGGACATTCCTGCGTCGGCGCTGGCGATTGGCGATACGCGTCTGGCTTCCGTGTTGCAGAAAGACGGCGCGCGCGTGTCGACCATTGAGCATCTGATGTCCGCCTGCGCCGGTCTTGGCATCGACAATCTTTACGTCGACGTCACCGCCGAGGAAATCCCGATCATGGATGGCAGTGCGGGTTCGTTCGTGTTCCTGATCCAGTCGGCGGGTATCGAAGAGCAGAACGCGCCGAAGAAATTCATCAAGGTCACGAAGCCGGTCGAAATCCGTGACGGCGACAAGTTCGCGCGCCTCGATCCGTACTTCGGTTTCAAGCTCAAATTCACGATCGACTTCCGTCACCCGGCCGTGGACAAAACCGGTCAGGCGTTGGAAGTGGATTTCGCCAACACGTCGTACGTGCGCGAAATCGCGCGTGCCCGCACGTTTGGCTTCGCGCACGAAGTGGAAATGATGCGTGAGCTTGGCCTCGCGCGCGGCGGCAGCATGGACAACGCGATCGTGCTCGACGAGTATCGCATCCTGAACAACGACGGCTTGCGTTACGACGACGAGTTCGTCAAGCACAAAATGCTCGACGCCATCGGCGACCTGTACGTGGTCGGCCACCCGCTGCTCGCGTCGTACACCGCGTACAAGTCGGGCCACGGTCTGAACAACGCGTTGCTGCGTGAGTTGCTCGCGCACGAAGACTCGTACGAAATCGTCACTTTCGACGACACGCAGAAGGCCCCGCGCGGCTTCGCGTACGAGACGCAGACTGCGTTCGCATAAAGCCAGCGTAACGGGCAAGCGAATGAAAAACGGCCCCTCGGGGCCGTTTTTTTTCGTCGAGCGTTCAGCGATTGCGCCGATGCCGCGCGGCCATGCGCGCGAGCGCCTCCTGCAACGGCGAAGGCTCAAGCGATTCGCTCAACGCCTGCAGTGCGGCGGCGCCCGCCGGTGTCATGCGCGCTTGTTTTACGGGCGGCGGTTCTTTCAGCGGCTGCGGCCGCACGCGAATCTTCAGCGCCTGCACGGGCCAGCCGCGCTGCTGCAAATCCGCCAGCAGCCGCGGCTCTAGATGCCGCAGACGCGCCGCGAGCGCGTTGTGCGCGGCGAACAGGGCCAGCACGCCCTCCTTGATGAAGCCAGGCTCGACGCTCGTCGCCAGATAATCGGGCAGCAGCTCGCGCAGATCCTTCTCGAGCGCGGCGATCTGCTCGACGCCTGCGCGCAGCGCAGCGAACGCGTCCGTGCGGCCGAGTACCTCGGCAAGCGGTTGCGGACGGCGCCGATCGAACTGCTTCGGCGGCCTTGAAAAGGACGAAAAACGGCTCATGTTTGGGATTGACGACGTGAGCTCGCCCCATGCGCGCTCACGCCGCGATTGTACCGCGCGGGCAGCTCGCGAAGTCGGTCCGCGCCGCGCCGGAGGTTGCCGGGCGGGGCTGGCGGAGGCCGGCGCCGTCACGCCTGCGACACGAGCGCGGCCGGAGGCGCGTGCTAAAATGCCCGATTCGAATTCACACTTGGACTAAGCCGCCGAGGACTTTCCGACCTAGGCGCGGTATGCGCATAGTGCATACCGCGAGCCAGCCGAAGCCGCGACGCAGACACCGATCCGATGACCACCGGTTTTCTACAGAAGATTTTTGGCAGCCGTAATCAGCGGCTAGTCAAGCAATATCAAAAGACCGTCGCGGCGATCAATGCGCTCGAGCCGCAGATCGAGCAATTGACGGATGACCAACTGCGCGCCAAAACGGGTGAATTCCGCCAGCGCGTCGCGAGCGGCGAATCGCTCGACAAGATCCTGCCGGAAGCGTTCGCGGTCTGCCGCGAGGCCAGCAAGCGGGTGCTGAAGATGCGCCACTTCGACGTGCAGCTGATCGGCGGTATGGCGCTGCACTACGGCAAGATCAGCGAAATGCGCACCGGCGAGGGCAAGACGCTCGTCGCGACGCTGCCGGTCTACCTGAACGCGCTGTCGGGCCGCGGCGTCCACGTGGTCACGGTCAACGACTACCTCGCGCAGCGCGACGCCGAATGGATGGCGCGTCTCTACAACTTCCTCGGTCTGTCGGTCGGTATCAACCTGTCGCAGATGGAGCACACGGCGAAGCAGCAAGCCTACGCCGCCGACATCACCTACGGCACCAACAACGAATTCGGCTTCGACTACCTGCGCGACAACATGGTCTACGAGACCGACGCGCGCGTGCAGCGTAGCCTGAACTTCGCGGTCGTCGACGAGGTGGACTCGATCCTGATCGACGAAGCGCGTACGCCGCTGATCATCTCCGGCCAGGCCGAAGATCACACCGAACTCTACGTGCGCATGAACGCGTTGCCGCCGCTGCTCGAGCGCCAGATCGGCGAAGAGAAGGCGGACGGCACCGGCGTCGAGAAGCCGGGCGACTACACGCTGGACGAAAAAGGCCGTCAGGTCTTCCTGACCGAGTCGGGCCACGAAAAGGCCGAGCGCCTGCTCTCCGAGTGGGGCCTGATCGGCGACGGCGAAAGCCTGTACGCGCCGCAGAACATCACGCTGATGCACCACGTGTATGCGGCGTTGCGCGCGCACACGCTGTTCTTCAAGGATCAGCACTACGTCGTGCAGAACGGCGAAGTGATCATCGTCGACGAATTTACCGGCCGTCTGATGGCCGGCCGCCGTTGGTCTGACGGTCTGCACCAGGCGGTCGAGGCGAAGGAACACGTGAAGATCCAGAGCGAGAACCAGACGCTCGCATCGATCACGTTCCAGAACTACTTCCGCATGTACGCGAAGCTGGCCGGCATGACCGGCACGGCCGACACCGAAGCGTACGAATTCAACGAGATCTACGGTCTCGAAACGGTCGTGATCCCGACCAACCGTCCGCCGAAGCGGATCGACAAGCAGGATCAGATCTACAAGACCGCGAAGGAACGCTACGACGCGGTGATCCGCGACATTCGCGAGTGCTTCGAACGAGGTCAGCCGGTGCTGGTTGGCACGACGTCGATCGAGAACTCGGAGCTGCTGTCGCATCTGCTGAAGCAGGTCAGCTTGCCGCACGAAGTGCTGAACGCGAAGCAGCACGCGCGCGAAGCGGAGATCGTCGCCGAAGCGGGCCGTCCGCAGCGCGTCACGATCGCGACCAACATGGCCGGCCGTGGTACGGACATCGTGCTCGGCGGCAACGCGGAGAAGCAGGCGTCGTTCATCGAGCAGGACGAAACGCTCGCCGCCGACGAAAAGCAGCGCCGCATCCAGAAGCTGCACGACGAATGGCAGACGCTGCACGACCAGGTGAAGGCCGCGGGCGGTCTGCACATCATCGGCACCGAACGTCACGAGTCGCGCCGGATCGACAACCAGCTGCGCGGCCGTGCGGGCCGTCAGGGCGACCCGGGTTCGTCGCGCTTCTATCTGTCGCTGGAAGATCCGCTGCTGCGCATTTTCGCGGGCGACCGCGTGCGCGCGATCATGGACCGCCTGAAGATGCCGGAAGGCGAGGCGATCGAAGCAGGCATCGTGTCGCGCTCGATTGAATCGGCGCAACGCAAGGTCGAGGCGCGCAACTTCGATATTCGTAAGCAATTGCTCGAATACGACGACGTATCGAACGACCAGCGCAAGGTGATCTACCAGCAGCGCAACGAACTGCTCGAAGCGAACGACATCACCGAGACCATCAGCGCGATGCGTCACGGCGTGGTCGGCGACATCGTGCATCAGTTCGTGCCGGTGGGCAGCATCGAAGAGCAGTGGGACGTGCCCGAGCTCGAGGAAGTGCTGCGCAACGAATGGCAGCTCGACCTCGCGATTCAGGAAATGATCAACGAGTCGAACTCGATCAGCGCGGAAGAGATTCTCGAAGCGGTCGAGGCCGCCGCGGACGAAGGGTACGAGGCGAAGGTCCAGTTGGTCGGCCGCGAATCGTTCAGCGCGTTCGAGCGCTCGATCATGCTGCAGACGCTCGACCGCGCGTGGCGCGAGCATCTGGCCGCGCTCGATCATCTGCGTCAGGGCATCCATCTGCGCGGCTATGCGCAGAAGAACCCGAAGCAGGAATACAAGCGCGAGGCGTTCGAACTGTTCGCCGCGATGCTCGACGCCGTGAAGCTCGAAGTCACGCGCATCGTGATGAACGTGCAGATCCAGTCGCCGGAGCAGCTCGAAGCGGCCGCGGAGCAGATGGAAGAGCAGGGCGGTCATCTGGAGAACGTCGAGTTCCGTCATGCCGAGTTCGCGGAAGCCGGCGCCGCCGCGCCGGTCGCGGCCGAAGCGGCCACCGCCGCGATGATCGGCGACGCGATGAGCCACGGCCACGGCGCAGCGCCGCAGGCGGCCGTGCACATGAATGCCGACAACGTGCCGAAGGTCGGCCGCAACGACCCGTGCCCGTGCGGCAGCGGCAAGAAGTACAAGCAGTGCCACGGCAAGATCGCCTGATGGCGATGCGGCGCGCTTCCGGGCGCGCCGTGTCGTTTTTAAGCGCCGTTTGGCCGTTTTGATTTCGCGGGTGACCCGGCAACACACCCGGGTCATCAGTTCCGTTTCCCCGATGCCGGCGTCCGCCGGCATTTTCTTCGACAGGTCGCGACCATGGCTGTCAACTTTCCCTCGATCGATCCCGCTCAACTCCACCCCGTCGCCGGCGTCACGCTAGGCTGGGCGGAAGCGAATATCCGCAAACCGAACCGCAAGGACGTGCTCGTCATTTCCGTCGACGAAGGCGCGACGGTAGGCGGCGTGTTCACGCAGAACCGCTTCTGCGCGGCGCCCGTCACGGTCTGCCGCGAGAACCTGCAGCGCGTGCGCGTGGGCGGCAAGCCGATTCGCGCGCTGGTGATCAACACCGGCAACGCGAACGCGGGCACCGGTGAGCCGGGCCTCGCCGCGACGCGCGAAACCTGCGCGGAACTCGCGCGTCTCGCCGACATCGTGCCCGAGCAGGTGCTGCCGTTCTCGACGGGCGTGATTCTCGAACCGCTGCCGGTCGATCGTCTGAAGGCGGGCTTGCCGGCCGCGCTCGCGAACCGCAAGGAAGCGAACTGGTACGACGCGGCGCAGTCGATCATGACGACCGACACGCTGCCGAAGGCGAGCTCGCGCCAGGTCACGATCGACGGTCACACGGTCACGGTGACCGGCATCAGCAAGGGCGCCGGCATGATCAAGCCGAACATGGCGACCATGCTCGGCTTCCTCGCGTTCGACGCAGCCGTCGCGCAGCCGGTCCTCGACGAGCTCGTGAAGCACGTCGCGGATCGCTCGTTCAACTGCATCACGATCGATGGCGATACGTCGACCAACGATTCGTTCATCCTGATCGCGTCGGGCAAATCGAGCCTGCCCGCGATCACGTCCACCGATTCGCCCGCTTATGCAGCGCTGCGCGACGCGGTGACCGAGGTCGCGCAGAACCTCGCGCAACTGATCGTGCGCGACGGCGAGGGCGCGACCAAATTCATGACCGTGCATGTCGAAGGCGGCTCGAGCGTCGGCGAATGCCGCCAGATCGCCTACGCGATCGGCCACTCGCCGCTTGTCAAGACGGCCTTCTATGCATCGGACCCGAACCTCGGCCGTATTCTCGCGGCCATCGGCTATGCCGGCGTTGACGATCTCGACGTCGGCAAGATCGATCTGTATCTGGACGACGTGCTGGTCGCGACTGCCGGCGGACGCAACCCGGCCTACCGCGAAGAAGACGGCCAGCGCGTGATGAAAAAAAGCGAGATCGGCATTCGCGTCGTGCTCGGCCGCGGTAATGCGCAAGCCACGATCTGGACCTGCGATCTGTCGCACGACTACGTGAGCATCAACGCCGACTACCGCTCGTAATCAGCTTTAAAGCGCGGCCACGGGCCGCCTACTCACCATGGACAAACTCGAACAGTTTCTGAACCGGGCCGAAGCCGTGCTCGGCCGCCTGGAAGCGATGCTTCCGCCCGCCGCGCCGGACATCGACTGGTCGGCCGCGGTCGCTTTCCGCTGGCGCAAGCGCCAGGGTCGCGGCTACTTGCAGCCGGTGCATGCCATTTCGCCGATCACGCTCGACGACTTGCAGAACATCGATCGCCAGAAGGGGTTGATCGAACAGAACACGCGCCAGTTCGTGCGCGGTCAGCCGGCCAACAACGTGCTGCTGACGGGCGCGCGCGGTACCGGCAAGTCGTCGCTGATCAAGGCGTGCCTGAACGCGTATGCGAAAGACGGCCTGCGCCTGATCGAAGTGGACAAGGACGATCTGCACGACCTCGGCGACATCGTCGATCTGATCGCGAAGCGGCCGGAGCGCTTCGTCGTGTTCTGCGACGACCTGTCGTTCGAAGAAGGCGAGTCGGGCTACAAGGCGCTGAAGGTCGCGCTCGACGGCTCGGTGGCCGCGCAGTCCGACAACGTACTGATCTATGCGACGTCGAACCGCCGCCATCTGCTGCCCGAGTACATGAGCGACAACGAGACGTACAAGCACACTTCGGACGGCGAGATTCATCCGGGTGAACTGGTCGAAGAGAAGATTTCGCTGTCCGAGCGTTTCGGGCTGTGGGTCAGCTTCTATCCGTTCAAGCAGGACGACTACCTGACGATCATCGCGCACTGGCTGCGCCATTTCGGTTGCGACGACGCCGAGATCGAATCGGCGCGCGGCGATGCGCTCGTGTGGGCGCTCGAACGTGGCTCGCGCTCGGGACGGGTCGCATGGCAGTTCGCGCGCGACTGGTCCGGCCGTAAGACGCCGGCATGAGCGACGCTAACAAAAGCGCCGGCCATAGCGTCGGCGCCAACGGCGCGGGCCGTCCGGTCACCGAAGTCGCGGTTGGCGTGCTGGTGCAGCCGGATGGGCGCTATCTGCTCGCGCAGCGTCCGACGGGCAAGCCGTACGAGGGCTACTGGGAGTTTCCGGGCGGCAAGCTCGAAGCGGGCGAATCGGTCGAGGCCGCGCTCGCGCGCGAACTGCACGAGGAGCTGGGAATCGAGGTCGAGGCGAGCCATCTGTGGCATACGCTCGAACACGATTATCCGCACGCCTATGTGCGCCTCTTCTTCTGCAAGGTGACACAGTGGTCGGGCGAGCCGCACGGGCGTGAAGGCCAGGCCTTCGTCTGGCAGAGCTTGCCTGCGGATGTCTCGCCGTTGCTGCCGGCCACGATCCCGGTGCTGGAGTGGCTCGCGGCTGAGAAGAAGTGATTGATTGAAGGCAGTGACTGAAAAAGCCACGCGGTAGCGGGCGCTGTATCGGCAGCGCCGGTTCGCGTGGCTTTTTTACTGACTCGCTCAGTGCGGGTTGTAGTCGCCGCGCGGCGTTTCCTCTTCGGACGAAGATCCTTCCTGTTCGTTGCCGCCAATCCTGTATTTTTCGGCGGCCCATGCGCCCAGATCGGTCTGTTTGCAGCGCTCGGAGCAGAACGGACGGAAGCGGCTCTCGGAGGTCCAGCGGACATCTTTACCGCAGGTAGGACATTTGACGACGGTAGGCATACGGTCGGACGGTCAATCGCAAACGGAACAAGTAACGAATATAGGGCTATTTCGCGCCGGTTCAAAGGCGCGTTCGGTCAAATCCGGTGTGCGCTGCTCAATGCGGCGGTGATTGACAGGCGATTACAGGCTGCAGAGCGTGAGTTGGAACGGCACGTCGACGTCGACCGCGCGCGGCCGCAGATCGCCGTCCTGCACCGTAAAGCGCACCCACAGCATGTACTTGTTGGCGCTCGCTTCGGGAATCACGCGCAATTCGGGAGCGACGCGAACCTGCATCAATTGATACGAGCGGCCCGACAGCATTTGCTGATAGCTGCCTTGCATCGCCATCACCTTCGACGCCTGGCCCGACTCACGCGCGAGCCGCAGCACGATGGTGGCCGCGTCGCGCAGCGGCAAAAGCGGTGTCACCCACTTGGCGATGTCCTGGCGACGCTGATCGGGATGCAACTGTTGCCACGCGTAATACGAGGGCAGGTCGAATTTGCAGGTACCACCGGGGATGATTGCGCGGCTGCGAATGCTCGCGAGCCACTCGTTGTCTGCAAGATGCTGGCCGGTCTTGCCTTGCATCTGCGTGAGCCCCGCAAGCGTCTGCTCGATTTCGCCGAGCACCGCTTCGAGCGCGTTCTGCTCGATGCCCGGATTGCCGCGAAATGGCGCGAGCGTTTGCCGCTGCCGCTCGAGCTCTTTCATCAGATCCGATTTCAGATCCGCGCGGCCCGCCACTTCGGAGATTTCGAACAGCGTTGTCAGTGCGACGTGATGTTCCCGCGCGTCTTCCTGAGTCAGAAAGAACGTGAAGCGCTCGAACAGATCTTCGAGCCGCAACAGCGTCCGGATTCGCTCATTGAAGGGGTACTCGTAAAGGATCAAGCGGGCTCGCCTCGGGCGTGGTCGGTGACAGGAATGCAAAACATTCTAATGCCGTGGGACTACCCAGGCAATCACGCACTTTTTCTGCGCGCTTTCGCAACTTTTTTGTGAGTTCCCGGTGTTGTGAGCGCTTCGGCTCCCGCGTGCGCGCAGAGTTCAATGTGTCGGTGACGACCCGTCTGCGCGCGCTACAACTCGGCATCGCCCTTCGCCAGCGACAGATAGGCTTGATGGTGAGCGTCCACCTGCGCCTCGAGTTCTTCGAGCGGCGCATTGTCATTGACGATCACGTCGTCGGCGGCGGCGAGCCGCGCTTCGCGCGTGGCCTGGCGTGCGATGATCGCAAGCACCTGCTCACGGCTGAAGCCGTTGCGGTTCATCACACGCGCGATCTGCGTGTCGACGCTGCAATCGACGGTGAGCACGCGATTCACGCGGTTCTTCCAGGTCCCGGACTCGACCAGCAACGGCACCACGACGATCACATACGGTCCTTTCGCTTCGCGCTCTTCGCGCTCGGTTTCCGCGCGAATCAGCGGATGCGTGATGCCTTCGAGACGTTTGCGTGCGGTCTCGTCGCTGAACACGAGCGTGCGCATGCGCGCGCGATCGAGGGAGCCGTCGGCGGCGACGAATTGCGCGCCGAATGCGGCGGCGATGTGCGGCATTGCGAGGCCATGCGGCGCGGTGATGCGATGCGCGATCACGTCCGTGTCGACGAGCGGCACGCCGCGCGCGGCGAACAGATCGGCCACCGTCGATTTGCCGCTGCCGATGCCGCCAGTGAGTCCCACAACGAACATGGTTCAGCCCCCCAGAGCCAGATAAAGCGGCGTGCCGGCAAACAGCGTCAACACACCGCCCGCCGCGAGAAACGGCCCGAACGGCAGCGGCTCCTCGAAGCGCATTCGGCCGCGCCACGTCGCCGCGAGGCCGATCACGGCACCGGCCACCGCGGCGACCAGCACGATCTGCGGCAGCGCGGGCCAGCCGAGCCACGCGCCGAGCGCGGCGAGCAGCTTGAAGTCGCCATAGCCCATGCCTTCGATACCACGCACGAGCTTGAACGCCCAATGCACGGCCCACAACGCCAGATATCCGAAGATAGCGCCGAGCACCGCATCATGCAGATTCGTGAACATGCCATTGAAATTGACGATCAGGCCGGCCCACAACAGCGGCAGCGTCAACGAGTCGGGCAGCAAATGCGTGTCGACGTCGATCGCGCTCATCGCGAGCAACGTCGCGCACAGGCCGAACGCGGCGAGTGCCATCAGCGTTGGGCCGAACGCTATCAGTGCGCCTGCCGCGAAAGCGGCGCTCGCGATTTCGAGCAGCGGATAGCGTGCGCTGATATGCGTGCCGCACGCGGAACAACGGCCGCGTAACAGCAGGTAGCTCAGCACCGGCAAGTTTTCCCACGCGCTCAGCACATGGCCGCAATGCGGGCACGCGCTGCGCGGCACCCACAGGTTGTAGCGCGCGGGCAGTCCGTGGTCGGGCGGCGGCACGTCGGTGGTCTCGCTGATTTCGGCGCGCCATGCACGCTCGAGCATGATCGGCAGTCGATGCACGACCACGTTCAGGAAGCTGCCAATCACGAGGCCAAGCACGATCGCGAATGCGATCTGCACGCCGGCGGGCAGGCTCGCGAGCGCGAGGCCGATGTCGCTGGCAAAGCGGCCGGGCAGTAAGCCCGCGAGCAGGCTGGAGGAAGTTTGTGACACGAGCGGAAGAGGAGCCTGCATGGTGACGAAGTGGATTCGGCTGCGATGCTACACCACGTTGCCGAGTTGAATAATGGGAAGATACATCGCGATGACGAGGCCGCCGACCAGTGTGCCGAGCACGACGATCACGAGCGGTTCACACAGGCTCGATAGCGTGCCGATCCTGTCGTCGACCTGGCGATCCGCAAGCGACGCGACATCGAGCAGCATGCTGTCGAGCGCGCCGGATTCCTCCGCGACCGCAACGGGCTGCACGACTTCGGGAGGAAAGCAGCGGGCCGCGAGCATAGCCGCGGCGAGCCGTTCGCCGCGCCGCAATCTGATGGCGATGCTTGCCGTCGCGCGATCGAAGAAGGCATTGCCGGTCGCCTGAGTGAGCGAATCGAATGCGTCGGCGAGCGGCGTGCCGGCGGACAGCAAGGTGCCAAGCGCGCGACTCCAGCGCGCCGCGCACAGCGTGCGCAGCAGCGGGCCGGCCACCGGCAGGTCGAGCGACAGGCGCGCGAAGCGGATGCGCGCGCCTACCGAACGACGCAGCACGAGCGTGATGGCCGAGCTCATTGCGAGCATCAGTATGAACAGCGGCACACTCCAGCGCGCGGCGGCCGCCGAGAGCGCCAGCACGAACTGCGTCGGCGCGGGCAGCTTCGCGCCGAAGCCATCGAAGATCTGCTTGAACGTCGGCACGACCCACACCAGCAATGCGGCAGTTATCGCGAGCGCGAGCAGCAGGATCGCGGCTGGATAGGTGAGAGCCGCGCGCACCTTCGCGCGCTGCGCAGCGGCGCGTTCGCGATCGTCGGCGAGGCGGGCGAGCACGGTGACGAGCGCGCCCGCCGTTTCGCCCACCTCGACGAGCTGGCAATACAGCGCATTGAACTGCGCCGGGTGCCGCTGCAAGGCCGCCGAAAACTGCAGGCCGGCGGTGATGTCGCGCGCGATAGTGCCGACGATGCGCGGCATGCCTTGCCGCTGACCCGACGTCGACGCCTGGGCGAGTAGTTCGAGCGCGGGCGCGAGCGCCAATCCAGCACGCAGCAGACTGGACAGTTGTCGCGTGAACAGCGTGACAGCGGCCGCGCTCGTCTTCGGGCGTGGTGCCGGCCCTTGCGTTGCGAGTTCGACGATAAAGAGGTTGTCGCGTTTGAGCATCGTGCGTGCGGCGCTCACGTCGGGCGCGATCAGCGTGCCGCTTTGGCGCGTGCCGTCCGCGTCGACGCCGCGCCATCTGAAGCGTAGGTCGGCTGAGACGGACCGGGTTGGTGACAGCGCGGCGGTACTCATGCGACCTCCGTGGCGGCGAGCGCTTCGGCGAGACTCGTGGTGCCGTCGCGCACGCGCGCAAGCGCCGCGTCGCGTAACGTCGCGACCTGTTCCATCTGCGCGAGGCGCGCCAGCTCGTGCGCGCCCGCGCTTGCGACGATCTGCTCACGCATCGCGTCGGAGACGGGCATCACCTGATGAATGCCGACGCGCCCCCGATAGCCGATGCCATGACAAACCGCGCAGCCGGTCGCCGCATACGGTTGCCAGCCGTCGAGCTCATGTTCGCCAAAGCCCGCGGCGTGGAGTGCCGCCGGCGAATGCGGCGCGGGCGCGCGGCATGCGACGCACAGTCGCCGCACCAGCCGCTGCGCGGTCACCATGCGCAGCGCGGCGGCAAGGTTGTACGGCTCGACACCGATGTCGATGAGCCGCGCGATGGCCGCGGGCGCGTCGTTCGTATGCAGCGTGGACAGCACGAGGTGACCGGTTTGGGCGGCCTTCACGGCAACGTCGGCGGTTTCGTTGTCGCGGATTTCGCCGACCATGATCACGTCCGGGTCCTGACGCAGAAAAGCCCGCAGCGCGACCGCGAAAGTCAGTCCGGCTTTTTCGCGCACGCTGACCTGGTTGATGCCGGCCAGCTGGATCTCGGCTGGGTCTTCTACCGAGCAGAGGTTGCGTGCCTCGCCGTTCAGCAGGTTCAGGAAGCAGTACAGCGATAGTGTCTTGCCGCTGCCCGTCGGTCCGGTGACGAGCATCAGACCGTGCGGCGCGCGGATCGCGGCGTCGACGGCTTCGCGCTGCCGCGGATCGAGGCCGAGCGAATCGAGCGAAAGATCGGCGGGCAACGCGTCGAGCCGTCGTAGCACGAGCTTTTCGCCGAACAGTGTCGGCAGCGAATTGACGCGGTAATCCTCGAGCCGCCCTGGCGACGTCGCGAGGCGTAGCCGGCCGTCCTGCGGCACGCGTCGCTCGGCGATGTCCATGCGCGCGAGCACTTTCACACGCGTGACGAACGCGTCGCGCAGATGGGCGGGCGGCCGCGGGATTTCATGCAGCACGCCGTCGATACGCAGGCGCACACGCCAGCCATGCTCGGCCGGCTCGATGTGGATATCCGACGCATTGCGCCGCGTCGCTTCGTGCAACGTGTCGGTCAACAGACGCACGGCTGGGGCGTTGTCGGGATCGTTCAGACTCGTTGCGCTGGATTCGCCGTCGATAGCGAGTGGGCGCGGCAATGCCGCGGCGGTGGCAAAAGGTGTTTGCATGAGAGACCGGTGATGAGCCGCCTTTAGAACATGACGGCTTCATCTTCCGGTTGCGGGCGTCCGAATGCCATTCGGCCATTCGGCTAATGGCGCGTTTCGCGAGCCTGTGCGATGCTGACCGTAAATCAGCGTGCGGCGGCGCGAAGTTCACCCTGACCGTGCTTTACCGGCCTTCGTGCGCGACGGCGGTTTGAAAAGCTTGACGGTGCGGATCGCCTGATCGTCGCTGCGCATCACTTCGAGCTTGGTGTCTCCGATGTGGACGCAGACGTCGCCGTCGGGGATGTCTTCGAGGATTTCGAGAATCAGGCCGTTCAGCGTTTTGGGGCCATCGGTGGGTAGCCCCAGTTGCAGCCAGCGGTTCAGCTCGCGCAACGGCATGCTTCCCGCGACGATGCATTCGCCCGCCTCGTTCCAGCCGCCGCGCGAGCTGGCGCTACGCGGAATCGACGTGGTGAATTCGCCGATCAGTTCCTCGATGATGTCTTCCGGTGTGACGAGGCCTTGCAGTTCGCCGTATTCGTTGACGACGAGCGCGATGCGTTGCCGGCTCTCCTGAAAGTATTGCAGCTGCTGGAACACCGGCGTGCCGCTTGGCACGAAGTACGGCTCGGCGAGCAGCTCGCGCAAGGTATCGCGCTCGAGCTCCTGGTTGTGCAGCGCTGACAGCGTCTTGCGCACGTGCAGCACACCGAGCACGCGGTCGATGTCGCCCTGGTAGACGATCAGCTTGTTGTGATAGCAGGTCTCCAGTTGATGCAGGATCTGTTCGAACGGGGCATCGAAGTCGAGGGCCTCGATACGGCGACGCGGGATCATCACGTCATCGACGGAGATGTTTTCGAGGTCGAACAGGTTCAGCAGGATGCTGCGGTGCTTGGTGGGCATGAAGCTTCCCGACTCGAGCACGATGGTGCGCAGTTCTTCGGTGGACAGCCGCTGGTCGCGCGCGCCCTTCGTGTTGATGTGCAGCACGCGCAGGATGCCGGTCGCGAACAGGTTGACAAACCAGATCAGTGGTCTCGCGACGCGCATCAACGGCGCGATCAGCAGGCTCGCGGGTAGCGCGATTTTCTCGGGAAACGTCGCGCCGACGATCTTCGGTGTGATCTCCGCGAACACGATAATGAGGAACGCGACGATACCGGTCGCGATCGACAGCACGAGGCTATTGCGGCCGAACGTATGCAGCGCGAGCGATGTCGTCAGTACCGGAATGATCGTGTTGAACAGGTTGTTGCCGATGAGGATCACGCCGAGCAGCTGATCGGTTTTTGCGAGCAGGCCCTGAGTCGTCTTTGCGCCGAGCGTGTTTTTGCTGGCGAGATGTTTGAGGCGATGACGATTGAGCGCCATCATCGCTGTCTCGGAAATGGAAAAGAAGGCGGAGCAGACAAGTAGCAGAAGGACGGCGCCGATCTGCGCCCATAAGGGAAGTTGTTCCACGCGTCGTGAAAAATAAGGGAAAGGATGGAGAGAATATAGCAGAGGGGGCCGCGCGCTCCGGTGTGGATGACGGCTGACGCCGCTAGGACGACAACGCGGCAACGTACGCGCTGTGCCTGGCGAGCCGGAGGAAAGAAAGCGGCGAAGGGCAGGACGAGAGCAACGAAAAAAGCGCCGCGCAAAACAAAAAACCGCCCAGCAACGCTGCGGCGGTTTTGAACCTTGAGCTAACAAGGAGAATCTGGTCGGGGTGAGAGGATTCGATTCCCTCTGAGGGCCGTCCCGTAAGGCTCTGACGCTGGCCGCTGCCCGCTGTGGGATGCGGTTGTGTAGCACCCGAAGGTGCGGCTAACCGACAGTCTACCAAACTGGCGGGCTGAAATTCGAGGGAGATTTCCCCGAGGCCGTTCGGGCGCGTCATCCGCTGCTATGGCCCCCTGTGCTGTCTCGCTTAATCTCGTAAGCACGAAGGTGCATCCTGCTGGTGCGCTCAGGTATTGCTGACCCGCTAGGCGTCGCTGGGGAGCCGCCGATTGAGTATGCTTTCCGCGACGGGATGAAGCGCGGACCGAACCACGAAGGGGACGACATGGACACCATTGACGGCATTGACCTGAACTCGTTTGTTACCGGCAATTCGGTCAAGGGGCTGAGCGAGACGAACTGTCGCGATGTTCCGACCGCTCCCGGTGTCTACGTTGTCATTCGAGCAGCGTCGGGCGTTCCACCATTTTTGCCCGCTAGTAAGGCTGGGCACTTTAAGGGGCTCGACCCAAGCTACGCCGAGGAGATCGTCAGCGGCGCATGGGTGCACGATGCAACCGTTGTCTACATTGGGAAAGCTGCGGGTCGGAACGGTCTCCGACAGCGCGTGCGCCAGCTAGTACAGTTCGCCTACGGCAAGGATGTCGGCCACCGGGGCGGTCGGCTGCTCTGGCACATCCCTGACTGGGAGCAACTACTTGTGCGTTGGAGCGTGTGCAACGGCGAAGCGGCGGCTACTGCGGAAGCTGGCCTTATTGAACGCTTTCGGGAGCACCACGGGGACAGGCTGCCCTATGCCAACCGGATAAGCGGTGGCACGGGCGGGCTGTGACCCGCGCTGTCCCGAATTTAAGACCTAGTCGGTGCGAGCGCGGAACTCGTTGAAGTCCTTTTCGGTAACCGTGCGATTGCACTGGCCGCACCGATAGACCGCCTGCTGGGTCCGTGGATCTTTGCTGAGCGGTTCGAACGTCGCTGTGCGCCCACACTTCGGACAGATAGGGCCGTTGTATCGAGAGCGCGTCATGGGCAATCCTCCTTTGGGGAGGCGCTCAAAGCCGGGGCGGCGACGCTCTACCTACCACGGCACATTCTAGCTGAAGGTTCATGCGAGACCGTTTGTGCGGAACGCGCTACGGTTTATGATCGGATCGGACAGCAAGGAATACGGGGCCATCATAGGGATGCGGCGAAGGGTTGCCGCCGTAGGTGGCCCGAAGATTCTCGGAGGTTGGTGGTGACATACTGACGGCCAGTGCTGGCAAGCTCCCACTGCGGGGAAGAAAATGGGCAATGCACGGACGCACATCATTACGGCGCTACTCTCATTCGTTCCATACGTATTTCTGTCGTGGGCGTACATGAAGTTCGTTGATGGGACGGCGCGCCAATTCTGGACCGCCCTGTTGGCGCTCATCGCCATCCGGCTATTGTTTGCTCTCATCGACACATTGGGTAGCGTCCTGTCATGGCGGCTGTACGGCAAGAAGGCTGTTACCGACATGCTGCTGCGGTTCTTGCGAGACAACAGGTTTCCGAAACGGGAATACTCACACGACGACTCGCTGGCCTACTTTGGCCGAATTGAAGATGGGGAGCAGTATTCCGAACCGGTCAAGTCTCTCGCGAAAGAGATGACGCTTGTTATGACCGTCTTTGAACACCAAGGGATTCTTTTGGGCATGAGGACGTACGCGGCGGCAGACGCAGCTTTAGATGTCTATTCCCCGAGGGCTGACGCGCCGGTATGGGGAACCACAGACGAAGCGAGTGCCGTGCGGGCGCACGATGCCGAAAGGGCGATGGGGAGCCCGGACGCGCCGCCGAAATAGCCGCCCCAATTTTGCTGGGCTTATCTGCGCGGCCCTACAGCGCCCGCCCGCTTGCATAGTGCCCCCGTGTGACCACCCCCCGTTGAATGGCACGCGGGGATTGCTTTCGACCATGCGCGAATGCTGCCCGACAGCGTGGCTCGCGCTGCGGCTCATGTGTCGTGAACTTATAAGATGCTGACGGTTGGCGGGCAGGCTTTGGCGTGCCGTGCTGTGATGTCAGGAAGATACAGTTGACGCATTGATGACTGTCAACTACGATGGCTGTATCTTCTCGACGCATGGAGCGACAGCATGTCTCAGCATTGGGCGTATTACAGGGTTAGCTCGAAGGACCAGAGCATCGAAGCACAGCGCGACGTTCTCACCGACAAGGGCGCGATCAAGTTCGATGTTGAGCGCAAGGACGAGGGCGTGAGTGGGCTGGTACCTGCGGCGAAGCGTCCGGGCCTTGGTTCGATACTCGAATTCATCCGCAAGGGTGACGTGTTGCATGTCTTCGCCATTGACCGACTGGGGCGCGACGCAATCGACGTGCAAAGCACGGTGCGCGACCTGATCGACCGGGGCGTCAGGCTGAACGTGCATGGTCTTGGTGAGATCGCGCCGGATGCGTTCGGGCGGCTGGTCGTCGGGATTTTGGCTCAGGTAGCGGACATGCAGCGCGCCAAGATTGAGGAGAACACAGCGAACGGTAGGGAGACAGCGCGCCGCCACTTCGAAGCAACCGGCCGGACGCACAAGGGCAAGGACTCATTGGGGCGCAAGCCCAGCATTGCACACGACACGCTTGTGCAGGCGTTCAGGATGCTGAGCGAGACGGGCAACGTCAGCGCCACGGCAAAGGCGCTGGGGATCAACCGGACGACCCTGATAGCCGCACGCGACAGCGGAGCGCCGTGGGCAGAGGCGGCGCGAGTTGAGGCTGGGTATGCACCGGAGCAGGGAGAAGCCGTGCAGTAAGGCACGAGCGGGGCGCATGGGAATAACGGGGCTGGCCTTTGGGCTGGCCCTTGTCGTTTCTGCGGCGGCGATTTCGGTCGCCTACAGGACACAGGTAAGCCAATTCGGTCGACTCTACAGACAGAGAGCCGCCATGCGAGGGGAGCGGCTGGATTGTTGCGCCGGTAGGTGTAATCCAATTTCATGACACTACAACAGAAGAGGAAACGCTGATTCAGCGTGGCTCTATTTCAACCATGCATCACAACAGTAAGGAGGACACATGCAGCATCCACTGGAAACGAACCGAGAGGCTCGCGAGCTTGCAGCCAGATTCATGGCGCGTGCGAACAAGGGCGCGTTGGCCGCGTTGCGCGCAGGCATTGAGTTGAGCACTGGCTCGCTGCCGACGTATCTGGCCCGCACCCTGCCGAAGCGTGAGGCGGGCGCACGCAAGCAAGGTGAGCAACGATGAACCGGAGCGAGTTCGAGATTTGCGCCGCCGAGGCGCTGCGGACTACGCAGGCAATCGGCAAGAGCATGACTCGGGAGCTGGACAGGCTGGCGCGGCGAACGCAACGGATGACGGACCCGGAGAAGGTGCGGCAGATGTACCGCGCCGAGCTTCAGGCATTCATGAGGGAGGAATTGAACATGGCAAGGCAGGCAGTGCGGATGGCGAGGGATGGCGTATGAAGGTGTCTAGCCGGATGTACGGCTTGGCGAAGGCGGAGCCGTCGATTCTCGCCGCGATGCTGGCGGTGCATGGGAAGCAGCAGGGAATGTGCGGCTGCTGTGGGCGGCTTCTGTCGCCGCGTAGGGCTGAGCTGTTGAGCGGGCGCGTGCTGTGCCCGGTGTGCTTCAAAAATCATTCGTATCGGGCGCGCCATGAGCGTGCTTCTGCTGATGAACGCGTACGGGCGGAGTGACGGGGGTGTCCGGGTTCCGGGCATTCATGCGAAGGCGTACGAGGTTAAGCGGCTGGCGGCGCGTGCTGGCAGGCGTGGCAATCCGGGGCTGATGACCGTGGCGCTTGTGCTTGAGATGCAGCGCCAGCGTGAAGCGTACATGCTAGGCCGGGAGATGCGGGCGCGTGAGCAGGCCGCTATGGCGTTGCCACTGCAAGCTGATGCTGAGGTTTGGGGCGGTGAGCCGATTCGGCGTGAGCGGCGCGGTAAGCGGTGGGATGCCGAGAGAGAAAGTCGCGTGCGCAATGCGCTATGGCGTGCCGATTCGTACGCGAGCGCGGAGGTGCACCCGTGGATGAAGCCGGAGCTGGCGGCTGAGTGGGAAGGGCTTAGCTGGGAGCAGCGCACGGTATGGCGGCGTATCACGTCCGCGTGCTTCGGTGAGGTCCGTGGCTGGGATCGGTGGCCGGAGTTCATGCGACCGAAGCAGACGAGTAGCCGGGGCAAGGGCTTGAGCTTGTCGAAGCGAACGCCGCCAGCGGACGACAAGGCGCATAGGTTCGGCACGGTGTGGAAGGCGCGGCAGACGTTCGAGGCGCTGAAGAAGACGGCGGAGCAGCGTGAAGCGGTGCGGCTGTGGACGATGGCAGAGGGCAGGGCGCCATTGTGGGCCGTGCCGAGGACCGGTGATAAGCCGGGAAGAAAGATTAAGGCTGGGGGACCGGCGAGGAAGAAAACGAGATGATGACGATGGATGCGCGAGGGAGCGCGCCTTTGACGATTAGTGATACTAAGCACTACGCTGGGCGATTCGTTGCCGAGCACAGGGAGATTATGTGGGCGTTGCAGGGTAAGCGGTGCACGGTGTGCGGATGCGCGCTCAAACTGAGCGACGCCAAGAGCGACCATTGCCACGAGACGGGGATGCCGAGAGGCGTCCTTTGCCACGGATGCAACACGTTCGAGGGCGCGTACTGGGCGGCACTGAAGCGGGGCGAGGATGGCGTGGCCGTGATTGGGCGGTACGAGAAGGGTCGCAGGGTGAGGCCGCGAGGGAGTCTGAGCTACGGGCAGCGAGCGATGGTGCTGGAGAAACGGTACTGGCCGACGTGGGATGTGTGGGCCGAGCAGGCCGGGGAGATGCTGACGAAGTACGAGCAGCAGGGGCGGGGCAGGCGACCGGATGCGCTGCTGGTGGCATGTAATGCGCTGGTGGTTATGCGGTGGCGCGGCTGTCCTGCTTTCGAGCCGCTGCTATGGACCACGGTGAAGGCAAACGGGCAGTACCTGTTGGCATGCGGTAAGTCGGTGACGCCGGATGGAGGCAGGGCGCAGAGGCTGATCATCGAGACGCTGGCGCGGGCGTATCCGAACGCGTGGGCGCGCTCAGAAGGCGTGGGCGCTGCGCGCCCGCGCTCAGGTGCGCCGGGTACCGGGAGCTTTAGTCAAGCGGAGCAGGCAGCGTGAGCAGGCCGACAGGGGCGGTGCGCTCGCCGGGGCGGTGGCCGGGGTGGCATGTTGCCCCGACTGCCGGGAAGCTGACGCGTAGGCATCGTGAGGTGGCCCGTGCTGATCCAGCGTTCGAGCAGGCGCTGCGGCGGCAGACGTTGTATCCGCAACGGATTGACGCACTGATTGCGGGCTGTACGTACTTCATCGGCAAGCCGTGCGAGCGGTGCGGCAGCGTGAAGCGTCGGGTGTTCGATTGCGCGTGCTGGAGCTGCAAGCGGGTCGCGAGGCCGTGGATTACGGGCCGTGGCTGGGATGGTTCCGCACAGGGGCTGACGCGTGCAGGGCGCGAGGCTAGGGCTGATGAGCGGCGCAGGGAAGCGGCTGGCGAGGTGTTGGGGTTCGAGGTGGGCGACTGGCGGGGGCGTGTGTATCCGACCGGGAGGCTCGCCGTGGACTGCGACCGGCTGAGCATCCACAGCAGCGATTGGGGCGAGGTGCCGCCAGCCCGTATCTTCGAGATCGCCAGCACGGAGCCGGACCTAGTTGAGGTGATGCGGCGGGCAGGCTGGTCGGTGGACTAACGGGGCGCTGCGGGAGGAGTCGCGAGGTGGTGGCGAGGGGCTGAGTGCGCCCCTTCGCCTGCCTAAAATTTAGGCTTCGTGCGTTTCATCGCGCTAATTCACTGCCAGCAAAGCCTCACGGGGCGGGCGATGCAGCGGTTTATGCGAAGGCATAGTGCTGGAGAAACTAAACACGCATTCGAGTGGCGATTTCCCACACTGTGAAAGCGGTCCATCTGTTGCGCGCTCCCGTCAGACGAGCCGCCGAAGGCAGGCGAGGAGCGCTAGCTACTGCGGTGTGGGCAGGCCGGGAATGGTTAGGCCGTAGATGCGGAACCGGGCCATAGCATCAACGAGCGGGGACAGCGGGTACAGGGTCGCGCCGTACTTGCGACCGACAGAGGCCGACGAGTGGCCGGTTAAGGCGTCGTTGACTTCCTCTGTCACGTGAAGCTCGCGCAGGGTGTGCTTGAACAGGTGCCGGAATGAGTGAAAGACCATGCGCCCGTCCGTTATGCCGAGGGCGCGCTTGTGCTTGCTGAACCACTTCACCCAGTTCCCGGATTCGGTGCCCGTCACGTCAGGCGTCAAGTCGGGGAATAGGCGAGCGCCCTTCATGCTGGCGGCGTACTTGATCAAGCCGAGTGCGATGAGATCGGAGTGGATCGGGATGCGGCGGCGTGAGCTGGCCGTCTTTAGTTCCTGCCCTTCGCCTTCGTCACTGATTCGGATCACCCATGCTGAGTGTGCTGCGCCGCTGGCGTCTGTGCACGTCGCCTCTTGCACGTCCGAGGGTGCGAGTTGGGCCAGTTCTTCGACGCGTGCACCGGTGTAGAGCGCCAGCAAGGGGAGCCAGTACGATGCTTCGCCGCCGCCAGCGCCGGGGCGTTCGCCGGACGTGTAGATGGCCGAGCCGAAGATGAGCTTGAGGGCCGGGAGATCGAACGGGATGCGCGCCGCCTTGGCGTTTCGCCGCTCGCCCACCTTCACGCCCTTCGCGGGATTGCCGGTGAGATGGCCCTGTACCGTGGCGTAGTTCAGGAGCGTCGATAGGATCGTGAGCTGCTTGTCCGTGTTGACGGGCGTTTGGCCGGACTTCAGTAGCGCATCCTTGAAGGCGACAACATGGCTGCGCTCGATGGAGCGGATCGGTACGAGTCCGACGAGATCGCGGAACCGAGCGGCGACCTTGCAGGCGATACCGACCGTGCGCGTCGCGGGATTCCGTTCGCCGCTCCACGCGTCGATGAGGGCGGGCAGGTACAGCGCGGGCTTGGTGGCCTTTGCGATTGCTTGCTGGGTGGCGAGCTGGGCGCGGTTGCGGGATGAGTCGCGAGCAGCGCGGATTGTGTCCGCTGCGTCGAGCACGGCGACCTGACGGGCGACGGACTCTTCGAACTGCTGGGAGTCGGCGTCGCGGTCATCCGAGGAGTACACGGCTTCGGCTTCGTCGTGGGCTTCTTCGGCTTCGCGGCTGGGCCAAGGCGAGGACATGCCCGTGATGGACTGCACACGAGCTGATACCGGGTCGGGCTGGGGCGAGCGAGCAGAGGCGAATAGCTGATCGGTGCGCAGACTTTCGGCACGACACAGGCGAATAGCTTCAGCGCGATTGGACGTGCCGAGGGCCTTCGTGATTTCTGTCTTGCCGAGGATTGGAACTAGATCGAGAGGAACACGACGGCGGAAGTAGTACCTACCGTCGCGCCTATGAAGATGGGTGCACATAGAAACCTCTGTGTAGCATCCACAAAGGGCATGTGGCCCGTCAGTGCTGGGATTGGCGGAAACTGCTTGACCAATCAACACGTTGAATTGGTCGGGGTGAGAGGATTCGAACCTCCGGCCTCTACGTCCCGAACGTAGCGCTCTACCAGGCTAAGCTACACCCCGATTGGGTACTGCTGACTCGATTCAGACTAATTCGGTGTTTCAGTCTCGTTCAAGACTGTCTTGCCGTCGAGTAAGAACATAATTCTAGCAGGCTCTCTTTGAAAATGGAATGGGGAAACGCCGAAATTGCTGCCGCGGCTGCCTGCGCCTCCTGTTTCGCGCACTCGAGCGTGTGATCCAGCGCGCCCGAGCGCGTGATCGCGTCGAAAATCGTATCGAAACGGTCGGTGCCACCTTGCTCGATGGCTTCGCGCGCGAGCGCCGACTGCTCGGGTGTGCCGCGTTCGATCAGATAGATGAGCGGAAGCGTCGGTTTGCCTTCGCGCAGATCGTCGCCGGCGTTCTTGCCCATCGACTCGGCCGTCCCCGTGTAGTCGAGCCAGTCGTCCATGATCTGGAACGCGGTGCCGATGCGACGACCGTACTCGGCGGCGGCGGCTTCGGTTTTCGCGTCCGCGCCGGCCAGCACCGCGCCGAGCTGGGCGGCCGCCTCGAACAACTTTGCGGTCTTGTAGCGGATCACCTGCATGTAACGGGCTTCGTCGACGTCGGCATCGTGCATGTTCAACAACTGCAGCACTTCGCCTTCAGAGATGATGTTGGTCGCCTCCGACAGAATTTCCATCACGCGCATCTTGCCCACGCCGACCATCATCTGGAACGACCGTGAGTAAAGAAAGTCACCGACCAGCACGCTCGCCGCGTTGCCGAACAGCGCATTGGCGGTCTGGCGGCCGCGCCTCAGGTCGGACTCGTCGACCACGTCGTCATGCAGCAGCGTGGCCGTGTGGATGAATTCGACGACCGCTGCCAGCTCGTGCCGGTGCCCCGTCCTATCGCCCAGCGCGCCCGCCACCAGCAACAGCAGCGCGGGCCGCAGCCGCTTGCCGCCGGCGCTGATGATGTACTCGGAAATCTGATTGATCAGCATCACGTCCGACGCAAGACGTTGCCGGATGACGCGATTGACCTGCTGCATGTCTTCGGCGATCGGAGCAAGCAGGCTGGCGACGTTGGGGGAGGTGGTGGCAGTCGACGACATGATGGCTGAATTGAGTAGTGCCGCGAATTATAAGGCGATCGGGGCGCTTCCGGGTCGTCGGCTGCGGCGTGGATGCGTTCCGCATGGCGCGCGGGGCGCCTGCCAAGGCTGTCTGGGGGCGCCGCGCATCGCAGGTATGCCATCTGCGAGCGCCTGCGAAGGACGGCAAAGCCGGACGGTAGACGGTTTGGTAAGCAGGTTTTGACCGAGCAGCTAACTCTATGTATAATTGACAGTTTCCGCGCGCGGTGCGTGGGAAAAATGAATACAGAGTGAGGTTCTCAATGTACGCGGTCATAAAAACCGGTGGCAAGCAGTACAAGGTTGCCGTCGGCGAAAAACTTAAAGTAGAACAGATACCGGCAGACATTGACGCTGAAATCACGCTCGACCAGGTTCTCGCAGTGGGCGAAGGCGAATCGATTAAGTTCGGTACGCCGCTGGTCAGTGGGGCTTCCGTCAAGGCTACCGTCGTGTCGCAAGGTCGTCACGCCAAAGTGACGATCTTCAAGATGCGTCGCCGGAAGCACTACCAGAAGCATGGCGGCCACCGCCAGAACTATACCGAACTGCGCATCGACGCGATCAACGCGTAAGCGCACCGGTTAAGGAGCAAATCAAATGGCACACAAAAAGGCAGGCGGATCGTCCCGAAACGGCCGCGACTCCGAGTCGAAGCGCCTCGGCGTGAAGGTTTACGGCGGCCAGGCTATCAACGCTGGTGGCATCATCGTGCGTCAGCGCGGTACGCGCATGCACGCTGGCGAGAACGTCGGCATGGGCAAGGATCACACCCTGTTCGCGCTGAAGGACGGCCACGTCCAGTTCTCGACGAAGGGCGCGGCGAAGAAGCACACCGTTTCCGTCGTCCCGGCAGCCTGAGTTTAATCAGGCACGGGCTTCAGGACCGGAAAAAGGCCCCGCGAAGTACGCGGGGCTTTTTTTATTGCGGCGCCTCTTTAGCTTGGCGCCGAAGCCGCGCAGCCGACCGCTCCTCATCGGCGGACTACGCCGGTCGGTCGATTGATCAACGCGCGGCGCGCGCGGCAAAATAGCAGCATCCAATCAGTATCAACCCCTGCATCGAATCGGGCAGTACACCACGGGACGGAGTAACACATGAAGTTCATTGACGAAGCGAGGATTGAAGTCATCGCCGGCGACGGAGGGGATGGCAGCGCGTCGATGCGCCGCGAGAAGTTCGTCCCGTTCGGCGGCCCCGATGGCGGTGACGGCGGCCGGGGCGGCAGCGTGATCGCGGTGGCTGACCGCAACATCAACACGCTGATCGATTACCGCTACGCGAAAAAACATCTGGCGCGCAACGGCGAAAACGGCCGCGGCTCGGATTGCTACGGCAAGGGCGGTGATGACATCACGCTGCGCATGCCGGTCGGCACCACCATCACGGACATGGAAACCGGCGAGCTGATCGCCGATCTGACCGAGCACAACCAGAGCGTGCAAATCGCGCAAGGGGGAGCCGGCGGCCTCGGCAACCTCCATTTCAAGTCCAGCACGAACCGCGCGCCGCGTCAGAAGACCGACGGCAAGCCGGGCGAGCGCCGCATGGTCCGCCTCGAACTGAAAGTGCTGGCCGACGTCGGTCTGCTCGGCATGCCGAATGCCGGCAAGTCGACGTTTATCTCGTCGGTGTCGAACGCGAAGCCGAAAATCGCCGATTATCCGTTCACCACGCTCGCGCCGAACCTCGGCGTCGTGCGCGTCGGGCCGAGCCGCAGCTTCGTGATTGCCGACATTCCGGGGCTGATCGAAGGCGCGGCGGAAGGCGCCGGCCTAGGCCATCAATTCCTGCGTCACCTGCAGCGCACCGGGCTGCTGCTGCACATCGTCGACATCGCACCGTTCGATGAATCGATCGATCCGGTCGCCGAAGCGAAGGCGATCGTCAACGAACTGCGCAAGTACGACGAAGAGCTTTATCAGAAGCCGCGCTGGCTTGTGCTGAACAAGCTGGACATGGTGCCTGAGGACGATCGCGAAGCGCGCGTGGCGGCGTTCCTCGAAGGCTTCGGCTGGGACGGTCCGGTGTTCGAGATCTCGGCGCTGACTGGCCAGGGCTGTGAAAATCTTTGCTACGCCGTGTTCGACTACCTCGCCGAGCACTCCGACGCGCAACGCGCGGCCGAAGCCGAAGACCTGGCCTCCGACGTGCGTTTCCGCGACGGGACGCAAGTACCGGCCGCGACCCGCGAAGCCGGCACCGATCCGCAGGAATAACAACTCGAGCGCCGGCGCCAGCGGCGGGTGCCGGTATGCATCACGCGTCATCTTGGGAGACAGCGCACAATGCGTTCCGTCATCGCAGATTCACGGCGATTGGTCGTCAAAGTCGGTTCGAGTCTCGTCACGAACGACGGGCGCGGCCTCGATCATGCGGCGATCGGCCGCTGGGCCGCGCAAATTGCCGCACTGCGCGCGCAAGGCAAGGAAGTGGTGCTGGTCAGCTCGGGCGCGATCGCCGAGGGCATGCAGCGGCTCGGCTGGACGAAGCGGCCGCGTGAAATCGATGAGCTGCAGGCGGCCGCGGCGGTCGGTCAGATGGGTCTCGCGCAAGTGTACGAAAGCCGCTTCGCCGAACATTCCATCCAGACAGCGCAGATCCTGCTTACTCACGCTGACCTTGCTGACCGCGAGCGCTATCTGAACGCTCGCTCCACGCTGCTCACGCTGCTGGGGCTCGGAGTTGTACCGATCATCAACGAGAACGACACGGTCGTCACCGACGAAATCAAGTTCGGCGACAACGACACGCTCGGCGCGCTGGTTGCCAATCTGATCGAGGGCGACGCGCTGATCATTCTGACGGACCAGCAAGGCCTCTTCACCGCAGATCCGCGCAAGGACCCGACCGCGACACTAGTCCAGCAAGCCGACGCCGGCGCGCCCGAGCTCGAGGCGATGGCGGGCGGTGCGGGCTCGAGCCTCGGCCGCGGCGGCATGCTGACCAAGATTCTCGCTGCGAAGCGTGCGGCCCATAGCGGCGCCAATACGGTGATCTCGAGTGGGCGCGAGTCGGACGTGCTGGTGAGACTGGCGGCCGGCGAGGCGATCGGCACCCAACTGATCGCGCGCACCGCGCGCATGGCGGCGCGCAAGCAATGGATGGCCGATCACCTGCAGGTGCGCGGCCACGTCGTGATCGATGACGGCGCGGTCGAAAAACTGACCGCCGGCGGCAAGAGCTTGCTGCCGATCGGCATCGTCGGTGTGCAGGGTGCATTCGCGCGCGGCGAGGTGATCGCGTGTCTGAGCGCGTCAGGCCGCGAGGTCGCACGTGGTTTGACGAACTACAGCAGCGCGGAAACCAAACTGATCCAGCGGCGTCCGAGCGGCGAAATCGAGTCAGTGCTCGGCTATATGCTCGAGCCCGAACTGATTCATCGCGACAATCTCGTGGTGCTTTGATCTGCGAGGCGGCGCGCATATCGCGCGTATGAAGAGCCAACAATTAAGCCGTTCCAGCGCAGGCTGGAACGGCTTTTTAATCGTCACGGATAAGCAACGGCGCCTGAGTCGGGCGCGCGCCGCGCAACCGGCCTCAATGAATCTGCGACGTCTGCGTGCGCTTGTAACGAATGTTCTCGACGATGTGCTGCGCGCTGCCGGTCGGAATCTTGTTGGCGCACATATAGTCCTGATACAACGCGGCCTGGTACGCATTCAGCGCGCCGTTTTCTATCCGCGAAAACGGGTTTGCGACCGTCGTGTCCCAGCCGTCGTGATCGGCGTTCAGGCCCGCATACTGACGCCATTCATACGTGTCGCAACGGATGCCCTCGTAATTGACGTTGCGCGCACCGCCCGGGCTCGTGACGACCACCGTGTAACGCACCACGCCGTCGTCGCCGACGCTGACGGACTTCGGGTCGATCGCAAATTGCAGCGGCGTATTGCCGGAGACTTCGAACGGCAGCAGGTTCGCGTCGGAGGGCAGCGGCGGCAACGTGTCGACCTTGTTTTCAACCCAGTTGCTCTTGCGATCCAGCAGATAGGTGAACTCGCTGTCGTCTTTGTTGGTCGGTTTGCCGGCGCTCGAACAGCCTGCCAGCAGGGCGCCGGTGGCGACGCACGCCACGGCGAATGCAAGTGCTTTCAATCTGATTCCCTCGAGAGACAGACGCGGCTCGAAAGCCGCGCCAGAGAGAGGCGGCGCGAGCCGCCGCCTGGAATGGTTAATCGCGCACGCCTCGTCGGACTAACGGGGCGACGGCCTCGTCGGCTTCGGCCGTTTCGCGCTCATCCTCCGATCTCATGTTGGCATCCGGTGAGCCGGGACCGCAATCCGGCGCGACCAGCACGTGCGTCGAAGTTTCGACGCTGACCGAAGTTACGGTCGTGACGGTGGTGACCACCGTGCTTACCGTGGAATCCGGCGGGCTTTGCATCGACGACGCTATCCGGGGATAACGCGACCCATGATGCCCGCCAGGTTTTTCCGCACGCGGCGCAGGCCGGCGCATGAAACGGGACAGCTCCGTTAGCGCCAACTGATACACATCCCGCTTGAACTCGATCACACAGTCGAGCGGCACCCAATACTCGTTCCAACGCCACGCATCGAACTCAGGGTGGTCGGTGGCGCGCAAACAGATGTCGCAGTCGCGTCCTACCATCCGGAGCAAAAACCAGATTTGTTTCTGGCCGCGGTAATGACCGCGTACTTCGCGCTTGATGAACTTGTCAGGCACCTCATAACGCAACCAGTCGCGCGTGCGACCGATCACCTTGACGTGCTCAGGAAGCAGCCCGGTCTCTTCGTGTAACTCCCGATACATCGCTTGCACGGGGGTCTCACCATATTTGATGCCCCCTTGCGGAAACTGCCAGGAATGTTCACGGAGTCGTTTGCCCCAAAACACCTCGTTGTGCGCGTTCAAGAGGATGATGCCGACGTTCGGGCGAAAGCCTTCACGATCCAGCATACAACCACCTTCGAATCCTTTAAAATTGCTTTGATTATAAACAGATAACGGACCCTTCGCACCGAATCGCATCAGAATGGAGCGATTCGCCGCAACAGGCCCGGGTTTGCGGTAGCCTGTCGGTTTTCCGTGCCTATCCCTTGTGAGAGAGGCTTTGCGCGGCGGTTTCGGCGCCGCACGGGGGCAGGGCGCCCCCAGTCGGGCGAACCCTGCCGGCTTCGCCGCGGATCTGTGTCGATTTCCCTCATTTTCCCCTTTTCTGGCGGTCCTACCGGAAGCCGCCGCTTTTGGACACCTTGAATGAAAGCTTCCCGTTTCTTTATCGGCACTCTCAAAGAAGCGCCCGCCGACGCCGAAATCATCAGCCACAAGCTCATGGTGCGCGCGGGCATGATCCGTCGCGTCGCGGGCGGTATCTATAACTACCTGCCGGTCGGCCTGCGTTCGATCCGCAAGGTGGAAGCGATCGTGCGTGAGGAAATGAACCGGGCGGGCGCCATCGAGCTGTTGATGCCGGCCGTGCAGCCGGCCGAACTGTGGCAGGAATCGGGGCGCTGGGAGAAGTACGGTCCCGAGCTGCTGCGCTTCAAAGACCGCAAGCAGGCCGATTTCGTGATGGGCCCGACGCACGAGGAAGTGGTCACCGACATCGCGCGCAACCAGATCAAGAGCTATCGCCAACTGCCGGTCAACTTCTATCAGATCCAGACGAAGTTCCGCGACGAGATCCGTCCGCGTTTCGGCGTGATGCGCGGCCGCGAGTTCATCATGAAAGACGCGTATTCGTTCGACAAGGACGCGCAGGGTCTGCGCGAGTCGTATCGCAAGATGTACGACGCGTACGTGCGCATCTTCACGCGCCTCGGTCTGGACTTCCGCGCGGTGGCGGCCGACAACGGCTCGATCGGCGGCAGCGGCTCGCATGAGTTCCATGTGATCGCCGACACCGGCGAAGACGACATCGCGTATTGCCCGACCTCCGATTTCGCCGCGAACGTCGAGGCGGCCGAAGCGCTACCGCTGATCGCAGAGCGCGCGGCGCCGGCAGAAGAGATGAAGAAGACCGCGACGCCCGGCAAGGCGAAGTGCGAGGCGGTTGCCGAGCTGCTGAACATTCCGCTCGAACGCACGATCAAGTCGGTCGTGCTCGCCACCGAGAACGAAGGCGCCGAGCCGACGATCTGGCTGCTGATGCTGCGCGGCGATCATGATCTGAACGAGATCAAGGCGGCCAAGCTCCCGGGCCTCGGTAGTTTCCGCATGGCGACCGAAGCCGAGATCGTCGAGACGTTCGGCACACCGCCGGGCTATCTCGGTCCGATCAACACGAAGAAGCCGGTCAAGGTGATCGCGGACCGCACGGTCGCGAACATGAGCGACTTCGTGGTCGGCTCGAACGACGTCGACTATCACACCACCGGCGTGAACTGGGGCCGCGACCTGCCGGAGCCGGTCGTCGCCGACATCCGCAATGTGAAGAAGGGCGATCCGTCGCCGGACGGAAGGGGCGTGCTCGACATCTGCCGCGGCATCGAAGTGGGCCACGTGTTCCAGCTCGGCACCAAGTATTCCGAAGCGATGAACGCGGCCTGTCTCGACGAAACCGGAAAGCCTCGGCCGATGGAAATGGGCTGCTACGGCATCGGCGTCACGCGGATTCTCGGCGCCGCGATCGAACAGAATTTCGACGACAAGGGCATCATCTGGCCGGAGTCGATTGCGCCGTTCGAAGTCGTGCTGTGCCCGATGGGCTATGACCGCAGCGACGCGGTGCGTGAGCAGGCCGACAAGCTGTACGCGGAACTCGTCGCGGCCGGTATCGACGTGATCCTCGACGATCGCGGCGAGCGGCCGGGCGTGATGTTCGCCGACTGGGAACTGATCGGCGTGCCGCATCGACTGGTGATCGGCGACCGTGGTCTGAAGGACGGCAAGATCGAGTATCAGGGCCGTCGCGAGGCCGAAGCGACGCTGCTGCCGGTCGCGGATGCCGCGCAGACCGTGATCGGCAAAGTGCGCGCGGTGCTGGCGAACTAAGCGGAGCGGGCGGTGGAGTACACCTTCCTGTCCGCGACGGTGCTGCTGATCCTGATCACCGATCCGCTCGGCAACATCCCGATCTTCGTCAGTTGCCTGCGAGGTGTGTCGCCGGAGCGTCGCACGGTCGTGATCCTGCGCGAGGTCGCGATCGCGTTTGCGATCCTGCTGGTGTTCATGATGCTCGGGCAGAGCTTTCTGCGCATGATGAGCCTCAGCGACCAGTCGTTGCGGATCGGCGGCGGCATCGTGCTGTTTCTGATTGCGCTGCGCATGGTGTTTCCGCATCCGGACGGTCCGTTCGGCGGCGACGCGCGCGGGGGCGAGCCGCTGATCGTGCCGCTCGCGATTCCTGCGCTAGCGGGTCCGTCGGCGTTGGCGACGGTCATGCTGCTGACCTCGCAGGCGCCGGGCAAAACGGTCGAGTGGGTCGGCGCGCTGACCGTCACGATGATCATCTGTGCGATCGTGCTGATGCTCGCCGAGCGCATTCAGGCGTGGCTCGGTGAACGTGTGATGGCGGCGTTCGAGCGACTGATGGGGCTCGTGCTCGTCGCGATTTCAGTCGAGATGATGCTCGGTGGAATCCGCTCTTTCGTGCACAAGCTGTGAAACGCGAGCCGGTGCGCGCATTGCCACCGTCGCAGCCATAAAAAAAGCAGCCAGGCAGGCTGCTTTTTTTTCGCCGGTGGGGCGGGGCGGATGCCCCGCTCACGCTCCCTCGGTCAACGCCCGAATGGTCGGCAGGTTGCGCCAGTAGCCCTTCGCATCCATCCCGCAGCCGAACACGTACCGGTCCGGCACTTCGAAGCCGCAGTAATCGGGGCGCAGCGGTTTCGCCTTCGGAATGATCTTCTCGCACAGCACCGCGGACAGGAAGCGCTTCGCGCCCATCGCGAGGATGCGGTCGCGGATTGCGGCCATCGTCTCGCCTTCGTCGAGGATGTCGTCGAGCACGAGCACCACGCGATCCTTGACCGACTCGGCCGGCGCGACGCGCCATTGCATCTCGTTGCTGCCCTTCGTCGTATTGCGGTAGCGCGTCAGGTGGATGTAGTCGAACTCGAGCGGGAAATCGAGGTGCGGCAGCAGCATGCCGGTGAATACCGCGGCGCCGCCCATCACCGACAGCACGAGCGGGAAGTCCTCGCTCATCTCGTCGCGGATGGCAGCCGCCATGCGGGCGATCGACGCAGTGACGTCCGAGGCCGAAACTATCTCTTCGGAGTGTTGAAAAATATGGAGGGCTTCTTCGCGGTTCATGACGTCTGACGGACGGTAACTGTATACATAGTGTGAGTGGCAACGTCCCGAGGGACGTTCCCGCGAGGGACGGCGCAATGCGCTACAGAATAAACCCGCACGGTGCCGAAGTCAGCCGCGCCGCCCTCGGCGCGAGCGCGCGCCGGTCCCATCAAGCTTAGCGCATGCCGGGCATCATGCCCTTCATGCCGCGCATCATCTTCTGCAGGTTGCCGCCCTTGAGCTTCTTCATCATCGTGCGCATCTGTTCGTACTGGTTCAGCATGCGGTTGACTTCCTGCACCTGCACGCCCGCGCCCGCGGCGATGCGGCGCTTGCGGGTCGCCTTGATCAGTTCGGGCTTGGCGCGCTCGGCCGGCGTCATCGAGTTGATGATGCCTTCCATGCGGCGCATCTGCTTCTCGGCCTGACTCATGTCGGCGCCGGCCGCGGCTTGCTGAAACTGCGCGGGCAGCTTGTCCATCAGCGACGACAGGCCGCCCATGCCCTTCATTTGCGTGAGCTGAGCGCGGAAATCGTTGAGGTCGAAGTCGCCGCCTTTCTTGACCTTGTCGGCGAGCTTCTGCGCCGCCTGCACGTCGACGCCGCGCTGCGCTTCCTCCACCAGCGCGAGAATGTCGCCCATGCCGAGAATCCGGCTCGCCATGCGGTCCGGGTGGAACACTTCGAGGCCGTCGAGTTTTTCGGCGACACCCACGAACTTGACCGGCTTGCCCGTCACGTGACGCACCGAGAGCGCCGCGCCACCGCGCGAATCACCGTCGAGCTTGGTGAGCACAACGCCGGTGAGCGGCAGCGCGTCGCTGAACGCCTTCGCGGTGTTGACCGCGTCCTGGCCGAGCATCGCGTCGACGACGAACAGCGTTTCCGCCGGCTTCAGCTCGGCGTGCAGCGCGGTGATTTCGTTCATCATCACCTCGTCGATACCGAGACGGCCGGCCGTGTCGACGAGCAGCACGTCGTGATAGTGGCGCTTGGCCCAGTCGAGCGCGGCGCGGGCAATGTCGACCGGCTTCTGGTTCAGCTCCGACGGGAAGAAGTCCGCGCCGACCTGCTCGGTCACCGTTTTCAGCTGCGCGATGGCGGCTGGACGATAGACGTCGCACGAAACGGTCAGCACCTTCTTCTTGTACTTCTCGCGCAGCAGCTTGGCGAGCTTGCCGACCGTGGTCGTTTTGCCGGCGCCCTGCAGACCCGCCATCAGGATGATCGCGGGCGGCGCGACGGCGAGATTGAGCTCGGAGGCCTTGCCTTCGTAATCGCCGCCGATCACCGCGGTCAGTTCGCGCTGCACGACGCCGACGAGCGCCTGACCCGGCGACAGGCTGGAGATCACTTCCTCGCCGAGCGCCTTCTCCTTGACCTTCGCGATGAACTCGCGCACGACGGGCAGCGCCACGTCGGCCTCGAGCAGTGCGAGACGCACCTCGCGCAGCATTTCCTGGGTGTTCGCCTCGGTGAGCCGGGCTTCGCCGCGCAGCGTCTTGACGACGCGCGCCATCCGTTGAGTCAGATTGTCGAGCATGGGGAGCGATGAACGGTGGGGCCCGCGCAGCGCGCGAAGCGCAAGACGTCGCGGAGTAGGGCCCTAGTGTAAACTTCGAATATGGATATTGTACTGTATGCTCTCACCGCGCTTCTCTATGGCGGTCTTGCCGTGGCCGGCTGGCGCTCGCACCGGCACGCGGCCGTGCGGCCGCTGCTCGAGAGCGTGCCGCCGCTGCCCGGTCATGCCGCCAACGCGGGCGCTCTGGTGGCCTCCGGCATGAGCGCGCCCGGGCGCGCGCTGCTGTTCGTCGCGCTGCTCGCTCACGGCGTGCTGCTGCATAGCACGATCTTCCCGCAGAACGCGATGGTGTTCGGCTTCGCGTTCGCGCTGTCGGCGATGTTCTGGCTCGGCGCCGGCATCTACTGGATCGAGAGTTTCTTTTTCCCGCTCGACGGACTGCGCCTGCTGGTGTTGCCACTCGCGTGCGTCGCGTCGCTGCTGCCGCTCGCGTTCGGCGGCGTGCGCGTGCTGCCGTATGCGGCCGCGCCGATGTTCAAGCTGCACTTCCTGATTGCGAATATCGCGTACGGTCTGTTCGCGATCGCGGCGCTGCACGCGGTGCTGATGCTGGCGGTCGAGCGGCGTCTGCATTCGATGCGCGGTGGTCTCGCGCAAAGGCACGCGGCGGCGGACAATGGCTGGTGGTCGAGTTGGCTCGACGCGCTGCCGCCGCTGCTCACGCTCGAGAAGCTGCTGTTCCGTCTGATCGGCGCCGGCTTCGTGCTGCTCACGCTGACGCTGCTGTCGGGCATCCTGTTCAGCGAGCAGCTGATCGACCGCGCGTTGCGGCTCGATCACAAGACCGTGTTCGCGATTCTTTCGTGGGTGATGTTCGGCGCGCTGCTGACCGCGCGCAAGGTGTCCGGCTGGCGCGGCCGTGCGGCATTGCGCTGGGTGCTGGCCTCGTTCGTCGCGCTGTTGCTCGCGTACGTCGGCAGCCGTTTTGTTTTCGAGGTGCTGTTGCACCGGCCCGTGGTGTGAGTGTCCCCATGCGACAAATCTTTTTGCTGATTCTGCTGTTCATCGTCGGTCAATGGCTCGTGAAGGCGCTGCGCCGCCACGACGCGCAGTCCGCGCAACGCACCGGTGCCGGCGGTGCCAACGCTGCCGGCACCGCAAATGGCGGCGCGCGTTCTTCGAATGGGCAACAGCCGCAGCTTGCCGAGCCGATGATCCGCTGCGTCGAGTGCGGCGTGCACGCACCGAAGAGCGACTCGGTCAGCGTCGCGGGGCAGGCGTTCTGCTGCGCCGCGCACGCGCAGCGCCACGGCGCGCGTCCGAGCGGCCGCGACGCCCGATGAGCGGCGCGTACACCGTCGATGCCGACGGTTGGGTTCCTGCCGCACGCAAGCTTGCCTCGCCAAACTTCGAAGCGCGGCCGCAAGGCGCGCTGCCGACGCTGATCGTCGTTCACAACATCAGCCTGCCGCCGAACCAGTTCGGCGGCACCGCGATTGCCGAGCTGTTCCAGAACGCGCTCGACTGCAACACTCACCCGTACTACGACACGCATCTGCGCGGCGTGCGCGTGTCCGCGCATTTCGTGATTCATCGCGATGGCGCACTCGAGCAGTTCGTGTCGTGCAACGAGCGCGCGTGGCACGCGGGGCCGTCGAATTTTTTTGGCCGCGAGCGCTGCAATGATTTCTCGATCGGCATCGAGCTCGAAGGCAGCGACACCACCGCCTTCGAAGCGGCGCAATACCGCACGCTCGCCGCGCTCGTCAGAGCACTGAAGGCACGCTATCCGATCGACGCGCTTGCCGGCCACTCCGACATCGCACCCCGGTCGCAAGACCGATCCCGGTCCGTATTTCGAGTGGCCGCGACTGCAGCGCGACACCTTGCTCGACGGTCGGTATTTCCCCTATCGCAAGTTTTCCGAAACGCGGTAACCCCTTCGCACGATCTTGCGTGATCCACGCAGAACGAGGCGCAGCCTGCTTCTCCGGGGAGCTTCTGCGCGCCGCGTGAAGCAAAAGTCAAGACTGCAAGCGCAAATAAAAACCTTTTGACCTGTCTCGAAACTCCACTATACTTGGTGCCGACAACTGAGTTTCGCACTATATCTTGTGTTGTGCTGTGAATAACCATGTGCATAACCGAGTGAATAAGAGTGGATAAGTCTGCGGCGTCCCGCTCCCCGAGCCTGGCACCGCAAGCATTCCAGACAGCGAAAAAAATTCCTGGGGAGCAGCCGGTAGGGGATCTCCGGCCGCATCCAGAAGCATTCAGGAAAGGACCAGCCAGTAATCGCGACCGACCCGATGAAGACCGTCATCAAATCGAACCAGGCTTCCTCGCAGTTGCATCCCGCCAACCGGCGTAGCCGGCCTTCCTGCACCTCATCGCACGCGCACGCGGCGGCGCGGCGTTTGATTTAATCCGCGGCACTCGCCGCAATATTTCCAAGACCAGGAGCTTTGCACATGCAAACCACCGACAACGTGACGACCCGTTACGAGGGCTCACCGACTGGCCAGGCCTTCGGCCAGACCCAAGGCGCGCAGGCGCTCGCGCCGCAAGCGAATTACGCCGACTACAAGGTGATCCGCCGCAACGGCAGCGTGGTGTCGTTCGAGCCGTCGAAAATCGCGATCGCCGTGACGAAGGCGTTCCTCGCTGTCAACGGTGGCCAGGGCGCGGCGTCGGCACGGGTGCGCGAACTGGTCGAGCAACTCACGCAGAACGTGGTGCGCGCGCTGGTGCGCAGCCGTCCGAATGGCGGCACGTTCCATATCGAAGACATTCAGGATCAGGTCGAACTCGCGCTGATGCGCGGCGGCGAACACAACGTCGCGCGCGCTTACGTGCTGTATCGCGAGAAGCGCAACCAGGCGCGCGCGCATGACGCTCATGAAGGTCAGGCAGCGGAAGGCGCCAGCACCCCGGGCCTGAACGTGACCGACAACGGCATCACGCGTGCGCTGGACATGGCTGCGCTGCGCGGCATCATCGAGTCCGCGTGCGCGAACCTCGGCGACGCCGTAAGCGCCGAGCCGATCGTCGCGGAAACGGTGAAGAACCTGTACGACGGCGTGCCGATGAGCCAGGTGTACGACTCGGCGATCCTCGCTGCCCGTACGATGATCGAAAAGGACCCGGCCTACAGCCAGGTCACCGCGCGCATCCTGCTGCATACGATCCGCCGCGAGATTCTCGAAGAGGAAGTCACGCAAGCCGAGATGGGCGAGCGCTACGCCGAGTACTTCCCGCAGTTCATCAAGCGCGGCGTGCAAGCCGAGCTGCTCGACGACAAGCTGCTGCAGTTCGACCTGAAGCGCCTCGGGGCCGCGCTCGACGCGAACCGCGACCTGCAGTTCGGCTACCTCGGTCTGCAGACGCTGTACGACCGCTACTTCCTGCATCACGACAACGTGCGTATCGAAATGCCCCAGGCATTCTTTATGCGTGTCGCGATGGGTCTGTCGCTGAACGAGATCGACCGCGAAGCGCGCGCGATCGAGTTCTACAACGTGCTGTCGTGCTTCGACTTCATGAGTTCGACGCCGACGCTGTTCAACTCCGGCACGCGCCGCTCGCAGCTGTCGTCTTGCTACCTGACCACGGTCGACGACGACCTCGACGGCATCTACGAAGCGCTGAAGGAAAACGCGCTGCTGTCGAAGTTCGCCGGCGGCCTCGGCAACGACTGGACGCGTGTGCGCGCGCTCGGCTCGCACATCAAGGGCACCAACGGCAAGTCGCAGGGCGTGGTGCCGTTCCTGAAGGTCGTCAACGACACGGCGGTCGCCGTGAACCAGGGCGGCAAGCGCAAGGGCGCGGTGTGCGCGTACCTCGAATCGTGGCACCTCGACATCGAGGAATTCCTCGAGCTGCGCAAGAACACCGGCGACGACCGTCGTCGCACGCACGACATGAACACCGCGAACTGGATTCCCGATCTGTTCATGAAGCGCGTGATGGAAGGCGGCGACTGGACGCTGTTCTCGCCGTCCACCTGCCCGGACCTGCACGACAAGTTCGGCGCCGCGTTCGAAACGGCTTACACGGCTTACGAAGACAAGGTCGCCCGCGGCGAGATCAAGCTGTTCAAGAAGATCCCGGCGGCGCAGCTGTGGCGCAAGATGCTGGGCATGCTGTTCGAAACCGGCCATCCGTGGATCACGTTCAAGGATCCGTGCAACGTGCGCTCGCCGCAGCAGCACGTCGGCGTCGTCCATTCGTCGAACCTATGCACGGAAATCACGCTGAACACGAGCGACGCCGAAATCGCCGTCTGCAACCTCGGCTCGGTGAACCTCGTCGCGCACCTGAAGGAGCAGGCCGACGGCACGCTCGCGCTCGACCACGACAAGCTGAAGCGCACGGTCAGCGTCGCGATGCGCATGCTCGACAACGTGATCGACATCAACTACTACGCGGTCGCCAAGGCGCGCAACTCGAACCTCAAGCACCGTCCGGTCGGCCTCGGCATCATGGGCTTCCAGGACTGCCTGCACGTGCTGCGCACGCCGTACGCGTCGCAGGAAGCGGTCGAGTTCGCCGATCGCTCGATGGAAGCGGTTTGCTACTACGCGTACTACGCGTCGACCGAGCTTGCCGAACAGCGCGGCCGCTACTCGAGCTACCGCGGTTCGCTGTGGGATCGCGGCATCCTCCCGCAGGATTCGGTGGCGCTGCTCGCCGAGGCGCGCGGCGGTTATGTCGAGGTCGATTCGAGCGAGTCGATGGACTGGCCCGCGCTGCGCTCGCGTATCTCGACCTACGGCATGCGCAACTCGAACTGCGTGGCGATCGCGCCGACCGCGACGATCTCGAACATCATCGGCGTGTCGGCGTGCATCGAGCCGACCTATCAGAACCTGTACGTGAAGTCGAACCTGTCGGGCGAGTTCACGGTGGTCAACGACTACCTGGTGCGCGACCTGAAGGCGCGCGGCCTGTGGGACGAAGTGATGGTCGCCGACCTGAAGTACTTCGACGGCACGCTGTCGCGCATCGACCGCATCCCGGCCGACCTGCGCGCGATCTACGCGACCGCGTTCGAAGTCGATCCGGTGTGGCTCGTCGAGTCGGCTTCGCGTCGTCAGAAGTGGATCGACCAGGCGCAGTCGCTGAACATCTACATGGCGGGCGCATCGGGCAAGAAGCTCGACGAGATCTACAAGCTCGCATGGCTGCGCGGTCTGAAGACCACCTACTACCTGCGCACGATGGCGGCGACGCACGTCGAGAAGTCGACGGTCGCGCACGGCGCGCTGAACGCGGTGAGCTCGGGTCATGACGGCTCGGGTGGCGCAGGCGGCGCGGCAGGCGGCTTCGGCGTGGGCGGCGGCGCGGCGGGTGGTGTGGGCGGCGGCTTCCAGGCTGCTGCCGCGGTCGCAGCGACTGCCGCGGTCGCGCTCGACGCGGCACCCGAAGCGGATGGTCCTGTCTGCATGATGCGTCCGGGCGATCCTGGCTTCGACGAGTGCGAGGCTTGCCAGTAAAGATTGGCAAGCAGCGGGAGCGATGCTTGCTGACTGCACGCGAGGGTCGTAGGTGGTGATCCGCAGGCGGTGAGCGACGCGCCCCGTCGATGAAGTAGAAAGCAGGTCGACGAGCGGTGAGCAGTATCGAAGTCTCACCGCTCGTCGATGCAGTGAAGCAATCCAGCCGTTGGCAACACCAGACGATCGCTCGACATGGCATCGCACCTCGACCGCCAACGCTGACGCAACACGCTCGACACGGCTCACCGCCGACTCTCGCGATGCGCGGCTCGCGCGGCATCGATCAGTCCATCGATCAGTCGGCGGATGCCGCGAACGCACTGCGCAATACATATAGATAGAGCAACGAAACGTCGTGTCGAAACGTTGCTCTTCGAGTTCGCGAAGGACCTCGGCAACACATGTTCAACACGCGTTCATCACGCGTCACTCGATGCGTCACTGGATGGGTCACACGCAGCATGTCGAACAAAGTGTTGTATGAACGTAGCAACGCGAATCGAAAACAGGAATTTTCGCGAGTGAACTCTTTTATCGCTCGTGAAAAGATGGTACAAACCGTTCTAAATTGATGGTGACATTTATGCTCAACTGGGATGACGAGATCACTGCCGTAACTCCCTCGAGCGCGACGCAACCGAACGTGTTGCGCAACGCTGCGGGGTCGGCTGTTGATTCGCAAATCGGAACGCGTTCCGCTCCGCATGCTCCCTCCGCTCAAGAAGTCTTCGCGAACGACGTCGCTGTCGCTCCCGTCGCTCATATTGGCAACGCGGTTGCCAACGCGGCGGCCGCTTCCGAAGCGCGCGTCAATGTCGCCGACAAGCGCATCATCAACGGCCAGACTGACGTCAATCAGTTGGTGCCGTTCAAGTACAAGTGGGCTTGGGAAAAGTATCTGGCGGGTTGCGCCAACCACTGGATGCCGCAGGAAGTGAACATGTCGCGCGACATCGCCCTGTGGAAAGACCCGAACGGGCTGACCGAAGACGAGCGCCGCGTCGTCAAGCGCAACCTCGGCTTCTTCGTGACGGCAGATTCCCTCGCCGCCAACAACATCGTGCTGGGCACCTACCGCCACATCACGGCGCCCGAATGCCGCCAGTTCCTGCTGCGCCAGGCGTTCGAAGAGGCGATCCACACGCACGCTTACCAGTACATCGTCGAGTCGCTCGGTCTGGACGAGGGCGAAATCTTCAACGCGTATCACGAGGTCCCGTCGATCCGCGCGAAAGACGAATTCCTGATTCCGTACATCCACGTGCTGACCGACCCGGCCTTCAAGACCGGTACGCTCGAAGCAGACCAGACGCTGCTGCGCTCGCTGATCGTGTTCGCCTGTGTGATGGAAGGCCTGTTCTTCTACGTCGGCTTTACGCAAATCCTGGCGCTCGGCCGCCAGAACAAGATGACCGGCGCGGCGGAGCAGTACCAGTACATCCTGCGTGACGAGTCGATGCACTGCAACTTCGGCATCGACCTGATCAACCAGATCAAACTCGAAAACCCGCACCTGTGGACGGCCGAATTCCGCGCCGAAATTCGCGCGATCTTCCAGCAGGCGGTCGAGCTCGAATACCGCTACGCCGAAGATACGATGCCGCGCGGCGTGCTCGGCCTCAACGCGTCGATGTTCAAGAGCTATCTGCGCTTCATCTGCAACCGCCGTTGCCAGCAGATCGGTCTCGATCCGCTGTACCCGAACGAGGAAAACCCGTTCCCGTGGATGAGCGAGATGATCGACCTGAAGAAGGAACGCAATTTCTTCGAGACGCGAGTGATCGAATATCAGACTGGCGGTGCGCTTTCCTGGGAGTAAGCCGGGATTCGTATCGCGGATGTATTCATTGATGGGGATGCCGCCGCCTGTGGCCGCGGCGCCCCGGGTTAGGAGCAGAACGGCCTGATGCAAAGCGTGCCCGGTGCCTTGACGGCCCACAAACATGACAGGCACTTTGCGGACCCTTCAGTGGGATGGGCAAACTTCCCCCCGGAAAAAGCCGCTGGCGTCGTTGCCGGCGGCCCGATCAAGCAATTGCCGGCGTCGCCTTGCGACGCCGACCAGATTTGGCGCGCGGTGCCTTCGGGCACGGCGCGCCTTACCGCATTCATTAGCGTAAGCGCGCCGCACCTGCGTACGCCGATGAATAGCCCGCTTCGTAGCGCGCGCCCTGAGAAGCGTCCGCGGGAAGCGGGTTTTGACGAAGGGTGTAGTTTGAACTGACCTCATCTGAAAACCTGAAGGAGAAAATGATGGCAACTGCAAAGAAGGCCGCGGCCAAGAAGCCCGCAGCAAAGAAGACCGCAGCAAAGAAGGCTGCTCCGGCTAAGAAGGCTGCTCCGGCCAAGAAGGTCGCCGCGAAGAAGGTCGCAGTGAAGAAGGTCGCCGCGAAGAAGGTTGCAGCGAAGAAGGCAGCACCGGCGAAGAAAGCCGCAGTGAAGAAGGTCGCGGCGAAGAAGGTTGCAGCCAAGAAGGTCGCGGCGAAGAAGGCAGCACCGGCAAAGAAAGCCGCGGTGAAGAAGGTCGCAGCGAAGAAGGTCGCAGCGAAGAAGGCAGCACCGGCGAAGAAGGCCGCAGCGAAGAAGGCAGCACCGGCGAAGAAGGTCGCGGCGAAGAAGGCCGCTGCCAAGAAGGCGGCGCCTGCCAAAAAGGCTGCAGCCAAGAAAGCTGCACCTGCCAAGAAGGCTGCCGCGAAGAAGGCCGCTGCGCCTGCGAAGAAGGCTGCCCCTGCGAAGAAGGCTGTCGCCAAGAAGGCCGCGCCTGCTCCCGCTGCGCCTGCTGTCTCGAGCGCACCGGCGGCGACGGTGAAGACCGCGCTGAACCCGGCAGCGGCATGGCCGTTCCCGACGGGCAGCCGTCCGTAAGCAGTAGCAGTAAGTCGACACATCGTACGATGTGCCGGATGACCGGGTCGTGCTCGATTTCTTGCGGGCGCCACCCGGTCAATGACCCGTTACCGGTGTGCCGGTGGCGGGTTTTTTTTGCCCGTCGTCCCGAAAAGAAAAAACACGCATGGACCCGTGAGGACCCATGCGTGTGAAGTCGTCGTCGCGGCGCTGAACTACGCGCCGCCGCGCGGGAGGTGCGCTTAGTGTGTGACGCGCGTGACGCCGCCGCTCGACAGCAGCCTCACGCGATCGCCTGCGCGGAAGATTTCGCCGGTAGCAGTTTGGGTGACGGCGCGCATGTCGCCGTTGTCGAGGCGCACGGTGATTTCGATACCGTCGCGCATGGCGACGCGGTTTTCGATTGCATTGCCGGCGACCGCACCGCCGATACCGCCGACGATACCCGTCGCGACCGAGCCACGTCCGCCGCCGATCGTGCTGCCGGCTAGCGCGCCGAGCGCCCCGCCACCGAGTGCGCCGATGCCGATCGGCTGACCGTCGTTCGTGCTGATCCGCACCGCGCGCACGCTCTCCACCGTGGCCATGCGAACCGTCTGTTCACGCTGCGCCTGCGAGGCGGTGAAAACGTCGGGAGAGCTGCTGTTGACCGCACACCCCGACATGGCCAGCGAACCGGCGAACAAGGTGACGACGATCAGGCGACTCGATGTTCTCATTCCCAAACTCCCATAGCACGCGATATCAGTGCAGGTCGTATCCGAAGGCCTGCTTGAACCGCTCGTTGATTTCCGCCCGACTGGGCGCGTAGTTTTGCGGGCCTTGATGCTCGATCTTCAGTGCGCCCATCAGGCTGGCGAGACGGCCGGTCGTGGCCCACCCGAGACCCTTCTCGATACCGTAGAGCAAGCCGCCGCGAAACGCGTCGCCGCAGCCGGTGGGATCGAGCACCTGCCTGGCCGTGACCGCCGGAATCTCTTCGATACCGCCGCCGTGATGGATCTGCGCACCCTTCTCGCCGAGAGTGATGATCAGCGCGTCGACCTTGCCGGCGATCTGTTCGATCGACCAGCCAGTCTTGTTGCTCACCAGCGCGGCTTCGTAATCGTTGACCGCTACATAAGTAGCAAGTTCAATGATGCGCCGCAGCGTCTCGCCGTCGAACAGCGGCAAGCCCTGGCCCGGATCGAAGATGAACGGCACGCCTGCGGCGGCAAGCTGTTCGGAGTGCTGGACCATGCCGTCATAGCCGTCCGGCGCGACGATGCCGAGCGTCAGGCCCGCCACTTCGTCGGCGCGGTTCTGATGCGACTGCATCATCGCGCCCGGATGGAAAGCGGTGATCTGGTTGTTCTCGAGGTCGGTCGTGATCATCGCCTGCGCCGAGTAGGTGTCGGGCACGACGAGCACGTTTTCCGTCGACAGGTCGAGCTGCGCGAGCCGGTCCAGATAGAGCTGTGCGTCGACGGCGCCGATCGCGCCCATGATCCGTGCCTCGCCGCCGAGCAGATTCAGCGCATAGGCGATGTTGCCCGCGCAGCCGCCGAACTCGCGACGCATGGTCGGCACGAGAAAGCTCACGTTCAGGATGTGGACCTGCTCCGGCAGGATGTGCTCCCGAAAGCGGCCTTCGAAGGTCATGATGTTGTCGTACGCGAGCGAGCCGCAGATGAGCGTAGCCAAGGCGAGCGTTCCTGTATGAAAGCGGTGGGAAGAGACGCGCCGCGCCGACGGCGCCGCGCGCGAGGCGCGGCGCCGTGGTTCGCGCGCGAGAGGGCTTACTTCAGCGCGGCGAGCGCTGCGTCGTAGTTCGGCTCGTTCTTGATCTCGCCGACCAGCTCGGCGTGCACGACCTTGTCGTTTTCGTCGAGCACGACGACCGCGCGCGCGGTCAGGCCGGTCAGCGGACCGCTCGTCACGTCGACGCCGTACGCTTGCGCGAACTCATGGCCGCGAAACGTCGACGCGGTCACCACGTTCTCGATGCCCTCGGTCGTGCAGAAGCGCGACGCCGCGAACGGCAGGTCGCCCGACACGACGATGACGGCCGTGTTGCTGAGCTTCGCGGCGGCTTCGTTGAACTTGCGCGTCGACGTCGCGCAGGTCGGCGTGTCGAGACTCGGGACGATGTTGAGCACCTTGCGCTTGCCGGCGAAGTCGGCGAGCGTCAGCGGCTTCAGGTCTCGGCCGATCAGGGAGAATGCGGCGGCCTGCTGGCCGACCGACGGGAACGTGCCGCTTACTTCGATCGGGTTGCCGCCCAGCGTGACTTGACTCATGTGTTGTGCTCCGAAAAGGGCTTCAGTGATGACAATGATGCGCCCGCTCGGGAGCGGGCGCGCGAGGGTGCGTTACGGATAAAAAATCTGTACGCGAAAATTGGAGGCAATCGCGCTGCCGGTGTCGAGGTGCACGATCATCGTCTGCGTCGCGTGCGCGGGCAGGCCGGACGCGATCACGGTGCCGGGCGGCACGTAATCCTGCGGCCACAGCACGCGCCGCACGGCGACGTTGTTCTGATCGTCGAGCAGCGTGAGTTCGATCGCGGGGTAGGCGAGCGCGATGTTCAGGCGGTTGTGCAGCGGCATCTTCAACTCGAGCTTGTGCGGGCCGTCGATCTGCCGCAGATCGGACGGCTCGACCAGCAAGCCTTCGAGGTCGTGCGGCGGCGTCAGCTGACAGCCGAGATGCGCGCAGGCCTGCGCGTACAGGATCTGCGAGCGCGGCAGGTTGACCATCACGGTCTCGCGTTGCCACCACGCGAGTTGCGCGAGCAGCGCAATGACGAGCAGCGCGGCGAGCACCACACCGGCGACGATCCAGCCGACGCGTCCGGCGTCCACCGGGCGGGTTTCGCGCACGACCGGGAACGGATCGTCGCCATCGCTGACGGGCGGATTGACCGAGAACGGTTCGCCGCTCGATGGGGCGAGCGACGGACCGCCCGGCGGGCGCGGGCCGCCGGGACCGCCGGCGCCCGAAGCACCTGCGGCAGCCATGCCTGCGGCGGCGCCGAAGCCGCCCACGCCCCCACCGACCGGGCCGAAGTGCGGCTCGTTGTCGGGCATGCCATGCAGACTTGCTGGTTCGCGCAGCGCCGGTTCATCGAGCGTGGACGGCTCGGGGCGTTCGATCTTGTGCCAGACGCGCGGCGCTTCGTCTTCGACTCGCGGTGGGGGAGCAGGCGCGGTGGGCGGGACGACAGGTGGTTCATCGACCGCATTGTCGGCGGGATAGGCGAAGGGTTCGAGCGGCGCGTCGGCCAGCGTCGGCTCATCGTCCGCGGGTAGCGGTGCCGTGAAAGCGCCGGCGCGCAATTCCGGTTCGGTCGCCTGGCGAGGAGTGTCCGATGCGACGGGTGCGTGCTCGTTGCCGCCAGGCGGCAGCGGCGCGAGCGGCACGCTGCTCACGTGGTCGCGCAAACGGGCATCCAGCGTGCTGCGGGAAATGCTGGTGGAGTCTTGTTCCGAAGCCGGCGCCCATGGGTCCCACGCGACCCCGCTGAAGTCCGGGTTGGGTTGCCGCACACCCGACAGCGCTTCGATTGCCGCCGCGGCGGCAACCGGTTTGGCCGTGGAAAAATCGCCGCCTTCGGAGACGTCGAACAGACTGCTCGACGCGTCGAAGACTTGCTGGCAATGCCCGCACCGCACGAGGCCGCGGCGCTGCGCAAGCTGCGCCGGTTGCAGAAGGAAGACAGTTTCGCAGAAGGGGCAACGCGTCGCCAGGTGCATATCGAGCCGTTGAGCCTGAGGCCGTTAGGTTGACAATACGCCTTATTCTAATTGCTTTCGCGGCGCGTTCCGGCGAGGCACACCCAACCTTCATGTTCGCGCCACACGCTGATATCGATCCAGCGCGCGTAGACCTGCGCGACCTCCTCGGCCTGGCGGGCGAGAATGCCCGACAGCGCGATGTGGCCGCCCGGCTTCACCTTCGACGACAGCATCGACGCCATCAGCTTGAGCGGATTGGAGAGAATGTTCGCGACCACGACGTCGAATTCGCCGGCCGGACAGGCGTCGGGCAGGCCATAGGTGACTTCGGCGTGATTGCGTTCGCTATTGTGACGCGCCGATTCGACCGCCTGCGGATCGATATCAATGCCGATCACCGGATCGGCGCCGCACTTCTTCGCGAGAATCGCGAGGATGCCCGAGCCGCAGCCGTAGTCGAGCACGGACTGGCCGGGCTTGATCGACTGCTCGATCCACTCCATGCACAGACGCGTAGTGGGGTGGCTGCCGGTGCCGAACGCGAGACCCGGATCGAGTTCGAGCACGAGCGCGTCGGGGTCCGGCGCATCGTGCCACGACGGCACGACCCAGATGCGCTCGCCGATCTGGATCGGATCGAACTGCGACTGCGTGAGCCGCACCCAGTCCTGCTCCTCGACCTCGCGCACGGTATATGCCGGCGCGGCATCGAGTCCGATCTCGTTGGCCGCGGCGGTCAGCAGCACGGCCGGATCGTGTTCCGGCGCGAGCAGCGCGATCACCCGCGAATGCTGCCATGCCGTGCGATCCGGCGTGAGGCCGGGCTCGCCGAACAGCGGCTGCTCGTCGGGCGTGTCGGCGTCGGCGTCTTCGACCGATACCGACAGCGCGCCCAGCTCGAGCAGCGCGTCGGACAACTCCTCCGCGTGCTCGCGCGCCAGTTCGGCAACCAGTTCCCGATAGCTCATGACTTACGCTTCTTCCGCGACCTGCTGACGCGCGGCCAGCCGGTTTTCGAGGTAGTGGATGCTGGTGCCGCCTTCGACGAACTTCGCGTCGAGCATCAGCTCACGGTGCAGCGGGATGTTGGTCTGAATACCTTCGACCACCATTTCCGACAGCGCGATGCGCATCCGCATGATCGCCTGTTCGCGCGTGGCGCCGTAAGCGATCAGCTTGCCGATCATCGAATCGTAGTTCGGCGGCACGAAATAACCATTGTAGGCGTGCGAATCGACGCGGATGCCGGGACCGCCCGGCATATGCCACGAGGTCAGGCGTCCCGGTGACGGCGTGAACTTGAACGGATCTTCGGCGTTGATCCGGCATTCGATCGCATGGCCGCGGAACTGGATGTCGCGCTGACGGAACGTGAGCTTCTCGCCGGCCGCGATGCGGATCTGTTCCTGCACGATGTCGACACCGGTGATCAGTTCGGTCACCGGATGCTCGACCTGCACGCGCGTGTTCATTTCGATGAAGTAGAACTCGCCGTTCTCATACAGGAACTCGAAGGTGCCCGCGCCGAGATAGCCCATCTTCTTGCACGCGTCCGCGCAACGATCGCCGATGCGGTCGATCAGACGGCGCGCGATGCCCGGCGCCGGCGCTTCCTCGATCACCTTCTGGTGACGGCGTTGCATCGAGCAGTCGCGCTCGCCCAGCCACACGGCGTTCTTGAACGAGTCGGCCAGCACCTGGATTTCGATGTGCCGCGGGTTCTCGAGGAATTTCTCCATGTAGACCTGCGGGTTGCCGAACGCGCGGCCGGCTTCCTCCCGGGTCATGATGACCGCGTTGACGAGCGCCGCTTCCGTGTGGACCACGCGCATGCCGCGGCCGCCGCCGCCGCCCGCCGCCTTGATGATGACCGGATAGCCGACCTGGCGGGCGATCTTCACGATTTCTTTCGGATCGTCCGGCAGCGCGCCTTCCGAACCCGGCACGCAAGGCACGCCGGTCTTGATCATGGTCTGCTTGGCCGTGACCTTGTCGCCCATCATGCGGATCGTTTCCGGACGCGGGCCGATGAAAGTGAAGCCGGACTGCTCGACGCGCTCGGCGAAGTCGGCGTTCTCCGACAGGAAGCCGTAGCCGGGGTGGATCGCTTCGGCGTCGGTGACTTCGGCCGCGCTGATCAGCGCGGGCATGTTCAGATAGCTCAGATTCGACGGTGCCGGGCCGATGCAGACCGCCTCGTCGGCGAGCTTCACGTACTTGGCTTCCTTGTCGGCTTCCGAATAGACGACGACCGTCTTGACGCCGAGCTCGCGGCAGGCGCGCTGGATACGAAGCGCGATCTCGCCACGATTGGCAATGAGGATTTTTTCAAACATAGCGGGTTTTCGACTCATCAATGGGCGCCGGGTCGGTCACGACGCCGGCTGCCGCAGAGGATCGGTCGCGCGCCTCGGGACGAGCGGCGCGCGGGCGGCAAATCGTGCGTGCCGCGTTAGCCGACCACGAACAGCGGTTGGCCGTATTCGACCGCCTGGCCGTTTTCGACGAGGATTTCCTTGACCACGCCGGACTTGTCCGACTCGATCTCGTTGAGCAGCTTCATCGCTTCGATGATGCAGATGGTCTGGCCTTCCTTGACCGTGTCGCCGACCTGCACGAACGGATCGGCGCCCGGCGACGGCGCGCGGTAGAACGTGCCGACCATCGGCGAGGTGACGACGTGACCCTGCGGTGCGGCGGCGGCCGGCGTGGCCGGAGCGCCCGCGGGGGCTGCCGGTGCTTCGACAGCGCCGAACGGTGCCGGTTGTGCGAATTGCGGTACGGCGTATGAGGCGGACGGCTGGACGTAAACCGGCGGCGCATTCTTGACGATGCGGACCTTGCCTTCGCCCTCGGTCACTTCGAGTTCGGAAATACCGGACTCCGAGACGAGGTCGATCAGAGTTTTGAGTTTACGTAGATCCATCAGGTTGCCCCTTTTCAATGCGTAGTGTGCCGGCGTGTGCAAGTCGCAGTAGCCAGCTCAAATTGGACGTGTTTGGATTCAGCCGCGCGACGACCCGGCCGCGAGCCGGTCGAGCGCGAATTCGAGCGCGTACAGATACCCCTTCCAGCCGAGGCCGCAAATGACGCCCTCAGCCTGGTCGGAGAAATACGAGTGATGCCGGAACGGTTCGCGGCGATGCACGTTCGACAGATGAATCTCGACGAACGGGATGCCGACCCCCGCCAGTGCGTCGCGAATGGCCACGCTCGTGTGTGTGTACGCGGCGGGATTGATCAGGATGAAATCGGTTTGCTCGGTGCGGGCCGCCTGAATACGGTCGACCAGTGCGCCTTCGTGATTGCTCTGAAACGACGCGAGTTCGACGCCTGCGTCGGCTGCGCGGTCCGCCAGCGCCTGATCGATCTGCGGCAGGGTCACGCGACCGTAGACCTCGGGTTCCCGGCTGCCGAGAAGATTGAGGTTGGGTCCGTGCAGTACCAGCAGTCGCGTCATGGTCGCTTCTTTTTCCGTGGAATTGCGCGCACTTTAGCGCTGATTAGAGAAACTTGTCTAGTTTCGCGCGCGTACGCGGCGACGGCCGGCGCGGGCCGCCGCGCAGCCTTGGGTCCAACTTCACTCAAATTCGGGAATTATCCGCGTATTTTTGCTCGTTCTGCACGGAATCGCATGCCAAAAAGCATAGCGTGGGAAATCGGGAAATTTACAGCGCGTCGAGCGTCTGACGCAGCGCCGTCGGGTCGATCTGGCCCAATTTTGTCGAGCGGATGTTGCCTTTTGCGTCGATCACGACGGTAAACGGCAAACCGCCCGCATTGTTGCCGAACGCGCGCGCGAGGTCGGCGCCCCCGAAGCCGGTCACGTAGATGGGGTACGCGACCTTGACCTTCTGCAGGAAGGTCTGGATGTTCTTTTCCGAGTCGACGCCGAGGCCGACGAACTGGATGCCTTTCTTCGCGTACTCGCGCTGGATCTGCGACAGCGCCGGCATTTCCTCGACGCACGGAGCGCACCACGACGCCCAGAAGTTGACGACGATCGGGTGGCCCTTGAGCAGGTTCAGCGACTGCGGTTTGCCGTCGACGTTCGTGACCGGCGCGGTCCACAGTTGCTGCACGGGACTCGCAGAGGTGGCAGGCTGCGCTACGGCCTGCGCCCCGGCCTGCGCTCCGGCCTGCGCCGCGTTCGCGACGTCGGAACCGCGATTGAGCCAGTGATTGGCCAGTACGCCGCCGCCCGCGGCAATCAGCGCGACGAGCGCGCCCGCCAGCATACGTCTCGTATTCATCGTGCTCCGTTCTGTCTGATCAATTGGTGAAGGACGGCACTTCGTCGCCGTCGAGCAGCGCCTGCACCGCCGGCAAATTGGCCCGCGCCGTGCGGCCGCGCGCGTCGGCGCGTACCGCGCCACGCAGGTCGTCGGTTTCGTACAGCGCGACGTGGATGCCGACCGGCTCGGCGTTGCGCTCGCCCGCGGGGCGCCACAGAAAGCTCAGCGTCTCCACGTAGCCGCGGCCCGCGAAGTGGCGCGTTTCCGACACGTCATACTGGATGTTTGCATTGAGCATGTAGATCGCGACTTCCTTCGGGTTGTCGCAAAACACCTGCAGATGCACATCCGAATGCTCGCCGGCCGTACCGCCGAGCACCGCGCCCGTCAGATACGGATTGAACGGCGCGAGCCGCTCCATCCAGTCGACCGCGATCATGCGCAGGCGCCGCAGCAGCGCCGGCTGGCTGTCGCTCTGGAACAGCGACTGATATTCGCGGATTTCTTCTTCGATCTGATCGTTGTCCGGCAGCCATTCGCCGGCAACACGAGTCTCGCCGACGACCTGCCGGGCCGCCTTGCGCTTCGCGCTGGCGTAATCCAGGCCGTCTTCGGCAATCAGGCGTGCCGCCGCGATTGCGATTTCCTCGCGCACGCGCTGCGGATCGAAATGTGATTTGCGGACCATCCTTGCATGATACTCGATCGAGCCTGCGACGCGGTTCGGCGGCCCGCACGGGGCGGCGCCTGGCGTGGCCGGCAGGGGGCAGCGCGCGTCGCGTCGGTTACAATAGGCGTCCTTTGCAGACGGACGTTCCGACCGTCCTGTGGCTCTCTCATCCCTCGCAAGAAACGCCCCCGCGGCACGACAGGCTTATGCATATCCACATCCTCGGCATCTGCGGCACCTTCATGGGCGGTCTCGCGGTGCTCGCGCGCAATGCGGGCCACACGGTGACCGGCTGCGACGCCGGCGTCTATCCGCCGATGAGCACGCAGCTCGAGGCGCAAGGCATCGGTCTGATCGAGGGTTATGACGCGGACCAACTGAACGGCCTGAACGCGGATCTATTCGTGATCGGCAACGTGGTCACGCGCGGCAACCCGCTGATTGAAGCCATTCTGGACCGCGGCCTGCCGTACGTGTCCGGTCCGCAGTGGCTCGGCGAGCACGTGCTGAACGGCAAATGGGTGCTGGCCGTGGCCGGCACGCACGGCAAGACCACTACGAGCTCGATGCTGACCTGGCTGCTCGAAGACGCGGGCCTGAACCCCGGCTTCCTGATCGGCGGTGTGCCGCTGAATTTCGGCGTGTCGGCGCGGCTCACCGATTCGAGCTTCTTCGTGATCGAAGCCGACGAATACGACACCGCATTCTTCGACAAACGCTCGAAGTTCGTCCATTACCGCCCGAAAACGGCGGTGCTGAACAATCTCGAATTCGATCACGCCGACATCTTCCCTGATCTCGCCGCGATCGAAACGCAGTTCCATCATCTGATCCGCACGGTGCCACGCCTCGGCCGCGTCGTCACGAACGGCCGCGAGGACGCGCTCGAGCGCGTACTGACGCGCGGCTGCTGGAGCGAGGTCGAGCGCTTCGGCGTCCAGGGCGGCTGGGAGATCCAGGCGGCGCAGCAGGGCGTGCCCGTCGACGAACGCTTCGCCGTCTATCACAACGGCGAGCGCGTCGGCGTGGTCGACTGGCAGGTGCAGGGCGAGCATAACCGCCTGAACGCGCTCGCCGCGATCGCCGCCGCGCGCCATGTCGGCGTGCCGCCCGCGCAGGCCGCGAAGTCGCTGTCCGGCTTTCGCAACGTGAAGCGCCGCATGGAAGTGCGTGGCAGCGTCGAGGGTGTGACCGTGTACGACGACTTCGCGCATCACCCCACCGCGATCGAGACGACGGTGGCCGGCCTGCGCGCGCGGGTCGGCCGCGACAACACGCGAATCCTTGCGGTGCTGGAACCACGCTCGAACACGATGAAGCTCGGCGTGATGAAAGCGCAACTGCCGGCGAGCCTCGCCGACGCCGATCTCGTGTTCGGCTACGGCGCGCCGAGCGGGCGCGACGCGCTCGGCTGGAACCTCGGCGAAGCGCTCGCGCCGCTCGACGGCAAGGCGCAGGCGTTCGACAACCTCGACGCGCTCGTGAAGGCGGTGGTCCACGCGGCGCGCCCCGGCGACCAGATTCTGGTGATGAGCAACGGCGGCTTCGGCGGCGTGCATCAGAAACTGCTCGACGGTCTTTCGACGCGAGGCGCGTCGTGATTCTGTATCTGCACGGTTTCCGTTCGTCGCCGAATTCGTTCAAGGCGCGCCTGCTCGCGGCGCGTCTCGCCGAGCTGGGCCGCGCCGACGAGTGGTGCTGCCCGATGCTGCCGGTGTCGCCGTTCGAGACCGTGGCGCTCGCCGAATCGCTGGTCGCCGACGCACGCGCGAAGGGCGATGCGCGGCAGGTGACCGTGATCGGCAGTTCGCTCGGCGGCTACTTCGCCACCCATCTGGCCGAGAAACACGGCTGGCCGGCCGTGCTGCTGAACCCGGCGGTCGTGCCGCAGCGCGACCTGAGCGCGTATCTCGGCGAGCAGCCGTTGTGGCACGGTGGCGGCAGCATCGTCGTCGAGCCGCATCATCTGGATGAATTGCGCGCGCTCGGCGTGGCGTCGATCACGCAGCCCGAACGCTATTATTTGATGGCAGCCACCGGCGACGAAGTGCTCGACTACCGCGAAATGCTCGCGCACTATCCGGGCGCGCGCACCACGCTGATCGAGGGCAGCGACCACGCGATCAGCGAGTTTGCGCAGTATCTCGGCGACGTGCTGGCCTTTTGCGACGCCGAATATGTCGAGCCGCCGGCGCCGCGCGCGGCGGCCTGACGGCATGCAAGGGCGGCGGCACCGAACCCTGCCAGGACGTCAGTCAGAGAGGCACACCGACCGCCACCGCTGGTCGCAAGATTCAACCCGCTGGCACGCGCAGTGCGCGCCGCGGATTCACTATCACGAACAGGTTGCCGTGCCGCGCATGCAGTGATCGATCGCCACAGGGCGTCGGGCGCGACGGCAGACGCAAGTCAGAACGAGAGTATTGAGTGAACGTCTTCTTCGAGGAATCGGGCAGTTTCAAGGCCGGCAGCGTGCTGTCGCGCCAGGGCGACGCGTTTCAGGTCGAGTTGCCGGGCGGGCGGCGCGCGAAGGTGCGCGCGAAGGATGTGCTGATCGAGTTCGAGAAGCCCACCGCGGCCGAACTGATGCAGCAGGCCGACGCGTTGGCGCAAGAGATCGATCTGGACTTCCTGTGGGAATGCGCGCCGGACGATGAATTCCCGTTCGCGACGCTGGGCGCCGAGTACTTCGGCGCGAGCTTCGGCGCGATCGAGCGCGCGGCGCTGGTGCTGCGCATGCACGGCTCGCCGGTGTACTTCCGCCGCAAGGGCCGCGGCATGTACCAGCGCGCGCCGCAAGAGCAACTGAAGATGGCGCTCGCGGGCCTCGAGCGCAAGCGTCAGCAGGCGCTCGTGCAGGCGCAGTACGAGGAAGAGCTGAAGGCAGGCCGTCTGCCTGAAGCGTTCGCGGGCGGCAAGGGGCTCGCGCTCCTGACGAAGCCCGACAAGAACACGATCGAGTACAAGGCGCTCGAGGGCGCCGCGGCCGCGCGCGGCATCTCGCAGGCGCGGCTGATGCTCGAATGCGGCGCGATCGCGTCGCCGCGCGCGCTGCACGAAGCGAAGTTCCTGTCCGAGTTCTTCCCGCACGGCACCGGCTTCCCGTCCGTCGCGGCCGCGAACGTGCCCGACGATCTGCCGCAGGCGGACGTCGAGGCGTTCTCGATCGACGACATCACCACGACCGAAATCGACGACGCGTTCTCGGTCGAGCATCTGGCCGACGGCCGTGTGCGCATCGGCGTGCACATCGCCGCGCCGGCGCTCGGCATCCAGCGTGGCGACGAAGTCGATGCGATTGCGCGCGCGCGTCTGTCGACGGTCTACATGCCCGGCGACAAGATCACGATGCTGCCCGACAGCGTCGTCGACACCTTCACGCTTGCCGAGGGTGGGTATCGGCCGGCGCTGTCGCTGTACGTGATCGTCAATCGCGAGACGCAGGAGATCGTCGCGAGCGAAACGCGCGCCGAGAGCGTGTTCGTGAAGAACAATCTGCGCCACAACACGCTCGACGAAATCGTCACCGAGAAGGCGCTCGCCGAGGGCACCGGCGAGTATCCGCACAAGGACGATATCGCCGTGCTGTGGCCGTTCGCGCAAGCGCTGTTCGAAAAGCGCCAGACCGCGCGCGCCGGCTACGGCCTGCGCCGCGAAGTGCAGCGCAATACCGACTTCAATTTCTACGTCGACGGCGAGCACGTCACGATTACGCCGCGTCGGCGCGGCTCGCCGCTCGACACGATCGTCGCCGAGCTGGCGATTCTCGCGAACTCGTCGTGGGGCGGATTCCTGCACGATCACGGCGTGCCGGGCATCTATCGCACGCAGCGCGCGTTCGGCGTGCCGAGCGGCCCGAAGCGCACGCGCATGCAGACCAACGCCGCGCCGCACGAAGGGCTCGGCGTCACGCAGTACGCGTGGAGCACGTCGCCGCTGCGCCGCTACGTCGACCTCGTGAATCAGTGGCAGCTGATCGCGTGCGTGCAGCATGGCGTGACCGCCAAGCTCGCCGCGCCATTCAAGCCGAAGGACGCCGATCTGTTCGCGGTCGTGCAAGGCTTCGACGACACCTACACCGCGTACGCCGACTATCAGCGTCGCATGGAGTACTTCTGGTGTTTGCGCTGGCTCACGCAGGAAAACCGCAAGCAGGTGGTCGCGTCGGTCGTGAAGGGCGACCTCGTGCGTCTCGAGGAAATTCCGCTGCTGCTGCACGTGCCGGGCCTCGGCGTGCATGCGCGCGGCACGCGTTTGCAGATGGAAGTCATGTCGATCGATGAACTGACGATCGAAGCGTCGGTGCGTCTGTTGCACGTGCTCGATGCACCGACCGTGACGAGCGGCGCCGAAGCCGAAGAAGGCGAGGACGAGAGCGAGGAAGAGTTGCTCGACGCATCCGACGACAGCGCCGAAAGCGAAGCCGAAGCTGAAGCGGAAGCCGAAGCCGAAGCCGAAGCCGACGGCGGCAATCCCAACGACAACCCCAGCGCAGACGAATCCGCGGCGACCGGCGACGGCAACGACGCCGCGAACAACGCCGACAACGACCAACACATCACGGAGCCGGGACGATGAGCGGCAACCCAACGCGCGAGCGCTACGCGGTCATCGGCAACCCCGTCGGGCATAGCAAGTCGCCGTTCATCCACGGCCGCTTCGCCGCGCAAACCGGCGAGCCGGTCGAGTACGGTCATCTGCTCGCGCCGCTCGACGCGTTCGTGCCGCACGTGCGCGCGTTCATCGAAGCGGGCGGACGCGGCCTGAACGTGACGGTGCCGTTCAAGCTCGACGCGCATGCATTCGCGAATACGCTGTCGCCGCGCGCGGCGGCGGCGGGTGCGGTCAACACGCTGCGGGTCGACGCCGACGGCATCTACGGCGACAACACGGACGGCGTCGGCCTCGTGCGCGACATCGAGGTGAATCTCGGCGTGTCGCTGAAGGGCGCGCGCATCCTGCTGCTCGGCGCGGGCGGGGCCGCGCGCGGTGTCGTGCTGCCGATGCTCGAGCGCGCACCGCATACGCTGACGATCGTCAATCGCACGGCGCAGAAGGCCGAGGCGCTGGTCGACCAGTTCGCGCAGGCTGCCAGCGGCGCGCACTGCCGTCTGACCGGCGGCAGCGCGCGCGCGATCGAAGCGGGCCGGTACGACGTGATCGTCAACGCGACCGCGGGCAGCCTCGATGCGTCGCTGCCCGAGTGCGACGATTGCGCGTTCGGCAACGGCACGCTCGCCTATGACATGATGTACGGCGCGCATCCGACCATCTTCATGCAGCACGCGGCGAAACTCGGCGCGCGCGGCGCCGACGGACTCGGCATGCTGGTCGAGCAGGCCGCCGAATCGTTCCATGTGTGGCGCGGCGTGCGTCCGGACAGTGCGCCGGTGCTCGCCGAATTGCGCGCGCTGCTGACGGCGCCGTCGCCCGCGTGACGTCGGCGCGCGGATAGCACGCACCATGACAGCGACGCGTCGCGCCAGCGGTTCACGCGGCCAGTCCGGCCCGCTGCGCTGGCTCGCCTGGTTGACCGCGGTCGTGGCCATCGCCTGGCTCGCGACGCAGGCGTACTACTTCGCGCAGATCGCAATCTGGAACGTCGTCAATCCGCGCTCGACCGCGTTCATGCGCTCGGACGCATGGCGTCTGTCGCAGGACCGGCCGGATCTGTCGGTGCAGCGAACGTGGGTGCCGTACGAGCAGATTTCGCGCAACCTGAAGCGCGCGATCATCGCGTCCGAAGACGCGAACTTCGTCAACAACAAAGGCTACGAAACCGACGCGATCCTGCAGGCGTGGGAGCGCAACAAGGCGCAAGGCCGGATCGTGCGCGGCGGCTCGACGATCTCGCAGCAGCTTGCGCGCAACCTGTTTCTGTCGCGCGAGAAAAGCTATATCCGCAAAGGCCAGGAGCTGATCATCACGTGGATGCTCGAAACGCTGATGGACAAGCAGCGCATCTTCGAGATCTATCTGAACTCGGTCGAATGGGGCAGCGGCGTGTACGGCGCCGAGGCGGCCGCGCAGTACTACTTCAAGACCTCGGCGAGCAAGCTCACGGCCGCGCAGTCGGCGCGGCTCGCGGTGATGCTGCCACGCCCCAGGTATTTCGATGAACACAGAAATTCGGCGTATCTCACGCAACGCGCGCGCGTGATTGCGCGGCGGATGGGCGCGGCTGAATTGCCGGATTGAAAGAGCCCTCGATCTCGTTGTCCTGCTTCGAAGCCCGCCTCGCGCGGGCTTTTTTCGTCAGCAGACCGCGACCGTGACAGTTCGCTAAACACTCGATCGCCCACTAAAATCTCACTATATGGACTCAACATTCACATATTGGTGATTCTCAAAAGTCGCCCTACAATCCAAGCCAACATGCATCGCAAGTCGGCGCCCCAGCGCGCCGAAACAGCGAACAGCGACAGAAAAAAAACCGGAGACGAGACCGACCATGTCTGGCAGCCAACCACAGCAGCCGCGCGAGCGCGGCGCCGCACCCGTTTCCGCCCTGTTCTCCGGCCCCGCGCGCTAAGCGCAGAAACCATCCGAAGGCGAATCGCCATGAACAAAGCGATGCCCACTCCCGCCGCCAGCGCGACCGAGGCCGCGCAGGGCTCGAACGGCGGGCCGAACAGTGCCGCGAATCCGGCGCTGAATTCCGCGCCGCGCGAGGCTTCAGCCGTCACCGCCAATGTCGCCGCCAGTGCGTCCGCTACCGCGAGGGCGTCGCGCCCGGTGGCGCGCGCGGCGACCGTCGACGGTCTCGGGCTGCCGGTCACGCTGCTGGAAATCACGCCGCAGCAGGCCGGCACGCAGACGCTGTTGCGCGGCCTTGCGATTCTCGAGGCGGCCGCGGCCGGTTGTGCGCGATCTGCGCAGCTTCGGCGCCGCGCTCGGCACGACCCGCAGCACCACGCACCGGCTCGTCAGCAGCCTCGTGCAGGCGCGCTATCTGCGCCAGGTGCAGGGCGGCTATCTGCTCGGGCCGAAGCTGATCGAGCTCGGCACGATCGCGCTCGAACAGATGCCGCTGACCGCCGTCGCGCGTGCGCACCTCGAGTCGCTGGCCGAGCAGACGCGCGACACGATCCACCTCGGCGTGCGCGACGGCGACGACGTGCTGTACATCGACAAGATCCCCGGCACGCGCGGCCTCGAAATGCGCTCGCGCGTCGGCCATCGGATGCCGCTCGCGTCGACCGGCATCGGCAAGGCGATGATGCTCGACCTCGCGCCGGACGCATGGCAGTCGCTGTTCGACGCGTCGCGCCGCGCGCTCGCAGGCGTCAGCTTCAAGCCGGACAACCGCCCCGATGCGCCGACCTTCCTGCAGCGCATGACGAACTACGCGGCCGGCGGCTACACGTTCGATCTCGAAGAGAACGAAGCGGCGATCCGTTGCGTCGCGGCGCCGGTGCGCGATGCGTCGGGCGCGATCGTCGCGGCGTTGTCGGTGGCCAGCACGATTCCCTATATGCCGCTCGAACGGATGGACGAACTGATTCCGGTCGTGCAGCGCGAGGCGCGCGCGATTTCGGAAGAACTCGGTTGGCGCGCACCGCGACCGGCCACGCGCAGGATCAAGCGATGAAACAAGCGGGCACCGCCACGCCGGCGAACCACCGGGCGTCCGCCGCGCCCACCTCGGGCGTGAAGCCCGACGCGACCGCCGCCGCCGATACCGCCGCCGTCGATTTCACGCACGCCGCGCTGATCGCGCTCGACTGGGGCACGACGTCGCTGCGCGCCTATCTGTTCGACGCGCACGGTCGCGTGCTGGCGACGCGCGCATCGACGGCCGGCATCATGAATCTGCCGCGTAGCGCGGCCGAGGGCGGCTTCGACGCCGCGTTCGACGACGCCTGCGGCGCATGGCTCGACCATGCGCGCGGCGTGCCGGTGATCGCGGCGGGGATGGTCGGCAGCGCGCAGGGCTGGCTCGAAGCGCCGTATGTCGAGACACCCGCGAACGCCGATGCGTTGGTGGCCGGTATCGTCCGCGTGCAGACCGCGCGCGGCGCGACGCTGCATATCGTGCCGGGCGTGCTGCAACGCGGTGAATTGCCGAACGTGATGCGCGGCGAGGAGACGCAAATTTTCGGCGCGCTCAGCGCGGACGCGGACGGCGTGCACGACGCGAACTCGGTCGACAGCAACGCCCGCTCGCTGATCGGCCTGCCCGGCACGCACGCGAAATGGGCGGTCGTGCAGGCGGAGCGCATCGAGCGTTTTCATACGTTCATGACCGGCGAGGTGTTCGCCGCGCTGCGCGAGCACACGATTCTCGGCCGCACGATGGTCACGCCGGATCGCCCGGATACCGAAGCATTTCTGCGCGGCGTGAACATCGCGCGCGAGCAGGGCCAGGCAGGCGTGCTCGCGACCGTGTTCAGCACGCGCACGCTCGGCTTGACCGGCGCGCTGTCGAGCGAGGCACAGCCGGACTATCTGTCGGGCCTGCTGATCGGGCACGAACTCGCCGGCCTCGAAGCGGTACTCGCGCAGCAAGGCAGCTCGCTCGCGCAGCAGAGTCTGCGGCTGATCGGCAACGACGCGCTGTGCGAGCGCTACCGCCTCGCGCTCGCGCAATTCGGCTGTCTGCGCGCGGAGCCGGTCAGGCATGCAACCGAACGCGGCCTGTGGCGCGTCGCCGTCGAAGCGGGGCTGGTCCGGCCGTCCGCCCAGGCGGCGCGCGCGTGCTGACCGGCGGCAGAGCCCTTTACGACGCTCACGAAACAAGGAACCGACATGCAACCACACATCAATCTGCCCGCACCGTACATGCCGCACGCGGGTCTGATCGCCGCGTTCGAAGCCTGTCCGCTGATCGCGATCCTGCGCGGCGTCACGCCCGCCGACGCGGCCGATCACGGTCAGGCCCTGTACGAAGCCGGTTTTCGCATCGTCGAAGTACCGCTCAATTCGCCGCAGCCGTTCGACAGCATCTCGGCGATCCGCAAGGTGCTGCCGGCCGACGCGATCGTCGGCGCGGGCACGGTGCTGCATCCGCTGTTCGTGGACGACGTGAAGGCCGCGGGCGGCGAACTCATCGTGATGCCGCACAGCGATCCGGAAGTCGTGATCGCCGCGAAGGCGCGGGGCCTCGCCTGCGCGCCCGGCGTCGCGACGCCGACCGAGGCGTTCATTGCGCTGAAGAACGGCGCGGACGTGCTGAAGATGTTCCCCGCCGAGCAGCTCGGCTGCCAGGTCGTCAAGGCATGGCGCGCGGTGATCGCCGCGCAGGTGCCGCTCGTGCCGGTCGGCGGCGTCACGCCGGACAACATGGGGCCGTTCCTGAGCGCCGGCGCGAACGGTTTCGGCCTCGGCTCCGCGCTGTACAAGCCGGGCCAGAGCGCGGCGGTGACCGCGTCGCATGCGAAGGCGTTCATCAACGGTCTGCGGATCGCCCGCGCGGGCGTGAAGAAATGAACCGGCTCGCCGGCAAAGCCGCTCTCGTGACGGGCGCTGGACGAGGCATAGGCGCGGCGATCGCGCTGGCGTTCGCGCGCGAGGGCGCGGCGGTCGTGCTGGCGGAACTCGACTTCGACACGGCGCAGCGCACGGCCGCGCAGATCGACGCAGACGTTGGCGCCGGCGCGCGCGTGCTCGCGGTGCAGACCGACGTGACGCAATCCGCGTCGGTGCGGCACGCGGTCAGCGAAGGCGAACGCGCGTTCGGCGCGCTCGACATCCTCGTCAACAACGCGGGCATCAACGTGTTCTGCGATCCGCTGACGATGACCGACGCCGACTGGCGGCGCTGCTTCGCGGTCGATCTCGACGGCGTGTGGAACGGCTGTCGCGCGGTGCTGCCGGGCATGGTCGAGCGTGGCGCGGGCAGCATCGTGAACATCGCGTCGACGCACGCGTTCAAGATCATTCCGGGCTGCTTTCCGTACCCGGTCGCGAAGCACGGCGTGATTGGCCTCACGCGCGCGCTCGGCATCGAGTACGCGCCGCGCAACGTGCGCGTGAACGCGATCGCGCCGGGCTACATCGAAACGCAGCTGACGCACGACTGGTGGAACGAGCAGTCCGATCCGGCCGCCGCGCAGCAGGCGACACTCGATCTGCAGCCGATGAAGCGCATCGGCCGCCCGGAGGAGGTGGCGATGACCGCGGTGTTCCTCGCGTCGGACGAGGCGCCGTTCATCAACGCGAGCTGCATTACCGTCGATGGCGGACGCTCGGCGCTGTATCACGACTGAATTTGCGTCGCCAAAAGACGCACAAAACACCGGACGACGCGCTGGCCGCGTGTGTCAGACCGGTACAAGAAGACGCGGCCGATTACCTTCTCGTTATCAATTAGTCAGGAGACACGCATTATGAAACGCAGAATTTTCCTCACGCTGGCAGCGGCGGCGGCGGGTGTGCTCTTCAACGCACCGGTCGTACAGGCCGCCGATTCGGTCAAGATCGGCTTCCTCGTGAAGCAGCCGGAAGAGCCGTGGTTCCAGGACGAATGGAAGTTCGCCGAGATCGCCGCCAAGCAGAAGGGCTTCACGCTCGTGAAGATCGGCGCGCCGTCGGGCGAGAAGGTGATGAGCGCGATCGATAACCTCGCCGCGCAGAAGGCACAGGGCTTCGTGATCTGCACGCCCGACGTCAAGCTCGGGCCGGGCATCGTCGCGAAGGCGAAGGCCGACGGCCTGAAGATGATGACGGTCGACGACCGCCTCGTCGACGGCGCGGGCAAGCCGATCGAAGCGGTGCCGCACATGGGCATCTCGGCGTATAACATCGGCAAGCAGGTCGGCGACGGCATCGCGGCTGAAATCAAGAAGCGCGGCTGGGACATGAAGGACGTCGGCGCGATCGACGTGACCTACGAGCAGTTGCCGACCGCGCATGACCGCACCACCGGCGCGACCGACGCGCTGGTCGCCGCGGGCTTCCCGAAAGCGAACATCGTCACCGCGCCGCAGGCGAAGACCGACACGGAAAACGCGTTCAACGCCGCCAACATCGCGCTGACGAAGAACCCGCAGTTCAAGCACTGGGTCGCTTACGCGCTGAACGACGAAGGCGTGCTCGGCGCGGTGCGCGCGGCGGAAGGCCGTGGCTTCAAGGCCGACAACATGATCGGCATCGGCATCGGCGGTTCGGAGTCCGCGATGAACGAGTTCAAGAAGCCGCAGCCGACGGGCTTCTACGGCACCGTGATCATCAGCCCGAAGCGCCACGGCGAGGAAACCTCGGAACTGATGTACGCGTGGATCACGCAGGGCAAGGAACCGCCGCTGCTGACGCTGACGACCGGCATGCTGGCGACGCGCGACAACGTCGGCGAAGTGCGCGAGAAGATGGGCCTCGCGTCGAAGTAGTCGCAAGACTGGCGGTGGTATGAAGTACACCGCCGGCGCGTCGCTTTCCCTGCCTGGCGCAGGGGACCGCACGCCGGCGGCGAGAGAAGATCTGCGGTAGACAGACGGACCGTCCGCGATACGCGTACGGTCAACATGAGGCAGCAATATCTTGCATGGGACCAGAGTAAGCGCTAAAGCGCTAACTCCGGTCGACAAGGAGGCGAAGTGTCAGCGACGCTACGTTTTGACAATATCGGCAAGGTTTTTCCAGGCGTGCGTGCGCTCGACGGCGTGTCCTTCGACGTCAACGTCGGCCAGGTGCACGGCCTGATGGGCGAAAACGGCGCCGGGAAATCGACGCTGCTGAAAATTCTCGGCGGCGAGTATCAGCCCGATTCGGGCCGCATGATGATCGACGGCAACGAGGTGCGCTTTCCGAGCGCGGCCGCGTCGATCGGTGCCGGCATCGCGGTGATTCACCAGGAACTGCAGTACGTGCCCGACCTCACGGTCGCGGAAAATCTGCTGCTCGGCCAACTGCCCAATGCGCTCGGCTGGGTCAACAAGCGCGAGGCGAAGCGCTTCGTGCGTGAGCGGCTCGCAGCGATGGGCGTCGCGCTCGATCCGAACGCGAAGCTGCGCAAGCTGTCGATCGCGCAGCGGCAGATGGTCGAAATCTGCAAGGCGCTGATGCGCAACGCGCGCGTCATCGCGCTCGACGAGCCGACCAGCTCGCTGTCGCACCGCGAGACCGAGGTGCTGTTCAAGCTGGTGCGCGATTTGCGCGCCGACAACCGCGCGATGATCTACATCTCGCATCGGATGGACGAGATCTACGAGCTGTGCGACGCGTGCACGATCTTCCGCGACGGCCGCAAGGTCGCGTCGCATCCGACGCTAGAAGGCGTGTCGCGCGACACGATCGTCAGTGAGATGGTCGGGCGCGAAATTTCGGACATCTATAGCTATTCGGCGCGGCCGCTCGGCGAAGTGCGTTTCGCGGCGAAGGCGATCGAAGGTCATCCGCTCGCGCAGCCGGCGAGCTTCGAGGTGCGGCGCGGCGAGATCGTCGGCTTCTTCGGACTCGTCGGCGCGGGCCGCAGCGAGCTGATGCATCTGGTGTACGGCGCCGAGCATCGCAAGGGCGGCGAACTCATACTCGACGGCAAGCCGATCAAGGTGCGCAGCGCGGGCGAGGCAATTAAGCACGGCATCGTGCTGTGCCCCGAGGATCGCAAGGAAGAGGGCATCGTCGCGATGGCGAGCGTCGCGGAGAACATCAACATCAGCTGCCGCCGTCACTATCTGCGCGCGGGCGTGTTTCTCGATCGCAAGAAGGAGGCGCAGACGGCCGACCGTTTCATCAAGCTGCTGAAGATCAAGACGCCGCATCGGCGGCAGAAGATCCGCTTCCTGTCGGGCGGCAACCAGCAGAAGGCGATTCTGTCGCGCTGGCTCGCCGAGCCCGATCTGAAAGTCGTGATTCTCGACGAACCGACACGCGGCATCGACGTCGGCGCGAAACACGAGATCTATAACGTCATCTATCAGCTCGCGGAGCGCGGCTGCGCGATCGTGATGATTTCGTCGGAATTGCCGGAAGTGCTCGGCGTGTCCGACCGGATCATCGTGATGCGCCAGGGCCGCATTTCCGGCGAGCTCGCGCGCAAGGACGCGACCGAGCAGTCGGTGCTGAGCCTTGCGCTGCCGCAAAGCTCGACCGCTCTGCCTGAAAACGCGAATGCCAATGCCGCCAACCAGAGCGCGTCGCGCGCGGCCTGAACCTTATCCGGACGTGAGTCCGCAACCCGTGGGGAACGGGGAGGAGTATTGAACATGCAAGCCAGAGAAAACCTCGCGCAGCAGACCGCCAAGAGCGCGGCCGACGCGCTGATTCCGCAGACCGGCGACAAGGCCAAATGGTGGCAGCAGATCACGGAATACAGCCTGATCGTGATCTTCATCCTGATGTTCGTCACGATGTCGCTGACCGTCGATCATTTCTTCTCGATCGAGAACATGCTCGGCCTCGCGCTGTCGATCTCGCAGATCGGCATGGTCGCGTGCACGATGATGTTCTGTCTCGCGTCGCGCGACTTCGACCTGTCGGTCGGCTCGACCGTCGCGTTCGCCGGCGTGCTGTGCGCGATGGTGCTCAACGCGACCAACAGCACAGTCATCGCGATCATCGCGGCGGTCGCGGCGGGCGCGGTGATCGGCTTCGTCAACGGCGCGGTGATCGCTTATCTGCGCATCAACGCGCTGATCACGACGCTCGCGACGATGGAAATCGTCCGCGGCCTCGGCTTCATCGTGTCGCATGGGCAGGCGGTCGGCGTGTCGTCGGATACGTTCATCGCGCTCGGCGGCCTGACGTTCTTCGGCGTGTCGCTGCCGATCTGGGTCACGCTGATCTGCTTCATCGTGTTCGGCGTGATGCTTAACCAGACCGTGTACGGCCGCAATACGCTGGCGATCGGCGGTAATCCGGAAGCGTCGCGGCTCGCCGGTATCAACGTGGAGCGCACGCGCGTCTACATCTTTCTGATCCAGGGCGCCGTCACCGCGCTTGCCGGCGTGATTCTCGCGTCGCGTATCACGTCGGGTCAGCCGAACGCCGCCGAAGGCTTCGAGCTGAACGTGATCTCCGCGTGCGTGCTCGGTGGCGTGTCGCTGTTGGGCGGCCGCGCGACGATTTCCGGCGTCGTGATCGGCGTGCTGATCATGGGTACGGTCGAGAACGTGATGAACCTGCTGAACATCGACGCGTTCTATCAGTACCTGGTGCGCGGCGCGATCCTGCTCGCGGCCGTGTTGCTCGACCAGTTGAAGAACCGCGGCTCGCGCGATTGAGTCGCTTTCACCCCATCCCAAGCACATCCAAGCTCATAAAGGAATCGAACGATGTCGTCTCCGGCCAATGCAAACGCCAGCCTCGCTGACACCGCGTACGCGCGCTATCCGAGCCTCGTCGACCGTACGGTGCTGATCACGGGCGGCGCGACCGGCATCGGCGCATCGTTCGTCGAGCACTTCGCGGCGCAGGGCGCGCGCGTCGCGTTCTTCGATATCGACGCGAGCGCGGGCGAAGCGCTCGCCGACCAGCTCGGCGATTCGAAGCACAAGCCGCTGTTTCTGGCCTGCGATCTGACCGACGTCGACGCGCTGCAAAAAGCGATCGCCGACGTGAAGGCCGCGCTGGGTCCGATCCAGGTGCTCATCAACAACGCTGCGAACGACAAGCGCCATCAGATCGGCGACGTGACGCGCGAGTCGTTCGACGCGGGCATCGCCGTGAACATCCGCCATCAGTTCTTCGCGGCGCAGGCCGTGATGGAGGACATGAAGGCCGCGCGTAGCGGCTCGATCATCAACCTCGGCTCGATCAGCTGGATGCTGAAGAACGGCGGCTATCCGGTGTACGTGATGTCGAAGTCGGCGGTGCAGGGTTTGACGCGCGGGCTCGCGCGCGACCTCGGCCACTTCAATATCCGCGTCAACACGCTGGTGCCGGGCTGGGTGATGACAGACAAGCAGCTGCGCCTGTGGCTCGACGACAACGGCCGCCGCCAGATCAAGGAAGGCCAGTGCATCGACGCCGAGCTGATGCCGGCCGACCTCGCGCGCATGGCGCTGTTCCTCGCCGCCGACGACAGCCGCATGATCACCGCGCAGGACATCGTCGTCGACGGAGGCTGGGCGTGAGCGCCAGCCCGCGCGTGCAGCGGGCCACGCTGCTGCTCGACGCGCAATGCGAGCTCGGCGAAGGCGCGACCTGGTGCGCGAGGAGCGGCCGCTTCTACTGGACCGACATCGAAGGCGCGCGGCTGTGGCGCTACGATCCGGCCGACGGCCGCAGCGATTCGTTCGACATGCCCGAGCGGCTCGCCACCTTCGCACTGTGCGAAAACCCGCGCTACGTGCTGCTCGGGCTCGCATCGCACCTCGCGTTTTTCGATCTGCAGACAGGCAGCACACAGCGCATCGTCGACGTCGAGCCCGGTCTCAACACGCGCGTCAACGACGGCCGCTGCGATCGGCAAGGGCGTTTCGTGTTCGGCACCAAGGACGAAAGCGGGCAACGGCAGACGGTCGCCGGCTTTTATAGGTTGAATCACGATCTGTCGCTCGAACGTTTACCGTTGCCAGCGCCGGCGATTTCGAACAGCATCGCATTCAGTCCCGACGGCGCGACGATGTACTACTGCGATTCGCCGACGCGTGAAATCCGCGCGTGCGACTATCGCGCGGACGGCGGCATCGCGAACGATCGCCTGTTCACTCGCCTGACCGATGCGAACGGCATCCCCGACGGCTCGACCGTCGACAGCGACGGCGGCCTGTGGAACGCGCAATGGGGCGGCGCGCGCGTGGTGCGTTACGGCCCCGATGGCGTGGAAACCGAGCGCATCGACGTGCCCACCACGCAGCCGAGCTGCGTCGCGATCGGCGGTGCCGCGCTCGGCCAGGCCACGGGCAGCGCCCAGGGCGAGTCGGCGCTCGACACGCTGTACATCACGAGCGCCTACGCCGAACTCGATGCGACGGCGCGCGCGGCCGACACGCTCGCGGGCGACCTGTTCGTCGCGACGCTCGCGCGGCGCGGTGTTGCGGAGCCGCTGTTCCAGGGCGCGCCTATCTAGCGCAGAATGACGCAGCCCCGGCCGCACGCCGGGGCCGCGATCCTGAAGGTGAAGCAGAAGTCGATGTGGCAGTTTCGGTCCGCGAGCAATACGCCCGCGACCGGCCGGCAACGAATCGGCAGCATGCAGTTCGGACTCGAGGCGAATTGGTCATAAAAAATCGCCCGCCACTCCCGTCAACCCTGACGGCAACGTCCCACGCCTCTCGATGGAGCCAGATATGACTGTTGCGAATCTCGTTTCAACCTCATCCCCAACCTCTCAAACGCGACGCTCGCGACTCGCCGCGGCCGCCAATCCCGTGCTGGCGGGCCCGAGCACGTCGGCGGTGGCCCTCGGCGAAGGCAGCGCCGGCGATGTCGCGTGCATCACGCTCGCCAACTCGCAATTGCGTCTCGATGTCGCGCCGACGCTCGGCGGCGGTGTGACCCGCTTCGACTGGCGCGACGACGGCGCGCTGACGCCGATCTTTCGGCGCTGCAGTCACATCGGTGTCGATACGCAACCGAACCAGCTGGCCTGCTATCCGCTCTTGCCGTACTCGAACCGCATCGGCGGCGGCCATTTCAGCGTGGCCGGGCGGCGCGTCGAGGTACCGCGCAACCGCGCCGACGAGCCGCTGCCGATTCACGGCGACGGCTGGCTCGCGCAATGGCAGGTGCTCGACGCGGGCCGCGAGCACGTGCGTCTCGCGCTCGACCGCAGCGACGGCAAGCCGTACGCGTTCCGCGCGACACAAACCTATACGCTGGACGGCCCGACGCTGGTCGTCTCGCTCGACATCGAAAACGCTGGCCGCGAGACGCTGCCGTTCGGGCTCGGCGTGCATCCGTTCTTCGTGCGCGACGCGGACACCGAGCTGTCGGCGGCGGCCGGCGGCCTGTGGCTCTCGGGCGACGACTGGCTGCCGGTGCGCCACGTGTCGGCGCCCCCCGCGTGGCAGTTCGGCGTCGCGTATCCGCTGCCGGAGACGATCGTCAATCACGCGTTCACCGGCTGGAGCGGGCAGGCGGCAGTGGTGTGGCCGAAGCGCCGTCTGTCGCTGAACATCGCCGCCGACACCGACTATTACGTGCTGTACACGCCGCCCGGCGAAGACTTCTTCTGCTTCGAACCGGTCGATCATCCGATCAATGCAATGAACCTGGCGGGCGGCGCGAGCGAAAACGGCATGACGCTGCTCAAGCGCGGCGAGCGGTTGACGCGCACGTTCCGCTTCACGGTCGAGCGGACTGGACTGCGCTCGATGCCGGGCGGGCGTGGCGCGCGGCGCAGGTAGTAGTCACAGCCGTAGCCGCAGTCGTAGCCGCCGGGCCGCCGGCCGGACGAACGTCCGAACGTCCGAACGGGCGGCCTGGCGCTGCTATCGCCTATGAGGCGCGGGCCGCGCGGTGACCGCCATCGACGGACGGCGTTCGTGGGACAGGTAAAATACGCGCCTCCTCCGATTACCGGCTCGCCGCGAGACTCACCATGTCCAATTTCATCCAGACACTCAACGACGCCTGGCAGCGCACGAACTCGCTGCTGTGCGTTGGCCTCGATCCCGAGCCCAGCAAATTCCCGGGTGCGCTCGCGGACCGCGCCGACGCGATCTTGGAGTTCTGCCGCACGATCGTCGATGCAACCGCGCCGTACGCGTCGTCGTTCAAGCCGCAGATCGCCTACTTCGCCGCGCATCGCGCAGAAGAGCAGCTCGAGCAGCTGATCGCCCACATTCACGCGAACCATCCGGGCCTGCCGGTGATTCTCGACGCCAAGCGCGGCGATATCGGCAGCACGGCCGAGCAATACGCACGCGAGGCCTTCGAGCGCTACCAGGCCGACGCGGTGACGGTCAATCCGTACATGGGTTTCGATTCCATCGAGCCGTATCTCGAGCACGCAGGCAAGGGCGTGATCGTGCTGTGTCGCACGTCGAACGCGGGTGGCTCGGATCTGCAGTTTCTCGAGACAAGCGGTCGGCCGTTGTATCAGGTCGTCGCGCAACTGGCCGCGCAGAAGTGGAATGCGAGCGGCCAGCTTGGGCTTGTGGTCGGCGCGACGTTTCCGAAGGAAATCGAAGTGGTGCGGGGGATCGTCGGCGACATGCCGCTGCTGATTCCGGGCATCGGCGCGCAAGGCGGCGACGTGCAGGCCACCGTGAGCGCCGGCCGGACCACGAACGGCACCGGCATGCTGATCAACTCTTCGCGCGCGATCATCTACGCGGGCAAGGGCGACGATTTCGCGCAAGCGGCCGCGCAGGCCGCGAAGGACACCCGCGACCGGATCAACGCGTTTCGTTGAACCGGCGGGCGATCCCGCGGCGGCCGGCGCGGCGCGTCAGCGCGCCGGTGCGAGCCGCCCGATCAACCCCGCATGCCGCGGATGCCGCGCCTTCAGCGCATCCACCTCCGCGAGTTCGAACTCGCTGAATTCGAAACCAGGCGCGACCGTGCAGCCGACCAGCGCGAACGATGCCGGATCGGCGCACTCGGCCGCGAACCACAAGCCGGCCGGCACGACGGCTTGACAGACCGTATCGGGATGCGTGAGCGGATTGCCGAGTCGGTGCGTGACGAGCACGCCGCCGGCATCGCTTTCATCGAGCACGTGGACCAGCAGCGGCTCGCCGGCATAGAAATGCCAGACTTCATCGGAACGGATCCGATGCCACGCCGAATGCGCGCCGTCGCACAGCAAGTAATGGATCGCAGTCGACGCCGCACGGGCGTTCCCAACCTCGCTCGGCTCGCCGGCGCGCAGCACACGCGCGGCCGAGCGGTAGGTCTCCGCAAAAAAGCCGCCTTCAGGATGGGGCTTCAGATCGAAGCGGCGGATCAGTTCGTCTGCGATCGCGCGCGAATCCGGCATTGTCCGCCTCCTCAGTGATAGTTAGCCGCCGCTCAATGCTCGCGTTCGTCGAGTAGCGCCAGCAGGCCGCGCAGCGCGTGCGCCGCGGCCTGCACGCGGATCTGATCGCGGTCGCCCTTGAAAATCTTCGTTTCCACCGACGTGTGCAGCCGGTTGCTCCAACCGAACGACACCATGCCGACCGGCTTGGTTTCCGTGCCGCCGCCGGGGCCGGCGACGCCGGTGATCGACAGCGACACCTGCGCTCGGCTGTTGCGCAGCGCGCCTTCGGCCATCGCTCGTGCGACCGGCTCGCTGACCGCGCCGTGCTTTTCGATCAGGTCGGCCGGCACGCCGATCATTTCGCTTTTCGCCTGGTTCGAATACGTGACGAAGCCGCGGTCGAACCAGCCGCTGCTGCCGGAGATGTCGGTGATCGCGGTCGCGACCATGCCGCCCGTGCAGGACTCGGCGGTCACGAGCATCAGGCGCTCGTCGCGCAGACGGTTGCTCACGCGGATCGCAAGCTGGTGAACGACGGAATCGGTAGGCATGGCGTCAGTCAATCCGGAAAACGAAGCCGGCCGGGCGGCGCGGCGAACGGCAGGGGCCGGGCGGCGACCAAAAGAGTCGAACGGTACTCGAACGGTGAACAGGCAGCGCTCAAACCGACATCCGCCACAGCGCAATCACCAGCAACGTAAAAAATGCGGCGATCAGGTCATCGAACATGATGCCAAAGCCACCTTTCAGCCGGCGGTCGAAGTAGCCGATCGGCGGCGGCTTCACCATGTCGAAGAAGCGGAAGATCAGGAACGCGCACACCTGGCCGGTGAGCGTGGCAGGCGTGACCATCAGCAGCACGAGCCAGATCGCGACGATTTCGTCCCACACGACCGCCGACGGATCCTCGACGCCGAGCCGCTTCGCGGTAAAGCCGCACAACGCGATGCCGCCGAGAAAGCCGACGCCGATCAGCACGCCCCATTCAATAACTGTCAGATAACGACTCAGCACCGCGAACGAGGCCCACCCGAGCAGCGTGCCGATCGTGCCCGGTGCGACGGGCGACAGCCCGCTGCCGAAGCCGAGCGACAGAAGGTGGACTGGATGCGACAGCATGAAGCGCGCGGTCGCGCGGCGCGGCTGAGCAGGCTTCGGCTCGCGCGGTCCAGGCGGCTGGGGCGGCTCGCCGCCGAGGAAGTCGTCGGCGGGGCCGAGCGGGGGGTCATTCTGCATGAAAGTGATCGAAACCTTGCAAGGTCAGAGTGAGCGGCGCGCCGCTGGCGTTGCGCCACGCGATGGCCGGGCGGTCGGTGGCCGCCTCCAGTGCGCTTATTGTACCGATGCGGGTGACCGGCACGGCGGCCTTCTGCGCGGCGGCCTCGACCGCGGCGCGCGCGGCGGCGGGCGCGGTGAAGCACAGCTCGTAGTCGTCGCCGCCGGCGAGCGTGCAGCGCTGCTGGACGTCGGGCGGCAGGCGGCGTAGCGCGGCCGAGCGCGGCACCGCATCGACGTCGACGCTCGCGCCCACCGACGAGCGTTCGAGGATGTGCCGCAGATCGCCGGCGAGTCCGTCCGACAGGTCGAGCGCCGCGTGTGCGATGCCGCGCAGCGCGAGGCCGAGCGCGATGCGCGGCTCGGGGCGTTCGAGCGCCCGGCGGAACGTCGCGGCGTCATTCGGGGTGGCGGACCATTCGCCGCGCTGCGCGCCGAGGCCGGCGCGCGCATCGCCGAGAGTGCCGGAGATCCAGATGTCGTCGCCGGGTTGCGCGGCATCGCGGCGCAAGGCTGTTCGTGGCGGCACGCTGCCGAATACCGTAATGCACAGATTGAGCGGCCCGCCCGTCGTATCGCCGCCGATCAGCTCGCAACCGTAGCGCTCGGCGAGCGCGAACAGGCCTTCGCTGAAACCGGAAAGCCAGGCTTCGTCGGCTTTCGGCAGCGAGAAGGCCAGCGTGAACGCCCGCGGCTGCGCGCCCATTGCGGCGAGGTCAGACAGATTGACGGCAAGCGCCTTGTGACCGAGCGCTTCGGGATCGATATCGGCGAAGAAATGACGGCCTTCGACCAGCATGTCCGTCGATATCGCCAGCATTTCGCCGGCAGGCGGCGCCAGCAACGCGCAATCGTCGCCGATGCCGAGCGTGCCGCCTTCGGCATTGGCGGGCCGCCCGGCGGCGGCGCGGCGGGCAAAGAAACGATCGATGAGCGAAAACTCGGAAAGCATGATGGCGGACGGTGAGCGGAGAACGATTGGAGAAATGGCGCGGATCAGGGCGATTGAGCATGATGCCCCGTCGCAAGCGCCGGACCATCCGGACAACGGGCAACGCGCGCTTTCACGCTGTTTCAGTCGCGGCTGTTGTACCCGTATTGAAGGAATTGCGTAGGCAATTGGGGCTACAATGCCGTCGAACGTCTATTCTAATCCGCCCTCCGAAGCCCGCCTTATGTCGAATTCCGTCAATACCAAACTCCGCGAAGCAGCTCTCGATTACCACGAGTTCCCGACTCCCGGCAAAATCGCGATCGCCCCGACCAAGCAGATGATCAACCAGCGCGACCTCGCGCTGGCGTATTCGCCTGGCGTCGCGTTCGCGTGCGAGGAAATCGTCGAGAGCCCGCTGAACGCCGCGCGCTTCACCGCGCGCAGCAACCTCGTCGGCGTCGTCACGAACGGGACCGCGGTGCTGGGCCTCGGCAACATCGGGCCGCTCGCGTCGAAGCCGGTCATGGAAGGCAAGGCCGTCCTGTTCAAGAAGTTCGCCGGCATCGACGTGTTCGATATCGAGATCAACGAGAACGATCCGCACAAGCTGGTCGAGGTGATCGCCGCGCTCGAACCGACCTTCGGCGGCATCAACCTCGAAGACATCAAGGCGCCGGACTGCTTCATCGTCGAACGCGAATGCCGCAAGCGCATGAAGATTCCGGTCTTCCACGACGACCAGCACGGCACCGCGATCGTCGTCGCGGCGGCGGTCACCAACGGCCTGAAGGTCGTCGGCAAGGACATCAAGGAAGTCAAGCTGGTCGCGTCGGGCGCGGGCGCGGCGGCGCTCGCGTGTCTGGACCTGCTGGTCGACATCGGCCTGCCGCTCGAAAACATCACCGTGACCGACCTCGCGGGCGTCGTGTACAAGGGCCGCACCGAACTGATGGACCCGGACAAGGAGCGTTTCGCGCGTGAAACCGACGCGCGCTCGCTTGCCGAGGTGATCGAAGGCGCGGACGTGTTCCTCGGGTTGTCGGCTGGCGGCGTGCTCAAGCAGGACATGGTCAAGCAGATGGCCGCCAGGCCGCTGATCCTCGCGCTTGCGAACCCGACGCCGGAAATCCTGCCGGAACTCGCGCTCGAAGTGCGTCCGGACGCGGTGCTGTGCACGGGCCGCACCGACTACCCGAACCAGGTCAACAACGTGCTCGTGTTCCCGTTTCTGTTCCGCGGCGCGCTCGACGCCGGCGCGACGACGGTCACGCGCGAAATGGAAATCGCCGCCGTCAACGCGATCGCCGAGCTGGCGCGCCAGGAGCAGAGCGACATCGTCGCGACCGCGTACGGCATCCAGGACCTATCGTTCGGACCGGAATACCTGATTCCGAAACCCTTCGATCCGCGTCTGATCGTGAAGGTCGCGCCCGCGGTGGCGAAGGCCGCGATGGAATGCGGCGTCGCCGAGCGTCCAATCGAGGACATGGACGCGTACGCGCAGCATCTGCAACAGTTCGTTTATCACAGCGGCACGACGATGAAGCCGATCTTCCAGCTCGCGCGCAGCATCGAGCCGGAGAAGAAGCGCATCGTGTTCGCGGAAGGCGAAGAAGAGCGCGTGCTGCGCGCGATGCAGATCATCGTCGACGAAAAGCTCGCAAAGCCGATCCTGATCGGCCGGCCGGCCGTGATCGAGCAGCGGATCGCGCGTTATGGCCTGCGGCTCGTCGCGGGGCAGGACTACACGGTCGTCAACACCGATCATGACGAACGTTACCGCGAGTTCTGGCAGGAATACGCGAAGATGATGTCGCGCAAGGGCATCACCACGCAGATGGCCAAGCTCGAGATGCGCCGCCGCACCACGCTGATTGGCTCGATGATGGTCAACAAGGGCGAGGCGGACGGCATGATCTGCGGCACGGTCAGCACCACACACCGCCACCTGCACTTCATCGATCAGGTGATCGGCAAGAAGCCCGGCGCGAAAGTCTATGCGGCGATGAACGCGCTGGTCCTGCCGAATCGGCAGATTTTCCTCGTCGATACGCACGTGAACGTCGATCCGACACCGGCCGAGCTGGCTGAGATCACGATCATGGCAGCCGAGGAAGTGCGCCGTTTCGGCATCGAGCCGAAGGTTGCACTCGTGTCGCACTCGAACTTCGGTTCGAGCAATGCGCCGACGGCGCAGAAGATGCGCGATACGCTCGAGATCCTGCGCGAACGCGTGCCGGAGCTGCAAGTTGACGGCGAAATGCACGGCGACGTCGCGCTCGACGCCAACCTGCGCCGTGAGGTATTGCCCGATTCGACGCTCGAAGGCGACGCGAACCTGCTGGTGCTGCCGAACATCGACGCGGCCAATATCTCGTACAACCTGCTGAAGACGGCGGCCGGCAACAACATTGCGATTGGCCCAATTCTGCTCGGCGCGGCCAAGCCGGTGCACGTGCTGACGCCGTCGGCGACGGTGCGCCGGATCGTCAACATGACGGCGCTGCTGGTCGCGGACGTCAGCGCAACCCGCTAACTGCGCATCGTGATCGGGCCGCGACGGGCCCGGCGCCGGTTTTCCAACCGGTGTACCTGAAAAAAAAGGCGTGCCCGCAATGGGCACGCCCTCAGGGCAAGCAGGGGATCGCCACCCCGAAAAATGGCAATGACACGGCCTTTCGGCTCAGTGGTTACAGGCTCTAACAACCGCAATCGAGCGCTTCGGCCAGCGGCCGCTTGCACCGCCCGCACTGCATTCGATCACGGTTGAGCTCAGTTTAGCCTGATTGAGCTAAACATTTTGTCAAAAGTCGTCAAAGTCCGCGCCACCGGCTTTTCCGCGGGGTGAGGCGGGGTGCCATCGGCCGTCGAACGTTGATTCCAAAGGCTATTAGCGATACCCTTACGACTTTCATGGTCGTCAAACTCGTGATCTGACAGCGGGGAAACCGGATACATGGCACGCAACTGGTTGCGCATGAAAGGCGTGCTGATCGGTGCCGCCGCACTCTGCGCGTTGTCCAGTTCCGCGCCCGAAGCGCTGGCGCGAGATTACTCGGCGCCAACTGGGGTGGAAGCGCAGGTGGGCACCATCGCGCTGGCGCAATTGCCGCGCGAGGCGGTCGATACGTTGAACCTCATTGCCGCCGGCGGGCCTTACCCGTATCAGAAGGACGGCATCGTATTCGGCAACTACGAACGGGTGCTGCCCGCCCACCGGCGCGGCTATTACCATGAATACACCGTCCCCACGCCTCACGCGCGTAATCGCGGGGCGCGCCGCATCGTCTGCGGAGGTCCGCTACAGCGGACCGACAATTGTTATTACTCGGACGACCATTACACCAGTTTTAACCATATTGTTGAATGACATTGGGATGAACGGCATGAGCGACAACATCTACGCGCACGATTCCGGAGTCGCGACGGATCTTTTCGCGGCCGGCGACGGCAATTTGTTCCAACGCGTCATGAAGATGCGCGCCGACCAGCAGGGTCGCGACAATCAAAGCGAGGCTGCCACGGTGGTTTCATCGAACGAGGAGCCCATGAGCCTTTTCAGGACGGTGCGGCCGAACATCGTGCAGTCGATCCGCGCGTTCCGCGTGCAGGATCTCGCCGACGAGGCCAACCTGCTCGGCCAGCACTTTCTGTATGCGTACTGCGCGAACGCCGCCTCGAAGCAGGAAGTGCTCGAGACGATCGCGACGTCGTTCCTGTTTCCCAAGCATTTCGGCAAGAACTACGACGCGCTCTACGACTGCCTGACCGACCTCGTGCACAAGGCCGGCGCGCAGCCCGGCTTCGTGATCGTGCTCGAACACCTGCCGATCGCGCAGAAATTCGACAAGGAAGGGCGCGAGACGCTGCTCGACGTGTTCCGTGAAGCGGCCGAATTCTGGGCCGAGCGCAAGGTCGCGTTCCGGGTGTTCTACTCGTTCGCTTGAGGTTCGCCGGATTTTCGCCTGTTCAGGCGTAGCTGCTTGAGTCTGACAGTCAACGTCGCGGTATAAACGGCAAAGGCCCGCTAATTGGCGGGCCTTTGCTTTTGTCGCGCTGCTTGGGCAAGCTCCCGCTCACCAGCCGCCCCAGCGCGCCGCGAGCCCCGCCAACACTGCGATTCCGGCGGTCTCTGTGCGCAGCACACGCGGTCCCAAGCCAATCGCGGTAAAGCCCTGTTCGCCGGCGGCGGCTTCCTCGTCGGCGCAAAGGCCGCCTTCGGGGCCGATCAGCAGCGTCACGCCACCAGGCGGCGGCGCGTCAGGCAGCGCCGCAAAGCCGATGCTCGCGCGCGGCGATAACAGCAGGCGCAGCTCGTCAGGCGCCGGCTCGCGCGACAGCGTATCGAGCCACGCGCCAATCTCGCACACCGGCATCACGTCCGGAACCCGATTACGTCCGCACTGCTCGCACGACGCCCGCACCACGCCCTGCCAGTGCTGCTGCCGCCGCTGCGCGCGCTCGCCGGTAAGCCGCACGACGCTGCGCGCGGTCGCGAGCGGCACGAAGCCCGAGGCGCCGAGTTCGACCGCCTTCTCGATCAGCCAGTCCATCTTGTCGCCGCCGGCGATGCCTTGGGCGAGCGTCAGCCGATACGGCGGCTCGACCTCGATCGCGCGAAATTCGCCGATTTTCACGCGAGCCGCACGACGCTCGACCTCGACGAGTTCGGCGCCGTATTCGCCGCCCTGGCCGTTGAACAACGCCAGGGAATCGCCTGGCTGCAGACGCAGCACGGCCACGTGGCGCACGACGTCGTCGGGCAGTGCGATCACGTCGTCGGCGTAAAGCGGGATATCAACAAAAAAACGGGGCATCGACGGGAGACTCTTGAATTCAGGACAGGTGGCGGGCGAGTGCCCAGCGATAGCCGTCGATATCCTCGACCTGCGCGAAGCGGTCGCCCCAGAACTGGTCCTGTGGCTCGCTCAGCGACTTCGCGCCGGCCGCGAGCGCGCGAGCATACACGGCGTCGACGTCCTCGACATAGACATAGAACGATTGCGGCGCGATCGTGCCCGCGCTTTTCGGCGTCTTCGCGGTCGAGCCGAACGCGCCTTCAGGCGCGAACATCACGATCAGCTGGCCTTGATAGGTCATCTCGACATGCATGACGACGCCGTCGTCCTGCACGCTGTCGCGCACGTCGAAACCGAACGCCGCCGAGAAGAATGCCGTCGACGCGCGCGCGTCGCGCACCGTCAGATAGGGGGTGAGCCAGGGCACACCGGCGGGGTGGGGGGCGGTCATGGAGTTCTCCGGATCTCGTGAGGCGGCGAGGCCACGGTTGCGGGTTTCGGTCGGGCGCGGCACGCCGGCATCACACGAACCGATTCGCGCAAGGTGTCCGCGCTTCAAAAAGACGACTTCGTCAACGGGCTCAGTTTATCGCGCGCCGATCGCGCCGCCGAGAATAGCCCCGCGTGCAGGGCTGGTTCGTAATGACGCAGCGAATCGATGCCGCGCGCGGCGAGACGCTCGGTGAGCGTGTCGGCGGTGAGCGCGGCGGGGTCGAGCGTGTCGCTGGCGATCGCCATCAGCCATAGCGAGCCGTAGAGCGGCACGAAGGTGCCCAGCGTGCGCACCTGTGCGAACGCGGCGTGCAGATCGCCGAGCAGCCCGGCGATGCGCGGCGCGTGGTGGTACGGCGAGCCGAGATGGAGCGACAGCAACGCATCAGCACGTAGCACGCGCTTCAACTGCGCGTAGAAGGTCGGCGTGTACAGGCCGGCCGCGGGCGAATCGGGTGGCGTCAGGTCGAATACGACGAGGTCGAACTGCGCGGCCGCGACGTTCGTTGCACCCCGCGTCGCGCGGGCCGCCGCCGCGACGTAGTCCGCCGCATCGCCGATCACCAGCTCGACGCGCGGATCGTCGAACGCACCGCCATGCACCTGCGGCAAATGTCCGCGCGTGAGCCGCACGACCTCGGGATCGAGCTCCGCGACGACGATCCGCTCGATGCCCGGATGCCTGAGCAATTGCCTCGCGGCCCCGCCATCGCCGCCGCCGAGCACCAGCGCCGCGCGCGGCGCCGGATGCGCGAGCGCGGCCGGATGCACCATGCATTCGTGGTAGATGAACTCGTCGCCTGCGGACGTCATCGGACGGCCGTCGAGCGTGAACAGCGCGCCGAGCTGCGGCGTGTCCCAGATCTCGATCGTCTGATAACGGGATTCGACACGCTCGACGAGGCGCGCGTGAGGAAAGCCGTAGACGGCGTCGGGACAAGGCTGGAACAATAGCGGGGCGTTCACGGCGGACGGGCTCGATCGGTAGTGCGGACACACAGCTGCTCGAATTGTAAATGCCGCCGCCTGGCGGTGCGCGTTGAACCACGCGGCCAGGCGGCTTTCCGGCCGGATAGGGGGTAGCCTTCTGCTAGAATGTGACGCTTTCAGCCTTGTCCGCTTGCTCTGCCCGTTTCGCGTCTCCTGGCGCCGCATCGTGCGCCGTAGCGAAGTGACCGCCGAGCTTCCGGGCCTCAAGCGCGCCCCCGCTTTCTGACTCTGTCTCCGGACTCGACATGACGACCCCGTCTCCCGCACCCACCTCCCTGATGGCCAACGCGATCCGCGCGTTGGCCATGGACGCCGTTCAAAAGGCGAACTCCGGTCACCCCGGCATGCCGATGGGCATGGCCGAAATCGGCGTCGCCCTGTGGTCGCGTCATCTGCGCCATAACCCGAAGAACCCGCAATGGGCCGATCGCGACCGCTTCGTGCTGTCGAACGGTCACGGCTCGATGCTGCTGTACTCGCTGCTGCATCTGACCGGCTACGACCTGCCGATGGACGAGCTGAAGAACTTCCGCCAGCTCCATTCGAAGACGCCGGGTCACCCGGAATACGGCATCACGCCGGGCGTCGAGACGACCACCGGCCCACTCGGCCAGGGTCTCGCGAACGCGGTCGGCATGGCGCTCGCCGAATCGCTGCTCGCCACCGAATTCAACAAGCCCGACGCCAGGATCGTCGATCACCACACGTACGTGTTCGTCGGCGACGGCTGCCTGATGGAAGGCATCTCGCACGAAGCCTGCTCGCTCGCGGGCGTGCTGAAGCTGAACAAGCTGATCGCGTTCTACGACGACAACGGCATTTCGATCGACGGCGAAGTGGTGCACTGGTTCCACGACGACACGCCGAAGCGCTTCGAAGCATACGGCTGGAACGTGATCCAGAACGTGGTCGGCCATGACGTCGACGCGGTCGACGCGGCGATCAGGCAGGCGAAGCTGTCGGACAAGCCGACGCTGATCTGCTGCAAGACAGTGATCGGTGAAGGCGCGCCGACCAAGGCGGGCTCGCACGATTCGCACGGCGCGCCGCTCGGCGACAAGGAAATCGCGGCGACGCGCGAAGCGATCGGCTGGAAGTGGGAGCCGTTCGTGATTCCGCAGGAAGTCTACACGGCATGGGACGCGAAGGAAGCGGGCGCGCGCTTCGAAGCGGAATGGGACGAGGCGTTCGCTGCCTACGCGGCGAAGTACCCGCAGGAAGCGGCCGAATTCAAGCGCCGCAGCGCGAAGCAACTGCCGGCCGACTGGAAAGATAAGGCGAAAGCGATCATCGCCGGCGCGAACGAGCGCGCTGAGACCGTGGCGACGCGTAAGGCATCGCAGCAGGCCATCGAAGGTCTGTCGGTCGTGTTGCCCGAACTGCTCGGCGGTTCCGCCGACCTGACCGGCTCGAACCTCACCAACTGGAAGGCCGCCAAGCCGGTGCGCGTGAATGCCGAAGGCCGTGCCGCCGGCAACTACGTGAACTACGGCGTGCGCGAATTCGGCATGAGCGCGGCGATCAACGGCGTCGCGCTGCATGGCGGCTACAAGGCGTTCGGCGGCACGTTCCTGACGTTCTCCGACTACAGCCGCAACGCGCTGCGCGTCGCCGCGCTGATGAAGTCGCCGTCGATCTTCGTGTTCACGCACGACTCGATCGGTCTCGGCGAAGACGGCCCGACCCACCAGTCGATCGAACACGTCGCGAGCCTGCGCCTGATCCCGAATCTGCAAACGTGGCGCCCGGCCGACACGGTCGAAACCGCGGTGGCCTGGACCCATGCGATCGAGCATGAAGGTCCGTCGTGCCTGATCTTCAGTCGCCAGAACCTGCAGTTCAACGAGCGCACCGACGCGCAGATCGCCAACATCGAGAAGGGCGGCTACGTGCTGCGCGACTGGGATGAAGAGATCGTCGCGCGTAAGATCATCTTGATCGCGACGGGCTCGGAAGTCGAACTCGCGATGAAAGCCGTCGAGCCCCTCGCGCGCGAAGGCATCGCCGCCCGCGTCGTGTCGATTCCGTCGACGACCGTGTTCGACAAGCAGGACGCCGAGTACCGCGAACGCGTGCTGCCGCATGGCGTGCGTCGCGTCGCGATCGAAGCGGGCGTGTCGGATTTCTGGCGCAAGTACGTGGGTCTGGAAGGCGGCGTGGTCGGCATCGACACGTTCGGCGAATCGGCCCCGGCAGGCGTGCTGTTCAAGCATTTCGGTTTCACCGTCGAGCACGTGGTGGCGACGGTCAAGGCCGCGCTCGGCTGATGGTTGCGTCGCGTTGCCGTCGTGCCCCTCGTGGCTGCGCGCGGCAACGCACCGAACCGGAAGTCCGACCAGGCGAACATAAACGGATTTTTTAGCCATCAGGAGATAAATCATGACGATTCGCGTCGCAATCAACGGCTACGGCCGGATCGGCCGCAATACCCTGCGCGCCTTCTATGAAAACGGCAAGAAGCACGATATCGAAATCGTTGCCATCAACGATCTGGGCGATGCGAAGACCAACGCCCACCTGACGCAGTACGACACCGCGCACGGCAAGTTCCCGGGCGACGTGTCGGTGGACGGCGACTACCTCGTCGTGAACGGCGACAAGATCCGCGTGCTGGCGAACCGCAACCCGGCCGAACTGCCGTGGGGCGAGCTGGGCGTCGACGTCGTGATGGAGTGCACGGGCTTTTTCACGACCAAGGAAAAGGCGAGCGCGCACATCAAGGGCGGCGCGAAGAAGGTCATCATCTCGGCGCCGGGCGGTAAGGACGTCGACGCGACGATTGTCTACGGCGTGAACCACAACGTGCTGAAGGCGTCGGACACGGTCATCTCGAACGCATCGTGCACGACCAACTGCCTCGCGCCGCTGGTCAAGCCGCTGAACGACAAGATCGGCCTCGTGAACGGCCTGATGACGACGATCCACGCGTACACGAACGACCAGGTTCTGACCGACGTGTACCACGAAGACCTGCGCCGCGCGCGTTCGGCCACGCATAGCCAGATCCCGACCAAGACCGGCGCGGCATCGGCGGTCGGCCTCGTGCTGCCGGAACTGAACGGCAAGCTGGACGGCTACGCAATCCGCGTCCCGACGATCAACGTATCGGTCGTCGACCTGTCGTTCATCGCCGCGCGCGACACGACGGTCGAGGAAGTCAACGCGATCATGAAGGAAGCATCGGAAGGTGCGCTGAAGGGCGTCCTCGGTTACAACGACGCACCGCTCGTGTCGATCGACTACAACCACAACCCGGCTTCGTCGACGTTCGACTCGACGCTGACCAAGGTGTCGGGCCGACTCGTGAAAGTGTCGAGCTGGTACGACAACGAGTGGGGCTTCTCGAACCGCATGCTGGACACGGCTGTGGCGCTCGCGAACGCGAAGTAAGTTTCGGGTTTCACGCTGCATGAAAAAGCCGCTCTTCGGAGCGGTTTTTTTTCGTCTGCGATTTTTGCCGTCTACGGCGTGGGGAAATAGACGCCGGCGCGCTGTGCGGCGTTCGCGATGTGCGTCTCGATCGCCTTGCCCGCGGCGAGCGAATCGCGGGCCTTCAACGCGTCGAGAATCGCGCGATGTTCGGTGTACGTGGACAGCACCCGCTCGCGCCGGTAGAACGGCATGCGCTGGCTTTCCTGCATGATCTCGGCGCTGCTGCGCAGGATCGACTCGATCGCCGCATTGCCCGCGATGCTGACGATGCGCATATGGAACGCGTAGTCGAGCCGAGCTGCTTCGTCGAGTTCCTCGCAGGCGAGCGCGCTTTGCATCGCGGTGATGTTTTCCTCGAGCCACGTGAGGTCGTCGTTGGTGACCGCGAGCACCGCCATACGCGCGACGAAGCCTTCGAGCGCGTAGCGCATCTGATACGTGTCGGGCAGCGACGACTGCTCGGCGAAGCGCCACGCCTGCGCGTTTTTCGCCTGCGCGCTTTCCACGTAGACGCCTTTGCCAGGGCGGATCACCAGCAGACCAAGCGCTTCCAGCGTGGAAAGCGCTTCGCGCAGTGACGCGCGGCTGATCGACAGTTCATCGGATAGCTGGCGCTGCGCCGGCAGCAGACTGCCCACCGGATAGACGCCCCCCTCGATACGCTCGCGGATGGTCGCGATGGCCGCGTCGGTGACGGTGTGCGGGACGTTTTTCATGAGGGATCGCTCGGTAGCGTGGTCTGACCGCAATTCTAATACTTGCGCGCGCGAAGGCGCGCCGCGCGCCGTCTGAAATCCCGAAATCCGACCCGAAATCGCCGAAAACACAACGGGTAAACACTGCTCGATGAGTCCTTGACGCGGGTATATCGGCTTTCTACTATTCGCCATAACAGCACTGGTCGGACCAGTCTGAACAGAAGTGACCGAGATAACCATCCGCAGGAGGAAGCCGTGTTGAAATTCTTCAATTCGCTATTTGGCCGGGTCGTGATAGCGCTCGTGGCCGGCATCGTGCTCGGTGCCGTGTTTCCGCATTTCGCGCAGTCCTTGCGGCCGCTTGGCGATGGTTTTCTGAAGCTGATCAAGATGGTGATCGGGCCGATCGTGTTCTGCGTGGTGGTGAGCGGCATGGCGCACGCGGGCGATCTGCGCAAGGTCGGCCGCGTCGGCTTGAAGTCGGTGATCTACTTCGAGGCGATGACGACGATCGCGCTCGTGATCGGCGCGGTGCTCGCTTACGCGACGCGTCCTGGTGCAGGTATGAACGTGAACCTGAACTCGCTCGATGCGGCGTCGCTCGCGACCTATACCGAACACGCGAAGAGCCTGAAGGACACAGCGGGCTTCCTGCTGAAGATCATCCCCGACACGGCGATCAACGCGTTCGCGACCGGCGACATTCTGCAGATCCTCGTGTTCTCGGTGCTGTTCGGCTCGGCGCTGTCGCTGCTCGGCAAGCGCGCGCAGCGCGTGAGCGGGTTGATCGATGAGCTGTCGCAGGTGTTCTTCCGCGTGATGGGCTTCATCATCAAGCTCGCGCCGCTCGGCGTGCTCGGCGCGATCGCGTTCACGACCGGCACCTACGGCGTCGAGTCGCTGAAGCAGCTCGGCATGCTCGTGCTGGTGTTCTACGCGAGCTGCGTGGTGTTCGTCGTGCTCGTGCTCGGCGCGGTGATGCGGCTCGCCGGCTTCAGCATCTTCAAGCTGATCCGCTATCTGCGCGAAGAACTGTCCATCGTGCTCGGCACCGCGTCGTCCGACGCCGTGCTGCCGCAGATCATGCGCAAGCTCGAATGGATGGGCGTCAAGGATTCGACGGTCGGTCTCGTGATTCCGACCGGCTACTCGTTCAACCTCGACGGCTTCTCGATCTATCTGACGCTCGCCGTGCTGTTCATCGCGCAGGCGACCAACACGCCGCTGTCTATTCATGACCTGATCGTCGTCGTGCTGGTGTCGCTGGTGACATCGAAGGGCGCGCACGGCATTCCGGGCTCTGCGATCGTGATTCTCGCGGCGACGCTGTCCGCGATTCCCGCGATTCCCGTGCTCGGTCTCGTGCTGATTCTGCCGGTCGACTGGTTCGTCGGCATCGCCCGGGCGCTCACCAACCTGATCGGCAACTGCGTCGCGACGGTGGTGGTCGCCGTGTGGGAAAACGATATCGACAAGGCGCGCGCGCATCGCGTGCTGAATCGCGACGCGGCGCTGCGCTACGTGCCCGTCGTCGACGACACGCTCGTCGAACCCGGTGCGGCCGAACCCGCACCGGCGGTATGACGGCTGGTCTGACCAGACGAACCGGCATCGCTTCCTAGATAGCTCCTCGACCTTTTTTCGCAAAGCCGGCGGTTGCCGTGGCGCCGCCGGCTGTTTCCGACCTCTTCGACACCGACCGACATCATGGCCAACCCGATCCTCGACCCGAACGCTCCCGCCTTCACACGCCGCTACATGAACCTCGCCGATCCGCGCCTCGGCGCGAAGGCGCTGTTCGCCAGCGACGAATTCTTCGCGCCGAAAGAGCGCATGCTCGACCCGCAGCCGGCGGTGTTCATCCCCGGCAAATACGACGACCACGGCAAGTGGATGGACGGCTGGGAGACGCGTCGCAAGCGCACGACCGGCCACGACCATTGCGTGATCCGGCTCGCGCGGCCGGGCGTCGTGCATGGGGTCGATCTCGATACGAGCCACTTCACCGGCAATTTCCCGCCGGCGGCGTCGATCGATGCCTGTCATAGCGACGCTGACGTTCCGCCCGAGCACGCCGACTGGCAGCCGCTCGTGCCGGCGACAACGCTACAGGGCAACCAGCATCACTACGTCGAGGTGAAAGACGCGCGCCCGGTCACCCATCTGCGCGTGAATCTGTATCCGGACGGCGGGCTCGCGCGACTGCGCGTGTATGGCCAGCCGCAGCGCGACTGGAGCCGCGTCGAGCGCGGCACGCTGCTCGATCTCGCCGCGATCGAAAACGGCGCGTACCTCGTCGCCGCGAACAACCAGCATTTCGGGCCGGCCTCGCAGATGCTGATGCCGGGCCGTGGCGTGAACATGGGCGACGGCTGGGAAACGCGGCGGCGTCGCGAGCCGGGCAACGACTGGGCGATCGTCGCGCTCGCGCGGCCCGGCGTGATCCGCAAGATCGAAGTGGACACCGCGCACTTCAAGGGCAACTTCCCGGATCGCTGCTCGCTGCAGGCGGCATCGGTGACGGGCGGCACAGACGATTCCCTCGTCACGCAGGCGATGTTCTGGCCGGTGCTGCTCGGCGAACAGAAACTGCAGATGGATCACGTGCACGCGTTCGCGGACGACCTCGCCGCGCTCGGGCCGGTCACGCACGTGCGCTTCAACATCTTCCCGGACGGCGGCGTGTCGCGCCTGCGTCTGTGGGGCGAGATCGCTTAACGCAAGCAACGTCATGGAGCGGCACGCATGAAGATCCTGCAGATGGAACGCCTGACGCGCGCGGCCTTCGCGCCGTTCGGCGACGTGATCGAACTCGACGGCGCGCGTCGTTTTCCGATCAACGGCGGTACCACCGAGCGCTATCACGACCTTGCGCGCGTCGACGTGGTGGAGCAGGGCGGCCGGCCGCTCGTCAGTCTGTTTCGCGCGCAGCCGCGCGCGCTGCCCGTCGAGATCACGATGATGGAGCGGCATCCGCTCGGCAGCCAGGCTTTCATTCCCTTACGCGCGGGCCGATATCTGATGGTGGTCGCGCCGGCCGGCGAGTTCGACGGCGCGCGCATGCGCGCTTTCTGGACCGATGCGTGGCAGGGCGTCAATTACGCGAAAGAGGTCTGGCACCATCCGCTGCTCGCGCTCGATCAGGTCAGCGATTTCATCGTCGTCGATCGCGGCGGCGATGCGCCGAATTGCGACGAATTGCAGTTGGCCGAGCCGTGGCGGCTCGCCTTCGAGCCGAGCGCGGAGTTGATTGGATAGCGGTGCTTGCGGCCGCCTGAATAAAAAAACCCGGCCGATCCCCATCGGCCGGGTTTTTTTCGACTTGCCAGGCCGCATGCTCCCACGCGACTGCGACGCATCAGTGCTTGCGATGCGGGCAATTCTCCTTCGTGCACGCCCCATACAGCGCCAGCGCGTGTTCCTGCAGCTTGAAGCCGCGCGCCTTGGCGATGGACTGCTGACGGCTTTCGATTTCGGGGTCGAAAAATTCTTCGACCAGCCCGCAATCGAGGCACACGAGATGGTCGTGGTGCGACCCCTCGTTCAGTTCGAACACCGCCTTGCCCGATTCGAAATTGCTGCGCGAGAGCAGGCCGGCCTGCTCGAATTGCGTCAGCACGCGATACACGGTGGCAAGACCGATATCGAGTTCCTCGTGCAGGAGGTTGCGGTACACGTCTTCGGCGGTCAGGTGACGTACCGGACTATGCTGAAAAATCTCAAGGATTTTGAGGCGCGGAAGGGTCGCCTTGAGCCCGATATTCTTGAGATCGGTTGGATTGGTCATGACAAGGGATCCCTAGAGTACAATGCTGGGCTCTCATAGTAATGTGTTTTTGCCGTTCTGGTCATCTTCGATGGAATGAGCGCGGCCCGCAAGCGGGCCCGCACGGTGAGTGAAATGATTTCTAAATCTCAATTGATCTACCGGGGGAGCCGCATGCGGGGTACCTTGATCGCTGTTGCGACTGTCGCGGTTCTTGCCGGATGTTCCACATACGACAGCCTGACCCAGCGCATTGCCCAACGCATTACGCCGTATCGGATTACGGTTGTGCAAGGTAATTTTGTGTCGCAGGAAATGGCCGACCAGATGAAGGTCGGCATGACGCGCGCGCAGGTGCGTCAGTTGCTCGGCACGCCGCTGCTGACCGACATGTTCCACGCGAATCGCTGGGATTACGTGTTCTATTTCAAGCGCGGCTCGACGTCGATCGTGCAGCAGCGTGACTTCGTCGTGTACTTCTCCGGCGACCTCGTGACCCACTGGACGGGCGGCGAGGATCTGCCGACCAATCTCGAATTGCTGGCCGAAATCGACGGTGATCGCCGTGGCCGCCGCCCGAACGCGACGCCGCCGCGCGCGACGAGCGCGGCCGAGGCCGCCAACGCCGTGGCAGCCAGCGACGCAGCGGCCGCCGCCGCGGCACCGGCTACCGTGGATACGACGCGCTCGCCGTCGGTCGAAGGCGCCCAGCAGGCCGCCACGCCGTCCATGGACGCCAACGCGGAAGCCGCTCAGGCGGCCAATCGCGCAACGAGCGCGGTGCCGACGCCGAGCCGCGCGCCGTCCGTGCGGTCGGCCGTGCCGCGAGCGAACGCTGGCGGGATCCCGACGCAAGGCCCGACGTCCGGCGGTCAGCCGCAGTTCCAGTTCAAGCGTCCGCCGCCGCCCGCTCAGGAGAACGAAAGCAACCCGGTCGGCCCGACGGGCTCGCAAAGCAGCGGCAGCCCGACGCTGAACACTTCGCCGGCGACGCCGGGAACGAGCAACTGATTTGCTCGTCGGTGTTGTGAGGCGGGCTGCGCGCCACATGTGCGGCGCCCGCCAGATGTGTGTTTGTCCGGCACCAGGCGAGGTCGGAAATGCGCCGCTTGGGCCGCATGAATGTGTTGCCGCGGTTGCCGCGACAGTGGGTCGCCGCAGCGGGCCGTATCGGTCAGTCACCTGAGCGAGCCGTCCCGGTTGGCCGCCCGCATTGGCTCCAGCAGCGAGCCGGGTGACTTTGCTCCCTGCCGCCGCGTGTCCCTATATCGGCCGGGCGCATTCCCCGGCACACTGGTCCGGGCATTCGCCGGGCCGCGTTTGCCGGGCTCCATACCGGTTGACTCTTTTCGAATCCTCATCGTCATGAAAATTGCCATTGCAGGCGCATCGGGCCGGATGGGCCGCATGCTCATCGAAACCGTCCTCGACGATGCCGACGCGACGCTGTCCGGCGCGCTCTGCCGCACGGGCGCTGCGCAGCTTGGCCAGGACGCCGGCGCGTTCCTCGGCAAAGAGACCGGCGTGCTGCTGTCCGACGACATCGAGCGTGTGTTCGCCGAATCCGACTACCTGATCGACTTCACGCGTCCCGACGCGACGCTCGCGCATCTCGAAGCCGCGCAGCGCCACGACGTGAAAATGGTGATCGGCACGACCGGCTTCGACAACGCGCAAAAAGCGCAGTTGCACGCGGCGGCGCAGAGGATCGGCGTCGTGTTCGCGTCGAACATGAGCGTCGGCGTGAACGTCACGCTGAAGCTGCTCGAATACGCGGCGCGGCACTTCTCGACCGGCTACGACATCGAGATCATCGAGGCGCATCATCGTCACAAGGTCGACGCGCCGTCCGGCACCGCGCTGACGATGGGCGAAGTGATCGCCAACGCGCTCGGCCGCAACCTCGACGACTGCGCGATCTACGGCCGCGAAGGCGTGACCGGCGAGCGCGATCCGTCGACGATCGGCTTCTCGGCGATTCGCGGCGGCGATATCGTCGGCGATCATACGGTGCTGTTCGCGGGCATCGGCGAGCGCATCGAGATCACGCACAAATCGGCAAGCCGCCTGTCATATGCACAAGGCGCGCTTCGTGCTGTACGCTTCCTCGAAGGCTACGACAACGGCTTCTTCGACATGCAGGACGTGCTCGGCCTGCGTTGAGCGAAGCCCGTTGCGCAGAGGCGGAGTAGCGCATCCCGAGTGCGCCCTCCCGAAGTCACTTTCCCAAGGCGAGGTCAGATGGCAGGCAGCAGCGGCATCATCCATTACCTGCAAACGAGCGACGCAATCACGCATGGCGTCGCCTATGTGCTGCTGGCCATGTCGATTGCGAGCTGGTGTTTTCTGATCGTCAAGAGCTGGATTCTGACGCGCGCGAAACACCAGGCCGACCGGGCGATCGCGCGCTTCTGGCAGGCGCCGACGCTCGCCGAAGGCGTCGCCATCCTGCGCCGCACTGATCGTGAGCGCGTGTTCGCGCCGCTCGCCGAAGCGGCGCTGAATGCGGCCGAGGTCGACATTCCGGGCGCGCTGCTCGCGCGCGTCGAGCGCAGCGAACGGGTGCTGCGCGCGCTGCGCCAGGCGCTCAATGCGTCGCAGCGGCGGCTCGAGTTCGGTCAGGTGCTGCTTGCGTCGGTTGGCAGCACCGCGCCGTTCGTCGGTCTGCTCGGCACCGTATGGGGTATCTATCACGCGCTCGGCAGCATCGCGGCGAGCGGGCAGGCGCAGATCGAGAACGTCGCGGGACCGGTGGGCGAAGCGCTGATCATGACCGCGTTCGGTCTGGTGGTGGCGATTCCGGCGGTGCTCGCGTACAACGTGCTGGGCCGTCTCGTGCGGCAGTTGTCCGAGGAGTTGGACGGATTCGCGCACGATCTGCATGCGTACGTGTGCTCCCCAACCGAGCACGCGCCGACGCCTCCGCGCGCGCAGCAGGCGGCGCGCGAGGCGCACCGCTGACTTGTCACGCGCGGCGGGCTCGGCACATCGCGACCTTTCTCGCACGACACACCGCCCATCGCACGGGCAAGCTCAGACGCAAGGAGGCGACATGGCATTCGGCGGACTCGAGAAGAAGCAGACGGCCGCGCCGATGGCCGAGATCAACATGACGCCGCTGATCGACGTGATGCTGGTGCTGCTGGTGATTTTCATCATCACCGCGCCGCTGTTCTCGCACGCGATTCGGCTCGATCTGCCGAAGGTCGCGGCGGCGCCCGCGCGCCAGACCCCGCAAACCATCTCCCTTTCGATCGACGGCGCCGGCAAGCTCTACTGGAACGGCAAGCCGATCACGCTCGCGCAGATGCGCGCGCAGTTCGCCGAGGCCGGCAAGCGGGCGGACCAGCCGGACCTCCAGTTGCGCGCGGAGCGCTCGACGCGCTACGAAGTGATTGCGCAGGTGATGGGCGCCGCGCAGCAGGCGGGGCTCGAGCGGATCGGCTTCGTGACGGACCCGCCGCCGCCCGCCGCGCAGCACTGAGCGCCACCGGGTGCGCACCGCGTTCACGAATCCGGCATACCCAGTCCCGCACCACGCCGCGCGGCGCACCCGTCCGCGAACGGTATAATCAGCCCTTTCCCCGCCGAAGGGGACACGACGCAACGACATTCTGCAGAGCACCGGGCCGGTGCGAAAGCACCGAACCTGGCGATCCCATCACACCATGCACGAAAAATACGTTCCCTCCGACGTCGAAGCCGCCGCGCAAGGGCAATGGCGCGCGATCGACGCCTACAAGACGACGGAAACCACCGACAAGCCCAAGTTCTACTGCGTCTCGATGCTGCCGTATCCGTCGGGCAAGCTGCACATGGGGCACGTGCGCAACTACACGATCAACGACGTGATGTACCGCTATCTGCGGATGAACGGCTACAACGTGCTGATGCCGATGGGTTGGGACGCCTTCGGCATGCCGGCGGAGAACGCCGCGATGGCCAACAACGTGCCGCCCGCGCAGTGGACCTACGACAACATCGCTTACATGAAGAAGCAGATGCAGTCGATGGGCCTCGCGATCGACTGGTCGCGCGAAGTCGCGACCTGCAGCCCTGACTACTACAAGTGGAACCAGTGGCTGTTCCTGAAGATGCTCGAAAAGGGCATCGCGTACAAGAAAACCGGCACCGTGAACTGGGACCCGGTCGACCAGACCGTGCTCGCGAACGAGCAGGTGATCGACGGGCGCGGCTGGCGCTCGGGCGCGCTCGTCGAAAAGCGCGAAATCCCGATGTACTACATGCGCATCACGCAGTACGCGGATGAACTGCTGAACGATCTCGAAGGCCTCGGCTGGCCCGAGCGCGTGAAGATCATGCAGCAGAACTGGATCGGCAAGAGCTTCGGCGTGAACTTCGGCTTCCCGTATGAAATCGACGGCGAACAGAAGCTGCTGCGCGTGTTCACGACGCGCGCCGACACGATCATGGGCGTCACGTTCTGCGCGATCGCCGCCGAGCATCCGCTCGCCACGCGTCTCGCGCAAGACAAGCCGGAACTGCAGCCGTTCATCGACGAATGCAAGCGCGGCGGCGTCGCCGAAGCCGACGTCGCGACGATGGAAAAGAAAGGCATGGCCACCGGCTTCTACGTCACGCATCCGCTGACGCGGGCGAAGGTCGAGGTGTGGATCGGCAACTACGTGCTGATGACTTACGGCGAAGGCGCGGTGATGGGCGTGCCGGCGCACGACGAGCGCGACTTCGCGTTCGTGAAGAAGTACGGTCTGCCGGTCAGGCAGGTCGTCGCGGTCGAGGGCAAGGAATTCTCGACCGAAGCGTGGGCGGAGTGGTACGGCGAGAAGACCGGCACGCTGGTGAACAGCGGCAAGTACGACGGCCTCGCCTACGACGAAGCCGTAGACCGCATCGCCGCCGATCTCAAGGAACTGGGCCTCGGCGACAAGCAGATCACGTGGCGTCTGCGTGACTGGGGCGTGTCGCGCCAGCGTTACTGGGGCACGCCGATCCCGATCATCCACTGCCCGAAGTGCGGCGACGTGCCGGTGCCGGAAAAAGACCTGCCGGTCGTGCTGCCGGAAGACCTGGTGCCGGACGGCACGGGCAATCCGCTCGCGAAGTCCGAAGCGTTCCTGAACTGCACGTGCCCGAGCTGCGGCGGCGCGGCAAAGCGCGAAACCGACACGATGGACACCTTCGTCGATTCGTCGTGGTACTTCTACCGCTACGCGTCGCCGGATGCGAAGACGATGGTCGACGAGCGCACCGACTACTGGGCGCCGATGGACCAATACATCGGCGGTATCGAACACGCGATCCTGCACCTGCTGTACTCGCGTTTCTGGGCGAAGGTGATGCGCGACCTCGGTCTCGTGAAGTTCGGCGAACCGGCGAAGAACCTGCTCACGCAGGGCATGGTGCTCAACGAAACCTATTACCGCGAAAACGAAGCGGGCAAGAAGACCTGGTACAACCCGGCGGAAGTGACCGTGTCTTTCGACGACAAGGGCCGCCCGGTCGGCGCGGTGCTGAACGCTGACGGCCAGCCGGTCGTGCTCGGCGGCATCGAAAAGATGTCGAAGTCGAAGAACAACGGCGTCGACCCGCAGATGCTGATCGATCAGCACGGCGCGGACACCGCGCGTCTGTTCGTGATGTTCGCGGCTCCGCCCGAGCAGCAGCTCGAGTGGTCGGGTTCGGGCGTCGAAGGCGCGAGCCGCTTCCTGCGTCGCGTGTGGAACTTCGGCTATTCGAACGAAGCCGCGCTGCGCGCGGGCGGCCAGTTGGACGCCGCACGATTCAACGACGCCGACAAGGCGCTGCGTCGTGAGATCTATAGCGTGCTGAAGCAGGCCGATTTCGACTATCAGCGTCTTCAGTACAACACGGTGGTATCGGCCGCGATGAAGATGCTCAACGCGCTCGACGGCGCGAAGGGCGCGCAGACCGCCGTGCTGCGTGAAACCTACGGTGTGATGCTGCGCGTGCTGTACCCGGTCGTGCCGCACCTGACGTTCCAGCTGTGGCAGGAGCTCGGCTATGCCGACGAATTCGGCCCACTGCTCGACGCGCCGTGGCCGAAGGTCGACGAGAAGGCGCTCGAACAGGCCGAGATCGAACTCGTGCTGCAGGTGAACGGTAAGGTGCGCGGCGCGATCACGGTCGCGAAAGACGCGTCGCGCGAAGCGATCGAGCAGCTCTCGGCCGAGCACGCAATGGTCGTGAAGTTCAGCGAAGGCAAGGCGCCTAAGAAGATCATCGTGGTGCCGGGCCGCCTCGTGAACGTGGTCGTTTGACGTTCCAGGCCCTCATCCGGCAGACGGAGCGCCGCCCGCCCGGCGGCGTTCCTCGGCACCGCGAATCCACTGCGAACCGGGAGCGAATGTGACTCGCAGATCGTTTTTGACGCTCGCTTGCAGCGTAATGATGTTGTCGGCCTGCGGCTTCCAGTTGCGCGGCCAGCAGGACTTCGCGTTCAAGCGCCTCTATGTGGCCGGCGGCTCGCCCGCGGCCATGGCGCGCTTCACGCGCATCGTGCAGGGCGGCAGCGACACCGTGGTGGTCAGCTCGCCCGCCAATGCCGATGCGCTGCTGCAGATCACGCAGAACCGCAACGTCAGCACGCTGACGCTGAATTCGCTGGGCGTCGTCGCCGAGTATCAGCTGAATCTGCAGATGACCTACACGCTGACCGGCAAGGACGGCACCGTGTTGATTCCAGGCAGCGTGATCGCGCTGAACCGCGCGATGACCTATAGCGACCAGTTCTCGCAGGCGAAGGCCGCCGAGTCCGACATCCTGTTCGCCGACATGGAAAACGACGCGGTCGATCAGCTCGTCCGCCGTCTCGGCGTGGTGCGCTCGCTGCATCCGACGCCGGCCGAGGCCGTGCCGGCCATCGTGCCGCGCGCACCGCTGCCGCCGCCGCCGCTGTGAGCATCGCGCCGTTCGTGATTCGTCGAATCTCATTCATCCCGTCAACCGCCAGCCATGCAACTGCGACCTGACGCGCTCGAAGCGCATCTCGCCCGCGGCCTCGCCGGACTGTACGTCGTATACGGCGACGAGCATCTGCTCGCGCAGGAAGCATGCGATCGCATCCGCGCGGCGGCGCGCGCGGCCGGCTTCACCGACCGCTCGGTGTTCACGGTCGAGCGCGGTTTCGACTGGAGCTCGCTGCTCGGCGCGAGCCAGTCGATGTCGCTGTTCGGCGACCGTCAACTGGTCGAGTTGCGCATTCCGTCGGGCAAACCCGGTAAGGAAGGCGCCGATGCGCTGAAGGTGCTCGCATCCACCGTCAACGACGACGTGCTGACGATGATTACGCTGCCGCGCCTCGATGCGGCCACGCAAAAGTCGGCATGGTTCACCGCGCTCGCCGACGCCGGCGTCGCGCTGAAGATCGATCCGGTCGAGCGCGCGCAGCTGCCGAACTGGGTCGGGCAGCGGCTCGCGGCCCAGGGTCAGCGCGTCGCAGCCGGCGAGGAGGGGCGGCGTGCGCTCGCGTTCATCGCCGAGCGCGTCGAGGGCAATCTGCTGGCCGCGCATCAGGAAATCCAGAAGCTCGGGCTGCTGTATCCGAACGGCTCGCTGAGCTTCGATCAGGTTCAGGACGCGGTGCTCAACGTCGCGCGCTACGACGTGTTCAAGCTCAACGAGGCGATGCTCGCGGGCGACGTCGGCCGTCTCGCGCGCATGCTCGACGGGCTGCGCGGTGAAGGCGAGGCCGCGGTGCTCGTGCTGTGGGCGGTCGTCGAAGAAGTGCGCACGCTGCTGCGGATCAAGCGCGGCGTCGCGGCCGGCAAGCCGCTCGCGATGCTCACGCGCGAGAACCGCGTGTGGGGTCCGCGCGAACGGCTGATCGGACCTGCGCTGTCGCGCGTCAGCGAAGCGGCGCTCGAGAAGGCACTCGCGCTGGCGGCGCGGCTCGACCGGCAGGTGAAGGGGCTGTCGGGCGGCACGCCGGGTAATCATCGCAACGATCCGCCGCCCGATCCGTGGGACGGCCTGTTCGAACTCGCGATGACGGTGGCGGCGCCGAAACCGTCGGCAGCTTCGCCAGTGCCGCCGCCGCGACCTAGGGTGCCAACTGCGGCGCCGGTGCGGCGGCCAGTCTGAAGCGGCACAGCTGATTCGCGCGAGCGTCGAAGCAGTGGCTGACGCGAGCAATCGTGTACCAACTGCCAGTCGTTCCACACATACAGACCAGCGTGTTTCGCGTGCCACGCGCCGAACGAAACGCATCGGCGAACCTGCGACAGCCCAGTGCACCCGCCGCCCGCGTGCGAGCAAAGCCCCGGTACCCGACTTACAATCGTTTGATCTTTCGCTAATCCTGCCCGACCACCGCATGCCAACGTGCGGGGCATCACGAGAATGACCATGGATATCGACCAGTACATGACCGACCTCGGCCAACGCGCCCGTCAGGCTTCGCGCGCGATGGCGCGGGCGTCGACCGCCGCGAAGAATGCGGCGCTTGCGGCCGTTGCCGAGGCGATCGAGCGCGATGCCGATCTGCTGAAGGCCGCCAACGCGCGCGACCTCGAACGCGCCCGCGGCAAGGGCCACGATGCCGCGTTCATCGACCGGTTGACGCTGTCCGACAAGGCGCTGAAAACGATGGTCGAAGGCCTGCGCCAGGTCGCGGCGCTGGCCGACCCGATCGGCGAGATCAGCAATCTGAAGTACCGGCCGAGCGGCATCCAGGTCGGCCAGATGCGTGTGCCGCTCGGGGTGATCGGCATCATCTACGAATCGCGCCCGAACGTGACGATCGACGCGGCGGCGCTGTGCCTGAAGTCCGGCAACGCGACCATTTTGCGCGGCGGCTCGGAAGCGCTCGAATGCAATACCGCGCTCGCGAAGCTGATCGGCGAGGGCCTCGAAGCGGCCGGTCTGCCGCAGGACGCGGTGCAGGTGGTCGCGACGTCGGACCGCGCGGCGGTCGGCAAGCTCATCACGATGACCGAGTACGTCGATGTGATCGTGCCGCGCGGCGGCAAGAGCCTGATCGAGCGTTTGATGAACGAAGCGCGCGTGCCGATGATCAAGCACCTCGACGGCATCTGCCACGTTTATGTCGACGATCGCGCGGACTTGACGAAGGCGCTCAACGTTTGCGACAACGCGAAGACGCACCGCTACGGGACCTGCAACACGATGGAGACGCTGCTGGTCGCGCGCGGCATTGCGGCCGAAGTGCTACCGCCGCTGGGCATGCTGTATCGCGGCAAGGACGTCGAACTGCGCGTCGATGCGGCGGCGCGCGCGGTGCTGGCCGATGCGGGCGTCGGTCCGCTCGTCGATGCGAGCGAGGAAGACTGGCGCACCGAATATCTCGCGCCGGTGCTCGCGATCAAGGTGGTCGACGGCATCGACGCGGCGATCGAGCACATCAACACGTATAGCTCCCAGCACACCGACGCGATCGTCACCGAAGACCACGACCGCGCGATGCGCTTCCTGCGCGAAGTCGATTCGGCGAGCGTGATGGTCAACGCGTCGACGCGTTTCGCGGACGGCTTCGAGTTCGGCCTCGGCGCCGAGATCGGCATTTCCAACGACAAGCTGCACGCGCGCGGCCCGGTCGGCCTCGAAGGGCTGACGTCGCTGAAATACGTCGTGCTGGGTCATGGCGAAGGCCGTCAATAAAGCACGAGTCGAAGCGCCACAACAACAAGGACCACAAGGACCCCCGCCGATGCTTTGGGTAAAGACGTTTCACATCGTATTGATTGCCTCCTGGTTTGCCGGCCTGTTCTATCTGCCGCGCATCTTCGTCAATCTGGCGATGGAAACGGAACCCGCCGCGACGGCGCGTCTTCTGCTGATGGCGCGCAAGCTGTTCCGCTTCATGAGCTTCATCGCCGTGCCCGCGATCGCGTGCGGCCTGTGGTTGTGGCTCGTGATCGGCATCGGCAGCGGGCAGGGCTGGATTCACGCGAAGGTCGGCGTGGTCGTGCTCCTCGTCATCTATCACGCGTATTGCGGCGTGCTGTTGCGCAGGTTCGAGCGCGGCGAGAATCGCCACTCGGACAAGTGGTATCGGATGTTCAACGAGCTGCCGGTGCTCGGTATGCTCGCGGCGGTCGCGCTGGTAGTGATCAAGCCGTTCTGAGCGGCTGACGGCGTTAAGCAGGGCGCTGGAATAGACCAAAGGGCGGTATGCCGGCTGAATGGCACACCGCCCTTTTGCGTTACCCCGTCGTTCCGCGTTACATCGCAGCGGATCACCCCTGCGAATCCACCCGCCGCCGGTGGATCACTTCCTTCGTTTGCGCGAGCTTCTCCAGCAGTTCGGGCCCGCGGCTCAGCGCGACGCCGACCGCCAGAATGTCGCCGATCGCCAGATGTGACACGCGCGAGGTCATCGGGGAGAAGATGTCGGTGTCTTCGTCGACGTTCGCAAAGAGGCCCACGGTTGCGAGCCGCGCGAGCGGCGAGTTGCCGTGCGTGATCGCGATCACCTTCGCGCCCGCGTTCAGCGCGGCCTTCGCGGCATCGATGATGTCGCGCGTGCGGCCCGTATTGGAAATCGCGACGACCACGTCCCCAGGTCCGAGCAGCGCGGCCGACATCAGAAACGTATGCGGGTCCGAATACGCGACGCTCGGCATGCCGAGCCGAAAGAACTTGTGCTGCACGTCGAGCGCGGCGATGCCTGAGCCGCCCGCCCCGTAGAACTCGATGCGCTTCGCTTGCGCGAGCATGTCGATCGCCGCGGCGACGCTATCCGACGACAGATTGTTGCGCACCTGAATCAGCGCGCCGATCGTCCGGTCGAGCACCTTCGCGGCGACGCCCGGCGTCGGCTCGTCGGGCCGCACGTCGCGATAGACGGCGGGCACTTCGCTGGCGATGCCCTGCGCGAGACGGATCTTGAATTCGCGAAAGCCGGAGAAACCGAGCGCGTGGCAGAAGCGCGCGATCGTCGGCTGACTCACGCCCGCGCGCGCGGCGACCTCGGTCATCGACAGATCGAGCACCTCGCGCGGCGCCTCGATCACGTAATCGGCCAGCTTGCGCTCGGACGGGCGCAACTGGTCGCGCATCTCTTCCACCTGGGACAGCATCATCGGAAAACTCGCACTATGCTGAAGAACGTGTGGACTATATCCGATTGATCGTTGACGCACAAAAGCTAGGTACAAAAACTACATATCGGCGAGTAAGTGTATTCCCTGGGTTTCTGCTGTAAAGCGCTAAGGCGCTGCCAGTAGGGCGACTTGGCGATCCGCGCCATGCGGCGCTGCAACAGAGTTCGTCATTGCGATCGTGTAGTTTTTCTACTAAGATGGCGTCGTTCGATATCACAACCCCGCGATACCGCCAGGTGTCATGCGTGCACCTGCCGCCAGCGACGAAGGAGCTCCGATGGTTTCCCCGCATTCGCAATTGTTGAAGGTCACGCAACGCGTGATCGAGCGCAGCAAGCCCACGCGCGCAGCGTATCTGGCCCGCATCGAGCATGCGCAGGGGCGCTTTCCGGCGCGCGGCGCGTTGTCGTGCGCGAACCTCGCTCACGGTTTCGCCGGCCTCGAGGGCAACGACAAGCTCGTGATCAAGCAGATTCGCGAGCCGAATATCGGCATCGTGTCGTCGTACAACGAGATGCTGTCGGCGCACGCGCCGTACAAAAACTACCCGGACATCATCAAGCAGGCCGCGCGCGAAAACGGCGGCGTCGCGCAATTCGCGGGCGGCGTGCCGGCGATGTGCGACGGCGTCACGCAGGGCAACGCGGGCATGGAGCTGTCGCTGTTCTCGCGCGAAGTGATCGCGATGAGCACGGCCGTCGCGCTCACCCACAACATGTTCGACGCGGCGCTGTGCCTCGGCATCTGCGACAAGATCGTGCCGGGCCTGCTGATCGGCGCGCTGCAGTTCGGCCATTTGCCGACCATCTTCGTGCCGGCCGGCCCGATGGCAAGCGGCCTGTCGAACGACGACAAAGCCAGGACGCGTCAGCAGTTCGCGACCGGCCAGTGCGGCCGCGACGCGCTGCTCGAAGCGGAAGCGGCCGCCTATCACAGCCACGGCACCTGCACGTTCTACGGCACCGCGAACAGTAATCAGATGCTGATGGAAGTGATGGGCCTGCATCTGCCGGGCTCGGCCTTCGTGCATCCGCACACGCCGTTGCGCGACGCGCTGACCGCGCAGGCCGCGCGCCGCGTGCTCGATCTGACGGTCGAGCGCGGCCACTACATGCCGATCGGCCATGTGGTCGACGAGAAGGCGATCGTCAACGGCATCGTCGCGCTGCTGGCGACGGGCGGCTCGACCAATCACACGCTGCACCTCGTCGCAATCGCGCGCGCGGCCGGCATCGTGATCGACTGGGACGACTTCGACACGCTGTCGCAGGCGGTACCGCTGCTTGCGAAGATCTATCCGAACGGCAAGGCCGACGTGAACCACTTCCACGCGGCGGGCGGCGTCGCGTTCCTCGTGCGCAATCTGCTCGAAGGCGGTCTGCTTCATGAAGACGTGAACACGGTCGCGGGCAAGGGTCTGAAGCGCTACACCGAGGAGCCGAAGCTGCTCGACGGCAAGCTGCAATGGGTGGCAGGTGTCGAGGCAAGCGCGGACACAGCGGTGCTGCGCGGCATCAAGGAGCCGTTCCAGCCGGACGGCGGCCTGCGTCTGATGCAGGGCAAGCTCGGCCGCGGCGTAATCAAGATTTCGGCGGTCGCGGCGCAGCATCGCAAGGTGAAGGCGCCGGCAATCGTGTTCGATTCGCAGGAAGCGGTGCAGGAAGCGTTCGACAAGGGCGAGCTCAAGCGCGACTTCATCGCGGTGGTGCGCTTCCAGGGCGCACGCGCCAACGGCATGCCCGAGTTGCATCGTTTGACGCCGCTGCTCGGTGTGCTGCAGGATCAGGGGTTCCATGTCGCGCTGGTGACCGATGGCCGTATGTCGGGCGCGTCGGGCAAGGTGCCGGCGGTCATCCATCTGTCGCCGGAAGCGTTGCTGCAAGGCCCGATCGGCAAAGTGCGCACGGGCGACATGCTGGTGATCGACGCCGAAGCGGGCGTGCTCGACATCGAGATCGACGCAGCCGAGTGGGCCGCGCGTCCGAACGCCGAGCCGCTGCATCAGGCGGACAACGAAGTCGGCTTCGGCCGCGAGCTGTTCGGCGTGTTCCGTGCGGCGGCGGCGCCGGCGGAGCAGGGCGCGTCGGTGTTCGGCAAGCTGGTCGGCGAGGGCGGCACGGTCGATGGCCAGCACGGCCACGGCAGCCATCACAAGCACGGCCACGACGGTGACCATCAACCCAGCGACCATCATCACACGAGCACCGCGCAAGCCGGCGCGGCGCTGCAGAAACAAGGAGTCTGACTATGACGTCGAAAACAGTAAGCGATATCGTGCGCCTCGGCCCGGTGATTCCGGTGCTCGCGTTCGACACGGTCGAACAGGGCGAACACGTGTCGCGCGCGTTGCACGCGGGCGGCGTGAAGGTGCTCGAAATCACGCTGCGCACGTCGGCGGGCCTCGGCGCGATCGAGCGTGCGTGCGAACTCGCGGACGACATCGTGGTCGGTGTCGGCACGATCACGAAGCCCGAGCATTGCGCCCAGGCGAAGAAGGCGGGCGCGCAGTTCGGCGTGTCGCCGGGTCTGACCAAGGACATGCACAAGGCCGCGCAGGATGTGGGTCTGCCGCTGTTGCCCGGCGTGATGACGCCGTCGGACATCATCCTCGCGCTCGAACTCGGCTACGAGATAGTCAAGTTCTTCCCCGCACAGCAGGCAGGCGGCGTGCCGATGCTGCAGGCGTTCCACGGCCCGTTCCCGGCGCTGAAGTTCTGCCCGACCGGCGGCATCACGCCGGAAAGCGCGCCGCACTTCCTGTCGCTGCCGAACGTGGTCTGTGTCGGCGGTTCGTGGCTCACGCCGAAGGCCGCGCTCGCCGCGCAGAACTGGGACGAGCTCACGCGCCTCGCGCGCGCCGCGAGCCAACTGGCGGCACCCGCGCACTAAGCTCCACAACCCAATAGCGCATCGGTCAACTGAACCGGGCCCAGGAGTCTCGTCGATACAGCCGCATCAGGCTGTCGCGGCGAGACTCTTTTTTTACCTGATATGCGTGCTGGATTTGCGCGCGCTTTCTGGAAACAAACAGTAGAATTCAGCGTCCGCGCGGCTAGCCGGGTTTTCAGGCATCGCGCAGGTTGCCGTGAGACGAAGTGCCGGCCGCATCCGCACTCTGAAGTCAATAAACCAAAGGAGGGGCTTCATGGAATCTGCCCACGGCAGCTTGCTGCTGGTCTACGCATTGATCGCGATCGCGCTGCTGATCTTGCTGATCACGCGCTTCAAGGTCTATCCGTTTCTCGTTCTGATCATCGTGTCGTTGCTGCTGGGCCTCGTGGCCGGCATGCCGATGCAGACCATCGTCAAATCGTTCGAAACGGGGAACGGCAACACGCTCGGGCACATTGCCGTCGTCGTCGGTCTCGGTACGATGCTCGGCAAGATGATGGCCGAATCGGGCGGCGCCGAGCGCATCGCGACCACGCTGATCAACTGGTTCGGTGAGAAACACATTCACTGGGCGATGATGGTGGTCGCGATCATCGTCGGCTTGCCGGTGTTCTTCGAAGTCGGCTTCGTGCTGCTGATTCCGATCGCGTTCAACGTCGCCAAGCGCACCAACAAATCACTGCTGCTGGTCGGCCTGCCGATGGTCGCGGGTCTGTCCGTCGTGCACGGGCTGATTCCGCCGCACCCGGCCGCACTGCTCGCCGTGCAGGCGTATCACGCGGACATCGGCAAGACGATCGCCTACGGTCTGATCGTCGGCGTGCCGTGCGCGATCGTCGCCGGTCCGCTGTTCGCGTTGCTGGTGAGCCGTCATGTCCAGTTGCCGAAGGAAAATCCGCTTGCCGCGCAATTTCTGGGCAGCGACGTGAAGGACGCCAACGGCGTGCAAAGTGGTAACGCCGCGAAGACCGCTGCACCGAAGCGCGAACTGCCGGGCTTCGGCATCACGCTGGTCACGATCCTGTTGCCGGTGGTCCTGATGCTGGTCGGCAGCTGGGCCGACCTGGTCTTCGAGCCGAAGACGCTGCCGAACGATCTGCTGCGCTTTTTCGGCAACACCGACGTCGCGCTGCTGACGGCCGTGCTGGTCAGCTTCTGGACCTTCGGCGCGAGCCGCGGCTTTAACCGCGAGCAGATTCAGAAGTTCTGCGGAGAATGTCTCGCGCCGATCGCGGGTATTACACTGATCGTCGGTGCGGGCGGCGGTTTTGGCCGCGTACTGATGGATAGCGGCATTTCGAAGGAAATCACCAGCGTGGCGACCGCGGTGCATCTGTCGCCGCTGCTGTTCGGCTGGCTCGTCGCGGCGATGATGCGTCTCGCGACCGGCTCGGCCACCGTCGCGATGACGACCGCCTGCGGCATCGTCGCGCCGATCGCGGCTGCAGGCGCGGTGCAGGTGAAGCCGGAACTGATGGTGCTCGCGACCGGCTCGGGCTCGCTGATCTTCTCGCACGTGAACGACGGCGGCTTCTGGCTGATCAAGGAATATTTCGGCATGACGGTGGTGCAGACCTTCAAGACGTGGTCGCTCCTCGAAACCATCATTTCGGTGATGGGGCTGGGCCTGACCTTCGCACTCGCGGCGGTCCTGTAAGGAGTTTCAAATGATTCTGATCGCAATGGGCGTGTCGGGCGCCGGCAAGACGAGGATTGGCGAAATGCTGGCCGAGCGCCTGCATTGCGCGTTCACCGACGGCGACGCGTTCCATAGCGCGGCGAACAAGGAGAAGATGCACCACGGCATTCCGCTCACCGACGAAGACCGCTGGCCGTGGCTGAAGACGATCCGCGCGGCGATCGAGGAAAAGCAGAAAGCGGGCGAGACGGCGGTGTTCACGTGTTCGTCGCTGAAGCGCTCATATCGCGACATTCTGCGTGCCGGCGACAAGGACGTGTGCTTCGTCTACCTGAAGGGTTCGCGCGAGGTGCTCGCGGAGCGTCTCGGGGATCGCACCGGGCATTTCTTCGATCCGTCGCTGCTGCAAAGCCAGCTCGATACGCTCGAGGAGCCCGGTGACGACGAAGCGATCACGGTCAGCATCGATCTGACGCCGGAACAGATCGTCGACGAGGTGCTCAGGCAGGTCGAAGCGCGCTGAGTCGTTGATTGCTTCGCGTTCCAGCTTCGAACTCGGGACGAAAAAAAAGCCGCTCCTCGGAGCGGCTTTTTTATGCATTGAAGAAGCTGGGCCAGCCGATCAGCCGATCCGCTTCGCCAGTTCGACGGCCCGGCCGATGTACGAGCCGGGCGTCATCGCGAGCAGGCGGTCCTTCGCGTCCTGCGCAATCGCCAGGCCGCCAATGAAGCTCTGCAGCGCCTCGCGCGTGATGCCCTTGCCGCGCGTGAGCTCCTTCAGCTGCTCGTACGGATTCTCGATGCCGTAACGGCGCATCACGGTCTGCACCGGCTCGGCCAGCACTTCCCAGCAGTTGTCGAGGTCTTCGTTCAGACGCTGCGCATTCACTTCGAGCTTGTCGAGGCCGCGGATCAGCGAGTCGTACGCGAGCAGCGAGTAGCCGAACGCGACGCCGATGTTGCGCAGCACCGTCGAGTCGGTCAGGTCGCGCTGCCAGCGCGACACCGGCAGCTTGTCGGCGAGGTGACGCAACGTCGCGTTCGCGAGGCCGAGGTTGCCTTCCGAGTTTTCGAAGTCGATCGGGTTGACCTTGTGCGGCATCGTCGACGAACCGATTTCGCCGGCTTTCGTGCGCTGCTTGAAGTAGCCGACCGAGATGTAGCCCCACACGTCGCGGTCCAGATCCAGCAGGATCGTGTTCGCTCGCGAGATCGCGTCGAACAGCTCGGCCATGTAGTCGTGCGGCTCGATCTGGATCGTGTACGGATTGAACGCGAGCTTCAGACGGTTCTCGACGACGTCCTTCGAGAATGCTTCCCAGTCGAACTCCGGATACGCGGACAGGTGCGCGTTGAAGTTGCCGACCGCGCCGTTCATCTTGCCGAGCAGTTCGACCTTCGCGATCCGCTCGATCGCGCGCGCGAGCCGCGCGGCGACGTTGGCGATTTCCTTGCCGAGCGTGGTCGGGCTGGCCGGCTGGCCGTGCGTGCGCGACAGCATCGGCTGGGCGGCGTGCGCGTGCGCGAGCGCAACGAGGCGTTGATGCACCGAGCGCAGCGCCGGCAGGATCACGTGTTCGCGCGCGCCGGCGAGCATCAGGCCGTGCGACGTGTTGTTGATGTCTTCCGACGTGCACGCGAAGTGGATGAACTCGCTCGCGCGCTCCAGTTCTTCATGGCCCTTCACCGATTCCTTCAACCAGTATTCGACGGCCTTCACGTCGTGGTTCGTCACGCGCTCGATTTCCTTGATGCGCGCGGCATCGTGCGCGGTGAAGCGCTCGGCCAGTTGCAGCAGGAATTGCTCGGACGCCTCGGAGAAGCGCGGCACTTCAGCGAAGCCGGCGCGCGACAGCGCGATCAGCCAGTGGATTTCGACCGTCACGCGATTGCGCATGAAGGCGGCTTCCGAGAGCCAGTCGCGCAGGGCTTCGGTTTTGGCGGCGTAGCGGCCGTCGAGCGGGGAAAGCGCGTTCAGCGCGAACAGGGTGTCGGGGCGGGTGTCGGACATGATGAGGACCGGGTTGAAGCGGTTGAGCGCTCAGCGAGCGGGTCGGGAACGGAGGGAACCCTGAATTTTACCACTGTGACGCGATCGGCCCGCCCGGATGCGTCGGTCGCAATCGGCGCCGCTAGAATGCAGACTTCTTCCCTCTCGACGGCAAGCGCAATCGCATGGAACTGAAATGGCTCGAAGACTTTATTTCGCTCGCGGAAACGCGTAGCTTCAGCCGCTCGGCCGAGTTGCGCCACGTCACGCAGCCGGCTTTCTCGCGCCGCATCCAGGCGCTCGAAGCGTGGCTCGGCACGGAACTGATCGACCGTTCTGTTTATCCGACGCGGCTCACGGCGGCCGGTCAGGTGTTCAACGAGCAGGCGCTCGCGATGCTGTCGCAATTTCACGAGGCGCGCGCGCTGCTGCGCGGCCACACGGCGACGCCCCAGGCGACGATCGAATTCGCGGTCCCCCACACGCTGTCGCTCACTTACTTCCCGCGCTGGCTGCAGCGCATCGAGGCGCAGATGGGCCCGATCCACACGCGGCTGCGCGCGCTGAACGTGCACGACGCGGCGCTCTCGCTGGTGGAAGGCGGCTGCGATCTGATGATGGGCTACCACCATCCGAGCCATCCGGTCGCGCTCGATCCGGCGCGCTACGACATGCTGACGCTCGGCCACGAGCCGATCAGCCCGTTCTCGGCGCCGGCCCGGGCGGGCCGGCCGCGTCACACGCTGCCAGGCTCGGCCGATGCGCCCGCGCCGTATCTGTCGTACACGCCGAACGCGTACCTCGGGCGCATGACCGAGGTGATTCTCGCGAACGCGCCGGAGCGCCTGTACCTCGACCGGCTCTACGAAACCGACATGGCCGAGGGGCTCAAGGCGATGGCGCTCGCTGGTCACGGCATCGCGTTTCTGCCGCATAGCGCGGTCGAAGATGCGGTGGCCGAAGGCCGGCTGATCCGCCTCGATCGCGCGACGCGCGGCACGCCGGAAGGGCAGCTGACGCTCAGCATGGAGATTCGCCTGTATCGCGACAAGCTCGCCGCGAAAAGCGACGACGCGCGCCAGATTCTCGTGCGCCGGTTGTGGGACGTGGTGTCGGAGGAACTCCGGCAGAGCGCCGCCTGAGCCGCGGCATAAAACTCAAACTCGAACCTGCGTCGCGACGACGCGAATTTGCGGCTTTGCGAACGTTATGCAAAAAAAACATAATGGGATAAGGAAACGGCATTGGATTTCGATACGGCGTTTTTCCACAATGCCCGTACTCGATCAAACGCCGGAGCGTTCATGTCATCCCAGCAACAAGCCGCAGAATCGGTCCAAGCCGCCTCAACGTTGCAAGCCGTTCCCTCCTACCTCAATAAGGAAGACCTCGGCCCTTGGGGCAACTATCTGCGCCAGGTCGACCGCGTCGCGCCGTATCTCGGTTCGCTGTCCCGCTGGCTCGAAACCCTGAAACGCCCGAAGCGCATTCTCGTCGTCGACGTGCCCATCGAACTCGACAACGGCACGGTCGCGCACTTCGAGGGTTATCGCGTGCAACACAACGTGTCGCGCGGTCCGGGCAAGGGCGGCGTGCGTTATCACCAGGACGTGACGCTATCCGAAGTGATGGCGCTGTCCGCGTGGATGTCGGTGAAGAATGCGGCGGTGAACGTGCCGTACGGCGGCGCGAAGGGCGGCATCCGCGTCGATCCGCGCACGCTGTCGCGTGGCGAGCTCGAGCGCGTGACGCGCCGCTATACGAGCGAGATCGGCATCATCATCGGACCGAATACCGACATCCCCGCGCCGGACGTGAACACGAACGAGCAGATCATGGCGTGGATGATGGACACGTACTCGATGAATCAGGGCCAGACGGCCACCGGCGTCGTGACTGGCAAGCCGATCACGCTCGGCGGCTCGCTCGGCCGTCGCGAGGCGACCGGCCGCGGCGTGTTCGTGGTGGGCTGCGAAGCGGCTCGCCGCATCGGCTTCGACATCGAAGGCGCGCGTATTGCGGTGCAGGGCTTCGGCAACGTCGGCGGCATCGCCGCGCGTCTGTTCCAGGAGGCGGGCGCGAAGGTCGTCGCGGTGCAGGACCACACCGGCTCGGTGTACAAGTCCACCGGCATCGACGCGGTCGCGCTGCTCGACTACGTCGCGAAGACGGGCGGCGTCGGCGGTTTCCCCGAAGCCGACGCGATCACCGGTGAGGAGTTCTGGACCGTCGAGTCGGACATCCTGATTCCGGCGGCGCTGGAAAATCAGATCACCGAAAAAAACGCCGGCAAGATCAACACCAGGATCATCGTCGAGGGCGCGAACGGCCCGACCACCACGGCGGCGGACGACATCCTGCACGATCGCGGCATCCTCGTGATTCCGGACGTGGTCGCGAATGCCGGCGGTGTGACAGTGTCATATTTCGAATGGGTCCAGGACTTCTCGAGCTTCTTCTGGACCGAGGACGAGATCAACGAGCGCCTCGAGCGCGTGATGCGCGAAGCGTTCGCGGCGGTGTGGCAGGTGTCGAGCGAGCAGAACGTGTCGGTGCGCACGGCTGCGTTCATCGTCGCGTGTAAGCGGATTTTGCAGGCGCGCGAGATGCGCGGCTTGTATCCCTGATGGACCGTGTCCTATCTTGTTTGAAACGGCGGTGACGCGGCCCGGTATCCGGGCCGGGAGGCGCACACCGCCGAAACTTCGTGCATCAACGCGGTCCACAAGACGGCGTGTTTGACCGGCGGGCGGCATCCTATCGATGCCGCCCGCCTTCTCATATGCACGAAACGGCCGTGCCACGGCGCCGCGAGCCTATCGCGGCGTGCGCGCAACAGAATGGTTAATAGCGATACTTTCAGAAAAATTACTTTGTTACACTGGCGCCGGTTCTTGCCAAGGAGATCTAGATGAAGATTAAAGAAGCTGCGCTGCTGCTCGCGACTCTCGGACTGTTTACGGTTGGCGCGCATGCGCAAGACTCGGGCACGCTGAAAAAGATCAAGGATACGGGCGTCATTTCGCTGGGCCATCGCGAATCGTCGATCCCGTTCTCCTATTACGACGAAAAGCAGAACGTGATCGGCTACTCGCAGGATTACGCGATGAAGATCGTCGAGGCCGTCAAGCAGAAGCTGAACATGCCGAACCTGAAGGTGAAGCTCGTGCCGGTTACGTCGCAGAACCGCATTCCGCTCGTGCAGAACGGCACGGTCGACATCGAGTGCGGTTCAACCACGAATAACCTCGAGCGTCAGCAGCAGGCTGCCTTCACGAACACGATCTTCGTGATCGGCACGCGCCTGATGACCAAGAAAGATTCCGGCATCAAGGACTTCCCGGACCTGAAGGGCAAGACGGTCGTCACGACCGCCGGCACCACGTCCGAGCGCCTGCTTCGCAAGATGAACCAGGACAAGAACATGGGCATGAACATCATCAGCGCGAAGGATCACGGCGAATCGTTCCTGACGCTGTCGACGGGCCGTGCCGCCGCGTTCATGATGGACGACGCGCTGCTCGCCGGCGAGCGCGCGAAGTCGAGCAACCCGGGCGATTTCGTGATCGTCGGCACGCCGCAATCGCGGGAGGCGTACGGCTGCATGCTGCGCAAGAACGACCCCGACTTCAAGAAGGTCGCCGACGACGCCATCGCGAAGGTGCAAACGTCGGGCGAAGGCGAACAGATCTACAAGCGCTGGTTCGAATCGCCGATCCCGCCGAAGGGCCTGAACCTGAACTTCCCGATGAGCGACGATATGCGTGCGCTGTTCAAGAACCCGAACGACAAGGCAATCGACTAAACTAGCTGCTTTTTCGACACTTTCAAAACGCTGAAAGGAACGGAAGGGGCCGCGCGCTTCTTCCGTTTCTTTTTGCCGGAGTCTTGGTCATGTCATATCACTGGAACTGGGGCATTCTGCTGAGTCCCGTCTCCACGGGCGAGCCGACCACCTACCTGGGCTGGCTGCTCTCGGGGCTGTGGGTGACGGTCACCGTGTCGCTGTCGGCATGGGTGATCGCGCTGATCGTCGGCTCGCTCTTCGGTGTGCTGCGCACGGTGCCCAACAAATGGGCGTCGGGCGTCGGCACCGTCTACGTTGCGATTTTCCGTAACATTCCGCTGATCGTGCAGTTCTTCATCTGGTATCTGGTGATACCGGAGCTGCTGCCCGTGTCGATCGGCAACTGGTTCAAGCAATTGCCGCCGGGCGCGCAGTTCTTCTCATCGTCGATCGTGTGTCTGGGCCTCTTCACCGCCGCGCGCGTGTGCGAGCAGGTGCGCTCGGGCATCAACGCGTTGCCGCGCGGGCAGCGCGCGGCCGGTCTGGCGGTAGGCTTCACGCAGTGGCAGACGTATCGCTATGTGCTGCTGCCGGTCGCGTACCGCATCATCGTGCCGCCGCTCACCTCCGAGTTTCTGAACATCTTCAAGAACTCCGCGGTTGCCTCGACGATCGGTCTGCTCGATCTGTCCGCGCAGGCGCGCCAGCTCGTCGACTACACGTCGCAAACTTACGAATCGTTCATCGCGGTCACGGTTGCATACATGCTGATCAATCTGATCGTGATGCAACTGATGCGCTGGGTCGAAGTGAAGGCCCGGCTGCCCGGCTATATCGGAGGAAAGTGATGCATCATTTCGACTGGAGCGGTATTCCGGGCGCGCTGCCTACGCTATGGACCGGCGCGATCATCACGTTCAAGATCACGCTGATCGCGATCGTATTCGGCATCATCTGGGGCACCATTCTCGCGATGTTTCGACTGTCGCCGATCAAGCCGCTCGGATGGTTCGCGCAGGCTTACGTGACGCTCTTCCGTTCGATCCCGCTCGTGATGGTGCTGCTGTGGTTCTTCCTGATCGTGCCGCAGGTGCTGCAAAGCGTGCTCGGTCTGTCGGCCGACATCGACATCCGGCTCGCCTCGGCGATGGTCGCGTTCTCGCTGTTCGAGGCCGCGTATTATTCGGAGATCATCCGCGCCGGCATTCAGGCGGTGCCGCGTGGTCAGGTCAACGCGTCGTTCGCGCTCGGCATGACCTATGGGCAGGCGATGCGCCTGATCGTGCTGCCGCAGGCGTTCCGCGCAATGGTGCCGCTGCTGCTCACGCAGGGTATCGTGCTGTTTCAGGATACGTCGCTCGTCTACGTGATCAGCCTCGCCGACTTCTTCCGCACGGCTACGAATATTGGCGATCGTGACGGCACGAACGTCGAGATGGTACTGTTCGCGGGCGCGTGTTATTTCGTGATCTGCGTGATCGCGTCGAGCCTCGTCAAAGGTCTTCAGAAAAAGGTCGCAAGATGATCTCTATCAAGAATGTTTCGAAGTGGTACGGCCATTTCCAGGTGCTGACCGACTGCACGACGGAAGTCAAAAAGGGCGAAGTGGTCGTGGTGTGCGGGCCGTCCGGTTCGGGCAAGTCCACGCTGATCAAGACCGTCAACGGACTCGAGCCGTTCCAGAAGGGCGAGATCGTCATCAACGGCCAGTCGCTGACCGACAAGAAAACCAATCTGTCGAAGCTGCGCTCGAAGGTCGGCATGGTGTTCCAGCACTTCGAACTGTTTCCGCATCTGTCGATCGTGCAGAACCTGACGCTCGCGCAGGTCAAGGTGCTCGGCCGCTCGAACGACGAGGCGACCGCGAAGGCCCTGAAGCTGCTCGATCGCGTCGGCCTGCGCGCACATGCGGACAAGTATCCGGGGCAGCTGTCCGGTGGTCAGCAGCAGCGCGTGGCGATTGCGCGTGCGCTCTCCATGGACCCGATCGCGATGCTGTTCGACGAGCCGACCTCGGCGCTCGATCCGGAGATGATCAACGAAGTGCTCGACGTGATGGTCGAACTCGCGCAGGAAGGCATGACCATGATGTGCGTGACGCACGAAATGGGCTTCGCGAAGAAGGTCGCGCATCGCGTGATTTTCATGGACAAGGGTTTGATCGTCGAAGACGACCGCAAGGAAGACTTCTTCGCGAATCCGAAGTCGGATCGCGCGAAGGATTTTCTCGCGAAGATTCTGCACTGAGGGTGGGTGCGCAGGCCTCGTTTCGGGGCTCGCGCGGGACGAAAAAAAGCCGCTCCGTGGAGCGGCTTTTTGTTTCGCAGGCGTAAGGTGACGCGGCGGCTTACGACTCGAACGCTGCCGTGTCATCGGCGGCTTCGAGATCGGTTTCGCTGTCGGGTGAAAGCGTGGTTGCGCTCGTGCCCACCGCGTGCGCGCCGTTCGACGCCGCGATCGTCGTGGCCGACGCCGATGCGTCGAGTGCCGGATTGCGCAACTTTTCGAGCACCGACTGCGGCACCGGGATATTGGCGCGGCCGATCACGTCGCCATGCTGGAACATCAGCAGATCGCCGGGCTTGAACGCGGTCCACACTTCGTTGTCGGTCAGCGGCTTGGTCGCGATCACCGCGACGCGGTCTTCGGGTGTCGTGTATTTGGCGAAATCGATCGACACGTCCGCGTCGACCAGATGCGCGGTCGAAAACGGCCAGCGACGCACGACGTAATGCAGATGCGTCGAGCAATGCGCGAACAGGGCCTGGCCGTTAGACATCAGGAAATTGAACACGCCGTACTGCGTGATTTCACGCGTGAGCGTCTCGAGCGCGGCGAACAGCTCGTGAAGCGGCGGCTGCAGCGCGCCCGGAAAAGCCTTACGCAAACCTTCCAGCAGCGCGCAGAACGAGAGTTCGCTGTCGGTCGTGCCGACCGGCTGATACACGCCGTTCAGTTCCGGCGCGTAAGCCTGCAGGTCGCCGTTATGCGCGAAGATCCAGTGACGCCCCCACAGTTCGCGCATGAACGGGTGGCAGTTTTCGAGCAGGATGTGCCCTTGCGTCGCCTTGCGGATGTGCGCGATCGTGTTTTTCGATTTGATCGGATAGCGCTTGACCATCTCGGCGATCGGCGACGTGGCCGACGATTGATGATCGATGAACAAGCGGCACGCCTTGTCTTCAAAGAAAGCGATGCCCCAGCCGTCGGCGTGGTGATCGGTGACGCCGCCACGCGCCGCAAAGCCGGTAAAGGAAAACGTGACGTCCGTCGGCGCGGCGCAGTTCATTCCGAGAAGTTGGCACATGTTGCAGGTGAGCCTGTGAACGGAGTGAGCCGTTACAATGATGATTTCCCAAGCATATCACCGAGCCGGAGACGCCAAATAGCAAAATTGACATGTGTTTGGGCCGCTACAACGCGGTTTGACCGGTCGATCAGCGAGGCGCGCGAAGTCTCGTATTCCTGCCATGACTGCTTCCAACGTTTCCCCCGATTCCGTCACACTGGTCCGCCCGGACGACTGGCATCTGCACGTGCGCGACGGCGCGATGCTCGCGGCCGTGCTGCCTGACACCGCGCGCCAGTTCGGTCGCGCGATCATCATGCCGAACCTGAAGCCGCCGGTCGCGACGACCGCGATGGCGAAGGCATATCGCGAGCGCATCATCGCCGCGATTCCCGAGGGCGCGCAATTCGAGCCGCTGATGACGCTGTACCTGACCGACAACACGCCGCCCGACGAGATCCGCCGCGCGCGCGGGAGCGGCTTCGTGCACGGCGTGAAGCTGTACCCGGCGGGCGCGACGACGAACTCCGACGCGGGCGTCACCGATCTGATGAAGTGCGCGAAGACGCTGGAAGTGATGCAGGAAGTCGGCATGCCGCTGCTCGTGCATGGCGAGGTGACCGATTCGGACATCGATCTGTTCGATCGCGAAAAGGTCTTCATCGATCGCGTGATGATGCCGCTGCGCCGCGCATTTCCGGCGCTGAAAGTCGTGTTCGAGCACATCACGACGAAGGACGCGGCCGACTACGTCCGCGAAGCGGGCGTCGCGCCGCAACTGCTTGGCGCTACGATCACCGCGCACCATCTGCTGTACAACCGCAACGCGATTTTCCAGGGGGGCATCCGTCCGCATTACTACTGCCTGCCGGTGCTCAAACGCGAGACGCATCGCGTCGCGCTGGTCGAGGCGGCGACCTCGGGCGATCCGCGCTTCTTCCTCGGCACCGACAGCGCGCCGCATCCGAAGGGGCTGAAGGAACACGCGTGCGGTTGCGCAGGCTGCTACACCGCGCTGCACGCGCTCGAGCTCTATACCGAAGCATTCGACAAGGCCGGCGCGCTCGACAAGCTCGAAGGCTTCGCGAGCTTCCATGGTCCGGACTTCTACCGTCTGCCGCGCAATACGGAGAAGGTCACGCTGCGTCGCGAGGAATGGACGCTGCCGGCCGAGCTGCCGGCCGGCGATACGCCGGTCGTGCCGCTGCGAGGCGGGGAGTCGATTGGCTGGCGTCTCGTTTGAGGCTGCGGTAGATGCGGGAGCGTGAGGCGGGGCAGCGCGCTGCCAAGATTGATAAGGCGGCGAAAGCGGGCTCCGCGGTAGCGCATGAAGCCGCGGCGACCAAAGCTGCGCGTGGCATGGCACCCGAGCCTCTGCCACCGTGCTTCGCCGCAATCGACTGGTCGAAGCCGTGGTTCGCGCAATTCGCCACACGCGGTCAGCGTTGGCAGCAAGCCGCGCTGACCGGCTACGCGGACCTTCTCGCCGCGATGAACGCCGACGCCGCCCAAATGCAACAGACCACCGGCCGCGGCCAGCCTCTTGCGTTCATCGCGCAGGACGACCTGCCACCGGGTGCCGCGTACGAGGGGCATATAGCGTCGACCGGTTGCGTGCCGACGCGCCACAATCTGCACGACTTCTTCAACGGTTCAATGTGGTTCGCGTTTCCGCGCATCAAGGCGGCGCTGAACGCGCGCCAGTCGGCGGAACTCGACGTGCTCGGCGTCGGCCCGACGCGTGGCGGTGTGCGCGATATGCTGACCCTCTTCGACGAAAACGCGCTGCTGTTCGCTTGCGCCGATTCTTCGCTGAACGCCGCGCTACGCGGCTTCGAGTGGCAGACGCTGTTTGTCGCGTGGCGCGATGCGTGGGGGCGGCGCTGCGAAGTGCGGTGCTTCGGCCATGCGCTGCTCGAAAAGCTGATCGCGCCGTTCAAGGGCTGCACCGGCCATGCATGGATCGTCGACGTTCCGGCAGAGTATTTCGAATGGGACACCCCGCCGCGCGACGCATGGCTCGATGAAGCCGTCAGCGCGGCGCTGCTCGGCCCCGACGCTTTGACGAGCCGCATGTTCGCGCCGCTGCCGGTGCTCGGCATTCCGGGCTGGTGGCCCGAGAACGAATCGCCGGCGTTCTACGACGACACGTCCGTGTTCCGCACGGGGCGGCGCAAGCGCTAGGCGCTTCCAAGTTCGGTGTTAAAATTCGCGCCAGCAAAGCAGGCCAGGCAGTCGCGGCCTCGACGGCTTCGGCCAACGAGGGCGAGGAAAGTCCGGACTCCACAGGGCAGGGTGATGGCTAACGGCCATCCGTGGCGACACGCGGAACAGGGCAACAGAAAGCAAACCGCCGATGGCCCGGCGCAAGCCGGGATCAGGTAAGGGTGAAACGGTGCGGTAAGAGCGCACCGCGGCTGTCGCAAGGCAGACCGGCACGGTAACCTCCACCCGGAGCAATTCCAAGTAGGCAGGCGCGCATCTTCGCGATGCAGGACGGGGCCCCCGTCTCGTCTGCGGGTAGGAAGCTTGAGCGCGTCAGTAATGGCGCGCCTAGAGGAATGGCTGCCACGCGGGTCGAGTCTTCGGGCGCGGCGCGTGCACAGAATCCGGCTTATCGGCCTGCTTTGCCGCTGTATAAGGAAAGCCGGCGTCCGTTGGGACGCCGGCTTTTTCATTTGGGGCGGGGTGGCGGCCGTGGCCGCCATCGCTTTCGCGCTCAGAGCGCGACGATGTCGAACGAATGCGTGAGCTCGGCGGTCTTCGCGATCATGATCGACGCCGAGCAGTATTTGTCGTGCGAGAGGTTGATCGCGCGCTCGACGGTCGCCGGGTTCAGATTCTTGCCCGTCACCGTGAAGTGGAAGTGGATCTTCGTGAACACCTTCGGATCTTCGCTCGCGCGCTCGGCCTTCAGTGTCACCGAGCAGCCGGCGATCTCCTGGCGGCTCTTCTTCAGGATCATCACGACGTCGTAGGCGGTGCAGCCGCCGGTGCCGAGCAGCACCATTTCCATCGGGCGCGGCGCGAGGTTGCGTCCGCCACCCTCGGGTGCGCCGTCCATCGCGACCAGATGACCGCTGCCCGTCTCGGCCGCGAACGCCATCCCGTCTTGTCCCATCCAGCTTACTTTGCATTCCATGCTGTCACTCCCACCGCGCATCGCTTTGTCGAGACGGCATTGTAGCCCGGTGTCTGACGATTGGCGCACGCTGAGCGCATCCCGCGTCCATGCACGGTGATTGCTTTCTTGTTGCGGTGCGGAATGGGCGGGGGGTTCCAGAATTCCTCGGACAGTTTAGGGTACTTACTCTAAGGCGAATGGCACTTACTTAAGCCTACATGGAGGAGAAGACGCGGGTAAGTGCTTGAAGAGAAAGGGAGGGGGCTGATCCAGGGATTGATACGATGATTGTTACCAGGCAAACACCGTCTCATTCCAAAGATCAGCCCCCATGGATCGTAATGCACGAAGTCATCACAGGCAAACACGAAGCAGGGTTCAAAGCCGGGCGTGCAGGGCCCAGGCGGTAGACTACTTCAACATACTGACGAGCCCGGGGCTGTTGGGCATAACGGAAGCGTATTTGCCAGAACATCGGGAACGGCTGTATCCGCCGACGGTGACACTGTCGATGTTCATGCGCCAGGCGCTGGAAGAGGACGCCTCCTGTCAGAAGGCAGTCAACGGGTGGGCGGCGCAGCGAGCTGCCGACGGGCTGCGGCCCATGAGTGTGCGTACGGGAGGCTACTGCCGCGCTCGCCAGAGACTGCCGCTGACGATGGTGCGGGAGTTGGCGCGCGAGACGGGGCGCCAACTGCATGAGCAGGCCGAGCCTGCCTGGAAGTGGCGCGGGCGCCCGGTCAAGCTGGTTGACGGCACCGGGATCTCGATGCCCGATACGCCGTCGAACCAGGCCCGTTTCCCGCAGTCCAGTGCTCAGGCCGAAGGAGTGGGCTTTCCATTGGCCTATCTGGTTGCGGTGATCTGTCTGGCAAGCGGCGCAGTACTGGAGTCGGCGGTCGGAACTTACGCGGGCAAAGGCAGCGGGGAGCTGACGGCGTTTCGCATGCTGCAAGGCACGTTTCGCAAAGGTGACGTGATCGTCGCCGATGCCTTGTACTGCCACTACTTTCTGATGGCCTCAATGATCGCCGCCGGGGTGGACGTCGTGATGGAACAGCATGGGGCACGCCGCACCGACTTTCGGCGAGGCCGGTCCCTGGGCACGCGCGATCACATTGTGACGTGGCCCAAACCCCGGCAGCGTCCCGACTGGATGACGCATGAGCAGTACCAGGCCTTCCCCGATGAACTGATGGTGCGCGAGTCCAGGCTGCATCACCGGGTGCTGGTCACCACGATGCTTGATGCACGCAAGACCAGCAAACAGGACCTCTCGCAGTTGTACGCCAGGCGCTGGAACGTGGAACTGGATCTACGTAACATCAAGACGACGATGGGCATGGATGTGCTGCATTGCCAGACTGCCCACATGAACGAAAAGGAGATCTGGGTCCATCTGCTGGCCTACAACGTGATTCGGCTGCTGATGGCTCAGGCCGCCAGTCACCATGCCACTGACCCGAGAACACTGAGTTTCAAACACACGGTGCAGTTATGGACTGAATGGCTGGCCAGAGGTCTGACGGCAACTCACAACCAGAGTCTCCTGTTCAACCTGATCACGCACTCTTGCGTTGGGAGTCGCCCCGGTCGCATCGAACCACGAATGCGCAAACGAAGACCGAAGTCCTACCCATGGCTGAAAGAGCCTCGTCACATCGCACGTGAGCGCGTCCAAAAATATGGGCACGCTCCACGGGCTTAAGTAAGTGCCATTCACTCTAAGGCATGTCTGATGCGATTCGAATTTTTTGGCCTTTAGTGCTTGAGCCAAAAGGAGTTTCGTCAAATGTCCTCCCCGCATCGAATCTGTCACATTGTGAAAACCAATTTCACAATGCAAATCTTCTTGCGTTGCACAAGGGTGACTCTTATAATTTACTCCATCGTTGCAGCAGTTCTGCAACCTCCGCTGTCTCCTCCACCTCCTCCTTTGGTGGATTAAACCCGAGCCGCTCGTTCGGGTTTTTTTTCGCCCCCGTTTGTCAGGCGTTTCGCCCCGTTTCCTGGCCGCTCGCGGCGAGCGCATCGCACGTTTTGACTTGCCAGCACAAATTCCTTTATAATTCAGGGCTTTTCCGCATCCGCGCCCGCGGAAGAAGAACCAGGGAGAGCCTGCACGCGCCTCGATGCGCACACTACAAGCAGGAAAGAACACATTGGGCGCAGCAATTTTTTTGGATCGATCATGAAGACGTTTTCCGCAAAAGCCCATGAGGTGACGCGCGAATGGTACGTGATTGACGCGACGGATAAGGTTCTCGGGCGTGTCGCCAGCGAAGTGGCACACCGTCTTCGCGGCAAGCACAAGCCTGAATTCACTCCCCACGTCGACACCGGTGATTTCATCATCGTCATCAACGCCGGCAAGCTGAAGGTCACGGGCAACAAGGTTACCGACAAGAAGTACTACCGTCACTCGGGCTACCCGGGCGGTATCTATGAAACGACGTTCGGCAAGATGCAGGAACGCTTCCCGGGCCGTGCGCTCGAGAAAGCGGTCAAGGGCATGCTGCCGAAGGGTCCGCTCGGCTACGCGATGATCAAGAAGCTGAAGGTCTACGCTGACGCAACGCATCCGCATTCGGCACAACAGCCGAAGGCGCTCGAGATCGAGATCTAAGGGGAGCCCACATGATCGGTAACTGGAATTACGGCACGGGCCGCCGCAAGAGTGCCGTCGCTCGCGTGTTCATCAAGGCAGGCAAGGGCGACATCGTTGTGAACGGCAAGCCCATCGCCGACTACTTCTCGCGCGAAACGTCGCTGATGATCGTGCGTCAACCGCTGGAGCTGACGAACCACGGTGTCACGTTCGACATCAAGGTCAACGTGACCGGCGGCGGTGAAACGGGTCAAGCCGGTGCGGTTCGCCACGGCATCACCCGCGCGCTGATGGACTATGACGCAACGCTGAAGCCGGAACTGTCGAAGGCTGGCTTCGTCACGCGTGACGCTCGTGAAGTCGAACGTAAGAAGGTCGGCTTCCACAAGGCACGTCGCCGCAAGCAATTCTCGAAGCGTTAATCGTTTCGGGCGCGAACCGGCCTTCACGCCGGTTTGCAGCAAAAGCCGCCAACGCCACGCGCGAAGGCGGCTTTTTTTATGGTTTGCCGGGGTTCGCGGGCCGGTCTCGTTCGCTCAAGCGGCATCGGCTCGCCTTGCATCGACCTTGCAGCAAGAACCCATTGATTTTGTGGGCTTCAGCACGATATCCGGAACAGCCCTACAATATCGGCTAAAGCTATTTGGAGAGTTCGAATGAACGCAGTCACCGACACCCCCGTGACCGAGATGCCGGCCCCCTTCGTCTTCACCGACGCAGCGGCTGACAAGGTCAAGCAACTGATCGATGAGGAAGGCAACCCGGAGCTCAAGCTGCGCGTGTTCGTGCAGGGCGGCGGCTGCTCGGGCTTCCAGTACGGCTTCACGTTTGACGAAGCGATCAACGAAGACGACACCGTGATGAACAAGAGCGGCGTCCAGCTGCTGATCGACTCGATGAGCTACCAGTACCTGGTCGGCGCAGAGATCGACTACAAGGACGACATCAACGGCGCGCAGTTCGTCATCAAAAACCCGAACGCGAGCACGACCTGCGGTTGCGGTTCGTCGTTCTCGGTCTGAGCGGACAGGCTCTTCGTGCCACAGTGAAAACGGTGCCTCGGCGCCGTTTTTTTATTGTTTTCGCGCCGCAGAGGCAACCCGCGACGTCAAGAGGCGTGGGTTTGTTCGCATCTGCCTTTTCTCAGCGCGGATAAATAGCCCCCAACACCCGCTCCGCGGATGCCCCGGTCACGCTTGGCAGACTGCCCGGCAGACGCGCGATGCAGCGCATCGCGAGCCACGCGAACGCGAGCGGCTCGACCTGGCTCGGCGGCACGCCGAGCGCGTCGGTCGTCATCACGGGCACGCCGCTTACGCCGCTGTCTTCGAGCGCCTGCTGCAACGCCTTCATGATCTCCGGATTGCGCGCGCCGCCGCCGCACACGTACACGGCCCGCGCATCGGATGCATGCCGCTCAATCTCGCGCGCGACCGTCACCGCGGTCAGCGCGACGAGCGTCGCCTGTACGTCGGCTGCTGCGAGCGCGGAGAACGGCTCGAGCTTCGCATCGAGCCATGCGGTGTTGAACAGATCGCGGCCGGTGCTCTTGGGCGGCTGCTCTGCGAAGAATGGTTCGTCGAGCAACGCGTTCAGCAGCTTGCGATCGACCTGGCCACTCGCCGCGAAATGACCGTTTTCGTCGAATGGCTTGCCGAGCTGGCGCTCGGCCCACGCGTCGAGCAGCGCGTTCGCCGGCCCGCAGTCGAAGCCGCGCACGCCGCCGGTCGCGTTCAGGATCGTGATGTTGCTGATTCCGCCAAGATTGCAGACGACGCGCGTTTCGTCCTTCCGCACCGAAGATCGTCGCGTGAAAAGCGGGCACGAGCGGCGCGCCCTGGCCGCCTGCCGCGACGTCGCGGCTGCGGAAATCGGCGACCACGTCGATATGCAGCATTTCCGCGAGCAGCGCCGGGTTGTTGATCTGTCGCGTGTACCCCTTTTCCGGCCGATGCCGCACGGTCTGCCCATGCACGCCGATCGCACGGACGTTATCGGCCGATACGCGGCTGTCGCGCAGCAGATCGTGGCAGCACACCGTGTAGCGCGTCGCGAGCGCGTTGGCGGCGAGCGCCTCGCGCTCGATCTCGTTGTCCCCCGGCTGTTGCAGCGCGAACAGCGCTTCGCGGATGCCGGCCGAAAAGCCGACGAACGCTTCGGCCAGCACCTCGGGCGGCTTCCCATTGGCAAACCGGACGGCCACGCCGTCCACACCGTCCATGCTGGTTCCCGACATCAGTCCGAAATAGATGCCGTCTGCGGGATCTTGCGTCACGTCGCTGCTCCTGTCGATGTTCATTCCGATTTGTTGTAGCAGATTATCGGCGCAAACGGCGAAGGTGACGCGAGCCGCAACGAATTGGCCCGTCGCGGGGCCGTGCGGGGCGCGTGAGAGGGCGCGGCGGCGCGCATCTATGGGACAATCCTGTTTTTTCGCGACTTCACGTTTCCAGCATGAGCACCGAGTCCACCCAGCCCAATCCCGCTTCCGCCTTCCCGATCACCGACGAAGTCCGTCACGCGCTCGCCGTGACCAGGCGCGGCGTCGACGAACTGCTGATCGAAGACGAATTCGCGCAAAAGCTCGCGCGCAGCGCGGCGACGGCCAAGCCGCTGCGCATCAAGCTCGGGCTCGATCCGACTGCGCCCGACATCCACATCGGCCACACGGTCGTGCTGAACAAGATGCGCCAGTTGCAGGACCTCGGCCACACGGTGATTTTCCTGATCGGCGACTTCACGTCGCTGATCGGCGACCCGTCCGGGCGCAACGCGACCCGCCCGCCGCTCACGCGCGAGCAGATCGAATCGAACGCGAAGACCTATTTCGAGCAAGCCGCGCTCGTGCTCGATCGCGACAAGACCGAGATTCGCTACAACAGCGAATGGTCAATGCCGCTAGGCGCCGACGGCATGATCAAGCTTGCGTCGCGCTACACGGTCGCACGCATTCTCGAGCGCGAGGACTTCACGAAGCGCTTCCAGGGCGGCGTGCCGATCTCGATCCACGAATTCCTGTACCCGCTGATGCAGGGCTACGACTCGGTCGCGCTGAACGCGGACCTGGAGCTCGGCGGCACGGATCAGAAGTTCAACCTGCTGGTGGGTCGCGAGTTGCAGAAGCAGTACGGCCAGGAGCAGCAGTGCATCCTGACGATGCCGCTGCTCGAAGGGCTCGACGGCGTCGAGAAGATGTCGAAGTCGAAGAACAACTACATCGGCATCAGCGAAAAGCCGACCGACATGTTCGGCAAGCTGATGAGCATCTCCGACACGCTGATGTGGCGGTACTTCGAACTGCTGTCGTTCCGTCCGATGGACGAAATCGCCGGCTTCAAGCGCGAGGCCGACGCGGGCCGTAATCCGCGCGATTTCAAGGTGATGCTCGGCCAGGAAATCGTCGCGCGTTTCCACTCGCAGGCGGACGCCGAACGCGCGCTCGAGGACTTCAACCATCGCGCGAAGGGCGGCGTGCCCGACGACATCCCGGCCGTGACGCTCGCGGGCGCACCGCTCGCGATCGGCCAGTTGCTGAAGCAGGCGAACCTCGTACCGTCGACGAGCGAGGCGCTGCGCAACATCGAGCAAGGCGGCGTGAAGATCGACGGCACCGCGGTGTCCGACAAGGGCCTGAAGGTCGAAGCGGGCGAGTACGTCGTGCAGGTCGGCAAGCGCCGTTTCGCGCGCGTGACGCTGACGGCGTGATCGCGCTGATCCAACGCGTGCGGCGCGCCGAAGTGCGCGTCGCCGATCGCGTGACCGGCGCGATCGACGCGGGCCTGCTCGCGCTCGTCTGCGCGGAGCGCGGCGACACCGAGGCCACGGCCGACAAGCTGCTCGCCAAGGTGCTCGGTTACCGCGTGTTCAGCGACGCGGCCGGCAAGATGAACCTGTCAGTGCAGAATCTCGACGGCGCCGGACGCGCGGGCGGGCTGCTGCTCGTGTCGCAGTTCACGCTCGCTGCCGATACCAACAGCGGCCTGCGCCCGAGCTTCACGCCGGCCGCGCCGCCCGACGAGGGCAAGCGCCTGTTCGACTACTTCGTCGCGGCCGCGCGCGCGAAGCATCCGATCGTCGAGACTGGCGAGTTCGGCGCGGATATGCAGGTGTCGCTCGTCAACGACGGGCCGGTCACGTTCTGGTTGCAGACCAACGCGTAAAAGAACGCAAACGTTCGAGCCCGCCGTCGCCGCAGGCGGGCCGTGCCGCTGCTTTTTGCGACAATAGTCGCTCGACACAACCGCGAACGGCACCTCTCTCTCATGACGACGCAGATCCTGTTTATCCGGCACGGCGAGACCGACTGGAACCGCATCAAGCGCATTCAAGGCCACATCGACATTCCGCTCGCGACGACCGGCGTCGCGCAGGCGCGACGTCTCGCGCGGCGCCTCGCCGACGAGGCGAAGCAGGGCGCGCGGCTCGACGCGATCTATTCGAGCGACTTGCAGCGCGCGCAGCAGACCGCGCAGCCGATCGGCGAGGCGCTCGGCCTGCCGCTGCAGCCGCGCGAGAACTTGCGCGAGCGCTCGTACGGCGCGTTCCAGGGCCATGACAGCGACGAGATCGCGCTGCGTTTCCCCGACGAATACGCGCAGTGGCAAACCCGCGATCCTGGCTTCGCGCCGCCCGAGGGCGAGTCGCACCGCGTGTTCTACCACCGCATCGTGCATGCGATCGAGCCGCTCGTCGCCGCGCATCCGGGCGGGCGCATCGCCTGTGTCACGCATGGCGGGGTGCTCGACTGCGTGCGCCGCTTTGCAACCGGCATGCGGCTCGACGCACCGCGCGACTACCCCCTGCTGAACACCAGCCTGAACGTCGTGGATTACGGGGACGGTCGCGCGACGATCGTGTCGTGGGCGGACGTAACGCATCTCGACGCGGGCAGCGCCGACGATGATGGTTTCAGGAAGGGACCGGGGCGGTAAGCAAAGGCGGGCTATGGCCCGAGACGCGTGCCGCAATCAATCCTGCTCCCGCACCGCCGCCGCCGCGCGGCGCCGAGCCCGCTTCGATACCCCATTGACCAGCGCCCAGCGGATCACCGGCGCGACGAACCGCACGCCAGGCCGCGCGAAGGTTCGACGCAGCGCCGCGTGGCGATTCAAGCCGAGCATCGTCTGCGCCCAGTCGGGCAACAGATCGACCCCCGCGTTGAGCATTAGCGTGCCAGCGGGCCGCATCGCGAAGCTCGGTGCCGGCGCGTTCATCAGAATCCTCACGACTTCGCGCGTGCGCTCGCTCGCGACGAGCGCGGGCCGCATCGCGAGCAGGTACGCCTCGATCTCGGCGCGCGAGCGCGGAATATCGACGGCGCCGAGCATTTCCGCGATGCGCGCGGTTTCCGCGAAGTATTGATCCTGCGCCGCGACGGACAGCACCGGATTCACATAGCGCAGATGCGCGGTCATGAAGCTCGACACTTCCGCGACGTGCACCCACGTCAGCAGCGCGGGCTCGCTCGCGCGATACGACTGGCCGTCCGGTGCGACGCCGGTCACGTCGAGATGAATGCGCTTCACGCGCTCGATCAGCGCGAGCGCATCGTTCTTGCTGCCGTACGTTGTGCCGGCGATGAACGTCGCCGTGCGACGCAGCCGGCCCAGGATGTCGGTGCGAAAGCTCGAGTGATCCCAGACGCCCGCGAGCGCGAGCGGATGCAGCGCCTGAAGCAGCAGCGCGCTGATGCCGCCGGTCATCATCGACGCGAAGTCGGCGTGGACCTTCCAGCAGACGGAGTCCGGCCCGAACAGACCGGGGTCGCCCGGCGGCGACGTGTAGTCGAGCACCGGTCCGCTGCCGGTCGTCAGATGCGTGACGCCGGCGGCGAGCTTCGAGCGCAGGCGGTGGGTGAGGCGCTGCGTGACATTGCCGGACGGGTCGCCGGCGGGATTGACAGGTGAACGGTTGGAAGGGCCGGGTTGCTGGGTCTGGTCTGACATCCTGGTCGGCCTCGTCGCGTGACTCAGTTCGTGGAATCCCACAGACCCGGCCGCGCGCTCGCCGAATCCGGCGCGGCCAGTCCGAAATGCCGGTACGTGAGCAGCGTGGCGATGCGGCCGCGCGGCGTGCGCTGCAGGAAGCCCTGCTGGATCAGATACGGCTCGAGCACGTCTTCGATCGTGTCGCGCTCCTCGCCGATTGCCGCCGCGAGATTGTCGACACCAACCGGGCCGCCGTCGAACTTGTACAGGATCGCTTCGAGCAGCTTGCGGTCCATGAGGTCGAAGCCGACCGCGTCGACGTCGAGCATGCTGAGCGCGGCGTCGGCCACCTGCGCGGTGATGTTGCCGTCGGCCTTCACTTCGGCGAAGTCGCGCACGCGCCGCAGCAAGCGGTTCGCGATACGCGGCGTGCCGCGCGCGCGACGGGCGATTTCGAACGCGCCGTCCGGATGGATCTGCGCGCCGAGCAGCGCGGCCGAACGCGTGACGATGCGCGTGAGCTCCTCGGCGTTATAGAACTCGAGTCGCGCGACGATGCCGAAGCGGTCGCGCAGCGGATTGGTCAGCATACCCGCGCGCGTGGTCGCGCCGACCAGCGTGAACGGCTGCAGATCGAGCTTCACGCTGCGCGCGGCCGGCCCTTCGCCGATCATGATGTCGATCTGATAATCCTCGAGCGCTGGATACAGGATTTCCTCGACGACCGGCGAGAGCCGGTGGATTTCGTCGATGAAAAGAACGTCGTTGGCTTCGAGATTGGTCAGCAGCGCGGCGAGGTCGCCGGCGCGTTCGAGCACCGGCCCCGACGTTTGCCGCAGATTGACGCCCATCTCGCGCGCGATGATGTGCGCGAGCGTGGTCTTGCCGAGGCCCGGCGGCCCGAACAGCAGCACGTGGTCCAGCGATTCGGAACGGCGCTTCGCGGCCTCGATGAAGATTTCGAGCTGGCCGCGCACTTTCTCCTGCCCGACATATTCGTCGAGCTGACGCGGGCGCAGCGCGCGCTCGAACGCTTCTTCGTTCGGCGACACGGGCGTGGCCGCAATGATGCGCTCGGCGGCGAGTTTGTCGGTTTCGATCATGCGGTCATTGTACCGCGCGCGGCTTGGCGCTTAGCCCTTCGACAGCGCCTTCAACGCGAGCTTGATGCCCTCGGACACGCCCGTACCGGCCGGCACGTTCTTGATTGCCGCGAGCGCTTCTTTTTCCGAGTAGCCGAGCGCGAGCAGCGCATTGAGGATGTCGGAGGCGTGGTCGGATGGCGACGCGGCGCCCGCCATCGCGCCGAGGTCGGCGCCGAGCTTGCCCTTCAGTTCGAGCAGCAGCCGCTCGGCGGTCTTCTTGCCGATGCCCGGTACACGCGTGAGGCGCGCGGCGTCCTGCATCGTGACGGTCTGCGCGAGTTCCGCGACGCTCATGCCCGACAGCACCGCGAGCGCCATGCGCGCGCCGATGCCGGAAATCTTCAGCAGCTCGCGGAACGTCGAGCGTTCCTGCGCGGTGCCGAAGCCGTACAGCAGATGCGCGTCCTCGCGAACGATCATCTGCGTGAGCAGCACGATGCGCTCGCCGGTCGACGGCAGGTTGTAGAAGGTGTTCATCGGCACGTCCACTTCATAGCCGACGCCGTTGCAGTCGACGAGCAGATGCGGCGGATTTTTTTCCAGCAGAACGCCGGCAATGCGACCGATCATGGCGGATTAGTTTTCAGAGTCGGATGGGAAAGCGCGAGTGTAGCGCAGCGGATCGGCGGCGCGGGGCATAGTTGCGCTAGCCGACCAGACGCCCGCGCCGCACGCGCAACCCCTTCTTCGCGAGCGCCGGTGCGATGCCGCCAAGCGTGCTCAGCGTCGAGCCGCCGTGCGCGTGGCAGATGGCCATGCCGAGCGCGTCGGCGGCGTCGGTGCCGGGCACGCCCGCCAGGCTCAGCAGCCGCACGACCATCTGCTGCATTTGCTCCTTGGTCGCGCGGCCATAGCCGACCACCGACTGCTTCAGCTGCAGCGCGGTGTATTCGGCGACCGGCACGCCGCCCGCGACGAGCCCGCAGATCGCGGCGCCGCGCGCCTGGCCGAGCAGCAGCGTCGACTGCGGATTGACGTTGACGAAGACTTTTTCGATGGCCGCCTGATCCGGCGCGTGCTCGCGGATCAGCGTCGAGATGCCCGCGAAGATGGTGCCGAGCCGCGACGGCAGATCGGCGTCGGCGGTGCGGATCACGCCGCTCGCGACGTAGCTCAGTGTATGGCCGTGTTGTTCGATCACGCCAAAGCCGGTCACGCGCAGGCCGGGGTCGATGCCGAGAATTCTCATGAGGTGCCGCACAAGCGATAAAAACCAGGTGCCTGCGATACTACAACGAACGCGGCGCGCGGCGACCCGCTGGCAGCATGCTTAGCGGAATAAAAGCTGCTAAAGGCTTTGCGCAAGGAGGGCGATCGGGAATGGAGCGCTACCGCAATCTCAGCGGCGACTCGGGTGTCGACGCTTACGAAATCGGCGACGATTTCATCAAGGTGCGCTTTCGGCCGGGCGTCGTGTATTGGTACACAGAGGCAAGTGTCGGCGCCGAACATGTCGCGGTGCTGAAGCGTCTCGCGCGGCGGGGCCGGGGTTTGGGCACGTACATCAGCCAGCATGCGCAGGTGCGGGACGGTTATGCGCGCAAAGAGCCGGACGATTGAACGCGTCGCCGCGAAACAAAAGGCCCGGCGGGACAACCCGCCGGGCCTGTCTTGCGGCTACCGAACTTCAGCCGATCAATGACGGAAGTGACGCACGCCAGTCAGCACCATCGCGATGTTGTGCTCGTCGGCGGCGCTGACCACTTCGTCGTCGCGCACCGAGCCGCCCGGCTGGATCACGCAGGTCGCGCCTGCCGCGACGACCACGTCGAGACCGTCGCGGAACGGGAAGAACGCGTCCGATGCGACCGCCGAACCGGCCAGCCTCAGACCGGCGTTCTGCGCCTTGATGCTCGCGATGCGCGCCGAGTCCACGCGGCTCATCTGACCCGCGCCGACGCCGAGCGTCATACCGTTCGCGCAGAACACGATCGCGTTCGACTTCACGTACTTCGCGACTCGCCATGCGAACAGCAGGTCGTCCATTTCCTTCGGCGTCGGATGACGCTTCGTGACGACGCGCAGTTCGCGCGGCTGCACGTTCTTCGAGTCGAGCGACTGCACGAGCAGACCGCCGCCGACGCGCTTCAGATCGAACGTGTTATGGCCTTCGCCCAGCGTGATTTCGAGCAGACGCACGTTCTGCTTCGCCGCGAACACCTGACGCGCTTCGGCGCTGAACGACGGCGCGATCAGCACTTCGACGAACTGCTTCGCCACCGCTTGCGCGGTCGCTTCGTCGACTTCACGGTTGAACGCGATGATGCCGCCGAACGCCGAGGTCGGATCGGTCTGGAATGCTTTCGAATACGCTTCGTGAGCGTCCGCGCCGACCGCGACGCCGCACGGATTCGCGTGTTTGACGATCACGCAGGCCGGCACGTCGAAGGTCTTCACGCATTCCCACGCAGCGTCGGAGTCGGCGATGTTGTTGTACGACAGTTCCTTGCCCTGCAACTGGTTGTAATTCGCGAGCGCGCCGGCCGGCACCGCCAGGTCGCGGTAGAACGCCGCGCTCTGATGCGGGTTTTCGCCGTAGCGCAGGTCCTGCACCTTGTCGAACGCCATGTTGAAGGTAGCCGGGTACTCGTTGCGCGACGAATGCTGCAACTCGTCGGTCAGGCTCGTCAGGTAGTTCGTGATCGCGCCGTCGTATTGCGCGGTGTGCGCGTACACCTTGGTCGCGAGGCGGAAGTTCGTCTTGTACGACACCGTGTTGCCGTTCGAGCGCATTTCGTCGAGCACGACCGCGTAGTCGGCCGGATCGACCACCACCGTCACGTCGCGGTGATTCTTCGCGGCCGAGCGCAGCATCGTCGGGCCGCCGATGTCGATGTTCTCGATCGCGTCCTCGAGCGAGCATTCTTCCTTCGACACGGTCTGCACGAACGGGTACAGGTTCACGACCAGCAGGTCGATGGTCGGAATGTCGTGCTTCTCGAGCGCGGCCATGTGCTCGGGCAGGTCGCGGCGCGCGAGGATGCCGCCGTGCACCTTCGGATGCAGCGTTTTCACGCGCCCGTCGAGCATTTCCGGGAAACCCGTGTAGTCGGCGACTTCGGTGACGGACAGGCCCGCGTCCGCGAGCAGTTTCGCGGTGCCGCCGGTCGACAGGATCTTGATGCCGAGGTCCGACAGCGATTTGGCGAAGTCGACGATGCCGGACTTGTCGGAAACGGAGATGAGCGCTTGCTTGATCATGATGAAGACGAAAAGCCGAAGGGAAACGTGGCAGGGCGCGAGAAACTACGACGCGCTACAGCAAACCGTGTTGTTGCAGCTTCTTGCGCAGCGTATTGCGGTTGATGCCGAGATACTCGGCGGCCAGCGACTGGTTGCCGCCGGCCTGCTCGAGCACCACTTCGAGCAAGGGTTTTTCCACGCATGAAATGACCATGTCGTAGACGTCGTGCGGATTGGAGCCGTCGAGATCCTGGAAATACACGTCCAGGCTGTCGCGGACAGATTGTTCGATGTTGTTCTTGCTCATGCTGCCAGTCGGTCGGAGTTGTCCTCGCTCTCGCTGTCGAGCCCGGGGTTGCCGGGCGCTTCGTCGACGTAGACGAGGCGGTCTGAGATCGCCTTTTGCGCGTCAAAGAACTCGTTGACGGCGAGGAGTTGTTCGCGCGTGGTGTCCAGCGTATTCATGCGATGCCGGAACAGGTTGGCGCCGGAAAGGCCGCGAGTGTACCAGCCGATGTGCTTGCGCGCAGTGCGGACACCGGTAAATTCCCCGTAAAAAGCGTAGTGATCTTCGAGATGTTCGTTCATCACCTGCTGGATTTCGTCGATGCGCGGCGGCGGCAGCAACTCGCCCGTTTGCAGGAAATGCTCGATCTCGCGGAACAGCCACGGACGCCCCTGCGCGGCGCGCCCGATCATGATCGCGTCCGCGCCGGTCGCGGCGAGCACCTCGCGCGCTTTTTGCGGCGACGTGATGTCGCCGTTCGCGACGACCGGAATGCGCACCGCCGCCTTTACCGCGGCGATGGTTTCGTACTCGGCGTCGCCGTGGTACAGGTCCGCGCGCGTGCGGCCGTGCACGGTCAGCATCGAAATGCCCGCTGCTTGCGCGAGACGCGCGACGTTCAGCGCGTTTTTGTTCTCGCGATTCCAGCCGGTGCGGATTTTCAGCGTGACGGGCACCGCGTCGGGCCCGACGCCGACCGCGTTCACGACGGCCTCGACGATGCGCTGCACGAGCGGTTCGTTTTGCAGCAGCGCCGAGCCGGCCGCGACGTTGCAGACCTTCTTGGCTGGGCAGCCCATGTTGATGTCGATGATCTGCGCGCCGTTCGCGACGTTGTAGCGGGCGGCTTCGGCCATCATCTCCGGGTCCGCGCCGGCGATCTGCACCGCGATCGGCTCGACCTCGCCTTCGTGGTTCGCGCGGCGCATGGTCTTTTCGCTCTTCCACAGCTGCGCGTTCGACGCGACCATTTCCGACACCGCATAGCCCGCGCCGAGCCGTTTGCACAGCTGGCGGAACGGTCGGTCGGTCACGCCGGCCATCGGGGCGACGAACAGGTTGTTACGCAGATTGTGGGGGCCGAGAGGGGGCATGGCGTGAGCGCGCGCCGACGACGGGCCAGGATTTGACAATCGTGACAGCCGGCGCAGCGCGAAATGCGAGGGAAAACCGCTATTTTAGCGTTAACGGGTTGCCGGGACTCGCGAACCGAGTCTCGTAACCCGTTAAATCTTCTATGAAAGTCGCCCGGCTCATAGAACCGCGCAGCGATTTCTCGCGCTTAACGGCGCTGGCCGAACATCATCTGCCGGGCGAGCGCGGTTTTGACCGGCGGCACGAATTCGAGTGCGGTCAGGGCGAGGCCGCGCAGTACCGCGAGCGGCGCGAAGTCGACGGTAAAGAGGCGCGCGAGCGTGTCGGTCGAGCCGATCGTCAGGCGCCGGTCGAGCGCGCGGCGTTGCGCGAAGGTGGCGAGCGCGAGCGGGGTCGGGCCTTCGGCCGACAGCGCGTCGACGAGCGCGTGCGCATCGCGCAAGCCCAGATTGAGGCCCTGGCCGGCTACTGGATGCAACGTCTGCGCCGCATTGCCGATCGCGACGATGTGGCCGTTCACCAGCGTATCGACCGTGTTGAGACCAAGCGGGAACGACGCGCGACCCTTGATGTCCGTAAAGCGGCCCATGCGGTTGCCGAACGCGGCGTCGAGCTCGCGCAGGAACGCTTCGTCGGAAAGCTCCGCGCGGCGCGCGGCTTCGTCGGGCGCGCAGCACCAGACGAGCGCGTAGTCGGCACCACGCACGCCACCCATCGGCAGTAGCGCGATCGGACCTTGCGACGTGAAGCGCTCCCATGCGACGTGCGGCTGCGGCGCGGACACGGTGACCGTGCCGACCAGCGCGGTCTGGCCATAGTCGCGCGAGCCGGCGCTGTTTTTACCGATGTCGCGTGCGCCGGCGTATTCGTCCGTGGCGCGGCTCGGATTTTTCGCGTGCTTCTGGTCACCGAACAGGCCGCCCTCGGCGTTGACCAGAATCCGCGTGCGCAACCGGCGCGCGACGCCCGCGGTTTCGATCGGCAGCGTGACGCCGTCGAGCTCCTGAACCGGCGCGCCGGCCGAGGTCGAGCGGAACCAGTGGACCGGCGTCGCATGCACGGCGTCGGCGAGGCCGTGCACGATCGAGCCATAGCGCAGCACGTAGCCGAGCGCGGGCAGGCCGTGCTCGCGATGATCGATCAGCGTGCGGCCGAAATGACCGCGTTGCGACACGTGGATGCGCTCGATCGCGGTGGCGTCGGCGGGCCAGCGCAGCGGCTCGAGGATCATCCGGCTGCCGTGCGAGACCGCGATCGCGCGCGGATCGGCGATCGAGTCTTCCGGCTCGCGCGCGTCGACGAGCGCGATCTTCAGCTCGCGCGTCACGCTGCGGCGCGCGAGCCAGCCGGCGAGCGCGAGGCCGACCGGCCCGGCGCCGACGATCGTCACGTCGAAATCGAACCCCTGCTGGTGGGAGGCGGGCCTCAGGATCACCGCCGAGGGAGATGCTTCGTTCATCGCGGATCAGGTCCTCTGTTGATGCGACGCTTGATGGAGGGCTCGTGCTTCCTGCATCAGCGCCTCGATCTCGTCGGCGGCGACCGGCACGTTGCGCGTGATCAGCTCACAGCCGGTCGGCGTCACGATCGCGTCGTCCTCGATGCGGATGCCGATGTTCCAGTAGCGTTCGGGCACACCCTCGGCCGGGCGGACGTACAAGCCCGGCTCGATCGTCAGCGTCATCGACGCGCGCAGCGTGCGCCACGGCAGCACGCCCGCTTCGTCGCGCGGCGCGCCGCGCTCGCGGTAGTCGCCGCAGTCGTGCACGTCCATGCCGAGCCAGTGGCCGGTGCGGTGCATGTAGAACGGCACGTAGGCGCGCTCGGCGATCACGTCGTCGACCGAGGCGAACTTCGCGCGCGGCACGATGCCGGTGTCGAGCAGCCCCTGCGACAGCACGCGCAGCGCGGCCTGATGCGGATCGTCGAAGCTCGCACCGGCGCGCGTCGCATCGGCGGCGGCCTGCTGCGCTGCCAGCACGATGTCGTACAGCTCGCGCTGCGCCGGCGTGAAACGCCCGCTCGCCGGAAACGTGCGCGTGATGTCGGACGCGTAGCCGTCGAGTTCGCAGGCCGCGTCGATCAGGATCAGGTCGCCGTCGCGCGCGATCGCGTTGCCGGCCGGGTAGTGCAGCACGCACGCGTTCGCGCCAGCCGCGACGATCGACGTATAGGCCGGCGCCTGCGCGCCAAACTTGCGGAACGTGTAGAGCAGTTCGGCCTCGAGTTCGTACTCGCGGATACCGGGCCGGCACAGCGCCATCGCGCGACGATGCGCGGCCGCCGAAATCTGTCCGGCGCGGCGCATGATCGCGAGTTCGTGGTCGTCCTTGACGAGCCGCATCTCGTCGAGCAACGGCAGCAGGTCGCGCGCGGCCGTGGGCGCGACGGTGCCGCCACGGCTTTGCGCGCGCACCGCGTCGAGCCAGCCGCGCACCTGCTCGTCGAAATGCGCCGAGGTGCCGAACGCGTAGTGCAGCGCCGGCTTGTCGGCGATGATGCGCGGCAGCTGCGTGTCGAGTTCGCCGATCGGGAACGCGGCGTCGAGCCCGAATGCTTCGCGCGCGCCCTCGGGGCCGAAGCGGAAGCCTTCCCATGTCTCGCGCTCGACGCTTTTCTCGCGGCAGAACAGCATCGACGCGGGCGCGCCGGGCGCGGCGCTGGCATCGAGCACCAGCAGCGCTTCGGGCTCGGTGAAGCCGGTCAGATAATAGAAGTAGCTGTCGTGGCGGTACGGGTAGTCAGTGTCGCGGTTGCGCAGCGCTTCCGGCGCGGTCGGGACGATGGCGACGCCGCCGCCCGCGGCGCGCAGCGCGGCGAGAACGCGCTCGCGGCGCGTGCGGTAGACGTCGATGGCGATGGTGGGTTCGGTCGGCTGGTTCATCGTGCGATTGTAGCGCCGCGATTCTCCTGGCCCCATTCTCCGCGCACGACATTGACTCGCTTTGTGCGGCTCCGGACGGCGCGGCGGACGCCGTCATGTTGCAATCCGTCCACAGCGGCTCGGCGGGCGGTTCGCGAAGATGGCGCCAGCACGCTCGCGGAAGCCTTAGACCACTTATACTTTCGCCGGATTCAGAAAAAGGCAGAAGGTCATGATGAAACTCATCGGTTCGTTCGGCAGCCCGTTCGTGCGCAAAGCACGCATCGTGCTCGCCGATAAGAAGATCGACTACGAACTGGTGCCCGAGAACGTCTGGGCGCCGGATACCCGGATTCACACCTTCAATCCGCTCGGCAAGGTGCCGTGCCTCGTGATGGAAGACGGCGAGGCCGTGTTCGATTCACGCGTGATCTGCGAGTACGTCGATACGCTGTCGCCGGTCGGCAAGCTGATTCCGCCGTCGGGGCGCGAGCGCGTCGCAGTGCGCTGCTGGGAAGCGCTCGCCGACGGCATGCTCGACGCGGCCGTGCTGATCCGTCTCGAAGGCACGCAACGCGCGCCCGAGCAGCGCGTGGACGCGTGGCTCGCGCGGCAGCAGCGCAAGATCGACGAAGCGCTGATCGCGATGTCGCAAGGGCTCGGCAGCAAGCCGTGGTGCGCGAGCAATCACTACACGCTGGCCGACATCGCGGTGGGCTGCGCGCTCGGCTATCTGGACTTCCGTATGCCGGAACTGAACTGGCGCGAATCGCATCCGAATCTGGACAAGCACTTCCAGAAGCTGTCGCTGCGGCAGTCGTTCATCGATACGGTGCCGAAGGATTGATGAAGCTCGAACGAGCATGAAAAAAATGCGCCTGCATGTCAGGCGCATTTTTTTGCGGGTGTCGTGCCTTTGGCGTCGGCGTTACCGCTTGCCGTTGCGTCGTCGCGCGAGCCCCGGTCCGAACGCGAAACCGAACGCGAGCAGCAGCGCCGACACCGCGAGCACCGTGTTGTTGCCGCTCGTCACGTAAGGCGTGTAGCCTGAGGTGCCTTGCACGCGCACGTCGAGCGAACCGACCGTGTAGGGCGTCAGGCGCCCGATCACGCGGCCGTTCGCGTCGATCGCGGCGGTGATGCCGGTGTTGGTTGCGCGCAGCATCGGCCGGCCGGTTTCGAGCGAGCGCATGCGCGCGATCTGCAGATGCTGGTCGAGCGCGATCGTGTCGCCGAACCACGCGAGATTGGTCGAGTTGATCAGCACGCCGGCGGGCGTCGCATTCTCGCGCAGCGTGCGCGCGATCTCCTCGCCGAAGATGTCCTCGTAGCAGATGTTCACCGCGACCGGCTGGTTATGCACCATGAACGGCTTTTGTACCGGCGGGCCGCGGAAGAAATCGCCGAGCGGAATGTTCATCAGGTTCACGAACCAGCGGAAGCCCCACGGCACGAATTCGCCGAACGGTACCAGATGGTGCTTGTCGTAGCGATAAATCTCGTGCGAGCCGGGCGTGACGCCGAACAGGCTGTTGGTGTAGTCGACCACCCGGCCGTCCGGCGTGATCGTGCCGCCGATCGCGCCGAACAGCAGCGCGCTGCCGGTCGAATCCGTGAACTGGCGGATCGCGGCCGCGAAGTTCGGCGGAAGCTGCTGCGCGAGCACGGGGATTGCGGTTTCCGGCGTGACGATCAGATCGGCCGGCTTCGACGTGATCATCTGCTGATACTCGTCGACCGCCGCGCGCAAGCCGGCTTCCTCGAACTTCATCTCCTGCTTCACGTTGCCTTGCAACAGCCGCACCGACAGCGCCGCGTTGGCGGGCGTGGTCCACTGCACGAGCGGCAGCAGCAGGCCGATCACGAGCAGCGCGAGCGCGACGCCAGCAGGCACGACGATGGGGGCGATGCGCGTGCCGCGGCCCCGCGCGGCGCGACCGCCGGCGGCATCAGCGGCGCTGGCGTTCGGCTCGAGCGATTCATTCGCACGCCCGGAGCGCCACGACGGCAGCAGCGCCAGCAACGCCTGCACGATCAACGCGGCCGTCAGCGCAACCATCCAACCGACGCCATATACGCCGACCACCGGCGCAAACCCCGCCAACGGGCCGTCGACCTGCGCATAACCGCTGGCGAGCCACGGAAAGCCGGTGAACACCGTGCCGCGCAGCCATTCGCCGATCGCCCACGCGCTCGCAAAGGCGAGCGCGCCGTGCCAGGTCGGCGAGAATGGTGCGCGCTCGTCGGCCGCGCCGTTGCGCGCATGGCCCGCGCAGAACGACCACACCCCCGCGGCGAGCGCCGGATAGACCGCGAGATACAGGCAGAACAGCACGAGCGCCGTGCCGGCGAGCGGTGCCGGCATGCCGCCGTAGTAGTGCATGCTCACATACAGCCACCAGACCCCGCTCACGAAGTTGCCGAAGCCGAACGCGCCGCCCGTCAGCGCGGCGCTTTTCCAGCCGGTGCTGCGCGTGAGCCACGCGAAGAACAACACGAAGATCGCGAGTTGCAGCCAGCCGCCATGCGGCGTCGGCGCGAACGACAGCGTATTGGCCGCGCCCGCGGCCAGGGCGACGAGGTAGTGCCAGCGCGGCAGCGCGCGGCTGCGTGTGCCGTCTTCGGTGGGAGCGGGAGCGGGGGCGCTCACGCCGCGGTGCGAACGGGAAGTGATCGGGTCGGCCATTGTTGCGCGGTCGGCGTCGGTAGTTGAAAGGGCAACTCAGTAGGCAAACGAGTTGGCAAATGCGTCGGCAATGAAAGCGCGCGGGCGCTCAGGCCGTGCATCGGCCCGAGCCGCCGGCTCAGGTCTGCGCGTGCTGTGACTCGCGCTCGCGCTCGCCCGCGAGCGGGTCGCGGCGCACCAGCAGCATGTGGATCTGGCGGGCGTCGCCGCGCAGGATCTCGAAGATCAGGTCGTCGAGGCGGACTTTCTCGCCCCGATGCGGCACCCGGCCGAAGTGATGCGTGACCAGCCCGCCGATCGTGTCGACCTCGTCGTCCGAATAATGCGTGCCGAAGGTGTCGTTGAACTGCTCGATCTCGGTCAGCGCGCGCACGCGGAAGCGTCCGTCCGGCGAAGCGATGATGTTGCCGCTCTCCTCGTCGAAATCGTATTCGTCCTCGATGTCGCCGACGATCTGCTCCAGTACGTCTTCAATCGTGATCAGGCCCGCGACGCCGCCGTACTCGTCGACGACCACCGCGAGGTGGTTGCGGTTCACGCGAAAGTCGTGCAGCAGCACGTTCAGCCGCTTCGACTCGGGGATGAACACGGCAGGGCGCAGCATGCCGCGCACGTCGAACTCTTCTTCGGCGTAGTAGCGCAGCAGATCTTTCGCGAGCAGCACGCCGATGATGTTGTCGCGATTGCCCTCGTAGACCGGATAGCGCGAATGCGCCTTGTCCAGCACGTAGGGGATGAATTCAGCGGGATTGTCCGCGATGTTGATCGCGTCCATTTGCGCGCGCGGCACCATGATGTCGCGTGCGCTCAGTTCCGACACCTGGAACACGCCTTCGATCATCGACAGCGAGTCGGCGTCGATCAGGTTGCGTTCGTGCGCGTCCTGCAGAATTTCCAGAAGTTCGGCGCGCGAGTCGGGCTCGGGCGAGATGAAGTCGGTCAGGCGCTCGAGCAGCGTGCGCTTTTCCTGCGGTTTGTCGAGTTGACGTCCGGTATGGCGTCGACTGGGATACGTGTCGTTCATGGTAGTGCGCCCGGCGAGACTGGGCGCGCTGTTGCAGAGCGTTAAGGATACACCAGGCGCATGGCGGAACCGTGTCCCGCCGGGCCCGGCGATGAGCGAAGCCAGGGTGAAACGGCCCCGCCGCGACGGCGGAGCGTGGAATCATCCTAACCGATTACGCGGGCAAAAGCGCTCGCTGGCAAAAAAGTCGCGGGTGGGGTTTTCGCCGAGATGCGGCGGTCACACGGCCGGCTTGCAGCGCGCGAGCAGCGCTTCGAGCGCGCGGTCCGGCATGCCGCTTTCGCGCAGCGCGTGCACGGTGCGGCTCACGTAGTCGAAGGTCGTGCCGTAGCGGCCGCTCGCACAGCCCAGCACGGTCTGGATGATGTCGTCGCGCAGCTTGCCGGTGTAGCTCGGCACGTCGCGGCGCATCACGAATGCGAGCGCGTCGACGCGCCGGCCGTCCGCGAGCACGCACGGCAGCCACGCGGGACGGTACGAGCCCATCGGCATTTCGCGGCGCCACAGTGCTTCGAGATGCGGCCTCGAGCCATCGGCCGCGAGCCGGAAAGCCATGCCGGTGCACGAGCCGCCGCGATCGAGCGCGAGCACGAGGCCGGGCTGCTCTGGCGTGCCGCGATTGACTCGCGACCACAGATAGAGTCCGCGGTGATAGCCGTGCACCTTCGAGCGCATCGCCTCGACGGTCGGCAGGCCCGGGTTCCAGATCAGCGAGCCATAGCCGAACAGCCACAGATCGCTTTGGCGGTCCCAGCCGCGCAACGTGGATTCGAGCGACGCGCGCAGTTCGTCGTCCGTCAGGAGCCGCGAGTCGCCGAGCACCGGCGGGTAGTCCGGACAGCGCACGGGGATATCGGCTTCGGGGGACGGAGTGCTCACGGTGGGTTCGGGCGGGCTGGCGTCGAGGAGGGGCGGAACGCCTATTGGTAAGGGTCCGGAAAGCCGAGCTTGCCGAGGATTTCGGTTTCGATCGCTTCCATTTCCTCGGCTTCTTCTTCGACCTCGTGGTCGTAGCCCTGTGCATGCAGCGTGCCGTGCACGAGCAGGTGCGCGTAATGCGCGGCGAGCGGCTTGCCCTGCTCGGCGGCTTCCTTCTCGACCACCGGGCAGCACAGAATCAGATCGCCCGTGACCGGATCATCTTCCGATTCGGCATAGGCGAAGGTCAGCACGTTGGTCGCGTAATCCTTGCCGCGATAGGTGCGATTCAGCGTGCGGCCTTCTGCGGCGTCGACGAACCGAACCGCCAGTTCGCCGTCCGCGAACAGCGCCGCCTTGATCCAGCCGGCCACCGTCGCGCGCGGCAGCAGCGCCTTGTGTTCCGGCCAGGCTTTGGCGGCGGGGAATTGCAGGCTCAACGTCAGCTTCGGGGTGCGGCTCATGCGGTTTCTATGCGTGGCATTCCTGGCTCAGTCTTTTTTTTGCGGCGAGGCGACGCGGGCCTCGCGCTGCGAAGCGCATCGCTTTAGCGCGGATCGACCGCGGCCGGCGACTTCTGCGCATGCGCATCGTACGCCTCCACAATTCGCGCGACCAGCGGATGCCGCACCACGTCCGCGCTCGTGAAACGCGTGAGCGCGATGCCGCGCACGTTCGCGAGCACCTGCTGCGCTTCGATCAGCCCGCTCTTCTGGCCGCGCGGCAGATCGACCTGGGTCGTGTCGCCGGTGACGACCGCCTTCGAGCCGAAGCCGATTCGCGTGAGGAACATCTTCATCTGCTCGGGCGTGGTGTTCTGCGCCTCGTCGAGGATGATGAACGCGTGATTCAGCGTGCGGCCGCGCATGTATGCGAGCGGCGCGATTTCGATCATCTGCCGCTCGAACATCTTCGCGGTTTTGTCGAAGCCGAGCAGGTCGTACAGCGCGTCGTAGAGCGGGCGCAGATACGGATCGACTTTCTGCGCGAGATCGCCCGGCAAAAAGCCGAGCCGCTCGCCCGCCTCGACGGCCGGGCGCGTCAGCACGATGCGTTTGACCTGGTCGCGCTCGAGCGCGTCGACCGCGCAGGCCACCGCGAGATAGGTCTTGCCGGTGCCGGCGGGGCCGACGCCGAACGTGACGTCGTGCGACACGATCTGCTTCAGGTACTCGCGCTGCGCCGGCGTGCGGCCGCGCAGATCCGCGCGTCGCGTGTACAGCTTCGGGCCGTATTCCTCGAAGTCGTCCTCGCTCGCAGTGGCGTCGGCGGGCTGGTCGAACGGGTGATCGGGATTGCCGGCGAAGTGCGCGTCGACGGTGTCGCCATTGCCATTGCCGTTGCCATTCGAACGATGACGCACCGGATGACGCACTTCGATGAGCGCGAGCTGGATGTCGTCGACCGACAAAGGCTCGCGCGCGTTGTTGTAGAAGTTTTCGAGCGCGGTGAGCGCGAGCTTCGCGCCGCGCCCGCGGATCGCGATGCGGTGGCCGCGGCGCTGCAGGGTCACGTCGAGCGCCTGCTCGATCTGCCGCAGATTTTCGTCGAGCGGTCCGCAGAGGTTGGCGAGCCGCGCATTATCTTCGCGCGGTGCGGTGAATTCCAGAGGCTGCTGAGTGGTCTTCAAGGCGGTGAGTCGATCCTGTCGGTTGCGGTACTCAGAATGTCGTTCAATGCGTCGTCGCGGCGCTGTCGTCGTGAACCATCACGAGTTCACCACGCAGCGAGTGCGGATACGCGTGCACGATCTTCACGTCGACCATCTGACCGATCAGCCGTGCATGCGACGCGACCGGCGCCGGGAAATTGACGACGCGGTTGTTCCCGGTGCGGCCCGCGAGCTCGTTCGGGTCCTTGCGCGCCGGGCGCTCGACCAGAATGCGTTCGACCTTGCCGACCATCGCGTCGCTGATGCGCTGCACGTTCTCTTCGATCGTGGCCTGCAGATGTTGCAGGCGCTTGAGCTTCACCTCGCGCGGCGTGTCGTCGTGCAGGTTCGCGGCCGGCGTACCGGGACGCGGGCTGTAGATGAACGAGAAGCTCGTGTCGTACTTCATCTCTTCGACGAGCGCCATCATCTTCGCGAAGTCTTCCTCGGTCTCGCCGGGGAAGCCGACGATCATGTCCGTCGACAGCGACAGGTCCGGGCGAATCGCGCGCAGCTTGCGGATCACCGACTTGTACTCGAGCACGGTGTAGCCGCGCTTCATCGCCATCAGGATGCGGTCGGAGCCGTGCTGCACCGGCAGATGCAGGTGGCTGACGAGCTTCGGCACCTTCGCGTAGGTGTCGATCAGGCGCTGCGTGAACTCCTTCGGATGCGACGTCGTGTAGCGGATCCGTTCGATGCCGGGGAGGTCCGCGACGTATTCGATCAGCGTCGCGAAGTCGGCGATCTCGGTCGAACCCACGGTCGGCGCGCCGCCGAATTTTCCACGATAAGCGTTCACGTTCTGACCGAGCAGCGTGACTTCGCGCACGCCCTGGTCGGCGAGGCCGGCGATTTCGGTCAGCACGTCGTCGAGCGGACGCGACACTTCCTCGCCGCGCGTGTACGGCACGACGCAGTAGCTGCAGTACTTGCTGCAGCCTTCCATGATCGACACGAACGCGCTCGGACCTTCGACGCGCGCCGGCGGCAGGTGATCGAACTTCTCGATTTCGGGAAACGAAATATCGACCTGCGCGCGGCCGCTTGCGCGGCGCTCGTCGATCATCTGCGGCAGGCGGTGCAGCGTTTGCGGACCAAACACGATATCGACGTACGGCGCGCGCGCGATGATCGATGCGCCTTCCTGACTCGCGACGCAGCCACCCACGCCAATGATCAGATTCGGATTCGCGTCCTTCAGCTCGCGTACGCGGCCGAGGTCGGAGAAGACTTTTTCCTGCGCTTTTTCGCGCACCGAGCAGGTATTGAACAGGATCACGTCGGCGTCTTCCGGCGTGTCGGTCTTGACGAGTCCTTCAGCGGCACCGAGCACGTCGACCATCTTGTCGGAGTCGTACTCGTTCATCTGGCAGCCAAAGGTCTTTACATAAACTTTCTTGGTCATCGAATTTCGCCGGTCGCAGTGGTTAACCTGGGGGCGTCGTAAAAAGGTGAAGGAGGCCGCGGCGCGGGGCAGCGCGGCGCGTGATGGCCAGCTTGAGCGTGTCTTTGCAGCGTAACTGCATATTATAGCCCTTCACGCAACGGGGGTTTCGGCGCTCATTGGCCGGTCCGGCGGCAGTCCCAGCAGGCTTTCCAGTTCATCCGACACCTGCGCGAAGCGCTCGGCGAGGAAATCGAGCAGCACGCGCACGCGCGGCGCCATGAAGCGATTGCGGTGATACAGCGCGTGCAGCGGCGCATCGGGGTAGCGCCATTCCGGCAGCAGGATCTTCAGGCGGCCGGCGCGCAGGTCCGCTTCCACGTCCCACATCGATTTGATCGCGATGCCGTAGCCGCGCAGCGCCCATTCGCGCGCGACCGCGCCGTCGTTGGTTTCGCGCGCCGCTTCGAACGGCACGCTGTAGTGCTGCACCTCGTCACCGCGCGTGAAGCGCCATTCGCTGGCCGGCCCCGATGCGGTGCCGAGCACGATGCAGTCGAAATTGGCGAGGTCGAGCGGGTCCTTCGGCTCGCCGCGACGCCCGACGTATGCCGGTGATGCGCACAGCACCCGCCGGTTCGGCGCGAGCCGGCGCGCGACCAGCGAGCTGTCCTGCGGCACGCCGAAGCGGATCGCCAGATCGATGTCCTCCTGCACGAGATTGGCCAGCGCATCCGACAGCGTCAACGCGAACGTCACGTCCGGGTACAGCGCGTTGAACTCGTCGAGCCAGTGCATCAGCAGGTTGCGGCGTGCTGTCGCTCGCGGGCATCAGCGCGCTGGTGCCGAACCGCCACGACACCGGCCCGGCCGGCCTCGCCCACGAAGTGCGCGTGCTGCAAGACCCGCAAGTGTGGAGCGCCCTCGCGATGACGGTGCTCGGCTTCGGGGGTGTGTTCGTCGTGTTCACCTATATCGCACCGATCCTCGAGCAGGTGAGCGGTTTTTCGCCGCGCGGCGTGACGCTGATCCTCGTGCTGTTCGGCGTGGGCCTGACGGTCGGCAACATGGTCGGCGGCAAGCTTGCGGACCGCGCGCTGATGCCGTCGCTGATGGGCATTCTCGCCGCGCTCGCGGTCGTGATGGCGATCTTCGCGCGCACCGGCCATTCGCAAGCGGCTGCCGCGATCACGGTGTTCGTGTGGGGCATCGCGGCGTTCGCGACGGTGCCCCCGTTGCAGATGCGCGTGGTCGAGAAGGCGGCCGCCGCGCCGAATCTCGCGTCGACGCTGAACATCGGCGCGTTCAACGTCGGCAATGCGGCGGGTGCGTGGCTCGGCGGTCTCGTGATCAATCACGGTCACGCGCTCGATACCTTGCCGTGGGTCGCGGCCGCGGTCAGCGTCGCCGCGCTGCTGCTGACGTGGTTCGCGGCGCGCATGGATGCGCCGGCGCGCGCGCTCGCGCAAAGCGCGTGAGTCGTCAGTTGCTTGCCTCCGCCATGCTGATAACAGTGTGAAGATAACTTCGTTGGGCGCGGCGAAAGCCGATGCTATCTTGCTTCCACTTACTGCTCTTGCGCCGCCTGGCGGCGCTCTGGAGGCCAATATGCATTCCCCGCTCGCGCTGGTCCGCGATCCCTCTGCCGATGCCGATGCCGACACCGACGCGGCGCCGCGCTCCGCCGAACCCTTCGATGCGCTCGAACAGCTGGTCGGCGTGAATCTGGCGCGGTTGCGCGCCGAACGGCAGCTTTCGCTCGATGCGCTGGCGCGCGCATCAGGCGTGTCGCGCGCCATGCTCGCGCAGATCGAGTCGGCGCGCAGCGTGCCGTCGATCAAGGTGCTGTGCAAGGTGGCGGCGGCGCTGAAGGTGTCGGTGGCGGCGTTCCTGCGGCGTCACGCGACCAACGGCTTCGAGCATCTGCCGGCCGAGCGCTCGGCCCGCGTGGTCAGCGCGAACGGTCGCTACTCGGTGCGGCCGCTCTATCCCGACGACGAGTCGATCGCCGCCGAGTCTCACGAACTGCGGATCGCCCCGCTGCATACCGAAGCGGGCGTACGCCGCGCGCCTGGCACGACGGTGAATCTGGTGGTCAGCGACGGTACGCTCGAAGTCAGCGTGCACGACCAGCGTCAACTGCTCGCGACCGGCGACGCGATCGTGTTCGACGCCGACCAGCCGCACAGCCTGCGCAATCCCGGCGACACCGAGGCGCGCGCGTTTCGCGTGACGTTGCGGGCTGAGACGCCGCCGCGCTGGGAAGTGCCGGCCGCGGGCGCCGCACGCGACGAAGCCGCACGCGAAGGTGCGCCGGGTTGAGAATCGAGGACGGCGTCCGAGGTTCAAGCGCGGGTCAGGGCGTCGATGCAGGTCCAATGCAGTGAGTAGGGTCTTTGTTCGTCGCGCTGCAGCGCTCGCGCGACTGTTGTATGCTTCGCCCGCCGGTCGAACCGGCAATCAGTGCGTCTTCAGGGCGGGGTGAAATTCCCCACCGGCGGTGGGCCGGCAGCGCGACAGCGTGAGCCGGCAAGCCCGCGAGCGCCCGCATCGCTTAGCCTTCGGAATAGCGGAGACAGGAGCGGGGTCAGCAGATCTGGTCAGAAGCCAGAGCCGACGGTCATAGTCCGGATGGAAGAAGATGTGCAGATAGTCATGTGCGTTCCGCGACGCCACCTGTAGCCTGGGTGGCGTATCAGCGTCCGCTTTCGCGCGGCGCCTGGGCGGCGCGTGTCAGTCTGTTTGCAATGCCCTGAAACGTTTCTCGCCCAACTTTTGCGATGAGCGTTTCAACTATGTCCTTTGCTACTTTTCCTGCTCCGTCGACGATTGCAGACGATGCCTTCGCCGATCTCCCGCTGCTTGCCACCGAAGCTGTTCCGCCGCGTATCGCCGCCGCCTTGCAGGCGCTGCGCGAGGGCCGTGCCGTGGTGCTGCAGGACGACCACGACCGCGAGAACGAAGCCGATCTGATCGTCGCGGCCGAGCGCCTGTCGGTCGAAACGATGGCGCTGCTGATCCGGGAATGCAGCGGCATCGTCTGCCTGTGCCTGCCCGACGACAAGATCCGCGCGCTCGAACTGCCGCCGATGGCCGTCAACAACGAAAGCCGTCACCGCACCGCGTTCACGGTGTCGATCGAAGCGCGCGAAGGCGTCAGCACCGGCGTGTCCGCGCAGGATCGCGTGACCACGATCCGCGCCGCGATCGCCGATACCGCCAAACCCGCCGACATCGTGCGCCCCGGCCACGTGTTCCCGCTGCGCGCGATGCCGGCCGGCGTGCTGGCGCGGCGCGGCCACACCGAAGGCACCGTCGATCTGGCGATTCTCGCGGGCCTGAAGCCGGCCGGCGTGCTGTGCGAACTGATGAACGCCGACGGCACGATGACGCGTGGCGCGGACGTCGAGCGCTTCGCCGCGCAACATGATCTGCCGATGCTGACGATCGCCGAGCTGGTCGAGTTTCGCGAGTCGCTCGCGCAGGTGCGCGAGGGCGCGATGGCCGAGGCTTGACGGGCCATCCATCGAGCGGCACGCGACGCCATGACGCAAAAAAGCCGGTTCTTCGTCCGAAGAACCGGCTTTTTTATCGGCGTTGCGCAAAACCGCTACGACTGCACGTCGCCGAATTCGCCGCGCACGCCCGCCTCGATGAGCGCCGGCAGTTCATCCATATGCTTGATGATTCGCGTGATACCCATCGCGCGCAGCGCATCCGCGTAGCCGTCCGGAATATGGCTCGCGCCGACGAACGCGATCGTCTTCATGCCGGCCGCGCGCGCCGCGTTCAACCCCGCGACGCTGTCCTCGACGACGAGGCAACGCGCCGGCACGACGCCAAGCGTCGTGGCCGCGAACAGATAGACGTCCGGATACGGCTTCGGCCGCGCGACCTGCTCGGCGCTGAACACGCGCTCGCCGAAAATCTGCTGCAGACCCGCGCGCCGTACCGATGCGGCGACGCGCGACATACGGCTGTTCGACACGACCGCAGCCGGCAGCGTCACGCGTTGCAGCGCGTCGCGCACGCCGTGGATCGGACCGAGCGACGAGGCGAGCGCGAGCTCGACATGGTGCTCGATCGTGTCGAGGAAGTTCACCGGCAGCGTGATGTCGAACCGCGTTTCGAGGCCGGCGAGAAAGCGCGAGGTTTGCTGGCCGAACGCGGTTTTGACGACGCGGGCGAAATCGATGCCGGGGAAGGTGGCCGTCAGCGTGTCGAACATCACGCGATCGGCGATGACTTCACTGTCGACGAGCACGCCGTCGCAGTCACAGATGAGGTGGTCGATCATGCCTGAAAAACGGTAAGCGCAAAGCGCGCGGGCGGCGGGTTGCGGGCCCGCGCGCCGGGATGAAAAGCGTCATCATACGTACTTTCGGACCGCGTCCTTACGGCGTATCGGCCCAGGCCTTCGCCGCGCGGATCGCGCGCTGCCAGCCATCGAGGCAGGTCCTGACCTCCGCATGCGGTAGCGCCGGCGTGAAGCGGTGCTCGAGCTTCCACTGGCTTTTCAACTCGTCGATGTCCTTCCAGTAGCCCACCGCAAGACCGGCCAGATAGGCGGCGCCGAGTGCGGTGGTCTCGGACACCTGGGGGCGCACCGTGTCGACGCCGAGGATGTCGGCCTGGAACTGCATCAGCAGATTGTTCGCGCAGGCGCCGCCATCCACGCGCAACTCGCCGATGCGAATGCCCGAGTCGGCTTCCATCGCCTTCAGCACATCGAGCGATTGATAGGCGATCGAATCGAGCGCCGCGCGCGCGAGATGCGCGGAAGTCGTGCCGCGCGTGACGCCGAACAGCGTGCCGCGCGCATGCGCGTTCCAGTGCGGCGCACCGAGGCCGGCGAACGCGGGCACGAGATATACGCCGTCGCAATGCGGCACGCCGCGCGCGAGCGTTTCGATTTCCGCCGCGTTCCTGATGATGCCGAGGCCGTCGCGCAGCCACTGCACCACGGCGCCGCCGATGAAGATGCTGCCTTCGAGCGCGTAGTCGATACGCTCGCCGATCTGCCAGGCGATCGTCGTGACGAGATTGTTGTTCGATTCGATCGGTTTGGCGCCCGTGTTCATCACGAGGAAGCAGCCGGTGCCGTAGGTGTTCTTGACCATGCCGGACTCGGTGCACATCTGGCCGAACAGCGCGGCGTGCTGATCGCCGGCGATGCCCGCGAGTGGAATCTTCGACGCGAACACGGTGGTCACCGTCGGCCCGTACACCTCCGACGACGGCCGTACTTCCGGCAGCATGCTGCGCGGAATGTCGAGCGCGGCGAGCAGTTCGTCGTCCCACTTCAGGGTGTGGATGTTGAACAGCATCGTGCGCGACGCGTTGGTGACGTCGGTGACGTGCAGCGCGCCCTTCGTGAAATTCCACATCAGCCAGCTGTCGACGGTGCCGAACGCGAGCCGGCCCTGACGCGCTTTTTCGCGCGCGCCTTCGACGTTGTCGAGAATCCAGCGGATTTTGGTCGCCGAGAAATACGAGTCGATCGGCAAGCCGGTCTTCGCGCGCACGCTCGCTTCGAGACCCTGCGCTTTCAGGTCGTCGCAGAAGTCGGCGGTGCGGCGGTCCTGCCAGACGATCGCGTTGTAGATCGGGTGGCCGGTTTCGCGATCCCACACGATCGTGGTTTCGCGCTGGTTCGTGATGCCGATCGCCGCGATCGACGTGCCGTTCATGCCGGCTCGCGTGACCGCCTCGGCGGCGACGCCGGCCTGCGTCGACCAGATTTGCTGCGGATCGTGCTCGACCCAGCCCGGGTGCGGGTAGATCTGCTGGAATTCCTTTTGTGCGGTCGACACGACGTTGCCGCGCCGGTCGAACAGCATCGCGCGCGAGCTGGTGGTGCCTTGGTCAAGCGCGAGAACGTACTGATCCAGCATTGTCTCTTCTCCATGCATGTTACGGATCGCCGGATTGCTGGCCGGCGATGCGAGCGGCGTGTTGTCGTGAGCGGGCCGCCATAGTGTGAGGGCGCGTGCCGGTGTCGTCCAGCCGAAGCTGCGGTGGGGCCGGCCCGGGGCGCGCGGATGGTGTGCGCCGTTTCTACGGGCCCGCGCCGTTTGCTTCACCCCGCATTGGCGCCGCGTTGTGTTTGCCGCCGCTTTTGTCGGGGCATGCCAGTTTGCCCGGCCGGGCCGCCTACGCGCTCTGCCGGGCCGGTTCGCGCGCGAACCACGCGTCGATATCGCGCGTAACCTCATCGAGCGTGCCCGGCTCGACGTGCAGGCCGAGCTTCGAGCGCCGCCACAGCACGTCCTGCGCGGTGCGCGCCCATTCGGTATCGCGCAGATAAACCAGCTCGGCTTCGTGCAGTCCCGGCGCGAACTCGCGACCGAGCTCGGCGCGCGAGCGCGCGAGGCCGATCACGCGATTCGCGCGCGTGCCATACGCGCGCGCGAGCCGATGCGCGAGCGACGCCGGCAGCCACGCATGCTCGCGCGAGAACTCACCGAGGAAGCGATTGAAGTTCGCCTGTGCGATGTCGCCGCCCGGCAGCGGCGCGTCGACGGTCCACGCGGACCCGCCGTGGCGCAGCGCGTCGGTGAGCGTATCGACGGCCTGCTCGGCGAGCTTGCGAAACGTCGTGATCTTGCCGCCGAATACCGACAGCAGCGGCGCCTGTTCCGCGGGCGCGTCGAGTTCGAGCGAGTAGTCGCGCGTGACCGCCGACGGATTGTCCGCGTTCTCGTCCTCCAGCAGCGGGCGTACGCCCGAATAGCTCCAGCGCACGTCGGCCGGCGAGATCTTCTGCCTGAAGTAGCGGTTGATCGAATCGCACAGATACTGCGTTTCGTTGGCGTCGATCGCGACTTGCGACGGGTCGCCGCGATATTCGAGGTCGGTGGTGCCGATCAGCGTGTAGTCGTGCTCGTAGGGAGTCGCGAAGATGATCCGCTTATCGGCGTTCTGGAAGATGTACGCGTGGTCGTGTTCGAACAGGCGCCGCGTGACGATGTGGCTGCCCTTGACGAGCCGCACGCTATGCGCCGATGGCCGGCCGAGCGCGCCCTTCAGCAGCTCGCCGACCCACGGGCCCGCCGCGTTCGCGATCGCGGCGGCGCGCACGTCGAGCGTCGTGCCGTCCGCGCGTTGCAGTTGCGCGCGCCACTCGCCGCCGGCGCGCTCTGCGTTGACCAGCTTCGTGCGCGTGAGGATCGTCGCGCCGCGCTCGTGCGCGTCGAGCGCGTTCAGGACGACGAGGCGCGCGTCGTTGACCCAGCCGTCCGAATAAACGAAGCCGCGCTTGATCGTTTCGACGAGCGGCGCGCCGGCCGGATGCCGGCTCATCACGATGCCGCGCGAGCCCGGCAGCAGCTCACGTTTGGCCAGATGGTCGTACAGGAACAGACCCGCGCGGATCAGCCAGGCGGGGCGCAGATCCGGCATATGCGGCATCACGAAGCGCAGCGGCCAGATGATGTGCGGCGCCGCGCGCAGCAGCGTCTCGCGCTCCTGCAGCGCCTTGCGCACGAGCCCGAACTCGCGGTACTCGAGGTAGCGCAGGCCGCCGTGGATCAGCTTGGTACTCGCCGACGAGGTGTGCGCGGCCAGATCGTCCTGCTCGCACAGCAGCACCGCCAGGCCGCGGCCGGCCGCGTCGCGGGCGATGCCGGCGCCGTTGATCCCGCCACCGACGACGAGCAAATCGTATTTCGTGCCTTGCGTCACCTGGTGAGCCTCTGCATCGAATCTGGGAGTAAGTTGGAAAGCAAATTGAATGAAGCATGTTCGTTTTCGAACTTTAATGAACATATTCGAAAAAGTAAAGTTCGCTTCGACCCGAGCGAGCCTGGGTCGAATGGCACGGAGTGGCACAACGCGCGACCGCGGACGATACTCTGGGTAGCAGCCATTTCGAGGTGATGTATGCGTGGACTTTTGATGATCGGCGCGGCGGCGCTGCTGGCGGGATGCGTGAGTACGCCGAGTCTGGAAGGGACGAGGGGCGCAACGTCGTTCGAGGCGTTACAGAAGATGTGCTCGCCGCAAACCGTCGACTACGGCAGCGACGCGCAGAACGTCTATGAGACGTTCTTCGATGCCTATGTGGCGAACCGGCGCGGCCGGCTGTCGAACGACGACTTCTGCGCGTTCCAGGCATCGATCGCGCAGCGCCATGCGAGCGAGGCGACGAGCAGCGATACGAAGGTGCGCAACCAGTGGGTCGAGTTTTTCAACGAGCAACGCGCAAGGGCGATCAGCTGGCGTGCGAGTGCCGATCCGACCTTGCGTAACGGTTAAGCAGCAACGGGTTGACCGGCGAGCCGGTTCACTTGTGCGGCGCCAACGCTCCGCGCCACAGCATGCGCAAAAGCTGCGCGAACACGGCTTCACGTGATGGCTGCGGCGCTCCGTCGCCGGCGGAATCCGCCTGTTGCGCGGCCGACGGCGGTAGCTGGTTCGCGAGCGCGAGCATCGTGAAGCCGTGCAGGCTCGTCCAGTACGCATAGCCGATCAGGCGCGGATTGCCTTCGAGAATACCCGCCTCGACGAGCCGCTCGAAGTGCGCTTCCAGCAGACGCCACGCGCGCTGCGACGCCGCGGCCAGTTCAGGGTAAGCGCCTCGCTGTTGCGGCGTCTGATCGAACATCAAACGGTAGGCGTGCGGTTCATCGAGCGCGAAGTCGACGTAGGCCCGGCCGACGGCGCTGTGATCGATGGCGGGGGCGTTCGCGGGGATGCCGCGCGCGGCCGCTTCGAGGCGCGCGGCGAAGCGGTTGAACGCGGCGGCGCGGACCATCGCCAGAATTTCTTCCTTGTCGCGGAAATAGCGATACGGTGTCATCGCACTGCAGCCGAGCTCCTTCGCCAGCTCGCGCATCGTCACGCCTTGCGCGCCGCGGGTCGCAAATGCGTTTTCGGCGACGCGTCGCATGGCTTCGCGAAACTGCTGGATGTCGTCGGCGGAGAGCGTCTTGGGCATGCGCGAGGGCGGGGAAGTCCGTCGCGTGAATTTACTGTGTAAATGAGATGCGCACAACAAAGGGCCGCGAAGGCGGCCCGCTGTCAGGGAATTGAACGATACGAGCCCGGCAGTCGCGAGCGAAGCGCGCGGCGCATCCGCCAGGGCGGCGCGGATACGCCGCCAACGGCTCTCGGATCGAACGACAGGGAATCTCAGGAAAAACGTTTGATGGCCCGCAATGCGGTGTCGCCGGTTTCGGTCACGCGCCATTCTTCGTTGCCCGATGCGAGGCGCTCGAGTTGCACCAGTTGGCGTTCGAGCAACGCATCGAGTTCTTCTCGGTCCATTTCGACCTGGTTGGGGGCGTCCTTGACGAGTAACAACGTGGCGAATTCATGCGGACTCAGCATCGTTCTCTCCATGTCAGCAAATTGCGGACAGCCTTGCCGTCGACCGGCAGGCCGGGGCGGGGTCCGCTAAGGATCAGGGCGGGAGGTACGGCTTACACGACAGATTCACAAACCGACGCCGTGCGAAACTCGCAACGCACGTTGGGGAACTGGAGTGTAGGCGAGCACCGATGAAACGCCAACCTGGTCCCCGTAAATTTTCCATTTGACAATTGGTCGCGCGATAGGCGGTCCGGCCCCGCAGCCAGATTCTTGATTTCACGCGAGGTTTTGCGTGCACCGCAGCATGGCGGAGATCGCCTGGAATTATCCGGCGATATAGATTTGACAATTCGCGGCGTTCAGCGCCTCGGCCATCTCGGCGGTCGGCGCGGCGTCGGTGAACAATGCGTCGATCTGCTCCAGATGTCCCTGGCGAACTAGCGCCGGGCGGCCAAACTTGGAGTGATCCGCGGCGAGGAACACGGTGCGTGCGTGCTCGATGATCGCCTCGGCGACACGCACTTCGCGCGTGTCGAAATCGCGCAGCGTACCGTCCGTTTCGATGCTCGACGTGCCGATGATCGCGAAATCGACTTTGAACTGCCGGATGAAGTCGATCGCCAGTTCACCGACGATGCCCTTATCCCACGGCCGCACGATGCCCCCCGTCACCAGCACTTCGCAATCCGGGTAGCCGCTCATCATGCTCGCGACGTTCAGATTGTTCGTGATCACGCGCAGTCCACGGTGGCGGTTCAGCGCGCGTGCCACTTCCTCGGTGGTCGTGCCGAGGTTGATGAAAAGCGATGCCTGATCGGGAATGTGAGTGGCGACTAGCGCCGCGATGCGTCTTTTCTCTTCATGAAACATGCGCTGGCGCGCGGTGTAGGAGACGTTCTCGGAACTGGTCGGCAGACTGGCGCCGCCGTGATAGCGGCGCAGCAGATTCATATCGGCGAGCCAGTTGACGTCGCGGCGGATCGTCTGCGGGGTGACGTCGAAGTGGCTCGCGAGGTCGTCCACGGTCACGAAGCCGTCGCGTTGCACCCATTCCAGCAATTCCTGTTGCCGGGCGTTGAGAGTCAGGCGGGGGTCTCGTGTCATGTGTCTCGGGTGGTGGCTGTCGTGTCGGCGTGGTCCGTCGCGATCATCGAGCGGCTGGCAGAAAGCCCGCCGTCGACGAACGCGATTGCGGCTATTGTAAAACCATCGTGCCCCTTGTCCGCCAACTGGCCGCGAATGCGCCGAACCTGCTCGAACCTTTATTCAGGTGCAATACGCATTTATTCATTTGATAAATGAATTTGTTTTTTGGTGCGCTTCGCGATGCAATTCTGGGTTCCGCGATTTACCTGCCTTACAACCTTTCCCATGATGTCCGGCGACTTTTTCGTGCCGGCCCGCGCTTTCGAGAGTGTTCGACATGACTGGCTTTAGCAACTGGCAAAACCCTTATCCGACGCAACGTCTGCCCGTATTCGCACGCAATATCGTTTCGACCTCGCATCCGCTCGCGGCGCAGGCCGGGCTGCGCATGTTGTGGAAGGGCGGCAATGCCGTCGACGCGGCCATCGCGGCGGCCGCAGCGATGACAGTGGTCGAACCGGTGTCGTGCGGCCTGGGCGGCGACGCGTTCGCGCTCGTGTGGGACGGCAAGAAGCTGCATGGTCTGAACGCGTCGGGCGTGTCGCCGGCTGCGTGGAACGTCGATTACTTCAAGCGCAAATACGGCGAGGAAAACGGCTTCGCGAAACAGCCGAAGCGTGGCTGGGACGCCGTCACGGTGCCGGGCGTGATCGCCGGTTGGGAAGCGCTGCACCAGAAGTTCGGCAAGCTGCCGTTCGCCGACCTGATGGAGCCGGCCATCGAGATCGCCGAGCGCGGTCACGCGGTGGCGAGCATCGTCGCCTACAAATGGGCGGCCGCGGTGCCGGAACTGAAGGATCAGCCGGGCTTCGCGCAGACCTTCATGCCGCGCGGCCGCGCGCCTGAGGTCAGCGAGCTGGTGCGCTTGCCCGGTCACGCGAAGACGCTGCGCCTGATCGCCGAGCAGGGCCCGCGCGCGTACTACGAAGGCGAGATCGCCGAGCGGATCGCCGCGTTCGCACGCGAAGGCGGCGCCGCGCTGAGCGCCGACGATCTCCGCAACTACCGCGCGGACTGGGTCGAGCCGATCGGCAAGGACTATCGCGGCTACACCGTGCATGAGATTCCGCCGAACGGCCAGGGCATCGCGGCGCTGGTTGCGCTCGGCATCCTCGAGAAGTTCGACGTGAAGTCGCTGAAGGTCGACAGCGTCGAGTCGCAGCATCTGCAGATCGAAGCGATGAAGCTCGCGTTTGCCGACCTGTATCGCTATGTGGCCGATCCGCGGTCGATGGAAGTCACGCCCGAGCAGATGCTCGACGACGCGTACCTGAGCTCGCGCGCGAAGCTGATCGATCCGAAGCGGGCGACGCATTTCGACTTCGGCATGCCGAAGGCGGGCGGCACCATCTACATGTCGGCCGCGGACGAGAGCGGCATGATGGTCAGCTTCATCCAGTCGAACTACATGGGCTTCGGCTCGGGTGTGGTGGTGCCGGACAGCGGCATCGCGCTGCAGAACCGCGGCTGCGGCTTCTCGATGGATCCGAAGTCGCCGAACGTCGTCGAGGGCGGCAAGCGGCCGTTCCACACGATCATCCCGGCGTTCCTCACGCAGCAGGTGAACGGCCAGCAGGAAGCGGTGATGAGCTTCGGCGTGATGGGCGGCGACATGCAGCCGCAAGGCCATCTGCAAACGGTGGTGCGCATGCTCGACTACGCTCAGCAGCCGCAGGCCGCGTGCGACGCGCCGCGCTGGAAGGTCAACCGCGACTTCACGGTCGATATCGAGTCGACGCTCGATCCGAAGACCACCGAGGGCCTGCAGAAGCTCGGCCACACGATCAAGTCGGTCGACGATCCGTACATGGACTTCGGCTCCGGCCAGTTCATCTGGAAACTCGATCGCAACGAGCCGGAGCGCGGCTACGTGGCGGCCAGCGACAGCCGCCGCGACGGTCTCGCCGCCGGCTTCTAGGCCATAACGAGGCGACGCCCGGGGCCGAGGTCCGCACCGGGACTCAGGTCCGATACCCGGGTAACACGTAACGAACGCGCGGCATGGCATATGCCGCGCTATTGCGCGCCCGCCAGCCGCCTCGCTGACCCAGACGGTGCCGCACCTACCACAGCTATCACGCAGCAGACAGGCAGAAGACCATCATGAATACCCCCGCGTCGCACTCGACGACCGCTTTCCCCCACGCCGCGCCGCTTTCGAAAGCGATGGTGCGGCGGATCGTTTTCTCGTCGTCGATCGGTAACGCGCTCGAGTGGTTCGACTTCCTGGTCTACGGCTACTTCGCGACGATCATCGCGAAAGAGTTCTTCCCGATGCAGGACGAGTGGCTGTCGACGCTGCTCGCGATCGCCACTTTCGGCCTCTCGTTCCTGATGCGCCCGCTCGGCGCGGTCGTGCTCGGCGTGTACGGCGACCGCAAGGGCCGCAAGGCGGCGCTCACGCTCGCGATCGCGCTGATGATGGTCGGTACTTTCACGATGGCCGTGATGCCGCCGTTTTCGACGATCGGTCTCGCGGCGCCGCTGCTGGTGCTGCTGGCGCGGCTCGTGCAGGGCTTCGCGGTCGGCGGCGAGTTCGGCAGCGCGACGGCGTTCATGGTCGAGCACAGCGCGACTCGGCGCGGCTACTACGCGAGCTGGCAGTTCGCGAGCCAGGGTCTCGCGGCGATCACCGCGGCGGCCTTCGGTTCGCTGCTGACCGCGTGGCTTGCCGGCCGAGCATCTGAACAGCTGGGGCTGGCGTGTGCCGTTCGTGTTCGGTCTGCTGGTCGGGCCGGTCGGCTACTACATCCGCTCGCATCTCGACGAGACGCCCGAATTCCTGGCATTGCGTGAAGAACGCGCGGCTCGCGAGGCGGCTGGCGAGCACAAGGTCGTCAGCGGAACGAAGGACGCGTCGTTCTCGAATCAGTGGGTCAACCTGCTGCTCGCGATCGGCATGGTTGCGCAGTCGACGGTCGGCGTGTACGTGCTGCAGCTCTACATGCCGCTTTACGCGGTCAAGCAGCTGCATATGGCGGCGGCCGCGTCGTTCGGCGTGGTCGTGCTGAACGGCGGCATGCAGTTCATCTTCTCGCCGATCATGGGCGCGCTGTCCGATCGCATCGGCCGAATTCGCATCATGCTGAGCACGTCGATCCTGATGGGCCTGCTGATCTATCCGATGTTCGCATGGCTGCAGACACATCCGACGATTGGCTGGCTGCTCGTGCTGCAAGGCGTCGCCGGTATTTTCAAGGCCTCGTACTCGGGGCCGATGCCCGCGCTGATGTCGGAGATCTTCCCGACCCAGGTGCGCTCGACTGGCCTTTCAATCGGTTACAGCATCGGCGTGACGATCTTCGGCGGCTTCGCGCCGACCATCGTCGAAACCTTCATTCATTTGACCGGCGACAAACTCGCGCCAAGTTATTACGTCCTGCTTGCGGCGGTACTATCGGGCGTATCGCTGATCATCGTCGCGCTGCGCATGCGTCGCGTGCGTCCCATCCCGGGCGACGTCCAACCTGCCTGAGGAAGAGGGAGCCCGCCCAGGGGGCCGCCCAAGGGGGCTCGCCTAGGGCGCCCCGCCCGTGCCCCAACCCCGCCGAGTCTGATGTCTGTCCGAAAAGCCAGCCTTTTGGGCTGGCTTTTTTTGCCTTGCGCACATGTTTTAACACGTTGGAAGATTTCGACTATCTTGAAATCGGAACTGCGTCGATGCGGCATGGTCTGTGCTGTGTGATCTGCAAGGTCGGATATCTCCGGCTAAGATGCAGAGTACAAGGGCCCAACTCTAATTCACGGTGTTGTATCCGACACGCAGAAACATCACGGCGAGCGCGGTGGCAGTTGCGAAGAACTCCACGGGTCGGTACAGCATGGGAGCAAGACACGATGCATACAGAGCTGAACCATGTCATGCCCTGGCGGATCGAAGACATCGATCTGACGCGCATTGACCGTCAGAAGGCCGCGGCCAACGAGGACCTGCTGCTGTTGTTGTGCGCGGCTTCGTTTATCGAAAGCGGCACCGATCTCTACACCAGCAATCTGAGTACGTTTTTCAACGACGATCCCGAGGTCTCGGCCTGGCTCAACCACGAGTGGGAGCCCGAGGAAATGCAGCACGGCCGGGCGCTGAAGACCTATATCGCGTATGTATGGCCCGAGTTCGACTGGGACACCGCGTTCCGCAATTTCATGGACGAGTATTCGCTCACGTGCTCGGTCGAGGATTTCGAAAAGACCCGCGCGCTGGAGATGGTCGCGCGTTGCGTAGTCGAAACGGGTACCGCGACGCTGTACCGCGCGATCAACGAGTGCTCGGACGAAGCGGTCCTCAAGCAGATCACCGACAACATCCGCACCGACGAGGTCCGTCACTACAAGCACTTTTTCAGGTACTTCAAGAAGTACAACCGGATCGAGGGCAACGGTCGGCTCGCGGTGCTGGGCGCGTTGATGCGTCGCGTGATGGAAATCAAGAACGAAGATTCGGAGATCGCGTTGCGGCACGTGTTCGCGATTCGCTATCCGGAGCGCGTGCACGACTCCGCGTATAACCGCGAGCGCGCGGCGCGCATCAACAAGCTGGTGCGCCGTAATCTGTCCGCCGACATGTGCGTGAAGATGCTGCTCAAGCCGCTCGATCTGCCGGCGCGCATTCAGCCGGGCGTGCATTATCCGCTCGCGAAGATCACGCAGCACGTATTCTTTCGCTGAGCTATCGAACGTTGCGCGAGGCATCGGCTGAATGCAGCTGCAACGACCTGACGAAGCGAACCGGAGCCCGCTCATGCGGGCTTTGGTTTTTCCGAGGCATGATGGAGCTTTACCGACTACTTCGACTGGATCGATGGCATGAGCGCTTCCTCTTCCGCATCTACGTCCGCGCGTCCGCTCGAACAGATCGTGTTCGACGAATGGCCGGCCAACGTGCGCGCGTTGTTCGACGGTTCGTCGCTTGCGGACAAGCAGGGCTTCACCGCGTCGCTACTGAGCGTCGATGCGAACGGCCACGTGCGCACATCTCTGCTGAGCGTCGGCGAACTCTATGCGCCCGACTCGCGCACGCTGTGCATCGCGCTATGGCCGCAGGCGCGCGCGACGCGCGCGATCGCGCAAAGCGGGCGCGCGGCGCTGAGCTTCGTCTGCGATGCGGCGTTCTATCAGGTGCAGTTGCGTGTCGCGCCGCTGCCCGGTGTTGCTGGCGACGACAGCGGCCTCGTCTATCTGCTCGGCTCGATCGACACAGCAGAAGCGCAAAGCGTCCGTTATGCGCGCCTCACGGGCGGCATCACGTTCGAATTGCAAGGAGAGGGGAGTGTGGTGCTCGAGCGATGGGAACGGCAGGTCGAGCATTTGAAGCAGGCTGCCGCCGCGAGCAGCCGTTAGTCTTCGAGCAGGGAAGCGCTAACGGCTGATGCGCGGGCAGCCTTTAGGCCGCGCGACGCTTAACGGCCACGGTCGCCGTTGCGCGACGGTTGCGCACCACGCGGCGCATCGTTGCGCTTCGCGCCGCCGCCGAGCAACGCGCCCGGATTGCCGTTGCGCGAACGATTGCCCTGCGGCTTGCGCGGCGCATGGGGCGCGGGAGCGCCATCATGCGCGGCGGTACGCGGCCGATCGTCGTGACGCTGCGTATCGCGACGCGGCTGATTGCCATTGCCGGCCGGCTTCGCACCTTGTGGCCGCGGCGTGGGCTGAGCGTTCGACGCACGCTGGGCCGAACGCTGACCGGAGCCTTGAGCCGGCTTGGCCGGTGCGCCACCACCAGCACCGCCGTCACGACGCACCGCACCTTGTCCCTGGCGCGGCGAGCGCCCGCCGCCGCCCTGCCCGCGTCGCAGGATCGGCTCCGGCTTCGCGGTCGGGTCCGGCTCGAAACCGGCGATCACTTCCTGCGGGACCGGACGCTTGATCAGCTTCTCGATGTCCTTCAGCAACTGCAGTTCATCGACGCACACGAGCGACACCGCCTCGCCGGTCGCACCCGCGCGACCCGTGCGGCCGATGCGATGCACGTAGTCTTCCGGCACGTTCGGCAGATCGAAGTTGACCACGTGCGGCAACTGATCGATATCGATGCCGCGTGCGGCGATGTCGGTCGCCACCAGCACCTGCAGCGTACCGTCCTTGAACTCGGCGAGCGCGCGCGTGCGTGCCGACTGGCTCTTGTTGCCGTGAATCGCGAGTGCGCTGATGCCGTCCTTCGCCAGCTGCTCGGCGAGGCGATTCGCGCCGTGCTTGGTGCGCGTGAACACGAGCACCTGGAACCAGCTGTGCTGACGGATCAGATGCGTGAGCAACTCGCGCTTGCGGTCGCGATCGACGGGGTGAATCTTCTGCGCGACCGTTTCTGCCGTCGTGTTGCGGCGCGCGACTTCGATCAGCGCCGGCGAGTCGAGCAGGCCATCGGCGAGTGTCTTGATCTCGTCGGAGAAGGTCGCCGAGAACAGCAGGTTCTGGCGCTTCGGCGGCAGCTTCGCGAGCACGCGCTTGATGTCGTGGATGAAGCCCATGTCGAGCATGCGGTCCGCTTCGTCGAGCACGAGGATCTCGAGATGCGACAGGTCGATGGTCTTCTGCTGCATGTGATCGAGCAGACGGCCCGGCGTCGCGACGACGATATCGATGCCGCGCCTGAGCGCATCGATCTGCGGATTGATGCCGACGCCGCCGAACATCACGGTCGACTTCAGCTTCAGATACTTGCCGTAGGCGCGCACGCTTTCTTCGACCTGCGCGGCAAGTTCGCGCGTCGGCGTGAGGATCAGCGCGCGCACCACGCGCTTGCCGCCGGCGGCCGGCGGCATCGAATTCAGGCGCTGCAGGATCGGCAGCGTAAAGCCGGCGGTCTTGCCGGTGCCGGTTTGCGCGCCGGCGAGCAGATCGCCGCCGTTGAGCACGGCCGGGATCGCCTGAGTCTGGATCGGAGTCGGGCTGGTGTAGCCGAGTTCATTGACAGCGCGGACCAGCGGTTCGGACAAGCCGAGGGAATCAAAAGACATAAAAGCTCTTTGCAATGCAGTGTCGCGAACGGCCCCGCTGGGCCCAAAGGACCCCAACGCGGAAAAACCAGCGCGGCATCGACACGCCCGCATGGCGTGTTCGAGGCCGAGGCCCGGTTCCGTTCACGGAGAAATCGGCGGCACGCTCACAGATGTGCCGAATGTTTCAACGCGCTATGCAGACACGTCGACTGGCCTTAAGTTGCAATTCGTCGCCGTGGAATGTCACGCGACATAGCGCGCGACACTGACGAATTGACACAGACTGCCCGCCAGTACGAACAGGTGCCAGATACCATGTCCGTGGCGGATGCGCTCGTCGTTGATGAAGAAATAGATGCCGACGCTATAGATGACGCCGCCGGCCACGAGCCACGCGGTCCCCGCGGCCGGCAACGCCTGCACCAGCGGGTGGACGGCTACGAGCGCGAGCCATCCCATCAACACATACAGCACCATCGACACGCTGCGGGTGCGTCGCCCGAGCGTGAGTTCCTGCACGATGCCGAGGGCAGCGAGCCCCCAGCTCACGCCGAATAACGACCAGCCCCACGGTCCACGCAACGTGACGAGCGTGAACGGCGTGTAGCTGCCGGCAATCAGCAGGTAGATCGCCGAATGATCGCATTTCTGCAGAATCGCCTTCAGACGCGGATGGCTGACGCTGTGATACAGCGTAGAGATCGCGTACAGCACGAACAGCATCGCACCATATACGGCGAAGCTGACGACCTTGTACGCGTCGCCGGCGAGCGCGCCCATCGTGACGAGCGCCGCCAGCCCCACCACCGACAGCACGGCGCCGACGAGATGGGTGATGCTGTTCAAACGCTCACCGAAGGGCACAACTCTTTCCTCCTGCACGGTCCCGCGAGGGCGACCACCAACACAAACAGGCCCACATGATACCGGTCCTGAAAAAACGAAGGGCGCGGCCGCGAATTTCGCAGGCCGCGCCCGGGGTGCGTCGAACCCTGCTTAGTCGAGCGGCGCCGAACGCAGTTCGGCCACCTGCTGCGGCGACACGGCCGTGCCGTGGTTGCCCCAGGACATACGGATGTACGTCACGACCGCTGCGACTTCCTGATTCGACAGAGCCTGCGCGAACGGCGGCATGCCATACGGACGCGGGTTCCCTTCCGTGCTCGGCGGATAACCACCGTTCAGCACCATGCGGATCGGGTTGACCGCGGACGGCATCTGGATCGACTGGTTATTCGCGAGCGGCGGGAATGCCGGCGGCCGGCCGAGACCGTTATCCTCGTGGCACTTCGCGCAGTTGTCAGCGTAGATCTTCTGACCTTGCTTCAGCAGTTCGCCGCCGAATTTTTCCGAGGTTTCGAGCTGCAGCGGTTCCGGTGCTTCGCTCTTCTGCGGAATCGTCTTCAGGTACGTCGCCATCGCGTTGATGTCTTCGGTCGACAGATACTGCAGGCTGTTGTGAACCACTTCGGCCATCGGACCGAACACCGCACCGCGGCTCGACACGCCGGTCTTGAGCAGGTCGGCGATGTCCTTGAGGTCCCAGTCGCCGAGGCCGGCTTCGCGGTTCGACGTCAGCGACGGCGCATACCAGTTCTGCAGCGGAATCAGGCCGCCCGCGAACGCGGCCGAGCTGACCGGGGCGCCCATCGCATTGATCGACGTGTGGCACATGCCGCAGTGACCAAGGCCTTCGACCAGATACGCACCGCGGTTCCATTCGACCGACTTGGTCGGATCCGGCTTGAACTCGCCTTCACGGAAGAACAGCGTGCGCCAGCCGATCAGCATGTTGCGCTGGTTGAACGGGAATTTCAGTTCGTGCGGACGGCTCGGCACGTTGACCGGCGCGACCGAGCGCAGGTACGCGTAGATCGCGTCCGAGTCGGCGCGCGTGACCTTCGTGTAGCTCGTGAACGGGAAGCCCGGATAAAGCAGGCTGCCATCTTTCGAGCGGCCGGTGTGCATCGCGCGATAGAAGTCGTCCTGGGTCCACTTGCCGATGCCGTACTGGTCGTCCGGCGTGATGTTCGGCGTGAACATCGTGCCGAACGGCGTGGCCATCGGCAGGCCGCCGGCGAACTGCTTGCCGCCGCGCACCGTGTGGCAGGCGATACAGTCGCCGGCGCGGGCGAGGTACTCGCCCTTCTTGATCAGGTCGGCCTGGTCCGCGGGCGTTGCCGCCACGGCTGCGCCGCTGCTATGCAGATTGTCGCCGCCCGACCAGAGGACGGGAACGAGTGCGGCGGCCGCGACCACGACGACTGCCGAGAGGGCGAACAAAGACTTGTGTTTCATTTGAATGTCTCTCCCGGCGCCTTATTGCGGTTCGCTGCCGCAGGCAAGCGGAGTCTTCAAGGAGCGGGCCGGAGCCGGCACGGGGTTTGGCGGAGCCTGCTGCGTGGAAAGCCAGGCCGCGACGGCGTTCACGTCTTCGTCGCTGAGGCGCGTGGCGATGGTGTGCATGCAGTCCGGCGCGATCGCGTGACGCGTGCCCGAGCGCCATGAACCGAGCTGCGCGCTGATGTAGTCGGCGTGCAGACCGACGAGACCCGGAATTGCCGGTTCCATACCGGTCAGTGCCTTGCCGTGGCAGGCCGCGCAAGCGGGCACCTGCTTCGATGCATCACCGTGCAGCACGATCTGCTCACCGCGCGCGAGCGTGGCGGCCGAGACCGTCGGCTTGGCCGGCGTCGGATACGGCGGGCGTTGTTGCGAGAAGAAGGTGGCGATCTGATGCAGGTAGTCGTCGGAGAGATACGTGACGAGGTAGTTCATCGGCGGGTACCTGCGGCGCCCCTCACGGAAGTTCTGCAACTGATTGAACAGATATTCCGCCGGCTTGCCGGCGAGGCGCGGGAAGTAGTCGTTGTCGGTACCTTGCCCATGCGAGCCGTGGCAGGCCGTGCAGGCTTGCACGCGCGCTTCCATCGTGTCGGGGGCCTTCGGTTGAGTCTGCGCTTTCGCTGCGCTATAGACGCCCGCGGCGCCGATCAACAGAAGGGCGAGCAACGGGCGGAAGAGGCGTCTTGAAGACACGCGTAACTCCATCGGAATCGGGGACCTGACCGAACTTCGGGCGGCTCGGTGTGAAGGACAGCCGTCGCTGCGGCGACGCAGCATTCTATCATCGAAGGGTAATCGTGACTATTTGCCGCATTAGAGACGGTTCCAGGTGTGACCGCCATGCGACAGTATGTCGCGTTATGCCGGTTTCGGACTTTGGTTGCGTCACGGATCGTGGTCGACGTCTTTGCCTCAAAAATAATCACGGCGTCGCCGCCGCAAGCGTGATGCCGCGTGACGCATTCGATCAAGCCAGGTTGAACCGATCCCCGCGCGCGCCATCGAAGCGTACACTTCCGGGCTCGCCGGCCGTCGTGCAGACGATGCGCCTCGCCGGCCCGCCTATGTTCCGTTCGTTCTCATCCGCTATCGGCCTTACATGAAGCTATTCGATTTCTCCTCGTCGACGCTGCGAGCGTTGATGTCCGGCGCGGTGGCGCTGGCCATGTCGTCCACCGCGTTCGCGCATGCGCATCTGATCTCGAGCGTGCCGGCCGCGAACGCCGACGCCGTCGCGCCTACCGACCTGACGATCCATTTCACCGAGCCGCTCGAGCCCGCATTCAGCAAGATCACACTCGCCGATGCAAGCGGCAAGCCCGCGACGCCGGGCGCGTCGACGGTCGATAGCGCGGACGCCCGCGTGATGCACCTCGCGCTGCCTCAGTTGACGAGCGGCCGCTATGCGGTGCACTGGATCGCGGTGGCCACCGACGGCCATCGTACCCATGGCGACTTCGCGTTCAACGTCAAATGAACTTCGACGGACTGTGGATCGGGCAGGTCGCAATGGCCACGCTCATGAACGTCTCGTTCGGCTTCGCCGTCGGCTCGGCGCTACTCGGCGCATGGCTCGCGAGGGACGGGCTCCAGCGCACTTCACCGGCGCGTCCCGGCTGGATGCGCGCGCAACGCTCGATGCTCGCGGCCACCATCGTGCTGGTGCTCGCGGATCTCGGCTGGCTCCTGTATCAGGCGGCGTCGATGAGCGGTGTCGGATTGTCCGCGGCGTTCGGCGTGGTGCCGACGGTGCTGACGCAAACGCATGTCGGCTATGGCTGGAGCGTCGCGTTCGGCGGCGCGCTGGTGCTGCTCGGCACCGCGCTGAGCCATGGCACGGGCATGCTGCGCAATACGCTGCTGTGGCTCGCGGTGCTCGCGATCGCGGCGGGTAAGGCGTCGCTCGGTCATGCGGCCGATGCCGGCGTGGTGTCGGCCGCGATCGGCATGCAGACGCTGCACGTGCTCGCAACGAGCGTATGGGGCGGACTCGCGATGGCCTCCGGCCTGGCGGTGCTGCCGGCGCTCGGGGCATCCACCGCGCGGGGCATGCTGATCCGCACGGCGACCCAGGTGTCGAACGTGTCGATCGTCGCGGTCGCGTTGGTGTTGCTGTCGGGCGTCTTCAATGCGGTGCGCGACTCGGGCAGTTCGTTCGAAGCGATTCAGGCGAGCACGTGGGGTCATGTGCTGACGTTGAAGCTCGTGCTGGTCGCGCTCGCGCTGGTGCTCGGCGCGCTGAACCGCACATCGGCGCTGCCACGCCTGCGTCGCACCGCATCGACGATGGATGCGCACACCTTCGTCAACGTGATGTATTTGGAAGCGCTCGTGATGATCGGCGTGTTCGTCGTCGCGGCCGCGTTGTCACACACCGTGCCGGCGTTCGCTGCGCTCGGTTGAACGCGCGGCGCGGCATAGGCGATTGACCAATCGGCGATGGATGCGCGCCGCGTAAAAAAGCGCCGCACTGCGAAGCCCGCTTACTCGAAGCCGAGGCGATGACCGAGAATCGGCGCGCAGAACAACGCGATCGCGCAGCCCGCGGCCTTGCCTTCGAGTTCGGCGCCGGCCGCGTGCGAGCCGACCATCTGCGTGAGCAGATCGAAGACCTGCGGCAGGCAGTACAGCACCGCCGCGGCGATAAAGCATTTCCCGACTACCGAGATGTTCCATCCGCGCTCGTACGCGAGCATCGCGCCGATGATGCGCAGCACGCCGAACGCAACCAGCGCGCCGACCGCCGCCTGTTCGCGGATCAGATAGTCAGGAAGGAATTCGCCCATGGTGCTCCTCGCTGCATGCGTTGTTGGCATGCATTTCAGCAAGGAGCAGGACATACGTATGTCCGATACCGAACAAACGTCGCGAAAGCGGGGCGGGATAAGGCTCGGCGCGGAGTGATGCAGGTCGGGGGGCACCGCTCGAACGCCGGTTCGAGCCGGCTGGTCCGGGAAGTTACGTTACTGCGACGGCCCGCGCGTCACGTGGCCCGCCGGCGGCGTTCCGCCTGCTTCGCTCAGGTGTTCAGATCACCATTCGGCGACGCTGCCGTCCGCGTGACGCCACACCGGATTGCGCCAGCGGTGACCGACCTTCGCCATCTCGCGCACTTTCTCTTCGTTGACCTCGATGCCGAGTCCGGGGCCCTGCGGAATCGACACGAAGCCGTCTTCGTACTTGAAGACTTGCGGATTCTTGATGTAGTCGAGCAGGTCATTGCCCTGGTTGTAGTGGATGCCGAGGCTCTGTTCCTGGATGAACGCGTTGTAGCTGACCGCGTCGATCTGCAGACAGGTTGCGAGCGCGATCGGGCCGAGCGGGCAATGCAGCGCGAGCGCGACGTCGTAGGCTTCCGCCATCGCGGCGATCTTGCGGCACTCGGTGATGCCGCCCGCGTGCGACGCGTCCGGCTGGATGATGTCGACGTAGCCGCCCGACAGGATGTGCTTGAAGTCCCAGCGCGAATAGAGACGCTCGCCGAGCGCGATCGGCGTGTTGGTCTGATTGACGATGTCGCGCAGCGCCTCGGCGTTTTCCGACAGCACCGGCTCTTCGATGAACAGCAGCTTGTACGGGTCGAGTTCCTTGGCGAGCACCTTCGCCATCGGCTTGTGCACGCGGCCGTGGAAGTCCACGCCGATTCCGATGTTCGGCCCGACCGCCTCGCGCACCGCCGCGACGTTGTTGATCACGCCTTGCACCTTGTCGAAGGTGTCGATGATCTGCAGCTCTTCCGAGCCGTTCATCTTGACGGCCTTGAAGCCGCGCTCGACCACCGCGCGTGCGTTGTTCGCGACATCGCTCGGACGGTCGCCGCCGATCCACGAGTACACCTTGATTTTGTCGCGCACCTGGCCGCCGAGCAGCGCATGCACCGGTACGCCGTGATGCTTGCCCTTGATGTCCCACAGCGCCTGATCGACGCCGGCGATCGCGCTCATCGTGATCGGGCCGCCGCGATAGAAGCCCGCGCGGTACATCACCTGCCAGTGATCCTCGATCAACAGCGGGTCCTTGCCGATCAGATAATCGGACAGCTCCTCGACGGCCGCGGCGACCGTATGCGCGCGGCCTTCCACCACCGGCTCGCCCCAACCGACGATGCCCTCGTCGGTCTCGATCTTGAGGAAGCACCAGCGCGGCGGGACGATAAAGGTTTCGAGCTTGGTGATTTTCATGGTGTGTGTCTCCGGTGTCGATCGAAGTTGGCGCTTACTCCGAACCCATGCAAAGCAGGTCTGCGGGCATGCAAAATTTCGGGGAATTCCATGCTACAACAAAACTGCATTAAAATACTATTAATAGTACTATTTGCCACATAGTGGTGAGATCTGCCGACTTACCGCCGCGTTGCGCGACGGGATCATCGACCGCGAGGAGAAAACCATTACGCACGATCTGCACGGGCGAGTCGCCCAACTGCTGGCGACCGCGATTCTGCGCGGCGACTATGCGCCGGAGTCGATCCTGCCTCGTGAAGCCGAGTTAATGGAGATGTTCGGCGTGAGCCGCACGGTGCTGCGCGAGGCGCTGCGCACGTTGACGTCGAAAGGGCTGATCGAATCGCGGCCGCGCGTGGGTACGCGCGTGCGGGTCAAGTCCGCGTGGAATCTGCTCGATGCCGATCTGCTCGACTGGTATTCACGCGTCGCCGAGCCGATGGCGTTCGCGCTCAAGCTGCAGGAAATGCGCGAGATGATCGAGCCTTATGCCGCCGGCCTCGCGGCCGCCGCGCACACCGACGATACGTTGGGTGCGCTTGCGGCCGCGCATACCGCGATGGTGGCGGCGCGCAACGTCGACGAATGGGTGCGCGCGGATCTGCAGTTCCACCTGCGCGTGCTCACCGCGTGCAGCAACGAACTGCTGATCCCGCTTGGCGCGCTGATCGAGCGCACGCTCGAGGCACAATTGCGGCTCAATGCGAAACGCGCCGATGTGTTCAACGCGTCGCTCGCCGAGCACACGGCGGTGTTCGAGGCGATCCGCGCCCGCGATGCCGCCGCGGCGTATGCGGCGATGGCGTCATTGCTCGGCGTGACGCGCGGGCGAATCGAAGGCTGAGGCGGACGTCGGCGCATTCGGTCTCAATCCATCGCCGCATGCGCGATCGACGCATCCGGTGCCTTGTGCGACGGCCGGATCAGCAGCAACAGCGGGATGACCAGCAGCGTCGCCACGAACATCAGCTTGAAGTCGTTCAGATACGCGACCATCGCCGCCTGCTGCGTGATCGACGCGTTCAGCGCCGCGATGTCATAGTTCGAGCCGCTGTTGAGCATCGACTGGAACGCCGGATTGAACGCGGTGACGTTCGCAGCGAGGTCCGCGTGCGAGATCTGCGTGTTGCGCGTCATCAGCGTCTGCACGATCGAAATGCCGATACTGCTGCCGATGTTGCGCATCAGGCTATAAGTCGCGGTGCCGTCCGCGCGCAGCTCCGGCGACAGCGTCGAGAACGTCAGCGTGGACAGCGGCACGAACACGAGGCCGAGTCCGAAGCCCTGGATCACGCCGGGCCACACGATGTCCGATGCCGATAGCACGATCGTGTACTGCATCATCTGCCACAGCGCGAACGCCGATATCAGGAAACCGCAGAGCAGCAACAGCCGCGCATCGACGCGCTTGAGCAGCCGGCCGGCGATCAGCATCGCGACCATCGTGCCGGCGCCGCTCGGTGCGGTGACGAGGCCCGTGGTCGCGACCGGATAGCCCATCAGGTTTTGCAGCATCGGCGGCAGCAGCGCGCGGGTCGCGTACATCACCGCGCCGATCACGAAGATGAACAACGTGCCGGTCGCGAAGTTCGGGTCCTTCAATAACTTGTACTTGAAAAACGAGCGCTCGCCGATCGTCGCCGTGTGCACGAGAAAAAACGCGAAGCTGATTGCCGCGACGAGCGCCTCGATCACGATCTCGGTCGACGAAAACCAGTCGAGCTGCTCGCCGCGATCGAGCATCGCCTGCAATGCGCCGATCGCGAGGCCGAGCGTGATGAAGCCGAACGCGTCGAACTTCACGTCGTGTTTCGGCTCGCGAGTCGGCAGGAAGCTCGCGACGCCGAACAGCGCGATCGCGCCGATCGGCACGTTGATGAAGAACACCCAGCGCCAGTTGTAGCTATCGGTGAGCCAGCCGCCGAGCGTCGGACCGAGGATCGGCCCGACCATCACGCCCATGCCCCACACGGCCATCGCCTGGCCCTGCTTTTCGCGCGGGTTGATGTCGAGCAGGATCGACTGCGACAGCGGCACCAGCGACGCGCCGAAGATCCCTTGCAACAGACGCGACACGACGATCTGCGACAGCGTCTCGGAGAGTCCGCACAACGCGGACGACACGGTGAAGCCGCCGATCGCGATCAGCAGCAGCCGCTTGACGCTGAGGCGATCCGCCAGCCAGCCGGTGAGCGGCGTGGCGATCGCGGCGGCGACGATATAGGAGGTCAGCACCCACGTGATCTCGTCCTGCGACGCGGACAGCGTGCCTTGCATATGCGGCAGCGCCACGTTGGCGATCGTGCTGTCGAGCGTCTGGATCAGCGTCGCAAGCATGATCGAGATCGTGATCATCGGCCGGTTGAGCAGCTCAGTGGCGCTCGCCGACGTGGAGGCGGAAGACATGGACGGTGGGGAGGCTCGATATAGTAAGCATGCTTAGTATATCGACGATACGGGTTGGCGCTATCGGGAGTTGTGCTGAGAATAGAACGCACACGCAGTCGCGCTGTACGCCGAAGTGCTTCCGTATAATCCGCGCATGAAAACCCAATTCGAAGAGCGCTTCGGCTTTCTGATCTACGACGTCGGCCGGCTGGCGGGCAAGCGGTTCGACGATCTCGCGAGGTCGTCGGTCGATCTGACGCGCGCGCAGTGTCGTGTGCTGGCCTATCTCGGCCACTACGGCGACATCAATCAGGCCCGGCTGGCGGATCTGCTCGAGGTCGCGCCGATCTCGGCGGGCCGGCTGCTCGACCGGATGGAGGAGGGCGGCTGGATCGAGCGGACCGCGAATCCGCAGGATCGCCGCGAGCGCCAGGTGCGCATGACGCCGAAGGCTGAGCGCACGCTCGGCAAGGCGCGCAAGGTCGGCGACGAGGTCGCGCTCGAAGCGCTCAATGGTTTCAGCGATGAAGAAGCGGCGCGGTTGATCGCGCTGCTGCAGCGGGTGCGCGGCAATCTGAGCCGGCTCGTGGATCGCTGAAGCGTCGCGGTGTTGGCGCGACGCCGAAGTCTTTCGCCCGAGCCGGGGTTACGTTGAGCTCGCGCTTCAAATCACGTTATCTGGATTCCGACGCCGGCGTGGCGCCGCTCGGCGGTACCAGCTCGTAACAGCCCGGCGCCACCGACGTTTTTGCTTTTGCATCCGGATGCTGCGTATCGATGCATTTGAACGCGCTCTGATCGCGCTGCACGAAGATCGTGTCGGCGGGACCGTTGTTGACCACGGCGACGATCTTGTAGCCGTCCTGCAGCAGCGTCGCGAGCATGGTGGAACTGGCGCGCCATTGACTGTCGGCGGTGCTCGGCGTTTGAGCTTGTGCGGTGAGGGCGGCGGTCGTGCCGGCGAGCGTGAGCGCAGCGGTGGTTGCGGCGAGCGCGACGGTGCGGAGCGTCATTAAGGAACCTCTCGAAGTTGCGACGGAATTGCGGAAGGAAGCCGGAGGTGCCAACCAAACCCGCGGCGCTTCACTGCCCATACCCTGCGACGCCGCTGCTCATCGTTCGTTCCATCAGAAACTCGCGCAATGCTCGCTGGCAAGCCATCCTCGCCATCCGCCAAACTCCGAGATATCGGTTCCCGACTGCACGCCATACGGCTCGCAGAGGAAACCGGTAACCCACGAACCGTCGACGAGTTCGACCTTCCCCAGAACCAGCGGAGACGGAACGGTCGAAATAAACGAGCCGAACTCCGCGCTCGGCATTTCCCACACTTCGACAGCAATTTTTGCGCCGCCATCGGTGACGCGCCACAGGCCTGGACGCCTCGTGCCGTCCGCCGACGCAGGCAGCGCCGACAACCGGTATTGCGCGGCAGTCTGAGTGGCCTGCAAGAGCCGCCCGCGTCGGGCAAGCAGATCGCGGTTGAGGGGCAAACCTTGCATGTGTGCGCCGCAGACCGCGATCCGCATGCGATCGTGGCTCGCCGCGCATCGTTCGCCGCGCGGCTCCGGCTCGACGGTTAGACCTCCGACGCAGTGCACGCCGCTCTTTCGTTGCAGCAGGTCGGCCACACCCAACAGATACTGGTCGGTGAACGCGCGGCCAAAGACGGTCACGCCCCAGGGCAGACCATTCTTCATGAAACCGGTCGGCGTAGCGACGGCGGCATAGTCCAGCAGATTCATGAAATTCGTGTAATAGCCGAGCAGGGAGTTCGGACCAATGGGGTCGCGCTCCAACTCGTCGAGCGTCACGGCACGCGGATACGTCGGCGTCAGAACGAAATCGAGTGAATCGATCGACGCATCGCAGAGGGCCTTCAATTCCTGCAAGCGGTACTGCGCGCGAAACAGTTCGACCGCGCTCGCGCCGGGTGCCTTCGCCAACACATCGCGAATGACGGGCAAAACCGCAGCGGGTTTCTCCGTCATCAACTCGCCCGCCACGCTGTAACGCTCGGCCACCCACGGCCCCTGATAGAGCAGATTGGCGGTTTCGACAAACGGCGTGAAGTCGATTTCGACAGCTTCACCACCTGCTTCTTCGAGCAACGCGCGCACCTTCGCGAACAGCCCGGGGCTCTCGGAACAGCCGGCGAAATCCAGTTGCGCCGGCACGCCGAACCTGAACGCCGTGGGCTCGCCAAACGCGCGTGCCGTATTCCATTGCGGATTCGCGCGGCTGTATGCATCGCGAGGATCGGGGCGCGCGCTCAACGCAAGCAACTCGCTCGCTTCTTCCGCCGTCGCCGTGAAGAACGTGACGCAATCGAGCGTGCGGCACGCGGGCACCACACCCGCGGTGGACAGCAGGCCTTTAGTCGGCTTGAGACCGACGAGATTGTTCAGCGCGGCAGGCACGCGACCGGAACCGGCCGTGTCGGTCCCGAGCGCGAAACTGGCGACGCCGAGCGCGACCGCGAGTGACGACCCCGCGCTCGAGCCGCCCGACGGATAGTCGGGATGCACGCTATTGCGACACTTGCCATACGGCGACCGGGTGCCGTTCAGACCGGTCGCAAACTGGTCGAGATTGGCTTTGCCGAGCGGCACAGCGCCGAGCGCGATCAATTGCGCAACGACGCTCGCCGATCGCGACGGCGTGTACGCGAACGCGGGGCACGCGGCGGTCGTCTGAATGCCGGCGAGATCGATGTTGTCCTTGATCACGAAGGGAACGCCATAGAGCGGCAGGCTTTCGACGTCCTGGGTGTCGAGCCAGTCGAGGTAGGGCGCGACTTCATCTTCGGTCAGAAGATGGATGAACAGATTGAACGACGGATTGAGCACCGCAGCTTTTTCGAGCAGTTCAGCGACGAGCCCGCGCGGAGTGAGCGTTCCTGCACGGTATGCGGAACGAAGCGTTGGGAGGCGAAGATCGAATGACGAGAATGAAGACATGGTTTGCGTCCAGATAATTAGTGACGTTCGACGACGGCGACGCGTTGCCCCGCGCGCACGGGCGAACCCGGCGCCACGTAGATCTCGCCGACCGTTCCGGCGCACGGCGCACACACCGGGATTTCCATCTTCATCGACTCGATGATGAGCAGCACGTCGCCCGCGTCGACGGCGTCGCCGGTTTTCACCTTGACTTGCCAGAGGCTGCCGGCGATCTCGCTGTCCACGGCGACTTCACCGTCGTGAAGCGGAGCTAACTGAGTGTCTTCGGTGACCGGCGTCTCGAACGTGATTTCCGAGGTGCCCGCTTCACGCCACCGCTCGCGCTCGGCCTGGAAGGCCGCCTGCTGCCTTGAACGGAACTGCTCGATGCTGGCGGATTCGCTAGCGAGAAACGCCTGATAGTCCGGCAACGAAAGCTCGGACTCTTCAATCCGCAACGGAAAACGCCCAAGCGGAAAGTCCGCGCGGATGCGCAACAGTTCGTCGGCCGATACTTCGTAGAAACGAATCTGGTCGAAGAAGCGCAGCAAATAATGCTGTCCGGCGAAATCCACGACTTCGCGGTAGCGATTCCACATCTGCAACGTGCGGCCGACGAATTGATAGCCGCCAGGCCCTTCCATGCCATACACGCACAGATACGCGCCGCCGATGCCGACCGAGTTCTCCGCGGTCCACGTACGGGCCGGGTTGTATTTCGTCGTGACCAGCCGGTGACGAGGGTCGAGCGGTGTCGCGACGGGTGCGCCGAGGTACACGTCGCCGAGGCCCATCACCAGATAGCTCGCATCGAAGACGATTTGCCTGACCGCGTCGATGGAGTCGAGGTCGTTGATGCGGCGAATGAATTCGAGGTTGCTCGGGCACCACGGCGCGTTCTTGCGCACGGTGGTCATATATTTTTCGATCGCGAGCTGGCACGCGGGGTCGTCCCATGACAGCGGCAGATGAACGACGCGCGACGGCACGCGCAGATCCTTGTGCAACAAGACCTCGTCCCACGCCCGCGCGACGATGTCGAGCAACCTGGCGAGCGGCAGATCCTCGGGCCGGTAGTGGATCTGCAGCGAACGGATGCCCGGCGTGAGATCGATGACGCCAGTCAGATGCTGCGCTTCGAGGGACTGCATCAGCGCATGTCCGCGAAACCGTGCCACGAGGTCGAGCTCCGCTGGACCGATTTCGAGCAGCAGATGTGTGTCGCCGGATACACGCGCGACGAGTCTGTCGCGGTCCGCCCCGGTATCGAGCACGATCGGCGACGTCAGCGATGCTCTTCTTTCGCTCGGCGCACCCGGTGCAATCTCGAGGCTCTCCAGTTCCCGACGACGCTCACGCGCAGCCTCACGCGCTTCGTCGACTTCGACGGGCGCGAAGCGGATCTTGTCGCCTGCTTTCAGCTGGCCGATCTGCCAGAGGTCCGCCTCGATGATCGTCACCGGACAGACGAAGCCGCCGAGACTCGGGCCGTCGGGTCCGAGAATCACGGGCATGTCGCCGGTGAAGTCGACGGCGCCGACCGCGTACGGATTATCGTGAATGTTCGACGGATGCAGTCCAGCCTCGCCGCCGTCCTCGCGCGCCCACTCGGGTTTCGGTCCGATCAGGCGCACGCCGGTACGGCTGGAGTTGAAGTGAACCTCCCACTCGGTGTCGAGCAGCTGCGCGATATAGCGGGCGCTGAAGTATTCGGGTGCGCCGTGCGGGCCATAGATCACGCGAACGGTGCGCACGCCGTCGAGCGTCGGCGCGTCGACGAGCGCCGCGCCGGCTTGCGCATCGCCGAGCGGATAAAGATGCAGCACGTCGCCCGCGCGGATCGCGCGGCCGCCATGTCCGCCGAACTGGCCGAGCGTAAAGGTGCTGCGGCTGCCGAGATACAGTGCGACGTCGAAGCCGCCGCGCACGCACAGATAAGCGCGCGCGCCCGCGCCGCGTATCGTGCCGAGCGCGAGCGTCGAACCCGCCGGCACATGGAGGCTCGTGTTCAGCGGCTGAGCGACATCGTCGAGCAGCACCGGAATCTGCGCGCCGGTGATGGCGACCACGGCATCCGTGTTGAAGCGCAGCGTCGGCCCGCTCATCGTGACTTCGAGAGCGGCGGCGTCGGCCGCATTGCCGAGCAGGCGATTGCCGAGCCGCATCGCCCGGTCATCCATCGGCCCCGACGGCGGGATGCCGACTGCCCAGTAGCCCAGGCGGCCGGGATAGTCCTGCACCGTCGTCTGCGTGCCGCCGCTGACGACGTCGACCGTGCTGGCCCGATACCTGAGCCCTTCGAGACATCGAGTCCACGGTTCGCCCGACGCAAACGGCCGGTCGCGCAGAATCTGGCGCAGATAGTCGCGATTGGTCTCGACGCCGTAGAGTCGGGTGTTGCGCAGCGCATCGTCGAGCGCATCGCGCGCTTCATCGCGAGTCGGCGACCACGCGATCACTTTCGCGAGCATCGGGTCGAAGTACGGCGGCACTTCGCAACCGGCCTCGATCCATGTATCGATGCGCAATGCGCGCCCGTCAGCGTGCGGGAACGCGACCTCGGTCAAGAGGCCCGGACTCGGTTTGAAATCACGCCCCGGATCTTCCGCGTAGAGTCGCGCCTGGATCGCGTGCCCTCGCGGCGTTAGACTCGCCGCCAGCTCCTTCAGCGGCGCGAGCGTGCCGGCCGCCAGTTCGATCATCCAACGCACGAGGTCGACGCCCCACACCTGTTCGGTGACGCCGTGCTCGACCTGCAGACGCGTATTGACTTCGAGGAAGTAGAACTGTTCGGCCGCGCTGTCGTACACGAATTCGACGGTGCCGGCGGAGCGATAGTCGACGGCTTTCGCGAGCTTGACCGCTGCCTCGCAGAGCGCGGCCTGAATGCCGTCCGGCAGGCAGGGGGCGGGCGTTTCCTCGAGCACCTTCTGATTGCGCCGCTGCACCGAGCAGTCACGCACGCCAAGCGCGAGCGCGTCGCCTTTGCCATCGCCGAATACCTGCACTTCCAGATGCCGCGCCCGTTCGATGTACTTCTCCAGAAACACGCCGGCATCGCTGAAATTGTTTTCGCCGAGGCGCTTCACGGCATCGAAATGGGCGCCGAGTTCGTCGGCGTTCCAGCACACCCGCATGCCGATGCCGCCGCCGCCCGCGGTGCTCTTCAGCATCACCGGATAGCCGATGGCCTGTGCCGCCGCGAGCGCCGCCGGCAAGTCCGCGAGCAGCCCGGTGCCTTCGAGCATCGGCACCCCTTCGTTGGCCGCGATTTCGCGGGCCGTGTGCTTGAGGCCGAACGCGCGAAGCTGCGCGGGTGTCGGTCCGATGAACGCGATGCCGGCCGCTTCGCAGGCTTCGCCGAACGCCGCGTTCTCCGATAAGAAGCCGTAGCCGGGATGGATCGCCTGCACGCCTTCGCGACGCGCAATCGCGAGGATCTTGGCCACGTCGAGATAAGTCAGCGCGGCCGGACCCTCGCCGAGCGCATGCGCGACAGGCGCTTCGCTGACGTGGCGGCTCGCTCGGTCGGCTTGCGCATAGATGGCGACGCCGGTGACGTCGAGTTCGCGCAACGTCCTGAGAATACGGCACGCGATAGCGCCGCGATTGGCGATCAGAATCTTCTCGAACATGGAAGGTGTGTTGATTCGAAGGCGGGCCGTCCCGCCGTGGGAATGGCCGGCCGTGGTCGTCCACGGCCGAAGTCGCGTCAGCGATGCGTCTGGGTCAGTTCTTCGCGCGTACGGCTGAAGTACCGGCCCGAGCGAACCAGCATGAGGAGAAAAAGCCAGTGGCGGATGCGCTTCAATTCCATATCAGCAGCTCCGCGGGCGTCGGGTTGTAGGCGTTGCACGGATTGTTCAGCTGCGGGCAGTTGGAGATCAGTACGATCACGTCCATCTCCGCGCGCAATTCGACGTATTTGCCCGGCGCGGAAATGCCGTCTTCGAAGCTGAGCCCGCCCGTGGCCGTGACCGGCACGTTCATGAAGAAGTTGACGTTCGCGCCGATGTCCTGCTTCGACAGGCGGCCGTCATGTGCGCAGGCACGCAGGAAGTTGTCGCGGCAGCTGTGCATGTAGCGCTTCTCCAGTGCGTAGCGCACCGTGTTGCTTTCCTGCGCGCAGGCGCCGCCGAGCGTATCGTGGCGGCCGCACGTGTCGGCGACGATCGTCAGCATCGGCTTGCCGAGGTTCGAGTACAGCACCGAGCCCGTCGTCAGGTAGAGGCTCTTTTGCCGGCGCAACGTGCGTTGCGGGTCGAAGCGCTCGCGCGGATCGGCGAGGCTGTAGAACAGCGTGTCGACCGCCTGGTTGCCTTCGAGATCGACGATGCGCAGCGTTTGCCCGGCCTTCACCTCGTGAAGCCACGGGTCGCCGGCGGCGAGTGTCTCGCGATAGACCGTGGTTTCCGGACGTTTGTCGCTGACGATAAGCGTGCTGGTCATAAGCGTGGCCTTCGCTCAAAGAAAGAAGCGTTCTGTGTTGATGAAACCGCGTGCGTTCTCTTCGCATGCGGTGCGGCAAACTTCGCCGACCTCGGGCCGCGCGTCGCTCAACTCGAGCTTGACGGGCCTCGGCGCGTACTCGGGGTTCGGGTCGAGCGGGTGCTGGATCGCGGTGAGCACGACGAGCGTGTTCATCGGTGCGTAGAGCTCGATGTAGTTGCCGGCTTTTGAGTTTCCTGGCACGAAACTGAGAACGCCGTCGTCACTGACATCGACACGGCTGAACAGATTGAGCGTCATCAGCAGGTCAGTGATGCCGAGTCCCCACTTGCCCATTTCGACGAGCAGGTTGTCCGTGCCGTTGCGATAGAACGCGTTGCGCAGCTCCTGGTAGCGGCCCGCGCCGTATCGTTCGCGAACCTCGTCGGCATTCGACACACCGCCGATGCTGTCGTGCCAGCCACAGGTATCCGCAACGATCGCGGCAAGCACGCGGCCCATGTCGGAGTACAGGCAGTGCCCGACCGTGAGCCTGGCCGTGTGCTGGCACTTCAACGAATCCGGCAGATTGAGCCGTTCGCTCTTTTCCGTCGCGTTGACCATCATCACGCTGACGTTCGCACCGCCGCGCAGGTCGGTAATGCGCAGTGATCGACCACGCTTGACGATCAGCGACGTATGGCCGCCGCCTGGGACGGTTTCTTCAAGCAATAAGGTCGTATCTGAGTTCATACCTGAGTTCCCTTCAGTCGGAGACCAGTTCGATATGCGATGCGCCTCGCACGGCAGCCTCGGCGATATGCACGGCGGACATGGAATCGCGGCTACGGTCGAGCGCAATGTTGTAGGTGATGCGCGCGCCATAGGCGCCCGGCGCCTGCGGGTCGACGCGCACCTTGTCGAAAACCAGCACGCGGCTTCCCAACGTGAAGCCTTCTTTCAGGTCATGCGTGACCATGAAGATCGTGAGCTTCGCTTCGCGCCACAGGTCGGAGAGCAGCTCATGCATGTCCTTGCGGATGCCGGGGTCGAGCGCGCCGAACGGTTCGTCGAGCAGCAGCACGCGAGGCTTCATCATCAGCGCCTGCGCGATCGCGAGGCGTTGCTGCATGCCGCCCGACAGCTGCTGCGGAAACTTGTTCAAGGCAGCGCCCAGACCGACGCGCTCGAGCATGGCCGCTGCCTCGTCTCGCGCCACGCGCCGACGGGCACCGAATAGCCGGCCGGTGAACTTCGCCTGTGGAAGCTCCAGCCCCAGCATCACGTTGCGCAACACACTCAGATGGTCGAACACCGAGTAGCGTTGAAACACGACGCCGCGATGCCGGTCCGGTTCGCCGGGCAGCGGCTTGCCGTCCAGCAGGATCTCGCCGCGCGTCGCGCGCTCCTGACCCAGCAGCAGGCGCAGAAACGTCGACTTGCCGCAGCCGGACGCGCCGACCATCGAACAGAACTCGCCTTCCTTGACGGTCAGATTCAAACGCTCGAGCACGACCTGGTCGCCGTACTCTTTCCAGACGTTGCGGACCTCGATCATCGCGCGCCTCCGTACCACGGGAAGCACCATTGCGTGATCCGGCGCAGCAGCTCGTCGGTGAGCCATGCGAGCAGCGTGATCCACGCGACGTACGGCAGGATCAGATCCATCGACAGATAGCGGCGCACGAGAAAGATGCGGTAGCCGAGGCCATCGGTCGACGCGATCGCTTCGGCTGCGATCAGAAAGAGCCACGCCGCGCCGAGAGAAAGACGCGTCGCCGCCAGCAGACGCGGCAGCAGTTGCGGCAGCACCAGACGCAGAATCAGCGTCCAGCTGGTGGCGCCGAGCGTCTGCGCCTTGACCCACAGCTCGACCGGAATCTCGCGGGCGCGAGCATGCAGATCGCGAATGATCACCGGCGTGATGCCGACGACGATCAGCACGACCTTCGACAACTCGTCGAGCCCGAACACGATGAACAGGACCGGCAGCACCGCCAGCGGCGGCACCATTGAGATCACGGTGATGAAAGGCGACAGCGTCGCGCTGACGAGCGGAAACGAACCGGTCGCGATCGCGGCCACCAGTGCGATCACGGCACTGACGACAAGGCCGATGCCGAGCCGCCGCAAGCTCGACAGCGTGTCGGTCCACAACAGGTACTCGCCGGTGCGCTTGTCCTCGGTGAAGGCGGCCGACTTCACCGCGTCGCTCATTTGCGCCGCGCTCGGCAGCAGCTTGTCATCGGGATTGAGCGAGAGTCGCATCGAGGACCCGGTGAAGTAGACCGCGAACAGCACGACGAACGGCAGCAGAAGCAGCATCAAGCCGCCGATCCGGCTCGGATGTCGATTGATGAGTCGCATGGTGAGCGCCTGGTTGGAAAGCTGGGATGCGAGCCCGCCATGGCGAGCCCCCGGCGAGTGCCTGGACGGTCCGTGTCAGAGCTTGCCCGCGGCCGCCATCGCGACGTAGGTCGGATCGAAACGCAGCTTGACGTTGTTCTTGTTGCCGACGACGACGCCCTTGTCGAACGCCATGCCGACCGCGTCCGCGCTCTTCGCGTCCTGTCCGAGCAGGCCGTGATCGAAAGAGAACTTCGCGACGCGCGTCATGATCTTCGGCATGTCGGCGCTGGTGACGAAGTCGAGCGCGGCTTGCGGCGAATAGAAGAGGGCGGTCGTCGCCAGTTGGCCCTTGAAGTTGGCGAGATCGGTGCCCGAGGCCTTCGCCATCGCGCTCAGCGCGGACGTGCTGGCCGCGGAGTCGGTGTGCATCAGCGCGACCATTTCGAACCATGCACCGGTCAGCGCTTTGCCGAGGGCGGGGTTCTGCTGCAACGTCTTCGTGTTGACGACCATCATGTCCATGATTTCGCCGGGGATCTTGCTGGAGTCGAAGACTTCGCTGACGTTCGGCTGCGACTTCAGATCGGCGAGCATCGGATTCCAGGTGACCGCGTTGTGAACCGTGGGGGTCGCGAATGCGCCCGAGATGTCGGCATCCGAGGTGTTCACGACCTTGAGGTCGCGCTCGCTCATGTGAGCGCTTTCGAGCGCGCGTGCGAGCAGGTAGTGGGAGACGGAAAACTGCACGAGGTTGACCTGCTGCCCCTTCAGGTCGGCGATCTGCTTGCCCTTGCCCTTCATCAGCACGCCGTCGTTGCCGTTCGAATAGTCGCTGACGATCAGTGCCGTCGAATCCACGCCGCCGGAGGCGGGAATCGTGAGCGCGTCCATGTTGGTCATCGCGCAGCCGTCGAACTTGCCGGCCGTGTACTGATTGATGGACTCGACGTAGTCGTTCAGCTGCACGACGTCGACATTGATGCCGTATTTCCTGGCCCATTTGGACACGATGCCCTGGGTTTTCGCCTCACCCCATGGCATCCAGCCGGCGTAGATGGTCCAGCAGACCTTGAAGTCGTTGCGGCCCGCGGCGAACGTGGGGCTCGAGGCGAAGGTGGCGAGGGAGACGGCGGCAATACCAAGACAGCGAACGAGCTTGAACATGGGTTGACCTCGGAGGGGACGGTTAGCGACGGCAGGGAGCAGCGCAAACATCGCGTTCTCTCCCGGGCTTTTGTCCCGCCGTGTAACCTCGCCTGAGGTCGACAGCTCTCGGACCAGCACCTGCGTGAAGCAGGCCGGAACCCTAGCCGTCCATTTCCAGATTGTCTGTCGAACCGGAGGTTGCGCCGGCTCCTTGCGCGCTCTTTAAAGCGGGAAGTGTGCCAGGGGCCATACCGCGGGTTGGTCGCTAGCTTTGTGCGGAGAAGGGCAAGTTTTTGCCCTGGGGCGGGGAAGGTGTGCACTGATGTGTGTCAGGGAGTGCACTCGATTCGGGCGTGAGAGGACGGGTATGCGCATCTTGCTCCAGAGCATTTGCAGGAGGCTAAACGCTTAAATCCCTACGCCAATTGGAAGAAATAGATTGTTGAGAGATATCGCTACGCGAACCTCATGCTTCTCAGTTTCTGGCTGCCCACCCGAACGAAGCCTGAAGTTGACGCAAAACATCAAACGTATCGCGGCTAGCTACGCCAAAATTTCGGCAAACGTTGGGAATTTTTACTTTTGTCGAGTTCTCACTGAATTGCTCATGAGTTGCAATACCCCATCCCATTGTTCTGGCCTTCGCGATGAGCCAAGGATCTGCTCCACCAAGGAAAAGATCTTTATTCGGGCGGCTGTAGCGCGCGACCGATTCAACGTGTTGAACAACCTCACCAAATGCGGCTTGGGTCGGCACATCGGCAACGTCGAGAAACCAACCGGTACCACGTCGGGCTTCTATCCACTGTGCAAGGTGATCGCCACGACCCGCGAGTTCGTCGTACACCTCTCCGATACTCGCGATAACCCCTTGCGCATTAGCGTTATCCAGCCAGTCCCAAAAGCCCGGGCAAATATCGTTTGCATCGTAACGATTTTGCGCCTCAATAAAGATGTTGGTATCCAGCAGGTACATTCTTATTATTCCCCGTACACGCTACTTGCGAGCTTCTTCAAGTTTGCAGGGGCGACTCCGAGCAAGCTGCCCGCATCACGCAGCAGCATTCGGCCCTCAAATGCGGTTTCTAGAACGGCCTTCGTCAGCAGCTTTCCGTTCCTCACCGCCGAAGTTTTATATGGATTTCCACCACTAGATTGCCGCGCAGCGGCCGCAGCCCATGCCTCGCGTTCAGCTTGATAGAAAGCGGCGAACTCATTCCAGGGCGCGAGTCTGAGTTCCACGGCCCGTCTGCCGACAACGACGCCACTAACCTTAAAGGTACGAGCGAGTTCGCGGACTTGCGCCACGAACCCAGCTCGATCGTTCCACCGAGCTCGAAACTCCGCCGCCGGAACCAAAAACTCTGCTGCCGTGGCATTGCACAGCCGCTCGACGTCGCCGCCGTGCTGCTGAGCGATACCAATCCTCTCGTTAGAGACTCCGCTCTCACCAAGCCACAAGTGCGCGATCTCGTGAATCAGCGTGAAAATCTGTGCGGCCTTCGCATCCTTGCCATTAAGAAATACGACCGGAGCATATTGATCTGCGACCACGAAACCCCGAAACTCATCGACCGACAACGGACGATGAGTATTGTTGCCCACGATTCCAGATCGCATTACTAGAATCCCCGCGTCCTCGATCCGAGCGATCAACAGTCGAAGGTAGTCCTCCCAGTTGGCGCAGTTAATGCGGTCCTCTGCCGTGACTTGTAACGTGCGACCAATATCAGCCGCAATGTCGGTTGGCGCACCGCGAACGTTAAATCGTCCGATAAACGCCAACGGCTCTTGGCCCTGCAGCCGTCGATATTCTCTGAACCAAGTTTGCTTCCGCATAACATCGTTGAATATGTCGCGGAAGTCGGCACTCAGCGGACGCACTGGATCGTCCCCCACCGTTCGGAAATCGGCAATCGGTAGGGCTTCCTCGGGCGGCTCAGGGAGGTAGAAGTAGCCGAAGGGAATGTGAGTGATCTCGGCAATGCGCTTAGCCTGGCGGAAGGTTGGCTTCCGTTCGCCAGTTTCCCAAGATACCACCCGCGCAGTGGCTGTTCCCAACTTGTCGGCCAACGCGAGTGCGTCTATACCGGAGCGCTGGAGCGCCCAAGTCAGTATCGCGGGATTGATCTGTGCCTCGGCCATGATTCGTATCGGTCGCTTCGACTCGGTCTTGTTCTCGTCTTGGGCTTGTGCGGGCCAGACGACGCTTCGGGTCCGGTACGAAATCATACCGGACGGCGACTACGAACGGCTTGTGCTCAAAACCCTAGCAGGAGACGAAAACGCCGTTGACACTGTCGTTGACAGAGCGCAGAAATGACAAAGGGTTAGCCGAAGCTAACCCTTTGATTTTACTGGTGGCGAATCAGGGACTCGAACCCCGGACCTGCGGATTATGATTCGGCGTGTGACGCGATAAGTTGCTGAAAATAAACGCAATATCCAAGTAAACAACCGAAACTGAAAGTTGTTTAGCCTCAGTAGTTTAGCGTAATTTCAGCTACAGCAGAAAAGCTGAGCGGTGCACCGAGGATGCACCGGCGGCCGCTTGCGGGCCGCTCTGCGCCACTGCAATTTCGATTGCCAGAGGTCTCAGACGACCCATCCCTCATGTGTCAATGAATTCGCGTCGCAAGCCTTATCCGATGAGATCTGCCGTCTAGGGGCATCGGTTCTGGACGACTGGTTAGAGCGTGTTAGGTACTTTTCATAATCGGTGCAGCATGAACGAGCATGAGCATGGCGAAGACGACGAAGTGCAGGCCTGCCAGGGTTTCGGGCAGGCGCTCGTAGTCGCGTGCCAACCGCCGGAAGCGGTTGAGCCAGCCGAAACTGCGCTCGACCACCCAGCGGCGGGGCAGCAGCACGAAGCCCTTCTTCGCCTCAGGCAGCTTGATGACCTGCAGCTCAATGCCTTCATCACGTGCGGCCTGTGCAGCAGTGTCGCCCGTATAGCCCTGGTCAGCAAACGCAAGTTTCACCGTCTGACCGGTGACGTGCTGAACCTGACGCGCAAGCTCGGCCACCTGCGCGCGCTCCTGCTCGTGGGCCGGCGTAATGTGCACCGCGAGCAGCATCCCCAGTGTGTCGACAGCCATGTGAACCTTGCTGCCCCGCTTGCGCTTGTAACCGTCGTAGCCCGCACGTGGCCCGCTTTCACACGTGGACTGCAATGTGCGTCCATCGAGAATGACCGCGCTGGGCTGGCCCTGACGCTGTTGCGCCACGCGCAGCACCGAGCGCAAATCGTTGACCATCGCCTCGAAACAACCCGCGTTCAGCCAGCGCTGCGTTTGCTGGTAGACCATTTCCCACGGCGGAAAGTTGGTCGGCAGCATGCGCCACGATGCACCCGCGCGCGCCATCCAACGAAGCGCGTTGAACATTTCGCGCAGTTCGTATCGGCGCTGCGGTGCATCTTCGTTCATCAAGGTCAGATACGGAGCGGCGAAGCTCCATTCCTCGTCCGAAACATCTGTCGGGTATGGCTTGCGTTCTATCATCCCGCCAGGTTACCAGGTCTGACAGAAAGTGCCTAACACGCTCTAAGCCGTACTGCCGTTGCTGAGCTGCGACCTGGCAGATTCAACAGCTACAATTTGATCGCTGGGTTACGAAGTTGCGATTCGTTGACTCTTGAGGGATAACAAGGGGCAGAGCGCGCGCCTCGCTAGCCTCCGTAAGCATCCAGAACCGGTGCATGGCTCCGCTGCTATCGTGGATAAGATCTCCGTTGAAGCTCGATCCGAGCTAATGGCCCGCATCCGCTCCAAGGATACAAAGCCTGAGTTGGCTGTGCGATCGATTCTTCACCGATTGGGCTTCAGATTCAGGCTTCATCGTAAGGATCTGCCTGGCCGGCCAGATATTGTCTTGCCAAAATATCGCAAAATTATTTTGGTCCAAGGCTGTTTTTGGCACGGCCACACATGCCGCTTGGCCTCGAAGCCCAAATCGAATCAAGTCTACTGGGCGCGAAAAATACTATCGAATCAGGAGCGCGATAGACGTACGCTGGCGTCCCTCAAGGACGCCGGCTGGTCTGTTCTCGAACTTTGGGAGTGCGAGATACGTGCTGGAAGGGGCCTGATTGAGCGTCTCGTGGATTTCATGCAGGCGTAGCCGGATTTGCGAGCCAAGCATAGAATTCCTGCACGTCATATCGCGCCAGTTCGAGAAGTCGGGCGGTCCCATCAGTCATTGCTTTGTTAAGGTCCGCGTTTGCTGCAAGCACCGCGTCTGCGTCAACGCACTTGGCGAGACGTTTGATCGCTCGAGTGGCTAGCGTGCATTCATCGGGCGGATTGGGTTGTTGGTTAGCGAGGCCAAGTGCATCCGGCGCCGGCACAAAAGTCGGTTCAAACTTCAGCGCGATGGACACAAGGTCTTCATGTTCCGCCTCCGGCAACACGCGATAGCCGATCACACTTTTCACTTCGATTTTTGAGGCGTGGCCAATTGCGAGGCCCGCTAGCCATTTGCACAGGCCAGTTAGAAAAATCGTGGCCACGCCACGAGAGCTGTCGGCGGCAGCTCGTAACGCAGCCTCATCCGAAATCGCAAATTTTTCCGCCGATGCTTGCTGGAACGTCTGGCAGACTTGCAGATTGTCGAGGAATTTCTGCAAGAAGATTTGCAGTACATCCGCATGAACATGTTCCTGTCCAGTCCGCGTGGTGATAAGCATCAGCCAAGGATTCTTGTTCTTCGCTTGTAGCGATAGCAGGCGGCTGACGGCGTTGTAGTGCGTGTCTTCAAGAACGCCCGGCGCGTGAATACCGAAACCATCGCAAAGGTCGAGGTTGATTACGTCGTATGGACCAAACTCCTTTGTTCTGTCCCACGCAAAAGAACTCTCATTTGCCATAAGACAAAAATTGTCGCCGATGACCTCTGAAATCGGGTCAACAAATTGAAGCTTGCGCACTTCGTGTAACGATATGTTGAGTTCGGTTTGAGCGTTGCTTAGCGGATTCGCGCCGCTATTGAAACCCAGAAACTTGAGCGGGATCTGTCTAGGCTGGCATACTTGATCGTGGAAATAGCGCAAGTCCAGCAGATCAACGCCGGGTAGCCCCAGATACCGCAGAGCGGTGGTATTTGCTTGGATTTCTGAAAGCAACGCCTCAATTTGCTCGCACCACTGGTGATGCCGCACGAATTGCTTCCTCGGCCGATGCCAGGGTAGGAAATCCTTTTTTTGGGGCAGCGGGGCCTCGTAGGCGACGGTCGCTACAATACCGTCAGCAAATCCCTCTTCGTCAGGCGGCGGATTTTGCATTATTCTTCGGAGGCCTCAAGTATCTCGAAAATAGCCTTCAGCAGCTTTTCCTGCTTTCGTTTAGGAACGGCATCGAGCAATCCGAAGGAAGCAAGTACCTGCGCGATAGCCTTCAGCTTCGCTTCGAGGATTGCATCGCGTGCGCGGGATTTTGATGTCTTGGCTCGTGTCCGCTCAGGGACGACTAAAGCACGGCTGAATACGTAGGCATCACCTGCTGTCGCGGTAGATTTTCGGCCGGTGTCAGAAAGCTCGATTGCGGGTGGCTCAGAAGCTGGATCGTCAGTTTCCTGTTTCCAGGTGTTGACTGCAACCCTTTGGATTTCCGAAACCGTAGCACCCTTATTTTCGTCGCGGATTTGCCCTCGGACTTCGCTCGCAAGGCGCTTTTGCGCAGTTGCGAGTTGCCGCAATGCGCTATATAACCATTTTGTTATATAAACCGCATGCGGATGCGCATTGTTAAACGATTCCCGGTCTATGTTCAGTGCACTGTCAAGACCCTCGCTGACGAATATTTCGCAGGTAATTTGCCTCAGCCTCGTCTGCTCAGAAACTTGGTAACGCATGAATGTCGGATCGAACAGCGTGCCGCTGGATCCATGGATTCGCACAAGCGCACCTTGGTGTTCGGTTGGGGCAACCTTCGGCGTCCAGAAAAGATAAGCTTCGAAGGCCAATGGGCCACCGCTCAATTCCCTCGGAAGTTTTTCGAATCGCTCTTGGCATTTCCCGAGAAAAACCAATGGCCTTTTTAGCGCATTGTTGGATGTTGGCAGTCCCCGATACTTGATCGGCCGGGATAGCTTTAAATTGTCAAAGTAAACGTCGAACCGGCCAACGTCCTCAACGGGGTCGGCGAGTTCCATTGCATCGCGAATTCGTTTCCCTTCTTCCGGCACGACACGCCGGGCTGCACCTTTCGGTGAATTGGCTAGCGCGAATATATCTGCCCATTCGGTTTGCGGCATGTCGAAAAGATGCCCGTCCACATACGGCAACGGTACGGCAAGGCTTAATTGCCACACCATTCTTAAGTAGTAGTCGAATATTCGATCAAGCTGAGGATTAGGGTTCGAGTGTTCAGCCTCGTCCCATACCGATTGGACTAATTTTCCGAATGCTTCCTCCGGGCCATCAGCCTTTTCCCAGGGGAGCACGAAATACTTGCCAGAGGTCTTTTGGAGCAGCTCGCCAGTTTCGTCATCCACTCTTCCGATATGAAAACGAGGCGGTTCGATCGACTGGCGTTCCTCCGGATCAGGATTTTTTTCGTTCTGAGCGATTGCTGACCATATTTCTCTGCTGCGCAGCGTATCCCTCGCCTGAGGCCGGATTGCTGTAAGTACAACCGTTGTGCCGTGAGTATCCTGGTCCGCCGCTTTTTCGCGCCAGATATTAACTTTGCCGGACTCGAATCTTTTTTTTTCGTCCGGCTCCGCGGCGGAAACTTCTTCATCGATGTATTGTTTTAGAGCGACGGTCGCAATTGTTCGGAATGCGTCACCCTTTACCTTCGTAATTATCTGGAACGTGTGGGTCAGCTGAGAAACAGAGAACAGGCCAATTCCGATCTTGCCAATGAGCTTGCGCCCACCTGGTGTTTTCGATGGATCATGCTGAGCTGTGACGCCCAACTCTCTCCCGGCATCGCTGCGCTTTGCGCTGCCACCGATGTGGAGCAAGAGATGCGCGAGCACCTCGGGAGTCATTCCATGTCCGTCGTCTTCAACCGAAATACGGCTGAAGCGCGGTGCGTCGGTCTTGACCACAACACGAGTTGCGTCGGCGTCGTACGCGTTGGAGATAAGTTCCCTTATCGCCGACGCGGGTTGGCGATATATGCCATCCGTGACCCGCGCGATAACACGTTCGTCCGTCTTCAATGTGGTCGAGACGACGTGTTCACTGTCCTGGCTCTGCCGAATATGCGCCACAAGTTCGGCGTCGGTATGAACCTCAGGTATGGTCTGGGAGCTGTTGGCCATGTGCGACTAGATGCCTGATAAGGCCTGCTTTACGGCCGCAGCAATGCTTCGGCCCAATGGAGGAGGAACTGCATTCGAAACCTGCTCAACCTGCTCGGACAGATTACCCTCCAAGACGAATCCCTTCGGAAATCCCTGCAGGAGCATAGCTTCATAGATGCTGAGCCGACGCGTTCCCGTCGGGTGGACGTATATCTCTCGATGGCCAAAAGCGATAGTTGGGCTCGGTTCATCCCAATCAAGCTGCTTAAAACTTCTACCGTCGATACGTGGTCCACTCGGATTCAGGAACCGCGGCGATTTCGGTCGCATCGTCCAATGGTTCTGGTGAACGGGAATGTCGGCGGGGTCCAAACCACGAGCAAAGTAAGCAGGGGGAGCCAAGTGGCCAATCGCCTCTCTTACCGTAGTCAATCCCCGCTTTTTTTGAGGCACGACTTTTGCGTATCCGCGCCGCTTTCTCATAGCGGAAAGCACAATACGGCGCCTATTCTGCGGCACACCGAAGTCTAGCGAACAGAGTTCTTTTTCTGTAACGTCTAAGCCCAGCTCATCCAATCCGTCCAAAATGGATTGATACGTGTCAGCATGCTTCTTGTCTCGGATGCCCAGAACGTTCTCAAAAACAACAAATTCGACGGAATAGTGCTTTTTCAACTGCCGGACGATTTCAAGATACAGCGCGGGAAGCTCGTTCCGTGGGTCATCCGGCTGAGAGCCAGTGTTGGCGCGAGAAAATCCTTGGCACGGTGGCCCACCAATCAATCCAATACTAGATTTTGCGGGAATCCGCTCTTTGGCTAGACGCAGCACGCCTTGCGGACCCAGTTCAATGAGATCCGCGGCTACGCTATGTGTGCAGGCGAAATTTCTCTTATGGGTGCGGATTGCGGCCTCAGAAAGATCGATCGCCAAGGGAATGCAAAACCCTTCTGCGTGAAAGCCCCAATCCAAGCCGCCAGCACCACAGAAGAGGCTGATAATTTGCGGAAGCTCTGGCTTCGAGGTGCTAGATTGAATATACGAATTGGGGAGCACCTTCTTGACAGAAGCAGTAGTGTTGGGCTGCATCAATGGCGCCTTTTCTCGTTTTCCTGAATGCTATTTATCTTCGGCTCGGGGGCCTTATGCTCGGGCAAAAGTGGATATCGCCCGGCTAGATATTGCCGAACCGCCTCCCGCACCACCCACGAAGTGGAAACATGGCTTTCCCGGGCGATCTTCTCAAGCTCGGTAAGCTGTTCGGCGGGCAAAGAGACAGTGGTTCGGACAGATTTTCCCATGATAACCGCCAGTTTCGTCGGATGCATCACTTTACATCACCTTGATGCGCAGTACCACCTTGGACTCGCTGGCATTCCTGGCCGAAGCCCGCGCGTCACATGCCGACCGAACTACTTGCTCTGGCTCGGAGGTCATCGGGCGTAGCTCTCGGTAATGAGATGAAGTCGCGCTCCGCCATTGTCTCGTAGGTGCCTCGAAAGGGTAGGTACAGTTCCACAACCCACGAATCGGCCTCTTTTCGCCCTGCAAAAGGGTGAAGGACTTCGCCATCTGGACGCTTGCGGTCAAATCGCAGAACCCCTTCGTGCGGGTACGGGTGTGCGTGCCGAATCTCCATCATCCGTATGACGACTTCGTGGGGAAAGCCGGGGTGCGCAGAAGTATGCGCGGCGTGGACCGCCGCACGAATCGATTCCTCGACTGCAAGGTGGCAACGTGCAATATCCTCTTCATCGAACACCTCTTCTTTGACGATATAGGGCGGCCCTTCATACCAGTGCGGATCGTCGTGGTCCAACCGGATCGCCAAGATGGTTCGCGCCCCGACATCGGTGCAACGCCACCATCCGGTGCAATCCATGAAGGTCAGGCCGATATGAAAATCGGTGTGTTTCATGAAAACTCCTCGTGCCGATAGCATGCCGCTAGCCCGCTACTCATTGGGGCTGCAAGGTTTCGCGGACAGCAGCCATTGCCTCACTGAAATCCAGGCGCGTCGCTCGTCCAGTTTCGGCCTGGTAGAAAACGACCATGAACAAGTTCGCAACTGCCTCGGCCATTTTCGATAGCTCCCGAGCGGTGCACTGGTCCATGAAGTCCAGGTCAGCGAGTTGCGTTGCGGCGTGATGGATAACTTGCTGCGCTTCGGTATTATGCGTAGTTGCCATGCTTCACCTCTCTTGCAGGTGTTGATACGTGGAAGTGCCGGCCGGTTGCCGCCGGTCGGTGCGCTTTCTAAGCATCGTCTTGCGTTGGGCGTTGCCTGTTCACGAACGCGGCTACCTCGTCGTTCGTGGTGGTGCCGGCCGTCGCATTTTGCTGACCTCCACCGAGACTGTCGCCGGCGAAACTCGGTCCGGCGTCGATGCCGGCGCCGCTCTTGCTCGAAATTGCCGATGCGATTTTGCCGCCCGTCGTCAGCGCGACTCGTTCCTTGGCGGTATCCGCGATGTTCGCGGCCTTGCCCTTGGCGATTTCGCCTGCACCCTTGGCGAGATTCCCACCCATGTCAGCGGCGAATCGACCGGCCGTGCTCATCGCCGATGCGAAGCCACCGCTGCCACTCGAACCACCAAGCGAAGCACCGCCCGAACCACCGCTGATACCGCTCGAGCTGCCGCCGTCCGAGAACATGCCGCGACCCTCGGCCATGTTCTGCTGCGCTGACTGAAACGCTGCCTTGAGCGCCGACGCCCCACCGGCCGCGCTTGTCGCGTCAGCCATCGCAGCAGAACCGACCGAAGCCGCCGCGCTCGCAGTCATGGCGGCAGCACCCATCACCGAACCAACCCCTACGCCACCTATGGACCCAGCGCCGCCAACCCCAACGATGCCTGCGATCCTCGGCGGCACCTTGTTCGTGAGATACATCAGCACGAATGCGGCGATGAGCATGATCGCCATTTCCTTGAGGTCGATGCCGGCTCGCATGCTGGCGTAGTACTCGTTGATGAACGTTCTGCCGATGCCGATGAGCAGCAGCATCACCATCATCTCGGCACCGATCGCCAGGACATGCTTGTAGTAGCTGATTGCGATGTCCGACGTCCAGCGCGCCCCGCCAAAGCCTAGGAAGAACACTCCGCCGTAGATCATGATCCAGGCCGACACGAAGACCAGCAGCAGGTTCACACCGACAATCGTGAGGACAATCATCACCACCAACGCCATGAGAAGGCCTACCACGCTGTCCGTTGGCGACCAGACCGACGACTGATCGAGCGCCTTGGTGAAAACGTCGTAGCCGATTTGCACGATACCTCCTGGCGTAAAATCGGTTGACTGGCCGATGGCCTTGGCACCGATCATCCACATCGACTTGACGATGGAGTCGGCAATCGCGGGGCCATTGAACAGAATCCACCAGAAGAAGCCGAGCACGGCGAAGAAGCGAACGATTTCGGCAAACGCCTCTTGAATGCCGGCGTTTCGCAACGCCATCATTCCGAAGGTCCACACCATGCTTATCAGCGCGAGGCCCCAAAAGAGCCACGATGCGTAATTGACCATGACGCTGCCCCACGCGCTGGCTGCGGCCTGGTATTTCCCCATCACCGAATCGACCACATCGGCATTCATCGGCGCGGCCGTCACAGTCGCCGAGTACGCGACGGCCATCAAGCCGAGCACTGAGAGTTTGCCGCCGTTGGAAAACATCGTTTTCATAGTGCTGTCCTTCGTCATTGATCGTTTTTCTGCGGTTGTGACGGCGTATCGCCCCATGACCAGTTTTTTGGAGACGGGATGACGATGTTGCTGCCATCATGCAGTTGTTTCGCTGCGGCAGCCCGCTGGGAATCGGTCTGGGTGCTCTTGTCATTGCAGCCTGCAAGGAGCCCGATCAGTGAGAGCGAGATAATGAATTTCATCGTCGCCCCCTTATTGAAAGCTCCAGTTTTTCGGTGTCGGGGTGGTGATGTTGCTGCCATCACGAAGCTGCTTTGCCGATGCCGCCTGCTGGGCCTCTCGATCTGCAATCACCTGTGCGCGGGTGGCGGCCGCTGTTGCCTGAGCTGTCAGCATGCCCCGGATTTGCAGGAGCTGGTTTGTCTGCGCGCTAGCGAGCTGGTTCGCAGCCTGCAGCGCCTGCATTTGTCCCTGCGCACTCGTCGCTTGTGACTGCAACTGGCGAAGGTTCGCGGCGTCTGTCGCAAGCGTTTGTTGCTGCTGATCGACGCCCTTCAATACGGCATCGTTTGCCTTTTTTTGCGCCTCAGAGCCGTTCGCTTGCGCATCAAGCAATGCTTGCCGCTGTGCGTCTGTGCAACCAGTCGAGGTGAAGCACGGCGACGAGCGGTAATAGGCCACGTCTTGGTAACGCGACAGATACCCGTCGATGCTTCCAGCCTGGTTCTTGTAGTAGTTCAGCGTGTCCTGTGCTTGTAGGAGCTTGCTGATGGTCTGGTTTGCCTGATCCCACACGTAGGCAGCCGGCGCGAGCGTGTTTTGCAGCATGTTTTGGTATTGCTGCAACTGCGTCTCGTACTGCTGAATCTGTTTCGTGACCGCCGCCACGTTTTGCATGGCACTGATGGTCGTTTGAACAACGTTCGTCGCGTCGATAACGGGGATGCCGGCCTGTACCGGGCCACCGAATGCTGCGGTGATTCCGATAGCCAGTGCCATCTTGGTGGCCTGGCGCGTTGCTCTACGCATCTTGCTTCTCCTTCGATTTGTGAGACGCCGCGCCGCGAACCGAACATCAGTAGCGATGGGATGCTCGTTTTAGCGGCTAAAAAAAATCATCCGAGCACTATTCGCTTCATGACAGCTCGCAATTCGTCCTGTGTGGCTTCGATCTTCGCCAGCAGCGCACGGATGGTTGCGGGCGTGAACCCGGCCGTCCGCTCATCGTTCGTCAGCCAGAGCTTCAACAGGCCACCGAGGCGACCGAGGTCGCCATTGACTCGGGCTAAATCCTGGACCTGAACGAGATCGAGGATGCCGCGAACCTCATAGCCCACACCCACGTTGCGCAAGTAGGCGGCGATGCTCAAGCCAGTGGCCGCCGCATTGCGCTTTATTGCTGCCTCCTCGTCGGGCAAGACGGGCACGCGGAGGTGACGACCATGCTTGCGCGTTGTCATCTTTTTCTCGTCATTCATCGCTTCTCCAAGCCGGTGTGAACCGGCACTGAGCGGCGGTAGCCGCTGCCTCGCAGAGCAGGATTCCCGTTGAGCGCCGAGGGCGCGAATAAGGGGAGTGAAGATAGATAGCCGGCTTGCCGGTTAGCTAACTTCACCTATCCTGCCCGGTATGCAACCGCTTTCGAATTGAGACCAGACATTTCCGCGATTGACATGCCGGTGTTGATTTGCCATATCCATTTCGATCAATCGAAAGAGCAACGTGCGAATGCCGCATTGGTCGAAAAAAGACCTGCTTTGTTCGACTCCAGGAAGGCAATGGCCGAGTGCAGCAAGGTTGTTGACCATTACCGAGACACTTCCTGATTGCGCGTCAGCTCGTCGGCGTATCTGCGGAAAGCTTGGTAGCCGTAGTGGATGTGTCCTTCCTCCACCAGTGCTTCCCAGATGCTCATCAGCGAATGTCCGTCATCGATGGCTGCCTGAATTTCGGTGCGCATGAGAAGAAACGCTGCGCGGTTTCTTGCGTTGCGACCAACGGCGCGCTTCAGCGCCCTCTCTGCTATGCGCTCGGATAGTGTTTTCATGGCATCAGACCGTATACCCGTGAGACGTGGCCCCCTCCCAGCTTCCCGGCCGACTGACTACCAGGCCGGCATCCTCAGCCAGCATGGCAAGAAGGCTCGCTCGGGTGAGGCGGCCGTGACTGCTGTACTGGTCGACGGATTCTTGGTGATCGTTGAGTAGCCTCACGAGCTCGTCGAGCTCGGTTGCCGTCTTGTCACTCACGGTGACGGTGAGTCGTTTCATGAGCGTCCCTCAATTCAGGTTTCGCAGGTTGTCCACAGCCTGCTGCTGGCCGCTGCGCTTCTTGTTAAATAGATTTATCTATCTTGTTAGGGTGTCCGGCTGACACTGATTCGCGGCCAATCGGTATCTGCCGGACACCAATGTGGATATGTCAGGTGTCAGGCAGACACGTATCAGCCTGAGCTGTGTACAACTTCCTCCTGCCGTCGAGCCTCGATCTTCGTTCGCAGCGACATCAGGATGTCTCGCATGTCCTGCGGCAGGCAGGCGATGTCCTGAGCGTTGAACACGACGGCGTTGCCGCTCGCGTGTGTGACGTTGACCTGTAGCCGCTCGATTTGAACAATCCTCGCCCCTGCGAAGTCGCCCGAAAATAAGACATTTCTCAGGTCGGCCGTCGCAGCCTGAACCGTCGAGGGGAGGTAATCCCATGTCGCCACCGCGGCCGGCTGCCCGGCTCCGTCCTGAATGCAAATTTTCTCGCGCAGCCGATATTCGTTGCGCCGGCCGTCGCGGGTCTTGGTGATGTATCCGAATGCCTCAAGCGTCTTCAGCTCGCGGATCACTTGGCTGCGGCTGATGCCTGACTCCGCAGAAATCGTGTCGATTGCCGGGAACGAGCGTCCGGTCTTGAAATTGGTGTGAGCCTTGATGACGAGATAGACCGTTACCGCATACGGTCCCATGCGAGCTATATCGCCGGTTTCGATCATGGAGTGGAACACGTGGAACCACGTCGTCTCCGCGCGAAACAGGTCGCCTTGCTCGTGCATGACGTTGGCTTTCATGGCTGCACCGAGAACTGCTCGTCGATCAACTTCGCGATCGCTTCGGTGCGGAAGTAAATCCGCCGTCCGATATGAACCTTCGTCGCGTTGATGTGGCGTGCCCAATCGGCGCGCGACGTGCTCAAGCTGATGCGCAGGCCTTCCGGGCTGCGGTCGAGAATCTCCGCGAGCTGATCCAGCGTTAGCAATACGGAATATCGTTCCTTCAATGCGGCAAGCGTCGTTGTCACGGTAGCTCCGGGGACATCTGCAAGTTACGTTTGGTATCGCTAGTTTTCGCTGAACTCAGCTATATTGGGCGGTAAAAGAAATTCGCCGCGAGTCCGCCGATGCCCAAAGCTTTTTCGACCCAGCTGAGTGCTGTACCTGTCCGACCGAGACGCGGTCGGCCGCCAGGATCGGTGAAGGACCGCAGAGCGCGCGTGCGCGACCGCATCCGAACTGTCGCAACGCTGAACAAGCTGCTGGTGCGCGTCACATGCGCTGAAAACGCAAGTCAATTTGCACGTTGGTTCGATGAGGCGATGCGCAAGCGGCATCCGCTGAGGGGGTGGGATACCGAGGAATCCGGGAAGTGGCGGAAGAACTTTGCCGGCACTGTGGGATTGGCTGCGGAGTCCATCGCGCACTTGGGGGAGCTTTTTCCGGACGATCGCTACTACAGCGCGTCGGATACTCGCAGGCATGCCCGTGAAATCCAGGTCGAATATAGTTTGCGTCGCTCGCCGTGTAAGCAAAGCGTGAGCGAACTGTTCGAGGTTGGCCCTGGGCGGCTCTGGCAGGCCCTCTGGGGTGGCGAGGATGCGCTTCTTGACCTATGGAGCCACTATTCCGATGAGGGACTTGATGGTTGGGGGCGCGACTCGGACTTCTCCGATGTGGTGGCTCAGCTGGAAATGAAGCTGTGGAGCAATTCGCGATGCGAGGTCGAGATTGAAGAGGAAGACCTTGGTCGCGCAATCATGCTGTATCGGCTTGAGCAGGCCGGAATGGCTGGGCGGCCAGAAGATGGCTTGGCACTCTATCTGTGCGTTCGGCTGGCTATGGCTGAGTTGTCGCCAACGTTCCGATGGCTCGGCGTATGGGATGAGCTGACGACATACGTGGTCAGTTTAGAGAGTGAACGGGTCTGGACCGATCCTCACTATGCGAGGCTCATTGAAGAGCGTTACTTCAATGGCCAGTGGTCGGACGAACTCCCGAGTTTCGTCGAAGATCCATTCCTCCTAATGTGGGAAAGGTCACGCGAAGATACGTGGTTGGCAGACCACTATCGTTTGCTGAGCGACCTTTCAACGTATCGCGTGAAGCCGGTCCAGCTTCTCGACTAGGTCTTCGGCGCGTAGGTGTGTATATCGCCGGAGCATCTGCATCGACTTGTGCCCGCTGATCGAGGCTACTTCCTGGTCGCTGAGGCCGGCTTCAACAAGCCGACTCACGGCCTCGTGACGCAGATCATGAAAACGGAAATCGACCAGCCCTGTACGTTTCTTGATCCCGTTCCAGACCTTCGTGAACTGGTACGCGCGCCGTTTCTTGTCGCGGCCTGGCTCTCCGAAAAACACCAAGTCGGTGTCGATTGGCCGAATGGGGTTGGCGAGCGCGCTTTCCAGGACTGATGCCGCGACTTTGGTCAGCGGCACCGTGCGAGCAGCATTGTTCTTGGTGTCCGTCAGTCGTACGACGCGGCGCTCCAAATCGACCTGACCACGGCGCAGACCAAGTATCTCGGATTGCCGCATGCCGGTTTCGATCGCCAGGCGCACGATCCAGCCCAGCATCGGGTTGGTGTGCTCATCGACGGCTGCAAGCAAGGTGGCTTGTTCGCGGCCGGACAGACGCCGATTTCGCCCCTCGCCGGGCCTGGGCTTACGGATGTTCGAGACAGGGTTGAAGATCAACCCGATGTGCCATTCCTTAATCGCTACGTTGAATAGGTGGCCGAGCAGGGCGAGCTCGAGGCGGACAGTGTTGTTCGCCTTGCCCTGAGCCAATCTGTCGTCTCGATACCGGCCCACGAGGTCCGGCGTGACCGCCGCAAGCGAATACTTGCCGAAGTGCTCTTTAAGCTCGCGGATGCGCGCGCCTTCGCGGCGCTGCGTGCTGGCTTTCTTGGTGGGGACGATTTCTCGCTCGTAGCGGTCGAGCGCATCGGCTACCGTGGTCTTTTCCGAGGGCGCGCGCTGGATGAACACGCCGCGTACCATCTCGTCCTCGGTGCGCCGCGCCCAATCCTCGGCATCGCGCTTCGTGCGGAACGTCTTGGCGACGGTCGGCCAACCAACGCGTCGGATGGTTGCCTTCCACGTGCCAGAGGGGGTTTTTGTCAGTGCTGCCATGGTGCTCCTTCCTTGAGGTCTGCACCGCGTATTGCACCGAATTTGCACCGCGAGAGGCCGGTAAAAGAAAAGGGCTCGCAGCGAGGCCGCAGAGCCCTTAGTGAAAAAGCCCTGTAAATCAAAGATTTACAGGGCTTTCGCATTTGGTGGCGAATCAGGGATTCGAACCCCGGACCTGCGGATTATGATTCCGTCGCTCTAACCGACTGAGCTAATTCGCCGAAAGAAGCGAGATTATGCTGGGGCCACCGGAGGCTGTCAACCCCCGGCTCACAACTTTTTCAGATAGCTCCGGCTGTCGGTCCACTCAATCCTTCGCGTAGATATCCGAGTCCTTGGTTTCGCGCACGAACAGCATGCCGATCACGAAGGTGACCAATGCGACGATGATCGGATACCAGAGCCCCGAGTAGATGTTGCCCTTCGCCGCGACGATCGCGAACGCGGTGGCCGGCAGGAAGCCGCCGAACCAGCCATTGCCGATGTGATACGGCAGCGACATCGACGTATAACGGATGCGCGTCGGGAACATCTCGACCAGCATCGCCGCGATCGGCCCGTAGACCATCGTCACGTAGATCACGAGGATCGTCAGGATCACGATGCTCATCGGCCAGTTGATCTGAGCCGGATCGGCCTTCGGCGGGTAGCCGGCGGCCTTCAGCGTCGCGGCGAGCGTCTTCTCGAACGTCTTGGCTTGCTCCTTCGCGTCGCCGGCGCGGCCGTCGAACGTGTTGACGACCGTATCGCCCACGCGGATCTGCGCGATCGTGCCGGCAGGCGCCGCGACGTTGTCGTAGTTCAGGCCGGCTCGCGACAGCGCGCCCTTCGCGATGTCGCATGAGCTCGTGAACTTCGCCGTGCCCACCGGGTTGAACTGGAACGAGCACTCGGCCGGATCGGCGATCACGACGATCGGCGACTTCGCGGTTGCCGCTTCGAGCGCCGGGTTCGTGTAGTGTGTGAGCGCCTTGAACAGCGGGAAGTAGGTGAGTGCGGCGATCAGCAGGCCGGCCATGATGATCGGCTTGCGGCCGATGCGATCCGACAGCGAGCCGAAGAACAGGAAGAACGGCGTGCCGATCAGCAGCGCGAGCGCGATCATGATGTTGGCGCTCGAACCGTCGACCCTCAGCGTCTGCGTGAGGAAGAACAGCGTGTAGAACTGGCCCGTGTACCAGACGACAGCCTGGCCGGCCGTCAGGCCGAGCAGCGCGATAATCACGACCTTCAGGTTCTTCCATTGGCCGAACGCTTCGGAAAGCGGCGCCTTCGAGGTCTTGCCCTCGGCCTTGATGCGCGCGAACACCGGCGACTCATGCAGTTGCAGGCGAATCCACACCGACACCGCGAGCAGCAGGATCGACACGACGAACGGAATGCGCCAGCCCCAGGCGCCGAAGGCGTCTTCGCCCATGAACGTGCGAATGCCGAGAATCACGAGCAGCGACAGAAACAGACCGAGCGTGGCGGTGGTCTGGATCCATGCGGTGTAGAAGCCGCGGCGGTTCGCCGGCGCGTGTTCGGCCACGTAGGTCGCGGCGCCGCCATACTCGCCGCCGAGCGCGAGACCCTGCAGCAGGCGCATCGCGATGAAGAGCACCGGCGAAGCGATGCCGATCGCCGCGTAGCCCGGCAGGAAGCCGACGAGGAACGTCGACAGGCCCATGATGATGATCGTGATCAGGAACGTGTACTTGCGCCCGACCATGTCGCCGAGCCGCCCGAATACGATCGCGCCGAACGGCCGCACCGCGAAGCCCGCCGCGAAGCTGAGCAGCGTGAAGATGAACGCCGCGGTCGGATTGACGCCGGAGAAGAAGCTCTTGCTGATGAAGGCCGCAAGCGAGCCGGCCAGATAAAAGTCGTACCACTCGAAAACCGTACCCAGCGACGATGCGAAGATCACCCGCTTCTCATCGCGCGTCATCGGCACGTGCGAGATTTGCCCGCCAACGGTAGCCATATTGTCGTCTCCAATATTGATATACACGCGGATCGCCGGCACAGGCGTTCCCGTGCAACCGATTATTGGAGTGGAAACTTACGGCGTTCTGACTCGGCGCTGAACCTGGGGGTAGTCCGGTAAGCCGACGAATAGGCGTTCAATTTCCGTCAATGTGCTGGTATGTTCCCGCAATCCACGCTGAAATATCTCAAAAAACGCTGACCGTCAAGCTGACGATCGAGGCGCGTTAGGGTAAGTCCCGTCCCGTTCGAGCACGTGCAGGCTGACGCGCACCAGTGTGCCGGCGAGCCGCGGTGACTCCTGGTAGACGTTGTCGTCGATGGCGAGCTCGCCGCCGTGCATTGCCGCAATCTCGCGCACGATCGCGAGGCCGAGGCCGCTGCCGTCGCCCTCGCGGCCCAGAATCCGGTAAAAGCGCTCGACCACACGCGAGCGCTCGCTGGCCGGAATGCCGAGCCCGGTGTCCTCGACTTCCAGGTGCACGAGCCGCGCGGGGGCGTCGTGCCGCACGCGCACGGTGATGCGGCCGCCCGTCGGCGTATAGCGGATCGCGTTGTCGATCAGGTTCGACAGCATTTCACGCAGCATCACCGGATTGCCGGCGACTTCGACCGGCTCGTCGGGCGCTTCGTAGCCGATGTCCATCTGCTTCGCGAGCGCGGCCTGCACCCATTCGCGCACCGCGCTGCGCGCGAGTTCGCCCAGTTCGAGCGGCGTGAAGATCTGCCCCGATCGACGGTTCTCCGCGCGCGCCAGCGCGAGCAATTGCGTGACGAGCCGCGCGGCCTGCTCGGAGCTCGTCGCGATCTGTTCGAGCGAGCGACGAACCTCGGCCGACGCGTTCTGGCGCAGCGCGAGCTCGGCCTGGGTGCGCAGGCCGGCCAGCGGCGTTTTCATCTGATGCGCGGCGTCGGCGATGAAGCGCTTCTGCAGCTCCATGTTCTGTTCGAGGCGCGTGAGCAGATCGTTGAACGACGTGACGAGCGGCTCGATTTCCGGCGGCGCGCGGCGCGCTTCGAGCGGCGACAGATCGTCCGGCCGGCGCGCGCGGATATGCGCCTGCAGCGCATGCAGCGGCTCGAGCCCGCGCGACAGTCCGAACCACACGAGCAGGATCGCGAGCGGCAGGATCACGAACTGCGGCAGGATCACGCCCTTGATGATGTCGTTGGCGAGCTGGCTGCGCTTGTCGAGCGTTTCGGCGACCTGCACGAGCACGGCCTGCGCGCCCGGCGTCTGCGGAAACTCGACGGTCGTGTAGGCGACGCGGATGTCGTTGCCGCGCAGCACGTCGTCGCGGAATTCGACGAGGCCCGGTGGCGGGCGGTCTTCCTCGTGCGGCAGCGGCATGTCACGCTCGCCGGCCACGAGCTCGCCGCGCGTGCCGAGCACCTGAAAGAACACGCTGTCGACGTTGTCGGCACGCAGGAAATCGCGCGTCGACTCGGGCAGCGACAGCTCCGCGACGCCGTTGACCGGATGGATCTGGCGCGCGAGGACGTAGGCATCGGTTTCGAGCGCGCGGTCGAACGGCCCGTTCGCGATCGACTTCGCGACCAGATAGGTGACCGCGAGGCTCATCGGCCACAGCAGCAGCAGCGGCGCGAGCATCCAGTCGAGAATTTCGCCGAACAGCGAGCGCGGACGCGCTTCGGCCGCGGCTTCGGTTTCGTCGGGCGGGGCGAACGGATTGGCGTAGCGCGCGTCGCGCGCCTCGTCGAGGTCCGCAGCGTGCGCCGTGGCGCGATCAGCGCGTGCGGACATCGCTGGCCTCTATTTGTAGTGGTGGCTCGCCGGCATCGCGGTGGACGACGGCGCGGTGGACGATTGTGCCGCTTGTGCCGTCTGCGGCTCGGAGCCGGCCGGGGTGGCGGGCGCGCCCGCATTCGCCGGCGGCGCCGCTTTTTCGAGACAGTAGCCGAGCCCGCGCACGGTGATGATGCGCACGCCGCTCGGTTCGATCTTCTTGCGCAGCCGGTGCACGTAGACTTCGATCGCGTTGTTGCTGACTTCCTCGCCCCATTCGCATAGATGGTCGACGAGCTGCTCTTTCGAGACCAGCCGGCCGATCCGTTGCAGCAGCACTTCGAGCAGCCCGAGTTCGCGCGCGGACAGATCGATCGCCTGGTCGTTGACGTAGGCGATGCGGCCCACCTGATCGAACGACAGCGAGCCATGCCGCACGACGGTCGGGCCGCCGCCCGCGCCGCGCCGTGTCAGCGCGCGCACGCGCGCTTCGAGTTCGTTCAGCGCGAAGGGCTTGGCCATGTAATCGTCGGCGCCGAGGTCGAGGCCTTTGACGCGTTCGTCGACGCTATCGGCGGCGGTCAGGATCAGCACGGGCAGGTTCGAATTGCGCGCGCGCAGGCGGCGCAGCACCTCGAGCCCGGACATGCGCGGCAGGCCCAGATCGAGGATCAATAGGTCGAACGTCTGCATTGACAACGCGGTATCGGCTTCTACGCCGCTTTTCACGTGATCGACCGCATAGGCCGATTGGCGGAGTGATCGAACCAGACCATCCGCGAGTATGCTGTCGTCTTCGGCAATCAGAATTCGCATGATGCGCCAGCCTGGCTTTGCCGGCACCGTGGGGGGGGGCCCCGGCGCGCAGCGGTCTCCGAACATTTTGTGGGTAGTTGGGGCGATGCGACAGTAAAAGATGCGCGTTCGCATCACAATCGCGCTTGCCAAAACTACTGTTTTTTTATACAGTGTCTGCGTTTCGTGTGATGTCCTGGAGACTCCGCTCAATTCGAGTGGAACCACGGGTGCACACCTGCCTCAGACGCCGTTCATCATAGCAAAGGACGATTCATGGAAGAAAGCAAGAAAGGCTCGGCTGGACTGACTGCTGAAAAGAGCAAGGCTCTCGCCGCCGCGCTCGCGCAGATCGAAAAGCAGTTCGGCAAAGGGTCGGTCATGCGGCTCGGCGCAGGTGAGGCAGTCGAAGACATCCAGGTGGTCTCCACCGGATCGCTCGGCCTCGACATCGCACTGGGCGTAGGCGGTTTGCCGCGCGGCCGCGTGGTCGAAATCTACGGTCCGGAATCGTCCGGTAAAACCACGCTGACGCTGCAGGTCGTCGCCGAAATGCAGAAGCTCGGCGGCACCGCGGCGTTCATCGACGCGGAACACGCGCTGGACATTCAATACGCGGGCAAGCTCGGCGTGAACGTCGCCGACCTGCTGGTCTCGCAGCCGGACACCGGCGAACAGGCGCTCGAAATCGCCGACGCGCTGGTGCGCTCGGGCTCGATCGACATGATCGTGATCGACTCGGTCGCGGCGCTGGTGCCGAAGGCGGAAATCGAAGGCGAAATGGGCGACTCGCTGCCGGGTCTGCAGGCGCGTCTGATGTCGCAGGCGCTGCGCAAGCTGACCGGCACGATCAAGCGCACGAACTGCCTCGTGATCTTCATCAACCAGATCCGCATGAAGATCGGCGTGATGTTCGGCAACCCGGAAACCACCACGGGCGGTAATGCGCTGAAGTTCTACGCGTCGGTGCGTCTCGACATTCGCCGCATCGGCTCGATCAAGAAGAACGACGAAGTGATCGGCAACGAAACCCGCGTGAAGGTCGTCAAGAACAAGGTGGCGCCGCCGTTCCGTGAAGCGATTTTCGACATCCTGTACGGCGAGGGCATCTCGCGTCAGGGCGAAATCATCGACCTCGGCGTGCAGGCGAAGATCGTCGACAAGGCCGGCGCATGGTACAGCTACAGCGGCGAGCGGATCGGTCAGGGCAAGGACAACGCGCGTGAATTCCTGCGCGAAAATCCGGATATCGCTCGGGAAATCGAGAACCGTATCCGCGAATCGCTGGGCGTCACCGCGATGGCGAACGCCGTGACCGGCGCGGACGCTGAAGTCGCGGGCGAAGAAGAGTAAGCATCAAGTGATACGCAAAGGCCGGCCGCTGTCCGGTTTCGACTCCGGACGCTATCCGGACGGCCCGCGCGACGTGGCGGACGGATCGCCTGAGTCCGGCGACCCGTTCGAACCGTTCGACGCACATGACCGTGCTGCGGGCCGCGGCCCGCAGCGTACGCGGTCTGCGCCCGCTGCAGCGTCGTCCAGCCGGGATTCCTCCGGACTCGATTCCCCAATCCCCTCCGAGGTCACCTACACCCGCTCGCGTCGCCAACCCGGCGAAGAGAAGCCGGGCCAGTCCGACAAAGACGACAGCAGAAAATCCCAACGCCCCGCCCGTTCGCTGAAAGCGCGCGCGCTCGGCTATCTGTCGCGCCGCGAATATAGCCGCGCCGACCTCGCCCGCAAGCTGAAGCCTTACGTCGAGGAAACCGATTCGCTCGACACGGTGCTCGACGCGCTGCAGGCCGAAAACTGGCTATCCGACTCGCGCTTCGCGGAAAGCCTGATCCATCGGCGCGCATCGCGGCTCGGCACGAGCCGCATTCTCGGCGAACTGAAGCAACACGCGCTCAACCCGGCGCTCGTCGAAGAGGCGAGCGCGCAATTGCGCGAAACCGAACTCGCGCGCGCCCAGGCGGTCTGGCGCAAGAAGTTCGGCCAGTTGCCGCAAACGCCGGCCGAGCGCGCGAAGCAGGCGCGCTTTCTCGCGTCGCGCGGCTTCTCCGGCGCGACGATCGGCAAGATCCTGAAGGGTATCGACGACATCGGGGACGGCGACTAACACGCCAGTCTCGACGGGTAGGGCAATTACCGCGCCGTAACCTGGCGCCAGGCCGTGCGCAATCGGGGCTGTCCCAAATACCCGTTATGCTAAACTCCAGAAGTTTTCCCAATCCGGCCTTTCCTTCCCGCATGTCGCTCTCCCCGCCAGTGTCCCGTCAGTTGCGCCATCGTCGCGCAATCAGAGCGGAAGCTTACGAGCGAGCCGATGGCCTGTGGGATGTGGAAGCGTGCCTGACCGACGAAAAGCCACGCGATGTGGCGCTTGCGTCGGGTGTCCGGCCCAATGGTCAGCCGATCCATGAACTCTGGCTTCGCATCACCATCGATCGCAAGCTCAATGTCGTCAACGCCGAGGCGTCGTCCGACTGGGTCCCCTATCCAGGGTTGTGCCAGGCCAGCAATCCCGCCTACCGTGCCCTCATCGGGCTCAATCTGTTCCACAACTTCCGTCGCGATGCTGCCCGTTTGCTGGCCGGCACGGCCGGTTGCACGCATCTCACCGAGCTGTGCGCGATCCTGCCGACCGCCGCGATCCAGGCGTTCGCCGGCGACGTATGGAACACCGATGACGGCACGCCGGGCGCGAACGCGGGTTCGGGAGACGAATCGTCCAACGGCACAGGCGAGCATTCCAACGACAAACCGCCATTCCAGCTGGGACGCTGCCACGCGCTGCGTTTCGACGGCGAGGCGGTGAAACAGTTTTATCCGCGCTGGTATGGTCATGCACCGCGTCCGGCGGAACGCGCGGCCTCGTCGGACGGCGCGGCGGCCCGCGAACGAAGCGGCGACGCGTCGGCCTGAACGGCGGCAACGGAATCGAAGTTCTATCCAACTCTCAGACTGAAGGGAATCACGCATGAAGATTCACGAGTACCAGGGTAAGGAAATCCTGCGGAAATTCGGCGTCGCGGTACCGCGCGGCAAGCCGGTCTTCTCGGTGGATGATGCGGTCAAGGCCGCGGAAGAGCTGGGCGGCCCGGTGTGGGTCGTGAAGGCTCAGATCCACGCGGGTGGCCGTGGCAAGGGCGGCGGCGTCAAGGTCGCCAAGTCGCTGGAACAGGTTCGCGAGTACTCGAACCAGATCCTCGGCATGCAGCTCGTCACGCACCAGACCGGTCCGGAAGGCCAGAAGGTGAACCGCCTGCTGATCGAAGAAGGCGCCGATATCAAGAAGGAACTGTATGTCGGTCTCGTGATCGATCGCGTTTCGCAGAAGATCGTCGTGATGGCGTCGAGCGAAGGCGGCATGGACGTCGAAGAAGTCGCGGAAAAGACGCCTGAGCTGATCCACAAAGTTGCCGTCGATCCGTCGACCGGCCTGAAGGACTCGGAAGCAGACGACCTCGCGAAGAAGATCGGCGTGCCCGACGCTTCGATCCCGCAAGCTCGCGCGATCCTGCAAGGCCTGTACAAGGCATTCTGGGAAACCGACGCATCGCTCGCCGAAATCAACCCGCTGATCCTGACCGGCGACGGCAAGGTCATCGCACTCGACGCGAAGTTCAACTTCGACTCGAACGCGCTGTTCCGTCACCCGGAAATCGTCGCGTACCGCGATCTGGACGAAGAAGATCCGGCTGAAATCGAAGCGTCGAAGTTCGACCTCGCGTACATCTCGCTCGACGGCAACATCGGCTGTCTGGTGAACGGCGCCGGCCTCGCAATGGCAACGATGGACACCATCAAGCTGTTCGGCGGCGAACCGGCGAACTTCCTCGACGTCGGCGGAGGAGCTACGACCGAGAAGGTCACCGAAGCGTTCAAGATCATGCTGAAGAACCCGAACCTGACCGCGATTCTGGTCAACATCTTCGGTGGCATCATGCGCTGCGACGTGATCGCGGAAGGCGTGATCGCGGCCTCGAAGGCCGTGTCGCTGAAGGTGCCGCTCGTGGTCCGCATGAAGGGCACGAACGAAGACCTGGGCAAGAAGATGCTCGCCGAATCCGGCCTGCCGATCATCTCGGCGGACAGCATGGAAGAGGCGGCTCAGAAGGTCGTCGCGGCTGCTTCGGGCAAGGCGTAAGCCAGCTGTCCACGGCGCATTTACCAGCTCATTTGCCAGGTTTACGAGTGGCGGCGCGCAAGCGACACAGGCGTGAAGCATCGCGCCGAGTGGCGCTACCGCGCGACGCCAAACGAACAGAGGTCAATACATGTCGATTCTGATCAACAAAGACACCAAGGTCATCACGCAGGGCATCACCGGCAAGACCGGTCAGTTCCACACGCGTGCTTGCCGTGAATACGCAAACGGCCGCGAAGCGTACGTCGCGGGCGTGAACCCGAAGCGCGCCGGCGAAGATTTCGAAGGCATCCCCATCTACGCGAGCGTCGCTGAAGCCAAGGCTGAGACGGGCGCGACCGTGTCGGTGATTTACGTTCCGCCGGCAGGCGCTGCCGCCGCAATCTGGGAAGCAGTCGAAGCCGACCTGGATCTCGCAATCTGTATCACGGAAGGCATTCCCGTCCGCGACATGATCGAGATCAAGGACCGTATGCGTCGCGAAAACCGCAAGACGCTGCTGCTCGGACCGAACTGCCCGGGCACGATCACGCCGGACGAGCTGAAGATCGGCATCATGCCGGGTCACATCCATCGCAAGGGCCGCATCGGCGTCGTGTCGCGTTCGGGCACGCTGACGTATGAAGCAGTCGGCCAGCTGACCGCGATCGGCCTCGGCCAGTCGTCGGCAGTCGGCATCGGCGGCGACCCCATCAACGGTCTGAAGCACATCGACGTGATGAAGATGTTCAACGACGATCCGGATACGGACGCCGTCATCATGATCGGCGAAATCGGCGGTCCGGACGAGGCGAACGCCGCGCACTGGATCAAGGACAACATGAAGAAGCCGGTGGTTGGCTTCATCGCTGGCGTCACGGCGCCTCCGGGCAAGCGCATGGGCCACGCCGGCGCGCTGATCTCGGGCGGTGCGGACACCGCCGAAGCGAAGCTGGAAATCATGGACGCGTGCGGTATCAAGGTCACGAAGAACCCGTCGGAAATGGCGCGTCTTCTGAAGGCGATGCTGTAAATCGAATTCGCGTGCCGTTGGCGCGCGATTTTGATACGCTTACGAACTCCTTTCGTGAGTGGGCGGTCCCGAAAAGCGGGGGAGTGCAGACTCCCCCGCTTTTTTTTGGTGCGCCAGGCATGGCGCGTAGCGCCGTGACTGGCGCTGTCCGACCCGCTGTGGTGGCGAGCCGGATGACTTGGGGGTGAAAGTCCTCTGCACACCCGGCAAGGGGAAGTGCTAGCTGAACGGCAAGGGTGTCCGTCGTAAGGCGGAATCTGAAGGAAGCCGCAGGCAAAATGCTGGCCTGACGAACAGGAAGCGGATATCAGGCGGTGTGGCGGGGTGAGCAGTCCAAGATCTGTAAAGCCCAATACTTGCACGGAACGCCACGACGTAGATCCGACAGGCATAAGCAGGAAGGTCGCGCGCATTACCCTGGGAGCCCCGTCAGTCTGCCTTGTGCTACTGGCATCGCAAGGTGCCGGGATGGGCTGGCGGGAGTCAGCAGAGGCCATAGTAGCGGCTCGGAACCGGAGCAGTGAAGGGCCGAACCTGACGAGAGTGGATAGTCACGCGTGCTCTCTGAGCGTTTGGGCACAAGTCTCGGCACAGCCGGGAGCCTGCGATCAAACTTGACGGCCGGAAGCCTGAGAGAGGTTGGGGTGTCCATTGAACGACAGGAGACACGACGAACGAAACGAAGCTCGCTGGAGCAATCCAGTCGTCAGGAAACGCCGGATACGTGATCCGTACGTCCGGTGTTGTGGGAGGACGGCGGGGGCAACCCCGCCTCCTACCCGATTCCGCGCTTGCGCCGCGGTTCTGCCCGCGCGGTCGATTTTTTCTTATGCTTTTTTCCATGCTCGAATTCTTCACGACCCTCCATTGGGGCTCGGTCTTTCAGATCATCGTCATCGACGTTCTGCTCGGCGGCGACAACGCGGTCGTGATCGCGCTCGCCTGCCGCAACCTGCCGCAGTCGCAGCGCGTGCGTGGGATCGTGTGGGGGACCGCCGGCGCGATCGCGCTGCGCGTCGTGCTGATCGCGTTCGCGGTCGTGCTGCTCGACGTGCCGTTCCTGAAGTTCGCGGGCGGCTTGCTGCTGCTGTGGATCGGCGTGCGCCTGCTCGCGCCGGCGCACGACGCTCACGACAACGTGAAGCCAGCCGACAAGCTGATCTCGGCGGTGAAGACGATCATCATCGCGGATGCGGTGATGAGCGTCGACAACGTGATCGCGATCGCGGGCGCGGCCGAAGCCGCGGAGCACGAGCACCGGTTGGCTTTGGTGATCTTTGGCCTCATCGTGAGCATTCCGCTGATCGTGTGGGGCAGCCAGCTGATTCTGAAGCTGCTCGATCGCTTTCCGGGCATCGTACTGTTCGGCGCGGGCCTGCTCGGCTGGATCGCGGGTGGTCTGATGGTCAACGACCCGGCCGGCGACCGCTGGCCGATCCTCGACACGCCAGTCGCCGAATACGGGATGAGCATCGCGGGCGCGCTGTTCGTCGTGATCGTCGGTTATCTGTTGAAGCGCCGTAACGCGAAACGTGCGGCGGTGTGAGCATGGTGCTGACGGTGCATCGCTGCCTGATTCGTGATGCCGTCCGAATGCAAGCCTGGCCATCCGGCTGACTGTGACGCGCGAGCTTCGCTCGCTACGATTGAAACGCCTGTTCCCGATCCACGGGCCAGGCGTTTCTCGTATCAGGAGTCTGCCGATGATCGTTACCCTGCCATATTCCCCTTACTCTCAATCGACGCAATCCCCGCGTAGGTCGCGCCGCGCACGCTGGCGCGCGAGCTGGTTCGCGCGCATCTGCCGCCGCTGCGGCGTCGGCTTCACGCTGATCGAGTTGATGATCGTGCTCGCGATCGTCGGCGTGATCGCGGCCTACGCGATTCCCGCGTATCAGGACTATCTGGCGCGCAGCCGGGTCGGCGAGGGCTTGTCGCTCGCGGCGTCGGCGCGGCTCGCGGTGGCCGAAAACGCCGCGAGCGGCAACGCGTTCAGCGGCGGTTATGCGTCGCCGCCCGCCACGCGCAACGTCGAGTCCATCCAGATCGACGACGACACTGGTCAGATCACGATCACGTACTCGACGCGTGTCGCGCAGGCCGGCGCAAACACCATGACGCTGGTGCCGTCGGTCCCGGACAACGTCGATGCGCCGAGCGCGCGCGTCGCGTTGAGCAAGGACGCGGTGCAGACCGGCGCGCTGACGTGGGAATGCTTTGCGAGCGGCAAGAGCGCGTCGTCGTTGCCGGCGCCGGGTTCGGGGCCGATGCCAAGCGAGGCGCCGACGCTCGCCGCGAATCTGGCGCCGCCCGAATGCCGTTCATAAGGGGCAAATGAGTGAGTGAACGAGACAGCAGCCGAGCGCTGACTGGATGAGTCGAAGCCACAACGTAAAAGGCTGATTTTCAGCCTATTTCGGCCGGACCGGCGCACAGTGCAACGAAATTTTTGTATAGTGCGCCGGTTGCTGACGCCCACCGTTGATTCGATGCCCACCCCTTTCGCACGCTACCTATCTCTCGTACTGCTGGCTCTTGCGTTGATCCTGCCCTACGCGGTTGCCAACCATACGTATCCGATCCCAACCTTCTACGCCGAATTCACCTCGCTCGCGCTGTTTCTGCTGACCGGGGCGGCCGTCGTGCTGCTGGTCGCGACCACCCGGCCGCGCGTGAGCTTCGCGTCGCCCACGGTCGCGCTCGTACCCTTGCTGTTCGGCCTCGTGCTGGTCGTGCAGACGCTGGTGCTGCCGGTCGCGGAGCCATCGATGAACTGGCTCGGCGCGGGCTTCCTGCTCGCTGCGTGGATGGCCGTGCATGTGGGCTACGGCTTCACGCGCGTGAAGCTCGACGAGACCGCGTTGCGCTGGGCGGCGGGGGCGTTGATCGTCGGCGGTCTGTTCGCAGTGTTCAGTCAGGTGATCCAGCTGTTTCACCTCGAGGCGCGCGTGGCTCCGCTCGTCGTCGCGTACAACATAACCGTCGAGCGCCGGCCGTTCGGCAACATGGCGCAGGCGAACCACCTCGCGACGTATATCGCGTTCGCGATGGCGGGCGCACTGTACCTCGTGCAGACGCGACGCATCGCGGTGCCCATCTGGCTGCTCGTGTCGACGATTTTCTCGGTCGGCCTCGCGCTGACCGTGTCGCGGGGTCCATGGCTGCAGATGGGCGTGATCGTCGTCGCCGGCTTCTGGATGGCCTTCGCGCAGACTCGCAACGAAGCGCAATTGCGCCGCAGCAACCGTGAATGGCTGGTGCCGATCGCGCTCGCGGTGCTGTTTTTCGTGGTCAATGCGCTGATCCGCTGGGCCAACGTGCGCTTTCACCTCGAACTCGCGCAGTCGGCGGCCGAACGCTTCCAGGATGCCGGCCAGATCGCGCCGCGCCTCGCGCTGTGGAAATACGGCTGGACGATGTTCAAGCAGCATCCGCTGCTCGGCGTCGGCTGGGGCGAATTTCCGAGCCATCAGTTCGAGCTCGTCAAGCAGCTGGGCGGCGTCGAAATCGCCAACAACTCGCACGACATTTTCGTCGACCTGCTCGCGAAAACCGGTCTGATCGGTCTCGCGATCGTGCTCGTGGGTCTCGTCGCGTGGCTCGTGCGCGTCGTGCGTGCGCCGCAAAGCGCCGCGCGCGTGTTCGGCATCGCGCTGATCGGCGTGCTGACGATGCATGCGCTCGTCGAGTATCCGCAGCAGTACATGTTCTTCCTGTTGCCCGCGATGTTCGTGTTCGGCCTGCTCGAAACGCGGCCGTTGCGCGCGGTGCCGGCGAATCTGTCGCTCGGTGCGTTCGCGGTGGTGGTGTTCGGCGGACTCGCCGCGCTGTATCCGGTGTATCGCGACTATGCGCGCGCCGAGGTGCTCTACTACGGCGCGCGTCCGGCCGAGCAGTACAGCGCCGATCCGTCGTTCCTGTTCGGCGCGTGGGGCGAATACGGTCTTGCGACGCTGCAGCCGATGAATCCGCTGAACCTGCAGCGCAAGCTCGCGATGCACAAGCAGGCGATCGCGCTGTTGCCGGGCGAGACGGTGCTGCGTCGCTACGCGGTGCTGCAGGCGCTGAGCGGCGATACCGCGGCGGCGCTCGATACGGTCGAGCGCTTGCGGATCTTCGCCGAGGAATTGAAAGACTGGCCGGCGCAGCTCGGCTATCTCTACCAGCTCGTCGACGAGCAGAAGTCGCTCGCGGGCTTCAAGCAGCAGTTGGTGAAGCGCTACGGCACACCGGCGGCCGATGCGACGCGGGATGACGACAGCGACGACGATTGATCGGACCGCGGAAGCTTAGGCGTGCTGACGCCGCGGCTTCCTCCCTTCAAAGTTCAAAGCTCGGAATACTTCGCGGCCGTGCCTTTCGCCTTGTCGACGGGGTAGCGCGCTTCGTTTAGCTTCAGTTTTTCCGCTGCCGCGTCGACGAGATCGAAGCCGGCGGTATGGGCGACCAGCAGCAGATACATGAACACGTCGGCGCACTCGTGCCTGAGGTTCGTCGATTGCGCGGGATCGCCAAGCAGCGCGTCGATCTGCGCATCGGTCTTCCACTGAATCGTCTCCAACAGCTCACCGGCTTCGATGCCGGTGGAGACGATCAGGTTGCGCAGCGTGTGAAACTGCCGCCAGTCGCGCGCGTCGCGAAACGCCAGTAGCTGCTCGAGCAGTTCGTCGATGGTCATGTTGCTATCCGGATAGTTGTCGAACCGCACGTCAAGCTTGCGCCACCCAATCCCCCGATTTCCCGCCATGCTTTTCCATCACCTTCACATCGGTGATGGTCATCCCGCGATCCACCGCCTTGCACATGTCGTACACGGTCAGCAGCCCGATCTGCACGGCGATAAGCGCCTCCATTTCGACGCCCGTGCGTCCAAACGTCTCGACCTGGACCGTGCAATGCACGCCGGGCATCTGCTCGTCGAGTTCGAAATCGGCCTTCACGCGTGTCAGCGCGAGCGGATGACAGAGCGGAATCAGATCGGCGGTGCGCTTCGAGGCCTGGATCGCCGCGATCCGCGCGATGCCGATCACGTCCCCCTTTTTGGCGTTGCCGTCGCGGATCAGCGCGAACGTGTCGGGCAGCATGCGGATCGAGCCACGCGCGATCGCGATGCGCCTGGTCTCCTGCTTGCCGCCGACGTCCACCATATGCGCGTCACCGGCCGCATCGAAATGAGTGAGTTCAGGCATGGTTGACTCCTTCAGAGGGCGCCTATCATAGCAGTGCGGCGCGGCCTCGAATCGTCGCGGCGACTGATTACATTTACGCTGTGTCGTGCTCTGAGTTTTGCCTCGTACGCGTCCTGCGACGCCCTTGCCCGTTATCTTAGTCCGGGCCACGGGCGGCGTTTTTCGACTTCGTCAGACCGGCTTCGCGTTGCATCGAAAACGATTCCTCGCTGCGTCGCTATCCGTCGCGCATCGTCCGAGGCGCCGCTCGTGAGCGGCCCGAGCGACGCGCATGCCGATCCGATCCTGCCGCCCGACATCGCGCGCGGCGTGTTCGGCACCTACGGCGGCGCGCAGAGCCGCTTTTCCAATGGCGGCGGTAGCGGTCGCACTGGAAGCCGCGCGTCTCGCCGAGCTCGCGCAGAAGCGCTGGCCGCAATCGAACGCGGCGATCGACATGCATATCCGCACGCTGTTGACGCTGCATCGCTTCACCGACGCGCAGGCGCTCGCGAAGCAGGAGACCCGGGCGCATCCCGATCAACCCGCGTGGTGGCTCTATCTCGCGCAGGCGAGCGCGGGCAGTGGCGATGCATTGACGCAGCATCGCGCGATGGCGGAGAAGTTCGCGTTGGAGGGCGCGTGGCCATCGGCGATCCGGCAGCTGAAGGACGCGCGCGACCTGAAGACGATCGGCTATTACGACCTCGCGACCGTCGACGCGCGCCTGCACGAGATGGAGAGCCGCTACAAGGACGAGCGGCTCGACGAGAAAGGGTAGGGTGGACCTGAACGCGCGCCGCTGCGCGCGTCAGACCTGCGCCGCCGGGCTCGCAACGAAGCCAAAGCGCGCGGCCACCTGATCGCGTCGCACGCTTTGCAGCGGCAAGGTGCGCTGAACACTCCAGTGGAACGCACCGCTCAATGAGCCATCGTCGGCGAGCGTCGCGTGATCGGAGAAGATCTCGAGGTCGTGGTCGTGCAGCACCGCGATACGTGCTGGCTGCGAGCGATCGGCAAACAGAATGCCGCCGTCTTCATCCGCGAACACCGCCGCCGGCTCGAACGCGCCGCCGCCCTGGTCGTGCAGCGCGAGCGTTCCATCCGCGTGCGCGGACAATCTGACCACCCACGGCGTATAAGCCAGCTCGACATACACGCGCTGTGGTCCGTTCTGAAAAAACCACTGTCCGCGCTCATCGGCCTCATAGTTCCGGTTGATGAAGCCAAGCAGCGCCTCATGCCGGATCGGCACGCCGGGCGTGCCGCTCGCCTGGGCCGCTTCGTCGCGCATGCGCCAGTTGCCGCGCCGGTCGAGCATCAGCCAGCCGGTGCAACTCGGCACGTTCGGCCATTTGGCGAGCGCCTGTTTGACGATGTCATCCATGATCGACGTGTCGCTCCAGATAGCCGAACACGCGCCGCGACAGCCAGTCGATGCGGCCCGGGAACGGCCCGGTCATGAAGCCCGCGTGGCCGCCGTGCTCAGGCTGATAAAGCTCGACCGCCGCCGACACCTCGTGCCGCGACGGCAGCGCTTCGGCCGGCAGGAACGGGTCGTTGCGCGCGTTGAGCACGAGCGTCGGCACCTGAATGTGCGGCAGCAGCGGGCGGGTGGTTGCGGTGCTCCAGTAGTCGTCGGTATCGCGAAAGCCGTGCAGCGGCGCGGTCACGACGTTGTCGAACTCGTACATCGTGCGGCTCGCGAGCATCGCGTCGCGATCGAACAGGCCCGGGAACTGCTCGAGCTTCTGGTTGGCCTTGTGCTTCAGCGTCTTCAGGAAGCTGCGCGTGTAGACGAGGCCGAAGCCCTGCGACAGCGCACGGCCGCCCGCATGGACGTCGATCGGTGTCGAAATCGCGGCAGCGGCGGCTACCACCCGCGCCGCATCGGCCTGCCGCTCACCGAGCCAGCGCAGCAGCACGTTGCCGCCGAGCGACACGCCCGCCGCGACCACCGGCCCGCGATGCGCGGCGCGCAGGCGGCGCAGGATCCAGTCGACCTCGTTGCTGTCGGCGAGATGGTAGAAGCGCGGCAGCCGGTTCAGCGGGCCGCTGCAACTGCGAAAGTGCGGCACCACGCCGTGCCAGCCGTATTCGCGCGCGGCGGCCATCAGCGCGACCGCGTAGTGCGACGACGAGCTGCCTTCCAGGCCGTGAAACAGCACGAAGAGCGGCGCGGCGTCGGTGGGCGGAGTATCGTGCGCGACCCAGTCGAGATCGATGAAATCGCCGTCCGGGGTGTCCCAGCGCTCACGGCGAAACGATACTGCGGGGCGGCGCGCGAACAGCGACGGGACGATCGTCTGCACATGCCGGTTCGGCAGCCAGAGCGGCGCGCGGTACAGCAGCTCGACGGTCGCCTCGACGGCGGCCGCCACCTTGGCGGGGGCCGTACCGGAGGAAGCGGGTTTATGTGGCGTCGAACTCATACCGGCGGAAGAGCGAGAAAACGTGATTCTGAATCTGTCGTGGTGCCGCGCGTCAGTGCAGCGGGCCCTGGCCATGCCGCATCTTCGTTGCGAACTGGCTGGCGGTCTCGTTCGGCATCGGGCTTGCGTGAATATGCGCAATGCGCCATTCGCCGCGTTCATGGACCATCACGTAGGTGGTGAAAACCATCGCGGGCGTGGCGGTCGGGTCGGCCGGACGATGTGCTTCGGCAATCGCATAGACGACGGTGCCGAGGCTGTCGTAGACGCGGATGTCGAGCGGCTCGATCGACACCGGCAGCGCTTCGAGCTGGACCTGCAAGCCATTGCGGATGCTCTCGAGGCCGTGCAGATGCGAGCCGTCCGCGCAGATGCAGCTGACGAACTCCTCGTCGATCCACAAGCCCATCAAGCTGTCGATATTGACCTCGGCGACGGCCTGATAGTAGGCGTTCAGGGTATCGGCGGCGGCTTCGAAGATATGGGCAAAACGTGGCATGGCTTGTCAGTCTCTTGTGCGCGGCGCGCGGTTGCGGGTCTGCGGTAGCGGGACGGTCCAGAGCGCCGGACCATCGCCCCCGGCGTCAGCTTGCCCGTGCCGCAAGGCGCGAACATGACGCGACGCGCTCGGGGCGTGCGGTGTTGCGTGCAAGTACCAGTCGGCTCAGCGCTGCGCGAGCAGCATGCCGCGCAAATCGCCGAAAACCTGCTCGGCGCTCAGCTGCTTCAGACAGTTCAGATGACCGAGCGGGCACTCGCGCTCAAAACAGGGGCTGCATTCGAGATGAAGCCATTGTACCTTCGCGAGCTCGGACAAGGGCGGGGTGTGGCGCGGATCGGTCGAACCGTAGACGGCCACGAGCGGGCGGCGCAGCGCGGCGGCGACGTGCATCAGTCCGGAGTCGTTGGTGACGACCGCGTTGGCCCGCGAGATCAGCGCGCAAGCCTCGCCCAGTGCGGTCTGGCCGCACAGGTTGCGCACGTTCGGCGCTTTCTCGGCGATCGCCTGCGCGAGCGGCGCGTCTTTCGGCGAGCCGAGCGCGACGATTTGCGTGTAGGGGAACGACTGGCCGACCATCTGCGCGAGCGACGCGAAGTGCTCGGGCGGCCAGCGCTTCGCGGGACCGTATTCGGCGCCGGGGCAGAACACCAGCAGCGGCACGCGCGTATCGAGATTGAAGCGCGCCGACACGCGCGAGGCCTCGTTCAGGTCCGTGTCGAGGCGCGGCATCGGCAGATCTTCGGGGACCTTGGCGCCTGGCGCGTAGGCGAGGGCGGCGTAGTGGCCGACCATCGGCGGGCGGGCGTCCTTGCGCGGATTCGCGTGACGCACGTTCAGCACGCCGTAGCGACTCTCACCGGTGTAGCCGATGCGCAGCGGAATGCCCGCCAGCCACGGAATCAACGCCGACTTGAACGAATTCGGCAGCACGTAGGCCGCGTCGTAGCCGACGTCGCGCAGATCGCTCGACAGCTGCCAGCGGCGCAGCATCTGCAGCTTGCCGTGGGCGAGATCGGTCGCGTAGACGTCGCGGATTTCCGGCATGCGTTCGAGCACGGGGGCGACCCAGCTGGGCGCGACCGCGTCGATGACGATGCGCGGATGCAATTTCACGAGGCGCGCAAACAGCGGCTGCGCCATCAATGCGTCACCGATCCAGTTCGGTGCGATAACCAACGCGCGACGCATCAGAGTGAGTGTCCGGTGTCGATAACAAGCGCCGCGCGCGCGACGCGCGCGGCACTCGGATAGGTAAATGGGGAAAGCGGAGAGCCGCACGGCGCGATGCCGTTTGGCCACACGCGCCGCGATGGCGGCGCGGCGGCGGTGCGGCCGCACGGGTCGTGCGGTCGAGCCTGCGGCGCGGCGAGCGCGTGATTCAAAATGCGCGCCTCGTGCCGTGCAAGCTGGCTCAGAACCGCTCGATGCGTTGGATCAATGGCCCTTGATCACTTCGCCGTCGCGCAGCTTGTAACGCGTGCTGCAATACGGGCAACGCGCTTCGCCGTGCGACACGTCGATGAAGACGCGCGGATGCGCGCTCCAGCGCGGCATGGCCGGGTTCGGACAATACGCCGGCAGATCTTTTGCCGACAGTTCGACCAGCGGCATTTCCTTGATTTCGCTCATGAGACTTTCTCGTTGTATACGGGGTGCTTGCAGTGCGCCGCCGTTGGGCTGCGCGGGGCGTCTCGAAACGTCGCTCAGATCTTCGTGAGCCAGTGCGCGTATTTCGCGCTCCTGCCGTTCACGACGTCGAAGAAAGCCGACTGCAGCTTTTCGGTGATCGGGCCGCGCGCGCCAGCGCCGATCGTGCGGTTGTCGAGCTCGCGGATCGGCGTGACTTCAGCCGCCGTGCCGGTGAAGAACGCTTCGTCGCAGGTATAGACTTCGTCGCGCGTGATGCGCTTTTCGATTACCTGCAGACCCATGTCGCGCGCGAGCGTGATGACGGTGTCGCGCGTGATGCCGTCGAGGCACGACGACAGATCAGGCGTGTACAGCTTGCCGTTGTTGACGAGGAAGAAGTTCTCGCCCGAGCCTTCTGACACGTAGCCGTCGACGTCGAGCAATAGCGCTTCGTCGTAGCCGTCGGTGATCGCTTCCTGGTTCGCGAGGATCGAGTTCACGTACCAGCCCGACGCCTTCGCGCGCACCATCGACACGTTCACGTGATGGCGCGTGAACGACGACGTCTTTACGCGGATGCCCTTGGTGATGCCGTCTTCGCCAAGGTATGCGCCCCACGGCCACGCGGCGATCGCGACGTGAATCGTGTTGCCCTGGGCCGACACGCCGAGCTTTTCCGAGCCGACCCAGATGATCGGGCGCAGATAGCACGACTCGAGCTTGTTCTGGCGGACCACTTCGCGCTGCGCGGCGGCGAGCGTTTCATGGTCGAACGGCACGTTCATCTGGAAGATCTTCGCCGAGTTCAGCAGGCGCTTGGTGTGCTCCTGCAGGCGGAAAATCGCGGTGGCGCCGTCGGCCGTCTTGTAAGCGCGCACGCCCTCGAACACGCCCATGCCGTAGTGCAGCGTATGGGTGAGCACGTGGATTTTGGCATCACGCCACTCGATGAGCTTGCCATCCATCCAGATCTTGCCGTCGCGGTCGGCCATTGACATACGGTTCTCCAGCAGGTGCGTTATGAGGTGCGGCCATGAGCGCAGGACATAGCCGGGAGCGCTATTTTAGCGTCTTTTGCACACACCACGGGCATTTGGGCGCACCCCGGACGCTATAATCCAGCGCACGCATAAATCAAATCCGGATGCGCCAGCGGGTGGTCTCGCAAGCTGGCGCCGACCTGGCCTTCTTGACGGCGTTTCCTGCGCCCGCACCCTTCGCCCGATGCTCGCTCGACTGTCCGACACCGATCGCCGCGCTTTTCGTGAAGGCGCGCGCGCCTACGCCCCCACGCTGATGGCGATTTTTTCCTGGGGCCTCGTGACCGGCATCGCGATGAGCAAGTCCGTGCTCACGCTGCCGCAGGCGCTCACGATGTCGCTGCTGTGCTACGCCGGATCGTCGCAACTGGCGGTGTTGCCGCTCCTCGCCGCGAAGCTGCCGGTGTGGACGGTGCTGCTGACCGCGGCGATGGTCAACACCCGCTTCGTGATCTTCAGCGCCGGCCTCGCGCCGCACTTCTCGTATCTGTCGATGTGGCGGCGCATCGTGCTGGGCTATTTCAACGGCGACGTGATCTATCTGCTATTCGTCAAGAAGAGCTTTCCGACCGGCTACGTGCCGGGCAAGGAGGCGTACTTCTGGGGCATGGCGGTATCGAGCTGGCTGTCGTGGCAGGTGTCGTCGATCATCGGCATCCTGCTCGCGAGCCTGATTCCGGACAACTGGGGGCTCGCGCTGGCCGGCACGCTCGCGCTGCTGCCGGTGATGGTGTCGGCGATCGCCACCCGCTCGACGCTGGTCGCGGTCAGCGTGGCCGGCATCGTGTCGCTGCTCGCGCTCGATCTGCCGTACCGGCTGGCGTTGCTGCTCGCGGTGATCGCGGCGATCGCGGCCGGCAGCGCGGCCGACCTGATGATCGAGCGCGCCGACCTGCGCCGCATTCGTGGCGTGAACGATCGCGCCGGAGACTCCCGATGACCTCCACGCAAATCTGGCTCGCCATTTTCGGCATGACCTTCGTCACCGCGCTCACGCGCGCGATGTTCCTGATCGGCGGCGAGCGCACGGTACTGCCGGCGCGCGTGCAGAAGATGCTGCGCTACGCGCCGGCCGCCGCGCTCGCCGCGGTGGTGGTGCCCGACGTGCTGACGACGTCCGATGGGCTGTCGTTCGCGCCTTCCAACCATGAGCTTTACGCGACGCTCGCCGGCCTCGGCTGGTTTTTGTGGCGGCGCACCATGCTCGGCACGATCGTGACCGGCATGGTCGTATTCACGCTGATGCGCGTCTTCCTGTGAGGGCCGGGCCCGGGGTGCGGCGATGAATGCTCCGCCGCGGCATCTGCGGCCTTGCGATCAAATGCGCGACATTCGCCGTGTCGCGGATCAGAAGGCCGTTGGGATCAGTTAAAATGCCTTTTCCGGGTTGAGCGCGCCGCGGCAAGGCGCCTGGTGCCGCGGCCGGCCGCCGGCGCCCGATCCCGCGGAGCCGTTGTGCCGAAGCGCTGGAGTTCGCTGCGCCTCGTCCCCGCGCGCTGTCCGTCACCGCCTTCTCATCAACTCGCATACTCAAGCCCATGAACAAGGTATTGCGTCTCTCCGACCTGATCGCCGAAGGCAAGCTGTCCGGCAAACGCGTGTTCATCCGCGCCGATCTGAACGTGCCGCAGGACGATCAAGGCAACATCACCGAAGACACCCGCATCCGCGCTTCCGTGCCGGCCATCAAGGCCGCGCTCGACGCCGGCGCCGCGGTAATGGTCACCTCGCACCTTGGCCGTCCGACCGAAGGCGACTTCAAGCCGGAAGATTCGCTCGCACCGGTGGCGAAGCGTCTCGCGGAGCTGCTCGGCCGCGACGTGCCGCTCGTCGCGAATTGGGTCGAAAACGGCGTGAGCGTCGCGCCGGGCTCGGTCGTGCTGCTCGAAAACTGCCGCGTCAACAAGGGCGAAAAGAAAGATTCCGACGAGCTCGCGCAGAAAATGGCCAAGCTCTGCGATATCTACGTGAACGACGCGTTCGGCACCGCCCACCGCGCCGAAGCGACTACGCACGGCATCGCGAAGTACGCGCCGGTTGCCTGCGCGGGTCCGCTGCTCGCCGCTGAGCTCGAAGCGCTCGGCAAGGCGCTCGGCGCACCGAAGCGTCCGCTCGTGGCGATCGTCGCGGGCTCCAAGGTGTCGACCAAGCTGACCATCCTGAAGTCGTTCGCGGAGAAGGTCGACCAGCTGATCGTCGGCGGCGGCATCGCCAATACGTTCATGCTCGCGGCCGGCCTGAAGATCGGCAAGTCGCTCGCCGAAGCCGATCTGCTCGACGAAGCGAAGGCGATCATCGACGCGGCCAAGGGCCGCGGCGCCTCGGTGCCGATCCCGACCGACGTCGTCACGGCCAAGGAGTTCTCGCCGACCGCGAAGGCAGAAGTAAAGGCCGTCGCCGATGTGCAGGACGACGACATGATCCTCGACATCGGCCCGGAAACGGCCAAGGTGCTCGCCGCGCAACTCGAGAAGGCCGGCACGATCGTGTGGAACGGCCCGGTCGGCGTGTTCGAGTTCGACCAGTTCGGCAACGGCACGAAGACGCTCGCGGACGCGATCGCGCGCTCGGCGGCGTTCTCGATCGCAGGCGGCGGCGATACGCTCGCGGCAATCGCCAAGTACGGCATCCACGACCAGGTGAGCTACATTTCCACGGGCGGCGGCGCATTCCTCGAGTTCCTCGAGGGCAAGAAGCTGCCGGCGGTAGAAGTTCTGGAATCGCGGGCTTAACGTGGCGACGCGCTCCCCGGCGGCGAAGTCGACCAAGGCGCGTGGCGTGAAAGCGCAGCGCGGTAACGCGGCAACGCCGGCAGGGGAGCGCGCGACACGCGCGGCCGCTGCGTCGGCAGCGGCCGGACAGGACGTGGTTGCCGAAGCGCCGATAGCGCCCGCGGCCACCGAACCGGCGCTAGCCGCCGGAGCGCCCGCGGAACCGGTTGCAGCGCAAGCTCCGACCGGCGACGCGGAGCAGCCCCCAACGGCACAGGTCGAAGCTGCTCAACACGATTCGGCCCAGCCGGAACAGCCTTCCGGCAAGCAGGGCAGCAAATCTCAGGCGCGCGAGGCGCCGCTCTCGAATGCCGCATCACCCGCATCACCCGCATCACTCCACAAAGCGACACCGGCCACAACCGGCGCGCGACCCCAGGCAGCATCTTTCGATGCGCGAACTCCGCAGCAGCCCCGCAGCGCTCTTACCAGCGATCCTATCCAGACGAGGAGACTCATGCATCGCGCCACCAAGATTGTCGCTACTATCGGTCCGGCTTCCAGCACGCCGGAAATCCTGCTGCAAATGATTCAGGCGGGATTGGACGTGGTGCGGCTCAATTTCTCACATGGCACCGCGGACGACCATCGCCAGCGCGCCGAATTCGTGCGCGAGGCGGCCCGCCAGGCCGGCCGCGAAGTCGCCATCATGGCTGACCTGCAAGGCCCGAAAATCCGCGTCGGCAAATTCGAGAACGGCCGCACGACGCTCGTCACCGGCAATCCGTTCGTCCTCGATGCCGACTGCGAGCTCGGCAACGACGAGCGCGTCGGCCTCGACTACAAGGATCTGCCGCGCGACCTGAAGCCGGGCGACGTACTGCTGCTCAACGACGGCCTGATCGTGCTGAACGTGCAGCGCCTGATCGGCAACGAGATCCACACGGTCGTGAAGATCGGCGGCGAGCTGTCGAACAACAAGGGCATCAACCGCCAGGGAGGCGGTCTGTCGGCGCCCGCGCTGACCGCCAAAGACATGGAGGACATCCGCACGGCGATGTCGCTCGGCGTCGATTTCGTCGCGGTGTCGTTCCCGAAAAACGCGACCGACATGGAAATGGCCCGCCAGCTCGCGAACATCGCCGGCGCGCCGTACGGCATCAAGCCGAAGATGATCGCGAAGATCGAGCGCGCGGAAGCGATTCCGGCGCTGCAAGGCATCCTCGACGCGTCGGACGGCATCATGGTCGCGCGTGGCGATCTGGCCGTGGAAGTGGGCAATGCCGCGGTGCCGGCGCTGCAAAAGCGCATGATCCGGATGGCGCGCGAATCGAACAAGTTCGTGATCACCGCGACCCAGATGATGGAGTCGATGATCCACGCGCCGGTGCCGACCCGCGCGGAAGTGTCGGACGTCGCCAACGCGGTGCTCGACGGCACGGACGCGGTGATGCTGTCGGCGGAATCGGCGGCGGGCAAGTACCCGGTGCAGACCATCGAGACGATGGCCGCGATTTGCGTCGAAGCGGAAAAGTCCGAGCAGTCGGAGCTCGACAAGGACTTCCTCGACCGCACGTTCACGCGGATCGACCAGTCGATCGCGATGGGCGCGCTGTTCACCGCCTATCACCTGGGCGCCAAGGCCATCGTCGCGCTGACCGAATCGGGCTCGACCGCGCTGTGGATGTCGCGTCACTGGACCCACGTGCCGATCTTCGCGCTGACGCCGCGCGTCGGCAGCGAACGGGCGATGGCGCTGTACCGCAACGTGACTTCGCTGCATCTGGACACCAACACCGACCGCGACACGGCGCTGCAGCAGGCGCTCGAAACGGTGGTCGGCAAGGGCTACGCGTCGCACGGCGACATGGTCGTGCTGACGGTCGGCGAGCCGATGGGTCAGGCGGGCGGCACCAACACGTTGAAGATCGTGCGGGTCGGTGAACCGTACTGATCAGGCAGGACTGCTCGATCGGCACAGGCTCGATTGAGCGAAGCAGCGCGGCGAAACCCGCACGGTCCATGTGCGACGGCGCACCAAAGCGCCGGTGTCATCGCGGGAACGCCGCCTGCTTCGCGATAAAATCGCCGCAAAAGATGCCGACGGCAAAAGAATTCGTTTCAATCTAAGGAGTTTCAGCATGCCTCTCGTATCAATGCGTCAACTGCTGGACCATGCTGCGGAAAACGGCTATGGCCTTCCGGCATTCAACGTGAACAACCTGGAGCAGGTGCAGGCGATCATGGCCGCGGCCGACAAGGTCAACGCCCCGGTAATCATGCAGGCGTCGGCCGGCGCGCGTAAGTACGCGGGCGAGCCGTTCCTGCGTCATCTGATCGAAGCGGCGGTCGAGTCGTATCCGCACATTCCGGTGGTGATGCACCAGGACCACGGTCAGTCGCCGGCGGTGTGCATGGCGGCGATTCGCAGCGGCTTCACCAGCGTGATGATGGACGGTTCGCTCGAAGCCGACGGCAAGACGGTCGCATCGTACGAGTACAACGTCGAAGTGTCGCGCAAGGTCGTCGAGGCGGCGCACTCGATCGGCGTCACCGTGGAAGCGGAGCTGGGCGTGCTCGGTTCGCTCGAAACGATGAAGGGCGACAAGGAAGACGGCCACGGCGCCGAAGGCACGATGACGCGTGAACAACTGCTGACCGATCCGGAGCAGGCCGCCGACTTCGTCAAGCTGACCCAGTGCGACGCGCTGGCCATCGCGATCGGCACCTCGCACGGCGCCTACAAGTTCAGCAAGAAGCCGACGGGCGATATTCTCTCGATCCAGCGCATCAAGGAAATCCATCAGCGCATTCCGAACACGCACCTCGTGATGCACGGCTCGTCGTCGGTGCCGCAGGAGCTGCTCGCGGAAATCCGCGAATTCGGCGGCGACATGAAGGAAACCTACGGCGTGCCGGTCGAAGAAATCCAGGAAGGCATCCGTCACGGCGTGCGCAAGGTCAACATCGATACCGACCTGCGTCTGGCGATCACGGGCGCGATCCGTCGCTACATGGCGACCAACCCGGGCAAGTTCGATCCGCGCGATTACCTGAAGCCGGCGCGCGAAGCGGCGATGAAGATCTGTATCGACCGTTACATGCAATTCGGCTGCGAAGGCCAGGCTGGCAAGATCAAGCCGGTTTCGCTTGATAAAATTGCGGAGAAGTACAAGTCGGGCGAGCTCGCGCAAGTCGTCCGTTAAGCTGTAGTTTTGGCTCCGCGCCTGGCCGTTTGGCCAGGTTGTCGTCCGATCGCCGTTCCCGCATCATCGGGGGAACGGCGTTTCCCTTTTGTTCCGGTCACATTTTTTGCACCACTTTTAGCGAACCACGACGATGTCTACCCTCTACGAATCCACGCTCCGCTCGCTGCCGCTGCTCGGCCGCGGCAAAGTCCGCGACAACTATGCCGTGGGCAACGACCAGTTGCTGATCGTCACGACCGACCGTCTGTCGGCGTTCGACGTGATCATGGGCGAGCCGATTCCGAACAAGGGTCGCGTGCTCAACGCGATGGCGAACTTCTGGTTCGAGAAACTGAAGCACGTGGTGCCGAACCACCTGACGGGCGTCGCGCCGGAGTCGGTGGTCGCGCCGGACGAAGTCGAGCAGGTCAAGGGGCGCGCGGTGGTCGTCAAGCGTCTCGAGCCGATCCTCGTCGAAGCGGTGGTGCGCGGCTATCTGGCCGGCAGCGGCTGGAAAGATTACCAGGCCACCGGTTCGGTCTGCGGCGTGCAACTGCCGCCGGGTCTGCTGAACGCGCAGAAGCTGCCCGAGCCGATCTTCACGCCGGCCGCCAAGGCCGAGATGGGCCACCACGACGAAAACATCACCTACGACGAGATGGAGCGCCGCATCGGCACCGAACTGTCGGCCACGATCCGCGACATTTCGATCCGTCTGTATAAGGAAGCCGCTGATTACGCGGCCACGCGCGGCATCATCATTGCGGACACGAAGTTCGAATTCGGTCTGGACAACCACGGCAAGCTGTATCTGATGGACGAGGCGCTGACCGCCGATTCGTCGCGCTTCTGGCCGGCGGACCAGTACCAGGTCGGCACGAACCCGCCGTCGTTCGACAAGCAGTTCGTGCGCGACTGGCTCGAAACCCAGCCGTGGAAGAAAGAGCCGCCGGCGCCGAAGCTGCCGGACGACGTGGTCGCGAAAACGGGCGAGAAGTACCGGGAAGCGCTTGAGCGCCTGACGGGCCACAAGCTCGACTGATCTGATCGCGCGCGCCGTGTCAGGCGCGCATCGCCGGGAAACAAGGAAGCCGTAAGATGAGTGAAGCACAAACCGCCCATACGCATGATGCGCCGGTCGTCGGCGTATTGATGGGCTCCAGTTCCGACTGGGAAGTGATGAAAAACGCCGTCGCGATTCTGCAGGAATTCGGCGTGCCGTACGAAGCGAAGGTCGTGTCCGCGCACCGCATGCCCGACGAAATGTTCGCCTATGCTGAAAGCGCGCGCGAGCGCGGCATTCGCGCGATCATCGCGGGTGCGGGCGGCGCCGCGCATCTGCCGGGCATGCTGGCCGCGAAGACCACGGTGCCGGTGCTTGGCGTGCCGGTCGCGAGCAAGTATCTGAAGGGCGTCGATTCGCTGCATTCGATCGTGCAGATGCCCAAGGGTGTGCCGGTCGCGACGTTTGCGATCGGCGAGGCGGGTGCCGCGAACGCGGCGCTGTTTGCGGTGTCCCTGCTCTCCGGCACCAGCGCCGAATACGCGGACAAGCTCGCTGCATTCCGTGTGCGCCAGAACGAAGCGGCTCACGCGATGGTATTGCCGGCGCTGTAAGCGCGCTGGTTGTTTTATAAGACGTCTCCTGTCCGACCCCCGGCCGGATGCCCGCCGCTCGATGCATGAGCGCGACGCGTATCCGGCCGCGACCGACCACCAAGATGAACCCTGACAACACACCGGTTTCACCGATTCTGCCCGGCGCATGGCTTGGCATGGTCGGTGGCGGCCAGCTCGGCCGCATGTTCTGTTTTGCCGCCCAGGCGATGGGCTATCGCGTCGCCGTGCTCGACCCGGACGAAACCAGCCCGGCCGGCGCGGTCGCCGACCGCCACCTGCGCGCGGCCTACGGCGACGAAGCGGCGCTGACCGAACTCGCGCGGTTGTGCGCGGCGGTGTCGACCGAATTCGAGAACGTGCCGTCCGCGAGCCTCGACTTTCTCGGCAAGTCCACCTTCGTGAGCCCGGCGGGGCGTTGCGTCGCCGTCGCGCAGGACCGGATCGCCGAGAAGCGCTTTATCGCGTCGTCGGGTGTGACGGTTGCGCCGCACGTCGTGATCGAGTCGTCGGATGCGCTTGCGGCGCTGGGCGATGGCGCGCTCGAAGCGGTGCTGCCCGGCATCCTGAAAACGGCGCGCATGGGTTACGACGGCAAAGGCCAGATTCGCGTGCGCAACGCCGAGGAAGTGCGCGAGGCGCATGCGTCGCTCGGCGGCGTGCCGTGTGTGCTCGAGAAGCGCCTGCCGCTGAAGTTCGAGGTGTCGGCGCTGATCGCGCGCGCGGCGAGCGGGGCGTCGGTGGTCTATCCGCTCGCGCAGAACACCCATCGCGACGGCGTGCTGTCGCACACCATCGTCCCCGCGCCGGACGCGTCGCCGGCGCTCGTGCAGCAGGCTCAACAGGCCGCGCTGCAGATCGCCGAGAAGCTCGGCTACGTCGGCGTGCTGTGCGTCGAATTCTTCATTCTCGAAGACGGCTCGCTGGTCGCCAACGAAATGGCGCCGCGCCCGCATAACTCCGGCCACTACACGGTCGACGCGTGCGCGACGAGCCAGTTCGAGCAGCAGGTGCGCGCGATGACCAGCATGCCGCTCGGCGACACGCGCCAGCATTCGCCGGCGGTGATGCTGAACATCCTCGGCGACGTGTGGTTTCCGGACGGTCCGAAGCGCGCGGCGGTCACGCCGCCCTGGCAGGAAGTCGCCGCGATGCCGTCAGCGCGCCTGCATCTGTACGGCAAGGAAGAGGCGCGTTGCGGCCGCAAGATGGGCCACGTGAACTTCACCGCGCCGACCCTCGAAGAAGCCCGCACCGCGGCGCGCGATTGCGCGCGGCTGCTGCACATCGCCACCAGCTGACGCGCGCCATGCCGGATCAACAGAAACCCGCCGAGGACGCTACCAACGCGTTGCCGGTCAGCGCCGCGCAGATCGAGCACGCGGCGGCCTTGCTCGACGCGGGGGGGCTGGTCGCGTTTCCGACGGAAACCGTGTACGGCCTCGGCGGCGATGCCGAGAACCCGGACGCGGTCGCGCGCATTTACGCGGCGAAGGGGCGGCCGGCCAATCATCCGGTGATCGTGCATCTCGCGCCGCATGGCGATCCGAACTACTGGGTCGAGTATTTGCCGGCGGATGCGCAGCGCCTGATCGACGCGTTCTGGCCGGGACCGCTCACGCTGATCCTCAAGCGCGCTGCGCGCATTCCGGCGGCGGTCAGCGGCGGGCAGGACTCGGTGGGACTGCGCTGCCCGTCGCATCCGGTTGCGCAGGCGTTGCTCGATGCATTCAGCGCGTTGCGCGGCGGGCATGGCGGCGTCGCCGCGCCGTCGGCGAACCGCTTCGGGCATGTGAGCCCGACCACCGCGCAGCATGTGCGCGACGAGTTCGGCAGCGCGATTTATGTGCTCGATGGCGGCGCGTCGGATGTCGGTATCGAGTCGACGATTCTCGATCTGTCGCGCGGCTTTCCGGCGCTGCTGAGGCCCGGTCGCGTGACGCCGCAGGATATCGCCGACGTGCTCGGCGAGGCGCCGCGTCTGCCCGACGGGTCGGACGCGAGCGCGCCGCGCGCGTCGGGCACGTTGAAAGCGCATTACGCGCCGCGCACGCCGCTCGTGCTGCTGCCATTCGGCGAGCTCGAGCCGCTGCTCGCGGTGCGCGAGCCGGGCGAGCGCGTCGCGCTGGTCGCGCGTGCGTCGCGTGCGGGACAGTGGGCCGATGTCGACGGCGTGCATTTCGTCGCCGCGCCGGAAGATCCGCACGTCTATGCACGCGAGCTCTACGGCTTGCTGCGCGCGCTCGATCGCGCGAACGTCACGCGGATTCTGATCGAGAAGCTGCCGGACACGATCGAATGGATCGCGGTCAACGATCGGCTCGGGCGCGCGGCGGCGGCATTCGAAGCGCAGCACTGATGCAATCGGCTCGCTGCGCTGCATGGCACGGCCACCGGAAAAGGCAAAGGCCCGGCTCGTTCAACGAGCCGGGCCTTTTGCCATCTAGCCAGCCTTAGCGACGCCGGTTAGCTGTCATGTCAATACCGCTAACCCCACGGCCAACGCCGCGTTACTTGCCAAGCCCGCTAGCAGCGATCTGCGTCTCCACCTGCTGTGCGAACAGCGCTTGCAGATGCGTGGTCGGATGCACGAGGTCGGCGAACATGTAGGTCTGGTCCGCGCCGGCCACCGTGTAGGTTTGCGGCGAGCAGAACAGCGACGACGCAAGCGCGCTGCCGAAGTCCGCCGCCGTCTGGCCGGAGGCGAGCACGCTCGGATTGTTCGTCGCGTACGTGGTCGCGCTTTGGGCCATCGACGTCAGGTTACACGCGGTGCCCGTATTCGACACGGTGAAACCGAGCGACTGATAGTTCTGCAACGTCTGGTCGATCCACGCGAATGCGCTCACGTAGATGACCTGCTTGGTCGACGCGAGGCCTTGCTGCAGCACGCCGTTGTAGGTCTTGACGAGCGCGTTGATGAGCGCCTGGCCTTGCGCGCCCGCGGCGAGACCTTGCGGCGTCTGCGCGATGTCCGGCACGTCCGACACCACCACGTGCGTCGCGCCCGACGCGACGACCTTCTGCACCGTGCCGACGAACGTGGTCGCCGCGGTGGTGATGTCCTGCAGCGCGGCCAGCGTGGCCGTCTGCGACGCGGCGGCTGCCGCCGTCTGCGCGTCGGCCGGGGTACCGCCGTTCAGGAGCGCCTGCGTCGCCGCTGCCGTACCGGCAGCCGAGACCGCTTGGACCGCGACGAAGATGTCGTTCGCGCCGCCGTTCATCAGCACGAGCTGGTTCGAATTGAAGCTGTTATTGTGCCCGGCCAGATACTCGGCGACCTGCGTCGTGACCGGCACCGTCGTCGCGGCCATGTTGTTCGGCGCGTAGCCTTCGCCCGGCTGCAGATCGACACGCGAGCCGCCCTGCGCGTAACCGAGGCCGCCCGTCGCGGTGAGCGGCATGCCGAAGCCGCCGACGTAGGCGGCGGTGAGCGTGCCGCCGTAGTACTCGGCGACCTTCTGCGTCCAGACCTCACCCGGATTCGTCGTGAAGCGGCCGCCGCCCGTGCCAACGTTCGCCTGGACCGCCGGCATGTATGTGCCGACATCCGACAGGCTGTCGCCGAATGACACGACCTGCAGCGTGACGCCCCCCGGCGGCGTGTTGCTGCTGCTCGAACTATTGTTGTCGCTGCCACCGCCGCATGCCGCGAGCGCGGCGAACGCTGCGCTCGCCACTGCGATCTGCGTGACGCGCAACCATTGCGGTTTCTTCGAAGCGGTTTGATTCATGTTGACTGCATCTCCTCGTATGTGTGGCCCTTGATGCCATGTGTTGCAGGCGGCGTCCACCGCGTTTGGCGGCGTGACGACAGCTTACAGAATCTTCTACGGCCTGCGCGATGTCCGAAGCGCGACCGTATGGTTTGAGTTCAAGCCGGCTCCCTGCGCGTGCTGCGCATGATGAGCGGCGGCCCAGGCGGGCGGCGCGAACAGCGCACGCCATTTGTTGCGCCAGCCGCGCACGCTCGCGAAGTCTGCGGCCGTCGATGCCCATTCGTGAAACGTCGCCTTCAGCGGGTTGTACGTGTGCAGCGGCTCGACGATGCCGTACCGCGGCGCCTCGTGCGGATCTTCTTCGACGTAGCTGCCGAGCAGGCGATTCCAGATCACCAGTACACCTGCGTAATTGCGATCGATGTAGCGATCGTTGCGCGCATGATGCACGCGATGGATCGACGGCGTATTGAACACGTATTCGAGCCAGCCGAGCTTGCCGATCGCCTGCGTGTGCACGAAGAACTGGAAGCCGAGATTGATCAGCACGATCGCGACGATCTGCTTCGGAGCAAAGCCAGGAATGACGAGCGGAATCCAGAACACCCACATGCCGGCGATCAGGTACAGCAGGCTCTGGCGGAACGCGGTCGAAAAATTCATCCGCTCCGACGAGTGATGCACGACGTGGGCGGCCCACAGCCAGCGCACGCGATGACTGCAGCGATGAAAGACGTAATAGAGCAGGTCCTGCGCGACGAACAGCACGACGAACGACAGCCACGTCGCCGGCCATGTATGAATGCGGTGATGCTCGTAGAAAAACGCGTAGACAGGGATGATCGCGAGCCACGCGAGCTTGTCGGCGGCCTGCTGCAGCAGCGCGAGCGCGGCGTTGCACAGCGTGTCGCGCCAGCTGTAGAGCCGCTCGGCCGGGCGCGTGCGGCTCACGTGCCACGCCTCCGAGCCGATGCAGGCAAGAAAGACGGGCGCCATGGCGAGCAGCAGCAATTCGGCATCGAATTGCATCTTGTCTCCCTTCCTGGTCCCTGACCGCCTCGCGGTACGCGGCGGGTGGTGTCGTTATCGTTCGTGAGGCCGCGCGGTCTGCACGACCGGCGCCCGACGCGGCAAGCCCGTGATGTCGCGCGCCGCATGCTGCCCGACAGCGTACACGGTTAGGAGCTTGCCGCGCGCGGCATCGCTAGAAGGAATACTCAGTGGCCGCCGCGCTTGCGCGGGTTTTTCCTGGGCTTCTCGCGCGCTTCCTCGATGGGCGCGGAAACCTTCGTAAAGCCCTGCGACGGGCCTTCGTACACCCATTCGAGCAGCGCGTCGTGCGCGGCGCGCGCCGCTTCCGAATGCGGATCGTTGATCAGGCTGACGACGACATAGCTGTTGCCGTCGGCCGACGCGACGTAGCCGGCGATCGCGCGTACGTCGCGCAGCGTGCCGGTCTTGATGTGCGCGTTGCCGCCCGCGCCCTGGCTGGTCAGGCGATTGCGCATCGTGCCGTCGACACCGGCGATCGGCAGCGAGTCGACGAACACCTGCGCGACTGGGCTCGCGTTCGCGCGTTGCAGGACATCGGCGAGCGCGAGCGCGGTGATGTGTTCGTCGCGCGACAGGCCCGAGCCGTTATCGAGCGACAGGTATTCGGTGTTCAGGCTGTCGCGCGTCAGGAAAGCTTCGACCGCGTGCGCGGCTTTCGCGGGCGTGGCGGGCGGCCCTTCCTCGGCGGCGCCGATTGTCAGGAACAGGTTGCGCGCCATCGTGTTGTTGCTGAACTTGTTGATGTCGCGAACGATGTCCGACAGCATCGGCCCCTCGTGCCTGGCGACGAGCTTCGCGCCGGCGGGCACCGCGCCTTCGCGGGTCGCGCCCGTGAATGTGCCGCCGGTTTGCTGCCACAGCGCGAGGAAGCCGCGCGCGAAGAACGTCGAGTGATCGAGCACGGCGACGTTGATCGTGCGCGCGTCGCAGCGCACCGGAAAGTCGCCAATGAACGACGCGACGAGAGTGCCGTCAGGCTCCGGCGTGACGGTCGGCGTCGGCAGCTCGCCCCGGCATGGGCCGCTCGTCGCACGCAGCTGGTTGTCGATGCGCAGTTGCGCGAGCGCGGGCAGCACGTCGATCGCCACCGTGCCATCGGGCGACGGCGTCAGCGTGAACGACAGCGATTTGAACGCGTACAGCAGCGGATCGGGGCCGACGTTGTACGGCGCGTTCACGTCGTCGTCGAACGCGGGCAGGTCGCGAGTCGACGGATCGAAGTAGCGCTTGTCGAGCACCAGCGCGCCGTCGATACCGTTGATGCCCGCCTTGTGAATCTTCTGCACGAGGTCGATCAGTTCTTCGGGCACGAGCTTCGGGTCGCCGGTGCCCTGGATGTACAGATTGCCGTGCAGCACGCCGCTCGCGTCGAGCGGGCCGTCCGCGTACGCGCTGGTGCGCCAGCGGTAACCGGGACCGAGGATCGACAGGCCCGAGTAGGTGGTGACGAGCTTCATCGTCGAGGCGGGCATCATCGGCTTGCCGGCGTTCAGCGCGAGGATCGGCGTGCGATCGCCGACCTTTTCGACGACCACGCTGATCGACGACAACGGCACGTGCGCGCGCTGCAGACCGACCATCACCGGCTGCGGCAGTACCGTCGTGACGTTGACGCTCGGATGCGTGGCCTTGACGCGGGCCTCCCCGGTCAGCGGCAGCAGGGTGCCTGCGCCGAGCGCGGCGGCGCAGAGCCAGACGGCCGCGCGCGGCCCGACACGGTTAGGCATGAAGGCTGCGCGATCGAACATACGGCGCGAGTGCACCGCCATACGGCGTGCGACGGAAGACAGAAAAGGGTGCGTCATGAACGGGTAAACGGGCAAACGGACGAGCAGGATTTCAAGGTGTGCGGCGAGCGGCGAGCGGCGTGCGGCGTGCGCGGGACGATGGAACGGCAAGCTGGGCGCCTTGACGGCGCGGTAGCGCGCCGCGGTCTACCCGACGGCCGTCGCGCGACGCAAAGCGCCCATTGTAGTGACATCCCGCGAGGCTGCGGTGAAAAAAGCGCCACACGCCGCACGGGTCGGAAGCGGGCGCTAGAATGCGGCATCATCAAATGTTTTGGAACGGACAACCATGCGCATCCTGCTAGTCGAAGATGACCGGATGATCGCCGAAGGCGTGCGCAAGGCGCTGCGCGGCGAAGGCTTCGCCGTCGATTGGGTCGAGGACGGCGAAGCGGCGCTGCGAGCGGCTGCGGCCCAGCCTTACGACCTCGCGTTGCTCGACCTCGGTCTGCCCAAGCGCGACGGTCTCGAGGTGCTGCGCGCACTGCGTGCGCGCGGCCATGCGCTGCCGGTGCTGATCGTCACCGCGCGCGACGCGGTCGCCGATCGTGTCAAGGGCCTCGACGCCGGCGCCGACGATTACCTTGTCAAACCTTTCGATCTCGACGAACTCGCTGCGCGGATGCGCGCGCTGATCCGGCGCCAGTCCGGCCGCAGCGATTCGACGATTCGCCACGGCAATTTGACCCTCGATCCCGCGTCGCACCAGGTGACGCTCGATGGCGCCCTGGTCGCGCTATCCGCGCGCGAATTCGCGCTGCTCGAGGCGCTGCTCGCGCGACCCGGTGCGGTGCTGTCCAAGAGCCAGCTAGAGGAAAAGATGTATGGCTGGGGCGAGGAGATCGGCAGCAATACCGTCGAGGTCTATATCCACGCGCTGCGCAAGAAGCTCGGCGCCGATCTGATCCGCAACGTCCGCGGGCTTGGCTACATGATCGCGAAGGACGCCTGAGCCGATGCGCTCGATTCGCCGACAACTGTTGTTCTGGCTGCTCGCGCTCGTGCTGCTCGGCGTCGGCATCGCGGGCTGGCTGATCTACCGGCAGGCACTCGCCGAAGCGAACGAGCTGTTCGACTACCAGCTCGAGCAGATCGCCGCGGCGTTGCCGGCGGAACCGTTCTCGCAGGTGCTCGGCCGCGATACCGGCGACGAGGGCATCGTGCTGCAGATCTGGAACCGCAACGGCATGCTGATGTATTACTCGCGGCCGCGTGCGCCGCTCGCGCCGCGCGCCGAACTCGGTTTTTCGACCGAGCGCACCGACCGCGGCGAATGGCGCGTATATGGCGCGATCGTCGGCGACAACGTCGTGCAGCTCGCGCAGCCGCTGTCGGTGCGCAACCGGCTCGCCGCCGATGTCGCGCTGCGCACGCTGTGGCCGCTGATCGTGCTGCTGCCGCTGCTCGGACTCGCGGTATGGGTGATCGTCGGTCGCGGGCTGCGGCCGCTGCGGCGCGTGACGAGCGCGCTCGACACCCGTCATCCCGAAGCGCTGGATCCATTGCCTGATAAGCGCCTGCCGCTCGAAGTGCGGCCGCTCGTGCGTGCGCTGAACGGGCTGCTGCAGCGGCTCGCGACCGCGCTCGATATCCAGAAGGCGTTCGTCGCCGATGCCGCGCACGAATTGCGCACGCCGCTTGCCGCGGTACAGATTCAGGCGCAACTGGTCGCGCGCGCGAAGGACGACACAGCCCGCAGCGAGGCGCTCGCCGATCTGCAGGCGGGTGTCACGCGCGCGACGCGCCTCGCCGAGCAACTGCTCGCGCTCGCGCGCGCCGAGCCGGACGGCGCCGCCGGCGCAGTGATGCTCGATCTGCGCGAGCTGCTGCAGGAGTGCGTCGCGACCTACGCGCCGCTCGCGATGAATCGCGGCGTCGACCTCGGCATCGAGGCGAGCGAGGCCGCCAGCGTGACCGGCGACGCCGAAGCGCTGCGCGTGATGTTCAACAACCTCGTCGACAACGCGACCAAGTACACGCCGCGTGGCGGCCGCGTCGACGTCAGCCTGCGTGTCGAGGACGGCCGTCCGGTCGTGCGGATCGCCGATAGCGGCCCCGGTATCGATCCCGCCGATCGCGAGCGCGTGTTCGACCGGTTCTATCGCGCGGGAGCGGGCGCGAATCGCGCGCGCACCGACGTGGCGGGCAGCGGCCTCGGTCTCGCGATCGTGCGTCGGATCGCCACCCAACATCATGCGCAAGTGTCGCTCGACGACTCGCCGGCCGGTGGTTTGCAGGTCATCGTACGCTTCTGATCATGGTGATTTACTGTTCGGCCAACGCCGGCGTTCGTGCTGGCGCGGCGGTCCGTAGCGGCCGGTCCAATAAGGTTCCCATGATCTGGCGCTGCTTAAGACTCTTTTAAGTGATGCCCTTTACGCTCGTCGACATCCAAAGTCACTTTCTCCAGTCAGGAGCTCATGATGAACGCGAAAACCTTGTCCCGCGGCGCCGTTGCGGTAGCTGTGGCCGCTGCGCTTTCAGCCGGCTATGTGGCGGGCCATCGCGATGTGCCAGCACCGCAGATCATCTCGCCGGCGCAAGCCGCCGCGATGATGCCAGCCGAAGCAGCCGCCAAAACCGGTATCCCCGATTTCTCCGGTCTCGTCGAGACCTACGGTCCGGCCGTCGTCAACATCAGCGCGAAGCACGTGGTCAAGCAAACCGCGATGCGTGGTAATGGCGGCAACCTCAACGGCAACCAGCTGCCGATCGATCCGAACGATCCGTTCTATCAGTTCTACAAGCGGTTCTTCGGCGGCGTGCCCGGCATGCAGGGCGGCGATGGCGGAGACGCGCCCGACCAGCCGAGCGTGAGCCTCGGCTCGGGCTTCATCATCAGCAACGACGGCTACATTCTGACGAACGCGCACGTGGTCGATGGCGCGAACGTCGTCACCGTGAAGCTCACCGACAAGCGCGAATTCAAGGCGAAGGTGGTCGGTGCCGACAAGCAGTCCGACGTCGCCGTGCTGAAGATCAACGCGAGCGATCTGCCGACGGTGAAGATTGGCGATCCGCGCCAAAGCAAGGTTGGTCAGTGGGTCGTCGCGATCGGTTCACCGTACGGCTTCGACAACACCGTGACCTCGGGCATCATCAGCGCGAAGTCGCGTTCGCTGCCCAATGAGAACTACACGCCGTTCATCCAGACCGATGTGCCGGTGAACCCTGGCAACTCGGGCGGTCCGCTCTTTAATCTGCAAGGCGAAGTGATCGGCATCAACTCGATGATCTACTCGCAGACGGGCGGCTTCCAGGGCCTGTCGTTCGCGATCCCGATCAACGAGGCGATCAAGGTCAAAGACGATCTCGTCAAGACCGGTCACGTGAGCCGCGGCCGCCTCGGCGTCGCGGTACAGGGCTTGAACCAGACGCTCGCCGAGTCGTTCGGCATGCAGAAGCCGCAAGGCGCGCTGGTCAGCTCGGTCGACGCCAACGGGCCGGCGGCCAAGGCTGGCTTGCAGCCGGGCGACGTGATCCTGTCGGTGAATGGCGACGAAGTGAGCGATTCGACGGATCTGCCGGCGAAGATCGCAGGTCTCGCGCCGGGCAGCTCGGCGACGCTGAAAGTGTGGCGTGATAAGGCCAGCAAGGACGTGAAGGTGACGATCGGCTCGTTCTCGGACGCAAAGGTTGCGTCGGCGAACAAGACCGATCAGCAGACCCAGTTGCAAGGCCGTCTCGGCGTCGCGGTGCGGCCGCTGACGCCGGAAGAGAAGAGCAGCGCGTCGGTGTCGCACGGTCTGCTCGTGCAGCAGGCAGGCGGCGCGGCGGCGAGTGCCGGCATCCAGGCGGGCGACGTGATTCTCGCGGTCAATGGCCGTCCCGTCACGAACATCGATCAGCTGAAGCAGATGATTTCGGGTGCAGGCAACAGCATTGCGCTGCTGATCCAGCGGGACAACGCGCAGATTTTCGTGCCCGTAGATCTCGGCTGATCCAGTATCCGGGCGGTTCGAACGGATCGCCCATCCCAGTTTGAGCTGTAGTAGCGATTGCCGGTCCTTTGCATTTACTGCAAGGACCGGTTTTTTTTCGCCTGTCCGCACCGTGCTACGGCGAGCAGCGCGGGCAGGGCGAAACGCGCCACGCGGCTTGGTGCCACGGTCGCGCATGTCTAGTCGACGCAACCGGATGGTTGGCACGCAGGTTGCTTCGGCCTTCATTTGGGCCTGTTCGGGGACTGGGCAAGGACTGCAACAAGGAGAGCGAACCAATGAAAACCCAACGCAATCAGCAAAGGATCGTAGCCGTCGCGCTGTGCGCGGCGCTCGCGCTCGGACTGGCGGGCGGTGCGTACGCGCAGCAGGCGGGCGTGACCGGTGGCTCGACGACCGACAACACCAGCGCGGGCAACACCAACGGCGGCGGTCTGCCGCAAGTCCAGCAGCAGGGCGACGTGTCGTACGTATCGGGCGGCGTCGGCCTCGACGAATCGCGGGCGTTGCGACAAGCGCAAAGCCAGTGGCCACTGACGTTGCGCTTCACCGGACCCAACGCCGAGTTTCTCGCGGATGTGCACGTGCGTATCGTCGATGCCCATAACGGCGAAGTGCTGAACACGACGTCGCGCGGACCGTTCATGCTGGTGCGCTTGAGCCCCGGCCGCTATACGGTGCACGCGAAATACAACGACAGCGAGCAAACCCGCTCGGTTAGCGTGCCGGCGCACGGCAACGTCAAATCCGCGTTCATCTGGAACGCGAAGTAACGGGTCGATCGGTCCGCCGCCGCGCAGCAAGCTTGCGCAATCGGCCGAAGTTTGGCCGATAATGAAGCCACGGGCAGCTCCCGTGGCTTTGCCGTTCCGGCGGCAACAGCCGGCAGTGCAGCACCCACCCCATCACGGAGCCTGGACATGAGCGATGCGTCGACATCTGCGGGACGGCTGGACGGCCATACCATCGTGATCCGCGACAACGGTCACCGCGTGCGCGTGATTCACGGCGGCGTGACGATGGCCGACACCAAGGCCGCGCTGACGCTATCGGAGACCGGCCTCGCCGACGTGTTCTATTTCCCGCGCGAGCACGTGAACATGGCCCGGCTCGAACGCTCGACGCACACGTCGCATTGTCCGTTCAAGGGCGACGCGTCGTACTTCCATCTGCGCACCGAAGATGGCGTGATCGAGAACGCGGTGTGGTGCTACGAGGCGCCGTTCGAGCAGGTCAGTCGCATCAAGGGCTATCTCGCTTTTTACGCATCGCGCGTCGACCGCATCGATCAGACGTCCTGATCCCGCAGTCGGCGCGTTCATCGGGGAGGTTGTCATGGAACTGAACGACGCGTTACGGATTCCGCTGGCGCCGTCCGAGGTCTGGGACGCGTTGCAGGACCTCGCGCTGTTGCGTGCCAGCCTCGACAACTGCGAGTCGTTCGTGCGTCTCGACCACGGCGAATACGCGCTGACGATGACCGTGCCGCTCGGCCCGTTGCGCGCGCATTATCAGGCGCGCGCGCACGTCGCCGGCCAGGATTCCGGCCCGGCGGACGCGCAGCGCCGCACCATCAACTTCAAGGCCCGGGCCGAGGGCATCGGCGCATTGCGCGGTCAGATCGAAGTGCGTTTGCGCGCGGACGAGGGGCGGGAGCCGGGCACGCGCATCGACTACACACTGTGGGCGACGTCGTCGGGACCGCTCGCCGAGCTGCCGACGCGCCAGCTCGAGAACGCCTTGCGTCAGATCGCCGACGATTTTTTCGCCGAGTTCGACGCCGTCGTGCGCGCCAAGCACGGCAAAGGGCCGAACCGCGCGCGTGGCACGGCGCCGCGTCGCCAGTACGTGTTTTTGCGGCCGATCACGCTCGGCGGCATCGCGCGGCGAGCGCGCATCGAGCACAGCCATGCGCTGTCGGGGCGCGCGGCGAGCGCGTCGCATAGCTGGTCGCATCACGAGCCCGGTCAGCATGTCGTGCCGTACTGGGCGTGGGCCGGGATGATCTTTCTGGTCGCACTATTGTTGTATGTCGCGCGCTGGTTCAGCGAGCATTGAGGCCGCGAGCCGCGCGCAGCCCCTGATGGAACGCGCGACAAACATCCCGCGCGACTACGAAATCCCGGTGACGCATTACGAAATAGCGGTGCTCCCGCCGCCTTCATCTAATCCCCGCGAAACTCCCGCCGCCACGCGCTCGGCGACGTGCGAAACGCGTCCGCGAAATGCTGCCGCAGCGATGCGGCCGAGCCGAATCCGGCGCTCGCCGCGATCGCTTCGACCGACCCGTCGGTGCTTTCCAGCAGCTGTTGCGCACGCGCGAGCCGCTGCGCGAGGAGCCACGCGCCGAGGGTGGTGCCGGTCGCGAGCCGGAAGCGCCGCGTGAAGGTGCGGCGGCTCATCAACGCGCGCGCGGCGAGCGTGTCGAGCGTATGCGGCGTGGCCAGGTTGCCGCTCACCCAGTCGAGCAGGCCGGACAGGCGATCGCCGCGCGGGTTCGGCGGCATCGGCTGCTGCACGTATTGCGCCTGGCCGCCCTGGCGATGCGGCGACACGACGAGCCGGCGCGCGACGTGGTTCGCCACCCGCGCGCCGCAGATCTTGCGCAGCACGTGCAGGCAGCAGTCGAGGCCGGCGGCGGTGCCGGCCGAGGTCAGCACGTTGCCGTCGTCGACGTACAGCACGTCGGCGTCGAGCCGCACGCGCGGGTAGCGGCGCGCGAACTCGTCGGCCCAGGCCCAGTGCGTCGAGGCGGGCCGTCCATCGAGGATGCCCGCGGCGGCCAGCACGAAAGCGCCGAGGCACAGGCCGACGAGCAGCGCGCCGCGCGCATGCGCGGCCCTCAGCGCGTCGAGCAGCGCGGCGGGCGGGGTTTCGGCGGGATCGCGCCAGCTCGGCACGATGATCGTCTGCGCGTCGGCAAGCGCTTCGAGTCCGTGTATGACCGCGATCGAGAAGCCCGCGGTCGTCGCCAGCGCGCCTGTCTCCGCGGCGCAGACGCGGAAGTCGAAGTCGGGAACACCGCCGGCGCGACGGTCCTCGCCGAACACGACGCACGGCACCGACAGATGGAACGGGCTGATGCGGTCGAACGCGACGACGGCGACGATGTGGCGCGGCGCCTGATCGGAGACGTCGTCGGAAGATGCGAGGGTGGTCATGCCGGGCGCCTCATGAAAGCCGTAAGTATGGCCCGATTCTAGCGAAGGTTGTCATTCGGGCCGCTGTCGACGGGCGGGCAGCGGAGCAACAATGCCGTCATTGCCGTTGCGCCGCGGCCACCGCGCTGGGCGCGCGCCATCGACCGCTTTTCCTGACCAGGAGCCTTGCCATGAGCACACCCGCGCCGCGCCGTGCGCTGATCGTCATCGACGTGCAGAACGAATACGTGAGCGGCGACCTGCCGATCGAATTTCCGGACGTGCGCACGTCGCTCGCCAACATCGGTCGCGCGATCGATGCAGCGCGCGCCGCCAGCGTGCCGGTCGTGATCGTGCAGAACGTCGCGCCCGCCACCTCGCCGCTGTTCGCGCGCGGCAGCGCGGGCGCGGAACTGCACACGGTCGTGAGCTCGCGCGCTCATGATCATTTCGTCGAGAAGTCGCTGCCGAGCGCATTCGCTGGGACCGATCTGGCCGACTGGCTCGCCGCCCGGCAGATCGATACGCTGAGCGTCACCGGCTACATGACCCACAATTGCGATGCCTCGACGATCAACCACGCGGTGCATGCTGGCCTCGCCGTCGAGTTCCTGCACGACGCAACCGGCTCGGTGCCGTATGAAAACAGCGCGGGCTTCGCGAGCGCGGAGGAGATTCATCGCGTGTTCAGCGTGGTGCTGCAGTCGCGCTTCGCGGCGGTCGCAAGCACCGATCAATGGATCGCGGCGCTAAAGAGCGGCGCGCCGCTCGAGCGCGGCAACATCTATGCGTCGAATCAGGCGGCGCGAGCGCGCCGGGCGGTTGCCTGAACCCGGCGCAGGGGCGGTGGTCCGGTCCAAAAACAGAAACGGGCGGTCCACCGAACCGCCCGCTGTTCCAATCCGTCACCCTGGCGCGCCTTCTACGCCGCCTTCCTGCGCAACGCCGGACTCAGGCGCAAGCCGTCGAACATCGCTTCCACCATCTGCTGCGCTTGCGCGCCGAAGTCGGTCGCGTCGGGCAAAAACAGCATGTCGCGCAAAGAACCGCCGACGAACGCGTGGACCATCGCCGCGGCAAGCTTCGTGTCGAGGTCGGCGGGCATCTGGCCTTTGGAGATCGCATTGCGCAGACCGCCCTCGATCTTCGCGAGCCCCTCGCGCATATTGGTCTGATACCGTTCCATCACCGGCCCCATATCTTCGACCAGCTCGCACTTCAGAAACAGAATGTCGAACACGCGGCGGCGGCGGGGATCGTTGGCAGTGTCGCGCAGGCAGACCACGCAGATTTCAATCAGGCGCCCGAGCGGATCAGCTTCGTTGGGATCGAGCGACGCCGCCTTCAGTTCGTCGAGCGGCAGCAGCACGCGGTCGAACATTTCGGTGAACAGCTCGCTCTTATGCGCGAAATGCCAATAAATGGCGCCGCGCGTGACGCCGGCGGCCTGGGCGATATCGGCCAGCGACGTGCGCGATACACCCTTCTCGAAGAAGACCTGTTCGGCCGCGTCGAGAATCCGGTTGCGCGTCTCCAGCGCCTCTTCTTTGGTTCTTCTGACCATATTGGTGTAGCCTGCGCTGATCCTGGGGTTTATGCGGACAGTTTTAAGTCAGTCAGATGACGCTTTGACTACTTCTGAAGCGAATTGCGACGCGAATCTGCGGTACCCCAGCCTCGGAAGATATAAATGCACTTTTACATGCATTCATGAATGTATATATAATAGCACCCCACGATCGCATAGCCCAAGCCGCGACGAGCAGTTAATATCCGTCACTGTTGCCTTTCGAAAGCGCTTTCGCGGCCGCCAAACGGCGGCGCTGCGCGGCATTCCCCGGTATGGCGCATTCGTAGCAGGGTGCCCTGCAGGCGCAGGTTTGCATCCATGGGCTTCCGGTCGAGCGTCGCGAGACGCTTGTGTGCGCTGTCGTCCCCGGGGTAGGGATGCGCGCACTTTTTCATTACTCAGTCTTTGACAGAGGTCGCTCCATGCGCGTCGAACGGGTTCCATTCCGCTTAATCAGTGCCGCGACGGCTGCCATCTTGCTGGCGGCGTGCGGACCAAAACAATCTGCCCCGCCGCCACAGACGCCCGAAGTCGGCGTCGTCACCCTCCAGCCGACGACCGTGCCCGTCGTCACCGAACTTCCCGGCCGTACCAGTGCCTTCCTCGTCGCGCAGGTGCGCGCGCGGGTCGACGGCATCGTGCTGCGCCGTGAGTTCACCGAGGGTAGTGAGGTCAAGGCCGGCCAGCGTCTGTACAAGATCGATCCGGCGCCGTACATCGCGTCGTTGAACAACGCGAAGGCATCGCTCGCGAAGGCGCAGGCGAACCTGGTGACGACCACCGCGCAGGCCAATCGCTACAAGGTGCTGGTCGCGGCGAACGCGGTCAGCAAGCAGGATTACGACAACGCGGTCGCCGCCGAAGGCCAGGCCGCCGCCGACGTCGCCGCGGGCAAGGCCGCGGTCGATACCGCGCAGATCAACCTCGGCTATACCGACGTGACCTCGCCCGTGACCGGCCGGATCGGCGTGTCGCAGGTCACGGCGGGCGCATTCGTGCAGCAGAGTGCGGCCACGCTGATGGCCACGGTCCAGCAACTCGATCCGGTCTACGCCGACCTCACGCAATCGAGCCTCGATGGTCTGAAGCTGCGCCGCGAGGTCCAGGAAGGGCGTCTCAAGACGACCGGTCCGGGCGCCGCGCAGGTCACGCTGGTGCTGGAAGACGGCCGCGTCTACTCCGAGAAGGGCAAGCTGCAGTTCACCGACGTGACCGTCGACCAGGGCACCGGCTCGGTCACGGTGCGCGCGATCTTCAAGAACCCGAACCACGTGCTGCTGCCGGGCATGTTCGTGCGCGCGAAGATCGACGAGGGCGTCAACCAGAACGCGCTGATCGTGCCGCAAGTCGGCGTCACGCACGACCAGAAGGGTCAGCCCACCGCGCTCGTCGTCGGCAACGACAACAAGGTCGAGCTGCGTCAGCTCGTCACCTCGGGCACCTTCGGCTCGTACTGGGTGGTCTCGGACGGCCTGAAGGCGGGTGACCGCGTGATCGTCCAGGGCACCGACAAGGCGCATCCCGGCCAGCAGGTCAAGCCCGTGCCGGCGCAACTGCCCGGCAACCCGGCTTCCGAGGCCGCCGCAAACGGCGCCCAGACAGGTCAACCCGCGGCTCAGCCTGCCTCCGCCGCTTCGGGCGCGTAATAACAGGGAGCCCGCCTCATGGCAAAGTTCTTTATTGATCGCCCGATTTTTGCATGGGTGATCGCCATCATCCTGATGCTCGCGGGTATCGCGTCGGTGTTCACGCTGCCGATCGCGCAATACCCGACCATCGCGCCGCCGTCCATCCAGATCAGCGCAACCTATCCGGGTGCTTCGGCGAAGACGGTGGAAAACACCGTTACGCAGGTGATCGAGCAGCAGATGAGTGGTCTGGACCACCTGCTGTACCTCGCGTCGACCTCGGACGACTCGGGCACGGCCACCATCACGCTGACGTTCGCGGCCGGCACCAACCCTGACATCGCGCAGGTGCAGGTGCAAAACAAGCTGCAGCTCGCCACGCCGCTGCTGCCGCAAGCGGTGCAGCAGCTCGGCACCAAGGTCACGAAGTCGAGCAGCAGCTTCCTGCTGGTGATGGCGTTCGTGTCGACCGACGGCAGCATGAACAAGTACGACCTCGCGAACTACGTCGCGTCGAACATTCAGGATCCGATCAGCCGTATCGACGGCGTGGGCACGGTGACGCTGTTCGGCTCGCAGTACGCGATGCGCATCTGGCTCGACGCGAACAAGCTGAATAACTTCGGTCTGACGCCGCTCGATGTCGAAACCGCGCTGCAGGCGCAGAACGTGCAGGTCGCGGGCGGCTCGCTCGGCGGCACGCCGTCGGTGCCGGGCCAGGTGCTGCAGGCCACGATCACGCAGGCCACGCTGCTCAATACTCCCGAGCAGTTCGGCAACATCCTGCTGAAGGTGAATCAGGACGGCTCGCAGGTGCGTCTGCGCGACGTGTCGCGCGTCGAGCTCGGCGGCGAAAATTACAACTTCGACACCAAGTACAACGGTCAGCCGACGGCAGGCTTCGGTATCCAGCTCGCCACGGGCGCGAACGCGCTCGCCACCGCGAAGGCGGTGCGCACGAAGATCGCCGAACTGTCGAAGTACTTCCCGCACGGCCTGGTGGTGCAGTACCCGTACGACACGACGCCGTTCGTGCGCCTGTCGATCGAGGAAGTGGTCAAGACGCTGCTCGAAGGTATCGTGCTGGTGTTCCTCGTCATGTACCTGTTCCTGCAGAACCTGCGCGCCACGCTGATTCCGACGATCGCGGTGCCGGTGGTGCTGCTCGGTACGTTCGCGATCATGAGCGCGGTCGGTTTCTCGATCAACGTGCTGTCGATGTTCGGTCTCGTGCTCGCAATCGGCCTGCTGGTGGACGACGCGATCGTGGTGGTGGAAAACGTCGAGCGGGTGATGCAGGAGGAGGGCTTATCGCCTCGCGAGGCAACCCGCAAGGCGATGGACCAGATCACCGGCGCGCTCGTCGGCGTGGCGCTCGTGCTGTCGGCGGTGTTCGTGCCGGTGGCATTCTCGGGCGGCTCGGTCGGCGCGATCTACCGGCAGTTCTCGCTGACGATCGTCGCGGCGATGGTGCTGTCCGTGCTCGTCGCGTTGGTTCTGACGCCGGCGCTGTGCGCGACGATCCTGAAGCCGATTCCGAAGGGTCATCACGAAAAAGCGACCGGCTTCTTCGGCTGGTTCAACCGTACCTTCAACACGAGCCGCGACAAGTACCACTCGGGCGTGCACCACGTGATCAAGCGCTCGGGCCGCTGGCTCATCATCTACATGGTGGTGATCTTCGCGGTGGGGCTGCTGTTCGTGCGTCTGCCGAAGTCGTTCCTGCCTGACGAAGACCAGGGCACGATGTTCGTGCTGGTGCAAACGCCGTCGGGTTCCACGCAGGAAACCACCGCGCGCGCCCTCAAGGACGTGTCGGACTACCTGCTGAACGACGAAAAGGCGATCGTCGAATCGACCTTCACGGTGAACGGCTTCAGCTTCGCGGGTCGTGGCCAGAACGCGGGTCTCGTGTTCGTGCGGATGAAGGACTACGCGCAGCGCCAGCACCCGGACCAGAAGGTGCAGGCACTGGTTGGGCGTCTGTTCATGCACTTCAGCAGCTACAAGAACGCGCTCGTGTATCCGGTCAATCCGCCGTCGATTCCTGAACTCGGCACCGCGGCGGGCTTCGACTTCCAGCTGCAGGACCGCGCGGGTATCGGTCACGCGAAGCTGATGGAAGCGCGCAACATGCTGCTTGGCCTGGCGGCGAAAGATCCGACGCTCGCGCAGGTGCGTCCGAACGGCCTGAACGATACGCCGCAGTTCAAGGTGAGCATCGACCACGAGAAGGCTTCGGCGCTCGGCGTGTCGCTCGCCTCGATCGACCAGACGTTCTCGATCGCATGGGCCTCGGCGTACGTGAACAACTTCCTCGACACCGACGGCCGGATCAAGAAGGTCTACCTGCAGGGCGACGCGCCGTTCCGGATGAAACCGGAAGACGTGAATGCCTGGTTCGTGCGCAACGGCGCGGGCGCGATGGTGCCGTTCTCGGCCTTCGCGAGCACCGAGTGGACCTACGGTTCGCCGAAGCTCGAGCGCTACAACGGTATTTCGTCGGTGGAAATCCAGGGGGCGGCCGCGCCGGGCAAGTCGACCGGTCAGGCGATGGCGGCGATGGAACAGATCGTCACCAAGCTGCCGGCGGGAGTCGGCTACGAGTGGACGGGTCTGTCGCTGCAAGAGCGTCAGTCGGGTTCGCAGGCGCCAATCCTGTACGGCATCTCGATTCTCGTCGTGTTCCTGTGTCTCGCGGCGCTGTATGAAAGCTGGTCGATCCCGTTCTCGGTGATCATGGTGGTGCCGCTCGGCGTGATCGGCGCACTGCTGGCCGCGACGCTGCGCGGGCTCGAGAACGACGTGTTCTTCCAGGTGGGTCTGCTGACCACCGTGGGTCTGTCGGCGAAGAACGCGATTCTGATCGTGGAATTCGCGCGAGAACTGCAGCAGGGTGGAGGCATGGGACCGATCGAAGCCGCGCTCGAAGCGGCGCGTCTGCGGTTGCGTCCGATCCTGATGACCTCGCTCGCGTTCATTCTCGGCGTGCTGCCGCTCGCGATCAGTAACGGCGCGGGCTCGGCCAGCCAGCACGCGATCGGTACCGGCGTGATCGGCGGTATGTTGACGGCGACCTTCCTCGCGATCTTCATGATCCCGATGTTCTTCGTCGTGATTCGCGCGAAGTTCGGCGGTGAGAAGGAAGACCCGGATGAGGCGCTGCGCCACTATGAACAGCACCATCCGCACGATCCGCAAGGCGGCGCGGCGGGTGGCACGACCGACGGGTCGGATGGCAATGGCTCGGGCAAGGATGGGCATTGAGATGCAAAAACACTCTTTGATTGCAGTGGCGGTCGCGCTGCTCGCCACGGGTTGCACGCTGGCGCCGCACTACCAGCGGCCCGCCGCGCCCGTGACGGCGACTTTCCCGACGGGCGGCGTGTACGACCAGCAGCCGGGCGCGCAAGGCGCGCGCGGCGCGAACGGCCTGGCTGCCGGCGACATCGGCTGGCGCGACTTCTTCGTCGATCCGCGTCTGCAGCAGCTGATCGAAATCGCGCTGAAGAACAACCGTGATCTGCGTGTGTCGGTGCTGAACATGCAGGCGTCGGCGGCGCAGTACCGTATCGTGCGCGCGGGCCTGTTCCCGACGCTCGACGCCGCGGCTTCGCAAAGCCGGCAGCGCACGCCGCGCGATCTGCTGGCGTTGCCCAACGGCCCGACGATTAGCAACACGTATTCGGTGGGCTTGAACGCGTCGTGGGAAATCGACTTCTTCGGGCGCGTGCAGAGCCTGAAGGATCAGGCGTTGGCCACGTACCTCGGCACCGCGCAGGCGCGCAAGTCCGCGGAAATCGCGCTGGTGTCGCAGGTGGCGAACCAGTACATGACGGTGCTCGAACTGGACGATCTGCTGAAGGTCACGCAGAACACGCTGAAGACGGCGCAGGAGTCGTTTCGGATCACCAAGCTGCAGTTCGACAACGGCACCGGTTCGGAACTCGATCTGCGCCAGTCGCAAACGGTTGTCGAAACCGCGAGCGCGGACCTGCAGGCGCAGATGCGTTTGCGGGCTCAGGCTGACAATGCGCTGGTGCTGCTGATCGGCGAGCCGTTGCCGGCTGATCTTGCGCCAGGCCTGCCGCTGAGCGACCAGAGCCTGCTCACGGATATTCCGGCGGGCCTGCCGTCCGATCTGCTGACGCGCCGTCCCGACATCATGGAGGCCGAGGAAAATCTGCTCGCGGCCAACGCGAACATCGGCGCGGCGCGCGCCGCGTTCTTCCCGAAGGTCACGCTGACCGGCAGCGCCGGCACGCTGAGCCCGACGCTCGGCGGGCTGTTCAAGCCGGGTTCGGCGGCGTGGAGCTTCGCGCCGTCGATCACGCTGCCGATCTTCGAGGGCGGTCAGAACATGGCCAACCTCGATCTCGCCAACATCGAGAAGAACGTGCAGATCGCCACGTATGAAAAGGCGATCCAGACGGCCTTCCGTGAAGTGGCGGATGGACTGGCCGCGCGCGGCACGTACGACCAGCAGATCGCGGCGCTCGAGCGGGATGTCGCGGCCGAGCAGCGCCGGCTGGATCTGTCGACCCTCCGTTATACGAGCGGTGTCGACAGCTATCTTTCGGTGCTGACCGCGCAGACCTCGTTGTACGTGGCTCAGCAGGCGCTGGTCACCGCGCGCATGGAACGTCTGCAGAACCTGGTCACGCTGTACCAGGCGCTCGGCGGCGGCTGGATCGAGCACAACGGCGACCAGCCGCGTCCCGCCGACGCGCCGGTCGACTACGGTGCGGCGAGCGCACCGGTCGCGGCTTCGGCGGCGACGGCAGGCTAAGCGCTGCGGCTCGATGAACCGCTGAAGTAAAGCAAAAACGCCACGGCATGCCGTGGCGTTTTTGTTGATTCGCGGCGTTCGGTGCCGCTCGCCGCATCATCGCTGCATCAAAAGCTCAATGCAGATCCGCCGCCCGCAGCATCTCGTTGCTCTGCGGTGCGCCGCCCGCGCTGGCGTCGAGATCGTGCCCGGCGCGGCGAAGCTCGCTCTTCGCCATCTTCTCGCCCTTCACGCCGTTGAAGATCAGGTTCAGCGCGACCGCCGACACCGACGCGAGCAGAATCCCGCTATGTAGCAGCGGCGACAACGCCGGCGGCAGTTGCGAGAAGAAGTGCGGCGAGACGACCGGCACGAGGCCGAGCCCGATGCTGACCGCGACGATGAAGAGGTTGTGCTGATTCCTCACGAAGTCGACGCGCGACAGCACCTTGATGCCATTCGCCGCGACCATGCCGAACATCACGATGCCCGCGCCGCCGAGCACGAACGCCGGCACCGACGCGACCACCTGCGCCATCTTCGGGAAGAGGCCGAGCAGCACGAGGATCACGCCGCCCATCGCGCACACGAAGCGGCTCTTCACGCCGGTCACGCCGATCAACCCGACGTTCTGCGAGAACGACGTATGCGGGAACGAGTTGAAGATGCCACCGATCAGCGTGCCGAGACCGTCGACGCGCAAGCCGCGCACCAGCGTTTTCTGATCGACCGGACGATCGACCATGTCGCCGACCGCGAGAAACATGCCGGTCGATTCGATGAACGTGACGAACATCACGGTGACCATCGTCGCGATCGACAGCGCATCGAAGTGCGGCAGACCGAAGTGGAACGGCATCACGAAGCCGACCCACGGCGCGTGCATGACGCCGTCCAGGTTGACGCGGCCGAGCATCAGCGCGATCGCGAAGCCCGCGACGATGCCGAGCAGCACCGAGATATTGGCGACGAACCCCCTGGCAAACTTGTTGATCAGCAGGATCAGCGTCAGCACGAGCAGCGCCAGGCCGAGATATATCGGATTGCCGTAGTCGGGATTGCCGACACCGCCGGCCGCCCAGTTGATGCCGACCTCCATCAGCGACAGGCCGATCACCGAAATCACGACGCCGATCACGACCGGCGGGAAGAACCGCAACAGCTTGCCGACCGCGGGCGCGAGCAGAATGCCGATCACGCCGGCCGCGATCGTCGAGCCGAAGATGTCGAGGATGCCGAGCGAAGGATTGGTGCCGATGGCGACCATCGGGCCGACGGCCGCGAACGTGCAGCCCATGATGACGGGCAGGCGGATGCCGAAGATCCACAGTCCGAGCGTCTGGATCAGCGTGGCGATGCCGCAGGAAAACAGATCGGCGCTGATCAGGAAGGCGACCTGGTCTTTCGGCAGCTTCAGCGCCGCGCCGATGATCAGCGGCACCGCGACCGCGCCAGCGTACATGACCAGCACGTGCTGGATGCCGAGAGTGAGCAACTGGCCCGCCGGTAGGCGCTCGTCGCACGGGTGAACCGTGTTCGCTTGCATATCGTCTGTCTCCACCATCTCGTTTTGGGATGACTCCAAGGTATCGGGGACGAAAAGTCGCAACAAGACCATACGTGGCTATTCCGGCATTCCCGGCGGCGATATGCAGAGACCTGTTTTGAAAGGCAAATTAAAGCCACGCGTGGGACGGATCGGCCGTCGGATGCCAGAGAACCCTATGCAGTGGGGGCCGCGGGCGGTGCATGGCGTGCGCGGCGCGGGTTCGTCGCGCGAGGGGATATGTGTGAGAATCAATGACGTGTATCACGCTTCACGCATAGTCCTGTTTTGATGACGCTCGCAGCACGGCGGGGTTAACCCGCGAATGGTTTTTTTTCGCGTGTTTTCCGAGCCGTTTGTTCAACGTTCGCGACGTCTGTGCAGCTTCGCCTTTGAGCTTCGCTTTCCCACTTCGTCGCCAGTCTCGCTGGCTCCTTCTTCACCTCGTTTCAACGTCCCTGCGCTCATGAGTTTTCTCGGCATCGATCTCGGCACCGGCTCCCTGAAAGCGGCAATCGTCGACGAACATGGACGCGAGCAGGCGGTATCGAGCGTCGCTTATGCGCTCGTTACGCCGCACGCGGGTTGGGCCGAAATCGACGTCGAGACCTGGTGGAACGCGCTCGTCCATGCGATGGCGGGCCTGCCGCGCGAGCTGCGTGACGGCGTGCGCGCGATTGGCTTGTCTGGCCAGATGCACGGCGTCGTGCTGCTCGATGCAAACGGCGCAGCGGTGCGGCGCGCCATGCTGTGGCCCGACTCGCGCGCGCTCGCCATGCTCGACGCGTGGCCCGAGCCGCAACCGAATCCGGTCGCGCCCGGCATGGCCGGACCGCTGCTGCGCTGGCTCGTGCTGCAAGAGCCGGATGCCGCGCGCCGCACGCGCTGGGCGCTGCAGCCGAAGGACTGGCTGCGCGTCGCGCTCGGCGGCGCGTGCGTGACCGATGCGTCCGACGCGTGCGCGACCGCGCTCGCCGATCCCGCCGGCGCGTGGGACACGGCGCTGCTGCAACGCCTCGAGATTCCGCCCGAGTGGTTCGCGCCTGTGGCGCCGTCGTATGCGGCGGCGGGCGCGCTGTCGCCGCAGGCCGCGCAGGCACTTGGCTTACGGGCCGGTATCGTGCTCGCAGCCGGCGCCGCGGATACGCCGTGCGCGGCGCTCGGCAGCGGACTCGTGCGTGACGGCGACGCGCTGCTGACGACCGGCACCGGCGGACAGATCGTCGTGCTCGCGAACGACGAGCCTGCGCCGCTGAAGGGCTTGCATCGCTATCGCGCGGCGAGCGATCACTGGTATCGGATGGCGGCGATGCAGAACGTCGGCATCGCGCTGGAGCGGGTGCGCGGGTGGCTGTCGTTTGGGTGGGCGGAGGCTTACCGAGAGGCATTTGACGATGCGGCTGATGCAAGCGCTCATGCCGCCGCTGAAGTGGCGTCGACGCTGAGCTTCCTGCCGTACCTGACCGGCGAGCGCACGCCGTGGCTGAACCCGCAGGCGCGCGGGCGGCTGGCTCGGTTTGTCGCTCGAGCATACGCGCGGCGCGATGATGCGTGCCGCGTTCGAGGGCGTCGCGTTCTCGTTGCGCGCGGGGCTCGACGCAATTCGCGCGAGCGGCGCGCCGGTGACGGCGCTCAAGCTCGCGGGCGGCGGCTCCGTCGACGCGCGCTGGCGACAACTGCTCGCCGATGCGCTCGACGTCGACCTGCATGCGGTCGATTGCCCGAACGCGGCGCCGCGCGGCGCGGCGATCCTCGGCGGTCTCGCGTGCGGCCACTGGCAGACGCGCGATCTCGCCGCGCTCGCGCCGGGCGCGACGCGCGTCGCGGGTCCACGCGGCGATGCGGCGCTTGCTGAACGCTATGCGCGCTTCGTCGATCTGTATGGCCGGGTCGAGCCGTGGTTCGGTGGTAGCGCGCCGTGCGAAGCGAAGTGACAGCGACGGCGTTGAACACGGTGCCGAGCGCAGCCATCGGCGAGGCAGCCTTCACGCGCTATGCAATACCATGACGCTTTTCGCGCGCCACCTAGTCGCCGGCACGCGATGCCATTTCGCATTCACGCACTCACGGACTCACGGACTCACAGGAGCATTGACGATGAAGACCAAAGCAGCAATCGCATGGAAAGCCGGCGCCCCGTTGACGATCGAGGAAGTCGATCTCGAAGGTCCGCGCGCCGGTGAAGTCCTGATCGAAGTGAAGGCGACGGGCATCTGCCACACCGACTACTACACGCTGTCGGGCGCCGATCCCGAAGGCATCTTCCCGGCGATTCTCGGCCACGAAGGCGCGGGCGTGATCGTCGATGTCGGGCCGGGCGTCGGCACGCTGAAGAAGGGCGATCACGTGATTCCGCTCTACACGCCCGAATGCCGTCAGTGCAAGTTCTGCCTGTCGCGCAAAACGAATCTCTGCCAGGCGATCCGCGCGACGCAGGGCAAAGGCCTGATGCCCGACGCGACCTCGCGCTTCTCGCTCGATGGCAAGCCGCTGTTTCACTACATGGGCACGTCGACGTTCTCGAACTACATCGTCGTGCCGGAGATCGCGGTCGCGAAGGTGCGTGAAGACGCGCCGTTCGACAAGATCTGCTACATCGGCTGCGGCGTGACGACCGGCGTCGGCGCGGTCGTGTATTCGGCGAAGGTCGAGGCGGGTGCGAACGTGGTGGTGTTCGGGCTCGGCGGTATCGGGCTGAACGTCATTCAAGGCGCGAAGATGGTCGGCGCGGACAAGATCATCGGTGTCGATCTCAACCCGGGCCGCGTCGAACTCGCGAAGAAGTTCGGCATGACGCACTTCATCAACCCGAACGAAGTCGAGAACGTCGTCGATCACATCGTGCAGTTGACCGACGGCGGCGCCGACTACTCGTTCGAATGCATCGGCAACGTGAAGGTGATGCGCCAGGCGCTCGAATGCACGCACAAGGGTTGGGGGCAGTCGTTCATCATCGGCGTCGCGGCGGCGGGCGAGGAGATCAGCACGCGGCCGTTCCAGCTGGTGACGGGCCGCGAGTGGAAGGGCTCGGCATTCGGCGGCGCGCGAGGCCGCACCGACGTGCCGAAGATCGTCGACTGGTACATGGAAGGCAAGATCAATATCGACGATCTGATTACGCACCGTCTGCCGCTCGAGCGCATCAACGAGGGCTTCGAGCTGATGAAGAAGGGCGAGTCGATCCGCTCGGTCGTGCTCTACTAAGCGAGGAGCGTCGCGATGCTCGAACTACTATCGTCGCACGCCTGCCACGGCGGCGAGCAGCGCTTTTACCGGCACGAGTCGCGCACCATCGGTCTGCCGATGCGCTTCTCGGTCTATCTGCCGCCGCAGGCGCTGCGGGGCAATGCGAAGGTGCCCGCGCTGTTCTACCTCGCGGGGCTGACCTGCACCGAAGAGACGTTCGCGATCAAGGCCGGCGCGCAGCGCTTCGCGGCCCGGCACGGCATCGCGCTGATCGCGCCGGATACGAGCCCTCGCGGCGCGGGCGTGCCAGGCGAGTGCGATGCGTGGGACTTCGGCGTCGGCGCGGGCTTTTATGTCGACGCGACCGCGGAGCCGTGGGCGCGGAACTACCGCATGTACTCGTACGTGCGCGACGAGCTGCGCGAAACGGCGCTTGCGAACGTGCCGATCGATGGCGCGCGTCTCGGCGTCTTCGGTCATTCGATGGGCGGGCACGGCGCGCTGATGCTCGCGCTGCGCAATCCGGACATTTATCGGTCGGTGTCGGCGTTCGCGCCGATCGCGGCGCCGATGCGTTGTCCGTGGGGCGAGAAGGCGTTTAGCGGTTATCTCGGCGAGAACCGTGAAGCGTGGAAGCAGTACGACGCGAGCGAGCTGGTTTCGCACGCGACGCACAAGTTCGCGGAAGGGATTCTCGTCGATCAGGGGCTCGCGGATCAGTTCCTGCCCAGGCAGCTCAATCCCGACGTGTTCGAAGCGGCGTGCAAGGCCGCGGGTCAGCCACTGACGTTGCGCCGGCATGCGGGTTACGACCACGGCTACTACTTCATCTCGACGTTCGTCGAGGATCATCTCGCGCATCACGCGAAGGCGTTGCTCGGCTGAACAACGTCGTAAAACGCGGGGCAAAAAAAAACGGCGGCACTTCATGTGCCGCCGTTTTTTCATTTGATTGGCGTAAGCGCCGCTCAATGCCGCTTCAACAGACTCCCGCCATACACCACCGCCGACAACGCGGTGATCCAGAAGCTCGTCGGGCAATCGGTATAGAACGCGAGCGTCAGCCCGAGCCACGCCTGCGCGAGCGCGAACACGGCCGCGAGCACGAGACCCGTCGACAGCCGCGTGCTCAGGTTCTGCGCGGCGGCGGCCGGCCCCACCATCAGCGTGAACACGAGCAGCACGCCGACGATCTGCGTGCAAGCGGCGACGGCCAGCGCGGCGATCGCGAGAAACAGCACCGACACGCGGCGCAGCGACACGCCCTTCGCTTCGGCCAGCTCCGGTTGCAGCGACGCGAACAGCAGCGGCCGCATGATGGCCGCGAGCGCGGCCAGACTGACGACGCCCAACGCCGCGAGCACACCGAGCGTCGCTGCATTGACGCCGAGCACGTTGCCGAACAGCAGCGCCGTCACCTGCGTCGCGTAGGCGGTGAAGAAATGCAGAAACAGCAGCCCAAAGCCGAGCGACAAGGAAAGGATTACGCCGATCGCGACGTCGCGGCCGGCGAGCCGCTCGCCGAGCGCGCCCATGCCCACACCGGCCGCGAGCGTGAAGCCGATCATCCCCCAGATAGGCGGGATGCCGATCAGCACCGCGCCGGTCGCGCCGGTGAAGCCGACGTGCGACAGCGCGTGGCCCGCGAACGTCTGTCCGCGCATCACGAGAAAATAGCCGACCACGCCGGCCAGCACTGCGACGATCCCCGAGGCCGCGAATGCGTTCACCATGAAATCGTATTCAAACATCGTGCGTGTGTCCGTCGCGTGAGTCGTGCGGGTCTGGGCGACTGTGTGAGTGGCTGTGCGAATGCGTATGTCCGCCGTCCTCGTCGTGTTCGTGCCCGTGATCGTGATCGTGTTCGTGTTCGTGCTTCTCGACTTCGACGCCGCCCGACATCACGAAGATGCGGCCGTTCACGCGCATCACGTCGATCGGCGAGCCGTACAGACGCGACAGCACCGGCCGCGTGATCACTTCGTCGACGGTGCCGAGCGCCGCGACGCCGCTGCCGAGATACAGCACGCGATCGATCGAGTTCAGCAGCGGATTGAGTTCGTGCGCGGAGAACAGCACCGCGATGCCGAGCTCCTGCTGCACGCGCCGCACCAGTTCGACGACGCTCTTCTGGTGATGCGGATCGAGACTGATCAACGGTTCGTCGAGCAGCAGCAGTTTCGGATTGCCGAGCAGGCATTGCGCGAGCAGGAGCCGCTGCCGTTCGCCGCCCGACAACTCCGACAGTGGCCGCTTCGACAGAGTCGTCCCGCCGACGAGCTCGAGCACCCGATCGACGTCCGCGCGCGTTTTTGCATCCGCATGCGGCAAGCCCCAGCGATGACCATCGGCTGCCATCGCGACCAGATCGCGGCCGCGCACGCGACGGCCGGCGAGCGCGCTGCGCGTCTGCGGCATATAGCCGATCGACGCGTTGCCGCGCTCGACCGTCTGCCCGAGCACGCGGATCGCGCCGCCCACGGCCGGCACGAGGCCGAGCACCGCGCGCATCAGCGTCGTCTTGCCCGCGCCGTTGGGCCCGAGTACGCCGATGAACTCGCCCTGGTTCACGACGAAGCTGGTGTCGCGCAGGATCGTGCGGCCGCCCAGATCGAGCGTCACGTTGTCGAGTTCGAGCACGGGCCGGTCGCCGCGCGCGGTGGGTGCGCCTGATTGCGCACCTGCTGGCGTTTGATGGCCAGTCGGAATCATGGAGCCTTGCCTTTCGCGCTCGCGCTGGTCGCGCCGATCGCGCCGTTCGTGTCACCCGCCGCGAGCGCTTTCTGCAACGCATCGAGCTGCGTCAGCATCCACGTCTGATAGGTCTTGCCGGCCGGCAGGGTTTCGGTGACGCTCATCGTCGGTACCTTCGATTGTTGCGCGAGCTTCAGCATGCGTTTGGTCAGCGCCTCGGTGGCCTGGCTGTTATAGATCAGCACGCGCACGCGCCGCTCGCGCAGATCGCGTTCAAACGCGGCGATATCGGCCGCGCTCGCTTCGGTGTCGTTCATCGTGGCGAGCTGGAAGCGCTGGTTGCGCATGGCGAGGCCAATCGCGTCAGACATATAGCCGAACACCGGCTCCGTCGCCGTGACCGGCAAGCCCGCATAGCGGCCGTGCAGCTCGGCGACCTTCGCGTCGATCGGCTTCAGCGAATCGAGAAACTTCGCGAGGTTCGCATCGTAGGCCGACTTGTGCGCCGGGTCAGCAGCGCTGAGTGCGTCGCAGACCGCGCGCGCGACTTTCGGCATCGTCGCCGGGTCGTACCACAGGTGCGGATTGTCGCCGCCTTTTTTGCCGACGAGGTCGGCCGCGATGATCACCGTGCGATGCGCGCCTTTCGACGCGGCCAGCAGCTTCACCATCCACGGATCGTAGTCGGCGCCGTTGTAGACGACGAGGCTCGCATGCTGCAACGCGCGCGCGGTGGCCGGGCTCGCTTCGAACAGATGCGGGTCCTGGTCCGGGTTGCTGAGGATGCTGGTCACGTCGACGCGATCGCCGCCGAGTTGCCGGACCACGTCGCCATAAAAGTTCTCCGCGGCGACGACCGGAATTTTCGCGTCGGCGGCGAACGCGTTGTGGCCGAAGCCGAGCGCCGCGATCGCGAGCAGGCAGGTGCACAGATGGGTGCGCACAGACGTCGAACGCTTCAGCGCGCGGTGCGCTCTGGACAACATCGAACCGATTGTTTTCATCGTTGTTTCCTGCTGGGTGAGAGTTGAATCAGCCACTCGCGGTGGCAAGGCCAAATACGGGTGGCACGGGGTGGCCGCTTAGCGCGGCGCCGCGCCTCTGATCACGACGAATTGCCTGCTGCGCCGCCGGCGCCGTCAGGCTTCGCCGCTCGCGCACATGGCCCGCACAGTCCACTTAGCTCGATCACCTGACGATGCACCTCGAAGCCATGCGCGGGTGCGCTGTGCGACAGGCGGTCGGCGAGCTCGTCGCCGGGAATCTCGACGGTCGCGCCGCAACCGTCGCACATCAGGAACTGGCTGCGATGCGGCACGCCGATTTCGCAGCAGGCGACGAACGCGTTCTTCGATTCGATCCGGTGCACGAAGCCGTGCGCGACGAGGAAGTCGAGCGCGCGATAGACGGTGGTCGGCGGCATGCGACCGCGCTCGGGGGCGAGCGCGTCGAGCAACTCGTACGCGCCGACCGGCCGCTCGCTCGCGACGATCGCCGCGTACACCTGGCGGCGCAGCGGCGTCAGCGCGAGTCCCTGCGCCGCGGCGTGCGCGTCCGCATGCGCGAGCCGCATGGCGTGCTGTTCGGCGAGCGAGGTAGTCATCGGCGTGAATCTCCTGACATGGCGGCCCCCGAGCGGGCTGCAAGGTCGAAATGATATAACGTAGCGCGATTTTTTGTCAGCGGTGCGAATCTTTGCACGGCGGCACGCAGCGAACGCGTCGTGGCGACCCATGGCGCAATGGGCTTGCTCCTGCCGCGCTGCACCATCGAAATTCGTCCGCGTGCCTTGACATGATCCGGTCCGTATCCGATCATTCGATCACCAGCCGAGCAATTGTTCGCGTGACGAGCGTTCGCTCACCGCGCGCCAAAATGTAAAAACGAAGCGGAGACAGGCAGTGGCACGATTGCAGGACAAAGTCGCCATTCTGACGGGCGCGGCCAGCGGTATCGGTGAAGCGGTAGCCCTGCGCTATCTCGACGAGGGCGCGCGCTGCGTGCTGGTCGACGTGAAGCCGACCGACAGCCTCGGCGGCGCGCTGCGCGGCATCTACGGCGAGCGCGTGTTAAGCGTCAGCGCCGACGTCCGGCGCCGCGAGGACATCGAGCGCATCGTCACGAGCACGCTCGGCTGCTTCGGCCAGATCGACATCCTGTTCAATAATGCGGCGCTGTTCGACATGCGCCCGCTCCTCGACGAATCCTGGGACGTGTTCGACCGCCTGTTCGCGGTCAACGTGAAGGGCATGTTCTTCCTGATGCAGGCGGTCGCGCGGCAGATGGTCGAGCAGGGCCGCGGCGGCAAGATCATCAACATGTCGTCGCAGGCCGGGCGGCGCGGCGAGGCGCTCGTGTCGCACTACTGCGCGACCAAGGCGGCGGTGTTGAGCTATACGCAGTCCGCGGCGCTCGCGCTCGCGCCGCATAAGATCAATGTGAACGGCATCGCGCCGGGCGTCGTCGACACGCCGATGTGGAACGAGGTCGACGCGCTGTTCGCGCGCTACGAGAACCGGCCGCTCGGCGAGAAGAAGCGCCTCGTCGGCGAGGCCGTGCCGCTCGGCCGCATGGGCGTGCCCGACGACCTGACCGGCGCCGCGCTGTTCCTCGCGTCGGCCGATGCCGACTACATCACCGCGCAGACGCTGAACGTCGACGGCGGCAACTGGATGAGCTGAATAAAGAGCAGGGAGCGGGCACGTTGACTGCTCTGAGCGGCGCGTCATTCCGTCAAACGAACGCAGCATCACATAACGTACGAGAAAGGAGACAACGATGAAACCAGCTTTCAAATTCGCGCTGAAGGCGGCCGGTGCCGGCGCGGCCACCTGCTTCGCGCTGAGCGCATCGGCGGCGACGGTGACGATCGCGACGCTGAACAATCCGGACATGATCGAGTTGAAGAAGCTGTCGCCCGCGTTCGAAAAAGCGAATCCGGACATCAAGCTGAACTGGGTGATCCTCGAGGAAAACGTGCTGCGTCAGCGCGCGACGACCGACATCACGACCGGCAGCGGCCAGTTCGACGTAATGACGATCGGCGCGTATGAAACCCCGCAATGGGGCAAGCGCGGCTGGCTCGCGCCGATCACCAACCTGCCGGCGAGCTATGACCTCAACGACGTCGTGAAGACGGCCCGCGACGGCCTGTCCGCGAACGGCCAGCTGTACGCGCTGCCGTTCTACGTCGAAAGCTCGATGACCTATTACCGCAAGGATCTGTTCGACAAGGCCGGTCTGAAGATGCCCGACCAGCCGACCTACGACCAGATCGCCCAATTCGCCGACAAGCTTACCGACAAGTCCAAGGAGCAATACGGCATCTGCCTGCGCGGCAAGGCGGGCTGGGGCGAGAACATGGCGTACGCCACGACGGTCGTGAACACCTTCGGCGGCCGCTGGTTCGACGAGAAGTGGCACGCGCAGTTGACGTCGCCGGAATGGAAGAAGGCGATAACGTTCTACGTCGATCTGCTGAGGAAGGACGGTCCTCCGGGAGCGAGCTCGAACGGCTTCAACGAAAACCTGACGCTGATGTCGTCGGGCAAGTGCGCGATGTGGATCGACGCGACGGTCGCGGCCGGCATGCTGTACAACAAGCAGCAGTCGCAGATCGCCGACAAGGTCGGCTTCGCGGCCGCGCCGATCGAGGTCACGCCGAAGGGCTCGCACTGGCTGTGGGCGTGGGCGCTCGCGATTCCGAAGTCGTCGAAGCAGCAAGATGCGGCGAAGAAGTTCATCGAGTGGTCGACCTCGAAGGAGTACATTGAAATGGTCGCGAAGGATGAGGGCTGGGCCTCGGTGCCGCCGGGCACGCGCGAGTCCACCTACGCGCGCCCCGAGTACAAGCAGGCCGCGCCGTTCGGCGACTTCGTGCTAAAGGCGATCCAGACCGCCGACCCGGATCATCCGACCTTGAAGCCGGTCCCGTACACGGGTGTGCAGTTCGTCGGAATTCCCGAATTCCAGTCGTTCGGCACGGTGGTCGGGCAGAGCATCTCCGGCGCGATCGCCGGTCAGATGACGGTCGACCAGGCACTCGAGGCCGGCAACGCGGCCGCGAATCGCGCGGTCAAGCAGGCGGGTTATCAGAAGTAACCCGGCAGGCCCGCCGCATCGACCGATGCGGCTCATGCAGCAGGGCGGCCGTTCGTCTGCGCCCGATGCGATGCGGCGCGTGTCGTGCGCCATTCAGGCACGGCACGCCGCGTCGCACATACGCGGCTCCGGCGAACGCTCCGCGCGTTACCGAACAGGTGGTCCATCATGCGTCCTTTGCGCCTACCTCTGATGCAAACCCATCCCCAGACAGAAAAAGAACGCGAGGAGCGTAAGGCCAATTCGGCCCGCTGGCTCGTGGCGCCGTCGGTCGGCGTGCTCGTGCTGTGGATGGTCATTCCGCTCGCGATGACGATCTGGTTCTCGTTCTCGCACTACAACCTGCTCAATCCCGATCTGCGCGGCTTCGCAGGTCTCGACAACTACCGCTATCTCGCGACCGATCCGTCGTTCGGTCCGTCGATCGCGCATACGATCGAGCTGATCGTATGGGTGCTCGTGATCACCGTGGGCGGCGGCGTGCTGATGGCGATCCTGTTCGACCGCAAGTTCTACGGGCAGGGTGTGGCCCGCCTGCTCGCGATCGGCCCGTTCTTCGTGATGCCGACGGTCAGTGCGCTGATCTGGAAGAACATGATCCTGCACCCGGTGTACGGGCTCGTCGCGCAGGGCATGCGCGCGCTCGGCATGCAGCCGATCGACTGGTTCGCCGACTATCCGCTCACCGCGGTGATCATGATCGTCGCGTGGCAGTGGCTGCCGTTCGCGTTCCTGATCCTGTTCACGTCGATCCAGTCGCTCGATCAGGAGCAGAAGGAAGCCGCGAAGATCGACGGCGCCGGTCCGTTCTCGATGTTCTTCTACATCACGCTGCCGCACCTGCGACGTGCGATCGCGGTCGTCGTGATGATGGAGACGATTTTCCTGCTGTCGATCTTCGCCGAGATCTATACGACCACGGGCGGCGGTCCGGGCAACGCGACCACCACCCTGTCGTACCTGATCTTCGCGCTGGGCCTGCAACAGTTCGACGTCGGTCTCGCCTCGGCGGGCGGTATTCTCGCGGTCGTGCTGGCCAATATCGTGTCGATCTTCCTCGTGCGGATGCTCGCGAAGAACCTGAAAGGGGAGTACGAAAAATGAGCCACGTTGCCTCCACTACGGCATCGACGACGCAGCCGGTCGCGGTGCCGACCAAATCGCCGTTCGACACGATTCGTCGCGGCATTCCCGGCGTGATCGCGTGGCTCGTCGCGCTGCTGCTGTTCTTCCCGATCTTCTGGATGACGATCACCGCGTTCAAGACCGAGCAGCAGGCCTATGCATCGTCGCTGTTTTTCGTGCCGACGCTCGACAGCTTCCGCGAGGTGTTCGCGCGCAGCAATTACTTCGCGTTCGCGTGGAACTCGATACTGATCTCGGTCGGCGTCACACTGCTGTGCCTGATCCTCGCGGTGCCGTGCGCGTACGCGATGGCGTTCTTCCCGACGCGCCGCACGCAGAAGGTGCTGCTATGGATGCTGTCGACGAAGATGATGCCGTCGGTCGGCGTGCTGGTGCCGATCTATCTGCTGTGGAAAAACACCGGCCTTCTGGATACCGTGTCCGGCCTGATCATTGTCTACACGCTGATCAATCTGCCGATCGCGGTCTGGATGGCGTTCACCTACTTCGCCGAGATTCCGCGCGACATTCTCGAAGCCGGGCGCATCGACGGCGCGGCGACGTGGCAGGAGATCGTCTATCTGCTGATGCCGATGGCGCTGCCCGGGCTCGCGTCGACCGCGCTGCTGCTCGTGATCCTGTCGTGGAACGAGGCGTTCTGGAGCATCAACCTGTCGAGCTCGAACGCGGCGCCGCTGACCGTGTTCATCGCGTCGTATTCGAGTCCTGAAGGTTTGTTCTGGGCCAAGTTGTCGGCCGCTTCGTTGCTGGCGGTCGCGCCGATCCTGATCGTCGGCTGGCTGTCGCAGAAGCAGTTGGTGCGCGGGCTCACGTTCGGGGCCGTCAAATGACGGCTGGCCCGGGCATCGCGCGCTATGCGTTGATCTGCGATTGCGACGGCGTGCTGATCGACAGCGAAGCGGTGGCCGCGCGCATGCTGGTGCGCGAACTCGAGGCGCGCTGGCCCGGCATCGACGCCGCGCCGGTCGTGCTGCCGCTGCTCGGGCTGCGCATCGAGCGCGTGTTGCAGGACACCGCGACTCAGCTCGGCAAACAACTCGGCGCCGACGATATCGATGCGATCCGCCGCGCGGTCGAAGCGGCGGCGATCGAGGCGCCCGCCGTCGACGGCATCGAGATGGCGCTGACCCAGGTGCCGCTCGTCAAAGGCTGCGCGAGCAATAGCTTCCGGCCCTACGTCGAGACGGTGCTGGCGCGCACGGGCCTGAAGCGTTTCTTCGGCGAGCGGCTGTTCTGCGCCGACGCGGTGCCGAATCCGAAGCCCGCGCCGGACGTGTATCTGGCGGCGGCGCAAGGCTTCGGGCTCGCGCCGGGTGCGTGCCTCGTTGTCGAGGACAGCGTGACCGGCGTCACGGCGGCGGCCACGGCGGGCATGGCGGTGCTGGGGTTTATCGGCGGCGGTCATGCGAGCGATGCGCAGATCGATCGATTGCACGCGGCGGGCGCGCGTCATGTGTTCGAGGACATGCAGCAGTTGCCCGACCTCGTCGCGCAATGGACGCTCTCCGCGACGGCCGCCGCGCCATGAGCGCACGAATGCACGCGACGTGACACGGCATCAGGTAGCAGCACGAAGTAACGAGCAGCATCGAACAGCATTACACGGAGACACATCATGGCAAGCGTAACCTTGCGCAACATCAGAAAGGCCTACGACGAAAACGAAGTGATGCGCGACATCAATCTCGACATCGCCGATGGCGAGTTCGTCGTGTTCGTCGGGCCGAGCGGTTGCGGCAAATCGACCCTGATGCGGATGATCGCGGGCCTCGAGGACATTACGGGCGGCGATCTGAACATCGACGCCGTGCGCATGAACGACGTGCCGCCGGCCAAGCGCGGCATCGCGATGGTGTTCCAGTCGTACGCGCTGTATCCGCACATGACGCTGTACGACAACATGGCGTTCGGCCTGAAGCTCGCCGGCGCGAAGAAGCCGGAGATCGACTCAGCCGTGCGCAACGCGGCGAAGATCCTGCACATCGACCATCTGCTCGATCGCAAGCCGAAGCAGCTGTCGGGCGGGCAGCGTCAGCGCGTCGCGATCGGCCGCGCGATCACGCGCAAGCCGAAGGTGTTTCTGTTCGACGAGCCGCTGTCGAATCTCGACGCCGCGCTGCGCGTGAAGATGCGCCTCGAGTTCGCGCGCCTGCACGACGAGCTGAAGACGACGATGATCTACGTGACGCACGACCAGGTCGAGGCGATGACTTTGGCCGACAAGATCGTCGTGTTGTCGGCGGGCAATCTGGAGCAGGTCGGCAGTCCGACGATGCTGTATCACGCGCCGGCGAATCGCTTCGTCGCCGGCTTCATCGGCTCGCCGAAGATGAACTTCATGGAAGGCGTCGTGCAGTCGGTGTCGCATGACGGCGTCTCGGTGCGTTACGAGACCGGCGAGACGCAGCGCGTGTTGGTCGAGCCGGGCGCGGCCAAGCAGGGCGACAAGGTGACGGTCGGCATCCGCCCCGAGCATCTTCACGTCAGCACGACCGAGGATGGTATCGAGGCACGCACGATGACGGTCGAATCGCTCGGCGATGCCGCGTATCTGTACGCGGAGTCGAGCGTCGCGCCCGAGGGTTTGATCGCGCGGATTCCGCCGCTCGAACGGCATGCGAAGGGCAATACGCAGAAGCTGGGCGCGACGCCCGAGCATTGCCATCTGTTTGATAGCGAAGGCAAGGCGTTCCAGCGCAAGATTGTTGAGGTGCTGGCGGCGTGATCGCGCGATGACGCATTGCATAAGCAGGCGGCGCACGCGCCGTCTGTTGCGGGCAAGGTTTGCGCTTTCAGGATGGCGGGCGGCGAGCCCGCACGCGCGTTGGCGCGCCTTGGCGGTGCGTGAGGCGCACGCAAAGCGCTGTCGCTAGAGGGCGTTACGCGCTTTGGGTTGCCAGGTGAAATGAAAGCGCGGAAAACCTACCGGACGGCGGGGAGCCCTCCGGTGCGAGGAAGCGCAGGCTACTCACTCAGAAGAAGACGCTTAAGCTTGTCAAGGAAAGCCTCAGTGGTCCGCTCCCACGCCGTCGGATCGCACTGGTAGCCAAATTCCTCCTCGAAGGCCGCGTCAAGATTTCCCGCATGATCGCTCTTGAACCGGTCTATGTCGGCCACCGTCGCGTTGATCATGTCTGGCGTGCATCCGCTTGCACAAGCCCGGACCAACTCTTCAATTGTGTTTCCCCAGTAGTCGAAATCTTCATTGAAGTAGCCAAGGATCAATTGCCCCAGATCGTAATATTTCATGCATCAATACCCACCAATCACTTATCGAGCATAGCTGTGAGGATGTAGTACGGCATCCCGTTATACGCCCCGTACTTCAAAACAACCTCCACTTTACTGCTATCTACCAACCTGTCGGTCTTCCTGACCAATGCGTATCCAACTTTTCTTGCAACGTCCTTTCTCAGCGTCAAAACCCGGTTTGGTGCTGCTTTTGTCCATGCGTGAATCTGCAAGGCATTTGCGCGCATTGTTTCCGATATAGCCCACTCCGCCTCCTCAAGATTTACGAAAGACGAAACTACTTTCTTTTCCGGCTCCAGCCTGAGCCTCTCCCGCAACTGCGCTTCAGTCCTCCCGACATGTTTCAAAAGCGTATGTCCACCGATCTGGCTGCCCGCTTTTGCCTCGTGCATTTGCAGGTTAACCCGGCCCATCGTGACGCGCGCAGCGCGTGCCGCCCTGATCGAGCCAGCAAAGCCGAATGGCACGGCGATATCGAGGGACAGGCCGATATTGTTCGCCATGTCGGGGCTCGCCTTCATCGCTTCAGCGAGTTTCGTCGTGCCCTGCTGGGTCAGCGTGACCGTGTCCTGACCAGTCCAGACCTGCCGCAGGCCCGCCGCCGCCGAGTCCGAACCATGTACTCCGAACACGACACACCCGGCTTTGCTCGCCATCGTCGGGTCGGGCAAGACGCACAGCGCACCGCACCAACCATTTCCAGCACGCCGCCGACGACCTGCAACCCGCCCCACAGCCGGTTGGAAAGCATCTCCGTCTGGCTGATCGACTGGCGGGATAGCACGGCCGCGAGTTGCGGAGCACTCAGTACGACCTTCACTCCCTCGGCGTTATCAGCACCGGGCATATCGAAACCCTCTTATGTCTTTATGGGGTTCCGATGCTGCCGTGCTGACCGTCTCTCAAGATTCGGACGACTCCGAATTTTCCGTAGCCCGATGCACGGTGCCTGTTCTGCATCGGGCCGGACCAGGCGCAACATCACGCACGCCGCGATTTTCCGGTCATATCCTGTCCTGCATCACTCCAGCGGGCCGCTACACCAGACTTTCCCCTTCTCTCCGAATCATCCTTCGCCCATAGCCGGACAGTGAATCCACCGGTTAATGTGAAAGTCCGAGAAAAAAGAGAAGGGGACTTTTTGCATGTCACAGGTGAATGAGTCAGACGGCGTCCGCGTCGTACTGAGCGCCCCGCAAATGGCGGCCGTTCTGGTTCGTCAGTCGATTAGCCAGACTGAGATGCTTTCGAACCGTTTATGGGGCGGTTTGCAGGTTGTCGGCGGAGTATTGGAAATGGTCGGCGCGGGTGCGTTATGCGTGCTGCCAGAGCCGACGATGGCAAGCAAGGCCGGGTGCATTGTGTTTGGCGTGCATGGCTCGGATACCGCAGCAGCAGGTCTGCGACAGGTTTGGACCGGGCGAGATTCCTCCACGCTGATCCAACGCGGTACGGCGAAGTTGGCCGAAACTATGAAGGCCAGCCCCGACATGGCCAACAATATCGGCCTGTCGCTCGATATCGCAGTGTCGGCAGGCGTGGCGGGATCGATCAAGGCAGTGCGGGCGTCCGAGATCACATTGGGCCGGATCAACTTGATGATGCACGAAGCGAAGGCGGGCAGCGGGATTGGCGGGCACACGCTGCTGAAACATGTGGGGCGCACTGAGGCACAATTGTCAGAGAGATTGTTGAAGGAACCGTGGCGAGATCGGGTCTCGTCATTTGCGAATATTGCTGCGGCGGAATGGGCCATCTCGGAGACGATGCAGGCGAACCCCATTGCGATAAAGTCGTGGGTTGCTTCACCATCACGAGATTTGGCTTTAAGAAAGATGTCGGGAAAAACGTTGGCTACACCTTGTTCAAAAAATCAGAAAACTTGATAAGTTCGAGCAAGGTCACTGTTATTCTTCGACATCAGGCATACAATGGAATGCCATACTATATTCTCACCGCTTATCTGGATGCCTAATTTAGGGAAGTGAAAATGAGTTTAATCGCGGATATCCTCGCGGCGAGAGGCCCAACGATGGTTAGAATTTCCAATGTACTGGACTATTCAAATGACCTGTCCCTGGTACTGTCCAAATTCGGCCTGACTCAAGATGAGGCGATGCTTGTGCGCCATGATAGAGCCGGGGCCATTGCTATTCTCGCGAACCTGCTATGGAAAGGGCAGGCTTATGATTGTGAATGCATGGGCAGGAGTAAAGCGGAAGAGCTTGCTGAAAAAATAATTTCTGAAAATGAATCTAAAGAAAGTAGGTATTTTTCAAACAAGGAATCACCATCATCGGATTCGTGGAATGGTCTTACGGGCTCGACCTTTGACTCAGGTATTGTGATAAGTAGTGGGGATGGGCGATATTTCTGTATCTGGCTTGAAGATGAAGATTAATTTGATGTCTTCAGTTAAGTCATGAAACCAGTCAACTTATCCACTGCGGGCACCGTTTCACGCCTCCAACGCCGCCCGCGCGCACACCTCGTCGGTCACGAGCCCCGACAACCACCCCCCCTTGAGCACCGCGATCAGCGCCTCGCGCTTGCGCAGCCCGCCCGCGAAGCCGATGGTCGGCCGGCGCGGCGGCGTGTCGAGCGCAATGCTCGTCACGCGTCGGCCGGTCGGCGATTCGACGTGCGCGCCGGCCGCATCGATTGGCAGGCCGAGCATTTCGGCGACCGCGCCGTTGTGCATCAACTCCTTCACCTCGCCTTCCGTGATGAAGCCGTCCTCGTGCAACGGACAGGTCATCCCAATGTTGCCGATGCCGACGAACGCGACATCGGCCTGCGCCGACAGCGATTCGACGATCCGATAGAGACGGTGATTGCACCACTGCGCGCGCTCGGCCTCGCTGTCGGCGAGCAGCGGCGCGGGCAGCAGAAAATACTTGCCCCCGGTCTTTTCCGAAATGTGCAGCGCGACGTCGTAACGGTTCGAGGAGCCGTCCTGCGCGATCGCGCCGACCATCGATACCAGCCGATGCTGCGGACGGTCTAGCTGCGCGATCTGATCGACCGCGGCCTTCAGGGTGCGGCCGCTGCTGACCGCGACGACCATCGGCTTTTCCTCGCTCAGATAGCGTTCCATTACCTGCGCGCCGGCCACCGCAAGCTTGCGGTCGACTTCCTCGGGCGTATCGCCGTCGATCGGCACGATCTCGCATAGGCTGAGGCCATAGCGCTTCGACAACTGATCGGCGAGCGACAGGCAATCAGCGAGCTTGTGATCGACCCGCACGCGGATCAGGTTCTTTTCGACCGCGAACGCGACGAGCCGCTGCGCGACCGGCCGCGATACCTGCAGCTTCTCGGCGATTTCGTTCTGGGTATTGCCCGCGACGTAATAAAGCCACGCGGCGCGTGTGGCGAGATCGAGTTTTTCTGTGGACCTGGGCACGATGAGGTTTCGGTTGAAGTGCGCCGATGATAGCGGCCGGCGGCGCGTCTGTCGCGCGCGCCGGCCGCGGTTGACGCTCAGGCGAGCGGTGCGCGCGCGGGATCGAACAGCGGCCGTACGTGGCGATACAGCGCGCGATACGCTTCGAGCCGCGTGCGCAATTGCGCGTGGCGGCGCGGATTCGGTGTGAACTCCTTTTCGACAGGCGGCTTGGTCAGCACGGTGGCCGGCTCGCCACCGGCGGCGAGCCAGCCGAGACGCGCCGCGCCGAGCGCCGCGCCGGTTTCGCCGCCGCCGTGCTTGACGGTGACGGTGTCGAGCGCATCGGCGAGCAACTGGGCCCAGTAGTCGCTGCGTGCGCCGCCGCCGAGCAGCGACAACACCTTCGCCTCGGTGCCGGCCGCGCGCAGCGCGTCGAGGCCGTCGGTCAGCGCGAGCGTCACGCCTTCGAGCACCGCGTAGCCGAGCAGCGCGCGGTCGGTTGCGTGAGTCATGCCGAAGAATACGCCTTGCGCATAGGGGTCGTTGTGCGGCGTGCGCTCGCCCGACAGATACGGCAAAAAGAGCGGCGCGGTGGTCAAGGCCTCGGCGGGCAGCGCCTCGATTTCGGCGAGCAGCGTCGGCTCGTCGGTCGACGTCAGCTTGCAGACCCAGCGCAAACAGCTCGCCGCCGACAGCACCACGCTCATCTGATGCCAGCGGTCCGGGATCGCATGACAGAACGCGTGCACGGCGGAGGCCGGGTTCGGGCGGAAGCTGTCGCCGACCACGCACAGCACGCCCGAGGTGCCCAACGACACGAAGCCGTCGCCCGGTTGCGTCGCGCCGATGCCGATCGCGCTGGTCGCGTTGTCGCCGCCGCCGGCCGCGACGATCACGTCGTCGCGCAGGCCGAATTCGCGCGCGAGTTCCGGCAGCAGCGTGCCGGCCGGCGCGCTGCCTTCGCGCAGCGCCGGCATCTGCGCGCGCGTCATGTTGCAGGCAGCGAGCAGCGAATCGGACCAATCGCGTTTCGCGACGTCGAGCCACAATGTGCCGGCCGCGTCCGATGGATCGGACACCTTGCCGCCCGTCAGTTGCAGGCGCAGATAGTCTTTCGGCAGCAGCACGCAGGCAGTCCTCGCGAAAATCTCCGGCTCGTGACGCGCGACCCACAGCAGCTTCGGCGCCGTGAAACCGGGCATCGCCAGATTGCCGGCGACGCTGTGCAGTTCCGGCGCGCGCTCGGTCAGCTCCGCGCACTCCTTGTCGCTGCGCATGTCGTTCCACAGGATCGCGGGCCGCAGCACGCGGTTTTCCGCGTCGAGCAGCACCGCGCCGTGCATCTGCCCCGACAGGCCGATGCCGCGAATCTGCGCGAATTCGTCGGGATGACGCGCGCGCAACGCGGCGAGCGCCGTGCGCGTGCCGGCCCACCAGTCTTCGGGATTCTGCTCGGCCCAGCGCTGGTGCGGACGCGAAACGGTGAACGGCGAGCCTGCGGTGCCGATCACGCGGCCGTCGGAGGCGAGCAGCAGAACTTTCACTTCGGACGTGCCGAGGTCGATGCCTAGGTACATGGGAGCGAAACCTTCGTCGTTGGGGATGCGCTACTTTAGCGGTTCATCGCGCGCGCTGTCATGCGCATTAAGCCTGGCTAGTCGCGCCGCGTTCGACGAGCCATGCGTCGACCCGCGCGAGCGCGCCCGCGAGCGCCGCTTCGAGCTCGGGCGTCTGCGCCATGCCGCCCCACACCAGCCGGTCGGCCGCGAACGCGCGCAGCGGATCGGGCGCCGTGAAAAAGGCGTGCGCGACGCGCTCTTCCATCACGCCGTCCTGATACGCGTAGGGCAGCTTGCCCGTGTGCCAGCGTTCCAGAAAGCGGAAGAACAACGCGGGCAGCATCGCGCTCGCCGCCGGCGTGACGCCGCGCTCGAAGCATTCGGCGAGTGTCGGCGCGATGAAGCCGGGCAACTTCGAGAAGCCATCGGCGGCGACGCGCTGGTTCGTGTCGAGGATATGCGGGTTGCTGAAGCGCTCGAGCACGACGTCGCGATAGCGTTCGAGATCGAGCGGACTCGGTGTCAGACACGGGATCACGTCCTCGGTCACGTAGTCGTACGCGAACTGGCGGATGTCGGCGTCGAGCGTGCCTTCGTGGATGTAGTTCAGGCCGACCAGCGTGCCCGCCCACGCGATGCAGCTATGCGTCGCGTTGAGAATGCGGATCTTCGCTTCCTCGTACGGCAGCACCGAATCGACGAGTTCCGCGCCGACCTTCTCCCAGGCGGGCCGTCCCGCGATGAAGCGGTCTTCGATCACCCACTGGATGAACGCCTCGCCCATCACCGGACTCGCATCGTCGACGCCGGTCGCGGCCTTCACGCGCTCGCGCACGTCGGGCGTCGGACGCGGCGTGATGCGATCGACCATCGAACACGGGCATGACGTGTTGTCGTCGAACCATTGCGCGAGTTCGTTCGCGCCGCGTCGTTCGAGAAACTCGCTCATGCCCGCATGAAAGCGCTCGCCGTTGCTGCGCAGGTTGTCGCAGGTCTGCAGTGTGACGGGTCCCGCGCCGCGCTTCACGCGCGCGTCGAGAATCGCCGCGAGCGCGCCGTAGATCGTCGTATGGCCGCCGGCGAGGTCGGCGGCGAGATCGGCATTCGCGGTGTCGAGCCGGTCGTGTTCGTCGAGGTAATAGCCGCCTTCGGTCACGGTGAACGCGATGATCTTGCAAGCCGGATCGGCGCCCGCTTCGATCAGTCCGTCGAGGCTTTCGCTCCATGGCAGCACGCGCTCGATCGAGCGGATCGTCTCGTAGGCGCGCTCGCCTTGCGGCGTGACGGTTTCGAGCGTGTAGACGCCGTTCTGCGCGGCGAGCGCTTCGAGCACCGGGTTCATGTCGCCGCGGATATTGCCCACGCTCAGCGACCAGCGCGGCTCGCCGGCCGTGCTCGCTTCGTTCAGCCGGTGCAGATACCACGCCTGATGCGCGCGATGAAACGATCCCGCGCCGATGTGCAGGATCACGTGTGCGGCCGCGCCGCTGCCTTGCCCGCTGTTCATGTTGTGTCTCCAAAAACTTGTCCGCGGCGCTCGCGGCGCGCGTTCTGTGCGTGTAGAGCATTTGCTCTGTATGTGAGCGAATGATCGTACCCGGAGAAACGAAAGTCAAGGCAAGGGAGCGGGCTTTTGATGGCGCAGCGCGGCATGGGCGATGCGCCGGCGGCAGCGACGAGCACCCGAGGCGAGAAAACGGGTCGCGCCGCTCATATTGCATTGCATCAAATTTGACCGCGCACGCGTCGGGGCTAACCCGAATACAAAAAAGTATCGGTCCGCGGTTTCTTTTAAAGTGGTTGCCAACGCGTTTGGCGGTTACTTTTCGCTTTACAAGATCAAGATCGGCGGCGTCTCCCGCGCGCCGCTTCATGGAGGCAGACAGTGCAACCTGATCTCGAAATCGTGGCCGTACGCCACGACGAATCGTTCAAAGTGTGGTCGCATGGCTATCCGTATCGCACGGTGCGCTGGCACTTTCATCCGGAGTACGAAATCCATCTGATCGTCGCGACGACCGGCAAGATGTTCGTCGGCGATCACATCGGCAGCTTCGCGCCCGGCAACCTCGTGCTGATGGGGCCGAACCTGCCGCACAACTGGGTCAGCGACGTGCCCGAAGGCGAGAGCGTCGCGCAGCGCAATCTGGTCGTGCAATTCGGCCAGGAGTTCGTATCGAACTGTCTCGAGAGTTTTCCGGAGTGGCGTCAGGTCGAGGCGCTGCTCGCCGATGCGCGTCGCGGCCTGTCGTTCGGTCTGGAGACGTCCGCGCAGATCAAGCCGCTCTTTCTCGAACTGCTCGCGGCGCGCGGGCTGCGCCGGCTCGTGCTGTTCATGTCGATGCTCGAGATCCTGATCAACGCGCCGGATCGCGACACGCTCGCGAGTCCCGCTTATCAGGCCGATCCGACCAGCTTCGCGGCGACCCGCATCAATCACGTGCTCGCGTATATCGGCAAGAACCTCGCGAACGAGTTGCGCGAGTCGGAGCTTGCGCAACTCGCCGGCCAGAGCGTCAGCGCGTTTTCGCGTTATTTCCGTCGCCATACCGGGCTGCCGTTCGTGCAGTACGTGAACCGCATGCGCATCAATCTCGCGTGCCAGTTGCTGACCGATGGCGAACTGAGCGTGACCGACATCTGCTTCAAGGCGGGCTTCAACAACCTGTCGAATTTCAACCGGCAGTTTCTTGCAATGAAGGGCATGGCGCCGTCGACGTTTCGCCGTTATCAGCAACTGAACGATGCGAGCCGCGATGCTTCCGAGCAGGCGGCCGCGCATGGCAGGGGCATCGACAACGCGCCGGCGATCGTGCTCGCGCCGGGCTTCTCGCGTAGCGGCGTCGCGTACCCGGTCACATAGTGCCCATCCGGTAGTTCACAGCTTTATTCCACCCGCGTTTCAACACGCATCGATCGCGCTGTGCGCCCACAGCGCGAGGGGGCGTGCTCACTTCAAAAAATGGAGACAACCATGAAGCCGTCTACTCTTTCACTTAACCCTTCGATGATGTTCGCGCGCCGTGTCGCCGCGCTCGCGTTCGGTTTCTCGCTAGTCGCTGTGTCGGCCGCGCAGACTGCGCAGGCCGCGCCGCTCAAAATCGGCATGACGTTCCAGGAACTGAACAACCCGTACTTCGTGACGATGCAGAAAGCGCTGAACGACGCGGCCGCGTCGACCGGCGCGACGGTCGTCGTCACCGACGCGCATCACGATGTCAGCAAGCAGGTCAGCGACGTCGAAGACATGCTGCAAAAGAAGATCGACATCCTGCTCGTCAATCCGACCGACTCGACCGGCATCCAGTCGGCGGTCACGTCGGCGAAGAAGGCGGGCGTCGTCGTGGTCGCGGTCGATGCGAACGCGAACGGTCCGGTCGATTCGTTCGTCGGCTCGAAGAACTACGACGCGGGCGTGATGGCGTGCGACTACCTCGCGAAGTCGATCGGCGGCAGCGGCGAAGTGGCGATTCTCGACGGCATTCCGGTCGTGCCGATTCTCGAACGCGTGCGCGGCTGCAAGGCGGCGCTCGCGAAGTCGCCGGGCGTGAAGCTCGTGGATACGCAGAACGGCAAGCAGGAACGCGCGACCGCGTTGTCCGTCACCGAGAACATGATCCAGGCGCATCCGAATCTGAAGGGCGTGTTCAGCGTGAACGACGGCGGCTCGATGGGCGCGCTGTCGGCGATCGAATCGTCGGGCAAGGACATCAAGCTGACGAGCGTCGACGGCGCACCGGAAGCGATCGCCGCGATCCAGAAGCCGAATTCGAAATTCGTCGAGACGTCCGCGCAATTCCCGGCCGACCAGGTGCGCATCGCGCTCGGCATCGCGCTCGCGAAGAAGTGGGGCGCCAATGTGCCGAAAGCGATTCCGGTCGACGTGAAGATGATCGACAAGAGCAACGCTAAGGGCTTCAGCTGGTAACGCAAGCGCAGGCTGCCGCGCGTGCGGATCATGCGCGGTGGCGCGCGGCACAGGAACATGCGATGGACACGATTCTGAAGCTCGACAACATCAGCAAGAGCTTTCCCGGCGTGAAGGCGCTGCAAGGCATTCACCTCGAGATCGCGCGCGGCGAGATTCACGCGCTGCTCGGCGAGAACGGCGCGGGCAAGTCGACGCTGATGAAGATTCTGTGCGGTATCTACCAGCCGGACGAAGGCACGATCACGCTCGACGGCGAGCAACGCCACTTCGCGAACTATCACGACGCGGTGGCCGCGGGCGTCGGTATCGTGTTTCAGGAGTTCAGCCTGATTCCGTATCTGAACGCGGTGGAGAACATGTTTCTCGGCCGTGAATTGCGCAACCGCTTCGGTCTGCTCGAACGCGGCAGCATGCGGCGCGCGGCGGCGCGGATTTTCGAGCGGCTTGGCGTAGCGATCGATCTGTCGGTGCAGATCCGGGAACTGTCGGTAGCGCAGCAGCAGTTCGTCGAAATCGGCAAGGCGTTGTCGCTCGATGCGCGCGTGCTGATTCTCGACGAACCGACCGCGACGCTGACGCCCGCCGAGGCCGCGCATCTGTTCGCGATCATGCGCGAGCTGAAGCAGCAGGGCGTCGCGATGATCTTCATCTCGCACCACCTCGAAGAGATTTTCGAGGTGTGCGACCGCATCACGGTGCTGCGCGACGGCCAGTACGTCGGCACGACCGAGGTCGCGCAATCCGACGTGAGCCGGCTCGTGCAGATGATGGTGGGACGCCGCATCGAAAGCAGCTTTCCGCCGAAGCCGACGCCGCGCGCCGACGCGAAGGTCGTGCTCGACGTCGTGCGCTTGCAGCTGTTCAAAGACAGCCCCGAGCTGAGCTTCACGCTGCGCGAGGGCGAGATTCTCGGCTTCGCGGGACTCGTCGGTTCGGGGCGCACCGAGACCGCCCTCGCGGTGATCGGCGCGGACCGTGCATACGCGAAGGAAATTCGCGTCAACGGCGCGGCCGCGAAGCTCGCCGACCCGGCCGATGCGCTGCGCGCGGGCGTCGGCATTCTGCCCGAGAGCCGCAAGACCGAAGGGCTCATTACCGAGTTCTCGATCAAGCAGAACATCTCGATCAACAACCTCGGCAAGTACCGGTCGCTACGTTTCTTCATCGACCAACGTAGCGAAGCGCGCGCGACCGCCGACATCATGAAGCGCGTCGGCGTGAAGGCCCCAACCATGCACACCGAAGTCGCGACGCTGTCGGGCGGCAATCAGCAGAAGGTCGTGATCGCGCGCTGGCTCAATCACCACACCAACATCCTGATCTTCGACGAACCGACGCGCGGCATCGACGTCGGCGCGAAGGCCGAAATCTATCTGCTGATGCGCGAACTGACCGCGCGCGGCTACTCGATCATCATGATCTCGTCCGAGTTGCCGGAGATCGTCGGCATGTGCGACCGCGTCGCCGTATTCCGGCAGGGCCGCATCGAAGCGCTGCTCGAAGGCGACGCGATCGAATCGAACGCCGTGATGACCTATGCGACCGCCGGTTCGCTCGGAGCCTCTCATGAACATGCCTAATCCTTCCTCTTCGCCGAAAACATCGAGTGTCAACAGCGACACGCCGGGCGCGCCGGTGCGCTTCACGTGGGCCGCGCTTAAGCGCTCGACGCTGTTCTATCCGTTCATCGGCCTGCTGGTCGTCTGCATCGTAATGGTGTTCGCGAGCGACAGCTTTCTCTCGGCCGCGAACATCGAGAACGTCCTGCGCCAGGTGTCGATCAACGCGATCATCGCGGTCGGCATGACCTGCGTGATCCTGACGGGCGGCATCGATCTGTCGGTCGGCTCGGTGATGGCGCTCTCGGGCACGCTGTCGGCCGGGCTGATGGTCGCCGGCATGAATGGGGTGGCCGCGCTTGCGGTCGGCCTCGCGGTCGGTCTCGGCTTCGGCGCGGCCAACGGCTTTTTCGTCGCGTTCGCCGGCATGCCGCCGATCATCGTCACACTCGCAACGATGGGTATCGCGCGCGGCCTCGCACTGATCTACACGGGCGGCTACCCGATCGACGGTCTGCCCGACTGGGTCAGCTTCTTCGGCAGCGGCAAGATTCTCGGCGTCCAGGCGCCGGTCGTGATCATGGCGGTGATCTATCTGATCGCGTGGGTGCTGCTCGAACGGATGCCGTTTGGCCGCTATGTGTATGCGATCGGCGGTAACGAGCAGGCGACGCGATTGTCCGGCGTGCGCGTCGCGCGCGTGAAGCTGATCGTCTACACGATCGCGGGTTTGACGTCCGCGTTTGCCGCGATCGTGCTGACCGCGCGCCTGATGAGCGGCCAGCCGAACGCGGGCGTCGGTTTCGAACTCGACGCGATCGCCGCCGTCGTGATGGGCGGCACGTCGATCTCCGGTGGGCGCGGCTCGATCATCGGCACGCTGATCGGCGCGCTGTTACTCGGCGTCCTGAATAACGGCCTGAACATGGTCGGCGTGAATCCGTACGTGCAGAACGTGATCAAGGGCGGAATCATTCTGCTCGCAATCTATATCAGCCGCGACCGCAGAAAGTAACGCTCGCTTCCCCACATCCCTCTTTTCGCAGGACCATGCAATGACGACTCAATCCGACCAGCAGAACATGACCGCCATCGTCTGTCATGCACCGAAAGACTATCGAGTCGAGCAGGTACAGAAACCACGCGCGCGCGCGCACGAACTCGTGATCCGCATCGCCGCGTGCGGCATCTGCGCGAGCGACTGCAAATGCCATTCGGGCGCGAAGATGTTCTGGGGCGGCCCGAGCCCATGGGTCAAGGCACCGGTGATTCCGGGCCACGAGTTCTTCGGCTATGTCGAGGAACTGGGCGAGGGCGCGGCCGAGCATTTCGGCGTGCAGAAGGGCGAGCGCGTGATCGCCGAGCAGATCGTGCCGTGCGGCAAGTGCCGCTACTGCAAGTCCGGCCAGTACTGGATGTGCGAAGTGCACAACATCTTCGGCTTTCAGCGCGAGGTGGCGGACGGCGGCATGGCCGAGTACATGCGCATTCCGCCGACCGCGATCGTCCACAAGATTCCCGACGGCATCTCGCTCGAAGACGCCGCGATCATCGAGCCGCTCGCGTGTGCGATTCACACGGTCAATCGCGGCGATCTGCAACTCGACGATGTGGTCGTGATCGCGGGCGCGGGGCCGCTCGGTCTGATGATGACGCAGGTCGCGCATCTGAAGACGCCGAAGCGGCTCGTCGTGATCGATCTCGTCGAAGAACGGCTCGCACTCGCGCGCGAATATGGCGCGGACGTGACGATCAATCCTCGGAAGGACGACGCGCTCGCGATCATCCATTCACTGACGGACGGCTACGGCTGCGACGTCTATATCGAATCGACGGGTGCGCCGATTGGGGTGAATCAGGGGATGGACCTGATCCGCAAGCTCGGGCGCTTCGTCGAATTCTCGGTGTTCGGCGCGGATACGACGCTCGACTGGTCGGTGATCGGCGATCGCAAGGAACTCGACGTGCGCGGCGCGCATCTTGGGCCCTATTGCTATCCGATCGCAATCGATCTGCTCGCGCGCGGACTCGTTACGTCGAAGGGCATCGTCACGCACGGCTTTTCGTTGGAAGAATGGGACGAAGCGATCAGGATCGCGAACTCGCTCGATTCGATCAAGGTGCTGATGAAGCCGCGCGCGTGAATCTGGGGCGCGGCGTTTCAACGGAGACTCTATGAACTACGTCATCGGCGTCGATATCGGCACGCAGAGCACGAAGGCGCTGCTGGTCGACGAGCACGGCGCGATCGTCGCGCAGCATGCGTCGAGCTATCAGCCCGATACGCCGAAGCCATTGTGGGCCGAGCAGTGGCCCGCGGTGTGGCTGAAGGCCGTGGTCGAATGCGTGGCCGCGTGCGTCAGCGAGGCGAAGGCGGCCGGCATCGCGCCGGGCGCGATCAAGGCACTGTGCGTGAGTAGCCTGTACGGCGGTTCGGGCATTGCGGTCGACAACGACATGCGGCCGCTCGCGCCGTGCCTGATCTGGATGGACCGGCGCGCGACCGCGCAGGTCGACTGGGTGCGCGAGAACGTCGATCTCGAACGGCTCTATACGATCACCGGCAACGGAGTGGACAGCTACTACGGTTACACGAAGATGCTGTGGCTGCGCGAAAACGAGCCGGACGTGTGGGCGCATACGCGCTATTTTTTGCCGCCGAACGCGTACGTGATCTACATGCTGACCGGCGAGGTCGCCGTCGATCACAGCTCGGCCGGCAACATCGGCGGCGTCTACGATATCGCGCGGCGCGACTGGTCGGACGAAGCGCTCGACATGCTCGGCATTCCCGCGACGATGATGCCGGAGCGGCTGGTCGAATCGTCGGAGGTGGTGGGCGGGCTGTTGTCGCAATGGACCGCGCAGCTCGGGCTCGACGCGGGCACCGCGATCGTCGCGGGTGGCGTCGATGCGGCAATGGCGACGTTCGCGGCCGGCGTCACGCGCGCGGGGCAGCACGTCGCGATGATCGGCACCAGCATGTGCTGGGGTTACATCAATCAGCGTGTCGACGCACGGCACGGTTTGATCAGCATGCCGCACGTTTTCAACGGGCAGCACGACATCTACGTATTCGGCGGCGCGATTACCGCGGGCGCGTCGGTCACCTGGTATCGCGAGCAGTTCTGTCACGCGGAGATCGAGGCCGCGCGCGCGACACCGCATGGCGATCCGCATCGGCTACTCGAAGAGAGCGCCGCGCAAGTGCCGGCCGGCGCCGACGGCGTGCTGTTCCTGCCGTATCTGATGGGCGAGCGCAGCCCGGTGTGGGATGCGAAAGCGAGCGGCGCGTTCGTCGGGCTGTCGCTGTTTCATACGCGCGCGCATCTGTATCGCGCCGTGCTCGAAGGCGTGTCGTTCGCGCTGAAGCACAACGTCGAGGCGGGGCGCAAAGGCGCGCAATCGCTCGACGACAAGCTGATCGTGGTCGGCGGCGCCGCGCATTCGGACCTGTGGATGCAGATCATCGCCGACGTCACCGGCTATCCGGTCTACACGATCGAGCAGGACGTCGAAGCCGCGATGGGCGCCGCGCTGCTCGCCGCGCTCGGCGTCGGTCTCGTGTCGCGCGAAGCGGCGCAAGGCGGCTGGGTCACGCTGATCGAGCGCGCGCAGCCCGAGGCACGGCGCATGGCGCTATACAAAGAGCGCTTCGGCGTGTACACGGACCTCTATCCGGCGTTGAAGCCGGTCATGCATCGCTTGCAATCATCATGAACGCTACTTTCGATTTTTCCGGCCGCTCGATTCTGGTGACGGGCGCCTCCAGCGGCATCGGCCGCGCGACGGTCGAGGCGCTGTGCGTGAGCGGCGCGTCGGTCATCGCGGCCGCGCGCAACGTGAACGAGCTCGCGCGGCTCGCCGAGGAAACCGGCTGCGAGCCGTTGAGGCTCGACATCAGCGACGAAGCCGTGATCGACGAAGCAATGGCCTCGCTCGAACCGTTCGACGGTCTGGTGAATTGCGCGGGCATCGCGTTGCTCGAACGCGCGGTGGAAACGACGGCCGCAAGCTTCGATCGCGTGATGGCGGTGAATGCGCGCGGGGCGGTGCTGGTCGCGAAGCACGTCGCGCGTGGCATGCTCGACGCGGGGCGCGCGGGCAGCATCGTCAACGTGTCGAGCCAGGCCGCGCTCGTCGCGCTCGACGATCATCTGAGCTATTCGGCGTCGAAGGCCGCGCTCGATGCGGTCACGCGCGCGTTGTGCATCGAGCTGGGGCCGTACGGAATTCGCGTGAACAGCGTGAACCCGACGGTCACGCTGACGCCGATGGCGGTGCTGGCGTGGAGCGATCCTGTCAAACGCGATCCCGCTTTGCAGGCGATTCCGCTCAGGCGCTTTGCCGAATCCGACGAAGTTGCCGCGCCGATTCTGTTTCTGTTGAGCGACGCGGCGTCGATGATCAGCGGGGTGTGTTTGCCGATCGATGGTGGTTACACGGCGCGCTAGCGGGTGTCAGGCATTGTCGGTTGCCGGGTGAAATGGAAGTAGGCGGAGGCCCTACCAGACGGTGTGGGGCCGTCCGGTGGTTGGAAGTGCGGGCTACTCGCTCAGAAGAAGACGCTTAAGCTTGTCGAGAAAAGCCTCGGTGGTCTGCTCCCACACGGTCGGATTGCACTGGTAGCCAAAATTTTCCTCAAGTGCTGCGTCAAGGTTCCCCGCATGATCGCTCTTGAACCGGTCTATCTCGGCCACCGTCGCGTTGATCTCTTCCGGTGTGCATTCGCATGTAAAAGAGAAAACCAATTCTTCAATTGTGTCTCCGAACAAGTCGAAATCTTCATGGAAGCGGCCACCAATCAATTGATACAAATTTTCGTATCTCAGATTGATCGACTGGCCGGATAGCACAGCCGCGAGTTGCTGAGCACTCAGTACAACCTTCAGTCCTTCGTCGTCATCGGCACCGGGCATATCGAAACCCTCTGATGTTTTTATGGGGTTCCGATGCTGCCATGCTGACCATCTCTCAAGATTCGGATAACTCCGAACTCGCGTAATAGTGTTGGCTTGCTCTTTGTTCCCCGCCAGGATGCCAGGTTTGCCCGGGAAGTGCCTTACACGCGCTAACCGCTACAGCATCGTCCGCACGTGCCACAGCTCGGGAAACAGCACCACGTCGAGCATCTTGCGCAGATACTGCGCGCCGCTCGTGCCGCCGGTGCCCTGCTTGAAGCCGATGATGCGCTCGACCGTCGTCACGTGGCGGAAGCGCCACTGGCGGAACGCATCCTCCAGATCGACGAGTTCCTCGGCCATCTCGTACAGCTCCCAATGCTCGGACGGATTGCGATACACCTCGAGCCACGCCGCTTCGACCGATGCATCATGTTCGGTCGGCCTCGTCCAGTCGCGTTCGAGCCGCGCGGGCGAAATCCTGAAGCCGCGGCGCGCGAGCAGCCTCACCACTTCGTCGTAGAACGACGGCGCTTCGAGTGATGCCTTCACTTGCGCGTACACGTCGGCGCGATGCGCGTGCGGCTTCAGCATCTGCTCGTTCTTGTTGCCGAGCAGGAATTCGATCTGCCGGTACTGATACGACTGAAAGCCCGACGAACTGCCGAGGTACGGCCGCATCGCCGTGTATTCGGACGGCGTCATCGTCGCGAGCACGCTCCACGCCTGCACCAGCTGCTCCATGATTCGCGACACGCGCGCAAGCATCTTGAACGCGGGCGGCAGGTCGTCGCGATGCACGGCCGCGAGCGCCGCGCGCAGTTCGTACAGCGCGAGCTTCATCCATAGCTCGCTCGTCTGATGCTGGATGATGAACAGCATCTCGTTGTGATCCGGCGACAACGGATGCTGCGCGTCCAGCACCGTGCCGAGCGACAGATAATCGCCGTAGCTCATCGACTCCGAGAAGTCGAGCTGCGCGTCGTGCCAGCCGCTGTCGGCCGCGCTCGCGGACGGCGCCGACGCCGTCCGTCCGTGCCCGAACGGGCAGCCTTGTGCCGCCGGTTCTTCTGGCAAGCCCGGCGTGTGCATGTGATCGGTCATTCTGTCGTCCTCAGGTAACGGCGCCGCGCTGGGCGAATTCAGGGGCCCGCCAGGCCTCGCGGGTGAGCACGTCGCGCAAGATTTCGACGGCGTCCCATACGTCGACGAAGCGCGTGTACAGCGGCGTGAAGCCGAAGCGCAGCACGTGCGGCTCGCGATAGTCGCCGATCACGCCGTGCGAGATCAGCGCCTGCATCACCTCGTAGCCGTGCGGATGTTCGAAGCTCGCGTGCGAGCCGCGCTGCGCATGCTCACGCGGCGTCACGAGCTTCAGTGGAAATTCGCTGCAACGTGTCTCGACGAGTTCGATGAACAGATCGGTCAGCGCGAGCGACTTCTGGCGGACCGCCTGCATCGACGTTTGCAGGAACACGTCGAGCCCGCATTCGACGAGCGCCATCGACACCATCGGCTGCGTGCCGCACAGGTAGCGGCCCACGCCGTTGTCGGGCTGATACGTTGGGTTCATCTCGAACGGCGCGCGATGCCCCCACCAGCCCGACAGCGGCTGCGCAAACCCGTTCTGGTGACGCCTGGGCACCCACACGAACGCGGGCGAACCGGGACCGCCGTTCAGGTACTTGTACGTGCAGCCGACCGCGTAGTCGGCACCGACGCCGTTCATATCGACCGGCACCGCGCCCGCCGAATGCGCGAGATCCCACAGCGCGAGCGCGCCCCTGTCGTGAATCAGCTTCGTCAGCGCGGCCATGTCGTGCATGTAGCCGGTGCGGTAGTTCACGTGCGTGATCATCGCGATCGCGGTGTCCTCGCCGATCGCGCCGGGCAGTTCGGATGGATCGTCGACGAGGCGCAGCTCGTAGCCGCGATCGAGCTGCTCGATCAGGCCCTGCGCGATATACAGATCGCTCGGGAAGTTCGAGCGCTCGGACACGATCACGCGACGCTTCGGATCGCGCGCATTGGCGAGCCGCACGGCGGCCGACAGCAGCTTGAACAGGTTGATCGAGATCGTGTCGGTAATCACGACTTCGTCTTCGGCCGCGCCGATCAGCGGCGCGAGCTTGTTGCCGAGTCGGCGCGGCAGCGCAAACCAGCCGGCATTGTTCCAGCTGCGGATCAGTCCTTCGCCCCATTCGGCGGCGATCACGGTCTGCGCGCGCTGCGCGGCGGCGGCCGGCGGCACGCCGAGCGAGTTGCCGTCGAGATAGATGGTCGTCGGCGACAGCGCGAACTGTTCGCGCAGCGCTGCGAGCGGGTCGGCGCTGTCGAGCGCCACGGCTTCATCACGATGGTTCATGGTGGTTCGATGGGTTGGGTTGTCGGGTTGATCGCTCGCCGGGGAGCGTGGCTGAGCGCGAGCCGGGCAGTGCACGCAGCACCGCGCGCACCGGGCTCGCGTCGAGCGTGGTCAGCTTCAGCGGCAGCGCGATCAGCTCGTAGTCGCCGGGTTCGACCGCGTCGAGCACGATGCCCTCGAGAATCGCCATCCGGTGCGCGCGAATGCGGTGATGCGCATCCATCGTCTTCGATTCCTGCGGATCGAGCGACGGCGTATCGATGCCGAGCAGCGTCACGCCGCGCGCGGCGAGCAGGTCGACGGTCTCGGGCGCGACCGCGCAGAACGCACTATCCCACTCGCGCGTCGGCGCTTTTCTGTAAGTGCGCAGTAAGACTCGCGGCGGCAAATCGTCGAGCGAGCCGGCCAGATGTTGTGGCGTCACAACAGGCGACGCGCCGATACAGTCAATCACTCTGCATAAACCGAGATATGCGTCGAGCGGCACGTTGCCGATCGCGGCGCCGTCGACGTCGTAGTGCAGCGGCGCATCGGTATGCGCGCCGGTGTGCGGCGAGATCGTCAGACGCGCGACATTGACCGGCGAGCCAGCCTCCATGCGCCAGACGCGCTCGATGCCGACCGGCGTGTCGCCCGGCCAGACGGGCGTGGCGGTATCGACGGCGGGGGTGATGTCCCAGAGTGCTCGCATGGCGGTGTCGGCGGTTGGTAGCGATCTCTAAATGATAGAGGTCAAGCTGTGAAATGTGATTGCGAAAAAATCTCCTTACCAGCCGTGTCTTGGAACATAATTTGAGTCAAACAGGAAAGGGAGACCGAATATGAACGCGATCTCGCTCGACGCCACCGATTGCCGTATCTTGACGGTGCTTCAGCAGGAAGGACGGATCAGCAATCTCGACCTGGCGGAGCGCATCTCGCTCTCGCCATCGGCCTGTCTGCGACGCCTGCGTCTGCTGGAAGAGCAGGGCGTCATCGAACACTACCGAGCGTGCCTGAACCGCGAAGTTTTGGGGTTCGAGCTGGAAGCGTTCGTGCAGGTATCGATGCGCAACGATCAGCAGAACTGGCACGAGAGTTTTGCCGAAGCGCTGCGCGACTGGCCCGAAGTGGTCGGCGCTTTCGTCGTGACCGGCGAAACCCACTATCTGCTGCGCGTGCTCGCGCACAACCTCAAGCACTATTCGGACTTCGTGCTCAATCGCCTGTACAAGGCGCCGGGAGTGATGGACATTCGCTCGAACATCGTGCTCGAAACGCTGAAGGAAGATTCGGGCGTGCCGGTGTCGCTCGTGAAGAAGAACAGCGGGCACGGAGCCACGCACAGCGACCGTTCAGGATGATGAGGGCGGGGCGCGCCGTTTTCGACGCGTCCGAGCGACAGGCGCTACAGACGCCAGGGAAGCGCCGCGCCGCTCAAAGCGGCTTCAGGCCGTGGAACTGCGCGCTCTGGAACACGAGCGGCAGCATGTCCGCGGCATTTTCATGCACACCGCAGCGCTCCACTTCGCCGACGAAAATCACGTGGTCGCCTTCCTCGTAGCGGCTGCGGTTATGGCATTCGAACCACGCGAGTGCGCCGTCGAGCACCGGCATGCCGCTGTCGCCCGCCGCGTGCGACACGCCCTCGAAGCGGTCGCCCTTCACGGTCGCGAAGCGCTTGCACAGATCGAGCTGCGTCGAGGCCAACACATTGATCACGTAGTGACTGTTGGCGCGGAACACCGGCATCGACGCGGAGCGCGTCGCGAGACTCCACAGCACGAGCGGCGGAGAAAGCGACACCGAGTTGAACGAACTGGCCGTGATGCCGATCAGTTGGCCGGACGCGGCGCGCGTCGTAATCACGGTGACGCCGGTCGCGAACTGGCTGAGCGCCTGTTTGAACGCGGACGGGTCGAAGTCGGGTGGGCTCGCGCGCTTCATCGGGGCGAGGCCCCCGTCGCGCGCCGTGTGAAAGACCGACTGCAGCGCGAATCAAGGCGCGAATTGAAGCGCGAATTGAAGCGTATAACCGCGCGGCGGGAAGCGGATGTTTCGAAAGTCATGGTGAAAATCGTTGATTTCCGCCAATTTTAACTGCAATCGCCGCGCGCGCCGCACCACGATGCGTGCGGCGCGTGGCAGCCGGGCGGTTGCAGCGACGATCGCCTCGAAAGGCTGCACCCGAAAATTTGCCGATCGTGCTGGATTGAGGCGCGGGTGCGGCGCTTGCGTGTGTGAGGCACGGTTATTCACACGTCGCGTGCCGGCGTTTCTATACTCGATATCTGCACGGCCGGATTTGCGGTCATTGCGCGACGGGTGCCTGACTCGTGCCTGACTGCGCCTTTCAGAACGCGTGTTCGGCCATATATTCGGATGCGGTGGCAGATACGGCGGCGCTACGCAGGCCGGCTGCCGATCATTGTGTGAATCTGATCCTGGGGTGAAGCTTATGAACGAGATAGCAACGCTCGGCGGTGGATGTTTCTGGTGCCTCGAAGCGGTGTATCTGGGCGTCGAGGGCGTCAATGCGGTGGAGTCGGGTTATGCGGGTGGTCACGCGCGCCATCCGAGCTACGAGCAGGTCTGCGACGGCGACACCGGTCACGCGGAAGTGGTCAAGGTCGACTTCGATCCGGCCAAGATCAGCTATCGCGAGATTCTCGACATCTTTTTCGCGATCCACGATCCGACCCAGCTGAACCGGCAGGGCAACGATGTCGGCACGCAATACCGCTCGGTGATCTTCACGCATTCCGACGCGCAGCACGAAACCGCGCTGCAGGCGATTCGCGAGATCGGCGAACAGCGCATCTACGACGGCAAGCTCGTGACCGAGGTGCTGCCGCTCGGCGACAACTACTGGCCCGCCGAGGCCTACCACCAGAACTATTTCGCGCAGCATCCGAATCAGGGCTACTGCTCGTTCGTGGTAGCGCCGAAAGTCGCGAAATTCCGCCAGAAGTTCGCGCATCGGATCAAGGGGGGGTAGCGGCGCAGCGCGGGGATTGGGGTCGGCAACGGGCGGATGCGTAAGACCGCCCGCTGCTGTTCGTCACTGCGGTTCCTGTGCTCGCGATGGCACCTCGTCGCCGTTATCGCCGCGTCCCTGCGTGACACGCACGCAGGCTTCGACGATTTCTTCGGCCAGTTTCACGCAGCTGAGCGGCGCCGATCCCTCCGCCTTGTTGTTGACCGCGATCACGACCGGCTGACCAGCGAGCGCGTAACGCGCGGCCAGTTCGGCGAGCGACGCGCGCGTCGCCGGATCTTCGTCGACGAGCCGGTTGAACGGCTCGTACTTCGCCTTCGCCTGTTCGTACTTGAAACCGCCGTGCAGGCTCCAGCGCACGATCAGCGGACCGGCCGGCTCGCCATCGAGCAGCGCGAGCGCCGCGGCCTGGCGCAGCGGATCGGGCATCCGCGCATGAACGCCGACGCAGTAGCGCACGCGAGCCGTCTTCAGCATGCGGATGAAGCGCGGCGTGAGCAGGCTCGCGTCGCGAATCTCGACCGCGTAGCAACTGCCGTCGGGCAGCCCGGGCAGCGCGTCGAAAAACTCTCCCAGTCGTTCGATGAATACCGCCGGCTGCGCGAGCATCTGGTCCGGCAGCGGCGAGAACTGGAACACCAGCGCGCCGGCCTTTGCGCCGAGGCCTTCGAGGCAGGGCGTGACGAAATCGTCGATCGCCATCCGCGCGTTCAGGAAGCACGGGTTCAGCGACACCGGCTCGCCGCGCACGGTGGCGTCGGTGATCGTCATCGGCGCCTTGACGATGAAGCGGAAGTGCTCGGGCACCTGCTGCGCATAGCGCAGGTATTCGGTGACCGTCAACGCCTGGTAGAACGAGCGGTCGATGCTGACCGTCTTCAGCAGCGGATGTGCGCCGTACGCACTCAAGCCCTCGCGCGACAGTTTGCTGTTGCTGTAGTCGTCGCCGTAGACGATGCCTGTCCAACCCGGGAACGACCATGTCGACGTGCCGAGGTGGATCTGCGGCGGCAATTGCGCCGCGAGCGCGAGCAGCTCCGGCGACGGCGGTGCAGCGAGCACGGCGCGGCTGCGGCGCTTTTTCGGGGCGTCGGCGGAGGCCGGGGCGCAGTCTGGTTCAGGAGCGGGGCTGTCGGGCGGGGTGTCGTCTTCGAACAGCGACGCGGGGGTGTTGGAAATTGCGGTCTTCGGCGTGGTGCGCTTGTGCTCTGGCTGCGCGGCAGCGCTTGCGGCCGAATCGGCTTCACGTGCGGACATGGCCGGCGCTTCTGCCGCGGCCTCCACCGGCATCCCGAACAGATCGAACTGCTGCGCGGCCTGATGCGCCGCATCGTCCGTGCTGCCGTCCTTGCCGTTCAACGGCTCTTCAACGTCACTCGTCCTGCTCTGGTCCATCAATGTCCGGCCTGCTGTTCATCAGAATTGCGCCGCGGCGCGCGCTCCATGCACGCCGCCGCGGCGCGACCGGTCACAACCCGGGTCACAGCCGGGTCACAGCGGTTTTTCGTACATGTAGCGGCGCGACCACGGCAGGGTTTTCGCGCTGCGGCCGGCTTTGCGGCACACCACCTGGAAAATCGACACGTCGTCGTTTTCGAACGCATACGCGCAGCCGGCCAGATACACGCGCCAGATGCGGAATTTTTCGTCGTCGACGAGCTTGCGCGCCTGGTCTGCGTGGGCTTCGAAATTTTCCGCCCAGATGTCGAGCGTGTGCGCATAGTGACGGCGCAGGCTTTCGACGTCAACCGGTTCGAGCCCGCCGCGCTGCATCGATTCGAGCGCGAGGCTGATGTGCGGCAGCTCGCCGTCCGGGAACACGAAGCGGTCGATGAACTCACCGCCGCCGAGCGCGGTTTCGCCGCTATCGGCGTCGCTCGACGTGATGCCGTGGTTCATCGCGATGCCGTCGTCGGCGAGCAGATCGTGCATCTTCTGGAAATAGCCGGGCAGGTTTTTGCGGCCGACGTGCTCGAACATGCCGACGCTCGTGATGCGGTCGAACTGCCCCTTGACGTCGCGATAGTCCTGCAGGCGGATATCGATCTGGGTTTCGAGGCCCGCCGCTTTCACGCGCGCGGTGGCGAGATCGAACTGGTTCTGCGACAGCGTGACGCCGACGCACTTCGCGCCGAACTTTTGCGCGGCGCGCAGCACGAGCGCGCCCCAGCCGCAGCCGATGTCGAGCAGACGCTGCCCGGGCTGCAGCTGGATTTTGGTCAGAATGTGATCGATTTTCTTCAGTTGCGCGGTCGCGAGGTCTTCGGTGCCGGTCTCGAAGTACGCACACGAGTAGACCATGTTCTCGTCGAGCCACAACCTGTAGAACTCGTTCGACACGTCGTAGTGATACTGGATCGCTTTCTTATCCGACGTCTTCGAGTGATTGAAGTAGCGCCGCACGCGCGCGAGCTTGCCGGCGCTCGTCACGGTGCTGCGCGCGAGCTGATAGCCGATATTGATGATGTCCGACAGCTTGCCCTCGATGTCGATCTTGCCTTTGACATAGGCTTCGCCAAGATTGTCGAGGCTCGGTTCGAGCAGATAGGGCAGCGCGGTTGCGCTCTTCACGTGTAGCGTGACCTGGGGCGCGGCGAACTGCCCGAAGTCGTGTTGCTGACCGTCCCACAGCACGAGGCGTGCGGGCAGGTTAGCTGTGGTTTTGACATCTTCAACCCACTGCGCCAGCTTTTTCTCCCAGAACATGTGATCTCTCCGTGTTCGTTGATTTAAAGCAAAGCTATGTGGATCGCGACATGGCGCGGCGCATTCCGCGGGCCGCGCAACGCAATCCCGCCGACGCGCGCCGCTACGTTGGCGCCGCCGCCGGCCTCATTCGTCCGGTCATCGACCGGTCAGGGCGACAGGCGTGCGATCAGCCAGTTGGCGCTTTCTTCCGCGCGCGTGTAAAGCAGACGATCGTGCAGCCGAGACGGCCGCCCCTGCCAGAATTCGATCGCGTCGGGCACCAGACGGTAGCCACCCCAGTGCGGCGGACGCGGAGGATTTTCGCCATATTGCAGGCTGATTTCGCGTTCGCGTACTTCGAGCTGCGAACGGCTTTCAATCACCTGACTCTGATTCGATGCCCATGCGCCGATCCGCGAGCCGAGCGGACGAGACGCGAAATACGCGTCACTGTCTGCCTCGCTCGTTTTGACGACGCGGCCCTCGATGCGCACCTGGCGTTCGAGTTCGATCCAGTGAAACAGCAGGCTCGCGTAGGGGTTCACGTTCAGTTCGCGGCCCTTGCGGCTTTCATAGTTGGTGAAGAATACGAAACCGCGCTCGTCGACGCCCTTGATGAGCACGATGCGTGCCGAAGGCCGGCCGCGCGCGTCGACCGTGGCCAGCGTCATTGCATTCGGCTCGGGCAGCTTGGCGTCGATGGCCTGCTGGAACCACGTGTCGAATTGACGGAACGGATCGTGGTTGACGTCGGCAACGTCCAGTGAGCCCAGCGAGTAGTTTTTTCGAAGCTCGGCGAGTGAGATCATTTTCTTATGCGAACGCTACAGTGTGGGCCAAGTATAGCTAAGGCGTCAGGTTTTTGCGCGCGAGCGGAGCAACGTATGGCGCGGCGCATGTTGCGCCGGCGCAAGCCTGCAACATTGCGTCGCTGCTCGTGGTCCTGCGCGGCTGTTTTCACGTGTTCAGGCAAAATACGGGCTGCGCGCCCAATTTGCCAAAGCAATTTGCCCAGGCGATTTGCCAAAGCGCCGCCGCCTGCTTTGTTCCGCCTGTGTTTTCGAGCCCTGCCATCATGTCCAGCACCGCCGCGCAATCCGATCTTACTACCAGCCTCGACGCGAACGAAACCGCCGACCGCGCGCGCCGTTTCGGCGGCATCGCCCGTCTGTATGGCGCGCCCGCGCTCGCCGCATTCGAGGGTGCGCACGTCGCGGTGATCGGCATCGGCGGGGTGGGGTCGTGGGTCGCGGAGGCGCTTGCGCGTAGCGCGCTCGGCACGCTGACGCTGATCGATCTCGACAACGTCGCGGAAAGCAACACGAACCGGCAGATTCACGCGCTCGACGGCAACTACGGAAAACCGAAGGTCGAAGCGATGGCCGAACGCATCGCGGCAATCAATCCGTGCTGCGAGGTGCGGCTGATCGAGGACTTCGTCGAGCCGGACAATTTCGCGGCCACGCTCGGCGGCGGCTTCGACTATGTGATCGACGCGATCGACAGCGTGCGCACGAAGACCGCGCTGATTGCATGGTGCGTCGAGCGCAAGCAGCCGCTGATCACGGTCGGCGGCGCGGGCGGTCAGCTCGACCCGACGCGGATCCGCATCGACGATCTCGCGCTGACGATCCAGGACCCGCTGCTGTCGAAGGTGCGCGGGCAGTTGCGCAAGCAGCATGGCTTTCCGCGCGGGCCTAAGGCGAAGTTCAAGGTGAACGCCGTGTATTCCGACGAGCCGCTGATCTATCCGGAAGCGGCCGTCTGCGATATCGATGAAGAAGCCGAGCACGTGAGCACGTCGCCGGGGCATACGGGGCCGGTCGGCTTGAACTGCGCGGGGTTTGGCTCCAGCGTGTGCGTGACCGCGAGCTTTGGTTTTGCGGCCGCGGCGTACGTGTTGCGGGAGCTGGCGAAGAAGGCGACGGTTTAGGTGGCAGCCCGGGCGGCGGTTTCAACCGCGCTGACCCAGGCTGCCATCGGGCAAAACATCGCAATCGATCAATACAACGACGCGCTCAGCCTGCGCCGCCACTGCGACACCAGCTCCGGCTGATGCGCGGCCAGATCGAACACCGACAACATCGTCTTGCGGCCGATATCGTCGCGGAACGCGCGGTCGCGTTGCACGATCGCGAGCAGATGTTCGAGCGCCTGCGCGTATTTGCGTCGCGCGATAAACGCATTCGCGAGATCGAAGCGTGCTTCGAGATCGTCGGGGTGGCCGGCGACACGCGCTTCGAGCGCATCGGTGGGCGGCAGGTCCGCGGCGGCATCCACCGCGTCGAGCCGCGTCTTGATCGCGTTGAAACGCGCGTCGATGCCTTGCGTGGTTTTCGGCGACAGCAGATCGACTTCGTTGCGGGCCTCATCGATGCGGTTGTCTTCGAGCAGCAACTCGATGCGGTCCATGCGCGCGTCGTCGAAGCCCGGGTCGTAAGCGAGCGCCGCTTGCAGCAGGTCGTAGGCGTCGTCGCGGCGGCCTTCGGCGAGCGCGGTCTGCGCTTCGATGCGCGCGGCCGGCGCCCCTTGCGGCACGAGCCGGTCGAGGAACTCGCGCAGTTGTCCTTGCGTCAGCACGCCGACGAACTGATCGACGGCCTGGCCGTCGGCGAACGCGATCACGTGCGGAATGCTGCGCACCTGGAAGTGCGCGGCCAACTCGTGGTTCTCGTCCACGTTGACCTTCACGAGCTTCCATTTGCCGGCGGCTTCGGCTTCGAGCTTTTCGAGCATCGGGCCGAGACTCTTGCAGGGGCCGCACCACGGCGCCCAGAAATCGACCAGCACGGGGGCCAGCATCGACGCCTTGATGACGTCCTGTTCGAAAGTGGCCAGAGTGGTGTCCATTGCGTCCTCGTCGATAGAAACGGTTTGTGAACAGGCGCTAGGTGGGGCCGAATCGCGCGAATTCAATGCGGTGATTCGCGCGCGGCCCAGCGCCGTCACTTGCGCTGCGGCAGCGCAATCCATTCGGTTTCGCCGGGCACGTGGCCCATTTCCTGATTGGTCCACGCGAGCTTCGCGGCTTCGATTTTCTCGCGCGAGCTCGCGACGAAATTCCATTCGATGAAGCGCTCGCCGTCGAGCTTCTCGCCGCCGAGCAGCATCGCTCGCGCGCCGTGCGTGCTCGCGAGCGTGACGGTTTCGTCGAGCGCGAGCACGGCCATCTGGCCCGCTTCGAGCGGCGCGCCGTCGATCTCCAGATCGCCCTCCACCAGATATACACCGCGCTCCTCGTGCTCCGGTTCGAGCGCGAACGCGCTGCCCGGCGTGAAGTCGGCGGCGACGTACAGCGTGCCCGAAAACGTCGCGACCGGCGACACCGCGCCGAACGCGGTGCCCGCGATCACGCGCAGCGTCACGCCGTTGCGCTCGACGACCGGCAAGGTCGCCGCCGCATGATGCGCGAACGACGGCTCGGCGTCTTCATCGGCGAGCGGCAGCGCGACCCAGGTCTGGATGCCGTGAATCGTCTGGCCGCGCGCGCGGTCTTCCGGCGGCGTTCGCTCCGAATGGACGATGCCGCGCCCGGCCGTCATCCAGTTGACGTCGCCGGGGACGATTTTCTGCTCGGAGCCGAGGCTGTCGCGATGCATGATCGCGCCGTCGAACAGATAGGTGACGGTCGCGAGGCCGATATGCGGATGCGGGCGCACGTCGAGGCCGCTGCCGGGTTCGAGGGTCGCGGGGCCCATGTGGTCGAAGAAAATGAACGGGCCGACGAGGCGCGCCGCCATCGCGGGCAGGACACGCCGCACGGTCAGATTGCCGATGTCGCGTAAGTGCGGTTTGAGGACGGCTTTGATCGAGGAAGTCATGGGCAGGCTCGACGGGAAAGTGGAAGGAGAAGACTCGAATGGTCGATTCTACTGCGCGTCGCGCGCTGCCGACGGCATCGGCGCACGCTCGCCATGAGCGGGCGCACCGAAGCGAATTTGCGGCCTCCGTTACACTGCCAGATCGAACCATTTCTTTGGAGACCCGGATGTCGCCCAGGGACTTGCTGCTCGCGCTGATCGTCGTGCTCGCGTGGGGCGTCAATTTCGTCGTGATCAAGGTCGGCCTGCACGGCGTGCCGCCGATGCTGCTCGGCGCGCTGCGCTTTACGCTCGCTGCGGTGCCGGCGGTGTTTTTCGTCAAGCGGCCGCAGATGCCGTGGCGGTGGCTGTTCGCCTACGGCGCGACGATCTCGTTCGGGCAATTCGCGTTCCTGTTCTCGGCGATGTACGTCGGCATGCCGGCGGGGCTTGCATCGCTGGTGCTTCAGGCGCAGGCGTTTTTCACGCTGATCTTCGCGGCGCTGTTTCTGCACGAGCGCTTCCGTTTGCCGAACGTCGCGGGTCTGCTGGTCGCCGCGGCGGGGCTCGCGGTGATCGGCCTGCAAGGCGGCCACACGATGTCCGTCGCTGGTTTCCTGCTGACGCTGTGCGCCGCGTGCATGTGGGCACTCGGCAACATCGTTACGAAGAAGGTCGGCAAGGTCGATCTGGTCGGACTCGTCGTGTGGGGGAGCCTGATTCCGCCGCTGCCGTTTTTCGCGGCGTCGTTCGTGTTCGAAGGGCCGCGCGAGATCGCCGCCGCGCTGACCGGTATCAGCGCGCTGTCGATCTTCGCGATCGTCTATCTGGCGTTTATCGCGACGCTGCTCGGCTATGGCTTGTGGAGCCGTCTGCTGTCGCGCTATCCGGCGAGCCAGGTCGCGCCGTTCTCGCTGCTGGTGCCAATCGTCGGACTCGCGTCGGCGTCGCTGCTGCTCGGCGAGCAACTGTCTGCGATGCAGGTGGCGGGCGCGTTGCTCGTGATGGCGGGGCTCGCGGTCAACGTGTTCGGCGGCTGGGTCGTGCAGCGCTTGATACCGGCACGCTGAGCAACCGTTGCGCCACGGGTTGCGAGCGTGAATAACAAAACGGCCGGAGGGCCGTTTTGTGATTGCTTCGCGTGTGCCGACATCACGTCATGCGGCTCTTTGCGAGCGGCGGATTCGCCGCGAAATAGCGCTTGATGCCGGTCAGGATCGCGCTGGCCATCTTGTCGCGATACGCGTCGTCGTTGAGGCGGCGCTCTTCGTCCGGATTGCTGATGAACGCGGTCTCGACGAGGATCGACGGAATGTCCGGCGCCTTCAGCACCGCGAAGCCGGCCTGCTCGACCGAGCCCTTGTGCAGCTTGTTGATGTCGCCGATCTCTTTGAGCACGAAGTTGCCGTAGCGCATCGAGTCGCGAATCTGCGCGGTGGTCGACATGTCGAACAGTGCGCGGTTCACGGTGGCGTCGTCGGACTTGATGTTGATGCCGCCGATCAGATCCGACGAGTTCTCCTTGTTCGCCATCCAGCGCGCGGCCGCGCTCGACGCGCCGTGCTCCGACAGCGCGAACACCGAGGAGCCCTTCGCCTCGGGCGTCGTGAACGCGTCCGCGTGGATCGACACGAACAGGTCCGCGCCGACGCGGCGCGCTTTCTGCACGCGCACGTTCAGCGGCACGAAGAAGTCGGCGTCGCGCGTCATCATCGCGCGCATGTTCGGCTGCGCGTCGATCTTCGCGCGCAGCTTCTTCGCGATGTCGAGCGCGACGTGCTTCTCGTAGGTGCCTGCGCCGCCGATCGCGCCAGGGTCCTCGCCGCCATGACCCGGATCGATTGCGACGGTGAGCAGTCGCACGGTGTTGCTGCGGCTCGACTTCGGTGTGGTGAATGCGTAGGTGTCGCCGCTGTCGCCGAGGTTGTCGTCGTTGCTGTCGAGACCGCGTGCGGTGCTGTTGCTGTTGGCGTTGCCACCCTTGTTGCGCGCCAGTGCGGCAGGCGGCGCGGAGGGCGCGGACGGCGACGCCTGCCTGCCGGCAATGACCGGCGCGGACGGCGCCGTCGTGCCATGCGTGGGTGGATGCGGTACGCCCGCGGCGCCATTGCCGGCGCCACCGTTCTGCGCGTAGTGCTCGAAGAACGCTTCGCTGTTGTCGACCGGCGGCGCCGTGCCGGGGCCGGCAAGCGTCGCGGGCGGCGCGCTGTTTTCTTCGTTGAGCGCCTGCTGCTTGCGCTCGGTCTGCGCGAGCAGGTCCATCAACGGATCGGGCGCGACAGCCGGATACAGGTCGAACACGAGCCGGTACTTGTACGCGCCGACCGGCGGCAGCGCGAACACCTGCGGCTTCACCGAGCCCTTCAGGTCGAACACCATGCGCACCACGTGCGGCTGATACTGCCCGACCCGCACCGACGAAATCTGCGGATCGTTCGGCGTGATCTTCGAGACCAGCTCCTTCAGCGCCTGATCGAGGTCGAGGCCGTTCAGATCGACGACGAGCCGGTCCGGTCCCTGCAGCAGTTGCTGCGTGTTCTGCAGCGGCTGATCGGATTCGATCGTCACGCGCGTGTAGTCGCGCGCGGGCCACACGCGCACGCCGAGCACCGAGCTCGCAAACGCGAGACGCGGAGCGACGAGGCCGAGCACCAGCGTCGACGCACCGGCGCGCAGGATCTGCCGGCGCCGCCAGTTATGCGTTGCGCCCGCCGCCGATTCGATCGAATGGAATGGTTTGATTAACATCTTTCGAGACATGCCTTTCCTGATTCGCTATAAGCGCGTGCGACGAGTACGCGTGCGTCCGCGTTTGCGTCTGTGTTGCCGACGAGCCCGAGCAAGAAGACGAGATCCGGCACGCCGAGCAGCGCTCCCGCGCGTTGCGGCCATTCGACGAGGCAGACCGCGCCGCTGTCGAAATATTCGCGAAAGCCCGCGTCGGCCCATTCGGCCGGATCGGTGAATCTGTACAGATCGAAGTGATAGAGCGCGAGTTCCCCGGCGGGCCGCTCGAGCACATACGGTTCGACGAGCGTGTAGGTCGGACTGCGCACGCGGCCGGTGTGGCCGAGGCCGCGCAAGGTCGCGCGCACGAGCGTGGTTTTGCCGGCGCCGAGGTCGCCGACCAGTTGGACTTGCAGGCCGTGGAACGCGGGGCCGCTTGCGGTGCCAGGCTGGGCTGGCTGTGCCTGATGCGAGGCCGCGCGCACGCTTTCGATCGCCTGTGCGAAGCGCGCGCCGAACGCCTGCGTGGCGGCTTCGTCCGCGAGCGCGACAGAGCGTTCGAGCAGCACGGGAGCGGACGGTAGGGGCGCGTGATCGGGATTGACAGGCATTCTCGTAAAATGGCGTGATGAACCGAAGTCCGAAGTCCCCTGTTTTCTGCACGCCCGCATCGGCCGATGATGCCGCGCGAGCTTCTGGCGCAACGTCCCGTTTCGACGAGGCGGCGCTTCGTGCGCTCGCGCTCGACGTCAAGACGTGGGGCCGTGAACTCGGTTTCGGGGCGATCGGCATTAGCGATACCGATCTGTCGGCCGCCGAAGCGCCGCTTGCAGCGTGGCTCGAAGCGGGTTGCCACGGCGAGATGGATTATATGGCCAAACACGGCATGAAACGCGCGCGGCCGGCCGAGCTTGTGGCTGGCACGCGACGTGTGATCACCGCGCGCATCGCCTATTTGCCTGCGCAGACGCTGGAAGCAGAGGCGGCTGAAGGGGCGCATGAAGAGGGACATGAAAGCGCGCCTGAAAGCATGCCGCAAGACGTAACGCAACCCGCCTCACGCGCGACACCCCGCGCGCGCGACTGGCGCGCGGCCGAGCACGCGCGGCTCGCGGACCCGTCGACGGCGGTCGTGTCGATCTATGCGCGCGGCCGCGACTATCACAAGGTGATGCGTCAGCGCCTGCAACAACTGGCCGACCGGATCGAAGCGGCGATCGGGCCGTTCGGCTATCGCGTGTTCACCGATTCGGCGCCGGTGCTCGAAGTCGAGCTTGCGCAGAAGGCCGGCATCGGCTGGCGCGGCAAGCACACGTTGCTGCTGCAGCGCGACGCCGGCTCGCTGTTTTTCCTCGGCGAGATCTATGTCGACGTGCCGCTGCCGACCGACGCCGAAACCTCGCCCGAGGCCGCGCCCGAAACGCCGGGCTCGCATTGCGGCAGCTGCGCGCGCTGCATCGGCGCCTGTCCGACCGGTGCGATCGTCGCGCCGTACAAGGTCGACGCGCGGCGTTGCATCTCGTATCTGACGATCGAGCTGAAGGGCAGTATTCCGCTCGACCTGCGGCCGCTGATCGGCAATCGGGTGTACGGCTGTGACGATTGCCAGCTCGTGTGTCCCTGGAACAAGTTCGCGCAGGCCGCACCGGTCGCCGATTTCGACGTGCGGCACGGGCTCGATCGCGCGTCGCTGGTCGAACTGTTCGCGTGGAGCGCCGAGGAGTTCGATACGCGCATGCAGGGCAGCGCGATTCGCCGCATCGGCTACGAGAGCTGGCTGCGCAATCTCGCGGTCGGCATGGGTAACGCGTTGCGCGCCGCGCCCGGAAGTCTGGACCTCGATGCCCGTGGCGCGATCGTGCTGGCTTTGAGGCAGCGAGCCGACGATCCGTCGGCGGTCGTGCGCGAGCATGTGGAGTGGGCGCTCGAAGCGGCGTAAAGTCGTGGCAATTCGGTGCCGGCGATCTGGCACGCTAGAGGAGCAGGCAATCATGTTCAACGCAGTGATCGATGCGCCGTTCGGCAAGATCGGCATCCGGCTCGAAGGCGAAGCCGTGCGCGAGATCGTCTATCTGCCCGACTCGACGCCCAACGTCGCGCCCGACACGCCGCTCGCACGCGAGGTGGCCGAACAGATCGAGCGTTATTTCGAGCACGCGTCAGCGAAATTCGAGCTGCCGCTCGCCGAGTGCGGCACCGCGTTCCAGCGGCGCGTGTGGCAGGCGATCAGCGACATCCCGCCCGGCGTCGTGCTGACTTACGGACAACTCGCCAAGCAGCTCGGCAGCGTGCCGCGCGCGGTCGGCCAGGCGTGCGGCGCCAATTTCTTTCCGATCGTGATTCCGTGCCACCGCGTGGTGAGTTCGAGCGGCATCGGCGGCTTCGCGCATGATGGCGGCGACGGCTTCTTCCGCAACGTGAAGCGCTGGTTGCTCGCGCATGAAGGTGTGCCGTACGTATGAGCACCAGCACCACCACCAATACCGCTGTACACGTCGAAGACACGGCCGCCGCATCACCGCTGCTGCTGACCAGCTCCGCATCGATCGACGCCTTCTGCGACGCGCTGTGGCTCGAGCATGGCCTGTCGCGCAACACACTCGACGCGTATCGCCGCGACTTGCGGCTCTTCTGCGAATGGCTCGCGCACGCGCGCAATGCTTCCCTCGACACCGCGAGCGAAGCCGACCTGAGCGCCTACAGCGCGGCGCGGCAAAAGGACAAGGCGACCTCGGCGAACCGCCGGCTGTCGGTGTTTCGCCGCTATTACGCATGGGCGGTGCGCGAGCATCGCGCGGCCGCCGATCCGACCTTGCGCATCCGCTCGGCGAAGCAGCCCCCGCGATTTCCTTCGACGTTGAGCGAGGTCCAGGTCGAAGCGTTGCTCGGCGCACCCGACATCGACACGCCGCTCGGCTTGCGCGATCGCACGATGCTCGAGTTGATGTACGCGAGCGGCTTGCGCGTGACCGAACTGGTCACACTGAAAACCGTCGAGGTGGGACTCAACGAAGGCGTCGTGCGCGTCACTGGCAAGGGCTCGAAGGAGCGGCTGGTTCCGTTCGGCGAAGAGGCGCACGCGTGGATCGAGCGCTATCTGCGCGAGGCGCGCCCGGCGCTCCTCGGCCCGCGCGCGGCCGATGCGCTATTCGTGACGACACGCGCGGAAGGCATGACGCGCCAGCAGTTCTGGAACATCATCAAGCGACACGCGCAGGCCGCGGGCGTCCATGCGCCGTTGTCGCCGCACACGCTGCGGCACGCGTTCGCGACCCATCTGCTCAATCACGGCGCGGATCTGCGCGTCGTGCAATTGCTGCTCGGTCACACCGATATTTCGACGACGCAGATCTACACGCACGTCGCGCGAGAGCGGCTGAAATCGCTGCATGCGCAGCATCATCCGCGCGGGTGAGCACGACGTGAAGCGCGCGGGTGCCCGCGCGCTTCACACGAACTTGCGTAACCGGTGCTTGAGAATCTTGCCGGTCGATGCGGCCGGCAGCGCCGCGAGCACCTTCAGCTCGGCTGGCCGCTTATACGGCGCGAGCCGCTCGCCGCACCACGCGATCAACGCCGCGGGCGTGACCGTCGCGCCGGAAACCAGTTCGACGAATGCGATCACCTCCTCGTTGCCCTCGACCGCGCGTCCGATCACCGCCGACTGCACGACCTGCGGATGCGCGTTCAGCACGTGCTCGACCTCGGCCGGATACACGTTGAAGCCCGAGCGGATGATCAGCTCCTTGCTGCGCCCGACGATATGCAACGCGCCGTCCGCGGCCTGCCGCGCGAGGTCGCCGGTCTTCAGCCAGCCATCCTCGGTGACGGTCGCGCGGGTCTGCTCGGGGTTGCGGTAATAGCCGAGCATCACGTTCGGCCCGCGCACCCATAGCTCGCCGATCTCGCCCGGCGCGGCTTCGGCGCCGTCGAGCCCGACGAACTTCACTTCGACGCCTGGAATGACTTCGCCGACCGAGCAATCGGCGCGCGGTGCGTCGACCATCGTCTGCGACACGGTCGGGCTGCTTTCGGTCATGCCGTAGCCGTTGTGCAGCGGCAGACCGTACACGGCTTCGACCTGCGCCTTCAGCGCGGCGTCGAGCGGCGAGCCGCCCGAGTACGCGAAGCGCAGTCGCGGCGCGGACCATGCGTGGCCGTGCGTGTGCAGATGTTCGAGCAGCTTCGCGTGCATCGCCGGCACGCCCTGGAAGATCGAGACGTGCTCGGCGGCGAGGGCGAGGCGCACCGCTTCCGGCACGAAGCGCGGCGCGAGCCGCAACGTCGCGCCCGCATGCAGGCTGCCGAGACACACCGACGCGAAGCCGTACACATGCGAGATCGGCAGCACCGCATAGACGACGTCGTCGGGCCCGACCTGGCGCAGCCGGCTCGACACGGCCGCGATGTACAGCAGATTGCGATGCGACAGCATCACGCCTTTCGGCGTGCCGGTGGTGCCGGTCGTGTAGATCAGCGCCGCGCATTGGCGGTCGCTGGCGGCTTCGACGGCTTCGGCTTGCGCGCTGCTGTCCACCGCATACGACCATGCGCCGATGTCCGGCGACAGCGTGGGTGCGGGTGTCGCTCGATGCCGCTCAGCATGCTGGCGTGCGTCGGGCGAGCTTTCGAGCGCGTACGCGACGACGCGCGGTTGCGCATGCGCGCGGATCGAATCGAGTTCGGCGGCCGACAGTCGGGCGTTCGACACGAGCGCCCACGCATCGAGCTTCGCGGTCGCGAACAGCAGCACGATTTGCGCGATGCTGTTCTCCGCGACGATCATCACGCGATCGCCGCCGCGCACGCCCCGGTCGCGCAGCAGCGCGGCGGCCGCTTCGACGGCCTCGCGCAGTTGCGCGTTGGTCAGGCGGCGCGGATCTTCGATCAGCGCGACATGCCGCGGATCGCGCGCGGCGGCGAGCGCCGGAATGTCGCCGATGCGCGCGGGCAGGGCGGCGAGCAGCGCGGGGATATCGATCGTGGAACGGATGGATGAAGCCTGCTTCAACACTGTCTCCTCTTTACCAATTCGTGGCCCTGCGCGCAGTATCTCGCACCGCGCCGCCATATTTTCGAACGATCGTGCCACAAGTGTCGAACCCGCACAATTGGCCATCCGGCAAATAGCCGTTGTGCAAACTCGCCATTACAATGCGCCGATGAGCAAATCCAGACATGTGTCGGAAACACCCGCCACGCAGTTGCTGCGCCGTCACGGCGTCACGTTCGGCGAGCATCCTTACGACTACGTCGAGCATGGCGGCACCGCGGAATCGTCGTGCCAGCTCGGCGTCGACGAGCATCACGTCGTGAAGACGCTGGTGATGGAAGACGAGCACGCGAAGCCGTTGATCGTGCTGATGCACGGCGATCGCACCGTCAGCACCAAGAACCTCGCGCGGCAGATCGGCGCGAAGCGCGTCGAGCCGTGCAAGCCCGAGGTCGCGAACCGGCATTCGGGTTATCTGATCGGCGGCACGTCGCCGTTCGGCACGCGCAAGCAGATGCCGGTGTATGTCGAGTCGACCATTCTCGAGATGGACAAAATCTGGTTGAACGGCGGGCGGCGCGGCTTTCTCGTCAGCATCGAGCCGAAGGTGCTCACCGATCTGCTCGCGGCGAAGCCGGTGCAATGCGCGAGCGTGGACTGACGCCGATGAGCGGGTTGACGTTTGCCTGAATGTTTTTCGCGCGGACGCGTTCGGTAAAATGTGCGCCGCCCTGATTCGACGGGCATGCCCTGTTGCGGTTGGGGTATCGAATGTCAGACCGCGATCCTTATAAGAGTCCCAGATGCAAAACCTGATCGTCGCTGTCGTTGCCTATCTGATCGGTTCGTTGTCGTTTGCCGTGATCGTGAGCGCCGCGATGGGTCTCGACGACCCGCGCTCGTACGGCTCGGGCAACCCGGGCGCCACCAACGTGCTGCGCAGCGGCAGCAAGAAGGCCGCGATTCTGACGCTGATCGGCGACGCCTTCAAGGGCTGGCTGCCCGTATGGCTGGTCGTGCATTTCGGCGCGCGTTACGGGCTCGACGAGCGCGCGATCGCGATCGCGTCGCTTGCGGTGTTTCTCGGTCACCTGTATCCGATTTTCTTCCGCTTCAAGGGCGGCAAAGGCGTCGCGACCGCGGCGGGCGTGCTGCTCGCGATCAACCCGACGCTCGGCGTCGCGACCTTGCTAACCTGGCTGATCGTCGCGTTCTTTACGCGCTACTCGTCGCTCGCGGCGCTGTGCTCGGCGCTGTTCGCGCCGCTGTTCTACGTGTTTCTGTTCGGGCCGCGCATCGTCGCGCTCGCGGTTCTGGTGATGAGCCTGCTGCTCGTGTGGCGGCATCGCGGCAATATTGCGAAGCTGATGCGGGGGCAGGAGAGCCGTATCGGCGACAAAAAGAAGGCAGCCGGTCCGGCGGCGGGCAACGATCTTTGAAGTGGGCTGAGCGCTTCGCCCGGCCCGATGGCCCGATGCGAAGCGCTTCCGGGTCCGGCGGCAGGCTCGTTGCAAGCCAGGCGCGCCGTGCCGCTTAGTCGCGGAAGTTGTTGAAGTCGAGCGGCGTGTCGGTCACGTCCTTGCGCAGCATCGCCATCACGCTTTGCAGATCATCGCGCTTCGCACCGGTGATGCGCACCGCATCGCCCTGAATGCTCGCCTGCACCTTGATCTTGCTGTCCTTCACCAGACGCACGATTTTCTTCGACAGATCGCCCGAGACGCCCTTCTTGATCTTGATGACCTGCTTGACCTTGTCGCCGCCAATCTTCTCGATCTTGCCGTAGTCGAGGAAGCGCACGTCGACGTTGCGCTTGGCCATTTTCGACAGCAGCACGTCCTTCACCTGGCCGAGCTTGAAGTCGTCGTCGGCGTACGCGGTGATTTCGTTTTCCTTGTGTTCGACGCGCGCGTCGGACCCCTTGAAGTCGAAACGCGTCGAAATTTCCTTGTTGGACTGCTCGATCGCGTTCTTGACTTCGATCATGTTCGCTTCGCAGACGACGTCAAACGATGGCATTGCTTTCTCCCAATAGTGCGGCAGTGCGCGACACAGCCGGTCGGCTGAGCGCGAGGCACTCGCTATAATCACGGACCGGACGTCATTTTACCGACGCCGCTCTCTTTTGCCCAAGGCCGCCGCGCGGCGTCGCGACGGCGGGCGATCCCGCGTCGGGCGGCGCCGCTCGTGTCGTTAGGCGCGTCGTTGGTTGTTTTTCGTCGATTCCTGTTGCTTCCCGTCGTTGCCCTGTTGCCATTCCGATGTCCCAATCCGCTCTTGCCGCTCCCGCCGTCGCGTCCCTCATGGCCGGCTATCCGCTGAAGGTCCACAACACCTTCGGCTTCGACGTGCGCGCGCAGTTCGCGTGCCTGATCGAGCGTGAGGAACAGTTGCTCGCCGCGGTGCGCGATCCGCGCGTCGAGGGCCTGCCGCGCCTCGTGCTGGGCGGTGGTAGCAACGTCATGCTGACCGGCGACTTCGCCGGGCTCGTGCTGCTGGTGGCGCTGCGCGGGCGCCGCGTGGTGCGCGAGGATCAGGATGCGTGGTATGTCGAGGCGGCTGGCGGCGAGCCGTGGCACGAGTTCGTCGCGTGGACGTTGGCGCAGGGCATGCCCGGCCTCGAGAATCTCGCGCTGATACCTGGCACGGTCGGCGCGGCGCCAATCCAGAACATCGGCGCGTACGGGCTCGAAATGTGCGAACGCTTCGCGTCGCTGCGGGCGATCGAGCTCGTGACCGGCGAGGCCGTCGAACTCGACGGCGATGCGTGCCGGTTCGGCTATCGCGACAGCCTTTTCAAGCGGGAAGGGCGCGAGCGCTTCGTGATTGCGTCGGTGACGTTCCGTTTGCCGAAGGCGTGGCAGCCGCGCGCGGGCTACGCGGATCTCGCGCGCGAGCTGGCGGCGCGCGGTCCTGCGGCGAGCGCTGGCCAAGCCGAGGGTGCGGCCACGCAGCCGACCGCGCAAGCCATTTTCGATGCGGTCGTCGCCGTGCGGCGTGCGAAGCTGCCCGATCCGCTCGAACTGGGCAACGCGGGGAGCTTCTTCAAGAATCCGGTAATCGATGCCGCCCAGTTCGAGGCGCTGAAGCGTCGCGAGCCGGAAGTCGTGTCGTATGTGCAAGCGGATGGGCGGGTGAAGCTGGCGGCCGGCTGGCTGATCGACCGATGCGGCTGGAAGGGCCGCGCGATGGGCGCGGCGGCCGTGCATGAGCGACAGGCGCTGGTGCTGGTGAATCGCGGTGGCGCGAGCGGCACGGAAGTGTTGGCGCTGGCACGGGCGATCCAGCACGACGTGTTCGAGCGATTCGGCGTGGAACTGGAGGCGGAGCCAGTTTGCCTGTGAGCGGCAGTTCTCTCTTTTCGCGCTGAGTTGCCCCGCGGAGCGTCGCCGCCGACGAATGCAAAAGGCGCCGGGAGTTTCCTCCCGGCGCCTTTTTTGTGCCCGCGGTTCCGGCGCGTGTATGGACCAGCGGCTCGCTCAGTGATTGAGCTTGCCGAGCAGCAGGTATTCCATCAACGCCTTCTGCACGTGCAGACGGTTTTCCGCCTCATCCCACACGACGCTCTGCGGTCCGTCGATCACTTCCGCGCTGACTTCTTCGCCGCGATGCGCGGGCAGGCAGTGCATGAAGAGCGCGTCGGGATTCGCGCGCGCCATCATGTCGGCGTCGACGCACCAGTCTGCGAAGGCCTTCTTGCGCGCTTCGTTCTCGGCCTCGAAGCCCATGCTGGTCCACACGTCGGTGGTGACGAGATCGGCGCCCGTGCAGGCTTCGTTCGGGTCGTCGAATTCCTCGTGGAACGACGCGCTTTGCGCCGCGACGAGCGCGCGGTCGAGCTTGTAGCCGGGCGGCGTGGACAGGCGCAGCCTGAACCCGAGAATCTGCGCGGCTTCGATCCACGTGTACAGCATGTTATTCGCGTCGCCGACCCACGCGACCGTCTTGTCGCGAATTGGACCGCGATGCTCGAAGTACGTGAAGATGTCTGCGAGCACCTGACACGGGTGGTATTCGTTCGTGAGCCCGTTGATCACCGGCACGCGCGAATTCTCGGCGAAGCGCTGGATGATGTCCTGGCCGAACGTGCGGATCATGATGATGTCGACCATGCGCGAGATGACCTGCGCGGCGTCTTCGATCGGCTCGCCGCGGCCGAGCTGCGTGTCGCGCGTGCTCATGAACACGGCGTGGCCGCCCAGCTGGAAGATGCCGGCTTCGAACGACAGGCGCGTGCGTGTCGAATTCTTTTCGAAGATCATCGCCAGCGTGCGGTCATGCAGCGGGTGATAGGTCTCGTAGTTCTTGAATTTGCGTTTCAGGATGCGCGCGCGCTCCAGCACGTACTCGTAGTCTTCCAGCGAGAAGTCCTTGAACTGCAGGTAGTGGCGAATTTTCTTGGCGGTCATGAAACAAATACGGCGGTCTCACCCGGCAGGGTTGCCGGACTGCGCCGCCGTCGGTATGGTGGTAACTCCATGCAGCATAAAGGATTTCGCCTCGTTTGACGAGTCGGCGGGAGGGCGCCGAAAGCGATTCGAAAGCGTCGTATCGCGCTTCGCGGGGTCATCGGAAGGCGCTTGTGTGCGCTGCGGAAAAGGGCCCGCTGCGCTATAATCTGCGGGTTATCCCAAAGCCCAGCAGGCCGGCGTTTCGCATGAAGAAACGCGGCTCGCGCGGCGCGGAAAGCCTGTCAAGGCGTGGCCGTCATGACAGACGCCAGAGCGGTTCAGCCGGTTCGCCGCAGCGGTTCTCGTGGTGCGGTTCGTCATTGTTGCGTTAGCGCCAGATCGCACGCACGTCGCAGGTGGCTGCAAGCGCTTGCCGTACATGCCGCTTGCGGTGAGTTCGCGCGTACAACTGGCGTCGCCGGTTGGTCGTCATTCCGCTGGGCAGTCACACAGGTATTTCTACATGGCCGAAGCAGCTCCAATCGAATATTTCATTCAGGGCATTACGTCGACGGGAAAAAAATTTCGGCCGAGCGACTGGTCGGAGCGGCTCGCGGGCGTCATGTCGTCGTTCGGGCCCGGCGTGAGGAAGGGGCCGAACGCCTATATGCAGTACTCGCTGTACGTGCGGCCGACCATGATCGGCGACCTCAAATGCGTGATTCTCGATTCGCGGCTGCGCGACATCGAACCAATGGCCTTCGATTTCGTTATGAACTTCGCGAAAGACAACGACCTGCTGGTCACCGAGGCGTGTGAGCTGGAACTCGACCATGCGCCTGCGCCGCAAGCCAAACGGCAGGTCATCTGATGTAAGTCGACCGGATCGGCAAAAGCAAAAAAACAAAAACCCGCAAGCAGCGGGTTTTTTTGTGGCTGGCAATTCAACCGAAACAAAAAAGCCCGCCAAAGCGGGCTTCTTGTGCAGCGGAAACAGGAGGTGGCCCGCCGAAGCGGGCCGACCGGAATTACTGCGCTGCGGGCGCTTGCAGACCCTTGACGGCTGCAGCGAGGCGGCTCTTGTTGCGAGCTGCCTTGTTCTTGTGAACGATGTTCTTGTCGGCGATGATGTCGATGGTCTTCGACGATGCCTTGAAGATTTCGGCGGCCTTAGCGTGATCGCCTGCATCGATTGCCTTGCGGACAGCCTTGATAGCCGTGCGGAACTTCGAGCGCAGTGCCGAGTTGTGCGAGTTTGCCTTCGCGGCCTGGCGGGCGCGCTTGCGTGCTTGTGCGGAGTTAGCCATGACGGTTCCTTATCCTGTTCCTGTTTCCAGTACCCGGCCTTCAATGATGAGGCGAGGTGCTGCTTCTCGATCCGAACCCTTGGAAGCGATTGCCCAAGGGCGCAAAAGTGTCGAAAAAATCGATCGAACTACGCGAAGGCGGGCCCGTGTTTCAAGGCATCCGGATGTATTGACAGGCGGCGCTGCGCCAACCTGAGAACCGCGTCCGAAGACCATTCGAAAACTGAGCAAGCTTCGAAACCGACGATTATAGCAGCAAAATCAGGCACGTGACAACGGAAAACACGCGCTGGCGCCACAATGACCGGAGCGGCGTCATGTCGGCGCGTATGTGCTGGCCCTCCTGCGAGGGCGCCGATGGAAGGCGGGGGCGCTGCCGGGAAGACCGCAGAAAACACAAGAAATCGCGCTTTCCAGCCGATCGCGGCGAACGTCCGCGTGGCAAATCGGTCCGAATCGCGTTCTGGCTCGTCGCCCGCATTGGCGGGACCCGTATAATAAGCGCCCCATGAATCTATTACGAGCCCTGCTGACGGTCAGCGGCTTCACGCTGCTGTCGCGCGTGACCGGACTGGCCCGTGAAACGTTGATCGCCCGTGCGTTCGGCGCCAGTCAATACACCGACGCTTTCTACGTCGCCTTTCGCATTCCGAACCTGCTGCGTCGCATTTCCGCCGAAGGCGCGTTCTCGCAGGCCTTCGTGCCGATCCTCGCGGAGTTCAAGAACCAGCAAGGCCACGACGCCACCAAGGCGCTCGTCGACGCGACCTCGACCGTGCTCGCGTGGGCGCTCGCCGTGCTGTCAGTGATCGGCGTGGTCGGCGCGTCGGGCGTCGTGTTCGTCGTCGCGTCGGGCCTCGCGCACGAGGGCCACGCGTACCAGCTCGCGGTCGCGATGACGCGCATCATGTTCCCATACATCATTTTCATCTCGCTGACGTCGCTGGCGTCGGGCGTGCTGAATACGTACAAGAACTTTTCGTTGCCCGCGTTTGCGCCCGTGCTGTTGAACGTCGCGTTCATCGCCTCCGCCGTATTCCTCGCGCCGCGCCTGCAAACGCCGGTCTATGCGCTCGCCTGGGCAGTGATCGTCGGCGGCGTGCTGCAATTCGTCGTGCAGCTGCCGGGCCTCAAGAAGATCGACATGGTGCCGCTCATCGGCCTGAACCCGCTGCGCGCGCTCGCGCATCGCGGCGTAAAGCGGGTGCTCGCGAAGATGGTGCCGGCGATGTTCGCGGTGTCGGTCGCGCAGATCAGCCTGATCATCAACACCAACATCGCGTCGCACATCGGCCCCGGCGCGGTGTCGTGGATCAACTACGCCGACCGGCTGATGGAGTTTCCGACCGCGCTGCTCGGCGTCGCGCTGGGCACGATCCTGCTGCCGAGCCTGTCGAAGGCGCACGTCGATGCCGACTCGCATGAGTATTCGTCGCTGCTCGACTGGGGACTGCGCGTCACGTTCCTGCTCGCCGCGCCGAGCGCGATCGCGCTGTTCTTTTTCGCCCAGCCGCTGACAGCGGTGCTGTTCAACTACGGCAAGTTCGACGGCAATGCGGTCGTGATGGTGAGCCGCGCGCTCGCCGCCTACGGAGTCGGCCTGATCGGCCTGATCCTGATCAAGATCCTCGCGCCGGGCTTTTACGCGAAGCAGGACATCAAGACGCCAGTGAAGATCGGCATCGGCGTGCTGGTCGTCACGCAGTTGAGCAACTACGTGTTCGTGCCGGTGCTCGCGCATGCGGGTCTCACGCTGAGCGTCGGGCTCGGCGCTTGCGTCAATGCGTTGCTGCTATTCATTGGTCTGCGCAAACGTGGCATTTATATGCCGTCGAGCGGCTGGCTCAAGTTTTTCGTGCAGTTGCTCGGGGCGTGCCTCGTGCTCGCCGGCGTGATGCGCTGGCTCGCGATCAGCTTCGACTGGATCGGCATGCATACCCAGCCGGTCAGCCGCATGGTGTTGCTCGGTGCGTGTCTCGTGCTGTTCGCCGCGCTGTATTTCGGTATGCTTTGGCTGATGGGCTTCAAGTACGCGTATTTCAGAAGGCGAGTGAAGTGATCACCATGTCGCGGGTTCTCGATTATTTCAGTACGCTCGTCGCCGAAGACGAGAGCCTGCCGCTGACCGAGACGGCGCTCTCGATCGCGCAGGATGCCTATCCCGACCTCGATCTGCAGTCGGTGCTCGCCGAGATCGACGAGCTGGTGCTGCGGCTGCGGCGCCGCATGCCCGACGATGCCGACATCCGTCAGAAGGTTGGCATCCTCAACCGTTTCTTTTTCCGCGAACTCGGTTTCGCGAGCAACCTGAACGATTACTACGACCCCGACAACAGCCATCTGAACGTCGTACTCAAACGTCGCCGCGGCATTCCGATTTCGCTCGCGGTGCTCTATCTGGAGATGGCCGAGCAATTCGGCGTTCCGGTGCGAGGGGTGTCGTTTCCAGGCCACTTCCTGCTGCGCGTGACGATGCCCGACGGCGACGTAATGCTCGATCCGACCACCGGTCATTCGCTGTCCGAAGCGCAGATGGTCGAGATGCTCGAGCCGTACGTCGCGTCGGCCGGCGATTCGGTCGGGCGCGCGCTACGCATGCTGCTGCAACCGGCCACGCATCGCGAGATCGTCGCGCGGATGTTGCGCAACCTGAAGGCGATCTATCTGCAGACCGAGCGTTGGCAACGTCTGCTCGCGGTGCAGCAACGGCTCGTCATTCTGCTGCCGGACAATATCGAGGAAGTGCGGGATCGCGGTTTCGCGTATGCGCGGCTCGATTATCTGCGGCCCGCGCTCGAGGACCTCGAAAGCTATCTCGGCGATCGCCCCGATGCGGAAGATGCCACCGTGGTCGAGTCGCAGTTGCATGAATTGCGGCAGCGCACGCGGCATGATGGCGGCGAATAGCGACGCGCGTTTTCACGCTGCATAAAACACAAACGCCTGCACATGTCGCACATGCACAGGCGTTTTTTTATCGCCGTATGCAGGCCTTGGCCTAGCATCGGCGACCAGATCGATCGCTAAGCGATCCTCACTTCGGCTGCATGCGGATCGCGCCGTCCAGCCGGATCACCTCGCCGTTCAGCATCGGATTGTCGAAGATCTGCTTGGCGAGCATCGCGTATTCGGCCGGTTTGCCGAGGCGCGGCGGGAACGGCACCATCGCACCGAGCGCGTCCTGCACTTCCTGCGGCATGCCGAGCAGCATCGGCGTTTCGAAGAGGCCGGGGGCGATCGTCATCACGCGGATCGCGTTGCGCGACAGGTCTCGCGCGATCGGCAGCGTCATACCGACCACGCCAGCCTTCGAGGCGGAGTAGGCCGCCTGGCCGATCTGGCCGTCGAACGCGGCGACCGATGCGGTGTTGATGATCACGCCGCGCTCGCCGTTGGGGTTCGGCTCGTTCTTCGACATTTGCACCGCGGCGAGCCGGATCATGTTGAACGTGCCGATCAGATTGATCGAGATCGTGCGCGTGAACAGATCGAGCGAATGGGGGCCATCCTTGCCGACGGTCTTCGCGGCCGGCGCGACGCCCGCGCAGTTGACGAGACCGCGCAGCGTACCGAGCTTCGTCGCGGCTTCGACGGCCTGTTGCGCGTCCTCTTCCCGGCTCACGTCGCATTTGACGAAAGCGCCGCCGAGTTCCTTTGCGAGCGCCTCGCCCGCGTCCAGATTCAGGTCGGCGAGGACGACTTTGCCGCCGTTCTCGACGAGCAGGCGCGCGGTGGCAGCGCCGAGCCCTGATGCGCCGCCGGTGATCAGGAACACGTTGTCACGAATTTCCATGTCTTCTCCTTTGCTACGGTTGTTCAGTGCGGTCTCGAGCGAAGCATTTTTCGACGACGATCGATTGTAGCGGCTGTGCTGCGCTGCGGAAAGCGAAGCGGGCGGCGGCATGCAAGCGCTATGGAAACCTAACTGGTTCCGCTGGGCGTTCCCCACCGCTTGCCGCTTTTGGTTTGCGCACCGAGCCAAACAAAAAACCCGCCCAACGTGGGCGGGTTTTGGTCAACGAAAACAGCGGTAATGTTTGGACCAAGCCGGCTTACTTCAGCGCGTCGAACGCGCGGGCGCGAATTTCATCGACGCTGCCGAGGCCCGAAATGCGGCGATATTGGGGCGCCTTCACCGAGCTCGACGTATCGCCGTTCTTCGCCCAGCCGTTGTAGTACTCGATCAGCGGCTTGGTTTGCGATTCGTACACTTCCAGACGCTTCTTGACCGTTTCTTCCTTGTCGTCGTCGCGCTGGATCAGCGGCTCGCCGGTCACGTCGTCGATGCCCTCGACCTTCGGCGGATTGAACGTCACGTGATAGGTGCGGCCCGACGCGGGGTGCGAGCGACGGCCGCTCATGCGCACGATGATCTCGTCGAACGGCACGTCGATTTCGAGCACGTAGTCGATCGCGACACCGGCCTGCTTCATTGCTTCGGCTTGCGGAATCGTGCGCGGGAAGCCGTCGAACAGATAGCCGTTCGCGCAGTCCGGCTGCTGCAGACGTTCCTTCACGAGGTTGATGATCAGCTCATCCGTGACGAGTTCGCCGGCGTCCATGAAGCGCTTTGCTTCGAGGCCGAGCGGCGTGCCGGCCTTGACGGCCGCGCGCAGCATGTCGCCGGTCGAAATTTGCGGGATGCCGAACTTTTCCTTGATGAAGTTGGCCTGAGTGCCTTTGCCGGCACCCGGTGCACCCAGCAGGATCAAACGCATGGATATCTCCAGATCTATGTGAATTCTTTGTTGACGCGGCATGCTTCCCGGCAATTCTCGCAGGTTGCGCATCGGCTACCGTTGGCTACCTCGCGCTGCACGTCGAATACGACGGCGCTGCAAGATCCGCACGGCGCGACCGGGATAACCCGAGTGTCGCCTGCGCTGGGCGGCGCGCATAACCGTTCGATTATGCCACGGCTTCCCGCGCTCAAGACCCGAATAAGGCCCGTACGCGCGCGAGATCGGCGGCGGTATCGACCCCCGGCAACGGTACGTCTTGCGTGACGAGGACCGCGATGCGCTCGCCATGCCACATCGCGCGCAGTTGTTCGAGCGCTTCGACCTGCTCGATCGGCGAGATCGCGAGGCTCGGGTACGTGCGCAGAAATTTCGCGCGATACGCGTACAGGCCGATGTGCCGGTATACGACGGCGGGCGCGGCCGGCGTCGGCATCGACGCGACGTTGGGCCAGTGCGGTTGCCATGCGTCGCGCGCCCACGGGATTGGCGCGCGCGAGAAATACAGTGCGACGCCGCGCGCATCGGGCACGACCTTGACGACGTTCGGATTGAAAATTTCGGCGGGATCGGTGATCGGATGCGCGGCCGTCGCGATCGCGCAGTCGCTTGTCGTTGCCAGATGCGCGGCGACGCCGCGCACGAGCGCCGGGTCGATCAGCGGCTCGTCGCCCTGCACGTTGACGACGATCGTGTCGTCGCTCCAGCCGAAACGCGTCGCCACTTCCGCGAGACGGTCGGTGCCCGACGGATGGTCGGCGCGCGTGAGTACCGCGTCGAAGCCGTGGTCTCGCGCCGCGTCGAGCACTTCCTGCGCGTCCGACGCGACCAGCACCTGTTGCGCGCCCGATTCGCGCGCGCGCTGCGCGACGCGCACGACCATCGGTTTGCCGCCGATGTCCGCGAGCGGCTTGTTGGGCAGACGCGTCGACGCGAGGCGGGCCGGCACGACGGCGATAAACGGATGAGGGGTGGTGTGGATCATCGGATCAGGAACGGTCGGCGATCAGGCCGGAGGAAGAGGCTGCGCGCGCGACGCTCACGCAGGGTCGGAGATGAGCCGGGGCGGCGAAAACGGCTGTGGATCGATTTTGGAGCGCATGCGGGGAGGGGGCGGTGGCATCGATGAAGCCTGCCTTGACCCGCGCGCGAGCGAGACGACGCGACGCCTCGCGCTGCAGTGGCGCTGCGGGTCAGGCGACCGAGCCGGGATTCAGATCGACCGGCGTGCCTTCGACGGTCTGCCTCGCTTCGTCGACGAGCATCACCGGAATGCCGTCGCGGATCGGATAGGCGAGCTTGTCCGCGTTGCAGATCAGTTCCTGCGCGGCGCGGTCGTAGCTGAGCGGGCCCTTGCAGATCGGGCAGACGAGGATTTCAAGCAGGCGAGCGTCCACGGACTTTCTCCACAACTAATGCAGTGAGGCGGTGATCAAGCGCGGCTTCGACCGGGACTACCCAGATGCGCGCGTCGTGCCAGGCCCCCAATTTTACCGCATCCTTTTCCGTAATCAGGATCGCGTCGGCGTCGACGTCGGTGAACGGATTGCGCTCGAACGTGTAGTGGTCGGGCAGCGCGCGCGTCGTGGGCGCGAGGCCGGCCGCGCGCACTGTCGCGAAAAAGCGTTCCGGCGCGCCGATGCCGGCCGCGGCCAGCACGCGTTGACCGGCGAATTGCGCAAGCGGGCGGCGCAGTGCGGGATTGTCGAGATGCCACGCGTCGGCAGGGGCGAGCTGCAGTGCGAACGTGTTCGGCCACGCGGGCAGCGTGCGCGCATACGGATCGTTGATCAGCGTCGCGTCGCGGCGGCGCGACAGCGGCTCGCGCAGCGGCCCGGCCGGTAGCAGGAAACCGTTGCCGCCGAGCCGGTGATCGAACACGACGAGTTCGACATCGCGCGCGAGGCGATAGTGCTGCAAGCCGTCGTCGCTGACGATCACGTCGACGTCGCGATGCGCGGCGCACAGCGCCTGCGCGGCGGCGACGCGGTCCGGACAGACCCACACGGGTGCGCCGGTGCGGCGCGCGATCAGCAACGGCTCGTCTCCGCCGACCCGTGCCGACGAACCGGGCGTGACCCGGGTCGGGGTGCTCACGCGCGCGCCGTAGCCGCGCGACACGATGCCGGGCGTTAAGCCCGCGGCGCGCAACGCTTCGACGAGCGCGATGACGGTCGGCGTCTTGCCGGTGCCCCCGACCGTCACGTTGCCGACCACCACCACCGGCACGCCGACGCGCACCGATTTCAGCCAGCCGAGCGAAAACGCGGCGCGGCGCGCGGCCGCGACTGCGCCGAACACGCAGGCGAGCGGCGTCAGCGCCCAGGCGAGCGGTCCACGTTGCTGCCATTCGCGCGAGAGGCGCGCTCCGAGACGGTCGCTGAGTTCGCTCATGGGCGGGTTGCGAGCACGGACTGCGCGCCGTGCGCACTACGCGGGGTCAACATCAACGCGGTTCTCCGGGCAATCGAATGCGAATACGGGTCGAAAAATGAGGTGCGAGCGGCGCGCCCGCGCCCAGTGGCCTCGGGCCGGGCAAGCTCTCCGCCGCGCTGCGCGATCGACATGCCGTCGAACCCGGCACTGTAGCGCGCGGGCGTCCCGCCCGGCAAGTCGCGTAAGGTCCAACGCGCGCCGCTCCACGCTATGTGCGGTTGCTCACAGTCTGTGGATAACTTTGTGGAGAACCTGCCGTCCGATCGTCCCGAAGGGCCATTCCGTGCGCTTTGGATCGTAGTACTCGCTCGCTATCGAGATGCAAACGCCATATAAATCAAGGCTCTGCCAGGAATTTATTGACGTTGGCGGGCGTTCTGGCGGAATTCGTCAGGCGGTTCCCGCCATGTGGACACTTTTAACAATCCTGCGATTCCGGCTGGACGCGGCTCTTCGCTCGGTCTATCGTCTGTCCGGCCAGCGCTATTTATTCCTTGCATGAACCCCGAAAATCCTTTTGCTTCTGCGGCCGCACATGGCGGTGAGGTCGTCGTTCCCGTCTCCGCGCTCAATCGCGCGATCGGCACGATGCTCGAACGCTCGTTTCCACTCGTTTGGGTCGCGGGTGAGGTGTCGAACTTCACGCGCGCCGCGAGCGGCCATTGGTACTTCTCGATCAAGGACACGCAGGCGCAGATGCGCTGCGTGATGTTCCGCGGTCGAGCTCAGTACGCCGAATTCATGCCGCGCGAAGGCGATCGCATCGAAGTGCGCGCCCTCGTCACGATGTACGAGCCGCGCGGCGAACTGCAGCTTAATGTCGAAGCGGTGCGCCGCACCGGCCAGGGGCGTTTGTACGAAGCGTTTCTGCGGTTGAAGGCGCAACTCGAGGCCGAGGGGCTGTTCGCCGCCGAGCGCAAGCGCGCGCTGCCGACGCATCCGCGCGCGATCGGTATCGTCACGTCGTTGCAGGCGGCCGCATTGCGCGATGTGCTGACGACGCTGTCGCGTCGCGCGCCGCATATTCCGGTGATCGTTTATCCGGCGCCGGTGCAGGGCGCGGGCGTCAGCGCGAAGCTCGCCGCGATGGTCGAGGCGGCTGGCGCGCGCCGCGAGGTCGACGTGCTGATCGTGTGTCGCGGCGGCGGCTCGATCGAAGATCTGTGGGCGTTCAACGAAGAAGTGCTCGCGCGCGCGATTGCGGAAAGCGTCATACCCGTGGTGAGCGGCGTCGGTCACGAGACCGATTTCACGATTGCCGATTTCGCCGCCGACGTACGTGCACCGACGCCGACCGGTGCCGCCGAACTCGTCAGTCCACAGCGCGTCATGCTGCTGCGCGAACTTGATCATCGGCACGCGACGCTCGCGCGCGCGTTCGGCCGCATGATGGAGCGGCGCGCGCAGCAGCTCGACTGGCTGGCGCGCCGGCTCGTGTCGCCCGCCGAGCGGCTCGCTCGGCAGCGCACGCATCTGCAGCAGTTGCGCGTTCGGCTCGCGTCGGCGGGCGCCCGGCCGGTGCGCGACGCTCGTGCGCGATTTTCGTTGCTGCAGATGCGCTGGCAACGCTGGCGTCCGGATCTCGCGGCCGAGCGCACGCGCGTCAACGTGTTGGCGCAGCGTCTGAATGCGGCGCTATCGCGCCGGCATGAACGACAGGTCGCGCGCATCGACATGCTCAGCGCGCGACTCGAAGTGCTGAGTCCACAGCGCACGCTCGAGCGCGGTTATGCGGCCGTGCTCGATGCGCAAAGCGGTCGGGCGATTCGCACGCCGTCGTCGCTGAAACCTGGACGTCGTCTGACGATGCATCTCGCCGAAGGCTCGGCCGATGTCGCGCTCGCCGACGTGCAGGCGCGTCTGACCGACGGTTTCTGACGTTTCACCGGTGGGCGCGTGATGCCCTGTTTACTGTCTTCCGACGAGCCGGGCACGCGCCATGCGCGCCCTTCTCATGGGCCTTGCGCACGGCGTGTTCGACATGCCGGACACAAAGGCCGTTGGTTTGCGGGGTTATTCCAACTCGCCTACAATCGAGTGCTCGATAGCGTCATCCGCAGACTCCCCACAACAGATACAGAGAAGGAAAGCACCATGGAACATACGCTCCCGCCGCTGCCGTTTGCGAAAAACGCGCTCGCTCCGCACATGTCGGAAGAGACGCTCGAGTTTCACTATGGCAAGCATCACCAGACCTATGTGACCAACCTGAACAATCTGATCAAGGGCACCGAGTTCGAGAACCTGTCGCTGGAAGAGATCGTCAAGAAGTCGTCGGGCGGTATCTTCAACAATTCGGCTCAGGTGTGGAATCACACGTTCTTCTGGAACAGCCTGTCGCCGCAAGGTGGCGGCGCACCGACCGGCGCGCTGGCTGACGCCATCAACGCGAAGTGGGGTTCGTTCGACAAGTTCAAGGAAGAGTTTGCGAAGACCGCGGTCGGCACGTTCGGCTCGGGCTGGGCATGGCTCGTGAAGAAGGCTGATGGTTCGCTCGACCTCGTGTCGACGAGCAACGCCGCCACGCCGCTCACCACCGACGCGAAGGCTCTGCTGACGATCGACGTGTGGGAGCACGCTTACTACATCGACTATCGCAATGCGCGTCCGAAGTTCGTCGAGGCGTACTGGAACATCGTCAACTGGGACTTCGCAGCGAAAAACTTCGCTTGAGATTGCCGGTTGCGGCTCGCCGTCTGATGTCGTGATCCTTGCGGTCGCGTTTGAAGATGGTAGCCAGAGGCGAAAGCCCTCCATCGCGAGGGCTTTTTCTTTCTGGAGGCGATTGGAAGGGGAGGAATTGATATTGCTTACCACCGAGGGATGCCCTTCTTACGCGCTTCTGAAAGAAGTTTGTCACAGTTGGTAACTGCGGTTTGGCGGGGCGCGGCGCTAAGTGAAATGGCCCTGCGGCTAATCGTCGGGGCCAGAATTCGTGGACATCTGTCGATGCCGATGAGCCCGGTCCCCGCCCGTCGACTTCGCCGAACTGGCGAGGGCGGGCGCTGGCGGCGGATGGTTCATATACCGGAAGTTCTGCGCGGTCGCGGCGCTCGGGAAGGTCGTCGCGCCCGGTTGCTGGAGTACGACGTTCGGCGCGGCCGGCGTCGTGTCAATCGATTGCCAGCTCATCTACAAGCATGACTTGATATAACGTACCAATCGCCGCAGCGACTCGCAGCAAGGTCGAGGCCAGCCAGCCGGGCAAAAAACTTTCTGTAACTGAGCCGTAACCACGGAATTTCGCGACTAGCCTAACGTTTGAATTCCAATCCTCCGAAGTGCACCGCCATGATTCCCAGCAATAAAACGATCAGCCTAGCGATTCCCGCCGCCGTCATCGCGCTCGCGTTAGGCGGTTGCGCAGTGGCGCCACCGAGCGGCCCGAGCATAGCCGCGATGCCGCGCAGCGGCGAGCCGCTCAGCCAGTTCCAGCAGAACGACTACGCGTGCCGCGACTACGCGAATCAATCAACGAATCCGTCCGGCGCTGCGCAGGCGGCCACCACGAACAGCGTGAACAGCGCGGCGCTCGGCACGCTCGGCGGCGCGGCGATCGGCGCGCTGTTCGGCGCCGCGGCGGGCAACGCCGGCGCGGGCGCGGCGATCGGCGCCGGCAGCGGTCTGCTGATCGGGGGCGCGAACGGCGCGAATGGCGCCCAGTATTCGGCGGCCGGCATGCAGGCGCGCTACGACACCGCCTACGCCCAGTGCATGACCTCGAAGGGTGAGACGATCGTTCAGCCGCAGCCTTACTATTCGACGCAGCCGGTGTACGTCGCGCCCCGTCCTTATTACGCGCCGCCTCCGCCCGTCATGTATGCGCCTTATCCGGCTTACTGAGCGGCGATAGCTGAGGCCGGCCGGCTTGCTTGTCTTGCATTGTCGGCCGGTACTGCATTTCAAGTCCGAAGGACGGTTGGGCGGTAGCTTTTAGCGACGATCGTCGAATCCGTGCCGCTCCTTATTCCGCGCTGTCGGTCGATGCCGCTTTGCGCGGGCGACGGCTCCGGGACGCCGTTTTACGGGCTGCCTTCCTCGCGGCCTCAGACCCTTCTTCCGAGTTGATTGCTGGAGCAGGGGGCGCGGCCGGCGCTGCGATCTCAGGTACTTCCTCGATCGTGCCTGGCGTGCTTTTCTTCACTTTCTTCGCGGCCGTTTTGCGCGATGCGCGCTTTTTGGCGCTTTGACGCTGCGCGGGTTGGTCGCTGTCGGTGGAATGGTCGGTTCCTTGGCCGAATACGACTTGTTCAGCGGCTGTATCCGCTTGCGCTGTTACAGCGCGAGCTTTGGACTCTTCAGCTATCGGTTCAGTGACGAACTCATGTGGGAGCGGCGCGTGTTCACGCGGTTCCTGCCGCTCGACCTCTTCGGCGGGTTCCCCGTGTTCGGTGAGAGCCGCAGCGGTAGCCGCATGCTCTTCATCAGCCGTTTCGTGGTGACCGCGCTTGCCGTGCGCGGCCTCCTGCTGACCCCGCCCCAGCTTGCGGTTGTTGCGCTCCTTGCGCCGCGACTTGTGCTTGCCGCCCGACTCGGACGCGGCCGCTTGCGCCGCCTGCGCTTCATACGAATGTTCGGCCGCCTGTTCGGCCGATACCGCTTCAGCCGACCCCGTTTCGGCAGACTCCGCCGCGGTTTCGCCGATGGTTTCACTTGCCGCTTCACTCGCAACGTTCACGGCTGTGCTTCGATAGACGTACGCGCCTGACTTTTCATCGCGGCCGAATTCGAGCAGCCCGCGCGCCTGCGCTTCTTCCAGCAGATTGCCGAAAGCGCGAAACCCGTAATACGTCTCGTTGAAATCCGGTTTGCGCCGTTTGATCGCGTTCTTCAGCACGGACGCCCAGATCTTGCCGCTGTCGCCACGTTCGGAAGCGAGCGCGTCGAATGTCTGCACCGCAATTTCAACGGCCTTGCTGCGGCGCTTCTCCAGATCTTCCTTCGGCGGAGCCTTCTCTTCATCAGGCGCACGTTTGGCTGCCTGCTGGGTGTTCTGCTGCTGACGAGACGATTCGGGCCTTGCGACTGCGCGCTGACTTTCGCGTACAAGATCGTCGTAAAAGAAGAACTCGTCGCAATTCGCAATCAGCAGATCCGAGGTGGACTGTTGCACACCGACGCCGATCACCTGTTTGGCGTTCTCGCGCAGCTTCGACACGAGCGGCGAGAAATCCGAATCACCACTGATGATGACGAACGTATTGACGTGCGATTTCGTGTAACAAAGATCGAGCGCATCGACGACGAGCCGGATGTCGGCGGAATTCTTGCCCGATTGGCGCACGTGCGGAATTTCGATCAACTCGAAATTGGCCTCGTGCATCGCGCCTTTGAAGCTCTTGTAACGGTCCCAGTCGCAATACGCTTTCTTGACGACGATGCTGCCCTTCAGCAGCAGGCGCTCGAGCACCAGCTTGATGTCGAACTTGTCGTACTTCGCGTCGCGCACGCCAAGCGCGACATTCTCGAAGTCGCAGAACAGCGCCATGCTGACGTTTTCGTTGGATGACGCCATGTGTATCTCCATTGAAGCGGTCGTCGAAGTCGACGAATCGCGACATGATAGCGATTCCAGCGAAGGTGAGCAGCTTTTGTGGTGCGCTCGCACCGATCGGTAGGTGCGAATTTGCAGCCTGCGGTCCAACCGGTGGTCCAGCGGGCGGCTCGATGTCAGTTCCGTTACAGGGTGTCGCGACGGCCTGCGTTGTTCCATGTCGCGCGAGCTTCCAGCACGTCATCGATCAATCCGTATTCCCTCGCTTCGAGCGCCGACATGAAGTTGTCGCGGTCGGTGTCGCGCGCGATTTCTTCGATGCTGCGTCCGGTGCGCTCGGCCATCATCGCATTGAGACGCGCTCGTACATACAGCACCTCCTTGGCCTGGATTTCGATGTCCGCCGCGGTGCCCTGACCGCCGCCCGACGGCTGGTGAATCATGATGCGCGCATTGGGTAGCGCATACCGTTTGCCGCATTGACCCGCGGTGAGCAGAAAGGTGCCCATGCTCGCGGCAAAACCCGTGCACAAGGTCGAGACCTCCGGCTTGATGAACTGCAGGGTGTCGTAAATCGCGAGGCCGTCGTACACGGAGCCGCCGGGCGAGTTGATGTAAAAAGAAATATCCTTGTCGGGGTTCTCCGATTCGAGAAACAGCAATTGCGCGACGATCAGACTGGCTGACTGCTCGTTCACGGGCCCGACAAGAAAGACGATGCGCTCGCGCAGCAGGCGGGAGTAGATGTCATAGGCACGTTCGCCCCGGCCGGATTGTTCGATCACCGTGGGCACAAGGCCGAGGCCGGAGACAGACGGGTAACTGGAAGGCATGGATTCCTCGTTCAGATGGATGGCGCGGGCATTCCGGGATGCGCAGGCCGCCGCGGATCAGAAGCCGCGTGACATGCGCCGGTTGTTGCTCATTTGACGAAGCAGCCGCTGGCGTTGTGACAGGTTGTGACAGCGAATTTTTTTGCGCCGCGCTGTCACATCACCGGTTGCCCATGCGTCAAGCTCAGGAATACCGAGCATGACGCGCGCCTGAGCCATGCCGCCGGTATGCAGCCGCTTCTTCACCACGCACCATCGGGAGGTCTACGCATGACGGAACAGGGAATCGACAAGGCATCCAGTTTCGAGGCCGCGCGCGCCCGTCTGCTGGCACTCGCATATCGGATGCTCGGCAGTCGCGCGGAGGCCGAAGACGTGGTGCAGGATGTCTGGCTCAAATGGCACCTGGCCGATACGCAGGCGGTGCAAACGCCGGTCGCGTGGCTCACCACGCTCACCACGCGCACGGCGATCGACCGTCTGCGGCATGCACAGCGCGAGCGTGCGTCACAGGCTAGTGGCTGGTTGCCGGAGCCGTGGCTCGACGAGGTCGCACCATCGGCGGAGGAGTTGGCGTTGCGAGCGGCAGATATGTCGTACGGCGTGATGCTGCTTCTCGAACATCTGAAACCAGACGAACGTGCGGCGCTCGTCCTGCATGAAGCGTTCGAGTGCGGTTATGCGGAAATCGCCTCGATTCTCGAGCGCACACCGGCCGCTTGCCGGCAAATGGTTCATCGCGCCAAGGAGCGTCTGAGACGTGCGGGGGCGCCGTTGGAGCGGCCCGATCCGGCGGTGCATGGGCGAATCGTCGAGCGTTTGCGCGCGGCGCTCGAAGCGCAAGACCGGGCGGGCCTGCTACAGCTTTTCAGCGATGCGCCGCAACTGATCAGCGACGTGCCTTTGTACGCTCCGCCGCCTCCGTTCCCCACAGCCAACCCGGCCCTTCGAGCACAAGGGCCAAGGCCTGAAACCGAAGCGCAACGCGACCGCGAACCGGGTTCAGGTCCGAAGTGGATGGCTGTAGTCACATCGCTCGCGCAACAGGCGAGCCATGCGGAGGTGGTGTCGATGGCGGGTGCGGTGTGCATCGCACTGTTCTGCGACGGCGAGATCGTCGGGTTAATCGACGTGGTGACGGATGGCAAAACGGACCTTTCGGCGAAAATCGTCTCGCTGCGCATCCTGACCAGCGCCGCGCATCTGCGGGCGGCCAACCGGATGCTGGGCCGTGATGCGGTCATGGAACTGCTTGCCCGCATCAAGGACCATCCGGGGGCGTCAGTTACGGTGAGCCGCGACTTCCCAGTTGATGTCGACGCATAGCACCTGCGTACCATGCGACGTGTGCGCGGCAATCGAGGCGGTCACGCACAGATGCGCTTCGTTGATCGACAGATACGGCGGCGTCAGATTAACCCGCCCCGGTTGACGCATCGCCTGAATGAAGTACGGGCGGCGCTCCCAACTCGCGCCTTCGGAATGCAGCAGCGGGCTGAAGCGCTTTGCGCGTTGCGATGTGCGCCCCGGCGGCAGCACGTTGTCGCCGATCTGCCGCCCCGAACCGTCCAAAACAAAGCAGCGCGCCGTTTCTCCGAGCGCGAGCAGAGGTGCGGTCGCCTGCATGATCGATTCCCCGGCAACCAGCTGCGCGGCGGCTGCCTCGAGCGCCGTGACATACGGCGCGAGCCGCGCGGATTGCGCTTTCTCTCGAGCGGCAACGCGTTCGCGCAGCGAAGCGGAGAGCGAATCCATCAGGCCAGCGGCAACTTGCGGCTTGACGGGTTCGACGCTCGGACCCGCGAAAAATGCGCCCTGGACGAAGTCGACATTGCATTCGAGCGCGATCAGCGCATCACGTTCGGTGCTCAGACCGCCCATCAGCACCAGTTGCCCAGACTCGTGCAACAGAGAGACGAGGCCCGGCAACACGCGCTCGATATGCGAGTGTTCACTCGCTTGCGCGAGGATGCAGCGGTCGAGCGTGACGATGTCCGGCCGCAGATTCCACACCCGGTCGATGTTCGAATGCTTGGCGCCAAAGCCGTCGAGCGCGATCAGGAAACCGGACTTGCGCAGCGAATCGACGATTTCGGCGAAGCGCGTGGTTTCGCCGCCAGCCTGTTCGGATACTTCGAGTACCACGCGCTGCGGCGGCAGGCCGAGCGCCTTCAGGCTGGCAAGCAGCGCGTCGCCGTAGCTGGTGTCCATCAGTGCGGCCGGATGCAGGCTGAGGAAGAGCCATTCGTCGTGGCTGTCGAATGCGTTGAAGTTGCCGAGGTGCAGCGATTCGGCCAGCCGTCCGAGTTCCAGCAGATCGCCGCGTCGCGCGGCCTGCGTAAAGACTTCGTGCGAGGGCACTTGCCGCTCATGCTCGTCGTGCACGCGCAGCGACGCGTGATACCCGATCGCGCGCCGGTGCGATACCGAAAAGACCGGCTGAAACACGCTGAAAACGGTGTAGCCGCCATAGAGAACGGTACGCCGGGAGCCTTCGTCGCCGGCCATCGGGCGTGGTGGCTGGAAGCCGGGAGGATCGAGTTCGATCATGCTCATCGTGTCAGTCGTGTGGAAATGGCGGGGCTTGCTGGGCCAGGCAGGAGTTCGCGCGCGCAGACCAAGAGTTTACAGGATAGACGAGCAAGAACTATGCGCGTGTTCGAACAAAGCTCGAGCGTCCACCAGCAATGCTCCGAGGAAATCGTTGTGCGCCCGCCGCGGTACGAAGGCGATAACGCGCACTTCGCTGGTGCGGGACGCGCCCTGTTGCGGGTCGGCGACGCTGTGCAAGCGTGCTGCGTGCTGCGTGCTGCGTGCTGCGTGCGGCGCGCGGCGCGCGCGGAGCGATGCCCGGAAATCCGTTCGCGAGTGCACGAGGATGCGTCGTCCTGGCTACTGCGGCTTTCAAGTACGCTCCGAAGGATCGGTCTTTTTCGCGGGCGTGCGAATCTCCGGCGACAACTGCGCAAAGATCCATGACGAGCATGCGGTGATGATGCCGACACACAGGAACGTCGCATGAAACGCGGGCAGCGAATTGGCGCCAGTCGCGCGTTGCATGATGCCGGTAAAGGTTGTCAGCAACGCACCGGCCACCGTCACGCCGAGACTCATCGAAAGCATCTGCACGAGCGAAAACAGGCTATTGCCGCTGCTGGCGCCGCCGGTGCCGAGGTCCTTCAACGTCAACGTGTTCATCGCGGTGAACTGCATCGAGTTCACGCCGCCGAAGATCGCCAGTTGCACGAGCCGCAGCCACAGCGGCTGATGCGTGCTCGTGAGCGCGAAACTCGCCATCATCAGGCCGACCAGAATCGTGTTCGCCATCAGCACGCGCCGGTAGCTGTACTTCAGAATCAGCTTCGTCACGAGGCGCTTCGTCGCCATGCCCGCGGCCGCCACGGGCAGCATCATCAGCCCGGCTTCGAATGCGCTATAGCCGAGGCTCACCTGCAACAGCAGAGGAATCAGGTAGGGCATCGAGCCGCTGCCGATCCGCGCGAACAGATTACCGAGCAGCCCAACGCTAAACGTGTGGATCTTGAACAGATCGAGCGGGAAGATCGGCGCGGGCACGCGCACCGCGTGCAGCCCATACGCAACGAAGCACGCCATGCTCAGAATCAGCAGCACCAGCACCGTCGCATGTTGAATGCCGAACTCGGTGCGGCCGTCGAGCGCGAACGAAATCGCCACCATGCCCACCACCAGCAACAGGTAGCCGCCAAGGTCGAATTTGCTCGTGTGTTCGTTGCGGCTATCCGGCATGAAGATAAACGTCGCGATGCAGCCCACGATGCCCACCGGCACGTTGATCAGAAAGATCCAGTGCCACGACGCGATCTTGACGAGCCAGCCACCGAGCGTCGGTCCGATCAACGGTCCGATCAGCCCCGGAATCGCCACGAACGACAACGCCGGCAGATAGCGCTCAGCCGGAAAGGTTCGCAGCACCGCGAGCCGCCCAACGGGCAGAAGCATCGCGCCGCCCACGCCTTGCAGAACGCGAAACAGCACCAGTTGGTTCAGCGTATGCGCGTTCGCGCACAGCAACGAGCCCACCGCGAACACGAGGATCGCACTGAAGAACACGCGCCGCGTGCCGAGTCTGTCGGCGAGCCAGCCGGACACGGGGATCATCACCGCCATCGTCAGCGAGTAGCCGATCACCACCGATTGCATGCGCAGCGGCAGTTCGCCGAGGCTTGTCGCCATCGCGGGCAGCGCGGTGTTGACGATCGTCGAATCGAGCGTCTGCATGAAGAAGCCGGTGGCGACCAGCCACAGCATCACGGTCAGCGAGCGGGGCGAAGGACCCGAGGGGATATCGGGAGCGAGGGCGGGCGGAGGCGTCGTCGTGGACATATGAGGTGGCTAGGCGCGCTCGGTCGGGTTGGGACTCGCTATTCTAGGGAAAAGCGGGTCCCGGCGCAGCGGGCGGCGCAGCGTTGCGCGGGTGTCGGTGCTGCGTCACGGCCGCGCTCCGCGCCGTGTTCACGCATCAGGCGGCAACTGCGCCGCCGCATGAAAAAACGCCTGCGCACGTGGCTCGTTGCCAAACGCCACATGAATTCTGATCCACGGGCTCACCTCCCGGTTCGGCCTGAAGTGTTGTCCAGGCAGCACCGTCACTCCGAGGGGCACGCCGCATTCAACGAGCCGCTCGGCGTCCGCGACATGCGGCACGCGTGCCCACACGAACTTGCCGCCCGCTGGTTCTTCGAAGATCTCCCAGCCGGTATCTTCGAGTGTCTGGACGGTCGAGCCGAGCGCGCCGCGCATCTGGCGGCGCAGTCGCTCCAGATATTTGCGATATGCGCCGCGCTCCAGCATCGACACCGCCACCGCTTCGGCAAAGCGCGAACAGCCGATGCTCGTCAGCATCTTGATGTCGACCAGGTCCTTGATGATCGCGTGACTCGCAACCACGTAGCCGACCCGCAGCGAAGACGACAGCGTTTTCGACAATCCGCCGATGTAGATCACCTGTTCGAGTTGGTCGAGGGTGGCCAGGCGGTCGGTGAGCTCGGTCTGAAAATCCGCGTAGATATCGTCCTCGATGATCTGGAAGCCATGCTCTCGCGCCATTTGCAGCAAACGGAATGCGACCTGCGGTGCGACCGTGGTGCCGGTCGGATTGTGGAACACGGTGTTGATGAGCAGCAATCTGGGCCGGTGCAGCTTCAGTTGCGCCTGCATCGTGTCGAGGTCGGGACCATTGCCGGTGCGTGGAATGCCGATCAGCTTCATGCCGTGCAGGCGCAACAGGCCGTACAGGTTGTAGTAACCGGGGTCCTCGACAAAGATCGTGTCGCCTGGCTTGAGCATGTAGCGCACCAGCAGATCGAACGCCTGGCTCGCGCCATTGGTGATCAGAATCTGCGATGCGTCTGCCTGGATGCCCAACTGGCCAATGCGGCCGCGCAACTGTTCGCGCAAGACCGGGTTGCCGAGCGGCGTCGCGTACTCGACCATGCTAGCCGGATCGGTTCGCGACACGTGGCGGATCGCCTGCGCAATGCCATCGATGTCGCGCCAGCTTTCGGGGATGAAACCGGTGCTGAGCTTCAGCGTTTCGCCCGGAAAGTTGAATTGCTCGAGCAGATGGTCCGACTCGACATCGGCGCGGCGCGGGTCCGAAGTGCCCTGGCAGCGCATGTCGGTCGGTTGGCGATCGGCGACGTAAAAGCCGGAGCCGTGGCGCGAGTCGACATAGCCGAGCGACACCAACCGGTCGTATGCCTCGATCACCGGAAAGCGGCTTACGCCGAAGTCGGCGGCGAACTGGCGGATCGACGGCAGCTTTGAGCCAGGATGCGCATTGCGCGAGCGGATCCACGCCGAGACGCCCGCGACGATCTGCTCGGTCAGCGGCACGCCGTTGTCCCGATCGAGCTGGATTTCGAGTTTCATACGCTTGCCTTCTGTCGCCGGCCTGCGAGCGCGAAAGTTTTAAACCTGCGCCGCGCGAGCCATGCCAACTGTTCGGTTTTTTGACTGAACAGTTCCGATGGAAGTGTTCGGAACTGTGCATGGGTCTCCGATCATCGCACGTCAATAATCGGTACAACAGAAAGTTCATCGAGGAGAACGGCGATGCGAGAAGTGCGAGTTTTCGAGCTGGAACATGGCGAGCCCGTCACGGCCTGGCGGGTTGCGCGTCCGACGATTTTCAAGGTGATCAGCGGCAACGTCTGGCTGACCGTCGAGGGCGAGCATGAGGATCACTGGCTGGCGGCGGGGCAGTCGATCGAGTTGGCGCGTGGATCGGTGGCATGGATCAGCGCCGGGCGGGCCGGGGCGCGTTTTGCGCTGGCGAGCGGCTCGGAACGCAGGTTGCCGAGGCTGCTATTCGGCTGGCCGATGCCGGCTTGGCTGGCGCGTCGGCCGGGCGTGGTCTGATGCAGGGCGAACGGCGAGCCGCCTCTTCCTGGTCCCTAAGCAGCACCGCCCGCCTCATACTCCCCGATATACCGCGCCCGCGGCCGGATCAACCGGCCATCGCGCGCCTGCTCCATCGCGTGCGCGATCCAGCCGACCACCCGCCCGAGCGCGAACAGCGTGAACGCGGCCCCGCTCGGCAAGCCGAGCACGCGCTCGATCGCGGCAAGCGCGAAATCCACCGTCGGCTCCGCGCCGGTCGTGTCGCGCACCGCTCGCGCGACCTGCTGCACCTCGTTGAGCGGCGAGCGGGCTGGCGCGCAGTCGGCGAGCATCGTCAGCAATAGCCGCGCGCGCGGATCACCGTCCGGATAGAGCGGATGACCGAAGCCCGACAGCACCGGCCCTTGCGCGCCGTGCTCGTGGCGCGCGAGACGGTTCGCCAGGTAGCGGTCCAGCTCGGGCGAGCGCGACGCCTCATCGAGCAGCGCGGCGATGCGCACGGTTTCGCCGCCGTGACGCGGCCCGGAAAGCGCCGCGAGCCCGCCCGCGACCGCACCGAACAGGTGCGTGCCCGTCGACGTGATACAACGGACCGTGAACGTCGACGCGTTCAGCTCGTGATCCGCGCAGGCGACCAAGGCCGCGCGCAGCAATCCGCTTTGCTGACGGCTGCTCACCCGCCAGGCCGTCGCGATCTGCCGATGCAGCGGTTCGTTCGACGGCGCCGCCGGCAGCATCGCGGCGGCCAGCAGCCGCATCACGGCGCACGCGGTGTCGAGCTGCGCATCGCGGCCGAGCGCCCACACGCGCGGCATCTGCGCGGCGGCGGCCGGCAGCAGCACCAGCGCGCGATCGAGCGGCGTGCTGTCACTCCACAGCTTGAGCCACGCGGCCCATTGCGCGGGGGCGAGCGGCACGACCGGCGCATCGGCGATGCGCCGCGCGCTGCATTCCCACAACAGCGCCGCGACGTCTTCGAGTGACGCACTGCGCGCGAGCTCGATCGCATCGTGCCCGCGATACAGCAGCCGACCGTCCGCGACCAGCGTGATCGACGATTCGAGCACCGGTACGCCCCAGTCGAGCACCTTCTGCGCGACCTTGCCGGCGCGTTTGCCGTCCGCCTTGCGACGCGCGAGGCGGCGCACCTCAGCGGCATCGTAGAGCCGATGCCTGCCTTGCGCATCCGGCGACGAGCCGAGCATGCCTCGGCTTACATACGCGTACAGCGTCGGCAAGCTGACGCCGAGCGTTGCGGCCGCTTCGGCGGCGCTCAGGTAAATCGGGGCTGGCATAAAAGTGGGTATAAACCGAAGAAATCAATATATGTTGATTATCATAATCAACATTGATTGCGGCAAGGTGCAAATTTAGACTCGGTGTATCTGCTTCCTGTCCGCGCGGCCAGCGCGCCCGATCCCATGACGCCCGAACTCGCCCTCAAGCACATCTGGACCCTCGCCGGCTGCGATCCGGTCGCGCTGCACGCCGTGTCGCTCGCCGGCGCGGATCCCGGCTTGCCGTCGGTCTACCGTGTCGGCAGCCTCGCGGCGTCGACCATCGCCGCGACGGGCCTCGCCGCCGCCGAATACTGGCGCTTGCGCAGCGCTCGCCTGCAACAGGTGTCGGTGCAGATGCGTCGCGCGCTGGCGGCGTTTCGCAGCGAACGCTATTTGCGGATCGACGATGGGCCGCCGCCCGCGCTGCGCGATCCGGTCACCGGCTTCTATGAAACGGGCGACGGCCGCTGGATCCAGCTGCATACGAATTTTGCGCATCACTTGAAGGGCGTGCTCGAGGTGCTCGGCTGTGACAATGGGCGGCACTCGGTGGCGGCCGCGATTCGCGGCTGGGAGGGCGCGACGCTCGATCAAACGCTCGCCGACGCGGGCCTGTGCGCCGCCTTGATTCGCACGCCCGACGAATGGGCTGCGCTCGAGCAGGCCAAAGCGATCGCGCGCTTGCCGCTGTTCGAGATCGAGCGCATCGGTGACGCCCCGGCCGAGCCGCCGCGCCACGCCGCCGCTGACGCCGAGCCTGGTATCGACCGCCCGCTCGCGGGTGTGCGGGTGCTGGATCTGTCGCGGATCATCGCGGGACCGGTGGCCGGCCGCGCGCTTGCGCATCATGGCGCGGACGTGTTGACGATCAACGGGCCGCATCTGCCGAACATCGCGCCGCTCGTGATCGACAACGGCCGCGGCAAGCGTTCGGCAATCGTCGATCTGCGCGAGGCGGCAGGCTGCGACACGTTGCGCGGACTCGCGCGCGATGCCGACGTGTTCCTGCAGGCCTATCGTCCGGGCGCGCTCAAGGCGCGCGGCTTCGGGCCGGACGAGCTGGCACGGCTGCGGCCCGGCATCGTCTATGTCTCGGTGTGCGCGTACGGGCACACAGGGCCGTGGGCGCAGCGACGCGGCTTCGATAGTCTGGTGCAGTCGGCGAGCGGCATCGCGTGGACCGAGCGCGCGGCGGCGGGTTCAGCCGAGCCGCGGCATCTGCCGTGTCAGGCGCTCGATCACGCGACCGGCTATCTGGCCGCGTTCGGCGCGATGGTCGCGCTCGCGCGGCGCGCTCGCGAGGGCGGCAGCTGGCATGTGAAGGTGTCTCTTGCGCAGACGGGGCGTTGGCTGCAGTCGTTCGGGCTGCTGGCCGATGGGCAGCAGGCGCCCGAGGTGTCGCTCGACGATGTGCGCGATTGCGTCGCGAGCGTGCAATCGGAGTTCGGGCGTGTGCTTGGCGTGCTGCCGGCGGAGGAACTGGAGCAGACGCCTGCGTTTTATGCGCTGCCGCCGGCGCGCACGAAGCCCGGTGGCCGTGACGGTTGGAGCGGGCGGCGCGTTCAGGTTGGGAACGCGGCGTACCTAACCGCCCACCGCGTCGCAGCTTACTTTCGCAACTCCGCCACGAAGTCGTAGTAATCGTTGCGGCAGTACGTGTCCGTCAGTTCGATCGCGCGTTGATCCGCCGTATAACCCACGCGCGTGATCAACAGCAACGCCTCGTTCGGCGCGATGCTCATCTGCTGCGCGATCTCGTCGCTCGCGTTCACCGCGCGGAAGTGCTGCAACGCGCGCACGATCGTCAGTCCGCGATTCTCCAGATACGTGTACAGCGAGTCGCCGATTGCCTGTGGATCGGGAATCACCGCGGCCGGGAACGTCGAATTCTCGACCGCCATCACGATGCCGTCGGCGAGCCGCAGCCGCCGCAGCCGCGTGACCGCTGCGGCGGGCGACAGACCCAGTTGGATCACCTCGTCGCGATTGGCCGGCGAGATTTCGCGCGACAGCCACTTCGAACTCGGCGTGAAGCCGCGCCGCCGCAGCATTTCGCTGAAGCTCGACAGACGCGACAACGGATCTTCGTAGCGCGGCGTGATGAAGCTGCCCGCGCCTTGGGTGCGGCGGATCAAACCCTGCTCCACGAGCAGCGCGATCGCCTTGCGCGACGTGATGCGCGACACGCCGAGCGCCTCCGACAGCACGCGCTCCGAAGGCAGCGCCTCGCCGGCGTTCCAGCGGTTTTCGTGGATCGCGCTGCCGAGCTTGCGGGCAAGTTGCAGATAGAGCGGCGTGTCGTTTTCCGGGTCCGGGCGCAGGTCGCGCCAGCGGTCTTCCGAGGCAGAGGTCATGGGGCTCACGCAAGATGGGCAAGCGGCAATTTTAAAACATCGGCGCGTCCTGTTATAGCTGGCTTTTGCCAGGCGCGCCGTTGTGAGGCCGCGGAGCCGCTAAACTCGTCGCCAGGTTTTTAGTAGCATGCGTTGCGTGATGAGGCGGCGGGCCAGCGCATCGCATCTGGATGGAGCCACTTTCGAGGAGTCAGCATGACGAGCGAGATCGCAAGCGTGAGCCTGCCGGGCGGCGAGCGCATGCCAGCACTGGGGCAGGGCACGTGGGAAATGGGCGAGCAGCGGGCACGACGCGCGGCGGAAATCGATGCGCTGCGCTGCGGCATCGAATTCGGCATGACGCTGATCGATACCGCCGAAATGTACGGCGACGGCGCGACCGAGTCGCTGCTCGGCGAAGCGCTCGCGGGTTTGCGCGACAAGGTGTTTCTGGTCAGCAAGGTGTATCCGCACAACGCCAGCCGGCGCGGCGTGATCGCCGCGTGCGAGCAGAGCCTGAAGCGTCTGAAAACGGACCGGCTCGATCTGTATCTGCTGCACTGGCGTGGCTCGGTGCCGCTCGCGGACACCGTCGACGGCTTCGAGGCGCTGCGGCGCGCGGGCAAGATCCGTCACTGGGGCGTCAGCAACTGCGATACCGACGACATGGAAGAACTCGTCGCGACACCAGGCGGCGACGCGTGCGCGACCAACCAGATTCTGTACAACGTGGCGCGGCGCGGGCCGGAGTTCGATCTGTTGCCGTGGCTCGCCGCGCGCGGCATGCCGGCGATGGCGTACAGCCCGGTCGATCATGCGCGGCTGCCGAAACGCTCGCCGCTCGACGATATCGCCGACGCGCGCGGCGTCTCGGTGTTTCAGGTGGCGCTCGCGTGGGTGCTGGGCAAGCCCAATGTGTGCGCGATTCCGAAGGCGGCGCGCGTCGAGCATGTGCGCGACAACCATCGCGCGTCGCAACTGGTGCTGGAAGCCGCCGAACTCGCCGCGCTCGACGCGTACTTCAAGCCGCCGCGCGGCAAGCGTGCGCTGGAGATGTTGTAAGCGCCGACGCGGCCGCCGTCCGTTGCGCAACGGCGGCGCGCGAGGCTCGAAGCGCTGTGGGCGTCGATGACGCCGCTCGCGCTGACGCGGCGCTCAGGTGCAGGGATGGTGCTGATGCACGGAGCCGAGCACGGCGACTTCGGCGGGGGTGTGCTGCAGCGCGTCGTCCGGCACCTGGGCGGCATCGGCGAGGAAGTCGTCGACGATCGACGACACCGCCACGTCGCGCAGGCATAGCGACACGCGCTGCGTTTCGTTGGCGGGGAGGGTTGCTCGTTGCGAGAGGAACAGCACGCCGTATTGATAACCGTGGATGATGCCGCGGATCGCGCCGACGCATTGCCCTTGCGCGACGTTGTCGTGGCGCTGTTTGCAGCTCTGGACGAGCGAGTAGGCGGAGAAGCTCGGATCGACCGGTGGTGCCGCTTGCGACAAGGTTTGCGCCATTGGCTGCGCGGGTGTTTGCGCATTGGCGAGCGATGCGAGGCCCAGGGCGGCAGCGGTCAGCACGGCGGCTGCCGTACGGGTCGCGGAGGGGGGGACGCTTCTATGCATGTTGTGGGCCCTCATATCGAACGATGAATTTGATATGAGGCGGTCGTCTCGGATTGGTTCCATAACACTCGCACGCAATGGAGGTTGTGTTCCCGCCGCTCGCGGTGCGGTTCGCGCGATGGCGCGAGGCGCGGCGCGCGCGCGCTCCGAGCCATTCCGTCAGCGCGCGCCGAAGGCGGGCGGGCCGCTCCGACCGGCCTCCGGCGGTGACGCCCGACCGGGGGATCGGGACATCACCGCCGTTGCCAGCGGATAGCGGACAGTATGCCGGGACATGTCGCCGGCGGGTAGGGCGCGGGGGCTCCCTACCTGGGGCAACGGGCGACGCCTAGTGCCCGTTCCCGCCACCGTTGCCACTGCCGCCGCTGCCGCCACCCTTGCCTCCGTGACCGCCGCCGAAGCCTCCGCCAAAGCCTCCGCCGAACCCGCCACCGAAGCCACCACCGAAGCCACCACCATTCGCACCGCCGAAACCACCGCTAGGGCCACCGCTGGAGCCTCCGCAACCGCAGCCGCCGCTCCCGCTGCCGCCGCTGCTTCCGCCTCCGCCGCTGCCGCTGCCTCCACCGCCTCCACCGCCTCCGCCGCCTCCGCTTCCACCGCCACCACCACCACCGCCACCGCCACCACCGCCACCACCGCCACCACCGCCACCACCGCCACCACCGCCACCACCGCCACCACCACCGCTATTTCCCTTACCGCCCGTGCCCGCACCGCCACTCCCACTTCCGCTCCCTGAACCCGCCGCCCCGGCGCCGCTGTTGCCGCTTGCGCCAGCACCGCTATTGCTCGAACCCGCCGCGCCGCCATTACCGCCGCCGTTGCCACTGCCGCCGCCGAGCCGCCCGCAGCCCGGACCGCCGAGCCCGCCGCAGCCGGCCGGCGCGAACACCGAGGCGGCATCGTCGGCGGCTGTGGCCGTGCCAGCCTCGGCGCCGGTCGCCGCGACGTCGTTCCGCGCGAGCAGCAGCGGCGTTGAATCGCCGGGTTGCGCCCGCAACGCATCGGCCAGCACAATCCAGCGAGGGATCACGTCCGTCGACGCTCCGTACGCGGTCCCGCCCGCCAACACCGCGACCCCCGCGAGGACCACCGCGCCGCGCTTCATTGCACAGTAGTACTGATCGGATTTTCCGGTCTTCATCGCGCGTCTCCAGAGCGAAGGACGGTACCTCGCTGCCGCCTTCGCGAACTGCTCCAGCGGCGGCCGACCTGTCTGCACGCGGGTCTTGTCGAACCCCCGGTCCGTTGTGTCGAAGTTGTCCGTGCGTCGCTGCCGTGCTGATCGCGCGAGGTCGCGCCATCGCGTGGTGACGCTCGTCGTGCGGATATGCGCGGCGTTGCGCGCCCGGTTTGGCTTCGAATCTCTGGCCGCTAATTTAGCGATATCCATGCCACGCGTCGCAAAGCCTTGAAGCGACACGGGCGATATCGGGATGCGCGATGCGCACGCCGGAAAAACGCCTCAAAACGTTGCGACGATGAAACGCGCAGACGCAAAAGCGTGTTCCGACGCGGGATTCGTTAAGAGGGGCGGTGTGCGTCGATGAGGTTCGAGTCGACGCTAGCTGGCGTTTTCCGACGCATCGTCGGAGGTGCCGCCATTCGTTGGGTCGCTCGCGTTGTCGTCGCGCGGCTCGCTTTGCAACTCGCGAAGTGTGGCGACCGGAATATGGCAGCGAATCCGGTGCGCGCAAGACGGATCGGCGGCGTCGTCCGCGTCGAGAAACGGCGGGTCCTGCTGCTCGCAGATCGCGCCGAGCTTGCGTGGACAGCGCGTGTGAAACACGCAGCCCGACGGCATCGCGCCGGGCCCGGGCAACTCGCCGGTGAGACGGATACGCGTACGTTGATGCACCTCGCCGGACGCGCCGTCGCCCGGCAGCGTCGGCACGGCGGACAGCAGCGCCTCGGTATAGGGATGCTGCGGTCCATCGAACACGGCCGCCGCCGGCCCGATTTCGAGCAGCCGGCCGAGGTAGAGCACCGCGATGCGATCCGACACATAGCGGACCACGTGCAGATCGTGCGAGATGAATACGTAGCTGACGCGGCGCTCGCGCTGCAGATCGGCGAGCAGGTTCAGAATCGCGGCCTGCACCGACACGTCGAGCGACGAAGTCGGCTCATCGCACACGACGACGCGCGGTTCGCCGGCGAACGCGCGCGCAATCGCGACGCGCTGCTTGAGTCCGCCCGAAAGCTGGCGCGAACGTGCATCCAGATAGCGCTCGGGCAGCCGCACGGCGTCCGTCAGCGTGGCGAGCCGTGCGTCGATCTCGGGCCCGCGCAGCGCGGTGAAGCGCGCGAGCGCACGGCCGATCAGCCGCTTGACGGAATGCGCGCGATTGAGCGCCGAGTCCGGATTCTGGAACACGATCTGCAGCGATTTCAGCTGCTCGTCGCTGCGTCGCGTGACGCGCGCGGCGAGCGGGGCGCCGTCGAGTTCGAGCACGCTGCCGGCATCGGGTGCGAGCAGGCCGAGCAGTAGTCGCGCGAGCGTTGTCTTGCCGCTGCCCGATTCGCCGACGAGGCCGAGCGTCTCGCCGCTCGCGAGTTCGAGCGACACGTCGTCGACCGCGCGCAGCGGGACGCCCGATACGTGGAATGTTTTCGACAGGTTCCGGGCGCGCAAGACCGGCCCAGAGGGCGCGCGCGGCGCCGCGTTGGATGATGCGGCCGCCACCGGCGCCGCGCTCGATGTCGCACGCGGCAGTTCGATCGCACGCTCGTGATAGTGGCAGCGCGCCATCTGATCGCCATGCCGGGCGCCGAGGCGATAGGGCGGCGGCGCGTCGCGGCGGCAGCGCTCGTCGGCGAGACGGCAGCGCTCCGCATAGATGCAGCCCTGCGTGACCGAGCCCGGCAGAGGCAGGCCGCCCGCGATCGTATCGAGCCGCTCGCGGTCCTTGCTGCGTCCGGCCGTCGGCAGGCAGCGCAGCAACCCGACCGTGTACGGATGACGCGGCCGTGCGAACACGTCCTGGGTCGCGCCTTCCTCGACCAGCTTGCCCGCGTACAGCACGCCGACGCGTTCGCACATGCGGCCGATCACCGCGAGGTTGTGGCTGATGAACAGCACCGCGGTGCCGAGTTCCTCGCGCAACCGTGCGACGAGGTCGAGCACTTCCGCTTCGACGGTCGCATCGAGGCCGGTAGTCGGTTCGTCGAGAATCAGCAGCGCGGGGTTCGACGCGAGCGCCATCGCGATCACGACGCGCTGCTGCATGCCGCCCGACAATTGATGCGGATAGCTGTTCATCACGCGCTCGGGTGCCGCGATGCGGACGCGGTTGAGTATCTCGAGCGTGCGTTGCAGCGCCTCGTCGCGCGTGACGCCGGCCGCCTCGAATGCTTCGGAAACCTGACGGGCGATCGTCAGCGATGGATTCAGTGCGCGCCCCGGGTCCTGGTAGACCATCGAGACGGTCGTCGCACGCATGCTGCGCAGCGCGTCGGCACCCAGCTTCTGCACGTCCTCACCGGCGATTACGATCTTGCCGGCCTTCACCTTGCCGTTGCGCGGCAGATAGCGCAGCGTCGCCATTGCCACGGTCGACTTGCCGCAACCGGATTCGCCGACGAGCCCATACGCCTCGCCGCGTCGCACGCGAAACGATACGTCCTGCAGCACTTCGCGATCGCGTCCGCGGATCCGGTAGGTGACCGTCAGGCCGACCACGGTCAGCGCATCGGTGCGATCGCTTTTCGACACGTCGAACGCCGCGAACGAGGAGGGCGGTGGGCCGTTCATTGGTCGAGCACTCCCTGCACGCCGTCGGCGATCAGATTGACGCCGACCACCAGTGACGCGATCGCGCCCGCCGCAAACACGACGGTCCACCACGCGCCGCCCGCCATCAACGTGTACGACTCGGACAGCGCGAGCCCCCAGTCGGCCGACGGCGGCTGGATGCCGAAGCCGAGAAACGACAGCGTCGCGACCGCGAAGATCGCATAGCCGAGCCGCACCGTTGCTTCGACGACGATCGGCGGCAGCACGTTCGGCAGGATCTCCGCGAACATGATGTACGGCGCGCGTTCGCCGCGCAGCTGCGCGGCGGCCACATAGTCGAGATGCCGCTCTGCGAACACGGCGGCGCGCACGGTGCGGGCTGTTATCGGCGTGAAGGTGGTGCCGATCACGAGAATCACCGTGAAGTTCGACGCACCGACCGCGGCGAGCGCGAGCAGCGCGACGATCACGAGCGGCAGCGCGAGCACCGCGTCGATCATGCGGCCGATCACGTCGTCGACCCAGCCGTCGAAGTAGCCGACCACCAGGCCGAGCGCGGTGCCCGCCGCGGTGCCGAGCAGTGTCGCGAGCGGCGCGATCGTCAGGATGTCGCGCGCGCCGACGATCACGCGCGAGAATACGTCGCGGCCGAGCTGATCGGTGCCGAACCAGTGCGTGCGATCGGGCGGCGTCAGCGAATTGAGCGGATCGGACGCGTACGGATCGAGATGCACGAACCACGGCCCGGCGATCGCGCAGACGATCCACCACGCGACGATCAGTGCGCCCACGATGAAGGTCGGCGAACCGAGCAGCAGGAGGAGGCGCGGGAAACGCGGCTCGGAGCCCGGTGCGCCGGGCGCGGGCGAGCCTGGTGGCGTCGATGAAGCCGGCGGCACGGTCGTATTCATTCGGCGGTCCTCACGCGCAGTCGCGGATTGAGCAGCACGTGCAGCGCATCGGCGACCAGATTCGCGAGCGTATAGACGACGCCGATCGTCAGTACGCCCGCTTCGAGCATTGGAAAATCCTTCGCCTTGGCGGCGTTGTAGATCAGCGAGCCGATGCCCTGGTAGCGGAACAGCGTCTCGACCACCACGAGTCCGCCGATCATGTAGCCGAGTTGGGTGGCGGCGACGGTGATCGTCGGCAGCAGTGCATTGCGCAGCACGTGCCGCCAGATCACGACGTGGCGCGGCAGGCCCTTGAGGATGGCGGTGCGCGTGTAGTCGGCGTCGAGCGCTTCGACGGTGCCCGCGCGTGCCATTCGCGCGATGTAGCCGAAGAACACGAGGACGAGCGGCAGCACCGGCAGCACCAGATGGCGCAGCTGTTCGAGCACGCTCGCATCGGGCGGAGACGAGGCCTCGATCGGCAGCCAGCGCAGCCACACGCCGAACACGAGAATCAGCACGATCGACGACACGAACTCCGGCACCACGGTCGCCGACAAACCGGCGATGCTGATCGTGCGATCGAGCCAGCGCCCCGCATGCATCGCCGACCACACGCCGCCCGCGATGCCGAGCGGCACGACGACGATGAACGCGAGCAGACCGAGCTTCGCCGAATGCCCGAGCGCATCGGCGATGAACGGCCTGACCGGTTCGCGATACGCGTACGACAGCCCCATGTTGCCGCGCACGAAATGCGTGATCCAGTCGATGTATTGCGTGAGCAGCGGCCGGTCGGCGCCGAGCTGATGATCGAGCGCGGCGACCGCGCGCGCATCGGCGAGCGGCCCGAGCACCGCGCGGCCGATATCGCCGGGCAGCAGCTGGCCGCCCGCGAACACGATCACCGACAGCAGCCACAGCGTGATCAGCGAAAGACCCGCGCGCGTCGCGAGAAAACGCGCGACGCGGCCCGCGTTGCCGTTCCTCGCGCGCGGCGGACGCGATGTATTCGAGGCGGGAGAGGGCGCCGGAGCCGACATCGTGAGTTCTCCTGCGAAAAGCGAGACGGACAGCGCGCTGCTTACGCGCTGAGCGTCGCGCGATCGAAATACAGTTGCGCGAGCGCAGTGAAGCGCACGCCGTTCACACCCTTGCGCATCGCGATCAGCTGATCGTAGAAGAACGGGATGATCAGCGGCGTTTCGTCGAGCAATAGCGTCTGGATCTGCCCGGAGATTTTCTTTTGCGTGGCGAGATCGATCGCCGCGACGAACTGCGCGACCAGTTGATCGTATTGCGGATTCTTGAAGTGCGCGGCGTTCCATGTGCCGTTGCTCGTCAGCGTCGCGGTGAGGAACACGTTCGGCACGCCGCGATGGCCGTAATCGGTGATGCCGAGCGGCGAGTCGAGCCAGTCGGATTTGCCCGGCGTGCCCGCGCCGTAGTAGAGCGATTGGCTCTCGACCTTCAGATTGATGCGCACGCCGATCGCCTTCGCGGCGTTCTGCACGACGACTGCGAGGTCGGGGATCTCCATGTATTTTTCGGTGGTCAGCGTGACGTCGAAACCATTCGGCACGCCAGCCTGCGCGAGCAGCTGCTTCGCCTTCGCGACGTCGATCTTGCGTTGCGGCACGCCCGCATCCGACGATGGAAACACCGGCGCGAACGGGCTGTCGTTGCCGAGTTGTGCGCGACCCTTGAAGAGACCGCGCACGATCACGTCGCGATCGAGCGACAACGCGAGTGCCTGACGCACGCGCTTGTCCTTGAAGAGCGGGCTGTCGTTGCGCATGTGAATCTGGCGGTGCGCGCTCGACTTGACGCCGACCGCCTTGTAGTCCGGATTGTTCAGGATGGCCGCGCCGCCCTGCACGGTGAACGTGCCCATCACGTCGGCCTGATGGCCTTGCAACGCGAGCAGTTGAGCCTGCTCGTCGGCGTAGAACGAAAACTGTACGCGTTGCGGTAACGCTTTTTCGCCCCAGTAGTCGGGATTGCGCACGAACGACGCGCCAACCTTCGGCTGATACTTTTCGAATTTGAACGGACCCGTGCCGATGAAACTCTTTTCGTAGTTGCCCGCGAAGTTCGCGGGCAGGATCACCGCGTTGTAATTATCCGAGGAAACGTAGTACGGGAAATTGCCGGTCGGCGCGTCGAGATGAAACTCCACCGTGTGTTCGTCGACGACCTTCGCTCCGCCTTTCGACAGCACGCCCTTTAGTACCGATAGCGCGGCCGAGCCGCTCGCGGGATCGGCGAGACGGTCGAAGGTCGCGACCACATCTTTCGCGCCGAAGCTCTGGCCGTCGTGGAATTTCACGTTCTGGCGCAGTTTGAAGGTCCACACGTCGCCCTTGTCGTTCGGCTTCCACGACAGCGCGAGCGCGGGCTTCAGCATCAGCTTCTCGCCGTCGTCGTCGATCAGGAATTCGCCGGTCTGGTTCAGCAGCGCGAGACTCGCGGCGTCAGTCACCGTCAGCGGATCGACGGCGCCCGCCGGCGTCAGATGCGCGACGCGGATCGTCTGGTTCGACGTGGGCGGTGCACCTTGCGCCCGCGCTCGCGGCGCGCCGAGCAGGCCGCCACCCGCGAGCGACAGACCGATCACGCTCGCATGTCGTAGCAGCTCGCGGCGCGTGATGCGGCCGGCGACAAACTCGTCGAGGGCGTGGTTGCCGTAGGCGTCGGCTGTGAGGCGGGCTGCGTCCAATGCGTCAGGTGCGAGAAATCGGTCCGCTGGCGTTTTCATCGATGGCGTGTCCAACCCGTTCTATTGCTGGTTCGGAGGCGTCGCGCGAGCCGCGCGACGGCGCGAGGGCAGCGCGCCTTCCGATGGGCGATGGGATGCGGTGGGGCCGCTATCGCGAAAGGGCAACGCTGTGCAGAGCGATCTCAGTGTAAGCGATTGCTTGCGGCTCTGGCGCACCGGGGGCGCGCCGCGCTAGTCGATCGGCCGATAAATGACGCCCGGTGTGTCGTCGTCACAACGGTTACCGGACGCGTGCTCGCGAGGGGCGGCCGCGATTGCGGACGGATTGGCGGAGCAACACGGTGCGAAATGCGGTTTCGAACTCCACAAGGTGGAACGCTCAAAGAAACCTACGGTGTAGATCGGTTTCCCGCTAGGCCAGGCCACTTATCGTGCCGCCGTATCCGGCCGTCTCCAGCGATGAAACAGCACCGAGCCGATCCAGCACGCCATGAAGGCCGCGACGATCGCATAGCCGAGCGCGCCGAAATGATCGTTGATTCCGACGATCGCATCCGACACCCCGCCGCTCCAGCCGAAGCGATCCGACAGCAGCCCCAGCGCCTCGACGCCGCCAATCACGATCGCGACCATCGCCGACACGAACGTGATGCTCGCGTTGTAGTAAAGCTTGCGCTTCGGGTCGTCCATCGCCCAGCCGTACGCGTGCACCATCAGCACGTTGTCGGTCGAATCGACAAGCGTCATGCCGGCCGTGAAGAGCGCCGGGAACACGAGGATCGAATAGAGCGGCAGGCCAGTGCTGGCCTGCGACGCAGCGATCGCGAGCAGGCCGATCTCGGTCGCGGTGTCGAAGCCGAGACCGAACAGCACGCCGACCGGATACATGTGCCAGCTTTTCGTGACCAGCCGAAACAGCGGCCGCAATGCGCGCGACAGCAGCCCGGCTGGGGCGAGCGCATCGGCTGACGCTGTGCTCGCAACGTCGCCACGTTGCGTGTGCCGGTAGCGGCGCCACACGTCGCGCAGGACCACGAGATTGACCGCCGCGAGCACCAGCAGGAACGACGCGGAAACCAGTGTCCCGAGCGTGCCACCTACTTCCTTGAAGCTCTCGAAGCGCCCATTCAGCGAATGCGTGGTCCAGGCGATGCCGATCGTCGCCGCGATCACGATCGTCGAATGGCCGAGCGAAAACGCGAGCCCGATCCCGACCGGTCGCATGCCGGTTTGCATCAGCTTGCGCGTAACGGCGTCGATCGCCGCGATGTGGTCGGCGTCGACCGCATGACGCAGACCGAAGCCATACGCGAGCAGCGCGGTGCCGAGCAGCAGCGGGTAGTGGCGAAACGCGATTAGCGCCCACAGCCATGCGCCGAGGTTGGCGGCGAGCAGCATCGCGTAGAGCGCGACTAGGCGAGGGCGCAGCGAGGCGTTAGGCGTCATGTGGCACGAGCGGATGAATGGATAGGTTGATGAGCGGCTTAGTGATCGTGCGGATGCTTGTGGATCGGATCGACCCAGTAGACCGTTTCCGGCTGCTCCACCGCGTCGATGTTCAAATTGACGACGACCGCTTCATTGTCGCTGCGCACGAGCACGCATTCGAGCGGCTCGTCGGTGCTCGCGTTGATCTCCTGATGCGGCACATAGGGCGGCACGAAGATGAAGTCGCCGGGACCGGCCTCGGCGGTGAATTCCAGATGCTCGCCCCAGCGCATGCGCGCCTGGCCGCGCACAACGTAGATCACGCTTTCGAGCGCGCCATGATGATGCGCGCCGGTCTTCGCATTCGGATGGATCGTCACGGTGCCGGCCCAGATTTTCTTTGCGCCGACGCGCGCCGCGTTGATCGCGGCCGCGCGGTTCATGCCCGGCGTTTGCGCGGTGTTGGTGTCGAGCTGATCGCCGCGGATGACCTTCACGCCGTGTTCGCGCCAGTCGATCTGCTGGCTGGCTTCGGCGGCGTCGTGCTCGGCCCGGTAATGCGGATGTTCGTGATCGTGGCTCATCGTGTCTCCTTCTCGGCTGGCGTGCCGCGTTCGAGTCGTGCGCTTCGGTCTTACGATTCAGGCGCGTGCCGCATGGCTGATCAACATTCTGGCACGTTCAAAAAACGGGTGCGTGGCTCGACGATGCAAACGGCGCCATAAAAAAAGCCCGCTCACAGGGAGCGGGCTTCGGCTTGTCGCGCTCAACGCCGCCGCGTCAGCGTCATTGTTTCTTCGTGTTGATCACGGCCTCGGCGACATTGCTCGGCGTCTCGGCGTAATGCTTGAACTCCATCGTGTAGGTCGCGCGGCCCTGGGTGGCCGAGCGCAGCGACGTCGAATAGCCGAACATCTCGGCGAGCGGCACCTCCGCGCGCACCAGCTTGCCGCCGCCGCCCGCGATGTCTTCCATGCCCTGCACCATGCCGCGTCGGCTCGACAGGTCGCCCATCACGTTGCCCATGAAGTCCTCGGGCGTTTCCACCTCGACGGCCATCATCGGTTCGAGCAGGATGGGCTTCGCCTTGCGCATCGCTTCCTTGAACGCTATCGAGCCGGCCATGCGGAACGCGTTTTCGTTCGAGTCGACGTCGTGGTACGAACCGAAAGTCAGCGTGACCTTCACGTCGACGACCGGATAGCCCGCGAGCACGCCGGCTTTCAGCGTTTCCACGATGCCCTTGTCGACCGCGGGGATGAATTCGCGCGGAATCACGCCGCCCTTGATCGCGTCTACGAATTCGTAGCCCTTGCCCTGCTCGGACGGCTCCAGCGTAATCACCGCGTGGCCATACTGACCGCGGCCGCCCGACTGCTTGACGAACTTGCCTTCGACGTCCTCGACCTTGTTGCGCACGGTTTCGCGATACGCGACCTGCGGCTTGCCGACGGTCGCTTCCACGCCGAACTCGCGCTTCATCCGGTCGACCAGAATTTCGAGGTGCAGCTCGCCCATGCCGGAGATGATCGTCTGTCCGGATTCCTCATCGGTCTGCACGCGGAACGACGGGTCTTCCTGCGCGAGACGGTTCAGCGCGATGCCCATCTTTTCCTGGTCGGCCTTGGTCTTCGGTTCGACGGCCTGCGAGATCACCGGGTCCGGGAAGATCATCTTTTCGAGGATGATCACATGGTTAGGATCGCAGAGCGTGTCGCCGGTGGTCGCTTCCTTCAGGCCGACGGCCGCGGCGATGTCGCCCGCGTAGACCTCCTTGATTTCCTTGCGCTCGTTCGCGTGCATCTGCAGGATCCGGCCGAGGCGTTCCTTCTTTTCCTTGACCGCGTTGTAGACCGTGTCGCCCGAGTTGACGACGCCCGAGTACACGCGGAAGAAGATCAGCTGACCGACGAATGGATCGGTCATGATCTTGAAGGCGAGCGCCGAGAACGGATCGTCGTCGTTGGGATGACGCTCGATTTCCTTGTCGTGCTCGTCGTGACCGGTGATCGCGGGCACGTCGACCGGCGACGGCAGATAGTCGATCACCGCGTCGAGCATCGCCTGCACGCCCTTGTTCTTGAACGCGCTGCCGCACAACATCGGCACGATCTGGTTGGCGATCGTGCGCGCGCGGATGCCGTGCTTGATTTCGGCTTCGCTCAGCGGTTCGCCGCCGAGGTACTTCTCGAGCAGTTCCTCGTTCGCCTCGGCCGCGGCCTCGACCATCTTGTCGTGCCATTCCTTCGCGGTGGCCGCGAGTTCAGCCGGGATGTCGCGGTACTCGAACTTGATGCCCTGGCTGTCGTCGTCCCAGTAGATCGCCTTCATCTTGACGAGGTCGACCACGCCCTGGAAGTGCTCTTCCGCGCCGATCGGAATCTGGATCGGCACGGCGACCCCCTTCAGACGATCGCCGATCTGCCGCTGCACGCGGAAGAAGTCCGCGCCGACGCGGTCCATCTTGTTGACGAATGCGATGCGCGGCACCTTGTACTTGTTCGCCTGGCGCCACACGGTTTCCGATTGCGGCTGCACGCCGCCGACCGAGTCGTACACCATGCAGGCGCCGTCGAGCACGCGCATCGAGCGCTCGACTTCGATCGTGAAGTCGACGTGCCCGGGGGTGTCGATGATGTTGATCCGATGCTCGGGATAGTTGCCGGCCATGCCTTTCCAGAACGCGGTCGTGGCCGCCGACGTGATCGTGATGCCGCGCTCCTGCTCCTGTTCCATCCAGTCCATCGTCGCCGCACCGTCGTGAACCTCGCCGATCTTGTGGGTCACGCCGGTGTAGAACAGGATCCGTTCGGTGGTGGTGGTTTTGCCGGCATCGATGTGAGCGCTGATGCCGATATTCCGGTAGCGCTCGATGGGAGTCTTGCGGGGCACGTGAATCTCCTTGTAATGGCGCGCCTGAAACGCATGCCGGGCGACCGCGTGGGCCGCCCGGGGAGTCTGAGTGGTGCTTTATCTGGCGTTACCTTATCGAGATTACAAGGATAGCGCGTCGATTGGTCTTTTGCATGAATCCTGCCAGCCGGCGCGAAGGCCGGTGGCGCGGGGCTGAGCGGGCGAAAAAAAGCCGGCGCCTCGGGTCGAGACGCCGGCTTTTCGCGGGATAGCGTGGGCGGGACGGTGCCCCCGCTCAGAGGCCGCTCCGGGGCCATACGGGGCTGCACGGACACGCGGCCCGGCGGTGAGGGTCTTACTGCGTGATACCCGGCACCGGCGGTAAGCCCTGGACCTGCATGCCCGGCTTGATGCCCTTCGCCGAGAACCAGCCCTTGGGCATTTCCAGCGCGAACACGCCGTTGTGCGTTGGGCAGTGGTTGTTGGTGGTCTCGGCCTGCATCTCGTCGATGTCGGTGATCGTGCCGTCGGCGCGCATGAATGCGATCGACAGCGGGATCAGCGTGTTCTTCATCCAGAAGCAGTGGCCCGCGTTCTCGTTGAACACGAACAGCATCCCTTCGTTCGGCGCGAGCTTCGTGCGATACATCAAGCCCTGTTCGCGGTCCGCGTCGTTGGCGGCGACGGCCGCGTCGATCACGAACATGCCAGCGGTCAGCTTGACGCGCGGAAACTCGCTCGGCAGCTTGGCGCCCGGCGGCATCTGCTGCGCCTGGGCGGGAGCCGTGGTGACGACGAACGACAGCGCCGCGAGCGGCAGTGCTACGGCAATGGCGAAACGCGCCATCGACGAGCGCATGGAAAATCGCACGGCAAGACTCCTTGCTGAAATTGACTCGCGCATGTTACGCGAGCGCGTCAAAAACAAAAAGGCAGATCGCCTTGCGGTGATCTGCCTTACAACGCCGTAAGAACGGCAATGAAGCTAGTTCTTTACTGCGTTTTTACAAGCAACTTACTCCGAAGCTGCCGAAGCTGCAGCTGCTGCCTTCTTGTGCGACTTCTTGTGAGCGTGCTTGGTGGTCTTCTTTGCCGACGAAGCCGCTGCCGGAGCTGCCGGAGCTGCTTCCGGTGCCGATGCTTGTGCGAATGCTGCCGTTGCGAAGAGGCCAGCGACCAGAGCGGCGATCAGTTTGTTCATTTTGTGAATCCTCAGCTTGAGTTAATTAACCAAATGACCCGGCATATGTAGAGTCATGTCGGTAAACGTGCCATCCACCTTTCGGTTGACAGCCGCATCGAACAAATTTTTCGACGCGTCTGCTAGCGTTCGGACCTTCGTACTCGCCGCGAAAACGGCGTATGCAAATGTCTTTAAGGCTGAATGCCGGATAGCTTCGGCGGCATCTGCGTCGGATAACGCGTGGAGTTGCACGGCGGTTGACGCGAATTGCGCGGAAATTTTGATCGTGATGACACGCGCTCAAACCGCGTGGCGCAGGCTCGCGGCGAGCCCACTTGTTTCACGCATTTCGGGCCTGCGTTTCACGCATTATTTTGCGTGCTGCTACAACGGGTTAGCTTGATTGTCACAGCCGTGAAACGGCTTTGGAGTGAGCACGTGCAGGCTGATTCGCGTGTGCGTGAGTTCGGCAGGCGGTGTTGCGGCGATGAACGAACAATCGTCAAATCATGTTCAGGCGACGCCATCCCATGGCGCGTTCGCTCGCAACTCGGTGCTCTGTCCGGGTTGCAGTCCGAGTGAAAAAATGTCAAGCGCACCGATGCCGACGCGCACGAGACGCAACGTCGGAAAACCCACCGCCGCCGTCATGCGACGCACCTGACGGTTCTTGCCTTCGGTGATCGACAGCTCGATCCATGTGGTCGGGATCGCGGCGCGATAGCGGATCGGCGGCGTGCGCGCCCACAGCGAGCTGGACGGTTCAACATAGGTCGCCTGACATGGGCGTGTCACGTAGTCGCCGAGATCGACGCCGCGCGCGAGCTTTTTCAACGCGGCGTCGTCGAGCGCGCCTTCGACTTGCGCCCAATAGCGTTTGACGAGCTTGTGACGCGGCTCGGCGATGCGCGCCTGCAGCGCGCCGTCGTCGGTGAGCAGCAGCAGGCCTTCGCTATCGGAGTCGAGCCGGCCGGCCGGATACACGCCGGGTAGCCTGACCCAGTCGGCAAGCGACGTCCGCGTCTCGTGTGGCGAAAATTGACAGATGGTGCCGAACGGCTTGTTGAGGGCGAGAAGGCGCATAGGAGAGCGATACGGCAGAGCGATACGGCGCGATGATAATGCATAAACCGGGACGCAGATTCTTCTATCTTATAGAGGAGCGTGGCGCGTTCGAGAGGCCGTCTATGTTGGAAAACCCGGAGCGAGGGGCGGCCGCGTCGCGCGTGGGACGTGGGCTAGAATAGCGGCCAGGCCGCTCGCGGCGGTTCGGCATTGCGCGGCGAGGGCGTCTCTTTCGCAGTCTCCCATCAGCTTTTGCACAGCTTTCACTGGAGTCCGATCATGCCGTATCAGCACATCAAGATTCCGACAGGTGGCGATAAGATCACCGTCAACGCCGACTTCTCGCTCAACGTTTCCGACGAGCCGATCATCCCGTACATCGAAGGCGACGGCACTGGTCTGGATATCACGCCGGTCATGCTCAAGGTCGTGGATGCGGCGGTCGAAAAGGCGTACGGCGGCAAGAAGAAAATCCACTGGATGGAAATCTACGCGGGCGAGAAGGCGACCCGGGTGTACGGCCCGGATGTATGGCTGCCGGACGAAACGCTGCAGGCGGTCAAGGAATACATCGTGTCGATCAAGGGGCCGCTCACCACGCCAGTCGGGGGCGGCATCCGCTCGCTGAACGTCGCGTTGCGCCAGGAACTGGACCTCTATGTGTGCCTGCGCCCGGTGCGATATTTGAAGGGCGTGCCGTCGCCGGTGCGCGAGCCCGAGAAGACCAACATGGTGATCTTCCGCGAGAACTCGGAAGACATCTACGCGGGCATCGAATGGCCAGCTGAATCCGAACAGGCGAAGAAGATCATCAAGTTCTTGCGCGAAGAAATGGGCGTGAAGAAGATCCGCTTTCCGGATTCGTCGGGTATCGGCATCAAGCCGGTGTCGCGCGAAGGTACCGAGCGTCTGGTGCGCAAGGCGATCCAGTACGCGATCGACAATGAACGCCGCTCGGTCACACTGGTGCACAAGGGCAACATCATGAAGTACACCGAAGGCGCGTTTCGCGACTACGGCTACGCGCTCGCGCAGAAGGAGTTCAACGCGGAGCTGATCGACGGCGGTCCCTGGATGAAAGTCAGGAATCCGAAGACCGGCGGCGACGTCGTCGTGAAGGACGTGATTGCCGACGCGTTCCTGCAGCAGATCCTGCTGCGCCCGGCCGAATACGACGTGATCGCCACGCTGAACCTGAACGGCGACTACATCTCGGACGCGCTCGCCGCGCAGGTCGGCGGCATCGGAATCGCGCCGGGCGCGAACCTGTCGGATTCGGTTGCGATGTTCGAAGCGACGCACGGCACGGCGCCGAAATACGCGGGCAAGGATTACGTGAATCCCGGCTCGGAAATCCTGTCAGCGGAAATGATGCTGCGCCACCTGGGCTGGTTCGAGGCGGCGGATCTGATAATCAGCTCGATGGAAAAATCGATCCTGCAAAAGCGCGTTACTTACGATTTTGCCCGCCTGATGGAAGGCGCGACCCAGGTGTCGTGCTCGGCATTTGGGCAAGTGATGATCGAAAATATGTAATTGACGCGCCGGGATTATCCGTTTCGCATAAAACCCCCGGCGCCAGCAAACGGCCGGGGTATTTTTTACCCGGAATTTTCGCGCGGCTTTCCGGCCGGAAAATCCGCTGCAATAGAAAGCTGCCGCAAAAAAGAAACCCGGCGCGGAGCCGGGTTTCAAAAAGGACGGGTATCGAAACGTTTCAGGCTGGCGCCTGAATGTTCGATGCCTGCTTGCCTTTCGGGCCTTGCACGACTTCGAAGGTGACCTTCTGGCCTTCCTTCAGCGTCTTGAAGCCATTCATCTGGATGGCCGAGAAGTGTGCAAACAGATCCTCGCCGCCCTCGTCAGGCGTGATGAATCCGAAACCCTTTGCGTCGTTAAACCATTTGACCGTACCAGTTGCCATTCCAACTTCCCCTGTAACTCATGTCACTACCACGAGCCCTCGAAAAGCCACGACCACGCGAGGCAGTCGTTCCCTCCTCACAAGCTCACCATCGGCATTTTTTCGAGATTATGGCTTGGTGAAAAAAGTGCCAGCTTGATTGTTGGGGCTCTTTATTCGAGTGTCAAGAAAATTTTGAGACGTCGTTGTCGCGTTGCAAACAGGCCGCTTTCCAGGGTTTTTACCGCTTCCGTATGTGCGGTGGCGCAAGCGGCGTGGCTTGAAAAGTCGCATAATCCACTCACATGCTGACTGTGCCCGCGGCGCCGACGCCCAGCGCGGCGAGCGCTCGCAGCCAGTACCGGCAGGTTGTGCGATACTCGATCCGACCGCGGTGCAGCACGCGCCGCGCATGACAGGATCGGGGCCGGCACCGCAATCGGCCCGTCGAAAACGCGCAGGCCAGGCCGAACATGACAGCGTCGTGACCGCCGGGTGGCAGCGAACGGGCTCATCGGCCGGGCGGCCGGGTTCTGACAGGATTGCGGGCCTGTCCTAGTTGTTTAGAATGGGTGTATGGCGATTATCCCGGACAAGCAGGACGGCACCGTACTGGAGCGGCAGGAGCAGAAACTCAAGCCGCCATCCATGTACAAGGTGGTGCTGCTGAATGACGACTTCACGCCGATGGAATTTGTCGTGATGATCGTGCAGGAATATTTCAATAAGGATCGTGAAACCGCAACGCAGGTCATGTTGAAGGTGCATCGCGAGGGCAGGGGAGTTTGTGGGGTCTATACGCGGGACATCGCGTCGACCAAAGTCGAGCAAGTCGTTACCCACGCACGGCAGGCCGGGCATCCGCTGCAGTGTGTGATGGAGGAAGCATGATTGCCCAGGAACTGGAAGTCAGCCTGCATATGGCGTTCATGGAAGCGCGCCAGGCAAGGCACGAGTTCATAACGGTCGAGCATCTTTTGCTCGCGCTGTTGGATAACCCGACGGCGGCAGAGGTACTGCGCGCATGCGCGGCCAATATCGAGGATCTGCGCCAGAACCTGCGCAACTTCATTCATGACAACACGCCGACCGTGCCGGGCACGGACGACGTCGACACGCAGCCCACGCTCGGTTTCCAGCGTGTGATCCAGCGCGCGATCATGCATGTGCAGTCCACCTCGAACGGCAAGAAGGAAGTGACCGGCGCGAACGTGCTGGTCGCGATCTTCGGCGAGAAGGACTCGCATGCGGTGTACTACCTGCAGCAGCAGGGCGTCACGCGTCTGGACGTAGTCAATTTCATCTCGCACGGCATCGCCAAGACGAGCAGTTCGGACGCCGCGAAGGCGAGCGATGCGAATGCCGAGTCCGACGAAGCAGCCGCGCAGAAGGAAACGCCGCTCGCCCAGTTCACGCAGAACCTGAACCAGATGGCGAAGGACGGCCGCATCGATCCACTGATCGGACGTGAGTCGGAAGTCGAGCGTGTGGTGCAGGTGCTGTGTCGCCGCCGCAAGAACAATCCGCTGCTGGTCGGCGAGGCCGGTGTCGGCAAGACCGCGATCGCCGAAGGGCTCGCATGGCGCATCACGCGCGGCGAAGTGCCGGACATCCTGGCCGATGCCCAGGTGTATTCGCTCGACATGGGCGCGCTGCTCGCGGGCACCAAGTATCGCGGCGACTTCGAGCAGCGTCTGAAGACGGTGCTGAAGGAACTGAAGGAGCGTCCGCACGCCATTCTCTTCATCGACGAAATCCATACGCTGATCGGCGCGGGCGCCGCGTCGGGCGGCACGCTGGACGCGTCGAACCTGCTGAAACCGGCGCTCTCGTCGGGCACGCTGAAGTGCATCGGGGCAACCACCTTCACCGAATATCGCGGCATCTTCGAAAAGGACGCGGCGCTGTCGCGTCGTTTCCAGAAGATCGACGTGACCGAGCCGACCGTCGAGCAGACGGTCGCGATCCTGCGCGGGCTGAAATCGCGCTTCGAAGAGCACCACGGCGTCAAGTATTCGTCGGGTGCGCTGTCGGCGGCGGCTGAGCTGTCGGCGCGCTTCATCACCGATCGTCATTTGCCGGACAAGGCGATCGACGTGATCGACGAAGCGGGCGCGGCGCAGCGCATTCTGCCGAAGTCGAAGCAGAAGAAGACGATCGGCAAGAACGAGATCGAGGAAATCATCTCGAAGATCGCGCGCGTGCCGGCGCAAAGCGTGTCGCAGGACGATCGCAGCAAGCTGCAGACGCTCGACCGCGATCTGAAGAGCGTCGTGTTCGGTCAAGATCCGGCTATCGATGCGCTGTCGGCCGCGATCAAGATGGCGCGCGCGGGCCTCGGCAAGCTCGACAAGCCGATCGGCGCATTCCTGTTCTCGGGTCCGACCGGCGTCGGCAAGACCGAGGTCGCGAAGCAGCTCGCGTTCACGCTCGGCATCGAGCTGATCCGCTTCGACATGTCGGAGTACATGGAGCGTCACGCGGTGAGCCGGCTGATTGGCGCGCCGCCGGGCTACGTCGGTTTCGACCAGGGTGGCCTGCTGACCGAGGCGATCACGAAGAAGCCGCACTGCGTGCTGCTGCTCGACGAAATCGAAAAGGCGCATCCGGACATCTTCAACGTGCTGCTGCAGGTGATGGACCATGGCACGCTGACGGACAACAACGGGCGGAAGGCGGACTTCCGCAACGTCATCATCATCATGACGACGAACGCGGGCGCCGAGGCGATGGGCAAGTCGGTGATCGGCTTCACGAACCGCCGCGAGGCGGGCGACGAGATGGTCGACATCAAGCGCATGTTCACGCCGGAGTTCCGCAACCGTCTGGACGCGACGATCAGCTTCCGTTCGCTCGATGAGGAAATCATCATGCGCGTGGTCGACAAATTCCTGATGCAGCTGGAAGATCAGCTGCATGAGAAGAAGGTCGATGCGCTGTTCACCGATGCGCTGCGCAAGCATCTGGCGAAGCACGGTTTCGATCCGCTGATGGGCGCGCGGCCAATGCAGCGCCTGATCCAGGACACGATCCGTCGCGCACTCGCCGACGAGCTGCTGTTCGGCAAGCTGATGAACGGCGGCCGCGTGACGGTCGACGTCGATGCCGACGACAAGGTGCAGTTGACCTTCGACGAGCATCCGGCGCCGCGCAATCCGAATCCGGAGGCGGTGGAAGTCGAGTGATGTCAGTCAGGCCGACGTGGCGTTGAGCTGGCCGGACACCAAAGGCAGAACGGCGCGGGTTTTATCCCGCGCCGTTTTTTTATGCTCTGGTTTTTTCTCACGGCGCTCGCCGAAGGCGCCAGCCGCCGCGTCGCAGCAATCGATCAATGCTTGCCGGTGCTACCAAACCCGCCCGCGCCGCGCACGCTTTCCTCGAAGTCATCGACGATATTGAACCCGGCCTGCACGACGGGCACGATCACCAGTTGAGCGAGGCGTTCCATCGGATTCAGCACGAATGTCGTCTCGCCGCGATTCCACGTCGAGATCATCAGTTGGCCCTGGTAATCGGAATCGATCAGGCCGACCAGATTGCCGAGCACGATCCCATGCTTATGGCCGAGACCCGAGCGCGGCAGAATCAACGCCGCATAACCGGGGTCGCCGACGTGGATCGCGAGTCCGGTCGGCACCAGCGCGGTTTCGCCGGGTTTCAGCGTCAGCGGTTCGTTGAGGCAGGCGCGCAGATCGAGGCCGGCGCTACCGGTCGTCGCGTAAGCGGGGAGCTGTTCGCGCATGCGCTGATCGAGAATCTTCAGGTCGAGTTTCATTCAGGTTCGATAGTTGGGGGTGAGATTGGTGAAGGGGCACGCGGCTGACTGGCAACGCCTTTGCGATCAAGCCGCCTGGTTCGAGCCGAGCTGAAACGCGTCGGCGAGCAGTTCGTAGGAGCGCAAGCGCGCACGATAGCTGCCGGCGACGGTCAGCACCATCAGCTCGTCGGCCTGGAACTGCTGCTGTAAATCCGTGAGCCGTTCGGTCACGCGCTCAGGCGTGCCGATGATGCTGCGCGGCTTTTCGCGGTCGATCACGAGCTGTTCGCGCTCGCCATATTCCTGCGCGATGCCTTGCTCGATCGAGGGTATCGGTTCGTTCAGACCATACGCCATCTGCACGCGACGTAGATCAACGGCTTTTTCGAGGTCCGCGGCTTCCTGCTCGGTATCCGCGCAGATCACGAAGACCGCGGCCGCCAGATACGGCCGCGACGCGTCTTTGCCAGGCTGGAAGCGCTCGCGATACGCCAGCGCGACCTGTTTGCCGAAATGCGCGTTGATGAAATGCGCGAACGAAAAGCGGATGCCGAGCTGCGCCGCGAGCAAACCGCCGAAGTCGCTCGAGCCTAGCATCCACAGCTGCGGGCGCGTATCGATCTGCGGCTGCAGCAGCACGCCCTGCGCGAGATGATCGTCGGGCAGCGCGCCGTGCATGAGGCCGAGCAACTCGGCGACCTGCTGCGGAAAATGCTCGCCGCGATTGTAAGCGCCGGCGGCGACTGCCTGCGCGGTGCGCATGTCGCCGCCCGGCGCGCGTCCGACGCCGAGATCGACGCGATTCGGAAACAGCGCCTCGAGCATCATGAACTGCTCGGCGACCTTGAACGGGCTGTAGTACGGCAGCATGATGCCGCCCGAGCCGATGCGAATGCGTTTGGTCACGCTGCCGAGGCGCGCCAGCATCACTTCAGGGCAGGGATTCGACACGCCGCGCAGGCCGTGGTGCTCGGCGCACCAGTAGCGCGTGTAGCCGAGGTCGTCGGCGAGTTGCGCGAGTTCGACGGTCGCGGCGATCGCGTCCGCCACCGAATGGCCGGCGATCACCGGTGTTTGATCGAGCACGGAGAGTAGCGTCATGGCAGTAGTGCTCCAGGTGATTCCGGTCGGCTAACCGGGCAAAGATGGCAGGGCCACACGGGCCCACTGCTGCTCGCTCGTTCAGCCAACCGGACTGATGCCGGGCGGCAGACGCTTCGCGATTTCCGCGATCAGCGCGCGCGCCAGCGTCTGCTTGTCGGCGCGTGGCAGCTTCGTCGCGCGGCCTGCTTCGAACAGAATCACTTCGTTGTCGTCGAGCCCGAACGTTTGCGGCCCCAGATTGCCGATCAGCAGCGGCACGTTCTTGCGCGCGCGCTTTTCCTCGCCGTGGACTTCGAGGTTGTCGCTTTCGGCGGCGAAGCCGACCGCGAACGGCGGCTTCGGCAGCCCGGCGACCGCGGCGAGGATGTCTGGATTCTCGACGAATGAAAAGCTCGGCAGCGCGTGCTCGGCGGTCTTCTTGATCTTCTGATCGCTGACGTGGTCGACGCGCCAGTCGGCCACCGCCGCGACGCCGATGAAAATGTCCGCCTCCGCGACCGCGCGCATCACCGCGTCGTGCATCTGCTGCGCGGTCTGCACGTCCTCGCGCAAGACGCCCCACGGCGTTTCCAGCGCGACCGGACCGGCCACCAGATGCACGTCGGCGCCGGCCTGCTGCGCGGCGCGCGCGAGCGCGAAGCCCATCTTGCCGCTCGAACGATTGGTGATGCCGCGCACCGGGTCGAGCGGTTCGAAGGTCGGCCCGGCGGTCAGCAGCACGCGCCGGCCGGACAGGATTTTCGGCGCGAAGAACGACGCGACCGCCTCGTAGGTCGCGGCCGCTTCGAGCATGCGCCCATCGCCGATTTCGCCGCAGGCCTGCGGGCCCGAATCGGGGCCGAGCACCTCGACGCCGTCCGCGCGCAGTTGCGCGACGTTGCGTTGCGTGGCCGGGTTCTGCCACATCTGCCGGTTCATCGCCGGCACGACGAGCAGCGGGCAGTCGCGTGCGATGCACAGCGTCGACAGCAGATCGTCGGCCATGCCGTGCGCGAGCTTGGCGAGGAAGTCGGTCGACGCCGGCGCGATCACGATCGCATCGGCTTCGCGCGATAGATCGATGTGCGCCATGTTGTTCGGCACGCGACCGTCCCACTGGCTCGTGAAGACCGGCCGCCCCGACAGCGCCTGCATCGTGACGGGGGTGATGAACTGGGTGGCCGCTTCGGTCATGACGACCTGCGCGGTCGCGCCTGCCTTGGTCAGCAGACGCGTGAGTTCGGCGATCTTGTAGCAGGCGATGCCGCCCGTCATGCCGAGGACGAGGTGTTTGCCTGCGAGTTCTGCGGTTGCCAACGAAAGCCTCCGACAAAGCGTGATCGCGCGGCGGCGCGAGGGCGTTGCCCGTCGTCGCCGCGCGCTTCGAACCGGACCTGAGGCACGGCTCGCGCAGCCGCGACCGTGCATCACGTCGGCGACGTTAGCGTGTGCCGCGTACCCGTCGCAGCTCGTCGATCAGGAGCAGGATCGCGCCGATCGTGATCGCGCTGTCGGCGAGATTGAACGCCGGCCAGTGCCAGCCGCCCACGTGGAAATCGAGGAAGTCGATCACGTGGCCGTACGCGAGCCGGTCGATCACATTGCCGAGCGCGCCGCCGAGAATCAGCGCGAGCGCCGTGCAGAACATTTTCTGCCCGCTATGCCGCTTGAGCAGATAGCAGATCACGAGCGCCGCGACCACGCCGAGCGCGGTGAACGCCCAGCGCTGCCAGCCGCCCGCCATCGCGAGGAAGCTGAACGCGGCGCCGCGGTTGAACACGAGAATAAGGTTGAAGAACGGCGTGACCTCGTGCGGCACACCGTAGGCGAACACCTTGCGCACGGCGATTTTCGTCAGCTGGTCGAACAGGATGACGATCAGCGCGATGCCGAGCCAGGGTGCGAGCGAACTGCTTCCGGTGCGCGTTTTCGACATGGTTCTCGCCATTATGCCGCGCTCCTCGATTCGCCACTGCCGAACAGGTTGCTGAAGCAGCGGCCGCACAGCGACGGATGCTCGGCGTTCGCGCCGACGTCCGCGCGATAGTGCCAGCAGCGCTCGCACTTCAGGTACTTCGACGCGATCACTTCGACGCCTTCATCGGCTTCGCTGTCGACCTTGACGACGTTCGCCGCCGACGTGATCAGCACGAACTTCAGGTCGTCGCCGAGGCTCGCGAGTGCGTCGTAACGCGCGCCGCTCGCGCGGATTTCGACTTCCGCCTGCAGCGACGAGCCGATCAGGTCAGCGACCCGCGCCTCTTCGAGCGCCTTGGTCACGTCGCCGCGCACCGCGCGCAGCAACGTCCACTTGTCGAGCAGCGCGCCCGCGTCCGGCACGGCCGGGTACGCGTGGTACGTCTCGGTGAAGATCGTTTCGCTATTGGGCTGGAACACCTTCCACGCTTCTTCCGCGGTGAACGACAGGAACGGGGCCATCACGCGCAGCAGCCCGTGCGCGATGTGGTAGAGCGCGGTCTGCGCCGAGCGGCGGGCGACCGAATCCGCCGCGCTCGTGTAGAGGCGGTCCTTCAGCACGTCGAGGTAGAAGCCGCCCAGGTCTTCCGAGCAGAACGTCTGCAACTTGGCGACGACCGGGTGGAACTCGTACTTCTCGTAGTGCGCGAGGATGTCGTTCTGCAGATTCGCCGACAGCGTCACCGCGTAACGGTCGATTTCGAGCCAGTCTTCGACCGGACGCGCGTGCTGCGCGAAGTCGAAGTCCGACAGGTTCGCGAGCAGGAAGCGCAGCGTATTGCGGATGCGGCGATAGCCTTCCGTCACGCGCTTCAGGATTTCCTCGGAGATCGCGAGCTCGCCCGAGTAGTCGGTCGACGCGATCCACAGGCGGATGATTTCCGCGCCGAGGCGATTTGCGACTTCATGCGGATCGATGCCGTTGCCGAGCGACTTGCTCATCTTGCGGCCTTCGCCGTCGACGGTGAAGCCGTGCGTGAGCAGCGCGTTGTAGGGCGGGCGGCCGTCGAGCATCGACGCGGTCAACAGCGACGAATGGAACCAGCCGCGATGCTGGTCCGAGCCTTCGAGGTACAGGTCGGCCGGAAACTGCAGCTCGTCCTTGTGCGAGCCGCGCAGCACGTGCCAGTGCGTGGTGCCTGAATCGAACCACACGTCGAGCGTGTCGCGGTTCTTTTCGTACAGGTTGGCGTCCTCGCCGATCAGCTCTCGCGGATCGACCGTCTGCCATGCCTCGATGCCTTCCTTCTCGATGCGCTGCGCGACCTGTTCGAGCAACTCCAGCGTGCGCGGATGCAGCTCGCCGGTTTCCTTGTGCACGAAGAACGCCATCGGCACGCCCCACTGGCGCTGCCGCGACAGCGTCCAGTCCGGGCGGTTCGCGATCATGCTGAAGAGGCGCTGCTTGCCCCACGACGGATAGAACGCCGTGTTCTCGATGCCTTCGAGTGCGGTCTCGCGCAGCGTCCTGTCGCCGTCGTTCGGCTTCACGTCCATGCCGGCGAACCACTGCGAAGTGGCGCGGTAGATGATCGGCGTCTTGTGGCGCCAGCAGTGCATGTAGCTGTGCGTGTACTTCTCGGTGCGCAGCAGCGAGCCGGCGCCTTGCAGCGCCTCGACGATCTGCGGATTGGCAGCCCAGATCGACAGGCCGCCGAACAGCGCGAGCGATTCGATGTAGCGGCCGTCGCCCATCACCGGGTTGATGATGTCCGAGTCGGCCATGCCGTGCGCCTTGCACGACACGAAGTCTTCCACGCCGTACGCCGGCGACGAGTGCACGATGCCGGTGCCGGTTTCGGTCGTTACGTAGTCGCCGAGGTAGATCGGCGCGGTGCGCTTGTAGCCCGGATGCGCGGACGCGAGCGGGTGGTTGAAGCGCAGGTTCACGAGCTTTTCGCCCGGCGTCGTCGCGACGACCGTGCCTTCGAGGCCGTACAGCTTCAGGCACGCCTCGACGCGTTCCTCAGCGAGGATCAGCAGGCCGCGCGGCGTGTCGACGAGCGCGTAGACGAGTTCCGGATGCAGGTTCAGCGCCTGGTTGGCGGGGATGGTCCACGGCGTGGTAGTCCAGATCACGATGCCGCCTTCGTTGCGCGGCAGCGCGGCGAGTCCGAACGCCTGCGCGGTCTTCTCTGGTTCGGCGAAGCTGAACAGCACGTCGATGGTCGGATCGGTCTTGTCCTTGTACTCGACTTCCGCTTCGGCGAGGGCCGAGCCGCAGTCGAAACACCAGTTGACCGGCTTCAGGCCGCGGAATACGTAGCCCTTTTCCATGATCTTCGCGAGCGCGCGGATTTCGCCGGCTTCATTCGCGAAGTTCATCGTCTTGTACGGATTGTCCCAGTCGCCGAGCACGCCCAGACGGCGGAAGCCCGCCTTCTGCTTCTCGATCTGCTCGGTCGCGTAGGCGCGCGCCTTCTGCATCACTTCGGCCGCCGGCAGCGACTTGCCGAACTGCTTTTCGATCTGGATTTCGATCGGCATGCCGTGACAGTCCCAGCCCGGCACGTAGACCGCGTCGAAGCCCGCCAGATTGCGCGCCTTGACGATCATGTCCTTCAGGATTTTGTTCACCGCGTGACCGAGGTGGATGTCGCCGTTCGCATACGGCGGGCCGTCGTGCAGGATGAACTTCGTGCGGCCCCTGGAGGCGGCGCGGATCTTGTCGTACACCTTGCGTTCCTGCCAGTCCTTGACCCATTGCGGCTCGCGCTTGGGCAGGTCGCCGCGCATCGGGAACGGTGTGTCGAGCAGGTTGACCGGGTAGCGGGACTGCGGTTTCGAATCAGCTTTCTTGTTGCTCATGATGTGGGTGGCGGTGAATTCGTTTCTATGCGTAGCGGCGCGCGGATTGCGCGCTGCGCGAGGAGCGTGGGACGCGCCCGGCAGGCGGCTCCGCGTGAAGCACGGACGCCCTTCGATGCGCGCGGCGACGGTTCGTGCGGCGCGGCGCACCGGCCCGAACCGCGGTGGTTATCTAATTCGGTCGGTGGCCGAGGTGGCGAAACCGGTGGAACGGCTGCCCGGCGTGCCGGCGCCGACCGCAGCGAACCATGCGCGGGCATTGGCGACGTCGCGCGCGATCGCGGCGGTCAGCGTTTCGAGATCGACGAACTTCTCCTCGTCGCGCAGCTTCTTCAGAAATTCGACGCGCACGAGTTTGCCATACGCGTCGCCGTGCCAATCGAGCAGGTGCACTTCGAGCAGCACACGGCCGGAATCGTCGACGGTGGGGCGCAGGCCGAGGCTCGCGACGCCGGGCAGCGGTTGCTCGGCGATGCCGTGCACCTGTACGACGAAGATGCCGGCCAGTGCCGGACGCTTGTGCGCGATCGGCAGATTGAGCGTCGGAAAGCCGAGATCGCGGCCGAGCTTCATGCCATGGGTAACGTGGCCGCTGATCAGATAGTCGCGGCCGAGCGCTGCGCGCGCCGAGTCGAGGTCGCCCGCGACCAGCGCCGCGCGCACGCCCGAGCTCGAGATGCGCGCGCCCGACGGATCGGCGACCGTCGCCATCTGTTCGACTTCGAAACCGTACTGCTTGCCGGCCGTGCGCAGCGACGCGAAATCGCCGGCGCGCTTCGCGCCGTAGCGGAAGTCGTCGCCGATCATGATCCAGCGCGCGTGCAAGCCGTTGACGATGATCCGCTCGACGAACGCATCTGGCGACTGGCTCGCGAACGTGTGATTGAAGTGCTCGACGACGACCCGGTCGACCCCGTTGGTGCGCAGCGCCTCGAGCTTGTCGCGCAGCATCGCGATGCGCGGCGGCGCGCCGGCCGGGTTGAAGAACTCGCGCGGGTGCGGCTCGAAGGTCATCACGCAGACGGGCAGGCCACGCGCGTTCGCGGCCGCGCGCACGTGGGCGAGCAGAGCCTGGTGGCCGCGGTGGACACCGTCGAAGTTGCCGATGGTCAGCGCGCACGGCGCGCGGCTCTCGGCATTGGGAAGGCCGCGGAAGACTCTCACGATAGCGGGTTGCAGGCGTTGCTGCGATTGCAATAGGGGCGCGGGCGGGGTGCCGCAAAACAATCGATTATAAACGCTTGGCGCAACAGACGGCTGCGCGGTCGCGGTCCGGCGATTGCCGAATGATAAAATCCGCGCATGAAAAAACTCGTCATCCTGATTTCCGGGCGGGGTAGCAACATGGAAGCCATCGTGCGCGCCTGCGCGAGCGAGGGCTGGCCGGCGCGGGTCGCCGCCGTGATTGCTAACCGTCCCGATGCCGCGGGGCTCGCGTTCGCGGCGTCGCATGGCATCGCCACGGCGGTGGTCGACCACCGCCAGTTTCCGGATCGCGACAGCTTCGACGCGGCACTCGCCGAGCAGATCGACGCCATCGCGCCGGACCTCGTCGTGCTCGCGGGCTTCATGCGCGTGCTGACCGAGCGCTTCGTCGACCACTACGCGGCGCGCATGCTGAACGTGCACCCGTCATTGCTGCCGAGCTTTCCTGGTCTGAAGACCCATCAGCAGGCGCTCGACGCCGGCGTGCGGTTCCACGGCGCGTCGGTGCATTTTGTCACATCAAAGCTGGATCACGGGCCGATCGTCTTGCAGTCCGCGGTGCCTGTCGAGGCGGGCGATACCGCACAGACGCTCGCCGCACGCGTGCTCGCCACCGAGCACATCATTTATCCACGCGCGGTGCGCTGGTTCGTCGAAGGGCGTCTCGCTCTGGACGGCTCGCGCGTCACGCTTACGCCGTCGGAGCCGCAATGGCTCTTTGCCGGTCACACCGCCGGAGAGGGCGCATGAGATTGCATGGTTTCCTGATTGGACAAACTGAAACGCTGCTGGCCGAAGTGCTTCGGCTGAACGGCCCCGCCGACGCCGCCACGAGCCGCTTCTTCCGCGCGCATCCGAAGCTCGGGCACGCCGAGCGCGGCGTGATCGCCGAGGCGGTGTTCGCCGTGCTGCGCCGCAGGATGGAGTTCGCGCATCTGGCCGAAAGCGGCACTGGCAGCCCCGCGCGCCGCATGGCGCTGCTGGGCCTGATGCAGACGGCCGGACGCTCGGCGCTCAAGCCGTTCGTCACCGAGGCCGAGGCGACCTGGCTCGAACACGTGGCGAAGATCGACCCGGAAAGCCTGCCACTGCGGATTCGCCTGAACCTGCCCGACTGGATCAGCCAGGCGCTCAGCTCGCGCTTTGAGGCCGCCGAGCTCGCGCAGCTGGCCGCCGCGCTGAACTACCCGGCGCCGCTCGATCTGCGCGCGAACCCGATCAAGGCGAGCCGCGACGACGTGCTGGGTGCGCTGTCGAAGGCTGGCATCGAGGCGGGCGCGACGCCGTTCGCGCCGCTCGGGGTGCGCGTGGTCGGCAAGCCGGCGCTCACCAAGCTCGACGCGTTCCAGCAGGGCTGGCTCGAAGTGCAGGACGAGGGCAGCCAGCTGCTGTGCTCGCTGGTCGCACCTCGGCGCGGCGAGATGATCGTCGATTTCTGTGCGGGCGCGGGCGGCAAGACGCTGGCGCTCGGCGCGGCAATGCGCTCGACCGGCCGGCTCTACGCGTTCGATATCTCCGAGCGGCGTCTCGCGAAGCTGAAGCCGCGTCTCGCGCGCAGCGGCCTGTCGAACGTGAACCCGGTGCTGATCGACAGCGAACACGACGCGAAGATCAAGCGTCTGGCTGGCAAGATCGACCGCGTGCTCGTCGATGCACCGTGCAGCGGCCTCGGCACGCTGCGCCGCAACCCGGATCTGAAGTGGCGCCAGTCGCCGGAGTCGGTCGCCGAGCTGGCGCCGAAGCAGGCGTCGATTCTCACGAGCGCGGCGCGTCTCGTGAAGAAGGGCGGCCGGCTCGTCTATGCTACGTGCTCGATTCTCGAAGCCGAAAACGAGGCGGTCGTGCAGCAGTTCCTCGCCGATCACCCTGATTTCGCGCTGGTGCCGGCGCGCGACGTCCTTGCCGAGCAGCGTATCGAGCTGGAGATGGGCGACTACCTGTCGCTGTGGCCGCACCGCCACGCGACCGACGGCTTTTTCGCCGCCGTGCTCGAGCGCCAGAGCTAGGCAACCGGCTGCAGGCCGGCGCGCGGATTGGCGGATGAATCCGCGCGCGCCGGCCATTCCGGCGACATCCATGCATACGACTTTACCCACATGTTCAGCGACATCGCGCGCGACTTCGGTCAGCGCGTGATGCTGTGGCAGGTCGCGATCCTGCTTGCGGCGCTGCTCGTCGCGTGGCTGCTCGCGCGGACGCTGCGCCGCCGCATCAAGCGGCCGCAATCGACGCGCGACGAGAGCCTGAGATTCGGCATGGAAAGCCTCGACCGGGCGGCTTTTCCGCTGATCGGAGCGGCACTGGTGTGGCTCGCGCGGGCGATCGCCGGCCAGTTCATGGACACCACGCTGCTCGATCTGGCGCTGGTGCCGCTCGCCGGCATCGGGCTGATCTACATCGTGTTCTTCTTCGGCGGGTGTTCAACCGCGAAGGTGGCGAGCATCGGTGGCTGTTTCTCGTCGAGAAGATCGTGTCGGTAGTCGTATGGATCGGCATGGTACTCACGCTGTTGGGCATTCAGAACGCCGTGATCGCGTGGATGGACAGCGTGAGCTTTGACGTCGGTAATGCGCATATGACGCTGCTCGCCCAGGCCGCCGCCGACGTGCCGCGGGTGCTACGCGAACCGGCGCCGGCGCCATTTCTGGTCGGCTTTGGCCGGGACGGCATCAATCTCGAGTTGGGTTTCCGGATCGAAGACGCGGCGAGCGGCACGCGTGGCGTGCTCTCGACCGTCAACTGCAATATCTGGCGTCTCTTTTCCGAGCACGGCATCACTATTGCGCTCCCGCAACGCGAGGTGCGCATCGTCGGTCAGGCAAGCGGCGCAATGCCGCACCCGGTGGCGATGACCGATCCGGTTTCCGACACCACCCCGATCCGGCGCTCAGGCCCGCCGACCGTGCCGCCAACGACGGCCGTTAAGCCCCGTTTCGCGCCGCGCCAAGGCATGTGCCAGTGCCCAGGCAATCGCTATCGACTTGATAGCGCACAAAAAATCCCTATTTGTTACAAACACTTGGAACCCTTCAAGTAGAATATCGTCCTATCCCGCTGTATGCTTTCACTTTCATGACACACGCGCCGCGTGTGCTTCGTATCTCTCGTTCTGCAGGTAACTTACCTTGTTGAATTCTTTGCTCGATTTCCTTGCCCACGGGCTGCTGCGTTTCTCGTGGTGGCAACTCGTCGTGTACACGCTGATCGTGACGCACATCACGATTATCGGCGTGACCGTCTATCTGCATCGCTGCCAGGCGCATCGCGCGCTGGATCTGCACCCGATCGCCAGTCATTTTTTCCGCTTCTGGTTGTGGATGACCACCGGCATGCTGACCGGCCAGTGGGCCGCGATTCACCGCAAGCACCACGCGAAATGCGAGACCGAAGAGGATCCGCACAGCCCGCAGACGCGCGGCATCTGGAAGGTGCTGCTCGAAGGCGCCGAGCTCTATCGCACCGAAGCGAAAAACGAAGAAACGATGCGCAAGTTCAGTCACGGCACGCCGAACGACTGGATGGAGCGCAACGTCTACACGAAATACCCGATTCTTGGCGTAAGCCTCATGATGGTGATCAACGTCGCGCTGTTCGGCGTCGTCGGCCTGACCATCTGGGCCGTGCAGATGGTGTGGATCCCTTTCTGGGCCGCGGGCGTGGTCAATGGCCTCGCGCACTTCTGGGGCTATCGCAACTTCAATTCGTCGGATGCGAGCACCAACATTTTCCCGTGGGGCATCATCATCGGTGGCGAAGAGCTGCATAACAATCACCACACGTATGCGACGTCGGCGAAGCTGTCGAACAAGTGGTACGAGTTCGACATTGGCTGGATGTACATCCGCATCATGCAGGCGTTTCGTCTGGCCAAAGTGAAGAAGGTCGCACCGACGCCGCGCCTGACCACCGGCAAGCTCGTGCTCGATCAGGACACGCTGCAGGCCGTGCTCGCGAACCGCTACGAAGTGATGGCGCGTTACGCGAAAGCGATCAAGCGCGCATACCGCCAGGAGCTCGCGCATCTGAAGGAAGTCGGCGCGCGCGAAAAGTATCAGGTGATGCGTGGTGCGCGCAGTTGGTTCCACAAGGAAGAGGCGGGCCTGAACGAGCCGCAGAAGCTCCAGCTGCCGCAGATTTTCGCGAACAGCCAGAAGCTGAAGACCTACATCGACATGCGCAACGAACTGGCGGCGATGTGGGAGCGCTCCAACGCGTCGCGCGAGCAATTGCTGGTGCAATTGCAGGACTGGTGCCATCGCGCAGAGCAGAGCGGTATCAAGGCGCTGCAAGACTTCGCGATGCGACTGCGTCGCTATGCCTGAAATCCATTAAAATTTCAGAACGTCACAAAACCCCGCGTTGGCGGGGTTTTGCGTTTTTGGGCCGTGGAAAAGCATCGCATGTGTAGCGCGAGCGGCAAGCCGCGGCGGCCAGGTGAGGGCAGAGGACATGATGGAGCAGCAGGCGATCAGGACCGTCGAATACGATCGGCCACAGGCGCAGGGCACGACCTGCGGGATCGGGCAGGCGTGGGCGAAGGTGCCCGAGACGCCGTCGGCGGAAGAAAAGCGGGCGCTGAAGGCGCGCATTCGCGAATTACTCAAGCGCGAGAAAGCGGTGCTGGTCGCGCACTATTATGTCGACGCCGAATTGCAGGAACTCGCCGACGAAACCGGCGGTTGCGTGGCCGATTCGCTGGAAATGGCGCGCTTCGGCCGCGATCACGAGGCGCAGACGCTGGTGGTCGCGGGCGTGCGCTTCATGGGCGAGACCGCAAAAATCCTCAGTCCAGACAAGCGCATTCTGATGCCGGATCTGGATGCGACCTGTTCGCTCGACCTCGGTTGTCCGGTCGACGAGTTCTCGGCGTTCTGCGACGCACACCCGGACCGCACGGTGGTCGTGTACGCGAACACGAGCGCGGCCGTGAAGGCGCGCGCGGACTGGATGGTGACGTCGTCGATCGGGTTGGAGATCGTCGCCGATCTGCATGCGCGCGGCGAGAAGATCATCTGGGCGCCGGACCGTCATCTCGGCAGCTACATCCAGGGCAAGACCGGCGCGGACATGCTGATGTGGCAGGGCTCGTGCCTCGTGCACGACGAATTCAAGGGCATCGAACTCGATCTGCTGCGCGCCGATTATCCGCACGCGAAGGTGCTCGTGCATCCGGAGTCGCCGGCCAACGTGATCGCCCAGGCGGACGTGGTCGGCTCGACCACGCAGTTGATCGACGCCGCGCAGAAGCTCGACGCGACGCACTTCATCGTCGCGACCGACCTCGGCATCCTGCACAAGATGCAACTCGCCGCGCCCGGCAAGACGCTGATTGCCGCGCCGACGGCCGGCAACAGCGCGACCTGCAAGAGCTGCGCGCATTGCCCGTGGATGGCGATGAACGGACTCGCCAATCTGGCCGATGTGCTCGAGCGCGGCCACAACGAAATCTTCGTCGAGCGTGGGATCGGCGAGCGTGCGCGTCTGCCGATCGATCGCATGCTCGATTTCGCGGCGCGTCACAAGAAGCGCGTGCAGGCGAGCGGCGATCTCGCGCGCGACGCGCAACTGTATTCGAATGTGGGGGCAGCGTAATGAAGGTGGTGGAGAAGGCGCCTGAGCAGGTAGTGGCGCGCGAAGGGGCCGACGCAGTGTCGCCGCTTTTCGCGGCGATTCACGCGCAATATGGCGTGGCGTTCGACGCGGCGCTCGCACGCAATGTCGCCGATGCACTCGCCGAAGATATCGGCACCGGCGATCAGACCGGCCGCCTCGTGCCTGCCGATGACGTTCGCGACGCGCGCATCATCGTGCGCGAGGAAGCGGTACTGTGCGGCGTGCCGTGGTTCGACGCGGTGATGCGCGCGGTCGATCCTCGCATCGTAGTTCAATGGCGTTACCGCGAGGGCGACCGCATGAGCGCCGATACGACGGTCTGCGATCTTCGCGGGCCGGTGCGAGCGCTGCTGACCGCCGAGCGCAACGCGGTGAATTTCCTGCAGCTGCTGTCGGGCGTGGCGAGCGCGACGCGCCGCTATGTCGACGCGATTGCTCACACGCACGCGCGCGTTCTCGATACGCGCAAGACGCTCCCGGGCTTGCGGCTCGCGCAGAAGTACGCGGTGCGCATCGGCGGCGGTGCGAACCAGCGGCTCGCGCTGTACGACGGCATTCTGATCAAGGAAAACCATATCGCCGCGGCCGGCGGCTTGGGCGCGGCGATGGACGCGGCGCTCGCGTTGAATGCGGGCGTGCCGATCCAGATCGAAGTCGAAACGCTTGAACAACTGGAAACTGCGCTCGCGCATGGCGCGCAGTCGATCCTGCTCGACAACTTCTCGTTCGACATGATGCGCGACGCGGTTCGCATCACGGCCGGGCGCGCGGTGCTCGAAGTGTCCGGCGGCGTGAATTTCGAGACCGTGGGCACGATCGCGGAGACTGGCGTGGATCGCGTGTCGATTGGCGCACTGACCAAAGACGTGCGCGCGACCGACTACTCGATGCGGATCGTTTGAGCGCCGCGCGTTCTAGCGCGACAGTCGACGCTCGTGACGACTTAACAAGGCCATTGCCAGAGCTTACCGGCAATGGCCTTGTCGTTTGTGGCGTCGTTTCAGCGTGTATTTCGGCCCAAGGCTGTCAGGTATTCGGCCTGCGTACATACTCCGGCGTGAGCACCGTCGGTAGCGCCTTGGGTAATGTGGACGGCCAGTCGCGGCTGAAATGCAGGCCGCGGCTTTCGCGCCGCGAGCGCGCGCTGTCCACGATCAGCGACGCCACATCGACCAGATTGCGCAGTTCCAGCAGATCGCGGCTCACCTTGAAGTTCGCGTAGTACTCGTGGATCTCGTCGCGCAGCAACGCGAGCCGATGCTTCGCGCGCTCGAGTCGCTTGTCGGTGCGCACGATACCGACGTAGTTCCACATCAGCCGGCGCAGTTCGTCCCAGTTGTGCGCGACCACGACCTCCTCGTCCGGATCGGACACGCGGCTTTCGTCCCAGGCCGGCAGCGGCGCGTGAACGGCGGCAGCGAAGCCTTCTGCTTCGATCGCCTTGGCGGCGGAGCGGCCGGTCACGAGGCATTCGAGCAGCGAATTGCTGGCAAGTCGGTTCGCGCCGTGCAGGCCGGTGCAGGACGTTTCGCCGACTGCGTAGAGACCCGCGAGATCGGTGCGGCCCGCCAGATCGGTGACGACGCCGCCGCACGTGTAATGCGCGGCCGGTACCACTGGAATCGGCTCCTTCGTGATGTCGATGCCGAACTCGAGGCAGCGCGCCAGGATCGTCGGGAAATGCTCGTGCAGGAACGCGGCCGGCTGGTGGCTGATGTCGAGGTACACGCAATCAATGCCGCGTTTCTTGATCTCGAAGTCGATCGCCCGCGCGACGATGTCGCGCGGCGCAAGCTCCGCGCGCTCGTCGTGATTGGGCATGAAGCGCGTGCCATCCGGCAGTTTCAGAATGCCGCCTTCGCCGCGCACTGCTTCCGAAATCAGGAACGACTTCGCGTACGGGTGAAACAGGCACGTCGGGTGGAACTGGATGAATTCCATGTTCGACACGCGGCAGCCGGCGCGCCATGCCATCGCGATGCCGTCGCCGGTCGCGGTGTCGGGGTTGGTCGTGTACAGGTAGACCTTGCCGGCGCCGCCGGTCGCGAGCACCGTATGCGGCGCTTCGATCGTAACGGTGCGGCCGCTTTGCAGATCGAGCGCATACAGACCATGGCAGCGGCGGCCGGGCAGGCCGAGGCGTTCGGACGTGATCAGGTCGATTGCGTGATGGTCTTCGAACAGCGTGATGTTCGGATGCTGGCGCATCTGCTCGCTGAGCGTGGCGACGACCGCATGGCCGGTCGCGTCGGCCGCGTGAATGATCCGGCGATGGCTATGGCCGCCTTCGCGCGTCAAATGAAAGCCCAGTTCGGCGGCCTCGTCTTTCGTGAACGGCACGCCCTGTCCGATCAGCCATTCGATCGCGGCGCGCCCATGCTCGACGATAAAGCGTGTCGCCGCCTCGTCGCACAGGCCGCCGCCTGCGGTCAGCGTATCGCGCACGTGATTCTCGACGCTGTCCGCCGAATCGAGCACCGCGGCGATGCCGCCTTGCGCCCAGTCGCTCGCGCCTTCGGTCAGCGATCGCTTGGCGATCACAGCAACGCGCCGTGTCTGCGCGAGATTGAGCGCGACGCTCAAACCAGCCAGACCGCTACCGACAATCGCCACATCGAATTCCATTGCCTACATCTCCGTCTTTCGTTTTGCGATGACGGCGCGCGAACCGCACGCCGCGAAAACGACAAAGGATACGCGCCGCATCGCCCTGGCGAAAGCTGGCCAAACGGAATAGGGCGATTCGCGTGCGCCTTGCGGAGCTATCGCGAGGTCCGCGCAAAAACAAAAAAGCCTCGCACGAATGCGAGGCTTTTCATGTTTTTGCCTTCGTCAGGCTGGAGAGCCAAGATTACTTGATCTTGGTTTCCTTGTAGTCAACGTGCTTGCGGATGACCGGATCAAATTTCTTGATCAGCATCTTTTCCGGCATGTTGCGTTTGTTCTTCGTGGTCGTGTAGAAGTGACCCGTGCCTGCGGTCGATTCCAGCTTGATCTTGTCGCGTGCGCCTTTCGCCATGATTTACTCCTTAGGCTTCACCGCGTGCGCGCAAATCTGCGAGCACAGCGTCGATACCGTTCTTGTCGATCAGGCGCAGGCCGGCGTTCGAAACGCGCAGACGCACCCAACGGTTTTCGCTTTCCACCCAGATACGGCGGTTTTGCAGGTTCGGCAGGAACCGGCGCTTGGTCTTGTTGTTCGCGTGGGAAACGTTGTTGCCGCTCATCGGCGCTTTCCCAGTTACTTGGCATACGCGTGCCATGAGAGCACTCCTAATACGCTAATTCTGAGTTCGAACGCCGTGAAAGTTTCCCGAAAAGAGCCGCGCTGAAAGTGTGCGAAGTTGTGCCGAATTTGCATTGAGACACTTCGCTACCACAGCTGCCTGACCTTTGCGGAACGCCTTGATGGCTTCGGAACAGGGGGTTGGAAATAGGCAAACCGGAATTCTAGCAGAAAAAAAGCCGCAAAATCAAACCTTATTTGCGATGCGGGACGCTGCGCCGTACGGCGGCCATTCCGCTTCCCGCGCTCGAGCGGGCTTGCGCGCGAGCCCCGGCCAGCCGGAGCGGGCGAACGAATATACGGTGTCCGCGCCGATCACCAGATGATCGATCAACTGCACATCGACGAGCGCGAGCGCGTCGCGCAGCGTCTGCGTGAGGCGGCAGTCGCTGGCACTCGGCTCGACGGCGCCGGACGGATGATTATGCGCGACGATCAGGCTGGCCGCGTTCGCGGCGAGCGCCCGCCGCACGATCTCGCGCGGATACACGGCCATGCGCGTGAGCGAGCCGCGCGCGCTTTCCTCGCAGCGGATCAGCCGATGCCGGGCGTCGAGAAACAGCGACACGAACACCTCCTGCGGCTGTCCGCCGATCAGAAGGCGCAGATAACTTTCGACCGCTTCGGGCGAATTCATTAGCGGGCGCTTGCGCATTTTGTCGACCAGCGAGCGACGCGCCATTTCCATGATCGCGAGTAATTGCGCTTTTTTCGCGGGGCCGATGCCGCGAATGCCGTCGAAGTCCGCATAAGTCGCATCGAGCATCGTGCGCAGGGAGCCGAAGCGATCCAGCAGCGCCCGCGCGACGCTGAACACGTCGTGACCGGGCAGGCCGGAGCCGAGCACGAGCGCGATCATTTCGGTGTCCGACAGCACGTCGGGGCCCTGCTCGATCAGTCGCTCGCGCGGCATGTCGCGCCGGAGCCATTTACCCCGAAACAGTTGCCGCCGGCAGCGGGCGGTGGAGTCGGCGGCTTCTGACGGGGCCTCGGCCGACCGATTCGCGGGGGCTTTCACGCCGCCTCCGGCGCGTGCCGGCGCCTTCGGTCGTCGCAGCGTTGGCGCAGGTGTTTCGTCGATTGTGCTGGCGAAATCAGCCATATATATAGGGTCCTCCGCGTAAGGTTGACGGCGCACGCGGCGCAATGCGCCGCCGGGCCGTGCCGCCCTCGCGCGCGACGGACTCAAGCCGGCGCCCGCTAGGTGGCTTACAATAGACACTTTGCGCACGGCACGCCGACGGTTTGCCACACGCGTCGACTGCCCCGCGGCGCACGCGTGCAGCGCTTCGACTGAGCGAGCATTGCATGAGCATCATCGATATTTCCGAGGTGAAACCCGGTTCACACGTCACGCTGCATTACCGGCTTTCCCTTGCCGATGGCGCCGAAGTGATCAACACGTTCAACGACAAGCCTGCCACGCTGCTGCTCGGCGCCGGTCAACTGGCGCCGCCGCTGGAAGATATTTTGCTGGGTTTGAAGGTGGGCCGCCATTCGACCTTTCAGCTAGCGCCGGGCCAGGCGTTCGGCCCACGCAATCCGGATCTGATCCAGCGCGTGTCCCTCGCCACGCTGCGGGAGAACAGCATGATCGGCGAGGATTTTTCCCCGGGTGACCTGGTCGAATTCAACGCGCCGGGCGGCGGGCGCTATGCCGGCGTACTGAAGGAAGTTGGCGAAACGTCGGCCCTATTCGATTTCAATCACCCGCTTGCCGGCCAGGCGCTGGCGTTTGAAGTGAAAATTATCGGGATTCTGTAAACATGAGCATCACGGATACGACTCTTGCCGAAGCGGAGATCCTGCTGGCCCAGCCACGCGGGTTCTGCGCCGGCGTCGACCGGGCGATCGAGATCGTCGAGCGGGCCATCAAGCTGTATGGCTCGCCGATCTACGTGCGTCACGAAATCGTCCATAACGCCTATGTGGTCGAAGACCTGCGCAAGAAGGGAGCGATCTTCATCGAGAACCTGGACGAAGTGCCGGCGGGCAACACGGTGATCTTCAGCGCGCATGGCGTGTCGAAGGCCGTGCGCTCGGAGGCGGAGTCGCGCGGGCTGCGGGTGTACGACGCCACATGTCCGCTCGTGACCAAGGTGCATATCGAAGTCGCGAAGATGCGCCAGGACGGTTTCGACATCGTGATGATCGGCCACAAGGGCCACCCGGAAGTCGAAGGCACGATGGGCCAGGCGGCCGAGGGCATGCATCTGGTCGAGGACATCGAGGATGTGCAGGCGTTGCAGCTCGCCGATCCGGAGCGGATCGCCTTCGTCACGCAAACCACGCTGTCGGTCGACGACGCCGCCGAAATCATCGGCGCGCTGAAGGCCAGGTACCCGTCCATCCGTGAGCCGAAGAAGCAGGACATCTGCTACGCCACGCAGAATCGCCAGGACGCAGTGAAGTTCATGGCGCCGCAGTGCGACGTCGTGATCGTCGTCGGCAGTCCGAACAGCTCGAATTCGAACCGCTTGCGCGAGCTCGCCGAGAAGCTCGGCGTGCCAGCCTATATGGTCGATTCGCCCGATCAGATCGATCCGGTTTGGGTCGAGGGCAAGCGCCGCATTGGCGTGACCGCCGGTGCGTCGGCGCCGGAGGTGTTGGCGCAGGCGGTGATCGCGCGTTTGCGCGAACTGGGTGTGCGCAACGTGCGCGCGCTCGAGGGCATCGAGGAAAACATCGCGTTTCCGCTGCCACGCGGGCTCGGTCTGCCAGCCTGACAATCCGTTAGCTACACTGAAAGGAAAGCGCGCCCGTGGGCGCGCTTTTTTTATGCCCGTGCCCGACGAACCTCTGATTAAATTAAGTGCCACATCGAATGACCGGTCAGCTTTCGGTGGTCTCGCGCACAAATTATTTTGAATTGTGATCGTGGCTTTTATCGATTTTGGCGCGATGCGTCCCCGTTTTAAGCTCGCAAAAGCCTTAAGACGGATTGATCAAGCACTGAATTGGTGCAATTCACCGGGCGCGCGCTAAATGGTCATGCCCGACGCAAAGCCCGGCCTATCCGGGATTCGCGCAGATCGCCCGCAACACTTGATGCCAGCGGGTTCGGCGCCGGTGCAACTGGTGCACGAAAACGGATCGCAACCAGGTTGCGCCTTTTAACGGATTTCCCTCTCAAAATCAGGTTGCAATGCAGGAAAACCCCACCGGTTCAACAATATTGCCACCCGCATAATTGGAGTTACAATGCGCGCGTTCTCAAGGCCTTGAGGTCCTGGACAGTGGATTTTGCAAGGCGCAGGAGACCTTACTTGATGCGAGTCAAATTTGCTTACGCCGTGTCCATCGCGGCCACGGTTGCGATGCTGACCGCGTGCGGCAAGAAACAGGATGGCGAAGCGGGAACGGGCGCATCGGTGGCCTCGGCCGCGGCGGTTGCCGCCACGAGCGAAGCGACTATCGTGAAGATCGGTCATGCGGCTCCGTTGACGGGCGGCATCGCGCACCTGGGCAAGGACAACGAAAATGGGGCGCGCCTCGCGGTCGAAGAAATCAATGCGCAGGGTCTGACGATCGACGGTCGCAAGATCCAGCTGCAACTCGACGCGCAGGACGATGCGGCGGACCCGAAAACCGGCACCGCCGTCGCGCAGAAGCTGGTCGACGATCACGTGGTCGCGGTGATCGGACACCTGAACTCCGGGGTCTCGATTCCGGCGTCGAAGATCTATAGCGACGCGAGCATCGTCGAGATCTCGCCGTCGTCGACGAATCCGGCCTATACGCAGCAAGGGTTCAAGACGACCTATCGGGTGGTCGCGACCGACGCGCAGCAGGGTCCGGCGCTCGCCAATTACGCGACGAAGGCGCTGGGCGCCAAACGCATCGCGGTCGTGGACGACGCGACCGCCTACGGCAAAGGTCTCGCGGACGAGTTCACGAAGACCGCCGAGGCGAGCGGCGCGAAGATCGTCGCGCGGGAGGCGACGAGCGACAAGGCCACGGATTTCCGGGCCATTCTCACGAAGATCAAGAGTGTTCAGCCGGACGCCATCATGTTCGGCGGCATGGACGCGACGGGCGGGCCGTTTACGAAGCAGGCGGCGGCGCTCGGTATCAGGGCAAAAATCCTTGGCGGCGACGGTGTGTGTACCGACAAGGTAGGTGAACTGGCGGGTACCGCCGTGCAAAACCTGGTCTGTTCGGAAGCAGGACTCGCGCTTTCGAAAATGACCCATGGAGCGGACTTCGAAAAGAAGTACGAGGACCGCTTCCACACGCCGGTGCAGATTTACGCGCCGTTCACGTATGACGCGGTGTACGTGATCGTCGATGCAATGAAGCGCGCTAATTCTATCGAGGCGCCCAAGGTGCTGGCTGCGATGCCTTCGACCGATTACAACGGGGTAATCGGCCACATCGCGTTCGACGACAAGGGTGATTTGAAAGAGGGCGCCATTACGCTTTACGACTTCAAGGACGGCAAGAAAGCAGTGCTCGACGTCGTAAAGATGTGATGACGGGAAGTTCGGCCTGACGGCACCGACACCATCCAACGGTGCCGTTTTTGCATCCGCCCAAGGTGAGCTCGCGACCGCATCACGGTCGTCAGGGCCAGCCGGCAACGGATAACCCTTACCGGTCTTTTACATCAGTACCCGCAGTGCCGTTGAGATTCGTAGCGCATCACCGCCCACCGGCAGATGAAAAACGCGAATCCAGTCGCACGGGCTAAGGAGCATTAAATGGATATCTTCATCCAGCAGATCATCAATGGACTGGTACTTGGCAGTGTCTATGCCATCATCGCACTGGGCTATACGATGGTTTACGGCATTCTGGGCATCATCAACTTCGCCCACGGCGACGTGTTGATGGTGGGCGCGATGGTTGCGCTCTCCGCCATAGGAGTGCTGCAGAACCACTTCCCCGGCCTCGGCAATGTGCTGACGCTCGTGATCGCGTTGATCATCGCGGCGGCGGTCTGCGCGGTGGTCGGCTACACGATCGAGCGGGTCGCCTACCGGCCGTTGCGGCGTGCGCCGCGTCTCGCGCCGCTGATCACCGCGATCGGTGTATCGATTCTGCTGCAGACGCTCGCGATGATGATCTGGTCGCGCAATCCGCTGCCGTTCCCGCAGTTGTTGCCCACCGACCCGCTCAACGTGATCAAGGCCACCGACACGACGCCCGGCGCCGTGATCTCGATGACTGAAATCGTGATCATCGTAACGGCGTTCCTCGTGATGGGCGGCCTCCTGCTGCTCGTGCACAAGACCAGGCTCGGCCGCGCCATGCGCGCGATCGCCGAGAACCCGAACGTCGCGAGTCTGATGGGTGTGAACCCGAACTTCGTGATTTCGGCGACCTTCATGATCGGCTCGGCGCTGGCTGCGCTCGCCGGCGTGATGATCGCGTCCGAATACGGCAACGCGCACTTCTACATGGGCTTCATCCCTGGCCTGAAGGCCTTTACCGCGGCGGTGCTCGGCGGTATCGGCAATCTCGGCGGCGCGATGGTCGGCGGCGTGCTCCTCGGCCTGATCGAGCAGTTGGGTGCCGGCTATATCGGCGACCTCACGGGCGGCGTGTTCGGCAGTAACTACCAGGACGTGTTCGCGTTCATCGTGCTGATCGTCGTGCTGGTGTTCCGTCCGTCGGGTCTGCTCGGCGAACGTGTCGCGGATCGCGCCTGATCCCGGGCCACAAGGAGTCAACAATCATGACCTCAATTCAACCGATCGAGCCGTCCACGACGCTCATCCCCGAAAAGAACCGCACGAAGACGCTGACTATCGGTATTCTCACGGCGTTCTTCGTGATCGCGGCGCCGATGGTCATCGGTGCCGCGGGCGGCAACTACTGGGTCCGCGTGCTCGACTTCGCGATGCTGTACGTGATGCTCGCGCTGGGCCTGAACGTGGTGGTCGGCTTTGCCGGCCTGCTGGACCTGGGCTACATCGCGTTCTACGCGATCGGCGCCTACACGGCCGCGCTGCTGAGCTCGCCGCACCTCGCGACGCAATTCGAGTGGATCGCGCATCTCGCGCCGAACGGCATCCACGTGCCGATCTGGATCATCGCGCCGATCGCGATGGCGCTCGCCGCGATGTTCGGGATTCTGCTCGGTGCGCCGACACTGCGTCTGCGTGGCGACTACCTCGCGATCGTGACCCTCGGCTTCGGGGAAATCGTGCGGATCTTCATGAACAACCTCGACCGTCCGGTGAACATCACCAACGGCCCGAAGGGGATCACCGGGATCGATCCGGTGTCCGTCGGCGGCTTCAGCCTCGCGCAGACACACTCGCTGTTCGGCATGCAGTTTCCGTCGGTGTACCTGTACTACTACCTGTTCGTGCTGTGCGCGCTGTTCGTGATCTGGACCTGTACGCGTCTGCAGCATTCGCGGATCGGCCGCGCGTGGGCCGCGATCCGCGAAGACGAAATCGCCGCCAAGGCGATGGGCATCAATACCCGTAACGTGAAGCTGCTCGCGTTCGCGATGGGCGCGTCGTTCGGCGGCCTGTCGGGCGCCATGTTCGGCTCGTTCCAGGGTTTCGTGTCGCCGGAATCGTTCACGTTCTGGGAATCGGTCGTGGTGCTCGCCTGCGTGGTGCTCGGCGGCATGGGCCACATTCCGGGCGTGATCCTCGGCGCGGTGCTGCTCGCGGTGTTCCCCGAGTTCCTGCGCTCGACGATGGGTCCGCTGCAGAACATGATCTTCGGCCATGAAATCGTCGATACCGAAGTGATCCGTCAGTTGCTGTACGGCCTCGCGATGGTTGTGATCATGCTGTACCGCTCGGAAGGCCTGTGGCCCGCGCCGAAGCACGAAGACAGGATTGCGAAGCTGGCGAAGCGTGGCGGCAAGAAGCCGGTGCGCGCATAAGGTCCGGTGGAGAAAAAGACATGAGCGATAACGTAAGCAACAACGCAGCGATCCGTCTGTCGGTGAAGGGCGTCAACAAGCGCTTCGGCGGGCTGCAAGCGCTTTCCGAGGTCGGCCTGCAGATCCGCGCGGGCGAGATCTACGGTCTGATCGGCCCGAACGGCGCCGGCAAGACCACCTTCTTCAATGTGATCACGGGTCTGTACACGCCGGATTCAGGCGAGTTCAAGCTCGACGGCGAGAGCTACACGCCGACCGCGGTCTATCAGGTCGCGAAGGCGGGCATTGCGCGCACGTTCCAGAACATCCGTCTGTTCGGCGGCATGACCGCGCTCGAAAACGTGATGGTCGGCCGTCATGTGCGCACCAAGCACGGTCTGCTCGGCGCGGTGTTCCAGACGCCGGCCGAACGCCAGGAAGAGCGCGAGATCAAGGAGCGCGCGCTCGAACTGCTCGACTACGTCGGCATTACGCAGTACGCGGACTATACGTCGCGCAACCTGTCGTATGGCCACCAGCGGCGGCTCGAAATCGCGCGTGCGCTGGCGACCGATCCGAAGCTGCTCGCGCTCGACGAACCGGCGGCCGGCATGAACGCCACCGAGAAGGTCGAGCTGACCAGGCTGCTCGACAAGATCCGTGCGGACGGCAAGACGATTCTGCTGATCGAACACGACGTGAAGCTCGTGATGGGTCTGTGCAATCAGATGACGGTGCTCGACTACGGCAAGGTGATTGCGCAAGGTCTGCCGCAGGACGTGCAGAAGGATGCGAAGGTGATCGAAGCTTATCTGGGTGCGGGGGTCCACTGATGTCCACGACGCAAGCAATGTTGAAAATCAAGGGCCTGCAGGTCAACTACGGTGGCATCCAGGCGGTCAAGGGTGTCGACCTCGAGGTCGGGCAGGGCGAACTCGTCACGCTGATCGGCGCGAACGGCGCGGGCAAAACCACGACGATGAAGGCGATCACCGGCCTGAAGCCGTATGCGGCCGGCGACATCGAGTACATGGGTCAGTCGATCAAGGGCCTCCCCGCGCATGAGCTTCTGAAGCGCGGTCTCGCGATGGTGCCGGAAGGGCGCGGCATTTTCGCGCGCATGTCGATCGTCGAGAACATGCAGATGGGTGCGTATCTGCGCAACGATGACGATGGCATCAAGTCGGACGTCGAGCGCATGTTCGGCTTCTTTCCGCGTCTGAAGGAGCGTGCATCGCAATACGCGGGCACGCTGTCGGGCGGCGAGCAGCAGATGCTCGCGATGGCACGCGCGATCATCTCGCGGCCCAAACTGCTGCTGCTCGACGAACCGTCGATGGGTCTGTCGCCGATCATGGTCGAGAAGATCTTCGAAGTGGTGCGCCTGATTTCCTCTGAAGGCATGACCGTGCTGCTCGTCGAGCAGAACGCGCGGCTCGCGCTGCAGGCGGCGAATCGCGGCTACGTGATGGACTCCGGTCTGATCACGATGTCGGGCGATGCGAAGCAGATGCTCGACGATCCGAAGGTTCGGGCCGCGTATCTGGGTGAATGAGTGGGTGAATGAGTGGGTGAATAGTTGGACGTATGCCGTTTGCGCACACGTCCGGCTTGCAACGCGCCCCGCGATGCAATGTCGCGGGGCGCGTTTTATTTTTCTGGTTGGGACGTGAATTAAGGGAGTCGCCCGATAACCGAACTGATTTCGTCTTTTGTGAACGCACGCAGCGTTTGCGAGCGGACATTGCCGGCCGAGCCGAGTGCGAAGCCGAAGGCGAGGAAGCTCTGCTCGTCTGCCGCTTCGACGACCGAGACAACGTCGTATGCCCCTAACGTCCAGTAGATCTGCTTCATTTCGCAGCCAAAAGATTTCGCCATTTCCGCCGCCTGCCCGGCTCGCTCTGCACTGTTCTTGATCGTGCGGATACCCTGATCCGTAAATTGCAGGAGCACCACATAAGTCGCCATGAAGATTCCCCTTAGGATTCCAACGCGTTGGGACTCAGACGCATGAGCCGCCCCCGGGGGAAGGGTCGCGATTCGCCGCAAACCTGTCTTTCCAGCGCCGGCGTCGTCTCGTGCGTAAACGATTTTAGGCAATCCAACTGCTCGCCATCTGCTATTTGTCCGAATCCGCCGATATGTGCGCTGCTTGCGGGAGCACCATTGAAAAAGCCGCATGCGTCAAGCAACGCATGCGGCTTTCTTTAATCAGGCGTACGACGCGAATCAACTGGCCGGGGCCGCGTCGGCGTATTGGCCGAGCCGCTTGCCGAGGCTGATCACCGCATCGGTGCGATACCCGAGCGCATCGTAGAACGCCCGTATTTCAGCCGTTGCCGACGACAGTACCTGCAGGTTCAGCTTCGGACAACCGAGCTTCGTCAACTCGCTCTCGACGTGCGCGACGAGCCGCGTGCCGATGCCATGACGTCGCAGCGATGCGTCGACCGCGAGCGAATACAACCAGCCGCGGTGTCCATCATAGCCGCCCATTACGGTGCCGACGATGCGTCCATCGAGCACCGCGACGAAGAACAGCTCCGGTTGCGTCGCGAGCTTGTTGGCGATCGACTGACGCGGGTTGCGCTGCGGTCGCGTCACGTCGCGATACTCGGGAAACACGTCCTGCCATAGCGCAATCACGGCTTCGGTATCGGTCGCGTCGAAGCGGCGGATCGACAGCGTCGTGTTCGTCGTCATCGGTGCGCTCCGTGGTTGATTACAGCGAGTCGAGAACCGAGCGCAGCATCGCCAGCATCTGGTCGATTTCTCCGGTCGTCACGTTAAGCGCCGGCATGAAGCGCAGCAGGTTCGGACGCGCGGCGTTCAGCAGCACGCCGTCGGGTTGCATGTCGCGCGCCTTCTCGACAATCTGGTAGCCGATGTCCTTGCCGAGCAGCAGCGCGCGCAGCAGACCCTCGCCGCGCTCGCCCTTGAAGCCGCGCTCCTCGGACAGCTCGAGCAGCTTCGTGCGCAGATATTCGCCGCGCGAGCGCACGCCTTCGAGGAAGCCCGGCGCCGTCAGCTGCGAGATCACCGAGTAGCCGACCGCGGTCATCAGCGGATTGCCGTTGTAGGTGCCGCCCTGATCGCCCGCTTCGAACACGGCGATTTCCGCCTTCGACAGCAGCGCCGCGAGCGGCACGCCGCCGCCGATGCCTTTGCCGAGCGTCATGATGTCCGGCTCGATGCCCGACAGCTGATACGCGAACAGCGTGCCGGCGCGACCACAGCCGCTTTGCACTTCGTCGACGATCAGCAAGATGTTGTGTTGTTTCGTCAGCTCGCGCAGTTGCTGCATGAACTCGCGGGTTGCGGGGATCACGCCGCCTTCGCCCTGGATCGGCTCGAGCATCACCGCGACGGTCTTCGCGTTGATCAGCTTTTCCACCGACGCGATGTCGTTCAGGTCCGCCTTCGGGAAGCCCGGCACCTGCGGCGCGTAGATTGTGTCCCAGCCCGGCTTGCCGCTGGCCGACATCGTCGCGAGCGTGCGGCCGTGGAAGCTGTGGTCGAACGTGATGATCTCGAACGCGCCGTCCTTGAACTTCCTGCCCCACTTGCGCGCGAGCTTGATCGCGCCTTCGTTCGCCTCGGCGCCGCTATTCGCGAAGAACACCTTGTCGAAGCAGCTGTGCTGCGTGAGCAGGCCCGCGAGCTTCGCCATCGGCTCGTTGTAGAACGCCGGCGACGGGTTGATCAGCAACTTGGCCTGCTGGTTCAGCGCTTCGATCATGCCGTCGTTGCAGTGGCCGAGGCAATTGACCGCCCAGCCCTGAATGAAATCCAGGTAGCGCTTGCCGTTGTTGTCGTAAAGCCACGAGCCTTTGCCGTGCGTGAAAACGATTTCAGGTCGGTTCGTGATGTACATCAGCGAATCGATTGGATACTCATTGAAATTCATGACGGCAGGCTCCAGGCAAAAGGGTAAGAGCGGGGTGAAGAAACGGTGACGGTTTGGCCAATAAAAACGGCGGCCGGAAAAACAGAAAAGCCACGGCATGCCGTGGCTTTCATGATTCGAACAGCTTGCGCCCAGGTTTTGTGTGGCGCGAGTCCGTGACGAAGCCAGCGGCGTCCCTAAGGGAGCGGCGAGCGGCGACGTCGGAATTCGGACTGGATGCGGTTCATGCGCGAAAGAATACGATAAGAAAAGCGCTGGTGTAAACCATGAATTTGCACTGGCGCTGCATCGGGGGGAATTTGCCGCCGTGCAATCAGACCGCGTTCGCGAGATCGGCCGCGCTGGTGAACGAGTCCGCGTAGAACTCGTCTTCCGGCAACTGGTGATGCTGCGTGAAGTCGCGCAGCGCCGATTCGACCATCACCGGCGCGCCGCATGCATACACCTGGTAGGCCGACAGATCGGGCAGATCCTCGATCACCGCCCGATGCACGAAGCCCGTGCGGCCCGTCCATGCGTCGCCCGCATCGGGTTCGGAGAGCACCGGCACGAACTTGAAGTTCGGAATCTCGTGCGCCCATTGCTCGGCGAGTTCGAGCAGATACAGGTCTTTCTTGCGGCGCGCGCCCCAGTAGAGCGTCATGGGGCGCGTCATGTTCTTGAACACCGCATGCTCGACGATCGCCTTCAGCGGCGCGAAGCCCGTGCCCGACGCGAGCAGCACGATCGGCTTGTCCGAGTCTTCGCGCAGGAAGAACGTGCCGAGCGGCGCTTCGAAGCGCAGGATGTCGCGCTCCTTCATCGTGTTGAACACATGGTCGGTGAACGCACCGCCGGGCATGTGGCGGATGTGCAGCTCGACCGGGCCTTCGACGTGCGGCGCGCTCGCCATCGAATAGCTGCGGCGCTTGCCGTCCTTCAGGATGAATTCGAGGTACTGGCCGGCCAGATATTGCAGACGTTCGTTGGCGGGCAGTTGCAGCTTCACGACGATCACGTCGTCGGCCTTGCGCTCGATCGCGTTCACGCGGCACGGCAGCTTCTTGACCTGCACATCGCCGACGCCGGCCACTTCGCGGATGTCGACTTCGAGATCGGAGCACGCGCTCGCGCAGCACAGGAGCGCCATGCCGCGCGTCTTTTCGTCGTTCGACAGCGCCGACGACGAGTGCGCGCGCTGTTCGACCTCGCCGCTCACGACCGTGCCTTTGCACGAACCGCACGCGCCGTTCTTGCAGCCGTACGGCAGGCCGATGCCTTGACGCAGCGCTGCGGAGAGCACCGGTTCGTCCTGTTCTACCTGAAACTGCCGGCCGGTTTGCCGGAGCGTGACGTTAAATGCCATAAAGTGTTCGGAATCGAAAATTCGGAATCGTAATCGGACCCGCCGGATCAACCGCGCGGTACCTGTTGCGTGTGACCGCTACAATGCGCCCACCATGAAAGCGACACGAAACTTCCGCCGGCCGCGCGTGCTGATCGTAGGATGCGGCGACGTCGGCATGCGCTGCGTGCCCCTGTTGCGGCCGCGCGCGCGTATCTTCGCGTTGACGAGCCATGCCGCGCGCTGCGATGAGTTGCGCGCCGCGGGCGTGATGCCGCTCGTCGGCGATCTCGACGCGCGCGGCAGCCTCAAACGGCTCGCGCGCCTCGCGCCGACGGTGCTGCATCTCGCGCCGCCGCAGAAGTCCGGCGACGACGATCGACGCACTCGCGCGCTGCTTGCGACGTTAGGTGCCGCGGGCCGCATGCACGCTTGCGCGGCGAGGTCGTCCGTCGCGCCGATCGCGCGGTTGCGCCGTGCGCGCGCTTCAGGTCTGGACGCTGAAACACCCGATATTGTACCCGACGGGGTGCGCCGGACCGGCGCTTCGCGCGCACCGGTGCGCATCGTTTACGCGAGCACGACGGGGGTCTACGGCGATTGCGGCGGCGCGTGGATCGACGAAACGCGCGCGCCGCGGCCCGCGAATGCGCGCGCCAAACGTCGCGTGTCGGCCGAGCGGCAGTTGCGGCGCGCGACGGCGCGCGGCAGCGTCGCCACGAGCATCGCGCGGATCCCGGGCATCTATGCGCGCAACCGTCTGCCGCTCGCGCGGCTCGAAAGAGGCACGCCGGCGCTCGTCGATGCCGACGACGTCTACACGAATCACATCCACGCCGACGACCTCGCCGCGATCCTCGTGCGTCTCGCCACGCATGGCCGGCCCGCGCGCGCACTGCACGCGTCCGACGATTCGTCGCTGAAAATGGGGGAGTATTTCGACGCGGTCGCCGATGCGTTCGGGCTCGCGCGCCCGCCGCGCATCACTAGAGAGCAGGCGGAGCAGCAGATCGATCCGCTGCTGCTGTCGTTCATGCGCGAGTCGCGCCGGCTCGTGAACCGGCGTCTGAAGGAGGAATTGCGGGTACGTCTGCGCTATCCGAGCGTCGAGGATTTTTTGCGCGAGGCGAACGGGAAACGCGGCTAGGGCGGCAGCAGAAACAAAATGTCGCCTCGCGAGGGCGGAGTTGCCCCGCAAAGCGTATCCGCCGCACCGCATCAATGCGCCGCGCAACACGAGCTGCGCGGTCCAACCGGCATCAGGTCAGCGCAGGCAGCACTTCCAGCAACAGGAAGCACAGCATGCCGCCGATCAATGCGCCGATCAGATTCGGATGGTACTTATGGCGCAGCCGCATGATGACCAGCAATCCGCCGACCAGCAGCAGCGCAAGGCAGATAAACGAGATCATCGCGTGCGAAAACGCCATCGTGCCGTCGATTTGCATGGCGCCCCTCCTTGAAACCTTTGTAGTCGTTTGTTTAGACGAGTATAGGGCGATATGTAAGCAACGGCATGCTGCAACGCAACGGCCTATGTTCGGTGCACCGCAATGCGCGCGGGCTTTCTCCGGCGCATCAAGGGCTTAGGCGGGCCCTCATTGCGGCTAGTCGTTTACCCGGCCCGCAGCGCGGCAAGACCCGCTGCGTCGAGCCATTGCCATGCGCCGGGCGCGAGCGCCGCGGGAAGCGCGAGCCCACCGATCCGTTCGCGATGCAGCGCCTCGCAGCGGTTGCCCGAGGCCGCGATCATCCGCTTGACCTGGTGGTATTTGCCTTCGAGCACGGTGAGCGCGAGCGTGTGAGTGTCGCGCGCCTGGGCGTCGAGCGCGGCGCTGGGTTTCGTTTCGCCGTGCAGCAGCACGCCGTCGCGCAGCGCGGCGAGCTGCGCGTCGTCGAGCGGATGGCGCGTGGTCGCGACGTAGAGCTTCGGCACCTTGCGTTTCGGCGACGTGAACTGATGCACGAACTTGCCGTCGTCGGAGAGCAGCAGGAGGCCCGTGGTGTCCTGATCGAGACGGCCGACGCACTGCACGCCGCGCTCGGCGAACTGCGGCGGCAGCAGGCTGAACACGCTCAGATGATGCTGCGGATCGCGCGAGCATTCGTAGCCGATGGGCTTGTTCAGCAGCAGATACGCGTGCTCGCGATACGGCCATTCGACGCCGTCGACGCTAAAGCGCAACGCGCCGCCATCAACAGCGAAATCGGCGTCGGCATCGGTGCAAATCGCACCGTCGACGCTGACGCGGCCGTCGCCGATCAGCGCACGGCATTGGCGGCGCGAACCGAAACCTTGAGTGAAGAGGATGCTTTCGAGATTCATGGCGAGCGAAGAATAACACCGCAAGAACCGGAGCGCCCCGCGGGCCCTGAGCGCCGACGATGAATGCCTCACGTCAAACCTCGGGAGTGCATCGATGTCCGCCACGTCTTCCCCTTCGTCGTCTTCGCCGTCCAATGCGCAACGTCTGCCCCGCGCATTCCAGCGCCTCGCCTGGTCGAACCTGTGCGCGCAATCGGCGGAGCAGATCAGCCTCGCCGCCGCACCGCTCGTCGCGGTGTTCGCGCTCGGCGCCGACGCGCGCGATACCGGTCTGCTGCAAACCGCGCAGACGCTGCCGTTCCTGTTGCTGTCGATGCCGCTCGGCGTCTGGGCCGACCGCCGCTCGCGCCGCGTGCTGATGACGCTCGCCGAGAGCGTGCGGGTCTGCGCGATGCTGTGCGTGCTGCTGCTGGTGCTCACGCATGCGCTGAACCTGCCGCTGCTCGCCGCGCTCGGCTTCGTCGCCGCGACGGGTACGGTCGCCTACAACGTTGCGGCGCCGTCGCTGGTGCCGTCGATCGTGCCGCGCGACGCCTATGCGAGCGCGAACGGCCGGCTCGAACTCGCACGCAGCGTCGCGTATTCGGCGGGGCCGGCGCTGGGCGGCGTGCTGGTCGGCTGGATCGGGGCGGGCTGGGCGTATGGGGGCGCGGCAATGTTGTCGGCGTTCGCGGTCGCGTTGCTCGCGGGATTGCGCGAGCCGCCGCGCGCGGCCGCGCCGCGGCGGCACTTCATGCTGGAGCTGCGCGACGGCACGCGCTTCGTGCTGCGCGATCCGTTGCTGCTGCCGATGCTGCTGACCGCCGTGTTCTTCAATCTCGGCTTCTTCATCCTGCAGGCGATCTATGTGCCTTACGCGGTGCATCGGCTGGGGCTCAATGCCTCTGCGGTCGGCGTGACGCTCGGCGCGTACGGGGTCGGCATGGTCTGCGGCGCGCTCGCCGCGCCCGCGGTCGCGCGGCGTCTCGCATTCGGCCGTCTGCTGATCGTCGGACCGTCGTGCGGGCTGCTCGCGTCGCTCGTGATGGTGGCGACGCTGTTCGTCCCATCGTTCTGGCTCGCGCTCGCGAGCTTCTTCCTGCTCGGCGCGGGACCAATCCTGTGGGTCGTCGGCTCGACCACGCTGCGTCAGGCGATCACGCCCGAACGGATGATCGGCCGCGTGTCCGCGCTGATCAGCACCGCCACCTACGGCGCGCGGCCGGTGGGCGCGCTGCTCGGCGCCGCGCTCAGCGCGCGCTGGAGCATCGACGTGTGTCTGGTCGCGGCGTCGCTCGCGTTCGTCGTGCAGGCGCTGATCATCGTGATGTCGCCGGCGGCGCGGCTGCTGGGCATTCCCGAACAGAGCGCGGCGGCGTACTGAGCGGCGGAGCGCGGCACGCGGTGAAGCCAGCCGTCGCCCTGATGAAAATGGATTTTCATCGGGGTGCGGCATGGCGTCGATGCCGAACTCCGTTGTCTGAAAACCTTCGGTCGGTGAAAACCCTCGAAATAATGAAAATGAATTTTTTTCGACGCGTGTTTCATGTAAATATAATTTCATCCTGTTCACATAGAACAACCGCGCCTTTCCGCTCGCATGATCCATCACCCGTCCGCCGTGTCGAACTCCGCCGAGCAGGCCATTGCCGCGCGCATCACCGCCGCGATGCCGACGCTCACGCCAATCCACCAGCGCATGGGCGAGTACGTGCTGGCCCATCTGTTCCGCGCGGCGACGATGCGTATCGACGAGCTCGCGAGCGTGGTCGGCGCGTCGGTCGCGAGCGCGAATCGCTTTGCGCGCGCGCTCGGCTTCGACGGTTATCCGCAGTTTCGCGAGGCGCTCGTGCGTGGCTTCGAGGCGACGCTCGCGCCGGTCGAGCGGCTGCGCAGCGCGCAGGAAACGCTCGCGGCCGGTGACGATCTGATCGACGCGTCGCTCGAGCAGGCCGCCAACAATCTGCACGCAACGCGTACGTCGATCGATCGCGCGACCGCCGACGCCGCCGTCGACGCGATCATCGCCGCGCGTCGCGTATTCGTGATCGGCTTCGGCGCCAGCGCGTTTCTCGCGAGCCTGATGGAGCACGGACTGCTGCCGTATCACGACAACGTGCATTCGCTGGCGCTGAGCGGCGGGCCGTCGCATGCGGCGCGGCACCTCGTGGGTTCGGGCCCGGGCGATCTCGTGATCGGCATCGCGTTTCCGCGCTATGTCGAGGACACGATCGAGCTCGCGCGCCGCGCCTCCGAACGCGGCGCGCGCGTGCTCGCGCTCACCGACGGTCCGCGCTCGCCGCTCGTGCGGTTCGCGGACCTGGCGCTGTATGTCCGCACCGACCGGCGTCTCGCGTCGAATGCCGATTCGGCTGTGCTCGCGGTCATCGAGGCGTTGTGCGACGCGGTGGCGTATCGCGCGCAACGCTCGGTCAAGGCGGCCGCCGAGGTTAGCGAGTTCGTGCTGCCGTGGCTGTTCGATCCGCAGTCGGGCGCGGCCGGCGCCGCGCAGGAGCCGGCGCGCGCCCTGAGCAAAGCCGCGCGCGCGAAGGCTGCAAGGCTAAAACACAGCGACGGCGCAAAGGCCGACAGCACCCAAGCCAGAAGCACGAAAGCCAGGGATGCCGAAGCAAAAGCCATCACAGCACCCCGCACTCCCCGAACCAACCGCACTCCACGATCCAAACGATGAACTCCAACGCAGTCATTGCCATTCACGGCGGGGCCGGGACGATCCTGCGCACGTCGATGTCGGCCAGCGCCGAAACCGGATATCACGCGGCGCTCAACGCGGTGCTGAGTGCTGGCCAGCGCGTGCTCGCCGACGGCGGCAGCGCGCTCGACGCGGTCAGCGAAGCGGTGCGGCTGCTCGAAGACTGCGCGCTCTTCAATGCGGGCCACGGCGCGGTCTACACGGCGGCCGGCACGCACGAGCTCGACGCCGCGATCATGGACGGCCGCACGCTCGACGCGGGCGCGATCTGTTGCGTGAAGCGCGTGCGCAATCCGATTCTCGCCGCGCGCCGCGTGCTCGAGCGCAGCGACCACGTGCTGTTCACCGGTGACGGTGCGGAAGCGTTCGCGGCCGCGCAGGGGCTCGAGTTCGTCGACAACAGCTACTTCGATACCGACGCGCGCTATCGCCAATGGCAACTGGCGCGTGAGCAGCAGCGTCCGATGCTCGATCACGACGCCGCGACGCTCGCGTCCACGGCTTCGAGCAACGACGACCCGACGCCGCACGAGCCGATCGATCCGAATCGCAAGTTCGGCACCGTCGGCGCAGTCGCGCTCGACCGCCACGGGCATCTCGCCGCGGCGACCTCGACGGGCGGCGTGACCAACAAGCAGGTGGGCCGCGTCGGCGATACGCCGCTGATCGGCGCGGGCTGCTACGCGGACGACGCGACCTGCGCGGTATCGACCACCGGCGCGGGCGAAATGTTCATGCGCATGGTCGCCGCCTACGACGTGGCCGCGCAGATGGCCTATCGCCAGGTCTCGCTCGAAGAAGCCGCGCACGACGTCGTGATGAACCGCTTGCCGAAGATCGACGGACGCGGCGGCCTCGTCGCCGTCGACGCGCGGGGCAACGTCACGCTGCCGTTCAATACCGAGGGTATGTACCGCGGTTTCGCGCGGCTCGGCGAAGCGCCGGTGACGGCGATCTATCGCTAGCCGCTGAAGCGTGTCGCCACATGCCTGAGGCCCCGTTAGCCGCGTTCGAATTCAAAGCAAAGGAACCACCGTGCCTTCTTCCTCGCACACCGCCAGCCCGCTTGTCGAAACCCTGCCGCCGCAGCGCGTGCTGGCGGTCGACGATCTGACGGTCGCGTTCCGCCGCGGCGATTCGACCTTCAACGCGGTGCGCAATCTGTCGTTCACGGTCGAGCGCGGCGAGACGCTCGCGATCGTCGGCGAATCGGGCTCGGGCAAGTCGGTCACGTCGCTGGCGCTGATGCGGCTGATCGAGCATGGCGGCGGCCGTCTTGCCGGCGGCAGCATCGCCTTCCGGCGGCGCGACGGCAGCGTGCTCGATCTCGCGAAGGCGTCGTCCGGCACGATGCGCACAGTTCGCGGCGCCGACATCGCGATGATCTTCCAGGAGCCGATGACCTCGCTCAATCCGGTCTTCACGGTCGGCGATCAGATCAGCGAGGCGATCGCGCTGCACCAGGGCAAGAGCCGCGAGGCGGCGCGCGCCGAAACCTTGCGTCTGCTCGAGATCGTGCGGATTCCCGAGGCAAGGCGCGTCGCGGCGCGTTACCCGCATCAGCTGTCGGGCGGCATGCGCCAGCGCGTGATGATTGCGATGGCGTTGTCGTGCAAGCCCGCGCTGCTGATCGCCGATGAACCGACCACCGCGCTCGACGTCACGATCCAGGCGCAGATCCTGCAATTGATTCGCGGCTTGCAGGACGAGATGAACATGGGCGTGATCTTCATTACGCACGACATGGGCGTGGTTGCCGAAGTGGCCGACCGCGTGCTCGTCATGTATCGCGGCGAGAAGGTCGAGGAGGGCGCGTCGGACACGCTGTTCGCCGCGCCGTCGCATCCGTACACGAAGGCGCTGCTCGCGGCGGTGCCGCGGCTCGGCTCGATGCACGGCACTGATCAGCCCGCGCGCTTTCCGATCCTGAGCGTCGAGCAGGCCGGCGCGAACGGCGCCGATGCGGCGGTGCAGCCGGCGGCGGCTGTCGCCGAAGAAGCGCAGCCGCTGGTGCGCGACGACACGCCGCCGATCCTGCGCGTGCGCGATCTGGTCACGCGCTTTCCGGTCCGTAGCGGCCTGTTCGGCCGTATGACGGGCCGTGTGCATGCGGTCGAAAAAGTCAGCTTCGATCTGCGGCCCGGCGAAACGCTCGCGCTGGTCGGCGAGTCGGGCTGCGGCAAGTCGACCACGGGCCGCTCGCTGCTGAGGCTCGTCGAAAGTCAGAGTGGCTCGATCGAATTCGCTGGCAAGGAAATCAGCTCGCTGACCGGGCCCGCGTTGCAGGCCCTGCGCCGCGATATCCAGTTTATTTTCCAGGACCCGTTCGCGTCGTTGAATCCGCGCTTGACCGTCGGCTTCTCGATCATGGAGCCGCTGCTCGTGCATGGCGTCGCGCAGGGTGGACAAGCGCAGGCGCGCGTCGCGTGGCTGCTCGAGAAAGTCGGTTTGCCGGCCGAGGCCGCGCGCCGCTATCCGCATGAGTTTTCGGGCGGCCAGCGTCAGCGTATCGCGATTGCTCGCGCGCTCGCGTTGAATCCGAAGGTCGTGATCGCCGACGAATCGGTGTCCGCGCTCGACGTCTCCGTGCAGGCGCAGATCGTCAATCTGATGCTCGACCTGCAGCGCGAGCTCGGCGTCGCGTATCTGTTCATTTCGCACGACATGGCGGTGGTCGAGCGGGTCAGCCATCGCGTCGCGGTGATGTATCTCGGCCAGATCGTCGAGATCGGTCCGCGTCGCGCGGTGTTCGAGGCGCCGCAGCATCCGTACACGAAGAAGCTGATGAGCGCGGTGCCGGTCGCCGATCCCGCGCGCCGTCACGCGAAACGCATGCTCGCCGCCGACGATATTCCAAGCCCGATCCGCGCGCTGCACGACGAGCCGGTCGTCGCGCCGCTCGTCGCGGTGGGCCCGGATCATTTCGTCGCGCAGCATCGCGTCGGCGGCGCTTATTGAGCGAAGCGCCGCATCGCATTGAAGCGGAAGACCTGAAGCGCGAGACCCGAAGCATCAGCAATCGAAGCAACAGCAAGAGAAACATCAGCACTTGAAGCCACACCAACCATAACGGCCCTGTCACATCCTTAACTCGCAGCCTGGAGCAATCTCATGAACCTGCTGTTCCCGTCCTCTCCGTTTCGTTTGCGCGCGCTCGTCAGCGGCGGCGCGGTGGTGTTCGCGACGCTCGCGGGCAATCTGGCGCACGCCGAAACGACGGCCGTGATGGCCGTGGCGTCGACCTTCACGTCGCTCGATCCGTACGACGCGAACGACACGCTGTCGCAGGCGGTCGCGAAATCGTTCTATCAGGGCCTGTTCGGCTTCGACAAGGACATGAAGCTCGTCAACGTGCTCGCCGACAGCTATGAGGCGAGCCCCGACGCGCGCGTCTATACGATCAAGCTGCGCCATGGCGTGAAGTTCCAGGACGGCACCGACTTCAATGCGGCCGCCGTGAAGGCGAACTTCGACCGCGTGACCGATCCGGCCAACAAGCTGAAGCGCTACAACATGTTCAGCCGCATCGAGAAAACGGAAGTGGTCGATCCGTACACGGTGCGCGTCACGCTGAAAACGCCGTTCTCGGCGTTCATCAACGTGCTCGCGCATCCGTCTGCGGTGATGATCTCGCCGGACGCGCTGAAGAAGTACGGCAAGGACATCGCGTTTCATCCGGTCGGCACGGGCCCGTTCGAACTCGTGAAGTGGGACCCGGCCGGCGACCTGACCGTGAAGAAATTCGCCGGCTACTGGAAGAAGGGTTATCCGAAGATCGATGCGATCGACTGGAAGCCGGTCGTCGACAACAACACGCGCGCCGCGCTGATCCGCACCGGCGAAGCGGACTTCGCGTTCCAGGTGCCGTTCGAGCAGGCCGCGCAACTGCAGTCGAGCCCGAAGGTCGATCTGATCGCGGCGCCGTCGATCATCGAGCGCTACATCAGCATGAACATGAACCAGAAGCCGTTCGACAACCCGAAGGTGCGTGAGGCGCTGAATTACGCGGTCAACAAGGAAGCGCTGACGAAGGTCGCGTTCGCCGGGTACGCGACGCCGGCCGACGGCGTCGTGCCGCAGGGCGTCGACTATGCGGTCAAGCTCGGACCCTGGCCGTACGATCCCGCGAAGGCGCGCGAACTGCTGAAGGAAGCGGGCTATCCGAACGGCTTCGAAACGACGCTGTGGTCCGCGTATAACTACTCGACCGCGCAGAAGGTGATCCAGTTCGTGCAGCAGCAGCTCGCGCAGGTCGGCATCAAGGCCAGCGTCGAGGCGCTCGAAGCGGGTCAGCGCGTCGCCAAGGTCGAAAGCGCGCAGGACCCGGCGACCGCGCCGGTGCGGATGTACTACGCGGGCTGGTCGTCGTCGACCGGCGAGGCGGACTGGGCGATCAGCCCGCTGCTCGCGGGCTACTCGATTCCGCCGAAGATGGTCAACACGTCGTACTACAAGAACGACGCGGTCGACAACGATCTGAAGCAGGCGCTCGAAACGACCGACCGCACGCAGAAGGCCGCGCTCTACACCGACGCGCAGAAGCGCATCTGGGCCGACGCGCCGTGGATCTTCCTCGTCAAGGAGAAGGTCGTGTATGCGCGCAGCAAGCGTCTGTCGGGCGCTTACGTCGCGCCGGACGGCTCGTTCAACTTCGACGAGATCGCGATCAAGTGATGAGTTGACGAGGCGGCATGCGCAGGCGGCGGTTCACCCAGCCCGCCGCCGCACACGAGTCCTCGTTGCCCGCCTGATTTGCCGCTCAATTGCCGCTCATTTGCCGGACTGGTTTCATGCTGAACTTCCTCGTCAAACGTCTGCTAGGTCTGCTGCCGACGCTCTTCATCGTCGCCGTGCTGGTGTTCCTGTTCGTGCATCTGCTGCCGGGCGATCCGGCGCGGCTCGCCGCCGGTCCTGAAGCGGACGAGGCGACCGTGGCCCTCGTGCGCTCCGACCTCGGGCTCGACAAGCCGCTGCCGCAGCAGTTCGTCCGTTTCTTCTGGCGGATGGCGCATGGCGACTTCGGCGTTTCGACGCGCAGCAAGCGGCCGGTGAGCCAGGAGATCGCGGAGCGCTTCTTCCCGACGTTGTGGCTGACGATCGCGAGCATGGTGTGGGCGGTCGTGATCGGCATGGCGATCGGCATCGCCTCGGCGGTGTGGCGCAACCGCTGGCCGGACCGCCTGGGCATGACGCTCGCGGTGTCGGGCATTTCGTTTCCGGCGTTCGCGCTCGGCATGCTGCTGATGCAGATTTTCTCGGTGCAGCTCGGCTGGCTGCCGATCGTCGGCGACGGTTCGTGGCGCAGCTACGTGCTGCCGTCGCTGACGCTCGGCGCGGCGGTCGCGGCCGTGATGGCGCGCTTCACGCGGGCCTCGTTCGTCGAGGTGCTGCACGAGGACTTCGTGCGCACCGCGCGCGCGAAGGGCGTGCCCGAGCGGCTCGTGATCATCAAGCACTGCCTGCGCAACGCGCTGATTCCCGTCGTCACGATGATGGGGTTGCAGTTCGGCTTTCTGCTCGGCGGCTCGATCGTCGTCGAAGTGGTGTTCAACTGGCCGGGCCTCGGCCGTTTGCTCGTCGATGCCGTGTCGATGCGCGACTATCCGATCATTCAGGCCGAGGTGCTGTTGTTCTCGCTCGAATTCATCATCATCAACCTGATCGTCGACGTGCTGTACGCGGTGATCAACCCGACCATCCGTTTCAAGTGAGGCCCGCATGAGCACCACCGCCACCGGGCCGAATGCGGCCACTCCCACTGCCTCCGAACGCGCGATCCGCACACCGTGGAGCGAGTTCTGGCGCAAGTTTCGCAAGCAGCATGTCGCGCTGGCCGCCGGCGTGTTCGTGCTGCTGCTGATCGTGGTCGCGATCATCGCGCCGCATATCGTGCCGTACGACCCCGAGAATTTCTTCGACTACGACGCGCTGAACGCGGGGCCGTCGGCCGCGCACTGGTTCGGCGTCGATTCGCTGGGCCGCGATATCTTCAGCCGCATCCTCGTCGGCTCGCGCATTTCGCTCGAGGCAGGCTTTCTGTCCGTGGCGATCGGCGCGGTGATCGGCACGTTCTTCGGTCTGCTTGCCGGTTACTACGAGGGCTGGTGGGATCGCATCACAATGCGCGTGGCCGACGTGCTGTTCGCGTTCCCCGGCATTCTGCTCGCGATCGGCGTGGTCGCGATTCTCGGCAACGGCATGATCAACGTGATCTGCGCCGTGGCGATCTTCAGCATTCCGGCGTTCGCGCGGCTCGTGCGCGGCAATACGCTGATGCTCAAGCAGCTCACCTATGTCGAGGCGGCGCGCAGCATCGGCGCGTCGGACTGGACGATCATGGCGCGGCACATTCTGCCGGGCACGATTTCGTCGGTCGTCGTGTATCTGACGATGCGCATCGGCACGTCGATCATCACGGCGGCGAGCCTGTCGTTTCTCGGCTTGGGCGCGCAGCCGCCGACGCCCGAGTGGGGCGCGATGCTCAACGAAGCTCGCGCCGATATGGTGACCGCGCCGCACATCGCGCTGTTTCCGAGCCTCGCTATCTTCCTGACCGTGCTCGCGTTCAACCTGCTCGGCGACGGTCTGCGCGACGCGCTCGATCCGAAGCTGGATCGGCCATGAGCATGAGCAACCATCATTCGGCTGAGCGCGCGCCGCATATCGGCACGTTGCCGGCCGGAGCGCTCGGCACGATCGCCGACGTGGACGGCGTCAGCGTCGGTCATTGCACGCTTGCCGAAGGCGCGCTGCAAACCGGCGTGACCGTGATCCGGCCGCATCGCGGCGATCCGTTCGTCGACAAGGTGCCGGCCGCCGCGTCGGTGATCAACGGCTTCGGCAAGAGCGTCGGGCTCGTGCAGCTCGACGAACTCGGCACGCTGGAGACGCCGATCGCGCTGACCAACACCTTCGGCGTCGGTACGGTCGCGCAGGCGCAGATCCGCGCGGCGATTCGCGCGAATCCGCGCATCGGCCGCGAATGGTCGACGCTCAATCCGCTCGTGTTCGAGTGCAACGACGGCTACCTGAACGACATTCAGGCGCTTGCCGTGACCGAACGGCATTTCAACGAAGCATTCGACGCGGCAAGCGCCGATGTCGCGAGCGGTGCGCTCGGCGCGGGGCGCGGCATGTCGTGTTTCGATCTGAAGGGCGGCATCGGCACTGCGTCGCGCGTGTTCAGTGCGGGGGGCCGGGACTACACCGTTGGCGCGCTCGTGCTTGCCAACTTCGGCCGTCTGCCGATGCTGACGATCGACGGCACGCCGCTCGGCCGCATGCTGGCCGAACGCGCGGCCGTCGCTGAGGCGTCGAATGCTGCCAGTGCCGCTGCTAATGCGACCCCCGACCAACCCGAGCAAGGCTCGATCATCATGATCGTCGCGACCGATGCGCCGCTCGACGCGCGCCAGCTGAAACGCCTGTCGTTGCGCGCGGCGGCCGGTCTCGCGCGCACCGGCTCGGTGTACGGCCACGGCAGCGGCGATATCGCGCTGGCGTTTTCGACCGCGTACACGGTGCCGCACGGCGCGGACTTCGTCGCGCTGCCGCCGCTGGTCGCGGATCACTGTATGGACCCGCTGTTTCGCGCCTGCGCCGACAGCGTCGAGCAGGCGATCGTCGATGCATTGTGGAGCGCCGAGTCGGTCACCGGTCGCGACGGTCATCGGCGGCTGTCGCTGCGCGACAGCGTGCCGGACCTTGCCCACTTGCTGAGGAATTCCGTGCGATGAAAGTCCTGATCTCCACCGACATCGAAGGCATCGCCGGCGTGTTCCATGCCGAGCAGACGCGCGCGGGCAACGGCGAATACGAAGCCGCGCGACGCTGGATGACGCTCGAAGCCAACGCGGCCATCGAAGGCGCGTTCGCGGGCGGCGCGACCGACGTGTGGGTCAATGATTCGCACGGCGGCTTTCGCAACCTGCTGCCCGATCTGCTCGATCCGCGCGCCCAGCTCGTGCTCGGCAAGCCGCGCACGCTGGGCATGATGGCCGGGCTCGAATACGGTGCGGCGCTGGTCTTCATGATCGGCTATCACGCGAAGGCGCAAACGCGCGGCATCCTCGCGCACACGATCAACAGCTTCGCGTTCGCGCGCGTGGCGTTCAACGGCGTGGAGCTGGGCGAAGCGGGGCTGTACGGTGCGCTCGCCGAAGAATATGGCGCGCGTGTGGTGCTTTTATCGGGTGACGACGTGTTCGCCGAGGAAACCGCGCCGTGTTTTCCCGGCGCGCGTTTCGTCGTCACGAAGACCGCGACCGGGCAAGCAAGCGGCGTCACGCGGTCGCCCGCGAGCGTGCGCGAGGCGCTGCGGGCCGCCGCGCGCGACGTGGTCCGTCAGCATGTCGAAGCGGGCCGCGCGCCTGCCGCGACGCGCGCGGAGCCGCGAACGATCGACTGCGAACTGCGCGTGCAAACGAGCGGGCTCGCCGATCTGTTCTGCCAATGGCCGACGCTTACGCGCGTCGATGGCGTGACGTTGCGCTTCACTGCGGCGTCGGCCGAGCATGCGGTGCGGATGCTGAACGGTCTGTCGGCGATGTCGTTCATGCTGCGCTGAGCCGCGCGGCGTCGAGCCGCCGGCTTACTGCTGCTGCCGGCTCAACTCGCGCGCCGCGTGATCGATCGCCTCCGCTACCGCCCCGGCGTGCGACACCGGCGCGAGATGGCTCGACGCGATCGGCACCACCTTCGCGCCGATGCGCGCGGCGATCATTCTCTGCAGATCGGGCGACACCGCGTGGTCTTTCGTCGTCAGCACGTACCACGATGGTTTGTCCTTCCAGCCGACCTGATCGACCGGTTCGTCGAATGCGCTCGCGGCGATCGGCACCTGCGCGGCGGCGAGCACGCGTGCGACGGTCTCGGGCACGTCGGCGGCGAGATCGGCGTGATAGCGCGCGCGGTCGATCCACAAAAATCCGTTCGCGTCCTTGCTGATGCTCTGGCCGGCCGGCATCGGCCCGCCGGCCTTCATCACGTCCATCGCCGATTCGTGCAGTTGCGGCGCAAGCGCGGCGACATACACGAGCCCGGCGACGTTCGGCGCGTTCGCGGCGACCTCGGTGATCACGACGCCGCCCCACGAGTGCCCGACCAGCAGCACCGGACCGTTCTCGCGATCGAGCACGCGGCGGGTCGCGGCGACGTCGTCGGCGAGCGAGGTCAGCGGGTTCTGCACCGAGCTCACGTGATAACCCTTTTGCTGCAGCTTCGCGACCACGCCGTTCCAGCTCGATCCGTCGACGAACGCGCCATGCACGAGCACGATGTTGCGCACCGGGCCGCCGAGCGCGGCGGCAGGCGGCTTGCTGGCAGTAGCGGGGGCAGGCGCTGGCGCAGGCTGGCCGCTTGCCTGCGACGCGGCGTCATCGGCCGGTTGCTGGGCGGCGGGCACCGTCTGCGCGAGCGCGGACGGACTGACGCCCGCGAAACTGAGGCACAACACGGCGGCGCAAAGCAGACGTTTGGCCAACATAGTGAAGCTCCGCAGCGTGAAAAGTGGACTTCGGCAACATACCCGGGCGCGATCCCCGTGACAATCACAATCCGCGCGCTTAAGTGCGGCGCAGAACGAAGCGGGCGGCTCCGAATGTCAGAGGAATATCGGTCGGGTAAAGTTAGCGGTTTTGCCAGACCGGACCGTACGGTCAGCCGTGCAATCTGCCACAGCGCTGCCTTCGACAGCGTTCCACGCCCAGCGGCGACATGCGGCGAACACAGGGGCGCTGACGCCGGGCTTGTCGATCTCGGTGTGGCTGGTGCCGGCATGGCTCGTGCTGATGTGGGGCGGCTACGTGATCAAGCGACGCCGCGAGGTTGCGCGCGCTGGCATGGGGGGCCGCGAGCCGATAAGCGCCGATCGGCGCGACGCGTGGTATTCCGCGGCGAACACGGCGATTCGCCGCCGACGAACGATCTTCGCGCGCCGAAGTTCCCGACATTGGTCGGTCTCGTGTGGGCGAGCGCACAGATCGATTTTTGCGAATCGGTAGTCTCTGTCCGGTCGTCCGGCACGAAGCCGGCATGGCTGGCCATGCCGGCCATCCCCGGACCATACCGGCGACATGGTCTGCTGGTACGCCCCCGCTAGCGCGGGTCTCATGGGCGCAGCAACTCCCACGTTGATTGACGTACCGCGGAGAGACACCATGTTCAACGCAGGCGCCGTACGGACCAGGTCGAACTTCGGCGCGGGTGCCGCGCTCCTTTTGCTGATTGCGATAGCCTGCCTCGCGCTGCGTATCCTTCACGTCGTCGCGAAGTTTCGTGGCAACGTCCCTGACGCCTTCGGCGATTTCAATTTCTACCTGTACGCCTTCAACGTCGTGCTGCATGACCCGGCGCGCCTGTACGACCACGACGCGCTCATCGCGTTTTTGCAGGGCATCGGCGCGCGCTCGACGGGCGACGACATCTTCTACGCCTACCCGCCGCAGTTCGCGCTGGTGTTTGCGCCGCTCGCGCTGCTGACGCCGCTCGCCGCGAAAATCGTCTGGGTGAGTGCGTCGATCGTGTTGTTCTCGGTGGCTTTGTATCTCGTCGTCACGATGGCGTACCGCGGCACGGAGCGCAGCGTGAACCTGCTGCTGGTGGCGGTCGCGCTGCTGAGCTTTCCGCTCGTCGAAGATACCTACGACGGCCAATCGAACGAACTGCTGTTCTTCCTGTTGATTGCGACTTTCGCGCTGATCGAGCGTCGCAAAGGTTATGCCGCTGGACTCTTTCTTGGCTTTGCGATCGCGATCAAGCTCACGCCCGTGGCCGTCGCCGGCCTGCTGTTGCTGCGTCGCGAATGGCGGACGTTCGTGATGGCGAGCGTCGTTGCGATTGCGTTGACGTTGATCACCGGAGCGCGCCTCGGCTTCGACGTTTTGTGGCACTACTTCGTGTCGGACATGCCGCGCCTGAACGGCATGGCACTGGCGATGAGCGGTGGCGGCGCGCCGATGAACAATGCCGTGAGGGGCGCGCTGCAGACGCTATCGGCGACGATCGGCATGCCGGTGTCCGGTACGTTGCTGTCGATTGCTTCGCATGCGGTGGTGCTGGCTGCTTGCCTGCTGTCCGCGTATCTGGTGTTTCGCCGCCATCGGGACAGCCGCATCGACTACGCGCTCGCTTCGATGACGATGCTCGTGGCTTATCCGATCCTCGAGCCGATCCACATGGTGCTCGCGTTGATTCCGTTGCTGATTTTGCTGGGGACCGCCTTCGAAGCGCGCGGCGGGCAACTGTCGGCGCTCGGTCCGAGACTGGAGATGCTGCTGGCCGCGATCGTCGTAGTCTTGCTGTTCTTTGCGGCGCGATTCGTGTCCTACACGGTCGCAGCGCTGATCATTTATGGGCTCTGTGTCGCAAGGTACTTTCCACCGTCGGGAGTGAGGCGGCGAGGGCGTGCTTACCAGCCTGGATGAATGATCCCGGTGTGGCTAAAGGGTTTTTGACGGGAGATGCGACTGGCGATGTCTTCCGGACGATTGGGAATCGGGAAGATTGTCAGGGCCGGAATGAAAAACCCCCAGCTATCGCTTTGCTTGAGCGGGTTTGAGGAATTTTGCCGGTACGGATACCACCAAAAATACCACCGGGCGTGCGTATTTGCCGGAATGAGCGAGCGAAAGCTTATCGGCGAACCGGGCATATTACAGTCGGGCGAGTTCGACCCGTTCCAGCCCTTCGGCGAATTTTTGAGAACGTCTTCATCCCATTCAAAAGCGGCCGTTCCGGCTCGCTCAAAGGGGCGAGGCCCGACTTGGGCCGATCAATGGTCGGTCCCGCCCGGACGATCCGTAGCCGAGTGTGGCGAGGATGGCATTGGTGAGTTCGAGCATCGCCGAATGATATTCCGCGGGCAAGCATTTGAGTGCGGAAGAACGCGCGGCGATCATGATCGAACATCGAAAGGGCGGCAGCATAAGAACTATTGCAGGGCTGCTGGGGCGCAGCGCTTCGACGTCGTCGGCGCTGTGTGCGGCCGCGCAAGTTGATCGAAGGCAGCGCGCTTTATCGGCATGTGCATGATCGCTTGATCTACTGGCGCTGGTCGTCGCAGCAAATCGCTGCGAAACTGCGGGCCATGTATCCGGACGACCCAAGTCAGCACGTCAGCGCAGAGACGGTCTACGCTGCCATTTACACCTATGCACGTGGCTCGCTGAAACCGGCCATGATCGCAGCCTTGCGCCAGGAAAAACCGGCGCGCGAAAATCGGCGCACGACGCTTGCTGGCGGCAGCTATGTTCCCGAGGATTTGCGCATCCAATATCGCCCCGAGCAGATCGAGCAACGGTTGTTGCCGGGGCACTGGGAGGGCGACTTCATCGAGGGTGCGTTTAATCGTTCCGCCGTGGGCACGCTGGTCGAACGCAAGACGCGCTTCGTGATTCTGTGCCGCATGGATGGCTGTACGGCCAAGGATGCGCTGGAAGGCTTCTCGCGGCAAATGAAGAAGTTGCCGGCCTTTCTTCGCGAGAGCCCGCCCTACGATCGGGGAATGGAAATGGCCTGCCATGTCGAGCCTCTCCAGGCGGCTCAATATCGATATCTGGTTTGCTGATCCGCACGCGCCCTGGCAGCGCGGCAGCAATGAGAACAGCAACGGCTTGCTGCGTCAGTTTCTGCCAAAGGGCACGGGCCTTTCGACGCTCTCGCAGACCCAACTCAATGACATCGCCAAATTGCTCAACGGGCGGCCTCGCCAGACGCTCGGCTGGGACTCCCCCGAGGAAGCAATGGCTAAAGAGTTAGAGAAAGCCGGATTAGCTAAACGTTGCACTTGACTCTTGAGACCGCCAAGAGTCCTGCCGTAGCAAGGCTCACCAGTGAGTCCGTCATGGCGATCGCGAAACGTTCAGAAACTCTTAAGTATTGTGCAGTTCAGTCGATAACCGGTAAACGAATGTTGCATGAACGTTATTCGATGCAACATATGATGTCAACCAGTCCTACGGAGAAAAACATGGGAGTACGGACACTGAACGCCAATCTGCGGGCCATGATGGCCTTATTGATTCTCGGCCTTCTGGCGGTCGCAGGTACCGAGTCAGGGCTCAACAGGATGTCACTAATGGAGGGACGCAAAGTCGCCCTGCAACAAGAGGTCGAGACTGCAATGAGCGCCGCTGAGCGCTGGAAGCAGCTAGCTGATTCAGGCGCCATCTCGCAGTCGGAGGCGAAATCCAATGCAATTTCGGAGCTTAGGGCGATGCGATATGGTGCCGATGGCAGCGGTTATTTTGGAATCTACGACTCGAACGCGGTCAGAATCCTGAATCCGACAAACCCAAAACTCGAGAATCAGAGCGCCGCCGGCTCGACTGATCCGAACGGGAAGCACGTCGCACTCGAGGTCATAAGAAGCAATGACCCAGGAGCGAATCACCTGACGCAGTATCAATGGCCACATCCCGGGCAGACGAAACCGGTTGATAAGCTGGTGTACAGCGCCTATCTGCCGACGTGGGACTGGCATGTATATACAGGTGCCTACGTTGACGATATTGACACAACGTTTGAACGCGACCTGATAAAAGGCTTGGCTTCCGTAATTTTAGTTGGTTTCTTGCTGTCGGGAGTCATGCTGCTACTCATCCGCAGCGTGAGTCGCTCACTTGGTGGAGACCCCGCAGTTGCAGCGGCTGTCGCACAGGAAATTGCGAGAGGTAATCTCCTGGTCGACGTCAAGGTACCGTTCTCGGGTGGCGTTAGTCTCATGAACTCGCTCGCTGAAATGCGGGACAGGCTGACGGCCATCGTGCAGGGCATCAAGACCTCCAGCGAGTCGATCTCGGTCGCCGCAGGCGAAATCGCGCAGGGCACCACCGATCTGTCGCAGCGCACGGAAGAGCAGGCCGCATCCCTCGAGGAAACCGCCTCGAGCATGGAAGAGCTGACGGCAACGGTCCGCCAGAACGCCGACAACGCGAAGCAGGCGACCGCGCTGGCCAGTACGGCGTCGGGTATCGCGCAACGCGGCGGGGAAGTGATCGGACGCGTGGTCGAGACGATGCACGGGATCTCGGACAGCTCAGCCAAGGTGACCGAGATCATCAGCGTGATTGAAGGCATCGCGTTCCAGACCAACATCCTCGCGCTCAATGCCGCGGTCGAGGCGGCCCGCGCCGGCGAACAGGGGCGGGGTTTTGCCGTCGTGGCCGGCGAGGTCCGCACGCTCGCTCAGCGCAGCGCCACGGCGGCCAAAGAGATTAAGGAGTTGATCGGCGAATCGGTGACCCGGGTAGATGCCGGCTCGAAGCTCGTTGAGGAAGCTGGTAGCACGATTAAGGAAATTGTTCAGTCGGTGCAGCGCGTGACCGACATCATGAGCGAGATCGCGGCAGCATCGGAAGAACAGAGCACCGGCATCGGGCAGGTCAATACGGCCGTCACCCAGATGGACGAGGCGACCCAGCAGAACGCCGCGCTGGTCGAGGAAGCCTCGGCAGCGGCGCAATCGATGGCCCAGCAGGCCCAAGGGTTGCGTGACGCAGTGGCCGTCTTCAAGGTCGACGACGGGAGGGCATCCGCGTCACGAGTGATTGCCCCGCCGAGCGAACCGCGTCGGCCGGCACCGAAGGTTCTCACGTCCCATCCTGCCGCGTTGACAAGGCGAGAGACGGCGCCCCTCACTACCCCGAAGAGGAACACACTGGCTTCGTCCGGCACCAGTGCTGAGGACTGGCAGGCATTCTGAGCGGATCTGAAAATTGGACCATGCGAACGACGCATTCGAACGAATCAGCAGGCTCGTGACCGCCAACACGAAGACAGTGAGCGCGCTTGTCGCGCGGGCGATGGTCCTGGGCAGGTTTCTCGATGCAGCCTTGCCCCACCTGACGACGTTACAGCGCGCCGGGATCGCCGGGTCATTCTGGCAGGGCATTGAAGAGGCCATGTCACTGATGGACGATGTGCCCCTGCCCGCCGACTTCTCTCAAGTTCCGGCGTGGCCCTCTGAAGCCGGAATCTTTAGCCGACCCTAACCCGGTCGACTTTTTTCGACCGCATCGGTCCGCATGAGCGCATGCACACGAGCGAACCGCGCGTTGGTGTGAGAAGCGATAACCATTTTTGTCTGGAAGTGACTTCCAGCGATACCCAAACCGCTTTAGCGGCTAACTCGCCATTGCGGAAGCACTGGCATGGCGAGAAGCACAGGGACGGCTGTTCCAGCGGACGGCGCTATCGGCCAGAATGGCCATCGAAATCTGAGCCGCCGCGCACAGTGCTTGAAAATGAAGCCGGCTCGTCCGACGAATCGTCGGTCGCCTTTGCTTCGCCAAGTGGCGACTCGTCGCTCATCAGCAGACGTTCGCCATTCGACTGCGAAGGAGCGTTCGTGGCCGAACCTTGCCAATCGTTGTGCGATCGACAAGTGCCGGGTCATCACCGGCAGCACGCGACCCGTAAGCGACAGAGGTAAATCGCGAAAGTGGCTGCACAAAGGCTGTGCCGCCACGCGGTTCGATGCGTGCGGTTGTTGGCTCTCGGCCCACATGTTCTAATGGGGTCATCTATTTCCGGTGCCCCGCCCCCGTCATGCCATTATTCGATCCCGTCACGCTGACTACCCCACGCCTCGTTCTGCGGCCGCTTCGTCATGAAGACGCGCAACCACTGTTCGCGATCTGGTCGGACGCGGATGCGATGCGCTATTTTTCGTTTCCGGCGATGACGTCCCTGGATCAGGCAACGGATCGAGTCGCACGTAAATTGAAGACGTCAGCTGGCGGCCAGGACTTCATCTGTGCAGTCGAGTTGCAGACAACCGGCGAAGTGCTCGGTGATTGCGCTCTCTTTCATGCAGACGAGCAATGCCGACGCGCGGAGATAGGCTTTGGTCTGCAACGCAAGCATTGGGGAAACGGATATATGAGTGAGGCGGTTTCCGCGCTGATCGAGCACGCGTTCGGCACGCTGAATTTACGCCGGATTGAGGCGGATATCGACCCACGAAATGTAGCCTCGGCGCTTCTTCTCGAACGGCTCGGATTTGTCCGCGAAGGGTTGTTGCGTGATCGCTGGATAGTTGGCGATGAGGTGTCGGATAGCGCGCTGTACGGGCTGCTCGAAAGTGATCGTCGGGCGTAGATGGCCACTCGCTGACGCCAGGATGTGAACTTGACGCTGCGCCGTGAGCGACCGGAATTCTCTCTGATTGTCGCGAATTTACGCAGCGGCTCGTAACCTGCGTGCTCGAACGATAAACGCGCCCCAGACTACAGCGTGGTCCCTTGATGAAGAATTACTTCGACAGCCCCTTCAAGGGGAAGCCGCTTTCAGAGCAGGTAACCAATCCCAACATCATCGTGGGGCGTTACAGCTACTACTCTGGCTACTATCACGGACACTCCTTTGATGACTGTGCACGCTACCTGTTGCCAGACCGCACAGGTGTCGACCGGCTGATCATCGGTAGCTTCTGCTCTATCGGAAGTGGTGCGACGTTCATGATGGCGGGCAACCAGGGGCACCGGAACAATTGTGTAACCACATTTCCCTTCTTCTACATGACGGAAAAACCGGCGTTTGCTGACGCCTGCGATGCATTCGAACCCGCCGGCGATACGGTTGTCGGGAATGACGTCTGGATCGGTTCCGAAGCGATGATCATGCCAGGTGTTCACATCGGTCACGGTGCCGTGATCGGGAGTTGCGCCGTTGTCACGAAGGACGTTGAACCCTATACGATCATCGGAGGGAATCCGGCAAAGCCGATCCGAAAGCGCTTTTCGGACGATGAGATCGGGATGCTCCTCGAGATGAACTGGTGGGACTGGCCGCTGGACGAGATCGGCAAGTCGATGAAGTTGCTCTGTGCCACGGATATCGCAGCATTGTATGAACGCTGGAGCAGTTCATCGTTATCGGGTCGCTAATACTCGCGTCGACCGACACGCATGCAGTTGACGATCTGGGCGTTGACCTTGACTGACCGATCTTGCCCGACGGAAGCCAGTCCACAGGCAGAATCGCCTATACCTCGCTTGCGACTGGCTGGCGAGGAATTCTGTAAACCACAGACTTGTACTTTGGCGTCGCGCGGCTTTCCACAATGACGCCGCCTAGCGATTCGGCGATGCGCCGGCTGGGACGGTTCTCTTCGGCAACCGGATAGGTAAAGCTTTCACAACCAATGGTTCGCGTTGCCCAGTGTGCAACAAGGGTCACAGCTTCACAGCCAAACCCATTTCGATGACGATCTTCACGAATCCAGATACCGAGTTCCGGGCTCTCGGTGCGGACGCGGTGAAGCCCGGCTAACCCAAGGAAACTCCCGTCGGCGCGTTGACGTATCGCGAACACATAGTCTGACCCATCGTCAATCGACGGCACCCAGGACCGCCAAACACCATCAAAATCCTGCCGGGATGCAGGCGGCTCCCACGCCATGTGACGGGTGAGCGAAGGGGTGATGAACGAGAACGCAGCATCCGCGTCGTTGGCCGAGAACGGTTTGATCAAGAGCCGGGTTGATTCAATTTGGATTTCTGTCGGCCGCAGCATCATCTCAAGCCTTCCGTCGAGGTTTGTCTATATTCACCGATTGTCGACGAATCAGAAACGTGTGTCGAATGTCTCATCCTGACCGGACAGCGTGCGTGTATTCGCCCCGGGACCAGGAAATCTGAAGGACACAGAGCTGCTGCCTTGATCCAGCTTCCCACGCTATGCCGCGTTTGCTCGGTGATCTCGAATTGCACCGGCCGCTGCGTTTTCTGTTGCATAACGGTCGCCCGGGGCGCTACGTGTGCCGAGACAGACATCGCGGACTCGAAGTTTTGTCAGGTCGCACGCTCGAAGTTTGCTGTCGATCGCCAGATTGCACATCGCCAGATCACGGGTTTTCGCCCCCAATTGCAGGCGAATCCGAATGGCCCAAATCTTCTTGAGCTTCAGCGGCGACTTCTGCCCGGTTAGCTTGTCTTTGTTCCACGGCACGCGCGGCACGTTGCCGACGATGATCGCGTCCATTTCGACTCTCCTTTCAAGTGAAGAGAAAATCAGTCTGCGCCAACCTCGATGGGCGATACCCGACCCGCAAGGGTCGTTCAATTTTCTCCATAACGGCCGTTCGTTCAGGAACGCAGTCGTGGCATTAGCGTTCACTAATCGAATGCTTTTTTATTGTTCCCTGTAGAATTTCTTGCGGTTTTTGACTTGCTCCAGTCTTCACTGACCTTCGAATCAAAGGACGGTAGATGCTAAGCGATCTGGGCGATTTCGACGATTACATAGAAGCACAGGTGCATGAATGGAATGCACCCGGCATAGGCGTCTGTATTGTGAAAGACGAAAAAGTCATCTTCACGAGAGGCTACGGTTATCGTGACTATGCAAACAGACTGCCGTTTTTATCGTCAACTTTGTTTCCTATCGCATCGAACACCAAGTTATTTACGGCCATTGCCGCCGGAATTCTAGTCGAAAAGGGCGTGCTGACCTTCGATCAGCCGATCCGCGATGTTGTCCCGAGTTTGCGCTTTTACGACAAGTCGCTCGATGCCGCGGTGACACTAGGCGATATGCTCGGTCATCGTACCGGCGTGCCCCGGTACGACATGATCCTGCATAGAGCCGAGTTCTCAAAGAAGGAACTATTCGACCGGATCCGATTCATGAAGCCTATCGCTCCATTTCGATCGAAGCTTATCTACAACAATATGATGTACGAGGCTGTGGGCCACATCATCGAGTTGCTAAGCGGCAAGTCGTGGGATCAATTCGTCCGCGACGAGGTTCTGAGTCCTGTGGGTATGCCCCAGACTGCTTTCACCATTGCCGACATGCTGGCTCATCCGAATCACGCGGTACCGTTCACGGAGAGGCGCGATAGTGAGGCGCTCTGGCAGACACCGTATCCGGAGTTGAACTGGTCGAGTCCAGCGGGGAGCATCGTCTCTAGCCTCGATGATATGAGTCGCTGGCTGGCCGTGTTGATGAACAACGGGGTGATGGCTGGAAAGAAGGTGATTCCGGAGCAGATACTGCAGGCTACTTTGGCGCCTGGGCTCGCATTTCCGGACCCGCTGGGCGACGTCCCTGGTTTTGAGCCGGAGATTAATTCAATCTATGGGATGGGCCGGCAAACCTCTTCGTATCGGGGACATCTGCTTGCGAGTCATGGCGGCGATCTCCGCGCCTTCCATTCGCAGGTCTCGTATTTACCGCGCGAGAAATTGGGCGTAGTCGTGTTCGTGATCGGGGACCACTGCTCGATGCTGCGAAATGCCGTCGGCTACAACGTCTACGACCGCCTGCTGGGACTGGGTGAGTCGAGTTCGATGGACGCATTGCGCGAGTTCCATTTGAAAGCAAAGCAGAACATGCGCGAGTCGCGCGAACGGGTAAGGCCAAGCGCAATTCCAGACACGCGGCCCTCACACGATCTCGCAGACTACGTCGGTCGCTACGAGCATCCTGCCTACGGGCAACTACATATCTCACTCAACGATTTCCAGCTTCAGTTTCGTTTCCGTCAAACGAAGCTGCCATTGCATCATTACCACTACGACCGGTTCGATACGGACGATGACGAGGCCGAAGGCGCGTGGTCCATGTCGTTTCTGACCAGTCCACTCGGCGATATCGACCGCGTCAGTTTGTGGCTCGACGCGACGGATGCCGTGTTCGTCCGGATTCCGGACGCGCCTGCGCCAGGTGTGCTCAAGCAGCTTACCGGCACGTACCAGGGTGCTTTCGGCGCCAGGTGCGCGATCAAGCTGCGGCGCGACAACCAGCTCATGCTGCACTTTCCAGAGGCTCCTGCGGAAGTTTTAACTCCGCTCAAGGGTCTTCAGTTTCGCAACCCGAAATGGCCACAAAGGACATTCGAGTTCGTGATGGAAAACGGGCGCGTGGCCGCATTGAGGCACTGGAACTCGGTCGCCGAGTTCGTTTTGACTCGGGTCGAGAATGCTGATTCCGCCGATACGATGGAGCATGAAGAGCCGATCGCCGATTAAACCGGGCGGCCCATCATCATCGACAGGAGCTGTATTGGGGAATGCACTGGCGGGTGAGATCGGGAGGGCGCGTTCGAGCTGACTTCCGCTTAAGGCATCCGGCTCATGTCGACCCACAAAAGAAGGTCGCGTTGATTGGACCCAGACACCCAACCAAATGCCTCACGCAGAACCCTGCCGCCTGTCCGACCGTCATAAATGCTTGGTCAACGATTCGTAACGTTCGCCGCCAGAGTGATGGAGCCCACACGATGACAATAGCTGCAAGTCCGATTGATCCGATCGCCGCCATTCTTGACGCTTTCAAATCCCACAATGTCGTCGCACTTTGCGACGGCGGCCACGGCTGTGAGCAAGCATATGCTTTTCGGGTTTCGCTGATCCGGGACCCGCGATTTGCGTACATCGTGAACGACATCGTAGTTGAAAGTGGCAATTCTCTTTATCAGGAGATGATGGACCGGTTCGTTGCGGGGGATGACGTACCCGAAAATCAACTCCGCCAAGCTTGGCAAAACACCACGCAGCCCCACGCTGTGTGGGATCGTCCTGTCTTTGAAGGGCTTTTTCGTGAAGTCCGCGATGTGAATGCCTCGCTCCCTAAAGACCGTCAGATTCGCATCTTGTTAGGGGATCCGCCGATAGATTGGTCGAAAATCAATAGCGCCGACGATCTCGATAAGGCTTGGAAAGCCATGGGCGACCGCAACACCTGTGCGGTTGAAATTATCCAACGTGAAGTGCTGGCCAGGCAGCGCCGCGCTTTGGTCGTCTATGGCGGCATGCACCTTTTGCGCAAGAACCTGTACTGGCAATTGAAATTCCCAGAGAAGGCAGAGCAACGATTCAATCCGTTGCCGAATACCATCGTTTCGTTGCTGGAAAGCCAAGGCGTCAAAGTCTATTCTGTTTGGACCCCGGTGTTTGGTGATCCGGCGACTTTACAGTCCGACGTCAGCTCCTGGCTGACGCCAAGTCTTGCGCTCATTTTCGGCACTCCGCTCGGAGAGGCGAGCTTTCGATCGTATTATCCGCACGCCATGTTCACTAGGCACGACGACGTCATGGTGGAGATATATGTCGATCCTGTCCGCTCTCCTGTGATGCAGGAGCAGTTCGACGCCATCCTTTATCTTGGGCCGCCTTCCGAGTTAACCTGGAGTGAACTCTCTCCCGCGCTGTCCTCTGATCCGGCATACATCAAAATGCGGTCAGACAGGCTCGCATGGGCCCGCATCGGTGACGGTCGCTAACGGGCCGATGGCTGTTAGCCGACCCACTATCCATATCACGCCCTGAGTCAGCTTTTTGAGTACAGCGGCCGTTCGACGCACGGGACCGGCTTGGCGAGCGATCTGGAATGGCATGACGAAGCGCAACAAGCTCCCGGCGTGAAACTCCGGGGCGCAAGGCCGTTCCGGGCAGAGCACGTGCGACGGAAAACGGGGGATCTGGACCGTGAAGGTCGTCCTGCCGTCTTTCGACCCGGCCTGTATGGTGCCGTTGTGCGCATGTGCGATGCACCGGCTGATGTAAAGGCCCAGGCCCATACTCGAGGAGGGTCCGCTTTGCCTCGGCGGGCGGCTGGCCCATGTCAATGGATCAAAGAGCGTCGGCAGGGCGGCCGCTGGTATCGGGTTGCCTTCGTTCGACACGACGAGAGTCAACTGCCCACCATGACCGAGAGCATCCACGCTTATATTCCCTGCACCGTGCTGGACTGCGTTCACAAGCAGGTTAATCAGCAGTTGGCCGATGCGGGCGCGGTCCCACTTGCCGGCAGTCTCGCCCGTCACGCGCACGTCGATCCGTGCATCCGGATACGAAGCGCGTACCTCATCTGCCGCATCGTTGCAGATACGCCCGATGTCCCGCGACGTGAAGTCCACTGGAAGCGCGTCACCCGGGCGGGTACGCGTGAAGACGAGAAGATCGTCAATCATCCGCCTTCATGCGCACGGCGCCGCGTTGCGCGATCCCCACTGACGTGGACGGATTTGCGGTGGCGCGGCAACCGAACGCGACGCTCGGTCCAGCGACGGAAACTGGCCGAACTCGACTATTCTGACGGTGCGCAACCGGTTCCCGGTGCAACATTCGTCGAAGACCTTGTTTCGGGGCACCTTTCGGGGTACATCGAGCACGGGTTATCAGTTCGCGCTCAGTTCCTGCTGTCGCCGAACTCGCGCGTCTTCGTCAAGACGTGTCTCTTCGAGTTCCTGCAGCACGCTGTCGAGGTCGACTGGTCGCGTGTCGAGCTCGATGCGGCCGGTCAGTTTGACCTCGACATGCAGCTCGCCTGCTTCGAACAGCGCCCAGATCTCCGTTCCGTAATCCGCGCCGAGAATTTGCGGTGCAAACCGTCCGAAGTACGCAGCGAGGTTGTCGACGTCACGCTTGAGCATCGAGGCGGCTTCGTTGTTGGCGGCGGCGTCGATGGCCTGAGGCAGATCGATGATCACCGGTCCATCAGCCGCCAGCAGGATGTTGTATTCGGACAGGTCGCCGTGAATCACACCCGCGCAGAGCATGCGGACAACCTGGTTGAGCAGCAGGGCGTGCAGTTCAAGGGCGCGCGCTTCAGTCAGATTGACGTCGTTGAGGCGTGGCGCGACGTCACCCGTTGCGTCGACCACCAGTTCCATCAGTAACACCCCATCGGTACAGATATAGGGTTGCGGCACTCGCACGCCCCCGTCGGCAAGTCGGAACAGTGCGTCGACTTCGGCGTTTTGCCACAACTCCTCCTGCATCTGGCGCCCATAGCGAGTACCTTTTTCCATCGCACGCGCCTGCCGGCTGTTCTTGACCTTGCGGCCGTCCCGATACGATGCGGCTTGCCGGAAACTGCGCTGCTTCGCGTCCTTGTAGACCTTTGCACACCGCATCGAGTCGCCGCTGCGCACGACGTAGACGGTTGCTTCCTTGCCGCTCATCAACTGGCCGATCACTTCGTCGATGAGTCCTTCGTCAAGAAGCGGTGCAAGCCGTTTGGGTATTTTCATACGACCGACCAGTGCGGCTCGTGGCGCGTGCGTTCGAAATGCGTGGAAGGCGAATGGGTCGCCGAGGTGTGCGGAATCGGCGAACCGATGAATCGCGTGGGCGGTTCCGCTCGTCGGGTTGCTGCGTGGGGAGTGGAGGGAGTCATGCCGGATTATAAAGGGAGCGAGGGGGCGGCGACTCAAATCAAATTTCCTGGCGACTGCGCAGATGCATTGTCGCCGCTCCTGGCCGCTGGCTACTTGCCATGACGGGCAGCGCCCGACCCACAACGGGCATTCGACTTTCTCCAAAGCGGCAACGGTTGCGCAGGTGTCGATTTTTGGTCTCTTCGAGGATGCACTCGCGGACGTACGCGCCGTATTGGCGCGAACAGCGGCTTCGGGCGAACGATCTGCTGCGCGAGTGCCGCCAGCGGCTGGAAAGGTCATAGACCAGCGGTACGGTCGCTGCCCGCGAGCATCCGCGCTACGGGCGCGAAAAACCGCAATGTTCCTGCGGGCGCTTTTTTCCGTTTCATCGAGAGCCGTGGAGACTTTGGGCTGTCGCCCATGTACGGACTGCCTGTCGCACGGTAATTATCTGACTGCTGTCAACCCCGGCAGCGACTTCAGATAGACCATCGACACGCCTATGTCCCTGTCCGTATTTGAAATGCACTCCGTGGAGCTGTTCTGCCAGCGGCCACCGGGTGCCTGTTATGTCATCTGCGACGAATGGCACTATAAAGCGTGTTTCGGCAAGGCCGCAGACCTTCAGAAGGCCAGGGCGGAGACCCGGGAATTTCTTGACATTGCCGAACTGAATCACAGGAAGTGGGAGGAGGACCGGAAGCTGGTCAGGAATCTCATTGGCCGCAACTGGCTGTTTTTTCATAGCGTACGGGACCGCAACCCTGACACCGATGGCTGGTGGGTCATCCTTGCTCTTCTCGAAGAGGTTCGCCTGGGTAACCTGCTTGCCATTAAAGGTCCGCGTAATGGCCTGTTTTCGTCACCCTACAGCAGCACGCCGTTAAGGAATCCCGTAGCGAGGACCGGCAGTCACCCGAACGGCGAACCTGTGCTGTCTGTCCAGTATGATCCGGCCACCTGGCAAACCCGGCTGAACGCCGCGCGCGCAGCCAGGGCTGGCGATAGAGGCGCATCAACGCTGCTCGGCGACGCGCAGCCGTTTGAGTATGTGCCTGATGCGTTGAGCGGCGATGTCGTTGAACTCGCCGCGAGCACCAATAACCCACGCTATGCCGCCAAGATGCTTGGATACGATCAAAACACGTTCAGCGACATGCTTCACGCTATGAAGCAGTACAACAAATTGCGCGGCGACAACAACGTAATCTGGCATGACGATGGAGACGTGGAATTTCACGGCTTGATTATCGACAACATGCACAGTTGGGCACCCTAAAGGAATGTTATGGTAACGACCCATCAACTTGCACATGCTTCTTTTAATATCTACCAGGACGTGGAGCGGCCCGAATTCTGGACAAACTATTTTGGCGTTGAACCGGACATGCAGAGTGTTCGGGGGCAATTCCGCACTACACCATCTGGGCGCACTAGCAAGTACCCCGCTCGAATTGGTGTATGGAGTGTGGATAGCAAGGGGCATGTTCAGAGTAATATTCTTGCGCCTCACCTTCGCTATCTTGTCGAACGCTTGGCATTGCCCCGATCAGACCTGCCCGAATTGCTCAAGCGCACTGGCGCACAGATGCGCTTCTTCTGCTATTGGGACAACGAGAGCGGCGACCGCGTGCCTGATGTGCCCGACGATATTCGCACCATGATGGAAGCCATGGGCGGCACGGTTGAGATTGATGAATATCGATAGAGCCTCGCTCGAATGCACAAGCCGATCCTCGCGAGTCGGCTTTTTTGTGCGAGCTTGTAAGGCACAGCGCGAGTGTTATGGGCCGCACTTCTGAATTAATCCTCTATGCGCAAACATGCACGGCCCACGCTTCCATCATCGGGCGGCGCTGTTCCAAATGGTTGTCACGCTGAGGTAGTCAGGCGACCGTCCCGCCTTTGATCGGAATGACTTCGGCGCCGGCCTTGATCCGGTCAAGGTAATCGGCCCAGCGATATCGACTCGCTTTCAACGGACTGACCGCGCTCTTCCATCCAGGCGAGCGCAACGGCTTCGAATGAATTGGCAGCAGCAAGGCGGGCGGCGCGTTTCCCGGCCTTTTTGGCTTCCCCCGGATCAATGTTTTGCTGCCAGTTTTTCGCGGGCGTCGTCCCGACGCTTGCGGGCATCGGCAAGCGGCACGTCTGGATAGACGCCAAGTGCGAGGCTCTTTTCCTTTCCGGCAAAACGGTACTTGAAAATCCATTGCTTGCTGCCCGTTGGCGTGACAAGCAGCAGGCCGCCACCGTCGTACAGCTTCTGCTGTTTTTCACCCGGCTTCGTGTTACGGATCGTGACATCGGTCAGCGCCATGTTTGCGTCTCCGGTTGTCGCGCCGCTGCTGGGGGCGTTTTCCATCCGACGGGCGCTTGAATCGTGGCAACCCCGAAATGACCCCCCTGTGGGGGTTGTAATCGCTGGTGAACCCTTGGAGACTACAGCAAACAAAAGCCCCGCTCAGCGATAGCTGTCGGGGCTTCGTGATGAACCGTTGAAACCGGTTGAAGAGTGTTTGGTGCCCAGGGCCGGAATCGAACCGGCACGCCTTGCGGCGGGGGATTTTGAGTCCCCTGCGTCTACCAATTTCACCACCTGGGCAGATACTGCAGCGCGCTGCATCGGGAGTTCAGCGCGCGAGGAAGACGCAGATTATGGCCGAAAATCGGTAGACGGGCAAGTCGATTGCCTTCACCCGCCACAGCGCGTTCGCGGCGAGCGGTGCTCAGACCGTGCGCGAGAATCGTGTGAGCGTCTGCTCGCCCAGATAGCGGTCAAATACCATCGCGAGATTGCGCACGAGCATGCGGCCGGCCATTCGCACTTCGAGCTTGCGTGTGCCGAGCGAGATCAGCCCGTCGTCCTCGAATGAACGCAGACGCGCGAGTTCCGGCGCGAACGTGTCGGCGAAGTGGATGCCGTACGCCGCTTCGAATTCGTCGAAGCGCAGTTCGAGGTTGCACATCAGCTGCGTGATCACGTCGCGCCGCAGACGGTCGTCGGCGGACAGGCGGATGCCGCGCGCGATCGCGAGCCGGCCCGCATCGATCGAGTCGGTGTAAGCGGGCAGCTCTCGCGCGTTCTGCGCGTACACGTCGCCGACCTTGCCGATCGACGAGGCGCCAAAACCGATCAGATCGCACTCGGCCCGCGTGCTATAGCCCTGGAAATTGCGATGCAGCGTGCGCTGCGCCTGCGCGCGAGCGAGCTCGTCGGTGGGCAGCGCGAAGTGATCCATGCCGATGTACACATAGCCCGCTTCAGTCAGCCGTTCGACGACCCGTTGCAGCAGAGCCAGCCGCTCCTCGCTCGACGGCAGAGTCGCTGGATCCATCTGGCGCTGCATCTTGAAGAGCCGCGGCATGTGCGCATACGCGAACACCGACAGCCGGTCCGGCGCCAGTTCGAGCATCGTGTCGAGCGTGCGGCTGAAGCTCGCGACGGTTTGATGCGGCAGCCCGAAAATCAGATCGACGCCGATCGAATGAAAACCGTACGTGCGCGCCGCCTGCATCACCGATGCGGTCATCTCGAACGGCTGGATGCGATTGATCGCCTGCTGCACGCGCGGATCGAAGTCCTGCACGCCCAGGCTCAGCCGGTTGAAGCCGAGGCGGCGCAGAAGCGCGACCGTGTCGGGCGACGCCTCGCGCGGATCGACCTCGATCGAATATTCGGCTCGATCGTCGGACAGAAGTTTGAAGTGCTCGCGCGTCGCGGCCATCAGCTCGGCCATCTCGTCATGCGACAAAAACGTCGGCGTGCCGCCGCCCCAATGCAATTGCGAGACGGGCCGCTGCGTATCGAAACACGCGGCCTGCAAACCGATTTCGCGTTTGAGCCGCTCAAGGTACGGGCGCGCATGCGCGCGATTTCTGGTCACGACCTTGTTGCAGCCGCAGTAGAAGCACACGGTGTCGCAAAACGGAATGTGGAAGTACAGAGACAGATCGGTCGACGCGGCACCCGGGTCGGCGGCGGCGCGGTGATAGTCGGCGGTGTCGAACGATTCGCGGAACTGCGGCGCGGTCGGATAGGACGTATACCGGGGACCGTTCGCGCTGTAGCGCGCGAGCAGGTCGGGGCGGAACAGGGTGTCGGTTTGGGACATGAGCGGTGTCGGACGGTGGGCGGCTCTCGCCGCGTGCCGCGTGTCATGGTCAGTCAGCAGCTTCGAGTTTACGTGCGTGCCCATGGGACCCGATTGTGTAAAGAGGTCGCACAGACAGGCAGTGGCACAATGCGGGTCTGGCAACACGTTGCCAAGGTTTGAGTTCAGGAAAGATGACGTGGATCAAAGGTTGAACAGTGCACGGGTGGACGCTCACGCGTGCCGTCCCGATTGCGGCGCGTGCTGTATCGCGCCGTCGATTTCGAGCCCGATTCCAGGCATGCCGAACGGCAAGCCGGCGGGCGTGCGCTGCGTGCAACTCGGCGACGATCTGCGCTGCGCGATCTTCGGCCGGCCGGAGCGGCCCGCATGCTGCTCGGGTCTGCAGCCGCAACTCGAGATGTGCGGCGCGAATCGCGGCGAAGCGCTCGCGTGGCTCACGCTACTCGAGGCGCAAACACAACCGGCATCCCATCCATGACGCGCGGCATGCGGTAAACGCCGTCGCTGACCACACCCGTCAACGCAAGCCGATGTCCGCAAGGGCTTCCACAGGAGATTTCGCATGACTCGACCCGCAGCGCCGGCCCGGCGCCGCTTTCTGCGCGCTGCGCTGACCGGCTGCAGCGCGCTTGGCATCACTGTGTCGCTCGCGGCTTGCGCGAGCCCGACGTTTCCGTTCATGCCGTCGCACTACACGTTCTCGCAGAAGCAGGTGCAGGAGGCCGTGCAGCGCAAGTTCCCGTATCAGCGCACGGTGTCGCAGGTGTTCGATGTCGCGCTGAGCAATCCGGTGGTGGGCATGCTGCCCGATGCGAACCGCGTGCAGGTGAAGCTCGACGCGCGTTTCGCGAGTCCGTTCCTGCAGCAGCCGGTCGATGGCGTGTTCACGCTGTCGAGTGAACTTGCATACGACGCGGCGAGCCGTTCGGTGATCCTCAAGTCGCCGAGTGTCGACAACGTCAGAGTGAGCGGCGAGGCGCAGATGTACACGCAGCAGATCAACGCGGCCGCGGCGCTGCTCGCGACCCAATTGCTGACCAACTATCCGATCTACACGTTCAAGCCCGAGCAACTGCAATTTGCCGGCGTCAACTACGAACCCGGTACAATCACGATCCTTACAAACGGCATACGCGTGCAGATCGTCGAAAGATGACTGGCACGCGCGGCCACGTGGGCCGCGCATGCCAGTCATGACCGTGCGGGCCCATTTCGTTGTGACAACCTACCGCGATAAGGGGCACGGATGGATTGGTTACTGGCTTGCAAGGCGCTGATTCTCGGCGTGGTCGAGGGTTTGACGGAGTTCTTGCCGGTGTCGAGCACCGGGCATTTGATTGTCGTCGGCAGTCTGCTGGATTTCTCCGACGAGCACGCGAAGACCTTCGATGTCGTGATCCAGCTCGGCGCGATTCTCGCCGTGTGCTGGGAGTTTCGCCGCCGCATCGGCAACGTGATCGTGGGGCTGCCGAGCCGGCCCGAGGCGCGCCGCTTCGCGCTGAACGTGATCATTGCGACGATTCCGGCAGTCGTGCTCGGCCTGCTGTTCGAGAAGTCGATCAAGGAGGCGCTGTTTTCACCGGTGCCGGTCGCGTTTGCGCTGGTCGCGGGTGGCGTCGTGATCCTGTGGGCGGAGGCGCGCCAGCGCGCGCGCGGCGACGCGGCGGTGCGGGTGCGCAGCATCGACGATCTGAGCCCGCTCGATGCGTTGAGAGTCGGCCTCGCACAGTGCTTCGCGCTGATTCCGGGGACCTCGCGCTCGGGCTCGACGATCATCGGCGGCATGCTGTTCGGCATCGAGCGCCGCGCCGCGACCGAGTTTTCATTCTTTCTCGCGATTCCGATCATCTTCGGCGCGACGGCCTACGAGCTGTACAAGGACTGGCACCTGCTCACCACCGATGCGCTCGGCAGCTTCGCGCTCGGCTTCGCGGCCGCGTTCGTCAGTGCGTTCGTCTGCATCCGCTGGCTGCTGCGCTATGTCGCGTCGCACGACTTCACGGTGTTCGCGTGGTATCGGATCGGCTTTGGCCTGCTGATCCTGCTGATCGGTTATAGCGGCGGGTTGAGCTGGGCCGATTGAGATTTGCCGTGCGATGAAAAAAGGTCCGCGTATGTGCGGACCTTTTTTCGTTGGCTTGCCGTCTCGTCGCGTTACGCGGCGCCGCGCTTGCGGAACACGAGGTCCCACACGCCGTGGCCGAGCCGCAGGCCGCGCCGTTCGAACTTCGTCACCGGACGATAGTCGGGCCGCGGCGCGTAGGTGTCGGCGGTGTTTTCGAGCCGCGGATCGGCGCCGAGCACTTCGAGCATCTGTTCGGCGTAGTTCTGCCAGTCGGTCGCGCAATGCAGATACGCATCCGGCTTCAGACGCGACACGAGCAGTGCGACGAACTTCGGCTGGATCAGCCGGCGCTTGTGATGGCGCGCCTTGTGCCACGGGTCGGGGAAAAAGATGTGCACGCCGTCGAGGCTGTCGGGCGCGATCATGTGCTCGAGCACTTCGACCGCGTCGTGCTGGATGATGCGGATGTTCGTCAGCGACTGCTCGCCGATCAGCTTCAGCAACGCGCCGACGCCGGGCTCGTGGACTTCGACGCCCAGGAAGTCGTCGGAGGGACGGTGCGCGGCGATCTCCGCGGTGGTGGCGCCCATGCCGAAGCCGATCTCCAGCACGCGCGGCGCTTCGCGGCCGAACACGCCGGTCCAGTCGGGTTGTTGTGGTGCATAGGGCACGACGAAGCGCGGGCCGAACTCATCGAGCGCGCGGCGCTGGCCGGTCGACACGCGACCCGCGCGCGTGACGAAGCTGCGGATGCGGCGGTGATGAAGCGTGTCTGCCGGCGTTGCACCCGGCGTGCCGTCGACGTCGTTCGTCTCGTTGCCGGCGGGCTGGTCGGCTGCGCTCGTGGGGGTCGGGGCGTCGTCCGGGAGACCGGAGTCGTTTGGATCGTGGATCATCGTCGATGCTGCTGCAAGGGTGAGGGCTGCGCGGCTTGCGCGCTGTGCCGGGCCGTTGCCACTACAAAAAAGCCGCCTTCAGGGAGGCGGCTCTTGCTGGATTCCGCTGAACACTCAGCGGGAAAGTGGAGCGGGCGATGGGAATCGAACCCACGGCTCTAGCTTGGGAAGCTAGGGTATTACCATTATACGACGCCCGCAGAACTCGCGATTTTACAGGCTTTTGGGCCGTTTGGGCAGGGGTATGGCTCGCGCGCACGAGCAGCCGACCCGTCTTTTCGCTTCTGCGGTTCGAACGGCGCGAGCCTTCAGACTTTGTCTGCGCCTGCCGTTAATCCGAATACTGCCCAACACCGTGCGCTTGCGCTCCCGCAAGCCGGCACAAACCCGGCGCTTCCCATCCCGATCAAGAGATCTTCCCAAGATGCAGTGGCTTTCCAATCTGAAACTGAGCCAGAAGCTTGTCGGCTCCTTGATGCTGTGCGCGTTCGTAACGGCCATCGTCGGCACGGTCGGTGTGCTGAAGGTGCGCGAAGTCGCGACGATGCAAACCGAAATGTACGACCGCGAATTCGTGCCTGTGCGCGACGACGGCACCGCCGCGTGGCAGGCGGCTTCGCACTTCCGGCGCCTCTATTCGTACATCCTGAATCCGGAGCCGGCCGGCCGCGCCGATACGGTGCGCCTGAATCACGGCGGTGAAGCGGCGATGCTGTCGGCATTCGACTACGAGCGCAAGCATGCGACCACCGACGCGCAGAAGCAATTGCTGAGCGACTTCGACGCCGCCTATCCGGCCTATATGAGTTCGGTCGCGAAGGTGATGGCGCTGGCCGATCAGGGCGATCAGAGCGGCGCGCTCGCCGAGCTCAAATCGACCACCGACCCGCTGCACGTCAAGCTGCGCACGCTGATGATCAAGCTGTCCGACGTGCGGGACGAGTTGGCCAGGCAGCGTGTCGCGAACGGCGTCGAGATGGTTCGCTCGGTGACGTGGTGGATCGCGAGCTGCGCGGTCGTCGGCGTCGCGGTTGCGATCGGCCTGGGGCTGCTGGTGACGCGCGCGGTCGTGCGGCAGATCGGCGGCGAACCGGCCGAAGTCGCGAAGGTCGTCGAGCAGATCGCGGGCGGCGACTTGAGCCAGCGACTGCACGCCGGCGCCGCCGACGACGGCAGCATCTTGCGCGCGGTCGCGCACATGCAGGAGCGTCTCGCGGCGACGATCGGTTCGATTCGCGAAAGCGCCGAGTCGGTCAGCATCGCTTCGCAGCAGATCGCGAGCGGCAACATCGATCTGTCCGCTCGCACCGAAGAGCAGGCCGCTTCGCTCGAACAGACCGCGGCGAGCATGTCGGAATTGACGCAGACCGTCACCCGCAACAGCGACAGCGCGCGCAACGCGAGCGCGCTCGCGACTGAGGCGGCACAGGTCGCGAACACCGGCAACACTGCTGTCGAGGGCATGGTGCGCACCATCGGTGATATCAGCGGCAGTTCGACGAAAATCTCGGAGATCACCGGCGTGATCGAGGGCATTGCGTTCCAAACCAATATTCTCGCGTTGAACGCGGCGGTCGAGGCCGCGCGCGCGGGCGAGCAGGGGCGCGGTTTCGCGGTGGTCGCGAGCGAGGTGCGCAACCTCGCGCAGCGCTCGGCGAGCGCGGCCAAGGAGATCAAGGAGATGATCACGACGTCGGTCGCGATCATCGAAGGCGGCACGCAGCAGGCAGCCGAAGTCAGCACGACGATGGCGGATATCAAGGCCGCGATTCATCGCGTGTCGGATATCGTCAGCGAGATCGCAACGGCCTCCGAAGAGCAGAACCGCAGCATTCACCAGGTCGGCCAGGCCGTCACGCAGATGGATGAGACCACGCAGCGGAACGCGGCGCTCGTCGAACAGGCCGCGGCGGCCGCGCAATCGCTCGAGACGCAGGCGCGCAGGATGAAGAAGACGGTGTCGGTGTTCCGGACGGGGGAGAGCCGCGATTTCGCGGCAGCCGTGTAGAAGCCGCGCCGACTCAAGCGGCCGCCGCGCGTCAGCCCAACTTTCCCGCGCAATCAGCTCAGATCACAATATAAGTCAGCTGAACCGCCGCGCGCGTGACGACCATCTGCAGCACCTGCACGATCACGAACAGCAGGATCGGCGACAGATCGATACCGCCGAATTTCGGCAGCACGCGACGCAACGGATTCAGAAACGGCGCGGTCAACTGATACAGAATCGGCATCGCGGGCGAACGCGGATTGAGCCACGACAGCAGCGCCATCAGGATCGTCATCCAGATGATCAGATTGAGCGCCCACTTGATCGCGGTGAGCACCGCGACGATCAGCATCGTCGGCACGAGCGTCAGCGGATCCGCGCCCGTCAGCACGATCATCAGGACGACGTAGATGATCGCGGCGATCAGCGTTGCGACCACGCTCGCCCAGTCGATGTTGCGCGTGCTCGGCAGGATGCGCCGCAGCGGCAGCACGATCCAGTTGGTCGCCTGCAGCACGGCGTTCGAGACCGGGTTGTACGGCGGCAGGCGCACAACCTGCAGCCACGCGCGCAACAGCAGCGCGGCGCCAAACAGCGTGAAAACGGTATTGAGCAGAAAACGGGCGATATCGCCAAACATCTCGTGTCCTTATGCTTCTGATGACGGCCGCCGACCGGCCGCGGGCTGCCGGCGTCGCCCGATCGGTGCGTGCCGGCGGTTTTCTGGATTTACCCGGTTAGCCAACCGGAGGTTCGACGTCATTGCGCGCCGCCTCCCGATGGCTGTCTGTCCGGCATCACACGGAAATCCGGACCTCGCTGATCAGCATTGTGCCGTTGCCGCCGTCGGTGTAGTTCGGGATATCCGCTAATAGTTGCTCGGACGCGGGCTTGAACACTTTATAGAAGTCGTCCGCGCTATCGAACAGGAAGTGTCCCGCGGCCACGTAAGGCGGTGGCGTGCCGGGCGGCCCGGCGTTCAGGCCCGCGTCGACCGACCAGCCTTTCAGCGCCGGCCCGAACAGCTTCGCCGCGAGCGGCATATGGGTCGCGCAGTAGTAGTCCATGTCGAAGCGGCCGTTTTCCCGGTACGGGTAGAGGATGCTGACCTTGATCATTGTGCGTTCTCGTCTGTTGGTCCCGAAGCGCGGCGCGGGTCGTCGCGTGGTTCGCCCGGCGTGCCGGACGTCACATTATCACGGCTTACTTGACGCTTGCACCTGCCGCGGCCTGATTCAGCGAGCGGCCCAGCGATTCTTCCACAGCTTCGGAGATCGCTTCAATCGTCGCGGCCGGCGTTGCGCGACGTCGGGCGAGGTTGACCGCGCGGCGCGTCAGCAGACCGTACAGCGCGGCATGGTCGCCGCCGAAGCCTTCGAGCAGCGCGAGCTGCTTCTCGACGACACCCGTGTCGCCGCGCGATACCGGCCCCGCGAGCGAGTTCGGCAGGCCTTTGTCGCGCGCGGTTTCGATCGTGCCGGCGAGCATCGGCAGCAGCGCGCGCAGCGCGTCGTCTTCGGCGAAGCCGAGCGTGCGCCACAACGCCACGCATTCGGCGAGGCTGCAGAGCGCGAAGCTCGCCGCGTAGTGCGCGGCAGCGTGATACAGCATGCGGGCGCCCGGCGGAATCGACAGCGGATGGCAGCGCAGCGCGAGCGCGAGCGCGGTCAGCGTCCCCTTCAGTTCGCCGTCGGCTTCGATCGTCACCGAGCAGCCGACGATACGCTCGAGATCGGCGAGCTCGCCGCTAAATAGATACAACGGATGAAAGCCGCCGATCGCCGCGCCCTGATCGCGCGCTGGCGCGAGCAGTTCGACCGGCGAGGCGCCGCTGCAGTGCACGAGCGCTTTGCCGGGGCGGCTGGCCGCATTGCCTCCAAAGCGGAGTGTGTGCGCTGTCGTACCGATGCTGTCGTCAGGAACGGCTAAAAAAACGATATCGGCGGCGTCGACGGCCTGTTGCGGGTCGTCAGTGGCCGCGCAGTGTGCGATCTGGGCGGCGAGCCGGCGCGCGGAATCGGCCGAGCGGCTCGCCACCGCGGTGACCGGATAGCCGGCGCGCGCAAACGCGAGCGCGAGACAACGCGCGAGCCGCCCCGCGCCGATGAAGCCGACGCGCGGCAAGGAAGACTGGGACATGGTCACCTGCTCCAGACGGATCGTGTGAACGGGAAAGCAGCAGTATCTCGCATCCGGCGAAGCGCGGCCGCGATCCGGCCCCTTGCACGGTTCGACAGCGGTCGTCGGATAAGTTTGCGGGCGATATGGCGCCAACGTTCGGTCATCGGGTGGCGTGACGCCCACGGTTGTGAAAACTGTTCACAATCGTGACAGGAACAGTGGTCGACGAGCCGGTTTTGGCGGTCGTATTTTCCGTACTTCGTTCGCAGTCAGAAATTCGGGAGGGTCGAGATGAGTATTTTTTCTTACCGAAAGCACTTGCGGTTCCTGACGCGCGCCCAGCGCCGTCGCTGGTGGGATCAGAAAAAACGCCTTACGCCGCGCGTGCGGATCAGCGGCGCATACGTGCCGCCCAACGTGTCCCGCGAATTCGTGTACGTGAAGGTCGGCTAGTCGCGCGGTCTTCGCAGGTGACAAAATGCCCGGCCTCGAGCAATTGAGCCGGGCATTTTTTGTTGGGAATTTTCTTCCGGCTGTCAGGATTGAAGCGAATTTGTAATTAAAGATTACCGATGCGCGAACTCAAACCCCCGCGCTCGATCAGACCTGTGACGCGCGGCCCGTCGCCCGCGTGCAACCCCTTGATTCCCGGCTGATTTCGCTCAGGTCGCGGCGGCGCGTAGGCGCGCTCGCGCCGCGCTCGGCAAAACGCTTCGGCTCGCCCTTGCAATTTGCAACAAATGCGAACATTTCGGCCGGGGCTTTTTAGATACATTGATTTCGCAGCATGCGAGGCATGCGCAGTCGGCGACCTTGGCAGGCCGCGCTAGGAGAATAGAAGTGAAAAAGATCGTTCCGTTTGTCGTTGCAGCCGCACTCGGCTTGGGACTTGCCGGGACCGCTGAGGCAGGTGTTTCCGTCGGTATCGGCCTTGGGGTGCCGATCGCGCCGGCCTATCCGGTCTATGCGGCGCCGCCGCCTGTCTATTACGCCCCGCCGCCTGCGCCGGTGTACGCGCCGCCGGTTGTGTTCGCACCGGCTCCGGTGGTGGTCGGAGGCTATTACGGCTATGGCCGCCCTTACTATCGTGGCTACTACCACGGCTACTATCGCGGCTACGGGCACTCGTACTATCGTCATTAAGAAGGGCGGGCGCGCCTGACGCGCGTGGGAACGTCGACGGCGTAACGCCGGCTTGTGCCGGGTTACGTCGTTTCTTTTTGTGTCGCTGTTTTTTGCTTTCCGCAGCGTTCCTAGCTGATGTCGCGCGCTCGCGCGAGCGCCGTTCCAAAGCATCGAGGAAGCTGGGAGAATGGCTGCTTCGCCACCGCCCCAGGAGAGTTTCGCCGATGCAAGTGCTTCCCGCTCCCACCTTCGATGACGTCCTCGACGCCGCCGCGCGTCTCGAAGGCGTCGCGCACCGCACCCCCGTTCTGACATCGAGCACGTTCGACGAGCGCACTGGCGCGTCGGTGTTCTTCAAGTGCGAAAACTTCCAGCGCATGGGCGCGTTCAAGTTCCGCGGCGCGTACAACGCGATTTCGCATTTCGACGCGGAGCAGCGCAAGGCGGGCGTGCTGACCTATTCGTCGGGCAATCACGCGCAGGCGATCGCGCTGTCGGCGCGCCTCGCCGGCATTCACGCGACGATCGTAATGCCGCACGACGCACCCGAGGCCAAGGTCGCCGCGACCAAAGGCTACGGCGGCGAAGTGATCAGCTACGACCGCTACAAGGAAAATCGCGAGGAAATCGGCCGCCGGCTCGCCGAAGAGCGCGGCATGACGCTGATCCCGCCGTACGATCATCCGCACGTGATCGCCGGCCAGGGCACCGCGGTCAAAGAACTGATCGACGAAACCGGCCCGCTCGACATGTTGTTCGTGTGCCTCGGCGGTGGCGGGTTGATCAGCGGCAGCGCATTGTCGGCGGCCGCGCTGAGCCCGGCCTGCACGGTGATCGGCATCGAGCCCGAGGCGGGCAACGACGGCCAGCAGTCGCTCGCACGCGGCGAGATCGTTCATATCGACGCGCCGCGCACGATTGCCGATGGCGCCGCCTCGACGCATCTGGGCCACTATACGTTCGCGGTCATCCGCCAGTTGGTCGCGCGAATCGAAACGGTCAGCGATGCGCAACTGATCGAGACGATGCGCTTTTTCGCGCAGCGCATGAAGATCGTCGTCGAACCGACTGGTTGTCTCGCGGCGGCGGCGGTGCTGAACGGCGTCGTGCCGGTGAAGGGCAAGCGCGTCGGCGTGGTGGTGAGCGGTGGCAATGTCGATCTGCCGAAGCTCGCGCAGTACCTCGCATGAGCGGCTCACGTCGAGTCGCATGAAGAAAAACGGCTCGCCGATGCGAGCCTTTTTTTGTTCGCGAGCCGCTTCAGCTTGCCACTTGCGCGGTGCTCTGCACGATCAGATCGCGATACCCGTTGACGATCACGCTGTACGAGAAATAGGCGAACAGCAGCGCCGACAGAACGTGACACGCGCGCAGCAGACCGGCGCCCGCGCGCTTGCGTCCGTGGCTGCCGAGCCCGCAGATGAAAAGCGTCCAGCACAGGCCGCCCAGAAAGAATCCGCCGAGGAAGATCAGCGCGGTTGTCGGGCTCGTTGCGCCGGCCTTCGCGATCAGCGCGCCGCCGACCGCTGCGAACCACAGGATCGCCGACGGCGACGACACCGCGAGCAGCACGCCGCGCAGAAACCCGCGCCATGCCGACTGATGCGGCGCAGCCGCGTCGCCTTCGCCGGCAACAGCTTGCGCCGCGGCCGGGAACATCGCTTCACGCGCCATCTTCCAAGTGAGAAACAGGAGGATCGCCGCGCCGCCGATCCATACGACCCAGCGCACCGATTCGAACTGCAGCAGCGCGGCCATGCCCGCGAGCGCGAGCGTCGCGTAAATGAGATCGCCGACGCACGAGCCGAGGCCGAGCCAGAAGCCCGGCCGAAAGCCGTGCGACAGCGTCAGCGAAATGATCGCGACGTTGACGAGACCGATATCGAGGCACAGCGACAAGGACAGAAAAAAGCCGTCCGACATCATTGAAAAAGCGTGCATCCGCGCGAGCGCTCCATCCGTTATTGATTGTGTTGTCCCGCGCGCGTTACAGGCCGAGGCCCAACTCGTTCCACAAGCTATCGATGCGCTGTTTGACCGCGTCGTCCATCACGATCGGGCGGCCCCATTCACGGTCGGTTTCGCCCGGCCACTTGTTGGTTGCGTCGAGCCCCATCTTCGAGCCGAGGCCGGCTACCGGCGACGCGAAATCGAGATAGTCGATCGGCGTGCGGTCGACGAGCACCGTGTCGCGCGTCGGGTCCACTCGCGTGGTGATCGCCCAGATCACTTCCTTCCAGTCCCGGATATTGACGTCCTCATCGACGACGACGATGAACTTCGTATACATGAACTGCCGCAGGAAGCTCCACACGCCGAACATCACGCGTTTCGCGTGGCCGGGGTAGCTCTTCTTCATTTGCACGATCGCCATGCGGTAACTGCAGCCTTCGGGCGGCAGATAGAAGTCCGTGATCTCGATGAACTGCTTCTGCAGCAGCGGTACGAACACTTCGTTCAGCGCGACGCCGAGCACCGCCGGCTCGTCGGGCGGTCTGCCGGTGTAGGTGGAGTGATAGATCGCGTCGCGGCGCATCGTGATGCGCTCGACCGTGAAGACCGGGAACCACTCCTGTTCGTTGTAGTAGCCGGTGTGATCGCCATACGGGCCTTCGAGCGCGTGTTCGTACGTGGCCGACGCACCCTTCGACGGACGCGGCGGTGCGCCGGCCGGGGCGGGCGAGGGTGCGCCTTCCTGCGGATAGATGAAGCCCTCGAGCACGATCTCGGCGCGCGCGGGGACCTGCAGACCGTCGACGCCCGGTGTGACGCATTTCGCGAGCTCGGTGCGCCCGCCGCGCAGCAGGCCGGCGAACTGGTATTCGGACAGCGTGTCGGGTACCGGCGTGACCGCGCCGAGAATCGTCGCCGGGTCCGCACCGAGCACGACGGCCACCGGATACGGCTTGCCGGGATTTTTCAGCGCGAACTCACGAAAATCGAGCGCGCCGCCGCGATGCGCCAGCCAGCGCATGATCAGCTTGTTACGCCCGATCAGTTGCTGGCGATAGATACCCAGGTTTTGTCGACTCTTGTTCGGCCCTTTCGTGACGGTCAGACCCCAGGTGATCAACGGCCCGGCATCGCCGGGCCAGCAGGTCTGAATGGGCAATTTGGCAAGGTCGACGTCATTGCCTTCCCAGACGATTTCCTGGCAGGGCGGTGCGTTGACCGTCTTCGGCGCCATGTCCCACACGGCCTTCGCTAGCGACAGCAGCTTGCCGGCGTCCTTGAGCCCTTTCGGCGGCTCGGGTTCCTTCAACGCGGAGAGTAGCCGACCGACATCGCGCAGCGATTCGAGCGCCGCCTGGTCGCCCGCGCCTGCTTCGGCATCGATGCCCATGCCAAGCGCGACGCGGCGCGGCGTGCCGAACAGATTGCCGAGCACCGGGAACGCGTGCCGCTCGGTGTTCTCGAACAACAGAGCCGGGCCGCCCGCGTGGAGCACACGGTCGCAAAGTTCGGTCATTTCGAGATTCGGCGACACTTTTTGCGAAATTCGGCGCAATTCACCGATCGCCTCGAGGCGGCCGATGAAATCGCGTAAGTCTTTGTATTTCATCTGTGACGGTTCAGGGCCGCATGCACGGCGCATAGGACGGGGAGGCAGGAGGAACGGCGTTGGTACCTATCTGACGCAAAAAACGATTGTCGATTTTACCTGCGTTAGCCGCCGCACGTAGATCGACCAAATGGTCTAGTCCAAACAGCCAGGGTCGGATCGCCCGAAACGCGCATTGAGCGCGGTTCTCGGGTGACTGAACACCGTTCATAATTACGAAAAGTTATCATTATTGAATTCTATAGTGTTGACGATCTATAAAACCGTGCATAGAATCCGTCCACATTGGTTGCAGGGCGTTAACCTTTTTACCGTCGCCCCCGGTCCTCAGACGCAACGCGTCACCGTTTTGCTTCCCTGCAGGGTAGAACGGCATTATTGAAGTCCCTCACCAGCGTCCACCAACGCTGGTTTTTCGCGTGGGAGCCAAGCCCGATACACATCGAGTATGTGTGGGCTGTTTTTGAGATGGCTCCCAAAACGGTATATGTTGCCGTTTTCCCGACGTCGCTGCTGCCCAACCAGAGAGCACGCGATGTCTTGACTCTGCGAGCGCGCCGTACCGCCTGATTTGTCCCGGCGGAGTTCGCGGATCATGCAAGATGGGAGATCTGAATGAACGCCTGGTTATCGTGGCGTCCCGATGAGCGTATTGCGCAGATTGTGCGCGGTGCGCTGCGCAGCGGGACGCGACTGAGTCATCACCTATTCAGCATTGTCGGCGGGATCGCCGTGGTGCTGGCTCTCGCACTGTGGCTGATGCCGACCTGGCGCGGCGCGCTCGCCGCGCGTCTGATGCCGGTCATTTCCGCCGCCGTGCAAGCGGGCCCCGCCCGCCTGCTGCAAGGCAATCCGCTGCCCGCCATCGGACCGACCAGAAACGCCGACGCATCCTCCGACGAATCGCTGTCGGCCAATTCGCCGAACATGCTGACCACGCCGAGTCCCACCGATGGCTCGAACGACGGCAGCATGACCCTCACCGCGGCCACCACCGGCTTCGACGGCGCGTTCGACGGCGCCGGCACGTCGGGCACGAGCGCCGCCGCGCTCAACGGCCTCGATCCGCGCACGATGCAGGGCGTCAGCGCGCTCGCACGTCTGATTCCGCAGCAGCGCGTGTCCGCCGATGCACGCGATGACCGCGTGCTCGTGTCGAGCCACGAGCAGGACCTGGTCGCGTCGTACCTCGCGCGGCGTTATCGCGTCGCTCAGGAGCCCGTCGGCGAGCTCGTAAAAGCCGCGTTCGACACCGGCCGCGAAGTCGGCCTCGATCCGCTGCTGCTGCTGTCAGTGATGGCGATCGAATCGGGCTTCAATCCGTACGCCGAGAGCGGCGTCGGCGCGCAGGGCCTGATGCAGGTGATGTCGAAGGTGCATTCGGACAAATTCCAGTATTTCGGCGGCCAAAGCGCGGCGCTCCAACCGCTCGCGAACATCAAGGTCGGCGCGCTCGTGCTGAAGGATTGCATCGCGCGTGGCGGCTCGCTGCCGGGCGGCCTGCGTCTGTACGTCGGCTCCACCACGCCGGATGACGGCGGGTACGGCGCGAAGGTGATGGCCGAGCGCGGTCGTCTGCGCGACGTCGCGCGCGGCCGTAAGGTGCCGATCAATGCGCCGCAAGCTCCGGTGCTGACCGCGTCGGCCACGCCGGCGCCAGCCGCGGCGACGAGTGGTGGCAACGGCAAGCGCGTTCAGGTGACGCTGCAAGGCGGTCACGCGCTGAGCCAGGCGACGTCGGCGGTGCACACGCAGCCGGCCGATCAGGACGACGCGAGCGCCAATTCGACGACGCGCCACGTGGCGTCGGCGTCGGAGCTGGGGGCTTGAGTTAGACGTTGCCGTGCCGCATGAAAACAACAAGGACACCCTCGGGTGTCCTTTTTTGCGTCTGGCACGGTTGCTGCCGAATCAATCCCGATGCGTCAATGCCGCCCGAACAGCTTTGCCAGCCGCTCGACCGCCTCTTCGAGCTTTGGATAGGCGGTCGCATACGACAGCCGGATGTAGTCCTTCGGCGCGTGCGTGCCGAAGTCCATGCCCGGCACCAGTACGACCCCGGCATCGTGCAGCATCGCCTTCGTGAGCGCCGCGCTGTCGCCGGCCGCCGGATGCGCGACGCCTCGGCAGTCCGCGTACACGTAGAACGCGCCGTCCGGCATCACCGGCACGGAGAAGCCGAGCGATTCGAGCGCCGGCGCGATGAAGTCGCGGCGTCGCTTGAATTCGAGGCGCCGCGCTTCGTAGATCGCGATCGTCTCCGGCTCGAAACAGGCGAGCGCCGCGTGCTGCGCGAGCGCCGACGCGCAGATGAACAGGTTCTGCGCGAGCTTTTCGAACGCGCTGACCATCGCGGGCGGCACGACGAGCCAGCCGAGCCGCCAGCCGGTCATGTTGAAGTACTTCGAGAAGCTGTTGACGGTGACCACGTCGTCGCCGAACGACAGCGCCGACACCGGCTTGGCGTCGTAGCTGAGGCCCTGGTAGATCTCGTCGACGATCGAGAAGCCGCCGCGCGCGCGCACGGCCTTGACGATGCGCTCGAGTTCGGCCGGCTCGATCGACGTGCCGGTCGGATTCGACGGCGACGCGAGCAGCACGCCGCGGGTGCGCTCGCCCCACCGGCGTTCGACGTCGGCGGCGGTCAGCTGGAAGCGCTCGGCCGGCCCGCTCGGCACCATCACCGGCTTGCCTTCGGCGGCGATTACGAAATGGCGGTTGCACGGATAGCACGGGTCGGGCATCAATACTTCGTCGTCGCGATCGACGAGCGCCGCGCACGCCAGCAAGAGCGCGGCCGACGCGCCCGCGGTCACCACGATCCGCGCCGGATCGACGTCGATGCCGTAGAACTCGGCGTAATGCGCGGAAATCGCATCGCGCAGCGCGTGCACGCCGAGCGCGCTGGTGTACTGCGTGACGCCGCGGCGCAGCGCGCTCGCGGCCGCCTCGATGACCGGCTCGGGCGCCGTGAAATCCGGCTCGCCGATGCCCATGTGAATGATGTCGCGCCCCGCGCGTTCGAGCAGCACGGCCTCCTTGGCCAGTTCCATCACGTAGAAAGGCTGGATGGCATCGACGCGCGCGGCAAGCCGCACGAGAGGTTCGGTCACGGAGTTCATACGGTCAGTCCAGTTCAGAAGCAGGACGGCGCCTACCCATCAAATGATGCGTTCATCGATGCGCGCAGCGCCGTCCTTGCGGGCGATCGAGGTGCTTCGCCCTGTGCAGTGCGACGTGGCAGGGAGCCGATGCGCGGCATGGCCCCACCGGCGCCGCGCTCAGCTCTTGCGAGCCGCCTGCGTCTCGGTGGCGCGCAGTTGCGCCGAGAGCTTGTCGAGCACGCCGTTCACGTACTTGTAGCCGTCCGAGCCGCCGAACGTCTTGGTCAGCTCGACCGCTTCGTTGATGACCACGCGATACGGAATGTCGACGTGATTCTTCAGTTCGAACGCGGCGACCAGCAGCACCGCGCGTTCGACCGGCGACAGTTGATCGATCGGACGGTCGAGGCACGGCGCGATCGCGGCGGAAAGTGCTTCGGAATCGCGCATCACGCCATGCAGGATCGCGTCCAGGTGCTCGTGATCGGCCTTGTCGTAACCTTGCGCGCCGCGTAGTTGCGCGTCGATCTCACCGCCGGGCGAGCCCGACAGCAGCCACTGGTAAAGCCCCTGCGTGGCCAGTTCGCGGGAGCGTCGGCGTGCGCTCTTCATGCCTCTTCCTCGTCGTCTTCATCTTCGTCATCGCCGCCGAGTTGCTCGAGCGCGACCGCGAGGTTCGCCATTTCGACAGCCACGCGCGCGGCGTCGCGACCCTTCTCGGTCATGCGCGCGACGGCTTGCTCGTCGTTCTCGGTGGTCAGCACCGCGTTCGCGACCGGAATGCCGAAGTCGAGGCCGATGCGCGTGATGCCCGCGCCGCTTTCGTTCGAAACCAGCTCGAAGTGATAGGTCTCGCCGCGGATCACCGCGCCGAGCGCGATCAGCGCGTCGAATTGCGCGCTTTCCGCGAGCTTTTGCAGCGCGAGCGGGATTTCCAGCGCGCCCGGCACCGTGACGAGCAGCACGTCTTCGCCGGTCACGCCGAGGCGTTCGAGTTCTTCGATGCAGGAGTCGGCGAGGCCGTTGCAGACGGGTTCGTTAAAGCGCGCCTGGACGATGCCGATGCGCAGTCCGTCGCCGTCGAGATTCGGTTGGTATTGTCCGATTTCCATATGAATTCCGTAGTGTTTGAGTGGGCGCGAGGCGCGTGAGTGGCCGGATCAGAGTTGCGGGGCTTGCGTTTTGCTGCCGGGCATCGGAATGAAGCCCGTGACTTCGAGACCATAACCCGACATGCTGCCGAGCTTGCGTGGGTTCGACAGCACCTGCATCTTGCCGACGCCGAGATCGCGCAGAATCTGCGCGCCGATGCCGTAGGTCTTGAAGTCGACCGGCCGGCGCTTCAGCGCGTCCGCTTTTTCCTTCGAGTCGAACGCCTTGAAGACGTCGATCAGATGGTCTTTCGAGTCGCCGCAGTTCAGCAGTACGACCACGCCGAGATCGCGTTCTGCGATTTCCTGGATGGCCGCGTCCAGCGTCCACGAATGGGTGGATTCGCCGACTTCGAGCAGATCCAGCACCGACAGCGGCTCGTGCACGCGCACCGGCGTGTCGCGATCGGGCATCGGCGTGCCGCGCACCAGCGCGATGTGCGGCTGGCCGCTCGGCTGATCGAGATACATGACCGCGCGGAACGCGCCGTGCGCGGTTTGCATCGTACGTTCGCAGACACGCTCGACGATCGACTCGGTGCGGCTGCGATAGTGAATCAGATCGGCGATCGTGCCGGTCTTCAGGCCGTGCTCCTTGCCGAACTCGAGCAGGTCCGGCAGACGCGCCATCGTACCGTCGTCCTTGATCACTTCGCAGATCACCGCGGCAGGCGTGAGGCCCGCGAGCCTCGTGAAGTCGCAGCCGGCCTCGGTATGGCCGGCACGCACCAGCACGCCGCCCGGCTGCGCCATGATCGGGAAGATATGGCCCGGCTGCACGATGTGCTCGGCTTTCGCGTCCGGCGCGACCGCGGCCGCGATCGTGCGGGCCCGGTCGGCCGCCGAGATGCCGGTCGTCACCCCTTCGGCCGCTTCGATGCTGACCGTGAACGCGGTGCCGTACTGCGTGCCGTTGCGGTAGGTCATCAGCGGCAGGTTCAACTGCTGGCAGCGATCCTGGGTCAGCGTCAGGCAGATCAGGCCGCGGCCGTAGCGAGCCATGAAATTGATCGCTTCCGGAGTGACAAACTCGGCGGCGATCACGAGGTCGCCCTCGTTCTCGCGGTCTTCTTCGTCGACGAGGATCACCATCCGGCCGGCTTTCAGTTCGGCAATGATCTCTTGGGTGGAGGCGAGCGTCATGTTGGCGAGTTTTTCGGGAAAGCGCGTATTTTACGCCACGCGCGAGCCCAAGTCGCCTCCGCCAGACGACATAGGCCGTTTGGCCGACTGTGACGAGCCGGGCGGGGTTGCCATGCTCGTCGAAACGGTGGGCGCGCGCGCGAGTGGCGTTGGCGGCAACGCGAAGTGTGCTCCGGCGCGGCCCGTTTTACGGATTGCAATAGTGCGGAACGGTACTTGCGGCGCAGCAGGCAGCTTCGTCTCACTACCACCCGGAGACCGGAATGTCGGGGACCGTCGGCTGTTGCATCAATGAAGGGCGTCACGCGCGCGCGCAAGGAGCGCGTCGATGAAGCGCGGCGCCACGAGCGGGGGCTCGTCGCAAGCGCCCGTGAGCGCGCTGCGCGCGAGCGCGTACCGCATTCCGACCGACGCGCCGGAGGCCGACGGCACGTTCGCGTGGGACGCGACCACGCTGGTCGTCGTCGAGGTCGACGCGGGCGGCGACACCGGCATCGGCTACACGTACAGCGATGCCTGCATCGTCGGGCTGATCCAGGGCGCGCTCGCCGCCTGCGTGCTGAATTACGACGGATTGGACGTCGGCGCGCATTGGCAACGGTTGCAACGCCAGGTGCGCAATCTCGGCCGCGCGGGACTGGCCGCGACAGCCATTTCGGCAATCGACTGCGCGCTGTGGGACCTGAAGGCGAAGCTGCTCGGCGTGCCGCTCGTCGGGCTGCTCGGCGCGTTGCGCCCGGCCGTGCCGGCTTACGGCAGCGGCGGCTTCACCACGTATACGAACCAGCGCTTGCAGCAGCAGTTCGCCGGCTGGGTCGCGCAGGACGGCTGCCGGTGGGTAAAGATGAAAATCGGCAGCGAGCCGGACAAGGACCCGGCGCGCGTCGCGGCGGCGCGCGCGGCGATCGGCGGCGCGGGCCTGTTCGTCGACGCGAACGGCGCGTTCACGCCGCAACGGGCGCTGTACTACGCGCAACGTTTCGCCGAGCACGAGGTGAGCTGGTTCGAGGAGCCCGTGTCTTCGGACGACGAAGCGGGCCTGCGCGGCGTACGCGAGCGCGTGCCGGCCGGCATGGAGATCGCCGCCGGCGAATACGGCTACACGCTCGACGACTTCCGCCACCTGCTCGCGGCGGGGGCCGTCGACGTGCTGCAGGCCGACGCGAGCCGTTGCGGCGGCATCACCGGCTTTCTGCAGGCCGCCGCGCTGTGCGACGCGTATCACGTGCCGCTGTCCGCGCATTGCGCACCGGCGCTGCATCTGCACGTCGCGTGCGCGGCGCCGCGCTTGCGCCATCAGGAGTGGTTCCATGACCACGCCCGGATCGAAGCCATGCTGTTCGACGGTGCGCCGCGGTTGCGCGACGGCCAGATGGAGCCGGACCTGTCGCGGCCCGGTTGCGGGCTCGAGTTCAAGCATGGTGACGCCGAGCGCTACCTCATCAAATAAAGCAGGCCACGACACGGAAGCGATATCTATGAGCTCTTCACGCGTACCCGGATTGCTGTACACGGCGGCGGCCGTGACGGCCGTCGCGGCGTTGGCCGCGCGCCGCGCGGGAAGACCGGAGTTGCATCGCGAACGGCGTGAGACCGGTCCGCAACACCACGAGCATCGGGCATCCGTGACGTTCCCGAGGTGTGCCGCCCGCAGCCATCAGCGCGCGCCGGCGCGCGTGCACGCGAGCGAACTCACCGCCGAGGTGGAGGCACACGTCGAAGCGGCCCGCACCTTCAACCACAGCTCCGCGCTGCTCGCGCTGTCGGTGCTCGCCGACAGCGCGATGGAGCACTACCGCGGCTCGTTCGACAACCCTGCGATGTTCATGCCACTCGTCAGCGCGAGTCTGTCGCTCGCCGCGGGCCTGCATGGTGGCGCGGATCGTCGCGGCCAGACGCATCGCGCGCGCCATGCGATCTATCTGACCGCGGCGGCGACGGGCATCGCCGGCACGGGCTTCCATTTCTACAACGTGATGAAGCGGCCGGGCGGCTGGAGCTGGAACAACCTGTTTCACGCGGCACCGCTCGGCGCGCCGAGCGCGTTGCTGCTGTCAGGCGCGCTCGGTGCCGTCGCCGAACGCTTGCGCGACGAGCCCGCAGACGACCCGCAACTGCTCGGCATGCCGGCCGGTCAGGCGCTCGGTCTGCTGGTCGCGGCGGGTCTCGTCGGCACGGTGGGGGAGGCCGCGCTGCTGCATTTTCGCGGCGCGTTTCAGCATCGCGCGATGTACGCGCCGGTCAGCATTCCGCCCATCACCGCCGCGCTGCTCGCGCATGCCGCGCTGTCCGCTCCGCGCGAGCGCTGGTACACGCGGCTCTGGTTACGCATCACGACCGTGCTCGGCTTTGTCGGCGCGGGTTTTCACGCGCGCGGGATCGCGCGTCGTCAGGGCGGCTGGCGCAACTGGAGCCAGAATCTGTTCGACGGGCCGCCGCTGCCCGCGCCGCCGAGCTTTTCCGCGCTGGCGCTCGCCGGGCTCGCCGCACTGCGTCTGCGGGAGACTGAAAAATGACCAACCGACCACGCTCGACCCGAGCCACCCGCTATCCCGGCTACGACGTGCTCGACAAACGCACGACGCCGTCGTGGGACGCGCTCACCCGCGCGGTGATCGCCGAACGCCTCGCGACACCGCTCGAGCCGCGCTTTTTCAACGCGGTCGAATGGCTCGCGGTCACGTCGCTGTGCGCCCGCATCGTGCCGCAAACGAATGCGCAACCGGTGGTACCGCTTGCCGCGCTGCTCGACGCGCGGCTCGCCGGCAATGGCAACGACGGCTACCGCGACGCCCGTTTGCCGCCGATGCGCGACGCCTGGCGCATCGGCCTCGCCGCGCTCGATGCCGAGTGCCGCGAGCGCGGCGGCCTGCCGTTCGCGAGCCTCGCGGAGGACACGCAGATCGCGCTGCTCGGCGAGATGCAGCGCGGCGAACTGACGAACCCCGCGTGGCGCGGCATGCCGTCGAAGCTATTCTTCGGCGAGCGCGTGCTGCACGACATTTGCGGGCTCTACTACTCGCACCCGCACGCGTGGAGCGAGATCGGCTTCGGCGGCCCGGCGAATCCGCGCGGCTATGTGCGCATGTACCTGAATCGCCGCGATCCGTGGGAGGCGGTTGAAGCGACGCCCGACACCCATGAGCAGGCCGCGAAGGAGAATCGCCGTGTCCGATGACGCGCAGCAACGGCCACGCGGCAAGGACGGCCGCGCACCCGACGTGTTCCAGCGCGGCGGCTGGGTGCCGATGCGCACGTACCCTGACGGCGAGGAGGTCGATTTCGCGATCGTCGGCACCGGCGCCGGCGGTGGCACGCTTGCGTGCCGGCTTGCGGAAAAAGGCTTCAAGGTCGTCGCGTTCGATGCCGGCGCGTGGTGGCGTCCGCTCGAAGAGTTCGCGTCTGACGAAGCGCATCAGGAAAAACTGTTCTGGACCGACGAGCGCATCTGCGACGGCGACAATCCGCTGAAGCTCGGCAACAACAACAGCGGCAAGGCGGTGGGCGGCAGCACGGTCCATTTCGCGATGGTGTCGCTGCGCTTTCGGCCCGAGTGGTTCAAGTCGCGCGGCGTGCTCGGCTATGGCGCCGACTGGCCGCTCGACTGGCGCGAGATGTGGCACTACTACGGCGAGGTCGAGGACGCGCTGAAAATCTCCGGACCGGTGAACTATCCGTGGGGGCCGAAGCGGCCGCGCTATCCGTATCGCGCGCATGAGCTGAACGCGGCGGCGCTGGTGCTCGCGCGCGGCGCCGAGGCGCTCGGCATCGGCTGGAGCCCCACGCCGCTCGCGACCCTCTCCGCGCCGCGTGGCCGCGCGCATCCGTGCGTGTACCGCGGCTTTTGCGTGTCCGGCTGCGCGACCAACGCGAAGCAAAGCGCGCTCGTCACGTGGATCCCGCGTGCGCTGCGAGCCGGCGCCGAGGTGCGCGATCTGGCGATGGTCGGCCGCGTCGTCACCAACGACGCGGGGCTCGCCACCGGCGTCGAATATCTGCGCGAAGGACGCTGGCGATTCCAGCGTGCGAAGCACGTGGTGGTGGCCGGCTACGCGATCGAAACGCCGCGCCTGTTGCTGATGTCGGCCAACAGCCGCTTTCCCGACGGACTTGCGAACAGTTCGGGACTCGTGGGCAAAAACCTGATGGCGCAGTCGAATCAGGGCGTCTACGGCACCTTCGATGAAGACATCCGCTGGTACAAGGGGCCGCCGTCGCTCGCGCTCACCGAGCACTGGAACTACGAAGACAAGGGCAAAGATTTTTTCGGCGGCTACTGCTACATGAGCCAGGGGCCGCTGCCGAACGGATGGGTCGCGGTGCAGAATGGCCGCGGCTTGTGGGGCGACGCGCTCGGCGCGGAGATGCTCAAGTACAACCACCAGGCGGGGCTGAAGATCGTCGGCGAGATGCTGCCGCAGCAGCGCAACCGCGTGACGCTTGCCGACGAGAAGGACCAGTACGGGCTGCCGATCGCGCGCGTCACCTATTCATGGTGCGACAACGACAAGCGGCTCATCGCGCATTCGCTCGACTTCATGGAGCAGGCGCTCGCGGCCGCCGGCGGCAAGGAGATCTGGCGCGAGACCGACGACACCTGCCACCTGAACGGCACCGCGCGCATGGGTGACGATCCGTCGACGAGCGTCGTCGACGCGGACTGCCGCAGTTGGGACATCCGCAACCTGTGGGTGTGCGACGGCTCGGTGTTTCCGACGGTGGGCGGCGTGAATCCGTCGCTGACGATTCAGGCGATCGCGTGTCGCACCGCCGAGCGCATCGCCGCGCTAGCCGCGCGCGGCGAGTTGTAGGGGCAGTGTTGCCCGCGCGCATGAACCGCAGTCCGAAACGACGGAGTACTCACTGCGCGATCCGGGTGGTTACACAACATGCTCTCCATGCATCGAACATTGACTTACGTCAGTTTGAGGCGCAAAAACGGGCCTCATTTTCGATGCCCCACCTGCATGGTGCAATGCAAAATCCATAGAAAGGCCGGGCTTGCTGGCCTCACCATACCCTGCAGGTATGAAAAAGGACAGGAAAAGTATTGGACGGGCCAAACGGGCGAAGGGTATAAAAACATCCAATGAACTCACTTCTCGCCGCAGCCGCCATGACCCAAGCGACCATCGAACGTATCGAAACCCGCCTCGTCGATCTGCCGACGATCCGCCCTCACAAGCTGTCGGTCGCCACGATGTACGGGCAGACGCTGATGCTGGTCAAGGTCTACTGCAGCGACGGCATCGTCGGGATTGGCGAAGGCACCACGATCGCCGGCATGGCCTACGGCCCGGAAAGCCCCGAAGCAATGAAGCTCGCGATCGACGCCTACTTCGCCCCGGCGATGATCGGCAAGGACGCGACGCAGATCCAGGCGCTGATGGCGCACCTCGGCAAGCTGGTCAAGGTCAATCATTTCTCGAAGAGCGCGCTCGAAACCGCGCTGCTCGACGCGCAAGGCAAACGTCTCGGCGTGCCGGTGAGCGAGCTGCTCGGCGGCCGTCGCCGTGAGCGCCTGCCGGTTGCGTGGACGCTCGCGTCGGGCGATACGGCGAAGGACATCGCCGAAGCCGAGCACATGCTCGACGTGCGCCGCCACAAGGTCTTCAAGCTGAAGATCGGCGCGAAGGAACTGAAGACCGACATCAAACACGTCACCGAGATCAAGAAAGCGGTCGGCGAGCGCGCCGCGGTGCGCGTCGACGTGAACATGGCGTGGAGCGAGACCCAGGCCGCCTGGGCGATTCCGGCGCTGGCCGATGCGGGCTGCGATCTGGTCGAGCAGCCGGTCGCGTCCGCCGCGGCGCTCGCGCGACTGATGCGCCGCTTCCCGGTCGCGCTGATGGCCGACGAAGTCTTGCAAGGCCCGGACAGCGCGTTCGAGATCGCGAAGAACGGCGGCGCCGATGTGTTCGCGATCAAGATCGAACAGAGCGGGGGCCTGTTCGCCGCGCAGCGCGTGGCCGCGATCGCAGATGCCGCCGGCATCGAGTTGTACGGCGGCACGATGCTCGAAGGTGCGTGCAGCACGGTGGCGTCGGCGCATCTGTTCGCGAGCTTCGCGAATCTGCAATGGGGCACCGAGCTGTTCGGGCCGTTGCTGATCACCGAAGAAATTCTGACCACGCCGCTCGACTACAGCGACTTCGAACTGACCGTGCCGAAAGGCCCGGGTCTCGGCATCGAACTCGACGAGGCGAAGGTCGAGCGATTCACGCGAGACGGGCTGATGAAGGTCACCCGCTAAACGGATTTAGATCAAGAGGATTCAACGATGCTTTTCCATGTGCGAATGGACGTGCACCTGCCGGTCGACATGCCGGCCGAAGTGGCGAACGAAATCAAGACCCGCGAGAAGGCTTACTCGCAGGAGCTCCAGCGTAGCGGCAAGTGGCGTCATATCTGGCGCCTCGTTGGCGAGTACGCGAATTACAGCATCTTCGATGTAGAGAGCAATGCCGAACTTCACGACATTCTGTCCGGCTTGCCTCTGTTCCCGTACATGAAGATTTCGGTGACGCCTCTGTGTCGTCACCCGTCGTCGATTCGGGACGGCGACATCTGAGCCCAGGGGCCAGGCGCTTTTGACGGCGAGCGCATCCAAAGCCATCTTTTCCCCCTATACCAACTGGAGACAGTCATCGTGAGCGTCAAAGTATTTGAAACCAAAGAAGTGCAGGATCTGCTGAAAGCCGCTTCCAACGTCGATGCCGGGAGTGGCAACGCGCGTTTCCAGCAGATCGTTTTCCGTCTGCTGGGCGACCTGTTCAAGGCAATCGATGACCTCGACATCACGCCCGACGAAGTCTGGGCCGGCGTCAACTATCTGAACAAGCTCGGTCAGGACGGCGAAGCGGCGCTGCTCGCGGCCGGCCTCGGTCTCGAGAAGTATCTCGACATCCGCATGGACGCCGAGGACAAGAAGATCGGTCTCGAAGGCGGCACGCCGCGTACGATCGAAGGCCCGCTGTACGTCGCCGGCGCGACGGTGCGCGAGGGCGTCTCGAAGATCGACATCAACCCGGACGAAGACGCGGGCCCGCTGGTGATCCGCGGCACGGTCAAGGATCTGGACGGCAAGCCGGTCGCCGGCGCGGTCGTCGAGTGCTGGCACGCGAACTCGAAGGGCTTCTACTCGCACTTCGATCCGACCGGCGCGCAGAGCGACTTCAACCTGCGCGGCGCGGTGAAGACCGGCGCCGACGGCAAGTACGAGGTCCGCACGCTGATGCCGGTAGGCTACGGCTGCCCGCCGCACGGCTCGACGCAGCAGTTGCTGAACGTGCTGGGCCGTCACGGCAACCGTCCGGCGCACGTACACTTCTTCGTCAGCAGCGACGGCCATCGCAAGCTGACCACGCAGTTCAACATCGAAGGCGATCCGCTGATCTGGGACGACTTCGCGTATGCAACGCGCGAAGAGCTGATTCCGCCGGTCGTCGAGAAAAGCGGTGGCGCGGCGCTGGGCCTGAAGGCCGATACGTACAAGGAGATCGAGTTCAACTTCACGATCACGCCGCTGGTCCAGGGTAAGGACAACCAGCTCGTCCATCGTCTGCGCGCTTCGGCCGAAGCGTAATCGCACGAGGCGGCGCCGTGGCGACACGGCCGCCGCCTTTCGTTGCCAACGGCCGGCGGTCTTGCCGGCCGAATCCCTGAAGCGTCGTGCTGCCGTTGCTTGGCGTTCTGGGCGAGTCGTCGCAAGGGGCGCTCGCAAGGCTCGAGCAACAGCGAAGAACCGATCGCGCCCGCGGGAGAAGACGGCGGTCGCGGGGAGTCCGCGTTGCTCGCGGCCGCCGCGACGCCTGCGCCGGAGTGAGCCGTATCGCCACTCGCGTGCGGTAGATTGAAAACGAAATTCGTTTCGACCGCCACAGGCTGATTGTCCATGCCCGTGAGCGCGCTGCACTGGGCACGCCGCGATGCCTGAAGGGCGAGGTTGTCGAACGCTGGATTGCCGGACGAGACTTCGACGACCGCGTCGCTGCTCTGTCCACGTTCGTCGACCGATGCACGCACGATCGCATGGGGACGCGGCGCGTGCGCGACCGCAGCGCCGGAGCAGGTGCGGCTCTTTCATTGTGATTGTCAGCTTCGGATCGTGCATGCGCGCTGGGTCACGACCCCGGATTCGCCTCGCTCAAACCGGCTTGCTGCGCGGATCGATCGCTGTCCCGATACGCACCGAGCATGCGCTCCTGGTATCGCGTAACGGTCTCGAGGGAAGTGGCCAGGTTACGTCGAGGATGGATCGCCATCGCGCGGCGCATTGAGCATCCGCTCCACATACCGCGCAATCAGATCGATCTCCAGATTCACTTTTACCCCGTCGTGCAGATGCTTGAGCGCCGTCACCTGCACGGTATGCGGAATCAGATTGATCGAAAACTCGCAGCCGTCGTCGCGATCAACGACGGAGTTCACGGTCAGGCTCACGCCATTGACCGTAATCGATCCCTTGTACGCGAGATAACGACCGATGTCGCGCGGCGCGAGAATGCGCAGCTCGTGCGATTCGCCGACCGGGGCGAAACGCGTGACGATACCGAGCCCGTCGACGTGTCCGGACACGATATGTCCACCGAGCCGGTCATGTGCGCGCAGCGCTTTCTCGAGATTGACCTCGCCGGGTTCGCCGAGACCGGCCGTGCGGTTCAGGCTCTCGCGCGACACGTCGACCTCGAACGAATGAGCGGTCTTCGCGACCACCGTCATGCAGGCGCCCTGGATCGTGATGCTGTCGCCGAGCTGCACATCGGCGAGGTCGAGCCCGCCCGCCTCGACGTTCAGGCGCACGCCCGCGTCGCCGCCCGTGCCGAGCGGCTTGACTGATTCGATGCGGCCCACTGCCGCGACGATTCCTGTAAACATCGTGCTAGTCCTTGATCATTTCGAAACGGTGGGAGACACGGTGTCGGTCCCGGGTAAGGCTGTCGGCGCGAAACGCGCGAGGATCCGCAGATCGTCGCCGATCCGCTCGACCGTGTGGAAATTCAGCTTCACGCGGTCTTCGAGCTGGTCGGGCGCGTCCAGATTGAACATGCTCATCGAGTCCACGCCGAGCAGGCTCGGCGCGAGATAGACCAGCAGTTCATCGACGCAGCCTTCGCGCAGCAGCGAACCGTTCAGCTTGTAGCCGGCTTCGACGTGCAGCTCGTTGACGTGACGCTCGCCGAGCACGCTCAGCATGCGCGGGAGATCCACCTTGCCGAACGCGTTCGGCAGCGGCACGATCTCGGCGCCGCGCTCGCGCAGCGCGCTCGCGCGTTCTTCGAGGCGCGCGTCGAGCTCGCCGCAGAAGATCAGCGTCGGCGCGCCGGCCAGGATCAGCGCGTCGAGCGGCACGTCGAGCTGGCTGTCGATCAGCACTCGGTGCGGTTGGCGCGGCGTATCGACCGCGCGCACGGTCATGCGCGGATTGTCCTCGCGCACAGTGCCGATGCCGGTCAGGATCGCCGACGCGCGCGCACGCCACGCATGACCGTCGGCCCGCGCGGCCGCGCTCGTGATCCACTGGCTCTCACCCGACGGCAAGCCGGTGCGGCCATCGAGCGATGCCGCCACTTTCATGCGCACCCACGGACGGCCGCGCGTCATGCGCGACACGAAGCCGATGTTCAGCTCCCGCGCTTCGTTCGCGAGCAGCCCGCAGCGTACTTCGATACCGGCTTCGCGCAGCATCGCGAGACCGCGGCCGGAGACCTGCGGGTTGGGATCTTCCATCGCCGCGATCACGCGGCCGATCTGCGCTTCGATCAGCGCGTTCGCGCACGGCGGCGTGCGGCCGAAATGGCTGCACGGTTCGAGCGTCACGTAGGCGGTTGCGCCGCGCAGGTCGTGGCCGCGCGAGCGCGCGTCCTTCAGCGCGCGAATTTCGGCGTGATCCTGGCCGGCCGGCTGCGTGAAGCCTTCGCCGATCACCTCGCCGTTTCTGACGAGCACGCAACCGACCCGCGGATTCGGGTCGGCCGTGTACATGCCGCGCTTCGCGAGCGCGAGCGCGCGTTCCATGTGGACGAAATCGGTTTGCGAGAACATCGGTGTCCGTTGTGGTGCGGTGTCTGGGTCGTGCGAGTTGCGGCCTTTGCTTCGGGCCCGGCTTCAGCCTTTCAACGCTGCGAACGCGCCGCGCGCGGCGTCGATCGTCGCGTCGATCACCGCATCGTCGTGCGCGCTCGACACGAAGCCGGCCTCATACGCGGACGGCGCGAAGTACACGCCCGCGTCGAGCATCTTGTGGAAGAACGCGTTGAAGCGCGGCACATCGCTCTTCGTGACGTCGGCGAAGCTCGTCGGGATCGATTCGCGAAAGTAGATGCCGAACATGCCGCCGAGCGCATCGGCCGCGAACGGCACGTCCGCTTCGCGTGCCGCCCGCGCGAGCCCTTGCGCGAGACGCGTGGTGCGCGCGGCGAGCGTGTCGTAGAAGCCGGGCGCCTGGATCAGCTGCAGCGTCTTCAGGCCGGCCGCGACCGCGATCGGATTGCCCGACAGCGTGCCCGCCTGATAGACGCCGCCGAGCGGCGCGAGGTGAGCCATGATGTCGCGCCGGCCGCCGAACGCCGCCGCCGGCATCCCGCCGCCGATTACCTTGCCGAGGCAGGTGAGGTCCGGCGTGATGCCGTAGAGTTGCTGCGCGCCGCCGAGCGCGACGCGGAAGCCGCACATCACTTCGTCGAAAATCAGCACCGCGCCGTACTCGGTGCACAGGCGCCGCAGCGCCTGCAGGAATTCAGGGGTCGCGCGCACGAGGTTCATGTTGCCAGCGACCGGCTCGACGATCACCGAGGCGATCTCGTTGCCGAACGCCTTGAACGCTTCTTCGAGCTCGGCGACGTTGTTGTATTCGAGCACGGTGGTGTGCTTCGCGATATCGACCGGCACGCCCGCCGAGGTCGGATTGCCGAAGGTCAGCAGGCCCGAGCCGGCCTTCACGAGCAGGCTGTCCGCGTGGCCGTGATAGCAGCCTTCGAACTTGACGATGCGGCTGCGGTTCGTGAAGCCGCGCGCGAGACGCAGCGCGCTCATCGTCGCCTCGGTGCCGCTCGACACCATGCGCACCTGTTCGATCGACGGCACCAGCTTGCAGATTTCCTCGGCGATCTCGACTTCCGACTCGGTCGGCGCGCCGAACGAAAAGCCATTCACGAGCGCGCGCTGCACGGCTTCCAGCACTTCGGGATGAACGTGGCCGAGGATCATGGGGCCCCACGAGCCGATGTAGTCGGTATAGCGCTGGCCGTCCGCGTCCCAGAAGTACGGGCCTTGCGCGCGCTCGATGAAACGCGGTGTGCCGCCGACGGAACGGAAAGCGCGCACCGGCGAATTCACGCCGCCCGGGATCGTGCGTTGCGCGCGTTCGAAGAGGGTTTCGTTTCTGGACATGGCGATGGCTGGAATAGGGAGCAGGGGTTGCGCAGCGGCGCAAAGGGCCTCGGACGATTCCCGCGGACCCTTCGCGCGATGCTGGGGTGGATCGAGAAATTGTACCGGAGTCGGCGCCTGCGGGCTGTGCGGGCGGGCGGTCGCGGCGGCGCGTGTTTCGCCTAGCTGCCCGGTGCGGGTATCGTCGGCGGCTTGCGCCTGCCGGTCAATTCGGCCCAGCGCTTCTCCAGCGCGCCTTCGGCGATCGGCTTGATGATCGTGCCCGAGCTTTGCGCATCCCACGTCTGCACCGAGAACGGATGCACACGCAGCTGATCGCGCGTGATGACCGGCGCGTGATGCGCATCGACGAGCCAGTCGTAGACGAAATCGATGCACAGCCGGTAGCCGCGTTTGGTCGACGCGTCGGGGACTTCGTAGGGCGCGCGCGTCACGTAGCCCGAACCGAAGATGCCCTTCGGCTCCTGCGCGACGCGATGCAGGAACACGCGATCGCCGGGCAGGATGCCGCGCGCAAAGCCGGAGCCCCACACGTCGGCCACCGCGTCGCCGGCCGCCACGCGTTTCGCGATGTCGGGCAACTCGGGCCACGGCCATTTTTTGGGGCTCCAGATGAGCAGGAAGGCGGTCATCGCGGGTTCGAACGGGATCAAGGGAAGGGTGTTGCGCGACGTCGAGCTTTTATGTCGGGCCGTCAAGCTGCGCATACGGAAGCGCGTTGGGCATGCTGGCGGCAGCTTAACCGATCGAGGCTGATTGCGCCGCGCCGCGCGGCGCTGTCGCGCAACGTCCACGCAGCGGGCCACGAGCGCCGTCAGCGGATTAACCGTCGCGTACAATCGAGCCGGTCAACTGATGGCCGTTCCCGCTTCACCCGTTCCGCAGCCGATGCCGGCGCGGCGTTCCATCCGGATTTCCCATGTCTCACGTCGTCAGACGCCGGCCCGATGGCCGGCTGATCCTGTTGCTCGGCGCGCTGGCCGCGTGCGGGCCGATTTCCATCGACATGTATCTGCCGAGCCTGCCGACCATCGCGCAGGCCTTCGCGGTCGGCACGGGCGCCGCGCAATCGACGCTCACGAGCTTCATGTTCGGCTTTTCGATCGGCATGCTGCTGTACGGTCCGCTGTCCGATACCTATGGCCGTCGGCCGATCCTGCTTGGCGGCATCATCATGTATGCGCTCGCGAGCATCGCCTGCTCGTTGTCGGTCTCGATCGGCTCGCTGGTGGGTTTCCGCTTCGTGCAGGCGTTGGGCGCGGGCGCGGCGTCGGTGCTGGCTCGCGCGATCGCGCGCGACGCGCACGAGCCGGGCGACGCGGCGCGCGTCCTGTCGATGATCGCGATCGTCACGGCGATCGGTCCACTGCTCGCGCCGCTGATCGGCGGACAGTTGCTGCTGCTGGGCGGCTGGCGCGCCGTGTTCGTCGCGCTGACGCTGTTCGGTTCCGTGTGCGCGGTGACCGCATTCCTGAAGGTGCCGGAGACGTGGCCGCGCGAGATGCGCGCGCAGTCGGCGCTGCTGAAGTCGTTCGGCGCGTATGGCACGCTGCTGCGCGATCCGGTCGCGTGGGGACACATGTTGTGCGGCGGCATGGCGTTCGCGTCGATGTTCGCGTACATCACGGCGACGCCGTTCGTATACATCGAGTATTTCCACGTGTCCGCGCAGCACTATGGATTCCTGTTCGCGCTGAACATCGTCGGCATCATGTTCGGCAATTACCTGAACACGCGGCTCGTCGGCCGGCTCGGGCCGGTGCCGATCATCTCGTTCGCGGCGACCGTGAGCTTCGTCGCGTCGCTGTTCGTGTCCGTCGTGTCGCTGACGGGGTGGGGCGGCTTATGGTCGATCGTGTTCGGGCTGTTCTTTGTCGTCAGCGTGGTGGGCGTGTTGTCCGCCAACTGCACGACCGATCTGATGCATCGCTATCCCGCCAACGCGGGCGCCGCGGCGGCCGTGTTCGGCGCGGTGCAGCTCGCGCTCGGCGCACTGTCGAGCCTCGCGGTCGGACTGTGGCAGGACGGCACGCCGAAGGGCATGGGTATCGTGGTCGGCGTGGCGGGCTGTCTGTGCTTTGTCGGACGCATGCTCGTGATGCGTTGGCACGGGACGAAGTCGCCGGTTGCGGCTGTGTGAGCGTGTTGTTCGGATATCGAGGGTGAGCGCTGCGCGAGCGCTGTGAAAACGGCGTGAAAACCGGATGGCGATCGTGCTATTGCGGCTGTGGGCATCGGCCGACGCGTGAGTTCATCGGACGCGTCTCCGGAAAACACCTGGTGTTGCGCGCGCACCACCGTGCGTTGCGGTTTGCATTGCTATGATGAAGTCACTGTTCCTCGGAGCGGCACTCATGGCGATCAAAGACCTGATGAACGGCGAACGGCAATTTGCGGCATTCGCCGAAGCGCAACGGCTGGCCGACAGCGGCGCTTATTACGATTACACCGACATCGAATACGTCTTGCGCTTTGATCACGGGTTGACGGATGTATCGGCTCTGCTCGATAGCCAGTTGATGCATCGCGATCTGAATCGTCGTTGCGCGGATGCGCGCGAAAAGCTCGAGATGGCGGACGCGTGATGCGTGATGCGTCGTGCGCGGGTTCGTGCTGAATGAAGCACGGCGATGAATCGCTCCGAGATTTTCACTTCTGGAGTGGTCGATGACCGATAGCACGCACGCCTCACGTTTGCCCCACACCGACAATCCGGCCGCGCTGGCGAAACCCGGCGGCCACTACAGTCATGTCGCGGTCGCGAATGGCTTCGTCTTCGTGTCCGGGCAGTTGCCGATCAACGCGCAAGGCGAAAAGCTCGCCGATGCGTCGTTCGACGCGCAGGCCGAACAGGTTCTGGCCAATGTGAAGGCGGCGCTCGAAAGCGTCGGCAGCAGCGTCGCGCAACTGGTGCAGGTGCGCGTGTATGTCGTCGATGTCGAACATTGGGCGAGCTTCAATCAGATCTATGCGGGGTGGGCCGGCGAGGCAAGGCCGGCGCGCGCGGTCGTGCCGGTGCCGCAGTTGCACTATGGGTTCAAGATCGAGGTTGAGGCGGTGGCGGTGGTTTAGGTCGTGATGGTGGGTACGGGGGCCGTGCATGTTTGCGACATAGAGGATTAATTCAGAAGTGCGGCCCATAACACTCGCGCTGTGCCTTACAAGGTCGCACAAAAAAGCCGACTCGCGAGGATCGGCTTGTGAATTCGAGCGAGGCTCTATCGATATTCATCGATCTCAGCGGTGCCGCCCATGGTTTCCATCATGGTGCGAATATCGTCGGGCACATCAGGCACGCGGTCGCCGCTCTCGTTGTCCCAATAACAGAAGAAACGCATCTGTGCGCCCTTGTCTGCGAGTAGCTGGCGCAAGTCATCTCGCGGCAAGTTCAGGCGATCAATAAGATAGCGGAGATGCGGTTCCAGGGAGTCGCTACGAACGGCGGCTTTGCTTCTCACCCCCCATACGCCGGTACGCCCCGGAACGCTGCTCAGTCGCCCCGACGGAGTCATAAACCGCTCCCCTTTGACTATCGCCGTATCCGGTGTAACGCTGAAATATCGGGTCCAGACTTCGGGATCTAAATCATCCCCGGCTATCGAAAATGATGCATGTGCGAGTTGATGTGCGTTCATCGTATGAAGATCAGTTTGCATAGTCCTGCATATTGCCGATGATGTTTTTCTAGATTCGTCGCCGAGCAGCGTTGACGCGCCTCTATTGCCAGCCCTGGCTGCGCGCGCAGCGCCCGCAATCCGCGAGCGCATCCTCGAAGAGACCAAAATCGACAATTGCGCAGCCTGTGAAGGCGAACAGCAACACGCCGGGGCGCACGGCGACATTGCACGGCTTCCGTTCAAGCTCCCGCGATTGGGCCAGCGAACAGGGCTATGCGCGCGACCTTGCCGAGCGGGCGCTTGCCCATACCGTGTCGAACAAGATTTAGGCGGCTTATCACCGCACCGATTTGATGGAACAGCGCCGGCCGATGATGGAAGTGTGGGCCGTGCCTGTTTGCAGCATAGAGGATTAATTCAGAAGTGCGGCCCATAACACTCGCGCTGTGCCTTGCAGGGTTGCAAAAAAAGCCAATTCCCGAGCATCGGCTTGTGCATTCGAGCGAGGCTCTATCGATATTCATCGATCTCGACCGTGCCGCCCATGGCTTCCATCATGGTGCGAATATCGTCGGGCACGTCAGGCACGCGGTCGCCGCTCTCGTTGTCCCAATAGCAGAAGAAGCGCATCTGCGCGCAAGTGCGCTCGATGAGTTCTCGCAAATCGGCACGGGGTAGCCCGAGGTGGCCCACCAGATAGCGAAGATGAGGCGTCAGATCGTCGCTCATTATTGCCTCCGCGCTCGAAACGATCCATGTGCCTTGCCGCCAAGGAATGCTGCTCATCATGCCGGACGGCATTAACCTGGGCTGCCCTTTGGCTCCCGCGCGAGATGGTGATACGCCAAAATAGTTCGTCCAGAATTCGGGCGGCTCGGTGTCCTGATAGATCGTGAACGCTGCGTGGGCGAGTTTGTGTTCGGGTGCCATCTCTGTTTCTCTCAGGGTGCCCAGCTATGCATGTTGTCGATGATCGCGCCTCTGAACTCGACATTCCCATCGTCGTGCCAAATAACGTTGTCGTCCCCGCGCATTCGATTGTCTTCTTTCATCATATGGATCATCCTGCCGAAGGTCTTGCGGTCATACCCCAGCATCTTCGCCGCGTAGTTTGGGTTGTTCGTGCTCTCGGCGAGTTCAACCACATCGCCGCTCAACGCATCAGGCACATACTCAAACGGCTGCGCGTCGCCGAGCAGCGTTGATGAGCCTCTATCGCCAGCCCTGGCTGCCCGCGCAGCGTTCAACCGGGTTTGCCAGGTGGCCGGATCATACTGGACGGACAAAATGGGTTCGCCGTCCGGGTGACTGCCTGTCCTCGCTATGGGATTCATTAACGGCGTGCTGCTGTACGGTGACGGAAACAGGCCATTACGCGGACCTTTAACGGCAAGCAGTTTGCCCCGGCGAATCTCTTCGAGAAGAGCAACGATCACCCACCAGCCATCGGTATCAGGGTTGCGGTCCCGTACATCATGAAAAAACAGCCAGTGACTGCCAATGAGATTCCTAATCAGTTTCCGGTCCTCCTCCCACTTCCTGCGATTCAGTGCGGCGATAGCAAGAAATTCCCGGGTCTCCGCCCTAGCCCTCTGAAGGTCTGCGGCCTTGCCGAGGCACGCCTTATAGTGCCATTCGTCGCAGATGACATAACAGGCACCCGGTGGCCGCTGGCAGAACAGCTCCACGGAGTGCATTTCAAATACGGACAGGGACATGGGTGTGTCGATGGTCTATCTGAAGTCGCTGCCGGAGTTGACAGCAGTCAGATAATTACTGTGCGACAGGCAGTCCGTACATGGGCGACCGCCCAAAATCTCGACGGCTCTCGACGAAACGGAAAAAAGCGCCCGCACGAACATTGCGGCTTTTCGCGCCCGTAGCGCGGATGCTCGCGGGCAGCGACCGTACCGCTGGTCTATCAGAGCGGAGAACTGCTCCACCTCGGGCCAGAAAAACAAAAACCCCGTAAGTCACTGAACTTACGGGGTTTTTCTTGAAAGCCTGGCGGAGGCGGTGAGATTCGAACTCACGGAAGGATTGCTCCTTCGCCGGTTTTCAAGACCGGTGCCTTAAACCACTCGGCCACACCTCCAAGCCGCAAATTGTAACCTGAAAAGACTTCGCTGCCGAGTCTAGGTGACCCGCCATCACTGCGGATCTTTCAGAAACAGCGCCTGCAAGTCGTTCAGGAACGCCTGCCCAAGCGGCGTCGGCGCGATCCGTTCGTGGTCGCGTGTGATCAGCTTGCGCTGTTCCGCTTCCTGCAACGCCGGCTCGATCGTCGTGATCGACAGGCCCGTGCGCTCGATGAACCGATGCACCGGAAATCCTTCTACCAGGCGCAGCGCGTTCAGCATGAACTCGAACGGCAGATCGCGCGGCCCGACCTCATGCTCTTCCTGCACGCTTGCACCAGCCCTGGCCTGCTCGATGAACGTGGTCGGATGTTTGTAGCGCGCTTGGCGCACGATGCGATTAGGAAACGACAGCTTCGTATGCGCGCCCGCGCCGATGCCGAGATAGTCGCCGAAGCGCCAGTAGTTCAGATTGTGTTTGCTCTGCCGATGCGGCTGCGCATACGCGGACACCTCGTAGCGCCCGTAGCCGGCCTCGGCGGTGCGTTGATGAATCCAGTCCTGCATGTCTGCGGACGCGTCGTCGTCGGGCAACGCGGGCGGAAACTTGGCGAATAGCGTGTTCGGTTCGAGCGTCAGGTGATACAGCGACAGATGCGGCGGGGCAAACGACAACGCCGTTTCCACGTCGGCCTGACATTCGGCGAGCGTTTGCCTGGGCAGCGCGAACATCAGGTCGAGGTTGAAGTTGTCGAACGTGGTCGCGGCGACTTCGACCGCGTGGCGTGCCTGCGCCGCGTCGTGAATGCGGCCGAGCGCCTTCAGATGCGTTTCGTTGAAACTCTGGATGCCCACCGACAGCCGGTTCACGCCGCTCGCGCGAAACTGCGCGAACTTGTCGGCTTCGAACGTGCCGGGGTTCGCTTCGAGCGTGATTTCCGCGTCGGCGTCGAGCGGCAGCAGCGCGCGAATATCCGACAGCATGCGATCGAGCCCCGCCGCCGACAGCAAACTAGGCGTGCCGCCGCCGATGAACACCGTATGCACCTGGCGGCCCCAGATCAGTGGCAAGGCCATTTCCAGGTCGGCGCGCAACGCGTCGAGGTAGTCGTTCTCCGGGAACGTCTCGCCTTTCCACTCGTGCGAATTGAAGTCGCAGTAGGGGCACTTGCGCACGCACCACGGGAAATGCACGTACAGCGCAAGTGGCGGCAGCGACGTCAAACGGATGCTGCCCGGCGACGTGAACGCACTGACGACACCCTTGCCGATGTCCGCCGGCGTCGATCGGATCGGAATCACGCTTCCTCCGACAGACGCGCGAGCAGTTGCCGCAGCGCGATCGCGCGATGGCTGCTCGCGTTCTTGACCGCCGGCTCAAGTTCGGCGGCGCTCGCGTTCAGCGACGGCAGATAGAAGTACGGGTCGTAACCGAAGCCATGCTCGCCGCGCGGCGCGTCCAGGATTTCGCCATGCCAGCGGCCTTCGGCGATCAGCGGCTCGGGATCGTCCGCGTGACGCACGAGTGCGAGCACGCAGTAGTAATAGCCGCGGCGGTCGCTCACGTCCCGCAGTTCGTCGACGAGGCGCGCGTTGTTCGCCGCGTCGCTTTTCTCGCCGCCGGCGAGTTGCGCGAAGCGGGCCGAGTAGACGCCCGGCGCGCCGCGCAGCGCGCGCACGCAAAGGCCCGAGTCGTCGGCGAGCGCGGGCAGGCCGGTGAGCCGCGCAGCGTGACGGGCCTTCGTCAGCGCGTTTTCAACGAAGGTGGGATGCGGTTCTTCCGCTTCCGGCACGTTGAGTTCGCCTTGCGCGATCAACTCGATGCCGGCCGCGCCGAGCAGCGCCGCAAATTCGCGCAGCTTGCCCGCGTTGTTCGACGCGAGCACGACCTTTTTCAGCGGCATTCCCGACGTTACGCCGTGAGCATTGTTCCCGCCACCGTCCTGACGAACCTCATTCACTGCTGCACTCCCAGCGCCTCTTTCTGCTTCGCGATCAGCGTGCTGATGCCGTCGCTCGCGAGATCGAGCAGCGCATTCATTTCTTCGCGCGAGAACGGCACGCCTTCCGCGGTACCCTGAATTTCGACGAAGCCGCCCGCCCCCGTCATTACGACGTTCATGTCGGTGTCGCACTGCGAGTCTTCGTCGTAGTCGAGGTCGAGCACCGGCACGCCGTCGTACACGCCGACCGAAATCGCGGCGACGTAATCCAGGATCGGCGAGCTTTCGATGCGGCCCGTGGCAAGCAATCTGGCGACCGCATCATGCGCGGCGACGAACGCGCCCGTAATGCTCGCGGTGCGTGTGCCGCCATCGGCCTGGATCACGTCGCAGTCGAGATTGAGCGTGCGCGCGCCGAGCTTCTCGAGATCGAACACCGAGCGCAGCGCGCGGCCGATCAGCCGCTGGATTTCCTGCGTGCGGCCGGTTTGTTTGCCGCGCGCGGCTTCACGGTCGCTGCGGGTATGGGTGGCGCGCGGCAGCATGCCGTATTCGGCGGTGAGCCAGCCCTGGCCGCGATCGCGCAGAAACGGCGGTACGCTCTCGCTGACGCTCGCGGTGCAGATCACCTTGGTGTCGCCGAATTCGACCAGCACCGAGCCCTCCGCATGCTTCGTGTAGTGACGCGTGATGCGCACGTCGCGCAACTGGTGGGGCTGGCGGCCGCTGGGGCGTTGGGTGTCGTTGCTCATGTCGGAATGGGTCGGGATGGGCTGGAGGAGGGCGGAGGAAAAACCCTAATTTTACCGCCGATCGGATAGGGCGGTTGCCCATACGGATGGCTGCGACAAAAATGGGATAATGCCGATTCCCCGCCCCGCGTCTCGTACACGCCGGGCGATCCGCTTCTCAGGCCATCGTCTACCGCATGGCCCCAATCGCGAGAAATACGATGATCTACAGCATGACTGGCTATGCGAGCGCCACGCGCGAACTCGTGGCAGCCTCGGGCACGGGTGGCGTCAGCGTGTCGGTCGAATTGCGCACGGTGAACTCGCGCTTTCTCGATCTGAACTTCCGCATGCCGGAAGACGTGCGCGTCGTCGAACCGACGCTGCGCGAGATGCTGATGAACAAGCTGTCGCGCGGCAAGGTCGACATTCGCGTGAATCTGCAGCGCAGCGAGCAGTCGGCGAACGCGGGCGCGATCAACCGCGACGCGCTCGCGCAACTCGCGCAGCTGGAACGCACGGTGCTCGGCACGTTTCCTGAAGCCGGCCGTCTGCGCACCGGCGAAATTCTGCGCTGGCCGGGCGTGCTCGCCGAAAGCGGCATCGCGCCCGAGACGCTGCGCGATGCGGTGCTCGGATGCGGCAAGCAGGCGATCGCGGACCTGATCGACGTGCGCGCGCGCGAAGGGCGCGCAACTCGCGACGATGCTGCTCGCCAACGTCACCGAAATGGAGACGATCGTCGTGAAGATCACCCCGCTCGTGCCCGAGCTGATTGCGCGACATCAGCAGAAAATCGTCGAGCGTCTGCAGGAAGCGCTCGGCATCGCCGCGCCGGATGCGGCCGTGACGATCGTATCGCGCGAAGAGATCAACGAGCGGATTCGCCAGGAAGTGACGATGTACGGCATTCGCATCGACATCGCCGAAGAGCTGTCGCGCCTCACCGCGCACCTGAACGAAACGCGTCACGTGATCGAGAAGGGCGGCAAGGTCGGCAAGCGGCTCGACTTCATGATGCAGGAGCTGAACCGCGAAGCGAACACGCTCGGTTCGAAGGCGGTGGCGAAGGAACTCGCGGATTCGTCGATGACGCTGAAGCTCTTGATCGAACAGATGCGCGAGCAGGTACAGAATCTCGAATAAGGCTGGAGCACCACACATCATGACCGACCACCATCCACGCGAAACCGGCGCGGCGCGCCATTCGTACGCCGGCGCGTATCCCGGCAACCTGTTCATGGTCGTCGCGCCGTCAGGCGCGGGCAAGTCGACGCTCGTGAACGCGCTGCTCGCGAGCGACGACGCGATCCGTCTGTCGATCTCCTACACGACGCGCCCGCCGCGTCCGAAGGAGCAGGACGGCGAGCACTATCACTTCACGAGCGTCGAAGATTTCATGCAGCGTCACGACGCGGGCGAGTTTCTCGAAAGCGCGGAAGTGCACGGCAACTATTACGGCACGTCGCGCGTGTGGATCGAGGAGCAGATGAAAAACGGCCATGACGTGCTGCTCGAAATCGACTGGCAGGGTGCGCAGCAGGTGAAGAAGCAATTCAACAACGCGGTGGAGATTTTCATTCTGCCGCCGTCGCTCGAAGCGCTCGAAGAGCGTCTGAAAAAGCGCGGCCAGGACGAGCCGAACGTAATCACGCGACGCTTGCTCGCGGCGGGCGGCGAGATCGCGCACGCGGCCGAAGCGGAGTACGTCGTGATCAACGAGAACTTCGATCGCGCGCTGGCGGAGTTGCAGTGCCTCGTCGGCGCGACGCGCTCGCGCTTCGCGTCGCAGTACGCGCGTCACACGCAGCTTTTCATGCAGCTCGGCATCCACCTGCCGCACGCGTGAGCGCGGCGTGGTGTCAAGCACATAAGGTAGAATAAGCAACATACTGAGAAGGAACCCAACATGGCCCGCATTACCGTCGAAGACTGCCTCAAACAGATCCCGAACCGTTTCGAACTCGCGCTTGCCGCAACCTATCGCGCGCGTCAGCTCGCTCAAGGCCACACGCCGAAAATCGAAAGCCGCGACAAGCCCACCGTCCTCGCGCTGCGTGAAATCGCATCGGGTCAGGTCGGCGTCGAAATGCTGAAGAAGGTGCCGGTCTAAGGCGCAAGGATTTTCGTTTTCGACTTGCCGGTATTCGCCACACCGGATTGCTCAACGTGCAGAACTGCGTCCAACCCTGACCGCTACCGGAGGCGACCATGAGTGCTACCCCGCCCACCGCCACGGAAGCGGAGCACGACACCGACTCGCCGTCCTCTGCACGCAAGTACATCGACGCGGTCCTCGAGCAATCGTTTCGCCATCTGTTCGGGCCGACCGCCACGCCGGAGCAGCCGCGCCGGCATGATGTCGTCTCCATCGCCAATCTGACGTCTGCGCTGTCCGGCTATCTGCAGCCGGAAGAGATCAAGGACATCAAGGCGGCGTTCCACTTCAGCGACGAAGCCCACCTCGGCCAGTATCGCCAGAGCGGCGAGCCCTACATCACGCATCCGGTCGCCGTCGCGGAAATCTGCGCGGGCTGGAATCTCGACGCCCAGGCGATCATGGCGGCGCTGCTGCACGACGTGATGGAAGACCAGGGCGTGACCAAGGCAGAGCTCGCCGAGCGCTTCGGCGCGAAGGTCGCGGAACTGGTCGACGGGTTGTCCAAGCTGGACAAGATGGAGTTTCGCAATCGCGAGGAAGCGCAAGCGGAGAATTTCCGCAAGATGCTGCTCGCGATGGCGCGCGACGTGCGCGTAATCCTCGTGAAGCTCGCCGACCGGCTGCACAACATGCGCACGCTCGGCGCGGTGCCGTCGGAGAAACGTCGCCGTGTCGCGCGCGAAACGCTAGACATTTACGCGCCGATCGCTCACCGGCTCGGCCTGAATAATACCTATCGCGAGCTGCAGGACCTGAGTTTCGCGAACTTCAACCCGCACCGTTACGCGACACTCGAAAAAGCCGTGAAGGCGGCGCGCGGCAATCGTCGCGAGGTGGTCGGCAAGATTCTCGAATCGGTGCAGCGCGCGATTGCGGACGCGAAGCTCGACGCCGAAGTCACCGGTCGCGAGAAAACCATCTTCAGCATTTACAAGAAGATGCGCGACAAGCAGCTGTCGTTTTCGCAGGTGCTCGACGTGTATGGTTTTCGCGTGGTCGTCGAGAGCGCGCTCGAGTGTTATACCTGCATCGGCGCGTTGCATGCGCTTTTCAAGCCTGTTCCGGGCAAGTTCAAGGATTACATCGCGATCCCGAAGGTGAACGGCTATCAGTCGCTGCACACCACGCTCGTCGGCCCGTTCGGCGCACCGATCGAGTTTCAGGTGCGCACACGCAAGATGCACGAGATCGCCGAGGCGGGCGTTGCCGCGCACTGGCTGTACAAGAACGGCAGCGCGGATCTGAACGACGTGCAGAAGCGTGCGCACCAGTGGCTGAAGTCGCTGCTCGACATTCAGAGCGAAGCGGGCGATTCGAGCGAATTCCTCGAGCACGTGAAGATCGACCTGTTCCCGGATGCGGTCTACGTGTTCACGCCGAAGTCGAAGATCATGGCGCTGCCGCGCGGCGCCACCGCGCTCGACTTCGCGTACTCGATCCACAGCGACCTCGGCAACCAGTGCGTCGCGGTGAAGATCAACAACGAGCTGTTGCCGTTGCGTACCGAGCTGAAGAGCGGCGACATCGTCGAAGTCATCACGGCGCCGTATTCGAAGCCGAACCCCGCATGGCTCGGCTTCGTGCGCAGCGGCAAGGCGCGCTCGGCGATCCGTCATTATCTGAAGACGATGCGTCTGAACGAGTCGGTGCAGCTCGGCGAGCGTCTCGTCGATCAGGCGTTGAAGGGCTATGGCCTTGCGCTATCGGACGTGACGCCGGAGGCGTGGGAAAAGCTCGTGCAGTGGACGGGCAACAAGAACCGTCAGGAAATTTTCGCGGACATCGGTCTCGGCCGGCGAGTCGCCGCGGTGATGGCCAAGCGCATCGAAGTGCTGATGAGCGGGCGCGACGCCGACGACGACGGCTCGCGCTCCGAGTCCGGTTCGACGCCGCACGCGCCGCCGGTCGTCATCACCGGTACCGAGGGCATGTCGGTGCAGCTGTCCGCGTGTTGCCGTCCGATTCCGGGCGACGACATCATGGGCTATATCGGCATCGGTCTCGGCATGGCGATTCATACCACCGACTGCCGCGTCGCGCAGCGTATCCACCGGCGCGATCCGGGCCGCTGGATCGACGTCGCGTGGGCGCCGCAGCCGGGGCGGCTGTTCGATGTCGCGGTCAAGGTACTGGTCAAGAACACCAAGGGCGTGTTCGCCCGCGTAGCGGCCGACATCACATCGGCGGACGCGAACATCGTCCATATCGCGATGGACGAAGATCTGTCGCAGGAATCCACGATTCTGCGCTTCGTGATCCAGGTCAGCGACCGGGTGCATCTGGCCAATGTGATGCGGCGCGTGCGCACGAATCCCGATGTGATGCGCATCACGCGTGAGCGGCCGAGCGAAGAGGGGCATCACCGCCACGACGGCGGCATGCGCATCGACCGCGAGCGCGCGGATTACTGAACGGCTTCCGGCTGGGCGTCGGCGCGGCTTGGACTGGCGCTTCACGCCAGTCAGGCATCTTTCGTGCGGCGGCTCAGGATACAACTCAAGGCTGGTCTCACCTGAACTCCAGGGGGAACGCAGATGAACGTGTCCGACCTCGCTGACGTGGCGCTCGATTACTGGGTGGCGCGCAGCCTGCACGACTTCGTGCGCGAAATCTACTTTACCGATAGTGGCGAGACTGTTGCGATCCGCGGCAACGATCGTGGTCGTCCGTGGGACGGGCGTTTCACGCCTTCCGCATCATGGGAGGCGGCTGCCGTTGTGCTCGAGCGCGCGATGCGGCTCGACGTGCGCGAGCAGAGCGATAAAGGGGCGGTATGCGTCGCTGAGTTCAAGGGCGGGCAGCGAGCCTCGGAGGGAATGGGCGACTCGCTGCGCATTGCTTTGCTGCGGGCGTTTGTCGTGAGCCGTTTCGGCGATACCGTCGACGACGTGCTGCGCGAGCGCCAAGCACTGACCGGCATGCGGACCGACACGATCAGCGAGCAAACGGTGGGCGGGGTCGTCGAGGACTTGCCGCACCCGGATGGGCAAATTGGGGATATCCAGTCGCCGCCGCGATGAGTTGCTGGCGCACGGGCACGGCATGGTGCGCCAGAAAAAACAAAGGGCCTTCCGGTTGGAAGGCCCTTCACAGGTGGTGCGGCTGGCAGGATTCGAACCCACGACCCCTTGGTTCGTAGCCAAGTACTCTATCCAACTGAGCTACAGCCGCACGCAAAACGGTGATGCTTACTATAAAAACTGATGAAACCTGAGAGCTCCCTGTAAGGGCGCTCTCGAATAAGGTGGCGCGGCTGGCAGGATTCGAACCCACGACCCCTTGGTTCGTAGCCAAGTACTCTATCCAACTGAGCTACAGCCGCACACAGAAACGAGATTATAGCCAACAGATCTGAAAAACGGAAGCCCATCACGGCGATTTGTGTCCCCGGCCCGATCGTGTAACCTTTTATGAGATTGTTGCTAGTTGCTGTTAATGGATGATTATGAACAAGGCCTTTGTCAAAGAGTCGAGCGAAGACAACGATGACGATCTCGACATCGCCCAGCCCGACGTGCCCGCAGGCACCAAAAATTACATGACTCCCGCCGGTCATCGGCGTATGCGTGATGAATTGCTGCATCTGATCGATGTCGAGAGGCCCGAGGTTGTCAAGCTCGTGTCGTGGGCGGCGTCGAACGGCGACCGCTCGGAGAATGGCGACTACATCTACGGCAAACGCCGTCTGCGGGAAATCGACCGGCGCATCCGTTTTCTGACCAAGCGGCTCGATCTAGCCGAGGTCGTCGATAGCAGCCGGCAGGAAAACGTCGACCAGGTGTTTTTCGGCGCGAGGGTCGACTATGCGACCGAGGACGGCGAAGAGCATCAGGTGACGATCGTCGGTGTCGACGAGGTCGACCTGGACATCGGGCACGTAAGCTGGATTTCGCCCATTGCGCGTGCGCTGCTAAAGGCTAAAGTCGGCGATACGGTCACGCTGTTCACGCCGGCCGGTCCGCAGTCGATCGACATTCTCGACGTCAAGTATCCGCTGCCTGATAGCGGCCGCTAGGCCTCTGGCGAGGACGTGGGCTCACGTGCACGCACGCAGGCCTGCGCACAAAGCGGCAAAAACCCACGTCGGCACGGACATAAAAAAAGGCGCCGCGAACGGCGCCTTCTCTACTGCCAGTCCTTGCGCAGTGCTTAGAAGCGGTGACGCAGACCTGCGGTCACAGCGACTTGCTTGTTGTTGCCCGAAGCACCGCCCACGCCATTGATGTAGGCGTTAACGATCGAGTCTTCGTTTGCTGCCTGATACACGCCTTGCAGATACACGTCGGTACGCTTGGACAATGCGTACGCGGTTTGCAGGTTGACCTGGTTCCAGTGCACGTGCGAGCTCGACAGGTTGGCGCGGGTGTACGTGTACGCGCCAGCGATGCTGATTGCCGGCGTCAGCGCGTAACGGGCGTTGGCTTCAAAGTTCTGGAACTGAGCGCTGTTGGTCGGGAAGCCGATGCCGCTCGTTATGCCCGATGCGGCCGCGCTGATACCTGCCAAGCCATGCAGGTTCGTCTGCGAGTACACGAGGCCGACCGTTGCCGGGCCGAACGCGTAGTTGGCGCCTGCGCCCCACGTTTGCTGACGCTGAGCGAAGAACGTGTTGTCGCCCGACACCGCGCCACCCGAGTTGAACGCAGCGGCTGCGCTGTTCGCGCCATTGCTGTTCAGTTGCATGTACGCAGCGGCAACGTTCAGGCCGCCCCAGTTATACGACGCGCCCGCACTGTAAGCGCGGTTGTTGGCGAAGCCGGCAGCCTGGTTCGAGAAGCCGTACAAGCCGCCAAACTTGAAGCCGCCGTAGTTCGCGCTCTGGAATTTGGCCGAATTGTTGATACGGAACGAGTTGTTCAAGTTGTCGTTGTCGAACGGGTGCGCGAACTGCGTGCCGCCGTACTGCGTGCCGGTCAGTGCCAGCGGGCCGACGTAGTCGACCATGCTGTCGTATTGACGGCCGAGGGTCACGGCACCGAACTGGTCGCTCGACAGACCGACGAAGGCCTGACGGCCGAACAGACGGCTGTTCTGCTTGAGCGTGCCGTCATTGATGCCGAAGCCGTTCTCCAACGTGAAGATGGCCTTCAGACCGCCGCCCAGATCTTCAGCGCCACGCAGGCCGAAACGGCTGCCGTTCACCGAGCCGCTCGTCATCGCCACGTTGGCGCCGTGCTGGTTACTACTCGGATTCGGATGCTGGTTGTTCGTATAAGTGATTCCGGCGTCGATCAGGCCATACAGGGTGACGCTACTTTGCGCGTGCGCTGCCGTTACGAAAACGCCCGACAGGGCAGCGACCATGAGTGTCTTCTTCATTGATATAACTCCAAGAGCGAGAGAGGTATAAAACCCTGGCTTAGGAGACCTTCACGCGAGCGCTGCGAGAAGCGGAATCCGCGTGAGAAGCGCGTTGACCACATCCGCGCCGGTTTCCGATTAGGCAGAGTTTAGAGAGACACTTCCGGGAGTTGGCGTTCCGATTCGCGCAATAAAGTATTACGCGACGAGAAACGATCGCTAATCGCCATTCAAGCCTTATGGATAAAGGCTTTGCGTCGACTGGGCGGATTCGGCGTCTGAATTTTCCTAAAGCGCGTTGCTGATTCGCGACACCGAACGATGCGGAAAAACAACGGGAAGAAATGCGGGAAAACGATTGTTGTTGTGGCGGCAATAGACGATTGTTAATTATGTGAATAATCGAACTTGCATATGACCGCTATACTCTTATTTCTGCTTTTCGAAGCAGACTTTTTCGTTGACGAAAAAGATCTCCAAACCTTTGTCAGCGCGACCTTCCAGTCGCGCTTTTTTTATGGCGGACGAGTTTCGCGAATGTCTCTAATGAGCGGGCGCAGTACCTTCCGCGTCGTCCCAGTCCGCCTGCGCGGGCACGCTCCAGTCTTCCATCACATAACGGCGCGCATCCATTGGCGAGGAGAGCAGGTTCTGCCAGTGGTCTCCGTGCCACATCGGATCGAAGTCGAAAACGGTGCATGAATCCCCGATCTGTGCGGGCTGGTCTGATATGACCTTTGCGTGCGAATGAGTGAGCCAGGTGAAGAGACGGTGAATTTCCTTGGACAGCATGGCAACCTCCTGAAGCGCATCGCTACAACTGACTTCCATCATGCGAGTGAGGCGGCGCCGCAACAAGTCGGACAAACACTTACGCAAAGATAGACTTTGTTACATTTGTATTGCATATTTTCGCAAATTTTCCCGTTTGCGGACTCGGATTATTTTCGTTCAGGTAAATTTGACGCGCCGACCTATATCCCTGTAGTTTGAAGCCTTACCTTTTTATACGCTAAACGCATATGAAAAGTTTACTTGACGGTCATTCTCTGTTCCCCGTATAACGGCAAAGCCGAATTTGATTGGCTGTTTCTGCCTTGACCAGATATAGGCAATTGAATCGGGGTTGGATCGATTCAAGGGCAACGCCCGCTTTTGGATAAATCACAGAGGGAAAACAGCAGATGGAAACTGGTATCGTCAAATGGTTCAACGATGCTAAGGGTTTTGGCTTCATCACGTCGGACGTGGGTGGCGAGGATCTGTTCGCGCACTTTTCGGAGATCCGCAGCGAGGGCTTCAAGTCGTTGAAGGAAAATCAGCGCGTGTCTTTTGAAGTCAAGACCAGCCCGAAGGGCAAGCAGGCGGCCAACATTCAGCCGCTGTAAATGCGCTGGGCTGGGCGCGCCGCCCGCGCAGTCGGGAGCGAAAAACCCTCGCCGTCGCGCGAGGGTTTTTATTTTTATCTAGATGTCTCCAGGTCGGATCTTCGGTAACTGCGTGGTTCAACAATACGCGTTTTTGTCGGAAGATAATCCATCGAAGCGAATTGACTACGTCTGGATTAATGGTCTGGTTTAAGCGTCTGCGGGATTTCAGCGCAAAATCGACGGCCCATGCCGACGCAGCTTCCAGCTGCGCACGCGGCGCTGTCTGGATGCGCAACGTCCAACTGGTGCATACTTCCCGCAAATTCATGCCGGAATCCCTTGTCCCATGTCTGAACTGCTTTCGCCGGAACCGGCACTCGACTCACCCATCGTTTTCGTAGATCTCGAAACGACCGGCGGCTCCACGAGCGAGCACCGCATTACTGAGGTTGGCGTCGTCGAAGTCGGGCTGGCCGGCGTCTCGCGCTGGAGCAGCCTGATCGACCCGCAGCAGCCGATTCCGTCGTTCATCCAACAGCTGACCGGCATCACGAACGACATGGTGCGCGGCGCACCGACGTTCGAGTCGATCGCGCCCGCGTTGTTCGAGCGTTTGAACGGCAAGCTGTTCGTCGCGCACAACGCGAGTTTCGATCGCGGATTTTTACGCAGCGAATTTCGTCGCGCGGGAATCGCGTTCGATCCGGACGTGCTGTGCACGGTGCGGCTGTCGCGCGCGCTGTTTCCCGGCGAAAAGCGCCACGGTCTAGATGCGCTGGTCGAACGCCATGCGCTGGTGCCGTCCGACCGCCACCGCGCGCTCGCCGACGCCGATCTGATCTGGCAGTTCTGGCAGCGTCTGCCGACGCTCGTGCCGCTGGAAGCGCTGCGCGCGCAGATCGAGCGCACGACGCGTCGCTACCGGCTCGCGGGCGACATCACCGAAGATTTGCTCGACACCGCGCCGGCTGGCTGTGGCGTGTATGCGTTTTATGGCGAAGACGATGCGCCGCTGTATGTCGGTCGCAGCGTGCGCGTGCGTCAGCGGCTGCGCTCGCATCTGACTGGCGAGCGGCGTTCGTCGAAGGATATGCGGCTAGCGCAGCTCGTGCGACGCGTCGAATGGCACGCGACCGGCGGAGAACTCGGCGCGATGCTCGCGGAGGCGCAGTGGATCGCAACGCTGCGGCCGGGCCACAACCGCTTGCCGCGCGTGACGAAGAGCGATCCCGCGAACGCGCCGTGGCCGTTCGAGGGGCCCATCGTGTTCGAGGAGCGTGAGGACGCGCAGGGTATCTTCCACGTGGTCGATCGCTGGCGCTACCTCGGACACGCGTCCTCGCTCGTCGCGGCGGCGCAGCTGCATGCGTCGACGCTGGCTGGGTCGTTCTCGTTCGAACTCTCGACGTACCGTATCCTGCAAAGCCATCTGGCGCGAGGCCTGCGCGTGATGCCGTTGAGCGTGTCGCGTGATAGCCCTGAGTCGAGCATCGTCGCGTGACGCTTATGCGACGTGCGCGCGCCGTGGCGTTACCGGAATCAGCCGGTGGCGCCGACTCCGCCCGTCTCGCACACGTGACCTAGTGCGTGCGTCAACGCGCTCGAATGCGCAGAGTCATAGCGCGTCAGCGCCTTCCAGTTAGCCAGCGATTGCGCGACCCGCGACGGACAATCGTCCGCCGCGCGCAGCGGCTGCACGCGCGCCAGACTCGCCATCAACGACTGTGTCAGCTTGTCGAGCTGCGGTCGGGTGCTGGTTGCGAGATCGGGTGCGGGACCTTGCGGTGGCTGGGTGCGACGCCAGTTCGCGAAGAGCGCGTTCTGCACGTCTTTGCTCGCATCGATCTGATCCTGGAAGAACGCGCGGGCGAACGCCGGGTCGACGTTTGCCGCCGCGGCGCGCTTTTCCACCTCGGCGAGCAGCGCGTTTTCACGCGGCGTATCGGTGATCGGCTGGTGGTTCGCCCACTTCCAGCGTGCGACCGGTTCCGCGAGTGCAAGGCGCTGCGAAACCAGCGCGATCAGGCTCGTGAGCGCGGTGTCGTCACCGTCGGCGAGGGCGGGGGCGGGCGAGAAGGCGAAGGCGGCGGCGATGACGAGCGCGCATGACGCGCCGAAGCGATGCAAATGGTTCATGAGGTGGACATGGCCGGGCGGCCGTTGACGGAAAAACCAGAAGAATAAATGATGCGCCGCAACCTGCGAGCACCGGGTCGATTCACACGGATCGTCGCGGCGAAGTGGGCGAGAGAAGGACGCGCGTACACGCTCGAGCCGCGTGGCCCAGTGCAACTGCTGTGCTCAGGCGAACTGATCCAACGTCATGACGGAGATGTCGGACGCGTAATGAGGACGCGAGTATTCGCTGCGCGTGAAATCGACGAGAGCGAATGCTGCGCCGCCCCAAGGAACCGTTACTTCGGATCGCACGACTTGCGTTGTTCGTCAAAGAAAGCGCGAACATGCTCGGGCAGCTCGGCTCCCAAAAACTCGACGGCCACAGGTTCCGGATCCGGGTAAAGAACTTTGTCCGGGGTCGGAATCTTCGGTGGTTTGGCATCCATGATCTTTCTCCTTTGCGAATCGATTATCGGCCTCGTTCCCTGCATCGCACCAGTGTCCGATGCGAGTCATACACACTCTGTTGCTTTAACGGCACAAGCCGACACACCAGCGGAGGGATTGAATAAAATTTATCGTCTGACTATTGCCTGCGTTTCGCGGTCTGTTTGATCCGCTTAATTGCCAGCGCGAAATCATCTCTTTCCCGCTCCTTCTGCCGGTCCCTATCGAGCCTTGCCAGCCTATGTTTCAGCACGACCGATCGATATTTTCGCCGCGCTGCATCTAACGTTATTGCATGACTAAAACGTGACAAACTTGTGCATTGCCGCATCGACAGGTTTTTCGCTTTTCCTGAACTGAACGTACGCAATTTGCCGATTGCATAACTTGCAGTCTAATTCTTTGTAAACGACCCATTCCCCATCGCGTTGACCGCGCAAAACACTATTTAAAGATTTGGTCATTAATCAACTGACTGACAGGGGTTGGCAAACACATTCCCGCATTGCCGTGACAAAAGGACCTCATTTGGTGACAAGTCATGCGCAGCGCACCGGGCCACCTATGATTGAAGCGACTACTGATGGCTCGACGTGCGCTGGCAGACGGACACGCGAGGCGCAGCGCGGATGATGACGTTCTTCATGTTCGGGAGAGGTCGCGATGGAAAGCGCTGTCTACTGGAACGGACGTCAGGTTGGCCTGGAATGCACCGGCAGGATCTTGTGGTTCGCGTCGGCACCCGCGCAAGCGATAGCCGCATACGGCGCGCCACGCCAGCAGCCGAGCGCACAGGCCGATACCGTCGTTGCGCGCAACCTCGCGATGCCACGGTCGTACGACCCGCTCCACGTTCCCGACCAGGCTGGCCATGCGTTGCGCCACGACATCGCGCCGGACGCGGCGCAACGCTGACCGCAAACGGCTGTATCAGGCCCGAAGCGACTCGTCGGCGCACCCTCGAGACCTTACCGATCAAGTGGGGTGTTAGCGCACACACCGCGTTGCGGCGAACTTATACGATGCAATTGCCGGGCTGCCGTCGGCCTCTCACCCGTTGTCGGGTGAACCGGCAACCACACCCGCATCAGTCTGCAAACAGCCGATACCGAAGGCCGGCTGCGCGAGGAGGGTAGGCCTGTCTCGCAACATCGTTGCATCAACACTATTTGCCGCTGGGAGCCGCGCATCGCGTGGCCGCACCTCTTTTACCTGGCGCTGCGTCGTGCTCACTTGCGTGATCGCCGGGCAATTCAATGGGAAAGATCTACGGCCTGACTGGACCGCGTGCGTTCGCGGCGTTGCTCGCCGTCGTTCATCACTTTGCCGACAACGAAGGGGGCTGCCACTGGGCATTGTGCAACTCATCGATAACTGGGTCTGGGGCGTTGACATCTTTTTCATGCTGCGCGGCTTCATCCTTGCCTATACGGATCTTCCTTCGCGAGCGACCGCGTTCGGCTGGGTCGACTATCGATCGTTTATCGTCAAGCGGTTTGCGCGCGTGTATCCGCTGTATCTGGTGACGTTTCTGGTGTTCGTCGGCCGATGTTTCGTCGCGAAGCGAGCTGGAACTTCGTGTCGTGGTCGATCAGCGCCGAATGGTTTGCCTTTCTGTTTCTGTTTTCGCTGTGCGCGAGAGTGCTGAGCCGGCTGTCGCGCGTGACTTTCGGTGTGATCGTGCTGGTGTGCTGGCCGACGTTGTGCGTGTACTGCTTCCTCTATAACGACGGCGATGTCGGGCTGACCACGTTCGGTGTGCTACGGATCGTGTTGCAGGCGTGGCGGGACATCTGGGATGACTTGCCCGACGAAATGGCGCTCCCAGTGTGCGATGCGAAACTACCCACCGAGGCTGGTGAACCGGCGAATCGGGATAACTGGCAAACGGCGGCGCAGCGGATAGCGGATGAGTTTTTCGAGCGCGATACCGCAAATGGTTGTCGTGACTCGCCCGCTGGCTATTCGCAACGGGTGGTAGAGGAAATGAAGGAGCGCTGGCGGTGTTTCAACGCATATTTGCGCACGAACTGGCCACTGCGCTCCGCGATGCCAATGTGGCGGTTTCGGCAAATCTCGTACGTGCGTCGCATATGCGTGCATTGATGCGTCGGACCGCGAAGCGCAGGACGGGGCGCGATGAGGCGCCTGAAATCTATTTCCACGTCACGCATACCATGCACTAGTACTTGCGTGGCCTCGCGCGAGCAGGGAGAGGAACTTCTGGTTTCGGCCCAGTTTGGGTCGTTCAACAAACAAGAGTTGAGTCCTGATCTCATTGTCAACGAGCGAATCCAACATCCATCAGCGGCTCTTTTAGCGGTCGCGGTTTAAGCGCGTACAGCACCGCATCTACAGCTCGTTCCCAGATGACCAGCGCGTTCCTCCTTGCCCGTCCGCTCAGGCGACGAAGTGTAGTTGAACGAGCCAGTTTCAGCGCTACGCCGGTTGAGCACCTTTCCTTACCGGCTTCACCTGAGCGGAGCGAAAGGCCTGGTCGCGAGTGGCGCGCTGGATTGCGCCATACCTATCAATGCGCGGATCTTTGCGGCAGGCCTTTCGGTGCGCTCAAGAATCGGTATAAGCGGATACCGCACCACTCCGAATACTCCACCAAATAAGACGTGACTGGCTTGAATTCAACCGGCCTTAACTCACGATGCACCACTGGCAGCGAGCTTGACAAATAGTCTGGCTGCTTCGTTGCCATGGGACAAAGCGCGCAGTGCAAGGGAGAGCGCTAGCTGTGCGTCGTGGGATGCCGCGCTACGATCCTGATCGAAGAGCTTGACGGCGTGGCGCATATGCTGCGCCGCCTGCATGTGAAGCTCCACGGCCGCCGCATGATGTTTTGCCACGTCCGCGGCACTTGCGCCTAAGCCGGTCGATGGAGGCGTTATTGATGGCGTATTGGCGCTGTGCGCGCCAGCGTCGTGTGCCTGATCGATCGCATGCAACGTGTGGCCATGGGCCATCATCGCCTGATGTGCGGCGTGGGCAAGGTCTTGACCGTCATCGAAATGCCGCGACGCCTCGCGGTGATGTCGCGCGGCCTGCTCGTGGTGTGACGCCGCGGCTTCGAGATGCCCTTTCTTGCTGTGCTTCGTGTTCATGCCGGCTCCTGTGCAACTTCAGGACTGGTTCGGATGGCGACCGATTCGAAGACACAGTGGTGGGTCGCAACAAGATCCTAATCTACACGCCCTTGCGCCTTCTGTGGCATTTGCGTCTCGCGGAGAATCGTCGCGCTGTGGCGATCACCGCGCGGTCAGCATCCGGAGGATTTTCTGCACGATGCGCTCATGCTGCTCCAGCGCCTCATCGAGCGTACGTGCTCCGTAGCTCGTGTTGTCTCGCGCTTCCATTCCGGCGATGCGCGTCACGAACAGCGAAACCTCCCCGGTTTTCGGTTCGGACACACCGCGGAAGCGGGTCGTGACCGTCACGCCGGATTCGTCCAGCAGCGTGCGGCGGAAGATCAGTTCGTTCTCAGTCATCCAGCGCGACCACTCGCCGCGGTCGAACACCTCGACAGGCCTGCTCTTCGCATCGAGGACATAGAAGCGTTTCCAGCTCGACGGGACGGAGCGTGCTTTCATATTTCAATGCGAAGGCGTGAGCAGGAAGCCGATCGCCTCCCGCCACCAGGTTTCGTCGACGCGGCCCATCCGGTCGTTATGTTCAGCCGCCTCACCACCATCAGCTGTCTCGGTTCGGCCAGCGAGTTGTAGAGCGCTTCGCCGAAGCGCGGGACTGCCGCGCGCTTGCCGCTATACTTCCCCCTCCACCAACGGACACGTAGCCGGCACACATGGCCACGTTCGTGCAATTCGTCTTGCAACTGGACCAGGACCTCGAAGCGCTGCTGGTCCGGCATGGGCCGTTGGCCTACGCAATCCTCGGGGCGATCGTCTTCTGCAGTGTCGGCGTACTGCCGCTCGTCATTCTGCCCGCGGACATGCTCCTGTTCCTGTCCGGCGCGCTCGCTGCCGTCGGCGTGCTGCAGCCTGTGTGGCTCGCGCCGTTGCTGGTCGCGGCCGCGGTTGCAGGAAAAGTGTTCAACTATGCGCTGGCACGTGCCGTCGCGTCGGTATGGAACCCGAAGCGCAGCGGCTGGATCGACAAGGTGACTGCGCGAACGCGCGCGCTCTACGTACGTCACGGCGCCGCGCTGCTGCTGTACTCTCCGTTCATCGCAATCGTCCGGGCGGTCGCGCCCGCGCTCGCCGGCGCGACGAAGATGCCGTTTCGCCGCTTCGTGCGCTTCGCGACCGGCGGCGCGGTGATCTGGATATGCTCACTTGCGGGTCCCGGGTATTTTTTCGGCAACGTGCCGTGGGTCCGCTCGCACCTGCCGGCTGCGATGGCGATCGTGATCGGCGCGGGTGTCGTCGCGCTCGTCGTCAGCCTGCTGTGGCGAGGACGGCGCAAGCGCCGCACCGCCGACCCGACGCTACCCGACGAAAAGTCCCCCTGCGACTGACGCGGCGGCCCACAACCCGCCAGGCAGCGCTGCTCGCGAGGAAACGCATGAACCCGGGCCTGCTGAAATGCACATGTGCGGCCGTGCTCGCCACACTGCCCGGGTGGGGACTGTATGTCGGCCGCCCCGTGCTGGTGCCAGTTGCGTTTGGCACCATCGCGACGTACGTGGTCTTCGGTCTCGCCAACCTGCTGCGCCGCATTCCCTACCTCGGTGCACGCCTGCGGGACGGCCTGCGCCACGCGATCGCTGCGACGCTGATGCTCTTCACGGTCTACCTGTCGGTCGACCTGCTGCTGTCCGACAGGGGACCGGCTGATGGCCGTCGCGCCGAAGTACGAGGCGACGCTGCTCGTACTGTTTACGAAGTTCGCCGCGCTGCTGCACATCGAAACGGAGGCCAACTGGGCTGCGATCCGCCGCGACCTGTTAGCGAGCGTCAACGTGCAGGCGATCATAACCGCCACGCTGTCGTCGGTGTCGTCGCTGCTCGCGGCGATCATCGTCGTGCTGCTTTATGCGACGTTCTTTCTCATCGAGCACGCGAAATACCGCCGCAAGCTCGTGAACTTCGCGGGCGACTCGACGCGGATCGTGTCGGTAATCGACGAGATCAACTCGAAGATCGGCGTCTATCTCGCGATGAAGACCCTGCTCGGCGCGATCCTTGGCATCGCGAGCTGAACCTGCATGCGGCTCGTCGGACTCGAATTCGCGGAGCTTTGGGCGGTGCTGGCCGGCCTACTGAACTTCATCCCGTATGCGGGCTCGTGGATCTCGGTCGCGGTGCCGACGCTGCTCGCCGCGCTGCAGTTCGGTCAGTGGAACGCGGCGATCGTGCTGTTCATCTCGCTCACGCTCGCGAACTTCGTGGTCGGCCATCTCCTCGACCCGTGGCTGATGGGCGGCTCACTGAACCTGAGCCCCGCGGTGATCCTGATCAGTCTGGCGGTGTGGTCGTCGATCTGGGGCATCGCGGGCGCCTTCCTCGCAGTGCCGATCACCGTCGGCCTGGTCATTGCGTTTTCCACGTTCGAATCGACACGTCGTTTCGCAGTTCTCCTGACGAACGATGACTAACGTTGTTCGCCTGTCGGTAACGTCCGTTGATTTCAGGGATACTTCGTGCGCGTGGCGCGCGCCTCATCACTCTCATAAAGGGATGCGATACCGGCGAACCGAGGACGTATGTCCGCTGGACCTTTAGATGGGGACGCTGGCGCCCGCTATGCGATGGCCAACCGCTTCGGGTCGGGAGCGGGTGTTCCCTTCGCGCTACAGCTGTAGGCCGCCGCCTCGAAGGGGTTGGGGCGTCGCGGGCAAGCGGTGCCTCGAGGAGACAACCAAACTCGCGGGCAAAGTCGACAGAGACGCGCGCGTGGACGGCGCCCTGCTTGTCAAAGAACCGCTGGGTTCCTTCGAGAGTGAACACCCCTTCATGCCAGATGTTTGGATGGATGTAGAGGCCCTGCTGTCCATCAAAGCGAAAGCACACGAACTTCTCTGGCGCTATGTCGTCCCCGGGCAGCGCCAAGGGAACGTAGAACGGGCGATGGTCGAGAGGAAAGAACAGTTGTCCACCGTCTGGGTGGTAGTTCGCGTGCCAAAGCAACATGCGCTCCGGTACATTGGTGTTGTCGTCACGGGCTGCTTCAGGCTCCACTGCGTACGCAAGGATGTAGTTGCCGCCCACAGCCTCGTTTCGACCGTACAGAATGTCCCCGCGCCATTCGCTCACAAATGTGCCTTCGGTCGTGCCTGCCTCATCACCGGTTCCGGGGTCAACGGGCCTTGCACCCACTGCCGGCCACTGCACAATCTCGATCGAACACTCGCTCGGGTCTGCTACAAGCCTGCCGAATCCATCAAGCGTTGTGGGGGTCGCATCGACCACGGGCATTGACACGCGCCGAAGGCCAGAAGGAAGGCTGGGATTGAGGTAATCGATTTCTTGGGTCATTGCGGCAGTCTACAGGAGTAGAACGTACCGACCGCCGATGGTCGAACAAAGAGTTTGACCGCCGCTTGTCCACGTGGAAAAGCCACTGGCACAACGTTGGACCTGACGTCGGAAGTGGGTCGGCTACGGAAGTTGGCGGCGATGCTGGCGCAATCGCAGCAACACAGGTCGACCGTCCGGGCCCGGCCCTTTCGGCCGTTCGACACAGCGGGCTGGATTGTCAACAATGCGTTCTGGAAACGCATTAGCGAGGCGATCTATCACTCTGTCCAAATCGTGCATGCCGTCGAACGTGAAAAGAATTTTCGACGGCGCGAATTGCTTGATTATCCGCTCAACCTCTTCAAACTGGATCGCGCTCGAATGTGGGTCGTAGCGTTGCGTCGTGCGCGTCGACGCGTGAGTTTCCGCGCTTGCAACGTCATCAGGCGTCTGTTCGCGCGAAGCGTTTGCGAACAACGAGGCTAAAACTTTCCTATAACGTCATAGTTGACGAATACATCAATATTGGGTGTAATATCACAATACGTCCCAGACAGGTCGACTGACGACATAGCTGGCTGGCCGTTGGCAGCCGGCGATACCTGAAAGGTTCCCTTGTAGCCTAAGGCGCCTGGTGGCTGTAGTTTCCCGACTCCTCGTTGGCTCTCGTTTAAATGGATTGAACGCAAAAATGAAGAAGATTTTGATCGCCGCCGCAGTTGTTTTCAGCACTAGCGTGTTTGCAGGCGAAGCCCTCGTACCGAAGGTCTATCGCGAAATCGCCGTGGCGCCGACGAATCAGCGCGAAGCTGAAATCGCGTCGCTGTTCGATCGGTGGAATGAGGCGCTCGCAACGGGCGACGCCGACTCCGTTGCCAGGCTGTACGCACCCGATGCCGTACTGGAGCCAACGGTTTCCAATGAAGTCCGCACGACTCCCGCCAGCATCAAGGACTATTTCGTGAGGTTTCTGAAGCTGAAACCGCACGGTACGATCAACCTCCGCGAGATCCGCTTGCTGAGCGACGATTCGGCGCTGGACACGGGCGTCTATACGTTCGACACGGTGAAGAACGGCAAGCATCAGAAGGTGCATGCGCGCTATACATTCGTGTACAAGAAGGTTGATGGGGAGTGGAAGATCCTCAATCACCATTCGTCGGCGATGCCGGAGTAACACTCCATTGAACAAAGGGTCCGTGCCAGGCGATCAGATGTGAATGGCTGAGCGCGTTAGACGCCTCACGCCAATTGCTGCCGCGCATGCTTCACGCGCAGAATCGAGGGGAATTTCGGCCGCCAACCCTCATAGATCAAATGAAACTGTCAACTGGCCATTGAGTCCGGCTAGCCCCTCGATAAGAATTTAAGTTCAACGAATTCCAGGCGCCGCTCGGCCCTGTCGCCAGAATTCTGGATTGACACAATTAATTTGCACTACAAACCTCATGGCGGCCTCCGGAAACTTTCTCGAAGTCGACGCGCTCAGGATCGGCCTCCACACGGTCAGGCTGCTTGCCCGCGTCGATACCGATACGCGGCACGATGTCGTGGCTACGCTGAGAGCTGCCTAAAAGCGAGGCCAGCGATCCGGCCGGCGGCAACACCAACCGCGTGCGTTCCAGAGTCCGTTCCATCGCCATTCAAAGCGAACACATGCCACATTCAGTTGAAATCGCCGGCACAGTCATCTTCGGACTGGCCCTGCTCCATACGCTCCTCGCGAAACGCTTCGAGGTTCTGGCCCACCGGCACCCGCACCACGCGGGCCTGTTTCACTTTCTCGGCGAAGTGGAAGTCGTCTTCGGCCTCTGGGCCCTGATCCTGTGTCTGGCTATCGTCGCGCTGGCCGGTTCTGCGCAGGCCGTGGCCTATGCTGAATCGCGCTCCTTCACCGAAGCCCTGTTTGTCTTCGTGATCATGGTGATCGCCGCGAGCCGGCCCATTCTCGACGCGGTCACGACGCTCGTGTCGCACATCGCGCGGGTCCTTCCCGTCAAGACGGAAACAGGCGTCATCTGGCTTTCCCTGACCCTCGTTCCGTTGCTCGGGTCGTTCATCACGGAGCCGGCCGCAATGACGCTGGCGGCGCTGATCCTGCGAGACCGGCTTTTCAGGTCGCCGATCGCCGAACACTGGAAATATCTGACGCTCGCGGTGCTGTTTGTCAACGTGTCGGTCGGCGGCATGCTGACCGCCTATGCCGCGCCTCCGGTGCTGATGGTTGCCGCCGCCTGGGGATGGGACAGCGCGTTTATGGCGGCGCAGTTTGGCTGGAAGGCGGCCATTGCCGTGCTGGTCAACGCAACAGGCCTGCTGCTATTCATGCACCGCAAGCTCCCGAAGCACGCACAGCGCAACGAGGCGCCCGCCGCCGCGGTTCCCGTTCCGACGGGCGTCACGCTGATACACACCGGCTTTCTCGTCGCGGTGGTGCTGTCGGCCCATCACCCGGTTATCTTCATCGGCCTCCTGCTTTTCTTTTTGGGCTTCACGCAGGCATACGAGCAGTACCAGTCGCCGCTGATGTTGCGCGAGAGCCTGCTGGTAGCGTTCTTTCTCGGCGGCCTGGTTGTGCTCGGGGGGTTGCAGCGATGGTGGCTGCAGCCGGTCGTCGCATCGCTCGATGCTTACGCACTTTACGCCGGCGCGCTTGGCCTGACGGCGATCATGGACAACGCGGCGATTACCTATCTCGGCTCGCTGATCGCGGGCCTTCCGGACCAGGCGAAGTACATGCTGCTGGCCGGCGCAGTGGCTGGAGGCGGTCTCACGGTGATCGCCAACGCGCCGAATCCCGCAGGACTCGCCATCGTGCACAAGGGATTCCATGATGAGTCAGTCAGCCTGCTCGGCCTGTTGCTCGCTGCCGTCGTGCCGACGTGCGTCGTCTCGGCAACGCTGCTTTTGCTGTAGGCTGGCGCACCGCTGTCCGGTAGTGCGCCCAACTGGGTGCGATTCGATGGCGCGCAGTCGCAGGACGCCGGGCCACGATGAATAACGTCTTGCGGCGATAACCAACACCGGCCTGGATTTTGCACGAGACCACCACGACTGCGCAGGTCGCGGCCAGCGGCCTGACGAACGCGCGTGACGGCAGCCTGTACTTAGCCGCGCAGACCGGCATTCCATCCCCCTTCCAGTATTAACGACAGTTTCATTGCATTCTTGCGCCGGGGCGAATTCGTTTCGCTCCGGCGTTTCGTCGTTTGTAATTGCTTTGCGCCGCGAGGTACCCCGATGACGTTGCAGATGCGGAAAGTATCTGTTGGGTGAAAGGTGATTGTAATGGTGCGGTAAACCGATAAACTGGCTTCAACGACTAAGCACACAAGTTTCAGCCCCAGCGGTCGTTGTTTCGCTAACCCAGTATTTTCTGTTTCTGAAATTAAATTGGAGAATTAACCATGGCTAAAACATTCATTCCGGTTATCGCACTCGTTTCGGTCCTCGCTCTGCCGACGATGGCATCCGCTAACAGCAACGGCCCCCTCACCCGTGAGCAAGTGCGCGCGGAGCTGGCGCAGTTGCGGCAAGCGGGCTACGACGGCAACCACGGTGACGCGCACTACCCCACGCACCTCCAGGCCGCGCTGAAAAGCGTGGCGGCTCAGCCGGCACTCAGTGGCCACGGTGGCGTGAAATCGGGCTCGGCCGCTTCCGGCGCACCGACCCAGGTGGCCTCGGATCATTCGATCTACAAAGGAAGTTAATGGGCTATCAGCCGGATGGCCGGGCGCTTTCAACTGCCCGGCCCGGTGATCTCCGGCGAGCGGCATCGTCGCCGCTTCATCGTCTGCAACCGGGCCTGCATTCAGCCGCGCAGACCGGCATTCCATCCCCTTCCAGTATTAGCGTTTCATTGCATTTTTGCGCCGGCGCGAATTCGTCATTCGCTCCGGCGTTTCGTCGTTTGTAATTGCTTTGCGCCCACTGGGGTGACGTTGCAGACGCGACAAGTATTTATTGGGTGAAAGGTGATTGTAATGGCGCGTTAAACCGATAAACTGGCTTCAACGACTAAGCACTCAGGCTTCCGCCCCGGCGGTCGTTGTTTCGCTAACCCGTCTTTTCTTTCTGTTTCTGATGGAGGTCTCATGCAAGTCCTGTTCAAGTCCTGCGACATTGAAGCTGCACGCTTGCGCAGCTTTGCGCGCCAACGCACCCAGTTTGTGTTCCGCCGGATGGCCTGGCTGGTTTCCCGGGCCACCGTCAATCTCTCCGACGTCAACGGCCCGCGCCGCGGACTCGATAAGCGTTGCCAGGTGCAGGTGCAGGTGCCCGGTGCGAATCCGGTCGTGGTGACGTCGATTGCGAAAGACTGGCGCGGCGCCCTCGATCTCGCGCTTGCCCGCGCCGTTTCTTCGATCGTCCGCAGGCGCCAGGCGCGCGTCGCGAGGCGCCGCGCGAGTCAACGCGAGTGCACCTGGAGCGCTGAGCCTGATGCCGTCTAAGCAAGCCATGCTTGCACGGCTACGGTGGCATCGTACGAGCGGTATTGCTCGCTATTTGCGGTCCGCGATGGAAAGACGCGTTCGGGCGACCTTCGCGAGTTTCTGTCCTACACGAAAGAGATTCTTATGTATTCGCACACAATCAATCAGTTGCGACGCCTTGCGAGTGTCGTGACGCGTGGTGCAGCTGTCCTGGCCATGGCGCTAGTGCTCGTCGCGGGCACTGTCGCATCCAACCATGCCGAAGCGAAGCGTATTGGCGGTGGTAGTAGTGTCGGCCGCCAGTCGCAGACGGCGTCGCCGTCCGGGCAAGGCCAACGGAGCCAGCAAGCTCAACCGGCGCAGCAGGCCGCACCGGCGGCCGCTGCCGCGAAGCCAGCCAACCGCTGGATGGGCCCGCTCGCCGGCCTGGCCGCAGGACTCGGCATTGCCGCGCTGATGTCGTCGTTGGGGCTGGGTGAAGGGCTGGCCCAGATGCTGTCGAGCGTAGTGGTGATTGGCCTCGTGATTGTCGCCGGCATGATGCTGTTCCGCTTCCTTGCCAACCGGCGCCGTCCGGATCTCGCTTATGGGCACGACGCGGCGAACGGGCAGCGCATGAACGGCTCCTTGCTCATGAATCAGAGCGGGCAGGCGGCGCCTGAGACGAATTTCGGTGCCTGGCCGCGCACAGCGATGAATTCCGCCGCAGCGGCACAAACAACGACAGTGCCGGGGCTGCCTGTCGGGCTCGATCAGGCGGTCTTGCTGGCATCGGCCAAGACCTTGTTCCTGCGTCTGCAACGCGCCTGGGACCAGAACGAACAAGGCGACCTTTTCGAGCTGACAACCCCGGAAATGTTCGCGGTGATCAAGCGGGACCTGGAAGATCGGGGCAACCAGCCGAGCCATACGGAAATCACGCAGCTGGACGTGGAATTGTTGAGCACGGAACACAATGGCAGCGAAACACTGGTTAGCCTTCGCTTTCACGGCCAGATGCGCGAAGACGAGGACGCGCAGACGGCGCAACCGTTTGAGGAGGTCTGGAACATCGTGGGCCACGGGCATGGCGACCCCGCCTGGCGACTGGCGGGGATACAGCAGATTGGCCGTTAGCATCGAGCGCGGTCGGAACCGGCAGCGGCTCGCTGCCGGTTAGCCCACAAGCGCTATTGCGCGACTCGCAAACGGCAAAAAGACCAAAATCCGACGTCACACAAATCTGGGACTCATTTTATGCGCCGAGACTACTTTTCTCTTTACCTGGCCACTGTCACGATGACATGCTTGCTAAGCGCTTGCGCCGCCTCGCCGCCCAGCAGCCCGTCACCCGTTGTCGGTGCAGATCGCGATGCACATGGTTGTATTGGTTCGGCTGGGTATTCCTGGTGTGAATCCACGCACCAATGCGAACGTCCTTGGGAACTCGCCAAGCAGAAGGGTTTCGCGCTCTCGGCAGAACAGTTTGCTCACTACTGCACGACTGGATCAGCCGATTGATCAATGACTTCAATGCGCGGACGCGTCAACGATGGCCTCGGGCGAGCAGCGTGCATGCTCGATGGAATCGGCTTGGCCCCACTTGTCGGCACTGGCAGATTTCCTGATTATGCCGGCAGGAGGCTGTGTCGCATCCCCATCTCAAGGCGGCCATTCGGCCGACGGACAAGCAAACGGCAGGGCAGGGTCGCTATGCAGAGGTTTACATAGCGACCCACAACGGCCTGTTATCTTGATCCGAAACGGACGCTCACGCTGGCCGGATTTTCGCTTTCCAGAAATACCTTGCAACCGGTGAGGTTGAACCGGTTCGCCGCAGCCTCGGCTCCCCTTGCCAAGGCCGTTGCTGGTATAAATCACTGCCCAACGCGGGCTGCGAATCGTGGCTTGATGAGTTGGCGCTTGCCGAACACATGGCACGCGAATGTTGCGCCGATTCCGACGCTTCGTTGGAGGAAACGCGTTGGGACCACTCGCGCGCCTGATCGGGCGACTTAGACAGCGTCAAGCAGCACGGCCGGAAGGCCAACTTGATTGGCGCCGTCCACGACTATTCTGTCATCGGTTCATCCGCACGCACGCACGTGGAGACCACGTCGTTCGCATACGAGGCCGCGCTAATGCCGTACGGTTCATCCCCACGCACGTGGGGACCACACCAAGGACACAACGGCAAGGGTAGCGACAAGGTCAGACCGGCAGCGGGCGAACTCGAGCTACAACCTGGTGACGTGACAACGTACACCGAGTCCCGAATGGAGTCCTGCTGCGCGGTTATTATCCGGGCCCGGGCATGCAACGACACCGCCCAGCAAGGCCGTTTATCGGTGCGCAGCCTGTCTCGCCGCTGGATGCCGAATCGTGTCCCTGACGACCTGGGGAATGTTACCGCTGAACGGATGAACCGGGAGGGCCTTCTCACAGGTTATCCACCGCGACACCCGCCCGGGCCAGAGAAGGGCCGCGGGTGAGCCGTTGAACGAAACCGGTGTATCGGCCGACGGCAGAACGGACAGGGAACCTTTCTGCATGCCCCATAATATTCGTCGCCCCCTCCGTCAACCTGACAGTACCCAAGCTCGCACAGCCGGTACTCGATCTTCGGACTAACTACCTCGCCAGCCATCGCCGGAACTCTTCCCCGCATCAGCTCGCGGCCCCCGCTTCCATAAGCTTGCTGACGAGCTGCTTAAAGCTTGGCAACAGAAGCCTGTTCGCATAGCCGCTGAGGTGATCGCCATCGAAGACGAGCGGCCGGCCGTCGGCGGTGTGCGTTGAGCAGACCGAATCTGGGCACAGTCGTGGCAACGGGTCCCATACGCTAACTTCGGGGACCGCCTGCACGATGTGCGCATAGGATTCGAGCACCGGCGCCCGCAAGGCTTCCAGATCCGCACGGGCGATGCGGTCGCCGCCGGAACAGATGGGATTGTCGCGATTGAACCAGTCCGAACATCGGAACGGCTGGCTCCGAAACTCGGGTGTCGGCCCCTCCAGGATGACCTTCGCCCCTTTGGCTGCCAGTTTCTGCAAGATTGGAATGGCCTCTCGCACGCCGTCTACCCGGCTTTGCACGGCCTCTGGACCAAACATGTAGCCCCAGGCGCTCGAGTCGTCGAAGCGGGCCCACTCGTCGGAGAAACGTGGCAGCCGCAGCGAAGGCAGGAAGACCACGTCACCGGGCCTGACCTGCGCCTCGATTTGAGCGATTGCCGCATCCGTCCCCGGCGCACAGCTCGCCACCTCATCTTGTTTGCGCGGCAGCAAAGCAATGAACGGACAGCCTCCATTGTTGTACGCGAAGACCTTCACGCCAGTATCACGGGCGAATTCGCGCAACATCCTGTTGTAGGCCATCGCGTGCGAATCGCCGATCACGTACAGGCGCCCGCGATAGGTCGCCGGAAGCGAACATCCCGCACGCGAATATGTCCATACGGGCCCCCCGTTGAGCTTCGTCCTGTTCCACGTGTCCAGACATCCGTCATTGCTGGGCTCAAGGGGGCGGCTCGGATACCAGTCGTCGGCACGTTGTGACACCACGCTCAGCGACAGATTCAGTTTCAGTTGGGCTGCCTGAATGCCGACCCACAACAGCGCTGCGCACGTCAACGTAGCTAAGCCCGCACCTACGAGAGCGGGACGCCGCATGCCTTTCAGGACCGCCGAGCGCCGCACAGGATTCTCGACGTAGTACCACGACGCCGTCGCCAGCGCGAAGCTCAGTACGGCCGCAAGCACGCGCCAGACAGGCGCATCGATCCCCGTCGTCCACCGCAGCAGCACGATCACAGGCCAGTGCCAGAGATAAAGCGAATATGAGATCTTGCCGACGAAAGTCACCGCTGGTGAAATGAGCAGCCTGTGCAGCCAATCCCGCGGCGCTCTTCCGTGCAGCGCGTACAGTACGCCAAGCGTGCCGGCAACCGGCAGCAGCGCTCCCGGAAAAGGAAGCTGCTCCGGGCGCAAGACCTTGAAACCAGCCGCAAGCAGCACCAGCGAACCAACGAGCAACGCCATCGAACCCAGCGTCCCATTGCGGTCGATCACGCCGAGCGGGCGCTTCGCGAGCGCGAGGAACTGGTATAGCAGGATACCGGATGCCAATTCCCAGAAACGCCCTGGAATCAGGTAAAAGTTTAGCCCCTCATTTCGCCTCGAAAGCCACCATGCGCTCAACACGGACAGAGCGAGCCCGCCGGCGAACAGAACAACGCAAAGCGTCTTTCTCGGACGTTTGCTCACCCACATGAAGAAAAGCAATGGAAAGATCAGATAAAACTGCTCTTCTACCCCAAGCGACCAGGTATGCAGGTACGGGTTGAATTCGGCGCGTGGCGAAAAATAGTCATCACCGATGAACGCGAGCACCACATTGCTCAACCCAAAGAAAGCAAAGAAGCCGGTGTATTTGTTGGTATCGCTCAGCCACGCGTTTGGAATGAATAGTGCTGAAAACAAGCCGGTCACCAGCAGGCACACCCCGAGCGCTGGCACGATCCGCTGCACTCGACGCGAATAGAAATAGAACACGAAGCGCGACAACTGCATCGATTCGAGGTTTCCAACGGATGCGCTGACAACAAACCCGGAAACCACGAAAAAGATATCGACCCCTGCAAGCCCGCCGGGTAACCACTGCGCGTACAGGTGATAAACGATGACCGACAACACTGCGACCGCACGCAAACCGTCGATGTATGCCGCGTGCGCAGGACGGGCGAGTTGCGGCGCAGTAGTAGCGTTATGGCGTGGATTCATGGCATGAGAGTTAATGAGGCCGGTCGGAATCCGTGGACGCCAACGGGTTTAGCAGCGATCTTGTTCAAGTAGAAACGCTGCGTGAAAACCGCGGGAGACAGATAGTCAAGCTGCGCTTGTGTCCGCTGCCGGTTATAAGGGATCTCGATGTATTCCGTGATCTCTTGCTGCGCCCGCTGCCGACTGGCGAACCGCCGACGATAGGCCAACTCGCTCTTCAGCGTTCCCCAAAATGATTCGATCGATGCGTTGTCAAAGCAGTTTCCTCGTCTGCTCATTGAGGCTTGCATGCCGAACTGGCTGACAAGATTCTGGTAAGCATGCGCGCAATTTTGGCTGCCGCCCGCCGCAGGGTTGCCGGAACGTCTGCTCGCGCGGGGTTCAGACCTGCTCCGCTGATTCCGCGGCGATCATTGCATATTTCATCTCGATAAATAACCAGAAAAAGCCAAGGTGCCGTTGCCCTTTCTCTCGTTTGCTTTTACGGACGATTGTGACGTAAAAAGTTTAGGGAAATGTATAGGCCCGCGATGTATTTCGTGCGCTCCCCCACAGAAGCGATAAGAAATGTCGACTTCATCGTCGAGGAACTTCATCGGCGCGAACCGGAGGATCCATCGCGCATCGGTGCGACGCGCGTTGCCCTGCGGAACCAGCGTAACAATCTGCTTGCCTTCGCTGGCGTGCTGGACTAGAAGCTCGGCGCCATGGACCGCGCGAGCGGCGTTTCGGACCACCTCGTGCGGGCGACTTGTCTGCTGCACCGCAAGCCGGACACCTCCGTCACGTTCTGGCAGGCGTGGAACCGGCTGCACGCCGCCATCGGCCACAAGTTCCACGATCTCTACACGGCCGTGTCGCAGGCCCCCCGCGTCACAATGGTTGTCGCCTAGATAAAATTGGAATCTGGGGGCGATAAAGAGAGAACAAGTTGGCGCGTTACGGAAAGACATTCAAGGACAGAGCGGTGGCGCGGTTGCTGCCGCCGGAGAGCGCATCAGTGGAAGAGGTTGCGCGAGAGATCGGTGTGGGCGCGCAGACGCTGGAGCGCTGGCGCAGTGATGCGCTGTCCATGCCCGCTCGCGAGCGGGCATGGACAGCGGCCGCCCGTTTCGAGGCGGTGTTGAACACGGCGGCGATGGACGAGACGGCGCGCAATGCGTGGTGCCGCGAGCATGGCGTGTATCCGCAGGTTCTGGCGCAGTGGCGGCAAGCGGCCACGCAGGCGCTGGCCGAGCCCGAAGAAGCCCGCGCGAGCCCGCAGCAGACGAAGCAGGACCAGCGCCGCATCAAGGAGCTCGAACGCGAACTGCGGCGCAAGGAGAAGGCGCTGGCTGAGACAGCAGCACTGCAGGTACTGTCAAAAAAAGTCGCGGCGATCTTCAACACGGACAAGGGCGAGGACGAATGATCGGCCTCGAAGATCGCCAGCGGCTGGCCCGGGAAATCGAATCGGCCAATCGGGCTGGCGCACGGTTGCGTCTGGCCTGCGAGGTCGCCGGAATCGATGTGCGAACGCTGCAACGCTGGAAGGCCCATGAGGGGCTCGTCAAGGGCGACGCCAGGCCCGGCGCGATGCGCCCATTGCCCGCGCACACCCTGAGCCCGCAGGAGCGGGCAAACGTGCTGCGCGTAGCCAGCGAGCCGCGCTTTGCCGACATGCCACCGGCGCGCATCGTGCCGATGCTGGCCGACGAAGGCGTGTACATCGCCAGCGAATCGACCTTTGCACGCGTGCTGCGCGAGCATGGGCAGATGACGCGCCGTGGCCGTGCCAGAACGCCTTCGAGCGCCCGGCCGCCGACAACGCACGTCGCAACGGCGCCGCGCCAGGTGTGGTGCTGGGACATGACGTTTCTGCCGGCAACGGTAACAGGTCGATGGTTCCACCTGTACCTGATCCTGGACCTGTATAGCCGCAAGATTGTCGGCTGGGAGGTGCACGACAGCGACGCGGCCGAACACGCTGCTCATCTCGTACGTCGTACGGCGCTCTCCGAAGGCATTGCCGTCCCTGAGACCCGGCCGGTGCTGCACGGCGATAACGGTGCGACGCTCAAGGCCACCACCGTGCTGGCGATGCTGCACTGGCTGGGTGTCAAGCCGTCGTACTCGCGCCCCCGGGTCAGCGACGACAACGCCTACGCCGAGGCGCTGTTCCGAACCGCGAAGTACCGGCCGGAGTTTCCGGTCACAGGCTTCGAGGACCTGAACGCTGCTCGCACCTGGGCTGCCGGCTTCGTGCAGTGGTACAACTTCGAGCATCGTCATAGCGGCATCCGCTACGTGACACCTGCGCAGCGTCATGCCGGCGACGATCGTGCGCTTCTCGTGGCACGTCACGCACTGTACGCGAAGGCGCGCGCGTGCAATCCGGCCCGCTGGTCGCGTCACACGCGCAACTGGACACCGGTTGGTGCCGTGACGCTTAACCCCGAACGCGACTCAGTCGTCGAGATGGCGTCGATCAGCGCAAATAAACAGCCTCTGGCTGCATGAGTGAGGCGACAACCTGCTTGACGCGCGCCGGATGCGTGGAGGTAAATGCGCAGAAACGCGAGAATAGACAACATCTATCGACCAGCCCGTCGCGCTTGTCCGCGTGCGCTTGCCCATTCGCGTAGGGACATTGTCGTGACGCGCGAGGGAGAATTCACACAGCCAGTTCGAATAGGAGTCAACAGGCGGCATTGCGTCACATGTCTGGAAGACGACGACGTTGCATTCTGGGCATAATGGAAATGTCAATAACAGGTCGTTTTGTCGCGCAAAACGGACTGCATAGCTTGCTGCGAGCAGCCACATCGGGCCGTCGCACGCTGAAAACCCGCATGCAGTTCTGCACTGTCTGCGGCGTGCATACGCTGCACAAGTATCAGCGAGTGTCGATCCTCGCCATCCCGTTCTGGTGACTTTCGCGAACTACGCTGCCGGACCGCTCAAGGCCTTGAAAACGGCGCCGATAGCTTGAATATGTTGGGAGATGTATTGAGCGGGAGGCAATCGGTTAGGGGCCTTTCCAGTTGCGACCGTTCGACCGTTTGGTATAGTCCTGTGGTTAACTGGAATCGTCAACATGACAATCACATTCGATGCTCCGCCGCTCAATGAGGTTGCTCTCGGGCGCACGTTTTTGCAGCGCTCAGACTTCCTCATACCGCACTATGGGGCCTTTTTGGGACAAGATCAGGAAAGACTTCCCCAAGGTGGCGCATGCGGTACCTATCTATGGCGCCAACGAAGTGCTAGTGCCTGACATTTCCGGCCTAGTATTGCCGCGCGTATGGTTGATGTCGGAAGACACGACCCACTTGATCCAACTCCAACAAAACCGCTTCCACTTCAATTGGCGGCAGGACGCGGACAACAAGGCGACCTACATACGATTTCCGGCAGTCCGATCAGAATGCTTGCGGATTTGGGATCTGTTTGAGAAATTCATATCCCAGGAACTCGGTTCGCCGTTACAGCCTACGGGCGCCGAACTAACGTACATCAACATCCTGGAAGTCGGAAAATCCGGCGATGTCTTCCAGTATGCGCAGAGGGCTTTGCGAGACGTTGCTTGGGATTCGCAAAACCGCAAGTTGCCTGTACCTACACAGGGCAACGTGACGTACAGTTTTCCCGTTCCGAATGACGTTGGGGAACTACAGGTATCGACGCTCACTGGTCGAAAATTGGACGGTACGCAGGTTCTTAAGCTCGAATTGACGGTTCGTGGAAAGCATTCTGAAGAGCGGTCGTTCGGTGAATGGTCACAGTTGGCTCATGATTTTCTCGTAGAGGCTTTCAGGGACTTGACCACACCCGAAATGCACAACGAATGGCAACTTCGAGAGGAATAAGAATGGAAACAGAATACGCTTGGGCCGACCAAAATGCTCGAACCGACTCGATCGAGGCCATGCCTTTCGGTTTCCAGTTGCGTCTGCCGACGATGCGTTCCCAGTTCGCGTTGGATGCTAGTTCTGCTGGAGCAGTGTTGGCTAACAGTCTTTCCGTGCGAGACGATAGCGCTGCTGGAGCGGCCGTTGGGGAGGTTCCGTTGGATGACCTCCAGAGAAAGGAACGGATAGAAAAGAGGCTAATGGCAATTGAGACGGCTTTTTTTGAGGACTATGGCCGTCCGACTGATCAGGCGTCGCGTGAAGGGCTTGCCCGCTTTATGTTTTTGCCACCGGACGGCAGCGCGGCCCTTGTTGTCCGCTGAATCGACCGGGAAATTGATGGCGACGTGGGCGTCGGGGAGAGAGTGTCTCACTCTTCGCTTCAAGGATGGCTTTCGCTTCCAGTACGCCATTACCGTCACTGGAGAAAACGGCGTAAATCGCGACTGGGGCTCAGGCGACGTGGTGACTTTCTTTGAGCGCCATCCAGACGCCAAACGCCTAGCTTCGGGTCGGGGCAAAGGTGCTGCCTGATACAGATCACGTAGCGCGGACATGCAAGAAGTCATCGCTCGACTTGGATACAAATGAGCCGACACCAGCCTCGTTCGAGTTCCGGTTGGACGATGGTCAATGGAAAGACGCTTATCTGTCGGTTAATTGGCTGGAATACCTTCTCTGTGGAGCCGACCTTAGCGGGAAGCTTGCGGTTTTGCGCCAGTATCAGCTTGACGACCCTTACGACCTGCGCGCGCCTAAACCCACCCGAAGCAACGTCTACGCCGTTCTGCCGGTTTCAGCAATTCATGAGGTGCTGTTGGAAGTGTTCGGGGCTACGTTGGAGTGCCATCATGAGCCTAGCGCGAACGCAGCCATCGATCCGCACAGCGGCATTCATCCGCGGCCCGGTGTTAATACATGGCCGCTAGAGCCAGATGCGCCTGAGCATTTAGCGGTCCAGCAATTTCTCTATCAGTCGATTTCCTACCGGGAGAAGGGAATACAGTAGGGCTCTCGCGTTGTGGAAAAATGCTTACACATGCACTTACATGGATTTCAGAACGCAAAAAGCCCAGTCGCGAGGACTGGGCCAAGTGCTTGAATTCATTGGTGCCGGAAAGAGGAATCGAACCCCCGACCTTCGCATTACGAATGCGCTGCTCTACCGTCTGAGCTATTCCGGCATCAGGAGAAACGAAATTATAGGGACTACTTTAGTGCCTTGGCAAGCCCTTGAGGCATTTTTTTCTTTCGAGATCACTTCTTCGCTTCGAGGTGATAGCGGGTCACGCGATCGACCTCGTTCTTCGAGCCGAGGAACACCGCGACGCGCTCGTGCAGGCTCTTCGGCTGGACGTCGAGAATGCGCTTCTCGCCGTTGGTTGCGGCGCCGCCCGCCTGCTCGACGATGAACGCCATCGGATTCGCTTCGTACATCAGACGCAGCTTGCCCGGCTTGTCCGGCGTACGCTTGTCGGCCGGGTACATGAAGATGCCGCCACGATTCAGGATGCGATGCACGTCGGAGACCATCGACGCGATCCAGCGCATGTTGAAGTCGGCCTGACGCGAGCCGTCCTTACCCGCCTTCAGCTCGCCGATGTATTGCTGAACCGGCGGATACCAGTGGCGTTCGTTCGACGCGTTGATCGCGTACTCGCGCGTTTCGACGGGAATGCGCATGTCGCTTTGCGTGAGCACCCACGAGCCGAGCTCGCGATCGAGCGTGAAGCAGTTCACGCCGTTACCGGTGGTCAGCACGAGCACCGTTTGCGGGCCGTACACCGCATAGCCCGCGGCGACCTGCTGCGTGCCCGGCTGCAGGAATGATTGCTCGGTGGCCTGATGGCCGTCCGGGCAGCGCAGCACCGAGAAGATCGTACCGATCGACACGTTCACGTCGATGTTCGACGAGCCGTCGAGCGGATCGAACACAAGCAGATATTCGCCCTTCGGATAGTTGGCCGGAATCGGGAAGAATTGTTCCATCTCCTCGGAGGCCATGCCCGCGAGGTTGCCGCCCCATTCGTTCGCCTCGAGCAGAATTTCGTTCGAGAGGATGTCGAGCTTCTTCTGCACTTCGCCCTGGACGTTTTCGCTGCCCGCCGAGCCGAGCGCATCGCCGAGCGCGCCCTTGCTGACGTGGTAGCTGATCGCCTTGCACGCGCGCGCGACGACTTCGATCAGCAGGCGCAGGTCGGCGGGCAGGTTGTTGGTTTCGCGCTGCTGCTCGATCAGATACTTCGTGAGAGTGGTACGACGTTGCAAAGACATTGCTGTACTCCGGAAGGCTAGAAGAATGATGGGATTTTAACCGCTCGTTTGTGTCGGCTTCGTGCTTTTGGTCGCACGGCCGGCTTCAGGTCTTGCGGCGCGCCTTGGCCGAGACGGTGCCGCTGACGCTGGCCGCGAGGGCCGCGGCCCGGGCGTGTCCGGCCGGCACGCGGGGCAGTTTCGGGCGCTCGGCGCGCGGCATCGGTTCGATTTCCCGTTCGATCTGCTCGCCGGCGGCGGCGGTGGCGACGCGCAGGTCGTAGGCGATCTGCAGATTGAGCCAGAACTGCGCGCTGGCGCCGAAGTAGCGCTCGAGCCGCAGAGCGGTATCGGCGGAGATTGCGCGGCGGCCGCGCACGACGTCGTTGATGCGCGGCGCCGGCACCCGCAGCGCGAGCGCGAGCGCGTTGACGGACATGCCGAGCGGCTCGAGGAACTCGCTGCGCAGAATTTCGCCCGGATGGATCTCGGCAATGGCCGCGCCCGTATCGATGTGGGAGAAATCGATGCTGTTGAGCGCGGAGCGTTTGATGACCATGTCGGTCTCCCAGTAGTCAGTGATAGTCGATGATCTCGACATTCAGCGCGTCCTCGCCGACGAAGTGAAAACAGATGCGCCACTGCGCATTGATGCGGATGCTCCATTGCCCGCTGCGCTGGCCTTGCAAGGCTTCGAGCCGGTTTCCGGGCGGCGCGTGCAAATTCGAGACGGAGCTCGCGGCGTCGATCATCAGCAACTTGCGATGCGCTAGCGCCTGGATCGAGCGTGGCAACGAATGCACGAACCTGCCCTGGAAAATTCTTGCGGTGGCCTTGTCTGCGAATGTCGTGATCATCGAATCGTATAACGTACCGCGTTAAATGTAAACCATCAAACCTGTACGTATACTTTCTGCCCGGCGAGCTCCGATGAACAGTCGGCCAAACGGCTAACGGCGCGACACGAGCGCGTGAACGCAGCTGAAAACAACGCGAAAAAAAAAGCCGGCAACGCGTGCCGGCTTTCCGATGTGACTCGGGAACTCAGAGAGGCATCACGCCAACGCCTTCTCGACGATCTCGCGCACGTCGCGCGACTTGACCTGTGCGGCCACTTTCTCGAGCGCCGCGCGCATGCTGTCGCGCAGCGCCGGCGTGAAGCGTCGCCACAGTTCGAGCGAGCGCGCGAGGCGCGCGGCCACCTGCGGATTGAGCGCGTCGAGCGCGATCACCTGCTCGGCCCAGAATGCGTAGCCGGAGCCATCTGCCGCGTGGAACTGCGCGGGGTTGGCCGCGCAGAAGCTGAAAATCAGCGAACGCGCCCGGTTCGGGTTCTTCAGGTTGAAGGCCGGATGCGTCATCAGCTTGCGCACCGTATCGATCACCGGATGTCGTGCGCCGCCGCGCTGGGTGGCCTGCAACGCGAACCATTTGTCGATGACGAGCGGCTCCTTCTCGAAGCGTCGATAGAAGTCGTCGAGCGCGTGCTGCGCCTCGGGGCTGCCGCCTTGCGGCGCGGCCGCGTTGAGCAGCGCCGACAGCGCGGCCGCGCGGTCGGTCATGTTGTTCGCGGTTTCATATTGCGCGGCCGCGACACGCACGGCGTCCGCGGAGTCGTCGAGTTCGGTCAGATACGACAGCGCCAGATTCTTCAGCGCGCGATGACCGGCGGCCTCGGGCGTCGTTTCATAGGCGCCCGGCGTGCGATGCTGCTCGTAGACCTTCAGCCAGTCGTCACGCAGCGCATTCGCGAGGCGCTTGCGCACGAACTGCCGTGCCGCGTGCACCGCGGCCGGATTCGATTCGGCCATCTGCTCGGCCAGATACGCTTCGGACGGCAGCATCAGTGCGAGCTCGCGGAACGCCGGCGACAGCGTCTCGTCGGTCAAAACGCGCGCGAACGCGGCGACCACCGAGTCGTCGATCTGCAGCGCCGCGCCCGTGGCCGTGCGCGCGGCCAGCGCGAGCAACTCGCGCGTGGCAAGCCGCTGGCCGGCTTCCCAGCGGTTGAACGGATCGCTGTCGTGCGCGAGCAGGAACGCGAGCTGTTCGCCCGTGTAGTCGTATTCGACGATCACCGGCGCCGAGAAATTGCGCAGCAGCGACGGCAGCGGTTCCTGCCCGACGTTGACGAACGTGAAGGTCTGCTCGGTCTGCGTGAATTCGAGCACGCGCGTGGTCGACTCCGACGCCTTCGGCTCGCCGTCGAGCTGCAGCGGCAGATCGCGGCCGTCCTTGCCGATCAGACCGATCGCGAACGGAATCAGCAGCGGCCCCTTCTGCGTTTCGCGCGCGGCCGGCACGGCATCGCCGTAGCCCTGGCGCAGTGTCACGCTGTAGCGCTGCTGCGCGGCGTCGTAGCGCGTGCGCACCGACACGCGCGGCGTGCCGGCCTGGCTATACCAGCGCTCGAACTGCGCGAGGTCGCGGCCGTTCGCGTCGGCGAGCGCGTGACGGAAGTCGTCGCAGGTCACGGCCTGGCCGTCGTGACGCTTGAAGTACAGGTCCATGCCGTTGCGAAAGCCGTCGCGGCCGAACAGCGTCTGATACATCCGCACGACTTCCGAGCCTTTCTCGTAGACGGTCATCGTGTAGAAGTTGTTGATCTCGACGTAGCTTTCCGGGCGCACCGGATGCGCCATCGGGCCCGCGTCCTCGGCGAACTGCATCTGGCGCAGCACCCGCACGTCCTCGATGCGCTTGGTCGCGCGCGCGGCTTCGTCGGTGGCGCCGCCCGCCATGTCGGCCGAGAACTCCTGGTCGCGGAACACCGTCAGGCCTTCCTTCAGGCTCAGCTGGAACCAGTCGCGGCAGGTCACGCGATTGCCGGTCCAGTTGTGGAAGTACTCGTGTCCGACCACCGCCTCGATGTTCGAGAAGTCGGTGTCGGTGGCCGTTTCGGGGTTCGCGAGCACGTACTTCGTGTTGAAGATGTTGAGCCCCTTGTTCTCCATCGCGCCCATGTTGAAGTCGCTGACCGCGACGATCATGAAGCGGTCCAGATCGAGCTCGAGCCCGAAGCGCTGTTCGTCCCAGCGGATCGAGTGGATCAGCGAATCCATCGCGTGACGGGTCTTGTCGAGATCGTGCGGCTCGACCCACACCTGCAGCAGCTTTTCCTTGCCTGAGCCGGTCTTCACGCGTTCTTCGAGCGCGACGAGCTTGCCCGCGACGAGCGCGAACAGATAGCTCGGCTTCCTGAACGGGTCTTCCCAGCGCGCGAAATGGCGGCCGTCGGGCAACTCGCCTTGTTCGAGAAGATTGCCGTTCGACAGCAGCACCGGATAGTCGGCCTTGCTCGCGCGTAGCGTGACCGTGAAGCTCGCCATCACGTCGGGGCGGTCGAGGAAATAGGTGATGCGGCGAAAGCCTTCGGCCTCGCACTGCGTGAAGAAGTTGCCGCTCGACACATACAGCCCCGACAGCGTGGTGTTTTCCGCGGGATTGCAGATGCTGGTGAGGGTCAGCTCGAAGCTGTCCGGCACCTGGTCGAGCAGCAGGCCGTGCTCGTGGGGGTGCGCGTTCGGGAATGGCTTGCCGTCGATCGCGGCGCTGACGAACTCCAGTTGCTCGCCCATCAGTTCGAGATGCGCGGCGCGCGACGCATCCGGGTTGCGGCGAACACGCATCGTGTTTCTGACGACCGTGCGTTCGGGGACCAGATCGAACTCCAGCGCGACGGTGTCGATCAGGAAGGCGGGCGGCGCGTAATCGGCGCGGCGGATCAGATTGGGCGTTGCGGTATCGGCCATGGCGTTCTGTGGTGGTGTACTCGAGCGGTCGGGCGCGCAAACGGCGCGCGAGCCGGGCTTGGTCGACTCATTGTACAAAGCCTCGGGCAATCGTGCGGAAGGGAAGGGGGCCGAGTCTCGGCGCCGGGTAGCGCTGCCGCTTTCGACGGACAGGGGAAGAACCATTTACCGGCTGGCGAGGTCAGCGTATTATCGGGCGCCGCGCGTGGCGGAGCGCCGGCATCGTCCGCCGGGCAGCGGATCGCGCGACGGAATAATCTCGACTGAAGCAGAGTTTTAATTGAAGCAGAATAGATGCAATCAGAGGCATCACGAGGCAGACCATGAACATCGATCGATGGACCCGCCGCGTCGCGCTGCTGTTCGTCGCGCTGACGGCGCTGCTGTCCGGCTGCACGACCTACGTGACCACGCAGGTCACGGCGTTCTCGGACTGGAGCGGAAGCGACGCGACGCGCACCTATGCGTTCACGCGGCACGAGGATCAGAAGAACAACCTCGAACTGAGCGCGTACGAGCGGATCGTCGCGAACGAGCTCGCCTTGCACGCGTTCCGCGAAGTCTCGCACGACGATGCGCGCTATCTGGTCGAGCTCGCCTATGGCATCCGCTCGGACATCGTGACCGTCGCGCAGCCGGTCTACTACAACCCGTGGCCCGGTCCTTACTGGGGCCGGCCGTTCGATACGTGGGGACCGTGGGGGCCTTTCCCGGCGACGTACGTGAACCAGAGCTATCCGGTGTTCACGCATCTGCTCGGCATCCGGATCACCGAGCGCGCGAGCGGCCGGGAGGTCTACAACGTCACGGCGCGGAATGTCAGCGAGGAGTCGTCGCTGGTGCGGGCAATGCCATATCTGGCGCGTAGCGCGCTGGCTGATTTCCCGCTGGCCAACGGCGCGGTGCGCACCGTGAAAATTCCGCTCGGCGGCGGTGGCGGCGCGGACGCCAACGAAGTGTCGCTGCCGGCGGCCACGCCCCCCGCGGGCGCGGCGTCGGCGCCGAAGGCCGCGCAGTAGCTCAGACCCCGACCCCGAACAACGCCATCGCGCCCAGCACGACGAACATCACCGCGGCGATGCCGTGCACGAGCCTGGTCGGCAGGCGATGCGCGAAGCGGTCGCCGAGCAGGATCGCCGGCACGTTCGCGATCATCATGCCGAGCGTCGTGCCGCCCACCACGCCGAAGAAATCGTGAAAGCGCGCGGCGAGGGCGACCGTCGCAATCTGCGTCTTGTCGCCCATCTCCGCGAGGAAGAACGTGACGACCGTCGCGCCGAACACCCCGAAGTGCGTGCGGTTCGTGTTGGCTTCCTCTTCGTCGAGCTTGTCGGGCACGAGAATCCACAGCCCCATGCCGATAAACGACGCCGCCAGCGCCCAGCGCATGATGGTCGGCGTCAGCATCGAGCCGAGCCACGCGCCGAGCGCGCCGGCTCCCGCGTGATTGATCAGCGTCGCCGTGAGCACGCCGAGAATGATCGGCACGGGCTTGCGATAGCGCGCGGCCAGCACGAGCGATAGCAGTTGCGTCTTGTCGCCGATCTCGGCGAGCGCGACCGCTCCGGTCGAAATCAGAAAAGCTTGATTCACGTTGAACGGATTCCTCGGGCCGAAGATGAACGAGCGACGACCCACGACACGCCGGGCCCTGTTGCGGCGCGTGTGGATCATCGGTCTCGCCAGGCCAGAGGCTGCGACTGCCATGGCCGTGCAGGCCAAGTCTGTTGACAGGCGCCCCCGCGAACCACACGTGCGACGCACCGGCGAAGCGGTGCGGACGTGCCGCGGGGCGGCTACTCCCCAATGAGGGCCGGAGTATAGCAGGCGCGGGCGCATCATTGCCACGAATGTTGTTTGCACGCACGACGCGGCGTCGGTGTTTTCGCTCTGCGGCTTATTCGAAGAAAGACGAATGAAAGGTTTTTCGTCGGTTCCGGCGGCGTTGTCGCGCCAGCGCCGACGCACGAGATCGCCTTTCCGGTGCGTCGGCGCGGCCGGTCTTGTCAAATCGTCTAACAATGTGTTGCGTGACAGGCGCGGATACAGATGGATACGTCTTTCCTCGCCGATCTGATTCAAAATACCCGGTACTATTCGGCCACAAAAGGAGCCTGAGCCGCTATCCACTACACCGATTGTCAGGGGCGCCTGACAAATCGGCCCGATCGCCGGTGCTGCATTCCCTGACTGGCAGACTGGTCGGTCCCGGGCTGGAACTTCCCGATCCGCGCGGCGGCGCTCGCCGTGACGGCTGTGTATTCCGTCAGGCGCTTGAGCCCCTTCCCCGTTTCCACGCGCGAACACCAATATGCCCGATCTGCACTGGACCATTCCGGTCGGTCGCTGGTCTAGCTGGCCGGCTACCTCGTCTGCCGCACCCGATATCGGCTTCATCGAGCCGATCGTGCGGCGGCGTCTCAGCACGCTGTCCAAGCTGGCGCTCAAGGTCGCGCACGACTGCGTCGCGCAGGAACCCGCGCGCGTGGTGTTCGCTTCGCGGCACGGGGAGTTGCGGCGTACCACCGACATCCTGCGCAGCATCAGTGCCGGCGAGCCGGTGTCGCCGACCGCCTTCAGCCTGTCGGTGTTGAACGCGATGACCGGCGTGTTCGGGATTGCGCGCGGCGACCGCTCGGCCGCGAGCGCGGTATCGGCTGGAGCGCAGACGCTCGGCTATGCGCTGCTCGAAGCGTACGCGCAATACGCAACGCAACCGGATGCGCCGGTGCTGCTCGTGTATGCCGACGAACCGGCCGATCTCGCGTACGGCACGATCGAAGACGAAGTGCACGGCGGTGCGATCGCGGTGTTGCTCGACAAAGATGCATCGGCTGGGCAGGTTGTTTGCTCTTTGACCCGCGCTGACGAGGAGGTGGCCGAGCAATGCGGCGACCCGCGATCCGCGTTGAGCGACGCCCCGAGCTTTCCGACCCAGAGCCAGGCGCTGCTGCACTGCCTCGAAACCGGCCAACCCGCGCGCTGGCAGCGCGCCGGCGCGCTGTGGCACTGGAGGTGGGATGAGCGCGCGGCTTGATTACGCGTGGCGTTTTTGCGCGACTGGCCTCGCTTTCGTCGCGTTCGGCGTGTGCGGCGTGCTGTTTTCGGTACTCGTGTTTCCGCTCGCGTGGCTGTGGCCGCATCGCGCGTCGCGGCAGCGCGCGGTGACCGTCGTGATTCACCGGTTTTTCCGCGCGCTCGTCGCGGTGCTGCGCGGTCTCGGCGTGATGGAACTCGAAGTGTCCGGCGCCGAGGCGTTGTGCGCGGGCGGGCCGGCGATCGTCGTCGCGAATCACCCGACTTACCTCGACGTGATGGTTCTGCTGTCGTTGACGCCGCGTGCGTGCTGCGTCGTGAAGCACGCGCACTGGCACAACCCGTGTTTCTGGGGCATCGTGCGCGCGGCCGAATACGTGAGCAACGCGGACGCGATCGCGCTCGTCGAGGCCGGCGCGAAGCAGCTCGCGGCCGGCTACACGATGATCATTTTTCCGGAAGGCACGCGCAGCCCGGCGCCGAACCGGCTGCACGCGTTCTCGCGCGGATTCGCGCACATGGCGCTGAAGGCCGGCGCGCCGATCGTGCCGGTATTGATGGATTGCGATCCGCCCGCGTTCACGCGGCAGATGCGCTGGTACGACGTGCCGGCGCGCGCTTTCCGGATGCGCGTGAACGTGCTCGCGCCGCTTGGCGTCGACGAGCTGGCCGCGCACGACACCACCGCGGCCATTGCGGCGCGCAGCGTGACGAATGCCGTAGAAGCCCACATTACCCAGCACCTGTTCGACTATGGATTCTTTAAAACTGGAAATTAAAAAGCTTCTGATCGAAGCCCTCGATCTCGAAGACCTGAGCCCCGCCGATATCGACGACGACGCCCCGTTGTTCGGTTCCGACGGCATCGGTCTCGATTCGATCGACGCGCTCGAAATCGGCATCGTGCTGCGCAAACAATACCAATTGACCATCGTGGCGAACGACGAACGCACGCGCGAGCACTTTCGCTCGATCAACACGCTTGCCGCGTTGGTCGAGAGTCAGCGCGAAGCGGCGCACGCTGCGAACGAAACCGCAAGGAAGGGGGTTTAATCGTGACCGAGACTGAGATTCTTGAGCGCATCCGCGCGATCTTTCAGGAAAACTTCGCGATCGAGCCGCAGCTCGTGACGCCCGACGCTCACCTGTTCGAAGACCTCGATCTCGACAGCATCGACGCGGTCGACCTCGCGATCAAGCTGCAGGAGATGACCGGCCGCCGCATCAAGCCGGAGAACTTCAAATCCGTGCGCACGGTCGGCGACGTGATCGGCGCGGTCGAATCGCTGCTCGCGGCGCAAGGCTGATGCCGGTCGCGCACCCGCGCACGCAGATGTCGCAGCCACGTCCCGCCGCAAGCGAATCGGGCGCGCGGCCTCACTGGAGCAGGACCGTCCGGCAGGTGCTGCTGAAACTCGCTTACCCCGCGCTGATCTTGTGCGCATGGCGCTGGGACGCGCCGCGTCTCGTCGGCGGCATGCTGCTGGTGACTTTATGGCTGCAGCGCTGGGCCGGCGGCGGTCCGGTTGCGATGTCGCTGCGGCAGCTTTCCACGCTCGACTGGAGCGTGGTGGCGATGCTGAGCTGCGCATCGGCGACGATCGTCGTCACCGATAGCGAGCTGCTGCTGCGCTTCTATCCGTCGCTCGTCAATCTCGGTTTGCTGATCGCGTTCGGCGCGACGCTCGTGCGCGGGCCGTCGATGATCGAAAAATTTGCGCGCCTCGGCAGTCCCGATCTGCCGCCGGGTGGGGTGCGCTATACGCGGCGCGTGACCCAGGTCTGGTGCGTTTTCTTCGTGCTGAACGGCGCGTTTTCCGTCTACACCGCGCTCTATTGGAGCCGCGCGGCCTGGTCGCTGTACAACGGCGCGATCGCCTATGCACTGATCGGCGCGCTGCTGGCGGGCGAATACGTATGGCGACGTCTGTTCGTGCTGCCGCGCGCCGCGCGAGCGGATTCGGAGGCCGCCTGATGCTCGCGCTGCATGATCTGTTGTCGGCCGATGCCGCGCTTGCGACGTCCGCCGCACCGGTGTGCCGCGATGGCGCCGTGCTGCTCGATCGCGCGGCGTTTCGCGCGCGCGTCGAGGGCTTGATCGAGCTCGTGCGAACGCCCGACGCGCGGCGCTGCGCGCTCTGTATCGACGATCCGTTCGAGTTCGCCTGCGCGTTGTTCGCGCTGTTCGCGTGCGGCAAGGAGCCGGTGATTCCGGCCAATGCAACGCCGGGCTATCTCGCCGATCTCGCGCACGCTTACGACTTCCTGCTGACGGATGCGGATCTGCCGCCGTTCGTCGCAGCGACGCATCGCGCGGCTCACACCGCCCGCCCGATCGACGCCCATGCGCCGATGACGCTCTACACATCCGGCAGCAGCGGCACGCCGAAGCCGATCCGCAAGAGGCTCGCGCAATTCAACGCCGAAGTCCACACGCTCGAACGGCAATGGGGCGCATTGCTCGGCGACGCGACGATGCTCGCGAGCGTGCCGCATCACCACATCTACGGTTTGCTGTTTCGCGTGCTGTGGCCGCTCGCGGCCGGCCGCGCCTTCGATCGCGCGATCGGCGTCGAGCCGCTGCAACTGCAGGCGCGCATCGCGCAATGCGGCGCGACGGCGGTGGTGTCGACGCCCGCGCAGCTGTCGCGTTGGCCCGCGTTGCCGGGCTTCGCCGCGCTTACGCCCGCGCCGCGCGCGTTCTTTTCGTCGGGTGGCCCGCTCGCGGCCGACGCCGCGCTGGCCTATGCGGCGAGCTACGGCGCGGCGCCGCTCGAAATCTACGGCAGCACGGAAACCGGCGGGATCGCGTGGCGGCGTCAGGATCAGGGCGACGTGTGGCAGCCGGTCGCCGGCGCCGAGGTGCGCCGCGACGACGACGGCGCGCTGTGCGTGCGCTCGCCGCATCTCGACCACGACGGCTGGCATCGCACCGGCGATCGCATCGCGTTCGATGCCGACGGGCGCTTCCGCTTGCAAGGGCGCCTCGACCGCGTGCTGAAGCTCGGCGGCAAGCGCGTCTCGCTGCCGGAACTCGAGGCGCGTCTCGCGCTGCATCCGTATGTCGCGCAGGCGGCGCTGGTGCCGCTCATAGGCGCGTCGCGCGAACGCGTCGGCGCGGTGGTCGCGCTGACCGAAGCGGGCGGCGCTGCGTTGTGCGACGAAGGCCGCGTCGCGCTGGCGAAAACGCTGCGCCGGCATCTGGCCGATTACTTCGATGCGGTCGTGCTGCCGCGTCATTGGCGTTTTCGCGCGAGCCTGCCATTCGACGCGCGCGGCAAGCTGCCCGCGAGCGCGGTTGCGGCCGCGTTCGCGCCGCTCGCCGAGGGCATGGAAGTGCTCGCCGAAACGCGCGTCGGCGACATGCGCGTCGGCGACATGCGCGTCGGCGACATGCGCGTCGGCGACACGCTGCACTACGTGCTGCGCGTGCCGCAGTCACTCCAGCATTTCGCCGGCCACTTTCCGGGTCTGCCGATTCTGCCGGGCGTCGTGCAGGTCGACTGGGCAGCGCGGCTCGCGGCCGGGCATTGGCCGCGCGTGCGAGAGGTGGCATCGGTCGACCGCCTGAAGTTCATGGCGCCGGTGTCGCCCGGTGCGGTGCTCGAGCTCACGCTCGCCTATGATGCCGCGCGCCGGCGTGTGCAGTTCGCGTACCGGCTCGACGGACGCGAATGCGCGTCGGGCTTGCTCGTGCATCGGGAGGACGCGTGATGACGTTCGCGCCCTGCATCGTCATTCCGATCTACAACCACAAGGAGGCGATCGGAGCGAGCGTCGCGCATCTCGCGGTGCACGGCCTGCCGATCTTCGTCGTCGACGACGGCAGCGACGCGCCGACCCAGCGGGTACTCGCCGCGCTCGCCCTGCAATACGCACAGCAGATGACGCTGCTGCGTCTGCCCGCAAACGGCGGCAAAGGCGCGGCGGTGATGGCGGGCCTGCGCGCGGCGCGCGCCGCGGGCTACACGCACGCGCTGCAGATCGACGCCGACGGCCAGCACGATGCGACCGACGTGCCGCGCTTCATCGATGCCGCGCGCGCCGAACCCGGCGCGGTGATTCTCGGCCGTCCGGTCTACGACGACAGCGTGCCGAAGGCACGTCTGTACGGCCGCTATCTGAGCCACGTGTGGGTGTGGATCGAGACGCTGTCGCTGACGATTCGCGATTCGATGTGCGGCTTTCGTCTGTATCCGCTCGCGCTCGCGTGCGAGCTGATCGACAGCGTGCGACTACCCACGCGCATGGACTTCGACATCGAGATCCTCGTGCGTCTCTACTGGCGCCGCGCCGCGTTCCGCTCGATCCCGACGCGCGTGACCTACGCGGCCGACGGCGTGTCGCATTTCGACGTGCTGTGGGACAACGTCCGAATCAGCCGCAGCCATACGCGGCTCGTGTTCGGGATGCTGTGGCGTCTGCCGATGCTGCTCGCGCACAAGCTGATGCCGCGCCGCGGCGCGCTGGCCGACGCCGCCGATGAACCCCGGCCCGAAGCCTGGTGGCGCATCGCCGAACGCGGCAGCCGCCTCGGCATGAGCCTGCTCGCGCTGAGCTGCAAGCTGTTCGGCCGCCGCTTCACCGCGCTGTGGCTGCATCCGGTCGTCGCGTATTTTCTGCTGACGGGCCGCGCGGCGCGCGCCGCGTCGGACAACTACTTCGCGCATCTGAGCGCGGTCGCGCCGTCGGCGGATACGCCGCGCCCGGGCTGGCTGTCCGCGTATCGCCATATGCTCGCGTTCGCGCAATCGGGCTTCGACAAGCTCGCCGCATGGACCGGCCGCGTCGACGACACCGACGTCACGTTCGACGATCCTGTGGCGTTCGAAGCACTGATCGCGAGCGGCAAGGGCGCGCTCGTGATCGGCGCGCACCTCGGCAATCTGGAGATGATGCGCGCGCTCGCCATCCGCGGCGAACACGCGAAGGTCACGGCGGTCGTCTACACCGGGCACGCGCGCCGCTTCAATGAGGTGCTGGCGTCGTCGAATCGCGACTTCGCGCGGCATCTGCTCGAAGTCGGCGACTTCGGTCCCGAGACGGCGGTGCTGATGCAGCAGCGCATCGATGCGGGCGAGCTGCTGGTGATCGTCGGCGATCGGGTGCCGGCGCGCGAGGCGGGACGCACCACCGACGCGCAATTTCTGGGCGCGAGCGCGCCGTTCGCGCAAGGACCCTACGTGCTCGCGCATGCGCTCGGCTGTCCGGTCTACCTGTTCTTCTGCCTGAAGGAACGCGACGGTTACCGCATGTATTTCGAGCCGTTCGCCGAGCGCATCGAGCTGCCGCGCCGCGAACGCGCGCAGCATCTGGCAGCGTGGGCGCAACGCTACGCGCTGCGCCTCGAACACTACTGCCGCAAGGCCCCTTACCAATGGTTCAATTTCTTCGATTTCTGGGGCAGCCCCGAGCGAGGCGCAAATGGCCGACCATGATCTGAACGATGTGCGGCACGTACGCGCTGTTACGAGTGCCGCGGCGCATGTGGATGCCGGTGCCGCTGCCGATCGCCAAGGAGCCAACGCATGAGCGAGCCCGCGAAAACGCAGCACGTGCTCGCCGCGAGCGCGACCGTCGAAGTGCCGTTTCACGACGTCGACGCGATGAACGTGTGCTGGCATGGCAATTATCTGAAGTACTTCGAGTTGGGCCGCGCGGCGCTGTTGCGCGCGTTCGATTACGACTATCTCGAGATGCGGGCGTCCGGCTATCTGTGGCCGATCGTCGAGGCGCATCTGAAGTACGTGAGGGCCGCCGTGTACGGACAGAAGATTGAAGTGCGCGCGCAACTGCTCGAATACGAAAACCGCCTGAAAATAGGCTATGAAATCGTCGATTGCGCATCGGGCGCGCGGCTCACGAAGGGCTATACGATCCAGGTCGCCGTCGATGCCGCCACCGAGGAATTGCAGTTCGTGTCGCCGCCGGTCGTATTCGAAAAGCTGGGACGCGTATGGGGACGGTGAACCGGTGCGGGCTGGGAGCGCTCGTGTCGCGGCCGGCGGGGGCGATCGTCGCAATAGGGGCGCTTGCATTGGCAGCGGCGTCGGCCGATGCGGCCACCGCCAGCAATACGGCTCCAGCCGCCAACGCCGCCAGCAACGCCAACACCGCGCTCGTCTCGCAGATCGCCGCGCATCTCGCGCAGCCCAAGGGCGTGCGCGCGCAATTCACGCAGACGCAGACGCTTGCCGCGATGAAGCAGCCGCTCGTCAGCAACGGCACCTTGCTGTTCTTCCGCGAGCGCGGCGTGATCTGGCGGATCGACACGCCGTACAAGGCCACCTACGTGATCACCGACGCAGGCGTCGCGCAGCTCGACGCCAGCGGCCGCCGCGTGAGCACGCATAGCGCGCAGGGCAGCCGCGGCGTCGCGCAAGTGTCGAAGATGATGCGCGCGATGCTCGGCGGCGATCTGTCGGCGCTGTACTCGCAGTTCGACGTGAGCGCCGAAGGCAGCGCCGCGCAATGGCGCATGCGACTCACGCCGAATCAACCGCAGCTCGCGCAATCGATCAAGGGCCTCGACATGAGCGGCGGCGATTATCTGCAAAACCTGCGCATCACGCTCGCGAACGGCGACGTGACGAAGCTCGAGTTTGCGAACAGCACGGCCGTTGCCGAGCCGACGCCGGACGAGCGCAGCCTGTTCGGAGCGCCGTGATGGACATGCCGCAGCAGCGGACCGCGAAACATGCGTGGGGCGTGCGCGCCGCATGGCTTGTGCTCGCGCTGCTGGCGGCGCTGTATTGCGGCTGGCGCTTCGCCGGAGCGTCGCCGCTCGAAACCAATCTGCTCGCGCTGCTGCCCGCGACCGAAGCGGACCCGGTCGCCGAGAAAGCGGTCGACACGCTCGCGAGCGCGCTCGGCGATCGCACCGTGCTGCTCGTCACGAGCCGCGACGATGCGCACGCGAAAGCGGCCGCGAAGCAACTGGGCGCGTCGCTGCAAAAGAGCGGCGCATTCGCCTCGGTGACGGCCGAACTGCCGCCGTTCGACCTGTCGCAGATCTCGGCGCTGTATCTGCCTTACCGCTTCGGCCTGCTCGCGCCGGCCGATCGCACCGCGCTCGCGACCGCGCGCGCGACGACGCCGCACGACATGCTCGCGCAGCGCATCTACAGCCCGCTGCAAGGCGGCCTCAGTACGCAACTCGCCGACGATCCGTTCGGCTGGCTCGAACGCTGGCTCGGCAATCTGCCGCTCGCGACGTCGAATCTCGAAGTCGAGGACAACCTGCTGGTGTCGCATCGTCACGACGCGCATGGCGACATGACCAGCGTGCTGGTCATCGCGACCCTGCCGGGCTCCGCCTACGAAACGAAGACGCAGCGCGCGGTACACGCCGCGCTCGCCAATGCGGAAAGCGCGTTGCGTCAGACGTTCCCCGACGTATCGGTTGCACGCACGGGCGCCGTGTTCTACGCCGAGGCCGCGCGCAGCGCTTCCGAACGCGAGGTGCACGTGATCGGCATCGCGTCGCTCGCCGGCATCGCGCTGCTGATGATGTGGGTGTTCCGCTCGCCGCGTCTGTTGCTGCTCGGCTTCGTATCGACCGCGCTCGGCATCGTCTGCGCGCTCGCGGCGACGCTGCTCATCTTCGGCAAGCTGCATCTGTTGACGCTCGTGTTCGGCGCGAGCCTGATCGGCGAGGCTGTCGATTACTCGATCCAGTATTTCGTCGTCTATCTCGGCGCGGGCCGCGACTGGGATGCGCGGCTCGGCGCGCGGAGGGTACGGCCCGCGCTGGGCGTTGCGCTGGCGACGAGCCTGCTCGGCTACGCGATCCTGATGTGGGTGCCGTTCCCCGCGTTGAAGCAGATCGCGTGCTTCGCGATGGTGGGCATTACGACCGCGTTCGCGTCGGTGCTGTGGCTGCTGCCCGCGCTGCTCACGCGCGCGCCGAAGCACAGCCCTCGGCGCCTGTTCGCGGGCGCGGCGCGGCTGCTCGCGCGCTGGCAGCATGCGCTCGGCGGCAAGCGCGCCTGGCTGGTCGCCGCGCTGCTGCTGATCGCGTCGGTGCCCGGTTGGCTGCGTCTGAGCAGCGACGACGACATCCATCTGCTGATCCAGCGCGATGCGTCGCTGGCCGCGCAGGAAGACACGGTGCGCGAGGCGGTCGGTGTCGATAACAGCGCGCAGTTTTTCGTCGTGCGCGGCGCGACCCAGGAAGCGGTGCTGCAACGCGCCGAAGCGCTCGGTGCGAAGCTCGATGCGCTGAACGGCAGCGCCGATAGCGTCGGCGGCTACCAGTCGGTCGCGCAGTTCGTGCCGTCCGCGCAACGTCAGCGCGAAGATCGCGCGCTGCTCGCGCAGCATGTGTTCGGCGACTTCGCCGCGTTGCGTGCGACGCTGCTGCAAGCAGGCTTCAAGGACGAAGTCGCCGATGCGTGGCTCGCCGGCTTCGCCAAGCCGCCCGCGCCGCTGACCGTCGAGCGCTGGCTCGCGGCGCCGTGGTCGCAGCCGTATCGGCATCTGTGGCTCGGCGCGGTGGGATCGAACGACAAGAATTGGGCCCATCAACCTGGCTACGCGGCCGTCGTGATCCCGCAAGGCGTGACGCCGCGCAACGAGCCCGCGCTGATCGCGCTCGCGCGCGGCCTGCCGGGCGTCGTGTTCGTCGATAAGGCCGCGAGCGTGTCGAGGCTGTTCGGCGCGTATCGCGTGGATAGCGGCTGGTGGCTCGGCGGCGTGCTCGTGCTCGTGTGCGTGCTGCTGATGCTGCGCTACGGGGCGCGCGGGGGTATCGCCACGACCTTGCCCGTGCTGTTCGCGGTCGGCGTCGCGCTGGCGGTGTTCGGCTACGCGGGCGTGCCGCTCAATCTGTTCAACTGGCTCGCGCTGATGCTGGTGCTTGGCGTCGGCGCAAACTATGCGGTGTTCCTGCGCGAAGGCTGCGCGCGCGCAGAGGCGGATCTCGGCGCGGTGTGGACCGGCGTGCTGCTGTCGGCGGCGACCACGTTATTGTCGTTCGGCATGCTCGGCGTGAGCGCGATGCCCGCGCTCAAAAGCTTCGGCACCACGCTCGCGCTCGGCATCGCGGTGGCGGTGCTGCTCGCGCCTCTCGGCATGCCATCGGCAGCGCGCTCGGGCAAGTCATCGGAATCACGGAGGGCGGCATGAAAGCGCCAACAGTTTATTTGCACGCGCTAGGCATGATCAACGCGCTCGGCGGCGACGTCGACGAGATCGCGCCGGCGCTCGCCGCCGCGCGCTCGCCCGGCATGGGCAATGTGCATACCGGCATCGGCGACGCGTTCGTCGGCAGCGTGCTCGCGCCGCTCGATCTCGCGCCGCGCGCCGACCTCGCGCGCTACGACTGCCGCAACAACCGGCTGCTGCTCGCGGCGCTCGCGCAGATCGCGGCCGCGTTCGAAGCCGCGCGCGAGCGCTACGGCCCGCAGCGCATCGGCGTCGTGCTCGGCACCAGCACGTCGGGCATCGAGGCGGCCGAAACCGCGTTCGTCTATCACGCACGAGCCGGCGCGTTGCCGGCCAACTTCAACTATCGGCAAATGGAAATCGGCACCGCCGCGCCGTTCGCTGCCGCCGCGCTCGGCGTGCACGGGCCGGCGTTTACGATTTCGACCGCGTGTACGTCGAGCGCGAAGGCGTTCGCGTCGGCGCGTCGGCTGCTGCAATTGCAGCTATGCGATGCGGTTGTCGTCGGTGGTGTCGATTCGCTATGCGAATTGACGGTGCAGGGCTTTGCGTCGCTCGAATCGACCAGCAGCGCGCGCACCAATCCGATGAGCCGCAATCGCCGCGGCATCAACGTCGGCGAGGGCGCGGCCGTGTTCCTGATGAGCCGCGACGAAGCGGCGGTGCGGCTCGCGGGCCTCGGCGAATCGAGCGACGCGCATCATATTTCGGCGCCGGACCCGCAGGGCGTCGGGGGCGAACTCGCGCTTCGCGAAGCGCTCGCGGACGCGGGCATCGCGGCCTCGGCGGTCGGCTATGTGAATCTGCACGCGACCGCCACGCAGAAGAACGACGAAATGGAAGCGCGTCTGATGGCGCGCGTGTTCCCCGGCGGCGTCGCCGCGAGCGGCACCAAGCCGTTGACCGGCCACCTGCTCGGCGCGGCCGGCGCGACCGAACTCGGCTTCGCGTGGCTCACGCTCGCGCGCGAGAACGCGACGCTGCCGCCGCATCTATGGGACGGCGAGGCCGATCCCGCGCTGCCCGCGCTCGATCTCGTCGCGGGCGCGCGCCATCTGCCGCGCGGCACGGGCACGCAGTACGCGATGAGCAATTCGTTCGCGTTCGGCGGCAGCAATGTCAGCCTGATTCTCGCCCGGTAAAGCGCATGACGACTCCGCCACTCACTGTCGAGCAACTCGTGCGTCAGCCGATCGAGGCGATCATCCCGCATCGAGGCAGCATGCTGCTGCTCGATGCGATCGACACGTTCGCCGACACCACGCTGAGCGCCTTCGCCAAGGTCGACCCGCACGCATGGTATGCCGACGCCGCCGGCGCGATGCCCGCGTGGATCGGCATCGAGCTGATGGCGCAGGCGATCGCCGCGCACATCGCGCTCGTCGCGATGCGCGGCGGGGGCCATGCGCGTCCCGGCGTGCTGCTCGGCTCGCGCAGCTATCAGGCGTTGCAGCCGGTGTTCCAAAGCGGCGCGCGTTTGCGCGTTCACGTGAGCGAGCTGCTGCGCAGCGACGCAGGCCACAGTGCCTACGAATGCACGATCGACGACGGCGACGCGCGCTGTGCCGAAGCGGTGATCAAGGTGTTTCAACCGCCCGATTTCCAGTCATTCATCGAAGGGAGTATGAGTTCATGAGCCGGCGAGTTCTCGTTACCGGCGCAAGCCGCGGCATCGGCCGCGCGATTGCGTACAAGTTGGCCGCCGACGGTTTCGCCGTGACCGTGCATTGCCGCACCGGACGCAGCGAAGCCGACGCAGTCGCGACGGGCATCGCCGCGCAGGGCGGCACGGCGCGCGTGCTGCAATTCGACGTGCGCGAGCGCGCCGTGTGCCGCGAGGCGCTCGAAGCCGACGTCGCCGCGCACGGTCCTTACTACGGCATCGTGTGCAGCGCGGGTGTCACGCGCGACGCGGCGTTTCCGGCGCTCACCGGAGAAGACTGGGACGTCGTGATCGAAACCGGCCTCGATGCCTTCTACAACGTCGTGCATCCGCTGACGATGCCGATGGTGCGCGCGCGCCAGGGCGGCCGTATCGTCACGATTGCGTCGGTGTCGGGCGTGATGGGCAATCGCGGCCAGGTCAATTACAGCGCCGCGAAAGCGGGACTGATCGGCGCGACCAAGGCGCTCGCGGTCGAACTCGCGTCGCGCAACATCACCGTCAATTGCGTCGCGCCGGGGTTGATCGAAACCGGCATGCTCGAACAGGTGACGCTCGATCATGCGCTGAAGACCGTGCCGATGAACCGCGTTGGCCAGCCGGCCGAGGTCGCGTCGGTGGTGAGCTTTCTGATGTCGGATGGCGCGTCGTATGTGACGCGCCAGGTGATCGGCGTGAACGGCGGGATGGTCTGATGAAGCGCGTCGTCATCACCGGCATGGGCGGCGTGACCGCGTTCGGCGATAGCTGGGACGCGGTTCAAGCGCGCCTGAAGCGCGGCGAGAACGCGGTGCGGCGCATGGCCGAGTGGGATTACTTCGAGTCGCTGCATACGCGACTCGCGTGTCCGCTGCCCGGGTTCACGATCCCCGCGCATTACCCGCGCAAGAGAGTGCGTTCGATGGGCCCGGTGTCGCTGTACTCGGTGCGCGCGAGCGAACTCGCGCTCGCCGACGCGGGCCTCGCCGACGACACGAGCATCGCGGATGGCCGCATGGGCGTCGCGTACGGTTCGTCGTCGGGCTCGGTGCAGCCGATCCGCGCGTTCGGCACGATGCTCGAAACCGGTTTGATGAGCAACGTCACGTCGAACAGCTACGTGCAGATGATGCCGCACACGACGGCCGTCAACGTGAGCCTGTTCTGGGACCTCAAAGGCCGCATCATCCCGACCTCGTGCGCGTGCGCGTCGGGCAGCCAGGCGATCGGCTATGCGTACGAGGCGATCCAGTCCGGCAAACAGACGCTGATGCTCGCGGGCGGCGCGGAAGAGCTGTCGGGTCCCGCGGTCGCCGTGTTCGACACGCTGTACGCGACCAGCACGCGCAACGACGAGCCGCATCTGACGCCGCGTCCGTTCGATGCCGCGCGCGACGGCCTCGTGGTCGGCGAGGGCGCGGCGACGCTCGTCCTCGAAGAATACGAGCATGCGCTGGCGCGCGGCGCGCGGATTCACGCGGAAGTGGTCGGCTTCGGCTGCAACTCGGACGGCGCGCACATGACGCAACCCACCGCCGACACGATGGCGCTCGCGATGCAACTCGCGCTGCGCGACGCGCAATTGCCGCCCGAAGCGATTGCCTACGTGAACGCGCACGGTACGTCGACCGATCGCGGCGACATCGCCGAAAGCCACGCGACCGCGCAGACCTTCGGCGCTCGGATGCCGATCAGCTCGCTAAAAAGCTATGTGGGCCATACGCTAGGCGCGTGCGGCGCGATCGAGGCGTGGTGGACGATCGAGATGATGAAGCGCAACTGGTACGTGCCTACCCTGAATCTCGACCACTTCGATCCGGCTTGCGCGCCGCTGGATTACATCGTCGGCGGCGCGCGCGAGATCGACGCCGAGTACGTGATGAGCAACAACTTCGCGTTCGGCGGCATCAACACGTCGCTGATTTTCCGGCGCGTTCGATGAGTACAGGCCTGCAACGCGTGGCCGTGACCGGCATGGGCATCGTGTCGTGTCTCGGCAATACGCTCGACCAGGTCTGCGCGGCGTTGCGCGCGGGGCACTCGCGAATCGAGCGTATCGATGCGTGGCGCGAGCGCGGATTTGCATCGCAAGTCGCGGGCGTGGCGTCGGTCGCGCACGAGGTGCCGTTCGAGCGCAAGCTCGAACGCTTCATGGGCGACACCGCGCGCTTTGCGTGCCACGCGGCGCGACGCGCGATCGACGATGCAAGGCTCGACCTCGCTTCATTGCAGTCGCCGCGCGCGGGTGTCGTGATCGGCTCGGGCGTCGGCACGATGGCGAGCTACGACGCGGCGCTCGCGATCGCGCACACGCGCGGCGTCGACAAGGTGCCGCCGTTCACGGTGCCGCATACGATGAGCAGCACCGCGTCGGCGAACGTCGCGCAGATGTTCGGGATCGAAGGCGTCGGCTATTCGCCGTCATCGGCATGCACGACGTCGGCACTCGCGATCGGGCAGGCGATGCAGCTGATCCAGACCGGCCGCCAGCAGATCGTGCTCGCGGGCGGCAGCGAAGCGCTGCACGACAACACGACGCTGATGTTCGACGCGATGGGCGCGCTGTCGCGCCGCTTCAACGACACGCCCCGGAGCGCGTCGCGACCGTACGACACGCAGCGCGATGGCTTCGTGATCGCGTCGGGCGGCGGCGTGCTCGTGCTCGAAGCGCTCGACCATGCGCTCGCGCGCGGCGCGCGCATCTACGCGGAGCTGAGCGGCTTCGGCGATTGCACCGATCGCGCGGGCATGGTCGCGCCGCGTGCGGCCGGCATCGCGCGCGCGATGCGCGGCGCGCTCGAGCAGGCGGGCCGGCGTCCCGACTACGTGAACACGCATGCGCCGTCCACACCGCTCGGCGATCTCGAAGAGCTGCACGCGTTGCGCGACGTGTTCGGTGCATCGGCGCAAGGGTTGCCCGCGTTTTCGTCGACCAAGGGCATGACCGGGCATTCGCTCGGCGCGTGCGGCGCGCACGAAGCGATCTATACGCTGTTGATGATGCGCGACGGCTTCATCGCGGCGACCGCGCTGGTGGATACGCCGGAGCCGCAAGTGCGGGACATGCCGCTCGTGCGCGTGACGCGCGACGCGCGCATCGACACGGCGATGTCGGTTTCTTTCGGGTTCGGCGGGAGTTGCGCGAGCCTGATGTTCGACGCGTGGCGAGGCTCACATACGGCGCGGCAACGTACGCAAACCGTTGGAGGAGTGATTTGAACAGCGATTCTTCAAAGCGGACCGTGGTCGACGTCGCGATCATCGGCGCGGGTCCCGCCGGCGCGGTGGCCGCCGCGCTGCTGCGTAAGGCGGGCCGCTCGGTGCTGGTGCTGGAGCGTCAGCACTTTCCGCGCTTCTCGATCGGCGAGAGCCTGTTGCCGCAAAGCATGGCGTACCTCGAAGAGGCCGGCATGCTGCAGGCCGTCGTCGAGGCGGGCTTCCAGTACAAGAACGGCGCGCACTTCGTATATCGCGACCAGAGCTCGTCGTTCGACTTTCGCGACAAGCATTCGCCGGGCTGGGGCACCACGTACCAGGTCGAGCGCGCGCTGTTCGACGACGTGCTGATTCGCTGCGCGGCCGCGCAGGGTGCCGACGTGCGGTTCGGCCACACGGTGAGCGCGGTGCGCACGGGCGCGGCACCGGTGCTCGACGTCGTCGATGAAAGTGCCGGCGCGTATCGGGTCGAAGCGCGTTTCGTGCTCGATGCGAGCGGCTTCGGGCGCGTGCTGCCGCGCCTGCTGAAGCTGGAGGCGCCGACGCGCATGCCGACGCGCGCCGCATTGTTCACGCACGTGCGCGACGGGCTCGCGCTCGACGACATCGATCGCAACAAGATCTGCATCGCGACGCATCCCGAGCGTCGCGACGTGTGGTTCTGGATGATTCCGCTCGCGGGCGGCCGTTGTTCGGTGGGATGTGTCGCCGAGGCGAGTTTTCTCGAGGTGCCCGAAACGCAGCGCGAGGCGACGCTGCGCGCGCTGATCCGGCAGGAGCCGACGCTGAACCGGCTGATCGGGCAGGCGCCGTTCCTGATGCCGGTGCGGCAGATCGGCGGCTACGCGGCGAGTGTCGCGAGTCTGCATGGGCCGGGCTATGCGCTGCTCGGCAATGCGGGCGAGTTTCTCGATCCGGTGTTTTCCTCGGGCGTGACGATCGCGCTGCGCTCCGCGCATCTGGCGGCGCGCGCGCTGAACCGGCAGCTCGACGGCGCGACGGTCGACTGGTCAGCCGATTACGACGTGCCGTTGCGCAAGGGCATCGATACGTTCCGCGCATTCGTCGAGCGCTGGTACACGGGCGAGCTGCAGGACATCATCTACTACCCGGAACAGGTGACGCCGATCCGCCGCATGATCTGCGCGGTGCTCGCCGGTTACGCGTGGGACGAGTCGAATCCGTATGTCGCGGATCCGGTGCGGCGCCTCAACGCGTTGCACGAGGTGTGCAAGGCGGGCTGAGGCGGGCCGGCGCTTTGGGCGTGTCCCAGGGGATCGAGGGCAGTTGAGGTTTTGGGCTGTCGCCCATATACGGACGACCCCGAGCACGGTATCTATCTGGATGCTGCCAATCCGGGCAGCAACTTCAAATAGATCGTCGACACGCCTATGTCCTTGTCCGTATTTGAAATGCACTCCGTGGAGCTGCGCTGTCAAAGGCCCCTCGGTGCATGTTATGTCATCTGCGATGAGCGGCACTACAAGGCGTGCCTCGGAAGGGCCGCAGACCTTCAGAAGGCCAAGGCGGAGACCCAGGAATTTCTCAGTATTGCCAGATTGAATCAGCGAAAGTGGGAGGAGGACCTAACGCTGGTCAGGCGTCTCATTGATCGTCAGTTGCTGGCGTTTGATGGTGTGCGAAACTGGAACCGCAACACCGATGGCTGGTGGATCATTAATGCGCTTCTCGACGATCTGCGCAGAGGTGCTCGTCTTGCCATTAAAGGCCCTCGGGCTGACCTGTTTCCATCCCCCCACAGCACGCCGTTGAGCAATCTCGCGGCGAGGGCCGTCGGTCTCCCGAACGGGGAACCCATGCTGTCCGGCCGGGCTGATCCAGCCACCCGGCAAACCGGGCTGATCGCTCCACGCGCAGCCACGGCAGCCAGCAGCAGCGACGGCGATCTGGCCCACGATGCGGGCGCCTCAACGCTGCTCGGCGATGCCCAGCCGTTTGCATACTACGCTAACGACGTGTCGGGGGATTCGACGGAACTGGCTGGAATCCCGTTTGAGGGTATGCCCAACACGTGGGTTGAGAACGCGCCGGGGAAAAAGAAGCAATGGCGGATGTACGGTTCACAAGGCACCCCGACCGTTGATATTGACTTCGACAACCATCATGGCCAGCCAAATCCGCACGCCCACAACTGGGACGACCAGGGCCGCGATCACGGCTGGCCGGTCTCCATACTTCCATAGGACAAGCCACCATGACCATCACAGATGCACTAGAACAGTTCGGCGGTTTTCATGACTGGTACCTGGATGCGATTGCGACCAGCAAGGAAGGTGGCGCCGATACACCAAACGTACTAACACTTGGGTTGTACGATGAGAGCCGGCGCGCGACCGTTACCTTTCTTGGAGTGACGCGAGCAAGCATCGTTGATGGTGGATTGTTGAACATCGTCAATTCGATTGAGGTGTTGAAACCCGGTGATGAGGCATACGCCGCGGCAATCGAGGTACTCAAGAAATCCGCGCATTTTGGAAAGCGCCGTGCCGACCATATCGCATACGTTTTCTCAACAGTTGGCGCTGAGATTGCCGTCGAATTTGAGACGCTCGAAATTGACACTGAATAGCCAATTTGTGAGCACTCGCGGACCAGGACGCGCACTAGCGTTTCTTCTGCAACTGGGGCGTCTCAACCGAAGCTGGTGTCAAGCCGCGATCTTCGCGCGCCCCGGCACGCGCTGGCGCGCGTCGTCGCGGCGATGCACGCACTTGCCGGCCGCATACGTTTCATACACGGCGCGATCGTCGCCGAGCAGCGCGAATGCGAACAGCAGCTCCTCGAGCGATTCGCGCCGCGCGGTGCGGCGCGCGAGCAGCGGCGTCGCCTGCGGATCGAGCACGACGAAGTCTGCTTCCGAGCCGTCCCTCAGCGTGCCGATCTTGTCGCCGAGATCGAGCGCTTCGGCCGCGCCGGCGGTCGCGAGATAGAACATGCGCGTCGCCGTCAGATGATGGCCGCCGAGGCGCGCAACCTTGTGCGCTTCGTTCATCGTCTGCAGCATCGAGAACGACGTGCCGCCGCCGACGTCGGTCGCGAGCGCGATCGGCATGCCGGCCGAGTCGGCCTTGTCGAAGTCGAACAGGCCGCTGCCGAGGAACAGGTTCGAGGTCGGACAGTGCGAGGCGAGCGCGCCGGTTTGCGCCATGCGCTTGCGGTCCTCGTCGTCGAGGTAGATGCAATGGCCGTACACCGCGCGACGGCGCAAGAGCCCATAGTGATCGTAGATGTCGAGATAGCTGCGGTGGCCGGGGAACAGCTCGGCGACCCATTTCACCTCGTCGGTGTTCTCGGCCACGTGGCTCTGAATGAACACGTCCGGATGCAGCCGCGCGAGCGCGCCGCATGCTTCGAGCTGCGCCTCGGTCGAGGTCGGCGCGAAGCGCGGCGTCAGCGCGTACATCTGGCGGCCGCGATCGTGCCAGCGGCCGATCAGCTCGGCGCTGTCGTCGTAGCCCGATTGCGCGGTGTCGCGCAGGAACGCCGGGCAGTGGCGGTCCATCAGCACCTTGCCCGCGACCATGCGCAGATTGCGCGCTTCGCTCTCGGCGAAGAGGGCGTCGGCGGATTCCTTGTGCACCGTGCAGTACACGAGCGCGGTCGTCGTGCCGCAGGCGAGCAGTTCGTCGAGGAAAAAGCTCGCCGTGTCGCGGGCGTGCGCGATGTCGGCGAAGCGGCGCTCGGTTGGGAACGTGTACGTGTCGAGCCACGGCAGCAGACCCGGCGCCGGCGACGCGATCATGTCGGTCTGCGGATAGTGGATGTGGGTATCGATGAAGCCCGGCACGATCAGCTTGTCGCGCCGCTCCACGACCTGCGTGCCGGGCGCGAGCCGCGACGCGAGCGCCGCATACGCGTCCGCCGCGACGACGCGGCCGTCTTCCACGATCAGGAGACCGTCCTCGTGGAACACCACGGCGTTCGGCGCGTGCGCCGGATCGCCGTTGAAGGTCAGCAGAGGGGCGCGGAATGCCGCTTGCGCCACTTGCGCGGTATGAGCCGATTCAGTCATGGAAAAGCTGTCTCCGAATGTTGAAAGCTGGGCGGCGCAGGCAGCGGCAGCGGCTTCCCGGTTCGGGTCGTTGCCGTTTGCACGAACGAAGCGAAGCCGCCGGCCGCCGACGTCGGTCGAGGCCCGTCAGTTGAAATCCGTCGGCGCGCGGCTCAGTGCTGCCACTCAGTGCCGCCAATACGCGCGTCGAGCTTACCGATCAGCATGGCGCGTTCCTCGGGCGTCACGAACGACGCCTCGAAGCCGTTGCGGATGATCGTGTAGACCTCGGCGTCGTCGAGCTTCAGCGCGTCGATCGTCGCCAGATAGTTCGCGTTCACGTAGCCGCCGAAATAGGCCGGATCGTCGGAATTGACGGTCACCGCGACGCCGCGATCGAGCAGGTCTTTCAGCGTGTGCCTGGTCAGGTCGTCGAACACGCACAGCTTCAGGTTCGATAGCGGGCACACGGTCAGCGCGACGCGCGTATCGGCGAGACGCGTGACGAGCGCGGGGTCCTCGATGCTGCGCACGCCGTGATCGACGCGGTCGACCTTCAGCACGTCGAGCGCCTCGTAGATGTAGGACGGCGGGCCTTCCTCGCCCGCATGCGCGACGAGCTTCAGACCGAGCGCGCGCGCCTTCGCGAACACGCGCTCGAACTTCGACGGCGGATGACCGCGTTCCGACGAATCGAGCCCGACGCCGATCAGCCGATGCTCGTACTGTTCGAACAGCGGCAGCGCTTCGTCGAAGGTGGCGAGCGCATCGTCCTCGGACAGATGGCGCAGGAAACACAGGATCAGCTTGCTCGACATGCCGCGCTTCTCCGCGTCGGCGAGCGCGCGTTCGATGCCGGCCACGACGGTCGCGATCCGCACGCCGCGCTCGGTATGCGTCTGCGGGTCGAAAAAGATTTCGCTATGCACGACGTTGTCGGCGAGACAGCGCTCGACGTAGGCCATCGTCATGTCGTAGAAGTCCTGCTCGTGCAGCAGCACGCTCGCGCCCGCGTAGTAGATGTCGAGGAACGATTGCAGGTCGGTGAACGCATAGGCGGCGCGCAAGGCTTCCACCGAGTCGTAGGCGAGCTTCACGCCGTTGCGTTGCGCGAGCGCGAAAATCAGCTCGGGTTCGAGCGAGCCTTCGATGTGGATATGCAGCTCGGCCTTCGGTGCGCGCGCGGTTTTGTCGGCGAGCGTAACGGAGGAAACAGGGGTAGCGGTTGTCGGGTTCATCGTGGTTTGGAATTGTGTGTTGGGTAACGAGCGGCGCAGGCCGCGTATCAAACCGCCTGCGTCGGGTGGCGCGCACCCGCGTTCGCCTCGACGGCCTGCAGCACCTGCGCGGCCGCCGAGATCGCGATGACCTCGGGCGACTTGTCGACGATGCCGTCGACGCCGAGCGGACATTTCATCCGCGCGATCCGCGCCGGATCGATGCCGCGAGCCGCGAGCCGATGCTCGAACTGCTTGCGCTTGGTATGCGAGCCGATCATGCCGAAGAACGCGAAGTCGCCGCGCCGCAGGATGCGTTCGGCCAGTTCGAGATCGCGCGCGTGGTTGTGCGTCATCACGACGAAGTACGTGTTCGGCGCGGCCTGATCGATCGCCTCGTCGGGTGCGTCGTTCGCGTCGATCCTCACGTTCGGCGCGTGCAGCGCATCGAGCGACGGAAACTGCGCGTCGCGCTCGTCGACCCAGCGCACCGTGCAAGGCAGTGTCGCCAGCACGCGCACGAGCGCCGCGCCGACGTGACCGGCGCCGAACAGCACGACGGCGAATTCGCCCGGCGCGATGGTTTCGGTCAGGAGCGCGCTGCTGTCGTCGAAACCGGCGCCGTCCCACAGCAGACAGTCGGCGCCGTCGAGGCCGGGCTCGGGCTCGGACAGCATCACCGCATCCGGCGCGGGGCCGAATGATACGCTGCGCACCGTCGATTGCCCCGCCGCGAGGCGCTTGGCGAGCGACGTGAGCCAGCCGAGATCGCCGACGTCGAGCCGCTCGAACGCGAGGATCACGGCGCCGCCGCAGCACTGGCCGAGGCTCGGCCCCAGCGCGAAGCGTTCGAGCCGCCGCATGTGGGGCGCGCGCATGCCGTCGCGCAGCACCTGGCGCGCGGTCTCGATCGCCTTCCATTCGAGGTGGCCGCCGCCAATCGTATGCTTGGCCGCCTCGCGCGTGACGATCATCTTCGTGCCGGCTTCGCGCGGCGCCGAACCTTCGACGCGCGCGACCGTCACCAGCACGGCGGCGTCGCCATGCGCGAGCAGATGTTGCAGGTCAGTGAGCCAGGCTTGCATCCGGCGATTCTCCGTGGGGGGCCGCGTCGGGCGTTTCCGCGGCGGGTTGCGTGTTTGTGTCGGGGCTATCGGGGTGCGCGGCGGCTTCGGTCGGATCTGCGTTCTGCGACGCGTTCATCGCACTCAACGTGTCCAGCGCATCGAGTATCGCCTCGGGCGTCGCCGGCGCGCGCAACGGCGTAGCATGTCGCGTGCCCGGCACTGCGGCCGCGATCGCGTCGCGAATCGCGAGAAACACCGAAAACGGCAGCAGCAACGGCGGCTCGCCGACCGCCTTCGAGCGGAACACGGTCGGCTCGGCGTTGCTGTTGTCGTAGAGCCGAACGTGGAACGCGGCGGGCGTGTCGCTGACCGCGGGAATCTTGTACGTCGACGGCGCGTGCGTCATCAGGCGGCCGTCGCGGCTCCACCATAGCTCTTCAGTGGTGAGCCAGCCCATGCCCTGAATGAAGCCGCCTTCGATCTGGCCGAGATCGATCGCCGGATTGATCGACTGGCCCGCGTCGTGCAGCAAGTCCGCGCGCAGGAGCTTCCACTCGCCGGTCAGCGTATCGACGACGACCTCCGACACCGCCGCACCATACGCGAAGTAATAGAACGGATGACCGGTCAGCGACTTCGCATCCCAATGCACTTTCGGCGTCGCGTAGAAACCGTCCGACCACAACTGCACGCGCGCGAGATACGCGGCGTTGACGAGCTGTTCGAACGGCAGCGCGCCGCCGTTCACCGACACGCTGCCGCGCGCGAACTGCACGTCGTTCGCGTCGCCACCGAGCTGGCGCGCCGCGAGTTCGGCGAGCCGCGCGCGGATCGTCCGCGCGGCGGCTTCGGCGGCCATGCCGTTCAGGTCGCTGCCGGTCGAGGCCGCCGTTGCCGACGTGTTGGCGATCTTCGAGGTATCGGTCGCGGTCACCCGGACGCGCGATAACGGCAAGCCGAACTGATTCGCGACCACCTGCGCGACTTTCGTGTTGAGCCCCTGGCCCATCTCGGTGCCGCCGTGATTGACGAGCACGGAGCCGTCCTTGTACACGTGCACGAGCGCGCCGGCCTGATTCAGGAACGGCACGTTGAACGAGATGCCGAACTTGACCGGCGAAAACGCGAGGCCGCGTTTGAGCACGGGACTCTTCGCATTGAATTCGGCGAGTGCCGCGCGACGCGCGCGGTAGTCACTCGAATCTAGCAGCGCGTCGGTCAGCGGCGCGATGATGTTGTCTTCGACGCGTTGTCCGTACGGCGTCGTATCGCGTTCGCCGACGCCGTAGTAATTCGCGAGCCGCACGTCGAGCGGATCGAGCCGCAGCTCGCGCGCGATGCCGTCGAGCAGCACCTCCATCACGAGCGCGCCTTGCGGTCCGCCGAAGCCGCGAAACGCGGTGTTCGACTGCGTATTGGTCTTGCAGCACAGCGCGACGATATCGACGTCGGACAGGTAGTACGCGTTGTCGACGTGGCACACCGCGCGCGTCGCGACCGCGCCGGACAGATCCGCGGAATAGCCGGCGCGCAATGCGATTTCGACGCGCACGCCAAGCAGGCGGCCTTGCTCGTCAAAGCCCGCTTCGTACTCGTAGACTGCATCGTGGCGCTTGCCGGTGATCAGAAAGTCGTCGTCGCGATCGGCGCGCAGCTTGACCGGGCGACGCAGGCGTTGCGCCGCAAGCGCGGCCACGCACGCGAACAGCGCCGATTGCGATTCCTTGCCGCCGAAGCCGCCGCCCATGCGCCGGCATTCGCAGACGACGTTATGCGCGGGCCAGTCGAGCATGTGCGCGACGACCTGCTGCATCTCGCTCGGATGCTGCGTCGAGCTGTAGACGAGCATGCCGTCCATTTCCTTCGGCACCGCATAGGCGATCTGGCCTTCGAGATAGAACTGCTCCTGACCGCCGACCTCGAACCTGCCGGCCAGTCGATGCGGCGCGGCGGCGATCTTCGCGTCGGGGTCGCCGCGCCGCAGATGCAGTGGCGGCAGCACGAACTGCTTTGCGGCTTTCGCATCGGCGACGGTGAGGATCGCGTCGAGCGGCTCGTAGCGGATCACGTCGTCGCTTTTCGCGAGCGCGGCGGCGCGACGTGCGAGTTCGTGGCTCTCGGCGATCACCGCGAAGACCGGCTGGCCGAGATAGAGCACTTCGCCGTCGGCGAGGATCGGATCGTCGTGCAGCACCGGGCCGCAATTGTTTTCGCCGGGGATATCGTCGGCACTCAGCACCGCGATCACGCCGGGCGCGTTTCTCACCGCGTCGAGATCCATCGACACGATGCGCGCATGCGCATGGCGCGACAGGCCGAGCGCCGCGTGCAGCGTGCCGTGCAGCTCGGCGATGTCGTCCGTGTAGGTCGCTTCGCCGCTCACGTGCAGCGCGGCGGATTCGTGCGGCAGCGGTACGCCGATCGACGCGTCCTCGCGTTGATCGGCACGCGCGCCCGCGGGTTCGATAAAGGCATCGGTCCGGTTCATCACGGCGACTCCTTCACGACGATTGCGTTGGCCTCGAACGCGAACGCGTTCACGTCGCAGAGCGCGAGCGGCGCGTCGTCGCGCGTTTCGAGGTAGAAGCGCCACAGCAGATTGCGCGCGACCCTCAGCCGATACGCGCTCGACGCGCGCATGTCGGTGAGCGGCTGGTAGTCGGCGGCGAGCGCGTCCATCGCGCGACGGGCCGTCGGTTCGTTCCACGCCGTGCCGTTGAGCGCGGCTTCGGCATGCGCGGCCCGCTTCGGCGTCGCCGCCATGCCGCCGAACGCGACCCGCGCCGCGCGGATCGTGCCATCTTCCGCGACGTGCAGCGCAAACGCCGCGCACACCGCCGAGATGTCCTGGTCGTAACGCTTCGCCACCTTGTAGGTGCGAAACCGCAGCGCGTCAGCCGGGCGAGGCACGCGCAGCGCGCTGACGAATTCGCCTTCCGCGAGCGTGGTCTTCTGATAGCCGAGGTAGAACGCGTCGAGCGGCACGTTGCGGGTCGTGTGATCGCGGCGCAACTCGACGTCGGCGCCGAGCGCGAGCAGCGCCGGCATCGAATCGCCGATCGGCGAGCCGTTCGCGACGTTGCCGCCGAGCGTGCCCGCATTGCGGATCGGCAGCGATGCGAAGCGCGTCCATAGTTCGGCGAGTTCGGGGTAGTCGGCGGTGAGCGCCGCGTACGCGTCTTCGAGCGTGACCGCCGCACCGATGGTCAGCGTTTGCGCGTCGCGCGCGATCGTCTTCAGTTCCGCGACGTTGCCGGTGTACAGCAAGTCGCCGAGATCGCGGAACTGCTTGGTGACCCACAAGCCGACGTCGGTGCTGCCCGCGACGATGCGCGCGTCCGGGTGCTGCGCGCGCAGCGTCGCGAACGCGTCGAGCGTGAGCGGGGCGTGGAAGGTGGGCGAGCCGAAGGCGGCGCCGCGGATGCCGGGCGCGCTGTATTCGAACGTGTCTTCGCGTTGCAGCGTGCGCAGCGTGGTCGCGATGGCCTCGCGGTCGAGCGCGACGCGCGGATGCTGCGCGTAGTCGAACATCTTCTGCGCGGCGTCGATGATCGGCCGGTAGCCCGTGCAGCGGCACAGATTGCCGGACAGCGCGGCGTCGATTTCATGGCGGGTCGGCAGGCCGGCGCTGACGGGCTGGTTCTCGTAGAGCGCCCACATCGACATGACGAAGCCGGGTGTGCAGAAGCCGCATTGCGAACCGTGGCAGTCGACCAACGCCTGCTGCACCGGATGCAGCGCGCCGTTCGCGGCGCGCAGGTCTTCGACGGTGAAGAGGGCGCGGCCGTCGAGTGTCGGCAGGAACTGGATGCAGGCGTTGACCGCCTTCAACGTGAGGTCGCCGCGCGCATCGAGTTCGCCGATCACGACCGTGCATGCGCCGCAGTCGCCTTCCGCGCAGCCTTCCTTGGTGCCGGTGCAGCGTAAGTCCTCGCGCAGGTGCTGCAGCACGGTGCGCGTCGCCGACACGCCCGCGACCTCGCGGACGGACCCCTGATGGTAGAAGCGGATGGTTTGCGTTGTCATGGCGAATCGGAAGACAGTGCGGACCGGGCGCGCGTTACGCATGGGGTCGCAAAAAGCCGGCCTCGCGCACGTAGATCGCCATCCATACCCGAAGATAGCACTACCCCGGCCCGAAAATATTTCCCATGTCGCATGAAGCTCATGCGGCGGCGGTCATGATCCGGGTACGATTCGCGCCGAGGCGGGAACGTCGCGCAGAAAAAACGCCGGACTTCGGTGCCCGGCATGGGCAACACGAAGTCCGGCGTCATTGGCGATGCGAATCGGTAAGCGCCCTGGCGGCGAGTTCGGCGCTTCAGACGGCGTTCGAAGCTCGCTCGACCAGGTTTCACCGCCGTCAGGCCACCCGACGGCGATTGCGCACGAGGCTCAGCACCAGCGCGACGAACGCGACGATAAACGCGACGCCCGACCACATCGGCAGCGTCAGCCCGAGAATCGGCGGATAGGCGGTTTCGCACAGGCCCGCAACCTTGAACACGCTCGGCAGCCAGTGCGCGGGGGGCAGGCTGTCGACCACCGGCTGCAGTGCGTCGAAGCCGCAGCTGAAGCCAGGATTCGCCTGGATGTACACATGGCGCGCCGCGGTCGCGATGCCGGCGAGCGCCGACAGCGCCGCCATCACTTCGAGCAGGCGCACGCCGCGCCAGTGCCTGAAGCTCGCGCCGAGGAACGCGAAGATCGCGATCAGCAGGAAGAAATAGCGCTGGATGATGCACAGCGGGCACGGGTCTTCGCGCAGGCCGAACTGCAGATACAACGCACCGCCCACGAGGGCGACGCAGATCAGGCCGAGCAGAACCAGCAGGGTGCGCTCGCGGCGCAGTATTGCGGAGTCGTTAGTCATGGATCATCGATTGGTCTGGAGACGAAAGGGCGGGTGCCCGCGATTCTAGCGCGAACCCCGGCCGCGCCACTTATTGCCTGAACATTGGCGCGGCGGCGACCGCGCCGGGCAGCCAACCCCGGCCCTCTTTACCGGATCGCTTTCAGCACTGCCTCGGCCGCGCGGCCGATCGCGAGCAGCGCGTCGTCGGCGTGCGGTGCGCCCGCCAGCATCAGGCCGACCGGCGCGTCGCCGCGCAGATGGCACGGCAGCGACAGCGCGCAGCTATCGAGGAAGTTGAACGCGCTCGGATTGCGCAGGATCAGCGCATTGGTGCGGCCGAACGCGTCGTCGTCGTCGAGCAGGTCGGCGAGGCGCGGCGGCACGACCGGCACGGTCGGCGCGACGACCGCGTCGAAACGCTGCCACAGCGTGCGCGCGGCTTCGTCGAGCATCGCGTCGCGCTCGGCGACGAGGTCCAGATAATCGACCGCGCTAGCCGGTTGCCCCTTCATGATGCGCACGAGCACGCGCGGATCGTACTGCTCGCGATGCTTGTCGAGCAGCGGACGATGCCACGCATACGCCTCGATCGACGAAAAGCCGAAGCGGTTGATCTCCGGCAGCCGGTCGAGCGGCGCGAAGCGCACCTCGCTGACGATCGCGCCGGCCGCCTCCAGATGCTTGAGCGCGGTATCGATCGCGCGCGCGACTTCGGGCTCGACGCCGTCGGTCACGAAATTGGTCAGCACGCCGAGGCGCACGCCTTCGAGCGGCCGCGCGGCCGGGATGCGCGGCTCGAGCCCGGCGAGCATCCGGTCGACCAGCGCGCAGCATGCGACCGACACGCCGATCGGCCCGAACGAATCGAGCGTCGACGACAGCGGCACGCCGCCCTGCTTCGGGATGCGCGCGGCGGTCGGCTTGAAGCCGGTCAGCCCGCACAAGGCGGCCGGGATGCGGATCGAGCCGCCGGTGTCGGTGCCGAGCGCGACCGCGGCCATGCCGTCGGCGACCGATGCGGCCGCGCCCGACGACGAGCCGCCCGAAATCCGCTCGTCGCCCTTCACGCCGCGCCGGTACGGCGACAGCGGATGGCCGTAGTGCGGATTCAGGCCGAGTCCGGAAAACGCGAACTCGCTCATGTTGGTCCGCCCGACGATCACGGCGCCGGCCCGCTTCAGACGCGCGACCGCGACCGCGTCGGCCTTCGCGGCGGGCGCGTCGGCGAGCACGACGGAGCCCGCGCGGGTCGGCTGGCCTTCGATGTCGAACAGGTCCTTGACCGACACGGGAATCCCGGCGAGCGGCGAGAGCACGGTGCCGGCCGCGCGCAGGCGGTCGTGCGCGTCGGCGGCGGCGCGCGCGGCGTCGGTGTCGACGTGCATGAAGACGGCGGCGCCCTGGCCAGCCGGATCGGCGATCCGGTCCAGCGCGGTTTCGACGAGCGCGCGGCTCGTCGTGCGGCCGGCGGCGAGATCGGCGGCAAGCTGGGCAAGCGGCGGGAAAGGGGCGAATTCAGTGGCCATGATGTCGGTAGAAATCCGGTTGAGCGTAGCGCGGGCGCATGAGCGAGGCAGTGCGGAGCCAAAGGGAAAGGTCCGTCCGCATTGTAGAGCAAGGTTTTGCGGCCGCGCGGCCTGCTACTGGCGGCGCGGCGCGCGAATTCGCCAAAAAGCTGGCCGGTTCGTTTGCTACACTGCGCTTTCCGAGATTACTGTTTGTAAGGAAAGCGCTCATGCACCATGGTATCGGCTTCATCCAGGATCTGGCCGTCGTGATGGCGCTGGCCGGCGTCGTCACCGTGCTGTTCCATCGGCTGAAGCAGCCGGTGGTGCTCGGCTATATCGCGGCCGGCGTGATCATCGGACCGTACACGCCGCCGTTCCAATTGATCCACGACGAACAGACGATCCAGACGCTCGGCGAGCTGGGCGTCGTGTTCCTGATGTTTTCGCTGGGCCTCGAATTCAGCCTGCGCAAGCTGTTCGAGGTCGGCGCGACGGCGATCGTCGCCGCGCTGTCCGAAATCGTGCTGATGCTGTGGATCGGCTACGAGATCGGCAGCGCGTTCGGCTGGACTCCGATGGACTCGCTGTTCCTCGGCGCGATCCTCGCGATCTCGTCCACGACGATCATCGTGAAGGCGCTGTCCGATCTCGGACTCAAACGTGAAAGCTTCGCGCAGCTCGTGTTCGGCATTCTGATCGTCGAGGACATTCTCGGTATCGCGATGCTCGTGCTGCTGACCGGCATCGCGCAGACCGGGCAACTGTCGGCCGGGCTCGCGGCCGTCACGCTCGGCAAGCTGCTGCTGTTCATGACGGTGTCGCTGCTGGTCGGCGTGCTGTTCGTGCCGCGCGCGCTGAACTACGTCGCGCGCACGGGCAGCGACGAGATGATGCTCGTGTCCGTGCTCGGCTTCTGCTTCGGCTTCTGTCTGCTGGTCGTCAAGCTCGATTACAGCATCGCGCTCGGCGCGTTCCTGATCGGCGCGATCATGGCCGAGTCGCGCCATCTGCATCGGATCGAGCATCTGATCGCGCCGCTGCGCGACGCGTTTTCCGCGATCTTCTTCGTGACGATCGGACTGATGCTGAACCCGGCCGTGATGCTCGACTACGCGTGGCCGATCGCCGTGATCACGCTCGCGGTGATCGTCGGCAAGATCGTGTCGTGCGGGCTCGGCACGTTTCTGTCGGGGCAGGACGCGCGCACCTCGATGCGCGTCGGCATGACCGTGTCGCAGATCGGCGAGTTCTCGTTCATCATCGCGACGCTCGGTCTGACGTTGAAGGTGACGAGCGGGTTTCTGTATCCGATCGCGGTCGCCGTGTCGGCATTGACGACGCTGACGACGCCATATCTGATCCGCGTCGCCGATCCGCTCACGCGCCGCATCGGGCAGGCGATGCCCGCCACGTTGTCCAACGTGTTCGGCATGTACGGGCAATGGCTGCGCAGTTTGATCACGGCGCGCGGCGAGCCGACGCTCATCGGCATGACGCGGCGGATCGTATTGCAGATCGCGGTGAATCTCGCGCTCGTCGCGGCCATTTTCCTCGCCGTGTCGTATAGCGCGCCGCATAGCGGCCGGCTGCTCGCGCACTGGCTCGACGACGAGCCGCTGCAACGCGTCGTGCAGTGGAGCGTCGCGCTCGTCGTTTCGCTGCCGTTTCTCGTGGCCGTGTATCGCAAGACCAAGTCGCTCGCGCTGCTGCTTGCCGAAGTCGGCGTGCAGCCGACCACCGCGGGACGCTTCACGAGCGCGCTGCGTCACGCGATCGCCGATCTTGTGCCGATCGTGTCGATGATCGGCGTGTTTCTGCTGGTGGCGGCGCTGTCGGGCAGCATCCTGCCGCCGACTGGCCTGCTCGTCGCGGTGCTCGTGTGCGCCGCGCTGCTGCTCGCGCTCGTGTGGCGCTGGTGCGTGAAAATTCATGCGTCGATGCAGATCGCGTTGCGGGAAACCTTCGAAGAGCGGCCGGATCCTTGAGTCATCGGGGTCGGTGTAACGCTTCGCAACAATGTGAGCAATTGTGTGCGGGTTTGCGGGGCCTGCAGCACTGACGGATAATCAGGGCATATTCATTCGTTCGCGTGTAAGGCGCCCGTCCGACAGTCATGAGCGAAAACAAACCCGAAAACGCCGGCACGACCGGCAGTCCGCAGCCGGCCTCCCCCGCGCCGAGCAGTGCGCCGGCCGAACCGGCCGCCTCGCTTCCTCCCTCGCATGAAGATGCCATCCGGTCGGCCGCCAAAGACACGAGCCCGACGGCCGAGGAGGCGACCGCGAGGTCGTCGACCGACGATCCGCTCAGCGCATCGTCGGTCACGCCCGAAGATCCGCGCACGGCGCGGCTGCGCGACGCGGCCGAGGCGCGCAGCGCCGCCGCCGAATCGACCGCGCGGCAGGAAGCCAAGGTGCACGAGCGCGAAGTGCGGCGCGCTGGTACGTACGCCGGCGGCGCGACCATGGTGAAACCCGAGCCGCTCGCGAAACCGACGGTGGCCGCCGGCGAGCCGCGCGCGGCTGGCGGCAGCGCGGCGGACCTCGCCACCGAAGACGAAATCGCCACCGAGGCAGCCGCCGCACCCGCGGCGCGCGCGCCCGGCTCGCCGCCGCCCGGTTTCGGCGCGGCACCCGATTTCAGCGCCACGAACCCGCCGCCACCCAACGCGCTGCCGCCGTCGCCACCGCGCTATCTGAAGCAGAGCGACTCCGCGTGGAGCGTGTTCGGCCGCATCATCGCGGCGCGCGCGCGGCAGCTGTTCGATCGCGCGGGGCAGCGGATCACGCAGCGCACGCTGCGCATCGGCGTGTCGGCGCGCATCTTCCACCCGGAACCGGGCGCGAAGGGCTTGCGCGGCAAGACGCTGCAGTATCTGGAGGAGTCGGTCGCGCACTGGGTGATGTCGCGCGACGTGCTGGTGTTCATGATCCCGACCGTTGGTCATCAGGGCATGCTGCACCCGAGCAACATCCGTCTGCGCGACTATGCGAAGCATCTCGATGGCCTGCTGCTGCAAGGCGGCGCCGACGTGTCGCCGCAGACGTATGCGGAATCGGCGGCCAGCCACGAATGGCCCGGTGACCGCGTGCGCGACATGTACGAGCTCGAACTGCTGCACGAGTTCGTCGAATCGGGCAAGCCGGTGCTCGGCGTGTGTCGCGGCTGTCAGCTGATCAATGTCGCGTTCGGCGGCACGCTATATCAGGACATCGCGACCGAAGTGCCCACCGCGAACGCCCACGTCAACGAAAACTACGATCAGCACCGGCACGGCGTGCATTTTCCGGATGGCTCGACGCTGCTGAACATGTTCCCCGGACGGCACGACGCGATCGTCAACTCGATCCACCATCAGGCGGTAAAGACGCTGGGCCGCGATCTCAATATCGAGGCGGTGTCGGCGTCGGACGGCATCATCGAGGCCGTGCGCTACCGGCGCGCGCCGTTCGTGATGGGCGTGCAGTGGCACCCGGAGTTTCATCGCGCGGGCGGCCCGGAGCTGCTCGATTGCACGCCGTTGCTCGATACGTTCCTGCGGGTCGCGCGGGAGACGCGGTTTTAAGCAAGGCGGGTTTGCGTTGGCGCGGCGTGCGCGGTCGAGGTTGAGTCCGCGGCGTGGTTGCGCATCGGTCCCGCGCTTTCGCTGTTTTCCGCAGCCCGACGGAGCCATTCCATCCATCTGACGCGCTGTCACGTTATGTGGCAGTGCGTTTTCTTCTCTCGAAATAGTCAGGAGTGCGAGCTGGGTGGCGTCTTTATTTTGCGACTGTGATTTCGGGATGGAGTGGTTCGCTGCGCCAACCGTCTATCTCGATTTCGAGCGTGTCCATACAGTGCCCACGAGCTTCGCGTCGCGATAAATCCGCGCGATAATCCAACGTCATTCTCGATCGGCGTGGAGCAGGCATATGAAGTACTCCTTGGTTATCCGGCGCGCTATGTTGCTCGCCGGTGTCTATGCGTTGTGGCATACGGGTGTTGCGGTGGCACAGCAGGACAGCGTGAGCGCGCCGCTGGCGGGCACGCGGCCGGCTCCAGGGGAGTTGGCGCCGCGAGAGGCTGGCCCCCAGTCCGTCGCTGAGCCCGAGGTGTCCGCGAATACGCCCGCTGCCGCGCGCGGCGACGTCGCCGATTTGATCCAGTTGATCCACGACGCGAACCTCAGCGAACTGCGCACGACCTACAACGGCAGCTACGGTGCGAGCCTGTTCTTCCATCCGCCGCGGATGACGTACTACGTCGCGTTGTTTCAGAACAAGCATTTCTGGCGCGTGATCAGGAGCGATTCGGCAGAGCGCGCGGAAGCGATCTACGCCGGTTTCGCGCAGCAGACGCAGCAACTCGCGGACGCCGAGATTCATCGCACGCGGTTGCAGGCGCAGAATGCATATCTGCAGGGCAGCATCGCGATATCGCAGCAGCAGGCGCAACGGCTGCAGACCGATCTCGACGTCGCCCGCACGCAGCAGGCGAAGGTCGACGACCGGCAGCGGCAGACGCGCGACGAGGCGCTCGCGCTGCGCGCGGAGCGCGACAACGCGCAGGCGCAATTGCGTCAGCTTCAGAGCGCGATCACGCGCTTGCAGCAGCAGACGGAAGCGGGTTTGCCTGCGTCGAAGTAACGGCAGCGCTCATTGCGCGAATTGTTCCGGGATTTCGGTGACGCGACGCTGCGATATGTGGTTCATCCACTCGGTGCTATTTGCCGGCAGATTGTTCGACACGGTGGAGCGCGGCAGCGGCGCGACGTCGCGCAAAGACATCATGGCGAACGTCGTTACATCAGCGTATCCGTCTTCGCCGAACCGGGTACGAACGCGCGCTTCATGCGATGGGTCATTCGCGGCATGCCGATTTACCGGAAGCGGATGCGTTTGCACGCGAAGCGCACGACGCGGAGGCGATGAGCGAATCGCGTCACGCGGCGTGGGCGCATGTCGCGTGGCGGTGCGCTGAGGCAAAGCCGCGATGCGCGCGGGTGCGGCGGCGGCCACGTCGGCAGGTAATGGCGGAAGCACAGGAGCCGGTGTGACGGCCTCCGCAATCACCGGTGCCTCGGGACTCGCAACCAGATGCTGCGCACGACGCTTTTCTACCGGCGCCGGCGCATCACGACGGGGCTTCAGAGCTTGCGCCGATTTCAGCATGTCGGAGGCCATATGCCGCGGCGCCAGAGGCTGATCGACGATCCACCACGCCAGCACTGCGACGCAGCCGATTACGCCGGCACTCGCCGCGACCGTTCGCCGATGCCGCACAGTGCGCCGCTGCGCGATTCGCGGCGAGCGGGCCTTGAGCGCGATTCGCATTGGACCCTGAGGCACCTTCCGTTGCATAGCGGGATGCGCCGCCGTCGCGGTATTCGACGGTTCCCCGGCAGGCTGCGTGGCGTTCGCGACGGGCGTCTCTGTCGGCCGCTTCATGTCAGTTAGCACGCCGGTCAGCACGCCGTCGATCGACACCCACTGCCCATACGACAGCAACTGCTGATCTCTGACGCACACGGTGCGCAGCAGCGCGGCATACAGCGAATCGAGCCCGGTTCGCCAGGACAGCAACGCCCAGTCGCGGCCGAACGGTTCGGGCAGGTGGTCGAGCGTACGGAAAGGGGGAAGCGCGAATGCGCCTTCAATCAGGATGAGTGGCGTGCTGGTCATCGGTTTCTTCCGGTGTCTCGGACAGGCTCACCGGTGTGGCAGTGACGGAATCTGTAGGGGGCCGATGAAGCCATCGGCAACAGAAAATCATGCCTCGAAACTACGTCGTCCACCGTTCAGATGACTCCGAAAACAGGAATACCGCCGGCGCGCGCCGTCCCCGCGACGCCACGCGCATCACGCACACTCAACCACGGCGTTCAAGCCTTCAACCGGTACACGTAGCGCAACGCGGTGATATCCACGCCGCCCATCTGATCGGGCTCCGCGCCGACCAACTGCCAGCCGTGTCGCTCGTAAAAGCCGATCGCCGCCGTATTGCCCTCGAGCACGTATAGGTACAGCTGTGCCTCGCCTTGCGCGCGCGTCCAGTCTACGGCTGCGTGCATCAGTGTTTTGCCGACGCCGATGCCCTGATAACCGGGCAGCGCATGCAGGTTGTCGAGCAGCACGCCCCACGCGGACTCGGGCTGGCGCTCGACACATACGAAGCCGGCCGGCTCGCCGGCCAGCTCGGCGATCAGCACGATGCGGCGCTCGCCGCCCGGCGCGCCGAGACGTGCTTCCCAATAGGCGGCGCGTTCGCGCGTGACTTCGCCGTCGAGGAACGCGTCGGGCAACAGACCGCGATAGGTCGCCTGCCAACTGGCGCTGTGGATCGACGCAATCAGCGCGGCGTCCTCGAGCGTGGCGGGGCGCAGGGAAAGAGCAGGGGTGGTTCGCATCGGCGTAATCGACTGAATGGCCTCGCGCGGACAGTCTACCGCTGCCCGCGGGTGTCGCGCGTAAGCAAACTGTATGCGTTTCGCGTCGACCCTATCAGCAGTAACATTACGTGGCATCGGCCCGACATCGAGCTCAGCGTTTACCCTGATATCGAATGAGCGCCGTGAGCAGCAAAATGCGGCGCCCCCGGGCGCACTTGCTTATGCCTGTGCGTTCGCCTGCAGCATCCGCTTGCCAAGCAGTGGATCGTTTCAACTGCCCGCTCGTCACCGTCCGCGTCGATCCGTCCGACAGGGCGGCGGGCCTATCCGAGAGTGTCATGTCTACAGCGACCCACGCCGCTTCCACCACCGAAGAATCCAAGGTCAAGACAGTGTTCCGCGTTGTCAGCGGCAACTTTCTTGAAATGTACGACTTCATGGTCTATGGCTACTACGCTTCCGCGATCGCCAAGACCTACTTTCCTGGCGGCAGCGATTTCGCGTCGCTGATGCTGTCGCTGTCCGTGTTCGGCGCGGGCTTCCTGATGCGTCCGCTCGGCGCGATCGTGCTCGGCGCCTACATCGACCATCACGGTCGTCGCAAAGGCCTGATCCTCACACTGAGCCTGATGGCGCTCGGCACGCTGACGGTCGCGACGATACCGGGCTACGCGACCATCGGGCTCGTGGCGCCCGTGCTGGTGCTGCTCGGCCGGCTGCTGCAAGGCTTCTCCGCCGGCGCCGAGCTCGGCGGCGTGTCGGTGTATCTGTCGGAGATCGCGACGAAGGGCAACAAGGGCTTCTATTGCTCGTGGCAATCGGGCAGCCAGCAGGTCGCGGTGGTATTCGCCGCGCTGATCGGCGTGGGGCTCAACAAGATTCTGCCCGCCGAGCAGATGTTCGCGTGGGGCTGGCGCGTGCCGTTCCTGATCGGCTGTCTGATCGTGCCGTTCCTGTTCATCATCCGCCGCTCGCTGCAGGAAACCGAGGAGTTCACGGCGCGCAAGCATCGTCCGAGCGTGGGCGAGATCCTGAAGTCGATGCTCGCGAACTACCCGATCGTGCTGGGCGGCATGGGCATGGTCGTCATGACGACCGTGTCGTTCTACATGATCACCGCTTACACGCCGACCTTCGGCAAGGAAGTGCTGAAGCTGTCGGCGATCGACGCGCTCGTCGTCACCGTCTGCGTCGGTATCTCGAATCTGATCTGGCTGCCGTTGTCCGGCGCGTTGTCGGACCGCGTCGGCCGCCGTCCGGTGCTGCTCGCGTTCACGATCCTGACGATCCTCACCGCGTATCCGGCGCTGCAATGGCTCGTCGCCGAACCGTCGTTCGCGCGTCTGCTCGCCGTGCAGCTATGGTTGTCGTTCCTGTACGGCTGCTACAACGGCGCGATGGTCGTCGCGCTGACCGAAGTGATGCCGGTCGAAGTGCGAACCGCTGGCTTCTCGCTCGCGTACAGTCTCGCGACGACGATCGGCGGCTTCACGCCGGCCATCGCCACGCTGCTGATCCATGTGACCAGCAACAAGGCGGCGCCGGGCCTGGTCCTCGGCGTGGCGGCAATCTGCGGTCTGCTCGCGACGCTGTTCCTGTATCGCACGCCGGAGTCACGCAGTCAGTATCGGGCGGCCTGACGGTTCACTTCGTGTTCTGAAAACAAAAGACCCCGCGCTAGCGGGGTCTTTTGTTTGCGACGCGTGGTCTGTGGCTACCCGTGCCGCAATTCGTCAGCGACCACCTCGACGACTTCATCCCACGCGCCCGGCCGCGGCTGACGTACGAGCGTCGCGCCGGGATACCACGGGCTGCGCGTGTCGCCGTCGAACCAGCGCCAGTCGGCGGCGAACGGCAGCATCAGCCACAGCGGCTTGCGCAGCGCGCCCGCGAGGTGCGCGATCGACGTGTCGATCGACACCACCGCGTCGAGCCGCTCGACGATCGCCGCGGTATCCGCGAAGTCGCCGATGCGGTGGTCGAAGCGATGGATCGCGGCCGCGCGCGGATGCGCGTCGAGCGCCGCGCGGTCGTCCTCGGACAGATCGGGCTGCAACACGATCCAGTCGATGCCATCCAGTGCGAACAGCGGCTCCAGCGCGGCGAGCGGCATCGTGCGGGTTTCGTTGCGCTGGATGCGCCCCGACCATGCGAGCCCGATCTTGCGCTTCGCCTGACCGCCGAGCGAGCCGCGCCATTTGCGGCCATAGGCCGGCGGCACGCTCAGATAGGGCGTGCGCGCGTCAATCGTGTCGTAGCGCGTGCCGAGCGCTAGCGGCAAGCTCAAGAGCGGAATCTGCAGATCGGCGGCGGGGCGCGGCTGGCCCTGCGCGATCAGCGAGACGCGCCATGCCTGCGCGACGGGCGCGAAGAGCGGCACCAACTGCGGCTGCACTTCCAGCACGACGCGCGCGGCGCGAAGCGCTGCGCGCGGTACGAAGCGCACGAACTGCAGCGTGTCGCCGAAACCCTGTTCGGCATGGATCAGCAGCGTGTGTTTTTCGATCGACTCGCCGTGCCAGCGCGGCAACGTCTGGATCACCGGTTGCGCGACGGTTTGCAAGCGCCATTCGTATTCGGGCAGCCCGCGCTCGAAGTCGCGCATCGCGAGCCACGCGAGCGCACGGTTCATATGCGCGGACGCGAGATCCGGGCGCAGCCGCAACGCCTGATCGAGCGCGCGCACCGCGGCCGCGTGCGCGCCGAGCGCCTGGTGCGCGGTGCCGAGCGCAAGCCACGCGAGCGCGAATTGCGGATCGAGCCCGACCGCGCGCTCCAGATACGGCAGCGCCTGTTCGGCACGGCCGAGCGACGCGAGCGCGTTGCCCATGCCATAGATCGCCGGCGGCAGGTTCGGCTGCAGACGCAGCGCCGCTTCAAATGACGCGACTGCCCGCGCATGGCGGCCGGTCGCATCGAACGTATTCGCGAGATTGAAGTGCGCGGCGACGAAGCGCGGCTCGGCGGCGAGCGCGGCCTCGAAGCAGGGCACTGCCTCGTTCGGTCGATCGAGCGCGTTCAGCGACATGCCCATGTTGTTCAGCGCGCCCGCGTGACCGGGGCGCAGCTCGAGCGCGCGCCGGAACGACGCGATCGCGTCCGCGTGACGGCCGAGGGCGTGCAGCGCGTTGCCGAGATTGTTGTGCGACGACGCGTCGTTCGGCTGCAGGCGCAGCGAACGTTCGAACGCATCGGCGGCGTCTTCGTGACGGCCTTGCGACGCGTACGCGTTGCCGAGGTTGTAGTGCGCCATCGGGAAGGTCGGCGCGAGCGTCAGCGCGTTGCGGAACTGCTCGATCGCGGCGTCGATCTGGCCGAGCGCCTTCAGCGCATTGCCGAGGTTCAGCTGCAGCGCCGCGTCTTCGGGGCGCAGATCGACCGCGCGCCGCACCAGCGCCGCGGCTTCGGCGTGCTGGCCCTGCTGGTGACGCAGCACGCCGAGCAGATGCAGCGCGTCGACATGGCTGGGGTCGTGGTCGAGCGTGGCGCGGTAGCCGCGTTCGGCGTCGTCGAGGCGGCCGTCACGATGCGCCGCGAACGCGCGGTCAAATACAGGTTGCATGACGGGGAGGGCTTTTGGATCAATCAGACTGAGGGCGCATTTTCCCATACTTGCGCAAGCGGCCCGGATTTGCGCGGAGCGTGAGTTCATGGGCAACGACGGATGGAACCCCCGCGCAACCCGTCTTGCCGACGCGCGATTGATGCAGCGCACCCGTGTGCGCAAGAGTGGCGGCGTACACTAGAACGCATTGTTGCCTCCGGAGTTCCGCATGGACGCTGCCGCCTACGACGCGTCGCCGGTGCTGATCGTCGGGGCCGGTCCCACCGGACTTGCCGCAGCGATGAGTCTCGCGCGCGCCCACGTCCCCGTGCGCCTGATCGACAAGGCGCCGCAGCCGAATCCTTACTCGCGCGCGATCGGCATTCAGGCACGTACGCTCGAACTGCTCGAGCAGCATCGGCTGGTCGAACCGTTTCTCGAGCTCGGCCATCGCGCGCGCGTGGCGAATCTGTTTTCGAACGGCATGCGGCTTGCGCAGCTCGATTTCGACCCGTTGCACACGCGCTATCCCTATCTGCTATTTCTCGACCAGTCGGTGACCGAGCGGCTCCTGACCGAGCATCTGGCGACGCTCGGCGTGAAGGTCGAGCGCGGCGTCGAGCTCGTGGCGTTCATGCAAGGCTCCGCGAGCGTTCAGGCGACCTTGCGCCGCGCGGACGGCCGCACGGAAGCCATGCGCCCGTCATATCTGATTGCGGCCGATGGCGCGCACAGTTCGATTCGCCATCGCCTCGACCTGAGCTTCGAGGGCAAGACCTTCGACCAGACCTTTCTGCTCGCCGACCTGCATGCCGAAACCGACTGGCCCGACGACGAGTTCCATATCTTCGCGTCGGGCGACGGTCTCGTCGCGCTGTTTCCGATGGGCCACGGCCGCCATCGTCTGATCGCCGATCATGCGGTCGAGCCGTCCGGCAGCGCCGCGCCGCCGGCCCCCGCGGTGCTCGGCGAGCCGCCGCTGGAGCGGGCGCCGGCGCCGTCGCTCGAACAATGCAAGGCGCTGATCGCGCGACGCGTGCGCGAGCGCGTCGACGTGTCGGATCTGGCGTGGTCGGCGTACTTCCACGTGAACAGCCGGATGGTCGATCGGCTGCGCGTGGGCCGCATCTTCCTCGCCGGCGATGCCGCGCACGTACACAGCCCCGCGGCCGCGCAAGGCATGAACACCGGCATCCAGGAAGCGCTCAATCTCGGCTGGAAGCTCGCGCGCGTGATCGGCGGCGCGGCGCCGGATCGTCTGCTCGACACGTATCACGCCGAGCGACATCCGATCGAGCGCGAGGTGCTGCGGCAGACCGGTTTCATCACGCAGATGGCCGAGGCCGATCACGGACCGATGAAGCTGCTGCGCGAGCGCGTGATGCCGGTGCTGGCCACGCTCGGTCCGCTGCGCGATGCCGCACGCGCGACGATCAGCGAGCTGTCGATCCAGTACCGGCGCAGTCCGCTGACGCTCGAACGCATGCTCGACGGCGGCCCGCGCGCGGGCGAGCGCGCACCCGATGCGCTCGTGCACGTCGTCGACGGTCCGCTCGGGCGCGCGCCGGGCGTCGGCTGCATTTTCGATCTGCACGATCCGGCGTTCTTCTCGCTGTTTCTGCTGTTGCCGCCGCTGCCCGTCGATGGCACGCCGCTCGATCCCGCCGCGAAACATGCACCGCCGCCCGACCCCGAAGTAGAAAAGCTCGCCGCCGAGGTCGAGCGGCTGCTGCCGAACGCGGTGCGAATCTGGCGCGTCACCGATACGAGCGGCGACGGCGGCCCGGCGTTGTCCGAATCGTATGGGCGCACGCGGCCGTCGTTTTATCTGGTGCGGCCCGACGGCTACATCAGCGCGCGCGGACGCACCGGCTCGGACCTGCACGGTCTCGTACGGCACTGCGAAGCGTGGTTTACGGTTGGGGGAGAGATATCGGAACAGGCGACGTTGTGATCGGCGCCGCCTGTTGCGTGGCATGGGCACGCACGCGGCAGCGGATCGCGCCGCCGCGCCTGGTTGATTGGGGAAACCGCCCGAGCCTAAGCCGCCGGCGCCTGGGCCGGCGCCGGCGTCAACTTCTCGCGATACCTGACGATCGCCTCGCGCGTGAAGTCCGATAGCGCGATGTCATACGTGTCCGGCGCTTCGTCGAGCGTCGCGAGCAGCGCGCGCCGCATGCGCGGCTCCCAGAAGCGGCGGATGTGTTCGGCGACGCCGGTCAGCGCTTCCTCGTGGTCGGGCATCGACTCGAAGAAGTCGCCGATCCGGTTCGCCATGTCGATCAGATTCCGATTGTCCATGGCTCGCCTCACTTGCCCGCGGTGACGGCCGCGGCCGCATTGGCCAGCTCGCGCTGCTTCAGCAGTTCGAGCTGTTCGCTATTGAAGCGTGAATAGTCCTTCTGCCATTGCGACGGCTGCTCGACCGGCATCACCTGCACCGCGGTCACCTTGTATTCGGGGCAGTTGGTCGCCCAGTCGGAGCTGTCGGTCGTGATCACGTTCGCGCCCGATTCGGGGAAGTGGAACGTCGTATAGACAACGCCCGGCTGCATCCGCTCCGTCACCTTTGCGCGCAACACGGTCTGCCCCGCGCGCGATTCGATGCCGACCCAGTCGCCGGTTTTGATGCCGCGTTCCTCGGCATCGTGCGGATGCAGTTCGAGCCGGTCTTCGTCATGCCAGCGCGAATTCTCGGTGCGGCGCGTCTGCGCGCCGACGTTGTACTGCGACAGAATGCGCCCGGTCGTCAGCAGCAACGGATACTTGCGCGTGACCTTCTCCGGCGATGCGATGAACTTCGTGATCACGAACCTGCCCTTGCCGCGCACGAAGGTGTCGACGTGCATCGTCGGCGTGCCGTCGGGCGCGTCCTCGTTGCATGGCCACTGGATGCTGCCCATTTCGTCGATCTTCTGGTACGACACGCCGTGGAAGGTCGGTGTGAGCCGCGCGATTTCGTCCATGATCTCGGACGGATGCGTGTAGTCCATCTCGTAGCCGAGCGCGCGCGACAGCAGCAGCGTGACTTCCCAGTCCGCGTAGCCGCCGAGCGGCGGCATCACCTTGCGCACGCGCGAGATGCGGCGCTCGGCATTGGTGAACGTGCCGTCCTTTTCGAGGAACGACGAGCCGGGCAGCAGCACGTGTGCATACTTGGCGGTCTCGTTCAGGAAGATGTCCTGCACGACGATGCATTCCATCGACGACAGCGCCGCCGCCACATGATGCGTGTTCGGGTCCGACTGCACGATGTCCTCGCCCTGGCAGTAGAGGCCCATGAAGCTGCCGTCAAGCGCGGCGTCGAACATGTTGGGAATGCGCAGGCCCGGTTCCGGTTGCAGCGCGACGTTCCAGGCGTTTTCGAACTGAGTGCGAACGAGCGGATCGCTGATGTGGCGATAGCCCGGCAGCTCGTGCGGGAACGAGCCCATGTCGCACGAGCCTTGCACGTTGTTCTGGCCGCGCAGCGGATTCACGCCGACACCTTCGCGGCCGATGTTGCCGGTCGCCATCGCCAGGTTCGCGATGCCGATCACCATCGTCGAGCCTTGCGCGTGTTCGGTGACGCCGAGGCCGTAGTAGATCGCGGCGTTGCCGGCGCTCGCGTAGATGCGCGCGGCTTCGCGTACCTGTTGCGCGGGCACGCCGGTCGCCGCTTCGGTCGCTTCCGGCGAGTTCTCCGGCAGCGCGACGAAATCGCGCCACTGTTCGAACGCGCGGGTTTCGCAGCGCTCGGCCACAAACGCTTCGTCGAGCAGGCCTTCGGTGACGATCACGTGCGCGAGCGCGTTGACGATCGCGACGTTGGTGCCGGGCCGCAATTGCAGGTGATGCGACGCCTTCACGTGCGGCGTATCGACGATGTCGATCCGGCGCGGATCGACGACGATCAGCTTCGCACCCTCGCGCACGCGTCGCTTCAGACGCGAGGCGAACACCGGGTGGCCATCGGTCGGATTCGCGCCGATCACCATGATCACGTCGGCCTTATCGACCGATGCGAACGTCTGGGTGCCCGCCGATTCGCCGAGCGTCGTCTTCAGACCATAGCCTGTCGGCGAGTGGCAGACGCGCGCGCAGGTGTCGACGTTGTTGTTACCGAACGCGGCGCGCACGAGCTTCTGCACGAGGTAGGTTTCCTCGTTCGTACAGCGCGACGACGTGATGCCGCCGATCGAATCGCGGCCATGCTTCGCCTGGATGCGGCGGAATTCCGATGCCGCATACGAGATCGCTTCGTCCCAACTGACTTCGCGCCACGGGTCGGTGATCGTCGCGCGGATCATCGGCTTTTTGATGCGGTCCTTGTGGGTCGCGTAGCCCCACGCGAAGCGGCCCTTCACGCACGCATGGCCTTCGTTGGCCTGGCCGTTCTTGTGCGGCACCATCCGCACGACCTGGTTGCCCTTCATCTCTGCCTTGAACGAGCAGCCGACGCCGCAATACGCACAGGTGGTGACGACCGAGTGCTCGGGCTGGCCGAGCATCACGACGGTCTTTTCCTGCAAGGTCGCGGTCGGGCACGCGGCCACGCAGGCGCCGCACGACACGCACTCCGATTCCATGAACGGCTGGTTCTCGCTGGCCGCGACGCGAGATTCGAAGCCGCGTCCGGTGATCGTCAGCGCGTACGTGCCTTGGGTTTCCTCGCACGCGCGCACGCAGCGATTGCAGACGATGCACTTCGCCGGGTCGTACGTGAAGTACGGATTCGATTCGTCCTTCTGGTCCTTCAGATGATTCGCGCCGTCGAAGCCGTAGCGGACTTCGCGCAGGCCGGTCACGCCCGCCATGTCCTGCAGTTCGCAGTCGCCGTTGGCGGGGCAGGTCAGGCAATCGAGCGGATGGTCGGAGATGTACAGCTCCATCACGTTGCGACGCAGCGACTGCAGACGGTCGGTCTGCGTGCGCACCTTCATGCCGGCTTCGACCGGCGTCGTGCATGAGGCCGGATAGCCGCGCCGTCCTTGGATTTCGACGAGACACAGGCGGCATGAGCCGAACGGCTCGAGCGAATCGGTCGCGCACAGCTTCGGCACGTTGACGCCAGCTTCAGCCGCCGCGCGCATCACCGACGTGCCCGCCGGTACGGTCACCGCCTGGCCGTCGATGTCGAGCGTCACGTCGACGTCCGAGTGGCGGGCGGGGGTGCCGTAGTCGGTGTCGTCGGCGAACGCGTTGGCGGCGCGTGCCAGGGCTTGCGACTTGCACGCGCAGTTGCCTGAGCCGCAGCCGCCCCCCAGGGGGACTTCCTTCGGGGCGCCGGCAGGGGAGTTGAACTGGTCGGACATGGTGAACTCCTGGAGTCAGGCCGCGGCCGCTTTGGTGGCGTGGTCGGCAGTGGGATCGGCGGCGAGACCGAAGTCTTCAGGGAAATGATCGAGCGCGGACAGCACCGGATAGGGCGTCATGCCGCCCATCGCGCACAGCGAGCCGGCTACCATCGTGTCGCACAGATCACGCAGCAATTGCACCTGACGCGTCGACGTGTCGCCGTTGCGAATCCGCGCGATCACCTCGACGCCGCGCGTCGAGCCGATCCGGCACGGTGTGCATTTGCCGCACGATTCGAGCGCGCAGAAGTGCATCGCGTATTGCGCGAGCTCGGCAAGATTCGAGGTGTCGTCATGCACGACGAGACCGCCGTGGCCGATCACCGCGCCGACTGCCGCATACGCCTCGTAGTCCATCGGAATGTCCCACTGGCTTGGCGGCAGATAGGTGCCGAGCGGACCGCCGACCTGCACCGCGCGCGCCGGCCGGCCGCTCGCGGTGCCGCCGCCGAAGTCGTCGAGCAGTTGGCGCAAGGTCACGCCGAACGCGAGTTCGACGAGGCCGCCTCGCTTGATGTTGCCGGCCAGTTGGAACGGCAGCGTGCCACGCGAGCGGCCCATGCCGAAGTCTTTATAGAACGCGGCGCCGCGCGCGAAGATGATCGGCACGGTGGCGAGCGTGATCGCGTTGTTGATCACGGTGGGCTGGCCATAGAGACCCACGAGTGCGGGCACCGGCGGCTTTGCGCGGACGATGCCGCGCTTGCCTTCGAGCGATTCCAGCATCGCGGTTTCCTCGCCGCACACATACGAGCCCGCGCCTTTCGCGACGAACAGCTCGAAACGCTGCCCGCTCGAGAGCACGCTGTCGCCGAGCCAGCCGGCTGTGCGCGCACGGGCGATGGCAGCTTCGAGCGTCGCGATCGAGTGCGGGTATTCGCTGCGCACATAGATGTAGCCGACGGTCGCGCCGGTCACGACGCCGGCGATGATCATGCCTTCGATGAGCACGTACGGATCGCTTTCCATCACGAGACGATCGGAGAAGGTGCCGGAATCGCCTTCGTCGGCATTGCAGACGACGTACTTCTGCGCGGCTTTCGCGCCGCGCACCGTGCGCCACTTGATGCCGGCCGGGAAGGCCGCGCCGCCGCGGCCGCGCAGACCGGATTCGATCAGCGCTTCGCAGGCGGCATCGCCGTCGGTTTGCAGGGCGTTGCGTAGGCCTTCGAGGCCGCCGTGCGCGACGTAATCGTCGATGGACAGCGGGTCGGTGATGCCGATCCGCGCGAAGGTCAGGCGCTGCTGCTTCTTCAGATACGGAATCTCGTCGACCACGCCGACGCGCCGCGCATGCTCGCCGCCCTCGACAAAGCCCGCGTCGAACAACGCGGCGACGTCTTCCACGTCGACATTCGCATAGCCGATGCGGCCTTCGGGCGTCGCAACTTCGACGAGCGGTTCGAGCCACAGCAACCCGCGCGAGCCGTTGCGGATCAGTTCGATCGCAATGCCGCGGCGCGCGGCTTCGCTGGCGATGGCTTCGGCCAGCGCATCGGCGCCGAGCGCGAGCGCCGACGAATCTCGCGGAACATAGATGCGCGTCATGCCGGCACCTCCACGCATTTGCGGGCAGCGGCGAACAGCGCGTCGAATTTTTGCGGCGACACGCGCGCGTGCAGCGTGCCGTTGAGCATCATCGCCGGCGACAGCGCGCATTGGCCGAGGCAGTACACCGATTCGAGTTCCACCGTTGCGCCGTCATCGTGACCGGCGTCGAAGCGGCATCCGGTGTGCGCCTCGATGTGCTGGGCAAGCGCCTCGGTGCCCATGCTGCGGCACGCTTCGGCGCGGCACAGCTGCACCGTGACGGGCGCTGCAGGCGAGGTGCGAAAGTGATGGTAGTAAGTGATGACGCCGTGCACTTCCGCTCGCGACAGGTTCAGCGCGCGGGCGAGCGGTCCGACCGCCGCGGGTGGCACAAAGCCGAGTTCGTCCTGGATCGCGTGCAGGATCGTGATGAGTGTGCGGCCCGGCTGCGCGTGACGTTGCACGAGCTGATCCGGCGCCGTGGCGAGAGAATCGTCCAAAGGGGGGCTCCTCCGAAGCGATATATGCACTTGTTATTCATAATGCATGCACGTATGCTTCGCTTATTCGATATGGTATAGCCGAAAGATAGGCGGGCCGACCGGCGCGCGCAATAGGAAACGGTCAAGCATATATGGTCAGGATCGAATGTCAGGTCGAGCTGGTGGTGAAGGGCGCGGATGGCCGCGAGGCCAGCCTGTCTGACGTGGTGCCGCTGCTCGCGCTCGTCGATGAATCTGGCAGCATTGCGCAGGCCGCGGCGCTTAAGGGTTTGTCCTATCGGCACGCATGGGGCTTGCTGCGCAGCATCGAGGAGCGGTTTGGTGGTCCTCTGATCGCGAAAGAGCGTGGGCGCGGCTCGGTGTTGTCCGACCTCGGTCACGCGGTGCTGCGCGGGCAGCGGCTCTGCGGCGAGCGGCTCGACGGCAATTTGCAGGCGCTCGCGAGCGAAGTGGCGAGCGATCTGAACCGCTGGCTTGCGCCCCCCGCCGATGACGTGCGCATCCACGCGTCGCACGGTTACGCGGTGGCCGCGCTTGTTACGGCGCTGGTCGCCAACGATCTGCCGGTCGAGATCAAGTACCGCGACAGCGCCGAGGCGGTTAGTGCGCTTGCGCGCGGCGAGTGCGATCTGGCGGGCTTTCATCTGCCGCTCGGCGAGTTCCGCGCGGTGTGCGCCGATACCTACCGGCGCTGGCTCGATCCGCAACGCCATGTGCTCGTGCATCTGACCCGCCGCAAGCAGGGTCTGTTCATCGGCAAGGGCAATCCGAAGCGGATCGGCGGGCTCGGCGATCTGGCGCGCGACGACATCCGTTTCGTCAACCGCCAGCCGGGCTCGGGTACGCGGATGGTGCTCGATCTCGCGCTGCGACAGGTCGGTGTGGACCCGGACCGCGTCAACGGCTATGCGTCGACCGAGCTGACGCACTCGGCGATCGCGGCGTTCGTCGCGAGCGGCATGGCGGACATAGGCTTCGGCGTCGAACCGGCCGCGCATCATTTCGGGCTCGACTTCATTCCGATCGTCGACGAGGACTATTACTTCGCGTGCGATCGCGCGCACCTCTGTCGCGCGCCGCTCGCGACGGTGATCAACCTGTTGCGCGGCAGCGCGTTTCATCAACGCGTCGAGCAGCTCGCCGGCTACGATCCGTGCGACTGCGGCAGGCTCGTCGATCTGGACGAGGGGCTCGGCGGCGCGCTCGCGTAACGGCGGAGTAAGAGCCTGTAACCAGAAAAGCGGTGGCGCTCGGCGTGCGCGGCTGCGCAGCGCGCCGGTTTCGGCTACTCTCTTGGCTTCGTATCCGCCTTTACCGCGCGCCAAGCCGCGCTGAACCGACATGAAAGCTCTTCTCCATGCATGTGCCGCCGCTGCCGCGGCTGGTGTGCTCTGTGCCACCGTCTCCGTCGCTTACGCGCAAAATTCGCCTGGCGTGCCGGGTGGCATCCTGACCGACGAATTCCGCATTAACGAGCATCCGCAGATGCCGTTCGCCGCGTCCGCCCCGTCGGACAAGTATCAGCACGGCCGACGTTCGCAGGCGCGCAAGCGCGGCGATATGGGCGATCCGAATGGCTGCAATCTGCAGTGCCCGAAAGACGAATAAGAATTGGCTCGGGCTTCGCTCGAGCTTCGAGGTTTGACGCAACGCCGGCCCTTGGGTCGGCGTTGTGCTTTGTGGCGGGGGCGATGGCGGCCCAGTTGCCGGCCGGAGTGGATTCTTATGGCCTGGCGATGTGCCAGATTTCCTTGAAGCCGTCCCCCTTTGCATCGCCCGACGGCTTGTCGGTCGGCGCCGCCGTGGCTGCCGGCCAGTTGCTCATGCAGCCGCCGGTGCAGGCGCTGACGCCGGGCGTGGCGTCCTTGTCGAACGTGTAGAGCGTCATGCCGTCAGCGGTGACGAAGCGGCCGTCGGACAGTTTGGGCGGAAGGCACCGGCGTGTAGCACGGCGAGTGCGAGCGGGGCCAGCAGAGCGATGGTCTTGCGCATGACGCAGGCTCCTGTTTTGGCGGCGTGGTTGACGAGTGACGACTCGCTTCGAGCTACGAGTATAGGCAGCGGCCGCGGATTTACCGGGGCGTGTTGTGCGTCCCCGCTGAGTGAAGGGGAGACGTGTGGCCGGCCCGCAAAGCGTCGCGGACGGTGCCGAAAATAAAAAACCCCGGCAGCGTTACGCTACCGGGGTTTTTTGGGGCCGTTCATCGCGAACGTTCCAGGTATTTGGTGGAGGCGGCGGGAATCGAACCCGCGTCCAGAAGTCCTCTACGACCAGTTCTACATGTTTAGTTCTGTCTTTTGATTTAACCGCAGCGACGCGGACGAACACGCTGCGCTACGGCGATTCACTAAATTTTCGACCCGGACGTCGTGACGCCGCCAAGGCTTAACTGACGTATATGACCTCTGTCGGTATTGCTACCGGTCTTGCGACACTAGCCCGTCAGTGAACTAGGCAGAGGACGGCGGCCCTTAGGCTGCCAGTGCGAACGTATCGTCGTTTGCAGTTACGTTTTTCCCATTGATTAACGAGGTGACGGGTCCTCGACATGCCCTAGCCGCTTCGCAACCCCTGTCGAAACCAGGTCGCCCCCGCGGTTCGTTGCTCACATATGTGAGCCAAAGGAGATTTTACAATAGATCGAGGGCCGCGTCGTGCGTCTTTGGTGGCTGCTGAATGGTGCAACATGGCTAACAGGAGTGGGGGACGGGCCCTTCAGCCGATCTGTCTGACTTTGTCAGCCGATGTCGCGCAGCAGGGTTTGCAACTCGGCCGTCGATTCTACGACGTGTTGCGCGTGCCACCGGGTCGGCGGAATGTCGTTGCCGCAATAGCCGTACGCCGCGGCGACGGTCTTCATGCCGGCGGCAAAACCGGCCTGCACGTCGCGCAGATCGTCGCCGATATAGACGACGCGCTCCGGCGCGATGTCCAGCTCACGCGCCGCGTGCAGCAACGGCGCGGGGTGCGGCTTCGAATGCGGGGTCGTGTCGCCGCTCACCACGCAGCCGGCGCGCTCCTCGAGCCCGAGTTGCGCGACGAGCGGCTCGGTGAGCCGCGCGACCTTGTTCGTGACGATGCCCCAGCGCACGCCGCGCGCGTCGAGTTCGTCGAGCACTTCCGCGATACCCGGAAAGAGCGTCGTCTCGATGCACAGATCTGCTTCGTAGTTCGCGAGAAACTCCTCGCGCATCGATGCGAATTCGTGATGATCGGGCCCGATGCCGAACGCCCCGCAGATTAGTCCGCGCGCTCCGGCTGAAGCCAGCGGGCGCAGCTTCTCGAGCGGCACCATCTTGAGCCCCCGGTCGTGGCGCATCTTGTTGACGGCGGCCGCGAGGTCGGGCGCCGTGTCGGCAAGCGTGCCGTCGAGGTCGAAAAGCACGGCGAGGCAAAAGCCGAGCGTGTCGTCGTTGTCTTCGCGTTGCGGCAGGGGAGTCGGGTCGCTCATTGTTCGTTTTGGATACGGCGGATCGGGGCGGTTCGGGTAATTCAGGCGTCGCGGCGACAGGCGAGCATATAGTTGACGCTCGTGTCGGACGACAGCGCGAAAAGCTTGCTGAGCGGGTTGTACACGATGCCCTTGATGTCCGCCGTGCGCAGTTCGGCGGCGCGCACGAAGCCGGCGAGCTCCGACGGGCGGATGAAGCGCGCGTAGTCGTGCGTGCCCATCGGCAGCATTCGCGCGATGTATTCGGCGCCGATCACCGCGAACAGATACGACTTGACATTGCGGTTCAGCGTGGAGAAAAACACCCAGCCGCCCGGCTTCACAAGATTCTTGCAGGCCTCGACGATCGCGGCCGGCCTGGGCACGTGCTCGAGCATTTCCATGCAGGTGACCACGTCATAGGTGCCCGGTTCGCGTGCGGCCAGCGCCTCAGCCGCGATTTCTTCGTAATCGACGGTTACACCGCTTTCAAGACTGTGAAGATCGGCGACACCGAGTGCCTGCGTCGACAGATCGATGCCCTTCACATGAGCGCCCAAACCTGCCATCGATTCCGACAGGATGCCGCCGCCGCAGCCGATATCGAGCACATTTTTGCCGGCGAGATGGGCGTGGGCGTCGATCCAGCTTAGACGAATCGGATTCAGTTCGTGCAGCGGCTTGAATTCGGCGTTCGGGTCCCACCAACGATGCGCGAGGTCGCTGAATTTCTGTAGTTCGTGAGGATCGGCGTTGGTCATGGTGAAGGCTGCCTCGATGAAAGCGGTGAGCGGACGCTCGAGGATAAACCCTGAGTATATAGGGCGAGAGAAAGAGCGGCAAAAGCGCGTCGGGTAGCGGGCGCTGATGCAAGCTGCGAGCCGCTGGTAGCTGAGCGGGACCCTCCTGCGTCGCGCATCACGCCAGGCCGCGGTACCCGCGCATAAAAAAAGCCCCGCCGAAGCGGGGCTTTCGATACTGCGGTAATTTTCCAGCTTACTGCTTCGGCGTACCGACAACTTCGACTTCCACGCGGCGGTCCGGTGCGAGGCAGGCGATGAGTTGCTTGCGGTTCTTCTGGTTGCAACCGGTGGTAACCGGGTTGCGCGGACCCTTGCCTTCCGTGTAGATACGGTTGGCTTCGACGCCCTTGCTGACCAGGAAGGCCTTCACAGCTTGAGCACGACGCAGCGACAGACGGTCGTTGTAGGCGACGGAACCGATACGGTCGGTGTGGCCCGTAGCGACGACGACTTCGAGGTTGATGCCCTGGATCTTCGATGCCAGTTCGCTCAGACGTTCCTTGCCGGCCGGCTTCAGGATTGCCTTGTCGAAGTCGAACAGCGCATCAGCTTGATACGTAATCTTTTCGCTGGAGATAGCCGGAGGCGGAGGGACCGGTGCCGGCGGGGTCGGAGCCTGAGCAACCAGAGCGCCGTCGCACTTGGCGTTAGCCGTTGCGGGCGTCCAGAATGCATCGCGCCAGCAAAGCTCGTTCGTGCCGTTCATCCACACGTATTCGCCAGTACCATTCACCCAGTTGTCGTTGGTAGCTTGTCGCGACGCCGGCACCGACTGCGCCATGGCGGATGCAGCCATAACTGCGGTAGCTGCAATGAACGCGAGCTTTGAAAGTTTATTCATATTTCTCCTCTCGAAATTGAGATTACCGCAGGTTTACTGCGAGCCTGTTGACGAAGACCAGTCATACATTGCTCGAAGTATAACATTGGTGCGGAACAAAAACCGTTTGTGTAGACTTCGAGCAGTGTCTGACTCTTTGTGCGTTGGCATTTTGCCATATCGTTCCCTTCCGACGAAAAAAAAATCCGCCCCCGATCAAATCCCCCTCCAATTGTGGTGCATGCGCAACAAATGTTTTCGTCTGAGCGGTCCGCCGGCTCTGGCTGAGCGGCGAATTGGTCCCATGCAGGAATCGAGCCTGACGAGACTGAAATTGTGCGATCGGCGAGGTGTTGGCGGGTGGCCCTCTAATATGTATACGTACCTTCGTCGGGCGTGGATTCGTGGCATGTTAGAATCGCGTGATGCGTTGCGCCTGCAATGCTTACGCGAAGAAGCGGCGAAACCCCGCCTTCGCACGTAAAAGATACGGATAATGGATCAATTCGCCAAAGAGACTCTGCCAATCTCCCTTGAGGAGGAAATGCGCCGTTCGTATCTCGATTACGCGATGAGCGTGATCGTAGGGCGAGCGCTTCCCGATGTCCGCGATGGCCTGAAGCCGGTGCACCGGCGCGTGCTGTTCGCGATGCACGAGCTGAACAACGACTGGAACCGCGCCTACAAGAAGTCGGCGCGTATCGTCGGCGACGTCATCGGTAAATACCATCCGCACGGCGACACTGCTGTCTACGACACGATCGTACGGATGGCGCAGGACTTCTCGCTGCGCTACATGCTCGTCGACGGCCAGGGGAACTTCGGTTCCGTCGACGGCGACAATGCCGCGGCGATGCGTTACACCGAAATCCGCATGGCGAAGATCGGCCACGAACTGCTGGCCGACATCGACAAGGAAACGGTCGACTTCGTGCCGAACTACGACGGCAGCGAGAACGAGCCGGCCATCCTGCCCGCGCGCATCCCTAATCTGCTGATCAATGGTTCGTCCGGCATCGCGGTCGGCATGGCGACCAATATCCCGCCGCACAACCTCAATGAAGTCGTCGACGCGTGTCAGCATCTGCTGAAAAACCCGGAAGCGACGATCGACGAGCTGATCGAGATCATCCCCGCGCCCGACTTCCCGACCGCCGGCATCATCTACGGCGTGGCCGGCGTGCGCGACGGCTATCGCACCGGCCGCGGCCGCGTCGTGATGCGCGCGCTGACGCACTTCGAGGAAATCGACCGTGGCCAGCGCATGGCGATCATTGTCGACGAGCTGCCCTATCAGGTGAACAAGCGCTCGCTGCTCGAGCGCATCGCCGAGCTCGTCAACGAGAAGAAGCTCGAAGGCATTTCCGACATCCGCGACGAATCCGACAAGAGCGGCATGCGCGTCGTGATCGAGCTGAAGCGCGGCGAAGTGCCCGAGGTTGTGCTGAACAATCTGTACAAGGCGACCCAGCTTCAGGACACGTTCGGTATGAACATGGTCGCGCTCGTCGACGGCCAGCCGAAGCTCCTGAATGTGAAGGAAATGCTGACGTGCTTCCTGTCGCATCGCCGGGAAGTGCTGACGCGGCGCACCGTCTACGAACTGCGCAAGGCGCGCGAACGTGGTCACGTGCTCGAAGGTCTCGCGGTTGCGCTCGCGAACATCGACGAATTCATCGCGCTCATCAAGGCCGCGCCGACACCGCCGATCGCCAAGCAGGAGCTGATGTCGCGCGCGTGGGATTCGTCGCTCGTGCGCGAAATGCTGTCACGCGCCGAGTCGGAAAACGCGTCGGCGGGCGGTCGCGAAGCTTATCGTCCGGAGGGACTGAACCCGTCGTTCGGCATGCAGACCGACGGCCTTTACCGTCTGTCCGATACGCAGGCGCAGGAAATCCTGCAGATGCGCCTGCAGCGACTGACCGGTCTCGAGCAAGACAAGATCATCGGCGAATACCGCGACGTGATGGCGCAGATCGCTGACCTGCTGGACATTCTGGCTCGCCCGGAACGCATTTCGGCGATCATCGTCGACGAACTCACGTCCATCAAGGCCGAATTCGGCGATGCGCGTCGCTCGAAGATCGAGTTGAACGCGACCGAGCTGAACACCGAAGACCTGATCACGCCGCAGGAAATGGTCGTGACGATGTCGCACGCGGGCTACGTGAAATCGCAACCGTTGTCCGAATATCGAGCCCAGAAGCGCGGTGGTCGTGGCAAGCAGGCCACTTCCATGAAGGAAGACGACTGGATCGACACGCTGTTCATTGCCAATACGCACGACCACATCCTGTGCTTCTCGAACCGCGGCCGTGTGTACTGGGTCAAGGTCTACGAAGTGCCGCAGGGTTCGCGCAATTCGCGCGGCCGGCCGATCGTCAATATGTTCCCGCTGCAAGAAGGCGAAAAGATCACGGTCGTGCTGCCGGTCAAGGAGTTCTCGGCCGACAAGTTCGTGTTCATGGCGACCGCGTTGGGAACGGTAAAAAAGACGCCGCTGGAAGCATTTAGCCGGCCGTTGCGCAAGGGTATTATTGCGGTCGGTCTCGATGAGGGCGATTACCTGATCGGCGCCGCGATCACCGACGGCCAGCACGACGTGATGCTGTTCTCGGATTCGGGCAAGGCAGTGCGCTTCGACGAAAACGACGTGCGTCCGATGGGCCGCGAGGCGCGCGGCGTGCGCGGCATGCAACTCGAGGACGGCCAGAACGTGATCGCGTTGCTGGTGGCCGACGACGAGCAGCAGTCGGTGCTCACCGCAACCGAGAACGGCTACGGCAAGCGCACCCCAATCACCGAGTACACGCGTCACGGCCGCGGCACGAAGGGCATGATCGCAATCCAGACGTCGGAGCGTAACGGCAAGGTCGTTGCCGCGACGCTGGTGGACCCGGAAGCGCAGATCATGCTGATTACCACGACGGGCGTGCTGATTCGCACGCGTGTGTCGGAAATTCGCGAAATGGGACGCGCAACGCAAGGTGTTACACTCATCAGCCTTGACGAAGGGACCAAGCTGTCCGGTCTGCAACAGGTAGCGGAGGCCGAGGGCGAGTCGGAAAGCGATTCCGACGGCTCCGCTGAAGGTGATAACGGCGGTGAGGGCGGCGGCGCGGCTTGATCCGTGCCAGCGGCTTTCAGTCTCAGTTAATACGTTGAAGCTACGCTGCGGGTCACCGCGTATCGGGCCGGTACGCTTTCCCGTGTGGCGTGCAGTTCAAGTTAATTTCTCTTAGGGAGTAGTGATGCAAAAACGATTCAAACAACTGATGTTGCTGGCTGCCATCGTGCCGACCTTCGCCATGGCTCAAGCGCTGCAGAACCAGGCGCCTGCGGCTCCGGCTGCCGCAGCAGCACCGGTTGATCCGGCCAAGCAAGCTGCCATCAAGGAGCTGCTCGACGCCATCGATGCGCAGAAGCTGGTTGGCGCAATCGGCAACAGCGCGCAGATGCAGGCCAAGCAGCTCGTTCCGGCAATCCTGTCGGACGCGCTGACCGAGAACAAGACGATGACGGACAAGCAGAAGCAGGCCGCCGTGCCGACGCTGCAAAAGAACGCAGTGCCGAAGCTGGTGGACAGCGCGGGCCAGGTGTTCGCGACCGACTCTTTCCGTCAGGACGCGATGCAATCTCAGTACGACGCGTACGCAAAGTACTACAGCACGTCGGAAATCAAGGATCTGACCACGTTCTACAAGAGCCCGACCGGTCGCAAGTTCATCCAGGTGCAAGACCAGGTTGGCCGCGACGTCGTGAACGGTCTGATGCAGAAGTACATGCCGGAATCGATCAAGGCAACGCGTGAGCAGGCCGACAAGGAAGTCGCATCGGTCAAGCCGGCTGCCAAGTAAATTCCGCTCGCAGGCTGCGCTGATCAGCCGGCCTGTCGTCGCGCCCACTGGGCCACCCGGCGTGGCGGGTTGGCGGCGACAATGCGATAATGGTCGTTTGCGCACTGGCGCAGACGACCATTTTCTTTTTCGGCGAGCCATTTCGCAGTTCTTTTCGCCGATTCCCGCGCGACTTCGTTATTTCGCGCCCGCTTCCAGGACCTCACATGCGCGTCTTTAATTTCTCCGCCGGCCCAGCGGCCATGCCCGAAGAAGTGCTGCGCCAGGCAGCCGACGAGATGCTGAATTGGCAAGGCAGTGGTATGAGCGTGATGGAAATGAGCCATCGCGGCAAGGAATTCATGTTGATCCACGAGGAAGCGCTGACCGATTTGCGCGAGTTGCTGCAGGTGCCGGCAAGCCACCGCATCCTGTTTCTGCAGGGCGGCGGACTCGGCGAAAACGCGATCGTGCCGATGAACCTGCTCGGCTCGAAACCGCGCGCGGATTTCGTCATCACCGGCTCGTGGTCGGAGAAATCGTTCAAGGAAGCGCAGAAATACGGCAGCGTGCATCTCGCCGCGACCGGCAAGACAGCCGAGGGCTTCACCCGCGCGCCGGCGCGCTCGGAATGGCAGCTGTCGGACGATCCGGCTTACGTGCACTTGTGCACCAACGAGACCATTCACGGCGTCGAAACCTTCGAGATTCCCGACCTCGGCGATACTCCGCTCGTCGCGGATGCGTCGTCGCATATCCTGTCGCGCCCGATGGACATCGCCAAATACGGCGTGCTATTCGGCGGTGCGCAGAAGAACATCGGCATGGCCGGCGTGACGGTCGTGATCGTGCGTGAGGACATGCTCGATCGCGCGATGCCGATCTGCCCGTCGGCGTTCGAATGGAAGACCGTCGCCGAGAACAATTCGATGTACAACACTCCGCCCACCTACGCGATCTATATTGCCGGGCTCGTGTTCAAGTGGTTGAAGAAGCAGGGCGGCCTCCTGGCGATGGAGGCACGCAACCTCGAAAAATCGAAGCTGCTGTACGACACGATCGACTCGAGCAGCTTCTATCTGAACAAGGTCGAGCGTGGCTCGCGCTCCCGGATGAACGTACCGTTCTTCCTCGCCGACGAGTCGCGCAACGAAGATTTCCTGTCCGGCGCGAAAGCGCGGGGATTGGTGCAGCTAAAGGGCCACAAGTCCGTCGGCGGCATGCGGGCGTCGATTTATAACGCCGTCCCGCTCGAAGGCGTCAAAGCGCTTGTCGAATACATGAAGGAATTCGAACAGCGCAGTGCCTGAGTCACACTGACCGGCAGGCGTGCGCCTCTTTTCCAGCAGTTACCCGGCAAAGCCGTTTTACGCATGGACGACGAACTCAATACACGACTCAAACCTCTGCGCGATCGCATCGACGCGCTCGACGCGCAGTTGATCGCGCTCCTGAACCAGCGCGCGTCGGTCGCGCTCGAAGTCGGGGAGGTCAAGAAGCATTTCAACGCACCGGTGTTCCGACCCGAGCGCGAGATGCAGGTGATCGCGCGCCTGCAGGAGATGAGCGCGGGGCCGCTTGCGGACGAACACATCGGCGCGATCTGGCGCGAGATCATGGCCGCAAGCCGCGCGCTCGAAAAGACCATCAAGGCCGCGTACCTCGGGCCCGTCGGCACCTATAGCGAACAGGCGATGCATGAGTACTTCGGTCAGTCGATCGAAGGGCTGCCGTGCCCGTCGATCGATGAAGTGTTCCGCTCGGTCGAGGCGGGCGCCGCCGACTACGGCGTCGTGCCGGTCGAGAATTCGACCGAAGGCGCGGTGTCGCGCACGCTGGATCTGCTGCTGCAAACGCAGCTGACCATCGGCGGCGAACTCGCATTGCCGATTCATCACAACCTGCTCACGCAAAACGGGCTCGCCGGCGTCACGCGCGTGTGCGCGCACGCCCAGGCGCTCGCGCAGTGCCAGCGCTGGCTGTCGACCAACGCGCCGCATCTCGAGCGCCAGGCGGTGTCGAGCAACGCGGAAGCTGCACGGATGGCAGCCGAAGATCCGACGGTCGCGGCCATCGCCGGCGACCGCGCCGCGATCCACTACGGCCTGCAGGTCACCAACGCGCTGATCCAGGACGATCCGCACAACCGCACACGCTTCGTGATGATCGGCAAGCAGCCGACCGGTCCGAGCGGCTACGACCAGACCTCGCTGATTGTGTCGGTCGTGAACGAACCGGGTGCGATGGTCAAGCTGCTCGAGCCGCTGGCGCGCCACGGCGTGTCGATGACGCGTTTCGAATCGCGCCCGGCGCGCGTCGGCACGTGGGAGTACTACTTCTATATCGATGTCGAAGGCCATCGCGACGACCCGGCCGTGGCCGCCGCGCTCGCCGGGCTCGGCGAGAAGGCCGCGTTCCTGAAAATACTCGGCTCGTATCCGCGCGCCCGGTAAGGGCTGGCAGCGCCGTCCGGGCGGCGCCAAGTGCACTGCCCGAACGCATATTTCACTATCCATCGTCGTTCGGAGATTTTCATGACAGCGTCTTTCGGCCCTTCCTATGTGCGTGCGATCGCGCCGTACATCGCCGGCAAGCCGATTTCGGAAGTGGCCCGCGAGTTTGGTCTCGACGAGGCGAGCATCGTGAAGCTGGCATCGAACGAGAATCCGCTCGGCATGCCGGAATCCGCGCAGCGCGCGATGGCGCAGGCGATCGCCGACCTCGGCCGCTATCCGGACTCGAACGGTTTCGAACTGAAGGCGGCGCTCGCCGCGCGCTACGGCGTGCCGGCCGAGTGGATCACGCTCGGCAACGGCAGCAATGACAACCTCGAACTCGCCGCGCACGCGTTCGTCGAGAAGGGCCAGGCGGTAGTGTTCTCGGAGTATTCGTTCGCGGTCTATGCGCTCGCAACGCAAGGCGTCGGCGCGCGCGCGATCGTCGTGCCGGCCGTGCACTATGGTCACGACCTCGACGCGATGCTTGCCGCGATCGACGACGACACGCGTCTCGTGTTCGTCGCCAATCCGAACAATCCGACCGGTACGTTCGTCGACGGTCCTACGCTCGAGGCGTTTCTCGGCAAAGTGCCGCGCCATGTGGTCGTCGTGCTCGACGAGGCGTACACCAAGTATCTGTCGGCGGACAAGCGCTATAACTCGATCGACTGGGTGCGCCGCTATCCGAACCTGCTGGTGTCGCGCACTTTCTCGAAGGCGTTCGGCCTGGCGGGCCTGCGTATCGGCTTCGCGATCGCGCAGCCCGGCTTGACCGATCTGCTGAATCGACTGCGTCAGCCGTTTAACGTCAATACGCTCGCGCAGGCCGCGGCGATTGCGGCACTGAACGACAGCGCATTTCTGGAACAGAGCGCAGCGCTGAACGCGCAGGGCTATAAGCTTCTGACCGAGGCGTTCGACAAGCTCGGTCTCGAATACGTGCCGTCCGAAGGTAACTTCGTGCTCGTGCGCGTCGGCGGTGACGACGAAGCCGGCGCCCGGGTGAATCTCGCGCTGCTGAAACAGGCTGTGATCGTGCGACCGGTCGGCAACTACGGTTTGCCGCAATGGCTACGCATCACGATCGGCCTGCCGGAGGAAAACGGAGCGTTCCTCGCGGCGCTCGAAAAGACGCTTGCCGAGCCTGCCGCTGCGTAAGCATTGCTCCTTGATCCCGCGCGTCGGCCGGCAGGAGCGGCGCGCTTATTGTCCGTATTGTGTGAGCGACGTGGCCGCGTTTTCTTTTAACAAGCTGGTGATTTTCGGTGTCGGCCTGATCGGCGGATCGCTCGCGCGCGCGTTGCGCGAACGCGGCGAGGCCGGCGGGGCACGCACGGTGGTTGGGGTGGGACGGACGTCCGCGTCGAGCGAGCGCGCGTTGGCGCTCGGGGTGATCGACGGCGCTGCGGCGCTCACCGACGACGCCGCGCTGCGCGACGCGCTAGCGGGCGCGGACTTCGTGCTGCTCGCGGCGCCGGTCGCGCAGACACAGCCGCTACTCGAACGCATGGCGCTGCATCTCGACGCCAACACGATCGTCACCGATGCGGGCAGCACCAAGTCCGACGTGGTTGCCGCCGCGCGCGCGGCGCTCGGTGCACGGATCGGCCAGTTCGTGCCGGGCCATCCGATCGCCGGCCGCGAGTCGAGCGGCGTCGACGCCGCGTTGCCCGATCTGTACGTGAACCGCAACGTCGTGCTGTGCCCGCTGCCGGAGAACGCGCCGGAAGCGGTCGAGCGCGTCGCGGCGATGTGGCGCGCCACCGGCGCCTTGGTGCGGGACATGACGCCGCAGCAGCACGACCGCGTGTTCGCGTCGGTCAGTCATCTACCGCACGTGCTGTCGTTCGCGCTCGTCGAACAAATCCTCAGTTCGCCCGACGCCGCTTTGAAGTTCTCGTTCGCGGCGGGCGGATTCCGCGACTTCACGCGCATCGCCGCGTCGAGTCCGGAGATGTGGCGCGACGTCTGCGTCGCCAATCGCGCGGCGCTGCTCGACGAACTCGACGCGTATACCGCGGTGCTCGCGCGCCTGCGCACGGCGATCGAGGCCGGCGACGGCGCCGCGCTCGAAGCGGTGTTCGCGCGCTCGCGCGTCGCGCGCAGTCAGTGGCAGGAGCAGCGCGCGGCTGGCGTGGCCTCCAGCGACGCGTCCAAATAACCGGAAACTGGACACATCATGGAATTCCTCGATCTCGGACCTTTTTCCCGTGCGTCCGGCACGATTCGTCTGCCCGGCTCGAAGAGCATCTCGAACCGCGTGCTGCTGCTCGCCGCGCTCGCCGAAGGCGAGACGACGATCACGAACCTGCTCGATTCCGATGACACCCGCGTGATGCTCGCCGCGCTCGAAAAGCTTGGCGTATGTCTGAAGCGCGACGGTGACACCTGCGTCGTGACCGGCACGCGCGGCGCGTTCACCGCGCGAACGGCCGACCTGTTCCTCGGCAACGCGGGTACGGCGGTGCGTCCGCTGACCGCGGCCCTCTCCGTGAACGGCGGCGACTACCGGATCCACGGCGTGCCGCGCATGCACGAGCGGCCGATCGGCGATCTCGTCGACGGCCTGCGCCAGATCGGCGCGAAGATCGACTACGAACAGAACGAAGGCTATCCGCCGCTACGCATCCGTCCCGCCCAGACCACGGCCGACGCGCCGATCCGCGTGCGCGGCGACGTGTCGAGCCAGTTTCTGACCTCGCTGCTGATGACGCTGCCGCTCTTGCGCACCGCGAGCGGCGTCACCACCGTGCAGGTCGACGGCGAGCTGATCTCGAAGCCGTACATCGAGATCACGATCAAGCTGATGGCGCGCTTCGGCATCAACGTCGAGCGTCACGGCTGGCACCAGTTCGTGGTGCCAGCCGGGCAGCGTTATCAGTCGCCAGGCGCGATCATGGTGGAGGGGGATGCGTCGTCGGCGTCGTATTTCCTCGCCGCGGGAGCGCTCGGCGGCGGCCCGCTGAGAGTGGAAGGGGTGGGCCGCGCGAGCATCCAGGGCGACGTCGGCTTTGCCGATGCGCTGATCAAGATGGGCGCGAACCTGCAGATGGGCGAGGACTGGATCGAAGTGCGCGGCGTCGGCAACGACCATGGCAAGCTCGATCCGATCGACATGGACTTCAACCTGATCCCCGACGCGGCGATGACGATCGCGGTCGCCGCGCTGTTCGCGGACGGCACGACCACGCTGCGCAACATCGCAAGCTGGCGCGTCAAGGAAACCGACCGCATCGCCGCGATGGCGACCGAGCTGCGCAAGGTCGGCGCGAAGGTGCAGGAGGGCGAGGATTTCCTCGTCGTCACGCCGCCCGAAAAGCTCATCCCGAATGCCGCGATCGACACCTACGACGACCACCGTATGGCGATGTGCTTCTCGCTCGTGAGCTTGGGCGGTGTGCCGATCCGCATCAACGACCCGAGGTGCGTCGGCAAGACGTTCCCCGATTATTTCGAGCGCTTCACGGCGCTCGCGCAACCCTGATGCAATCCAGATTCGCGTGCGAATCGCCCGATGTGCGACATTTTTAGATGAAACCGATCCGTCCCTTTCACCAGACGCCCGTCATTACGATCGACGGCCCCAGCGCCTCCGGCAAAGGCACTGTGGCCGCGATGGTGGCCGCCAACCTCGGCTTTCACCTGCTCGACAGCGGCGCGCTCTACCGGCTCGCGGCACTCGCGAGCCTGCGCTACGGCATCGCGGCGGACGACGTCGACGCACTTGTCAAACTGATCGACGACCTGCATATCACGTTTCGCGAGGGGCTCGCGCAGCTCGACGGCGTCGATGTATCGACCGAAATTCGTGCCGAGGAAGTGGGCAGCCGCGCCTCGGCGATCGCCGTTCACGCGCCGGTGCGAACCGCGCTGGTGGCGCGTCAGCGGGCGTTTCGCAAGCAGCCGGGGCTCGTCGCCGACGGGCGCGACATGGGCACCGTGATCTTTCAGGATGCCGTGCTGAAGGTGTTCATGACGGCGAGCGTCGAGGCCCGCGCGACGCGCCGGCATAAGCAATTGATCCAAAAAGGATTTTCTGCTAATATAGATGACTTGCTCCGGGATTTGCGTGAGCGCGACGAGCGTGACAGTCAGCGCGCGGCCGCGCCGCTCAAGCCCGCGGCGGATGCAAAACTGCTTGATACCTCCGCATTGTCGGTCGACCAGGCGGTCGAGCACGTGGTGCAATGGTATGAAGCGCTGGTCCCGCATGCGTAACTGAAACGGTCATGCGGTAGTGGCCAGACAGCGGCAGTCCTGTTGTTGGTAGGTGCTTCGCGATGGTCGCGAAGCGTTGTTTTTTTAACCCTTTAACCCCGCGTGGCGTTCGCGTATTTGCCGCAGTTGCTGACCAGTCCGGTGAGCCAGGCGTTGCGAAGACCATGCAAACTCTGATTTTTATGTCCGACCTGCAAACCTCTACCCCGAATACCGAATCTTTTGCGGCTCTGTTCGAAGAGTCGCTGACCAAGCAGGACATGCGCGCTGGCGAAGTGATCTCCGCGGAAGTCGTGCGTGTCGACCACAACTTCGTGGTCGTGAACGCTGGTCTGAAGTCCGAAGCCTACATCCCGCTCGAAGAATTCCTGAACGACGCGGGCGAGGTAGAAGTGCAGGCGGGCGACTTCGTTTCCGTCGCGATCGACGCGCTGGAAAACGGCTATGGCGACACCATCCTGTCGCGTGACAAGGCGAAGCGTCTGGCTTCGTGGCTGTCGCTGGAAAAGGCGCTGGACAACAACGAACTCGTAACCGGCACGATCACGGGCAAGGTCAAGGGCGGTATGACCGTGATGGTCAACGGCATCCGCGCGTTCCTGCCGGGTTCGCTGGTTGATACGCGTCCGGTCAAGGACACCACCCCGTACGAAGGCAAGACGCTCGAATTCCGCGTCATCAAGCTCGACCGCAAGCGTAACAACGTCGTGCTGTCGCGCCGCGCTGTCATCGAGGCAACGCAAGGCGAAGAGCGCGCGAAGCTGCTCGAAACGCTGAAGGAAGGCGCGATCGTCGAAGGCGTGGTCAAGAACATCACCGACTACGGCGCGTTCGTGGACCTCGGCGGTATCGACGGCCTGCTGCACATCACGGACATCGCATGGCGTCGTGTGCGTCACCCGAGCGAAGTTCTGTCGGTTGGCCAGGAAGTCACCGCGAAGATCCTCAAGTTCGACCAGGAAAAGAACCGCGTTTCGCTCGGTATCAAGCAATTGGGCGACGATCCGTGGGAAGGCATCTCGCGCCGTTATCCGTCGGGCACGCGTCTGTTCGGTAAGGTCACCAACATCACCGACTACGGCGCATTCGTCGAAGTGGAATCGGGCATCGAAGGCCTCGTCCACGTGTCGGAAATGGACTGGACCAACAAGAACGTTGCTCCGTCGAAGGTTGTCCAATTGGGCGACGAAGTCGAAGTCATGGTTCTCGAAATCGACGAAGACCGCCGTCGTATCAGCCTCGGCATGAAGCAGTGCAAGCCGAACCCGTGGGACGACTTCAGCCGCAACTTCAAGAAGGGCGACAAGATCAGCGGCGCCATCAAGTCGATCACCGACTTCGGCGTGTTCATCGGTCTGCCGGGCGGCATCGACGGTCTGGTTCACCTGTCGGATCTGTCGTGGAGCGAAACCGGCGAGGAAGCCGTTCGCAAGTACAAGAAGGGCGACGAAGTGGAAGCGATCGTTCTCGGCATCGACGTCGAGAAGGAACGTATTTCGCTGGGTATCAAGCAGCTCGAAGGCGACCCGTTCAGCAACTACGTTGCAATGAACGACAAGGGTTCGGTCGTTGACGGTACTGTCAAGTCGGTGGACGCGAAGGGTGCTGTGGTCCAGCTGTCGGGTGAAGTCGAAGGCTACCTGCGTGCTTCGGAAATCGCCCAGGACCGCGTGGAAGACGCTCGCAACGTGCTGAAGGAAGGCGACAAGGTCAACGCGATGATCATCAACATCGATCGCAAGTCGCGTGGCATCAACCTGTCGATCAAGGCGAAGGATTCGGCTGAGCAGCAGGAAGCCATCCGCGGTCTCGCTGCTTCGGATTCGAGCGCGGCCGCTACCGGCACGACGAACCTCGGCGCGCTGCTGAAGGCCAAGCTCGACGGCCAGAACCAGTAAGCCTGAGAGGTCTGCTGCAGTATGACCAAATCGGAATTGGTCGCCCAGCTGGCTACGCGGTTTCCGCAACTTGTTCTCAAGGATGCGGATTTCGCGGTGAAGACGATGCTCGATGCGATGTCGGAGGCACTTGCCAAAGGTCATCGCATCGAAATTCGAGGTTTCGGCAGCTTCGGGCTCAACCGCCGTCCCTCCCGCGTTGGACGCAATCCGAAGTCGGGCGAGAAGGTGCTGGTACCTGAGAAGTACGTACCGCACTTCAAGCCGGGCAAGGAATTGCGCGAGCGGGTGGACCGTCGCGCGGGCGAGCCGCTGAAGGCCGAAGAGCCGGATGACGACCTTTAATGACTCCGCTGTGCGTCTTGCAGCGTGGCATAGCTAGCGTCAGCGGCCAAAGCCAGTCGGCAAAAGACCAGGAAAAGCGCCTTCGGGCGCTTTTTTTTCGTCCATCCTTTGAGAAGAGGGCGCCTCCCGGTGCGGTCCTTTGCATTTCGCGAATCACCCGTAAGTGCGCCATCCCGCCACTTGCTGCCCGGCCCCGAGGTCATCCATTACAATACGGGTCACTTCGGCGCGGGCAACACCGTGGCGCGACGCGTCATCGAGCCGGCGTCACCCCGCAACTGCCGTCAAGAGATCTATTCATGAAATTTATCGTCTGGCTGATCCGTGTGCTGGTGTTCGTGCTGCTGCTGGTGCTGGCGCTCTCCAACACGCAACCCGCTACGCTGAATTTCCTCGCCGGCTACGTCTGGTCGGCGCCTCTGATTCTGATCGGTCTCGCGTTTTTCGTGATCGGCTTGCTCGCGGGGCTCGTGTCGGCGGTGCCGGCCGTCGTACGTCTGCGCATGGAGAATGGCCGGCTCAGGCGCGAGTTGCGCGTGGCGCGCGAAACGCCAGCCGTCGTCGAGCAGCCGCCGCTGCCGCCGCTGATCTGAACTCCGTTGCGCCGCGCGCTCTGAGCGCGGCTTTTCGTTTTCGCTTTCCCGCACATTTGCATTAATCGCATGGATCTAGACTTCTGGTGGCTGCTGGTCATACCCGTCGCATTCGCGTTCGGCTGGATGGCGGCGCGCTACGACCTCAAGACGCTGCTGTCCGAGAGCGCGAACCTGCCGCGGTCCTATTTTCGCGGTCTGAACTTCCTGCTCAACGAGCAGCCCGACCAGGCGATCGACGCATTCATCGAGGTCGTCAAGCTCGACCCTGAAACGGTCGAATTGCATTTCGCGCTCGGCAATCTGTTCCGCCGGCGCGGCGAAACGGATCGAGCGATCCGCGTGCATCAAAATCTGCTGAGCCGCGCGGACCTGCCTGTCAGTGAGCGCGATCACGCGCTGTACGAACTCGGCCAGGACTTCCTGAAAGCGGGTCTGCTCGACCGTGCCGAGGAAACCTTCCGCTCGCTGCAGGCGGGCGATTACGCACTCGGCGCTCAACGCGCGCTGTTGACGATCTACGAGATCGAGAAGGACTGGGTCAAGTCGATCGATACCGCGCGTCACCTCGAAACGATGGGCGCACCGTCGCTCGAGAAGGAAATCGCGCAGTTCCATTGCGAACTTGCTCAGGAAGCGCTGCAGCAGAAGAAACCGGACGAAGCGCGTCATCAGCTCGGTCTCGCGCTGAAGGCGAACCCGACCAACGTGCGGGCGACGATCCTGTTCGGCGACGTCGACGCGGCCGGCGGTGCGTCCGAAGCGGCGATCGGTCAATGGCGCGGCGTCGAGGAGCAGAACCCCGCGTATCTGCCGCTCGTCGCAGAGAAAATCATGAAGGCGTATGAAGCGCTCGGTCGCGCGCAGGAGGGCGCCGATCTGCTGACCACGTGGGTCGACCGTCATCCGAGCAACGATCTGCTCGACGTCGCGTATCAGCACGTCGCGTCGCTGCGCGGCGTCGATGCCGCGCATGCGCTCGCGCGCACGCAGATGCAGAAGTCGCCGAATCTGGCCGGCATGACGCGTCTGCTCGAAGCGCAGCAGGCCGTCGCCGAAGAGCCGCGGCGCAGCGAGCTCGAACTGATGCACACACTGATCCGCCAGCGCACCAAGAATCTGCCACGCTATACGTGCCAGAATTGTGGTTTCCGGGCGCGGCTTTTCTACTGGCAGTGCCCCGGATGCAGCGGTTGGGAAACCTATGCACCGCGCCGCGTCGAGCCGATTACCGCGCCGAGTTGACGCCGCACGGGCGGCTTTGGCCGCGTCGGCGTTCATTGCGACGCGACCGCTCCGCGAATTTCGCAACGAGTTTATCGCCGGCCTCATGAGCGGCATTCATTACCGGAACCTTCCACCGGAAAGCGTATGAAAATCACCATTATCGGCACCGGCTATGTGGGCCTTGTCACCGGCGCGTGTCTCGCCGAGATCGGCAATGACGTCTTCTGTCTCGACGTCGATCAGCGCAAGATCGACATCCTCAACAAAGGCGGCGTGCCGATTCACGAACCGGGCTTGCAGGAGATGATCGCCCGCACGCGCGCGGCTGGCCGCATCACGTTCTCGACCGATGTCGCCGCGAGCGTCGCGCACGGTGACGTGCAGTTCATCGCGGTCGGCACGCCGCCCGACGAAGACGGCTCCGCCGATCTGCAATATGTGCTCGAGGCCGCGCGCAACATCGGCCGCACGATGAATGGTTTCAAGGTGATCGTCGACAAATCGACGGTGCCGGTCGGCACCGCGCAGCGCGTGCGCGCGGTGATCAATGAAGAGCTCGCGAAACGCGGGCTCGCCGGCAGCGCGCAGCATCGCTTCTCGGTCGTGTCGAATCCCGAGTTCCTGAAGGAAGGTGCGGCCGTCGACGACTTCATGCGCCCCGACCGTATCGTGATCGGTATCGACGAAGACGAACCGGGCGTGCGGGCGCGCGAAATGATGAAGCGTCTGTACGCGCCGTTCAACCGCAATCACGAACGCACGCTGTACATGGACGTTCGCTCGGCCGAGTTCACCAAGTACGCGGCCAACGCGATGCTCGCGACGCGCATCTCGTTCATGAACGAGATGTCGAATCTCGCGGACAAGGTCGGCGCCGACATCGAAGCGGTGCGCCGCGGCATCGGTTCCGATCCGCGCATCGGCTATCACTTCCTGTATGCGGGCTGCGGCTATGGCGGCTCGTGCTTCCCGAAGGACGTGCAGGCGTTGATTCGCACCGCGAGCGAGAGCGGCCACAACCTGCGGATTCTCGAGGCGGTCGAGGAAGTGAACTACCAGCAGAAGGACGTGCTCGTGAACAAGATCACCGCGAAGCTCGGCGAGGATTTGAGCGGCCGCGCGTTCGCGGTGTGGGGTCTCGCGTTCAAGCCGAATACCGACGACATGCGCGAGGCGCCGAGCCGTCGCGTGATCGGCGAGTTGCTTGCGCGCGGCGCGAACGTGCGTGCGTACGACCCGGTCGCCGTGACCGAGGCGCGTCGCGTATTCGCGATGGATCTGCACGCTGCGCCGGAGCAGCTGGCGCGTCTCACGTTCACGAGCACTCAGGACGAAACGCTGATCGGCGCCGACGCGCTCGTGATCGTGACCGAATGGAAGGAGTTCAAGAGTCCTGATTTCGTGCATCTGAAATCGGTGCTGAAGACACCGCTGATTTTCGACGGCCGCAACCTGTACGAACCGGACGCGATGACCGAGCTCGGTATCGACTACCACGCCATTGGACGCCCCTATGCCCAACCCTCTGAACTTCCGGTCGATGCCTGAGGCCATGCCCGCGGCGCCCGCGTCCACGACGGCGCAGAAGCTCACGGTCGTGCCGCGCGCGCAGCTCAACGCGGCGCGCGTGCTGGTGGTCGGCGACGTGATGCTCGACCGATACTGGTTCGGCGACGTCAACCGCATTTCTCCCGAGGCGCCCGTGCCGGTCGTGCACGTGCAGCGCCAGGAAGATCGGCTGGGCGGCGCGGCGAACGTCGCGCGCAACGCGGTCGCGCTCAGCGCGCAGGCGGGTCTTTTGTGCGTGGTCGGTCATGACGAGCCCGGCGAGCGCATCGTGCAACTGCTCGGCGAAAGCGGCGTCACGCCGCATCTGGAACGCGATCCGGCCTTGCTGACGACGATCAAGCTGCGCGTGCTGTCGCGTCAGCAACAGTTGCTGCGCGTCGATTTCGAAAACTCGCCGGCGCACGAGGTGCTGCTCGCGGGCCTCGCGCGTTTCGACGAACTGCTGCCATCGTACGACGTGATCCTGATGTCCGACTACGCGAAGGGCGGCCTCACGCACGTCACGCAAATGATCGCGAAGGCGCACGCGGCCGGCAAACCGGTGCTCGTCGATCCGAAGGGCGACGACTGGGAGCGCTATCGCGGCGCGACGCTGATCACGCCGAATCGCGCGGAATTGCGCGAGGTCGTCGGACAGTGGAAGTCCGAGGAAGATCTGATCGCGCGCGTCACGAAGCTGCGCGCCGAGCTCCAGTTCAAGGCGCTGCTGCTGACGCGCTCGGAGGAGGGCATGACGCTGTTCTCCGACGATGGCATCCTGCACGCGTCGGCCGTTGCGCGCGAAGTGTATGATGTGTCGGGCGCGGGCGACACCGTGATCGCGACCCTCGCCGCGATGCTCGGCGCGGGTCTTTCGCTCGTTGACGCGGTCGGACTCGCGAATCGCGCGGCCGGCATCGTGGTCGGCAAACTGGGCACCGCCACCGTCGACTACGACGAACTCTTTTCCTGATGCAGCCCGCGGGGCGCCGTCGTCCGACGGACCAGCGGACCCCGCGCGGCGTTGACTGAACGAAGCTCACTACCGCAGGATCACCATGACCGTCATCGTCACCGGCGCGGCCGGTTTTATCGGCAGCAATCTCGTGAAGGCGCTCAACGAGCGCGGCGAACAGCGCATCATCGCCGTCGATAACCTCACGCGTGCGGACAAGTTCAGGAATCTGGTCGACTGCGAAATCGACGACTATCTCGACAAAACCGAATTCGTCGAGCGCTTCAGGCGCGGCGACTTCGGCAAGGTGCGCGCGATATTCCACGAAGGCGCCTGCTCGGACACGATGGAAACCGACGGCCGCTACATGATGGACAACAACTACCGCTATAGCCGCGACGTGCTGGACATCTGCCTCGCGCAGAACGTCCAGTTCCTGTACGCGTCGTCGGCGGCTACATATGGAGGCTCGAGCCGCTTCGTCGAGGAGCGCGAGGTCGAGCAGCCGCTGAACGTGTACGGCTATTCGAAGTTCCTGTTCGATCAGGTGATTCGCCGCGTGTTGCCCACCGCGAAGAGCCAGATCGTGGGCTTCCGTTATTTCAACGTCTACGGTCCGCGCGAAACGCACAAGGCGCGCATGGCGTCGGTCGCGTTTCACAACTTCAACCAGTTCCGCGCCGAGGGCAAGGTCAAGCTGTTCGGCGAGTACAACGGCTATGCGGCCGGCGAGCAGACGCGCGATTTCATCTCGGTCGAAGACGTCGTCAAGGTCAACCTGTTCTTCTTCGATCATCCGGAGAAGTCAGGCATTTTCAATCTCGGCACCGGCCGCGCGCAGCCGTTCAACGATATCGCGAGCACCGTGGTCAACACGCTGCGCGCGCTGAACAACGAGCCGGCGCTGTCGCTCGCGGATCAGGTGCAACGCGGGCTGATCGAATACATTCCGTTCCCCGACGCGCTGCGCGGCAAGTATCAGTGCTTCACGCAGGCCGATCAGTCGAAACTGCGCACGGCCGGCTACGACGCGCCGTTTCTGAGCGTGCAGGAAGGTGTCGATCGTTACGTGCGTTGGCTGTTCGGCCAGGTGTGATTCGTACGTCATCCTCTTTAAACTGGAATCTCCTGGCCGGTGATGGTCGCCGGCCAGTGGCAACAGGGAGATTCCAATATGTTTCGAAAAGTACTGGTTACCGCGGCGATGCTCGCCGCTTTCGGCCACGCATATGCGGCGGTCGACGTCAACACGGCTAACGAAGACGCGCTGCGCGGCATCAAGGGCATCGGTCCGGCAAAAGCCAAAGCGATTGTCGAGGAACGTAGTGCGCACGGCCCGTTCAAGGACGCGGCGGATTTCGGCACGCGTGTCAAGGGCATGGGCGGGCACACCATCGAGCGCCTGCAGGCGGAGGGTCTCGCTATCGGACCGGCTGGTGCGGCTGCTAGCACGCAGGTTGCGGCAGTTGCGGCGGGCAAGGAGCCGGCCGCTACGGCCGCGTCCGCCGCCACGCAGAAGGGCGCCGCCGCAGTGGCGGTGAAGAAGTAAGCGGCCGCGAGCCTTGCGCGTGCCATGCTGACGAGCGGCTTGCGGCGCGCAGGGTTCGCGAACGTTCCATTGCATCGATTGGTACACACGCTTTCCCGCGGCTCGCAGCCGCGGGCTTTTTGCGTAGCAACACCATGCATCCATGCGGACAGAAGGGCTGCAGGGCAGCGCCGGAGATCGTGGTTTAGAATCGACGGATTGAAGACACTCTTTCGCGCATCGATCGCTAGACCCCATATGGCATACCAAACGATTGAAGACACGGTCGGCAATACGCCGCTCGTACAACTCGTCCGGCTTCCCGACGACGAGATCCGTAGCCGCAACAATGTGATCCTCGCGAAGCTCGAGGGCAACAATCCTGCGGGGTCGGTGAAAGACCGGCCGGCGTTGTCCATGATCAAGAAGGCCGAAGCGCGCGGACGCATCAAGCCGGGCGACACGCTGATCGAATCGACGAGCGGCAACACCGGCATCGCGCTCGCGATGGCCGCCGCAGTCCGCGGCTACAAGATGGTGCTGATCATGCCGGAAGATCTGTCAGTCGAGCGCCGCCAGAGCATGGCCGCTTACGGCGCGGAAATCATTCTGACGCCTGTCAAAGGCGGCATGGAGTACGCGCGCGATCTCGCCGAGCAGATGCAGCGCGAAGGCAAGGGCATCATCCTCGATCAGTTCGCGAACCCGGACAATCCGGCCTCGCACATCGAAGGCACGGGCCCGGAAATCTGGCGCGACACGGAAGGGCGCATCACGCACTTCGTGTCGTCGATGGGCACGACCGGCACGATCATGGGCGTGTCGACGTATCTGAAAACGCAGAACCAGCAGATCGAAATCATCGGCGCGCAGCCGGAAGAGGGCTCGCGTATTCCGGGTATTCGCAAATGGCCGGAAGCGTATCTGCCGAAAATCTTCGACCGCAGCCGCGTCGACCGCGTGGAGAACGTCAGCCAATCCGCGGCCGAGGCGATGGCGCGCCGCCTGGCGTCGGTCGAAGGCATCTTCGCGGGCATTTCGTCGGGTGGCGCGTGCGAAGTCGCGCTGCGCATCGCGCGTCAGGTCGAGAACGCGACGATCGTGTTCATCGTCTGCGATCGCGGCGACCGTTACCTGTCCACGGGGGTATTTCCCGCGTAAGCGGGTCGCCGGGCGCCTTCGCGGGTGCACGAACCAATAAAAAGCGCCGGTCGAGCCGGCGCTTTTTTTACGTCCTTCAACGCGAGGCACCCGCGGCGACTCGCGGCGTGACTCACTGCGAATCAGAGTTCGACTGATCCGCCTGGCCTTGCGACGCGCTGCCGTTGTTGGCCGCTTTTGCGGCATTCGCCGCGTCGATCGCTTGCATCTGCGCCTTGACCTTCTGACCCAGCTGATACACCGCGAGCGCATAGAAGAAGCTGCGGTTGTAGCGCGTGAGCACGTAGAAATTCTTCAGGCCGAGCACGAACTCGGTGCCGCGTCCCGGCGTCGGCAGATCGACCACCGTGACCGGGGTGCCCGCTTCGGAAGCAATGTCGACGTTCGGCTCGTTCAGCACGAGGCCGGCACGCAGCAACTGGTCGAGCGGCCAGTGCGGCTCCGGCTGCCCATTGGCCGCGGCCTGCGCGACACCGAGGCTGCCCGCGTCCGAGCCGATTCGCCATACCACCGGCCGGCCGCTTTCCCAGCCGTTCTGGCGCAGATAATTCGCGACGCTGCCGATCGCATCCGCATCGCTCGTGCGCAGATCGATGCGCTTGTTGCCTTCGTAGTCGACCGCGTATTGGACGATGCTGCTCGGCAGGAACTGCGGAATGCCGATCGCGCCGGTGTACGAGCCGAGCACCGTGTTCGGGTCGATCTGCGCGTCGCGCGTCCACACCAGGTAGTCTTCGAGATTCTTGCGGAAGGTCGCCTGGCGGTCCGCGCGATTCGCGGTGTTCGGATAATCGAAGCTCAGCGTGGTCAGCGCATCGAGCACGCGGAAATTACCCATGTAGCGACCGTAGATCGTCTCGACGCCGATGATGCCGACGATCATCTCCGGCGGCACGCCGAACTCCTGATACGCGCGCTGCAGCGTGGCCCGGTTCTCGCGCCAGAACTGCACGCCGGCATTGACGCGCACCGGGTCGAGGAAGCGCGCCTGATACGAGCGCCAGTTCTTGACCGACGGCGTCGGTGACGGGGTGACCAGCTTCACTGCGGTCGCCGAGTAGCTGACGCCGGTGAACAGCGCGTGCAGCGACGCTTCGTCGAAATCGTAGCGCGCGACCATCTCGTTGATGAACGCATCGACGTTCGCGTTGTGCGCATAGCGCTGCGGAATGATCTCTTCCTCGAACGTCTGTCCTTGCGGTACCGGCTGCTGCGGCTGGCTCTGCGCGAGTTGCACCGGTGCTTTCCTCGTGGCGCTTTGCGCGCTCGCGGGACTTGCTGCGATGAACATGCACGATGCGACGATCAGTGAGGCGGCGTGGGTGCCGAGGCGAAGACGGTTGCGTGGGGATCCTGCGGACAGAGCAAGCTTGACGGTCATGGTGAGCAGTGAGCGCGATGCGTGAAAGGCTGGAAGCAGTCGGAAAGCTGCAGGAACGAAACGGCGAATAACGGGTCGGGGAAGTATATCCGACGACTCCCGCAAAACCGTGCTGAATCGGCGACAGCGGCGTCGTGTGGTAACTTGACGAATGGAGGCGCGCGGGGGCGCGCGCCGCTCGACGGAGACACGCCGCGCGCGCAGTTCATGCGTCGCGCCGTAGAAGAGACGCACAACACGAACTATGGCAACAGGCTTCTATTCCCACCCCGACTGTCTGCTGCACGACATGGGGCAGTGGCACCCCGAGTGTCCCGCGCGCCTGCAGGCGATCGAGGATCAACTGATCGCAAGCCGCATCGACGCGCTGATCGAGCGCGAATCGCCGCCGCTCGTCGACGAGGCCGCGCTGCTGCGAGTGCACACGCAGGCGCATGTCGACTACATCCGCGGTCGCTCGCCCGTCGAGGGCGTCGCCGAGATCGATCCCGACACGACGATGAATCCGCACACGTGGCAGGCCGCGCTGCGCGCGGCGGGCGCGGCGGTCGCCGCCACCGACGCGGTGATCGAAGGCCGCTACGACAACGCGTTCTGCAGCGTGCGGCCGCCGGGCCATCACGCGGAACCGGCGCGTGCGATGGGCTTCTGCTTTTTCAACAACATTGCGATCGCCGCGCGCCACGCGCTCGACGTGCATGGTCTCGCGCGCGTCGCCATCATCGACTTCGACGTGCACCACGGCAACGGCACCGAGGCCGCGTTCTCGGGCGACCCGCGCGTGCTGATGTGCAGCATCTTCCAGCACCCGTTCTATCCGTTCACGGGCGCCGACAACCAGGCGGCCAACATGTGCAACGTGCCGATGCCGGCGCGTTCGAACGGCATGGCCGTGCGCGAAGCGGTCGATATGCTGTGGTTGCCGCGCCTGCACGAATTCAGGCCGGAGATGCTGTTCATCTCGGCCGGCTTCGACGCGCATCGCGAGGACGACCTCGGCAACATGGGCCTCGTCGAAAACGATTACGCGTGGATCACCGACCAGATGCGCGAGATCGCGCGGCGTTATGCGCGTGGGCGCATCGTCAGTTGTCTCGAGGGCGGCTACAACCTGTCGGCGCTCGGGCGCAGCGTGGTCGCGCACGTGCGGTCGCTGGCGGAGATCTGAGGTTGCCCGACTGCACGCGGCGACAGTGGCTCGAAAGCCAGCGAGCGAAAATCGACATTCACGTACCGAGGAGCGAGCCATGAACGCCAGTCCCGCCAGCACCGGCGACGCGTCGCTGGTCACGATCGAACACGACGCGTATCGCGTAGCGGGCGTCGTGCGCGTGACGATGAACCGGCCCGATGCGTTCAACGCGCTGTCCGAAGCGTTGCTCGACGGACTGCTGCAAACGCTGACCGGGATCGCGAAGACCGATGCCCGCGTGGTCGTGATCGCCGGCGCTGGCCGCGCGTTCTGCGCGGGGCACGACCTGAAGGAAATGCGCGCGGCGCCATCGCTTGCTTATTACCAGCAGCTGTTCGCGCGCTGCACGAAGCTGATGCTGACGATCCAGCGCATGCCGCAGCCGGTGATCGCGCGCGTGCATGGCATCGCGACCGCCGCCGGCTGCCAGCTGGTCGCAATGTGCGATCTCGCGGTCGCCGCCGATACCGCGCGCTTCGCCGTATCGGGCGTGAACCTCGGATTGTTCTGCGCGACACCGTCGGTGCCGCTGTCGCGCAACCTCTCGCGCAAGGCCGCGCTCGAAATGCTGCTGACCGGCGATTTCATCGACGCCGCCGAAGCGCGCCAGCAGGGGCTCGTGAACCGCGTCGCCCCAGCCGATGCGCTCGACGACGAAGTCGCGCGGCTCGCCGCGAGCATCTGCGCGAAGCCGGTCGAAGCTGTCAGCACGGGCAAGGGTCTGTTCTACCGGCAGCTCGAAATGGGTATCGAAGCCGCGTACCAGCTCGCGGGGCAGACGATGGCCTGCAACATGATGGACGACTCGGCGCTCGAAGGCGTGCAGGCTTTCATCGACAAACGCGCGCCGAAGTGGAAGCGCTAGTCGACGGCCAGCAAGCGCCGCGTCTTGTCAACTCGGTCCCACCGCCCGCCTTTCGATCCACTCGACCAACGCCTCGATCACCCGATCGCGATCGAGGTCGTTCATCGTCTCGTGGTAGCTACCCTCGTGCAGCGTGAGCGTCTTGTCCGGCGAGCCCGCGTGCTCGCCGAACGCGCGGCTGCCGTCGGGCTCGGTCACTTTGTCGTCGGTGCCATGAAACACGAGCAGCGGCATGCGCAGCCTCGCGCGTCCGCGTTCGATGCGCGCCATCGCGAGCAGCAGCTCGGCGCCCGTGCGCGCCGGAATCGCGTCGTGATGCACGAGCGGATCGTTGAGGTTGGCTTTGACCACCGGCTGAAGGCGCGAGAGCAGCGCAGGGTCGATCTTCATCGCCGGGAAGGTTGGGTAGACGCGGCTGATCACCTGGCTTAGCGCGAGCATCCACTTCGGCACGTCGCGGCCCGGCGCGAGCGCGGGGCTCGACAGGATCAGGCCGGCAAGGCGCCGCCCGCTCGCGTCGAGGCGCTCTATCGCATACAGCGCCGCCACCGCGCCACCCATGCTGTGGCCCATCAGGAATAACGGCGCACAGCTTTGCGCGGCGGCGTCGAGCAGCGCCTGCGCATCGAGCAGGTAGTCGTCGAAGCGTTTCACATAGGCGCGCTTGCCGGGCGCGTGGCCGTGGCCGCGCAGATCGATCGCGACGAGTTCGATGCCCGCCGCGTTGAGCCGGCCCGCAACGGCGGCGTAACGGCCGGCGTGTTCGGCGAGGCCGTGCAGCAGCGCGACCGTCGCGCGTATGGGCCCGTTCGGCCGCCAGCGATACAGCGGCAATTCGATGCCATCGCCAGTCGTCACCGACCCGCGCTGCGGCGCATCTTTATTGAGACTGCCGGCGCTCGCGCGCACGGTGTGGCTCGGAGAAGTCTGCATGGCGGCGGCCTGTGCTGAAGGAAGGTGGCCCGATCATAGTCGTAGCGGCGCGAAGCGCGTGAGCTTCGTGCATAAGGCGCGGCTCTAATGCCCTCAGGTTATGAAAAAATCGAAATTGATTATTAAAGGGCATGTCGTCGCTACGGTAGAATGACGACCTTAAATCCCAATAAAAGAAACGGCGGCCGCCTGTCGGGAGCACGATGCTCGCCGGCAGCCTCCGCCGTTTTCGTTTGTCCATGATCGAAATACGCAATGTTTCCCAGCGGTTTGCCGGGCCCCGGGGGTGGGTCGAGGCGCTGCACAACGTCAATCTGACGATTCCGGCGGGCGAGGTGTTCGGGATCATCGGCCGCAGCGGCGCGGGCAAGAGCACGCTCGTGCGCACCATCAACCTGCTGACGCGCCCATCCGAGGGCAACATCCTCGTCAACGGCCGCGATCTGACGACGCTGCCCGCCGCGCAACTGCGCGACGCGCGTCGCGAGATCGGCATGATCTTCCAGCACTTCAATCTGTTGTCGTCGCGCACCGTGTACGAGAACGTCGCGCTGCCGCTCGAACTGGCCGGCCTGAAGCGCGACGAGATCGAGGCGAACGTGCTGCCGCTGCTCGAGCTCGTCGGTCTGTCGGCGCAGAAGGACCGCTATCCGGCGCAGATCAGCGGCGGGCAGAAGCAGCGCGTGGGCATCGCGCGTGCGCTCGCGAGCAAGCCGAAGGTGCTGCTGTCGGACGAGGCGACCTCTGCGCTCGACCCCGAAACCACCCGCGCGATCCTCGATCTGCTCAAGCGCATCAACCGCGAACTGAACCTGACGATCGTGCTGATCACTCACCAGATGGACGTGATCAAGCAGGTCTGCGATCGCGTCGCGGTGCTCGACGCGGGCCGCGTCGTCGAAGAGGGCAAGGTGATCGACGTGTTCCTGCAGCCGCACCACGAAGTCACGCGCGCGCTGATCGGCGACGTAATCGCGCAGGAGCTGCCGCCCGCCATGAAGGCGCGCGTCGCGCAGCGGTTGAAGACCGGCAGCGGCCATCTGCTGCGCCTCGCGTTCACCGGTTCGGGCGTCGATCAGCCGATCCTGTCGGAGACGATTCGCCGCTACGAGCTCGACTTCAACATCCTGCACGGCCAGATCGACGAAATCCAGGGGCAGGCGTTCGGCTCGCTCGCGGTACTCGCGGGCGGCGATCCGGCCAAGGTCGCGCAGGCGATCACGTTTCTGCGCGAGCAGGGTGTCGTAGTGGAGGAGCTCTCGCATGTTGAGTGAAATGTTCGATATGTTCGTCCAGTCGTTCTGGGAGACGCTCATCATGGTGGGCATCTCCGGACTGATTGGCGCTGTGGTCGGCGTGCCGCTCGGCGTGCTGCTGTATTTGACCAACCGCCAGGGCGTGCTCGAAAACGTCGCGTTGAATCGCGTGATGGGCGTGATCGTCAACGCGGTGCGCTCGACGCCGTTCATCATCCTGCTGGTCGCGGTGATTCCGTTTACGCGACTTGTCGTCGGTTCGTCAATCGGCACCGCGGCCGCGATCGTGCCGCTGACGATCGCCGCGGCGCCGTTCATCGCGCGTCTGGTCGAAACGGCGCTGCGCGAGGTCGATCGCGGGCTCATCGAGGCGGCCCAGGCGATGGGCGCGACCACCAGCCAGATCGTCTTCAAGGTGCTGTTGCCGGAATCGCTGCCGGGGGTGGTCGCCGGGTTGACGATCACGTTCGTGTCGCTGGTCGGCTATTCGGCGATGGCCGGCGCGATCGGCGGCGGCGGTCTTGGCGACCTCGGCATCCGCTACGGCTATCAGCGCTTCCTGCCAGAAGTGATGCTCGCGGTCGTGCTGATACTGATCGTGTTCGTGCAACTGGTGCAGTCGTTTGGGGATTGGCTCGTGCGTCGTCTGAGCCACAAATAAACAAGGGCGTTCGGAAGCCCGCTAATAAAGATTCGGAAAAGGTCCATCATGCAACGTCGCTTCATTCTCAAGCTGGCCGCCGCATTCGGCGCGGCAACGCTCTTCGCCACCACCGCGGCGCATGCCGAAGACACGATCAAGGTTGGTGTCACCGGTGGCCCGCACGCGCAGATCATGGACGTCGTGAAGACGGTCGCCGCGAAGAACGGCCTGAACATCAAGATCGTCGAATTCTCCGACTACGTGCAGCCGAACGCGGCGCTCGCGGGCGGCGATCTGGACGCGAACAGCTACCAGCACGACCCGTATTTGCAGGCGCAGGTGAAGGATCGCGGCTACAAGCTGATCCGTATCGCCGATACGGTCACGTACCCGATGGGGATCTACTCGAAGAAGGTGAAGTCGCTCGCCGAACTGCAGCCGGGCGCGAAGATCGCCGTGCCGAACGACCCGACCAACGGCGGCCGCGCGCTGCTGTTGCTGCAGAAGCAGGGCTTGCTGAAGCTGCGCGCCGAGGCGGGCCTGAAGGCGACGCCGCTCGACATCGTCGACAATCCGAAGAAACTGAAGATCGTCGAGCTTGACGCGGCGCAGATTCCGCGTTCGCTGGGCGATGTCGATGCCGCCGCGATCAACACCAACTTCGCGATGGAAGCGGGCCTCAAGCCAACGCAGGACGCTATCGCGATCGAGGACCGGAAAGGTCCCTACGTGAACGTGATCGCGATTCGCGAAGCGGACAAGAACAAGCCGTGGGTCGCGAAGCTCGTCGCGGCGTACCACTCGCCGGAAGTGAAGCAGTTCGTCGACAGCAAATTCGGCGGCTCGGTGATCACCTCCTGGTGATGCAACGCCCGCGGACCTCGCAGAACACGACGGCAATGCGAAATTAGAGGTCTGAGTCGGAGCCCGGGGTTGTCTCCCGGGTTTTTTGGAGATTAAAATAGAACGATCGTTCGGTATTGCCGTCACGCCGGTGAGGAGCGATATCCTCCCGCAAAGCGCCCGCGACACGGCTGTCATGAGGGCAGTCGCTATAATGTTCATCGGGTTGACGTATTCGTAACTTTGGAGCGTGTGCATGAAAATTCTGGTGCCAGTGAAAAGAGTGGTCGACTACAACGTGAAGGTCCGCGTGAAATCGGACGGTACGGGCGTCGATATCGCGAACGTGAAAATGTCGATGAACCCGTTCGACGAAATCGCGGTTGAAGAAGCGGTGCGTCTGAAGGAAGCGGGCGTCGCGACCGAAGTGATCGCCGTGTCGGCCGGTGTTGCGCAGGCGCAGGAAACGCTGCGCACCGCGCTCGCCATCGGCGCGGATCGCGCGATCCTGATCGAATCGAACGAAGACCTGCAGCCGCTCGCCGTCGCGAAGCTGCTCAAGGCGCTCGTCGACAAGGAGCAGCCGCAACTGGTGATCCTCGGCAAACAGGCGATCGACGACGACTCCAATCAGACCGGCCAGATGCTCGCCGCGCTCGCGAATCTGCCGCAGGCGACGTTCGCGTCGAAGGTCGTCGTGGCGGACGGCAAGGCGACGGTGTCGCGTGAAGTGGACGGCGGCGCGGAAACGCTGTCGCTGACGCTGCCGGCCGTAGTCACGACCGATCTGCGCCTGAACGAGCCGCGTTACGTAACGCTGCCGAACATCATGAAGGCGAAGAAAAAGCCGCTGGAAACGGTCAAGCCCGAAGACCTCGGCGTCGATGTCACGCCGCGTCTGAAGACGCTGAAAGTCGCCGAGCCGCCGAAGCGCTCGGCCGGTGTGAAGGTGCCGGACGTGAAGACGCTGGTCGAGAAACTGAAGACCGAAGCGAAGGTGCTGTGAGGAGACCCGAGAAATGACGAACCTGGTAATTGCAGAACACGACAATGCGTCGATCAAGGCCGCGACGCTGAACACGATCGCAGCGGCACAGAAGATCGGCGGTGATATTCACGTGCTGGTCGCGGGGCATAACGCGCAGGGCGCGGCCGATGCCGCCGCGAAGATCGCTGGTGTCAGCAAGGTGCTGCTCGCCGATGCGCCGCAACTGGCCGCAGGCCTCGCGGAAAACGTCGAAGCGACGGTCCTGACGCTTGTGCAAGATGCGGCGAAGCACTACACGCACATCCTCGCGCCGGCTACCGCCTACGGCAAGAATGTCGCGCCGCGTATCGCCGCGAAGCTCGACGTCGCGCAGATCAGCGACATCACGGCAGTGGATAGCGCCGACACGTTCGAGCGTCCCATCTACGCGGGCAACGCAATCGCGATCGTGCAATCGGCTGATCCGATCAAGGTCATCACCGTGCGCTCGACCGGTTTTGATGCCGTCGCGGCCGAAGGCGGCAGCGCAGCGGTCGAGAGGATCGAAGCGGCAGCCGACGCAGGCCTCGCGCAGTTCGTGAGCCGCGAAGTGACGAAGCTCGATCGTCCGGAACTGACGAGCGCGAAGATCATCGTGTCGGGTGGCCGTGGTCTGGGCAATGGCGAGAACTACATGAAGGTGCTCGAGCCGCTGGCCGACAAGCTCGGCGCGGCACTGGGCGCATCGCGCGCGGCGGTCGACGCGGGGTTCGTGCCGAACGACTATCAGGTCGGCCAAACCGGCAAGATCGTCGCGCCGCAACTGTACGTCGCAGTCGGCATCTCGGGTGCGATCCAGCATCTGGCCGGCATGAAGGACTCGAAAGTCATCGTCGCGATCAACAAGGACGAAGAAGCGCCGATTTTCAGCGTGGCCGATTACGGTTTGGTTGGCGATCTGTTCACCCTCGTGCCGGAACTCGTGAGCGAACTAGGCTAAGCGCCGCGGCGCCTGAAAGAGGCCGCCGAAAGCAAGCGAAGGGCGCAGGACCCACCAAGTCCCGCGCCCTTTTTTCATATCAAGGGAGGAGTACCGAAATGAGCTATACGGCACCCATCAAGGACATGCTGTTCGTGATGAAAGAACTGGCCGGACTGGAAGTCATCGCGAAGCTGCCCGGCTTCGAGGACGCGAACCTCGACACCGCGAAGGCCGTGCTCGACGAGTCGGCGAAACTATGCGGCGAAGTGCTCGCGCCGCTGAACGTCGACGGCGATCGTAATCCGAGCAGCTGGAAGGATGGCGTGGTCACTGCGACGCCGGGTTTCAGGGAAGCCTTCCGCCAGTTTGCCGAAGGCGGTTGGCAGGGCGTGCAACATCCGCTCGACTACGAAGGCCAGGGCCTGCCGAAGCTGATCGCGACGCCTTGCATCGAAATGCTCAACGCGTCGAACCTCTCTTTTGCGCTGTGTCCGTTGCTGACCGACGGCGCCATCGAAGCGCTGCTAACCGCTGGCAGCGAAGCGCAAAAACAGACCTATGTGCCCAAGCTGATTTCCGGCGAATGGACCGGTACGATGAACCTGACCGAACCGCAGGCCGGCTCCGATCTCGCGCTCGTACGCACGCGCGCCGAGCCGCAGCCCGACGGTTCGTTCAAGCTATTCGGCACGAAGATTTTCATCACGTGGGGCGAGCACGACATGGCGAAGAACATCGTGCACCTGGTGCTCGCACGCACGCCGAACGCGCCCGATGGCGTGAAAGGCATTTCGCTGTTCCTTGTGCCGAAGTTTCTCGTCAACGAAGACGGTTCGCTCGGTGAGCGCAACGACGTGCATTGCGTGTCGATCGAGCACAAGCTCGGCATCAAGGCGAGCCCGACCGCCGTGCTGCAGTTCGGCGATCACGGCGGCGCGCTCGGTCAGCTGATCGGCGAAGAGAATCGTGGCCTCGAATACATGTTCATCATGATGAACGCCGCCCGTTTCGCGGTCGGCATGCAAGGTGTCGCGATCTCGGATCGCGCATATCAGAAGGCGGTCGCGTATGCGAAAGAGCGCGTGCAGAGCCGTCCCGTGGACGGCTCCGCGAAGCAGTCGGTCGCGATCATCCAGCACCCGGACGTGCGCCGCATGCTGTCGACGATGCGCAGCCTCACCGAGGCGTCGCGCGCGCTCGCCTACCTCGCGGCCTCGCACTGCGATATCGCGCATCGTCATCCGGACGATGCGACGCGCGCGAAGCATCAGGCGATCTACGAATACCTCGTGCCGATCGTGAAGGGCTGGAGCACGGAGCTGTCGATCGACGTGACGAGCCTCGGCGTGCAGGTGCATGGCGGCATGGGCTTCATCGAGGAAACCGGCGCTGCCCAGTACTACCGCGACGCGCGCATTCTACCGATTTACGAAGGCACGACCGCGATCCAGGCCAACGACCTGATCGGTCGCAAGACGCTGCGCGACGGCGGCAAGGTCGCGAAGGAACTGCTCGCTGGCGTCGCCGAAACGGTTGAAGCGCTTGGCGCGCAGCAGGGCGCGGCGTTCGCGTCGATGCGCACGCAGCTCGCGCAGGGCCAGCGCGCGCTTGGCGCGGTCGTCGATTTCGTCGTCGCCAATGCGAAGGGCGATCCGAATGCGGTGTTCGCGGGCAGCGTGCCCTATCTGAAGCTCGCGGGCATCGTGCTGGGCGGCTGGCAGATGGCGCGTGCGCAGCTTGCCGCGGCGACGAAGCGCGACGAGGACCCAGCGTTTCATGACGCGAAGATCGCGACCGCGCGGTTCTACGCCGAGCACGTGTTGCCACAGGCGGCGGCGCTCGAAGTGGCGATCGTCAGCGCGAAGGGGGGAGAGGGCGTGCTGGCTTTGTCGGAAGACCAGTTCTGAGCATGCCTCGATGCCGGCCGCGATCGCGGCAGCACATTGAAATGCAAACGGCGCCCCGCGAGGCGCCGTTTGTTTGTACGGCTGCTGTTTGTTGCGGCCTGCGTCGCGGCCAGGGCCGCGTCAGCGCACGCACTCAAACTCACGCATACGCCGGCCGATGCTCGCCCGCGGTCTCGCCGAGATAGCGATGCACCGACAGATCGTCCGCGCGAATCGCGGGCTGCTTGCCCGACATCAAGTCGGCGAGCAGTTGGCCCGAGCCGCACGACATCGTCCAGCCAAGCGTGCCGTGGCCGGTGTTCAGGAACAGGTTCGGCACCGGCGTGCGGCCGACGATCGGCGTGCCGTCCGGCGTCATCGGCCGCAGACCGGTCCAGAGCGTCGCCTTCGACGTGTCGCCGCCGCCCGGGAACAGGTCATTCACAGAAAGCTCGAGCGTCTCGCGGCGCGCCTCGCGCAGCGATTTGTCGAAGCCGACGATCTCGGCCATCCCGCCGACGCGGATCCGGTCGTCGAAGCGCGTGATCGCGATCTTGTAGGTCTCATCGAGCACGGTCGACACCGGCGCGGCAGCCGCGTCGACGATCGGCGCGGTGATCGAATAGCCCTTCAGCGGATAGACCGGAATCTTCACTATGCCATCGAGGAAGCGCGTCGAATACGAGCCGAGCGCGACCACGAACGAATCCGCGCGCACGAGTTCGCTGCCGCACTGCACGCCGGCGATGCGGCCGCCCGCCATCGCGAGCGCGTCGATCGACGTGTTGTAGCGGAACTTGACGCCCAGTTCCTCGGCGAGCGCCGCGAGGCGCGTCGTGAACATCTGGCAGTCGCCGGTTTCGTCGCCGGGCAGGCGCAGGCCGCCGGTGAGCTTGTGCGACACCGCGGCGAGGGCTGGTTCGGCCTTGGCGAGTTCGTCGGCCGTCAGCAGCTCGTATGGCACGTTGGCATCCTGCAGCACGGCGATGTCTTTCGCGGCGCCGTCGAACTGCTGTTGCGTGCGAAATACCTGTAGCGTGCCGCCGGTGCGGCCTTCGTACTCGATGCCGGTGTCGGCGCGCAACGCCTGCAGGCAGTCGCGGCTGTATTCGGCCAGCCGCACCATACGGCCCTTGTTCACCGCATAGCGCGGCGCCGTGCAGTTCTGCAGCATCTGCCACATCCATTGCAGTTGGAACGCGGTGCCGTCGACGCGAATCGCCAGCGGCGCGTGCTTCTGGAACATCCACTTGACGGCCTTCAGCGGCACGCCCGGGGCGGCCCACGGCGAAGCGTAGCCCGGCGAGATCTGGCCCGCGTTGGCGAAACTGGTTTCGAGCGCCGGGCCGGCTTCGCGATCGATAACGGTCACTTCGTGACCGGCGCGCGCGAGGTAATACGCACTCGTCACGCCGACGACGCCACTGCCCAAAACGACGACTCGCATAGCTGCTCCAGATATCCAAAAATTGAGTGAGGGCAAGGCGCTCGTCGGAGCTTCGATCTGATTCGATTCGGCGAGCTGCAATGTGAGGTGAAATGCCGTTTGCCCAGTGTTAACCGCTATACTATTGGCAGTGAGACAGGTTTTGTTATTGTATTTTCATCATTTTTAGAAAAAACACCATGCGTACCCAGCGCCAGCCCGTGCGGGCTCTCGACAAGCTCGATCACAAGATTCTGCGGCTCCTGCAGCAGGACGGCCGTATGGCGATGAAGGACCTGGCGGAGCAGGTCGGTCTGTCGGTGACGCCGTGCATCGAGCGCGTCAAGCGGATGGAGCGCGACGGCGTGATCACCGGCTACTACGCCCGCGTGAACCCGGCCGAGCTGGGCGCGGCGCTGCTCGTGTTCGTCGAGATCACGCTCGATCACAAGAGTGGCAACATGTTCGATCTGTTCCGGCGCGAGGTGCAGAAGATCCCCGAGGTGCTCGAGTGCCACCTCGTGTCGGGCGATTTCGACTATCTGATCAAGGCGCGCATCGGCGAAATGGCCGATTACCGGAAGTTGCTCGGCGACATCCTGCTGCAGCTGCCGGGCGCGGTGCAGTCGAAGAGCTATGTGGTGATGGAGGAAATCAAGGAGACGCTGACGATCGCGGTGGGCGAGTAGGTGCCGGTTCACTGACGGGGTTGGACGCGCATCAAGCGACCAACGAAGTGCTCGACAAACGGCGTAAACACTGTATATTTATACAGGTGTTTTGCGCCGCTTTCCTTTGGCGCTTCCTGTTTGCGTTTGCTTTGCGTGGCCCGCCGTGGATGACCCCGACACCCCTGACATTCCCGAATTTCCGATCGCGCCGCCGGCGCCTCGCAAGGGGCGCGGCGCGGTCACGAACCTGCAAGGCCGCTACGAAGTCGACCAGCGCGAAGCCGTCCACGACGGCTGGCAGACGGCCGACGAAGACGGGGAGCCGAAGGTCCTGCGCACGCAGGTGTTCGAGGAGCGCGCAAAAACCATCCTCACACGCAATGCGTCGCCGGACATTCCGTTCAATGTGTCGCTGAATCCTTACCGGGGCTGCGAACACGGCTGCATCTATTGCTTCGCGCGGCCCACGCACAGCTACCTGGGTTTGTCGCCCGGGCTCGATTTCGAAAGCCGCATCTACGCGAAGATCAACGCGCCCGAGCTGCTCGAGCGGGAACTGTCGAAGAAATCCTATGTACCCGAGCCGATCGCGCTCGGCGTCGCCACCGATGCATGGCAGCCGGCCGAACGTGACTTGCGTCTTACGCGTCGTGTGATCGAGGTGCTCAGCGAGCGCAACCACCCGTTCGCGGCGATCACCAAATCATCGCTGATCGAGCGCGACATCGACCTGCTTGCGCCGATGGCCGGGCGCGGGCAATTCATGGCCGCGATCACCATCACCACGCTGGACGCCGACATCGCGCGCACGCTCGAACCGCGCGCGGCCACGCCGTCGCGCCGGCTGCGCACGATCCGTACGCTCAGCGAGGCGGGCATTCCGGTCGGCGTCAGCATCGCGCCGGTGATCCCGTTCGTCACCGAACCGGATATGGAGCGCGTGCTCGAAGCATGCGCCGAAGCGGGCGCCAGCAATGCGAGCTATATCGTGCTGCGGCTGCCGTGGGAGGTCGCGCCGCTGTTCAAGGATTGGCTGGGCGCACATTTCCCGGATCGGGCCGAGCGCGTGATGAGCCGTGTGCGCGACATGCGAGGCGGCAAGGATTACGATTCTTCGTTCTCGACCCGCATGAAGGGAGAGGGCTTATGGGCGGATCTGCTCAGGCAGCGCTTTCACAAGGCCGTGCGCCGGTTAGGGTTGAACGGGCGCGACCGCGGCATTCTCGACATGTCGCATTTCCGCCGGATCGAGCCGCCGCGCGCCGAGCAGGTGAGCGCACCGGCGCGCGACAATCCGCAACTGAGGCTTTTCTAGCGCGCAGGAACGTCTGCGGGTCCCGCCACGGGGGCATTACTGCGAAATCGCTTTGGCCGCTTCGACCTGACTTTCGAAGTAGGTCTGGAACGCGAGCGCGAGACCGGTCATCAGCAGAAACGCACCGATCAGCAGCGAAAAGATCACGACGAAAATGACCGTCCAGCCGGAGCGGCTTTTGCGTTGCGTGTGGGTGTTGAATTGCGCATCCCATTTCTGATCAGGACGCAGCCCGTAGACGAGCGCCGCCAGAAACGCGGCAAACAGCGAAACCGCGCCGATCGGCGCGAGGACCCAGCCCAGGATCGACGCGCGCTCGGTCGCGACCAGCAGCATCACGCCGGGAATGCCGATCAGCGTGCCGAGTAGATGCGCCCAGCCGTAGATGTCTCGGGTGCCGTACAGATAGAAGCGGTGGGCGCCGAGGCTGCCGAACAGGAACGCCAACGCGGCGGTGAGCGTCTTGGATCTGAAGCGCGGGGAAGTCGAGGCAGCGGTGGGCATGAACGCGTGGGCAGAGTGACGGGCGGTCGAAAGGAGCGGCGCGCCGCGGGGGCGCGGACCGACGCGCATTCTACGCCTGCGGCGCGCGGGTGGTCACGTGGAGGACGATCGCCCAGGCTGAAAGCGGGGTGGCGAGATGCGCCGGACCTGGCTCAGGGTGAGTGCAGCCGTTCAGCCGGACATGCGTGCATCCGCGTGTTACGGCGCTGAATACGTGATGCGATAGATTGCGCCGGCGGTATCGTCGCTGATCAGTAGCGAACCGTCTGGCAGCGGCAACACGTCGGCGGGGCGGCCCCAGACCGATTCGCCGGGTTGCAGCCAGCCTTCGGCAAAGACCTGCTGGCGTGCGTGGCTGCCGTCAGGGTCGGTGATCACGCGCACGACGCGGTAGCCGACCTTCTTGCTGCGGTTCCACGAGCCGTGCTCGGCGATGAAGATATTGTTGCGGTAGTCGGCGGGAAACATCGGGCCGTCGTAAAAGCGCATGCCAAGCGCCGCCACGTGCGCGCCAAGCTTGACCACTGGCGGCGTGAATTCGCTGCACGGATGATCCTTGCCGAACTCGGGGTCGGGCGTGTCGCCGCCGTGACAGTACGGAAAGCCGAAGTTCATGCCGACATGCGGCGCGCGGTTGAGCTTGTCGCTCGGAATATCGTCGCCGAGCAGGTCGCGACCGTTGTCGGTGAACCACAGTTCGTGGGTGACCGGATGCCACGCGAAGCCGACGGAATTGCGGATGCCGCGCGCGACGACCTCGTAGTGGCTGCCGTCCGGGTTCATGCGGCCAATCATCGCAAAGCGGTCCGGATCTCTCTGGCAAATGTTGCACGGCGCGCCTTGCGGCACGTACAGCTTGCCATCCGGGCCGAACGCGATGAATTTCCAGCCGTGATGCGTGTCCGTTGGCAGCTTGTCGGTGACAACGACCGGTTTCGGCGGATCGTTCAGGTGCGAGTCGATCGCATCGAAGCGCACGATTTTCGACACGGCCGACACATACAGCGCGCCGTCGCGCCACGCGACGCCGGCGGGCATCTGCAGCCCGGACGCGATCACGTGGTGAGCCGTCACGCGGCCGTTCCGCAGCTCGAGCGCATACACATGGCCATCGTCGCTACCCACGTAGAGAATGCCCTTGGGCGACAACGTCATCGCGCGCGCGCTCGGCACCTCGTCCGACAACACTTCGATGTGAAAGCCCGGCGGCAGCTTGATTTTCTCGATGGGCAGCGCGGCGATTGCAGTCAACGCCTGCGCGGCGATAACCGCGGCCGCTACCGCACGTAGAATCCGGCTGCACGAGGTGCGCGAAAGTCCGGCAAAGCGTACGAAAAAGGCACGAAAGGCGAACGGAAACGGGAGTTTCGGCTGGCGTTGCACGGGCGCTCCTTCAGGTAATTCGGGCGTTTGAGCGGGTTCTCGCACCTCTTGTAGAAGGTGGGTGCAGCCCGTTTCCGCAGTTTATCCCGGTAAGTGTTTGTTATGGCGTCGCTTTCCCGCTATAATCGCCTGTTTCAGTCGTTCCGAACCCCGGTTTTCAAGGATTCTAGTATGGTCATCATCCGCTTGGCTCGTGGCGGCTCCAAGAAGCGCCCGTTCTACAACATCGTCGCCACCGACTCGCGCAGCCGTCGTGACGGCCGCTTCATCGAGCGCGTCGGTTTCTACAACCCGGTCGCTACGAAGGGCGAGTCCCTGCGTATCGCTCAGGATCGCCTGACGTACTGGCAAGGTGTTGGCGCGCAACTGTCGCCGACCGTCGAACGTCTCGTGAAGGAAGCGCAAAAGGCGCAGCCGGCTGCTTGATATGGCGGCCCGCAGGCGTATCGTCGTCGGTTCGGCCGGCGGCTCGCGCAACTCGCGTGAGCAGTCCGATGCGCAATTTGTTTTACTGAAGCAGACGCCAAAGCAGGCTGCGAAGTTATTGTCGAGGTTATTCGATGTCTGAGCGTGATTCCGGCAGTTCTGGTAGCGTCAAGGCAGCTTCGCGCGCAAAGGCGTCTGGTCAGGCGTCGTTCGGTGCATTCGTCCGCAAGCCGGTCGAACGAACCGACGGCAAGGCGAAAGAGGTGCAAGCCGATGCCGCGAACGCCGATTTCGAAGCTGCAGAAATGCGCATCGAAACGGCGGCAAGCTGGCCGGCCGATGCGGTCGAAGTCGGCGCAATCGTCGACGCCTATGGTCTCAAAGGCTGGGTCAAGGTAGCCGCGCATGCGGATGCCGGGCAAGGCGGCGACGTCTTGCTGAGCGCGAAGCGCTGGTGGCTGCTGAAAGGCCAGGAGCGCAAATCGGCGCCGTCCTTGCAGGCCAAAACACATAGCGACAGCGTGGTCGCCCGTCTGGGTGGCGTCGCTGACCGCGATACGGCGTTGGCTTTGCGCGGTTCTCGCGTATACATCGGCCGTAGCGAATTTCCGGCGCTCGAAGCCGACGAATTCTACTGGGTCGATCTGGTCGGCCTGGACGTGGTGAATCTCGCCGGGCTCAACCTCGGCAAAGTCGCCAGCATGATCGACAACGGCGCGCAGTCGGTGCTGCGTATCGAATATCCGGCTACCGACAAAAACGGCAAGCCGGTCGCAGGCGAGCGTTTGATCCCGTTCGTCGGCGTCTTTGTCAAAACGGTGGACCAGGCGGCAAAGCATATCGTCGTCGACTGGGAAGCTGACTATTGAAATCTATCGTTGAGCGGGGAGAGCGATGCAGTTCGATGTCGTGACGCTCTTTCCAGAAATGTTCCGCGCGCTGACTGACTGGGGTATCACCAGCCGGGCCGCGAAGCAGCAGCGCTATGGGTTGCGTACGTGGAATCCGCGCGATTTCACGACCGACAACTACCGCACGATCGACGATCGCCCATACGGCGGCGGCCCCGGCATGGTTATGCTGGCCCGGCCGCTCGAAGACGCGATCAGTGCCGCGAAAGCGGCGCAGTCGGAGCAGGGCATCGGCGCGGCGCGCGTCGTGATGATGTCGCCGCAAGGCGACACACTGAATCACGAGCGCGTGATGAAGTTCGCGGCCGAACCCGGTCTGATCCTGTTGTGCGGGCGCTACGAAGCGATCGACCAGCGTCTGCTGGACCGTGTAGTCGACGAAGAAGTAAGCCTTGGCGATTTCGTGCTGTCGGGCGGCGAGTTGCCCGCGATGGCGTTGATGGATGCGGTCGTGCGTCAGTTGCCTGGCGTGCTGAACGACTCACAGTCGGCGGTGCAGGATAGCTTCGTCGATGTGCTGCTCGATTGTCCGCACTACACGCGTCCTGAGGAATACGAGGGCGTGCGGGTGCCTGATGTGCTGCTCGGCGGCCATCATGCGGAAATCGAAGCGTGGCGGCGGCGCGAAGCATTGCGCAACACGTTGAACAAGCGGCCCGATCTGATCGTGAAGGCCCGAAAGAACAGAATGCTGAGCCGTGCCGACGAGGCGTGGCTCGCGAGTCTCGCGAAGGAAGAGCCGAAGGCCTGATGCCCCGGTCTTTCGAGCGGACACAAGGCGGTGCCGTGCATGCGTGTGCGGTGCCAGATGTGAACCCATCCTCTATCGGGGCCGTAGCCCAACGCAGTAAGCGCGTGAGGCAGGTACGAACGCCGACAAGATGGATCTAGGAGTCAGTGATGAATCTGATTGCAAAGCTCGAGCAGGAAGAAATCGCGCGCGTTCTCGGCGAAAAGACCATTCCGGATTTTGGTCCGGGCGATACGGTCATCGTCAGCGTGAACGTGGTTGAAGGCACGCGCAAGCGTGTGCAGGCTTACGAAGGCGTCGTGATCGCCAAGCGTAACCGTGGTCTGAATTCGTCGTTCATCGTCCGTAAGATTTCGTCGGGCGAAGGCGTCGAGCGTACGTTCCAGACGTATTCGCCGCTGCTGGCTAGCATCGTCGTCAAGCGTCGCGGCGATGTGCGTCGTGCGAAGCTGTACTATCTGCGCGAGCGTTCGGGCAAGTCGGCTCGAATCAAGGAAAAGCTGGTCTCGAAAGACCGCGCTGCTTCCCAAGCGTAAATGCTGTAAGAAAAAGCACCCCTCGCGGGTGCTTTTTTGTTGGCCAGGTCAAAATAGCGGCATGTCCACGCTCATCAGAGAGACCCGTTGATCCGCCCCGTCTTTGAGCCCGAAACTCTGCCTGTCATCGCGACAGGCGCCGATCTGCCACCGGTCGCGCGCGAGCGTCTGACGCCCGATGCACTGCGGGCGCGCTTTGATCGGCAGCTTGCCTGGACACCCGAGAAAATTGCCGATGCGCCGTGGCGCAATACCGACCTCGATCCGCGCGTGGCCGCGGTGCTGGTGCCGCTCGTCGTGCGCGCGCGCGGTCTTACCGTGTTGCTCACGCAGCGCGCGGACCATCTGAACGATCACGCCGGTCAGGTGAGTTTTCCCGGCGGCCGCCAGGAACCGTTCGACGCTGATGCGACCGCAACGGCTCTGCGCGAAGCGCACGAAGAGGTGGGCCTCGACGCGTCGCGCGTCGAAGTTCTCGGCGCGTTGCCCGACTATCTCACTGGCACCGGCTTTCGCGTGTCGCCGGTCGTCGCTCTTGTGCACCCGCCGTTCTCGCTGGAGATCGATACGCTCGAAGTGGCCGAGGTCTTCGAAGTGCCGCTCGCGTTCCTGATGGACCCGTCCAACCACGAAGAGCGCCTGTTCCGCTACGAGGGCGGAGAGCGCCGCTTCTTCGCGATGCCGTATCCGCGCGGCGAATTGACGGTGGCTCCGGAGGCCGCCGAGCAGCGCGGCGCGCACCAAGCGCAGACGGTCACGCCAGCAGCGGTGCAAGGCGGCCATCATTTCATCTGGGGCGCGACGGCGGCGATGCTGCGCAACCTGTATCGGTTCCTCGCCGCATAAATTACGTGACTCGCATCGCCGCGTCGACGATGCACAGTTGCGCGAACGACGCACTTGTCGGCGCTTTGTCAGCATCCGCGTTCAGACTCATCCGACCCTGTGCTATCGTTATAAAACAATCGTAAAAAACTTAAAAAGCACGGCGCATCGCATGACTTTTTTCTCCGTATTGCTGGCTCTGATCATTGAACAGGTACGCGCGCTGTCGCCGAACAATCCGTTGTCCGCGTTGCTTCAATACCATGCGGAGTCGGCGGCGCACGGATTCGATGCTGGCAAGCAACGTCACGGTCTGCTCGCGTGGCTCGTCGTGGTGGTGCCCTGGACGCTCGCGGTCGCGCTCGTCTACTACGTGCTGTATCACATTCACTTCATGCTCGCGTTCCTGTGGAATGTCGTGGTGCTGTACTTCACGCTCGGCTTCCGGCAGTTCAGCCATTACTTCACCGACATCCATCTCGCGTTGAACAACGACGACGTGCCACGCGCGCGCGAAATTCTCAACGAATGGACCGGGCTCGAGACCGTCGACATGCCGGTCAGCGAGATCGTGCGTCACACGCTGATCCACGCGGTGGTCGCGTCGCATCGTCATGTGTTCGGCGTGTTCTTCTGGTTCCTGATTCCGGTCGGTCCCGCTGGCGCGGTGCTGTACCGTTGCGCGGAATATCTCGCGCGCGCATGGGCGCGGCCGGCCGACGACCGCACCGTCGCGTTTTCGAGCTTCGCGCAGCGCGCGTTCTTCGTGATCGACTGGGTGCCGGCGCGGCTGACGTCGCTGGGCTTTGCGATCGTCGGCAATTTCGAGGATGCGATTTACGCGTGGCGCAATCATGCGCGGCAGTGGCCCGATACGAACGACGGCGTGTTGCTCGCCGCGGGCAGCGGGGCGCTCGGCGCGCGCCTGGCCGGGCCACTCGCGGAGCCGTCGAGCCTCGACGCGCTCGCCACCGGCGACGGCGGTCCGGTGCAGGTCGGCGACGACTGCACGCCGCGCACGCTGCAATCGGCAGTGGGGCTGGTGTGGCGTGCAGTCGTACTGTGGATGATCCTGCTGTTGATGCTGACCATCGCGGTGTGGCTCGCCTGAAGCGGCCAGGCCACGCGCGCAGCACAAGAAGAAGCCGGGCAATGCCCGGCTTCTTCAATTCCCGACTCCGCTTCACCCCTTCAACGGATCGCGCACAGTCCCGCATTGCCAGCACACGGTGAACTGCGCCTCGAGCAGCTCGCCGCACTGCTGACATTGCCATGGAGGCGCGCCCGGTGCCGGTCCTCGCGAGGCCGCTTCGATCAGCCGCCGCGCGATCGCCTCATCGCGTTCATCGACGAGCCACAGCTCCGGCGCGCACTGGTCGGCCGGAATCTCGCCGAGCGCCCCGTTCAGATAGCGGTTGTGCAGCTCGCAAGCGATGCCCGCGGTCTCCAGCACGTTGACCCAATGCTGTCCGATGATCAGGTTCGGCGCGCGCATCAGTTTCATGTCAGCGGACGATCTGGCTCGCCTCGTGCACGAGCTGCGCATAAAGCGCATGCCGTTCGCGGCGGATGCGCCCGTTGGCGACGGCTTCGAGGATCGCGCAGCCAGGCTCGTGCAAATGATGGCAGTTATAGAAACGGCAGTTTGGCAGCAGCGGCCGGAACTCGGGGAACGCGCGTTCGAGCCGGCCTTCGCTCAGGTGATGCAGGCCGAATTCCTGAAAGCCCGGCGAGTCGATCAGCGCGCCGGCCGCGCCGTTGACGCCATTCACGCCGGTCGTGCCCTCCGACCGCGGCAGCGGATAAAGACGCGTGAACGTCGTGGTATGGCGCCCGCTGTTCAACGCGGTCGAGATCTCGCGCGTCGCGACTTCGGCATCGGGAATCAGCAGGTTCACGAGTGTCGATTTGCCCATGCCGGACTGGCCGAGCAGCAGCGTCGCGTGACCATGCAGATGTTCGGTCAGCGTGGCGCGTGCCGCCTCGGGCTGCATCCGGATCGACGCTTCGAGCACCGGATAGCCGAGCGCGCGATACGGCTCGAGCCGCTTGCGCGCGCCGTCCAGAGCATCGGTGACGTCGATCTTGTTCAGCACGATCAGCGGCTTCAATTCGTTCGCCTCGGCAGCGACGAGCGCGCGGCCGAGCAGATCCTCGCTGAAATGCGGCTCGGTGGCGAGCACGATCAGCAACTGGTCGAGGTTCGCGGCGAACAGCTTCGCGACTTGTACTGATCCGAGCGATACAGCAGATTGCGCCGCTCGCCGATCTCGACGATCACGCCTTGATCCGCCGAGGTCGGCTCATAGATCACGCGATCGCCGACCGCGACCTCGCTGCGCTTGCCGCGTGGGAAACATTGCAGCAACGCGCCGCCGTTTTCAGGAGCGACCAGATAGTGGCGGCCGTGCGCGGCCACCACGACGCCGCCCGTGCGCACGCCGTACATGCCGGATGCGGTGGCCGACGCGCCGCGCGACGCCTTCTTCGGAGCGCGGCCGCTCATGCGTGCTGCAGCAGTCGGTCGATCCGCTGCGAGGCCGGCGGATGCGAATAGTAGAACGCGGTGTAGATCGGATCGGGCGTCAGCGTCGACGCGTTGTCCTCGTACAGCTTGACGAGCGCGTTGACGAGATCGTGCGCGTCGGTTTGCGTCGCCGCGAACGCGTCGGCCTCGAACTCGTGCTTGCGCGAGCTGAGACTGCCAAGCGGGGTGACGAAGAACATGAACACGGGCAGCGCGAGGAAGAACAGCACGAGCGCGAGACCGCTATTGCCGCCGACGAGCGACGGCCGCACGCCGAGCCCTTCGTAGAACCAGACGCATTGCGTCAGCCAGCCGAGCAGCGCGAGCATCGCGAGGCTGATCGCGAACGTGACCAGCATGCGCTTCATCACGTGACGACGCTTGAAGTGGCCGAGCTCGTGCGCGAGCACCGCTTCGATCTCGCGGCCCGACAGGCGCGCGAGCAGCGTGTCGAAAAACACGATGCGCTTGCTCGCGCCGAAGCCGGTGAAGTACGCGTTGCCGTGCGCCGAACGGCGGCTGCCGTCCATCACGAACAGGCCCTTCGCGGCGAAGCCGCAGCGCTTCATCAGCGCCTCGATGCGGGTCACGAGCGCTTCATCCTTCAGCGGCTCGAACTTGTTGAAGAGCGGCGCGATGAAGGTCGGGAAAATCAGCAGGCCGAACATCTGGAACGCGACCCACACGACCCATGCCCACAGCCACCACAGGTTGCCCGCGCGGTTCATCAGCCACAGCACGACGAACAACAACGGCAGGCCGAACGCGATGCCGAGCAGCGCGCCCTTCAGACGGTCGAAAAAGAACAGGCTTTTGCTCATGCGATTGAAGCCGAAGCGTTGCTCGACGACGAACTGCCGGTAGTAATCGAACGGCAGGTCGATCGCGCTCGTGATCGCGATCACAGCGGCAACCAGCGCGATCTGACCGACGTAGCCGCGGCCGAGCCAGTCGGAGATCGCGAGATCGAGCATCTGCACGCCGCCAAGCAGCGTGAGCCAGATCAGCACGGCCGCGCCGACGACGATCTCGACCATCGCGAGCCGCGTGCGCTCGACCGTGTAGTCGGCCGCGCGCTGATGCGCGGTGAGCGCGATGGTGTTCGCGAACTGGCTCGGCACCTGTTCGCGATGCGCGACGACGAAGCGGATCTGCCGCGACGCGAGCCAGAGTTTGGTGCCGACCATCGCGACGACGGCGAGGACGAACAGGGCGGTGAAGTACAGGGTAGGCATCCGGGGATTCCGTGGTATCTATGCGAGAATTATATGTTTCTTCCCGCCTCGCGGCGGAGATACGGTTTAAAGCGACGGTTCAACGCAAGAGTTCCGGGAGCAGTTCAGGGCGGCGCTTTGGCGCGGCCGGCCCGGCTCGAACCGCGCGAATCGATTTCAAACGAACACATGCCGCGCCGTGCGGGTTTCCAGCGAAGCCCGCCGCGCGGCCCTCAGGGTTGCCTTCATGACTGACATCCTCGCATCCACCGAACAGCCGCCGCTCGTGCGCAGCGACATGAACCTCGTCTGGCTGGACATGGAAATGACCGGGCTCGAGCCCGACACCGACCGCATCATCGAAATCGCGGTGGTGGTGACGAATTCGACGCTCGACAGGATGGTCGAAGGTCCGGTGCTCGCGATTCATCAGAGCGATGAAACGCTCGCGAAGATGGACGCGTGGAACCAGAACACGCATGGCCGCTCGGGGCTGATCGATCGCGTGAAGGCGTCGACTGTCAGCGAGGCCGATGCGACCGCGCAGATCCGCGAGTTCCTCGGCCAGTACGTGCCGCCGGGCAAGTCGCCGATGTGCGGCAACTCGATCTGCCAGGACCGCCGCTTCATGGCGCGCTGGATGCCGGATCTGGAGAGCTTCTTCCACTACCGCAACCTCGACGTGAGTACGCTGAAGGAGCTGTGCCGGCGCTGGCAGCCGGTCATCTACAAGGGCTTCCAGAAGCGCGCGATGCACACGGCGCTGGCCGATATCCACGAGTCGATCGACGAGCTGAAGTACTACCGCGAGCATTTCCTTGTGCCGTCGGCGCCGGACGCCGCCGCGAGCGCTCAGTAAAGCGCGGGCCTGCACGGGCAGGCCACGAACCTCGAACCTCAGTCTTGCCGCGGCGCGCGTTGCGCACTTTTCGGCCGGAACGCCTTGACCACGTCGACGTTCGTTTCTACGTAAGGGCCGCCGATCAGGTCGATGCAGTACGGCACCGCCGCGAAAATCCCTGGTACCTTGACCATGCCGTTATCGCGCAGGCCTTCCAGCGTTTCCCTGATGGATTTCGGCTGGCCGGGCAGGTTGATGATCAGCGCGGCGTGTCGTTCGGTTTCGCGGATCACCGCGACCTGGCGCGACAGGATCGCGGTCGGCACGAAATTCAGGCTGATCTGCCGCATCTGCTCGCCGAAGCCGGGCATCTCCCTGGTCGCGACAGCGAGCGTCGCCTCGGGCGTCACGTCGCGGCGCGACGGTCCGGTGCCCCCGGTCGTCAGCACCAGATCGCAGCCCACTTCGTCGACCAGCTCGATCAGCGTCGCCGAGATGGTCGGCGCGTCGTCGGCGATCAGCCGCGTGACCACCTGCCATGGCGAGCTCAAGGCCGCGCCGAGCCACTCCTGCAGCGCCGGAATGCCCTTGTCCTCGTAAACGCCCGTCGACGCGCGGTCGCTGATCGACACGAGGCCGATCACGATTTCGTCGGGGTGCTGACGCTGCTTACGTCGATCAGGCGTCGCGGTCGTCATCGTCGTCTTCCGCGGCGAGGTTGGGGGCGTGCGCGTCTTCCGCTTCGTCGTCGGTGCCGGCCGCGCTCTTGATCCACTGGAACAACTCGCGGAAGTAGCGCGGCGGCTTGCTCTGCTCCGCTTCCTTGCGCGCGTTGCGGATCAGCGTGCGGCCCTGCTGCGGGTCGACGCTCGGGTGCTGGCGGATGAACTCGGTCAGCGCGGCGTCGTCGGCCAGCAGCTTTTCGCGGGTGCGCTCGATCCAATGGAGCTTCGCCGTCTCCGACTTGTTGATGCCCTTGTAGGTGTCGAGCGCGGTGCGCAGCGCGGCGGTTTCGGTGTCGAGCAGCGAGCGCATCACGCGGCCGACGTACTGGATCTGGCGGCGCTTGCCTTCGTGGTCGGTGATGCGGCGCGCTTCGCGCACGGCTTCGTCGAGCTTTTCGGGCATCGGCATGCGCTTGAGCGCGTCTTTCGGCAGCGCGACGAGTTCCAAGCCCAGATCCTGCAACGCCTGCATTTCGCGTTTGACCTGGGACTTGCTCGGACGATCGTAGCCGTTTTCGTCGACTTCCGTGACGACGGATTCGATCGGTTGAATGCGGGTTTTGCGTGTCATGCCGGTATTGTAACTTGCCGCGCCGGCCCGACCCGCGGCGGCGCGTACCTTGCTATGATCGCGGGATGCATTTATCCCGCACCCGCGCGCCTGCCCCGAATACGGTGTGCATACCCAGGGCCGCGCGGCCCCAACAGGACGGCAACCACAATGGCAGCAGACATGGACGTCAAGCAGCGCTTTTTTCCGCATACCCAGGATGAGCTGAAGGAAATCGCCTCGGACATCCTTCGTCACGCGAAGGCGCTCGGCGGCACCGACGCCGCGACCGAAATCTCCGAAGGCGACGGCCTGTCCGTCTCGGTACGGCGCGGCGAAGTCGAGACGATTGAGCACAACCGCGACAAGATGGTCGGCGTGACGGTGTTTATCGGCAACAAACGCGGTAACGCGAGCACCTCGGACTTCTCGCGGCAGGCATTGAAGGACACGGTCGCGGCCGCCTACAACATCGCGCGCTTCACCGCCGAAGACAATTGCGCGGGCCTCGCCGAAGCGGAGCTGCTCGAAAACGCGCCGCGCGACCTCGATCTGTACCACCCGTGGAATCTGTCCGCCGACGAAGCGGTCGAAATCGCGCGCCGCGCCGAAGACGCCGCGTTCGCGACCGATCCGCAGATCAAGAACTCGGAAGGCGCGAGCGTGTCGGCACAGCACTCGCAGTTCGTGCTGGCGACCTCGCGCGGCTTCCTCGCCGGCTATCCGTATTCGCGCCACTACGTCGCGTGCGCGCCGATCGCCGGCAGCGGCCGCAACATGCAGCGCGACGACTGGTACACGTCGACGCGCAGCGCCGACGAACTCGCCGATCCCGAAGCGGTCGGTCGTTACGCGGCGCAGCGCGCGCTCGCGCGCATCGGCGCGCGCGGCCTCGACACGCGCAAGGTGCCGGTGCTGTTCGAGGCGCCGCTCGCGGCGGGCCTGCTCGGCGCATTCGTGCAGGCGACGAGCGGCGGCGCGCTGTATCGCAAGACTTCGTTTCTGGTCGACAGCCTCGGCAAGCCGGTGTTCGCGCCGCACGTGCAGGTGGTCGAAGACCCGCACGTCGCGCGCGCGATGGGCAGCGCGCCGTTCGACGAGGAAGGCGTGCGCACGCGCCAGCGCTCGGTCGTGAAGGACGGCGTCGTCGAGGGCTACTTCCTGTCCACCTACTCGGCGCGCAAGCTCGGCATGAAGACCACCGGCAACGCGGGCGGCTCGCACAACCTGTCGCTGCTCAGTTCGAACACGCGCCCCGAGGACGACTTCGAGGCGATGCTGAAGAAGCTCGGCACCGGTCTGCTGCTAACCGAGCTGATGGGGCAGGGCGTCAATTACGTGACCGGCGACTACTCGCGCGGCGCGTCGGGTTTCTGGGTCGAGAACGGCAAGATCCAGTATCCGGTCGAGGAAATCACGGTCGCGAGCACGCTGCAGGAGATGTTCCGCCATATCGTCGCGGTCGGCGCTGATACGATCACGCGCGGCACCAAGCAGACCGGCTCGGTGCTGATCGAGCGGATGACGATCGCGGGGCAGTAAGCCGCACGGCGCGTTCCAGCGCAGCCCCGTATCAAACGAAAACGCCACGCAACTGAACGTTGCGTGGCGTTTTTTATCGCTTGCGCGGCGCGCGCCGTCAGACGTCCTTGCGCTGATACGTGACGAATGCGTAATCGAAGTCGTTGGGCGCATTCGAGTGATGCGCTTCGCGCGCGATTTCCTCCCACACCTGCGGGTCGATTGCGGGGAAGGTCGCGTCGCCGTCGAAGTCGGCGGCGATTTCGGTGACGATCAGCTTGTCCGCATGGCGCAGCCCTTCGTCGTAGAGCTCTGCGCCGCCGATCAGAAACGCCTGCGGCGCCTGGTCCTGCGCGGCGAGCACGAGCGCTTCGTCGAGATTGGTCGCGGTGTCGCAGCCCTGAAAGCGTCGCGAGGCATCGCGCGTGACGACTATGTTGCGGCGTCCCGGCAGTGGCCGGCCGATCGATTCATGCGTTTTGCGGCCCATGATGATGGGCGCGCCCATCGTCGTGCGCTTGAAGAATTTGAGGTCTTCGGGCAGTCGCCAGGGTAACTGGTTGTCTCGGCCGATCACGCCGTTGCTGGCGCGAGCGACGATCAGGGTGAGCGTCGTCATCGAATGGAAAGAGGAGGGTAACCGGGCGATTCTACCCGAGCCGTCGATCCACACCGACGCGTACCCGCCGCTCACTCCCGCGCCGGCCCGTCTGCGGGGAGTGCTCCCTTGTCGTCGGCGCTGCCCGGTTCGCGCAAGCCGTGCACGCCCATCAGCCGATACAGCGTCACGCGGGAAACGTTCAGATCCACCGCCGCCTCGTTCAACCGGTGCCGATGGCGCAGCAGCGCGGCCTCGATCGCGCGCTTCTCGGCAGCCTCGCGCGCCTGCGTGAGCGTCATGCTTTCCTGCTCGGTGTAGCCCGCGAGGTCGAGGTCGTCGGCCGAGATCAGCTTGTTCTCGGCCATCACGATCGCGCGGCGCACGCGGTTGATCAGCTCGCGCACGTTGCCGGGCCAGTTGTAGTTGTAGAGCGCCTCGATCGCCGACGGCGTGAAGCCGCGAATCTTGCGCGCGTTGTCGGTCTTGAACTTGTGCAGCATGTGGTACGCGAGAATCTCGATGTCCCGCCCCCGCGCGCGCAGCGGCGGCTCATCGACGCGCAGCACGCACAGGCGATGAAACAGATCCGCACGGAACTGGCCCTCGCGCATCGCGCCGTCGAGATCGACGTGGGTCGCCGAGATGATGCGCACGTCGACCGGAATCGATTCGCGTCCGCCGAGCCGCTCGATCTTGCCTTCCTGCAGAAAGCGCAGCAGGCTCGCCTGGCTTTCGAGCGGCAGATCGCCGATCTCGTCGAGAAACAGCGTGCCGCCGTCTGCCGCCTCGACGCGGCCGATCTTGCGCTGATTCGCGCCGGTAAAGGCACCGCGCTCGTAGCCGAACAGTTCGGATTGAAGAAGATGAGGCGGGATCGCGCCGCAGTTGATCGGCGTGAAAGGCGCCTTGCGGCGCGGCGAGCGCTCGTGGATCGCGAGCGCGGTCAGCTCCTTGCCAGTGCCCGATTCGCCCGCGATGAACACGCTCGCGTCGGTGTTCGCGACCTTGCGGATCGTGCGAAAAAGCTGTTGCATCGCCTCGCAGGTGCCGACCATTTCCTCGTCGCCCGCTTCGCTGACGGGCGGCGGAAGTTCCGGGTCGCACAGCGCGACCATGCCGAACGCGTGGCCGGCCAGATAGTCGATCGTGGCGTGCGCGACGGGCAGCTTCACGAAGTCGAAGCAGTAGTGGCGCACGAGGCGTCGCACGAGCGGATCGTCGAGCCGCTCGTTGGTCGCCAGCGCGATCCAGCCGATCTGCTGCTGACGCAGGCTCGCCTCGAGCCCGCCGATGTCGCGCGGCGCGAAGCTCGCCAGATCGACGACTCCCGCGCATGCGATGTCAGGTTTCGCGAGCCGCCCGAGTTCGTGCGCCGAGCGCGCCGCCGCGACCTGCCAGCCGCGGCTTTTCAGATGCGCGATCAGCGTTTCGTCGGGCGTGCGCGCGACGTACAGCAGCTGTCGCGCGACGGCGGCGCGCTGCTTCGGCACCGCGAGCGACAGATGCGATCCCGCTGCCGCGACGGAAGCCACACTGGTCAGATGAGGTGAGTCACGCACGTTCGACCTCGTATCGTTGGCACGTCAGAAGGTGTACGGAAAGCGCATGCCGACCACGAAGTTCGGCGCGTCGGGTGTGAGTCCGATCGATACCGAGCCGTTGATGGTCAGATGCTTGTTCACGACGTGGTTCAGGCCAAAATTCATCGCCGCGGCCGTGGTTTCGCTGCCCGGCACCTTCTGATAGCTGCCGCCCGGCGACCTGGTCTGCGACGCGGGTTCGAGCGCCATCGTGAACGACACGCTGGCCGAATCCTTGTCGGAGAACGCGAGCGCGACGCCTCCGCCGAACTGCACGATGTCGCCGAGCTTGACCGTCGCCGGTTCGGTTTGTCCCTGCACCGACGAGATGTCCGCGAACGAACGCGCAAGGTTGTAGGTATAGGAAACGCTGCCGAACAGCACGACCGGGTCGTAGGTCTTCAGCACCGACAGACCCGCCGTGATGTTCCAGAAGCCGGTGCCGGTCGGCAGTCTGGTCGGCGCGACGAGGTTGGTGTTGTCCGCGTCGACCTGCACGACTTTTTCGCCGAACGGCGAGCTGCCGGTCGGCGCCTTCACGCGCAGACTGCCGACCACGTCCGGCAAGGCATTGGTTTCCCTGACGAACTGGTAGTAGATGCCGAAGTTCACGTCGCCGATGTCGTGACTCGACACCGTCGCGTCCGACAGCGTGCTCGCCGCGCCGCCCGCGCCGCCGACGATGAAGGTGCTGCGCCGATACAGGTACGGCACGTCGACGTCGACATTGATGCGGTCGGACACGCCGTAGCGCGTGTCGAGGTCCGCCATTACCTGGTGCGACTTGGTCTGGCCGAGGTTGATGTTGCCGAGGAAAATCGCGTCGAGCGCGAGGAAGCCCGACAACTGCAACTGGCGACGGTCGTAGTAGGTGTCGCTGATGCCGAAGTCCATCGTCAGCTTGTGGTCGAAGAGCGGCGCATGCTCGCGTTGCACGACCGCCTGCTCGGCCTGCGTGCGCACCGGTTCGTTCGCGCGCTGGGTCCGGCCGACCGCGCCGCTGCCGTCGGTGGCGGCGGGCAGGCCGCCGGCGCTGGCGTTGCCTGCATTGCTGCCGTCCGGCGTCGGCGGATTGACCGGCACGCCGGTCGCGGTGCCGGTGGTGCCCGCCGGCGCGGGCGCGCCGGGCGCGATCTGCGCGAGCGGCGGCAGCGGCACCGGCAGGCCGTCGGCGCCGGGCTGCTCGGCCACCGTGTCGCTGCCCGCGGGGGCGTCGGCGCCCGGCACGCCGCGTCCGCGCTGCGCCATCTCGAGTTCGGTGACCTGCCGTTCGAGCGAATGGATCTGCCGCTGCTGCTCGTCGACGACGCGCATCAGCGTGTTCAGACGGTCCTCCACGGATTGACCGGCGAGCGCCTGCGCGCTCGCCGACTGAGAAAGAGCCCACAGCATCACGGCGGCCGGAATGGCCGCGAGAGCCATGCCCGGTGCCCTGGTCGATGACACTTTTTTCATTTTTGCTCCCCCGGTGGTCCGGCCGCGCGGTGCTGACTGCGCGGCCGTTTCTTTACTGCTTTTGCTGCAACTGGCAGGTGGCGGACCGCTTCGTCATCTCCTGTTTTGCAGTGCCTGCAGTACGCCTAACTGACGAAGCATCGAAGCCGACATCTGCTGGGTTTGCAGATGCAGTTGCAGGGCGTTGGCGACTTGCTGGTTATTGCCTGCAATCTGCAGCAACTGGGCGATCTGCCCGTTGCTCGGCGCGATGGTCTGGGTGGCGAGCCCAGCGGGTGTCTGCAGCGCCACGTTCACGCCGTTGCTGCCGAACGAAATGCCGGCTTTCACGGAGCCGGTCGAATTGCTGGCCGATGCCGACGGCGAGTTGGCGGAGCCCGTCAGCGTCACGGCGCTGTTGTTGAAGTCGATTAGCGCGGTGTTGGTGCCGCTGTTGCGATCGCCCGCGACCTGGGTGATCTGCGACACGCCATTGACGCCGACGCTCTGGCCGCCGCGCGCCTGGGCATTCGGGTTGGCGCCCGAATCGCCTGGTTGGCCGTGCGCGCCGCCGCTCACGCTGGCGAACGTGCTGACGGAGCTCGTGAGCTGGCCGCCGCCGTTCTGTACCGCGCTCAGCGATCCCTGGGCGAGCGCGCTCGCGCCGTTGGGCAACTGCCATTGCGAAATGACGTTCAGCACGAAGCCGGAAATCATCGTCGCGCCGGCGTATTTGCCGGTCTGGGTCGCGAGCACGTCGTCGCCGACGAGTTGCACCCGCAGGGGCGCGGCGCCTGGCTCGGGCGGTATCGAAAGTTCGGGAGCCGGTGGCGAGGCGGCGCCCTCCGAAGCGTGGGCAAGGCCGCCTGCGCCGCAGGCGACGGCGCAGAGCACGAACCCAAGCTGTGTGAAGTGTGACTTCATGGCGGGATCAGAACATGTCTGCCTTGTTCAAGCCGTACTCGAAAAAGGGCGTCGCGGCGGTGCCGGCTGCCAGCGCAGCGGCGCGCAGCTTCAGCGCGAGCGACTCGTTGTCCTGCAACAGTGGTGAATCCTCCCTGAAGGGTTTGCCGAGGACCGCGAACACGAGACCGTTCCAGGTCTTCGCGAAGTCCTCTTCGAGCACGATGCGATTGCCGAGCGCCGGGTCCGCGATGAACACGCGGCCGTCCTGCGCATGTTTGACGATCACGAAATGCTCGTAGCCGTCGATGTTCATCAGGACCATCACGGGGATCTGAAGATGGTGGAGCGCTTCGACGTTGACGCGAAAGCCGCGGCCGCGCAGTCCGATGGTCTCGACGAAGTGCTTCATGTCGAGCATCGAGAAGCCGTTCTTGACGACGACTTCGGGGGTTGAAAAGACCATCATCCGGCGAATCAGTTCGGTTTCCGGAATATCGATGCCGTAGCCGTACTTTAGGAGGGTGGCGAGCGCCGCGGCGCCGCAGCTGTAATCGAATTGCTGATTGACGATGTGGTTGTAGCGCAGGTCCTTCATTGAACGGACCGTCTTCGTCAACGGCACGCCGACGAACGTGGACGTGTCGATGCTCGACTGTGCGGCGGCGTGATCCGCGCACAGCACGCACCCTGCCAGCGCTACGGCGAACGGTAGCGCCGGGAACCCCTTGAACCCGGTCATGCTGGTCTCCTGCCCGATCCGAGCCGGCAGCTTCGATGGCTGCCGGCGCGCCCCTCCGACTGCTTTGTGCTTCTTCTGCTTGCCCGCGCTCGCTGCGTCGTCGGCTTACTTGCCGCTGTTCAGCGCCGCGATGGCGAGGCCGTTGTGCTGCACGTTGCCCGCGCCGCCGGCGATGTTCACGCCGATGTTTCCGGAGGCGCCTTTCAGCGTATCGGCACCCAGACTCGCGGTGCCCTGGAATTGCCCGTGGACGGTCATCGTCGCGGATTGCGAGTTGTCGTCCGTCGCATCCATCGCGGTGGTCAGCGCCTTGCCCGGCGAGGTCGTCGTCACGGCGCCGGCAAGCGCGTTGTCCTGCGCGTTGCCGATACCGGAAGCAATGTTCACACCGACGTTGCCCGTCACACCCGACAGCGACCCGTTGCCGACCGACGCGTTCAGATTGAAGTTGTGGATCGTCGCGCTGCCGCCCGAGGACTGCACGTTGAAGGCCTGCGCGTTGCCGAACACGTTGCCGACGTCGACCGAGGCGAGCGACACGTCGTTGCTCTGCGCGTTGTCGATGCCTTCCGCGATGTTGATGCCGAGGTTGCCCGACACGTTGCTGGCTGCGTTGGTGCCGGTGGTTGCATTCAGCGTGGCGGCCGCTTCGTTGTTGATGTGCTGCGTGATCGAGCCGCGCGTCGTCACGTCGGTCGTCGACATGCCTGCGTCGATGCCCCAGGCGGCGCCATACGAGTCGCTCGACGACGAGCGGCTGCGCGAGTAGCCCGACGATTGCTCGCCGACCATCGCATAGCCGGAGCCTTCGCTCGCCCTGAAGCCCCATGAACGGCTTTGCCCGGACGCTTCGCTCGCTTCGAAGCCGCCGGCGACGCCCGACGAGTTCGCGTAGCTCGATTCGCGATAACCGGCCTGCAGGCCGCTGCGGGCGCTGAACGAGCCGCTGCCGTGCGAGAACGTGTTGTGGTCCTGATAGCTGTAGCTGCCGCCGATCGAGCCGCCGGCCGACAGCTGGCCGCCCGAGTTCTGACTTGTGTGCGAGAAGGTGCCCGCGATGCCGGCTGCCTGCTGGCTGGTTTCATAGCCGCTGCTCGTCACGCTCGCGCTCTGGCTGCCGTACGCATAGCCGCCGGAGGCTTCGAAGCCCTGCGAGCCCGAGCTCGACGACGTATGGTTTTGCGTCGTGAACGCGAATGCCGAGCCGCCGCCCCTGACCGACGTTGTGCTGTTGTTCAGGGTCGTGGTCACGTTGCCGCTGGTGTAGGTCTGGGCCTGCGGATCGAGCGTCGCATTCACGTTGACGGTCTGATTGTTGTTGATCACCGCGTTAGCCGTGCTGGAGACATGCACGCAGCCAAACAGTCCGACCAGACCTTCGACGCCGACCATCTCGCCGACGACCGTCGTATTGAACAGGTAGGCCTTCTGCGGCGCGGCAAGCACGCTGCCGGACGCGGCAACGAGGACGGCCGTGGCAATGAGAGTGCGCTTCATGATTCGCTCCGATACTTAAGTGTGGTCAGTTAAAAAAAGTGCCCGCCGGGGGACGGAGCACAAAACTGTTTGCCGTGGCATTACCGGCGCCGGCTGCCTGGTTGACCTGCACGATTCCGTTCGCGTTGCGCAAGGCGTCGCTGGAAATGCTTGCCTCGCGCACGCCGTGAATCGCGTTCGACTGCCCCGGACTGCCGTTTTTCGGGGCCGTCGCGGATAGCTCCCCATCCGAGACGGTCTCGACTCCGAGCGCCGCAGTCCCGATCTGGGTGCTGTTGCGCTGCAGATTCCCTGCTCCGGCCGACTGGTTCACCAGCACCGCGCCGGATGTGTTCGAAAACGCATTGGCTTCGATCGACGCCTGCGCGCGCGGCACGTTCGCGGCCACCGACGCGCTTTGCACGCTCGCGTTCGCGTTGCCGACCGCGGCGCCGTTCGTTACCGTGATCTGGTTGGCCTGCGCGTTGTCGAGGCCAGCCGTTTCGTTGACCGCGAGCGCGCCCGTCGCGCCCATGCCCGCGCCGGGGCCGATCGTCGCGATGGCGCCGACGATGGGCACCGCTTGCGCCTGCGCGTGAGCCGCGCCGGCGACGAACGCAGCGACGCCCATGCACAGGCACGTGCAGACGCGCAGGGCCGGGCGTGCCGCAGCGATTTGCCGCGAGCGCAGCGAGGGGCGCAGGCGTGTGCTCATTTCAGACCTCCGAGCGCGCCGCCGAGCACGTTCGATAGCGGCGCGAGCGCGCCCGTCACCGACGAGCTGATCGTGCCGCCGACGCCCGTCGCCGGTCCGCCGATGCCGCCCGAGTTCAGCGGGATCGTGTTGCCGGTCGTCTTGCCGGAGAGGATCTGCGTGACGGCCTGCATGCCGGTGCCGCCGAGTACGCCGCCGGCGGCGACGCCGTTCGAGCCGTGCGCGTTCGTCAGATCGGTGTCGCCGACGAGCGTCGCGATCGTCGGATCGAACGAGTTGGCCGGGAACGTGGTGGCGCGCACGGCGACCGGGTCCTGGTCGCGCGGCACGGGGACGAACGCGTCGCGCGGCGTGACGCTGCGCTCGACGACGAGGTCGCCCGGATTGGCAACCTGCTCGGCATAGGCATGGCTCGTGAAGCAGACGGTGACGAGGACGCTGGCGAGAAGGGCGGTGCCGGCCGAAGCGGCGCGCGGCAAGACGGGAGCGTTGCTGAACGACGCCGCCGGCAGCCCGAGGGCGTGCGGCGTCTGTTGGTTCGTACTCATGTCCCGGTCCCTTCTCTCTTGTTGCCTGTGTCCCGCCGTCGTGGGGCGCGTCACTGCTCGCGCGGCCACCGGTCCTGCATTGCCTGGTTATTTGCCGTCTGTTCGTGGCTTCGTCCTGCTTACTTGCGCTGGTATGTCGCGACGTTGCCCTGGGCGGCGCGCGCGGCATCGACGGGCACCGGCAGCGGCGAGGGTGGCGCGATCTCGTCCCACAACGTCACCTGGTTGCCGCCGCTTTGCATCAACCGGGGCGTCGCGGCGACCATCAACATGCCGACCGCGCCGCCGCGTTGCCGCGACAGCATCTGGTCGTCGAGCGAAATATCGTTCATGGATGCAGCATCGGCAGCCGGGGTCGACGGGTTGGCGGCAATCTGGCTGTCGTCCTCCGCGGCAACCGGCGCGGTGGCTTGCAGGCTGGCGGAGGCGGGGTCGGCGGCATCGCCGGAATCCGTCAGCGTGGCGAATCGCGCCGGGGCGGCTTGCGCTGTCGGCGTGCCGGCACTCGCCGGTAGGGCGCTGAACGCGAGAGCTGCGCAGATCGCGAAGTATGGTGCGCGGCGACTTATCAGATCGATGCGGAATGCGAGTCGCATGATGTGTCTCCCTGGTGCACGCCAATTAGCGAAACGTGTGCCATCGCTCGCAATCCATTGATACGTCTGGCGCCAACCAGCGCAAACACGACTAATGCGTTCCAAATCGGGAAAAAACGTTGCAGCCCTGAAACGGATCAGCAGAAAATACCTATAATTCGTTAATCCGCAAGGTACGAAATACTGTCGCGAGAACGCCACGAAAAGCGCTTCCACTAATGTTTGATTTGTCGGCTGAATAAATCGCGATCGGCCGCAAAGCCTTGATGGGCAACGGATCGATCGATTAAATTCGCATAATTGTTTTCGAAGCGGCGCGCGTATAGTAAGCTCTCGAAAACAGCTTCAGATTTAAAAAAGGCCCAATCGGGCCGTCTCGAACACACACGCCGCTCTCTTGGGGATCAGCTGTCCGCACGGAATGGAATGGCCGTTCGGGTTTTGCGATTCGCGAATCCTGGACGAGTCAGCGTGTCTGAACCGCAATTTCAGGTGCATGCGTCGTCCTTAACGTTCGTTGGCGAGAGGATCTGAATAATGGAACCCGCAACGCGGCAACTGATTTACGTTTCGCGTGACCCGAGCGCGGAACTGAATACGCGTTTTATGCAGCGTGGCTGGCATGTCGAAGTCGTGGGATCGGCGCGCGATGCGCGCCGGGCAGTGCGCACCGGCTCGGCTGCTGGCGGCCTGCTCGATCTGTCCAGTGATTTCCAGCCGCACGAAATCGCCGCTTTTGAATCCTGTTTGACCATGCCGAACGTCGGCTGGGTCGCTGCCACTACGCCTGGCCAACTCCAGGACGCCGCGTTGCGCCGGCTCGTGCGCGACTACTGTTTCGATTACGTGACGGTGCCGTCTTCTGGCGACCGTATTGTCGACTCGGTCGGTCATGCGTACGGCATGATCTCGCTGAGCGAAACGGCGTCGCACGACGGCTCGCAAGGCGCCGAGGGCGAGATGGTCGGCTCGTGCGACGCGATGCTCGCGCTGTTCCGCTCGATCCGCAAGGTCGCGATGACCGACGCGCCGGTGTTCATCTCCGGCGAATCGGGTACCGGCAAGGAGCTGACGGCAGTCGCCATTCATGAACGCTCGGCGCGGCGCAACGCGCCGTTCGTGCCGATCAATTGCGGTGCGATCCCGCCGCATCTTCTGCAATCGGAGCTGTTCGGCTATGAGCGCGGTGCGTTCACCGGCGCGAACCAGCGCAAGATCGGCCGGGTCGAGGCGGCCAACGGCGGCACGCTGTTTCTCGACGAAATCGGTGATCTGCCGCTCGAAAGCCAGGCGAGCCTGTTGCGCTTCCTGCAGGAGCGCAAGGTCGAGCGGCTCGGCGGCCATAGCGCGATCGACGTCGACGTGCGCATCATTTCGGCCACGCACGTGGACATGACCGCGGCGATGATCGAAGGGCGCTTCCGTTCCGACCTCTATCACCGCCTCTGCGTGCTGCAGATCGACGAGCCGCCGCTGCGCGCGCGCGGCAAGGACATCGAACTGCTCGCGCGGCACATGCTCGAACGTTTCAAGAAGGATGCGAGCCGCCGCCTGCGTGGCTTCGCGCCCGACGCGATCGCCGCGCTGCATAACTACGGCTGGCCCGGCAACGTGCGCGAACTGATCAATCGGGTGCGGCGCGCGATCGTGATGTCGGAGGGACGCGCGATCACCGCGCGCGACCTCGAACTTGCCGAATACGTCGAGATCGTGCCGGTGTCGCTCGCGCAGGCGCGCGAAGCGGCCGAGCGTCAGGCGATCGAGCTTGCGTTGCTGCGGCATCGCGGGCGGCTCGGAGACGCGGCGCAGGAACTTGGCATCTCGCGAGTAACGCTGTACCGGCTGCTGTGCTCGCACGGCATGCGTCATATGGAAGGTGAGCCGATGGCGCCGCCGCACGGCGATTTGCCGGCGTCGGTGCAGCATCTGTAGGCGGCGGGGCGAGCGGCGAGACGGGCGACGTGGCATGTGAAGGTCTGGCGCGTCGCCGTGGGTCTCGGGCTGTGCCGGTTCGGACGGATTGACTGTGCCTTCCGGGCGCAGCGACGCCAGCCGGCCAAGCGTCGCGTCGAAGCACTTTTGCATGCACGTATTTGCCGCCCGTATATCGCGTACCGCGGTGTTTTCCTTTCCGTCTGATATATCCCTCGATATTCCCCATGCGGCGCGCCATGCCCCGGCGGCGTGCGGTCGCGCTTGTTAGAATCGGGTTTTGCTCAATTCCGTGTGCGCGCCTGATCGGGTTCGCGCCGCGCCGAAGGAAACTGCATGAAACAATACCTGGACCTCGTCCGTACGATTCTCGACACCGGCACGTGGCAGGAAAACCGCACCGGCATCCGCACCATCAGCATGCCCGGCGCGATGCTGCGCTTCGATCTGCAACAAGGCTTTCCAGCGGTCACGACGAAGAAGCTCGCGTTCAAGTCGGCGATCGGCGAGCTGGTCGGGTTTCTGCGTGCTTCGCGCAGCGCCGCGGATTTCCGCGAGCTCGGCTGCAAGGTGTGGGACGGGAACGCGAATCAGAACGCGCAGTGGCTCGCCAATCCGTATCGCGAGGGCCCGGATGATCTCGGTGATGTCTACGGCGTGCAATGGCGCAAGTGGCCGGCCTACAAGGTGCTCGACGCCAGCGCAAGTGCGCAACTCGCTGACGCGCAGGCGCGCGGTTTTCGCGTGATCACGCAGTTCGACGAAGAAGGCCGCTCGAAGGTGCTGCTTTACAAGGCGATCGACCAGCTGCGCCAGTGTCTCGACACGATCATGCAGAACCCCGCCGATCGACGCATTCTGTTCCATGCCTGGAACCCAGCCGTGCTCGACCAGATCGCTCTACCGGCTTGCCATCTGCTGTACCAGTTTCTGCCGAACGTTACGCGCCGCGAAATTTCGCTGTGCCTGTATATCCGCAGCAACGACGTCGGGCTTGGCACGCCCTTCAATCTGACCGAGGGCGCGGCGCTGCTGCATCTGGTCGGACGGCTGACGGGCTATACGCCGCGCTGGTTCAGCTATTTCATCGGCGATGCGCACATCTACGAGAATCAGCTCGATATGCTGCACCAGCAGCTCGAGCGCGAGCCGTACGAGAGTCCGCGGCTCGCGATTTCCGATCGCGTGCCCGACTACGCGAAGACCGGCGTGTACGAGCCGGAATGGCTCGAGACGATCGAGCCTGCGGATTTCTCTCTGGTCGGCTATCGGCATCACGAGCCGTTGACGGCGCCGATGGCGATCTGATGTCGGTGGGAGCGGGGCGGTAGCGCTCGCCCTTGTCGTCGTCGAATAACAGAAGCCCCGCGATGGTTTGCATCGCGGGGCTTTATTGTTGCCGGGACGGCAGGCGTCCTGCTTAGCTCTTGTGATGCTCGTCGCGATTGCCGCCGCCCTGGTGCTGCTCGGCATGTTGCGGTTGCGGCTGGGGTTGCGGACGTGGCTGCTGCACCTGCTGGGGCCGCGGTTCGGGGCGTGGCTGCTGCATCTGCGGACGCGGCTCGGGCCGGGCTTGCGGCATCGGCTGCGGACGCGGTTCGACACGCCGCTGTTGCGCCTGCTGCATTTGTGGTTCGGGACGCGGTTGCTGCGGCGGGAGGGCGTGCGGCGCCTGTTGCGTCACAGGCGGATGCGAGTTTGGCACACGCGCCTGTTGCTGCGCAGCCGGGTTGTCCGGCGGATGGGGCACACCGGACTGTTGCGCGAAGCTCGGCTGTTGCGCGCCGCCCGGTTGCGCCATGCGCGGTGCCTGCTGCGCCATCGGGGTATGCGGCTGCGTCCATGCCGGCTGAGACCTGCCGACCGCGCCCCATTCCTGCGGCGCGCCGCGCTGCCGTGCGTACGCCGCCGTGTTGGCTGAATTCCCGCCGGCTGCTTGCGGCGGCCGCGGCACACCATTCGACGGATGGCCCATATTGCCCGCGAGCCCGCTCTCGGCAGGCTGCGGCGGACGCGGCTTGCCGACCATCTGCGGCGGCATGCCCTGACGCGCTTGCGGCGCTTCGCCATGCGGCCCCACGACGCTGGCTTCGCCGGGCCGCTGGCCAGCCTGCTCGACGCCATGCGGGCCGTTACCGCCCATTGCGCCAGGCGCGCCGGGCGCACCCGCGGCCATCCCCGGCGGACGTCCCGGCACATGCGATTGCACGACCCGCACGTTCGCCATCGGCAGCGCGTTCGGTGCGCCGGTCATATGCGCCGGCACCGCGGTGCGCACGACCGGCTGGCCGCCGCCGGGCACCCGACCGCCGCTTTGCGCGAAGCGCTGCGCGAGCTCGTCGTGATAAGCGGCCGGCACGACGGGATTGCGAGTCGCGACGACCGGCCGGCCGACGACGCTCGCCGGTGGCCGGTAGTTCGCGCGCCGCAGATCCGACCCGAAGCTTTCGCGCACCGGCGCGATCCCCGGTGCGCCCGGGTTGATCCGCGCGTTGCGCCACTGCGCCGGATCGACCTTCTGCGAAAAGCGTCGGACTGGCTGACCGTGCACGAACGCTGTCGCCGGCACGGCTGTCACACCGCCCGGCACGCGATAGTTCACGTATGTGTTGTGGATGTTCACGTTGTGGATGTTCACGTTGCGGCGGTAGTCATTGACGATCGTCGTGCGGTTCACGCGGTCGTAGTACCCAGCGCTCCAGCGGTCGTGACCGCCCCAATGCGGATGCCACCGCTCGCCCGGCCCGAGCGGAAACCACGCGACGCCCGCCGCGATGACGCCGCCGACCGCCAGGTTCACACCCCAGTCGACGCCGCCGTCGTCGTCGCCGACGAATGCGACCAGCGCCGGCGCATAGACCGGCGTCGCGTCCGCTTCGAGCGGACCTGGCACCCAGGCCCACGTGCCGTCGAGCTCGGCCCAGCGGCCGTAGTGGTACGGCGCGAAGCCCCAAGGTTGGTCGTCGACCCAGGTCCAGCCCCACGGCGCCTGCCAGACCCAGTAGCCGTCGTGATACGGCGCCCAGCCGGCCGGCGTCGCATTCGGCACCCACACTTCGCCGTACTGCGGCGTCTCGCGCCATGTGCCGTTGGCATCGAGGTCCTCGTAGCCGGGGATGTCGCGCGATACGTAGCGCGCCGACAGCGAGCGGTCTTCGGTGGCGTCGCGGCTGGCGGCCCACTGGTCGAACTCGTCGGCAGCGGGGGCGCGGTTGTCGGCGAGCTGCTGCAGGCTGGTGCCGGCAAAGCGGATCTGCAGACCCGCCGCGACCGGCACCTGGCCGCCGTCGCCGTACGCGATCGCGCTGCCGCTGCGCACGGTGACGGTCGTGCTGCTGCCGTCCGGCGCGACGTCGACGCGGTAGTCGCCGGGACCATTTACGCCGAGCGCAAGGTTCGGCGTGTCGATTTCATACGACGAGCCCGGCGCGAGCTCGCGCACGCGCGTCGATAGCGTGCCTTGCGCGACTTTCAGTTGCGCGGTCGTGTCGTCGAGATTGAGCACGTCGAGGCTCGTGTTCTGGCCGAGGCGCACCGCGGTCGAGCCGATGTGCAGCTCGGAGCGTGCGTTCTGGTCGTTCCATAGCTGGTCGCCGGTCGTCAGCGGCCGGTTGATCTGCGCGTACGACCAGTCGGTCGCGCCGGCGGGCTCGGTGGTCACGGCGCCGGCCGTGTAGTTCAGCCGCGCGACGCGCCCCGGCGGATCGCCCCCCGACGGAGCGCCGCCCGACGGATCGCCGCCCGGCCCGACGGCCGCCGCGGCTTGTGGCGTGGGTGTCGCTTGCTGCGCCAGGGCGCTCTGCGCCGCGAGCGCGACGGCGGCCGCGATCAGCGTATAGCCGCTCATCCGGCGTCGGATCCCGGCATGCTGCACGGGCTGCTTGGCGTGTGTCATGACTGATCTCCGACGGACGCGGCAATGGGCCGGGTCCGTTCAGTCACTGTACTTGCCGCCTATGTTTCAAGAGTCGCTCATTTGTAAGGTGGACTCACTGGCGTGTAACAAAAGGTCTCGCGGCGTCGGGCCGCCGGCAGGTGAACGGTCTATCCGGCCAGAAACGCATCGAACTGTTGATGGCCGGCCGGCGTGACGCGCAGCACGCGCGGCCGCTCGGCCCGCTCGACCCAGCCATGCGCCGACCACGCATCGAGCAACGCCGCGCCGAGCGCGCCGCCCAGATGCGGTCGGCGCATGCTCCAGTCGAGGCAGGTGCAAGCGAAGCGCCGCCGTCGGGTCTTCTGCGCGGCCATATCGATGCCCCAGTCGGCGAAGCGGGCGACGCCCTGCGCGGTCGCTTCGAGCGAAGCGCCGTCTTGCGTCAGCAGTCCGCGCTCGAGCATGCGCTCGAACATGCGCACCGACAGCTCGCCTGCCATGTGGTCGTAACAGGTGCGCGCGTAGCGCATTTCTAGCGGCACGGTGCGTGCCGGACGCGGCACGGAGCGCTGTGGCGCGCTGACCTGCGCGACGTTGGCGAGTGCTTCGATCGATGCGGCGATGTCCGCCGACGCGATACGGAAATAGCGATGCCGGCCGCGCACTTCGAGCGCGAGCAGCCCGCCGTCGGTGAGCCGTCCGAGATGGGCGCTCGCCGCCGATGGCGACAGCCCCGCGATCATCGTCAGTTCGCCGGCTGGGCGGGCGCTGCCGTCCATTAGCGCCCACAGCATCGCGGCGCGGCCGGGATCGGCGAGTAGCGCGCCGATGCGGCTCAGGCCGGGGAAGTGGTTCTGGTCGTCTAAGAGGGGGGCGGTCATGGCGCGGTCTCCTGAATGGGCGGCACAGGGCAGCGCGGTCCAATCGCAAAGCCCGCCGCCACGATTCCTACTCTACGCGCATCGGGTATTCGATGTTTCAGCTTCGCGTGAACAATCGATGCGACGGACGTGTCCGGCTCGGTCCGCGTTTGCGCGTCGTCGCGAGCCGCCAGGCTAGAATCGAAGCCTGTCCTTGCAGGAAATCGATGTGATGAAAACTCTTCTCGCCGTCGCCGCGGCGGTTCTGCTGTCCAGCGCCTGCGCGGGGGGCGGAGCCGGCTCGGGGTCGGCCGGCAGCGGCAGCATCAACATGTACGGCACCGTCGACACAGGGATCAGCGTCCACAACTAGGCCCACCCTCGGCCCATCGGCGCGCTTCGCGCCGCGTCCCCAATCGACGCCGCGCCGCGCGCAATATTGCGCTCGTATAATCGCCTCCTTTCAATGCATCCGATTGACCGGAGTCAAGATGAGCACTGTTCCCACCGCACCGCTGGACCGTTCGGAAACCACCTTCCGCTTTCTCGCCGAGCCGACCTCGGTCAACTTCGGCGGCAAGGTGCATGGCGGCGCGCTGATGAAGTGGATCGACGAAACCGCCTACGCATGCGCGGCGGTATGGTCTGGGCGCTATTGCGTGACGGTTAGCGTCGGCAATATCCGTTTCCGTCGGCCGATCCTCGTCGGCAATCTGGTCGAGCTGCGCGCGCGCGTCGTCGCGACGGGCCGCACCAGCATGCACATCCACGTGTCGGTGCACGCGGGCGATCCGAAGGGCGGCGAACTGCTGCAGACCACCGACTGTCTCGTCGTCATGGTCGCCGTCAACGAGAACGGCCATCCGGTGCCGGTGCCCGCCTTCCTGCCAGAGACCGACGAACAGAAACGCCTCGCCAGGTACGCGATGGACGTGAAGGAAGCGCTCGACGCGATCGTCGAGCTGAAGCCGGAAGAAGTCGCGCAGGGAAAGATCTAGGCGCGCAGCATCATGCGGTGCGTCCGACCATATCCTTCGGTCGCACCCACTCGTCGAACTGCTGCTCGGTGAGATAGCCGAGCGCCAGCGCCGACGCCTTCAGCGTCGTGCCTTCCTTGTGCGCCTTCTTCGCGATCTGCGCGGCCTTGTCGTAGCCGATGTGCGGATTGAGCGCCGTCACCAGCATCAGCGATTCGTTGAGCAAGGTATCGATGCGCTCGTGATTCGGCTCGATGCCGGCCGCGCAGTTGTCGTTGAAGCTGTGCGCGCCGTCGGCGAGCAGGCGCACCGACTGCAGCACGTTGTGCGCGATCATCGGACGGAACACGTTGAGTTCGAAGTTGCCGCTCGCGCCGCCGATGTTCACGGCGACGTCGTTGCCGAACACCTGCGCGCACAGCATCGTCAACGCTTCGGACTGGGTCGGATTGACCTTGCCCGGCATGATCGAGCTGCCCGGCTCGTTTTCGGGGATCGACAGCTCGCCGAGACCGCAGCGTGGGCCGCTCGCGAGCCAGCGGATGTCGTTGGCGATCTTGTTCAGGCTCGCGGCCACCGTTTTGAGCGCGCCGTGCGCGAATACCAGCGCGTCGGCGGCTGCCATCACCTCGAACTTGTTCGGCGCCGACACGAACGGCAGACCGGTCAGCTTGCCGATCGCGGCGGCGACGCCGTGGGCGAACTTCGGGTGCGCGTTCAGTCCCGTGCCGACCGCGGTGCCACCCTGCGCAAGCTCGTACAGATGCGGCAACGCCGACTCGACGTGCCGGATGCCGTGCTCGAGCTGCGCGACATAGCCCGAGAATTCCTGGCCGAGCGTGAGCGGCGTCGCGTCCTGCAGGTGCGTGCGGCCGATCTTGACGACGTCGGTGAACGCTTTCGCCTTGCCGTCGAGCGTGTCGCGCAACGTCTTCAGCGCGGGCAGCAGATGCTTGACGATGGCATCCGCGGCAGCCACGTGCATCGCGGTCGGAAACACGTCGTTCGACGACTGCCCGCGATTCACGTCATCGTTCGGATGCACCTTGCGCGCTTCGCCGCGCTCGCCGCCGAGTAGCTCGCTTGCGCGGTTGGCAATCACCTCGTTCAGGTTCATGTTGGTCTGGGTGCCCGAGCCGGTCTGCCAGACCGCCAGCGGAAATTCGTCCGGATGTTTGCCGTCGATGATCTCGTCGGCCGCCTGCATGATCGCGCGGGCCTTCTGCTCGTCGAGCACACCGAGGCCGAGGTTGACCTCGGCGGCCGCGCGCTTGATCACCGCGAGCGCGGTGATCAGCTCGGGCGACTGCTTTTCCGTCGAAATCTTGAAGTTCTGCAGCGAGCGCTGCGTCTGCGCGCCCCACAGGCGGGCGTTCGGCACCGCGATTTCGCCGAACGTGTCGCGCTCCATCCGTACGTCTTCAGTCATGGTTGACTCCGCTTCTCAAAGTTCCGAGTTGACAGGCAATAACGAGAATAGACCCGTTAGCGCATTCCGGTAAAAACCGGCCTGCGGATCGAAAATGTAGGTGCGTGTCTGGCCGTTCTCGACGTCGGTCCAGACGAGCGGCGACAGGGGCGCGCCGATCGAGCGCAGATAGGCGAGCTGGGCCGCGTCGGCGAGCGTCACGTGGTAGCTGTGATCGGGCTGGATGGCGCGCTCGATGATGCCGGCGACCTGATTCGCGAGTTCGGGGCTGTGGATCACGAGTGCTAGCTCGGTGTTCAGATTGGCCGAGCGCGGGTCGAGGTTCATCGAGCCGATGACGAGAATCTGGTGGTCGATCACATAAGTCTTCGCATGCAAACTCGCGCGCGAACGCGAGCCGACCAGCCCCACGTTCGGCGTGTCCTGGAATGACCTGAATTCGTACAGTTCGACGCCTGCCTTTAGCAGCGGCACCCGGAACGGGCTGTAGCCGGCCTGCACGGCGACCGCGTCGGTAGCCGCGAGCGAGTTGGTCAGCACTGCGATGCGGATGCCGCGGCGCGTGAGCTCGCCGGCCGCCTGCACGCCCGACGCGTGCGGCACGAAGTAGGGCGACACGATCAGGAAGTCGTGCTGCGCGTCGCGCATCAGTTCGCGCAGCCGCGCGAGCGGCGGGCTCACGTAGTCCGGCGACGGATGCGCGATCTTCTCCGGCAGGTCCGCCCAGAATTCCGCACTTGCCCACGTGAGGCCGAGCTGCTCGCTCGTAATCTGCGCGGCGAGCGGCGTCGCGTTCAGCGGTTTCGCGTTGTACGGATCGGCATTGGTGCGCCAGTGGTGGCGCAGGTCGTCGCGCGTCTGGTCGAGTTCTTTCTGGTCGAATTTCTGCTTGTTCAGCGCACGCAGCGGATAGGCGAGGTCGCTGTTCCAGTAGTCGTCGAAACTCGCTGAGACGTCGGCGACGATCGGGCCCGCCGCGAGCACGTCCATGTCGCGGAACTGCAGCGTTTCGCTGGCGCTGAAGTACTCGTCGCCAAGATTGCGCCCGCCGACGATCGCGAGCTGGTTGTCCGCGATCATCGCCTTGTTGTGCATGCGGCGCGTGAAGTGGCCGATCTGCGTGAAGACGTTCGTGGTGCGCTCGAACATGCCTTGCTGGGCGCTGCCGAACGGATTGAAGACGCGAATCTCGATGTTGTCGTGCGAGTTCAGCCCCGCCATGATGCGGTCGATGTCCTTGAAGTTCAGATCGTCGACCAGCATGCGCACGCGCACGCCGTGATCGGCCGCATACAGCGCGGCGCCGAGCAGCAGCTTGCCGGTGGTGTCCTCGTTGGCAATGTAGTACTGCATGTCGAGGGTTTTGGTCGCCGCGCGCGCGAGCGCGATGCGCATCTGCAGCGCGTCGGTGCCGTTCGCCAGCACGCGAAAGCCCGACTGCTCCGGATGCTTCGCCTCGAACGGCGCGAGCGCTTCGCGCAGCGGCGTATCCGCGGTGGCGGGGAGTGCGTGCGTGAGCTGGCGGTTGAACGCGGTGGCGGGCGGCTTCGTCGCGCAGGCGGTCACCAATGCCGCCGCGCAACAGAGCAGGAAAAATTGCCTCGTCGTGCTGACTATCGAGTGGCGGCGCGCGGCCCGCCGATGTTGTTCGAATTGGCCCTGCACGCTGTTTTCCCCTTGTTTTGCAAGCTTTTCGCGTGGCGACAGCGAAGGCCTGCGCACGCTGTCGAGAAAACCATTCTAAGGGAATTGGGGCGCGTGTTCGTCGTTCGTCTGCAAACGCAGCAGCGTGCCGCGCGTCGGTCGGGAGGGCGCCGCGATTCGGTGATCCATCACCCGATGCGAACCGCGGCGCGCCCACGCTCTATCAGACGCGCCCGGCGTGCAGCGCGCGCTCGCCGTCGGGACGGGTCGAGCCTTTCGCCGGGCGACCCGCCCACACTCCCGCGAGCAGCGAGCCCGACAGGTTGTGCCAGACCGAGAACAGCGCACCCGGCAGCGCGGCGAGGGGCGTGAAGTAGAGCTTGCCGAGCGTCGCGGCGAGACCGGAGTTCTGCATGCCCACTTCGATCGCGAGCGTACGGCAGACGGCCTCGTCGAAACCGAGCAGACGGCCGCCCCAGTAGCCGCCGAGCAGGCCGATGCCGTTGTGCAGGATGACGCCGACCATCACGACGAGGCCCACCGACGCGATGCTCTTCTGCGTGCCGCCCACCACCGCGCCGATGATCAGCACGATCGCGACCATCGACACGAGCGGCAGGATCGGTTCGATCTTGCGCACGAGCTTGCCGAACAGATGATTGACGACGAGACCGACGACGATCGGCAGCGCGACTATCTGCAGGATGCTCATCAGCATGCCGTGCACGTCGACGACGATCGACGCGTCGACGTAAAGGCGCGTGAGCAGCGGGGTCGCGAACACGCCGACGAGCGTCGACAGCGCGCTGATCGTCACCGACAGCGCGACGTCGCCGCGCGCGAGATAAATCATCACGTTCGACGCGGTGCCGCTGGCGACGCTGCCGACCAGCACCATGCCGGCGGTCAGCTCGGGCGGCATGCGCAGCGCCCTGGCGATGACCCACGCGGCGAGCGGCATCACGAGGTAGTGCAGCACGATGCCGGCGATCACCGGCGCGGGCCGCGAAAACACGCGCAGGAAATCGCCGGCCGACAGCGTGACGCCCATCGCCAGCATGATGATCGTGAGGAGCGTGGTGACGTGCGGCGCAACGCCGGAAAACGAGGCCGGCGAGAAGTACGCGGCGACCGAGACGAGCACGGCCCAGAGCGGGAACAGGCGGGTGACGCGGGCAAGCATGGCGGGTGGTCCTTGGTTATGTTGTATCGCGGGAAATTGGGGCTGCGGCGCGGCCGGGTGTCGGCTGGCGGCTGGCGGCTGGCGTTGCGGCGTTTGCCGCGCCAAAGCGGGTGAAGCGGCTGCGGCAAGCGCCGTGGCGAAAGCGCGGCAAAAACGGCCGGCCAATTGAAGCCGCACGCGAAGCGGGCAATGGTGAGCGCGCGAGCGGCGCCAGTCCGGCGCCTGCCTTCGTGAGGCGCGCCGTCGTGCGGTTCGTGGCGCGTGAGCGCGGGTTAGCGCTCGCGTGCCGCGGCGGCCATTTTACCTTTTACAGGGAGTGCTTCAGGAGTGGAGCGTACGGCTACTTCGCTCAAACCGAGCGCGCGGGCGGCGTGGCCGATGCCGCCGTCGGCGCCTGCCGTCGGCTCAGCCTGTGAAAACGCAGCGTCATCAGCAGCGCGACGCTCGCGAGACCTGCGGCGAGCCCCCACCACAAGCCGCGCGCGCCGAGGCCGGCGTGAAACGCGAGCAGATAGCCGGTCGGAAAACCGATCACCCAGTAGCCGAACGCGGCGGCGATCATCGGCACGCGCGTGTCCTTCAGGCCGCGCAGACAACCGGAGCTCACCGCCTGCATCCCGTCGACGATCTGGAAAATCGCCGCCACGCCGAGCAGCGAACTGGCGAGCGCGATGGTCGGCGCGTTGGCCGGGTCGTCCAGATGCAGATACAGACCGACGATCCAGTGCGGCGCGGTGATCAGCACGAGGCCCGACATCGACATGAAGCCGACGCCGAGTGCGAGCGCGACGAAGCCCGCGTGGCGCGCGGCGAGCGGCTGACCGGCGCCGGCCCAGTAGCCGACCCGCACGTTGGCCGCCTGGCCGATCGACAGCGGCACCATGAACGCGACCGACGCGACGTTCAGCGCGATCTGATGCGCGGCCAGTTGCGATTCGCCGAGCAGGCCGACCATCAGGCCAGTGGCGAGGAACAGCGTCGACTCGACGCCGTAGGTGATCGCGACCGGCCAGCCGATGCCGAACAATTCGCCCATCAACGGCAGCTTCGGCCGCGTCGCGACGACGAAATGGCGGAAGCGCGGCCGCAGATGCAGCAGGGCCATCAGCACGAGCGCGGTCAGCCACACGGTGATCGTGGTCGCGGCCGCCGAGCCGAGAAAACCCAGCCGCGGCAGCCCGTACGCGCCGTGGATGAGCCCGTAGTTCAGGAAGCCGTTCACGCCGACGCTCGCGATCGACACCCACAACAGGCGCCGTGCCGCGCCGATCGCCGGCAGAAACGAGCGCATCAGGCCGACGCCGATCAGGCTCGCGGGTGCGCCCCAGCGCAACACCGCCGCGTATCGGCCGACGTTGTGCGCGAGCAGGCCCGGCTCGCCGACCGCGAGCAGGATCCTCGACGCGAACGACAGCAGGATGAACGCCGGCACCGACAGCAGCACCGACAGCACGAAACCGGTCCAGTAAATATGCGGCACCCGGCCGTCGTCCCGCGCGCCGCGCGCGTGCGCGACGCTGACGCTGACCGAGGTCAGCACGCCCTGCAGCAGCGTGACGACGACGAAAAAGAGGTTCGCGCCGAGGCCGCCGGCGGCGAGCGCATCGGGGCCGAGCGAGCCGAGCAGGATCGTGTCGGTGACGCTCATCGCCATTTGCGACAGTTGCGCGATCGCAAGCGGCGCGGCGAGCCGCGCGGTGTCGGCCGCGTGGCGGGATAGGGTCGGCGGCCGGCTGGCCGCGCGGGCGAAGCTGGGTTGAGTCATCGAATGCCTGACGGCGAAAAGTGGCAGCGGTGGCAACAGCGGTGGCGTCAGCGAAAGGCGGGCGCGAGCGGCGCCGCATTGCATCTCGCCGCGCGCTCCGACGGGCGTTGGAGCGGCCGGGCAGCCGGCGGGAAAAAACCGCGACGCGGCGCCGAGCCGGTCAGCCGACTCCTCGCCCGTGGCGCGGTCCGTCGTTTACCTGTCGAAACCGACAGCTTATTGCCTCCCCCGGCCGCTGTCGATGGACGACGCACAATTCTGGTGCGTGCCGTCCTGCGATTTTCCGGACTGGCGTCAGCCTTCGTGGACCGCGATCCGCGTATCGCCGAGCAGCACGACCTGGCCCGCGCGGATCTTGCAGGTCTTACGCGTCTCGACCCGGCCATCGACCATCACGGCGCCGTCGGCAACCATCATCTTCGCGGCGCCGCCACTATCCGCGAGGCCCGTGATCTTCAGCAGATTGTGGAGTTCGACGTATTCGCCGGTCAGCGTGAAATTGAGGTTGGGCATGGCGTTTGCACCTTTGGGCACGGGGTCGCGTTGGGGTTCGCATCATAAAGCAAGCGCACCCGGAGCGGCGGCGCGGCCATCCGGCGAGCCCTTCGCGCAAGCAAATGAAAGTAGATGTTATTCAGTTGTCGGAAAGTGAAACGTTCCGTAACGCTGGTCGCACCGGACGGATTTCACTCTTAGAGTGCAGTTTCAGCAGCAAAGCCCGCTGGCTTCCGGGATCGCTCCCCGGCCGCCCATCCAGCGACGCACAGACCGGACGAGGCGCGCGCGACGTCCCGTCATCACGACGCCAGAGAGTCCGCCCGTGTCACAACAACTCCAGAGAGGATAACCATGACCCAGATTCGTTCGCTCCTGTTCGGTACCGCCCTCACTGCTTTTGCCGCGACGGCGGCCGTTGCGCAGACCGCGCAGCCGGCAGCAGGCATCGGCGCTCAGCCGCAGATCCAGAGCCAGGGCGCCGCCGACATGGCGCCGCCGCCGGCCCGTTTGACGGCTTCGGGCTCCACCGACCCGCTCGTGCAGAAGCGCGACGCCGACGCGAAGGCCAACGCCGAGTATCGCGCGGCCAGGAAGTCCTCGAAAGCGGAATTGAAGGCGGAGCAGAAGGCCGCGAAGGACCAGTACAAGGAGCAGGTGCGCGGCGCGAAGCTGAACCAGAAGGCGGACAAACAGACCGCCAATAACGAAATGAAGATGAACATGGAAGGGCAGGCTGCCGCGCAGGGCGACGGCGCGGACGTCAAGCACTAAGCCCTGCTGGATGCCGCGGCGCGCGGGTCTGCGAGGCTCGCGCGCCGCGGGCGTCAGGCGAAGGCCGACAAGAAAGCCGCGCTCGCCCAGGCGAAAGCGGACAAGACCACAGCCGACGCGCAGGCCGACGCCGACAAGGCCAGCGCTGCTGCCAACCTGAAGGACGCGAAGAAACAGTAGTGCGCGGCGTAGACCGGCGGATCGGCGCCCGAAAAAAGGGGCGCTTGTCGCATGAGGTTGTATGGATATACAGTGTGCGTCGCATCCTGAAAATCCATCCAACCCGCGAAACCGATCAGTGTCCACCGTCGCCGAATCCGCACCGTCGTTCGATACCGCCGCCTGGCTAGCGAAGCTCAACGACGCCCAACGCGAAGCCGTCGAATACGGGACCGACACGCCGGACGCGCTGCCCGGCGCGCTGCTCGTGATCGCGGGCGCCGGCTCCGGCAAGACCAACACGCTCGCGCACCGCGTCGCCAATCTGGTGGTGAAGGGTGCCGATCCGCAGCGCATCCTGCTGTTGACCTTCTCGCGCCGCGCGGCGCTCGAAATGATCCGCCGCGTGACCCGCATCGCGGGCGCCGCGGCCACTACCGTCGGCCCACGCGCCGCGCTCGCGCAAGGGCTCACGTGGGCGGGTACCTTCCATAGTGTCGGCGCGCGGCTGTTGCGCGAATACGCGGATCTGATCGGCCTCGCGCCCGCGTTTACGATCAACGACCGCGAAGACTCCGCCGACCTGATGAACCTCGTGCGCCACGAGCTTGGACTGTCCGCGAAGGAGCGGCGCTTTCCGGCGAAGGGCACCTGCTTCGCGATCTACTCGCGTGTCGTCAACACCGGCGCATCGCTCGGCCAGGTATTGGACCGCGCGTTTCCGTGGTGTCGCGAGTGGGAGGACGATCTGCGCCGGCTGTTCGCCGCATACGTCGACGCCAAACAGAAGCAGAGCGTGCTCGACTACGACGATCTGCTGCTCTACTGGTCGCACATGGCCGCCGAGCCCAGCATCGCGGCCGATCTGTCGGCGCGTTTCGATCATGTTCTGGTCGACGAATACCAGGACACCAACCGCCTGCAGGCGTCGATCCTGCTCGCAATGAAGCCGGACGGCCGTGGCCTGACCGTGGTCGGCGACGACGCGCAGTCGATCTATTCGTTTCGCGGCGCGACGGTGCGCAATATCCTCGACTTTCCCACGCAGTTCGAGCCGCCCGCCAGGCAGGTCACGCTCGAGCGCAACTATCGCTCGACCGAGCCGATTCTCGCCGCGTCGAACGCGGTGATCGAACTCGCGAGCGAGCGCTACACCAAGAATCTGTGGACCGACAAGGCGTCAGCGCAGCGCCCGCGCCTCGTCACGGTCGCCGACGATGCCGCGCAAGCTCGCTACGTCGTCGAGCAGGTGCTCGAGGCGCGCGAGCAGGGCGTGAAGCTGAAGTCGCAGGCGGTATTGTTTCGCGCCGCGCATCACAGCGCCGCGCTCGAGATCGAGCTCACGCGCCGCAACATTCCATTCGTCAAGTTCGGCGGGCTCAAATTTCTCGACTCGGTGCATGTGAAGGACGTGCTCGCGGTGCTGCGCTGGGCCGAGAATCCGCGCGATCGCGTCGCCGGCTTTCGCGTCGTGCAGCTGCTGCCGGGCGTCGGCCCGGCCACCGCGGCGAAGGTGCTCGACGACATCGTCGCGCGCGCGGACGGCGGCGATCCGGTCGCGACCGCGGGCGGTGTGCTGGCCGCGTTTGCGGCGCCCGCGCGCACGCAGGAAGACTGGCATCCGTTCGTCAAGCTGATGTCGAGCGTGTACGGCCGGCAAACGCCGTGGCCCGCCGAGTTCGAGATGGTGCGGCGCTGGTACGAGCCGCATCTGGAGCGCAACCACGAGGACGCCGCGATCCGTCACGCGGACCTGCTGCAGATGGAAAGCATCGCGGGTACGTATCCGTCGCGTGAACGCTTCCTGACCGAATTGACGCTCGATCCGCCCGACGCGACCAGCGACGAATCCGGCGTGCCGCTGATCGACGAGGACTACCTGATCCTGTCGACGATCCATTCGGCGAAGGGTCAGGAGTGGCGCAACGTGTTCGTGCTGAACGGCGTCGACGGCTGCATTCCGTCCGATCTCGGCACCGGCAGCGACGAGGAAATCGACGAGGAGCGGCGCCTGCTCTACGTGGCGATGACGCGCGCGAAGGAAGACCTGCACATCGTCGTGCCGCAGCGCTTTTACGTGCACAACCAGACGCATCTGGGCGACCGCCATGTGTGGGCGTCGCGCACGCGCTTCATCGCCACGCCGATGCTGCCGCTGTTCGACGCCTATGCATGGCCGCGCATTGCGGTGGCGAGCGCGCCGAGCGCGGCGGGGTTCGCCGCGGCCGCGCAGGCGAAGATCGAGATCGCGGCGAAGCTCAGGAAGATGTGGGATTGAGCCGCTAGCACCGCGCGTTGGGATCGACGCGCGGGCAGGGGGCGCGTCGATCCGACGAAGGGACGCGCGCCGCGCGGGTCAGTGGAAGCTCAGCGCGACTGCCGCTGCTGTTGCTGCGCGACCGGAGGCGGCGGCACGAAGAAATTGCGCAGCCATGCCGCGAGCCGCGAGAACACGTCGTACGGCTCCTCGACGAAAATCTCCGGCTTCAAGAGCCGCAGATACTCCATGATCTGCTGCGCTTCCTGCTTCTGGAACGTGCCGTGCGAAATGCCTAGCCGCAACAGCCCACGCAGTTCGCCGAGCTTCTCGCGCGCGGTGCTGCCCACGCTCGTCTCGCACGCGACCTTCGCCTCGTAGACGCGCTGGCGCAGCGATTCGACGAGCCGCCATGCCGGCGTCTGCATCACTTCCTCGAGCGCCTGAATGTCCTGCACCGTGCTCTTGATCTGCGAGGCGAGGGGGTCGACCAGCGTCGCGTCGCCTTCCGCTTCCTTGACGATTGCGGCGGCCCAGTCGCGGCATTGCTTGGTGAGCTCCTCGGGCGTCCATTCCGAGCGCGCCGCGAAACCGAAGCCGAACTCGCCCGCCTGCCGCATCAGGATCGACACGACGTCCGGGAATTCCTTGTCGAGCGTGCGTTTGGCCCACGCGTACTGGCCGCCTTGCAGCATCCGCTGTACCGCGTGCTCGGTGAGCGGCACCATGTTGTCGAGTAGCTTGGCGCGTAAGAAATCCTCGAACGACGGCGTCGCGAACTGCGGATCGAGCTTCAGCGAGACCCGTAAAAAGGCCTCGAAGTCCTTGCGCAGCGACGCGACGGTCTCGTCCTTGAGCTTCAGGGTGATTTGACCCATGTGTTATCCCGTTTAATGCGGCCGCGCGCGGCGCGCCGTCGCAAGATCGCCCGGCCGCTCGCGGACCGAGGCGATGCGACGCCGGTTGCCGACGCGCTTGATTCCAGCCTGTTGCCGCGTAACCAGCGGGACGACTCCCGATGAGCGGACCTCGACTGCATATCGGCGGGGTGGCGGGAAACTTGAGGGCGGCCCGGCGACGCGCGGACGCTTTGGAGGGAAGCTTCGGGCAAAGGCCCGCTTGGGAGTCGCTTGAACGGGAGTGCGCGGCCCGCGAGGCGGCGAGGTGTCGACGGGACCGCTGATGAGTCGATGAGCGTAGAGACAGGGCGCGCTTACTTCAGCACCACGCACTGCCAGACGAAGAACACGCCTAGACCGACTGCGATCGTCAGCAGCGGCCGGCGCGTCAGCGCGCTAACGACGATCGCGGCGAGCGCGCCGACCAGTTGCGGATTGCGCCAGCTCAGCTCGGCGTTGTTGCCGTGCGGCGACACGGCCATCGGGACGATGATCGCGGTCAGCACGGTGACCGGCACGAAGCTAAGCGCGGCGCGCAGAAGCGGCGGGAACACGAGCCGGTCGCCGAGCACGAACACGGCCGCGCGGATCAACCACGTAATCGCGGCCATGCCGACGATCAGAACGACGTAGCTCATCGCGTGGCCTCCAAGGGACGGCGCGCGCCACGCAGGTTCAGACGCGACATCGACAGCAGTACGCCGACCGCGACTCCCGCGAACACTGCGCCGAGCAGGCCGAGCTTGTACGGCCACGCCTGCCAGAAAAACGCCAGCGTGCCGGCGGTGACGGCCGCCGCGATATAGCGCAGCGCGACCAGTTGCGGCACGACGATCGCAATGAACGTCGCCACCATCGCAAAGTCGAGACCGAGCGACTGCAGGCCGGGGAAGGCCGCGCCGAACAGCAGGCCGGCGACGGTCCATAGCTGCCAGTTCAGATACATCGCGACGCCGGCGCCGAAGAAGTAGTACGGGCCGACCGTGCCCGGCTCGCGATGCCGGTAATGCTCCCACGCGACCGCGAAGACTTCGTCGGTGAGCAGCGCGCCGAGCGCCCAACGCCAGCGCTTCGGCAGATGCGCGACGTGCGGTGCGAGCGTCGCGCTATACAGCACGTGACGCAGATTGACGACGAGCGTGGTCGCCCAGATCACGGCGAAGCTCGCATGTCCGGCGATCAGCCCGAGCGCGATGAACTGCGCGGAGCCCGCGAAAACGACGAGCGACATCAACTGGCCGTGCCACAGATGCAGCGGGCTGGAGGTCACGAGCGTGCCGAAAATGACGCCGAACGGCGCGGCGCCGACCATCATCGGGATGATGTCGCGCGCGCCGGCGGCGAACTCTTTGAGATGGGCGCCCCGGGTGGGCTGGCCTTGGGTGGAATCGGTCAATCTAAGCCTCCTTGATGTCGGAAGCATAGCGGCTGACCGGCGTTCGGACTTGTACGTTCTTGCGGCGGGTTGCGGATGGGGTGCTACGGTGTAGCGGGGGGATGGCTGATGACGGGCTGACGGATTGCGGCGGCACGCTCACGGCGCGCGGCGCAGGCGCCGGCGGTGCCGCATCGGGTTACGAACCGCGCTGCGTTCCTTGCCATTGGCCCGGCGGCACGCCGAACATGCGCCGGAAATGCCGCGTGAAATGGCTCTGATCGGTGAAGCCGCTCGCGGCGGCGACGTCGGTCACCGGGACGCCGGCGCGCAACGGCGCGAGCGCGCGCTGCAGGCGCACCTGATTGCGCCACGCGTGGGGCGGCAGGCCGGTCGATTGGGTGAATAGCCGCGCCGCGTGGAACGGCGACAGACCCGCTGCCTTCGCGACCTCGGCGAGCGTCACCGGTTCGACGAGGTCGCCGGTCAGACGCTCCTGCATCAGTGCGACGCGAGTGTCGTCGGTGGCGACGCGCGCGGCGGCGGGGCGCGTCCGCGCATAGCGGACCAGCAACGTGGACAGCGCGTCGAGCATCGCGGTTTCGGCGGCGAGCGCGTCGTCGCCGGTTTCGAGCAGACGGTGGGCGTGCGCGAGCCGCGTCGCGAGATCGGAATCGCGGATCACGCCGGGCGCAAACCACGGTAAGGCCTGCGGCTTGCCGGCGACTTCGTCGGCCAGCGCGCAGAGGAACCCGACCGGCGCATACATCACGCGATACCGCCAGCCCGCCTCGACCGCCTTCGACCCCGTATGCAACTCGCCCGGGTTGATGACCGGCACGCTGCCCGCTTCGGCGACATGGTGCTCGCCGCTATACCGATAGCATTCCGCACCCGCGACGATCACCGGGATCGTGTAGGCGTCGTGCCAATGCGGCGCGAACTCGTGATCGTGATATTCGGCGGTGAGCAGATCCGCGCCGGGCAGTAGCGGCGTGCGCCAGTAGCGGGCGGAATCGCGGAAACGAGGGGTGGCGGTCATGACGAAAGTCTAGCTGGACCGGTCAGTTTAACGCGTCGTTGTCGGGGACGGCGGCGGGTGTGCAGCGCCGCGCCGCGTGCCGCTGGTGCCGTCGATTGCCGGTACTTGTCCTGACTTGCCCTTACTTGACCGGAATCGTCGTGCCAGTGGGCATCGGTACGGCGCTCACGCTGTTTTTCGCGCTGCCGCTGACGACGCGGTCGCTGTAGGTCAGATAGACCAGGGCGTTGCGCTTCGTGTCGACCACGCGCACCACGTGCAGCGACTTGAAGATCAGCGACATGCTGACCGAGAACACGTCGTCCTTCTGCTTGACGGGGCCGGTGAAATGCAACTCCCCGAGCTGGCGGCACGCGATCGAAGCCTCGGTCGGATCTTCGGCGATGCCGAGCGTGCCTTTGACGCCGCCCGTCCGCGCCCGCGACACGTAGCAGGTGACGCCTTGCACGATGGGATCGTCATAGGCCTCCACGACCACGCGGTCGGAGCCGGTAACGTGAAAATCCGTATTGACGCTGGCGATTTCTTCGCCGCGCGCCGAAGAAAGCAGCAGGGCGCCGGCGGCCGCGAGCGCGATGCGTAGCGAGGTGGATTTCATGAGCGTGCCGGTTGAGTGTCTGGAGTGGGCCGGCGCCAGAGCGGGGCGAAACGTGCGCCGTGAAGGCGCCATCGTATAACGGCGCGCGGCGCGCGTGAGGCTGTCCATCGTGGCACAAAAACAAAAAGGCCCGCATGGATGCGGGCCTTTCAAATTTTTTGGCTCCTCGACCTGGGCTCGAACCAGGGACCTACGGATTAACAGTCCGGCGCTCTACCGACTGAGCTATCGAGGAACAGCAGTACAACTTGATCTACATAAAAAAACCCGTCTTGATTAACGGGCTTTTGCAATTCTTGGCTCCTCGACCTGGGCTCGAACCAGGGACCTACGGATTAACAGTCCGGCGCTCTACCGACTGAGCTATCGAGGAACAGAACAACAACAGCAGAGAAACGAAATTTTAGAGGCAGCTGAAACGTCTGTCAATACCTCGGCGTTCATCCTGATACTGAACCTGAACGGCCAAGGCAGGTGACAGGCGGCTCGCGCTCAGCGCGCGAGCAGCGCGAGCTTTTCCTTCACATCCTTGAATTCCTCGGCTTCCGGCAGCGGTGCCTTGGTCTTCGTGATGCTCGGCCACGCTTTCGCCAGGTCGGCGTTCAGCGCGATGAAGTCCTGCTGGTCGCCCGGCACGTCTTCTTCGGCATAGATGGCGTTCACCGGGCACTCGGCCACGCACACGGCGCAGTCGATGCATTCATCGGGGTCGATCGCGAGGAAGTTGGGACCTTCGCGAAAGCAGTCCACCGGGCACACATCGACGCAGTCGGTATAGCGGCACTTGATGCAGCTTTCGGTCACAACGTGAGTCATTCAGGCAGCTCCTGCATGCGGAATCGGGGAGGGCGCGGACGCCAAAAGCACTATTGTAACGTAACGTCAACAGGCGCATAAAGCATCGGGCCGTGCGTCTTATATGTTTTCGTGATTAGTTTATGGGGTGCCGCGAGCGGCCGCGCAATGGCGGCGAAGGCCCGGTGGCACGCTGGATGCGGACGCATTCGGGTAACATGCATCAGGTTGGCGCGCCGCTCGGCTCAGCGCGTCCGTTGCAAGGGTGCAGTGAGCCCTTTTCGTTTTTTCAGCGGTCCAGTTCGTACCATCATGATTATTACTTCGCTGCTCGATACCGATCTGTACAAGTTCACGATGATGCAGGTGGTGTTGCATCACTTCCCCGCCGCCAACGTGGAGTACCGCTTCCGCTGCCGCACGCCGAACGTCGATCTGGTGCCGTACATCGACGAGATTCGCGACGAAACGCGCAAGCTCTGCGAACTGCGTTTCACCGACGACGAACTCGACTACCTGCGCCGCATGCGCTTCATCAAGGGCGACTTCATCGAGTTCCTCGCGTTGTTCCATCTGAACGAGAAGTACATTTCGATCACGCCGTCGCCGAAGGGCAATGGCGAAATCGACATCGACATCAAGGGGCCGTGGCTGCATACGATCCTCTTCGAAATTCCGGTGCTCGCGATCGTCAACGAAGTCTATTTCCGCAACACCCAGCAAACGCCCGACTATCACGTAGGCCGTGGCCGTCTGCTCGACAAGATTCAACTGCTCGGCGCTCGTCCGGAGTTCGCCGACTGCAAGATCGCCGATTACGGCACGCGCCGCCGCTTCTCGAAGCAGTGGCACGAGGAAGTGATCCTCACGCTGAAGGACGGTCTCGGCGAGCAGTTCGCCGGCACGAGCAACGTCTTCTACGCGATGAAGCACAGCCTGACACCGCTCGGCACGATGGCGCACGAGTACCTGCAGGCTTGCCAGGCGCTCGGTCCGCGGCTGCGCGACTCGCAGATCTTCGGCTTCGAGATGTGGGCGAAGGAATATCGCGGCGACCTCGGGATCGCGCTCTCCGACGTGTACGGCATGCAGGCGTTCCTGCGCGACTTCGACATGTACTTCTGCAAGCTGTTCGACGGCGCTCGCCACGATTCCGGCGACCCATTCGACTGGGGCGAGCGCCTGCTCAAACACTACGAGGCGAATCGTTGCGACCCGCGCACCAAGGTCCTCGTGTTCTCCGACGCGCTCGACATCCCGAAGGTGCTGCAGCTATACGAGCGCTTCCGCGGCCGCTGCAAGCTCGCGTTCGGCGTGGGCACCAATCTGACCAACGACCTCGGCTACAACCCGCTGCAGATCGTGATCAAGATGGTTCGTTGCAACGGTCAGCCGGTCGCGAAATTGTCGGACTCGCCGGGCAAGAACATGTGCGAGGACAAGGCGTATCTCGCGTATCTGCGCCAGGTGTTCGGCATCGCGCAGCCGGAAGAAGAGGCGGCCAGGTAGCGCGCTGTGCGGACTGCTTTTCGGTTCATCGCCTGACCATGATCTGCTCGCGTTCGGGGGCACGGCGAACAGTGTCGCCGCGCTACCGACTGGCGGCAATATGCCGTTCGGCCAGGGTGTTCGCGCGGAGCGCGGCCGGTATAATCCTCGCCATATCGCACGGCCGTCGACACGAGGATTTCGCCCATGGACACATCGATTGCCCGCCGCAACATCCTGGCGCGCATCCGCGCCGCGCAAGGGCGCGAGCCCGAACCGAGCGCCGCCGAGCGCGAAGCCGCGGCGGACTATCTCGCGCGTCATCCGGCCGGCCCGCGTCCGGACATGCCCACCGATCTGCGCGCGCGCTTCATCGAGGAAGCGCAGAAAATGGCGAGTACTGTCGACACCGTTCAAACCTTCGCCGATGTACCCGCCGCCGCGCATCGCTATCTGACGCAACACGGTTTGCCGTTGCAGGCCATCGCGTGGCAAACGCTGCGCGATCTGCCGTGGGCCGCAGCCGGCCTCGCCGTCGAATATCGCAAACCGCAAGACAATGACGTGGTCGGTCTCACCGGCTGTTTCTGCGCGACCGCGGAGACCGGCACGCTCGTGTTGCTGTCCGGTCCCGAGACGTATGCGTCGGCCGGGCTGCTGCCGGAGACGCACATCGCGATCGTGCCGGGCTCGCGGATCGTCGCGGGTCATGAAGAGGCGTTCGACCTGATCCGCAAGGAACGCGGCGAGCTGCCGCGCGCGGTCAATTTCGTGTCGGGACCATCGCGCACCGGCGACATCGAGCAGACCATCGTGCTGGGCGCGCACGGCCCCTACCGGGTGCATGCGATCGTCGTGCAGGATGCTTGAACGCGTCGCGCGGCGGCGTGCCAGCGCATACGCGACACACGCGTTATCTGTCGTGCGTGCGGTTGCAAGCCGTCGCGCGGCCTGTATCGGCATGAATTCGCAGGCCGGCCGCGCGGGCCGGTGGCTCGCCGTTGCGTCGATGCTTGCGCTGTGCTCGCCGTCCGTGCAGGCTGAGACGCTCCTCGACGGCGCGCGCTTGTCGGCGTTGTGGGGCTTGCCCTTCGCGGGTGTGCTGCTGTCGATCGCGATCCTTCCGCTGATCGCGCCAGCCCTCTGGCATCACCACTTCGGCAAGATCGCCGCGGCGTGGGCGCTCGCGTTCATCGTGCCGCTTGCCGTGAGCTTCGGCGCGAGCGCGGCGCTCGGCGCGCTCGCGCATGCCATGCTCGACGAGTACATCCCGTTCATCATCCTGCTGACCGCGCTCTATACCGTCGCGGGCGGCATCTGCGTGCGCGGCAACCTGCATGGCACACCGCGTCTGAACACCGCGATTCTCGCGCTCGGCACCTTGCTCGCGAGCGTGATGGGTACGACCGGCGCGGCGATGCTGCTGATCCGCCCGTTGCTGCGCGCAAACGACAATCGCCGCCACGTGACCCACGTGGTCGTGTTCTTCATCTTCCTCGTCGCGAACGTCGGTGGCGCGCTGTCGCCGCTCGGCGACCCGCCGCTGTTCCTCGGTTTTCTCGAAGGCGTGAGCTTTTTCTGGACCACCACGCATCTCGCGCGGCCGATGCTGTTCGTGAGCGGCATGCTGCTCGCCGCGTTCTATGCGCTCGACTCGTACTACTTTCACAAGCGCGAGGAGGTGCGTTCAGCTTTCCTCGATCCGACGCCCGACGGCGCGCCGCTCGGCATCGACGGCAAGATCAATTTCGTGCTGCTCGCCGCGCTGATCGCGTTCGTGCTGATGAGCGGACTGTGGCGCCCGCAAATCACATTCGACGTGCTCGGCACGCACGTCGCGTTGCAAAACATCGTGCGCGACGCCGCGCTGATCGTCGTCACGCTGCTATCGCTCGCGTGGACACCGCGCGCGGCCCGCGCGGGCAACGACTTCAATTGGGCGCCGATCGAGGAAGTCGCCAAACTGTTCGCCGGCATCTTCGTGACGATCGTGCCGGTCATCATGATCCTGCGCGCGGGAGAAGCCGGCGCGTTCGCGGGCATCGTCCATCTGGTCAATGATTCGTCAGGCGAGCCGCGCGACATCATGTACTTCTGGGCGACCGGCCTGCTATCTTCGTTTCTCGACAACGCGCCGACCTACCTCGTGTTCTTCAACCTGGCCGGCGGCGATGCGCAGACCTTGATGACCACCGGCGCGACCACGCTCGCGGCGATTTCGGCCGGCGCCGTGTTCATGGGCGCGAACACCTACATCGGCAACGCGCCGAACTTCATGGTGAAGGCGATCGCGCAATCGCGCGGCGTGCGCATGCCGAGCTTTTTTGCGTATCTGGGCTGGTCCGGCGCGGTGCTGCTGCCGTTGTTCGCGCTGACCGGCTGGCTCTTTTTTGAACGCTGACTCTGCAACGCCGAGACAATCCCTCGACGTGCGATACGGAGACTTGCATTGCAGAAAATCCTCGTTGCCCGTTCGATCTTTCCCGACGTGATCGACCGGCTCAAGCAGTACTTCGACGTCGACTGGAACGAGGGCGACGTGTTGCCCGCCGACGAACTGAAGCGCCGTCTCGCGGACAAGGACGGCGCGCTGACGGCCGGCGAGATGATCGACGCGGGCGTGCTCGCCGCGGCGCCGCGTCTGCGCGTCGTGTCGAACATGGCGGTCGGCTACAACAACTTCGACATGGCCGCGTTCAACGCGGCGAACGTACTCGGCACCAACACGCCGGACGTGCTGAACGAATCGACCGCCGATTTCGGCTGGGCGCTGATGATGGCCGCCGCGCGCCGCATCGCCGAATCGGAGCACTGGCTGCGCGCCGGACATTGGCAGAAGTGGAGCTACGATGGCTTCCTCGGCAGCGACCTATACGGTTCGACGCTCGGCGTGATCGGCATGGGCCGCATCGGCCAGGCGCTCGCGCGGCGCGCGCAGGGCTTCAACATGCGGGTCATCTATCACAATCGCTCGCGCGTCGCGCCGCAAATCGAGGCCGAGCTGAACGCGGAGTACGTGTCGAAAGAGGATCTGCTGCGGCGCGCCGACCACGTCGTGCTGGTGCTGCCGTACAACAAAGGCAACCACCATACGATCGGCGCGGCCGAACTGGCGCTGATGAAGCCGCGCGCGACGCTCACCAACATCGCGCGCGGCGGCATCGTCGACGATGCGGCGTTGGCCGACGCGCTGCGTGACAGGCGCATCGCGGCGGCCGGTCTGGACGTGTTCGAAGGCGAGCCGCAGCTGCACCCGGCGCTGCTGAACGTGCCGAACGTCGTGCTGACGCCGCACATCGCGAGCGCGACCGAAACCACGCGCCGCGCCATGGCGAATCTCGCCGCGGACAACCTGATCGCCGGCCTCGGCGCAGGACCGCGCGCCGGTCAGCCGCCGAATCCGATCAACCCCGACGTGATCGGCAAGGCGCGTTCATGACAATGATTCTGGTGGCGGCCGTCGCGGTGCTGGCGGTTGCCCTCGTGATCGCACTCGCCTTGCTGCTACGCGGTCACGACCGCCCGGAGCAGCGCGAACAGTTCGAGATGCTGAACGAACGCGTCGATGCCGTCGTCGACGCGCAGGCGCATGCCGCCGAGCGGCTCGAGCGGCAACTGCGCAACGACATCGCCGAGACCGCGCGCGTGTCGCGCACCGAGCAAAGCAGCGGCTTCGCGCATTTTCAGCAGACGCTCGCCGCGCAGTTCAGCAGCATGACGACGGTGCAGGGCGGCAAGATCGACGGCTTCGCGCAACAGCTCGACGCCGTGCGTCACAGCCTGCAGGCACAGGCGCAGCAGGCGCGCGACGAGCAGGGCCGCTCGCTGAAGCAGTTCGGCGACACGCTGAGCCTGCAACTCGGGCAACTAACCGAGGCGAACGACCGGCGCTTCGCCGAAGTGCGCGCGACGATCGAGCAGCGTCTGAAGGACATCGAGGCGAACAACGCGACGCGGCTCGAGGAAATGCGCCGCACCGTGGACGAAAAACTGCACGCAACGCTTGAGCAGCGTCTCGGCGAGTCGTTCAAGCTCGTGTCCGACCGGCTCGAACAGGTGCATCGCGGCCTCGGTGAAATGCAGACGCTGGCGGCCGGCGTCGGCGATCTGAAGCGCGTGCTGACCAACGTGAAGACGCGCGGCACGTGGGGCGAAGTGCAGCTCGAAGCCTTGCTCGAACAAGTGCTGACCGTCGATCAATACGCGAAGAACGTCGCGACGGTGCCGAAGAGCGCCGATCGCGTGGAGTTCGCGATTCGTCTGCCGGGGCGGCCGGAGCCCGGCGGCGCGAATACGCCGGTATGGCTGCCGATCGACGCCAAATTCCCGCGCGAGGACTACGAGCGGCTGATCGAAGCGCAGGAGCGCGCCGATCCGGTCGCGGTCGAGGAAGCATCGCGCGCGCTCGAAGTGCGAATTCGCGCGGAGGCGCGCACGATCGCGGAGAAGTACGTGGCGCCGCCGCATACGACCGACTTCGCGCTGCTGTTCCTGCCGACCGAAGGCCTGTACGCGGAAGTGCTGCGCCGACCGGGACTCACGGATCTGCTGCAGCGGGACTATCGCGTGACGATTGCGGGGCCGACCACGCTGACCGCGTTGCTCAATAGTCTGCAGATGGGCTTCCGCACGCTCGCGATCGAAAAGCGTTCGAGCGAGGTGTGGCAGGTACTCGGCGCGGTGAAGACGGAGTTCGGCAAATTCGGCGACGTGCTCGCGAAGACCAAGGCTCAGCTCGAAACCGTCACGCGTTCGATCGAGGCCGCGGAAACGCGCACGCGCATGATGAACCGCAAGCTGCGCGACGTCGAGGCGTTACCGGGCGACGAGGCGAGCGGGTTGCTCGGCGATGCGCTGTCGAATGTGGAGCCTGATGAGCAATGAGGGGCGAGGCGCTGGAATTCACGCCCTTGCAGCCAGCCGCGCCAGCGCATCGCCCGTCACGCGCACGACGCGCCAGTCCGGCAACACCGTCGCCCCCATCTTCTGATAGAAGCTGATCGCCGGCTGATTCGCGCCGGTATCCGCGGGCTTGGCGGCGCGGATCGTCGCGGGCATTACGTTTCTTCCGGTGCGTCGGCCAGATGGATTTCGATACCACCGAAGCGCGACGCGACCCAGTTGTAGGCGTGGCACGCGATCCACAACAGCACGAAGCCGAGGATCGCGTTCAGCAGCAGCGCGCTGAACACCGTGCTCAGCTCGACCGAGCCATAGCGCACGAACGCGACCACCACGCCGAGCAGCACGATCGGCACCGAGAACGTCAGATACACGAGAATCAGCGCTTTGGCCGTCTGTCCCGGTGCGATGAACGAGATCTGTTTTTTCATGTAAGTCAAACCCGTGTGTCGTAGTAGTGATAGTGGGTGGCGTGTCGATGAAGTGCTGCTGTGGTGCCGATGTCGTGCGATCGATGCGCCGCCTGGAACGTCAGATGAGACCGTCGAACAGCATGATCGACACGCGATCGCCGACGTCGATGTCGCCCTCGTCGTGGCCGAGCACGATGAAGCAGTTCGCTTCGCTCATCGAGCTCAGCACGCCTGAGCTTTGCGACCCGGTCGGGCTCACATGCCAGTGTCCGTGCGCGTCCTGTTCGGCGATGCCGCGCTGGAATTCGGTGCGGCCCGCGCGCTTGCCCACCGCCACGCGGCTCGTCGCGTGAATCACCGGCAGCGGCCGCGGCGTCGCGCCGGCCATCAGCAGCAGCGCTTCGCGCACGATCTGATAGAACGTCACCATCACGGCGACCGGATTGCCGGGCAGGCCGAAGAATAGCGCAGGTTTGCCGAGCCCGGGATGTGCGCCGGACCACAGGCGGCCGAACGCGAGCGGCCGGCCGGGGCGCATCGCGAGACTCCAGAAGGCGACGTCGCCGAAGGTCTGTAGCAGCTGCTTCGTGAAGTCCGCTTCGCCCACCGACACGCCGCCCGAAGTCAGCACCACGTCGGCGTTGGCCGCGGCACTGCGCAGCGCGGCTTCGAGCGCGGCCGGCTCGTCACGCACGACGCCGAGATCGAGCGCGTCGATGTTCAGGTGCCGCAGCATCGCAAACAGCGTGTAGCGGTTGCTGTCGTAAACCGAGCCCGCGTCGAGCGGCTCGCCGAGCGAGCGCAGTTCGTCGCCGGTCGAAAAGAACGCGACGCGCAAACGCCGCCGCACGCTGACTTCGCCAATGCCGAGCGACGCGAGCAGGCCGAGGTCCGACGCGCGCACGATGCGGCCGGCATGCAGCGCGACGTGGCCGCGCGCGAGATCTTCGCCGGCGCGGCGGCGGTTCGCACCCGCCGCCGCCGCGCTGGCGGCGAAGCGGATCGACGTGGACTCCGCACCGTCGCGCTCCACCTGTTCCTGCGGCACGACGGTGTCGCAACCGGCAGGCATGCAGGCGCCCGTCATCACGCGCACGCACTGGTTCGCCGCGACGCGGCCCGCGAACGGATGACCGGCGAGCGCCTTGCCGGCGACCGTCAGCTCGACGCTGTCCGCGCCGCCTCGCATAGCGGCCGCGAGCGCCGCGTGATTGAACGCGTAGCCGTCCATCGCGGAGTTGTCGTGCGCGGGCACGTCGATCGGCGACACGATGTCGGCGGCTAGCACGCGGTCGAGTGCATCGCGCAACGCCAGGCGCTCGACGGCCGCGACCGGCGTCGCCCACTGCCGGACGATCGCCTGAGCGGCCGGGACGGGTAGCGCATGAGGATCGTACTGCGCGACGCAGCGGGAAAAGTCGTTGAGCGTGGTCATGAATGGCTGGGCGTCGCGACCGGTGACGGGCGCGGCTGTTGCCGTGCGGCCGGAGCGGATGTCAGCCGGGGCCCCGATTGCGTTCGAGGTCGGCGAGTTCTTGTAACGAGTTGGCATTGTAGAACGCGCGCTCGTCGGCAAAGACGACTTCGACCGTCTTGTGGCGCGCGTACCACGCGCGGACCTTGCGCTCGCCGGAGGCCAGAAACGCGGCCAGGTCGTCCGCGACGGCGGTGCGCATCAGCGCGAATACCGGGTGCAGGGAGGTTTCTCCACCGGTGTCGACGGTGGTGACCGTTGCGATGTCGGCGTGGTTCGCGTCGAGCGCATCCGCGAGGCGCGCGGCGAGGTCGGCCGGTAGCCACGGCGAATCGCAGGGCGCGCTCAGCAGGTACGCCGTGCCGCCGGCGCGCAGTCCGGCGAGCATGCCGGCGAGCGGGCCGGGAAAGTCGGGGAGGGTGTCGGCGACGAGCGTTGCGCGATATGGCGCGCCGAGCGCCGCATAGGTGTCGGGATGGCGGTTCGCGCTGATCATCAGCGGGCCGGTCTGCGGCGCGAGGCGCCGCAGCACGTGAGCGGCGAGCGGTTCGCCGTGCAGCGGCTGCAACCCCTTGTCGACGCCGCCCATGCGCGTGCCGCGCCCGCCCGCGAGCACGAGGCCAGTGATCTGTTCGCGGGGGATGGACATGCGTCGGCCGCTCAGCCGCCGATGTAGGACATTTCCACGCGACGCTTGGCCGGCTCGCCCTGATCGGCCGGCTGGCTGCCGCGCAGCTGCGAGTAGCGGTCGCCGCGGCCCTGCCAGATTTCGGCGATGGCGGTGGCGATCCCGGCATCGCTCGCACCGCCGCGCAACAGCGCGCGCAAGTCATGTCCGGTCGATGCGAACAGGCACAGGTATAGCTTGCCCTCGGTCGACAAACGCGCGCGCGTGCAATTGCCGCAGAACGCGCGGGTGACGCTCGAAATGACGCCGATCTCGCCGCCGCCGTCGACATAACCCCAGCGTTGCGCAGTTTCGGCGGCGCTGTGCGCTTCGAGCGGCACCAGCGGGAAATGCTCGGCGATGCGCGTGACGACGTCGGCGGAAGGCAGCACTTCGGTCATGTTCCAGCCGTTCGAGGTGCCGACGTCCATGTACTCGATGAAGCGCAGTACCGCGCCCGTGCCTTTGAAATGACGCGCCATGGGGACGATTTCGCCGTCGTTGGTACCGCGTTTGACGACCATGTTGACTTTGACCGGCGCGAGTCCGACCGCGTGCGCGGCGGCGATGCCATCGAGCACGTCGGCGACCGCGAAGTCGGCGTCGTTCATGCGGCGGAACAGCGCGTCGTCGAGCGCGTCGAGGCTGACGGTCACGCGCGTGAGGCCGGCGTCCTTCAGGCTGCGCGCCTTGCGCGCGAGCAGCGAGCCGTTGGTGGTCAGCGTGAGATCGAGCGGACGGCCCGCAGGCGTGGTCAACCGGGCGAGCCGGTCGACCAGGAATTCGAGGTTTTTGCGCAGTAGCGGCTCGCCGCCGGTCAGGCGAATTTTCTCGACGCCATGCGCGACGAACAACTGCGCGAGCCGCTCGATCTCCTCGAAACTCAACAACGCGCTGTGCGGCAGGAAAGCATAGTCCTTGTCGAACACGGCGCGCGGCATGCAATACACGCAGCGGAAGTTGCAGCGGTCCGTCACCGAGATGCGCAGATCGTGCAGCGGACGCGCGAGCGCATCGTGCAGCACGCCGCTAGGTGTCTGCACTGGGCCGGTGATGACCGGCGCCGCGCTGAGATCGGCAACAGGGATGATGCGTCGTGACATGAAATGGTTCGTCAGGTGCTTTAACGGACGGGGATGATTTGATTCTATCGGAAATGCCGGTGGCGGCAGATGCGCGACGGACGTTGTGGGGGTATACGGGGAGCGGCGCGGCTCGCGGCGACAAACGACCGCCTAAAGAAAAAGCCCGCCGGAAAGGGCGGGCTTTTTCACGAACAACGACGCGGCTTACTGCGGATGCTTGATCGTTTCTACCTGTTGCATCGGCGCGTGGTCGTCTGGCGGCAGCGCCTTGCGCTCACGGATCACGCGCGGCGGCTTGACCGTCTGCGCCGCCGCTTCCTGCGCGGCACGCAGCTTGTCGGCGTCAGTGTTCACCCAGACCAGGCCAGCCTGCTCGAGGACCGGCTGCAAGGCGTCGGCCGACGCGGCGGCGGGGGCTGCGCTGTGGACGGGGGCCGGCTGCGGGGCCGCGGCGACGGGCGCCGGTTCGACCACGGCCGGTTCCGATGCGACGACCGGTTGCGGCTCGACGATTTCGGCCTGCGGTGCCGGCACGGCTGCCGGTGCTTCGACGATCGTGGCCGGAGCCGCGGTGTCGAGCGCAGCCGGGACGGCTCGCGGTTCGGTCGGGACGGTCGGCTGCACTTCCAGGGCCGGCTCGACTGCCGGGGATTCGGCACGCGCGGCGGATTCGACCGAAGCGGCCGGCGTAACCGGTTCGCTCGCGGCCGACGCGGCTTGCTCTGCCTGCGCTGGCGCTTCGATAGCCGGCTCCGCCGCCACGGGTTCGATCGACGCCGCCGGGGCCTCTTCGACCGGCACGACCTTTTCGGTCTTCGCGGCATTTTCCGCGGCGAGAGCCGGCGTTTCGGCTGCCGCATGCAGTTCGGCCACGACGGCGCTTTCCGTTGCGACAGCGGCGACCACCACTTCGAGCGGGGTCACTTCCTTCGCTTCGCTGGCTGCAGGCGTGTGCTCGACCGGCTGCTGGGTGCGCACCGGCGCTTCGTCGCTGGCGGCAACGTTGTCGCCTTCTGCTTCCGCGACATCCGCCGCGAGATTGCCATTCACGTCCTCTTCACGCTCGCGACGACCACCACGACGGCCACGGCGGCGACGACGACGCTCTTCGCCGTCACGTGCGACTGTTTCCTGATCGACCGGCACGCCGTTTTCACCCGCTGCGGCGCGGTTGCGCGCCAGTTCGTCGGCAGCTTGCGTGTCGGTTTGCGTCAGCGCCGAGGCGACTTCCGCCTGCGGCTTGCGACGCTCGCCACGCTCGACGCGTTCAGCGCGCTCGCCACGCTCGCGACGCTCACCGCGTGCCGTGCCTTCGACGGCTTCCGCGCGCTCGGCGCCGCGGGTGTCGCGTTCGCGAGCCTCGCGCGGTTCACGCGCTTCACGCGGCTCGCGAGCCTCACGCGGTTCACGGCCTTCACGCGGTTCGCGTTGCTCACGCGGCGCGCGCGGTTCGCGGCCCTCGCGTGCCTCGCGGCCTTCGCGTTCCTCGCGACGCGGCGACGGCTGCTGACCTTGCGCCTGACGGCCGCCGGTCACGCCTTCGCCACGCGCTGCCGCGTCGCGACCGCCGGCGCCGCCACGGCGATTGCGGTTTCGATCGCCGCCGCGCTCGCCCGTGCGCTCACCGCGCTCGGTGCGTTCACCGCGTTGCGGACGGGCCTGCTTGTCGGTGGTGGCCGGCGCCGCAGGTGCCGGAACAGCCGGCTGCATGCCGAACAGATTCTTCAGCCAGCCGATGAAGCCGCCACTGGCCGGCGTCACCGCGACCGGAGCGGGGATGGCCGCCGGGCGGGCCGGCGCGCTCGGAGCCGGCTTCTCGGGCGTGATGCCCTTGACCGCCGCTTCCTGCTTCGGCTTCACTTCCTCAGCGCGCTTGCTGTAGCCGGTTTCCGATTCGAGTTCGCGGGCCGCTTCTTCGGCCATCTTCCACGATGCGCGCGGCTCGTCGAGGCGCGCGTCGTCGTGACGCAGACGCTCGAGCTTGTAGTGCGGCGTGTCGAGGTGCTTATTCGGGATCAGCACGACGTTGACCTTGAAACGCGACTCGATCTTGTTGATTTCGGCGCGCTTCTCGTTCAACAGGAAGGCGGTCACTTCGACCGGCACCTGGCAGTGGATCGCCGCGGTGTTTTCCTTCATCGCTTCTTCCTGAATGATCCGCAGCACTTGCAGCGCGGACGATTCGGTATCGCGGATGTGGCCCGTGCCGTTACAGCGCGGACACGTGACGTGGCTGCCTTCCGACAGCGCCGGACGCAGACGCTGACGCGACAGCTCCATGAGGCCGAAGCGCGAGATCTTGCCCATCTGGACGCGGGCGCGGTCGTGCTTCAGCGCGTCTTTCAGGCGCTGTTCGACTTCGCGCTGGCTCTTGGCCGATTCCATGTCGATGAAGTCGATCACGATCAGGCCGCCCAGGTCGCGCAGACGCAGCTGGCGAGCGACTTCGTCGGCGGCTTCGAGGTTCGTGCGCGCGGCCGTTTCCTCGATGTCCGCGCCTTTGGTGGCGCGCGCCGAGTTCACATCGATCGCGACGAGCGCTTCGGTGTGATCGATGACGATCGCGCCGCCCGACGGCAGCGGCACGGTGCGCGAGTACGCGGTTTCGATCTGGTGCTCGATCTGGAAGCGCGAGAAAAGCGGCACGTCGTCGTGGTAGCGCTTTACCTTGCCGACGTTGTCCGGCATCACGATGTCCATGAAGGCGCGGGCCTGGTCATGGATTTCGGTCGTGTCGATCAGGATTTCGCCGATATCGGGCTGGAAGTAGTCGCGAATCGCGCGGATCACGAGGCTCGATTCGAGATAGATCAGCATCGGCTGGCCGGCCGTGCCACTTTGCGACGCGGCTTCGATTGCGCGCCACAGCTGCATCAGGTAGTTCAGGTCCCACTGCAGCTCTTCGGCGCTGCGGCCGATGCCGGCCGTGCGCGCGATGATGCTCATGCCTTCCGGCAGTTGCAGCTGCGCCATGGTTTCGCGCAGTTCCTGACGGTCGTCGCCTTCGATCCGGCGCGACACGCCGCCGCCGCGCGGGTTGTTCGGCATCAGCACCAGATAGCGGCCGGCGAGCGAGATGAACGTGGTCAAGGCTGCGCCCTTGTTGCCGCGTTCTTCCTTTTCGACCTGGACGATCAGTTCCTGACCTTCCTTCAATGCGTCCTGAATGCGTGCGGAACGCATGTCGACGCCGTCGCGGAAGTACTGGCGGGCGACTTCCTTGAACGGCAGGAAGCCGTGACGGTCTTCGCCGTAGTTGACGAAGCAGGCCTCGAGCGACGGCTCGATGCGCGTGATGATGCCCTTGTAAATATTGCCTTTGCGCTGTTCGCGACCGGCGGTTTCGATATCGATGTCGATGAGTTTTTGCCCATCGACGATGGCGACGCGCAGCTCTTCCTGCTGCGTCGCGTTGAACAACATTCGTTTCATTGAACGGCTCCAGAGCGGCCTCGCCAGCCCAGCTGCGCGGTTGTCAGTCGCGAGAGCGGGGAGAGTAGGCGTGCCGCGTCTTATTGTGTTTTCACAAACACGCTGGAGCGGGAAAGATGGCGGGAGAATTGCCTGAGAGGGCCCAGCCCGATAAAAAAAAGGGCACGGTGCCGCAGGGCACATGCGAACACGGCTTCAAATCATGGCCTGACACGCCGCGTTTAGCCAGCAGACCTTCATAAGTCTTCGCCCTCTGAAGCCGGCGCGCCAAATGGGCGCGCGAGCAAAGGGCCGAAGTCCGCGGTCATGCCGCAACGGGAAGTTCGCGCAGGCGGCGCGTCTTTTCCTGCTGGGGGTGTCTCGCCTTCTTTTGACGTCGCCATGTCTTGTACTTTCTACAAGACGCCTTGGGCGCACGCCGTATTTTCGCGACTTGCAGCTTCGTCCAGCTGGGCGTCATACCACCCGGATCACGAAGCTGAAAGCTAAATTCTTTTTTACCAAAATTCCGTTACCGTCGAAGCCGACCTTGACCGAACGCGCCTGCGGGCGCCGTCCCTGCCGGGAGCTGACTTCGTGCGTGCAACTTGTTGCATCTCATTTTCAGGGCGAGCAACCAGACCCCGGCGCAAGTAAAATAACGGTTTATCGCTTGCGCTCGCGCAATCCGCCGCATTCCGGACACTGCGCCGGCCGTCGCGGACTGCTGGGCAAATTATATTCAGAATGAAAGAGTTAGGCAAAACATCCCAGAGATCGGTTGCAGGCGCGGTCGAAGACTCGGTTTCAAGCGACCAGGTTTCGCTGATCGAAATCGACGACCGCTCGGCTGGTCAGCGCATCGACAATTTCCTGCTGCGCGTCTGCAAGGGCGTGCCGAAAAGCCATATCTATCGCATCCTGCGCAGCGGTGAAGTGCGCGTGAACAAGGGCCGGATCGACGCGCAGTACCGGCTCGAACTGGGCGATCTGGTGCGTGTGCCGCCGATCCGCGTCGCGCAGCCGAATCAGGCCGCAGCCCGCGTGCCCGTGCCCGCGCCGCGCTTTCACATCCTGTTCGAAGACGAGCATCTGCTCGTGATCGACAAGCCGGCCGGCGTTGCGGTCCACGGCGGCAGCGGTGTCGCGTTCGGTGTGATCGAGCAGATGCGCGAGGCGCGGCCGCAGGCGAAATTCCTGGAACTCGTTCATCGGCTGGATCGAGAGACCTCGGGCATCCTGATGCTCGCGAAGAAGCGCGCGGCGCTCGTCAATCTGCACGAGCAGATTCGCGATAACCGGATGGACAAGCGCTACTACGCGTGCGTGCACGGCGAATGGGCGAGCGACTGGGGTCGCCGCCGCGCGGTAAAGGAGCCACTTCACAAGTACCTGACCGCCGACGGCGAGCGCCGCGTGCGCGTGCAGGCCGATGGCCTCGCTTCGCACACGATCTTCAATCTGGTCGAGCGCTGGCCGGAATATGCGCTGCTTGAGGCGGAACTGAAGACGGGGCGTACGCACCAGATTCGCGTGCATCTGCAGCATCTGGCACTACCGATCGTCGGTGACGCCAAATATGGCGATTTCGCGCTGAACAAGGCGCTTGCGCGCGCCAACGCGAAGCCCGGCATCAAGCGGATGTTTCTGCACGCTTACCGGCTCAAGCTCACGCATCCGGCGACGGGCGCGCCGCTGCAGCTGGAGGCACCGCTGCCTGCCGACTGCCGCGGCTTTATAGAACAACTCAACGAACTACGCACTGGGTTCAACCCGGAGACGACCTTGCATGGCTAGAGAGCAATTCGATCTGATCGTGTTTGACTGGGATGGCACGCTGATGGATTCCACCGCGCATATCACGCGCAGCATCCAGGCGGCGTGCCGCGATCTCCGCCTGCCGGTTCCCGCGGACGAAGCCGCGAGCTACGTCATCGGCCTCGGCCTGCGCGACGCGCTGCAGATTGCCGCGCCGACGCTCGATCCGGCCGACTACCCGCGGCTTTCTGAGCGTTACCGCTTTCATTTTCTTGTAAAAGACCAGACTACGGAGCTGTTCCCCGGCGTGCGCGAGATGCTCCAGGAGTTGCGCGACGTCGGCTATCTGCTCGCGGTCGCGACCGGCAAGAGCCGCGTCGGGCTCAATCGCGCGCTTGACCAGGCGCGCCTGACGAGCCTGTTCGACGGCACGCGCTGCGCTGACGAAACCTTCTCGAAACCGCATCCGGCCATGCTGCACGAGCTCACCCGCGAATTGGGGCAGGATACGGCGCGCACGGTCATGATCGGCGATACGACACACGATCTGCAGATGGCGCTCAACGCCGGCGTGGCGGGCATTGGCGTGACTTATGGCGCGCATCCGGCGAATTCGCTGAATGCGATGTCACCGAAGTTCGTGGCGTCGAGCATCAGCGATCTGTCCGGTTGGCTGCGGGAGAACGCATGAGCGCCGACGGCGTGGATACTGCTACTGCCGCGGCTGCGCAGGCAGTGCGCATTTGCGCGGCCGACGAGCTGGTCGACGGTGGCGACGGCATCCGGCGCGGCGCGCGGCTCGGCGGGCAGGATGCCGTGGTGTTTTTCGTCCGCTATGATGGCTGCGCCTACGGCTATTTGAACCGTTGCGCTCATGTGCCGATGGAGCTCGACTGGCAGGAAGGGCAGTTCTTCGAATCGTCCGGCTTATACTTGATGTGCGCGACACATGGCGCGATTTACGCGCCGGATACGGGCAAATGCGTCGGTGGTCCGTGTCGCGGGGGCAGATTGCGTCCCGTGCAGGTCGAGGAACGCGACACGCTCGAGGGCCGTGCGGTATTCTGGCTGCCTGACGGCGATTTGCTGCCGGTTACGCGCTGATTTCCTCTTCCAATTTTCCACTGTCCGCATGTCCGACAACTTGACCCCCGAAAAAGACCCTGCCTCGGGAGGCGGCTCCCGTGCACCCGCCGACCAGCCCGGCTGGGAAAGGGCCGCGCTCGAGCGCATCGCGCTGGCCGCGATCAACGAGCAACGCGCCTCGCGACGTTGGCGGATTTTCTTCCGCTTCCTGTTCCTCGTAGTGCTCGCACTGGCGGTATGGGGTGCGCTGAACTTCTCGGGCGAGCGGGTCGCCACGACTGGCCGTCATACGGCAATGGTTTCGCTTGATGGCGAGATCGCGACCGATACGAGTGCGAACGCCCAAGATATCAACACTGCACTCGATTCCGCGTTTGAGGATTCCGATACAGCCGGCGTGATTCTTTATTGCAACAGCCCGGGCGGCAGTCCAGTGCAAGCGGGCATTATCAACAGCGAAATTCGGCGATTGCGCGGCAAATATCCGTCTATTCCGCTGTATGTCGTGGTCGGCGACATGTGCGCGTCCGGCGGCTACTACGCGGCCGCGGCGGCGGAGAAGATCTATGTCGACAAGGCGAGTATCGTCGGTTCGATCGGCGTGCTGATGGACGGCTTTGGTTTCACCGGCCTGATGGACAAGTTGGGGATTCAGCGCCGACTGCACACATCGGGTGAGAACAAAGGCTTTTTTGATCCGTTTTCGCCCGAAACGCCGAAGATGGACGAACATGCGCAGGTTATGCTCGATCAGATCCACGCGCAGTTCATCGACGCGGTGCGTCAAGGGCGCGGCAAGCGTCTGCATGAGACATCGGACATGTTCTCGGGTCTATTCTGGACGGGGCAGAAGAGCGTCGAACTTGGACTCGCGGACGGTTTTGGCGATGCAGATTACGTCGCGCGTGAGATCTTCAAGGCGCCGGATATCGTCGATTACACGGTGAAAGAGAGCATTGCGGATCGCGTTGCCCGCAAATTCGGCGCGGCCATCGGCGCCGGCGCGGTTCGGGCGATGGCGCTCGGCGCGAAAATGAATCTGCGTTGAATCCACAGTTTTAAAAAGACGCCCGCGCGGTCGGTTTTGGCCGATCGCGCGGACTTTGCGTTGTGAGTTTCGGGCCTGGTCGCCCTCGGTTGCCTGGCCGGTGTCTACGTTCAGGCCGCCAGAATCAGAAAAATCGCCGGCCGCTTATGCAGGTCGATCTCCGCCTTCTTTTTCCAGTCGGCGACGCTCCGGCTTGCGATCAGTTCGCTCGGCAGCGTCAGATCGACCGCCACGCAGACCAGCGTCGACGGCGCGCAGGTCGCGAGCAAGGTATCGAGCAGCGCGCGATTCCGGTACGGCGTTTCAATGAAGATCTGCGTTTGCTTGCTCTTGCGCGACTGCTGCTCGAGATCGCGCAGACGTTTGGCGCGCTCGGTGGCGTCGACGGGCAGGTAGCCGTGAAACGCGAAGCTTTGGCCGTTCAGCCCCGATGCCATCAGCGCGAGCAGAATCGAACTCGGCCCGACCAGCGGCACGACCTTTACGCCGCGCTCGTGCGCGCGTCGCACCAGCAGCGCGCCCGGGTCCGCGACTGCCGGGCAGCCAGCCTCCGAGACGAGGCCCGCATCGGTGCCCGACAGCAGCGGCGCGAGCAGCTTGTCGATTTCGCCGGCCGGCGTATTGACGTTCAGTTCGCGAATCTCGATTTCTTGAATCGGCCGATCGGGGCCGACTTTCTTCAGGAACGCGCGCGTGGTTTTGGCGTTTTCGCCAATGTAATAGTGCAGCAACGCCGCGCGGGCGCGTACGGGCGCGGGCAGTACCAGATCGAGCGCGCTTGCGTCGCCTTCGCCGAGCGTGTTGGGAATGAGATAGAGCGTACCGGTCATCGGGCCCCCAAAAGCGGGTAGTTGGCCGCGAGCAGCATGTGCGACAGCGCGATAAGCGGCAGGCCGACGAGCGCGGTCGGGTCGTCGGAATGGATGGCCTCCAGCAGCGCGATGCCAAGCCCTTCGGATTTGGCGCTGCCGGCCACGTCGTACGGTGTTTCAGCGTGCAGGTAGGCGTCGAGCGCCGCGTCCGGCAGATCGCGAAAGCGCACGCGGGTGATCACGTCGATCGTTTGCGCGCTGTCCGTCGCGCTGTCGAACAGACACAGCGCGCTGTGGAACAACACGTCGCGGCCGCGCATCGCCTGCAATTGCGCGAGCGCCCTGTCGTGCGTGCCGGGTTTGCCGATCTGCAGGCCGTCGTAGGTGGCGACCTGGTCGGAGCCGATCACGAACGCGTGTTCGTCGGCGGCGAGGCCTTGGGCGACCGCACGCGCTTTGGCTTCGGCGAGGCGCAGCGCAGTGGCTTCGGGCGTTTCGGCGGCGAGCGGGGTTTCGTCGATCGCAGGCACGACGACGTCGAACGGCACGCGCAGGCGTTCGAGCAACTCGCGGCGATACCGCGAACTCGACGCCAGAATCAGGCGTGGCGGGCGTTTGGAGGATTCAGGCATAGTTTGCGGGCAACGGGAGCGGCGGGTCGTACGGGGTCGCGCGAGGCTCCCGTACGTACGGGCTTAAGTGTTTGACTCGAAAAGACAAAACGGATATGATTTCGGGCTTTTCACGGTATGCTTGCACTTGAAGGGTCTCGGCGCGTTCAGCGGCTTTCGGCACTTTCGGCAGTCGGAAGGTTGAAGAAAGCCCGGCAGGGTGAACGCAACGGCCGCGGGCCCCACTGGCTGCCCCGCACACCGGATTATCGTCGCGGCGGATCTGATCATCCTTCGCGAATCACCCCGGCAACATGCTTGCCGACGCAGGAGCGCACATGACTCAACATCCTGGCAAACCTGCAGGTCTGTCCGACCCGCATGAACTCGATCTGTTCGAATTTGCGCGGAGTGGGCGTCAGGCCGCGGGTGTCGTGCGCGTCTCGCAACTGCCGCGCATGTTAAACGAAGTCCCGGCGGAAGCGCCAGATCGCGACACCGCATTCACATGGCAGGCCGAAGGGACGATGCAGCCGGAGTTGCAGGACGATGGCACCGAAGGTTCCCAGCCTTATCTGCGGCTGGCGATTCACGGTGCCGCGTGGCTCGAATGCCAGCGGTGCTTGACGGCGTATTCGCAGGCGTTCAACGTCGATGCAACTTACCGGATCGTCAATACGGAGGCGGAAGCCGAAGAGTTTCCGCTGGACGAGGATGAAGTCGAGGTGGTCGTCGGCTCGCGCCAGTTCGATCTCATCGACTTGATCGAAGAAGAGTTGCTGCTTTCCTTGCCGCTCGTGCCCAAACACGAGGTCTGTCCCGAAGTGCACGAGAGCCTTGTCTCGGGCACGGACGGTAGCGAAGGCGAGGGCGACGAAGCCGCGCAGGAAGAAGCTGGCGATGCCAGCAAGCCGGACCAGTCCAGCGAGCGGCGCAATCCGTTCGCGGCGCTCGAAAGTCTGAAACGCGACGAACCGGGCGGCAAGAAGCGCTAAACAGTTGCAGGGGGCGCGATGCGGGCGCATTGGCCATTCGGCCAGTGGTTAAGTCCGTGTCGGGCTGTGTTAGAATTCGGAAAATTTTTTGGAGTTTTAGTCATGGCAGTTCAACAAAACAAGAAGTCGCCGTCGAAGCGCGGCATGCACCGTTCGCACGATTTCCTGACGGCAGCGCCGATGGCCGTCGAGCCGAGCACGGGCGAAGTGCATTTACGTCACCACATTAGCCCGAACGGCTACTATCGCGGCAAGAAAGTCGTCAAGACGAAGAACGACTAATCATTGACTGCGATGCGCCCTGTGGCGTTTCGCGTAGCGATCGGCTCGCTTGACATTTTCCCGGTTCGGCAAAAAGGCGGCATTCAACTGCCGCTTTTTTGTGTCTGAAATTCGTCGCACTCCATGACAGTAAAGCTCACGATAGATTGCATGGGAGGCGACCACGGCCCGTCCGTGACCGTTCCCGCTGCCGTCAACTTCGTTCGTTCGCATCCCGACGCGCAATTGCTGCTCGTCGGCATTGAAAGTGCGATTCGTGCGCAGCTGAAGAAGCTCAAGGCTCAGGATCTGCCGGCGCTGACCGTCGTACCTGCTACCGAGGTCGTCGCGATGGACGACCCGGTCGAGGTCGCGCTGCGCAAGAAAAAAGATTCGTCGATGCGCGTGGCGCTGAACCGCGTCAAGGAAGGCGAGGCGCAAGCCTGCATTTCCGCCGGCAATACCGGCGCGTTGATGGCGGTCTCGCGCTATGTGCTGAAAACGCTGTCGGGCATCGAACGCCCGGCCATCGCGTTTGCACTGCCTAATCCCACCGGCTATACGATGATGCTCGACCTGGGCGCCAACGTCGACTGCGAGCCGCAGCATCTGCTGCAGTTCGCCGAGATGGGGCACGCGCTCGTGTCCGCGCTCGAAGGAAAGGAGCGGCCCACCATCGGCCTGCTCAACATCGGCGAAGAAGTCATCAAGGGCAACGACATCATCAAGCGCGCCGGCGAACTGCTGCGTGCGAGTACACTCAACTTTCATGGCAATGTCGAAGGCGACGACATCTACAAGGGCACCGTCGACGTGATCGTCTGCGATGGCTTTGTCGGCAATGTCGCGCTGAAGACGTCGGAAGGTCTCGCGCAGATGCTGTCCAACATCATCAAGGAAGAGTTCGGCCGTTCGTGGCTGACCAAGGTGATGGCGGTGCTCGCGCTGCCGGTATTGATGCGCTTCAAGAAACGCGTCGATCATCGGCAATATAACGGCGCCGCGCTGCTCGGCTTGCGCGGTCTCGTGATCAAAAGCCACGGTTCAGCCGATGCCTACGCGTTTGAGTGGGCTATCAAACGCGGGTATGATGCCGTCAAAAACGGCGTGCTGGAGCGCCTTGCGCGAGCGATGGAAGAGAACGCGAGTTCTCTCGAACAGGCGGCGCGCGACGCAAGCGGTGCGGGTCACGCAAGCCCGATCGCAGGCCAGCCGGCCGAGCCCTACGCTGCGCAATCCTCGAAGGCATAATGGCTCAATCCACAATCTACTCCCGCGTGCTGGGCACCGGCAGCTGTCTGCCGCCCAACCGCGTCACCAATCAGGATCTGGCTGAGCGTCTCGCCAGGCAAGGCGTTGAAACGAGCGACGAATGGATCGTCGCGCGCACGGGCATCCATGCGCGTCACTTCGCCGAGCCGGACGTCACGACCAGCGACCTCGCGTTGATCGCCTCGCAGCGAGCGATCGAAGCGGCGGACATCGATCCGCAGTCCATCGACCTGATCGTCGTCGCCACCTCCACGCCGGACTTCGTGTTCCCGAGCACCGCCTGCCTGCTGCAGAACAAGCTCAGGATCAAGAATCACGGTGCCGCGTTCGACATACAGGCGGTCTGCTCCGGCTTCGCCTATGCGGTGGCGATGGTGGACGCCCTGATTCGCAGCGGCCAGCATCGCACGGCGCTCGTGGTCGGCGCGGAAACTTTCTCGCGCATTCTCGATTTCAACGACCGCACCACCTGCGTGCTGTTCGGCGACGGCGCCGGCGCAGTGATCCTGCAGGCGTCCGACGCACCGGGCGTGCTTTCGAGCGCGCTGCACGCGGACGGCAGCCATTCGAACATTCTGTGCACGCCGGGCAACGTGAATGGCGGCGTGGTCGCCGGCAGCGCCTTCCTGCACATGGACGGTCAGGCGGTGTTCAAGCTTGCCGTCAACGTGCTCGAGAAGGTCGCGATCGAAGCATTGGAAAAAGCCGATCTGAAGCCCGAGCAGATCGACTGGCTGATTCCGCATCAGGCCAACATCCGCATCATGCAAAGCACCTGCCGCAAGCTCGGCCTGCCGCAGGAGCGCATGGTCGTCACGGTGGGCGAGCACGGCAATACGTCGGCGGCGTCCATTCCGCTTGCACTCGACGTCGCGGTGCGCGACGGCCGCATCAAGCGCGGCCATAACGTGCTGATCGAAGGCGTCGGCGGCGGCTTCACGTGGGGCGCGTCGGTCATCCGCTACTGAGCGGGACGACGCATTCCGGGGCGTCGCTGGCGGCGCCCGTGCGGCCGGAATAACACCGCGCGCCATCTGGCAGCCGTGGCCGGCCGCCACATCCGATTAAACAGATTTTGGGGACGATATGAAATTCGCGTTCGTTTTTCCTGGGCAGGGTTCGCAGGCGGTCGGCATGCTCAACGCATTCGCCGATTACGCGATCGTGCGTGAGACGGTTCAGGAAGCCTCCGACGCACTCAACCAGGACCTCGGCAAGCTGATCGCCGAAGGCCCCGCCGAAGATCTCAATCTCACCACCAATACCCAGCCGGTCATGCTGACCGCGGCCTACGCTATCTATCGCGCGTGGCAGCAGGCGGGCGGCCCGGCGCCGGCGCTCGTCGCCGGCCATAGCCTTGGCGAATACACGGCGCTCGTCGCGGCCGGCGCGCTTGCGTTCCGCGACGCGGTGCCGCTCGTGCGTTTCCGTGCGCAGGCGATGCAAACCGCGGTACCGGTGGGCGAAGGCGGCATGGCCGCGATTCTCGGCCTCGACGACGACACGGTGCGCGCGGTCTGCGCGGAAGCGTCGGCGGCGGGCGTCGTCGAAGCGGTCAATTTCAATGCGCCGGCGCAAGTCGTGATCGCGGGCCACAAAGCCGCGGTCGAGAAAGCCTGCGAAGTCGCGAAGGCGAAGGGCGCGAAGCGCGCGCTACCGCTGCCGGTGTCGGCGCCGTTCCACTCGTCGCTGCTCAAGCCGGCGTCGGATCAATTGCGCGAATACCTCGCGAGCATCGACGTGCAGGTGCCGTCGATTCCCGTCATCAACAACGTCGACGTCGCCGTGGTCAACGAGCCGGCCAAAATCAAGGACGCGCTCGTGCGCCAGGCGGCTGGTGCGGTGCGCTGGGTCGAATGCGTACAGGCAATGGCAGCGCAGGGCGTCACGCACGTGATCGAATGCGGCCCGGGCAAGGTCCTTGCGGGTTTGACGAGGCGCATCGAGGGCGATCTCGTCGGCGCGTCGGTGTTCGATCCGGCGTCGCTCGAAGAAACGCTGAAACTCGTGACGGCAGACTGAGCGCGCATTCGCGAACGGGTATCGACAGAGCAATACCGCGCTGGCGCGGCATTGCTCGACAGACGAATCAACAAGAATCAATGAGCCCTATTTGAAGGGCATCCGGACTGACAGATGGAAAAGACTCTCGACAAGCAGATCGCAATCGTGACGGGCGCATCGCGCGGCATCGGCCGTGCGATCGCGATGGAACTCGCGCGTCAGGGCGCGACGGTGATCGGCACCGCGACGAGCGAAAGCGGCGCGACAGCGATCACCGAAGCGTTCAAGGCGGCGGGCGTGAACGGCCGCGGCGCGGTGCTCGACGTCAACGACGCGGCCGCGGCCGAAGCGCTGATCGACGGCACCGTCAAGGAATTCGGCGCGCTGAACGTGCTGGTGAACAACGCCGGCATCACGCAGGATCAACTGGCGATGCGCATGAAGGACGACGACTGGGACGCCGTGGTCGACACCAACCTGAAGTCGGTGTTCCGTCTGTCGCGTGCGGTGCTGCGCCCGATGATGAAAGCGAAGGGCGGTCGGATCATCAATATCACGTCGGTGGTCGGCTCGGCCGGCAACCCGGGGCAGATCAACTACGCGGCCGCGAAGGCGGGCGTCGCGGGCATGACGCGCGCACTCGCGCGCGAGATCGGCAGCCGCGGCATCACGGTCAATTGCGTGGCACCTGGTTTCATCGATACCGACATGACGAAGGCGCTGCCCGAAGAGCAGCAGACCGCGCTGAAAACGCAGATTCCGCTCGGCCGTCTAGGCAGCCCGGAAGACATCGCGCACGCGGTCGCGTTCCTCGCGTCGCCGCAAGCGGGCTACATCACCGGCACGACGCTGCACGTGAACGGCGGCATGTATATGCAGTAACCAATTTCGGTTACTATCCGCGCCTTGATGCGTTTGCGGAAAGCACGAGGCGCATGCGTTGACAGGAACCCGATGCGCCGCTTTTTTGCCGGGTCAAACCTGATAAAATGCGCGCACCTGTATTTTTGAACTTCTTTTCCCTTGGAGGGGTAATGGACAATATCGAACAGCGCGTCAAGAAGATCGTCGCGGAACAACTGGGCGTTGCGGAAGCGGAAATCAAGAACGAAGCGTCGTTCGTGAACGATCTCGGCGCCGACTCGCTCGACACCGTTGAACTCGTGATGGCCCTCGAAGACGAATTCGGCATGGAAATTCCAGATGAAGAAGCCGAGAAGATCACCACCGTTCAGCAAGCGATCGACTACGCTCGCGCAAACGTCAAGGCCTAAGGTCATTCGCGCCTGCGTTTCTGCACGGGCCGCGCATGACGCCCTGCCGTGCCGCTTGCCGGCGCCAGCAGGGTCGACGCTATCGGGCGTGTCCATTGGCACACCATACGTCGCGCCGCTTGCCACGCAGGAGCCAGCGATGTTGACAGCGCAACTTTCCGCGCGATTGCCGACTTAAACAGCCACAGGGCACACAGGGCGATTCCTGTGGCCGCTGTGGCTTTTGCTTTTTGTCATCTATGAAAAAGGGGTTACCGTGAGCCGCCGTCGTGTTGTTGTTACAGGCCTGGGGCTGATTTCGCCTGTTGGCAATAATGTTGCCGATGGCTGGGCCAATCTGGTCGCCGGCAAGTCTGGGATTGCCAATATCACGAAGTTCGATGCGTCGAACTTCTCGACTCGTTTCGCCGGCGAGGTGAAGGGCTTCAATATCGAGGACTACATCCCCGGTAAGGAAGCGCGCCACATGGATACGTTCATCCATTACGGCGTGGCTGCGGGCATCCAGGCGATGCGGGACAGCGGCCTCGAAGTCACCGAGGAGAATTCGGAGCGCATTGGCGTGGTGGTCGGTTCGGGCATCGGCGGTCTGCCGATGATCGAAATCACCCAAACCGAATTGCTCAATCGCGGCCCGCGTCGCATTTCGCCATTCTTCGTGCCGGCTTCGATCATCAACATGATCTCCGGCCACCTGTCGATCAAGTTCGGCATCAAGGGTCCGAATCTGTCGATCGTTACCGCGTGTACGACCGGTCTGCACTGCATCGGCGAGGCTTCGCGCCTGATCGAATATGGCGACGCCGACGTGATGATCGCGGGAGGCGCGGAATCGACCGTGTCGCCGCTCGGTATCGGCGGCTTTGCGGCGGCGCGCGCGCTGTCGCAACGCAATGACGATCCGGCTACCGCGAGCCGTCCGTGGGACATGGACCGCGACGGCTTCGTGCTGGGCGAAGGCGCCGGCGTAATGGTGCTCGAAGAATACGAGCACGCGAAGGCGCGTGGCGCGAAGATCTACGCGGAAATCGGCGGCTACGGCATGAGCGGCGATGCGTATCACATGACGGCGCCGCTCGAAGACGGTGACGGCGCACGCCGCTGCATGCTCGCAGCGCTGAAGAACGCGGGCATCAACGGCGATCAGGTGAGCTACCTGAACGCGCACGGCACGTCCACGCCACTCGGCGATCTGGCGGAAACGACCGGCATCAAGCGGGCGTTCGGCGACCACGCGAAGAACATGGTCGTCAACTCGACCAAGTCGATGACGGGTCACCTGCTGGGCGGCGCTGGCGGTCTGGAGTCGGTGTTCACGGTGCTCGCCGTGCATCACCAGGTGTCGCCTCCGACCATCAATATTTTCAACCAGGACCCGGCCTGTGATCTCGATTACTGCGCGAACACCGCGCGGGAAATGAAGATCGACGTCGCGCTGAAGAACTCGTTCGGGTTCGGCGGCACGAACGGCACGCTGGTGTTCAAGCGCGCCGGATCGCCTGATCTCGGGTGACGCGTCGGTTCACGACGCCGGCTTCGCCGGCGCTTTCCCCCGCACCGGCAACGTTGGGTAGGGCAGCGCAGCGGATAGCGCTGCGTCGCTCTATCGCAATGCGTGCCGCGGTGGGAGCGTTCGTGCTGATTGCGACGTTAGCCGTTTATACCTGTCTCGCGCCGCGAGTGGGCGCTTGGCAGGCCGCTCCGTTGACGCTCGCCGTCGCAGCACTGCTCATGCTCTGCGCGGCGAGGCATGACGCGGCGCAGGCCATCGCGCTGCATGTCGCGATGGGCGAGATTTCCGCCTGGAACCACGCGGGTGAGTTGCTCGCGCGGGGCCGCATGGTCGGTTGCGCGCAGTGGAGCGGCCGTTTGCTGGTGCTTGAGCTCGAGCCCGAGGGTGGTCGCAGGCGCGGCCTCATGCGCGCACCGTCGGGTCGCAGGCGCTCCCTGCTGCTCGCCGCGGACGCGCTGCCGTCCACTGTTTTCCGCGAACTTTCCGTGCTGGGCCGGCGTGCGGCCGGCGCCTGACTGTAACGACTGTAACCGCTGTTACCGTAGTAACGTGCCCTCACCAGGGGGACGCTACAATGGTCCCCCGCCGTGCGCCCTATAGTTAAGTTAACGGATTTATCAGGTGAGCGAAAAAGAAATTGATCAGGTGCTGGTCGAGCGCGTCCAGAAGGGCGACAAGGCCGCGTTCGAGCTTCTGGTCTCCAAATACCACCGCAAGATTCTCCGGCTGATCTCGCGTCTCGTGCGGGACCCCGCCGAAGTCGAAGACGTCGCGCAAGACGCTTTTATCAAGGCGTATCGCGCGTTGCCGCAGTTTCGCGGCGAGTCGGCGTTTTACACGTGGTTGTACCGGATTGCGGTCAATACCGCGAAGAACTACCTTGCAACCCAGGGCCGGCGCGCGCCGACCTCAACCGAAGCGGATGCTGAAGAAGCTGAAACTTTCTCCGATGCCGACCAACTAAGGGATATCAACACGCCTGAGTCGATGTTGATGAGCAAGCAGATCGCTGAGACGGTCAATGCTGCGATGGCGGTTTTACCGGAAGAATTGCGCACCGCCATTACTCTCCGAGAAATTGAGGGTTTGAGCTACGAGGAAATCGCCGAGATGATGGGTTGCCCGATTGGCACAGTCAGATCACGAATTTTCCGCGCTCGCGAAGCCATTGCGGCAAAATTGCGACCGTTGCTTGACACCCCCGAAGGCAAGCGTTGGTAGACGTTTCCGAACGTCCGGCTGGCTTGGCGGGGCAGCGGTGCAATATCTGGATTAGTGGTGTCACTACGGGGTATTTGGAAGATGGGGAGCATCATGGGGTCGGTCTCGATGCAATCGCAAGCAGGCTCGCACGGCGAGCGTCTGTCCGCTTTCGTCGACGGTGAGTTGTTCGGCGAAGAGCATCTGAATCTGGACAAGTTTCTTGCGGAGCTGGGCGGCGATGATCGCGCTGCCTGGTCGAGCTACCACCTGATCGGCGACGCGCTACGTTCCGACGATCTGGCAGTCAGCCCCGCACGGAGCAGTGCCTTTCTGAGCGGGTTTGCCGCGCGTCTTGAAAGCGAGCCGCATGTGCTGGCGCCCGCCGCCGCGTCTGCATCGGTCGCGCGCCGCCTGCTCGGGCTGCGCCGCAGAGTCGTGCCGGCTCTTGCCGTCGCTGCCGCGGCCGCTACGCTGACCTGGATCGTCGTGCCGCAGCTGCAGGGCGTGCCGGGTGGTCCGGGTGCCCAGCTCGCTTCGCTCCAATCGCACGGCGACGCGGTGCAGCGTGTCGCCATGGCCTCGGTGCCCGCGCAAGACTCCAACATCATCCGCGACGCGAGCCTCGATCAGTACCTCGAAGCTCATCAGCAATTCGCGCAACAACCGGCGATGGCAGGCTCGATGCCGCTGATTCGCGCTGCCTCAGTCTCCACGCAGGGCCAATAGTTTGATGCAGACTCCGCGGTTCAATAAAACGACTATCTGGGGGCGGTTGCCAGCATTTCTGTTCTGCGCAGCCGTGTTGTTGTCCGCTACACCGCGGGTCTTCGCACAAGACGATCCTGCCGTCGCCCGTCGCGCGGCCGCGGAACTGCTCGATCGCATCCATCAGGCCGCCCAGCAGCAGAACTACGAGGGCGCGTTCGTCTATCAGCGCGGCAGTTTCGTGCAGACGTCGCGCATCGCACATTACTCCACGCGTACGGACGGCGAGTTCGAGCAGCTCGAAAGCCTCGACGGCAAGCCGCGCAAAATGCTGCGTCACAACGACGACATGTACACGTTCTTGCCGGAGCGGCGTATCGTGGTCTTCGAAAAACGGCAGAACAAGGACTCATTCCCTGCGCTGCTGTCGGTGAACGGCGAGCAGGTGCTGTCCGTCTACGAGCCGAAGATGCTTGACGACGACCGCGTCGCGGGCGTCGACAGCCTCGTGATGGAACTTGATCCGAAAGACGCGTACCGCTTCGCGTACAAGCTGTGGGCAGACAAAAAGACCGGTCTGCTGTTGCGCGCGCAGACGCTCGACCCGAGCGGTCAGGTGCTCGAGCAGTTGTCGTTTTCGCAGGTCCGCATCGGCGTGCCGGTCGACAAAACGGGCATCGTCAACGGCATCCGCAATCTCACGGGCTGGACGGTAGTGCGTCCGCCAGTCGAGCCGGTCGACATGGCCGCGCAGGGTTGGCAAATCATGCCGCCGGTACCGGGCTTCCATATGATCCGCCAGTTGCGTCGTCCGATGGCGTCGCGCGAGGCGGGGCAGCCTCCGATCCCGGTCGACCAGGCCGTGTTTTCCGACGGCCTCGCAGCGATTTCGGTGTTCGTCGAGCCCGTCGAGAAAAATACGCGTAAGGAAGGCACGGGCGATAGCGGCGCGACGCACGTACTGGTCAAGCGTCAGGGCGACTTCTGGATTACCCTGCTCGGTGAAGTGCCTCAAACCACATTGCAGCAGTTCGCGTCTGCCATAGAATACAAAGCTCCGAAGTAACCCTTCCGAATCCTGAAATCCCTCGGCTTGCTACGATATGACGACTTTCTCGGTGCGCAAATTCCTCGCGGCCGTAGTAGTGGCGGCGTGTTTGCCGCTTGTGCCGCATATGGCATCGGCGGCTCCCGCTGCCAACCTGCCCGACTTTACCGACCTCGTCGACAAGGTTGGCCCGGCGGTCGTCAACATTCGCACGACAACGCGCGTGTCGAACGGTAGTTCCCGCGGCGGCCTGCCGCCGGGTATGGACGACGGCGACATGTCGGAGTTCTTCCGGCGCTTCTTCGGGATTCCGTTGCCGCAGTCACCGCAATCGCCGCACGGGGGTGATAACGGCGGCGGCGGCGGTAGTGGCGGCAGCCCGGATTCACCGGACAACTCGGACGCCGAACAGAACAGCGGGGTAGGCTCGGGCTTCATCCTGTCGGCGGACGGCTACGTGATGACCAACGCGCACGTCATCGACGACGCGGACACGATCTACGTGACGCTGACCGACAAGCGCGAATTCAAGGCGAAGCTGATCGGCGTCGACGACCGTACCGACGTCGCGGTCGTGAAGATCAACGCGTCGAACCTGCCGACCATCACGATCGGCGACTCGAACAAGGTGCGCGTCGGCGAATGGGTCGTCGCGATCGGTTCGCCGTTCGGTCTCGAAAACACGGTGACTGCCGGTATCGTCAGCGCGAAGGGACGCGACACCGGCGACTACCTGCCGTTCATCCAGACTGATGTGGCCGTCAATCCGGGCAATTCGGGCGGTCCGCTGATCAACATGCAGGGCGAGGTGATCGGCATCAATTCGCAGATCTATAGCCGCACCGGCGGGTTCATGGGCATTTCGTTCGCGATTCCGATCGACGAGGCGATGCGCGTGGCCGATCAGCTGAAGAGTTCGGGCAAGGTGGTGCGCGGCCGCATCGCGGTGGCGATTGGTGAAGTGACGAAGGACGTCGCCGAGTCGCTCGGTTTGCCGAAGGCGCAGGGCGCGCTTGTGAGCAGCGTGGAGCCGGGCGGACCCGCCGATAAGGCCGGCGTGCAGCCGGGCGACATCATCCTGAAGTTCAACGGTCATTCGGTCGACACGGCGACGGACCTGCCGCGCATGGTCGGCGATACGAAGCCGGGCACGAAGACGTCGATCACGATCTGGCGCAAGGGTCAAACGCGCGAACTGCCGGTCACGATCGCAGAAATGCAGCCGGACAAGGTCGCGAAGGCGGATCAGAAGAAGCCGCAAGCGCCGCAGCAGCGCGCGACCAACGCGCTCGGCATCGCGGTCAGCGACATTCCCGCCGATCAGCAGAAAGCGCTGAAGATTCAGAACGGCGTGCAGATCGACGCGGTCGACGGTCCGGCCGCGCGTGTCGGGCTCCAAAAGGGCGACATCATCCTGCGGATTGGCGATACGGATGTGACGAGCACGAAACAGTTCGACGAGCTGACCTCACACCTCGATTCGCAGAAGATGGTCGCGTTGCTGGTTCGTCGCGGCGACAACACGCAGTTCGTGCCGATTCGTCCGCGCAGCGCGCAGAAATGACGAAGACGGCATTGCTCACGCTCTATGGGCGCGCGTGGTGCCATCTGTGCGAGGACATGCGCGCTGCGCTCGAGCCAATGCTGGCCGAGTTCGGAGCGCAGCTGGCGGTGATCGACGTCGACAGCGATCCGTTGCTCGAAGCGCGTTACACCGAGTTGGTGCCGGTGCTGGTTTGCGATGGCGTCGAACTGTGCCACTATCACCTCGACGAAGCGGCCGTGCGGGCAGCATTGGCTGCACATGCGTCGCGTGTCGCGGCGGCATCCTGATACGCACCCGCGCGGCATCTGGTTTCGCGCGATCCATGCGCATTTTTGCCTCGGCTCACTGCGATGCGCGCGGTAATTTTCTCGCATCCTCTACGCCGTCTTGAGGCCCGCGCTTCGCAAGATGCGCCGGCCGATGGGCTTTTCGGCTAAAATAGATAAGATTTTCACCTACTTACAAGGCGTGCTCCGCTATTGTCCGGGGCGCGCCTTTTCGCTTGATCGGCACTGAATGGATCATATTCGTAACTTCTCGATCATCGCGCACATCGACCATGGCAAGTCGACGCTCGCCGATCGCATCATCCAGATTTGCGGCGGTTTGTCCGACCGCGAGATGGAAGCTCAGGTGCTCGACTCGATGGATCTCGAGCGCGAGCGCGGCATTACCATCAAGGCGCAAACCGCCGCGTTGTCGTATCGCGCGCGCGATGGGCAGCTCTACAACCTGAACATGATCGACACCCCGGGGCACGTCGACTTCTCGTACGAAGTCAGCCGCTCGCTGTCCGCGTGCGAAGGCGCGCTGCTCGTCGTCGACGCGAGCCAGGGTGTGGAGGCGCAAACCGTCGCCAATTGCTACACGGCCATCGAACTCGGCGTCGAAGTGGTGCCGGTGTTGAACAAGATCGATCTGCCGGCGGCGAACCCCGAAAACGCGATCGCCGAGATCGAGGACGTGATCGGCATCGACGCGACCGACGCGACGCATTGCAGCGCGAAAACGGGCCTCGGCGTCGAAGACGTGCTCGAAGCGCTGATCGCGAAAGTGCCGCCGCCGAAGGGCGATCCGCAAGCGCCGCTGCAGGCTCTCATCATCGACTCGTGGTTCGACAACTACGTCGGCGTCGTGATGCTGGTGCGCATCGTCAACGGCACGCTGCGTCCGAAGGACAAGATCCGGCTGATGGCAACCGGCGCGCAGTATCCGGTTGAACATATCGGCGTGTTCACGCCGAAGTCGAAAGATCTCGAATCACTGTCGGCGGGGCAGGTGGGCTTCATCATCGCCGGCATCAAGGAACTCGCGGCGGCGAAGGTCGGCGACACGGTTACGCTCGTGAACCAGCCGGCGGCCGTGCCGCTGCCGGGTTTCAAGGAAGTGAAGCCGCAGGTGTTCGCGGGTCTGTATCCGGTCGAAGCGAATCAGTACGACGCGCTGCGCGATTCGCTCGAAAAGCTGAAGCTGAACGACGCGTCGCTGCAGTACGAACCGGAAGTGTCGCAGGCGCTCGGTTTCGGTTTCCGCTGCGGCTTCCTTGGTTTGTTGCACATGGAAATCGTGCAGGAACGTCTCGAACGTGAGTTCGACATGGACCTGATCACGACGGCGCCGACCGTGGTCTACGAAGTCCTGCAGCGCGACGGCACGACCCTGATGGTCGAGAATCCGGCCAAGATGCCGGAGCCGTCGAAGATCGAGGAAGTGCGCGAGCCGATCGTCACCGTGAACCTGTACATGCCGCAAGACTACGTCGGCGCGGTGATCACGTTATGTACGCAGAAGCGCGGCAACCAGATCAACATGCAGTATCACGGTCGTCAGGTTCAGCTTACGTACGAAATTCCGATGGGTGAAGTCGTGCTCGATTTCTTCGACCGTTTGAAGTCGATTTCGCGCGGTTATGCGTCGATGGATTACGAGTTCAAGGAATACCGCGCGTCGGACGTCGTGAAGGTCGACATGCTGATCAACGGCGACAAGGTCGATGCGCTGTCGGTTATCGTGCACCGGTCGCAAAGCCAGTACCGCGGCCGCGAAGTGGCGGCGAAAATGCGCGAGCTGATTCCGCGTCAGATGTACGACGTAGCGGTTCAAGCCACGATCGGTTCGAACATTATTGCGCGCGAAAACATTAAAGCGTTGCGTAAGAACGTGCTGGCAAAATGCTACGGCGGTGATATCACGCGTAAGAAGAAGCTGCTTGAAAAGCAGAAGGCAGGCAAGAAGCGAATGAAGCAGGTGGGCTCGGTTGAAATCCCGCAAGAGGCTTTCCTCGCTATTCTGCGTGTCGAAGACAAATAAGTTGAATAACGGAACCCTATGAATTTTGCGCTGATTCTTTTTGTGCTCGTCGTTTTGACGGGTGTCGCATGGGTCGCGGACAAACTGGTTTTCCTGCCGAAACGGCGCCGCGAGGCGGAAGCCGCAGTCGCCGAATTCGATCGTCAGCAGGCACGCATCGGCGAGCGCTTCGCCGATGAAAACGCCGCGCAAACGCGCGCGCGTCTGCGCGACGACAAGCTGCGTCAGCCGTGGTGGCTCGAATATACGGCGAGCTTTTTTCCGGTGATTCTTGTGGTGTTCGCCGTGCGCTCGTTCGTGATCGAGCCGTTCAAGATCCCATCGGGCTCCATGGTGCCGACGCTGCTGGTGGGCGACTTCATCCTCGTCAATAAATTCGAATATGGTCTACGTTTGCCGATTACCAACACGAGGATCACGCAGGGCAGTCCGGTCCATCGCGGCGACGTGGTGGTGTTCCGTTATCCTAAAGACGAATCGGTCGACTACATCAAGCGCGTCATTGGTCTGCCCGGCGACGTGATCGAGTATCAGGACAAGAAACTCACGATCAACGGCAAGCCGGTGCCTGAAACGCCGTTGCCCGATTATCTCGACGAAGAGCGTCTCGGTTATGCGAAGCAGTTCGAGGAAGATATCGACGGCCGCAAGAACGCGATTCTGAATAATCCGGCGGTGCCGCCGTTCATCGTCGGTGCGGAAGATTATCCGTATCGCGACAACTGCCAGTACAACGCGCGTGGCGTGATCTGCAAAGTGCCGCCGGGCAATTTGTTCATGATGGGCGATAACCGCGACAACAGCGCGGATAGCCGGTACTGGGGTTTTGCGCCTGAACGCAATATCGTCGGCCGCGCATTTTTCATCTGGATGAACTTCAGCGATCTGCGGCGCATCGGCCCTTTCCAGTGAGTCGCATGCATCGATCGCTTCATGAGCGCTTCTCACACGCCGCGCGAATAACCGGCACCCGGTTATCTCGGTCGCGGCGTGTTGTCATGCTACTTTAAGAACTCGCGGTAACGTCGGTTCACCACGCTTTTTCCGCTGGCGCCCCGTGTTTCCGCCGGGTCAGGCGCCCGCGTTATACTCTGCCCATGCCCCTATCTCCGTTGGAAAGCCGTTTGCGCTACGAATTTCGCAATGCGGAATTGCTGCGCCAGGCTCTAACACACCGCAGTCATAGCTCCACGCATAACGAACGGCTCGAATTTCTCGGCGACTCCGTTCTGAATTGCGCGGTGGCTGCGCTTTTGTTCCAACGTTTCGGCAAACTCGACGAAGGCGACCTGTCTCGCGTGCGCGCCAATCTGGTCAAACAGCAGTCCCTCTACGAGATTGCTCAGGCACTCAATATTTCGGAGGGCCTGCGCCTCGGCGAGGGCGAGTTGCGCAGCGGCGGCTTCCGCCGCCCGTCGATCCTCGCGGATACACTCGAGGCGGTGCTCGGTGCGATATTTCTGGACGGCGGATTCGAGGCTGCGCAGACGGTCATCAAGCGCCTTTACGTAGCGATTCTCGACCATATCGACCCGCGCACGCTTGGCAAGGACGCGAAGACGCTGCTGCAGGAGTATCTGCAAGGCCACAAGATCGCGTTGCCTACTTATACGGTCGTCGCCACGCATGGTGCGGCGCACAATCAGCAGTTCGAAGTGGAATGTACGGTGCCGAAGCTGGACGTCAAGGTGTCTGGCTCCGGCGCGAGCCGTCGCGCGGCGGAGCAGGCGGCCGCAAAGAAGGCGCTCGATGAAGTGATGGCCGCGGCGCCTGCCGTGGTCGCGAAGCCGAAGCGCTCGAAGGGCGCGCGTGCCGCGAAAAATGCCGAGCAGGAAATCGTGCCGGGCGTGACCGGCGTACAGGCCGCACTGGATTTGCGCACACCGGATCGCAAGAGCGCGCGCGGTGAAGGGCGCGCGCCTGTCGCGCTGGAAGCGCACGCCGACAAACCTTCCGTGGAAAAATCAGCCGCTGAAAGACCGGCGGCCGAGCGTGCCGCGCCGGGTCCCGCCGGTGCGCCGTTGGCTGTAATTCGTGCCGCGCATGTGGAGTACAGCGGACAGGACAAGCCGGAGCGCGCCGAAAAGTCCGAAAAGACGGAGAGGGCCGACAAGGTTTCGATCCACGCGGGCGAGAAACCTGTCGACAAGCCGGCCGAAAAACCCGCAGCGGACAAAACCCCCGACCTCAAAGCCGACACGCCGTCACACGCTCGCGGCACAGACCGTCTGCGCAGCCGCGAAGCCGCGCCGGGGACTGCTGCGTCCAGCGTGAGCGCCGCGCCCGCGTCGGTTGTCTCGGTGCCCCCGGCACCTGCCGAACACGAACCCGGCGTCGCCGACGCGGTGCAAACGCGCGTCGCCGATGCGGGCCATTGATTGCCATCGGCGTGCGCGTCGCGCGCGCCGAACTGAACCTGCCGTAGTCCGAATATGAACGCTCACACTCCCACTGGTTTTCGCTGCGGCATGGTCGCGATCGTCGGCCGCCCGAATGTCGGCAAGTCCACGCTGATGAACGCGCTGGTCGGCCAGAAAGTCAGCATCACGTCGCGCAAGGCGCAGACCACGCGCCATCGCATTACCGGCATCAATACGCTCGAAGACGCCCAGTACATTTTCGTCGACACGCCCGGTTTTCAGACCAAACACAGCGGCGCCCTGAACCGCTCGCTGAACCGCGCCGTTACGTCGACGCTGACCTCGGTCGACGCGATCCTGTTCGTCATCGAAGCAGGCCGCTTCGGCCCTGACGACCAGAAGGTACTCGATCTGATCCCGGCGAAGGTCCCGACGCTGCTGATCGCGAACAAGCTCGATCGCGTGTCGGATAAAGACTCGCTGTTCCCGTTCATGCAGCAGATGAGCACGCTGCGCGAGTTCAACGAGATCGTGCCGCTGTCGGCGAAAAATTCCGACGACATCAAACGTCTGATGGCCACCGTCAAGCCGTTCCTGCCGGAAGGCGAGCCGATCTACGGCGAGGACGACCTGACCGATCGCAGCGAGCGCTTTCTTGCCGCCGAAATCCTGCGCGAGAAAGTCTTCCGCTGGACCGGCGACGAGCTGCCGTACACGAGCACCGTGCTGATCGAGAAGTTCGAAACCGAAGGGCGGCTGCGCCGTATCTTCGCGACGATCCTCGTCGATCGCGACATGCACAAGGCGATGATCATCGGCCAGAAGGGCGCGAAGCTGAAGCAGATCAGCACCGAGGCTCGCCTCGACATGGCAAAGCTGTTCGACGGGCCGGTGTACCTCGAAACCTTCGTCAAGGTGAAGAGCGGCTGGGCCGACAATGAAGCCGGGCTTCGTGCGTATGGGTACGAATGACGCGTGGATGACGCTCAATTCAGACGAGGCTTCGGATCAGCCGGAGCACGAACCGTCTCGGCCCGCGCGTAGCTCGAGGAAATCGTCGGCCGACGCAAAAAGCCCAAAAAGCGCGAAAAGCGCACCCGCCGACGATGGCGAGCCACGCAAAACGCCGGCGCGCCGCGCGCCGCGCACCTCCACATCCGAATATCGGATCACCGAGCAGCCCGCGTTCGTGCTGCATAGCTATCCGTATCGCGAGACCAGCCTGATCATCGACGTGCTGTCGCGCGATCACGGCCGTCTCGCGCTGGTCGCAAAGGGCGCGAAGCGCCCGCACTCCGCGCTGCGCGGCGTGCTGCAAACGTTCCAGCCGCTGTCGCTCGCGTGGTCGGGCAAGTCCGAAATGCGCACGCTGACCGGCGCCGAATGGGTCGGCGGCATGCTGCCGCTGACCGGCGACGCGCTGCTGTGCGGTTTCTACGTCAACGAACTGCTGGTGCGCTTCTGCGCGCGCGAAGACCCGCATCCTCAGTTGTTCCATCACTACGTCGTCACGCTGACGCGGCTCGCGCACGATGAGCCGGCGGTGCAGGTGCTGCGCTCGTTCGAACGCGTGCTGCTACGCGAGACCGGATATGCGATGGCGCTCGACCGCACGGTCGCACGCAAAGCGGTGCTCGCCGACGGCCGCTACGTGTTCGATCCCGAGCGCGGGGTACGCGAGGCATCGGACGAATGGCCCGCGCAGTGGCCGGTAGTGTCGGGACAAACCTTGCTCGATATGGAAAAGGACGATTACCATCGAGCGCAGACCGTCGCGCAAAGCAAAACGCTGATGCGCTTCCTGCTCAACACCTATCTTGGCGGCGCGCCGCTTGCTACCCGCCAGATCCTGATCGACCTGCAGAACCTATGAGCTTCTTCCTGACTTCGCCGACCGCGATCGACCTCGGCGTGAACATCGACCATGTCGCCACGCTGCGCAACGCGCGTGGCACGTCCTATCCCGATCCGATCCGCGCCGCGCTGATGGCCGAAGAAGCCGGCGCCGACGCGATCACGCTGCATCTACGCGAAGACCGCCGGCATATCGTCGACGCCGACGTACACAAGCTGCGTCCGCTGCTAAAAACGCGCATGAATCTCGAATGCGCGGTCACGCCGGAAATGCTCGACATCGCGTGCGAAGTGCAACCGCACGACGTCTGCCTCGTGCCGGAAAAGCGCGAGGAGCTGACGACCGAAGGCGGTCTCGACGTCGCCGGACAGTTCGAGGCGGTGCGCGCCGCATGCAAGCAACTGGCGGACGCGAACTCGCGCGTGTCGCTCTTCATCGACCCCGAGGAGACGCAGATTCGCGCCGCGCACGAAGCCGGCGCGCCGGTGATCGAGCTGCACACAGGCCGTTACGCGGAAGCTCATGATCCCGCGGAACAGCAGCGCGAATACGAGCGCATCGTGCGAGCAGTCGAATTCGGCGCGACGCTCGGCCTCAAAGTGAACGCGGGCCACGGCCTGCACTACACGAACGTGCAGCAGATCGCGGCGATCGACGGCATCGTCGAACTCAACATCGGTCATGCGATCGTCGCGCATGCGATCTTCGCGGGCTGGGACAACGCGGTGCGCGAGATGAAGGCGATCATGGTCGCCGCGCGTCTCGGCGCGCGCGCGTAACGCAACCTGGCGACGGACGCACGCATGGCAATCTACGGAATCGGCACCGACATCGTTCAGGTCAGCCGCGTAGCAGCGGTGATGACTCGCACCAATGGCCGTTTCGCGGAGAAGGTGCTCGGTCCCGACGAACTACGCGTGTACCACGCGCGCCACGCCCGTTCGGCGGCGCGCGGTCTCGCGTTTCTCGCGACGCGCTTCTCGGCGAAAGAGGCGTTCTCGAAGGCGATCGGCCTCGGCATGCACTGGCCGATGAGCTGGCGCGCGCTGCAAACGCTGAACCGGCCGAGCGGCGAGCCGATGGTGGTCGCCTCTGGCGAGCTGGCCGACTGGCTCGACGCGCGCGGCATCACGGCGCGCGTGACGATCAGCGACGAGCGCGACTACGCGGTGTCGTTCGTGATCGCGGAGACGCAGCGGCCGGGCGATACGGAAGGTTCGTTGGCGGCGTCGGCGTCGCGGGCTTCGTCCGCCCGTTCCGCCACAGAATGAAAAGGTTGAGCGCGGCCACTGGCGGTCGCGTTTGTGTTGTCTCACAGTTTTCCCGCGGAATTCGATGAAAACCACACCCGGACCGGTGATGCTCGACGTGGTCGGCAAAACGTTGAACCGCGATGACAAAAGGCGTCTCGCTCACCCGATGACCGGCGGCGTGATCCTGTTCGCGCGCCACTACGAGAGCCGCGCGCAACTGGTCGGGCTGACCGATGCCATCCGCGCGATTCGCCCGGATCTGCTGATCGCCGTCGATCACGAAGGCGGCCGCGTGCAGCGCTTTCGCACCGACGGCTTCACGGTGCTGCCGTCGATGGGTAAGCTCGGCGCGCTGTGGGACCAGGACGTGCTGCACGCGACCAAGGTGACGACCGCGGTCGGCTATATCCTCGCCGCGGAACTGCGCGCGTGCGGTATCGACATGAGCTTCACGCCGGTGCTCGACCTCGACTATGGACACTCGCAGGTGATCGGCGATCGCGCGTTCCATCGCGATGCGCGCGTGGTCGCGCTGCTCGCGAAGAGTTTGAACCACGGCCTCGCGCTCGCCGGCATGAGCAATTGCGGCAAGCATTTTCCAGGGCACGGATTCGCGCAGGCAGATTCGCACGTCGCGATGCCCGTCGACGAACGCCCGATCGAGGAAATCCTCGGCAACGACGTCGCGCCGTACGACTGGCTCGGTCTGTCGCTTGGCGCGGTGCTGCCCGCGCACGTCGTCTATCCGCGCGTCGATGCGAAGCCGGCGGGCTTCTCGCGCATCTGGTTGCAGGACATCCTGCGCGGCAAGCTTGGCTTCGAAGGCGCGATCTTCAGCGACGATCTGTCGATGGAAGCCGCGCGCCAGGGCGGCACGCTGACCGAAGGTGCGCAAGCGGCCCTGGAGGCCGGCTGCGACATGGTGCTGATCTGCAACCAGCCGGACGAAGCGGAGAAGGTGCTCGACGCGCTGCGCGTCACGCCGGCGAGGGAATCGCAGCGGCGGCTGAAGCGCATGCGGCCGCGCGGTAAAGCGCTCAGGTGGAGCAAGCTGATGGCCGAGCCACGGTACGCCGAAGCGCAGAGGCTGCTGCGCAGTACGTTTGCATAAACGGAAATGGCGCCTTGAAGCAATTCAAGGCGCCATTTTTTAACAGCTTCGAACGGTGCGAGCCGCCGTCAAGCTTTGCTTGACAACCGCAGCACGCGCGATCCGATCGCTCAGTTCAAGCGCATGCGCTGCAACTTGTTGTACAGCGTCTTCGGGCTGATTCCGAGTAACGACGCCGCTCGATGCCGCGTGCCGCCGACCGCGTCGAGCGTCGCGCGAATCAGCATTTCTTCGACATCCGCGAGGGGCGTACCGACGGTCACCTGCACGCGACTGCCGTTCAGATCGCGGCCGTTCGCCGTGCTGGCTTCGTCGGCGCGCAACGACTCGATCACGTCGCCCGATGCCTGATAAGCGCGCCGCACGCGCTCCTGCAGTTCGCGCACGTTGCCCGGCCAGTCATACGCGAGGCATTCGCGCAGGAAATTCGGCGCCGCCTGCTTCGCGACCTCGGCCGTACCGCGCGCGGTCGCTTCCACATTCAGTTCGTCGACGGCTGCCTGCGCGATCAGCAGCGGATCTTCACCACGCTCGCGCAGCGGTGGCAGCATGACCGCGGCGGCTTCGAGGCGCAGCGCGAGGTCCTGATGCAGCGAGCCGTCCGCGACCGCCGCGCGCGGCGGCTTGCGCGTCGACGCGATGAGCCGGAAGTCGGTCACGATCTGGCTGGTACCGCCCACGCGCATGAAGGTCTGCGAATCGAGCGCGCGCAACAGCGCTTCCTGCTGCGTGCGCGGCAGCTCGGTGATTTCGTTGATGAACAACGTGCCGCCGCTTGCCTGTTCGAAGAGGCCCGGCTCGCGCTGCTCGGCGCCGCCGAACGCTCCGCGTTCGTGACCGAGCAGCATGCTGTCGAGCGAGCGATTGAGCCCGCCCGCGGTCGCGCCGCGGCAATCGAACGTGACGAACGGGCCTTTGCGGCGGCGGCTCATGTCGTGCAGCGTGCGCGCGGCGATCTGCTTGCCGGTGCCAGCCTCGCCGGAGATCAGCACCGCGGCTTCTGTCGGCGCGAGACGCTCGATCGTGTCGTACACGTGCTGAATGGCGCCGCTGCGACCGAGCATCGCGCCGAAGCGCCCAAGCTGACGCAGCGCCGCGCGCAGCGCCTGGACCTCCTCGGTCAGCTCATAAGGCCGCGGAATGCGCGCGAGCAGGCTGCGCAGGCGCGGAATGTTGACCGGCTTCAGCAGATAGTCCCAGATACCGTGCCGCAAGCCCTCGATCGCACTCTCGACGGTCGCATTGCCGGTCATCACGATCACCGGAAGCGCGCCGCCCGGCGGATGCGCGGGCAGATGCTGCAACAGATCGAGGCCGCTGCCGTCCGGCAGATTCAGGTCGACGAGCACGACGTCGGGGATGAAGCGCGTCAATGCGCCGCGGGCCTCGGCGAGCGTGGTCGCGGTGTCGACTGAAAAGCCGTCGGCGGCGAGGATTGCCGACAGACCGGACAAGCTATTGGGATCGTCTTCAACAATCAGGGCGTGTGGCATGGCGAGCGCAATTTTATGAATGGGTTGAATGCCCGGTGCGCCGCCAACGCTGATGGCGCGCACCGCGGACTCTGGGGGCTCGATGACAGGGCTAAACCAACGGTCCCTGGGCGGTGAAAAAACGACAGCCGCCGGCACTGCGCCTTGAGTCGCGCGGGCCGGCGCCTGTAGTTCCTTCACTGGTCCTGTCAGAAATCCCGGTTGCTATCGAAAAACCGGCGCACTTCGAGTTCCGCCTGTTCACGGGTTTTGCCATAGCGTTCCTGAATCAGACCAGCGAGCTTGTCGGCCCGGCCTTCGGCCTTGGTCAACTCGTCGTCCGTCAGTTCGCCCCATGCGGTCTTCGCCTTGCCGATCATCTGTCTCCATTTACCTTCAGCGATGTCGTTGTTCATGGTGCCTCTCCAGGAGTGGAAAATGAGCGTACTCGCGTAACTCTCTCCACCTAGCAGAGATCGTGCCAAAGGGTGTGGATGAAATCGATCAAGGCCTTGCCGCGCGCGCAACGCGAAATCCGGATGTCGCGATGGTAATTTTGAGAAATTTGCCGGTAAAGTTTTCCTAAACCATACACGGCGCGACAGAAAAGAAAAAGCGCCCAAAAAATTGAGCGCTTTTTGTGCAGGCCGGCAGGGCGCCGGCGCTGGCGGGGTGACGCGGGCGGGCGCTTAGGCTCGGCTGCGGTATTCGTGCGTACGGGTGTCGATTTCGATCTTGTCGCCGATGTTGCAGAAGAGCGGCACTTGCAGTTCGAAGCCGGTGTTCAGCTTGGCGTTCTTCAGCACCTTGCCCGACGACGTATCGCCCTTGACGGCCGGTTCCGTGTAGATGATTTCGCGAACCAGCGTGGTCGGCAGTTCGACCGAGATCGCCTTCTCGTTGTAGAACACGACTTCGCAAGCCATGCCGTCTTCGAGGTAGTGCATCGCGTCGCCCATCATTTCGGCTTCGACTTCGTACTGGTTGTAGTCGGCGTCCATGAACACGTACATCGGGTCGGCGAAGTACGAGTACGTCACTTCCTTGCGCTCGAGCACGACGACGTCGAACTTGTCGTCCGCCTTGTACACGGTTTCCATGCCTGCGCCGGTCAGCAGGTTCTTGAACTTCATCTTGACGACGGCGGAGTTACGGCCCGATTTGTTGTATTCGGCCTTTTGCACGACCATTGCGTCTGCGCCGATCATCACGACGTTGCCGGTGCGGAGTTCCTGTGCGGTCTTCATAAAACTGTCCTGTACGAGATAAATAGCTTCACTGTTGCTCAACGGCATACGGCGCAAGCGGCTTCGGCGTTTCGCCCACCGCCTGCCGCGCGCCGCGTGAAGCGGCCGCGCAGCCCGCATGCGTGAAACGGGATCGGCTCGCGGCGAAAACCCGGGGGCGTGATGCCTCGGCGTTCCACCTGTCCGTTACCTGATTTTTACCCTGTTCGGGCGTGTACACGAGTGGCGCCGATCTGCAACACGCCCAAACATACGTCCCTTTTTTGACATTCGCGTGCCCGACCGGAAGATTGGGACGCGTGCTGTGTTTTTCGAGGGGACCGGTCAGACGGGCTGACCATGGGGTAGTTGGTCTAATCGGGCCGCGCTTGCGTCGTCGGCCGTTGGATAACCGCTTATTTTAACTGAGTTTTTGCGAACGAGGTCAGATTTCCGGCGAGATCGCCGACTTGCGCGAGTTCGACCGCCCAGCCCGCGGCGCGCCGTTTCAGGGCCGGATAGTGGCGCTGGAATTCCGCCCAGTCCGGCTGACCAGCGCCGTTCCACGCGTGCCAGAAGCGCTCGAGCGCGGCGCGCGCGTCAGTTGGGAGCGTGCGGGTGTAGTGCGCAAGTGCGGCGTCGAGCTTTGGCAGATGGGCGTCGTCGGCCTGCGGGTAGATGTGCCAGACGAACGGCTTGGCGGCCCACTGCGCGCGCACGAACGAGTCCTCGCCGCGTACGAAATTGACGTCGCTTGCCCATAGCAGTGCGTCGTAGCCAGGCTGTTCGGTGAACGCGAGCGCGTGCGCGCTGAGGTTGCCGAGCGTCGCATGGGTGCCCGCTGCAAACGACGGTAGGCCGAAAAAGCGCGCCAGCGCGCCGGAAATGCGTCCTTCGGGCACCAGCAGCACGATCGGGCTTGCGTTGTCGCGCCATTGTTCGAGCAGGCTGTCGACGGCGGGGTTTTCGTAGGCGAACAGCGACACGACCGTCGCGTCGGCGGGCGGCGGCGCGTGGCCCGTGACGTTGCGCCACCAGTCGGAGCGCGCGGCGGGCGACGCTTCGAACGCGGCGCGCGCCGCGTCGAGATCGCGCTCCTTCAGGACGCCACCGGTGCCGGGGCCGAGTCCGGGGAAAAAGAAGGTCTTGCTGAGTGCGTAGCGCGGATGCGGTGATGGCCGCAGATGAAAATCGGCGATCCAGTCCTCGGCGCTCAGATATTCGAGGTTGAACCAGAGCGGCACGCACGCTCGCTCTGCCATCGCCGCGATATAGACGGGCGGCAGTTCGCAGGCGAACGCCTCGATCACGACGTCGGCGACTTCGAGCGTATCGCCAGCGTGGGACGGCTCGTGCCAATGCTCGACGACGATGCCGTAGAGCGTCTGCCGCGCACGCTCCAGCTCGAGCGACGGGCACAGCCTCCTGAACGCATGCAGATCGTCGACGAACACGCGCACCTGCCAGCCGTGCTCGCGCGCGAGTTGGCGCGCAAGGCGCCAGCACACGCCGATGTCGCCGAAGTTGTCGATCACCGCGCAGAAGATATCGCAGGCGATCGGGTTGGCAGGGGCGGCGGGTGATCCGGAATCGGGCGCGACGGAGGACATGGCGGCTCGGCTGGCTCGGTGACTCCGGCGAACGGAGCGGGTTCGAACGAACGCGTAATGTTCTAAACTGGCGATTCTAAAGCCTCGCTCGCGATCGCGCGCGCCCTTTGTCCGCCATGCGGGCCGCATCGGCGACACGCGACATGACCCCCGGCGCACGATGCCGGGCACCCGGCGGTGCAATCGGTGCAATCGGTGCAATCGGTGCAATCGGTGCAATCGGTGCAATCAGTGCAATCAGTGCAACCGGTGCAAGCGGCGAGGCAGCGCGAGACAGTCCCACCCCAATCGATCCCGCATGACCGAACCCGAAGCCAGCGACGCCCCCGACACCTTCGAGCCGAAAACAGTGCTCGCCCAACTGCCGCATCTGCCCGGCGTCTACCGCTATTACGACACGAGTGGCGCGGTGCTCTACGTCGGCAAGGCGCGCGATCTGAAGAAGCGCGTATCGAGCTACTTCACGAAGACACAGCTGTCGCCGCGTATCGCGATGATGGTCACGCGCATCGCGCGCATCGAGACCACGGTCACGCGTTCCGAGGCCGAGGCGCTGCTGCTCGAAAACAATCTGATCAAGGCGCTCACGCCGCGTTACAACATCCTGTTTCGCGACGACAAGTCGTATCCCTATCTGAAGCTGACCGGCCACAAGTTTCCGCGCATGGCCTATTACCGCGGCTCAGTCGATCGCAAGAACCAGTACTTCGGCCCGTTCCCGAGCGCGTGGGCGGTGCGCGAGAGCATCCAGATCCTGCAGCGCGTGTTCCAGCTGCGCACCTGCGAAGACTCGGTGTTCAACAACCGCACGCGGCCGTGTCTGCTGCATCAGATCGGCCGTTGCACGGCGCCGTGCGTCGCGAACATCAGCGAGGAGGATTACGCGCGCGACGTCGCCAACGCGTCGCGCTTTCTGCTCGGCCGTCAGGGCGAGGTGATGAAGGAGCTCGAGCAGAAGATGCATGCGTTCGCGAGCGAGTTGAAGTTCGAGCAGGCCGCGGCGGTGCGCAACCAGATGAGTTCGCTGTCGACGGTGCTGCATCAGCAGGCAATCGAAGTCGGCAGCGACAGCGACGTCGACATTCTCGCGGTAGTCGCGCTGGGCGGCCGCGTGTGCGTGAATCTCGCGATGGTGCGCGGCGGACGACATCTCGGCGACAAGGCGTACTTTCCCACGCACGTGGAGAGCGCGTTGACGGCGGCGGAAGGCGGGCTCGAAGAAGACGGCGATCAGGACGATGCATCGGCGGATGCACGAGCGGTCGCGCCATCGGCCGCGGCGGCGAGCGCCTCGGCCGATGCGCTCGCGATCGCTCAGGACATGCCGTCGGAAGACGAGGACGTCGATGGTAGTGAAGAAGACGCGATCGACGAGGCTGCCGAAGCGACTCCGGACGCCGTCAGCGACGAAGGCGCGGACGAAGGCACCGACGGGAACGCAGGGTCCGGCCCCGCGGCGAAGCGCCGCAACGGCCGCGCGCCAGGCGGCATCGAATCCGAAGTGCTCGAAGCGTTCATCGCGCAGCATTACCTCGGCAATCGCGTGCCGCCGGTGCTGGTGGTCAGCCACGCGCCGGCGCGCGAACTCGTCGACGTGCTGATCGAGCAGGCGGGCCACAAGGTGACCGTACTGCGTCAACCGCAAGGACAGCGGCGCGCGTGGCTCGCGATGGCCGAGCAGAACGCGCGGCTCGCGCTCGCGCGCCTGCTCTCCGAGCAGGGCTCGCAGCAGGCGCGCACGCGCGCGTTGACCGACACGCTCGGCATGGAGTGCGACGACCTCGCGCATCTGCGCATCGAATGCTTCGACATCAGTCACACGATGGGCGAGGCGACGCAGGCGTCCTGCGTCGTCTTTCACCACCACAAGATGCAGTCGTCCGAGTATCGCCGCTACAACATCGCCGGCATCACGCCCGGTGACGATTACGCGGCGATGCGCCAGGTGCTCACGCGCCGCTACGAAAAGATGGTCGCGCAGGCCGCCGCGAATGCGAGCGACGAAGCCGCCGAATCGCAAAGTGACGCGGCCGCCGATCCCGCGCTCGCCGCCGATGCCGCCGAGCCGGCCGCGGCCGGCGGCGTGCTGCCGACCATCGTGCTGATCGACGGCGGCAAGGGGCAGGTGGAGATCGCGCGGCAGGTGTTCACGGAGTTGGGGCTCGATACTGGCATGCTCGTCGGCGTCGCAAAGGGCGAGGGGCGCAAGGTCGGTCTCGAGACGCTGATTTTCGCGGACGGCCGCACGCCGCTCGAACTCGGCAAGGAAAGCGCCGCGCTGATGCTGGTCGCGCAGATCCGCGACGAAGCGCATCGTTTCGCGATCACTGGCATGCGCGCTAAACGCGGCAAGACGCGCCAGACCTCGCGGCTCGAAGAACTCGAAGGCGTAGGGGCGAAGCGGCGTCAGCGCCTGCTGGCGCGCTTTGGCGGCTTGCGCGGCGTGGTGGCCGCGAGCGTCGAGGATCTCGCGAGCGTCGAAGGCATTTCGCAGGCGCTCGCCGAGCAGATCTACCGGCAACTGCATTGAATTGGCGGGCCACGCCGCGCCGTGATCGGAACGACGGTTCGTCGGACCCGCGGCGTCGCGCTGCGGATGCGCTGGCTGCGAACCACGCGCCGGGGGCGGCTCGCTTGCCGCCCCCGCGCGGCCATGCCTGGGCGCGCTTGCTTGTGGCAGGCCCTGTGACACGGCACAATTGCAACTCACTCGTCAGACGCTGCGCCTGCCCCATGCCGTTTAATTTCCCGATATTCCTGACCTGGCTGCGGATCGTGCTGATTCCGCTCGTCGTCGGTGTGTTCTATTTGCCCGACATGATGATGAGCCCTGCGCACCGCAATCTCGCGGCCGCGACGATCTTCATCCTGGCGGCGCTCACCGACTGGTTCGACGGCTTTCTGGCCCGCAAATGGAATCAGACCTCGGCATTCGGCGCGTTTCTCGATCCGGTCGCCGACAAGCTGATGGTGACCGCGGCGCTGCTCGTGCTCGTGCAACTCACGCGGATCGATTCCGCGATCGCGCTCGTGATCGTCGGACGTGAAATCGCGATCTCGGCCCTGCGCGAATGGATGGCGCAGATCGGTGCGTCGAAGAGCGTCGCGGTGAACTCGCTCGGCAAGTTCAAGACCGCTTGCCAGATGGTCGCGATTCCGATGCTGCTGTTCTATGGCCCGCTGCCGCTCGGTGGCGGCGTGACGGTCGACACGCGCGTGTGGGGCCTGTGGCTGATCTATCTGGCTGCGTTCCTGACGATCTGGTCGATGCTGTACTACATGAAGCTCGCGTGGCCGCAGATTCGCGAGCGCGGCGGCATTGCGTGACGGTGTGAATAGAAGAGCACGGGGGCGCAAAAGTGAGTTCGAACCCCGCACTACTACGAGAGAAATATTTTCTTTAACACAGACGGGCAAAGGGGTTGACACGTTTCAGTCGATTATCCATAATCTCGTTTCTCCGATGCACGCAACGCGAAACACCGGAGACGCAGTAAAGCAGTAGCAGTAAATGCAGCACAACGCGGGAATAGCTCAGTTGGTAGAGCGCAACCTTGCCAAGGTTGAGGTCGCGAGTTCGAGCCTCGTTTCCCGCTCCAGTATTCGAAGCATCGCGTTGTTTGGCGAAGTAAAAAAGGCAGCGCGGTGAAGCAGTTCAATGCGGGAGTAGCTCAGTTGGTAGAGCGCAACCTTGCCAAGGTTGAGGTCGCGAGTTCGAGCCTCGTCTCCCGCTCCATACATCAGGGGAAGCAGCGCTTCCCTTTTTGTTTGGAAGGCCGCTCGTTCTGAACTTCCAGAGCTTCGGTTCTTCTGGTTATCACCAGATAAATCTGCGAACCCGTGTCCAGGTTCCAGTCCGCTTGTGGCGCGATAGCAAAGCGGTTATGCAGCGGCCTGCAAAGCCGTTTAGGCCGGTTCGACTCCGGCTCGCGCCTCCAGTCTTTGATGTAAAGCGAAAGCCCCGACTTGTCGGGGCTTTTGTTTTTCTGTTCCTCTCTTCGCCAGCCTTGTCGATCGTCGTCATCAAGGTGAGCGGAGCGGTCGATCCGACTGCGTGCCGCAGACGTTCCTCCGAATCGATCAGAAATTGAGCGCGGATTTGATTGACTGCACGGCAGCGGTGTTCAGGAAGCAGTAGTGCTCTTGCGGCGTACCGCCGGACATATACATCGACGAGCGAGAGAGGGCCATCGGGCTGGAACCAGACGCACGAGCAGGTGACGGTGCTGCGGGCGACGCCATCGCACATCTATTTCGAATCGAAGATCTCGGGTTCGACGCAGGCGCCACGCGAAGTGATCGCCGGAGCGGACTGGAGCCGCGAGCGCAGCGTGAACGGCACCGATACAGTCGTGAACCGGCCGTTCGCGTTTCCGTTGTCGCCGGGTAAGAGCGGGACGGTCGAATACGCCGGGCAGCATCCGAACCGGGTATTCGCTTCGCAGAAGTGGAACTCGCAGTATCGGGTGGTCGGAACGGAAACCGTCGAAGTGCCCGCCGGCAAATTCCAGGCGATCAAGATCGAAGCCGAAGGCGACTGGGACGCGCAACTCGAGCCGCGGCAGACGGTCACGCAAGCCAGCCAGGTCGAGCAGGGCGACACCGCGATGATCACGCATGCGCAGAAACTCGGTCCTGTTCAGGCGACGGGACGCACGTATAAGGCGTTTTGGTATGTGCCGGAAGTCGGCCGTTGGGTGAAATCGGTGGAAGAGTATTACGGCAGCAATGGCGTGAGAAACGAGCGCTATACGACCGAACTCGAGTCGTTTAAAAAGAGCGGGCAATAATCGGGTTCAGGCGTTTGATGCGTTCCCGCATTCATTGGGGCAGCGCATTACGCTCAACGGCGTGTCCGGCGCGCGCACGGGAAGGGCAACGCACGCCGGCGCGCCTCATCCAGGCCGGGCGATAGAATCGCACCGTCGTCATCGCCCGTTTTCATTGAAGCCGCATGTATTTCCAACTCACCGGCACTCAGGTCCGCCTGCTCGGCTCGATGCATCTGTTTCCCGCGACGAGCCGTCGAACGCCGCCATGGGTCGCCGAAGCCTATGACTGGGCCGACGCGCTCGTATTCGAGTCCGACCCAGCAACGATCCTGCCGTTTCTCAAAGCCGACGCACACCCCGACGCCGCGCAACTGCGGCCCCTGATGCGCGACGAAGCCTGGACGCAACTGCGGGCGCTGTGGCCGACCGATGGCCTGCTCGCGCCGCTTGAAACACTGCGTCCGTGGGCCGCGCTGATCGTCGCGCCGACGCTGCTGCAGCAGGTCGTCGAGGGTGTCGAGCCGCGCATGTTGCGCTCGGCGCTCGCGCAGGCGAAGCCGTATCGCTATCTCGAGTCCGCGCGGGACGTCGCAGTCGCGCTCGAATCGATTCCGCTCGAAGCCATTGCCGCGGCGCTCGACATGCTGATGGCCGACCGCGGCGAACCGCAGCGCACGCTCGAACGGATGCACGCGGCGTGGCTGGAGGGCGATCTGCACGCGATACAGCAAATCGCCGTCGAAGCGCCGATGTTCAATCTGGCCGGCATCCGTCAGGCGATTCTCGACGTGCGCAATCGCGCGTGGGCCGCGCGGCTGAGCGAGTTGCTGGACGTTCGCGAGCGCACGCTGGTGGTCGTCGGCGCGCTGCATCTATGCGGCCCCGGCAATCTCCCCGACTGTCTCGCGCGACCCGTGCAAGCGGTGTTCTGAACGCGTGCGCGGCTTTCGCGACTGAAGACAGCCGTGTCGACCGCCCGGATGCCAGGCCTGCGCATGCTCGATGACGAGGCGCGCGGCATAATTGCGGATCGTTGCCCGCGCTGTCGCGCATTGACCCTGAAAGCTACCGATGACTGAACCGCAACACCCCGCCGCCGCGCGGCTCGCCCAGATCGAATGGCGCTGGAAGCCGTTCGGGAACCTCACGAGCGTCGAAGTCTATGAGATGCTGGCCGCCCGCAGCGCGGTGTTCGTCGTCGAACAGAACTGCGTGTATGGCGATATCGATGGGCTCGACGTCGAAGCCTGGCATCTGCTTGCGTATGGCACCGGCGACGGTGCGGCGTTGCCGCCGTTGGCCGGCTATCTGCGCGTGTTGTTGCCCGTTGCGGCGGATGCCGATGTGCGCATCGGCCGGGTGTTGACGACCGCGCCGTTTCGCGGCATCGGTCTCGGCAATGCGATGCTCGAACGCTCGCTCGCGCAAATCCGTGCGCAGTGGCCCGATACGCCGATCCGTCTGCACGCGCAGGCGCATCTGCAAGGCTTTTACGGTGCGTTCGGCTTCGAGCCGGTCTCGGAGATTCACGACGAAGACGGCATCCCGCATGTGTGGATGCGCGCGCTGTGAACGCGAACGGGTCAGCGGGGCACGTTCGTGGTCGTCGACGCCGCATGCGTGAGCCCGCGCGCCGCTTTTGCATGCCGCTCGGCGCGCAGGCGTCCGCGAGACGACAGCCGCATCCAGTGACGCAGCGCGATCAGCGCGCCGACCACGCTCATCATCGAACCCGGAATCCATAGCAGGAGCCCGCCGATCTGCTGATCGCGCATCGGGCTCAGCCACGTGAACGCGCGGCCGCAGATCGAGTAGATCGGATACAACTCGTGCGTCGTAAAAAAGATGAATGCGCCGAGAACGATCTGCGGCGGAATCGCCGCGATCACGACGAGCACGCGCTTGCCCGGAGACAGACGCGCGGGCGGCGCCGGACGCGGATCGAGTACGAGCCACCAGAACAGCAGGCCGTCGATCGCCATGCTCCAGTTCATTACGCGATAGAGCCGCCAGTCGAGCATCGCGACGAAATGGACCGGCGACAGCAGCCAGAAATAGATCAGCCCGACGAATAGCGTGACCGCGACGACCGGGTGCATGACGACGTCGAGCGCCGTGCGCACGAGCGGTGTTTGCAGCGCGGGCCGCACGAAGCGCTGTCGCCAGCGCAACGGAATTCCCGCGCGCAACGCCGCGCCCGGATACGACAGCGCAATGAAGAACGGCCCGAGATGATGCAGCACCAGATGCTGCAAGCGATGCATGAAGAATTCATGCTCGAAGAAATAATCGAGCCGCGTATGCAGCACGACATACAGCGCGACCAGCCCGAACCAGAATGACAGACGCCGCGCGAACGACAGCCGCGCCTTGCGTGCGCCGCGCACGAACAGGATCGCGGGGATCAGCAACGCGATCACGACGGTCGGCGAAAACTCCCAGGGATCGAGCCAGTAGAGCAGGTTCATGGCGATGGCGCGTGCGGTGGCGGCGGCCCGTCGTGCCGCTTACTTGGTCTGGCCCGGCGACTTGACCGCGAACGGCGCGCTCACTGTTTCGCCGTCGGAGAACTTCAGCGTCAGACGCACGGTGTCGCCCGGCGCGACCTTGTGCTTCGCGTCCTCGAGCATCACGTGATAGCCGCCCGGCGCGATCGCGACCTGGCCATGCGCGGGCACCGTCAGCTTGTCGACCATCACCATCTTCTGCGTCGAACCGTTCGATACCGTTTGATGCAGCATCGCGTCGCCGTAGTCGTCGCTCGACACATCGACGAGGTCGATCGGCTTGTCGCTCGCGTTGACGAGCGTCGCATAGCCGGCCGCGGGCAGGTTGTTCGGCAGCCAGCGCACCCACGCGTCCTTGATGCTGATCGCGTGAGCATCGGCCGCTTGCGCGGCCGACGCGGCGCCGAGTGACAGCGCGAGCGCGCAGGCGAGGGAAGCGATTGGTTTGAGCTTGATCGTCATGATGGAATGGAGTGGGATCAAAGAAGAATCAGGATTGGTCATCGATGATGCGGCGCAGGTCCTGCGCGATCGCATCGGGCGTGTCGTGATCGGTGGCGAGCAGGCGCGCGCGGCCCCGGCTGTCGAACACATAGACGGCGGAGCTGTGCGTGACCTCGTAGTTGCCGTTCGAGTCGCGTTTTTCCATCTGATAAGCGACACGATAGCGCTTGGCCAGCGACTCGATCTGCCAGTCGGTGCCGGTCAGCCCTTCGGCGTGCTGTGCGTCGAACGCGCCGACATAGTCGTGCAAGGCCCGCGGCGTGTCGCGCGCGGGATCGACGGTGATGAACAGAATGCGCACTTTCTGCGCATCGGGACCGAGCTTGCCGAGCACCTGCATCAGACGGCCCATCGTTTCGGGACAGACGTCCGGGCAATGCGTGTAGCCGAAGTAAACCAGCGACGTGCGGCCCCTGAACGACGCGGCGTTGACGGGACGGCCGGTGTCGTCGGTCAAGGTGAAGTCCAGATCCGGCAGGTGGCCGGTCACGTTGGTCAACTGCCACGGCTCGGCGCGCTGTGTGCAACCGGTCAGCGCGGCGAGCGCGACCAGCGTGCCCAGCGCAGTTGCCGCCGCAAGCCGGCGTGCCAACCCGTGCATCAAGCGGTGCGTGAGTCGCTTGGGTCGTGAGTGGGACAGGTTCGGCCGCGGGCGCTGGGGTGGCAGGATCGGGAACAAAGCAGGGTTCAATGACTCGATTGAAGAGCAGGCAACACGAATCGATGGAGCAGGGGGCCGCACCGTCGCCCGATCATGCCGCGCAAGATTCGCGCGCGCCACGCGATTGAGCGAGAGCGTGCAACGATGTCCATCACGCCGACGGTCCGCGTGGCAGCGACTGTAGCGCAAAATTGGCGCCAGCGTCGCGCGGCGCGTCGGGCGCACGATTTGCGTGTCAATTTGACGCAGCTTGCTGAAAGCCGGTTGAAGCCCGATCGTTGCGCTTTTGAACGCAATCGACCGAAGCGGATGGATAGATCGCCCGTCGGGCTTGAGTCCCAGCTTACTTTCTCGAAAAATTGACGGATGCGCGGTAAGATGCGCACACTTTTCCGGCCATAGATGGCTGAAAGGCGAACCCAGGCGATGCAAGCACTTCCGGCTGTTCTGTCTCCGAGCGAGACGGCATTTTTCTTCGACTTCGATGGCACGCTCGTCGAACTCGCCCCCACACCGGACGGCGTGCTGGTGCAGCCGCGCGTGATCGACCTGCTGCGTGAACTGCGCAGTCTGACGAATGGCGCGGTCGCGGTGGTGTCGGGGCGCGGCATCGACAGCATCGACAGTTTTCTCGGCATGCCCGATCTGCCGGTCGCGGGTCTGCACGGCGCCGAGCGGCGCGATGCGAATGGCGACACGCAGCGCATCGGCTTTCACGACGAGCGCCTGTTGCGCATGGAGCAGGTGCTCGCGCAGGTCGTCAACGAACATCCGGGCATGCTGCTCGAGATCAAGGGCGCGGCGCTCGCGCTGCACTACCGCAACGCGCCGGACCGCGAGCCGGTCGCGCGCGAGGCGACCGAGCGGCTCGTCGCCGATTACCCCGCTTCTTACGTGCTGCAGCCCGGCAAGATGGTCTACGAGATCAAGCCGAAGGACGTCGACAAGGGCCGCGCGACGCGCGCGTTCCTCGACGAGCTGCCGTTCACCGGCCGCACGCCGATATTCGCCGGCGACGATCTGACCGACGAGAAGGGCTTCGCGGTCGTCAACGAGCGCGGCGGTCTGTCGATCAAGGTCGGCGCGGGCGAAACGATGGCGCACACGCGCGTCGAATCGGTGTCGTCGCTGCTCGACTGGCTCGAAACCATCGTCGCGGCGGCGCGCGGCGCATGACGCCGGTGGCCCCGTTCAACGAAAACAACATATTGCATCGGGAATCGCGCTTCATGAGCCGACTGATCATTGTTTCGAACCGGGTGGCGCCTATTTCGGAGGGCGGTCCGGCGGCGGGCGGTCTGGCGGTCGGCGTGTACGACGCGCTGAAGGAGACCGGCGGCATGTGGTTCGGCTGGAGCGGCGACGTGCTGAGTTCCGGCCAGCCGCAGATCAAGCTCGAGGAGCGCGGTCCGGTGACCTTCGCGACCGTCCCGCTGATGCGGCGCGATTACGACCAGTACTACCGTGGTTTCTCGAACGCGACGCTGTGGCCCGCGTTCCACTATCGATCCGACCTGCTGCATTACGACCGGCACGACTTCGAAGGCTACTGCCGCGTCAACGCGTGGCTCGCGCAGCAACTCGTGCCGCTCCTGCGCGAGGACGACGTGATCTGGGTGCACGACTATCACCTGATTCCGTTCGCTCAGGCGCTGCGCTCGGCAGGCGTGAAGAACCGCATCGGTTTTTTTCTGCACATTCCGTTTCCGGCCGCGCAGGTGCTGCTGACGGTGCCGCCGCATCGCGAGCTCGTCGAGGCGCTGTGTTCGTTCGACCTGCTCGGCTTCCAGACCGGTCCCGATCTGCGCGCGTTCTGCGACTACGTGATCAACGAGGCGGGCGGCTCGATCGACGCGTCGGCGAAAGGACCGCTGAGTGTGCATGCGTTCGGCCGCACGTTGCGCGCCTCTGCGTATCCGATCGGCGTCTATCCGGACGAGATCGCCGAGCTCGCGAAGGCGGGCGAACGCGGCAAGCCGGTGCGCACGATGAAGGCAACGCTGCATTCGCGCAAGCTGATCATGAGCGTCGACCGGCTCGATTATTCGAAGGGGCTGGTCGAGCGATTCCGCGCGTTCGAGCGCCTGCTCGAGCATACGGCCGCGCAGCGCAACAAGGTGTCGTTCCTGCAGATCGCCCCGCCGACGCGCGCCGACCTGCACGCGTATCAAGACATCCGGTTACAGCTCGAAGGCGAGTCGGGACGGATCAACGGACGTTTCGCCGAGCTGGACTGGACGCCGATCCTATACATCCACAAGCAGTACGAGCGCTCGGTGCTGGCGGCGCTGTTCCGCGCCGCGCACGTCGGCTATGTGACGCCGTTGCGCGACGGCATGAACCTCGTTGCGAAGGAATACGTGTCGGCGCAGGATCCGGAGAATCCCGGCGTGCTGGTGCTGTCGCGCTTCGCGGGCGCGGCGCAGGAGCTCGACGGCGCGCTGATCGTCAATCCGGTCGATATCGACGGCATGGCCGAAGCGCTCGCGCGGGCGCTCGACATGCCGCTCGCCGAGCGCCAGGGGCGCTATCGCGACATGATGGCGCAGCTGCGCGAGAACAACGTATCGGTGTGGCGCGATAACTTCATGCGCGATCTGCAGAGCGTCGAGGGCGCGAAGCGCGCCGGAAGCGGGAAAGCGCACGCGGCCACGGGTGCGGCGGGCGCCGCGCGCAAGAGGGCGGCGCGCGAGAGCGTGACCGGCTAAGCCAAGCCGGGCCGCGAGCCAGACAGCCAAAAGCCGCTCCAGGGAGCGGCTTTTTTTCAAGCGATGCGCAGCGCGTGGACCAGCCGTGCGTCAGGCTACGTGCTGTTCGTCGACCTTCTTGCCGCCGATATGCAGCGTCTGGCCCTTGCCATACTGCTTCGAGAGCAGGTCGCGATAGAGGCCCGGACGCTGGCGCAGTTCTTCCGGCGTGCCGTCGTCGATGACCTTGCCGGCGCTCATCACGATGATCCGGTCGAAGTTGTTCAGCGTCGACAGACGGTGCGCGATCGCGATCACGGTGCGGCCGACCATCAGGCGGTCGAGCGCCTTCTGGATCGCTTCCTCGGACGCGCTGTCGAGCGCGGACGTGGCTTCGTCGAGCAGCAGGATCGGCGCGTTTTTCAGAATCGCGCGCGCGATTGCGATGCGCTGGCGCTGACCGCCCGACAGCTTCACGCCGCGGTCGCCCACGATCGTGTCGTAGCCTTCCGGCATCGCTTCGATAAAGTCCACGCAACGCGCCTCGCGCGCGGCGGCGAGCACTTCCTCGCGGCTCGCGTCCGGGCGGCCGTACGCGATGTTCTCGTACACCGTGCGATGGAACAGCGAGATGTCCTGGGGCACCAGCGCGATCGCGTGGCGCAGGCTGTCCTGGGTAATCGACGCGATGTCCTGGCCGTCGATCTTGATCGCGCCACCCTGGGTCTCGTAGAAGCGCTGCAACAGCGCGAGCACGGTCGATTTGCCGGCGCCCGACTTGCCGATCAGCCCGACGCGCTGACCCGGTTCGATATCGAGGTCGAAGTGATCGAGAATCGGCCGGCGGCGCGGATAGGCGAACGTGACGCTGTCGAACGTGACGCGGCCGCCCTGCGGCACAAGTTCGGTCGCGTCGTCGCGATCGGGCATGCCGTGCGGTTCGAGCAGCGTGCGCACGGCCTCTGCGAGTCGCGCGACGTGCTGCGTGACGTCGACGAGCGCGACGGCGAGATCGCGCGTGCCGTGCAGGATCGTGAAGCCGAGCGAGCTGACGAGCACGATGTCGCCCGAGGTCGCGCGGCCCTGGTCCCACAGCCATAGCGCCCAGCCTAGCAGGCCGGCCGACAGCAGCGCGGTGACCACGGCGTGCAGGAGACGCAGCTTTTCCAGGTACAGCAGGCTTTGCTGGCGCGCGTCCATTTCCGACTTGACCGTCGAAGCAAAGCGGTGCTGTTCGCGGAACGTCATGCCGAACGCGCGCACGAGCCCCATATTGCTGATCACGTCGACAAGCTCGCCGTCGACCGATGCCGCCTTGGTCGCGAAATTATGGTGACGCGCGGAACCGCGGCCCGCGAGCTTGTACAGCACGACCGACAGGATCGCCGAGCACAGCATCAGGCCGGCGGCCATCAGCGGGTTCACCGCGATGATCATCACGATCGCGCCGAGCACCGCGATGCACGGCGGCAGCACGTTCCACGCGGTGGTGTTTTCGGCGGTGTAGACGGCGTTCGAGGTCGCGGTGATCCGGCTTGCCAGCATGCCGGGCTGCTTTTCGGCGTAGTAGGTCGGCGAGTGGCCGCTCAGGTACTGAAACAGATCGCGCCGCAAATCGCCCGTCACGGCGACGAACGTGTGCGCGGCGAACCAGCCGCCGATCCGCCACAACAGGTTGTCGGCAGCGATCAGGCCGACGAGGATCGCGAACGCGCCCCACAGCGGTCCCGGATGATGCCTGCCGCCGCCGAGCACGTCGATCAGATGTTTGATCGCGTACTGCGAAGCGAGTGCACAGCCCACGGCCGCAAACACGCTGCACAACACGATCGCATGCGCGAGCGGATGGCGGCGGATAAAGCGGAAGAGAAACGCAAGTGGCCGGTGCGCATAGCTCGCGAGCTTGGCGTTCTGGGCGTTACGCTGGGCGATGGTCAAGTGTTCCAATTGAGCTGAGATCGATGTGTTGCGGGTTGTGCATGCAATGCGCGGACCACACGGACAAGCATGGCTCTGCGTGAAGCCGATGCTTCGCATTGTAAACATGCAAAGGCGATTGCGCCCTGTGTATCCGGGCTTTGACGCGATTGATTTCGCGATGGACCTCCGCGATCTGCGTCGTCCCGACACACCAGCCGACGGGCCATTCAGGCAGATTGCGGAAAATTTCGAGATATGATTACAGATTGCATTCGACCGCGCTGCGGCAATTTTGCAATTCCTACCGGCAACGTTGATGGGCGAGAGCTCACAGACACGGTACCGCCGCGCCTCCCGAAACCTCGTGCATACTGTAGAACTGTCTTTGAAAACAAGGGTTTGCAAAATGTTTCGCATTTGTAACAACGTAAAGACTTTGAAATGCTGCGGTGCTGCAACAATCAAGGCATCGATAATGCGTGCTCGTTAGCCCGGCAATTTTTCTGACAGTTTGTCAACGTCGGTGCAGCGGGCGCGTTTACTCGCACATGCCCAGTCGCTGATCCACTTGTCCGGGCTCGTTACCAAGCGATCCATCGCAGGATTTCTCAAAAGAATCAGGCCCGCGCCGGCATTTCCGGCCAGACTGCCCTGGCGAGCAAGCGAGTCGCTTTTTCCAAATGCAGTACTTTTGCCTGATTTTTTACTAGGAGTTCGTCAATATGCGAATCGCTCAAATCGCTCCGCTGCACGAGGCGGTTCCTCCCAAGCTGTACGGTGGTACGGAACGCGTGGTGTCCTATCTGACCGAGGCGCTGGTCGAGCAGGGCCACGACGTCACGCTGTTTGCAAGCGGTGATTCGCAAACCTCGGCGAAGCTCGAAGCTTTCTGGCCGCAGGCGCTGCGCCTCGACCCGACGATCCGCGACGTGATGGCGCCGCACATGCTGCTGCTCGAAGAAGTGCGCCGCCGCGCGGACGAATTCGACGTGCTGCATTTCCACATCGACTACTACCCGTTCTCGCTGTTCGCGCGTCAGCCTGTGCCGTTCGTCACGACGCTGCACGGCCGTCTCGATCTGCCTGAGCTGCAGCCGATCTTCAACACGTTCAATGACGTGCCGGTCGTGTCGATCTCGGACAACCAGCGCATTCCGCTGCCGCAGGCGCACTGGCTGCAAACCGTCTATCACGGTTTGCCGGAAGACGTGCTCAAGCCGATTCCCAACGTCGAGCCCGGCTACCTCGCATTCCTGGGCCGCGTCTCGCCGGAGAAGGGGCTTGACAGGGCGATTCGCATCGCCGGGCAGGCAGGCATGAAGCTCAAGGTCGCCGCCAAGATCGACAAGGCCGACCGTGCCTACTACGAAGAAGTCATCAAGCCGCTGATGTCGTTGTCGCACGTCGAGTACATCGGCGAAATCGGCGAAGCTGAAAAGCGCGAGTTTCTCGGCAATGCGCACGCACTGGTGTTCCCGATCGACTGGCCGGAGCCCTTCGGTCTCGTGATGATCGAGGCGATGGCTTGCGGCACGCCGGTGATCGCGTTCAATCGCGGTTCGGTGCCGGAAGTGATCGAAAACGGCGTGTCGGGTTTCGTCGTCGAGGACGAAATCAGCGCGGTCGCCGCCGTCAAACGTCTGCACACGCTGCCCCGCGCTGGCGTGCGCAAGGCGTTCGAGGCGCGCTTCTCGTCGAAGGTGATGGCGCAGAACTACGTCGCCACCTATGAAGAGCTGCTGCGCCGCAAACATCGCACAGTGCTGCGCGAAGTCAACGCGGGCTGATTGGCGATTGTTTCGCCGCGGTTGTTTCGCGGTAGATAAAACGCTGTCGGCAGCAACTCGTTGCACGCTTCCTTCGTTGCTCTGAACGCCCCGCCGGCACGTCGCCGGCGGGGCGTTGTTGCATGCGCGCTGCGTTTTTCGTCGGTGCACAACTGAAAATACGGGTTTCCGCGCGGCGCGAACGAGCCAGTCTCGGTAATATCCCTATAATTGCCGTGCCGCAAATTGGGCTGCGGTGCCGCCGACGACAGGAGGATGCCTTGGCGAGAACGAAAGAGACGCGCGCGAACGCCGCGCCCGGCGCCGGAACGATTTTTACGTTGCGCGCCATCGGTCTCGTGCTCGCTGCCCGCTGGTTTTTCTCGATGTCCGAGATGAAGCTGACCACCGCGCTGACCGCGATGGCGTCTTCACCGTGGGCATGTATCAACCTCGTTTTTCTGTTCCTGCTGATCTTCCTGCCGGGCGCGCGCGCCGTCGCGGAGCGTCCGTTCCATCCGTTGCCGCAATGGCTGCGTCAGGCGCTGCGCCTGTTCGCGTTCCTCGGGTTTTTGTTTGCGCTGTGGTCGGTCGGCGCGTTCGTCGCGAGCGCAGGCTGGCGTCGCGCGATGCAGGCGGTCGCGGCCAGCAACGGTTGGCTCGTCGCGGCGCCGGTGCTGTATGCGATCGTCTTGTGGATCTGCCGGCCGCTGCCGTTGTGGCGCACCAATGTGGCGGCGCGGCGCTTCGCGATCGGCCGCTATGCGGTGTCGCTCGATCCGCTGACCCGCACCGTCGTCGTGTGGGCTGAGCGGCGCAAGGTGGGGCAATACGATGCGCGCGAATTGTCGGTGCGCTGGGCGAGCGGTTCCAATGCGCGCGCGACGCCGGCGCCCGCGGTCGCGTTCGGCGCGCCGGGCAAGGCCGGCGCGTCAGCGGCGCCGATAGGGGCGGTCGCGGCGCCCTCGCTTGCGCGCAGCGCGTTCGGCGTACGTCCGAAGGTCGAGTTGCTGTGGGATTCGCCGGCCGCCGCGGGTCATAACCGGCAGACCGTTTTCCGCGCCGCGCTGACGACCGAAGGCGATCGCGTCGCCGCTCGCGCGCTCGACACGACGCTGCGCCAGGTCTGACGCTGCATGTTTTGTGCTATCGGTCACATCGCGTGGCTGCTGCACGCATCCCGAAGCGAAGCTTCGTCGATAATGCAATCAAGGCGCCCGGCCTGCAGGCGGGCGAGTGGGACACTCATCGATCATATTGCGTCTTTCGCAGGAGTCGCCATGCTGGTTCGCTGGTTGCTTGCCGCCCTTCATCTGCTCGCTTATGGTTTTGCGCTCGCGTCGATTCTCAGACGCACGTGGTCGCTGCGCCGCGCGTCGGTGCCCGCCGCGTTGCGTTCGGTGTTCCGCGCCGATTCACGCTGGGGCATCGCCGCGCTGGTGCTGATCGTGACCGGCCTGATGCGCATGTTCGGTAGCTATGAGAAGGGCGCCGACTACTACCTGCACCAGCCGCTCTTTCACGTGAAGATGACGTTGCTCGCGCTGATCCTGATCCTCGAAGTGCCCACGATGCTCGGCCTGATGCGCTGGCGCGCGTCGATCCGCAGCGGCGCGGCGCCGAATCTGAAGAAGGCGCGATCTTACGCGCATTTCAGCGTGATCCAGACCGTGCTGCTGGTTCTGATGGTGTTTGCCGCGACCGGAATGGCGCGCGGCATCGGGTTGCCCGCCGGCGCGGTGTAGCGCGGCGGGCCTTCTATTGCCAGGGGCTGGTGGCGCCAGGCGTGGCGTCGTTTGCCGCGAAGCCTGGTGCATGCCTGCGTCGCGCTAGCCGACCAAGAAGCCAGAACCGTCGACCCGGTCGGCTTTGACCTTTGCCGACTCGCGCACGAGCTCCGGCTCGCCGAGACCCTTGATCAGCTCCAGCGCCTGACGCTCGAACAAGCGACGGTACAAGCCGTTGTCGCGTTTGATCAGCGCGTCGTGGCTGCCTTCCTCGATCACCTTGCCCTTGTCGAGCACGAGGAGCCGGTCGAGCGCACGCACCGTCGATAGCCGATGCGCGACCACCAGCGTCGTGCGCCCCTGCATCAGCCGCTCCATCGCGCGCTGGATCAGCACTTCGCTTTCGCTGTCGAGGCTCGACGTGGCTTCGTCGAGAATCAGGATCGGCGCGTCGGCGAGAAAAGCCCGCGCGATCGCGACGCGTTGACGCTCGCCGCCCGATAGCTTGATGCCGCGTTCGCCGACCAGCGTGTCGTAGCCGTTCGGCAGCGCGGCGATGAAGTCGTGCGCGCTCGCGAGCCGCGCGGCCCGCTCGATGTCGGCGCGGCTCGCGCCGGGCCGTCCATACGCGATGTTCTCGGCAAGCGAGCGGTGAAACAGTACCGGCTCCTGCTGGACGATCGCGATCTGGCTGCGCAGCGACGCTTGCTGGACCTGCGCGATGTCCTGGCCGTCGATCGTGATCCGCCCGCCCGAAATGTCGTGAAGGCGCTGGATCAGCTTGATGAAGGTCGTCTTGCCCGAGCCGGAATGACCGACCAGCCCGACGCGCTCGCCCGCCGCGATGCGGATGGAAAAGTCGTCGTAGAGCGGCCGGCTGTGCGCGCCATAGTGAAACGACACCTGCTCGAAGCGGATCTCGCCGTCGCGGATCGCGATGGCGCCGGCGCCGGGACGATCCTCGACGCCGAGCGGCTGACTCTCGAGCGACACCAGTTCCTCCATGTCGTTGACCGAGCGCTGCAGGTTACGGATGTGCATGCCGATGTCACGCAGATAGCCTTGCAGCATGAAGAACATCGTCAGCGCGAACGTGATGTCGCCGACGCTCGCTTCGCCGCGTGCCCACAGCAGTAGCGCCACGCCGAGAATCGCCGCCTGGATCGCGGCCAGCATGCCGCCCTGGAGGCCGCCGTTGAGCGTGCCGCGCACCCACGTGCGGCGTGTGCGTTGCCGCCATTTGCCGATCACGTGCGCGAGGCGCGCTTCCTCGCGCGCTTCCGCGCCGAATGCCTTGACGACGCCGTTGCAGCTGACCGCATCGGCGAGCGCGCCGCCCATGCGTGTGTCCCACGCGTTCGCGAGACGCGCGGACGGCGCGACGAAGCCCAGCGATACCGTCACGGTCACGCCGATGTACAGCAGCGAGCCGATGCCGACGACGTTGCCCATCATGGGCCAGCGCGAGCCGAGCAGCAGGGTCGCGCCGATCAGCATCACCAGCGATGGCAGCAGCGCGATCAGCAGCGTGTCATTCAGCAGGTCGAGCGCCCACATGCCGCGCGTGATCTTGCGCACGGTCGAGCCGGCGAAGCTGTTCGCGTGCCAGTCGGTCGAAAAGCGCTGCACGCGATGAAACGCGCGCGCGGCGATCTCGCTCATCATCTTCAGCGTGAAGCGGATGATGTTGAAGTACACGCCCTGGCGCAGCAGCGTCGCGGTGAGGCCGAGCGCGGCGAGCGCGCCGAAGGCCGCGAGCGCGTGATGCCAGATGGGCGCCGACGACGCCGGACCGGCCGCGATCGCGTCGACGAGACGTCCGGCGAAGACCGGCGTCAGGATGTCCGCGCCCGCCGTGAACAGCGCGAGCGCCGCGATCACGACGATGCGCCCCGGCTGTTGCGCCCAATGACGGAAGGTGAAGCCGAGGACATCCTTGAAGGCTTGTCCGCGAAAGTCGAGTTTTCTGTTGGCCATTTGCTTTGGGCCCGGCGAAGCACGAGCGCGCCGAGTTTCCAGTCAGAAGCGAAAAAGGGGTAGACAGCCAGCGGATGCCGGAATCCGCGCGGGAACGCGCGAAAAAAACGACGGCAAACAACGGCAACGGAACAACGGACTGTCTGGAATGAACGCCGTGCGCCTGCCGAGGCGGCGGCGCATCAGCGACGACGCTGCGGCTTCAAGGTCGCATCGGTTGTGGCGGACGGGCCGGCGGTCGTGGAACCATGCGGGGGAGCGCGCGATGCACTGCAAACATGTGGCGCCTCCCTGAGATGGTTCAAGATGGAGAAACCGGACGGAGCCGGACCGGGCGAATGCCCGTTTGCCGAATATAGCAATAGTGCGGGGCGCTCGCCAACCTACGGAACGACGTGGTTCTATAGCCAACGATATCTCGTATGGCGCATGCGACGTATTTGCCGGCAAATAGAAAAAGGGCTTACGCATTGCTGCGTAAGCCCTTTTGTCTTCGGTGATCGACACACCAAGAATCTGGTGGGTAGTACTGGGATCGAACCAGTGACCCCTGCCGTGTGAAGGCAGTGCTCTACCGCTGAGCTAACCACCCGAAGAGATCGAAATTATGTCAGGGAATTTAGGGTTCGTCTAGTCTTTTTTAAGCAGTTTGCTCAACAGTTGCTGGCGCGGGTTCAAGACGCCATACGCTCGCGCCTTTGAGCGCCTTGTCGAGATCGTCGAGTACGGCTTCGTGCGCGGTGCTTTCGTCGTCGCTCGCAGCGATCACGACCAGCTCCAGCGAGTCGAGCGCGACACGCGGCGCATGTGTATCGCCGCCGGCCTGCGCTTCGCCGAGCATGTCGATGACGAGGCTTTCCTGACCGCGCGTCATCGCCAGATAGACCTCGGCGAGCAGTTCCGAGTCGAGCAGCGCGCCGTGCAGCGTACGGTGCGCATTGCTGATGCCGAAGCGGTCGCACAGCGCATCGAGCGAATTGCGCTTGCCGGGGAACATCTGCTTGGCTTGCGCGAGCGTGTCGATGATCTCGCCGCAGTGCATGCTCACTGGCGGCAGACCGAGCAGCGCGAACTCGGCGTCGAGAAAGCCGATGTCGAATGGCGCGTTGTGGATGATCAGGTCCGCGTCCTGGATGAAATCGCGGAACTGGTCGATGACCTCCGCGAACTTCGGCTTATCGCTCAAAAATTCCGTGGTGAGGCCGTGCACCGCGAGCGCGCCCGGATCGCTGTCGCGCTCGGGGTTGATATAGAAGTGCAGGTTGTTGCCGGTCAGCCGGCGGTTCACGAGCTCGACGCAACCGAGTTCGAGAATCCGGTCGCCGCCGCGGGCGTTCAGGCCGGTAGTTTCGGTATCGAGGATCAGTTGACGCATGTCGGATTAGCCTGCTTCGAAAAAATTGCGGAAAAAAAGCGGGGAGGGCGGCGCGCGGCGTTGCCGATGCGCGCACGCTCTTTACATCTCGGCGAGCGATGCCACGCCGCGATTGGCCAACTGATCGGCGCGCTCGTTTTCCGGGTGGCCATTGTGGCCGCGCACCCAGCGCCATTCAATCTCGTGTTGCGCGACGAGCGCATCGAGCCGCTTCCACAGATCGGCGTTCTTGACCGGCTGTTTCGCCGCGGTGACCCAGCCTTTCTTCTTCCAGCCGTGAATCCACTCGCTGATGCCTTTCTGTACGTACTGCGAGTCGGTGTGCACGATCGCCTTGCACGGGCGCTTCAACGCCTCGAGCGCGGAAATCACGCCCATCAGCTCCATGCGATTGTTGGTCGTGTTGGCCTCGCCGCCGAACAGTTCTTTTTCCTGGCTGCCGAAGCGCAGCAACGCGCCCCAGCCGCCAGGGCCGGGATTTCCCTTGCAGGCGCCGTCGGTATAGATGTCGATGTGATCTGGAGTCATTCGGTATGGTTTCGTGTGTTCGGGGTGGCGGCGGGCGCGAGGCCTGCCGCGAGCACGGGCTTTTTCACTTTGAGCGGCCCGACGAGACGCATGCCGCGCACGCGCTTGATCGCCTTGATCATGTAGGTGGCGCCGAAAATCGGCCACCAGCGGTCGCCGGCGGCTTCCATGAAGCCGTAACGCGCGAGCCATTGATCGCTCGCGAGCGGCGGACGATAGCAGCCGAAGCGCCCGCGTTCAAGGTCGAAGCCGAGCAGCTTGATCCAGTCCTTCAGGCGCGTGAACGCGATCAGATCGACGGCGGAGGGCACGAACGGGCGGCCTGTCATCTTGCCGATCGACTGCCGTACTCCCCACAGCGACAACGAGTTGAAGCCGAGGATGATCAGTTGGCCTTCGGGAACCAGCACGCGTTCGGCTTCGCGCAGCAGCCGGTGCGGGTCGCTGGTGAATTCGAGCGTATGCGGCATCACGAGCAGGTCGACGCTTTGCGCTTCGAACGGCAGATCGAGCAGGTCGCACCAGACCGCGCTGCGCCCGGCCGGCGCGTGCAGACCAGGTGTGCCTCGCGCGGCGTTCGCGGGGTTGTCGTCGCCAGCGTTGCCCGCGCTGCTGATGCCGCTCACGCTGCCACGACGTGCCCAGCGCGGATACGTGTACGGCGCGCTCGCGCCGCTCGCCGCGTCGAGCACGAGGCCGCGGCACGGCATGCGGTTCTCGCGCAGCGCGTCGAGCTGCGGCAGGCCGAGTTGCAGCGCATGATAGCCGAACACGTCCGACACCACGCGATCGAGCTGGGTTTGCTCCCAGTCGAGCACGTAGCGGCCTGGCGGCGAATCGGTCCAGGCGGGCCAGTCTATAATCGCTCGGTCAGTCATATTAAAAATGCGTCGCCTATGAATGCGCTCGAGTACGTACCGGTCCCGGCGTTTGAAGACAATTACATCTGGGTCATTGCCGACGGACACCACGCGGTCGTCGTCGATCCGGGCGAAGCCGCCCCTGTGCGCGCCTGTCTGGCCCAACGAGGCTGGCGGCTGAGCGCTATTTTACTCACGCACCATCATCAAGACCACGTCGGCGGCGTGGCCGATCTGCTGAACGGCCAGGACGTGCCGGTCTACGGCCCCGCCGGCGAAGCGATCGCGCACCTGACACATCGTCTCAAAAGTGGCGATCACGTGACGATCGCTGCTCCCGCACTTGAATTCAGCGTGCTCGACGTGCCCGGTCACACGAGTGGACACATTGCCTATTTCCAGGCGGCCGATACGCGCGGCACGCCGCACGTGTTTTGCGGCGACACACTGTTCGCGTGCGGTTGCGGGCGCCTTTTCGAAGGCACGCCGCAGCAGATGCTGAACTCGCTCGATGCGCTCGCCGCGCTGCCCGGCGCAACCGAAGTGCACTGCGCACACGAATACACGCTGTCGAACATTCGCTTCGCGCTCGCTTGCGAGCCGCACAATGCCGAACTGCAGGCGTGGCGCGACAAGGCGAACGAATTGCGCGCCCGCCACCAGCCGACGCTGCCGACCACGATCGCGCACGAGCTCGCGGTCAATCCGTTCCTGCGCGCAGGCGAGCCGGCGATCCAGTCGAACCTCGAAGCACGATTGCACGAAACGGTGTCTGACCGGCTGAAGGCCTTCACATTGATGCGCGAATGGAAGAACCGCTTCCGTTGATCCGGAGCGCATTCGGCGGTTCTTCACGCGATGAATCGGAAAAATTCGCCAAGCCCCAGATTTGGTTGATTTTTTTCTTGATTTTCCAATTGACGGAAACGTTGACGTTTCGTACTATCGGCTGCAAATTCCAGCCCTTGTGGAAACCGAGACGTTCATGCGATTTATCTTAAGTGCGTTATTGGTCCTGACACTCGCCGCGTGCGCGAGTCAGGGACCGACGACGAATACCGCCACTAACCCCGCCAGCCAGCAGGCCGTAGCCGACGCCCTTCGCAAGAACGCCACCGCTAAAGAAACCATCAACGTCGACCAGGGCTCCGTCAATCAGTTGACGAGCCAGGACGCCGATCTGTGGGGCCGCATTCGCCGTGGCTTCCAGATGCCGGACCTGCAGAGCGACCTCGTCGACATGCAGTTGAACTGGTATCTGCAGCGTCCCGATTACGTGCAGCGCATGACCGAGCGCTCGCAGAAATACCTGTATCACATCGTCGAGGAACTTGAGTCGCGCCATATGCCGACCGAGCTCGCGCTCTTGCCGTTCATCGAGTCTGCATATAGCCCGCAGGCTTTGTCGGTCGCCAAGGCTGCGGGTATGTGGCAGTTCATGCCGGGCACGGGCCGGACCTACAACCTGAAGCAGAACATGTGGCAGGACGAGCGCCGCGACGTGCTTGCGTCGACCAGTGCCGCGCTCGACTACCTGTCGAACCTGCACGACATGTTCGGCGACTGGCAACTCGCGCTCGCTGCGTATAACTGGGGCGAGGGCAACGTGCAGCGCGCGATCGCGCGCAACGAGGCGGCGGGTCTGCCGACCGACTACATGAGCCTGCGTCTGCCGAACGAAACGCGCAACTACGTGCCGAAGCTGCAAGCGGTCAAGAACCTCGTGATGAACCCGCAGATGTACGGGCTCACCCTGCCGTCTATTCCGAACCACCCGTACTTCGTGACGGTCACGACCTCGCACGACATCGACGTCGACGTCGCCGCGCGGCTCGCCAACATGTCGACGGACGAGTTCCGTTCGCTGAACCCGTCGTTCAGGAAGCCGGTGATTCTCGGCGCGACGCAGCCGCAGATTCTGTTGCCTTTCGACAACGCGTCCGCGTTCGAGCGCAATCTGAAAACGTACTCGGGCTCGCTGTCGTCCTGGACCACCTACACGGTCGACGCACGCGCGACGCCCGCGGCGATCGCACAGAAGATCGGCGTCGACCCCGACACGCTGATGGAAGTGAACAAGATTCCGGTCGGTATGCGCCTGAAGCCGGGCTCGACGATCGTCGTGCCGCGCGGCTCGGACGACGACGAGGACATCAGCGCCGACGTCGCTGAAAGCGCGGTGCTCGCGATGGAACCCGACGTACCCGACACGCGCAAGATGCTGATCCGCGTGCGTCGCAATCAGTCGATGGCGGCCATCGCGGTGCGCTACGGCGTGTCGGTCGGTCAACTGAAGGCGTGGAACAGGACGCATCGCGATCAGGTTTCGCGCGGCCAGGTGATCGTGCTGCACGTGCCGGTCGGCAAGCCGGTACCCAGCGAGCCGGGTCCGGAAAAGATCGCCGCCGACGTGCAAGGCGGCAGTGTGCAGAAGATTGGCGTCCACGTCGCAGACACACACGGTGAATCGCGCTACGATAAGAAGAAAGGGCGCGGCCACTCCGCCATCGTCAAGGTCTCCGAGCCGGGCGGCAAGGGTAACAAGCCGGCGGCGCCCGTTGCCAGCAAGGGCAAGGTCGAGAAGGTCTCGGCCTCGGAGCCCGGCAAGGCGTCGAAGGCCGCGGCTGAGAGCCGCCCGAAGACCGTGGCCAACGCGAAGAAGAAGGGTAAATAGACCAATAGCGGCTCTCACGGTAGTGACCACATGCGTTGCGGGGGCAGCGCATGGATTGCGCTCCGATCACGTACCGTGTTCATCCAACGCCGTCACCTCAGGGTGACGGCGTTTTTCATTGCGCGGACGATTCCTGCGCGTTTGCGGTATTTACTTTATTGTTCGTGCTTCGGCCGCGTTGGCCGCGTTGGCCGCGGGGTGCCGGTCCGTCCTGATCCGTCCGAACCTCGGGAGAGGTTCTTGAGGTCATTTCCAGGTTTACTTCCTGATTTATGTCGTCGACCCAACTGCGCGTCTTTCTGCTTTTTTCCGCCGGCTACTTCGTCTCTTACGTGTTTCGCGGCGTCAATCTTGGTTTCGCGCCGTTCATCACGCGCGATCTCGGTCTGTCAGCCGCCGATCTGGGTGTGCTGACGAGTCTGTATTTCCTCGGTTTCGCGGGCGCGCAGATCCCCGCTGGCGTGCTGCTCGATCGCTTCGGCGCGCGTCGCGTGACCTCCGTCACGTTGCTTTTTGCCGCGCTCGGCATCTGGGTATTCGGCGCCGCGCACAGTCTCGGCATGATGATGGTCGGGCGGCTGCTGATCGGCGTTGGCGTGTCGGTGTGCCTCGGCGCCGCGTTCAAGGCGCTCGCGCAGCATTTTCCGGTGGCGCGTTTGCCATTGATGAACGGGCTTGTCATGGCGATCGGCGGTTTCGGCGGCGTGATGGTCGGTTCGCCGCTCACGTGGGTGCTCGGTTTTTCCAGCTGGCGCCCGGTTTGCGTCGGACTCGGTGTGCTGACGGTAGCGGTTGCGCTCGCGCAATGGACGCTCGCTCCGGACGCGCGCGAAACGCATCGCCAGCCGAGCATCGTCGCGCAGTTCAAGGGTACGTGGCACATCCTGCGCAGCGCGGCATTCTGGAAAATCGCGTCGTTCTCGGTCGTTACGCAAGGCGTCTTCTACGCGATGCAGTCGTTGTGGGTCGGAGCATGGCTGCGCGACGTACAAGGCTTCGAGCCGCACCAGGCGGCGGCGCTCGTGTCGATTCTCGGCTTCGCGATGATGGCCGGCTGCGTCGGTTTCGGCGCGGCGGCGCGTAGTCTCGAGCGGCGCGGCCTCTCGCTGTACGCGTTCTGCGGCATCGGCATGGCGCTGTATGTGCTGACGCAGATGCTCATCATGTTTAACGCGCCGTTGCCGGCGAGCCTGTTGTGGGCCGCCTACGGCATCTTCGGCGGCACCGGGATTCTGAGCTACGCGGTGATGGCGCGGCATTTCCCGCCGCAGATGATCGGCCGCGTCAACACGACGCTGACGCTCATTATTTTTCTGCTGATCTTCGGTTTCCAGATCGGCGTTGGCGCGGTGCTGTCGCACTGGCCGGCGAGCGGTGGGCATTACCCGGCGCTCGCGCATCTGAGCGCGTGGAAAATCCTCGTCGCGCTGCAGGTGCTGAGTGCGATCTGGTACGTGTTGCCGGGTCGGCAGGTTGCCCGTTCGGGCGAGATGCGCGCGGAGCAGGAGGCCTGAACGGCCGCGCCAGGCCTTGCGTCGGACCCCGAGGGGCCGCCACGGCCGTTCGGTCCCCGTCAATAGTGGTGTCTCGACAGAACCGCATAGACAGGCGTGGCAAGTACCTGGCGACGCGGCCCGGCAAGGCTTTGAAGGTCCGCCCAGGCGCGTCGTCTCAACGCCTCGTCCTATCTCCCATTTGGAGGGAACAGTGGATTCAGGCTATAATTTGAAGGTTTGAGCTTATCCACCCGCACCCTAGCGCCTACCTCCCCCATACCGTTCATCCGCCGCGCGCCATTGGCGCAGCAAGAAGGGTTCCACACCCAGCCGAGTCGTCCACACAATGGACCCATCGCGCCTCTTGCAGCGTCACCGGCAACTCGCGAGCGAGTCTGCGCGCGCATCCACGATGTGTTTCGCTGCGGCTTGCAATCGGATAGACAGGTGGCAACAGGGTGTTCCCCCAAGGAGTCTCCCGTGTTGCCGTCATTTTCTCCCGCTCTACTCGCGCTCGCCGACGGCACGGTCTTTCGTGGTTATTCGATCGGCGCCCCTGGGCATACCATCGGTGAGGTCGTGTTCAACACTGCCATCACCGGCTATCAGGAAATCCTGACTGACCCGAGCTACGCGCGCCAGATCGTGACCCTCACGTACCCGCATATCGGCAACGTCGGCGTGAACGCCGAAGACGTCGAAGCGACGAAAGTCCATGCCGCCGGCCTGATCATCCGTGATCTGCCGGTTCTCGCGTCGAACTTCCGCATGGAGGGCACGCTCCCGCAATATCTGCAGGACGAAGGCGTGGTCGCCATCGCCGGCATCGACACTCGCAAGCTGACCCGCCTCCTGCGCGACAAGGGCGCGCAAAACGGCGCGATCCTCGCTGGTTCCGACGACGAAGCGAAGGCCATCGAACTCGCGCGCTCGTTCCCGGGCCTCGCCGGCATGGACCTCGCGAAGGTCGTGTCGACCCAGGAAACCTACGAGTGGACCAAAACCGAATGGCGTCTGGGCACGGGCTACGGCGAGCAGAAAGCGCCGACGTACCGCGTGGTCGCATTCGACTATGGCGTCAAGCAGAACATCCTGCGCATGCTGGCCGAGCGCGGCTGCCATGTCACCGTGCTGCCGGCGCAAGCGAGCGCCGCTGACGCGCTCGAGCTCAACCCCGACGGCGTATTCCTGTCGAACGGCCCGGGCGACCCTGAGCCGTGCGACTACGCGATCGCGGCGACCAGGGAGTTCATCGAGCGCGGCATTCCGATTTTCGGCATTTGCCTGGGCCACCAGATCATGGGCCTCGCGGTCGGCGCGAAGACGATGAAGATGAAGACCGGCCATCACGGCGCGAACCATCCGGTCAAGGATCTCGAAGACGGCCGCGTGGTGATCACGTCGCAGAACCATGGTTTCGCGGTCGATGCCGACACGCTGCCCGCCAACGCGCGCGTGACCCACGTGTCGCTGTTCGACGGCACGCTGCAGGGCTTCGCGCTGACCGACAAGCCGGCGTTCTGCTTCCAGGGCCACCCGGAAGCATCGCCCGGTCCGAACGACATCGCGTACCTGTTCGACCGTTTCACCGCGTTGATGGACGCGCACAAGAACGGCAAGAGCACAGCGGCTTGAAGTAGTACAGGCCGGCCGCAGGGGCCAGCCGGAAACGGCTCGCGGCGGCCGCCGCAGCCCGCGGCGCTACGCGGCGGGCATGCCGCGATACAGCGCGCGCAACGTGAAAACGGCGCGCGTCGACGGAAAGAATTCAGGAATACATTAGCGAGAGCGTTATGCCCAAGCGGACAGACATCAAGAGCATCCTCATCATCGGCGCGGGTCCCATCATCATCGGTCAGGCGTGCGAGTTCGATTATTCGGGCGCGCAGGCATGCAAGGCGCTGCGTGAGGAAGGCTACAAGGTCATTCTCGTCAACAGCAATCCGGCGACGATCATGACCGACCCGAACACGGCCGACGTGACCTATATCGAGCCGATCACGTGGGAAGTGGTCGAGCGCATCATCGCGAAGGAGCGCCCGGACGCGATCCTGCCGACGATGGGCGGCCAGACAGCGCTGAACTGCGCGCTCGACCTGCACGCGCACGGCGTGCTGGCGAAGTACGAGGTCGAGCTGATCGGCGCATCGCCGGAAGCGATCGACAAAGCGGAAGACCGCCAGAAGTTCAAGGACGCGATGACCAAGATCGGCCTCGGTTCGGCCAAGTCGGGCACCGCGCATTCGATGGAAGAAGCGCTGCAGGTGCAGGCGAAGATCGCCGCCGAAACTGGCAGCGGCGGCTATCCGGTCGTGATCCGTCCGTCGTTCACGCTGGGCGGCTCGGGCGGCGGCATCGCGTACAACCGCGACGAGTTCGAAGAGATCTGCAAGCGTGGGCTCGACCTGTCGCCGACGCGCGAACTGCTGATCGAAGAGTCGCTGCTCGGCTGGAAAGAGTACGAGATGGAAGTGGTCCGCGACAAGGCGGATAACTGCATCATCGTCTGCTCGATCGAAAACCTCGACCCGATGGGCATCCACACCGGCGACTCGATCACCGTCGCGCCGGCGCAGACCCTGACCGACAAGGAGTACCAGATCCTGCGTAACGCGTCGCTCGCGGTGCTGCGCGAGATCGGCGTCGACACCGGCGGCTCGAACGTGCAGTTCTCGATCAATCCGCAAGACGGCCGCATGATCGTGATCGAAATGAACCCGCGCGTGTCGCGTTCGTCGGCGCTGGCGTCGAAGGCAACCGGCTTTCCGATCGCGAAGGTGGCGGCGAAGCTGGCGGTCGGCTACACGCTGGATGAACTCAAGAACGAAATTACCGGCGGCCAGACCCCGGCGTCGTTCGAACCGACGATCGACTACGTCGTCACGAAGATCCCGCGTTTCGCGTTCGAGAAATTCCGTGAAGCCGATTCGCGCCTGACCACGCAGATGAAGTCGGTCGGCGAAGTGATGGCGATTGGCCGCACGTTCCAGGAGTCGTTCCAGAAGGCGCTGCGCGGCCTCGAAGTCGGCGTCGACGGTCTCGATGAAAAGACCGCCAATCGCGATGAGATCATCCGCGAGATCGGCGAAGCTGGTCCGGATCGCATCTGGTATGTTGGCGACGCGTTCCGTGTGGGCATGAGCGCGCAAGAGATCTTCGAGGAAACCGCGATCGACCCGTGGTTCCTCGCGCAGATCGAACAGATCGTGCTGAAGGAAAAGGCGCTGGCAGGCCGCGCGCTGGCGAGCCTGACGAAGGAGGAGCTGAAGTATCTGAAACAGAGCGGCTTCTCGGATCGTCGTCTGGCCAAGCTGCTCGGCGCGAAGCCGGCGGACGTGCGCGCGCGTCGTATCGAGTTGAACGTGCGTCCGGTGTATAAGCGTGTCGACACCTGCGCGGCCGAGTTCGCAACCAGGACCGCGTACATGTACTCGACGTACGAGGAAGAGTGCGAAGCGAATCCGACCAGCAACAGGAAGATCATGGTGCTGGGCGGCGGCCCGAACCGGATCGGCCAGGGTATCGAGTTCGACTATTGCTGCGTGCATGCCGCGCTCGCGATGCGCGAGGACGGCTATGAAACGATCATGGTCAACTGCAACCCCGAAACCGTGTCGACCGACTACGACACCTCCGACCGTCTGTACTTCGAATCGCTGACGCTCGAAGACGTGCTCGAAATCGTCGACAAGGAAAAGCCCGTCGGCGTGATCGTGCAGTACGGCGGCCAGACGCCGCTGAAGCTCGCGCTCGACCTCGAGGCGAACGGTGTGCCGATCATCGGTACGTCGCCGGACATGATCGACGCGGCTGAAGACCGCGAGCGCTTCCAGAAGCTGCTGCAGGACCTCGGTCTGCGCCAGCCGCCGAACCGCACCGCGCGCGCCGAAGACGAAGCACTGAAGCTCGCCGACGAAATCGGCTATCCGCTCGTCGTGCGTCCGTCGTACGTGCTGGGCGGCCGCGCGATGGAAATCGTCCACGAGCCGCGAGATCTCGAGCGCTATATGCGCGAGGCGGTGAAGGTGTCGAACGACTCGCCGGTGCTGCTCGACCGCTTCCTGAACGACGCGATCGAATGCGACGTGGATTGCATTTCCGATGGCGATGCCGTGTTCATCGGCGGCGTGATGGAGCACATCGAACAGGCGGGCGTGCACTCGGGCGACTCGGCCTGCTCGCTGCCGCCGTATTCGCTATCGAAGGCGACCATCGCCGAACTGAAGCGCCAGACCGCTGCGATGGCGAAGGCGCTGAACGTGGTCGGCCTGATGAACGTGCAGTTCGCGATCCAGCAGGTACCGCGGGCTGACGGCTCGAAGGACGACATCATCTACGTGCTCGAAGTGAACCCGCGCGCGTCGCGCACGGTGCCGTACGTGTCGAAGGCGACCAGCCTGCCGCTCGCGAAGATCGCCGCGCGCGCGATGGTCGGCCAGAAGCTCGCCGCGCAAGGCGTGACGAAGGAAGTCGAGCCGCCGTACTTCAGCGTGAAGGAAGCGGTGTTCCCGTTCGTCAAGTTCCCGGCGGTCGACCCGGTGCTCGGACCTGAAATGCGTTCGACCGGCGAAGTGATGGGCGTCGGCCAGACGTTCGGCGAGGCTCTGTTCAAGTCGCAGCTCGCGGCGGGTTCGCGTCTGCCCGAATCGGGCACGGTGCTGCTGACCGTGATGGACGCCGACAAACCGAAGGCAGTCGAAGTCGCGCGCATGCTGCACGAGCTCGGCTACCCGATCGTCGCGACCAAGGGCACGGCTGCCGCGATCGAAGCGGCCGGCGTGCCAGTCAAGGTCGTCAACAAGGTGAAGGACGGCCGTCCGCACATCGTCGACATGATCAAGAACGGCGAGATCGCGCTCGTCTTCACGACCGTCGACGAAACGCGCGCGGCGATCGCCGATTCGCGTTCGATCCGCATGAGCGCGCAGGCGAACAAGGTCACCTACTACACGACGATGTCGGGCGCACGCGCGGCGGTGGAGGGTCTTCGTTATCTGAAGAACCTGGAAGTCTATGATTTACAAGGACTCCATGCTCGCCTAAACTAAGGCTTCGACTAGCTGTCCAAGATGTAAGTGCCGCGGTTAAGCGGCGTTCCGCAGGTGCTGCGGCCCGGGTTTGTCCACGGGCGGCGGCTTTCGCGGAATGCACTTAACCGCGGTGATTTTTTTTATGGCCGTTTTTTGCCTCCAGAGTTGTTTATGAGCACTATTCCATTGACGAAGCGCGGCGCAGACATGCTGCGCGATGAATTGCAGCGCCTGAAATCGGTTGAACGTCCGGCCGTGATCAACTCGATCGCGGAAGCGCGCGCCCAGGGCGATCTGTCGGAAAACGCGGAATACGACGCTGCGAAGGAAAAGCAGGGCTTCATCGAAGGCCGTATCGCCGAAATCGAGTCGAAGCTCGCGGGCGCGCAGGTGATCGATCCGTCGCAAGTGGAAGCGGACGGCCGCGTGGTGTTCGGCGCGACGCTCGAGCTCGAAGACCTCGAGTCGGGTGCGTCGGTCAAATACCAGATCGTCGGCGACGACGAAGCGGACATCGACCACGGCCTGATCTCGATCAGCTCGCCGATCGCGCGTGCGCTGATCGGCAAGTCGGAAGGCGACGTCGCGTCGGTGCAAGCGCCGGGCGGCGTGCGCGAATACGAAATCATCGCGGTCAGCTACATCTGAGGGTGGCGCCGGTGTCTTTGATGCCGCATCGTTTTTTCCGCCTGTTGACGGTGGTGTGGGTCGGTAGTCTGTTGACTATCGGCTATGCGGTTGCGCCCGTGCTGTTCACGACGCTCGACCGGATGACGGCGGGCGCCGTCGCCGCGCAGCTGTTTCGTATTCAGGGTGTGATTGGCGTCGTGTGCGGCATTTTGCTGCTCGGTCTCGCCAATTTGCTCGTGCGGCGCGGGAGTGGCGCATATCGCCGCTTGCGCTGGCTGCTCGCCGGTATGCTCGTATGCGTGCTGGTTGGCTATTTCGCGTTGCAGCCGTTCATGAACGCGATGCGCGTGGCGGCGCTCGAGGCGGGCAGCGACATCGGGCATTCCGTTTATGCGACGCGCTTCGGCATCCTGCATGGCGTGTCCAGTCTGTTCTACCTGATCGAGAGCCTGCTAGGGGTTGCGCTCGTTTGGCTGCTGCCGGCGCCTGTTGGTGCCGCGGCCGAGGAAGAGGGCGCGCGCGGCGTCACGGGCAAGGTGGCGGGCTGAAGCTCGCGGGTGGCTGATGGTGTGACGGTGCGCGTGCCATGGCCGCCGGGTCGATGCCGATGCCCGCGATGAACCTCACATTGCGACGAATCGTCGCGATTCCGGTGTCCAACTACGGTTCATTCGCGCTGCTTCGGGCCTCGCGCTCAAGGCCGCCAATGCGCAGTGCGGAGTCGGTCCGCACCTTGGGCGCGTGTTCTCTTACTTCGACTGATGCGAACGCTTCGCGCTGGTTTGACGCTTCTTCGCGGCGCTTGATGTTGCCGCCCTGCGTCACGCGTTCATTGCCGCGCACCAGCACCGCTTTCGCTCGCGGCTTGCGCATCGGCACGTCGGTCGGCTTGGCGACCTTGACGATGCGGGGTGCGCGTCCCTTGACCGGCCGGGTTTCTTCGGCTGCCGCTTCGCGGGCGCTCGGCAACGCGCCGCGCTTCGCTTTTGCCGCCGGCTGTGCCGATTCTGGCTTCCAGATCACGAGCAGCTTGCCGATATGCTGGATCGGTGCAGCGTTCAGCGCGTCGCAGATTTCTTCGTAGATAGCGATGCGCTCCTCGCGCTCATCGCCGAACACGCGAATTTTGATCAGTTGATGCGCGGCGAGGTGCACCTTGATTTCGGCGAGCACAGCGTCGGTCAAGCCTTCGGCGCCGACGAGCACGACCGGTTTGAGCGCATGTGCCTGGGAGCGCAACTCGGCGCGTTGGTCGGAAGAGACTTTGAGGGCTGGCATGGAAAGTGGAAGACTCGACTAAAATGGCGGCTCCTGCGTTTTCGTCCGATCGCCGAGCGATTCGGGCGACTCGATTCAGCAGGGCGCGCGTCAGAACAACAGAATCGCGGATCGCCGCCAGTCTGGCGGGGGCCGCGCGAATTAACCGCGTATTATCCCCTAAAGCGCGACCCGACGCAGCAATAGTTAAATCTTTAATGGCAAAAAACAAGTTCAATACCGCGTGGCTGCACGACCACATCAACGATCCGTACGTCAAAATGGCGCAGCGGGAAGGTTATCGCGCCCGCGCGGCCTACAAACTCAAGGAAATCGACGAGCAGGACAAGCTGATCCGTCCCGGGCAGGTGATCGTCGATCTCGGTTCCTCGCCGGGCAGCTGGAGCCAGTACGTGCGCAACAAGCTCGCGGGCGGCTCGCAGCGCAACGCGGAGCGCGAAGGTGGCATCGATGGCACGATCATCGCTTTGGACATTCTGCCAATGGAGCCGGTGGCCGACGTGCACTTCATCCAGGGCGATTTCCGCGAAGACTCGGTGCTGGTCCAGCTCGAAGAATTGGTCGGTGCGCGCCAGGTAGACCTTGTAATTTCGGATATGGCGCCCAACCTGTCGGGCGTGGCGATCGCGGATGCGGCGCGGATCGAGCATTTATGCGATCTCGCGCTCGAATTCGCGCAAAATCACCTGAAGCCGGATGGTGCCCTTTTAGTCAAATGCTTTCACGGCAGCGGATATAGTCAGATTGTCGAAAAGTTCAAACGCCAATTCAAGGTGGTGGCGGCCCGCAAGCCGAAGGCGTCGCGGGATAAATCGTCAGAAACATTTATTTTGGGTAAGCATCTGAAGCGTCCCGCATAGGGATGCGGCGAGCCGGTTCCATCTCTGCCAATAATGAGCCCGATGCGTCCGGAGACGGGCGTCAAGCCGGCCCGCTACCCTATTTCCGTGGTAGTGAAACCTTATGGCAGGGGTCTGCGGACTGGATTAGAATGCTTTCGTGGTGCCGCAAGGCAAATGTAGGCGCCCGTCTAAGTGAAGGAGTGGTGCTTTGAACAACAATATGTTTTCGAAAGCAGCAGTGTGGCTGGTGATCGCACTGGTGCTGTTTACGGTGTTCAAGCAGTTCGACAAGCCCCGTGTCCAGGAAGGCGTTTCCTATTCGCAGTTCATGGACGACGCGAAGAACGGCAAAGTCAAGAACGTCATTGTCCAGGGGCGGAACCTCACGGTCACTCCAGCAGACGGCCAGAAGTACCAGATCGTGTCGCCCGGCGACATCTGGATGGTCGGCGATCTGATGAAGTATGGCGTACAGGTGAGCGGCAAGGCTGACGACGAACCCAATGCACTGATGTCCGTGCTGTATTACCTCGGGCCGACGATCCTGATCATCGGTTTCTGGTTTTACATGATGCGACAGATGCAGGGGGGCGGCAAAGGCGGAGCGTTCTCGTTTGGCAAGTCGCGCGCGCGGCTGATCGACGAGAACAACAACGCAATCAATTTCACCGACGTCGCCGGTTGCGACGAAGCCAAGGAAGAAGTGTCGGAACTCGTCGACTTCCTGCGCGATCCGCAGAAATTCCAGAAGCTCGGTGGTCGTATTCCGCGCGGCGTGCTGCTCGTTGGCCCGCCGGGAACCGGTAAGACGCTGCTCGCGCGCGCCATCGCCGGCGAGGCGAAGGTGCCGTTCTTCAGCATTTCAGGTTCAGATTTCGTGGAAATGTTCGTCGGCGTCGGCGCGGCTCGCGTGCGCGACATGTTCGAGCAGGCCAAGAAGCACGCGCCGTGTATCGTGTTCATCGACGAAATCGACGCGGTCGGCCGTCATCGAGGCGCCGGCATGGGCGGCGGTAACGACGAGCGCGAACAGACGCTGAACCAGATGCTCGTCGAAATGGACGGCTTCGAGGCGAACTCGGGCGTCATCGTGATCGCCGCGACGAACCGTTCGGATGTGCTCGACAAGGCGCTGTTGCGTCCGGGCCGTTTCGACCGTCAGGTGTACGTGGGTCTGCCCGATATTCGCGGCCGCGAGCACATCATGAAGGTGCACCTGCGCAAGGTGCCGATCTCGAACGACGTCGATGCGGCAGTGATCGCGCGCGGCACGCCGGGTTTCTCGGGCGCAGATCTCGCAAACCTCGTCAACGAAGCAGCACTGTTCGCGGCGCGCCGCGGCAAGCGCATCGTCGAAATGACGGACTTCGAGGACGCGAAGGACAAGATCTTCATGGGTCCAGAGCGCAAGTCGGCTGTGATCCGCGAAGAATCGAAGCGTGCTACCGCGTATCACGAATCGGGTCATGCGGTGATCGCGAAGCTGTTGCCGAAGGCCGATCCGGTGCACAAGGTCACGATCATTCCGCGCGGTCGCGCGCTGGGCGTCACATGGCAGTTGCCGGAGCATGACAACGAAACGTACTCGAAGGAATATCTGCTCGACCGTCTTGCCATCCTGTTCGGTGGCCGCGTCGCGGAAGAGCTGTTCCTGAACCTGATCAGCACCGGTGCGTCGGACGACTTCAACAAGGCGACGCAGACGGCTCGCGCAATGGTTGCCCGCTTCGGCATGACGGATGCGCTCGGACCGATGGTCTATGTCGACGACGAGAACGACGCTTCGCCGTTCGGCCGAGGCTTCACGCGGACCATTTCGGAAGCGACGCAGCAGAAGGTCGACGCGGAGATCCGTCATGTGCTGGACGAGCAGTACAATCTCGCACGGCGCCTGCTCGAAGAGAACCGCGACAAGGTCGAAGCGATGACCGCCGCACTGATGGAGTGGGAGACGATCGACGCCGATCAGATCAACGACATCATGGCAGGCCGTCCGCCGCGTTCGCCGAAGAGCTCGCCGCCGTCGGCGAGCGACGCCTCGTCGGGCGGCAGCCCGGGCACCGAAGTCAAGCCGGGCAGCGCAACCGCGCCGGCCTGATCGGCAGCCAGTAGAAAGGGCGGGCCGGTGTGCTACACACCGGCCCGTTTTGCATTTGTCCGTTCCAAGTGAAGCATTGCTACGTGTCGAAAGTCGATTCCTCTTCCGCACCCCTTCCAGAGCCGCTGCAGTGTGGCCGCTTCAAGCTGACGTTCGAACGCCCGTTGGTCATGGGCATCCTGAACGTCACTCCCGATTCCTTTTCCGATGGCGGCAAGTTCGCGACGCGCGGCGATGCGCTGCGCCAGGCCGAGCGCATGATGCTGGAGGGCGCGGACATCATCGATATCGGCGGGGAATCGACGCGTCCTGGCGCGCCGCCGGTGCCGCTCGACGAAGAGCTGGAGCGCGTGTTGCCGCTCGTCGAGCAACTGCGTGGCGCGAACGTGCCATTGTCGGTTGATACGTACAAGCCGGAAGTGATGCGTCATGCGTTGAATGCGGGCGCCGACCTGATCAACGACATCTGGGGCTTCCGCATGCCCGGCGCGATCGACGCGGTGCGCGACAGCGACTGCGGCCTTTGTGTCATGCATATGCTAGGTGAGCCGCAGACCATGCAGGTGGGCGAGCCGCACTATGACGACGTCGTCGGCGAAGTGCGCCACTTCCTCGAGGAGCGTGTCGCGACGTTGCAGCAGGCGGGGATTGCGCGCGAGCGTATCAGCGTCGATCCGGGTTTCGGCTTCGGCAAGGTCGTCGTCGAGCATAACTACGCGCTGCTCGCGCATCTGCGCGACACGGCCCCGCGCGCCGCTTCGCCGTATCCGATTCTTGCGGGCATGTCGCGCAAGTCGATGGTTGGCGCGGTGACGGGGCGGCCGGCGCCGGAGCGCGTGGCCGGCAGCATCGCCGCGGCGGTGTGCGCGGCCGAACGAGGCGCCGCGATTCTGCGCGTACACGACGTCGCGCAAACAGTCGATGCATTGAAAGTATGGGCAACCCTGCGCGATGCGGACAAGCAGAGCCGCGCGCACGGTTGAACCCGCAGCCACAGACAGGGAGAACAAACATGGCACGTCGTTACTTCGGAACGGACGGCATTCGGGGCAAGGTCGGCGAAGGCCCGATCACGCCGGAATTCGTGTTGCGGCTCGGCTATGCGGCCGGCAAGGTGCTCGCGGGCGCCGATCAATGGGCGAAAACAGGCACCCGTCCGACCGTGCTGATCGGCAAGGACACGCGGGTGTCGGGCTACATGCTCGAAGCCGCGCTCGAATCGGGCTTCTCGGCCGCCGGCGTCGACGTGATGCTGGCCGGCCCGATGCCGACACCCGGCATCGCCTATCTGACGCGCGCACTGCGGCTTGCCGCGGGTGTCGTGATCAGCGCATCGCACAACCCGTACTACGACAACGGCATCAAGTTCTTCTCGGCCGACGGCAACAAGCTGCCGGACGACGTCGAGGCGCAGATCGAGGAGCAGCTCGAACTGCCGCTCGCGTGCGCGGCCTCCGAGCAACTGGGCAAAGCGCGCCGTCTCGATGACGCAGGTGGCCGCTACATCGAGTTCTGCAAGAGCACGTTCCCGGCCGCGTACGACCTGCGCGGCATGAAGCTCGTCGTCGATTGCGCGCATGGCGCCGCGTACGACGTCGCGCCGCACGTGTTCCATGAGCTCGGCGCGGAAGTGATCCCGATCGGCGTCTCGCCGAACGGCTTCAATATCAACGACGGCGTCGGCGCGACCGCGCCGGATGCGCTGGTTCGCGCGGTGCGCGCAAACCACGCGGACCTCGGTATCGCGCTCGATGGCGACGCCGACCGTCTGCAGGTCGTCGACGAGTCCGGCCGCCTTTTCAACGGCGACGAGCTGTTGTACGTGCTGGTCAAGGACCGTATCGCGACCGCTGGCCACGTGGAAGGAGCGGTCGGCACGCTGATGACCAACATGGCCGTGGAGGTCGCGCTGCAGAATGCCGGCGTCAAGTTCGTGCGCGCCGCGGTCGGCGACCGCTATGTGCTCGAACAGCTTCGCGAGCACGGCTGGCAGCTCGGCGCCGAAGGTTCGGGCCACATCCTGTCACTCGATCGCCATTCGACCGGCGACGGCATCGTGTCCGCTCTGCTCGTGCTGGCGGCGATGCAGCGCAGCGGCAAATCGCTCACGGATCTGCTCGACGGTGTCACCCTGTTTCCGCAGAAGCTGATCAACGTGCGCATGAAGCCCGGCTCGGACTGGAAGCGCAGCGAGACGATCCGCAGTGCGATCGAGGTGGCCGAAGGCGCGCTCGACGGCCGCGGCCGCGTGCTGATCCGCGCGTCGGGCACCGAGCCGGTACTGCGCGTGATGGTGGAGGCGCAGAACGTCGCGGACGCGCTCGAGCATTCTGAAGCGATTGCCGAAGCCGTGCGGGTAGCGACGGCCTGATCGATTCCCGAGTCGACGGCGGGCGGTGGCGACCGCTTGCCGCCTGCCTGAGCGTCGCAAGCAGAAGATTCAGCGGGCTCCATAAACTGGGCGGCCGGGCTTTCACACGCAACGAAGGCTCATTCCTCACCCCATCGAATCCCCACTCCGCAGCCGCCAAAAGGACGGCACATCCCGCACAAAAACGACCTCCGCGCGCAGCGCAAACGTTCGCGCCCCATCTTTTTTTGTCTACCTCGAAAAATGCGATGCAACGGGCATCGGCGCTGCGGCAATTCTGCGGCTTCGGCACCTTTCAATGGGTAATATTACTGTCACATCTGATTCATTATCAGTCACGTTTTTGTCATAAAGAGACCCTAAGCTTCGCGGTGTTCGAGTTTCACGCTCACACCACACGCTCACACCCCCTTGGAGGTCTCATGAAATTGATGCAAACCGTGTTCGCTGGCGTCGCTGGCGCGCTCTTCGCAATCGCAGCGCAAGCCGCAGACATCACCGGCGCGGGCAGCACGTTCGCGGCACCGATTTACACGAAGTGGGCCGACGCTTATCAGAAGACCGGCGGCGGCAAGGTTAACTACCAAGGCATCGGTTCGTCGGGCGGCATCAAGCAGATCGAGGCGAAGACCGTCGATTTCGCAGGCTCGGACGCTCCGCTGAAGGACGACGAACTCGCGAAGGCAGGCCTCTTCCAGTTCCCGACGGTGGTCGGCGGCGTGGTGCCGGCAGTCAACGTGCCGGGCGTCAAGCCGGGCGAACTGGTGCTGTCGGGTGAAGTGCTCGGCGACATCTACCTGGGCAAGATCAAGAAGTGGAACGACCCGGCAATCGTCGCGCTGAACCCGAAGGTCAAGCTGCCGGATCTGGACATCGCCGTGGTGCGCCGCGCCGACGGTTCGGGCACCAGCTTCATCTGGACGAACTACCTGTCGAAGGTCAACCCGGAATGGAAGACGAAGGTCGGTGAAGGTGCGACGGTCAACTGGCCGACCGGCACGGGCGGCAAGGGCAACGACGGCGTCGCGGCTTTCGTGCAGCGTCTGCCGGGCGCGATCGGTTACGTCGAATGGGCGTACGCCAAGCAGAACCACATGAACTACGTCGCGATGAAGAACGAATCCGGCGCGGTGGTTCAGCCGGAGACCGACACGTTCAAGGCAGCGGCGGCCGGCGCCGACTGGTCGAAGTCGTTCTATCAGATCCTGACGAACGAGCCGGGCAAGAACGCATGGCCGATCGTCGGCGCGACGTTCGTGCTGCTGCATACGACGCAGGACAAGGCACCGCAAGGCGCGGAAACGCTGAAGTTCTTCGACTGGGCGTTCAAGAACGGCGGCCAGGCTGCGAACGATCTGGACTACATCTCGCTGCCGCAGTCGGTCGTCTCGGAAATCCGCACGCAGTGGAAGCAGAAGATCAAGGATTCGGCAGGCAAGACGCTCGACGAGTAACAGGCGTAAGCTGGCGCGGTCGATCTGGGCCGCGCCCTGTAGCACCCCGGCCGTCCTCGTGCGAGGACGGCCTGTGACATTCACGCGGCATGCGCCGCATGCATCACCGACCGCCCGACATGTGTCGTCCGGCAACTGGAAACAGGTCCCTCAGGCTCTCATGTCCGATATTCATTTAGGGTCCGGCACGGGCCGGGCCACTCCGCCTGGCAGCGCGTCGCAGCAGAAAGCGCCTGGCCGCTCGGGCGATGTGATCTTCGGCGGCCTCGCACGCCTTTCCGCCATCGTCACGCTGCTGCTGCTCGGCGGCATCATCGTGTCGCTGATCGTCGCCTCGATGCCGTCGATTCGCGAGTTCGGTCTCGCGTTCCTGTGGACGGCGGTGTGGGATCCACCCAGCAAGCAATTTGGCGCGCTCGTTCCGATCTACGGCACCCTCGCGACGTCGATCATCGCTCTGCTCATCGCGGTGCCCGTCAGCTTCGGTATCGCGCTATTTCTGACCGAACTGTCGCCCGCGTGGCTGCGCCGGCCGCTCGGCATCGCGATCGAGTTGCTCGCCGCGATTCCGTCGATCGTGTACGGCATGTGGGGTCTGCTCGTGTTCGCGCCGATCTTCGCGGTGTGGTTCCAGAAGCCGCTAGGCGCGGTGCTCGGCGGCATTCCGATCGTCGGCGCGCTGTTCGCCGGTCCGCCGATTGGCATCGGCATTCTGTGCGCGGGCGTGATCCTTGCGATCATGATCATCCCGTACATCGCGGCGGTGATGCGCGACGTGTTCGAAGTGACGCCGGTGCTGCTGAAGGAATCGGCGTACGGTATCGGCTGCACGACGTGGGAAGTGATGTGGAAGATCGTGCTGCCGTTCACCAAGAGCGGTGTGATCGGCGGCATCATGCTCGGCCTCGGCCGGGCGCTGGGTGAGACGATGGCGGTCACGTTCGTAATCGGCAACACCAACCTGCTCGACAATATTTCGCTGTTTTCGCCGGGCAACAGCATCACCTCGGCGCTCGCCAACGAGTTCGCGGAAGCGGAGCCGGGCCTGCATACGTCGGCGCTGATGGAGCTCGGCCTGATCCTGTTCGTGATTACATTCATCGTGCTGGCGATTTCGAAAATCATGCTGCTGCGTCTCGAGAAAGGGGAGGGCGCGAAATGAGCGGGCCGTCCCTGAACATGCCGGGTCTGAAGGACGCCGCGACGCTCGAAACGATGCGCGTGCGTCTGCAAGGGCGCCGTCGCATGACCAACGCGCTTGCGCTGACGCTGTCGCTCGCGGCGATGGCGTTCGGCCTGCTGTGGCTCGTGTGGATTCTCTATACGACGCTGCGTCTCGGTATCGGTGGTCTGTCGATCGAACTGTTCACGCAGTCGACGCCGCCGCCGAACACCGATGGCGGCGGTCTCGCCAACGCGATCGTCGGCAGCCTGTTGCTGGTCGGGCTCGCGACCTTCGTCGGCACGCCGATCGGCATCATGGCGGGCGTCTATCTCGCCGAATACGGCCAGAAAGGCTGGCTCGCGAACCTCACGCGCTTCATCAACGACATCCTGCTGTCGGCGCCGTCGATCGTCATCGGTCTGTTCGTCTACGCGCTCGTCGTCGTGAAGATGGGCCACTTCAGCGGGTGGGCCGGCGTGCTCTCGCTGGCGCTGCTGCAGATTCCGATCGTGATTCGCACGACCGAAAACATGCTGAAGCTCGTGCCGAATGCGATGCGTGAAGCCGCGTTCGCGCTCGGCACGCCGAAGTGGAAGATGGTGCTGTCGATCACGCTGAAGGCGTCGATCGCGGGCATCGTCACCGGTGTGCTGCTCGGTGTCGCGCGAATTGCCGGCGAAACCGCACCGCTGCTCTTCACCGCTTTGTCGAACCAGTTCTTCTCGGTCGATATGGGTCAGCCGGTCGCGAACCTGCCGGTCACGATCTACAAGTTTGCGATGAGCCCGTTCGCGCAGTGGCAATCGCTCGCGTGGGCCGGCGTCTTTCTGATCACGCTCGCGGTGCTGGGACTGAACGTCCTCGCGCGCACGATCTTCTCGAACAAGTAAGGGCGGAGTGAATCCGATGAACGTAGCAGAAACCCAACTCAATCCGATCGGGCACGCAGCCGCGCCCGCGGGCTCCGACCCCGAACACAGCGCTCACGCGCAAACGCCGTCGCGTCCGAAGATCGAGGTCAAGGACCTCAACTTCTTCTACGGCAAGTATCACGCGCTGAAGAACGTCAATCTGCAGATTCCCGAAGGCAAGGTGACCGCGTTCATCGGCCCGTCGGGCTGCGGCAAGTCCACGCTGCTGCGTACCTTCAACAAGATGTACGCGCTCTATCCGGAGCAGCGCGCGGAAGGCGAGATCGTGATGGACGGCGAAAACCTGCTGACCATGCGCCAGGACATTTCGCTGCTGCGCGCGCGCATCGGCATGGTGTTCCAGAAGCCGACGCCGTTCCCGATGTCGATCTACGACAACATCGCTTTCGGCGTGAAGATGTTCGAGAAGCTGTCACGCTCGGAAATGGACGACCGCGTCGAATGGGCGCTGACCAAGGCGGCGCTGTGGAACGAAGTGAAGGACAAGCTCGGCCAGAGCGGCTACGGTTTGTCGGGCGGCCAGCAGCAGCGTCTGTGCATCGCGCGCGGTATTGCAATTCGCCCCGAAGTGCTGCTGCTCGACGAGCCCTGCTCGGCGCTCGACCCGATTTCGACGGGCCGTATCGAAGAGCTGATCGCTGAACTCAAGAGCGACTACACGGTGGTGATCGTCACGCACAACATGCAGCAGGCGGCCCGCTGTTCGGACTACACTGCCTATATGTACCTCGGCGAACTGATCGAATTCGGCGACACCGAAAAGATCTTCATCAAGCCGGTCCGCAAGGAAACCGAGGACTACATCACTGGCCGCTTCGGCTAATCCGCCGGGCAATACAACGGAGTACGACATGTCCGATAAACATCTGTCCAGCCAGTTCGACGCAGACCTGAACCTCGTTTCGTCGAAGGTGCTCGAAATGGGCGGCCTCGTCGAATCGCAGATCGTCAACGCGATGCAGGCGCTCAACGAATTCGACCTCGACATCGCCGAGCAGGTGATCGTCGCCGAAGACCGTCTGAACAAGATGGAAGTCGAGATCGACGAAGAGTGCAGCAACATCATCGCGCGCCGTCAGCCGGCCGCGCGCGATCTGCGCTTGCTGATCGCGATCTCGAAGACCATCACGAACCTCGAGCGCGCCGGCGACGAAGCCGAAAAGATCGCGAAGCGCACCAAGCGTCTGATGGAAGACGGCGCATCGCGCACCATCAACATCGCCGAGATCAAGCTGTCGGGCGAAATGGCCGTGTCGATCCTGCGCCGTGCGCTGGACGCGTTCGCGCGTCTGGACACGGTCGCCGCCGCGCAGATCGTGCGCGACGACAAGGCGATCGACGAGGAATTCCGCGCGTTCGTGCGCAAGCTGATTTCGTATATGACCGAAGATCCGCGTTCGATCTCGGTAGGCCTCGACTTCCTGTTCATCGCCAAGGCAATCGAGCGGATCGGCGACCACGCGAAGAACATCGCGGAATTCATCATCTACATCGTCAAGGGTACCGACGTGCGGCACCAGTCGCGCGACGCGCTCGAACGCGAAGCGCTCAGCTAATCCAGAGATAAGGAACAGAGGTGCCGATGCCCAGCAGCATTCTCGTCATTGAAGATGAGCCCGCCATTTCCGAACTGATTTCGGTCAATCTTCAACACGCCGGGCACTGCCCGATTCGCGCGTACAACGCGGAGCAGGCGCACAACCTGATCAGCGACGTACTGCCCGATCTCGTGCTGCTCGACTGGATGTTGCCGGGTAAATCGGGTATTTCGTTCGCGCGCGATCTGCGCAACAACGAGCGTACGAAGCATATCCCGATCATCATGCTGACCGCGCGAGGCGACGAGCAGGACAAGGTGCTCGGACTCGAGATCGGCGCCGACGACTACGTGACGAAGCCGTTCTCGCCGAAGGAACTGATGGCGCGCATCAAGGCGGTGCTGCGCCGCCGCGCGCCGCAGCTGACCGAAGACGTGGTCGCAATCAACGGCCTGAAGCTCGATCCGGCCACGCACCGCGTCGCCGCGCATGCGGAAGGCAGCGAGATCAAGCTCGATCTCGGCCCGACCGAATTCCGTCTGCTGCACTTCTTCATGACTCACCCGGAGCGCGTGCACAGCCGCACGCAACTGCTCGATCAGGTGTGGGGCGATCACGTGTTCGTCGAAGAGCGGACCGTCGACGTGCATATCAAGCGTCTGCGCGCGGCACTCAAGCCGGCCGGGTGCGATGCTATGATTGAAACGGTACGCGGCAGCGGTTACCGGCTGGCGAAGAGCGCCTGATAGCCGTCGGCGGCGCGCTGCATTGCACTGCGCTGTGCCGCCGTACCTTCCTCCTGCGCTGTATTTTCTCTTCGATCGCTAGACCATGAACATCATCTGGGCGCGCTCCATCGTGTCGGTCGTGCTGCTTGCTGTTCTGTGCGCGGTGGTCGGCGCACTGCTGAACGTCAAGGCAGGGCTCGCTCTCGCCATCGTCCTGCTGCTCGTACAGAGTGTCTTCAGTACCTTCCACAAGCAGCGTCTGTGGCGTCTGCTCGACGCGCCGGTGTACGGCGAAGTGCCGAGCGCCCCCGGCATCTGGGGCGAAATCTACTACCGTCTGCACAAGCTCGCGAAGCGCTGGCATGCCCAGGTGCGCCAGGTCGAGCAGCAGCATTCGCGTTTCATCCAGGCGATCCAGGCGTCGCCTAACGGCGTCGCGATGCTCGACGATCATGATCAGATCGAGTGGTGCAACGCGATTTCCGAAAGCCACTTTGGGCTCGATGCGAAGCGCGATCTGCGTCAGCACATCACGCATCTGGTGCGTCATCCGGATTTCGTGCGCTATCTGAATTCGCATCGGTACGAGGAAATGCTGATCATGCGCGGCATGGGCGACAAGCGCCAGAACGTGCTGTCGGTGCAGGTGTTTCCTTACGGCGACAATCGCAAGCTCGTGCTGTCGCAGGACATCACCGAACTCGAGCGCACCGATGCGATGCGGCGTGACTTCGTCGCCAACGTGTCGCACGAATTGAAAACGCCGCTCACGGTGTTGTCCGGCTTTCTCGAGACGATGCGCGAGCTGCCGTTGGGCGAAGCCGAGCGCGCGCGTTATCTCGAGCTGATGGAGCAGCAGGCGTCGCGCATGCGTCATATCGTCAGCGATCTGCTCGTGCTCGCGACGCTCGAAGGCGACAACAAGCCGCCGAGCGATCAGATGATCGACATGCGCGCGGTGTTGCGGCATCTGCATGACGACGCGCAGAGCCTGTCCAGCGATCATCACAAGATCGTCTTCGATGCCGACGAAGCGCTGACCGTCACCGGCGTCGAAACCGAGATTCTCAGCGCATTCGGCAATCTGGTGACGAACGCGATCCGCTACACGCCGGACGGCGGCTCGATCAAGGTCAACTGGCGTGCGCAGGGTGGCCATGCGGTGTTCTCGGTCACCGATAGCGGCTTCGGCATTCCGGCCGCCGATATCCCGCGGCTCACCGAGCGCTTCTATCGCGTCGATCGCAGCCGTTCGCGCGACACGGGCGGCACCGGGCTCGGTCTCGCGATCGTCAAGCACGTACTGCAACGGCACGATGCGCAACTCGACGTGAAGAGCGAAGAAGGGCGCGGCAGCACGTTCACGGTGCGCTTTCCGGTGTATCGGACGGCGCGCTGTCAAACCGCACAGGTTTGAACGCGGCAGTCGTACGACTGGTCGACGCATAAAAAAACCGCCTGAAAAAGGCGGTTTTTTTATGCGCGCGTTTCGGGTGCCCGCCATCGCGGCGAGCACCCGAAACGCGGGCGACTACGAACAGAACTTGCCGAGCAGACTCATCTGAGCATTGCGCGACGCCTTGCCCGGCCGGCGCCGGCGGTAGTGACCGTCGCTCTGCATCAACCAGGCCGACTGGTTGTCGCCGAGAAACGCCGACAGCCCTTCCGCGATCACGCGCCGCTTCAGTCGCCGGTTGTTGACCGGGAATGCGACTTCGACGCGCCGGAACAGATTGCGATCCATCCAGTCGGCGCTCGACAGATAGACCTGTTCCTTGCCGCCGTCGTAGAAGTAGTAGATGCGATGGTGTTCGAGAAAGCGCCCGACGATCGAGCGCACCGTGATGTTCTCGGAGAGCCCTTGCACGCCCGGCTGCAGCGAGCACACGCCGCGCACGATCAGATCGATCTTCACGCCGGCCTGCGATGCTTCGTACAGCTCGGCGATCACCGTCGGCTCGAGCAGCGCGTTCATCTTCGCGACGATGCGCGCCTTCTTGCCCGCGCGCGCATGCTCGGCTTCCTTGCGGATCGCGTCGACGAGCTTCGGATGCAGCGTGAACGGCGACTGCCACAGCTCGTGCAGCTTCAGCTCGCCGCCGATGCCGGTGAGCTGCTGGAACACATGGTGCACGTCCTCGCAGATCTTCTGATCGGCGGTCATCAGACCGAAATCGGTATAGAGGCGCGCGGTGCGCGGGTGATAGTTGCCCGTGCCGAGGTGCACGTAGCGCTTCAGGCTCGCCTTGCCGCCCGCCGACACGCGTCGCACGATCAGCATCATCTTCGCGTGGCACTTGTGGCCGACTACGCCGTAGACCACGTGCGCGCCGACCGCTTCGAGCTGCGAGGCCCAGTTGATGTTGGTTTCCTCGTCGAAGCGCGCGAGCAGCTCGACGACCACCGTGACTTCCTTGCCGTTGCGCGCGGCCTGCATCAGCGCATCCATCAGCGGCGAGTCGGTGCCGGTCCGATAGATGGTCTGCTTGATCGCGACCACGTTCGGGTCCTTGGCCGCCTGCAACAGCAGCTCGAGCACCGGCTGGAAGCTCTCGTACGGATGATGCAGCAGCACGTCGCCCTGATCGATCACGTCGAACATGCTCGCGCTGTTGGCGATCTGCCTCGGCGTCGACGGAATGTGCGGCACGAACTTCAGATCCGGCCGGTCGACCATCTCGGGCAGCTGCATCAGCCGCACCAGATTGACGGGGCCGTTCACGTAGTAGCAGTCCTTGTTCGACAGACCGCTTTCGTCGAGCAGGCGCCGCACCACATGCGTGGGCGTTTCCGCCGACACTTCGAGCCGCACCGCATTGCCCAGATGCCGCGCCGGCAGTTCGCCCTGCAACGCGACGCGCAGATTGGTGATTTCGTCTTCGTCGACGAACAGCTCGCTGTTGCGCGTGATGCGAAACTGATTGCAGCTGCGCACGAAGAGATTCGGAAACAGCTCGCCGACAAAGTGTTGGAGCAGCGAGCTCAGCAGCACGAAGCCATGCGGATAACCCGACAGCTCCTGCGGCATGCGCACGAGTCGCGGCAGCGCGCGCGGCGCCTGCACGATGCCCATCATCGCCTGACGGCCGAACGCGTCCTTGCCCTCGAGCTCGACGACGAAGTTCAGGCTCTTGTTCAGCACGCGCGGAAACGGATGCGCGGGGTCGAGACCGATCGGCGTGAGCACCGGCAGCAGTTCGTTGAAGAAGTAGTTGCGCGCCCATTCGGTCTGCGCGTCGCTCCAGGCTTCGTTGCCGTGGAAATAGATGCCTTCCTGTTCGAGCGCGGTGAGCACCGTGTCGTGCAGCATCGTGTACTGGCGATGCACGAGCTTCTGCGCACGTTCGACCACGAGGTCGTACATGTGAAGCAGCGACATGCCGTCGGGCGACAATGCGCCGGGGTTGTCGCCCATCTGTTCCTGAAGCCCGGCCATGCGGACTTCGAAGAATTCGTCGAGGTTGCTACTGGTGATGCAGATAAAGCGGAGACGTTCGAGCAAGGGGACGGCGGGATCGGCGGCTTGCGCCAACACACGCTCGTTGAAACCCAGAATGCCCAGCTCGCGATTCAATAGGGGATAGCGGACGGACATCGGCGGCGAGATTGGAATGTCTGAAATGGAGACGGAAAGACGCTCGGAAATTCTCACGGTTTGATGACGTCCTGATGACATCGGCGATGTTTTTAACATTTTATGCCGCAATCGTCGTCTGTCGTCAATATGACGCGCTACCTATGCGACGATACCGAACTCCCTGCGCCGCGAGGTGACACCGTGAAGGCTGCTACGCTTAGAATGGCGTCTTTGAACAGTGCGGCTGGACGCGACGCGCACCATGCGCCGAAGGCGCCGGGCAGGCGCGTGGCGCTGCCGGAGTCCGCCGCCACGCCCTCGGCCGCAGCCGCGGCGCTCGCGCGCATGGAGTACGCTTACCCGATGGTCAATATTCCTCATCTCCTCGCCGCCGTCGATCTCGGTTCGAACAGCTTCCGGCTCATCGTGGGCCGGGTCGAGGAAACCGACGCGGGCAGCCAGATCTATCAGGTCGACGCCTTGCGCGAGCCGGTGCGGCTCGCGGCCGGGCTATCGAGCGACAAGATGCTCGATCGCGCATCGCAGGTGCGTGGCTGGGACGCGCTGAAGCGCTTCGGCGAGCGGTTGCGCGATTTTCATCCGGACCACGTGCGCGCGGTCGCGACCAATACGCTGCGCATCGCGAAGAATGCGGGCGAATTTCTCGGCGAAGCGCAGGCCGCGCTCGGTTTTCCGATCGAAGTGATCGCCGGGCGCGAGGAAGCGCGCCTGATTTATGCGGGCGCCGCGCACTCGGTGCCGGCGAGCGCGGGCAAGCGGCTCGTCGTCGATATCGGCGGTGGCTCGACGGAATTCATCATCGGCTCGCACTACACGCCGATCATGATGGAGAGCTTGTATATCGGCTGCGTGAGCCATAGCCGCGCGTTTTTCCCGGCCGGCAACGTCGACGAGTACACGATGCGCCAGGCCGAGCTCGCCGCGCGCCGCGAAATCCAGATCATTTCCGCCGAATACAAGAAGACCGGCTGGGAGCAGGCGATCGGCTCGTCGGGCACCGCGCGCGCGCTCGCCGAACTGGTCGAGGCGAACAATTTCAACGATGCGGGCGTCACCCACGGCATTTCGCGCGGCGGCCTCGAGCGGCTCAAGCGCGCGCTGATCAAGGCCGAAAACGTCAACCGGCTGAAACTGATTGCGCTGAAGAGCGACCGCGTGCCGGTGCTCGCGGGCGGGCTGTCGATCATGATCGCGGTGTTCGACGAACTGGGCGTCGACTATGTCGACACCACCGACGGCGCGCTGCGCCTCGGCGTCATGTACGACCTGCTCGGCCGTTCGCAGCACGAGGACATGCGTACGGTGACGGTCGAGGGCTTCATGCGCCGCTATGGCGTCGATCGCCCGCAGGCGGGGCGCATCCGCGATCTGTCGACGAGCTTCTACGACCAGTTCGTCGAACCGGACGAGGAACGCCGCGCGGAAAACCGCATGTTCATCGGCTGGGCGGCGTCGCTGCACGAAATCGGGCTGTCGATCTCGCATAGCGCGTATCACAAACACTCGGCTTATATCGCGAGCAATGCCGATATGCCGGGCTTTTCGCGTACCGACCAGGCGCGCCTCGCCGCGCTCGTGCTCGGCCACGCGGGCAAGCTCGGCAAGCTGTCGCAGACGCGCGACGTCGAATGGCCGCTGCTGTTCTGTCTGCGGCTCGCGGCGTTGCTGTGCCGTCGACGCGCGGACGTCGGCTTGCCGGGCATCACGGTTGCTCAGGCGAACAGCGGTTACGAGGTGCGTTTGCCGAACGAGTGGGTCGCCAACAATCCGTTGACGGATTACAGCCTGATCCAGGAGGCGGCGGAGTGGGAGAAAGTCGGGATTCCGTACCGTGTCGTTTATACGGACGATTGACGCGATGCGGATCGACGCACGCGTCGATCCGCGGCGTGTGCACGAACAAAAAAGCCCTGCAAATGCAGGGCTTTTTCGTATCTCGGCGCAGCTTATCGCGGCAACGCATCGCCGAGGAAGTGCCGCGCATAGCGCGCGTTGATATCGGACAGACGGAACAGCGTCAGGAAATCCGCGGTATTGAAGTCGGGGTCCCACGCCGGTGCGCCGCAAATCTTCGCGCCGAGACGCAAGTAGCCCTTCACGAGCGGGGGCGGCGCGACGGCGGCACCCGTCTGCAGTTCGTCGACCGGCAGCGGCGTATGCGGGAACGCGCGATATTCGGGCGCGGTCAGCGCGTTGTCGCGCAGCGAGCAATACAGGTTCGCCGCATAGTGGCCGCCGTCGGCCATCGCGACGCTCGCGCAGCCGAGCATCGTCTCGTAGCCGTTGTGCTTCATGTACGCGGCGAGCCCAGCCCATAGCGACATGATCACCGAGCCGCTGCGATAGTCCGGATGCACGCACGAGCGGCCGACCTCGACCATCTTCGCGCGCAGATGCGTGAGACGCGACACGTCGAACTCGCTTTCCGCATATAGACGGCCGATGCGCGCGGCCTGATGCGGCGGCAGAGCGCGATACGTGCCGACTACTTTCAACGTGTCGAGATCGCGTACCAGCAAATGGTCGCAGTACGAATCGAAGGCATCGACGTCGAGGCCCGCGGGGCCGCTGAGGCGTGCGCCCATTTCGTCGGCGAAGACGCGATAGCGTAGACGCTGCGCTTCACGCAGCTCTTCGTCGGTACGCGCCCACGACACTTGCAGGCGATGCTGCGCGGTGACCGTTTCCTCGGCGCGCGGCAGACGGCGCGGTTCGAAAAGCGAGGTGAAGGGCAGGGTGGGCGTCGGCAGTTCTCGCATTGGCTGTCCTGGTCGAAAAGAGTGAGGATTTCTTTTTTCGCCAATGTAGTAACGCGCGGTGACGCTCGCATGGCAAAGCCGTGACGATTGGATGACTGCCCGTAAGCCCTCGCGTGGGTGCCTGTAATGTCGGAGGCGTGGCGCGACACGCGCGCTCAGATCAGATCGGGGCTGATGGCGGCGCGCAACACCGCCTCATCTTCGCCGTTGCGCTCGCGGCTCTCGATCCACCAGATGCCGGCTTTTTTCAGTGGCCAGCTCGCGCGGCTGTCGCCGAGCAGTTGCGCGGCGACGTGGCCGAGCGTCGGTTGATGGCCGACGATCACGACGGTTTGCGCGATGCCGCCGGGCCAGCCGGCCGCTTCCAGGACGTCGTTCGCGCTCGCGTTCGGCGCCAGTTCGCGCACGACGCGGTACTGGTCGCTCAACGTCTCGGCGGTCTGGATGGTGCGCACGGCGGGGCTCGCGAGTATGACCGCGTCGTCGGGCAAACGGGCGCGCAGCCATTTCGCGGCGTTCTGCGCCTGCTTGCGGCCGCGCGTGGTGAGCGCGCGGGAGAGATCGCTCGCGGCGACATCTTCTGCTTCGGCGTGACGCCAGAGGATCAGGTCCATGGGAGTCTCCTTTTTGAGCGGCTTGGGATGGCGTTGCGGCGGGCTTGCGCGTCTTCGCGGCGAGGTACCTGCCTCAAGCACTGTCGCATGCGCAGGTGATGATTTGCAAGGCGAGTGCCTGACGGGTCGGCTGTCGGCGTCCACGTGAACGCGAGCCAAAAAAGCAAAAACCCGCGAAGCCGGAGGCTTCGCGGGTTTCGAGCTGCTTTTCGTGGTCGGAGCGATAGGATTCGAACCTACGACCCTCTGATCCCAAATCAGATGCGCTACCAGGCTGCGCTACGCTCCGACGAATCCGAGAGTATAGGGGGTGCGGGCAGGAGCGTCAATCCCTTGGCGGCACCAAAACCGCACGGGCAACGACGTTCACCATAGCGGGCTCGCGGTGGGCTATATACGCCCCATCAACAGCAGAACGATCACGATGATCAGCACGACGCCGACGAGTCCAGTCGGCCGATAGCCCCAGCCGCTGCTATACGGCCAGCTTGGCAACGCGCCGATCAGCAGCACGATGAGCACGATTAGCAGGATGGTTCCGACGGTCATGGCGTTCTCCTTGTTGAGGGGGCCGCGAAATCGCTGGCCGCATCTTCACGCTGGTTTGGCGCGCGCGCCGCAACAATCGACGCGCGTGTCGCGCGTCTGTTGCTGGATCGGAACCAGCAAGGCATGTGCCTATCACCCGTTAAGCTCGATGCAGTGAGGCCTTGGACGAAAGCGCAGAAGGAGAGAGCGACGCAGGAAGCGTCGTCGTTCGATGTAGGTATGCCCAAAGAACCGGAAAGGCGTTGCGCACGTCCAGCGGACCTCGATGCGCGCAGGCGCCGCAACGCCGGTCAATGCGTCATCGAGCGGACGCGCGACTGACGCACCGTGACATGCCGGTGCCGCGGGCAGAGGCCATTCGGTCAGAGTCGAAGATCACCCGCATCAATGCACCCGCATCAATGCCTTGGACGCCTCCAATGCGGCATATGTAGATGCTGATGCGTCCAGTGGTGCAGCATGCCCTCGCCATCGTGTTCACGCCGGTAGGCCCGCGATTCGAAGATCGACAACGCCGCCAGCACGATCAGGCCTATTGCGAGCCCGATCAGGCCCGCGATCGATTCACCGTCCATGGCAGTCTCCCGGTAGGTTCAGCCATGAACCCATAGTAGCGCAGGTCCGGCGAAATCTCACGAACTGGAACGGGCGACGCACGAGGTGTGTGATGGCGTCGCCGAACGCGCTTTGCGGTTAGACTCTCGGCGCGATGGCGGACGTCCGCCATCGCTTTGTCCCGGAGACGATTGCAAAATGACCCGCGTTCTGACTCTTGCCTTGCTGTTGTGCGCCGGCGTCGCCGGCTGTGCGGACAATCCGTCCGCGCATCGCGGCAGCCCACCACATGATCCCGCCGACTACCACGGCGTGCCCACCGACGATCGGCCGCCCGCGATGGTGCCCGCGCCCGTCGCGCAGTGAGCGCTCGTTGAAGTGAAAACGAGCGGGTGCGCAGCGCACCGCGCTAGGCAGCCGCAATCCCATGCGACACGCCCGGCAGGTAACGCGCGAGCGTTGCGCCACGCGTGGCCATGAAGATCAGCAGCGCGATCCACAGCCCGTGATTGCCGTGCCACGCGAGCAATGCCGACGACGCCGCCACGAACACCGCAAGCGACACCGCCATCGACATCATCAGCTCGCGCGTTCGCGTCGCGCCGATGAACACGCCGTCGAGCAGGAAGCCCCACACCGAAATGACCGGCGACAGCGCCGCCCACGGCAGATAGGTTTCGGCCGCGGCACGCACGGCGGCCTGATCGGTCAGCCGCTCGATGATCCACGCGCCCGCGCCCCAGTACACGCACGAGAAGCCGATCGCGCCGAGCGCCGACCACAGCGCGGTGACCTTGACCGCCTGCGCGAACGCGTGACGATCGCGCGCACCGATCGCCGCGCCGACCAGCGCCTCGGCCGCGTGCGCGAAACCGTCGAGCCCGTACGCCATGAAGGTCTGGAAATTGAGTAGCAATGCATTCGCGGCGAGCGTCGCGTCGCCTTGCCGCGCGCCGAGATGCGCGAACCAGCCGAACGACGACAGCAGGCACAGCGTGCGCACGAAGATGTCGCGATTGAGCACGACGAGCCGCTTCAGCGCGGCGGCGTCGAACAAGGCGGCGCGATTCAGCGCGGGCAGGCCGCGCGGCCTGCCGTGCCATAGCAGGGCGAGCCCGAGCACGAAGCCGAGCGCGTCGGCGGTCGCGGTAGCCGCACCGATGCCGGCCACGCCCCAATGAAACGCGTACACGTACAGCAGCACCGCGGCGATGTTCACGCTGTTGATGAAGACCTGCGACAGCAATGCGAGCCGCACCTGCTGCGTGCCGAGCAGCCAGCCGAGTATCACGTAGTTGCCGAGCGCGAGCGGCGCGGCCCAGATGCGCGCGTGGCAATAAACCTGCGCGTGCCGCTGCACGGCGTCGCTGCCGCCGATCGCCCGCAGCGCATAGTCGATCAGCGGTTGCTGCACGAGCAGCACCAGTGCGCCGATCGCGGCCGCCATCAGCAGTGCGCGCACGACGGTGTTGCGCAACTCGTCGCTGCGGCCCGCGCCGTGCGCCTGCGCGACGAGGCCGGTCGTGCCCATGCGCAGGAAGCCGAAGCCCCAGAACACGAAGTTGAAGAAGAGGCCGCCGAGCGCGACGCCGCCGAGGTAAGAGGCGCTGTCCAGATGACCAGCGACGGCGGTGTCGACCGCGCCGAGGATCGGTTGCGTCAGATTCGCGAGGACGATCGGCAACGCGAGCGCGAGCACCCGGCGATGCCAGCGCACCGGCAGCGCGGGCGCGCTGGCTGGGTGTGAGGCGGTTTCGGATCGCGCGGCGGGGGGCATACCGGCATCGGGCATACCGGCATCGGGCGTCCTCGCGTCGTTCAAGAGCGCTCCTGCACGCACACCCAAGGAGAGACGACGACGGCCCACAGCTCGGGGTCGCGCGCGGCGAAATCGGCGGCCGTCTCCGACTGAACGCGCACGACGAGGCCGGAGGACAACCATTGGGCGACCCGGGTGGTGTCGTCGTTGGCGATTGCCTCGGCGACGCTCACGAGATCGAGGTCGCGCGCGACGTGCAGCAGTATGCCGCGCGCAAAAAAACGTTCGAGTTCGCTCCAGCCGATCTTGGCGGTTTCGCCGAGCAGCTTCGCATAAAGGGGGCTTTGGGAGGCGTCGTTGGAAGTCATCGTGGACAGGGTCGGACGGGGCCGTCACTATAAACTATTGGCAAGGACCGGCGGGCCGCGTGGCGGCCTTGCGCAACGCGCCGGGCGGCCTTTTATGCAGCGCGGACTGAATCGGATTCTGAACCTGGATGCCGGCGGATTCAACGACGGCGGCACACGAGGCGTGCCGCCCATCAGCACCGGCTATTAATCGTCCGAATATTCAAAACTGAAACGAGTTTGAATGCGGTTTCAATATTGTCGGCGGAATTGTCAATGTTAAAGATTTCACTATTCGCGAATTTGTTGTGAAAACGTATCGGCGCTTATTCGGAATAGCTGCCGCGACTAATCGATGCGTTACGTGCGTTTGCGCACCAAGTTAATATTCGCAAGCCAAAGCGGCGTTATTGCCGAATGAGTTAGTGTTATTCGGCCAGACGTCTTTCCTCTGCTGGTTCGGCGGGACTTTCCGCCGATAGCCCAGGAGCATTAGCCGGTGCGATACTCCGACATTCCTGGTTTGAATGATTTGGCGTGTGGAGTATCCCAGCTGCGGCGCATTAAGCCGGTCTGATTCCGACATTTCCGATTCACGGATTGCGGAATCCGTACGCCGTGTAACATTGGCCGCAAAATTAATCCATTGCGCTTGGAAATGCAGATTGTTAGATTTCGTTCTGGCGCATGGTGAACCGGTCCTTTGCCGATATGCGCCGAACCCCCGTTAGCCCGGCCTCGTGCCGGGCTTTTTTTTGAATGGATTTACGCGGATGTTTAACCTGCCGCAGCGATCTTCACCGCGAATTCACATGTGCGGCCGATGATGGCGGATTATTTGTTTCGGCGTGAGACTCATGACCGGGGTGATCATTTTTGTCGGCGTGTGGCTAATCGCGCTCGCGTTGCTGGTGTGCTTCGCCGCGCGCATCGATCCGCGCTCCGGGCGCTGGCGACGCCGCTAAGCGGTGACGCTCTGCCGCTCGGCGGCCGCGCGGGCCGCACGGCGCGCGGCCTTTTACTGCTTGCAGCGGATGACCATCGAACGGTTTTTCACATTCGCGCCGAAAATCCCACCGATCGTGCCGCCCGACGTCGCGCCGTTGTCGACGTCTTTCGAAACCACGTCGTAGCCGTAGTTGCCGCAGGTTTCGCCCGCGCGCTTGTAGCACTCGGCCCAGCTCGTGCTGGCATCGCTGCCGCTGCAGTTGATCGCGAAGCCGGTGTCGCCGCTCGGCAGATAGGTCATCGTGGTCGTGGTCGAGCAGCCGCCGAGGCCGCCGAGCGTCAGGAGGCCAAGACTGATCGTCGCAGCCGCCGCGACGCGCGCCAATGGGCTTTTCATTTCAGATTCCTTGCAAATAACGGAAGGGCGTGGCGCGCAGCCACGCCGCTTCGAATTGAGCGTTTATAGCACGGCGGGTTCCCGCGCCCGCCGCCTAGCGCGGTGGCAGTTGTTTCGACGGATCGATCGAACGGCCCTGGTAGCGCAGTTCGAAATGCAGCATTACGCGATCGGTATCGGTGTCGCCCATTTCGGCGATTTTCTGGCCGCGCTTGACCGATTCGCCTTCCTTCACCAACAGCGCGCGGTTATGCGCGTAAGCGGTCAGATAGTCGGCGTTGTGCTTGAGGATCAGCAGATTGCCGTAGCCGCGCAGACCGTTGCCCGCATAGACGACGGTGCCAGGCGCCGCCGCGACGATGGGCGTTGCCGGCCGCCGCGGCAATATCGATACCCTTCGAGTTGCCGCCGTCGAAACGGCGGAACACCGTGCCGTCGGCCGGCCATACCAGCGAGATCGGCGCGGGCGCGGTCGCCGGCGCAGTGTCCGCGGGCGCAGGACGCGGCGCGGCCGCCGCGCTCGCGCTGCCACTGCTGCTACCGCCACCGCCGCTGCGGATCGCGCCGCTCGTCGACGCCGCGCCGCTCGTCGACGCCGCGCCGCTCGTCGACGCCGCGCCGCCCGGTGGCGCGACGCGCAGCACCTGGCCGACCTCGATACTGTCGGGATTGGTCAGGTTGTTCCAGCGTGCGATGTTCTGCACCGATTGCCGGTTGCCGCGCGCGATTTTCGACAGCGTGTCGCCCCGTTCGACCCGGTAGTAACCCGGCCCCACCGGCGCCGACCCGCACGCGGCGAGCAGCGCGAGCAATGCCGCGCAGCCGAGTCGTTTGATTCTTGTCGTTTCCAGCATTGGACCTCGCAAAGCACTGCCGCGCGCTGATCCCGATCACGCGGCACAGACTGACAAAGCGTTCGATTCTAACGGTTTTGTGTTGCGCCCCCCCCGGCGAGGGGAGCGAAGTGGCGGGCGGCCGCTTCGAGCGGCTCGCCGCCGGCGCCGGCGTATCAGTTCGTCTTCTCGACGGCAATGCGCAGTGCCGCCGTTTCGGTTTGTCCCGGCTCGAGCCAGCGCAAACCTCGGCCGTTGTGGATCGCATCGGGCAACCCGAGCCACGGCTCCACGCAGTAAAAGTCCGACTGCGGCGTTTCAGTCCACGTCGTCACCGCGTACCAGGGCACCGAGCCGGGCCGCTGCAGATCGATCGTGATCACGCGATCGATGCCCGGCGCCTCGACCCTCACCGGTCGATCGGGCGTGCCGGTCAGGCAATGGAAGCGGTCGTAGATGCGGTCTTCGTCGAGCGTGTAGCTCGCTTCGCCCGGCTCGGCGGGGCTGATCGAGCCGTCCTCGAGCTGACGGCACCGCTCGGTGCGCGGCAGTTCGAGCGTCGTCTGCGCGCGCTGCGTGTGCGGCAGCGTGAAGTAGAAGTGATGGCCGGCGTAGTAGGGCAGGCGCGCGTCGCCGGTATTGGTGGTGGTCAGCGTCACGTCGAGCGTGCGCGGATCGATGAGCTCGTAGGCGGCCTCGAAGCGGAAGCCGAACGGATAGGAGCCGCGGGTCGCTTCACTGTCGGTCAGAACCATCCGCAGGCCGGCGCCATGCACGTCGGCGTGAGGCTCGAACGGCAGGTCGCGCGCGAAGCCGTGCATCGGCAACTCGCGCACGGTGCCCCGCGCGTCACGCCAATAGCCGATCTTGCCGTCGACGCGATGACGGCCGAGAAATGGAAACAGCAGCGGATTGCCGCCGCGAATCCGCGCGGGCACGCTCCAGTCGGCGTGCTCGGGCCAGTGAATCACCTCTTCGCCGTCGATCGTCCACGACAGCAGACGGCCGCCGGCTTGCGGCGAAAAACGGAGCACCGAGGCGTCCTGGGCGATCTCGAGAATGTCCTGTTCCGGGGAGAGGGGCATGGTCAATAGCTAGCCAGATAGAGGTTGAGGGTCGCGCAAAGCGGCCGCGTGGGTCGGCCGTTGCATCTGCATGGAAGCGGCGTTTTGCGCCATTCGCTGCGACTGCGTCTCGCGCGGCGAAACCGCGATTTTGCGCTGCTTTGCGCTACGGGGAAACCCTTCCCGGGAAATTGCGGGTGTCGGAAAAGGGAGAATCCTATTGATAATCCGTCGGAGCGTCCGGTCCATCCGACTCCCGGGCGAATCGGCTCAGGAGGCATCATGGATCTCGCAACGGCAATGGCGGTGGCCTTATTCGGTATATTCACCGCCAGCACGTACTACTTCTTCCACTCTCTCAAGCGCTGATCCGCTGGTTTCATTCCCTGCTTTCGCAGCACGCGCGCGACGAATCCGCCGCCCGCTTTCTTGCTCTCGCGTAACAACGGTGTCGAGTTGTGACGCGGCGCGTCAATATCTCTCCGAATGTGGCCTAACCGCTTGGCGCTGGGTGTGTAGCCAGGCATAATCGGTGCGCCTTTGACGCGCCGGCTCCCCCTTTTGTGCGGCGCGCAGTTCTCGACACTTTGCTTACAAGGACCGCCGCGTGAACCTGTCGTTTCTCATTTTTCTGAGCGTGCTGCAAGGCGTTACCGAACTGTTTCCGGTGAGCAGCCTTGGCCACACGCTGCTCGTGCCAGCCCTGTTCGACATGCATATCGACAAGCATGCGCCGCAACTGCTGCCGTTCCTCGTCGCCCTGCATCTCGGCACCGCGTTCGCGCTGCTGTGGTACTTCCGCGCGCGCTGGTACGCGCTGGTGCGCGGTTTCTTAGCGTCGCTCGGCGGCCGCCGCAACGACGACGGTCACATGATGTGGGCGCTGATCATCGGTACGATTCCGGCGGGCCTCGTCGGTCTCGTGCTGGAAAAGCGCCTCGAGGCGCTTTTTCATGATCTGCGGATCGTCGCGATTGCGTTGATCGTGAATGGCGTGCTGCTGTGGTTCGGCGATCGTCTGCAACGCGCGCGCGCGCATCAACCGCCGGAAAAGCTGACGTTGCGCCAGGCGTTCTTCGTCGGCCTCGCGCAGATCGGCGCGCTGATTCCGGGCTTCTCGCGCAGTGGCCTGACGATGATCGCCGGCAATGCGGCCGGCCTCACCACCGAGAAAGCCGCCGAGTTTTCGTTCTTGCTCGGCACGCCGATCATTTTCGCGGCTGGCGTACTCGAACTGCCGAAGCTGCTTCACGCGCCGAGCCAGCTTGCCGACGCGGTGCTCGGCGGCGTGCTGACCGCGATCGCAGCGTACCTGAGCGTACGTTTCCTGATGCGCTATTTCGAAGGCCGCGGACGTCTCGCGTCGTTCGGCGCGTACTGCGCGGTCGCGGGGATCCTGTTCCTCGGCTGGTTCATGCTGCATCCGCAGCCGGTCTGAGCGCGCCGGGCGATCGGTTATAATCCGGGCCCGGTTGGTTGCAGGTCAGTTAGAATTTTAGTTTGTGGGAAATCGGGCGGCTCGCCGCGAGTGCCGGTTTCATGCAGATATCGATCCATACGGCAGTAGCTCAGCTGGATAGAGCATCGGCCTTCTAAGCCGAGGGTCGGGGGTTCGAGCCCCTCCTGCCGTACCAGAATCATCGAAGGGTTACAGGTTTCGCGCCTGTAACCCTTTTTTGTTTTTGTGCCATGTTGCGCGCCCGGTGGCTGTCAGGCTGTCGCGTGTTCGTACGGCTCGCTTCGGGTGTTTCCCGACTCAGGAAATCGCGCGCGGCGCCGTTAATCCAACAGAACCGTGTGACGCGCCGCGATGGAGGAATCAGCGTGAACCGACTTAGCCTCAACACCAAACTCTGGCTCGCGCTGCTGATTACGTGGCTCGGCCTGCTCGGCCTCGGCGGCTGGGCCGCATGGCAGTCGCGCGCGACGATGCTGGCCGAGCGCAAGTCGGCGGTGCAGAACGTCGTGGAAAGCGCCTACGGCATCGTCGCCGACTACGCGCAGCGCGCCGACCAGCACGAGCTGACGCCCGAACAGGCGCGGCAGCAGGCGCTGGCGCGGCTGTCCGCGATGCGCTACCCCGGCAGCGGCTACATGATCGTGTCGACTGCCACGCCGGTCGTGATCATGCATCCGATGCTCGCCGATCTGCGCAACAAGGACGTGTCGCACTACGCGGACAGCGACGGCAAGCTGCTGTTCGTCGAAATGGTCAAGGTCGCGCAGGCGCACGGGCAGGGCTTCGTCGATTACATGGGCCGCCTCGCCGGCAACAACGAGCGCGTGCCGAAGATCAGCTTCGTCAAGCGCTTTGCCGCGTGGGACTGGTATCTGATTTCGGGTGTCTACGTCAACGACATCGACGCGGCGTTCCGCGCCGACCTGCTGCGCTATCTGCTGACGATCCTCGCGATCGGCAGCTTCAGCACCGTCGCGCTCGTGCTGATCATCCGCAACGTGAAGCGCAGTCTCGGCGGCGAGCCCGCCTATGCAGCGAGCGTCGCGGAGACGATCGCAGACGGCGATCTGTCGTGCCCGGTCACGCTGGCCGGCGACGATCAGGAAAGCATGCTGTACGCGATGCAGCGCATGCAAAGCCGCCTCGCCGACGCGATCCGGCGCATTCGCGGCGGCACCGAAACGATCACGGTCGCGGCCGAAGAGATCGCCGCGGGCAATCTCGATCTGTCGGCGCGAACGGAACAGCAGGCGTCGTCGCTCGGCGAAACGGCCGCGAGCATGGAGCAGCTGACGGCGACCGTCAAGCAGAACGCCGACAACGCGCTGCAGGCCAATCGCATGGCGCGCTCGGCGTCGCAGCTCGCGGGCGAGGGCGGCGAGGCCGTGCAGCACGTCGTCGCGAACATGCAGAGCATCGCGGCGAGCTCGGCGCGGGTGGTCGATATCATCGGCGTGATCGAAAGCATCGCGTTTCAAACCAACATCCTCGCGCTGAACGCGGCCGTCGAAGCCCGCGCGCGCCGGCGAGGAGGGCCGCGGCTTCGCGGTCGTCGCGGGCGAGGTGCGCAACCTCGCGCGCCGCAGCGCCGACGCGGCCAAGGAGATCAAGACGTTGATCGAGGATTCGGTCGCGCGCGTCGGCAGCGGCAAGACGCTCGTCGAGAAGGCGGGCGGCACGATGGAGTCGCTCGTCGATGCGGTGAAGCGCGTGACCGACATCATCAGCGAGATTTCCGCCGCGTCCGACGAGCAGAGCCGCGGCATCGAGCAGGTCAATCTCGCGATCGCGCAGATGGACGAGACCACGCAGCAGAACGCGGCGATGGTCGAACAGGCGGCGGCCGCCGCGCAGTCGATGCAGGAGCAGGCGCAGATGCTGCGCGACGTCGTCAACACGTTCCGCCTGCAGGGGACGGCCGCCGCGCGTTGATGGCCGCATCGATGGGCGCGCTGCCTGCCGAAGTGTGCATGCTATGCTTTTGAGGTCAGGATCAAAAGCCGCCGTGCGCCCGTGCGCGCCGTGCACACTTCGAGGAGAGTCCTACATGTCGACGCGAACCCGTGTGCTGTTCCACCTCAGTGCCGCGAGCCTCCTGCTCGGTGCGGCGATCGGCGCGCAAGCCGCGAACCTCGGCTTTCTGAGCGACACGCCGATCACCTATATGAGACAGCGTGACAACGCCTCGATCAAGCATGCGGTCATGAGCGCGCTCAATGACAGGAAGGACGGCGAGAGTTTTACGTGGGTCAACGACGGCACCGGCAATAGCGTGAAGATCGACGCGACCATCTCGATGGACAGCACCTCGACCGACGGCGGACGCACCTGCCGCACCCTCGGGGTCGTACTCAATGCGAAAGGGCAATCGATGAACCTGCGTCCGAACTTCTGCAAGGAAGGCGGTGCCTGGCAGTTGCAGAAGCGTTGAGCATGCGTGAGCGCGGCGCGAGAGATGCATGCAGTGAGGCTGCGCGATGAGCCCGCGAATCGTCTCGTGCGGGATCGTGCTGCTCGATCCCGACGGACGCGTGCTGCTCGCGCATGCCACCGAAACGACGCACTGGGACATCCCGAAAGGCCAGGGCGAGGACGGCGAGGCGCCGCACGTGACGGCGCTGCGCGAGCTGGTCGAGGAAACCGGCATCGCGCTCGAGGCCGATCGGCTGAAGGATCTCGGCCTGTTCGTCTACCGGCGCGACAAGGACCTGCATCTGTTCGCGGCGCGCGCGGGTGCCGGCGAGCTCGATCTGAGCAGGTGCACCTGCACGTCGCTGTTTCCGCGCCGCTCGGACGGCACGCTGATCCCCGAAATGGACGACTACCGCTGGGCGTCGATCGAAGAGGTGCCGCGCTATGCGAGCCGTAGTCTGACGCGGCTCTTCGAGACGACGCTGTCGCTCGCGGAGTTGCACCGGTCGCTATAGCCGGCGCACGCCGCCTTCAATCGAGCGCGTGGTCGTTCGGATGCGCGAACAACGCGCGGTTCTGCTCCGACAGCGGGAAATTGACGTTGATGCCATGCGGCGGAATCGGCTGCGTGAACCACTGCCGATACAGACGCTCGGCGTCGCCGGACGTCTGCGAGCGCACGATCACGCGATTCACGAGCGCGCGGAACGGCTCGTCGCCCTTGCGGAACATGCACGCATAAACCTCGTAGCCAAGCGGCGTGCCCGTCACGATGAAATCGTCGGGATGCGGGTCGGTCGCCTTGAAACCGTAGACGATCGGCTCGTCCATCACGAACGCCACCGCGTGACCGTCCTCCATCTTGTTGAAGGCGTCCTGATGGTCGCGCACGCTCATGATGCGCATGTTCAACTGCTTGTCGGTGTTGAGGCTGCGCAGCAGGCGCTCGTCGGACGTGCCCGCGGTCGTCACGACCGGCTTGCCGGCCAGATCGGGGAAATCGGTGATGCCGCTGTTCCTGCGCGTGATCATGCGCACCGCGTACTGGAAAAAGCTGTCTGAAAACGCAGCGACGTTTTCGCGCTCGACCGTGTGCGTGGTCGAGCCGCATTCGAGATCGATCTGGTTGTTCAGCAGCATCGGCATGCGGTTCGACGACGTGACCGTGACTTCGTGAACGCGCAGCTGCGCCATGCCGAGCGTTTTCCTGATTTCATCGACGATCTGCATCGCGATCGCCTGCGAGTAGCCGACCGTGCGCTTGCCGTCGAAGTACGAGAACGGGATCGACGCCTCTCGCACGCCGAGCACGACGACGCCGTCGTCGTGGATCTTTCTCAGCGTGCCGGTCAGTTCATCCGCGCGGGCGGGGCCGGTGAACGCGAGCACGCCGCAGGCGGCCAGCGTAAGCAGCACGCTGTGCATGCCGCGCAGCAGACGCGGGAAGCGTGAGCCGCACGCGCTCCGTGCGATGCGAACCCTACCTTCAGACCCTTCCCCGTGGCGGTCTGCAACCTTCATCGGACCTCCCGGACCGGCGCGCTCAGGCGAGCGCGCAGTGAGTGTCGATCGAAACATCCGGCAACCCGGATGGGCCCGCAACGCCGGGCCCTCGCTGGCGCGGGCTCAGGCCGGCTTGCCCCAACTGTCGCGCAGACTGACGATGCGGTTGAATACGGGCTTACCCGGCTTCGAATCGACGCGGTCGGCGACGAAGTAGCCGTGGCGCTCGAACTGGTAGCGCTGCTCCGGCAGCGCATGGCGCGCGCCGGTTTCGAGGTAGGCCTGGACCACGCGTTTCGAGTCCGGATTCAGCGCTTCGAGGAAGTCGCGGCCGCCGGCGTCCGGTTGCGGTTCCTTGAACAGCCGGTCGTAGATGCGCACTTCGGCCGGGCACGCGGCCGCCGCGCTGACCCAGTGGATGTTGCCCTTGACCTTGTAATTGTTCGCGCCTTCGGTGCCCGATTTGCTGTCCGGGAAGTAGTTGCAGTGCACCGCGACGATATTGCCGTTCTCGTCCTTGTCCGCGTGCGTGCATTCGATCACGTAGCCGTAGCGCAGCCGCACCTTGTTGCCGGGGAACAGGCGGAAGTAGCCCTTCGGCGGTGTCTGCGTGAAGTCCTCGCGCTCGATCCACAGCTCGCGCGAAATCGGAAACTCGCGCATGCCCTGTTCCGGATGATGCGGATGCACCGGTGCGTGGCACGGCTCGGTAAGGCGTTCGGGGAAGTTGTCGATGATCAGCTTGACCGGATCGAGCACGGCGGCGATGCGCGGCGCCTTCTCGTCGAGATCGTCGCGCAGCGCGCCTTCGAACACGCTCATGTCGATCCACGAGTCGACCTTGGTCACGCCGATGCGCTCGCAGAACAGCTGGATCGACTCGGGCGTGAAGCCACGCCGGCGCACGCCGACGATGGTCGGCATGCGTGGGTCGTCCCAGCCTTCCACATGGCCTTCGTTGACGAGTTGCAGCAGCTTGCGCTTGCTGGTGATCGCATAGGTCAGGTTCAGGCGCGAAAACTCGATTTGCTGCGGCAGCGGACGCCCGAAGACACCGGCCTCGGCGAGTTCGTTCAGGATCCAGTCGTACAGTGGGCGGTGGTCTTCGAATTCGAGCGTGCACAGCGAATGCGTGATGTTTTCGAGCGCGTCCGAGATGCAGTGCGTGTAGTCGTACATCGGGTACACGCACCAGGTGTCGCCGGTACGGTAGTGATGCGCGAAACGGATGCGGTAGATGACCGGGTCGCGCATGTTGAAGTTCGGCGACGACATGTCGATCTTCGCGCGCAGCACGTGCTCGCCTTCCTTGAACTCGCCCGCCTTCATGCGGCGGAACAGGTCGAGGTTTTCCGCGACCGAACGCTCGCGGAAACGCGACGGCGTGCCGACTTCGGTGGCCGAGCCGCGGTTCGCGCGGATTTCCTCGGCCGACTGGCTATCCACGTATGCCTTGCCGCGCTGGATCAGCAGCTCCGCGAACTCGTACAGCTTGTCGTAGTAGTCGCTCGCGAAGTACAGATGCTCGGTGCGGTCCTTTTCCCATTCGAAGCCGAGCCAGCGCACCGAGTCGATGATCGACTCGACGTACTCGACGCTTTCCTTCTCCGGATTGGTGTCGTCGAAGCGCAGATGGCACACGCCGCCGTAGCTGCGCGCGACGCCGAAGTTCAGGCAGATGCTCTTTGCGTGACCGATGTGCAGATAGCCGTTCGGCTCCGGCGGGAAGCGCGTTTCGACGCGCTGGCTCCATTTGCCGGTGCGGTTGTCGTCGTCGATGATGTTGCGGATGAAATTGGATGTCGCGGGCGCGTCGTTGCGTTCGGTATTCATGCGAGAAGATGAGAGTCCGTGGGGGCGCGCAATGCGCCCGTGTAGCCGTCAATTCTACCTGACGAGCCCGTTCGCGGCAGGTGGTTGCGGCGCGCAGCCAACGGCGCAGTGGGTTTGGCGCGGCTGCCGGAGTCAGGGAAGCCGGCGCGCGGGGCTGTAACAGGAGGTAAAACGGGTTGGAGACGCGCGCCGCGCCGACTTAGGATGCGCTGCTGCGCGCGGCCCGCGCGCCTGTGCTGGGCCTTCGCGCGGGGCGGGCTTGCCCGAGCCGTCCACGCTGTCCTTCATCTTCCTGCACGAGGCTCCGCTGCTCGTGCGCCATGCTCGCCTCGTTGCCGGAGTTTTATCGGATGTCTGTCCCGACGCACGGCGCGTTTCGCGCGCCCTTTGCCCGCGCTTTGGCTAGCGCCCGATTTTCTTGCCGTAACCGTCGTGTGCTCGCTTCGGCCTGGTTTGCCGCGCTTGCCGTGAACGTGGCCGCGCCGCTGTCCGCCGCCGCGAAAACACCGGCGCCGAAGCCGGCGCTCGATGCGTCGGCCGTCGCCGCGCCGGATAGCTACAGCGCTGACACCGCGCAGCAGATCTTCGCCGCAGGCGGCAACGCGGTCGATGCCGCGGTCGCGATGGCCTTCACGCTCGCCGTCACGCGGCCCGATGCGGGCAACCTCGGCGGCGGCGGTTTCATGACGCTGCTGGTCGACGGCAAGCCGTATTTTCTCGACTATCGCGAGCGCGCGCCGCAGCAGGCGACCCGCGACATGTACCTCGACGACAAGGGCAACGTGGCGCCGGGCATGAGCACGGTCGGGCATCGCGCGGTGGCCGTGCCGGGCACTGTCGATGGCATGTGGGAAGCGCAGCGGCGCTTCGGCAAGCTCAAATGGAAGCAGGTGCTCGCGCCCGCGATCCATTACGCGACCGACGGCTTCCAGGTCGACCCGCGGCTGCAGCAGCGACGCGACGCGGCCGCGAAGAGTTTCGCCGGCAAAACCAATTTCGACGCCTACTTCGCGAACCTGAAGGCGGGCGCGATGCTGCGCCAACCGGAACTCGCGCAGACGCTGGGGCGGATCGCGAGCGACGGCGGCCGCGAGTTTTACGAGGGCCGCACCGCTCAAATGATCGCCGCGCAGATGTACGGCCACGGCCTGATCACGAGCCAGGATCTGAGCCAGTACAAGGCTCTGTGGCGCGAGCCGCTCGCGGCCGACTGGCACGGCTACCGCGTGATCACCGCGCCGCCGCCGAGCTCGGGCGGCCTCGGGCTGATCCAGATGCTGAAGATGCGGGCCGATCTGCAGCCGGCGTTCGACGGCCTTGCGTTGAATTCAGCGCCGTACATCCATCTGATCGCGCAGATCGAGGATCGCGTGTTCGCGGACCGGCAGCACTATATCGGCGACCCGGACGCATCGCCGGTGCCGGTCGCGAAGCTGATCGACGACGCCTACCTCGCGCAGCGCGCGGCCGAAGTCAAAGCCGACGAAGCGCCGGCCGCCGCGACGGTGAAACCCGGTGTCGACGGCGGCGCGGCGACGGAGAAGGCGCAAACCACGCATTTCTCGGTGGTCGACAAATGGGGCAACGCGGTGTCGAACACCTACACGCTGAACGGCGATTTCGGCTCGGGCGTCGTGGTGGACGGCGGCGGGTTCCTGCTGAACGATGCGATGGACGATTTCGTGATCAAGCCAGCCGGCGCTGGCGCGACCGGCGCGGCGTCGACACCCGGCGCCGCCGATGCCGAGCCGGATGCGATCGCGCCGGGCCGCCGCCCGATTTCGTCGATGACGCCCACGCTGCTGCTGAAGGACGGCAAGATCGCGCTAGCGATCGGCACGCCCGGCGGCTCTCGCATCCTGACGACGATCTTCCAGGTGATGACGAATCTGTACGACTTCGACATGTCACCGACGGACGCGCTCGCCGCGATGCGTTTCCATCATCAACTGCTGCCGCCAAAGACGATCTACTTCGAGCCGTACCGTCCCGCGCCGGATGAGCTCGCCACGCAATTGAAGGCGCTCGGCTTTACGGTCGAGCAGCAGTCGTTCAACGGCGACGTGCAGATGATCCGCGTGGACGGCACGACCCCCGAGCCCGCGAGCGATCCCCGTGGTGGCGGCGTGGCACGCGTGATACGGTAGACGGCCCGCCGCGCTATCCCGCGAGCGGGCGATAAGCCGAACACGGGGAAGCACGATGAGCGAACACCAACCGCCGTTTGCGACGATCGTGGTGGCGAGCAGCGACGATCCTTATGGCGGCGTGCCGTTTTCACAAACCTGCGCGAACGCGTGGGGCAGCCGCTGGATCGGGATCGGCGCGCGCGGCCACATCAACGCCGACAGCGGTCTCGACGATTGGGACGAGGGGCGCGGCTGGCTGGCTTCGCTAACGGCGATGCGCTGAGTCTCGCCGCCTGCTCGATCAGATCACCGCTTTGCGCTTCAACTCGGCAATCGTCTGCGCGTCGTATCCGAGCACGTCGCTCAGCACCCGCTCGGTATGCTCGCCGAGCAGCGGCGGATGGCTCAGCGCCTGCGGCGGCGTGCCGGTCATGGTGATCGGGTTGCGCACGAGCTTGACCGTGCCGCCCGACGGATGCGGCAGATCGACCTGCAGACCGCGCGCGACCACCTGCTCGTTGTCGAACACTTCGTCGAGGTTGTTGATCGGCCCGCACGGCACGCCGGCCGCTTCGAGCGCCGCGATCCAATGCTGCTTGCCCTGCAGGCGGACCATGTCCGCGAGCATCGGCACGAGCAGTTCGCGGTTGCGCACGCGCGCGGGGTTGGTTGCGAAACGCTCGTCGTCGGCGAGTTCCGGGCGGCCGCCCACTTCGACGAACTTGCGGAACTGTCCGTCGTTGCCGACCGCGACGATGATCCAGCCGTCGCTGGTCTGGAAGGTCTGGTAGGGCACGATGTTCGGATGCGCATTGCCCCAGCGCGCCGGCGGCTGGCCGCTCGCGAGGTAGTTCGAGTTCATGTTGGCGAGCATCGCGACCTGCACGTCGAGCAGCGCCATGTCGATGTATTGGCCAACGCCCGTGCGGTCGCGGTGCGTGAGCGCGGTCAGCACCGCGATCGTCGAGTACATGCCGGTCATCAGGTCGGCGATCGCGACGCCGGCCTTCTGCGGGCCGCCGCCCGGCTGAGCGTCACGCTCGCCGGTGATGCTCATGAAGCCGCCGATCCCCTGCACGATGAAGTCGTAACCGGCGCGCTGCGCATACGGGCCGGTCTGCCCGAAGCCCGTGACCGAGCAGTAGATCAGGTCGGGCTTGACCTCTTTGAGCGAGTCATAGTCGAGGCCGTACTTCTTCAACTGGCCGACCTTGTAGTTCTCGAGCACGACGTCGCTTTGCGCGGCCAGTTCGCGCACGATCCGCTGACCCTCGGGCGACGCGATGTCGAGCGTGACCGAGCGCTTGTTGCGGTTCGCCGCGAGATAGTAGGCGGCCTCGCGCGTGTCCGCGCCGTCCGGCGTTTTCAGATAGGGAGGCCCCCAGTGGCGCGTGTCGTCGCCGACCTCGGGGCGTTCGATCTTGATGACGTCGGCGCCGAAATCGGCGAGCGTCTGCGCGCACCACGGACCGGCGAGCACGCGGGTGAGATCCAGCACGCGGATGTGACTGAGAGCGCCCATGTTCCTGAATGTCTCCTGATGGTTGCAGGCCGCGCGGCGAGCTGCCATGCGTTATTTCGCGCGAAGTTTCGTGGAAGTCATCTTAAGCGATTCGCGCTCGCGGGCGCAGTCAGCCGAACGTCATGGCGCGGATCGGACGAGCGGACACGCGAGCGCCAACCAGGCGGCGCGCGGTGCCGCGCGCGCTTGCCGATCCCGTATAATCAGTCGTTTAAAGAAACCGACAGTTGGCGCATCCCACCGACCGCCAGTCTCCGTCAGGAACCGTCAGGACCGCCCCCCGCCCGCTATGAAAGCCGCTGAAATCCGCGAGAAATTCCTCAAGTTCTTCGAATCGAAGGGCCATACGATCGTCCGTTCGTCGAGCCTCGTGCCCGGCAACGACCCGACACTGCTCTTCACCAATTCGGGGATGGTGCAGTTCAAAGATGTGTTCCTCGGCGCGGAATCGCGTCCGTATTCGCGGGCCACGACCGCGCAGCGCAGCGTGCGCGCCGGCGGCAAGCACAACGACCTCGAGAACGTCGGCTACACCGCGCGTCACCACACGTTCTTCGAGATGCTCGGTAACTTCTCGTTCGGCGACTACTTCAAGCGCGACGCGATCCACTACGCGTGGGAACTGCTGACCGGCGTCTACCAGCTGCCCAAAGACAAGCTCTGGGTCACCGTCTACCAAGAAGACGACGAAGCGCACGACATCTGGGCGAAGGAAGTGGGCGTGCCGGTCGAGCGCATCGTCCGCATCGGCGATAACAAGGGCGCGCGCTACGCATCGGACAACTTCTGGCAGATGGCCGACACCGGCCCGTGCGGCCCGTGCTCGGAAATCTTCTACGACCACGGCCCGGACGTGTGGGGCGGGCCGCCGGGATCGCCCGAGGAAGACGGCGATCGCTACATCGAAATCTGGAACCTCGTGTTCATGCAGTTCAACCGCGACGCGCAGGGCAACATGACGCCGCTGCCGAAGCAATGCGTGGACACCGGCATGGGCCTCGAGCGCATCGCCGCGGTGCTGCAGCACGTGCACAGCAACTACGAGATCGACCTGTTCCAGGCGCTCATTCAAGCCGCTGGCCGCGAAACCGGCGTGACCGATCTGGGCAACAACTCGCTGAAGGTGATCGCCGATCACATCCGCGCGTGCTCGTTCCTGATCGTCGACGGCGTGATTCCGGGCAACGAAGGCCGCGGCTACGTGCTGCGCCGTATCGTGCGCCGCGCGATCCGCCACGGCTACAAGCTCGGCAAGAAGGGTTCGTTCTTCCATCGCCTCGTCGCCGACCTCGTCGCGCAGATGGGCGACGCTTACCCTGAACTGAAGCAGGCCGAGCAGCGCGTGACCGACGTGCTGCGTCAGGAAGAAGAGCGCTTCTTCGAGACGATCGAACACGGCATGTCGATTCTCGAAGCCGCTTTGGCCGATCTCGACGCCGCAGGTGGCAAAACCAGCGGCAAGACGCTCGACGGCGAACTCGCGTTCAAGCTGCACGACACCTACGGCTTCCCGCTCGACCTGACCGCGGACGTCTGCCGCGAGCGCGAAGTGACGGTCGACGAATCCGCGTTCGACGACGCGATGGCGCGTCAGCGCGAGCAGGCTCGCGCGGCGGGCAAGTTCAAGATGGCGCAGGGCCTCGAATACTCGGGCGCGAAGACCACCTTCCACGGCTACGAAGAAATCGTCTTCGACGACGCAAAGGTCGTCGCGCTGTACGTCGATGGCGCGTCGGTGCAGCAGGCGCAGGCCGGCCAGCAGGCGGTCGTCGTGCTCGATCACACGCCGTTCTACGCGGAGTCGGGCGGCCAGGTCGGCGACCAGGGGGTGCTCGCGAACGCCAGCACGCGCTTTGCGGTCGTCGATACGCTGAAGGTTCAGGCCGACGTGGTCGGCCACCACGGCACGCTCGAGCAGGGCACGCTGAAGCTCGGCGACATCGTCAAGGCCGAAATCGACGCGGTGCGCCGCGCCCGCACGGCGCGCAACCACTCGGCCACGCACCTGATGCACAAGGCGTTGCGCGAAGTGCTCGGTTCGCACGTGCAGCAGAAGGGCTCGCTCGTCGACGCCGACAAGACCCGCTTCGACTTCGCCCACAACGCGCCGATGACGGACGAGCAGATCCGCCGCGTCGAGGAAATCGTCAACGCCGAAGTGCTGGCGAACGCGCCCGGCATCGTGCGTGTGATGTCGTACGACGAGGCGGTGAAGGGCGGCGCAATGGCGCTGTTCGGCGAAAAGTACGGCGACGAAGTGCGCGTGCTCGACCTCGGCTTCTCGCGTGAGTTGTGCGGCGGTACGCACGTGAATCGCTCGGGCGACATCGGTTTCTTCAAGATCGTGATGGAAGGCGGCGTCGCGGCCGGTATCCGTCGCGTCGAAGCGATCACGGGCGACAACGCGGTGCGCTACGTGCAGGAGCTCGAAGCGCGCGTCAACGCGGCCGCGGCCGCGCTGAAGGCACAACCGGCGGAACTCACGCAGCGCATCGGCCAGGTGCAAGACCAGGTGAAGGCGCTCGAGAAGGAACTGGGCGCGCTGAAGTCGAAGATGGCGTCGAGCCAGGGCGACGAACTCGCGGGCCAGGCGATCGAAATCGGCGGCGTGCATGTGCTCGCGGCGACGCTCGAAGGCGCGGACGTGAAGACGCTGCGCGAAACGGTCGACAAGCTCAAGGACAAGCTGAAGAGCGCGGCGATCGTGCTCGCGTCGGTGGAAGGCGGCAAGGTCAGCCTGATCGCGGGTGTGACCGCCGACGCCAGCAAGAAGGTCAAGGCGGGCGAACTGGTCAACTTCGTGGCCCAGCAGGTGGGCGGCAAGGGCGGCGGCCGTCCGGACATGGCGCAGGCCGGCGGTACCGAGCCGGCCAACCTGCCGGCGGCGCTCGCGGGCGTCAAGGGCTGGGTCGAAGGGCAGCTTTGATTCTGATGGTCGCTTTTGCTGAAGCCGACCGGGTTGCGTCGAACCTGGTCGGCGGGGCGGATTCAACGATCAGACCACATTCGCATCCGCGGACGCCACCGCATCCACCTCGGCTGTCCCTTCCTGCGACGCCACCAGCGTGCGTCGCAGCGCATTGAGCGCCGACGAAAAATGCCCGCGTCGCCACACCAGCAGCGTGTCGATCATGCCGATATCGGGCAATTCGTGCACCGCGATATTGCTCGTGTCGGTCTGCAGATCGAGCACCGAGCGCGGTGCGACCGCGACGCCCGCTCCGGCCGCCACGCACGCGACGATCGCGTGATACGAGCCGAGCTCCAGCACCCGTTGCGGCCGCGTGCCGTGCTCCAGATACCACTTCTCGATATACGCGCGATAAGCGCAGCCCCGCTCGAACGCGATCAGCGTCGATAGCGCGATGTCGCGCACTTCGCGGATCGGCCGATGACCGCGCGGCGTCAGCATCACGAGTTCCTCGCGGAAGATCGGCACGGTCTCGAACAGATCGCCGAGCGTGGCCGGATCGAGCGGCGTCGCGACCAGCGCCGCATCGACCTCGAACTCGCGCACCCGCTCGATCAGCCTGCCGGTCGTGCCGGTCTCGAGTTCCAGTTCGACGGCCGGCCATTGCTGGTGATATTGCGCGAGCAGGCCCGGTAGACGCGTCGCCGCGACGCTTTCCATCGTGCCGAGACGCAGACGCCCGCTCGGACGATCCTCGCGCACCGCGTGCCGCGCCTCGTCGGCGAGCGCGAGCAGCCGTTCCGCGTAGGGCAGCAGCGTCTCGCCGGCCGGCGTCAGCACGAGGCGGCGGCCGTCGCGGATGAATAGCTCGGTGCCGAGCTGTTCCTCGAGCTGCTTGATGCGCGTGGTTACGTTCGATTGCACGCGATTGAGCTTCGCCGCGGCGCGCGTCACGCCGTTTTCGCGCACAACCGCGCGAAAAATGGTCAGAGCGGCCAGATCCATGATTCTCTCCGGGCGATGGATAACATCATAATTATTCATTTTTCGTGATTCAAAGGTCAAGCTAGTATGAATTCATACCATCGCCGTTTGACCGTCCGATCATGAACGATCTCGCTTCCCACGCGTACCCGCGCTTCCACGAGCCGCACGCCGCCCGGCGCGCGGCGCTCGCCTGCATGGTCACGTTGGCCGTCGCGCTCGGTATCGGGCGCTTCGCATTCACGCCGCTGCTGCCGCTGATGCTGCACGGCGCCGCGCTCGGCCAGCCGCAGATCGATATCCAGCATGGCGGCTGGCTCGCGTCGTTCAATTACGCCGGCTATTTCGCCGGCGCGATGACGTGCGCGGCGCTGCGGGTCGAGCCCGCGCGCATGGTGCGCGTCGGACTCGCCGCGACCGTGCTGCTGACGCTCGCGATGGGCGTCACCGGCCAGTTCTGGGTGTGGGCGCTGGTGCGCTTCGTTGCCGGCGCGGTCAGCGCATGGACCTTCGTGTTCGCGTCGCAGTGGGGCTTGCGGCGGCTCGCCGAACTCGGCGCGCAGGCGTGGAGCGGCGTCATCTATACGGGGCCGGGCGTGGGCATCGTCGGCACCGGCTTGCTGGTCAGCGTCGCGGGCGGCTATGGCGCGGTGGTCGGATGGATCGGCTTTGCGGTGATCGGCGCGGTGCTGTCGGTGCTGGTGTGGCCGGTGTTTGGCGAAGCGCGGCGTGCGGGAACGGCGAAGCCTGCCGCTGCAAGCTCCGCAACCGCAAAGCCCGCCACCGGATCGCGCGCCAGCGCAAACCAGCCGCCTCGTACGGCCGGCATTCAGACGAGCCATGCCGTCCACCGTACCGACGCGTTCTGGCTGGTCCTGCTCTACGGTATCCCGGGCTTCGGCTACATCATCACCGCGACCTTTTTGCCGGTCATCGCGCGCCACGCGTTGCCGGGCTCGGCGTGGCCGGACCTGTTCTGGCCGATGTTCGGTGCGGCGCTGATCGTCGGCGCGTTGCTCGCCGCGCGTTTGCCCGTTCATTGGGACAACCGCGCGCTGCTCGCGGGCTCGTATGTGCTGCAGGCGCTCGGCATCGCGCTGGGCATCGTATGGCCGACGGCGGGCGGGTTCTCGCTCGGCAGCATCCTGATCGGCCTGCCGTTCACCGCGATCACGCTATTCGCGATGCGCGAGGCGCGGCGTCTGCGCGGCGACGACGCGGCCGGGCTGATGGGTTATGCGACGGCGGCCTATGGCATCGGTCAGATCGCGGGTCCGTTGGTGGCCGCGCCGATTGCCGCGCACACGGGGTCGTTTTCGCTGGCGCTGTGGCTCGCCGCGGGCGCGCTGCTGGCGGGGGCGGCGGGCCTGATCGCAGTGACGCGCGTGCCGCGTGGCCCGCGCCGTGGCCGCATGCCGGATTGCGGTTGCAGCTAAGACGCGAAAACAAATCTCGCACGAGCGCACTAAAATGACCGCTTTCCGTCATTCCCTCGCGCCTGTCGCCGGGCGCGTCGCTCGACCATGCAACATTTCGCGTCCGACAACTACGCCGGCATCTGTCCCGAAGCGCTCGACGCGCTGATCGCCGCCAACAACAGCGGCCACGAGCCGGCCTACGGCGACGACTCCTGGACCAACCAGGTCTGCGACCGTCTGCGCGACCTGTTTCAGACCGATTGCGAAGTGTTCTTCGTGTTCAACGGCACGGCGGCCAATTCGCTCGCGCTCGCGTCGCTGTGCCAGTCGTACCACTCGGTGATTTGCCACGAACTCGCGCACATCGAGACCGACGAATGCGGCGGTCCCGAGTTCTTTTCGGGCGGCTCGAAACTGCTGACGGCGCCGGGCATCGCCGGCAAGCTCACGCCCGATGCGATCGAGTCCATCGTCACGCGGCGCGCCGATATCCACTATCCGAAGCCCAAGGTCGTCACGCTGACGCAGTCCACCGAGGTCGGCACCGTCTACAGCGTCGAGGAAGTGCGCGCCATCGCGGCGATCGCGAAGCGTCGTCATCTGAAGGTGCACATGGACGGCGCGCGCTTCGCGAACGCGGTCGCCGCGCTCGGCGTGCATCCGTCGGAAATCACGTGGCGCGCGGGCGTCGACGTGCTGTGTTTCGGCGGCACCAAGAACGGCTTGCCGGTCGGCGAGGCGGTGGTGTTCTTCGACCGCGCGCTCGCCGACGATTTCGCCTATCGGTTGAAGCAGGCGGGACAGCTCGCATCGAAGATGCGCTTCATCTCCGCGCCGTGGCTCGGCCTGCTCGACAACGACGTGTGGTTGCGCAATGCGCGTCACGCGAACGCGATGGCGCGTCTGCTGGAGACGCGGTTGCAGGAAATCCCCGGCGTGAGCATCATGTTTGCGAGCGAATCGAACGCGGTGTTCGCGCAGTTGCCGCCGCATGCCGCGAAGGCGATGCGCGCGCGCGGCTGGAAGTTCTACGAGTTCATCGGCGCGGGCGGTTGCCGGCTGATGTGCGCGTGGGACACGCAGCCCGACACGGTCGAGGGTTTCGCCGCCGACGTGCGCGGGCTGTGCGTCGCGTGATGGAAGACGCGTGAGCTTGCTGGAACCCGAGTTACCACCGGCGCCTCGATGCACCACTCGGCACACTCGCAAAGCCACCCAACTACGCCCCGCCAGACAACACGAAACAAAGAGACGTCCCCCCGCCATGACCGAGTACCGATTCTGTCCCCGCTGCGCGAAACCCCTGACCGAACGCGCCGACCCCGATCACGAGGGCGGCCGCGTCCGTCAGAGCTGTCCCGATACCGAGTGCGGCTACGTCCATTGGAATAACCCGCTGCCGGTCGTCGCGGCGATCGTCGAGTACGAGGGCAAGATCCTGCTTGCGCGCAATGCCGCGTGGCCCGAGGGCATGTTCGCGCTGATCACCGGCTTCCTTGAAAACGGCGAGACGCCGGAGCAGGGCATCGCGCGCGAAGTAATGGAGGAGACGTCGCTGCACGCCGGGTCGGTCGAGCTGATCGGCGTGTACGAATTCATCCGCAAGAACGAGCTGATCATCGCGTATCACGTAAAGGCGCATGGGACGATCGCGCTGTCGCCCGAGCTGCTCGAATACCGGCTCGTCGAGCCCGCGAAGCTGCGGCCGTGGCGCGCGGGCACCGGCCAGGCGCTCGGCGAATGGATGCGGCGACGCGGGTTGCCGTTCGAATTCGTCGAGCGGCCGGGGCAGTGAGGCGTTCGGCCCATCGAGCCGCAACATTCGCCAGCACACAGACGACGCAGAAATCACAGCCAACATGGAGACAGCCCACAACGCACGCGACACCACACGACTCGGCACATCCATCGACGCATCACCGAACCGATCATCCACGTCAACCGGCGGTCAATGAGCGCACGCTCAGGGAGAAAACGGCATGGCCTACATCTACTACCTGACCCATATTCATCTGGGCTACGACGCACTGTCGCAACTGCCGTCCGAGTGCACGCGCATCGGCATCGAGCGGCCTCTGGTGATCAGCGACAAAGGCGTCGTCGCGGCCGGCATCGCGCGGCAGGCACTCGACGCGCTGAAGCTCGGCGACGTGCCGCTGTTCGACGACACGCCGTCGAACCCGACCGAGGAAATGGTGCTCGCGGCCGCCCAGGTGTATCGCGACGAGCGCTGCGACGGGCTGATCGCGGTGGGCGGCGGTTCGTCGATCGATCTCGCGAAGGGCGTCGCGATCGCGGCCACGCATCCGGGGCCGCTCACGCAGTACGCGACGATCGAAGGCGGCAGCGCGAAGATCACCGACGCCGTCGCGCCGCTGATCGCGATTCCGACCACGGCCGGCACTGGCAGCGAAGTCGCGCGCGGCGCGATCGTGATTCTGAACGACGGCCGCAAGCTCGGCTTTCACTCGTGGAATCTGCTGCCGAAATCGGCGCTGTGCGATCCCGGTCTCACGCTCGGCCTGCCGCCGGGGCTGACCGCCGCGACCGGCATGGACGCGATCGCGCATTGCATCGAGACCTTCCTCGCGCCGGCCTTCAATCCGCCCGCCGACGGTATCGCGCTCGACGGCCTCGAACGCGCGTGGCACAGCATCGAGCGCGCGTGCGCGGACGGCCGCGATCGCGAGGCGCGCCTGAATATGATGAGCGCGTCGATGCAGGGCGGGATGGCGTTCCAGAAGGGCCTCGGCTGTGTGCACTCGCTGTCGCATCCGCTGGGCGGCCTGAAGGTGAACGGCCGCACGTCGCTGCATCACGGCACGCTGAACGCGGTCGTGCTGCCCGCGGTGCTGCGCTTCAACGAGCGCGCGCCGAGCGTGGTGGCCGAGCGTCGCTATGCGCGCATGCGTCGCGTGATGGGGGTGCCCGAGCATGCGGATCTCGCGCAGGCGCTGTTCGACATGACGGCGCGGCTTGGACTGCCGACCGGCCTCAGGCAAATGGGCGTCGACGAAAGCATGTTCGACAAGGTCGTGCAGGGCGCGCTGGTCGACCATTGTCATCGCACGAATCCGCGCGAGGCGAGCGCCGACGACTATCGCCGCATGCTGACCGAGTCGCTGTGATCCTCGCATCCACCCACCGCCACCTCCGATGAACAAACCCGCCCCCGCCGGCCGCGCCGCGTATCCGCATTTCCTGCCGATCACCACGCGCTGGATGGACAACGACGTCTACGGCCACGTGAACAACGTCGTCTACTACAGCTATTTCGACACCGTCGTGAACGAGTATCTGGTCCGCGCGCGCGTACTCGATTTCGAACACGGCACGACGATCGGGCTGGTCGTCGAGACGCAGTGCAACTACTTCGCGCCGCTCGTGTTTCCCGATCGCATCGAGGCGGGCTTGCGCGTCGCGCGGCTCGGCACGTCGAGCGTGCGCTACGAGGTGGGGCTATTTCGCGACGGCGACGCCGAGCCCGCCGCGCAAGGGCACTTCGTGCACGTCTACGTGGATCGCGCGACGCGCCGTCCCGTGAACCTGCCCGCCGAGCTGCGCGCGGCGCTCGAACCGTTGTGCGTCGTCGGGCCGGCGGACTAGACGCGTGCAGTCGTTCATCATCACTCTGCTCAACGGCCTGAGCTACGGGCTGTTGCTATTCATGCTGTCGGCCGGGCTGACGCTGATCTTCAGCATGCTCGGCGTGCTCAACTTCGCGCATGCGAGCTTCTATATGCTCGGCGCGTACGTCGGCTTTTCGGTGGCGTCGCGCGCCGGCTTCTGGAGCGCGCTGGTGGTTGCGCCGCTCCTCGTCGGGCTGCTCGGCGCGGCGCTCGAACGCTGGCTGCTGCGGCGCGTGCGCGGGCGCGGGCACGGGCATCTGCCCGAACTGCTGCTGACGTTCGGCGCCGCCTATCTGCTCGGCGAATTCGTCAAGCTCGGCTGGGGGCTCGGTCCGCTGTCGGCGAGGATTCCGGCGGTGCTCGACGGTCCGCTGTTCTCGCTGTACGGCGCGGTCTTCACGCGCTACCGCGCGTTCATGATGGCGGTGTCGCTCGCGATGCTCGCGGCGCTCGTCGCGATGCTGCGCGTGTCGAAGACTGGCTTGATCGTGCGCGCCGCGCTCACGCATGCGCAGGCCGTCGAAGCGCTCGGGCACGACGTGCCGCGCGTGTTCACCGGCGTGTTCGCGGCCGGCACCGCGCTCGCCGCACTGGCCGGCGTGATCGGCGCGCCGCTGTTCGTCATCGAGCCGGCGATGGCGGAGTCGCTCGGCTCGATCGTGTTCGTCGTGGTCGTGATCGGCGGGCTCGGGTCGCTGAGCGGGGCGCTCGTCGCGTCGCTGCTGGTGGGGTGCCTGCAAACGCTGGCGGTCGCGAGCGATCTGTCGTTGGGCGACGTGGTGTCGCTCGCCGGCGCGGTGCTGCCGCCCGAATGGGACGCGCTGACGCTCGCGCAACTGGCGCCGCTGCTGCCGTACCTGCTGCTCGTCGCGGTGCTGGCGACGAGGCCGCGCGGGCTGTTCGGACGGCGTGACGATCATGCGTAAGCGGAGCGGGTCGTCAAACGCGCTGGAAAGCGAGGTGCCGCCTCGCGGGGGCGGCCGTGCGCTCGCGCCGTGGCTCGCGCTCGTCGCCTTTCTGGCCGTACCGCCTTTCATCTGGCCGCACAGCTGGCTGCTCGGCTATCTCGCGCAAAGCGCGACGATGATCGTGTTCGCGCTGTCGTACAACCTGCTGCTCGGCGGGACCGGGCTGCTGTCGTTCGGGCACGCCGCTTATGCGGGGCTCGGCGCGTTGATCGCCGCGCGGGTGTTCAACGCGGGCGGCGTGCCGCTCGTGCTGCTGCCGTTGCTCGGCGGCATCGGCGGCGCGCTGTGCGGCGTGCTGTTCGGCTTCATCGCGACGCGCCGTGCCGGCACCGCATTCGCGATGATCACGCTCGGTCTCGGCGAGCTTGTCGTCGCGGCCGCGTGGACGCTGCCGGGCTGGTTCGGCGGCGAGGCGGGCGTCGCGATCGATCGCGCGAGCGGGCCAGCCCTCGGCGGCTGGAGCTTCGGTCCGGCGCGCGAGGCCTATGCGCTGATCGCGCTGTGGAGCGTCGTGGCCAGTGTCGCGATGTTCGCGCTGTCGCGCACACCGTTCATGCGGCTCGCGAACGCTGTGCGCGACAACCCGGCGCGCGCGGCGGCGATCGGCTGCTATCCGCGGCGGATTCGCTATGGCGTGATCGTGCTGTCGGCGTTTTTCGCGGGCGTCGCGGGCACGCTCGGGCTGATCAATATCGAGCTCGTATCGACTGAGAGCGTCGGCATGATGCGCTCGGGCGCGGTGCTGATCGCGACCGTGATCGGCGGCACGGCGGCGTTCTTCGGGCCGGTCGCGGGGGCGATCGTGCTGACGTTTTTCAGCGTGGTGGTCGCCAGTGTCACGCGGGCGTGGCTGTTCTATCTCGGACTGTTCTTCGTCGTCGTCGTGCTGGCCGCGCCGGATGGGCTCGCCGGCTTTGCCTCGCGGCAGACGGCGCGGATTGCCGCCAACGGCTGGCGACGTTGCCGTGCCGCGTATTGGTGGAGCGCGGCGGCGGGGTTGCTGTGGCTCGCGGCCATCGTGTTCGCGGTGCAGTGGGCCTATGCGGCGCAGTTCGGCGCGGACGAAGGTGCGGTTTCAGGTGGGTTGTTCGGCGCATGGTTCGGCGCCGGTGCAGGTGCGGGCGCTGGCGCGGGTACCGATGTCACCGTCGCGCCGCCGCTGTCGGCGCTTGCCGCCTCGCCGCTTCCTCTTGCGCTGGCGCTCGTTGCGCTCGCCGCTCTGGCCGCGCTGACCACGCGCCATGCGCTGCGCGCGCATGCGCGCCTCACGGCCCATGCACGCGCGGCACGATTCCCCGGAGCCGCACGATGATCCCCGCACTCGCGCTCCACGGCATCGAAAAGCGTTTCGGCTCGACGCAAATTCTGCGCGGCGTCGATCTCGCGATCGAGCCAGGCGAGCGGCACGCGCTGATCGGCCCGAACGGCGCGGGCAAGTCCACGCTGTTCAACCTGATCGGGGGCGGCGCGCGGCCGAGCGCGGGGCGTATCCACCTGTTCGGCGCGGACATCACGCGGCTCGCGCCGGCCGCGATCGCGCGCCGTGGCCTCGCGCGCAGCTTTCAGAGCACCAGCGTGTTCGCGCGGCTGTCCGTGTTCGACAACCTGCGCTGCGCGGCGCAGCTTGCCGAGCGCGATCGCACGCGCTGGTGGCAGCGTCTGACCGGCACGGCCGCGGTCGATGCGCGCGCGGCCGACGTGCTCGACGCGGTCGGCCTCGGCGCGCGCCGCGACGTCGCGGCCGGCACGCTCAGCTACGCGGAGCAGCGCGCGCTCGACCTCGGCATCGCGCTCGCGGGCGGCGCGCACACGCTGCTGCTCGACGAACCGACGGCGGGCATGAACCGCGCGGAAGCGGCACGCGCGATCGAGCTGATCCGCGACACCACCGCCGGCCGCACGCTGCTGATGGTCGAGCACGATATGGATGCGGTGTTCGCGATCGCCGATCGCATTTCGGTGCTGGTGCAAGGGCGCATCATCGCAAGTGGATCGCCGGCCGCGATTCGCGCCGACGCGGCGGTACGGGCCGCGTATCTGGGTGAACGCTTCGACGTCGGCTCAGGCGCGCGGGCGGGTGATGAACCGGACCACGGAGCAGGCCGATGAGCGCGCTGCTCGACATTTGCGACCTGAGTGCGTGGTACGGCGCGAGCCAGGCGTTGCACGGCGTCACGCTGAGCATCGAGCCCGGCGAAGTGGTCGCGCTGGTCGGCCGCAACGGCTCGGGCCGCTCGACGCTCGCACGCGCGATCATGGGCCTCGTGCGCTGCGAGGGCGAACTGCGTTTCGCGGGGCGTTCGCTCGCCGGTCGGCGCACGTTCGAGATCGCGCGGCTCGGGCTCGGCTATGTGGCCGAGCATCGCGACGTGTTCGCCGCGCTGAGCGTGCATGAAAACCTGCTGCTCGGCATTGCGCCGGCTGCCGCATCGCGTGCGCGCGGCCGCGCGCCGCGCTTCACGCTCGACGACGCGTACGCGCTTTTTCCCGTGCTCGCCGGGCGCAAGCGCACGCGCGCCGGCGCGCTGTCCGGCGGCGAGCAACAGATGCTCGCGCTCGCGCGGGCGCTGCTCGGAGATCCCGATCTGCTGTTGATCGACGAGCCCGGCGAAGGGCTCGCGAGTCTCGTGATGCAGCAGGTCGCCGCCTGTCTGCACGCGCTGCGCGAGCGTGGCGTCGCGATGTTGCTGATCGAGCAGCAGCTCGTGATCGCGCGGGACATCGCGTGCCGCGTCGCGGTGATGGGGCACGGCGAGATCGTGTTCGACGGCGCGCTGGCGTCGTTTATGTCGCGCGACGACGTGATGCGTGAATGGCTCGGGGTGGGCTGACGCGCGACTACGGACAAGTTAGTCAAGCATCCTTGTTGATGATCCATTCGTGCGCCGGATCGTTATGGAAATGCCAGACCCGCTGGCTGCCCGCCATCACGTTCAGATAATACGAGTCGTAGCCGTACGGCACGACGACCGGGTGATAGCCGCGCGGCACCATCACGACGTCGTGATCCTCGACGGCCATCGAGTCGTCGATATCGCGTGAGTCGGTGTACACGCGTTGGAATGCGAAGCCTTGCGGCGGATCGAGCCGGTGGTAATAGGTTTCTTCGAGCGAGCTTTCGAGCGGGATATTGTCGGTGTCGTGCTTGTGCGGCGGGTAGCTCGACGCGTGACCGCCCGGCGTTCTCACTTCGACCACCAGCAGCGATTCCGCCGGCTCGGTGTGCGGAAGAATGTCGCACACGTAACGCGTATTCAGCGACTTACCGCGCGTCGAGCGCTTCATCGACGCCGGCTCGATCAGCCGCGCCGGATACTCGCCCTTGGCCGGCGCGCTCGCGACACCGATCTCCGCGTCGCGGCATGCGCGCACCGTCGCGCGCACATTCGGCGGCACATACACCGCGTACGGCGCCGCGTCTTCGAACACGCTGTCGCGTGAGCCGAGCGAGCTCCACGTCGTGCCCGGCGTTTCGATATCGACCGCGCCGCTCAGCACGACGATGCACGCTTCACGCGCCGGCTCGAACACGTAGACGAGTTCGTTCGCGCCGAGCCGGTACGCGGCGAATCCCACATAGCGCCAGCAGGCCGACTGCGGCGTCACGCGCGCGATCGTCTGGCCTTCGCGCTCTGCCTTCACCAATAAGCTCATTCTGCCTCCTTGCCGAGCGGCGCATCGACGAGCGCCCGCAAAGTTCCATATCCCTTCTGCGCATAGTCGAACGGCGGCGCGACCACCGGGTCCTGCTCCGCCTCGACGACGAGCCAGCCGCAATAACCGTGCCGCTTCAACCGGTCGATCAGCGCCGGAAAATCGACCGCGCCGTCGCCGGGCACCGTGAACGCACCGGCGATCACCGCATCGAGAAAACTCCAGTTGCGATTGCGTGCGAGCTTCATCACGGCGGGGCGCACGTCCTTGCAGTGCACGTGGCAAACGCGCGCGATGTGTTGGTCGAGCACGGCCAACGGATCGCCGCCTGCCAACGTGATGTGCCCGGCGTCGAACAGCAGGCCGACCGCGTCGCTTGTGCGCGCCATCAACTGATCGACGTCGGCACGCGTTTCGACGTACGCGCCCATATGATGATGATAGGCGAGCCGCACGCCGCGACTCAGCGTATAACGCGCGAATTCATCGACGCGTGCCGCGTAGCCGGCCCATTGCGCGTCGCCGAAAAAGCGCGGCCGTTGATACAGCGGGCGCGGCGCGCCCTGGATCGAATCGGCGACTTCGCCATACACCATCACGGTCGCGCCGTTCCGCGCGAGCAACTCCAGATGCGGGCCGACCGCGTCGATTTCTTCGGCGACGCTGCGCCGGGCCAGTTGTCCCGAGTACCAGCCGGACACGAGCGCGAGGTCGTATTGCGCGAGCAGCGTTTTCAGCGCTTGCGGCTCGCGAGGAAACTTGTTGCCGAGTTCGAAGCCCTGATAGCCGATCTGGCGACCCTCGGTCAGCGCGACTTCGAGCGGCGTCTCGCCGCCGAGCGACGGCAGGTCGTCGTTCATCCACGACAGCGGGTTGATGCCGATGCGTACGTCGAAAGCAGTCATGCCGGAATCCTCATGGTTCTCAGTCGTGATCGGCGCCCTGTGACGGCGCAGGCGTCGCGGGCGGCGCCGCGCGCGCGGCGAGCTGCGCGTCGTACTTCGCGCGGGCCTCGCGCACCTCGGTGCGCGTCGATACTTCGGGCACCGCGACTTCCCACCACCAGCCACCGTCTTCCGTGGTGCGAGCCGGGTCGGTGTCGATGCTGATCACGTACGTGCCTCGCGCCGCGCGCGCGCGTTGCAGTGCCGCTTCGAGCTCGGCGAGATTGCGCGCATGCTCGGCTTGCGCGCCGAGCGCGCGCGCGTGCGCGGCGAAGTCGATGCGCGGCGCGCCTTCCGGTGCGTGCACGCAATCGTCGAGCAGATTGTTGAACGGTGCGCCACCGCAAGCCTGTTGCAGTCGATTGATGCAGCCGAAGCCGCGATTGTCGAGCACGACGACGATCAGCTTCGCGCCGAGCATCACCGAGCTCGCGATCTCGCTGTTCATCATCAGATAGCTGCCGTCGCCGAGAATCACGATCACCTCGCGCTCGGGCCGCGCGAGCTTGACGCCGAGGCCGCCCGCGATCTCGTAGCCCATGCACGAATAGCCGTATTCGACGTGATACGCGCCGGGCCGGCCCGCGCGCCATAGCTTGTGCAGATCGGCGGGCAGCGTGCCGGCCGCGCAGACGACGATGTCGTCGGTCGGCGAGTGCGCGCTCGAACGCTGCACCGCGCCGATCACGTCGCCCTCGTAGGGCAGTACCGCGTCGCGTTGGGGCGCATGGGTGAGCGTTTGCACGGTGTCGCGCCAGCTCGCCGCGAGCTTGTGCGCGCGCGCGGTCCAACTGCGCTCGGCGTGCCAGCCATGCAGCGGCCCCGTTAGCGCATCGAGCGCGAGTTTCACATCGGCTTCGACGACGAAGCCGCGATGCTTGAGCGCGTCGAATCCGTTCGCGTTGATCGCGATCACGTCGGCTTGCGTGAACAGCGTGTTCGAGCCGGTCGTGAAGTCCTGCAGCCGCGTGCCGAGCGCGAGCACGCAGTCGGCGTCATGCGCAAGCGCGTTGGCAGCCACTGAGCCGGTCACCCCGAGCGCGCCGGCATTCAGCGGATCGTTCCACGCGAGCGAGCTTTTGCCGGCCTGCGTTTCCGCGATCGGCACGCCATGCGCGCTTGCGAAACGGTGCAGCGCATCGGCCGCGCGGCTGTACAGCACGCCGCCGCCCGCGACGATCAACGGACGCTTCGCGTGCCGCAAGCGCGCGCACGCGGCGTCGATATCGTCGCTACGCGGCGCGGGTGCATGAAAGCGCACGACACGCGGCGTGAAAAAGTCCTCCGGGAAGTCCCACGCCTGCGCCTGCACGTCCTGCGGCAGCGCCAGCGTGACGGGGCCGCACAACGCGGCATCGGTGAGCACGCGGATCGCGCGCGGCAGCGCGCTCAGCAATTGCGCAGGATGCACGATGCGGTCGAAGTAGCGCGACAGCGGCTTGAACGCGTCATTCGCGGACACGCCGCCATCGTTGAAATCCTCGACCTGCTGCAAGACCGGATCGGGCGCGCGCGACACGAAGATGTCGCCGGGCAACAGCAGCACCGGCAAACGGTTCACGTGCGCGAGCGCGGCCGCGGTCAGCAGATTGGTGGCACCTGGGCCGATCGACGTCGTCACGGCCATCATGCGGCGGCGAAAGTGCGCCTTCGCGTAGGCGATCGCACTGTGCGCCATCGCCTGCTCGTTGTGCGCGCGCAAGGTCGGCAGCGCGTCGCGATGCTGATATAGCGCCTCGCCGATGCCCGCGACGTTGCCGTGACCGAAAATCGCGAACACGCCGCCGAACAGCGGTTCGACGTTGGTGCCGTCTTCGCTGGCGACGCGTTGCGCGGCCAGATAGCGCACGAGCGCCTGCGCCATCGTCAGGCGAATCGTGCCGCCGGTGCGCGCAGGCGCGGGCGCTTGCGTCGCGCCGCTGGCGGATGGGGTGTCGTCATGCATGATGCGCTCGTTCATGCGGCCTGCTCCTGATGAGCGTGATGAGGTGTGCCATGCGCCGCCGGTTCGCCGCGCGCACCGCGCCATGCGGCGATCAGCGTTTCGAACGTGAGGCGCACGCGCGCGATCAGTTCGTCGTCGCCAATTTCACCGGCGAGCCACGCATGACTCGGTTCGTGAAAGATCGTGCGGCCGACCGTGAAGCCGCGGCACGTCGCCGCTTGCGCGGCCGCGCGAAAGCCCTCGCTCAATTGCTCGACCGCCGCCGATAAACCGAGCAGCACGACGCCACGGCAATACGGATCGCGCTCGGCGATCAGCGCGTCGATGGCCTGCCATTGCGCGGCGTCCATCGGTTCGAGCTTCCACCACTCGGGGTAGATGCCGAGGTTGTAGATGCGCTTTAACGCGCGATACACGATGTTCGGTCCCTGCGGCAGCGACGCATGCTTCGGAGGAATCACTTCGAGCAGCAATTCGTGGCCGCTTGCCTGGGTCGCGTCGTACAGCGCACGCAGTTGCGCTTCCTGTTCGAGCCGCTGCTCGATCGGCTCGTCGGGATGAAACTGCACGAGGCATTTGACGACGTGTTCCTGCGGCCACGCGATCAACGTGGTGCCGATCGAACGACCATGATCGAACACGAGCGGCACGGAGCCGGGCAGTTCGACCGGGCGGCCGATCCACCAGCCGCGACCGGTCGCGGCATTCAGCGCGTCCTGACCATAGCGGTCGTCGATCAGTACGCCGATGCGTCCCTGCAAGTTCAATGCACGTTCGGTTTGCGCGACCGCTTCGACGAACAAGCCCTTCAACCGGGCAATGCGCGCTTCGTCGGCACCGGTCTGCTGCGCGAGTTCGAAGAACGGGTTGCGATGATCGAAAGCGAAGCCGAGCACCTCGTGCCACGCTTTGCGCGCCGGCGACACGCGATGCAGTCTTGCGAGCTTCGCATCGCGATCGGGGCGGCGCATGCGTTGCGGATCGGCCTGCGCTTCGTGCAGGAAGTAGTCGAGTTCGGCCGGTGTCGGCATCGCCGGGGCGCAGCCGTGTCGAGACACGACCAGCGCGCCGCTCGCATTCGCGGCGTGCGCGCAGGCGTCGAGCGGCTGATCGCGCAGCCAGCCGGAAAGGAAGCCGGAAGCGAACGCGTCGCCCGCGCCGAGCACGTTCAGCACTTCGACTTCGACGCCGCCATGAACCGGCGCATCGTCGAGCGATGCAGGCACCTCGCCGTCGATGATCTGACAGCCGAGCGGCCCGCGTTTCAGCACGAGCGTGGCCGGCGTCACCGCGCGCACCATCGCGAGCGCGCCGGCAAGGTCGGCCTTGCCGCTGGCGATGCGAAACTCTTCCTCGGTGCCGATCACCAGATCGAACAGCGGCAGAATCCGCTGCAAATGCGCGCTGACGCCTTCGCTCGCGACGAAACGCGTCTCGCCGTCGGCCTTGCCCGTGAGTCCCCACAGCACCGGGCGGTAGTCGATGTCGAGCACGGTGCGCACGTCGTTGCGGCGCGCGTAGTCGAGCGCGCGACGGCTCGTGCGATTGACCTGCTCGGTCGAGAAATGCGTGCCGGTGATCAGCAGCGCTTTCGACGACGCAATGAACGCCTCGTCGAAGTCGGCCTCGTCGACCGCCATGTCCGCGCAGTTCTCGCGGTAGAAGATCAGCGGAAAGGTGTCACGGTCCTTCAGGCCGAGCAGCACGAGCGCGGTCAGCCGATCGTGATCGATGCGCACGCGACTCACGTCGCAGCCTTCCTTCGTGAGCGTCTCCGTCAGGAAGCGCCCCATGTGATCGTTGCCGACGCGTGCCAGCATGGCTGCGGCAAGCCCGAGCCGGGCGCAGCCGAACGCGATGTTCGCCGACGAGCCGCCGAGATACTTCGCGAAGCTCGACACGTCTTCGAGCCGTGCGCCGACCTGCTGCGCGTACAGATCGACGGCCAGCCGGCCGAGGCACACGATGTCGCGGGCGCGCCCCGGCGCGAACCGGCTGTCCGCTGCGTTACCGCTGGAGGTGCTGGAGTGAGCCATGAATAGTCCTGAGTAACAGTGCGCGGGAGGTGCGCGTCGGACAGCCGGGCGAAACGCGCCGAGGCTGGACGTGCCGCGCGAATCGGTCAGATCGTCGCGCCTTCGAGTTCGCCGATCATCTTCTGCATCTCGGCGCCGCCGGCCATCATGTCGAGCACTTCGTTCTTGCTGATCGTCTGTTTGGTGAACGTGCCGAGCGAGCGGCCGCGATTGAGCAGCGTGAACGAATCGCCGATCGGATACGCGTGGTGCACGTTGTGCGTGATGAAGATCACCGAGATGCCTTTGGCGCGCGCCTTGTGGATCAGCTTCAGCACGTTGAAGCTCTGCTTGACGCCGAGCGCGGCGGTCGGTTCGTCGAGAATCAGCACGCGCGCGCCGAAGTGGATCGCGCGCGCAATCGCCAGACATTGACGCTCGCCGCCCGACATCGTGCCGATCGGCTGATGCGGGTCGCGCACGTTGATGCCCATTTCGGCGAGCTTGTCGCGCGCGGTGGTTGCGCAGGTTTCGAGGTCCATCACGTTCAGAAGGCCGAACAGCTTTTTCTGCGGCTCGCGGCCCATGAAAAAATTGCGCGCGACCGATAGCAGCGGCACCAGCGCGAGATCCTGGTAGACGGTTGCGATACCGAGATCGAGCGCGTCTTTCGGCGACGTGAAGTGCACCGGTTTGCCGTCCACCCGGTAGGTGCCTTTGCTCGGCTGATACACGCCCGCGAGCGTCTTGATCAGCGTCGACTTGCCGGCGCCGTTGTCGCCGAGCAGGCAATGCACTTCGCCGCGTATGAGGCGCAGCGTGATGTCGTTCAGCGCGATGATGTTGCCGAAATAACGGCTGACGTTTTCCAGCGACAAAATGATGTCGTCGGTGTTTTGCTCGGGGGTGCTCATCGTGAACCTCCGTCTAGCGCGATGCCGCGACGCGGCCGCGCACGTAGTGGTTGAACAGCACGGCGAACAGCAGCATCACGCCGAGGAACACGCGGAACCAGTCGGAATCGACGTTGGTGTACGTGATGCCGATCTGCACGACGCCGAAGATCAACGCACCGAAGCATGCGCCGATCACCGAGCCGTAGCCGCCTGTCAGCAGCGTGCCGCCGATCACCGCGGCGATGATCGCCTCGAACTCCGCCTGCAAACCGCGGTCGGCCGCGGCCGAACCGATGTCGCACACCTGAAGTACTGCATACAGGGCCGAGCAGAACGCGGTCAGCACGAACAGCGAAATCTTCACGCGACGTACCGGCACGCCGACGTTCTTGGCCGCGTTGGCATCGCCGCCGACCGCGAAAATCCAGTTGCCGAAGCGCGTCTTGGCGAGCGTGAACGCACAGACCACGGCGAGCACGAGCCACCACAGCAGCACCTTCGGAATGCCCGGCACGAGCGGCGTGCCGTTGTCGAGCAGCTTCACGAGGCCGAGGTGGCCGAGCCACACGAACAGACCTTTGAACGCGACGCCCTGGAAGAACGTGTGCGCGAACCAGTCCTGACGCGCGACGTCGCCGACGCCGGAGATGATGGTGCGATCGGCGAACATCACCGATAGCGCGAGCGTGAGACCGCGCAGTATGAACAGGAACGCGAGCGTGACGATGAACGACGGCAGGCGCGTGCGTATCACCAGATAGCCGTTGAGCGCGCCGAGCAGCATCGAGCCGACGAACGCGAACAGGATCGCCAGCCAGATCGGCCAGTGGAAGTACATGGTCGGCAGCGCGACCATCATGCCGGCAAAGCCGATCATCGAACCGATCGACAGATCGAACTCGCCGGCGATCATCAGCAGGCACGCGCCGACCGAGATCAGACCGAGATAGGCGGCGACCTGCGCCCAGTTCATCACGCCGTCGAGGTTGAACATCCCCGAGTTGCCGGCCGCCACGCCGAACACGATGAACACCATCACGGTGCCGGCGAGCGCCGCGAATTCCGGTCGGCCGAGCAGATGGCGGAACCAGGATTGCTCGCGCACGCGTTCGTCGACGGCAGCGGATTGCGAGGCGGTCGTCGCAGCAGACTTCGCCGGGTCCTGCGGATCAGGCGGCGGTTGCTTGCGGTGATGGGGATGAAACAGGTCGGCGACACCCATTGAAGCTCTCCTTGATACGCCCGCGACCGGCGGGTCGGCGCAATGCCGTGGGCGTTTGCGAATCCGCTGAGCGGGCGGGCGCCGGCAAGACGCCATGCGTCCCGCCGGTCACTGCCTTTTAACCTGGCCGCCGGCGCGGCGGCTTAGGCGCGCGATGCGATGCGTTGCCGTGCGTTCAGCGGTACTGGCCGGCGTACTTCAGCACCTTGTCGACGTTGGCCTTCGTGATGAAGCCCGGGCCCGAGCCGATATTGCGCGGCCCGTAGGACGGCGTGAGCCCATAAGTGGCAAGACGCTCCTTGAACTTCGGATTCGCCTGCAGGATCTCGCGGATTTTGGCCGGATCGGTGGTGTGGTCCTTCTTCACGATCGCGAGCACGGCAACCGGGATATAGCCCTGCAAGTACGGTTGCTGGTCGATCGCGAACTGGATCGTGCCGTCCTGGATGCCCTTCGCGATGTCGCTGTCGAAGTCGAACGTCGCGAACCAGATCTTGCCGGCGAGGCCCATCTGCTGCAGCGCCTTCAGCGTCGGATCGGCCGACAGCGGACCGAGCGTCAGCACCGCCTGGGTATCCGGATGATTGCGCAGGAACGCGCTGACCTTCGACTGCACGCCGGTCGGGTCCTGGCCCGTGTCGAGCGTCGAGGTTTTGAAGTTGGCGCCGATCGCTTCGGCGAAACCGCGGCAGCGTTCGAACGAAGCCGGGTTCGTCGCGTAGTGGTTCACGCACAGGAACGACTTGATGCCGGCGGCCTTGGCCTTTTCTCCGGCGGCTTTGCCGGCCGCGAACTCGGGCTGGCCGACGTGCATGATCGCGCCGAGCTTCGCGCTTTGCTCCTCGGTGCCCGAATTGATCGTGACGAGCGGAATGTGCTTCTCGGTGACCTTCGCGATCGAACTCTTCAGCACGTCGAAGTCGGCGATCGACACGATCACGCCGTCGTAGTTGCGCGCGGCCGCCTGTTCGATGAGACGCGCCATGTCGGCGATGTCGCCGTTCGGCGGATTGCGGTAGTCGGTCTGAACGTTGAAGTCCTCGTCGGCCTGCTTGATCGCGTTCTTGATCGTGTTCCACCACGAGTCCGAATCCGGCGCGTGGCTGATCAGCACGAAGTGGGCCTCCGCCGCGCGGGCGGCCGAGGCCGCGCCGAATCCCGTCGCCAACGTCAACGCCGTCACCAGAATCCTGAGCGTTGCCTTGCCTCTGCAAAGTCTCATTGTCTCCACCTTTCTCGGTCTGTCGTTCGTTATTGAGGGAGCGACTGGCGGGCGGCTTTCCATTCCGATGACCCACACAACGAGGCCGAAGCGCCATCGCTCACGACCAAGAGTAGGTCATCTTCCGAAGCCTTGCAAAGAAAATTTCATGACAAATAAAAATGGAAAATACGTTCCATTTGACGGGGTGGCCGCCTATACTCGGCAACGTCGGATGCACGTTGCGGCGCGCCGCGGGCGCGTCTGCCGCATTGCAGGAAACCCCGAGAGGCAGTCATGGCGGAACAGATCACCGAAGAAACGGTGCCGAGCGTCGACGAATTGATGCAGCGCATCGCGGATACCTACGAGTCGCTGCCGCGGCAGTTGAAAAGCGTCGCGACGTACATCGAGCAGCATCGCTCGAGCGTGATGATGGATCGCACGAGCGATATCGCCGCGAGCTGCGGCGTGCATCCGTCGGCGGTCGTGCGCTTTGCGCAGCGTTTCGGCTTTTCCGGGTTTTCGGATCTGCAGGCGGTGTTTCGTCAGGCGTATACGGGGCAGGGCGTGTCGTCGTCGAGCTATCAGCAGCGCATCCGCAAGCTGATCGACGAGAAGCCCGGCACCTTGTCGGGCGGCGCGGTCGCGCGCGAGTTCATCGCCGCGTCGCGCGGCGGCCTCGAAGAACTCGAAGCGGGCCTCGACGACAAGCAGTTCGACGCCGCCGTGAAGATGCTGCAGCAGGCCGACAACATCTACGTGATCGGCGTGCGACGCTCGTTTCCGGTCGCGAGCTACATCGTCTATGCGTTGCAGCACACGCATAAGCGCGTGCATCTGGTGTCTGGCTTCGGCGGCATGTATCGCGAGCAGATCCGCAGCGTCAGGAAGGGAGACGTGGTCATTGCGATCAGCTTCGCGCCATACGGCAAGGAGACGCAGTACTGTCTGCGCGTCGCGCATCATCATCAGGCGAAGACGCTCGTCATTACGGATAGCCAACTATCGCCGCTCGCACGCTACGCCAGCACGCAGCTGTACGTGAAAGAGGGCAGCGCGTTCGCGTTCCGCTCGCTGACCAGCACGATCTGCCTGTGCCAGGCGCTCTTCATCGCGCTCGCGTACAAGCTCGAACTGAACGTTGAAGAATCCAACGACACTGGAGGCTACGATGACTGACGCGGTAAACACGATCGACGTCGCCGTATTCGGCGCGGGGCGCATCGGCAAGATCCATGCGGCGAATCTCGCGCGGCAGCCCGGCGTGCGGCTCAAATACGTGGTCGACGTGAATCGCGAGGCGGCCGCCGCGCTCGCCGCGCAGCATGGCGCGCAGGTTGCGGATAGCGACGGCGCGATCGGCGATGCATCGATCGGCGCGACCGTGATCTGTTCGAGCACCGACACGCATGCGGACCTGATCGTCAAATCGGCCGCGCAGAACAAGCACGTGTTCTGCGAGAAGCCGGTCGATCTCACGTTGGAGCGCGCGCGGATGTGCGCAGAAGCGGTGGAGCGCGCCGGTGTCGTGTGCATGATCGGTTTTCAACGGCGCTTCGATCCGACGTTTTCCGCATTGAAAGCGCGTCTCGACGCGGGCGAGATCGGCACGCCGGAAATGCTCGTCGTCACGAGCCGCGATCCGGGCGCGCCGCCGGTCGAGTACATCCGGCACTCGGGCGGCATCTTCAAGGACATGCTGATTCACGACTTCGACATCTGTCGCTGGATTCTCGACGACGAAGCCGACACGCTGCACGCCACCGGCAGTTGCCTCACCGACCCCGCGATCGCCGACGCGGGCGACATCGATTCGACCGCGGTGACGATCCGCACGAAGCGCGGGCGGCTGTGCCAGATCAACACCGCGCGGCGCGCTGCCTACGGCTACGACCAGCGCTTCGAAGTGCTCGGCAGCACCGGCATGCTGCAGGCAGGCAACGTTCGGCCCACCGAAGTCACCGCGTACTCGAAGACGGAAGTATCGACCGACGTGCCCGAGGCGTTTTTTCTCGAACGCTATCGCGCGGCATACGCGCTCGAAATCGCGCATTTCTTCGACGCGGTCACGCATGGCAAGCCGGTGCGCACGACCGTCGCGGATGGCCTGAAAGCGCTCGAACTCGCGGAAGCCGCGACGCGGTCGTGGCGCGAGGGCCGCGCGGTCAAACTCGGCGAGGCAGCGCAATGAAGCCCGCCACGGAGCGCTTGCGGATCGGCGTGGTCGGCCTTGGGCGGCTTGGCAAGCGGCATGCGGAGAACCTCGCGTATCGCGTGCCGGGCGCGACGCTCACGGCCGCGTGCAGTCCGCTCGAAGATGAACTGGCATGGGCGCGTGATGCACTACCCGAACCGCGTCTATACACCGATGACGCGGACCTGCTCGCCGATCCGCGCGTCGACGCGGTATGGCTCGTCACGCCGTCATCGCTGCACGCGCAGCAGATCGTCGACGCATTGCGCGCCGGCAAGCATGTGTTCTGCGAAAAGCCGCTGTCGCTCGATGTCGCCGAATGCGAGCGCGTGCTGGCCGAAGCGGCGCGCTCTCCGCACCTGCAGGCGACGATCGGCTTCATGCGCCGCTTCGATCCGAGCTACCGCGACGCGTTCGATAAAATCGCCGCCGGCCAGATCGGCCGGCCATTCCTCGTGCGCTCGCAAACCACCGATAAAAACGACGACGACGGTTTCTTCGTGCGCTTCGCGGCGACCTCGGGCGGCATCTTTCTCGACTGCACGGTGCACGACATCGACGTCGCCCGCTGGCTGCTCGGCAAGCCGCGCGCGACGCGCGTGTTCGCGGCGGGCACGGTCGTGCTGCACGAGGGTCTGCGCGAATTCGGCGACGTCGACAACGGTGTCGCGATCTGCGAATTCGAGGGCGGTAAGCTCGCGATGTTCTACGCGTCGCGCACCCAGGCGCACGGCAACGATACGCACAGCGAAGTGATCGGCACGGCGGGCGCGCTGACGATCGGCCGCAATCCGCGCGCGAACCGCGTCGAGATCTACGACGCGACCGGCATTCGCAACGAGTGCACGCCGAACTTTTTCGACCGGTTCGAGGACGCGTTTCTGCACGAGGCACGCGCGTTCGTTGCATCGGTGCTAAAAGGACCGGGGAAGGGCGATGCGGCACAGCGTGGCGCGACGCTCGCCGATGCGCTCGAAGCGACGCGTATCGGCGTGGCGCTGCGCGAGTCGCTGCAAAGCGGTGAGGCGGTGACGCTGTAACGGCGCGCGGCAAGGCTCGCGCGTGGAAATGGGCGTCGTGGCGATGCCCGGCGCCGCCGCTCCGCCTGCTGTAAAATTTGACCCTCTGTCCGGCGTCGTCAGCGACGCCCCGTCCCGAAGGTCATCGTCGATGCAAATTCAGATTCACAAGGAAGTCGATGCGCGCGGGCTCATGTGCCCGCTGCCCATCCTGCGCGCCAAAAAGGCGCTCGCCGATATGGAAAGCGGCCAGATTCTCAAGGTGCTCGCCACCGATCCCGGCTCGCAGCGCGATTTCGCCGCGTTCGCGAAGCAGACCGGCAACGAGATCGTCGAAAGCTCGGCGCATGACAAGGTGTTTACCTTTCTGATGCGGCGTCGATGAGCTGCATTCGGTAAAACTGTCGGCCCGATGTAAAAAAGAAGGCGCTGTCCCCATTATTCGGGGTACAGCGCCTTCTTCGTTTCAGCCGGACTTTCGACGTCAGCCTTCGAGAACCGGCGAGCGGGTACGCAGATATTCTTCGAAATCGGCGGCTACTTCCGGGTGACGCAGGGCGAACTCGACGGTCGCCTTCAGGTAGCCCAGCTTGCTGCCGCAGTCGAAACGTGTGCCGTGATACTTGTACGCGAGCACCTGTTCGTCGGCGAGCAGCGACTGGATCGCGTCCGTCAGTTGCAATTCACCGCCCGCGCCCGGCTTGATGGAGCGCAGGTGATCGAAGATGCGCGGCTTCAGCACATAACGGCCCACCACGCCGAGGTTCGACGGCGCCACGCCCGGTTCCGGCTTTTCGACGATGCCCGACATCTTGATGATCGAGTCTTCCCATTCCTTGCCGTCGACGATGCCGTACGATTTCGTATCTTGCGGCGGGATCTCTTCGACGCCGATCACCGAACTGTGATAGTGATCGAACACCTCGATCATCTGCGTCATCACGGGCGGCGTGCCGTACAACAGGTCGTCCGCAAGAATCACGGCGAAAGGGTTGTCGCCTACCAGCTTCTCGGCGCACAGCACGGCGTGGCCGAGGCCCAGCGCCTCGGCCTGGCGCACGTAGAAGCAGTCGACGTGGCTCGGCTTGATGCTGCGCACGAGTTCGAGCAGCTTGTCCTTGCCGCGCGCCTCGAGTTCGGCCTCGATCTCATAGGACTTGTCGAAATGGTCTTCGATCGCGCGCTTGCTGCGGCCCGTGACGAAGATCATTTCGGTGATGCCGGCCGCCATCGCCTCTTCCACCGCGTACTGAATCAGCGGCTTGTCGACGATCGGCAGCATCTCCTTCGGGCTAGCCTTCGTGGCGGGGAGGAAGCGGGTGCCAAGACCGGCTACCGGAAAGACCGCCTTCGTAACTTTTAGCATGTGAATACCCTGAGTCCTCTGGTTTAAATCCTTGCCCGCCGTTGAGGGGGCGGGCGCGTCGGTCAGGCCGGCAAGCGGGCCAGTTGGGCTTTCAGCTTGCCGACGGTGGCTTCGAAATCGGCCAGCCGCTTCTGCTCCTGTTCCACGACCGCCGCCGGCGCCTTCGCAACGAAGGCCTGATTCTGTAGCTTACCGTTGCACTTGACGATTTCGGCGCTCAACCGCGTGATCTCTTTCGACAGGCGTTCGCGTTCGACCGCTGCGTCGATTTCGACCTTCAACACGAGCTTGTCCGTTCCTACGATAGCAATCGGCGCGCCATCCGCCTGGGCGTCGAGCGCGGCCTCGTCGGCGATGATCTGCACCTCCGACAGACGCGCAAGTGCCTGAGCGTAAGGCGCGAAAGTACGAAGACGCTCCGCATTGCCGGTGGCGAGCAACGGCACCTTCACCGCCGGCGACAGGTTCATTTCTCCGCGCAGATTACGGCATGCATCGATCACCGCTTTGAGGTCGTTCGCCCACCGCTCGGCGTCTTCATCGAGCTTCGACGGCTCCGCGACGGGGTACTGCTGCACCATGATGGACGCCTCGCCCTCGGCCTTGCCTTCCGGGTAGCGTCCCGCGAGCGGCGCCACTTTCTGCCACAGCGCTTCGGTGATGAACGGGATCACCGGATGCGCGAGGCGCAGCACCGTTTCGAGCACACGCAAAAGCGTCCGCCGCGTGGCACGCTGCTGGTTCGGCTGCCCCGTCTGGATCTGCACTTTGGCGAGTTCAACGTACCAGTCACAATATTCGTCCCATACGAACTTGTATATGGCGTTGGCCACATTGTCAAAACGATAGTCGGAAAAACCCTTGACGACTTCCGCTTCCACGCGCTGCAGTTGCGACACGATCCAGCGGTCGGCCTGCGAGAAATGCAGATTGCCTTCTGGCCCGCATTCGCCACATTGCGCCGGCTGGCCGAAACCGCAGTCGTGGCCTTCGCAGTTCATCAGCACGAAGCGCGTGGCGTTCCACAGCTTGTTGCAGAAGTTGCGATAGCCTTCGCAGCGCGCGAGGTCGAAATTGACGTTGCGGCCGAGCGTGGCCATCGACGCCATCGTGAAGCGCAGCGCGTCGGTGCCGAACGCCGCAATGCCGTCCGGAAACTCCTTGCGGGTCTTCTTCTCGATCGACGCGGCCAGCTTCGGATTCATCAAGCCGGTGGTGCGCTTCGCGACGAGCGCGTCGAGGTCGATGCCATCGACGATGTCGATCGGGTCGAGCGTGTTGCCCTTGCTCTTCGACATCTTCTGGCCTTCGGCGTCGCGCACGAGACCGTGCATATAGACCGTTTCGAACGGCACCTTGCCCGTGAAGTGCGTGGTCATCATGACCATGCGCGCGACCCAGAAGAAGATGATGTCGAAGCCGGTTACGAGCACCGACGACGGCATGAAGTGCTTCAGCTCTTCGGTTTCGTTCGGCCAGCCGAGCGACGAGAACGGCACCAGAGCGGACGAGAACCACGTGTCGAGCACGTCTTCGTCGCGCTTCAACGCCCCCGTGTAGCCGGCCGCGACGGCCTTCGCGCGCGCGTCCTCTTCGGTCTTGGCGACGAACACTTCGCCGTTTTCGCCGTACCACGCCGGAATCTGGTGACCCCACCACAGCTGACGCGAGATGCACCAGTCCTGGATGTTTTCGAGCCACTGGTAGTACGTGGTGGTCCAGTTTTCCGGCACGAATCTGATCTGGCCGTTGCGCACGACGTCGAGCGCGGTTTCGGTGATCGACTTGCCCGGATTGAACGTGCCTTCGGGCGCCGGCTTGCTCATCGCGACGAACCACTGGTCGGTCAGCATCGGCTCGATCACGACGCCGGTGCGGTCGCCGCGCGGCACCATCAGCTTGTGCGGCTTGACCGATTCGAGCGCACCGAGCGCCTCGAGATCGGCGACCACCAGCTTGCGGGCTTCGAAACGGTCGAGGCCGCGGTATTTTTCGGGCGCGTTGTCGTTGATCTTCGCGTCGAGCGTGAGGATTTCGATTTGCGGCAGCTTGTGGCGTAGGCCGACCTGATAATCGTTGAAATCATGCGCGGGCGTGACCTTGACGACGCCTGTGCCGAATTCGCGGTCGACGTAATCGTCGGCGATGATCGGCACTTCGCGGTTCGACAGCGGCAGCGTGATGGTCTTGCCGATCAGGTGGGCGTAGCGCTCGTCTTCCGGGTGCACCATCACGGCGGTGTCGCCGAGCATGGTTTCCGGACGGGTGGTGGCGACGGTCAGATGGCCCGAGCCGTCGGTCAACGGATAGTGGATGTGCCACAGGTGGCCGTTTTCTTCTTCGCTGACCACTTCGAGGTCGGATACGGCGGTGAGCAGTACCGGGTCCCAGTTCACGAGGCGCTTGCCGCGATAGATCAGGCCCTGTTCATACAGACGCACGAACACGTCGCGCACGGTGGCCGACGTCTTGTCGTCCATCGTGAAGTATTCGCGCGACCAGTCGATCGATGCACCGAGACGACGCACCTGATTCGTGATCGTGGAGCCGGATTGCTGCTTCCACTCCCACACGCGCTCGACGAACTTCTCGCGGCCGAGGTCGTGGCGCGACACGCCCTGCGCGTCGAGCTGGCGTTCGACGACGATCTGCGTGGCGATGCCCGCGTGGTCGGTGCCCGGCACCCACAGCGTGTTCTCGCCGAGCATGCGGTGATAGCGGGTCAGGCCGTCCATGATGGTCTGGTTGAACGCGTGGCCCATGTGCAGCGTGCCCGTGACGTTCGGCGGCGGCAACTGGATCGAGAAATCCTTGCGGTTCGCGTCGAAGGAGGGCGCGGCGTAGGTGCGCTTTTCCCATTCAGGGCCCCAGTGGGCTTCGATGGTGTGGGGTTCGAAGCTTTTTGCAAGCGTCGAGGTCGGGTCGCTCGGGGTGTCGCTCATGTTTCTGTTAAAGGCAGGATTTTGGAGGCGGGGAAGGGTTGATTATAGCTGGACGAGGTTTTTTGCCGGTCGGCGGCCGGTGTGGACAGGGGTTATGCTTTTTTCGTTGTTCTGGCTTGGTTGGCCTTTCCTTGCTGACTTATCGGTCTATTAGCGTTGCCCCTGTGCGGGGCGGCACCTACTTTCTTTGCTGCTGCAAAGAAAGTAGGCAAAGAAGACAGCTCAAACCGCAAACTTTTAAGCGGGTCCCCTTGCTTGGAGGGGGTAGTGGTGCATCTGGAATCCGGGCCCCCGCACATTCCCCCGTTCGTGACAAAGCCATCATCCCTCCCGCTCCGCACTGCGTGCGTCGCGGACGGGTCTGCCAGGGAAACCAATGGTTTTGCCCGCTCAGCGGGGACCCTCGGCTGCGCCTCGGCGACGCGCCGAAACGACCAGTGGTTTTTGAGCGGGGATTCGGCGCGCGTAGCGCCGCCGGAAGAATGACTGCCTTGTCACTAGCGCGGAATGTGCGGGAGCACGGATTCCAGATGCACCACTACCTCACGCGGACCGAGGGACCCGCTTAAGAGTTGGCGGTTTGAGCTGTCTTCTTTGCCTACTTTCTTTGCAGCAGCAAAGAAAGTAGGTGCCGCCCCGCACAGGGGCAACGCTAATAGACCGACAAGACAACAAGGAAAGGCCAACACCGCCAGAACAACGAAAAAACCCCAACCCATATCCAGAAGAACAAAAAAAACCAAAAAAAGCGCCGCCCCCGCCGGGGCATATAATGTCCCCCGAACTGCGCCTAAGCAAAAAAATGCCCGACCTCCTCTCGAATCTAAACCCCGAACAACACGCCGCCGTAACGCTCCCGAATGAGCCCGCCCTGATCCTGGCGGGCGCCGGCAGCGGCAAAACCCGCGTCCTGATCACCCGCATCGCGTGGCTGATTCAGCAAGGCCTCGCGTCCCCCGCGACCGTCCTCGCGGTGACCTTCACGAACAAAGCCGCCCGCGAAATGATGGCGCGCCTCTCGGCGCTATTGCCGATCGACACGCGCGGCATGTGGATCGGCACGTTCCACGGCCTGTGCAACCGTATGCTGCGCGCGCATCACCGCGACGCCGGGCTGCCCGCCACGTTCCAGATTCTCGATACCGCGGACCAGCTGTCGGCGATCAAGCGCCTGATGAAGGGCCTCAACATCGACGACGAAAAGTACCCCGCGAAAAATCTCCAGTACTTCATCAACAACGCGAAAGAGCAGGGCCTGCGCCCCAAAGACGTCGACGCCACCGACAACTTCAACCGCAAGTTCGTCGAACTCTACGAAGCCTACGATCAGCAATGCCAGCGCGAAGGCGTCGTCGACTTCCCCGAGCTGCTGCTGCGCTGCTACGAACTGCTCGCGCACAATCCGCCGCTGCGCGCGCATTACCAGGCGCGCTTCAGGCACATCCTCGTCGACGAGTTTCAGGACACCAACAAGCTGCAATACGCGTGGCTGAAGCTGCTCGCGGGCCAGCACAACGCAATCTTCGCGGTCGGCGACGACGACCAGTCGATCTACGCGTTCCGCGGCGCGAACGTCGGCAACATGCGCGACTTCGAGCACGAGTTCAACGTGCGCAATCTGATCAAGCTCGAGCAGAACTATCGTTCGCACGGCCATATTCTCGATGCCGCCAACCAGCTGATCGCGAACAACTCGCGACGCCTCGGCAAGAATCTGCGTACCGACGCGGGTCACGGCGAACCGGTGCGCGTCTACGAATCGGCGACCGATTCGCAGGAGGCCGGCTGGATCGTCGAAGAGATCCGCGCGCTGATCAACACCGGCCTGTCGCGCAGCGAAATCGCGGTGCTCTACCGCAGCAACGCGCAGTCGCGCACGATCGAGCACACGCTCGTCAACGCGGGCATCGCGTATCGCGTGTATGGCGGCCTGCGCTTTTTCGAACGTCAGGAAGTCAAGCACGCGCTCGCATACCTGCGCCTGATCGACAACCCGAACGACGACACCGCGTTCGGCCGCGTCGTCAATTTCCCGACTCGCGGCATCGGCGCGCGTTCGATCGAACAGCTCGCCGACGCGGCGCGTCTGTACAACTGCTCGATGGCCGCGGCGATTCCGTACGTCGCCGGCAAGGCCGGCTCGAGCCTCGCCGCGTTCGCGAACCTCGTCGGCAAGATGCGCGCCGACACGCAGCAGATGAGCCTGCCGGAGACCGTCGAGTACGTGGTCCGCGCGAGCGGTCTCGCCGACTTCTATCAGAACGAGCGCGAAGGCCAGGAGCGGCTCGAGAACCTGCAGGAACTCGTCAACGCGGCCGCCGCGTTCGTCAGCGAGGAAGGCTACGGGCTCGATACGCCCGCGCGCTCGATTCCGCTGCGCCCAGGAGCCAGCGCCGCGCCCGAACTCGCGGTCGCGACCGACGATCCGACCACGGTGGTCCTCGACGCACCGGGCGTCGCCGATCCGGCGCAAAACCCCGACACGATGACGCCGCTCGCGGGCTTTCTGTCGCACGCATCGCTCGAAGCGGGCGACAACCAGGCGCAGGCCGGCCAGGAAGCGGTGCAGCTGATGACGGTGCACGCGGCAAAGGGGCTCGAATTCACCGCGGTGTTCATCACCGGCCTCGAAGAGGGGCTGTTCCCGCACGAGAACAGCGCGATGGAGGCCGACGGCCTCGAAGAGGAGCGGCGTCTGATGTACGTCGCGATCACGCGCGCGAAGGAGCGGCTGTACCTGTCTTTCGCGCAGAGCCGGATGCTGCACGGCCAGACCCGCTACAACATCCGCTCGCGTTTCTTCGACGAATTGCCGCACGAAACGCTGAAGTGGCTGACGCCGAAGGTCGAGGCGGGCTCGCGCTGGGGCGGCCGCTCGGACAACGCCGGCTACGGGCGCGACTGGTTCGCGCGGCCGGGGTACGGCGGCGGTTCGGCGTCGACGGCGGCGGTGACCTCCGCGCCGGCGCCCGCGTTCGCGAACGAGCAACGCGCGGCCGACACGGGCTTCCGCGTCGGCCAGCAGGTGTTCCATACCAAGTTCGGCGAAGGCACGATCACCGCACTCGAAGGCAACGGCACCGACGCGAAAGCGCAGGTCCGCTTCAAGCGGCACGGCGAAAAGTGGCTGGCGCTGGCGGTGGCTAAATTGCAGGCGGTCGAATGAGCACGCCCTTGAATCTCAGCCACGATGCGCGGCGGCCGCTCGGCGTTCTGGCCGCGTTACCGCAGGAACTCGGCGACCTGATCGAAGCGATGCGCGCCGAGTCCGGCGTGCGCACGGTCACGCACGGCCAGCGTGACTACCACGTCGGCACCGTGCACGGCACGCCGTGCGTCGTCACGCTCGCGCGCATCGGCAAGGTCGCGGCGGCCGCGACGGTCAGTGCGCTAATCCACGCGTTCGATGTCGAGGCGATCGTGTTCACCGGTGTCGCGGGCGGTGTCGGCGGCGACGTGCATGTCGGCGATATCGTCGTTGCGAGCGCGCTGATGCAGCACGATGTCGACGCGTCGCCGCTTTTTCCGCGCTTCGAGGTGCCGCTGCTCGGCATGTCGCGCTTCACCACCGATGCGGCGCTCGCCGACCGTCTGATGGCCGCATGCGAGCAGTTCGTCGCCGAGGAAGGCGCGGCCTGCGCGGTGCGCTTCGGCACGCGCGCGCCGCGCGTGCATCGCGGCTTGATCGTCAGCGGCGATCAGTTCGTCGCGAGCGCGGCGGCCGTCGCGGCGTTGCGCGACGCGCTGCCCGATGCGCTCGCGGTCGAGATGGAAGGCGCGGCGATCGCGCAGGTCTGCTACGAGTACGGCGTGCCGTGCGCGGTCGTGCGCACGATCTCCGATACCGCCGACGACCACGCGCCCGGATCGTTCATGTCGTTCCTGACCGGGATCGCGGGCACGTATTCGAACGCGATTCTCGCGCGCTTTCTCGGCACGCGGGACACCGCGGGCTGAGCGCCCGCTTGTTCGTCCGCCTGGTCGCCCGCTGATTGGCCCGCTTATTCCTTCCTGCCGTCGCCGAGCGCGTCGCGCACCTGCTGCAGCGCGGCCGGATCTTCGATCGTCGGCAAATCGCCCGGCTCGCGCCCTTCGGCGAGCGCCGCGATAGCGCGGCGCAATAGCTTGCCGGAGCGCGTCTTCGGCAGCATCGATACCATCACCACGCGCGCGGGCCGCGCAATCGAGCCGAGATGGCGGTCGACCGTCATCGCCAGCTCGGCTTCGAGCCGCGCGCGCTCGCTCGGGTCGCCTTCTCCCTGCGCGCCGCGCAGCACGACGAAGGCCATCGCCGCCTGACCCTTGAGCGGATCGGTCACACCGACCACCGCGACTTCCGCGACAGCCGCATGGCTCGACAGCGCCTCCTCGATCTCGCGCGTGCCGAGGCGATGGCCCGCGACGTTGATGACGTCGTCGGTGCGGCCGAGGATCGTCACGTAGCCGTCCTCGTCCTGCACGCCCCAGTCGAACGTCGAATACACCTGCTGGTTCGGCACGCTCGACCAGTAGGTGCCGACGAAGCGCTTGTCGTCGCGCCATACCGTCGACATGCAGCCCGGCGGCAGCGGATAGTCGAGCGTCAGCACGCCTTTCTCGCCGGGCGCGCAGGGCTCGCCGGTCAGCTCGTCGCGCACGGTCAGGCTATAGCCGATCGAGGGCACGCCCGGCGAACCGAGCTTGGTCGGCAGTGCCTCGATGCCGCGCGGAATGGCGAGCATCGGCCAGCCGGTTTCGGTCTGCCAGTAGTTGTCGATCACCGGCTTGTTCAACGCGTTGGAGATCCATTCGGCGGTCGGTTCGTCGAGTGGTTCGCCGGCGAGAAACAGCGTACGCAGGCTCGACAGATCGGCTGCCTTCATCAGCGCCGGGTCCTGCTTCTTCAGCACGCGTATCGCGGTCGGCGCGGTGAACATCAGGTTGATCTTGTGCTGTTCGACGAGCCGCCACCAGATGCCGCCGTCCGGACGAATCGGCGTGCCTTCGTACATTACGGTGGTCAGCCCCGCGATCAGCGGCGCGTACACGATGTAGCTGTGGCCGACCACCCAGCCGACGTCGGACGCGGTGAACATGGTGTCGCCGGGCTTGCCCTCGAAGATGTATTCCATCGATGCCGCGAGCGCGACCGCATAGCCGCCGACATCGCGCTGCACGCCCTTCGGTTTGCCGGTCGTGCCCGACGTGTACAGCACGTACGACGGCTCGTTCGATTCGAGCCACTCGCACGGGACGTGGGCGTCGAAGAACTGTTCGCGCAGCGGCTCGTAGGCGACGAGGTAGGGTGCGTTCAGTCGCGCGGGCGCGAGCTGCCGGTCGATCAGCAGCACATGCGGTGTCTTGTGCATGGCGCGCGCGAGCGCTTCGTCGACGAGCGGCGTGTAGTCGACCACCTTGCCGCCGCGCGCGCCGGCGTCCGCAGTGACGATCAGCACGGGCTTCGCGTCGTCGATACGCGTGGCGAGGTTCGGCGCGGCGAAGCCGCCGAACACGACCGAGTGGATCGCGCCGAGCCGCGCGCAGGCGAGCATCGCGAACAGCGCCTCGGGGATCATCGGCAGATAGATCAGCACGACGTCGCCGCGCTTCACGCCGAGCGAGCGCATGACGGCGGCCATCCGGTTGATTTCGGCGTACAGATCGGCATACGTGTAGTGCCGCTCGATGCCGGTTTCGGTCGATACGTAGACGAGCGCGTTCTGCTGCGCGCGTTCGGCCAGATGCCGGTCGACCGCGTTATGGCAGAGGTTCGTGCGACCGCCGACGAACCAGCGCGCGAACGGCGGCTTCGAGCGGTCGAGCACGGTGCCGAATGGCGTGTGCCAGTGAATGCGCTGGGCTTCTTCGCGCCAGAAGGCTTCGGGATGGTCGATCGAGCGGCGGTGGAAATCGCGGTAGCGGGTCATCGGCGGCGATCCTCGTGCGGCGGGAGTGGACGGGGTTGGATGAAACGGAATCGCAAATTGCGCGCCGGTGCGGCGCTGGTTATGCGCTCAAGCATAGCCACGGGCGGGAGGGGGGGCAAGCGGGTTCGCCGTAAGGGCGAAGGGCAACAGAAGAAAGTCGTTGTTCGTCATTTTCATCCGTCGCCCATTTGTTGTTTCTGCTCCGCCAGGTAGGGTAGAGGCGATCAACGTGACAGGTCGTTTTCCCCCAGGATGGTGAGGCTTGCATGTTCAATCGACACGCTTCCGAGCGTGGTAGATCGGGCGTTCCTGCCTGCGCGACCTGAAGGAGGCGGCTACGCCGTCGCCAGATCGCTACATTCCATTGACGGTTAGGTACTGACATGCGGAAGTCCAGCATCGCCCGTTTTCTCGCTGGCGTAGTTCTGCTTGCCCTTGACGTTGCGGTTGCTGCGTTTAACGTGATTAACCTGGACGAAGCGTATGGAAGCGGCGAGCCCTATTATTCGCGCACGACGAACATGGACAAGTGGAGCGATCCTTTGCCGGTGCTGGCTGTTGTCGACGGTGTTGTGGTTATCGTCATTGCGGTGGGTTTTTTGCTGTGGAGGCGGATGCGGGGCTAAGGCGAGGGTGGTGTTCTTTGCGGTGTTGGCCTTTCCTTGCTGACTTATCGGTCTATTGGCGTTGCCCCTGTGCGGGGCGGCACCTACTTTCTTTGCTGCTGCAAAGAAAGTAGGCAAAGAAGACAGCTCAAACCGCCAACTCTTAAGCGGGTCCCTCGGTCCGCATGAGGTAGTGGTGCATCTGGAATCCGTGCTCCCGCACATTCCGCGCCAGTGACAAGGCAGTCATTCTTCCGGCGGCGCTACGCGCGCCGAAACCCCGCTCAAAAACCACCGGTTGTTTCGGCGCATCGCCGAGGCGCAGCCGACGGCCCCCGCTGCGCGGGCCAAACCATTGGTTTCCCAGGCAGACCCGTCCGCGACGCACGTAGTGCGGAGTGGGAGGGATGATGGCTTTGTCACGAACGGGGAATGTGCGGGGGCACGGATTCCAGATGCACCACTACCCCTTCCGAGCCAGGGGACCCGCTTAAGAGTTTGCGGTTTGAGCTGTCTTCTTTGCCTACTTTCTTTGCAGCAGCAAAGAAAGTAGGTGCCGCCCCGCACAGGGGCAACGCTAATAGACCGACAAGACAACAAGGAAAGGCCAACAAAGCCAGAACAACGAAAAAAGCCCCGCCCCGCACAGGGGCAACGCTAAAAAACCGACAAGCCAGCAAGGAAAGGCCAACACCACACGATAAGGAAAAAGCCCCAACCCCGCGGCACGCGCTCACCCTTTAACCCGCTTCCCCTCAACATCCGGCAACAAAACAGTGAGCACCCCAATCAACGGCAAAAACGAACAAACCTTATAAACAAACACAATACTGGTAGCGTCAGCGAGTTCCCCAAGCACCGCGGCGCCCACCCCCCCAAGCCCAAAGGCAAAACCAAAGAACAACCCAGCCACCATCCCAACCTTCCCAGGAATCAACTCCTGCGCATAAACAAGAATCGCCGAGAACGCCGAGGCGAGCACCACCCCAATAACAACCGTCAGCACACCAGTCCAGAACAGATTCGCATACGGCAACAGCAGCGTAAAAGGCGCGACGCCAAGAATCGACACCCAGATCACGTACTTGCGCCCGATCCTGTCGCCGATCGGCCCGCCGATCACCGTACCCGCCGCGACCGCCGCGAGGAACACGAACAGATGGATCTGCGCGGCCTGCACCGACAGATGGAACCTGTCGATCAGGTAGAACGTGAAATAGCTATTGATGCTGGCGAGATAGAAGTACTTGGAGAACACCAGCAACACCAGCACGCTCATCGCCAGGATGATCTTGTTACGCGGCAGCGTCACATGCGCGCCCTGGCCGCGCGCCTTCCTGACCGACGGATGACGCTTGTACCAGCGGCCGATCTGCGTGAGCACGACGATCGCGACGAGCGCCGCCGCCGAGAACCACGCGATGCTGCGTTGCCCGTGCGGAATCACGATCAGCGCGGCGAGCAGCGGCCCGAGCGACGAACCCGCATTGCCGCCGACCTGGAACAACGACTGCGCGAGACCGTGACGGCCACCCGAGGCCATCCGCGCGACTCGCGACGACTCCGGATGGAACACCGACGACCCGCAGCCGACCAGCGCCGCGGCGACCAGCAGCACGCCGAAGTTCGGCGCGACCGACATCAACAGCAGCCCGGTCAGCGTGAAGCCCATGCCGACCGGCAGCGAGTACGGCTTCGGATGTTTGTCGGTATAGCTGCCGACGAGCGGCTGCAGCAGCGACGCGGTGATCTGGTAGGTCAGCGTGATCAGACCGATCTGCCCGAACGATAACGAGAAGTTGTCCTTGAACATCGGGTAGATGGCGAGGATCAGCGACTGGATCATGTCGTTGAGCAGGTGCGAAAAGCTGATCGCACCGAGCACGGAATACACCGTGCGCTGGACCTTGGCGGCCGCCGGCGCAGCGGCGGCCGGGGACGTGCTCGCCCCCGTGGCGGATGCGCCGGCAAGGGCGCTTTTATCGAGGCTCGTTTCCATACGCTAGAAAAAAGATCGGGAAAACGGTGGAATGAAAGATCGGCACCGAAAACCGGTGCGGGCAGCACGCCTCGTAGGCGCGTTCCGCGAAGCACTGCGGCGTTTCGTCGCGGCAACCGGCGTTTTGAATATCTAGCCGAAGTTTAATGTGGCCGAAGCGAATTGTAAGGACAAGTTTTGTCGCGAATCGGACAAGGGGGCGGATGACTTTTCATTCGGCGGTGAAAGGACGAATCGTCAGCTCTTTGCCTGAAGAAACTTTTTTTGGCGAGTTTTTGGCCCCGGTATAAAGCGCTCGCGATTGCGCGGCTCACGAAGCGGCGCGTCGAACATGGAACCGGGAACGGCAAGCGGCGCACGACCCGCCGCGGCCTGCACAAGCGAAATTCAAGATCGCGGGGCGGGCTGCCGTAGACCCGGAGAGATAAGTGGTGATGCCGGAACCGACCGTCCGGCGCGTCGACATGTGGGGACGGGGATGATGAAAGCAGTGGCACACAGCGCAGCGGCAACGAAGTTCAACGGCCTGTCGGTCAAGGCGACGCTGCGGATCGCGTTTGCGATTCTGCTCGCCGGCACGCTGCTGATCGGCGTGTTTTCGCTGCTGCAGATCGGCCGGCTGAACGCGTCCGCGCAATCGATCTACGACCAGGGCCACGTCGCGAGCCGCGCCGCCGAGGAAGCGCGCGGCCACATGCTACGCGCGAGCCGCGCGCAAAAGATGCTGCTCACCGCGACCACGGCGAAGGAGCGCGACGAACTCGGGGCCGACATCGAGAGCGGCCTCGCGGGTCTCAACGAGCAACTGCGTACGCTCCAGCAGTACGTCGATAAGTCGGACGTGAAGGCGGTCGGCGCGCAGAAGGCGTTCACCGCGGCGGTCGCGGCATGGAGCGGTCACCTACGCGACTTCGTCACGCTCGTGAAAGCGCAGCCGCTCGATCTGTCGCAGATGAACTGGCAGGTCGGTACGCAGGACGTGTCGCTGCTCGTCGAAACCGGCAAGCTCGAAAAGCTCGTCGACGAACTCGTCGCGCAGCGCGGCACCGCCGCGAAGGCGACGATCGACGCGTCCGGCTTCATCTATCACTCGTCGTTCGTGATGATCGCGGCGATGACGCTCGCACTGATCGTGCTCGCGGTCGGCATCGCCGCGTGGGTCGTGCGGCGCCTCACCGCGCAACTCGGCGGCGAGCCCGCGTACGCGAAGGAGATCGCGCGCCGCATCGCCGCGGGCGATCTGTCGAATCGCATCGCGCTCGGCGGCAAGGACCGTGCGAGCATGCTGTTCGCGCTGTCCGACATGCAAAGCGGACTCGCGACGACGGTTGCCGACATCGCGTCGAGCGCCGACGCGATCGCGACCGCGTCCGCGCAGATTTCGATGGGCAATCTCGATCTGTCGCAGCGTACCGAACAGCACGCGCTCGCGCTCGAGCGCACCGCGAGCAGCATGGAGCAACTGACCTCGACCGTGCGTCAGAACGCCGACAACGCAAAGCAGGCGAGCACGCTCGCGAACAACGCGTCGGCGATCGCCGAGCAGGGCGGTGCGGTCGTGAGCCGCGTGGTGGCGACGATGAACGACATCAACGACAGCGCGCGCAGCATCGGCGACATCATCGGCGTGATCGAGGGGATCGCGTTCCAGACCAACATCCTCGCGTTGAACGCGGCCGTCGAGGCGGCGCGCGCGGGCGAGGAGGGGCGCGGCTTTTCGGTCGTCGCGGCGGAAGTGCGCAATCTCGCGCAGCGCAGCGCGGCGGCCGCGAAGGAGATCAAGGGCTTGATCCAGACTTCGGTCGAGCGCGTCGGCAACGGCTCGACGCTCGCCGCGGACGCCGGTCAGACGATGGACGAAGTCGTCAAGGCCGTGAAGCGCGTGACCGACATCATGGGCGAGATTTCGGCGGCGTCGTCCGAGCAGAGCGCCGGTATCGAGGCGATCAGTCTCGCAGTCACGCAGATGGACTCGGGCACGCAGCAGAACGCCGCGCTGGTGGAGGAGGCCACCGCCGCGGCCCGCTCGCTCGACGATCAGGCGCGCGGGCTGAAGGCGATGGTGGGGCAGTTCAGGCTATAAAAGGCGGCGCGGGCGTCAGCTCGCGTTGGCCGACGAGGAGCCGGAGCCCGTCCCCGGCCGCACCACCACCGTGCAGGTCGTGCCCGCCGCCAGCATCACGTCGGGCGGCACCGAGTCGATCCGCACGCGCACCGGCACGCGCTGCGCGAGGCGCACCCAGTTGAAGGTCGGATTCACGTCCGCGAGCAGTTCGTGGCTTTGCGGATTGTCGCGGTCGTAAATGCCGCGCGAGATGCTCTCCACGTGGCCTTGCAGCGTGCCGCCGCTCATCAGCCGCACTTCGGCCTGATCGCCGACGCGCACGTGCGGCAGCTTGGTTTCCTCGAAGTAGCCATACACCCAGAACGAGTGACTATCGACGATCGCGAGCTTCGCGGCGCCCGCGCTCGCATAGTCGCCGCGGAACACGGACAGGTTCGTTACGTAACCGTCGACCGGCGACACCACGCGCGTGCGTTCGAGGTTCAGCTTCGCGGCGTCGAGCGCGGCGAGTGCCTGCTGATAGGCGGCTTCGGCGGCGGACGCGGTATGCGTCGCGTTTTCGCGGCTTTCCTTCGACACCACCTGCGAATCCATGTCGGCACGCCGTTGCGCGTCGTCGCGCTTCATCTGCAACTCGGCCTTGCGCGCGGCAACGGCGGCCTGCGCCTGCTCGACCGCGATCTGGTAATGCGACGGATCGATCTGCATCAGCAGGTCGCCCTTCTTCACGAACTGGTTGTCCTTGACCGGCAGATCGACGATCGCGCCCGACACGTCCGGCGCGACGTTGACGATCTCGGCGCGCACGCGGCCGTCGCGGGTCCACGGTTCGTCCATGTAATGGACCCACAACACGCGGCCAATCACGATCGCGACGATGAAAATGACGGCTGTCGCGATGAAGCCCACAAGATTTCGGATGGTCATGTTTCGACTCTGATCAACGATAAACGGCGAGGCCGAGAAGGCCGCACACGGACACGAGCAAGCTGGCCCGGAACAGGGAGGGGTGCCACACCACGCGATAGAGGCCCGTATAGGCGATCACGCGATCGACGAGCCAGGTCAGCGCGGCGCCCGCGATGAACAGCAGCACAATGGCCGGCACATAGGCATCGAGCACGGCGATATCACGCGGCATGAGGAACTCCTTCTTCTTCTGATGCGTCCGCGCGCGCGCCGATCGCCGAGGCAAGCGGCGACTGCGGATCGAGCAGCGCGGTACGGATGAAATGCAGTTGACTGAGGATGCGCAGCAGCTGATGGCGTTCTTCACGCGACGGCGTGAAGCCGGCCATCAGTTGCTGCACTTGCGCGATCGCATCGGCGGTCGCCGCGAGCGCGCGCGCGAAGTGCTGCTGCCGCGGCCGCTCGAACAGCGCCGCGAGCGCGTCGCGCAGCGCGCGCAGCGCGACGCGCCACGGTGCCGCTTTGTGGTAGCGCGGCTCGTTGGGCAGCGTCGCGATTTCGCGGCGCAGGTCGATCACCGCGGTGCCGACCTCCAACACCGAAAACAGCCAGCGCAGCGTGTCGCGCTTCGTTTCGGGCTCGTTCTGCGACAGCGCGTTGATCTGGAACATCAGATCGCGCGCGCCGCTTTCGAAGCGCGAGCGCACGCGTGCCAGACCCGCGCGGCCGGCCAGCACCACCTGGCGGCGCAGGTCGACGAGCAGGCGGTTGCGCAGCCACGGCGTCGACGGCGGCAGCAGCACCGCGAACGCGATCGACGACGCCAGCATCGACAGCACCAGCGCGAGCGCGTCGTTCATGAACGCGCTCGGGTCGTAGTGAACCACGTTGTCGGGGCCGGCGAGGAAGCAGAAGAAGATGCAGTAGCCGACGCCGTAGCCGGCGAGCGTCGTACGCGTGGTCATCAACACGCCGAGCAGCAGGAACGGCGTGAGCGCGACACACAGCATCACGAAGCCGTCGATGTGCGGATACACGCCGAACACCGCGATCATGCCCATCAGCGTCGCGAGCACCGTGCCGCCGGCCATCTTGAACGCGGTGCGCTTCGGATCCGGCGACGCCGACGCGAGCGCGCACACGGCCGCTGCGACCAGCGTCAACGTCGAGCCGCTCGGCCACGCGGTGGCGATCCAGAACGCCCCGAGCACCATCATCACGATGGCCGCGCGCAGGCCCGCGACGCAGGCCGCGATCGCGTTGGTTTTCGGCTCGTAGCGCTCGATCCAGCGTTCGCGCGCGTGCTTGTCGACCGCGAGCGACGCGTAGGTCGCCGCGTACGCATGCAGGTCGTCGATGAAGCGGTACAGCAGCTCGGCGCCCGTGTCGAAATCGAGCAACGGCGCGTCGGGGTGCGTTTCGAGCTCGTCGCGCGTCGCGCGCACGCGTTTGGGCAACTCGCTCCTGTAGGTGTCGAGCTGGGCCGCGGCGTGCGCGGCGTCGGCCGCGCTCAGCACCGGCTCGCCCGACTTCGCGAGCAACGGCGCGATCTCCTTGAAGTACGGTTCGAGCGCGGCGATCGCGATCGCCGCGCCGTGCGTGCCGCTGTCGCGCAGACGGTTCATCAGCTGATGCAGCGCGTGAAAGCGCGTCGACGCGGTCATGAACTCGCTGTTCAGACGCGCGAGGCGCCCGCCGCGCATCCGCGAATCGGGGCCTTCGAACACGGCGATGCTGCGCGCGGCCTCGAAGCCGACGATGTCGGCGATGAAGCGCGCATTGGTCGCCTCGATCTGGGCGCGGTCGTTGCGCCCGGCAAGCGACGCCGACACGTACTCGACGAACGCCGAGAAGCGCGCACGCACGGTGCTGCGCATCTGCAGGCCGGCGAACTGCGGAAACACGAGGCCGCTGACCGCGCCCGCGCAGATGATCCCGATCACCACTTCCGCGACCCGCGTGAGCGCGCTCAGGAACGCGCCGTCCGGATGCTGCGAAGCGGGGATGCCGATCAGCGCGGCCGTGTAGCCCGCCAGCACGAAGCCGTACGAACGGAAGTTGCGATTGCGCGCGGCGCCGGCGGTGCAGATGCCGACCCAGATCGCGGTCGTGACGAGGAACAGCTCCGGCTGCTGCGCGAACAGTCCGATCAGCGCGAGCATCACGACGAGACCGACCAGCGTGCCGCAGATCCGATAGAAGCTCTTCGCGAACACTGCGCCGCTTTGCGGCTGCATCACGATGAACACGGTGGTCATCGCGGTGCGCGGCTGCGGCAGATCGAGCTTCATCGCGATGCCGAGCGCGAGGAAGCACGCGGCGAGCGCCTTGAACAGATAGATCCATACGAGGCCGTCGGTGCGCGCCCAGTGGGCGGCGGCTTCGTAGAGCGCGGCGAACGAGGCGGGGCGCGCGCTCGACGGGGAGGGCGAGGAGGACATGGCCTTCCTTACTCGGACGCGGGCGCGTTCAAGGCGCGCGAGGCGGTGGTGGCGGTGATGGCTGCGTTGGTCCTGGCGTTGGCATCTGCTGTTGCCGTGTCGCTACTCGCCGCGCCGCTCTTGCTCTCGCCGCTGCCCTTGCCATGCGCCGGCAACGTTTCGTTATCCCGCGGACCGTTGGCCGGATCGTCGAGACCGCCGCCGAGCGCCGTCATCAACGACGCATGCGCGCCGAGCCGCTCGGCCTGCACTTTGGCGACACCTTCCTGCGCGCGCAGCAACTGGTTTTGCGCGACCAGCACGTTCAGATAGTCGGTCAAGCCGCGCCGGTAGCCTTCGCGCGACAGTTCGTAGTTCCTGCGTGCGGCGGCGACCGAGCGGTCGGCGTCGTCGGCCTGGGTGGTCAGCGAACGGATGCGGATCACCTGGTCGGAGATGTCCTTCAGCGCGCCCACGATCGACTGGTTGTAGCGCTCGATGGCCTCGTCGTAGCCCGCCGACGCCGCGCCGAGCTGCGAGCGCAGCCGGCCGCCGTCGAAGATCGGCAGCGTCAGCGCGGGACCCACGCTCCAGCTATGCGACGGACTCTTCAGGAACTGGAACAGCGGCCCCATCGCCGCATAGCCGCCGATCGACGCGAGCAGGTTGATGTCCGGATAGAACCCGGCCTTGGCGACGTCGATGCCGCGCGCCTGCGCGGCGACCGTCCAGCGTGCCGCGACCACGTCCGGCCGGTGGCCGATCAGATCCACGGGCAGCGCGGCCGGCAGACCAGCGGGCGCGGCGAGCGACAGCGCCGGGCGCTGGATCGCGTCGCCGGCGCCCGGACCCTTGCCCGCGAGCGCGGCCAACTGATTGCGGCCGAGCGCGATCTCTCTCCTCGATCGCGTCGATCTGGCGCTCGTACTCGGGCATCGGCGTCTCGGCCTGGCTCACTTCGAGCTGCGTGCCGATGCCGCCCTTCAGGCGCCGGTTCGCGAGGTCGACGATCTGCTGCTGTTGCTGCAGCGTGGCCTTCGCGATGTCGAGCAACGCGTAGTTCAGCGACATCTCGATATAGGTGCGCACGACGTTCGCCTGCAGTTCGAGCTGCGCGGCGCGCGCGTCGGCGGCGCTGGCGTGCGCGAGGTCGAGCGCGCGCTCGGCGGCGTTCTTGTCCTTGCCCCAGAAGTCGAGGTGATAGGCGAGGCCGAGCGTGCCGGTGTTGTTCCACGACTGCTCGCCGGCGAGCGGCCCCGGACCGTAGAACACGTTGTCGGCCCACTGCTGGCGCTGGATCGACAGGCTGCCGTTGACTTGCGGCGCGAGCGCCGCGCGCGCGACGCCGGCCATCGACGCCGCCTCACGCACGCGCGCCTGGGCGACCGCGAGACTGGGATTGCCGGCTTGCGCGTCCGCGATCCACCGGTCCAGCTGCGGATCGTCATAGGCTCGCCACCAGTCGGCGGCGGGCCACTGCGCATCGGCGTTGGCGGCGCGGATTGCGTTGCCCGCATCGAGCGACGCAGGATTGATCGTGTGCGTTTGCGGCGCGACGCCTCCGGTACTTGCGCATCCGGCGATTGTTAATAGGATCGTAAGAACCGCGGCTGCGGCGATCCCTTTGGGTACCGGAGACTGCACGATTTCCTCCAAATTTGACTATAGAAGCTTGTGTGCAATTATATTTTTTGATCGATTGCGGAATAACCGGTAAGGATGCAAGGCATTTTTACCAGACATGAGACAATCGCCATTGCTGATCGTGTAACAATCGCTGCCGATTTCTGAGGATAGGTATGGACACGCTTCAAAACATGCGCGTTTTCGTCCGCGTCGTCGAAGCGGGCAGCTTCACGGGCGCCGCGCAGCATCTGAATACGACGACGGCCTACGCGTCGCGCGCGGTTTCCGATCTGGAAGCGCATCTGCGCACACGGCTTTTGAACCGGACCACGCGCCGCATCGCGCTGACCGAAGCTGGCGAGCGCTATCTGCAGCGCTGCGAGCAGATTCTCGCGTACGTGGATCAGGCGGAGGCCGAGGCGAGCGATGCGCACGCGCGTCCGTCCGGCAAGCTGAAGGTTCACGCGATGACGAGCTTCGGCCAGCACTACGTGGTGCCGGCCGTAGGCCGTTACCAGCAGCGCTACCCGGACGTGCATATCGAACTGACGCTCGCGCAGCGCATGCCCGATCTGCTCGACGAAGGCTTCGACGTGTCGCTGACGCTCGCGACCGGCCTGCCGGATTCGGGGCTCGTGTCGCAGCGCCTTGGCAGCGCGTTCAGCATTGCGTGCGCGTCGCCGGCGTACCTCGAACGGCGCGGCGTGCCGCAAACGCCTGCGGACCTGGCGCAGCACGTCTGCCTGCAGATGGTGACGCCGGTGAATCCGCCGGACAAATGGACCTTCGACGGCCCGAACGGCGAGGAAGTGGTCTCGCTCGGCGCGGCGACGTTTCAGGTGAACGTGGCCGAGGCGATGGTCGTGGCCGTCGCCCAGGGCATGGGCGTAGCGCTGATTCCGATCTACTCGGCGATCAGCCGTTTGCGCAGCGGCGAACTGCTGTGGCTGATGCCCGGGTACACGTCGCAGCAGATGAATCTGTATGCGCTGTATCCGTCGCGGCAGTATCTCGATGCGAAGATCCGCACGTGGGTCGAATTCCTGCGCGACGAGTTGCCTTCGACGCTGGCGGCGGATCAGGAGGAGTTGCGGCAGTTCGCGCGGACCTGAACGGTCTGCTCGTCATGCATTGACGTTCGAGCGGCACGCGGAGTGCGGCAAGCGGAGTGGGCACGCGGCGTGACAGCCTGTTACACATGCGCCGCGTCGCAACATTTCTTTACTTCTGCCGCGCAGTCGATTTGTTAACGTGTCGTTCACGCGTCGCCGCTCTGGCCGGACGCGCTGGATTCGCCGCCGTTCGGCGCTTCGCAACCACTGAAGGACGACACATCCATGGATACGCACCTGATGATCGGCTTGGCCGTCATGTTTGGACTGATCGGCGTCGCCGCCTCGCGCGATCTGCTGCGCCGCATGCGCGAACAGCAGCCGCGGCTCGTGCCGGTCGAGGTCGAGTCACAGGATGCGCCGCGGCGCGAGCGGTGAGCGGCGGCGGGTTGATCTGACGCAAGAGGCCCGCTAGCACGAATGGCACTTACTTACTAACCAGTGCGTAAGTAAGCGAACATAAATCGACGCCATGGTCTAAGCTTTAAGGGGTTTAGGGAGAGGCGAGATGCGAGAGGACGACGGCCGGCAGCTTTCACATGCAACGCTTGAAGAGATCCGTATTCGTGCGGTCAAGCGCGTCGAAGCTGGCGAGTCGCCGGAGGACGTGATCCGCACGCTCGGATTCTCGAGGGCGCGTATTTACGAGTGGTTGGCGGCCTGGCGCGAAGGGGGCATCGAGGCGTTACGAGCCAAGGCAATCCCTGGTCGACCGATGAAGCTGTCGTCCGAGGCTATCCGCTTCGTCTATCAGACGGTCACAACGAAGAACCCCATGCAGATGAAGTTCGAGTTTGCATTGTGGACGCGAGACATGGTGCGGGAGTTGATTCGCGAACATTTCAACGTCAGGCTCTCCGAGGTGTCGGTCGGTCGACTGCTGCGCAAGCTCGGGCTTTCGCCCCAGCGACCGCTTGCGCGTGCGTACCAACGCGACCCTGAACTGGTCGAGTCGTGGATGCGGGACGAATACCCGGCCATTGTCGGGCAGGCCAAACACGTCGGGGCACAGATCTTCTTCGTCGACGAATCGACGGTACGATCGGACTATCACAGCGGCACGACCTGGGCGCCGGTCGGTCAAACTCCGGTAGTCGAAGTCACTGGCGCGCGCTTCAAGGTGAACCTGATCTCAGCGATCAGCCCGCGTGGCCAACTTCGCTTCATGTGTTTCGAAGGCAGCTTCAAGATCTCCGTATACGTCGACTTCGTCAAACGGCTGATGCTCACCGCCGATGCGCCTGTCTTCCTGATTGCCGATGGTCATCCGGTACATCGTTGCAAAGCGATCCGGCAGCTTGCCGCGGAATCAGATGGGCGCCTTTGTCTGTTCTTCCTTCCTGCTTACTCGCCAGACCTGAACCCGGACGAGTTGGTATGGGGTTATCTCAAACATCACAAGATCGGCAAGCTTGCCATCAAAGGTCCCGGGCATCTCAAGCAGCGTGTTCGAGCGGTTCTGCGCTCGTTGCAAAAGATTCCGGCTTTGGTCCGATCCATGTTTCAACATCCGTCAGTCCGCTACGCGGCTTGACCCATGTCCGGTTACTTTGTTTCGGCTTAGTAAGCCTACATGGAGGAGAAGACGCGGGTAAGTGCTTGAAGAGAAAGGGAGGGGGCTGATCCAGGGATTGATACGATGGTTGTTACCAGGCAAACACCGTCTCATTCCAAAGATCAGCCCCCATGGATCGTAATGCACGAAGTCATCACAGGCAAACACGAAGCAGGGTTCAAAGCCGGGCGTGCAGGGCCCAGGCGGTAGACTACTTCAACATACTGACGAGCCCGGGGCTGTTGGGCATAACGGAAGCGTATTTGCCAGAACATCGGGAACGGCTGTATCCGCCGACGGTGACACTGTCGATGTTCATGCGCCAGGCGCTGGAAGAGGACGCCTCCTGTCAGAAGGCAGTCAACGGGTGGGCGGCGCAGCGAGCTGCCGACGGGCTGCGGCCCATGAGTGTGCGTACGGGAGGCTACTGCCGCGCTCGCCAGAGACTGCCGCTGACGATGGTGCGGGAGTTGGCGCGCGAGACGGGGCGCCAACTGCATGAGCAGGCCGAGGCTGCCTGGAAGTGGCGCGGGCGCCCGGTCAAGCTGGTTGACGGCACCGGGATCTCGATGCCCGATACGCCGTCGAACCAGGCCCGTTTCCCGCAGTCCAGTGCTCAGGCCGAAGGAGTGGGCTTTCCATTGGCCTATCTGGTTGCGGTGATCTGTCTGGCAAGCGGCGCAGTACTGGAGTCGGCGGTCGGAACTTACGCGGGCAAAGGCAGCGGGGAGCTGACGGCGTTTCGCATGCTGCAAGGCACGTTTCGCAAAGGTGACGTGATCGTCGCCGATGCCTTGTACTGCCACTACTTTCTGATGGCCTCAATGATCGCCGCCGGGGTGGACGTCGTGATGGAACAGCATGGGGCACGCCGCACCGACTTTCGGCGAGGCCGGTCCCTGGGCACGCGCGATCACATTGTGACGTGGCCCAAACCCCGGCAGCGTCCCGACTGGATGACGCATGAGCAGTACCAGGCCTTCCCCGATGAACTGATGGTGCGCGAGTCCAGGCTGCATCACCGGGTGCTGGTCACCACGATGCTTGATGCACGCAAGACCAGCAAACAGGACCTCTCGCAGTTGTACGCCAGGCGCTGGAACGTGGAACTGGATCTACGTAACATCAAGACGACGATGGGCATGGATGTGCTGCATTGCCAGACTGCCCACATGAACGAAAAGGAGATCTGGGTCCATCTGCTGGCCTACAACGTGATTCGGCTGCTGATGGCTCAGGCCGCCAGTCACCATGCCACTGACCCGAGAACACTGAGTTTCAAACACACGGTGCAGTTATGGACTGAATGGCTGGCCAGAGGTCTGACGGCAACTCACAACCAGAGTCTCCTGTTCAACCTGATCACGCAGTCTTGCGTTGGGAGTCGCCCCGGTCGCATCGAACCACGAATGCGCAAACGAAGACCGAAGTCCTACCCATGGCTGAAAGAGCCTCGTCACATCGCACGTGAGCGCGTCCAAAAATATGGGCACGCTCCACGGGCTTAAGTAAGTGCCATTCCCGCTAGCACCCGCTAGATCTCGACGACCTTGTCCCACGCAAACAGCGGATTTTCCCACTGGCGCGTGCGCCGGTCGAAATAGCCGCGCGGATTGCACACGACGCGCGTGCCGTCCACCACGTAGTCGAACGACGTATGCGTGTGACCATGTATCCACAACGCGACAGGCGCGCGCACGAGCTCGGGCAGATGGTTGACGAAGCCCGCCGACACGCGGTCTTCGGCAAAACGCCCGGCCAGGCTCAGCCGATGCGGCGCGTGATGCGTGACCACGATCGTTTGGCCGGCGAACGGTTTGGCAAGCTCGCTTTCGAGCCACGCGCGCGCATGCTGGTGCAGCGCGAGCGAATCGGCGGGCGTGAAGTCGCGCGCGGCGTCGCGCGGGTCGTGCGGCCAGTTCATCTGGATCAGCCCGCGATAGTCGAGCATGACCCGGCGCGCGGCGACGATCGATTCCTCGATTGCATCCGGCGTCGCGCCGTACAGCGCGAAGTCGGTCCACAACGTCGTGCCGAGCACGCGCCAGCGGCCCTGGCTGTCGACCAGCGCGGCGTTGTTCAGCATATGCACGTTGTCGACCTGCGCGGCCGCGTCGAGCATCGCGCTCTCCAGCGCGCCGAATTCACCGTCGTAGTACTCGTGATTGCCCGGCACGTAGACGACCGGCACCGTGTCGTCGAACGCCTGCGCGGCCCAGCGCGGGCCAGCCGCATGATTGTGGATGTCGCCCGCCAGCACCACGAGATCCGCCTGCGCATGCGGGATCAGTTCAGGCTCGTCGTTTTCCAGATGCAGATCGGACAGCACGCGAATCTTCACGGACGCGACTCCTGCAAAACGCCTGCGCGCCGGATCGCGCAGGCTTCAGATATTAGCGTAGCACCTTGCCCGGATTCATCAGGTTCAGCGGATCGAGCGCCTGCTTGATCGCGCGCATCATCCGCACCTCGACGTCCTGCTTGTAGCGGGCGGCTTCGTCGATCTTCAACTGGCCGAGTCCGTGTTCCGCGCTGATGCTGCCGCGATGCGCATCGACGCTGTCGTAGACGATCCGGTTGATCGGGCTCTGGTACTGCCGCAGAAAACGCCTTCGCATCGACGCCCTCGGGCGCCTGCACGTTGTAGTGCAGATTGCCGTCGCCGAGATGGCCGAACGTGACCATGCGCGCGCCCGGCGCGGCTTGCGCGATTGCCGCATCGGTCGCTTCGATGAAGTGGCCGATGCGTGAAATCGGCACCGCGATGTCGTGCTTGATGTTCAGGCCCTCCTCGGCCTGGGCGAGCGGAATGTGCTCGCGCAGATTCCAGAACGCGCGAGACTGCGCGAGGTTTTCCGCCACCACGGCGTCTTCCACGAGACCTTGTTCGAGCGCGGTTTCCATCAGCCCCTCGAACAGCGTGCGCGCGTGCACTTCGCTTTCGCTGTCCGACAGTTCGAGCAGCACGACCTGCGCATGTGGTTCGGCGAACGGATAACGCATCTGCTCGAAGTGCCGGCCGACGAGGCGCAGGCAGAAATCCGACATCAGTTCGAAGCCGGTCAGGAGCGGTCCGGCGACGCGTTGCGTGAGCGCGAGAAAATCGAGCGCCGCATGCGGCGACGCGAGCGCGGCGAGTGCGGTGACGCGCGCGGCCGGCTGCGGATGCAGCTTGAGCACCGCCGCGGTGATCAGGCCCAGCGTGCCTTCCGCGCCGATGAACAGGTCGCGCAGATCGTAGCCGGTGTTGTCCTTGCGCAGCCCGCGCAGGCCGTCCCACAGTTCGCCTTGCGGCGTCACCACTTCGAGGCCGAGGCATAGCTCGCGCGTGTTGCCATAGCGCAGCACGCCGGTGCCGCCCGCATTGGTCGACAGATTGCCGCCGATCGTGCAGCTGCCTTCGGCGGCGAGGCTCAGCGCAAACAGACGCCCGGCCGCTTCGGCGTGCTTCTGCACGTCGGCGAGGATCACGCCGGCTTCGACCGTGATCGTGTTGTTGTGCGGATCGATGTCGCGCACGCGATTCAGGCGGCGCAGGCTGATGACCGCCTGCGCGCCGCTCGCGTCGGGTGTCGCGCCGCCCGCGAGGCCGGTGTTGCCGCCCTGCGGCACCAGCGCGACGCAATGTTCGACCGCGAGCCTGACGAGCGCGGCGGCTTCCGCGGACGTGGCCGGGCACAGCACCGCGCAGGCCGCGCCGGTGTAGCGGCGGCGCCAGTCGGTCAGAAAGGGAGCGGTGTCGTGCGGATCGGTCAGTACGTAAGTCGCGCCGATGGCGTCGCGGCAGGCGGCGAGAAAAGCGGTGTGGGTCATGTGGATCGGTTGACGGTGTTGGGGCTTGGGCCTCAGGCGGGCGGGATCGGTTCGCTGGCGGCTTGCTTTGCAGCCTGCTTTGCAGCCTGCTTCGCGGCTCGTTTCGCCGCGCGCTTGAACGGTCCGACATACGCGAGTGCGCAGGTGAAGAAGATCATGGCGAGCGCCGCTTGAAGCCAGCCGAGCCGCGCGCTCAAGCCATGATCGCTCCAGCCACGCACGACGCCTTCGGCGAAATACAGCAGGATCAGCATCGACGCCCATTGCATCGTGTAAAGCCGACGTCGCCACACGCCCGGCAACGCGCAGAGTAGCGGCAACGCTTTCAGCACGAGCAGCGAGCCGCCAGAGCGCAACGGCGCGAGCCACCATTCCCATGCGACGGCAAGCACGATCATCGAGACCAGTGTGAAAGCGGCGACGAGCGCGGCGGCAGCTTTGGGTTGCACGGGCGCGACGGTTGTAGATGCCGACGCGTTGGCCGCGAGGCTTGCGGGCGCCGCGTTCGCGTGGCTCCCGGAATTCGTGGCCGCGAGTTCAGCGCCACCCGCGTCACGACGGGCGTCGTCGCGCTCGGTGGGTTGCGGATCCGGTTCGTTCACGGCTTTACGCTCACGGCCTTTCGGACATCGACGCCACCGTGCGCCCAACGCGTGCACCAAGCGCAATCGCCAGCGTCCGTTCGTCGGCGGAGATGCCATGGCCTGTCGTGCCCGCGCGCGCGTAATGCGAGGCGCCGTACGGCGTGCCGCCGGTCTGCGTGGTGGACAGCGCGCTCTCCGTGTATGGAATGCCGACGATCAGCATGCCGTGATGGAGCAGCGGCAGCATCATCGACAGCAGCGTGGATTCCTGGCCGCCGTGCAGGCTGCCGGTCGACGTGAACACGCAGGCCGGCTTGCCCGACAGTGCACCGGATAGCCACTGCGGCGTGGTGCCGTCGAGAAAGTATTTGAGCGCGGCCGCCATGTTGCCGAAGCGGGTCGGCGAACCGAGCGCGAGGCCCGCGCATTCTTCGAGGTCGCGCAGCTCGACGTACGGTGGTCCTTCGGTGGGAATGTCCGGCTCGCTCGCCTCGCAAACCGTGGAAACCGCCGGCACGGTGCGCACGCGCGCCTGCATGCCGGGGACGCTGTCGACGCCGTGCGCGATTGCCAGCGCGAGCTCGCGGGTGGCGCCGTGACGGCTGTAATAAAGCACGAGAATGTCTTTCATAGGCCTCATCATTGAACGGGTATTATAGGGGTTCGGTCAGTTGCACAGGCCGCTCATAGCCGTTCGGCCAGGAGCTTCGGCCAAACGCCGCGCGGAGTTCCCGCAGTCCCGGTCTGACGGTTCAGCAAGCAAGGAGGCAGGTTTGTTGGTTAGGATGCGTTTCGATCTCGACACGCTCAAACGGCTCGCGCAATTCGCGGCGCAACGCATCGGCGAGGACCGGATTCCGCAGGTCGCGGGCAGCCTGACGTTCACGACGATGCTGGCGCTCGTGCCGCTCGCCACCGTCGCGTTTGCGCTGTTCACCGCGTTTCCGATCTTCAGCTCGTTCCAGGCGTCGCTGCAGTTTTTTCTTGCCGACCACCTGATGCCCGCGCAACTGAACGATCAGATCTTCAAGTATCTGAACCAGTTCGCATCGAAGGCCAAAGGGCTGACCACGATCGGCATGATCATCCTGTTCGTCACCGCGGTGATGACGATGATGACCGTCGAGTCCGCGTTCAATGTGATCTGGCGCGTGCGCAAGGCGCGGCCCGTCGCGCAGCGCATTCTCGTGTACTGGGCGATCATCACGCTCGGTCCGATCCTGATCGGCGTGAGCCTGTCCATCTCGTCGTATGTGTTCACGCAATCGATGTCGTTTAGCGCCGCGCAGCGCATCACACCGCTGATCGAATGGGCGCTCGCGAGCGCCTCGCTGCCGTTCACGATGCTCGCGTTCACGATCCTTTACGTTTATCTGCCGAACTGCCGTGTCGAATGGCGCGACGCGGTGGTCGGCGGCGTGATCGCCGCGGTCGCGTTCGAGCTCGCCAAGCGCGGCTTCGGCTACTACGTGCGCCGTATTCCGACCTATACGGCGGTGTACGGCGCGTTCGCCGCGGTGCCGCTGTTCCTGCTGTGGATGTACCTGTGCTGGTTCATCACGCTGACCGGCGCGATGATCGCATCGGCGTTGCCGGCGATTCGCATCGGTCAGTTTCACCGCCCTGTGTTCTATGGCAGCAATCTGTTCGATTCGCTCGAATTGCTCGCGCGGCTGTGCGAGGCGCGTGAGGGCGGCAGACGCGGCTACACGATGCCCGAGCTTGCCCGGATGCTTCGCCGCGACAAGGATACGACGCTGATGCTGTTGCAGCGTCTCGAGGAGATCGAGTGGATCGCGCGGCTGGAGGAGGACCATACCGGCCCGCACTTCGTGCTCCTCGCGAACCCGGCGCAGGTGACCGTGCAGCGGCTGTACGACCTGTTCGTGATCGACCGCGCGGAGCTTACGTATCAGCTCGAACTCGACTCCACACGCGTGGACGGCGGCATGCTGCTCGCCGCGCTCGACAACGACCAACTGAAGGTGACGCTCGCCGCGTTGCTCGCCTCGCGCGCGGCGGCACGGGCGGCGCGACCCGGCGATGGCGAGCGCGCGGCGGCTTCGATGCCGCACCAGGCAGCGTGACAGGGCGGCCAGACTTCGAGCCGCCCCGATAAAACTACAACGAAATCTTCCCCACGCAGATGTCCTTGAACATCACCCAGTCGCCCATCAGGCTGTAAAACGGATGACGGAAGGTGGCAGGCCGGTTCTTTTCGAAGAAGAAATGGCCGACCCACGCGAAGCCGTAGCCGCACACCACGGCCGCCGGCAACCATAGCCAGTTGCCGGTGGCGAGCGCCATCGCGAGGCAGCCAATGACGCCGAGCGAGCCGACGAAATGCAGCCGCCGCGACACGAGATTGCGATGCTCGCTCAGGTAGTACGGATAAAACTCCGCGAAGTTCGTGAAGTGATCGGTATGTGCTGTATGAGCCATGACGGCCTCCGGAGGCTGAGAAAGACAGCTTCAATCATTCTCCGGCGATCGCCTGCCTGGCGCAACCTGGCCATTCGGCAGATGGCGCGGCGGGTTCGGCGTGGGTATCGTGGTCGTTCGGTAGTGATTCGGTGGCGATTCGCAACGGCATTCCCGACGGCCGCCCGCGGAGCACCGAGGCGCGCGGCGAGCGGCCATCGCGCGCCCCATCAGCGCGCTTCGTGCGGCGGCCGCGAAGCGAAGCCGTACAGCGCATCGAGCGTCGCGTCGGGTTGCTCGGTCATCAACGCGTGGCCCGCATCGAGCGTGACGGTGTCGACTGGCGTGCCCGCCTGCGCGAGCGCATCGGCAAGTGCTTTCGCCGCGCGCGGCGGCGTCATCGCATCGCGCCGGCCAACGATCAGGCGCGTGGCGCAACGCACCTGCGCCGCACGAGCGTGGCCGTCCGCATAGGTATGGCAGGCGGTGAAGTCGGTGTGGAACAGATGCGGCTCGCCGCTGGCGGACACGTGCTCCATCAGCCGCTGGTTCATGCCGTGCAGCCAGAAACCGGGGCCGGGGCACGAGGGCTTCGCGGCGAGCGTCGAATGCGACCACTGGTTGACCATGCCGATTGCCTCGGGCTCGCGATTGAGCGCGGCGTCGAGCAGCGCGTCGGAGACCGTCATCGGCAGCGCGGTGGCGAGCAGCGCAAGATGCGTTGCGCGCTGCGGATAGCGGCCGGCGAAGTCGAGCGCGATCAGCGAGCCCATGCTGTGACCGGCGACGAACGCACGCGTGACGCCCGCGGCGTCGAGCAGCGCAGCGAGCCAGTCGGCCAGCGCGGCGATGCTGGCGAGCGCGGGGCCGGCGCTGCGTCGGTGGCCCGGCAGATCGACCGCGAGCACGCCGAAGCCGTGATGTGCGAAGTAGCGGCTTTGCAGCGCCCACACGCTGTGATCGTGCTCGGCACCGTGGATGAACACGGCGGTTGGCAGGCTCGCGTCGAAGGGTTTGCCGCCGGTGTAGGCGTAGGCCGGTTTGCCTTGAACGGTGACGATCATGCGGACTCCGGGCGGGCGGGGGTGCTCGTGGCGGCGGGCGCGGCAGTGGCGGTCTGTAGCGAGGCGCTGCTCGGCGTTGCGGTACGACCGCCGCTCGCCGGTTGCGCGGTTTTTTGCGCCGCCTTCAGCGCGCGCTTGAGATCGTCGATCAGGTCATCCGGATCTTCGAGCCCGATCGACAGACGGATCGTGCCTTCGGTGATACCGGCCGCGGCGAGCGCGGCGGCATCCATGCGGAAGTGCGTCGTCGATGCCGGTTGAATCACCAGCGAGCGCGCGTCGCCGACGTTCGCGAGGTGCGAGAAGAGCGTGAGCGCTTCGATGAAGGCGCGCCCGGCCGCGCGGTCGCCGCGCAGGTTGAAGCTGAACACGGCGCCCGCGCCGCGCGGTAGCAGCCGCCTGGCGAGCGCGTGGTCGGGATGCGTCGGCAACTCGGGATAGGCGACCGATTCGACCGCCGCATGACCGGCGAGAAACTCGACCACGCGCCGTGTGTTGACGACGTGACGCTCCATGCGCAACGGCAGTGTCTCGATGCCTTGCAGCAGCTGCCACGCGGCCTGCGGATGCAGGCACGCGCCGAAGTCGCGCAAGCCTTCCCGACGCGCGCGCAGCAGGAACGGCGCGACGGTGCTTTCCTCGGCGAATACCATGCCGTGGAAACCGTCGTACGGCTCGGTAAATTCGGGAAAGCGGCCGGAAGCTTCGAAGTCGAACGTGCCGCCGTCGACCAGCACCCCGCCGATCGTCGTGCCGTGGCCGCCGAGAAACTTGGTCGCCGAGTGGTAGACGAGGTCGGCGCCGTGCTCGAAGGGGCGCAGCAGGTAGGGCGTCGTGAAGGTCGAGTCGACCAGCAACGGCAGGCGGTGCGCGTGCGCGATCTGTGCGATTGCGGCGATGTCGAGCACGTCGAGGCCCGGATTGCCGAGCGTTTCGCCGAATAGCAGGCGCGTGTTGGGGCGCAGCGCGGCGCGCCACGCGTCGAGGTCGCCGGGCTTGACGAAGGTCGTCTCGATACCGAAGCGTCGCAGCGTGTAATGCAGCAGATTGTGCGAGCCGCCGTACAGCGCGCTCGACGCGACGATGTGCGAACCCGCGCCCATCAGCGTCGCGATCGCCAGATGCAGCGCGGCCTGGCCGCTCGCGGTGCCGATCGCGCCGGCGCCGTTTTCGAGCGCGGCGACGCGCTCCTCGAACACGGCGACGGTCGGATTCGAGATGCGCGAGTAGACGTGGCCGGCGCGCTCCATGTTGAACAGCGCGGCGGCATGATCCGAGTCGCGGAACGAAAACGACGTGGTCTGGTAGATCGGCGTCGCGCGCGCGCCGGTGGCAGGGTCGGGGGCTGCGCCGGCGTGCAGCGCAAGCGTATCGAAACGGTTGGCGGACATCGTGGGCGGCGGGCCGCGAGCGGCCTCGCGAAAGATCGGGGTGGGCGGCCATCCTACCATTGGCGCGCGCCGCTTCAAGCGCGGTTTTCCCGCGGGTTCCTGCGGCTCGTGCCGGGAGCGGGGCATGCTCGCAATCTGGAAGTCAGACGAATTCGAGTCTCCGAAGCCCGCCGCGCCTTGGCTGGCGGGCCGCTTTCCTTTTATGGGCCTTTCCGATAGGATCGAAAAAACATTTCATGCACTGCAAGATTGGCGGTATCAGGAGATAGATCATGCGAGTCAGCGACATTCTTAAAGTCAAGGGCAATACCCTTTTTACGGTCACGCCGGATACCACGCTGCATGACGCCGTCAATACCATGGCCGAGCACGACATCGGCTCGCTCGTCGTGATGGAGTACGGTGACCTCGTCGGCATGCTGACGTTTCGCGAAATCATTCTGACCTTGAGCGAGAACGGCGGCAGCGTCGGCACCTCGACGATCCGCAAGGTGATGGACGACCATCCGCTCACCTGCACGCCCGAAACCGACGTCAACGAAGTGCGCCGCATGATGCTCGAGCATCACGTGCGCTATCTGCCCGTCATGGAAAGCCGCACGCTGATGGGCGTCATCTCGTTTTACGACGTCGCGAAGGCGGTGGTCGAGGAGCAGGGGTTCGAGAACCGCATGCTGAAGGCCTATATCCGCGACTGGCCGGAAGAGCAGGAAGGACAGGACCAGCAGCCGGCGCGTTGATGCGCGTGGCTCGAAGGTCGCGCTCCGGCCGTCGCCGCGAGCGCGAATCCGCCGACAGGGCGCGCGCGCAAGCGGGCGCTTTTTTTGTGTCTGGAGCTGGTGCGGACGGACTGCGGGAGCCGCGTGCGCGAGTCGCGGCGATCCGCTTGCCGGCCGTGCCGCCCGCGTCATCGCCATTTTTCCGCGCCGTTCTCCTGACTTCATGAACGATCGTCCGTTGCCCGCTGCCCGCCGCGCCGCTCGCGCGCACGAAGCGCACGAATCCCAGTTCCGCCTGCTCGGCCAGCGCCGCTTCGCGCCGTTCTTCTGGACACAGTTTCTCGGCGCGATGAACGACAACGTGTTCAAGATCGGCTTCACGTCGCTCGTCACGTATCAGGCGGCGCGGTTTTCGGGCGTCGACCCGAAAACCGCGGCGTTCCTGATCTCCGCGATTTTCATTCTGCCGTTCGTGCTGTTTTCGGCCACTTCCGGCCAGATCGCGGACAAGTACGACAAAGCGTTGCTCACGCGCCTCGTCAAGACTTTCGAGATCGCGGTGATGCTGGTCGGCGGCGTGGGGTTCTGGCTGCATGCCGCGCCGTTGCTGTACCTGTGCACGTTCCTGATGGGCGTGCATTCGACGGTATTCGGGCCGGTCAAGTACTCGTATCTGCCGCAGCATCTGTCGCAGGCCGAGCTGGTCGGCGGCAATGGCATGGTCGAGATGGGCACCTTCGTCGCGATCCTGATCGGCACGATCGTCGGCGGCGCGGGCGCGGGGTTCGCCGAGCATGGCGCGGTGGTGCTCGCTTGCGCGTGTATCGCGATCGCGCTGATCGGGCGCGCCGTGTCGGGCTTCGTGCCGGCTACGCCCGCGCCGCAGCCCGGGTTGCGCATCAACTGGAACCCGGTCAGCGAAACGTGGCGCAATCTGAAGCTCGCGCGCGAAAACCGCACGGTGTTTCTTGGTCTGCTCGGCATTTCGTGGCTGTGGTTCGTCGGCGCGACGTTCCTCGCGTCGTTCTTCAACTTCGCGAAGGACGTGCTGTCCGCCGATCCCGACGTCGTGACCGTGCTGCTCGCCACGTTTTCGATCGGCATCGGCATCGGCTCGCTGTTGTGCGAGCGGCTCTCGAAGCGGCGGATCGAAGTCGGCCTCGTGCCGCTCGGCTCGATCGGCATGAGCGTGTTCGCGATCGATCTTTTTTTCGCGAGCCACGCGCTGCCGCCGGCGGGGCATCTGCTCAGCGTTGGCGAATTTCTCGCGCGGCTAGCGCATTGGCGCGTGCTCGCCGATCTGTTCCTGCTCGCGATGTTCGGCGGCTTTTACAGCGTGCCGCTGTATGCGCTGATCCAGAGTCGTAGTCAGCCGAGCCATCGTGCGCGCATCATCGCCGCGAACAACATCCTCAATTCGCTGTTCATGATCGTGTCGGCGCTCATGGCGGTGGGCCTGACCGCCGCGGGCTTCAGTATTCCGGCGATCTTCCTCGTCACCGCGCTTCTGAATGTGGTCGTCGCGGGCTACATCTATTCGCTCGCGCCGGAGTTCCTGCTGCGCTTCATCGCGTGGCTGCTCGTGCATACGTTCTACCGGATCCGGCTCGTGCACGCGGAGCGGATTCCGGAGCAGGGCGCGGCGGTGCTCGTGTGCAACCACGTCAGTTTCGTCGATGCGATCGTCATCATGGCCGAAAGCCCGCGGCCGATCCGCTTCGTGATGGACCACCGGATCTTCCGCTCGCCGTTCGTCGGCTGGCTGTTCCGGCACGCGAAGGCGATTCCGATCGCGTCCGCGCATCAGGACGCGGCGCTGCTCGCGCGTGCGTACGACCTGTGCGCGCAGGCGCTTGCGGACGGCGAACTCGTCTGCATCTTTCCCGAAGGGAAGCTGACGTGTACCGGCGAGCTGAATCCGTTTCGCCACGGCGTCGCCGAGATCGTCAGGCGGACGCCGGCGCCCGTCATTCCGATGGCGCTGCGCGGGCTGTGGGGCAGCGTGTTTTCGCGCGCGGTGGACGCAACCTGGCCGCGGCCGATCAGCAAAGGTGTGATGAGCCGGCTGAGCCTCGCCGTCGGTGAGCCGATCGACCCGGCGCTCGCGACGCCGGAGACGCTGCAGCGGATCGTGACCGAGCTGCGCGGCGCCCGCAAGTAGCCGTCGGCCGGTGCGCGGACGCCGAGATGGCGAACTCGCCCACCATCACCCGCTTTCGGCCGACTGCGCCCCGGCCGATCGGCCATCGCCGTCGCCAGGCCCGGCTTCGAGACGAGCGGGCTGGCATAATAGCGTTCTCCCCGTATTTCTTTGGACGACGCTCATGTCCGGCAACACGCTCGGTACGCTTTTCACTGTCACGACCTTCGGCGAATCGCACGGCCCCGCTATCGGCTGCGTGATCGACGGCTGCCCGCCGGGCATGGCGCTCAACGAAGCCGACATCCAGTTCGAACTCGATCGCCGCAAGCCGGGCACGTCGCGCCACGTGACGCAGCGCCAGGAAGAAGACAAGGTCGAGATCCTCTCGGGCGTGTTCGAAGGTCAAACCACCGGCGCGCCAATTGCGCTGCTGATCCGCAATACCGACCAGCGCAGCAAGGACTACGGCAACATCGCGGAAACGTTCCGCCCCGGCCACGCCGACTACACGTACTGGCAAAAGTACGGCATTCGCGACTACCGCGGTGGCGGCCGCTCGTCGGCACGGCTGACGGCGCCGGCGGTCGCGGCGGGCGCGGTCGCGAAGAAGTGGCTGCGCGAGAAGTTCGGCACCGAAATTCGCGGCTATATGGCCGCGCTCGGCGAGATCGACGTGCCGTTCGTCGATTGGGCGCAGGTGCGCGAAAACCCGTTTTTCGTGCCGAATGCGGAGATCGTTCCGCAACTCGAGGCGTATATGGACGCGCTGCGCAAGGACGGTGATTCGATCGGCGCGCGCATCAACGTGGTTGCCTCCGGTGTGCCGGTCGGCCTCGGCGAGCCGCTGTTCGACCGCCTCGACGCCGACATCGCGCACGCGATGATGGGCATCAACGCGGTGAAGGGCGTCGAGATCGGCGCCGGCTTCGCGAGCGTCGCGCAACGCGGCTCGGTGCATGGCGACGAGCTGACGCCGGAAGGTTTCGTCGGCAATCACGCGGGCGGTGTGCTCGGCGGTATTTCGACGGGGCAGGACATCACGCTGTCGATCGCGATCAAGCCGACGTCGAGCATTCGCACGCCGCGCCGTTCGATCGACAAGGCGGGGAACCCCGCGATCGTCGAGACCTTCGGGCGGCACGACCCCTGCGTCGGCATTCGTGCGACGCCGATCGCCGAGTCGATGCTTGCGCTCGTGCTGATCGATCACGCGCTGCGCCATCGCGCGCAATGCGGCGATGTGGCCGTGAGCACGCCGAAGATCGCGGCGAGCGCGCCGTAACGCTGACGCGGTCCCGCGATTGGCGGCGAACGAGCCGCCATAAAAAAGAATAGGGAAGGGGACCAACGAAACGCGCCAGAATGCGCGCAGACGAAAGCGCGAGCGCGCTATCGGAATTTGCCTGCGCGACGCTGCCGGTTATCGCGCAGCGCCGCAAAGGCAGACGGCACATCCATCACATATTCGGATAGTTCGGACCGCCACCGCCTTCCGGCGTGACCCACACGATATTCTGCGTCGGGTCCTTGATATCGCAGGTCTTGCAGTGCACGCAGTTCTGCGCATTGATGACGAGCCGCTCGCTGCCATCGTCGTTCTTCACGAACTCGTACACTGCAGCGGGGCAATAACGCGCCTCCGGTCCCGCGTAGGTCTGCCAGTTCACGTTGACCGGCACGGTCGGATCCTTCAGCGTCAGGTGCGCCGGCTGATTTTCCTCGTGATTCGTGTTCGAGATGAACACCGAGGACAGCCGATCGAACGTCAGCTTGCCGTCCGGCTTCGGATACGTGATCGGCTTGCACTGCGAAGCCGGCTTCAGCATCTCGTGATCGGAATGCTGATGATGCAGCGTCCACGGCACGTTGCCGCCGAGCAGCTTCTGCTCGAGACCGACCATCAGCGTGCCGAGGTAGAGACCCTTGCTCATCCACTGCTTGAAGTTACGCGCGCGATACAGCTCGGTGTAGAGCCACGACGTCTTGAACGCTTCCGGGTAGGCGCTCAGTTCGTCCGACTGACGGCCGGCCTGCACGGCGTCGAACGCGGCATCGGCGGCGAGCATGCCGGTCTTGATCGCGGCGTGCGAACCCTTGATGCGCGACGCGTTCAGGAAGCCCGCGTCGTCGCCGACCAGCGCACCGCCCGGGAACACCAGCTTCGGCAACGACATCAGGCCGCCCGCGGTGATCGCGCGCGCACCGTAGGACACGCGCTTGCCGCCTTCGAGAATCGCGCGGATCGCCGGATGCGTCTTGTAGCGCTGGAATTCCTCGAACGGCGACAGATACGGATTCGAATAGCCGAGGCCGACCACGAAGCCGACCACGACCTGGTTGTTGTCCATGTGGTAGAGGAACGAGCCGCCGTAGGTGTCGTTTTCGAGCGGCCAGCCGGCCGTGTGCATCACCAGACCCGGCTTGTGCTTCGCGGGATCGATTTCCCACAACTCCTTGATGCCGAGGCCGTACACCTGCGGATCGACGCCGTCGCGCAGCTTGAACTTCTCGTTCAGCTGGCGGCCGAGGTGGCCGCGCGCGCCTTCGCAGAACAGCGTGTACTTCGCGTGCAGCTCCATGCCGAGCTGGAAGTTTTCGGTCGGTTCGCCGTCCTTGCCGATGCCCAGATTGCCGGTCGCGACGCCCTTGACCGAGCCGTCGTCGTTGTAGAGCACTTCGGCCGCCGGAAAGCCCGGGAATATCTCGACGCCGAGCGCTTCGGCCTGCTGACCCAGCCAGCGCGTCACGTTCGCGAGGCTGATCACGTAGTTGCCGTGGTTCTTGAAATTGTCCGGCAGCGCCCAGGTCGGCACGCTCTTCGAACCGGTTTCCGTCAGGAACAGGAAGCGGTCTTCGGTCACGTCGACCGTCAGCGGCGCGCCTTTTTCCTTCCAGTCCGGGATCAGCTCGGTCAGCGCGCGCGGGTCCATCACCGCGCCCGACAGAATATGGGCCCCGATCTCTGAGCCTTTTTCGAGTACGCACACGCCAATGTCAGCGCCTCGTTCGGCGGCGCGCTGCTTCAGGCGAATGGCCGCCGACAGGCCCGCAGGGCCGCCGCCGACGATGACGACGTCATACTCCATCGACTCGCGCGGGCCGTACTGCTCAATGAGACTTGCGGGGGTCATTGATGCTCCTCTTACCGTTAGAATGCTTTTTTCGGGTTCGTATTGTGGGCGATCGATTCCCGCGCCGCAACCCGAAATCCGCAGATTAGCACGACCGTACTATTTCATGATACGGTATAGACCCTTAGTCGGGTCCTACCGAACCCGTCAACCGCAGTTGTCACCACAACCGAACAAGGAAAGACAATGGGCCGTTCGATCAATCTGGAAGGCAAGGTCGCGCTGATTACGGGCGCCTCGAGCGGGCTGGGCAAGCGCTTCGCGCAGGTGCTGTCGCAGGCGGGCGCGAAGGTCGTGCTGGCGAGCCGACGTACCGAGCGGCTCAAGGAGCTGCGCGCGGAAATCGAGGCGTCCGGCGGCGCCGCGCACGTCGTGTCGCTCGACGTGACCGACTATCAGAGCATCAAGTCGGCGGTCGCGCATGCGGAGACCGAGGCCGGCACCATCGATATCCTCGTCAACAACTCGGGCGTGTCGACCACGCAGAAGCTGTCCGAGGTCACGCCGGCGGACTTCGAATACGTGTTCGACACGAATACGCGCGGCGCGTTTTTCGTGGCGCAGGAAGTCGCCAAGCGCATGATCATGCGCGGCAACAACGCGCAGAAGCCGTCGTACCGGATCATCAACATCGCGTCGATGGCGGGCTTGCGCGTGCTGCCGCAAATCGGCCTGTATTCGATGAGCAAGGCCGCGGTCGTCCACATGACGAAGGCGATGGCGCTCGAGTGGGGCAAGCATGGCATCAATGTGAACGCGATCTGCCCCGGGTATATCGACACCGAGATCAACCATCACCACTGGTCGACCGATCAGGGCCAGAAACTCGTGGCGATGCTGCCGCGTCATCGGGTCGGCAAGCCGGAGGATCTCGATGGGCTGCTCCTGCTGCTCGCGGCGGATGAATCGCAGTTCATCAACGGCTCGGTGATCGTCGCCGACGACGGCTTCGGACTCGCGTGAGCGGGTCGTCCAAAGTTTCAAAAGCCAGGCAGAAAAAGGAAGAACGGAAGTACAGAATGAGCGATTTTCACGCAGTTTTCGAAATGACGATGCCGATCCGCTGGGGCGACATGGACGCCTTCGGTCACGTCAACAACACGGTTTATTTCCGCTACATGGAGCAGGTGCGGATTTCCTGGTTCGAGCACATGGACTTTGTCGGCCAGCGCGCGCACGGGCAGGGGCCGGTGATCGTCAATGCGTCGATGGAGTTTCTGAAGCAACTGCACTATCCGGGCGACGTGATCGGCCGGATGTCGGTGGCGACACCGGGGCGCAGCAGCTTCGATACGGCTTTCGAGCTCCTGCGCGCCGATGAGCCGGATACGCTCTATGCGCGAGGCGCCGCGCGATGCGTGTGGATCGACTACGCGGCGGGCAAGTCGGTGCCGGTGCCTGACGTACTGCGCGCGGCCATCGAGAGCGCGGCGCTCGTCAAGGCGGCCTGAGCGCGCGGCTTGACAGCGCTGTCGCGCGCTTCAAACGCCCTCTCTCAATCCCCGAGCAGCCGCTGCAACAGCTCGGTCGCATTGCCCGTATCGTATTTGCGCATGAGCCGCGCGCGGTAGACGTCGACCGTGCGCGGGCTGATGTCGAGCACGCGGCCGATCTGCTTGCTGGTCTTGCCCGTCACCAGTTGCGCGGCGATTTCGCGCTCGCGTGGCGTCAGCTCCACCGCGACCCGCCGGGTTGCGCTCAAATCCTCGAAGGTCCAGACACCCGCCGCGTGCGGGTCGGTGCGCTGCTGCGCGCGGCCCGTCACGTGACACCAGAACAGCTCGCCGTTCGCGCGCTTCATGATCCGGTCGTCCGCGTAGCTGCCTTGCGCTGTCATGATCGGCGGAATGCGCGCGCCGATCCGCTCGAACTCGTCCGCCGATGGATACAACACCTGGAACGACTGACCGATCAGCGCGTCGCGCGCGTAGCCGAATATCGACGCTAGCTCGTCGTTGCAGTCTTCGATGGTCCGCTCGCGGGACAGCACGAGTCCGATCGGCGCGAGGTGAAACGCAGTGCGGTAATCCAGGGCGGGCATGGGCGGGAGGCAAGTACTTATGTATTTTTGCGTATTGTGCCGCATGGCGGGCCCAGCGTACTCTTTCGCGCAGATGACAACGCGGCTCAAGCTGCGGATGACTAGAATGACGTAGCGGTATCGTGAGGCGACGTGAAGTTTACCCGTTGCGATATCAGCCGCAATGATCCGGCGGCCTGCGTACACGTTTCGGGTTTCCATAAAGGAAGGGACATACAGATGAACAAGGTCTATCCAGGCGCCGCCGAGGCGCTGAAGGACATCGTCAAGGACGGGCAGACGTTCGCCGTCGGCGGCTTCGGGCTGTGCGGCATTCCTGAGGCGCTGATCGCTGCGCTGCGCGATTCGAAGGTGCAGGGCATCACGTGCATCAGCAACAACGCGGGCGTCGACGGTTTCGGCCTCGGCCTGCTGCTCGAGACGCGTCAGATCAAGAAAATGATCTCGTCGTACGTCGGCGAAAACAAGGAGTTCGAGCGCCAGTACCTGGCCGGCGAACTCGAGCTCGAATTCACGCCGCAAGGCACGCTCGCCGAGAAGCTGCGCGCGGGCGGCTCGGGCATCCCGGCGTTTTTCACGAACACCGGCTACGGCACGCAGATCGCCGAGGGCAAGGAAACCCGCCAGTTCGGCGAGAACCACTACGTGCTCGAACATTCGCTGACCGCCGATGTCGCGCTCGTCAAGGCATGGAAGGCCGACAAGGCCGGCAACCTGATCTATCGCCGCACCGCGCGCAACTTCAATCCGATGTGCGCGATGGCGGGCCGCATCACCGTCGCGGAAGTCGAAGAGATCGTCGTCGAAGTGGGCGAGCTCGATCCGGACGCGATCCATACGCCTGGCATCTTCGTGCAGCGCATCGTGCTGAATGCGCATCCGGAAAAACGCATCGAACAACGCGTCGTCCGCGCGAAAGGAGACTGATCATGGCATGGACTCGTGACGAAATGGCCGCGCGCGCGGCGAAGGAACTGCAGGACGGCTTTTACGTGAACCTCGGCATCGGCTTGCCGACGCTGGTCGCGAACCACGTGCCGACGGGCGTCGAAGTGTGGCTGCAGTCGGAGAACGGTCTGCTCGGTATCGGCCCGTCGCCGACCGAAGACGAAGTCGACGCCGACCTGATCAACGCCGGCAAGCAAACGGTGACGACGCTGCCCGGTTCGTCGATTTTCTCTTCGGCGGATTCGTTCGCGATGATTCGCGGCGGCCACATCAATCTCGCGATTCTCGGTGCGATGCAGATCAGCAGGAAGGGCGATCTCGCGAACTGGATGATCCCGGGCAAGATGATCAAGGGCATGGGCGGCGCGATGGACCTGGTCGCGGGCGTCAAGCGCGTGGTCGTGCTGATGGAGCACGTCGCGAAGGGCGATCAGCACAAGATCCTCGAAGAATGCACGCTGCCGCTGACGGGCGTGGGTGTGGTCGACGAGATCATCACCGATCTGGGCGTGATCGAAGTGACCGAAAACGGCTTGAAAGTGACCGAACTCGCGCCGGGTGTGAGCGTCGACGAAATCAAGGCGAAAACCGGCGCGCCGCTCGATGTGAGCGCGGTGAGCTGACGCGGGTTGAAACGCCGTTGCGCGCGTCGGCGCGACCGCGCGGCGGCAACGGTGTGTTCCGGACGGGCGAGACGTGAGTCTCGCCCGTTCTGTTTTTGGCGCGCGGCGGCGGATGCGCCGGACGGTTGGATCGACCTTCCTAAGCCTTCTGGCCGATGCTTGCCGCGCGACGAAGCGGTTTACAATCGTTCGCAGCCCAATCCGCAGCGTCTTTGCAAGGACACCAGATGACCGCAACGACTTCCGCTTCCACCACCGGGCGGCCCGCGCCGCGTCAACGTTACGTGCGGTGCGCGAGCCCTGCCGGCCTGCATCGCGTCGCCTATACCGAGTGGGGCGACCCGGACAATCCGCGCGTGTTGCTGTGCGTGCACGGACTCACGCGATCGGGGCGCGATTTCGACCGCCTCGCCGCCAACTTCGCGGACACCTATCGCGTGGTGTGCCCGGACGTGGTTGGCCGGGGCTTGTCGTCGTGGCTCGCGAACCCCAACTTATACGCGGTGCCGCAGTACGTCGCCGACATGGTCACACTGATCGCTCGGCTCGACGTCGACACCGTCGACTGGTTCGGCACCTCGATGGGCGGCCTGATCGGCATGGGGCTCGCCGGCCTGCCGGACACGCCGATCCGCAAGCTGCTGCTGAACGACGTCGGGCCGCATCTGGAGCCGGTCGCGGTCAAGCGCATCGGCGATTACCTTGGCAAGCCCGCACGCTTCGAAACGCTGCAGCAGGGCGTTGACTATGCCGCGCAGCTCGCGCAGAGCTTCGGACCGCTGACTCCGGACGAATGGCGCGAAATCAATACGCCGTTGCTGCGCGAAGAGGACGGCGCATGGGTGCTGCGCTATGACCCGCGCATCGCGCAGCCGTTCGCGGCGGTCACCGAGGAAGCGGCGAAGCTCGGCGAGGCGGCGCTGTGGCATTCGCTCGCGTCGTTCCAGGGGCCGGTGCTGGTGGTGCGCGGCGAGCAGTCGGATTTGCTGTCGCGTGAAACGGTCGCGAAGATGGTGTCGACCGCGCGTGCCGCATCGAGCGTGGAGATCGCCGGCGTCGGGCATGCGCCGGCGTTCCTGGCGGCGGACCAGATCGCGCTCGCGAGGGAGTTCTTCATCGGTCAGGCCGCGAACGCGTCATAATATTGAGTTCCGCATGACGATTTCATCGGCAGTGTCGTGTGGGACGTAGTTCGATTAACCCCTCAGCTCAGGACTTTTCATGGCAGTCATTCGTTATCACGTCGGCAAGCGTCTCTCGGAAATGGCCGCGCACAACGGCACCGTGTACCTCGCGGGTCAGATCGCCGAAGACGACGATCTGGACATCGCCGGCCAGACGCGCGAAGTGCTCGGCCACATCGACCGTCTGCTCGCCGAAGCGAACAGCGACAAGTCGCTGTTGCTGTCGGTGCAGATCTATATCTCGGACATGGCGCATTTCGCCGGCATGAACGCCGTGTGGGACGAGTGGGTCGCGCAGGGCGACACGCCGCCGCGCGCGACCGTCGAGGCAAAGCTTGCGAATCCGAAGTGCCTCGTCGAAATCGTCGTGATCGCGGCGCAGCGCAACTGAGTCGCGGCCGTCCGGCCGCACCGTGGTTGATTTTCCGTTGAATCGTCTGGCCCGGCGGGCCGTCGCACCATGAACACCGATACCGTTCCGAGCGCGCCTCATCCCCATCGTTCCTTCGACGAAGCGATGGCGTTCGTGCGCGAACATGCGGGCGAGGTGCGGCTGTCGTCGGGCGAATTGCTCGCGGATCACGCGGCGGGCACCGCGTCGATCATGCGCAAGCTCAACGTCGATCCGCCGGCGGTGCTGGCCGCTGCGCTGTTTGCGCTGACACCGCATCTGCGCGATCCGGAGCGCGTGATCGCCGACGACTTCGGCGCAGAAGTCGCCCAACTGGTCGGCGACGTACGCAAGCTGCTGCGGCTCGGCATGGTCAGTTTGCGCGCGGCGCAAAACGCGATGCCCGAGGCCGGGCGTGACGCGCAGGCTGCGCGCCGCGTGCAGGTCGAGGCGCTGCGCAAAATGCTGCTCGCGTTCGCGCAAGACATTCGCGTCGTGCTGATCCGCCTCGCGTCGCGGCTGCAAACGCTGCGTTATTACGCGGCCGCGAAGCTCACGCCGTCGCCCGACGTCGCACGCGAAACGCTCGATATCTACGCGCCGCTCGCAAACCGCCTCGGTATCTGGCAATTGAAGTGGGAGCTCGAGGACCTCGCGTTCCGTTTCGAGGAGCCGGACACCTACAAGCGCATCGCGAAACTGCTCGACGAGAAGCGCGTCGAGCGCGAGAGCTATGTCGCGCAGGCGATCGAACGCCTGCAGCAGGAGCTGGCCGCCGCGCATATCCGCGCGGAAGTGAGTGGTCGGCCGAAGCATATCTACAGCATCTGGCGCAAGATGCGCGGCAAGGAGCTGGACTTCGCCGAGCTGTACGACGTGCGCGCGTTTCGCGTGATCGTGCCGGACATCAAGGACTGCTACACCGTGCTCGGCATCGTGCACAACCTGTGGCAGCCGGTGCCGAAGGAGTTCGACGATTACATCTCCCGGCCGAAGCCGAACGGCTACAAGTCGCTGCACACCGTCGTGATCGGCGACGACGGCCGCGCGTTCGAAGTGCAGATCCGCACGCAGGAAATGCATCGCTTCGCCGAATACGGCGTGGCCGCGCACTGGCGCTACAAGGAAGCGGGTGCGCGCGGCTATGGCGGCACGTTCACCGCGAGCGAGAAATACGACGAGAAGATCGCCTGGCTGCGACAGTTGCTCGCGTGGAAGGACGAAGTCTCCGAGGCCGAGCATGGCGAAGCGGGCTCGGCACAGCCGTGGGAGCAGTTGCGCCAGGCCACGCTCGACGACGATCACATCTACGTGCTGACGCCGCAGGCGCGCGTGATTCCGTTGCCGCACGGCGCGACGCCGATCGACTTCGCGTTTCACCTGCACAGCGAGCTTGGGCATCGTTGCCGCGGCGCGCGCGTCGACGGCGCGATGGTGCCGCTCAACACGCCGCTGCAGAACGGCCAGACGGTCGAGATCGTGGCGGTGAAGGAGGGCGGTCCGTCGCGCGACTGGCTTAATCCGCAACTTGGCTATCTGCAAAGCCCGCGCGCGCGGCAGAAGGTGCGGGCATGGTTCAACGCGGTGGAGTTACAGGAGCACATCGCGAACGGTCGCGCGATGGTTGAAAAAACCCTGCAGCGCGAAGGCAAGACCTCAGTCAATCTCGATCAACTGGCCGCGCGGCTCGGTTTCAAGACCACCGACGACCTGTTCTCCGTGGTCGGCAAGGAGGAGTTCAGTCTGAGGCTCGTCGAGCAGGCGTTGCAGGATGCGCCGCCGCCCGAGCCCGAGGTCGATGCGCCGGAGAAGTTCGAGAAACGCAGCAGCGGCGCGAGCGTCGCGCGCGGCGCGTCCACGGGGGTGCTGGTGGTCGGCGTCGATGCGTTGCTCACCCAGCTCGCGCGCTGCTGCCGGCCGGCGCCGCCCGACGACATCTGCGGATTCGTTACGCGAGGCAAGGGCATGTCGGTTCATCGCAGCGACTGCGCGACGTTCCGCCGGATGGCGGAGCGCGCGCCGGAGCGCGTGCTTCAGACGGCGTGGTCGGCGGACGTGATGAGCGGCCGCGGCCATTCCGTCTACCCGGTCGACCTCGGCATCGAGGCGACGGACCGGCAAGGTCTGCTGCGCGATATCTCCGAAGTATTCGCGGCGGGAAAAGATGAACGTGATCGGCGTAAAGACGCAATCGCGCCGCAATGCCGCGTTCATGCAATTTACCGTCGAGGTGTCGAGCTCCGCGCAGATTCAGCGCGCGTGCACGCTGCTGGGCGAGATCACGGGTGTCGTGCGCGCGACGCGCAAGAACTGAGGCGCGGGCGGTTGGAAAAAGCCCCGCTAGTGGCGCGACGGATTAAAGTCGCCGCATAAAAGTACTTGCCAAGCTGCGCTATACCCCGTATACTCTCGTTTCTTCAGGCTCGTAGCTCAGCTGGTTAGAGCACCACCTTGACATGGTGGGGGTCGTTGGTTCGAGTCCAATCGAGCCTACCAACGAAAATGAAATTCCGGCCTCGCTGGGGTTTCGCAAACTGCAGTAAGCGCTTTGAGCGCAAAAAGGCGAATACGGTTATGACACCGCGAACGTTGACCGAAACCACTTCGGAACGACGCTAGTCGAGGACCACTTTCGCCAGTGAAGTTTGCATAAAATGTGAATGCGGCCCCTCGAAAGCGGGGCCGCATTTTTTTTATCTTTTTGACCCTGGTTGTATGTGCCGCCGCCGGTCGGCACCACGGAGAACGCAATGGTTTCGATACGTTTGCCTGACGGTTCTGTTCGACAGTACGAGCATCCGGTGACCGTCGCCGAAGTGGCCGCCTCGATCGGCCCCGGTCTCGCGAAAGCCGCGCTCGGCGGCAAGATCGACGGGGAGCTGGTCGATACGTCCATGCTGATCGATCACGACGTGGCACTCGCCATCGTCACGGAGAAGGACGCAGACGGTCTCGATATCATCCGCCACTCGACGGCGCACCTGCTCGCGTACGCGGTGAAGGATCTGTACCCGGAAGCGCAGGTCACGATCGGTCCGGTCATCGACAACGGTTTCTATTACGACTTCTCCTATAACCGTCCTTTCACGCCGGAAGATCTCGAAAAGATCGAAAAGCGCATGCAGGAACTCTCGAAGAGGGACGAGCCGGTGTCGCGTCGCGTGGTGTCCCGCGACGAAGCGGTCGAGTACTTCAAGAGCATCGGTGAAAAGTACAAGGCCGAGATCATCGAATCGATCCCCGCTAGCGACGAAATAAAACTGTACTCGCATGGCGGCTTCACGGACCTGTGCCGCGGCCCCCACGTGCCGTCCACCGGCAAGCTGAAGGTCTTCAAGCTGATGAAAGTCGCGGGCGCGTACTGGCGTGGCGACTCGAAGAACGAGCAACTGCAGCGCATTTACGGCACGGCCTGGACGAAGAAGGAAGACCAGGAAGCGTATCTCCACATGCTCGAAGAAGCCGAGAAGCGCGACCATCGCAAGCTTGGTAAGCAGCTCGACCTGTTCCACATGCAGGACGAGTCGCCGGGCATGGTGTTCTGGCATCCGCGCGGCTGGACGCTGTGGCAGCAAGTCGAGCAGTACATGCGCCGTCGCGTGAACGACGCCGGCTACCTGGAAATCAAGACGCCAATGATCATGGACCGCTCGCTGTGGGAAGCGTCGGGCCACTGGCAGAACTATCGTGAAAACATGTTCACGACGGAATCGGAAAAGCGCGACTACGCGATCAAGCCGATGAACTGCCCCGGTCACGTGCAGGTGTTCAATCACGGTTTGCGCTCGTATCGCGATCTGCCGCTGCGTTACGCGGAGTTCGGTTCGTGTCATCGCAACGAATCGTCGGGCGCGCTGCATGGACTGATGCGTGTGCGCGGCTTCGTGCAGGACGACGCGCATATTTTCTGTACCGAAGATCAGTTCATCAGCGAATCGATCGCGTTCAACACGCTGGCAATGAGCGTCTACCGCGACTTCGGCTTTGATAACGTCGAGATCAAGCTGTCACTGCGCCCGGATGCGCGCGCCGGCACCGACGAAACTTGGGATCGCGCGGAGCAGGGACTGCGCGAGGCGCTGACGGCCTGCGGCGTCACGTGGGAAGAGTTGCCCGGCGAGGGTGCATTCTACGGCCCGAAGGTCGAGTATCACATCAAGGACGCGCTCGGCCGCTCGTGGCAGTGCGGTACGCTGCAGCTCGACATGGTGTTGCCGGAGCGGCTGGGTGCCGAATACGTTGCCGAAGACAACAGTCGCCGTCGCCCGATCATGCTGCACCGGGCGATCGTCGGATCGATGGAGCGTTTCCTCGGGATTCTGATCGAGCACCATGCCGGTGCAATGCCCGCTTGGCTCGCGCCGATGCAGGTCGTTGTGATGAATATTGCGGAAAGTCAGGCCGAATACGCGCAGGCGCTAGCCCAATCGTTGCAAAAACAAGGGGTTAGAGTCGAGGCCGATTTGCGCAACGAGAAGATTAGCTATAAAATACGCGAGCACACGCTGGAAAAGGTCCCCTACCTGTTGGTGGTCGGCGACAAGGAGCGTGAAGCGCAAACGGTAGCCGTGCGTGCCCGTGGTGGTGTCGATATGGGTGTAATGCCTGTTGACGCCTTCATTGAGCGTCTGCGCCAGGACGTGCAGTCGTTCAACTGAGCCACTTGGTACCCGGCTCGTTTTTTTTAATTTTTAGAGGAAACGTAACATCGCTACTGATAAGTCTGCGCACCGCATCAACGGTGAAATTACAGCACCCGAGGTGCGACTGGTCGGCGTCGAGAACGAACCGCTCGGCATCGTGAAACTCGCTGATGCGTTCCGCATGTCGGAACAGCAGGACGTAGATCTGGTCGAAATCGCTCCGCAAGCGGTTCCGCCAGTTTGCCGCTTGATGGACTACGGCAAGTTCAAGTACCAGGAAGCGAAGAAGCAACACGAGGCCAAGCTCAAGCAGAAGGTCATCCAGGTCAAGGAAGTCAAATTCCGCCCAGGTACCGACGACGGTGATTACAACGTCAAGCTGCGCAACCTCGTCCGCTTCCTCGAAGACGGCGACAAGACGAAAATCACGTTGCGTTTCCGTGGCCGCGAAATGGCTCACCAGGAAATCGGCATGCGCATGCTCGAACGCCTGCGCACCGACCTCGACGAAGTCGGTCAGGTCGAGCAGATGCCGAAAATGGAAGGGCGCCAGATGATCATGGTGCTCGCTCCGAAGAAAAAGAAGTAAGCGCGAAGCAGTTGGCCGGGGCGACGGCGTGCCATGTGGCGCGCGCTCCGGCGGCGCAAGGTTGTTTGATGCTGTGCTGGGTGTCCGGCTTGGTGTCGGAAGGTTTCGGAACGTCGCGCATGCAAGTGCGCAGTGGTTCCCGAAAAGCGGCCGCTGGCGGTATCGGCGGTCTGCATACCAAGTGGAATGGGTTTCGAAGGGCGGGAAATGGCCATCTGGCCGACCGCACACCCATGTCCATCTAATAATGGAGTTGTCATGCCGAAGATGAAGACCAAGAAGAGCGCTGCAAAGCGCTTCGTGGTGCGTCCGGGCGGTACCGTCAAGCGCGGTCAGGCCTTCAAGCGTCACATTCTTACCAAGAAGACCACCAAGAACAAACGCCATCTGCGCGGCTCCACGGCAGTTCATGATTCCGATCTGAACTCCGTTCGCGCAATGCTGCCGTTCGCTTAACCCTTAACCGACACTCATAGGAGCGAAACATGCCTCGAGTAAAACGTGGGGTTACCGCACGGGCCCGTCACAAGAAGATCATCAAGCTGGCCAAGGGTTACCGCGGCCGTCGCAATAACGTCTATCGCATCGCCAAGCAGGCGGTCATGCGCGCAGGCCAATACGCCTACCGCGACCGCCGCAACAAGAAGCGTGTGTTCCGCGCACTGTGGATCACGCGTATCAACGCGGCGGTGCGTCAGCACGACATGACGTACAGCGTGTTCATCAACGGCCTGAAGAAGGCGTCGATCGAACTGGACCGTAAGGTGCTGGCCGACATGGCTGTGTTCGACAAGGCTGCTTTTGCTGCGATCGTTCAGCAGGTGAAAGCCGCCGTTGCAGCCTGATTGCGCTTCTGGCAATTAAAACTGCGTGGTTCGTTGCAGCGAACATCCGGTAGTCTCGGTGACGCTGCAACAAAAACGGGGCTCCTCACCGAGCCCCGTTTTTGTTGGTAGAACCAGTTTTGTTTCGATAGAACACTGACGTTGAAATGATGGGATCAATGGATCTGGACCAGATTGTCGCCGACGCGCAAAAAGCCTTCGCAGAAGCCCCCGACGTCACCACCCTCGAGAACGAGAAAGCGCGCTTTCTCGGTAAGGCGGGTGCGCTGACCGAGCTGTTGAAGGGCCTTGGCAAACTCGATCCCGAAACGCGCAAGACCGAAGGCGCACGGATCAACCTCGTCAAGCAACAGGTCGAGGCCGCGCTCACAGCACGTCGTCAGGCGCTCGCCGACGCACTTCTGAACCAGCGTCTCGCTGCTGAAGCGATCGACGTCACGCTGCCGGGCCGCGGCGCCAACGCAGGTAGCCTGCACCCGGTGATGCGCACCTGGGAGCGCGTCGAACAGATTTTCCGTACGATCGGGTTCGACGTGGCCGACGGCCCCGAGATCGAAACCGACTGGTACAACTTCACCTCGCTGAACAGCCCGGAAAACCATCCGGCGCGTTCGATGCAGGACACCTTCTACGTCGACGGCAAGGATGCCGACGGCCGCCCGCTGCTGCTGCGCACGCATACGAGCCCGATGCAGGTGCGCTACGCGCGCACCAACACGCCGCCGATCAAGGTGATCGTGCCGGGCCGCACGTATCGCGTGGATAGCGACGCGACGCATTCGCCGATGTTCAACCAGGTCGAAGGCCTGTGGATTGACGAGAACATCAGCTTCGCGGACCTGAAGGGCGTCTATACCGACTTCCTGAAGAAATTCTTCGAGCGCGACGACATTCTCGTGCGCTTCCGTCCGTCGTATTTCCCGTTCACCGAACCGTCGGCCGAGATCGACATGCAGTTCGAAACGGGCAAGAACGCGGGCAAGTGGCTCGAAATTTCGGGCTCCGGCCAGGTGCATCCGACTGTGATCCGCAACATGGGTCTCGACCCGGAGCGCTACATCGGCTTCGCTTTCGGCAGTGGCCTCGAGCGTCTCACGATGCTGCGTTACGGCGTGCAGGACCTGCGCCTGTTTTTCGAAAACGACCTGCGATTCCTGCGTCAATTCGCGTGACCCGGCGCGCGCGAGCGCGACGAAGCATAAATCGCGGCAGCGCACCTGGTGCGCGCCGCGAGCGTCCCCGGCAGAGCTCGCTGAACCGGCGCAAGACCACCGGGCTTTACGAAGCATCTGCCGGACGTGGACCTAACCTGATCACAACGTACACAGAACCATGCAATTTCCGGAATCCTGGCTCAGAACTTTTGTCGATCCGCAACTGACCACCGACGAGCTGTCGCACGCGTTGACGATGGCGGGTCTCGAAGTCGAAGACCTGCGGACGGCCGCGCCGCCGACCTCGAAGATCGTCGTCGGCCAGGTGCTGGAAGTCGTCAAGCACCCGGATGCGGACAAGCTCAACGTGTGTCAGGTCGACGCTGGCACCGGCGCGACGCTCAACATCGTGTGCGGCGCGCCGAATGTTGCGCCCGGCATCAAGGTGCCGGTCGCGCTGGTCGGCGCGCAACTGCCGCCGGCCGAAGAGGGCGGCGCACCGTTCGCGATCAAGCTGTCGAAGCTGCGCGGCGTGGAAAGCCAGGGCATGCTGTGCTCGGCGCGCGAGCTGAAGCTCTCCGAAGATCACAGCGGTCTGATGATCCTGCCGGAAGACACGCCGATCGGCCAGGACATCCGCGACACGCTCAATCTCGACGACACCGTTTTTGAAATCAAGCTGACGCCGAACAAGGCCGACTGTCTGTCGGTATTCGGCGTCGCGCGAGAAACGTCGGCGATTACCGGAGCGCCGCTGCGTCCGCTCGAAATCAAGCCGGCTCCGGTCACGCTCAACGAAACGCTGCCCGTGAAAATCTCCGCGCCCGATCTGTGCGGCCGTTTCTCGGGCCGCGTGATCCGCGGCGTCAATGCGCGCGCGAAGTCGCCGCAATGGATGGTCGAGCGTCTCGAGCGCTCCGGCCAGCGCAGCATTTCCGCGCTCGTCGACATCTCGAACTATGTGATGCTCGAGCTGGGGCGTCCATCGCACGTGTTCGATCTCGACAAGATCCACGGCGGCATGGACGTACGCTGGGGCCGCAAGGGCGAAACGCTGAAGCTGCTGAACGGGAACACGGTCGAGCTCGACGAAACGGTCGGTGTGATCGCCGACGAGCAGCATATCGAAAGCCTCGCGGGCATCATGGGCGGCGACAGCACCGCGGTCACGCTCGACACCACCCACATCTATCTCGAGGCCGCGTTCTGGTGGCCCGACAGCATTCGTGGTCGCTCGCGCAAGTACAACTTTTCGACCGATGCAGGCCATCGCTTCGAGCGCGGCGTCGACTACGCGACGACCGTCGATCATATCGAGCGCATCACGCAGCTGATCCTCGACATCTGCGGCGGCGAAGCGGGTCCGGTCGACGATCAGATCGTCAATGTGCCGAAGCGCGCGCCCGTGAAGATGCGCGTTTCGCGCGCGAACCGCATCATCGGCGTCGCGATCGGTGTCGATGAAATCGCGCAGATCTTCACGCGCCTCGGCCTCTCGTTCGAGCGTGACGGCGATACGTTCTCGGTGATGCCGCCGTCGTACCGCTTCGATCTCGAAATCGAAGAGGACCTGATCGAAGAGGTCGCGCGTATCCACGGCTTCGAAAAGATTCCGGCGCGCCCGCCGGTCGCGACCAGCGAAATGCGCGCGACCAACGAGACGCAACGCTCCATCCACGCGATCCGTCATGCGCTCGCCGCGCGCGACTACGCGGAAACGGTGAACTTCAGCTTCGTCGACGCGGAGTGGGAGCAGGACTTCGCAGGCAACAGCAACCCCGTGCGTCTGATCAACCCGATCGCGAGCCAACTGTCGGTGATGCGCACGACGTTGTTCGGCAGCCTGATTCATGTGTTGCGCACGAATCTGAACCGTCGCGCGGCGGACCGCGTGCGCGTGTTTGAAGCAGGTCGCGTATTCCTGCACGATCCGTCGATCAAGGCCGGCGAGCTGACCGTCGAAGGTTTCGCGCAGCCGAAGATGATCGGCGCGCTCGCCTATGGGCCCGCGCTCGACGAGCAGTGGGGCGCACCGACGCGTGCCGTCGACTTCTTCGACGTGAAGGGCGACCTCGAAGCGCTGGTCGCACCGGCGCTCGCGCGGTTCGTACAGGCCGAGCATCCTGCGCTGCATCCGGGACGCAGCGCGCGGATCGAATTGAATGGTCGCGCAGTGGGCTGGATTGGCGAATTGCATCCGCGCTGGATGCAAAAATATGATTTGCCGCATGCGCCGATTCTGTTTGAAATCGAAGCGGAAGCATTAATGCAACGGGTATTGCCGATTCCGTCGGAAGTTTCAAAATTCCCGCCGGTACGACGTGATATCGCGGTGGTCGTCGATCAGAAAATCGAGGTTCAGGCGCTGCTCGACGAGCTTCAGAAGGCCCAGTCCGAACCGGCCTGCAAGGCTGTCCAGAAGGTTGCACTTTTCGACGAATTTCGTCCAAAATCAAACACTTCCGGTGGTCTGGCCTCGCACGAGAAAAGCCTTGCGTTCCGGGTGACCTTGCAAGATACTGGCGGAACCCTTCAGGATGAAACGGTCGATCTGGCTATTCAAACTCTGGTGGAACGTCTAGCTCGAGTATATGGCGCACGGTTGCGCGGATAACCCGCATTTAACAATTGCACGGCTGTTTCCGCATCCATTGTTTTACGCTTGGCGCGCCATTTGATAGATATGAATGAAATGAACTCGAGTGATTTCGAAGCCCTTCTTACGGCGCAACGCAGCGCCATGATTCGAGATATTCCGACATCATCCGCCGTCGTTTCCAATGAAACGCCGACACTCACCAAGGCGGAACTTGCCGAGTTGCTGTTCGACAATGTCGGGCTCAACAAGCGGGAAGCGAAGGACATGGTCGAGGCTTTCTTCGAGGTGATCCGCGATGCGCTCGAGAGCGGCGACAGCGTGAAGCTGTCGGGCTTCGGCAACTTCCAGTTGCGCGACAAGCCGCAGCGTCCCGGCAGAAATCCGAAGACGGGCGAGGCGATTCCGATTGCGGCACGTCGCGTGGTGACGTTTCATGCAAGTCAAAAACTGAAGGCGCTCGTCGAAAACGGCGCCGAAGCGAGCTTCTCGCGCGCTGATTGACTGGCGCGCTTTCGGGCAACCCATCACGGCTAACTGACGATGACAGCGACGATCGAAAAAGTCGTCTTGCCTCCGATTCCGGCGAAGCGGTACTTCACGATTGGTGAGGTCAGCGAACTTTGTGGGGTAAAGCCTCACGTGCTGCGTTACTGGGAGCAGGAGTTCACCCAGTTGAGGCCGGTCAAGCGGCGCGGCAATCGTCGGTATTATCAGCATCACGAGGTGCTGCTGATCCGGCGGATTCGAGAGTTGCTGTACGAGCAGGGTTTTACGATCAACGGGGCGCGCAACCGGCTCGATTCGCATGGCGGCGGTGGGCCGGATGCGGTGCTCGAAGAGGGTGAGGCTACCGCTGGAGTCGCGGGTCAGGTGCAGGCATCGGCGGCAACGGTTGCGGTCGATGTCGAGAAGTTGCGCCAGGAACTGCAGAACGTAATCGATCTGCTGGGCCACTAGTTCATGGACTTGTTCGCTTTGTTCGTGTCGAGCGGTTCTAATCGAATGAAGTGTCTGTTATAATTTTCTTCTGTTCGGGGCGTAGCGCAGCCTGGTAGCGTACCTGCATGGGGTGCAGGTGGTCGGAGGTTCAAATCCTCTCGCCCCGACCAATAGATATAAGGCTCTCATGGCTTCGGCTCTGAGAGCCTTTTTCGTTTGGAGCCGATTTTGCCCCCACGTTTGCCCCCACATGACGACCGGCTCTCGCGGGAACGGAATGGAATTTCGGGTAGCGTTGAGGGGCCGGCCGCGTTCGTTGCTCACGAGCTTGAGGCTCGTATATCAATGCGCGAACTGTGCCAGCGACAACCTGTTTACCGGTAAGGCAGTCCCATTTCTGACGGCTTGGGGGCTGCCAGCCGTCCAAATGTGGGTCGGCGGAGCAGCAGTTCGTTCGCTTAGGAAAACCAGGGATGCGTGTTGGATACTGGCGCGGCATATCGATACCTGCCCGAGGGAATCTCTATGAGCGGATGCGGTTGCAGCTTATGGGGGCGGATTCAACCGGTGGATGCAATAGTTTGCCGGCTCGTCGGTGCGGTCATTCGTGTGTTGCTGCGTGGCGCCCATCGCGAACGACCGGTTCCACGTGAAGGGACGTGCCTGCCGGCCCTGTACGTTTTGACGGCGTCTCGGCTCATGCGGTTGCATGCTGCGATTGGTTGCCGTGACTGGATGGCTGCGCGACGACACCGACTACTGTCGTAGTATGCTCTGCGAATACAATCGGCGACGGGGTGATTTCGCCAGCGCGCCCTTCAATAAGTTGACAATACCCACCGCGCGTCTGGTTGATCGCCGGCAGGAACTTGAGACGTAGGTCGCCAAGCCCGCGCTCGACTTGAACGACCGGATGGCGTAGCGTGCGGCGCTATTTCGGGGTTGCGCTAAAAAGGCGGCAAGCTCAATCGTCCGGCTGGCGCCGAACCGACAACCACGTCCCCGCCGGACAACCGAGCCAATAGCCGCTCCACACGCGGCCGCGCCACCGCCAACGCAGTCCCGATCCCGCCCACCAGCCCCACCCCGTACAAGGCTAGGAAGCCCGTATAGGACATCGCCGGGGCGATAAGGCGCGCCACGCCTACAAAAGACGCATAGAGCCACGACACCGAACTGATGGCCCCCAACAAGACGCATATCGTCGCCGCCCGACGTGGGCGACGCTGCGGTGTGGTCAGCATCGGAAACGCGACTCGATGCAGCAGCAAGCCGTTCGCCGTCAGCAGGCATACCACTGTCAGCTTTGCAGCCAGCTTCGGCTTGGAGACCAGCACAGCCACGTGTAAGCCGGTGCCAAGCAGGATCATAGCGACGCCCGTTATCCAGAGCAGGCCGAGCAACCCTGCAATGGTACGTCCGGTGGTTTCCAGTCTGACGGCATCAATGCGCCGAGCTGTGAGCAGCGCCACGTCTTCCCGCAACACGCGCACGATGGCGAAGGCGAAGGCGAGGGTGTGGCTATACAACAAGAGCTGGCGAGCGGTGATGGTTAGCATGTTCATGACGGGCCTCACTTCCTTTTGAGGGTCTCGCCGACCGACTCCTGGCAGGCGGTGGGTGATCGTCTTTGCGGGTCGCGGCCTTCCATTTTCCGACCAGAGCCCACTGTGCCGACGGTTGCATTTAACGGCTTGCCGACTCGACCGTTCAAGGCGTCAATCCGGCTGGTGAGCGTGGCGGCTACTGCTCGACAAAGCTTCGCGAATCTGGCCAGCTCGATTTCTCATATGCGGCTGTCGATTCATCGTCCGTGCGAGCCGTTGGACTGCCATGGCGCAGTGCCAGGCCGTACAGTTCGTCAAGCTGCTTGTCTGTCGGGTATTCGAGCGCTGAGCCATACGTACGGGTGAGGGCGTCGAACGCTCTGGCTTCCGCGTCGGCAATCGTGGCGAACAGCGCCTCGTCCTTCGACATGAAAGCCACGGCCTTGACTGCGACCCGTTGGGCGCGTCGGGTAGCCATCGGGGTCAGTTCTTGAACCAAAGGCGCGGCCAAGGAACTTCAGCAGCCGGTCGCACGCGCCATTCCTTTCCGTTGCCGCGGCCTTCAACGCGTCCTGCATATCTGCTTCGGCCTGGCCCGTGGCGCGCTGCGCGGCCATTGAAGCCTGACTCCCCGTATGGTCTTCCGGCAGTTCCGGGCGCTTCGTTGCGGACACAACCAACGTCAACAGTTTTGCGAACTCGCTCATGGTAGGTCTCTCGTAGGGTCTTGTCGTTTTTTGATAGTGCAAGGAAGATGATAGATGGGCCATATGTTTTTAGTATGCACCTTGGAAAAAGCCTGTTCCGTTGTGTTGGAAAACGAACATAACGAGGGCAAGTACAAAAAGGTTCTAGGGTATTGTCAACTTATTGAAGGGCGCGCTGGCGAAATCACTCAACATAAGGATTACTAATTTATGGGGCAATGCGATCCAGCATCGGATTGCCCGTTACGGTTTCCCACGCCTTGACCGCATGCTTGCGGGCCTGCCGTTTCTGTTGCGCGTTCGCGTTGTAGCGGCAGTGCATGAAGAGGTTGCTTACCTGAGCATGGACCGACGTGAATCGTTGTAGATGGCGCGCCGACTTGAAGCGGCGCATCACCTTCTCGCGCACGCGTGTGGGCTGGTGGGAATTCTCCGCCCGGTTGTTCAGTCCTTTGTGTTGCCGATGCTCGACTTTCAGGCCCAGTTCGTTGTTCGCCGCCGCGTAGCTGCGCAGCTTGTCCGTGACGATCACGCGTGGGCAGCCGTGGCGCCTGAGCAGCTTGCGCATCAGCCGTTCGGCCGCCGCCTTGTCGCGGCGGCTCTGCACCAGCACATCGAGCACTGCGCCGTGCTGATCGACAGCCCGCCACAGCCAATGCTTCCTGCCGTGGATCGTCACGACCACCTCATCCAGATGCCACTTGTCGCCGCGACCCGGCGCTGTCGAACGGATACGCTTCGCGACCGCCAGACCGAACTTCGTCGCCCAGCACCGCACCGTTTCGTACGTAAGCTCGATTCCCCGTGCCGCGAGCATCTCCTCAACCATGCGCAGGCTGAGCGGGAACCGGTAGTACAGCCACACCGCGTAGCTGATGATGTCCGGCGGAAATCGATAGCCCTTGAACGAAATCGGCGCCTCGGCCGACAGCAAAACGGAAACGGAAGCTTTCTTCATGCCCCATTATATTCGTCGACCCCCGCGCCAACTTGACAATACCGTCGCGCCCGTTCGGCGCAGATCGTGAGGGGTCCACCGTCCGCCTGGCAAGATGAGCGCGTCGATGTGCTGGCTGCGGTGCTGCAACGGCGTGCCGCTTGCCGCGCCTTGGCGGTCATAGATCTGCTTCGTAATGGACTTGGAACAGACTGGCCCGTCGTGCCGGGCGGCCGGGAAGAGCCAGTGCCGCCGAGTTCGAGCAGCGCCCGCATCTGGGTCTTGGCGAACTCGCTTAGGTAGATCGTGTGCTGGTATTGTCAAGTTGGCGCGGGGGTCGACGAATATAATGGGGCATGAAGAAAGCTTCCGTTTCCGTTTTGCTGTCGGCCGAGGCGCCGATTTCGTTCAAGGGCTATCGATTTCCGCCGGACATCATCAGCTACGCGGTGTGGCTGTACTACCGGTTCCCGCTCAGCCTGCGCATGGTTGAGGAGATGCTCGCGGCACGGGGAATCGAGCTTACGTACGAAACGGTGCGGTGCTGGGCGACGAAGTTCGGTCTGGCGGTCGCGAAGCGTATCCGTTCGACAGCGCCGGGTCGCGGCGACAAGTGGCATCTGGATGAGGTGGTCGTGACGATCCACGGCAGGAAGCATTGGCTGTGGCGGGCTGTCGATCAGCACGGCGCAGTGCTCGATGTGCTGGTGCAGAGCCGCCGCGACAAGGCGGCGGCCGAACGGCTGATGCGCAAGCTGCTCAGGCGCCACGGCTGCCCACGCGTGATCGTCACGGACAAGCTGCGCAGCTACGCGGCGGCGAACAACGAACTGGGCCTGAAAGTCGAGCATCGGCAACACAAAGGACTGAACAACCGGGCGGAGAATTCCCACCAGCCCACACGCGTGCGCGAGAAGGTGATGCGCCGCTTCAAGTCGGCGCGCCATCTACAACGATTCACGTCGGTCCATGCTCAGGTAAGCAACCTCTTCATGCACTGCCGCTACAACGCGAACGCGCAACAGAAACGGCAGGCCCGCAAGCATGCGGTCAAGGCGTGGGAAACCGTAACGGGCAATCCGATGCTGGATCGCATTGCCCCATAAATTAGTAATCCTTATGTTGAGTGATTTCGCCAGCGCGCCCTTCAATAAGTTGACAATACCGGCCTGCCTAGTGCTCAGAGACTTGCGAACGAATTCGGTCAAACCTTTGATGACGCGGAACCGAATAAATTGGACTTGCCGGATTTGCGACGCGAATTTGTTGGATTCGCAGAAGGGTGAGATTGGCACACGTTGCGCCCGTTGCGAATGGCTGCCCTTCAAAGCCGCCGTTGCAGCTAGACTGGGCCGAAGGTCACGCCGCTGACCGTCGTGCCATCACTGGGCGGCACCGACCTGGAATAGTGCGGCCGAACCCTACAACCTGAATCCGCAGGGGGAATAGACTCCAAACCACTTTCCGACCAACGATCGCAAAGACGTCGCGCCTGTATTCATACAACGCTCCTTTTTCTTGCACGCAAGGATGGCGGCCAATCGCGAGTGAAAAGACGTGCCTAGGCGTGCGCCAACAACGGCTGCCAGGAATTCGGTCAGTCTAAGGGTAAACATATCCCGAATCATGACATAGTTATAACGATTTGGCAGTTTATCTGGATCTTCGCCTGGGTGTGCGCCTTTTCCCAGCTTGGACTTGATGCCCATCAGTCCGCCGCTCCCGGCAAATGTAGCCACTCCAATCAACCTCGTGGTTAACGATATAGGCCGCGCCGCACGGTCGTAATCGCCCGTGCTGGTTGGGGCGACGCGCCTCGAGTCGCGACGCCGACCGGGCGTTTCCGATTGCAGGTTGACAATTCCAAGTGTGCGTGCGTAAATATATCCCGTATAATGACATTTCACAATTAATTGTCGAGGCGGCTATGCAACAGAAAGTGATTTTGACTTGTGCGGTAACAGGTGGAGACGACACGGTGCCGAAATTTTCGGCGGTCCCGTTCAAGCCAAACCAGATTGCAGATGAGGCGATCCAGGCCTGCGAGGCGGGCGCGGCAATCGCGCATATTCATGTGCGCGACCCCGAGACCGGTAAGCCCAGCATGGGACTGGAGTTGTATCGCGAGGTGGTCGAGCGCATTCGCGAGAGTGGAAGCCCAATCATCATCAACCTCACCACGGGCCCGGGAGCGCGCTTCATACCGAGCAGTAGCGAGGCCAACACAGCTGCTCCGGGCTCCAATCTTCGAACCCCGGAAGAACGTGTTCGCCACATCCTTGCGCTCAAGCCCGAGATCTGCAGTCTCGACATGGGTAGCCTGAACTTCGGAAAGGGTGCTCTCATCAATGTGCCGGCCCACATCGAGGCGATCGCGGCAGAGATCCGGCGCGCAGGCGTGCTCCCCGAGTTGGAAATTTTCGATACCGGGCACCTTGCGCTCTCTCTGGATATGATCAAACGTGGCGTGATTGACCGCAACGCCATCTTCCAGCTTGTTATGGGCGTGCCTTGGGGTGCCCCGGCCGTCACTGAAGCGTTGAGTGCCATGAAGAGTCTTCTGCCACATGACAGCACATGGGCAGCGTTCGGGATTGGTCGCTCCGAGTTCCCGATGGTTGCTCAGGCTTACCTGCTGGGCGGCCATGTTCGGGTCGGCCTCGAGGACAACCTTTACATAGAAAAAGGCGTGCTCGCTCCTGACAATGCCTCACTGGTAAAGAAGGCTCGGACCATCCTCGAGATGCTTGGCGCAACTTTGGCAACTCCAGACGAAGCCCGGCAGATTCTGGGAATCGGCCAGGCCAAAACAGACGCCCCGGAGCCTGTGAAATGACCTCCAGTCTTTCGATCGCGTGCGTGCAGGTATCTCCGAACGGTGACCGTCATTCAAACATCGAAGAGGCTGTTGCTGGAGTGCGTCGTGCAGCAGCCAACGGCGCAACACTGATTACGTTGCCAGAATATGCTGCACAGTTGCACTCGAGAGGCCGAGTCATGCGCGATGGTGCCGGCTCAGACGAGAACGACGAGGCACTGGCCGCATTCAGTGCAGTGGCACGCGAATGCCAGTGCTGGGTGTTGGTGGGATCGCTGACGATGCGCGCTAGCAATGACAAGATCTACAACCGGTCGTACCTGTTCGCCGATGACGGGTCGGTCGCTGCCAGTTATGAAAAGCTACACATGTTCAATGCGACGTTGCCGACTGGACGCGTGATAAACGAAGGGGCGTTGTATGAGGCGGGGTCGCGTGCAGTAGCAGCGGAGACGCCATGGGGCCTTCTCGGTCTGACCATCTGCTACGACTTGCGATTTCCGCATCTCTACCGGGCGCTGGCTCAAGCAGGGGCGAAAATAATCGCCGTTCCGTCAGCTTTCACACGCGCCACCGGACAGATGCATTGGCACGCATTGCTCAGAGCGCGGGCCATCGAAAACGCGTGCTACATCATCGCTCCGGCGACGTGCGGAACTCACCCGGAAGATCATTCGACATTCGGTCACTCGTTGGTTGTTGACCCCTTCGGGACGATTGTCCTGGAGGCAGGCGATGAGCCCGGTGTTTTCCAGGCAGAGATTGACCTGTCGCAAGTTGACGTTGCGCGGGCGCTGATCCCTTCACTCACGCATGATCGGCCATTTCAGGTCGATGTCGTATCCAGAAACCTGGGCAAAGGTGTGGTGGTGAGTGGCTTCAATGATAGCCGTCGTACGTGAATGGCCTTTGCGGAAGCCAGTTTGGATGACAGGCGGCGAACCCGCGGCGAATATGCTTCGCGGCGAGTCGTTGACGCCGCCGAGAACGTCTAACAGAGCGAGACTTTGATATGACTGAATCCGTAATGCGTTTTCCACCCTTGGAGCGCAGCGCCATGACGGAGCGGCAGAAAGCGGTGGCCGACGAGATTGCTGCAGGACCGCGAGGGTCACTTAAGGGACCGTTCCTTGTCCTGATCCACAATCCCGAACTGGCGAGTTGTGTGCAGACGGTGGGGGAACATCTCCGGTTCGGCACGGCGATTCCAAAAACGTTGATTGAACTGGCCATCCTCGTCGTTGCCCACCGTTGGAACTGTCAGTATGAGTGGTTTGCTCACGCCAGGATAGCGCGGGAAGCCGGGGTCAAGGAAGAAATGATCTCCGAACTTGCCGTCGGAAAAATGCCGAGCTCAATGAGTCCAGACGAAGCGCTGGTTCATCGGTTTAGCGTGGAAACAGCATGGGACGGTCGACCGGGTGAAGCCGCTCTCGATAGAGCAGAGGAGCGTTTCGGGCGTCCCACGGTTCTGGACCTCATCGCGATAGTCGGGTATTACACGATGCTTGCCATGGTCCTCAATGCCGCACAGGTTCCGGTGCCCGAGCACCCCATCGAACTGCAGAAAGCTGCATCGATACGCCCGATGACGCAGGTCGGTTGACCGAGCCTGGAAAGTCCACGTGTGAGATTGCTGCGAAGCGTTTGATAAAACCATTGAAAGAGCGCTTGGCGATACGAACCTTGAATTCATCTCGAATAGCATAGGAGACGACGATGCCGGCGGTTTCTGGAGGAAAGTTTGTAGTAGTAGGCGGAGCGAGCCTTCTCGGATCTCACATCGGTGAGTTACTGCTGGAGGCAGATGCTCGCGAAGTCGTCTTGCTGGATAACCTGGCCCTCGGGTCTCCCGACAATATTCAGTCGCTTCTGGCGGATGAGCGCTGCACGTTTGTGCGTGGCGACATCTTGCGTCTTAACGAACTCTTTGACCCCTTCACCTCTGCGGATGGCGCCTTCAATGTGGCCGGATTCCTGACGGCACCGATCGCCGCGAATCCGTGGATGGGCGTTGACGTGAACGTTCGCGGCGCACAGAACGTACTTGAAGCGTGCCGCTTGCAGGGCGTCAAGAAGATGATTTTCAGTTCGTCGACCGGTGTCTACGGCGGTCTGGGTGACGAACCCAACGACGAAAGCTCGCCTCTTCGCTGGGGCGACCTACCTCCCGCTCTTGTCCTTTACTGTACTTCGAAGGTAATGGGAGAAGGGCTCGCGCGCCTGTATCAACAGCGTTATGGGCTTGACTTCGTGGCACTGCGCTATTCGGCGATCTACGGCGAGCGACAACACAAGCGAGCCATTGATGCGACTCGGATGGTTGAGGCGTATGAGCGAATTCGATCGGGCCAGCCTCCCGTTATCCAGGGCGATGGAAACCAGTTGCAGGATTACGTGTACGTCGGCGACGTGGCACGGGCAAATTTGCTCGCCATGGAAAGCGATGTAAGCGGTGAAGGCATCAACATTGCGACGGGTGTGAACACTTCGCAGAGGGAAATCGTTGATCTCATGATCAAGTCCTGCCGGACCGACCTGAAGGCCGAATACCGCGATGACGCGACGAAGAAGGGGTCGCCCGCCACAAGGCCGGTTTTCAGTCGTGAAGCAGCGGCACGTCTGCTTGGCTGGGAGCCGGGCGTTTCGATCGAGGAAGGGATCTACCGGCTGGTCGAGTGGCTGGATAAGGAGCGAACTTCATCCAGGGCGGTCTAGCGTTAACGAGGCATTCGTGAAGCCGGTCGCTGCCGGCTTCGTTGTCCATTCTGCGATGAGGCGCTGGGCAATCCGGAGCCTCGCTGGCGGCACGGGCGCGAGACTGGCGTAAAAACAACTGGAGCGCCGACGGCCGGGCGGGAGGCGCTCCCTCTAGCTGGTCAAAAAATACGGTTTGCCTCGCTGGCATTGGCGCGGACCCTATCCCGCCACATATCAGGACATTCCGCGCCGGGATCTGCTTACGCCAGGCACCGAAGCAGTTCGGTGACGTCATCGAGCGATTCGAGCTGACGGACCATCTGCTGCACCTTTTCAATCTGGCCAATCGACGGCGGCGTAGCGGCGAGAGCCGCACAGTTGGCGAACTTTCGCATGATGTCCTCCCAGGACATGGGCGCCTCAGGGCTTCCCGGCACCTTGGTGCCAATCTGACTGAGTCGCCGGCCGTCACGTGCGATGATCTCGACCTGTCCAAGAGGAAGTTCCATCTTCCAGTCAAAGGCGGGGTCGGCGATGGGGATGACCTTCTTCGAGACGGCAAGGACCTCCGGGCTGTGCAACGCGTTACCGGTGAAATCCGCGATCGTCACGTCGCGACGCACCGCCGCTACCGCTACCAGAAATGGCAGGCTGAACTTGGCGTCCACGAGTGTCGCAGGAGCTCGCCGGGAATCGAGTGGGCTGCACATGATCTCGTGATAATCGCCCACGTGGACGCGAATTTCCTGAATGTCTTCCGGCCGCAGGTTGTTGGCGGTGACCAGCTGGATTGTCGCGTAAATATGACTATGTGAAGGACCGACCGCCGGCCACGGTTTGTAAAGCGTGGTGTTGCCCATATAGTCACTGCCCAACCCTTTCAACAGGTTCTCGCGATCGTATCGGCCACCGAAGTAGGTCTTGAAGAATCCATACTCTCCTTCAAACGCGGTCTGTGTGCCTACGACTCCCTTTTCAGCCAGCAGGGCGGCAACCACCGCAGCCTTCGCCGAAAATCCCGCGTAGATGCAGCGCAGGTCTCCGCCGATTCCATAAACGACGTCCATGGTACCGGCCGATTGCATGGATGCCACGCTCAGCGCGTTCGCCATCTGGGTACGGGACAGTCCGAGAAGCCGTCCCGCGGCAGCGGTAGCGGCGAACACGCCCAGCACTGTCGAGATGTTCCAGTCTTTACGCCAGTCGATATTGCGGCGCATGCGTGCAAAGATGTCCTGCCCCACGGCGATCGCCGTGATCATTTCGCGGCCCGACACACCACCTCGACGCTCCGCAATGGCGAAAGCCGCGGGAAGAATCGAACTCGTTGCGTGGGCGCCCCATGGGGTGAGGTCGTCGAAATCCAGGCAGTGTGCCATTGCACCGTTTGCGAAGGCCGCCCACGCGGCGGGAACGCGGTCGGCAAAACCCAGCACCGAACTCTCGGGCCGGCCGCCGTTTTCCCGAACAACATCGATAACGGTGCGAGCGACGGGCTCGACGCCACTCGCCGCCAAAGTGACACCGATCAGGTCGAGAAGACTCTTCTTTGCGGCATCGACCGCATCCGCGAGAATGCTTTCATATCGCGCGTCGACGCTGAAGTTGGCGAGGTCGAAACCAAGGTCTTGGAAAGTGGGTGTGGTCATTGTGTTGTACAAAAACGTTGAGCGGCTTCGTCGGAAAGAAACCGTGGTTCGTGCGCTCTTGCCGATAAGCCGGAGCAGCAGCGTGACAGAGCAAATCGGGCGCGCGATGGACGCGTCCGGCTTCCCTTAGGTGCATGGCAGCGTACATCAGAGCTCGCGGCGCGACAGGGCGCGACTTAGTCGCAGAATGTCAGGCAGCCCGAAATCGCCTACGTTCGGAAGACGTTCGCCGGTCGCGCTAGCTACTTTAGCCGCTATGCACAGGGCGCTTGACCTCTCACGCAGGAGCGCTGCCAGCGCATCCTCAAGCACCTGCCGGTTGGCGTCCGAGAGAGCGCCTCCCTGGATAACTTCGTGAGCTTGCGACACGTTGCCCCCTCCATTTGCTTTTTCCGGATAAAGGCCTGATGCAGACGTCGACCTATCCGATATTCATGTACACGACCTTTTCATACAGGAATCCGTTGACATGCTCAGGACCGCCTTTCCAGCCGTAACCACTCATCTTGTAACCTCCGAATCCAACGCCGGGGTCCAGCGCGCCATAGCAGTTCACCCAGATCGTTCCCGCCTTGATCCGTTGCGACATCTGGTGGGCGGTGGACAGGCTTTGCGTCCATATTCCGCCTGCCAGACCGTAAGTCGTGTCGTTCGCGATCCTGATTGCGTCGTCAGCATCGTCGAACGGAATCACCGAGACAACCGGGCCGAAGATTTCTTCCCGGGCGATCCTCATATCGTTGTTCACGCCTGCGAAGATGGTGGGCTCGACGAAATAGCCTGCCTCCAGGTCTCCAGCAAGCCGTTTCCCGCCGCTGGTGAGTGAGGCCCCTTCCCTGGCGCCGATGTCGATGTATTCGAGCACGCGGTCGAGTTGCTTGCGCGACACAAGGGGACCGAGGTTGACAAGCGGGTCGAGGCCGTTGCCGACCCGCAGTGTTTGACTGAATTCCTGGAGTTTCGACACGAACTCGTCCTGAATACTGCGTTGAACGAGCAGACGCGTTCCCGCCGTGCAGATCTGTCCGCTGTTGCCGTACACCGCCATGGCCGCTCCGGGCACGGCGATATCGAGATCGGCATCGGCAAACACGATGTCTGGCGATTTTCCTCCGAGTTCGAGTTGCACGCGTTTCATGTTGCCAGCGGACGCTTCGACAATTTTTCGACCTGTTTCCGTCGAACCGGTGAACGCTACGCGATCTACGTCCGGGTGGGCCGCCAGCGCCGCACCAGCTCCCGTTCCAAAGCCAGTGACGACGTTGACGACTCCGTCCGGCACGCCGGCTTCGAGTAGCAATTCCGCGACGCGCAGGGCGGTCAATGACGCGTCTTCAGCTGGCTTGAGGACTGCGGTGCAGCCTGTGGCAAGCGTTGGCCCCAGGATCCACCACTGGCTGACGAGCGGCGCATTCCAGGGGATGATGCCGCCAACAACACCGACAGGTGCCTTGATCTTGAGCGCGGTGAATTGGCCCGCAAAGGAGGTGGGCGCAGATTCGGTGGTTGCCGCGCGGGTCTGCGACGCATAGAACAGTATCGCTTGGGAGACGAAGGTCTTAAGCGCCTTCGTGCGCGACAGCGGTGCGCCCATGTCGAGAGTCTCGAGCAGTGCGAGTTCGTCGAAGTTCTTTTCAATCACATCGTGCACACGCAGCAGCAGGCGCTGTCGGTCATAGGGCGTCCAGCGGCTCCACTCGCCTTCGAAGGCGCGCCGTGCCGCGGCGACTGCTTCATCGATGTCGGTCTTGTCGCCCTCGGCCAGGCGGGCAATGACTTCCCCCGTCGCCGGGTTCACCGTATCGAATTCCTTGCCCGATGCCGACGGCCGCCATTTACCGCCGATCAACAGGCCCTTGGATCCACCGATAAAATCGGAGCGGGGAATATCAATCTTCTGCGTCGCATCCATGAGTTGCCTCGAATATCGTTAATAAAGAGCAATGCTTGTTCGTCAAGCGAAAAACGTCCTGAGTGCACCGGCAAGAGACGCGGGAGCTTGCACAGACGGAATGTGGCCGCCGTCGATTTCCAGAAATTGCGCGCCGTTCACGCGCTTGGCAATCACTTCGATGTCTGCGGAACGTCGAACCAGGTCGTCGCGGCCGGAGATGAACACGGTGGGACAGTCAATCGTTTCCAGCACGCCCTCGAAATTGACGTTCGTCAGAGCCCGAAGAATATGTGCGTAACTGGTTGGATCGTTACAGAGAAACCTTGCTACGTAGGCCTCGTACGCCTGCTTGTCGGCACGAAGAAAGTCGGGATATGAGCGCCCGAGGGCGGACTCGACGACACCACGCATGCCCTTCGCGTCGGCCAGCATGGCGCGTTCACGCAAGACTTCTCCACTGCGGCCGGTGGCGTCTGTCGGCGGATTGATCGCAGCCAGGCGATGGACGCGCTGCGGAAAGCGTGCGGCAAGCGTGAGTGCAAGGCATCCGCCAATCGCAACGCCAGCGACATCCACTGCCTCGGTCACCGCAAGATGATCCAGCAAGAGAACAATGTCGTCGGCGAGTGTATCGAGCGTAATCGGTTCACGAATCTTCTCGGAGCCCCCGGAACCGCGCGCGTCGCATCGGATGATCCGCTGGTCCGTCGGCATGTGTTCAAGCACGGGGTCCCAGCTTTCGAGTGAACCGCCCATCTCGTGCAGCAGCAACAAGGGGCGGCTGCGGTCACCGGTTGAGGTGTAGCGCATGGACGCGCTTGGGAGGCGTACCCACCGAGGATTTGTGGAAAGGGTTCCGAGTGAGTCAGTAGGCGTCATTTTATGTACCGCGCACGGAATGCGACGGCCCTGGTAATCGTAATTCACGTGTGCGATGCCCGGAAGCGAATCATCGCGGTGGGTTCGCGCCGCTTGATGGCCAGTGCGCCGCGCACCTCGTTAAGCTCATTACTGGCGCGGGCGGGCGCCGAAGGTCGTTTCTCGCCACTTCAGCCGATGCGGCCCGGCGCGTCACAACCGGTCAACGCGCTACTTCAGCATCATCGCGCGGAGCACTGTGCCCTGAGGAAAGCGCGACCTGACCACCGTCGATGTTCATGATCAACCCGTGAACATGGCTGGCGTCCGGGGATGCCAGAAACAGGACCGCACTGGCTTGCTCTTCGGGCTGTGCGGCATGGCCCAACGGAATGCGCGGTTCGCGCACGGCATAGTGCTGCGGATTCTTCGCAAAATCAGCCTTGGAAAGGTTGCTCCATGTCATGCCGGGACAGACGGCATTCACCCGAATGTTGTACTGGCCCCAGTCTACGGCGAGTGCTTTGGTCAGCCCCACTACAGCATGTTTCGACGCCACATACGACGCCGCATTCGGGAAACCGACAAGCCCTCCAATCGATGCGATATTGATGATTGCGCCCGCGCGGCGGGGAATCATCGATCGCGAAGCCACCGCCTGCGCCCAGTAGAAAGTGCCGTCCAGGTTGATCGACATGACCTGTCGCCACTCCTCGACCGACACTTGAGCGGTCGGTCCTCGCCGGACGATGCCGGCGTTGTTCACGAGGACGTCGATACGACCAAAGGCCCGCAGAACTGCGTCAACGTGCTCGTTGACCGTCGCCGGGTCGCTCACGTCACCCGTCAATCCCATCACGCGGCCGCCTTCCGACTCGATGGCTTTCACGGTTGCCGACACGGCATCCGGCGTGATGTCGGTAATGACGACCTGCGCACCTTCCCGGGCAAAGGCCTTTGCTGTGGCCAGGCCAATGCCGCTAGCAGCGCCTGTGACAACGACAATCTGATCTTTGAAACGCATGTGATGTCTCCTTTAACAAACTATTACCCGCAGCGGCCGGGTTCTCCGAGGCACGCTCAGGTCGCGGTGCCCTGTGTGGCTGTAGGTGTCGTGCCGCCGGCCTGATCCCCGTCAGAATCAGACCCTGTCGCGGGACCTGGATATTCGCCCGAGGCGAGAGAGCCGATCTCATCAGCTAATGACTGGATTGACGACAGCACCGGCCGACCCAACTCGCGGCGCAGATTTTCCAGTATTGAGAACGTTGGTAGCTGCGCGCAGGCGATATACATGGCTTCGCAACTGTCGTTCATCGTCTTGCGCGCGAGCGACGCGACAGCCTCGGCGTCGATCCGACCAAGCTCTTCGGTGTTAGGCGCATAAAAGCTATCGAATGCGCCAACCTGGATGCCGGCACTGGCGATGAATGCCTGGAGCTGTTCGTTGACCGCCTTCGAATAGGGGGTAACGAGGGCGATCCGCTGGACTCCGAGGTCGAGTAGCGCTGAAATCATCGATTGCGCAATGGTTGCAACCGGTTTGCCTGTGATCCTTCTCAGATCTTTGGTTAGCTCGCGGTCACCGGCTGGTCCCAGGATAAAGCCCGCGGCTGTACATCCATACGCGACCACATCAACATCATTCGTGGCGAATTGCTGCGCCAATGCGAGTGCGTTTGCTTTGTAGGCCGGTAGCGTTTCTGTCGTGAGCAGCCCCTTCCCGCGCGGTATCCGTACCAGGTTGAGCCTTGTTCCTGCCGGCAGCCAGCGTGGCAATTCGCGTTCAACCGTGGTGTTGTTTTCCGGAATCATTACGCCTACGCGCAAGCCTTTCCGTGCAATGTTCACTGCAATCTCCTCTTAGCTCCGCTGCAACTCGCTGCGCGGGACCGAATTAACCAAAGATACGTCCGCGTCAAACGTGAATCCTTGTTGGGGGCCGAGTGATGGAATGCTCGGCGCGACGGGTGCCGGCGGGAAGGGGGCGCCAATGCAGCGAGCGGATCTCTCCGAATTCGTGCGGCATCCGAACCCAGGTTTCTCCGCCATCCTCGCTCCGGAAAAGCTGACCGAGGTTCGTGCAAGCAAACGCGAGCAAAGGGTGGGACTCATGCATTGCGACACACCAGGTCGTGCTGTTCAGAGAACCGGGCAATTGAACGTCAGCCCAGGTATCGCCGCCGTCCAGGCTGCGCAATAGACGGCCTTGGTCGCCCGGAGGTCCGTTGCCGTTAGCCAGGAAAACAATGGAAAGATTATCCGGTCGGACAACGACCGCTCGCGTGTACTGCCACGGCGAGTCGAGAGACTGGAAATGCCAGCTTTGACCATTATCGTTGCTGGTGTGTAGTCCGCGGTTCGTCGATGCCAGCAGGCGCTTGCGTCCATTCCTGTCGCGGGTCACGGCGATTCCGTGCACATCGTTTGAAACAAGACCCTCACTTACCATGGTCCAGGAAGCCCCACGGTCGTCGCTGCGATAGATGCCCCCGATTTCAATGGTTGCCCATACCGTGTTCCTGTCAATCGGGTCGAAGAGGATCTGCGTGACACGGGTGGGACCCATGTTCACCTCAGAAAACTTCGAGATGCCGGGAACGCTGAGTTCTTCCCATGTCGTGCCGCCGTTCTGACTGCGATAGAGCGCTGCCGGGCGAGTGCCCGCTAACAACACTTGAGGATCGTCGGGATCCTGCGTGATCGCCCAGACGTCAGTCATCGGGGATTGCAGCTTTGTCCAGCGCGCGGGCTCTTCGTTCCAACGATAGATGCCGTCATCGGTCCCCGCGAACAAATATTCCGGAAGCGCGGAATGGCTGCTCATTGCCCATACGCGGGTTTCCAGATACATCCCTGATTGACTGTTGGGATGAATCCAGTTCAACCCGAGGTCGTCGCTAAACCACACGGAGTGTCCGGCGGTGCCTGCATAGATTTGAAGTGGATTGTTCATGGTCGTCAGAGAGAAGGGTGCGTTTATTGAGCGTTGACTGTTGTACCAGGCAGCGCATTCATGTCCCGGTGCGCAGGCACCGGAGAAAAGACCCGCACAAGGTCGCACGCCAACGATGCCACGGCATAGCGCTCGGGCCTGATGATGTCGGTAGAAAACGCCTGCGTTGACTCGGCGATTGCAACGTAATCAAAGCCACCGTTGCTTTCGCCCACGAATCCCCGCACCTGAACCACTCCGGCCAACCTCGCGACCAGAGTCTGCAAAATCGCAGCGATCGCGTCGTCGCATCGCTCAGATGCGCCGCGCCAGACTATCAGCAGCAGCTCACTGGGCGGCCCCTTCGCGCCGGTCGGGCCATCGTCGGGCAATGCCGCAATCCGCGACCCGGCAAACCGCCAATGCGCACTCGCACCCGCAAGAATCCGCTTCGACCACGCGGAGAGGTTGCCTCCTGAGATTGCGAGGTACGCCGGGCTTTTAAGGACCGAAATATCGTCAAGGTCGTAGATCGCCAGATAGCGCGGCGACGACAGCTCGTTTTCAAATCGCAGCGCAGTCGCGAATCCGGCGATTCCCTTTCGCTCCGGAATGTGCTCCAGGTTCACCCAGTCATTGAACTCGGCGTCGCAGCCTCGGGGGGCGTCCATCATCGTCAGTAGCAGTGCCTGGCTGGAAGGTGACATTGTGGTCTATGACGTAAAGTAATCTCGAATAATGACATTCTACACAGAATGAAAGCCGGTGCAATCGGAATTTTCGTGGCATGAAACGCTACTGGCTGCGCGATTCGGAACGCTCGGCCCCCGGCCAGCTATGACGAAAGGAACGCTTCGCGATTTTTGGCAGGAGCTCGGCGTGTCCTCTCGAAACAGCCGCCAAGCTCTGGATTCTGGCTTTAAAGATCCGCAGCAGCCGGCTCACGGCTCGCCAGTAGATACCGTTCTCGGCCGGCCTGACAAAGATGGGAGCCAGCCGGATCCAGCCATCCTGACCAGGAGACGGATCGGGGCCTGGACGCTCCGGTGCAGCGACCCCCGTAACAACCCCTACTTGCAATGCGCCGATTGCTATATAAACTCCCGCTATACGAGATTAGTTACACTCTGACAGGTGTGGAGCACCGGCTTAGCGATGTAAATCGGCAAAGGGTGTTGCTGCGCCAGCCAGGCTGGGAGTCTTGGGGTCGCACCCGTCGAGGGCAAATAGTTCGTACCTTCCTAGAGAGTCTTGGCCTTTATTACATCAACAGGAGACAACAGTGAAAATCGCATTTGTAAAGACTGGAGTGGCGGGCATTGCGTTAGCGATGGCCCTTGTCGCCACCCCAGCCGCGGCCAAGGAGATCACCTTGGGCATCGTGGCTGCCAACATGCAATACCCGTTCAACGCCGCTGCAGTGAGGGGCTTTCAGGCGGAGGCAAAGAAGCTCGGCGCCAAAACGGTTGTGCTCGACGGGAAGGGCAGCGTGGAAGCGCAGGGCAATGCAATCGATGACCTGATTTCGCAGAAAGTAGACGGCATCGGCTCCATCCTGCTTGATTCCGTAGTGGCAAAGACCTGGGTCGACCGCGCTGCCGAAAACAATATTCCGTTTGTTTCTGTCGGCGTGCAGGTGGGCGATCCCGACAAGGTTCCGCTCAGACAGGTGTACCCGAAACTCACCGCACTCGTCACGCGAGACGATGTCGAAAGCGGCGAGCTTGCTGGCGAGCTGGCAGCGAAGCTTCTGCCCAAGGGCCGCACGGCGAAGATCGGTATTGTCGAGGGCACAGCGGGGGTGGCGGCGGTCAAGCAGCGCACCCAAGGCTTCAAGGAAGGTCTTGCCAAGATGGGTGCGAAGTACGAGATTGTCGCGTCGCAACCAACGGACTGGACGGCGGAGCAGGGCGAGGCGGTCTGCCAGAATATCCTGACCGCCCATCCAGACGTAGACCTCTTCTTTGGACAATACGACGACATTGGCCTTGGGTGCAGCCGTGCAGTTCGCTCGGTTGGCTCTCATGCACAGATTGTCACCGCCGACGGCGGCTCCCGCCGCGGCATCGAGGCCATCAAGGTCGGCGACATGGCCGGCTCGGTGTGCTCAGAGCCTGAGACGATCGGCCGCCTCTCCGCCAAGGCGCTCTACGACGCGATCACGAACAAGAACACGCCGAAGGCTCAGCTCATTATGTACAAGCAGATTGCCGTGACCAAGGCAAATCTCTCCCAATGTCAGCCTCAGTTCTGAAGCGCTAGCGGGCACGACAGGTTCTCCAGGGAGACGCGATGACTATGACAAACAACGCCGCGCTCATGCGGCTTGAGCAGGTGGCCAAGGTTTTTCCAAATGGCACCGTCGCGCTGCGCGGTGTAGATCTCGCCATTGAGCAGGGCAAGGTTCACGGCTTGCTCGGGGCGAACGGCGCAGGCAAGTCTACGCTGATCAAGATTCTGTCGGGCGCCTTTTCCGCCACGGGCGGACAGATCTTCTGGAAGAACGCAGCAGTCCAATGGACGAGCCCGAAAGAAGTGAAGGCAATGGGTGTGGCGACGATCCATCAACACATCCCTGTCGTTCCCACGCTATCTGTGCTGGAGAATGTATTCCTCGACGACGAACGGGGCTGGCGTCGCTCAGGTTCGTCGCGACGCAGGCTCGACGAACTTTTTACCCGTGTCGGCTACTGGCTCGATCCTGATGCGCTGGTCAATGATTTGTCCATCGGGCAGCGGCAGATGGTTGCCATCTTCCAGGCAGTGGGAAGCGGCGCGGAGCTAATCGTGATGGACGAACCAACGGCCTCTCTCGCGACGGACGAACGGGAGGTGGTCTATCGCACGGTACGCCGACTCGCGAAGGTCGAGAACAAAGCGATCCTTTTCGTCTCGCACTTTCTGGACGAGGTCATGGCACTCACCGATTGCGTGACCATTCTGCGAGACGGTCAGGCTGTGATGCGCGCAGAAACCGCGGACCTTGATGAAGCACGGATTGCCGAGGCCATCGTCGGCCGGCAGATCGTCGCGATGGTGCGCGCCGAGCATAAAAAATTGCCAGATGCGGCGCCAGTCGTGCTGGAGCTTCGCAACCTTGCTTCCCCGGGCAAGCTTGCACCGTTCTCGTTCAAGCTGAAGGCTGGGGAGGTGCTCGGTGTGGCTGGGCTGCTGGGTTCGGGGCGAAGCGAATTGATGCATGCCATCTTCCGCGCGGACCGGGATGCCACCGGAGAGGTGCTCGTTGCCGGTCGCGCAATTCCGCGCTCGACTGCGGCGGCGGTAAAGGCGGGAATCGCATTAGTTCCGGAAGACCGGGTGGACCAGGGCCTGATTCCCGCATTTGAAATCTGGCGCAACACAACTCTGCCCGCTTTAAACGGTGTCTCAGCGGGAAATTGCCTGCCGCTGCGCGAGCGCGAAATCGAACGCGCAACCGAAGCAATTCAGCGGTTGAAGATCAAGGCCCAATCGCCGGACATCCTGGTCACAGAGCTCAGTGGCGGAAACGCTCAAAAGGTGACGATCGGCAAATGGCTGTTCAGCGACGCCAAGGTTTTCCTACTCGATGAGCCTACTGCCGGTATCGACATTGGTGCGAAGGCCGACATCTTGCGACTCGTGCGCGATCTTGCAGCCACGGGAATGGTCATTGTAGTCGTCTCTTCCGAGTTCGAAGAACTTCTGGCCGTCGCCGATCGGATCATCGTGATGCGCGACGGGCAATGCATCGCGGAACGCGCGGCTCACGAAACAACCGAGCACGAACTGGTTCTCCTTGCCGGTGGCCAGAGCGCAATTAACCCGAGCGCCGCGGCAACCAGCCCGCAGCCGAATGGAGAGTGAATGATCGTGACCAAGATATACCGTAATCCTTCAGTTCAATCGCCAGCCGAGGTAGGTCAAATGTCCAAGGTCGTTTTATCTGACGGTTTGCAGTCCGGCCCTCGAAAGCATATGACGGACTGGCGGCGAGTGGTCGGACTTCGTGAAATGGGCGTGTACTACGCGCTTGCACTGGTTGTTGTGCTGATATCAGTTGCCGCGGCATATACCGGCAGCGTCAATTACCTCAGTTTCCAGAACCTCGCGAATGTCCTTCAGCAATCTTCGCTGACAGCGATCATCGCGGTCGCGATGACCGTCATCCTCATCTCCGGGAATTTCGATCTCTCGGTGGCCTCCGTGGCCGCGCTTTCGGCGGCGGTCATGGTTGGACATGCCGACTCAATGGGTTTTGTCCCGGCGTGTCTGGTCGCGATGCTGGTAGCAATCGCAGCTGGTCTCCTGAATGGAGCCATTGTCCAGCTGCTCGGAATCAACGCGTTCATCGTCACCCTGGGAACGATGACTGCTTTGCGAGGAGTCGTGCTTCTCGTGACCGATGGCAGATCGCTTTCCGTGGAGAGCCCGCAGACGCTCGATGCAATGCGCGCTCTTGAGTCGGGGCGCTGGCCCATCGGCTCGGCACTCGTTGTCATCGGCGTGCTGCTGGCAATCGCAAGCGTGTATATAACGATGCGGGCTCGTCGCGCTGGTCGAGGTCTTCCGCCCGCGTCCGTGGGTATGGCGCTGGGCGCTGTCTGCCTGTTGGCGTTAGCCTGGTTCGGCGGACCCGAACTGGCGCTTCCGAAGGTGGCCATCTACATGCTCGCGTTTACCGGTGTGGTCTGGTTTGTCCTTACCTTCACGATTACCGGAAGGCGTCTGTACGCGGTTGGCGGTAATACCGAAGCTGCGCGGCTGTCGGGTATCAACGTGTTGCGCTACAAGATGGCTGCGTTCGTCCTTTGCAGTGCAGCGGCAGGTTTTGCCGGCATCCTGTTCGCGAGCCGTCTCCGGTCGGTCAATGCGGCGGCGCTGAGTGGCGCAGAGCTGACCGTCATTGCTTCGGCGATCCTTGGAGGGACTTCCCTGTTCGGCGGTGCGGGAAGCGTGTGCAAGACCGTGGCGGGTGCGTTGCTATTGTTCACGCTGACCAACGGCTTCAACATCCTGAACCTTGGCGTCAATTACCAGGGCGTGCTCGAGGGAACGGTCGTTGTTGCTGCCGCCGCGATATATACCGTCGGCGGGTCACGGCGCCGCAAGGCCTAACCGGCTAGCGCCATCAACCAGGAGAGAAAGGGATGCTGACCATCAATACGCCCAGGGAACATCGGCCGACGCTCTGGGCAGAGGGCTTTATTTTCCTGGAGGGGCCGCGATGGCACAGCGACCGCCTCTGGGTTTCGGACGTATTCGACAAAAAATTGTTCACGCTTGAGCAGGGCGGGAGCCGAACGCTTATGGCCGAAGTGCCGCGTCGACCTTCGGGCATCGGCTTTCTTCGCGACGGAACGGTAGTGGTGGCCTCAATGCAGGATCGCAAGATCATGAGGTTGGTCGGCGCTGAACTATCGGTGCACGCCGACTTCAGTGAGCTTGCCACCGGCGACCTCAACGATATGCTGGTCGACGAGGAAGGCCGGATTTACGTGGGCAATTTTGGCTACGACTTCCACGGCGGCGCCCCCAAGGCGTCAACGAACGTGCATAGGGTCGAGCCCGACGGCGCAATACACGTTGCTGCTAGTGGACTCGAATTCCCAAACGGGATGGCAATTATCAACAACGGTCGCACGCTCGTCGTCGCTGAGACCTGGGCGTGCAAGCTGAGCGCGTTCGATCGCGCGCCTGACGGCAGCCTGTCGAACCCGCGCCTCTTCGCCGATCTCGGCAATCGGGAACCAGACGGGATCTGTGCGGACACGTCCGATGGCATCTGGGTAGCTTGCTACAACACCGGCGAAGTCGTGCGAGTACTGGAAGGCGGTGAGGTGACTGACCGCGCATTGTGCGGCCGACACGTGAGCGCCTGCCAACTCGGCGGTTCAGACGGAACGACCCTGTTCTGCTGTGCCTATGTCGGAACCGATGAGGACCTGGAGGCAGGCAAGCGACTGGGGGCGATCTTTACTATTAGCGTTGACGCACCGGATGTCGACTTCGCTCGTCCGTGAGGGGTCTCACCGGCGCTGCCACTCTACTGACCACTGACTAACCGGGCCTTCACTTCTGCGCACGCCCTTCGCGACCACGAATCGCTTTGTGCGACATGGGCTGCGGGAACGCTCAATTGATTACCGGGTGCCGACGTCGCATCCGACGAAGTTGCGTTCAGGAAGATTCGCATGGCGGGCGTTGCGGTAGCGTTGCTGCCCATGATGACTGCGGTTGCCATCGAGCACAGTACGCTGTGTTGTGTGGCGGCCAGCATGCAGTACCAGTTCAACGTCGCGGTGACGAAGGGCCTCGAAACAAGGCATGGTCCACAGTTTTCATCAGCATCAAGAGTCTGTCAGAGTACTTCTGACTAATTGTCCAATGTGAAAGGAATCAATATGACTACGAGTTCGGCACTCAATCGATTTACATCGGTAAAGGATGCAGTAACTATTGTCACCGGAGCGGGCGGTGGCATCGGTAGAGCAACCGCACTAACGTTGGCTGCCGAGGGTTCACGGGTTGGCATCACAGATGTGAACGTCGACCTTCTGGAGGAGACTGCGCAGATGATAAAAGCCGCGGGGGGACAAGTGATTGCTACCCCCGGTGACATCGTCGACCCACAGACGATCGACAACCTCGCGACAAAGGTATTATCCACATTCGGATCCATCGATGGTCTTGTGAATAATGCGGGCATCGTGATGCCCAAGCCGATCCTGGACCATACCATCGAGGATTTTGACAGAATTCTGCATGTAAACACCTGGTCGTATCTGGTAACCGCGAAGCGAGTGGTGCCGGAAATGCGCAAGGCCAATCGCGGTTCGATTGTTAATGTTGCTTCGGTTGGTGCATTGGTAGCACTCCCTGAGCTCGGAGTCTATTGCGCATCCAAAGCCGCGGTGCTGGGTCTTACGCGCGTAATGGCCGTCGAGTTTGCGCCGAACATTCGCGTAAACGCTGTCTGCCCTGGCGGTGTCGATACGCCAATGGCAGCGGAGCACTTTAAACATTTTCCTAGCCGGGAGGCCGCGCTCGAGGTACTCGCGGGCGCACAGTTGCAAAAGCGCTATGCGGACCCGGTTGAACTGGCGAAAGCGATTGTGTTTGTGCTCAGCGCGGACGCATCTTTCATGACAGGCGCAGCAGTCCCTGTCGACGGAGGCTGGACCGCCTGGTAGGCGAAAAGATTCGTTAGTTGTGCGGTTCTGGTTGCAGCGACGCAATCAGAACTGCGCGGCGATCCGCACCTAAAGCGCGTGCTGTGCCCGGAGATCCGGGGCGACTTGCTTTGGAAACAACAGCAGAGAAAATGGAAAAGAGTTTGGCCAATGAAAGCAATACGTGTTCACAGTCAAGGCGCCCCGGATGTGCTTACTCTGGAAGACATTGGGATTGGACGGCCCGGCCCAGGAGAAGTCCTCGTACGCAACCGCGCAATCGGTGTGAATTTCGTCGATACCTATTTGAGAAGCGGTGCGTTTCCAGCACCGAATCTGCCTTTTATACCAGGCAAGGAAGCAGCGGGGGAAGTCATCGTAATCGGTCAGGACGTAGCAGACTTCGCTCCTGGTGATCGCGTGGCCTTTGTTGAAACGCTTGGCGCCTACGCCGAGCAGTCGATTGTTCCCGCACATTTCCTTGTTCGCCTCCCTGACGCCATCAGCTTCGAGACCGCGGCGGCTTCGATGCTCAAGGGGCTGACGGCGCAATATCTGTTGCGCCGGACCTTCCGGGTCGAAGAAGGGCAGACGATCCTCGTGCACGCTGCGGCCGGCGGTGTCGGCGTCATCCTTACGCAATGGGCCAAACATCTGGGCGCGAATGTCATCGGAACGGTCGGCTCGCCAGCAAAGGCGGAAATTGCCCGCCGAAACGGCTGTGACCACGTGATCGACTATCACGAGGAAGACTGTGCCGTGCGCGCCAGGGAGATAACCGCAGGTGAGGGCTGCCATGTCGTCTACGACGGTGTCGGCAAGGCGACATTCCCCGGTTCGCTTGATTGCCTCCGGCCCTTCGGTTATTTCGTGGGCTTCGGCTTTGCATCGGGAGCGATCCCGCCATTTGACATGAGACTTCTACTGGAAAAAGGTTCGCTCTTCGCCACATGGCCTGGGTTGACGATGCATCTCTCCAGGCGCACCGATGTGCTTTCGATGAGCCAGGAGCTCTTCGATGTTATTGCCAGTGGTGCTGTGAAAATCCACCCGCCCACACGATTGGCGTTGGGCGAGGCGGCAGAGGCGCATCGCAGGCTCGAGGCGCGGCAGACGACCGGAGCGACGGTGCTGCTACCGTAAGAAAGCAAGGCGGTCGCAACAGCGACCGATCAACCCTGTTCGCCCGGGAGCGGAAGGGCGTCGACCTCAACCTCAACGAAGGTGGCCGGCTGCTCGGCGGGTTGTCTTCCCGTAGCGCGGTATGCCTCGGTGGACTACCCGACAGCTCGCGCGGGACGATCGGCGCCGAAGCTGATGACTTCGATGCGCTCGCTCACCTGTTCTCCAGCGCGGACAACCGCCGCTACGCAACGCGCCTTCTCAGCACGGTTGAAGCGGTCCTCTGCGCCCGCGATACCGATGCTTCCGAGAATGTGTCCATCCCGGTTAAAGACCGGCGCGGAAATGCCGATGACTCCCGGATTGAACTCGCCAAATGTCATCACGTAACCATCGGATTTCATCTTCGCCAGATTGGTGCGAAAGGCGGACCAGTCCGATCCGAGTCCCGATGCCGCTATCGTGGGCCCGTGTTTCTTGAACAGACTTCGCAGTTGATGTGGACGGAGATACGGCAGAATAATTTTTGATGCGGCGCCCTGAAACAATGGGCGTGTTTGCCCGCGGGTGAACATGTTAGCAGGGCTGTTGGCCGTCAATTCTTCGCGCACGCAGAGGACCGAGCCACTGAACAAAGCGCATAAAAGAGCGGAATGGCCGGTTTCTGCTACCAGTTCCTTCATGACCGGTCCGCCGGCGATATAAAGCGGATCGCATTGCCGGATCTGTCGGTCCAATTCAACGATCCGCGGCCCGAGTATGTAGTAGCCATTCGAAACCGCTGCGATCAAGCCAACATCCGCAAGCGCTTTAATGTAGCGATAACCAGATGATCGCGACATACCGTGTGACTGGATCAGCGCTTCCGTCGACCAGATCGGTGAGGTGGGAGTGAACAGGTTGAGCAATCCCACCGTCCGAGCCAGGCTGTTCGACGCCCCTGCATCGGCGCCATCTGCCGCCGTATCTTCCTCTTCAGAAAGTACGGGATCTTCTTTTTTATTCAGCCGCTTGACTGTAGCCATGATATTCCGATCGCTCAGTTGCTTAATGCCGAAGGAACGCAGACATTAGACAGAACAAGGAATCGCTTTTCTCGCAATTCTCACCTGCTAGGATTTTAGCACAGCGCTTGCCGGCACGGCTGTGGCGTCACCCGATCGTTGCACCACAGCGGTTCAAGCATCGTGGTGACCAGCACCCGGTGATGCAGCCTGGACTCGCGCACCATCAGCTCATGACCCATGACCGCGGAAACACCTTGCACGTCCCGCGTCCCGAGGGTCTGGCCGGCCAAAGGAGGCCACGGGGTGCGTTTAGACGACGAACATTGAGGAAATCGTCGCTTTCATCTGCTCTGCGGGAGGTAGGTCGTCTACCCTTCCAAAACTATATCGGGGCAATCCCATCTAATAAGATTAGATGCGGGTTGCGCCTGGGGTGGGGAAATCGCGCGGAGGCAGGCCGGCGCTCCGTGACTCGAGAGCGCGCAAGCTTCCCGAGACCAGTCCCGCGCGTCTTGCGGGAAGCCTGCGTGTTCTGCCAACTGCTGTGGACAGCAAATACCCCGCCTGCGTTGCCGCTCCTCCACGCCATGCGCTCGCGCGGTTCTTCCTAGGGCAAACACTGTGTTGAAATAAATCTCATATAGCGGCATATTTATACAAACGCCGGTTGCCTGTTGCGCCCGAGTCGAAGTCGTGAGCCGTGCGGCGTTGAAGGTTCAAATGATTTGTTGCACGTTTTGTCGTTCCCGGCGCCGTAACAGATATGTCAATAGCGATCGCCATAGCGAGAGGAAACATATGATGAATACGCCCCCTTGGCGAAAGCTGATGGCCGGCTCCGTGGGAAACTTCGTTGAGCTATATGACTTCGCCGTCTTCGGATTTTCTGTACCTGTCCTTTCGACGCACTTCTTTCCCGGAAACAATCGAACCACTGCTCTTCTGAGCACGTTTGCTGTTTTTGCGGTTGCGTTCGTCGCCCGTCCACTCGGTGGTTTGATCTTTGGCTCAATGGCCGACCGAATTGGACGAGTCAAGGTGATGGCCATAACCGTTTGTCTGATGGCCTTGGGCACAGCAATTATTGGACTGCTTCCAACGTATGCTGATATCGGAATTGCGGCGCCGATGATGCTAGTCGGGTGCCGTCTACTCCAGGGGCTGGCCTTGGGCGGGGAGACTACCGGCAGTCAGAGCTACATTGTCGAATCAGCGCCGGACGACCGCCGCGGCCAGTGGGTGAGCTTCACACAGCTATTCGGCCAACTGCCGAACGCCATTGTCGCTGTCCTCCTGATTGCCGTCCAGGCTGTTGCAGGATCTGCGGCCTACGAGAGTGGTTTATGGCGGATTCCATTTCTGGCTGGCGGAGTAATCGGAATTGTCGGTTTCTGGATCAGGCGAAACATTGACGAGCCGGAGGAGTTCAAGCAGGCGACCAGAACAAGAGAGGATCGTAGCCCGCTGCGCGAAGCGATTCATGCTGGCGGTATAAAAGCCATGCTACGTCTGCTGATGATCATGCCGGTTTACTTTGCAGGTGCATACATTCTCTTTGGCTTTATGTATACGTTCCTGGTACGGATTGCGAAGCTCGATCCAACCACCGCGCTCATTTCCAATGCTATTTCGGTCGTCGTCCTTTGCTCGGTGATGCCGTTTGCAGGCATGCTGAGTGATCGCATCGGTCGAAAGCGTGTCATGTCCTTAGGCGCTGCGTGGCTGATGCTTACGGCGTACCCCGCCATTCATTTTGCGGCGTCGGGGACCTTCACCGGAGCCCTGCTTGGGCAAGTGCTGATAGGGATTGGCTTGGGAATAAACGGTGGCGCAAGCTATGTTGCCGCAGTGGAATTCTTTCCTACCTCGTTCCGAGCGACAGGGCACGCAATCTCCTACCAGGTTACCGTGGCGGTCCTCGGCGGAACTAGCCCCTTCATGGCTGCGTTACTTTCCCGTCTCATGGGCACGCCCTTCGCCCCGGGGCTCTACCTCGCTTTCATTGCCGCAGCATGCCTAATCGCCACGCAATTTGTGCCCGAGACCAGGGGCGTCCGATTGCGTACATCGGTTGACCCGTCGATAAATGAGTCGGATCAGATCGCACTACAGAAAGCACGCTAACCGCACTGGACTCGGTAATGACGAAGTGCGGGCCATTTGAGGTCTCCAAGGACGAATTCGGAGGATCGACTGATTTCCGATATCACGGCGCGTCCGGAATCACAGCACGTAGGCACCTGCCGTTATTTTTCTGTTTGCAACCCGAGCCGAGACAAGTTTCGCATGAGAGCTATCCAGATGGAAACGTACGACTACATCATCATAGGCGCTGGATCGGCCGGCTGCACTCTGGCGCGTGGGCTGACCGACAACCCGGACAACAAGGTTCTATTGTTGGAGGCGGGGCCGCCAGCTGACAAGTTCTGGATTAACACCCCCGCCGGTATGGCGAAGCTGTACTTCCACAAGGATTTGAATTGGAATTACTTCACAGAGCCAATGCCTGCGTTACGCAATCGACAGATGTACTGGCCGCGGGGCAAGACCTTGGGCGGTTCCAGTTCCATCAACGGGATGGTTTTTATTCGAGGGCATCGGAAAGATTTCGATAGCTGGAAAGCGCTGGGTAATGCCGGGTGGGGATATGACGATGTGCTGCCCTATTTCAAGAAGATGGAGCACAACGAACGCGGCGGAGACGAGTACCGTGGGGCGGGGGGGCCGCTATGGGTGAGTGATCCGGTGACGAAAGTGCAAAGCTCGTTCGACTTTATCGAATCGGCTCGGCAGCTGGGCATTCCTGGCACGGAAGATTTGAATGGTGCGGTACATGACGGCGTGGGCTTCATGCAGCACACAATTCGATCGGGACGGCGTTACTCCGCCTATACAGCATTCATCGATCCAATTCGCCACCGGAAAAACCTGACTGTAAAGACTAGCTGCCTCGTTCAGCGGGTCCTGCTGGAGGGGCGGGTCGCCACGGGCGTGGAGGTGGTTTGTGACGGTGAGCGGCAAGGTTTCGTTGCTGCAAGAGAGGTGATACTGTCGGCGGGATCATTGAATTCGCCGCACGTACTTATGCTCTCCGGCATCGGACGTGGGGAAGAACTGCAACGGCATGGGATACCGACGTTTGTCGAATCTCCGGGGGTTGGCCTCAATCTCCAAGATCATTTTTATGTGCACGGCAGTTACGACACGACCCCTGACAGTTCGTATAACCACGAACTGGGCGGGTTGAGGAAGTACTTGGAAGGTGCGCGTTACCTGCTTACTCATAAAGGCTACCTGGCGCTTGGATCTTCGCAGGTTGGGGCCTTTATAAAGAGTCGACCGGACGAAGACTATGCTGACTTGCAAATCAGCTTCAACCCCATGACGTTCACGTGGCATCCGAGTGGCGAAATTACTGTCGATAAAGAGCCGGGCATGCGCGTATCGGTTTATCTCTTACGGCCACGTGCTACCGGCGTGGTTTCCTTGCGTTCGGCGAATCCCGCTGACTCGGCCGTTTTCCAACCAAACTTCCTGAGCAATGAAGATGACAACCGCGCAATGATCTCGGGCGTCAAAAAGATCCGCGAAATTATGTCAACGAAACCTGTCGCATCTCGGGTCATTCAGGAACGGGTTCCCGGACCCGCTGTTAAGACCGATGATCAGATTCTTAACTGGATGGAAGAAACTGGAAACTCGGCACACCATCAGGCGGGAACCTGCAAGATGGGCACGGACAGTCTCGCGGTCGTTGACGAGCGTCTGCGTGTCAGAGGCGTCGAGCGACTGCGCGTTGTTGATGCTTCCATCATGCCTCACCTCACATCAGGTAATACGAATGCCCCGACGATCATGATTGGAACAAAGGCGGCGGATATGATCTGCGAGGACGCGGTGCCGCGTCGTGTGCTGCGAGCAAAAGCCGCATAAATGCAAGTGGCTACAGGTAAGCGGCAAATTTCATTGCATGGTGCAGCAGCACGCTGTGATTTTCAGGGCGACGGAATCTTTCTCGTGATCGAATGTAGCTACCATCGGCGATGGCTTCAATCCGACCCCGCCGTCATCGCCCAGCCTATTCGCCGCTGGCGTCGGCGTCGTTCACCGGTTTTGACATAGTCCATGTTGCAGAATGTTTCTCACAGTTCGACAAAATAGTGAGACTGGTTCCCTTGAACACCTTGGAGGAATGATGCTCGCTTCGATTCACCTGACCTACGTCCTCGGAACGTTGCCTTTCGAACAAAGGTTTGCTGCCGCCAGAAAACTGGGCTTTCAGGCCGTCGAATTTCCATTCCCGTATTCGGTTCCCGCGAGAGACTACGCGCAGTTGCTCGCTGACCACGGACTTTCGCAGATCTCGATCGGCGCTCCTGCGGCGGACTATAAAGCTGGCATGCCGGCCTATTCGTTAACTCCAACGCTAAAGCCGCAGTTCGACCAGTCGATCAGTACGGTCATCGACTATGCAAAGGTCATCGGATGTTCGCGCGTTCACGTGTTCGCAGGATCACGGGCGCCGGACGTCTCGGAAGAGCTTGCCTTCGAGACGTATTGCCAGAACCTCGCCGAGGCGCACGACCGCCTTGAAGCGGAAGGGTTGGGTCTGGTCGTTGAACCAGTGAATTCGAGCGATTTCTCGGGCTACTTTCTGGATCGGCTGGATCTTGCCCTCAGAGCGATCGCCCGCGCAGAGCGGCCGGGGATCAAAATTATCCTTGACGTCTACCATGCACACGTCAATGGTGAAGATCCGGTTACTTTTCTACGGGACCATGGAAAGAGCGTCGCACATATTCAGCTAGCCGACTATCCCGGGCGCCACGAGCCCGGCACGGGCAAAGTTGATTTCGATCTTGTCTTTCAGACACTTCGTGACGTGAAGTACGGTGGCTCTGTGGGTTTAGAGTATGTCCCCACACGGTCAATCTTCGACGGCGTGCCTTTAGCGGCGGAGCTTGGCTTATCCGTGGCATCTGGTGCATCGTGAGGCGCACTGTGTACGTTGGGGCGCGCTACAAAGCAAAGTCGACATCGCCATCAAGCGTGGATGTGATCTCGTTCGCTTTGGCGAACTTTGGCGGTGTTATGCGCTGAGCGTCAGGATATCCGTTCTGTTTGGCAGGGCCAATGGAGTTGGGCCGAACCTCTCTCGTTTGCAAAGGCTCCTTGCACCTCTGTATTTTTCGTCGTCAGTCAAGTGCAGCGCGCAAGAGGGTGATAACAAATCCTGTATTGCGAGATAAAATGTATTAGTGGGCTTGGTTTGCCAGCGGTTTGCGAGGGCACTTTCCGATGGTCATCAACCGTAAGATTGATATTTGCAAAGGAGCATCTATGTCGGCTTCCTCCGACTCGTCGCGCCATCGTTACGGCGCCGGATTAAAAGCGGACTCGATGCAAGGAGTGTTCAGAATGACAGCGGAGGAACTGGAGGCCGGCCAGTCCGGGCATCTACCGGAACGCTCCACGTCGGGCGCCGTCTCCCAGAGAACTCACGAGACGCAAGGTGACCCTGAGGTGACCTCGCCGTCCACTGCTAGACGAATGGCCGTCATCGCGGGAGCAGGTGGCGTTGTAGGCGCGAGTCTGGCACGCACGCTAGTGCGCAAGGGCTGGGAGGTCGTCGGGCTCGCTCGGAGCCGCGTCGACATACCCGGCGTGCGCTGGTTAGGCGTGGACCTTACTGATGCACAAGACTGCCAGGCAAAGCTCGCTTCGCTGAATGAGGCGACACACCTGTTTTGCGCGGCCCGCTACAACTTCGCGGAGGGAGGCCGCGAGCCATTGGAAGAGAACTTGGCGATTGTGCGCAATGTGGTGGATACCCTTGATGACGCCGCGCCGGGGCTTCGCCACATTCACATGGTGCAGGGGATGAAGTATTACGGTTCGCATACTGGACCATTTATGACGCCAGCCAAGGAGAACCATCCGCGCGGTGCTGTACCCAACTTCTATTATCTGCAACAGGATTACGTCTCGGAGAAGCAGATCGGCGCTCGCTGGACCTGGTCAGTTAGCCGTCCTGACGCACTTTTGCACGCGGTACCGGGCATTCCGCGCAGTCTTGTCAGCGTCATCGCGGTCTATGCTCTGATCTGTCGTGAGCTCGGACAGCCGTTGTCGTTTCCGGGCACTACGGAGGCCTACCATGCGATTTATGAATGCACTTCCGCCGACCACCTGGCGGAGGGACTGCTGTGGATGTGCGAAGCACCAACTGCGGCCAATCAGGCTTTCAATCTGATCAATGGCGACTACATCCGTTGGGCCAATCTGTGGCCGGTATTCGCGCGCTACTTCGATATGCCACTTGGCCCTGTGCGCACGACCACGCTGGCCGATGTTATGGCCGACAAGGGCCGAGTCTGGGACGCCATCGTCCAACGCGCTGGCCTGACGTCCATGCCATATGATCGCGTTGCATTATGGACTTATGCCGACTATATCTGGTCGCGCGGCTGGGATGTCATGGCAGACATGACAAAGATACGACTGCATGGCTTTCACCGGGTGGTCGATACAGAAGCAGAATTCATCCGCTTTTTCGACGAATTGCGGGCGCAGCGGATAATCCCTTAAGTTAGCGACGATACTGTCAAATCTCGCGCGCTGACAGCCGGCTCGTCGGTAATCTCATTCCTCTCTTGGTGGCAACGGGTCTTCGCCAACTCGGGGCAGATATGTTTTGTTGGTACGCGGGTTTTCGTGCAGCGGCCAATCGAAGGAATTCTGCGCACGAGTCGCTGAGTTTGCGCGGTCAATTCGGGTTGGTCGCAGCCTTGACGTCGATGAGCAACTGGACCGTTGATTTCAGCGCGTGAACTGGAGTGGGTGATGTCCTATATTGAGCTTGGGTCGCAGGAAGGCGCCCATTTGGTTTGCGGTGGAGAACGCCTTAAGGCTCTGTTCAAGACTGACTACTTCGTCACCCCCACAGTTTTCGCCGACGTCCACGACGAGATGAGGATTGCGCGGGACGAGATTTTTTGTCCGTTCTTTCAGTGATTCCTTGCGATACCGCAGAAGAGGCAATGGTGCTTGGCAACCAGACCGAATACGGGTTAGGCGGCCCCGTATGGACCAAAATTATTTCGACGGCATTGCGCGTCGTAAAAGGGATTTACACGGAAGTGATTTGGGTCAACTGCTACGGATTGATTGATCCACCGGTTGGTTTGGGAGGCACAAAGCACAGCGGATATGGCGCAGAGGGAGGGCGAGCGAACCTAAAAACTTACCTCTACAACAAGTGTGTCTACATCAACAGGTAAGCCGATGAGACCAGGCAGTTCCGAAATTTTGCACATAGACATCAATGACTCGGCTGACGCGCCGGTGAGGATCGTTTCCAATGAAGCTTTGGAGGACGAAAAAACCGTCGAGACCGTAGCGCAGGGCGAGCATTTTCAGGGTGGGCACAGCGTTCGCGTTCTCGCGATTCTCACGGTGCTCATGGCCTTCGCGTCGATCTCGACCAATTTGTACCTGCCTGCCTTGCCGACGATGGCTCAAGCTTTGCATGCGAACGCCGGCTCGCTCGAGTTAACGATTTCTGGATTTTTGGGTGGCTTTAGTGTTGGTCAACTGGCGTGGGGGCCGGCGGGTGATCGCTACGGTCGCAGATCTCCGATAGCCGTCGGCCTCGTACTCTTCGTTATTGGCTCGGTCGGTTGTGCCCTCTCGACGAATGTTGGAATGATTATCGGCTTTCGCGTGGTCCAAGGGGCTGGCGCTTGTGCCGGCGTCGTGCTCGCGCGTGCAATCGTACGGGATCTTTACGCTGGACCGCGCGCAGCGCAGGCGATGTCGATGCTGATGAGCGTGATGGCCGCTGTACCACTCCTTGGGCCAAGCGTGGGTAGTTTTATTTTGCACCTTTCATCATGGCGCGCGATATTCTGGATACTAGCTGGCGTCGGGGTGATGACTCTCGCGTCTCTCCGGTTGCTCCCAGAGACGCTACCTAAGGAACGGCGAAACCGTGATCCAGTCGTGTATGCGTTTGCCGCGTACGGTGAACTTCTACGGCACTCAAGACTGCTTGGATACGCAGGTGCAGGCGGCTTTTTTTATGGCGGACTTTACGCATTCATCGCTGGGGCGCCGTTTGCCTACATGACCTACTATCACGTGTCTCCGCAAGCCTTTGGGCTGCTATTTGGGGTGAGTGTTATAGGCATCGTTCTCACGAATCAGTTGAATTCACGCCTGATTCCGCTCGTGGGGAGCGATAGGCTAATGCAACTAGGAACCGTTGTCGCTGCTCTATCGGGCGTCTCACTCGCCGTGACGGCATGGACCAAGATTGGCGGTCTCGCGGGACTGGTCGTCCCACTTTTTGTGTTTGCTTCGATGGCCGGCTTCATTGTGGCAAATTCGATCGCAGGAGCGCTCAATACCTATGTGTCGCGCGCCGGAGCCGTCTCGGCGCTTGTTGGATCTGTCCAATACGGCACAGGCATTTTCGGTTCAGCCCTCGTCGGGATTTTTGCGAATGGCACGCCAAAGCCTTTGGGGGTAGTCATTGCCTTGATGGCCGTCGGCAGTGCTATTTCGGGAGTGGCTCTCGTAAGGACGAGACCATCACCGTGACGAGTACTTTGCTCTGCTTTGAGCGCTTAGGCGTCTGTAACGGTGACGTCGCTCGTTCCACAGATGGCTTTAATCAGTTGACATGGCTCTGTCAACTTGGCGGGGCGGAGGGTACTTACGTAGCCAAAGCGTAGTTTTCCTTATCGGATAACTTCCTCGACTGCGGCAATAACAGTCGAACCATGCCATGTGGCGAAGCGTTCTTTGAGTACGGCACGATACCATGCCGCGTCCATTTGATGTCTGGGCAACGCGAAGTGCTGCCGTATCGGTCCGAAGCATGAGAGGAATGCCTGCGTGCGACGCGCATCGCGAAAGCCGTACATCTGGCGTTCGCGCCTGCGGGTCGGCTGATGGCTGTTCTCGGCACGGTTGTTCACGCGTGCAGCCGCCTTGACGAAAACGTGCTTCACATGAGCGAGCTCAGGAATATCAGCCTTCGCCGCCGGATAGCTGCGCAGTTGGTCGGTAACGATCTTGCGCGGCACCGGTTTGAACGCAGCACCCGGCCGGAACAAGCGCTTTGCCGCAGCCTTGTCGCGCCGCTTTTGCACCAGCACGTCGAGTTCGGCACCATGCTCGTCGACCGCTCGCCACAACAGATACGGCTCGCCGCGCAGCGTCACGAACATCTCGTCCAGATGCCATATGCTCGCCGGCTTGCGTCGCGCCGCTTTTGCGCACTGTGCGAATCGAGCGCCGAACTTGTCGCACCAGCAACGGATCGTTTCGTACGTGACCACGACACCACGCTCGAGCAACAGCTCCTCGATGTCGCGCAGGCTCAGGCTGAACCGGAAGGCAGTATGACTTTGCGTGAGGCAGGGGCTGGCCCGCCGTGGGAAAACTGAACGCGGGTTAGCATTGCTGTCAGAGCCGCACGGGCGTGGACTGGGCCGCGCCCCGGCGATTTCCTCCACGGAGGCCAGCATGCGAAACGATAGCACGGTATACGTTGGACTGGATCTTCACAAGGGGTCGATCACGGTCGCCTGCGCGATCGACGCGGGCGAGGTCGAAATGCTGGGCAAGACCGGTACGACCGGGGCCGACATCGATCGCCTGTGCACGCGCCTGCAGTCCAAGGCGCCGCACGTACGCGTCGTGTACGAGGCAGGTCCATGTGGTTACGGGCTGTACCGTCAGCTCGTCCAGAAGGGCCTCGACTGCATGGTCTGCGCACCTTCACTGATCCCGCGTAAGCCGGGCGAGCGCGTAAAGACCGACCGGCGTGATGCCATCAAGCTGGCGCGCTCGCTGCGCCGACGACCTGTCGGCCGTGTACGTGCCCGGCATTGAAGACGAGGCATTCCGGGATCTCGCCCGCGCGTGGGCGGCTGCCCGCGAGGATCTGCGGCGTGCACGGCATCGACTGAACTCGTTCCTGCTCGCGCATGGCGTTCGCTATACCGGCAGCGCAAACTGGGGCGAGGCGCACCGTCGCTGGCTGGGCCGCTGTTCGTTTCCCAGTGCCTGGCAGCACCTTGCCTTTTGACGAACACCGGCGCACGATCGAGGACCGGCTTGCGCAGTGCGCCCGTCTCGAAACAGCCCTGCGCGAAGCGGTGATCTCCTGGCGCTTCTATCCGGTAGTGCTGGCCCTGCAGGCCATGCGGGGCGTCCAGTTCGTTACCGCCGTCGGGATAGTTTCAGAAGTGGGCGACCTGTCCCGCTTCGAACACCCGCGTCAGCTGATGGCCTGGCTCGGCGTAACCCCATCCGGGCATTCATCGGGAGGCAAACGCCGGCAGGGCAGCATTACCAAAACCGGCAACAGCTACGCCCGAAGGCTGCTGGTCGAAGCGGCCTGGAGTTACCGCCATCCTGCCCGCGTCAGTCCGGAAATCCAGGCCCGTCTCGAAGGTCTGCCCAAGGCCATCATCGACCGCGCCTGGGACGCCCAGGTACGGCTGTGCCGACGATTCCGCCGGCTGACCGCGCGAGGCAAGCCCATCAACATCACGGTCGTGGCTATTGCTCGCGAACTGGCAGCGTTCATCTGGGACATCAGTCGACTGGCCATGTCGCTTGCAATACCTCGCAGAAAACTGCCCGCGGCCTGTGTGTGATTCCCCGAACAACGGAAGATAGACGGCGCGATCAAATTTGAAGTGCAACACCTTGCTCGTGTAAGGTGTGCCAATGCAAAAAAGAAGTTACCAACAACTGCAGCCTGAAGAACGCATGGCGATTGCAAGCATGAAGCAGCAGGGTTCGAGTGTTCGGGCCATGGCCCGAACACTCGGCCGCGCAGCATCAACCGTGAGCCGCGAGCTGACCAGAAACGCGTGTTCTGCCGTGGGCTATGCGTCTGCACCGGCGCAGGCGCTCAGCACGAGCCGACGTGAGGCTGCGCGCCCGTGTCCCAAGCTGCGCCCTCAAAGCGTGTCGTGGCGCGTGGTACTCACCCTGCTGGAATGGAAGTGGTCGCCCCAGCAGATCTCAGGTACCCTCAAGCGCATGTGGCCCAACGATCCGACCCAGCACGTCTCCCACGAGACCATCTACACAGCCATCTATGCCCAGCCACGCGGTGAGCTGCGCCGCCAGCTTATCGCCTGTCTGCGCCACGGCCACAGCACGCGTATGTCACGCAAGCGGGGCACTGACCGGCGCGGCCAGATCCCCGACATGGTGAGCATCCATGTGCGCCCGCCTGAGGTCGACGACCGGGTGATGCCAGGCCATTGGGAAGGCGACTTCATCAAGGGCGCTGGCAACCAGTCTTCCGTCGGCGTGCTGGTTGAGCGCACCAGTCGCCTGGTGCTGTTGGCGAAGATGGAAGACGCCACCGCCGCCTCGGCACTGGCGGGCTTCACTGCCAAGCTGAATTCGATCGCCGCCCCTCTGCGCCAGAGCTTCACTTACGACCAGGGCAAGGAAATGACCCGCCATCAGGAACTCAGCGCCGCCACCGGCGTGCGCGTGTACTTCTGCGATCCGCACAGCCCCTGGCAACGCGGCACCTGTGAGAACACCAACGGGCTGCTGCGTCAGTACTTGCCAAAAGGCACCGACCTCTCGATCTACAGCCAGGACGACCTCGATGCCGTCGCCGACAGCCTCAACAGCCGACCGCGTGCTACGCATGCATTTCATTCGCCATTCGAGGTGTTCGAACGTATGCTCGCAACCGCTTCGATAACTTCAGCTTCCGTTCATTAACCCGCTGTTGCGCTTCACCTTTGAAACCGCCCTTCCGGCTAAGCGCTTTCAGCGAGGTTGGCCGGGAATTTCCGTAAGGTGGCCAGATGCGTCCGCGGGATGCACCCCATGAATCCGCTGTTCTTCCTTTGCTCGACCGCACACCGAATCTCATGGTGCGGGATGTCGATTGAACGAGTCTGCATACTGGGCAGGCGGATTTCTGCGTAGTGATCCGGTCCACTGCCGCTACCTGAATGTCAGATGTCTGCGAGGGCCGCGGCTGGAGTCGGTAATCGCACGCGCTGAATCGGCAACGTCGATTCAGCTTCGGGCGGCTGTTGATCTCCTAAAATCTCGCCGGTCTTTCCCAAAGATATGCAGGCAGGGCTATCGGGAGTTCGTAGAGTAAGGGATATAGTCTGCGAGACTATCGTGTCTCTATCGGCTCGCAGTTCCATTGTGTGAATCCTGATGGCCAGCACGATTCAGCCCGTTGCCTGTGATCGTTCTGCGCCTGCGCCATCGTGAAGTTTGCCCGGAATCCCTTCGCTACGTCTTTCCGGACATCGGCCCGGTCCGTTGCTCGTGCCAGACGTGTCCAAAATATTTCTTTTATTCCAACGCGATCCGTCTGATTCCATGACGTTCCGATAGCGAAAATCCGGCCAAAAACAGGTGTTGACGAGGTCTTCCCGAGTGAACAAGATGGGATAAAGAGAGCACGACGGAGCGAGCCATGCCAGTTGCGAAAAGCTATACCCGGGCGCAATGGGATGAGCTTGTCCGCACTCTGGAATCACTGCCGGTCAAGCCAGAGGCCGAGCAGCGCGTCTCTATTACCGATGCGATGAAAGAGATGCGTCTGGTAATCGGTGCGGTGAGGAAGAAGGGATATACGCTGGAAGAAATCGTTGAACATGCGCGGAAGAAGGGCGTTGATTTTAGCGTTGGCTCTGTCAAGTACGCGTTATACCCATCGAAGAAAGACAAACCAGCTCGACAGTCTGCAAAGGAATCGGCACGAGACAATGCCGCGCCATCGCCTCGTACGAAGAAGGTAAGCAAGGACGATGTACCGCGCGCGGAGGCTGTCAGAGAAAATCAAAAGCAGGATGCGGGAGAGATTGTCAGTAGGCCGGGAAGCATGGTGATGCGTGACGCGTTCTCATTCGAGATCAGGCCTGACACCGAGAACCTTTAGAGGATTCAAATGGACATGACGACTTACCCCATCTATCTCGTTGGTGGCAGCAAGGGCGGCGTAGGCAAGAGTTTTGTTGCGCTCGCGCTGGCCGATTATCTGCTACGGCGGGATATTCATGCGGCGCTTGTGGAAACGGATACCTCCAACCCAGACGTGATGAAAGCAGTCCAGGATGATATGCGCTGCATTGCCTATAGCCTGGACGATGCAGACGGCTGGATCGGCCTTGTCAATTTCTGCGACGAGCAACGAGACGCAGCGATCGTTGTCAACACGGCGGCGCGGAGCCAGACGGGTGTTGAGCAGTTCGGGGCGACACTGGCCGGCGCGCTTGGCGAGCTTCGGCGCCGGCTTGTTGTCCTGTGGGTGATCAACCGGCAACGCGACAGCCTTGAATTGCTGAGCGCTTTCAACGAGACGTTCCCGGACGCGGTGATAAACGTCGTACGCAATGGCTACTTCGGTCCGGCGGACAAGTTCACGCTGTATCAGGGGTCGCAGCTTCGCCGTTTCATCGAATCGCGCGGTCACTCACTGGATTTTCCTGATCTTGCGGATCGGGTCGCGGACGAGCTTCGCAGTCGGCGCATGTCGATTCGCAAGGCAGCGGAGACGATGCATATCGGTGAACGGGTCGAGCTATTGCGTTGGCGTTCGTTGTGCGATGCCATGTTCGCCAAGGTAACGGTCGATGGATAGCAGGCAGGGCAGGCCGGTGGACGAGCTCGCCTGTCTGTTTCTCGACGTCACGGGCGAATTGCCCGACGATGCCAGTGTGCTGCGAATGCGTCGGGTATCGAGTGCGCTCAACCTCCGCGACAACGATGCGCTGTGGTCTGTGCTGGTCATGCTCGAGCACTACGGGCGACTCTACGAGGCCATGCCGGAGCGCATCCGGCAGGCAGGCGCGGGCAGTCTGGATGTCGTGCGGACGGAGGCGCGGGCAGCGACGGATGCGTTGATGACGCAGCATCGTGACGCGCTCGCGCGCTGCAAGGCCACGATTGAACTGGCCGGGCAGATGATCGATGAACATGAGGCGCGCTACCGGGCCGCGCTTGCGGCGCTGAACGATGAGGCGCTGGCTACACTCACGCAGCGGGCGGCGAATCACATTGCCCGCGTTGCCGGTAACCGGCTCGTGGGGGCGACGGCTGTCGCCGTACGTGACCAACAGAAACGGATCGACACGACGCTCACGTCATTCGAGCGCGTCGCCCTGCGGCGGCTCGTGCGGGCGTGCTATGGGCTGGTCGTCGGCGGACTGATTGTGATGCTGCTGGCCGCGGGCGCGGGCGGGCTGGCCGGATGGTGGGCTGGCGTCCATTGGGTGCGGGCAGACGGGTCGCCGTCTGCCCGCACGGGTTATACCTCGTCGGTGTCACCCTCCATGAATTCAGCGGCGTGGCGGAGCTCGTCTGCAGCCGCGTCGTTCTGGTCGAAGGCGATCATCGGTGCCTGGTAGCCTTCATCTTCGGCGCGGGCAAGGGCCATGTCGTAGTGCTTGCCTTCGTTGTATTGCAGATCGGTGGCTTCAACGAAAGTCAGGGAGAGGTCGGGCGAGCCTTCGGCATTGATGGTGAGCACGGCCATGCGGATGCGGTTGGGTCATGATGTGTTCCACCGGTTCAGGTCTGGCAGGCGGCGCATTCGGGCTTGCCGCCTGCCTCGTCCCGTTGGCGGGGCGAAAGGTGGGATCACGCTACGAGGGAGCCGGATTGCGCGCTGTCCATGCTGTCCGAAGTCGGGTACGGCCACGACGTCAGCGGGCTACTGGCGACAGGGGCGGCTTCTGCGTCGGCGGGCGTATCGTTGACGTGCTCCGTGCCGTTACCGGCATCCGGCTCAGCATCGACGTCTTCGTCTTCCGGCGTGTCGTCCGCGCCGTTGCCGGTATCGCCCGCATCGGCGCCGTCTTTATCCTCGTCGTCACGGTTTTCCCGTGACGGCGTGGCCGGGGCTTCGCGATCGGTGAGTATTTCCGGGAGCCATGCCACCTTTGCAAGCCGAAGCTCGGCGGCGGCTGCCGCGTCGGTCTTCTTCATCTTGTTGAGGTCGGTGGCGGCTTTCGGTGACACGGCAGCGGAGACAACGTCCGCGATGCGTGCCTTGCTCCCCGACAGCGGTTTCGTGCGGGCGTTGAGCGGTGAGGACCGCAGGCTGGAATACGGCACGGTGACGAGCGGCTGTTCGTCGCCGAAGTTGGTTTCGAGCGGCGAGACGGCTTCGTCGGTGTTCGCCTTGACGGTTTCGACTTGAGCTTGCATGACCGACTCCAGAAAAATAAAAAGGAAGGTTCCGGGTCGGGTGCTGTCCGATTCCACCAGGACGTGACCCGGATAGGAGTCCTGATGGAATGTGACGGAGCGAGGGAGGCAAAACGCTCCCGCCCCTGCGGCGCTTACTCCTTCATCTGGCGCATGGCGTCAGCGAGCATCCACAGCGCACGGTTGAGCTTCACGTTCTGGTCGATGCCGGTGATGGGGCGCGTGGACATGGCGCGCCCGCTGCGAGAGCGCCCGTGCAGGCCGCCTTTGGTGAGGTTTTCCTGCGCCCGGTTAAAGACCGTCCAGAGATCGTCGTGGCGATCTTCGAAACGGCGCGGCACCAGTAGCTGACTTTCGGTGACCGGGGCGGCTGCCTCGGCGTCGGTCGGGTCGTAGCGCAGGGCGAGGGCGGAGCGGGCGAACGCATGCTGTTCGTCGAGGTTCAGTTCGACGGCTCGCATACCTTCCTTCTGCTCGCGGATCAGGTCGAAGCCGTCGAGAACGTCAAACGCGCCGTTAATCACGTTCTGTACGACGTTGCCTTTATGCGGTACGCGAATATCGGCGATGTTGTCGCCCGCGACCATGCCGTTCCGACAGACAAAGCGGAACGTGCCGGCGAGCATCTGGTAGCTGCTGGTGCCGTCATGAGAATTCAGCAGCACGATCTCATCGGCTTCCTCGCCAGTGATCTGATCAGCATGGCGAAGCCGCAGCATGTGCTTCGTGAATTCGCGCTTGCCCTGATCGCGCACGCGGGTCTGGCAGATCATGAACGGTTGGAAGCCTTCGGTCCGAAGACCGCGCAGGACGTCGATGGTCGGAATATAGGTATAACGTTCCGAACGGCTTTCGTGCTTGCCATCAGCGAAGATGGACGGGGCGACGCGCCGGATCTGATCGTCTGAAAGCGGCGAGTCAGCGCGCAGCATCGGGGAGCCGTAATGGAAAGAGGAAGCGAGTTGCATGGCAGTCTCCACAGTCAAGGTTGAGGACCTGAACCGGGCGATGGAATGTGGTTTGCCGTTGCGGCTGGACACTTTCCGGTGGAACTCGGGGTTGGCTTTGCTGCCGCCTGGCTCCCTGGCTCCCGCCCGTGCGACTCGAGGAGCCGATCGCGGGCAGGCGTCAAGGAAAAAGGCGAGGGAGGGGTGCGGGCAACACGGTCCCTCGCCCCTTGATGCGTGGCCGCTATCGGCTACGGTCGCGGGTCAAGGGCGGGGAGCGGGGAGCCGGGTGCATGCCGTGCCTCGGGTTGACCGGGCAGGGTTTGGCGCAGGACCCGCGGCGATGTGATTGATCGCGACTTCGAAATAGACAGTGGGGTATGGCTGTGCCGCGGCTTGGTGACCGAGACGAAATTGAACGAGGCACGCGGCCCGGTTCATACTGCGACAGCTCGCTGTCTTCAATCATCCCTGCAGTCCATCTGCCGTCGTTAGGGGCGCCGCGGGATCTGCGGCTGTTCAACCACGACTAGCGGCCATTCACCGACGCGAGGCTGAATACAGCTTCTCGGCCTGAGCCGTCATTCGAGCATCGGTGCCGGTCAGGCGGGTATGGGGCGCTTTCCTGTCATTCACAGGTCGGTGGTCGCGAATGGCTCGTCCCGCGGAAAGTGAACGAGTACTTGCGACCCTGACGCGCCATTCAAAGCCCCACTTTAGGTGACTGGTATGCAGCCAGAAGATGCCACCCCGCCGGGCAGACCTTCGACAACCAGCCGAAGCCGCCTGTCGTCAGTGCGGCGTGATGTCGCGTAGCACCCGGCCATGAGGACGCGTTGTGGGACAATCCAGTTCGGCAACCACCAGTCTGGAGGGCGAACGCCATGGACTCGTCATACATCAAACTGACAACCCCAATCGTCGACAGCGGGTCAGCGCTGTGGTTCTCCGCGTATGGCTTCGGGTGGGGATACTGCGCCTTCGAACTCAGACCGGAGGTTGTTTGCGAATACCTCGGAGCGGCAGACGACAGCCAGAAGCAGTTGCTGCTCGCGTTTCAGTTGGGAAAGCAAAAGTTAGTGGGAGTTGCGGAACGCAAAATACCTCCATCGAGTGGAGAGCGCATCGAGATTACTGGCCCGGATCTTTAAGCCGCGCTGCAGCAATGCACACGACCGGCCGGTTCGGTCTAAGCACCCGTCATTCGCGCATGAAGTCGGACTGACCGGGACCTGGCCGAACCCGTTCCAGCGACGGTTGGCTCTTCCCGACCCATTGGAGGCAGTCGGAGAACATCCACGACAGTCCGCTTGTCGGGCGACACCAGACCATTGTGGATAGTGAGAAAGTGAAGCAACGCATGCTGACAACCAAGATTAATCGGGGACCGGCCTTATCCGGGCCATCGAAGCGCGGCCCACTCTGCAGGAGTCGTAACGGGCCGACAATCGCCTCGCCGATCGGCCGCAAAGATGCCCAGTCCTGACGAAGTTCACTAGACATACCTGTCTGCAGTCAGGATTGAAGCGAAAACGTCAATATCAATGCTGCCCCCTGAAAGGACCACGGCCACGCGTTTGCCAGCAAAAAAAGGATGGTAGGCGGCTGCAAGCGCCGCTGCACCCGCGCCCTCCACCACGAGATGATTGTGTTTTGCTAACTGACGAACGGAATCGGCAGTTGCGTCGAGCGACGATACAGCGACGCCGTCCACCATCGCGTTGAGGAGTGGCCAATTTGATTCCAGTACAGTCGAAACCCCAATGCTCGTGACGAAGGAATTGGCGTCGACAGGCACCGTGACAGGGCCGCCTGCTGCCAAAGCGGAACGCAGCGGCGTCGCAGCTTCGGTCTCGCATGCGTACACATCCGCGAGAGAACCCCAACGCGCGCACGCCAGCGCGATGCCCAAGACCAGTCCTCCGCCGCCGAAAGGCACCAAAATTGCGTCCACGTCTGGGAGATCTTCAAGAATTTCCTGCCCGATGGTTGCGTTGCCAACGATGACATCGCGACCCGAGCACGGATGAAGGAACGTTCCGTTTTCGTCCACCGGCTTTTCACCGCAGAGGATGGCCCACCATTTTTCGAAACTGATTTCGACGACTTTCGCACCCAACTCGCGAAGCGCCGCAATTTTGCTTTGCGAGGCGGTTTTCGTGATATAGACCCTCACGTCTGCCTGGCGTGCACGCGCTGCCTGCGTCACGCCCAGCGCGAAATTCCCAGTGCTTGCCGTGTACACCCCCTTCGATAACTGAGTGGGCGTAAGGTTGGAAACCGCATTGAGTGAACAACGTACCTTGAACGATCCGCGCGGCTGCAAATTCTCTGGCTTGAGAAATATTGAGCGATCGTTACCCGGGGCCGCATGCGGAAGTAGGGGCGTGCGGACGATGTTCTTCCCGAGCGCGCGCGATGTTTGCTGGATATCCTCGCGAGTTACACCTGACAGAAAATCCGCTTCGGTTCCGCAGTTGGCTATGGGTGCCCGACGATTGTGCAAGATGTCGGGAAGCTCCATTTTCGTTCCTCCTTTCATTATTGGTCAGTGCGGCAATGATCAGTGGCGTACGCTGAAATCGATACGCAAATTGCGGGGCATCATCGAGAATGCAAACACCTCTTCCACCGGAGCCATACCTTCGGATGCTGACAAACGGAAGTTGCGGCACATCATTGCGATCGCGGATCGTATTTCGAGCAAGGCGAGACTCCGCCCCGGGCAAAGGCGGGGCCCGGACCCAAAGGGCACGAAACCAGCGCGATGACGGCTGGCGGCATCGGCGCCAGAGAGCCAGCGGTCGGGGGCGAATGCGTCAGCCTCTGAAGCACTTCTGTCCTCTAAGCCCTGGTAACGTGTTAGCAGCGCGATGACTGTTCCCTTCGGGATGTCAACGTCACCTATCAGGACGTCGCGATTGGTTTCGAGGCCTAGAACGGGTGCGACCGGTTTGAGTCGCATGGTCTCGTTGGCCACAGCATCGAGAAACGCAAGCCGATCAGTATCGCCAAGGTCTTCAAGTATGACCGCCTGTCCAACGACGGAGTCGACTTCCTCTTGCATCCTGCGCTGAACGTCGGGGTGACGACACATGAAATAGGTCATCCAGGCGATCGTGTTTGCCGTGGTATCCTCGCCGGCCAAAAGTATCGTAAATACATTCGCAAACACCTCGTCATCTGTTAGTGGAGCCAAGCCGTCTTCTTGAGCAACTACCAATGCCTCCAAGAAGTTGGTCGGATGTGACGCAAGATCCTGTGACTGCGCAAGGCGTGCGCGACTGTCGCTGATAAATTCACTGACGATCTCGCGAAGCGCCTTTACAGCACGATCTAGCGCTCTGTCGTCGGGCAGTTTGAGGTAGTGCCAATAGGGAAACGGGGTGTTGATCCGATGATTGAGCATCGGAAATATCCGCTCGAGATGTTGCTGGATGACGTCACCCTCGCACTCAAGGGTGTTCATGTCGTACCCAAGCGTGAGGTTCGTCGTCACGTCTACCGTATAGCGCATCAGGTCCTTCTGAATATCAACAGATCGCTGTTCGCGAGCCGCTTTGTCCAGGCGGCGCCTCAGGCGCTCGGTCACTTTGCACAGCGTCGGGAAAAACGTTCGCAAATGCGCTGGGTCCAACGCTTGCGCAACCAACTGGCGTTGCCTTCTCCATGCCTCTCCTTCAGCGGAGAACACGCCGTTCATCCCAAGCTCCCTGGAGACGTTTTCAATTGCATCCCAGCGACGATAGGTTCTCGGCCGATCGCGCAGGATCTGATTGATCAGGTTAGGATCCGCAATAGCGACGAACGGTCGATGCATCAGCCTGTACGTATAGATGGGCCCAAAGTCGCGGCACCACTCCTCCAAGGTGAGATGCAGCCTCGTGGGATGTAACTGGAGTAAGTTACCCAAAATGGGGAGCCCCTTGGGGCCTGGAAGTTGTGCTAGCGAGCGGACTGGGCGCGGAGAGGCCGGCGACGATGGCTGACCAGCATTTACGTGCAAGGCTTTCCACTTCTGCACCTCATCCCTATAAACGAGCACGTGAGCGCCATCGACCAGCGCGCTAAACTGCTTCAGACGGACACCCTTCTGGCTGAGGGCGCAACCCGATGCACATTCAAACTGCCAGCCATGTCCTCGACAAGTCAGAACGCCGTCCTTTACCGAGCCTTCCGACAGCAGCGTGCCCTGGTGTGGACACCGGCCTTCGAAAATCGTTATCGCATCCGAATGCTTAATCACGACGAGTTCGACGCCTTCGACTTGTGTCGCGGTGACGCTATCCTCGACAAGTTCAGGCTTCTGCGCCACGACAATTCTTTCCTGGTGACGCAGTTCACCTATACCAGTGCTTACATCCATTGCCCGCTCCTTCGCGCAAGCGCCTCCAACTGCAGACGTTAGGCCAAAGAAAAATCGGTTCAGGAACTGCAGTACGGCCAGACACAATTGCGCGCAGCATCCGCTCGTTAACTGAGAGCGATCTATCGTGGAAGGGAGTTGGCGTGAACATACCGATGGGGGAAGGCACGGAAAGACACAACCGTCACCCGGGTGCGCACGAACAATAGGTCCGGCCCTGCGTAGAGTCTCGTAGCGTGGACGCCGTACGTTCCGCGTGGTGTGTCACTGCGCGATGAGATCCAATCAACAATGATAGGTGCTATAGCGTGGCCGACAAGCCTCTTTTTCAGAGGCGTCGTTTGTATCGATCGAGATGTCCGGTCTGATGGCAATGCAACTGGACACTATGGTCAGATGATAGATGTGGCGGTGTTGCTTTCTCATTTGACCGCGCTAGCGACTCATCAGGCGGCGTAGAAATAGAATGTGGGAAAGGAAAGGTAAGGGTGCGGGTCAGCGCTGCATTGGGTCGGGAGTTTGCTCTGCATGACTCTACGGGTCGCGCGCTTCCCAGCGACGCGGTTGACGGAGCGGTTCAGAACGTAAAGCGGACGGTCAAAACGCCTTTTTTAACGTCTCAAACTGGCCGGGTGCCGACTCACGCAATTTGCATGCGCAGCATCAAGCTCGCGAGGCTGCGATCGGCAGCACACGACCCGTTTCTGCCCCTCCGTTGGCTTCTGCCAACGTCACCACCGCGCTGGCGGATTCAACCGGTCGATGCAATAGTTCGATGGAACCGTTCAGCCGGCGTTTCGTAATCCAACGTCTTCCTTGGACGCTCGTTCAGCCTTCGAGCCACGGCGTTGAGTTTGGCCTGTGAGTAGACCGACAGATCGATGCCTTTCGGGAAGTATTGTCTTAACAGGCCATTGGTGTTTTCATTCGAGCCACGTTGCCAGGGGTGTTTCGGATCGCAGAAATACACGGCAATGTCGGTGGCGATGGTGAACCGTTTATGGTCCGCCATCTCTGTTCCCCGATCCCACGTAAGCGATTTATAGAGTTCCTGAGGCAGCTTTCCAGCGTGTTTGATGAGCGCATTGACTACTGTTTCGCTGTCCTTGCTGGCGATCTTCACCAGCATGACATAGCGTGTCTGACGCTCTACCAGCGTTGCAATCTGGCTGCCGCCGCTGCCACACAGGAGATCTCCCTCCCAGTGCCCCGGCACCGCGCGATCTTCCACGGTGGCGGGGCGTTCACTGATTGATACCGCTTCGCGGATCCTGCCGTGATCGTCCGTTTTCTGCGTGTGATGGCGCGAGCGACGCATGGCCCGGGTGCGCCGTAGATGCTCCAGCAGCTCTTTCTTCAATGCACCCCGTGCCTGAATGAAAAGACTGCGATGGATGGTCTCGTGTGACACGTGGTAGTCCTCGTTGCCCCGCCAGCCTCGTTTGAGCCATCCAGCAATCTGCTGGGGCGACCACTGCAACTGGAGCTTGTTGGCCACGATATGAGCCAGCATCCGGTGCTCGACCAGTTTGCAGACTTTCGGGCGCAGCGACCGATCCCATGCCAGCTGGTCGGCGTGGCTGGCCCGATAGCCGGCCTGCCCACTGTTGCGCTTGATCTCGCGACAGACCGTGGACGGTGACCGCGACAGCCGCCGGGCGATTGACTGAATCGAATCGCCCGCGACGAGGCCTCGCGAAATCTCCTCGCGTTCGGCAAGCGTCAGCGCCAGCCTGGATCGCTGGCGGGGTGCAGGCTGGATTCCTCCAGTTTGCGCCAGAATTCCCTGTACTGACGAGTGATTGCGGTCAAATAGCCGGGCGATGTGCTGCAACGACTCGCCTTTACGCCAGCGTTCCCACATCAATGCCTTCTGGCTTTCGCTGTAATAGATCCGGCGCCTCTGTTTCATTTGCAACACTCCCGCCGCTCATGCGACGTTCATTGTGTTGCATCGACCGGTTGAATCCGCCGCTCCAAAGCGGCCGTTCCGCCGCAACCTCGCCTACCTCTCGCGAAGGACGATTCAGATCGGACGAGCCGTGCTGTCCTTTGTCCGATCCATCAAGCTAGCCCCGCTGGCATTAACCTTTTCAGTTGATTATATTTAACCAACCGGAAGGTTCGCGGCGTGCATATCGCGATGGTTGGGCGTTAAACGCGAAGAACTGAACATCCCCTCACGCCTCAATGCATTAAGGAGGTAGGACCATGGACATCTCGCAAGCGTTTGCTGCGTTAAACGGTAGGTTCATTGATACAGTCAATTCTCACGATACGCCCGGCTGGCTGGCTCTGTTTGCCGAAGACGCCATTCTCATCCCAGCGGGGCAGGAAGCCGTTTCCGGCCGAAAGGGACTCGAAGAATGGGCCGAAGTGGCAACCAAAGTCTGGAACCATTTGGAAATGCAGCAGGCGTTTTGCACATCTGATGGTAACGTGGCTTGGGAATCGGGAACCTGGACTGGGAATATCAACGTACCGGATGATCGGACCATGGACGTTAGCGGAAACTTTTTACTCGTTGCACAGAGGGAAGGCTCCATGTTGCGCATCAAAGCGCACACGTGGAACGTGAATATCGCGACGCCTTGACACGTTGCATTCGATACGAAATCTGAGCGCCGCACGCGGCGCTTGAATTGAAACTGGCACGTACGACGAATCGCAGCCAAATGGCGGCTCGTCACCGATCAGCAGACGTTCGCCAATCGATTACGAAGGACCGGTATTGGCCGAGAGCCGCGGTTCCCAATGTTAGCCGAAAGCGGCCGTCGGGTAAGCTGCGCATTTCGGTGAAGGGCAGTTTTGCGGCGCCAGCGCCCACAGGCAGCCGTCGGCCGTCAAGAGTCATTCGCCCGGCCAGTTTAAGCGACAGTCAAGCGGCGGCCATCGCACCGTCGCCGACGGCCAGCAGCAGGCCGGCCTGCAAGCCGCGCGCTTTCAGATCGAGCAGCAGCTCTTGCCATGACGCCTTCGATTCGCGATACCCGTCACCGATCGCCACACGCTCCTTGCGTCCATCCGGCCTCACGCCGATGATCACCAGCAGGCATTGGCCGTCCGAGTTCTCGCTGCGCAGCCCCGTGTGAATGCCGTCGACCCACCAGTACACGTAGCGCGACTTCGTCAGATCGCGCCGGCTCCAGTTCGCATATTCGTCGGCCCACTGCGCCTTCAGGCGGCTCACCACGTTCGCCGACAGCCCCTTGGCGTCCTCGCCCAGCAACACGCTCAGCGCCTCGTTCATGTCGCCTGTCGAGATCCCTTTCAGATAAAGCATGGCAGTGCGGCACTCACGCGCGGCGACTTCCTCACATACGGCGGTTTCATGGTGGATGGTTTGTTGTTTGCTGGTTTCCGACTTTGACAATCAGATTCTCAGCTGAAACCTCCACCGCCTTCAACTTCACGCCTCAACTCCCCCGTACACCACTTTCGAGCTTATCTCCTGCTCGCCCTTCGGGGGGCGTTGAGAACCGAGGTCCATGCTTTCCTGGTCACGGCGCAGGACGCGCTGAACGAACTGGCGCCAGCAGAGGTATTGGCCGGCGCTCCGTTCGAGACACGCGCGTCCCTGCATGCGAGTCAGCAAAGGCTCCTGCAACTGCCCTCGAACGAGCGGCAGCGCAAGGTCCTTGCGTTGATCAACGGACCGGGAACAGCCATGGCCGCATGAACGGCTAGCCGTTGCGCACAACTGCCCGTCGGCCCTCGATCGACTTCACATTCGAATACTGCTCGAGCATCGCCGCCAGTTCCGCCTCGATTGCCTGCTGGATGATTCGTCGCGCCCCTTGCTGGATCAGATCGTCCAGACCCGGCGCCCCCTTGATTTCCGCGTCCGTCGTTTGACCGCTCTTCGTTTCCTGAGTATGTTTCGCGATGGTGGTGGAGTTCGATTGGGAAAGTGTTACCGTGGAAAGCAACATTCTCCTTCAATCGCCACCGCCTTCTCCTGCCTCCCGCCTACGCCGCGTACACCACTTTCAACGATAGCTCCTTGAATATTCGCGGTGATGTTTGCTGGGGATTCCTATGTTTGTATAATTGAAGAATTCTTTCTGACGTGAACGATTTTCAGCGTCGGGCGGCGTCTGCTTCGGAATGAAACCCCTGAATGACGCTTAGACGCCACGTGCCGTTCGTCCTCATCCAGACGGCTTCGTACTGGCTCGCAACCGCTATCGTCCCGCTTGCGATGCGCACGCTCGCCGTCATGGAGCCGCACACCAGCGCGAAGCGTTCACCGGTCTGAATCTCGCTCAAGTCGAACTTCACTGCTTCGTAGCGCATCGCGCCGCTCGTGAGCTTGTCGAGGTAGCTTTCGCGGCTGTCGCGCGCGCCTGTCGAATGGATATAGACGAGGCCTTCTTCGAACAGATCGCGCAGCGTGGCCGCGTCGCCCGCCAGCATTGCGGCGCATCGCGCTTCTTCGAGTTGATGAATGATGTCTGCGTCTTCGCCATGATTCATCGATATGTCCTTTTTTCCCGATTGCGCGCGACGGTGCGCCAGTCGCAATGCCGTCGCGCGCCGATGCTTACCTTACTGGCTGATTGCGTCCAGACGCGTCTTGTCGCGACCCTTGAGGCCGAGCATTTCGCGTGCTTCCGCGGGAGTCGCGATTTCCAGACCAAGGCGCGTGAGAATGTCGCGAATCAATTCGACCTGCTGGGCGTTCGAGGTGGCGAGCTTGCCCGGACCGATCATAAGGGAATCCTCAAGGCCGACACGTACGTTGCCACCCATCAGCGCGGCCTGCGTAATCAGCGGCATCTGATGTTTGCCGGCGCCGAGCACTGACCACTGATAGTTGTCGCCGAACAGCTTGTCCGCAATGCGCTTCATGTGCACGAGATTCTCGGGATCCGCGCCAATGCCACCCAGAATGCCCAGCACGAACTGCAGGAAGATCGGACCTTTGACGAGCCCGCGATCGACGAAGTGCTTCAGGTTGTAGAGATGCCCCACGTCGTAGCACTCGAATTCGAAGCGCGTGCCGTGCGCATCACCCAGCCGCTCGAATACTTCTTCGATATCCGCGAACGTATTGCGGAAAATCGCACGCCGCGTGCTTTCGATAAAGTCTTTTTCCCACGAGTATTTGAACTCTTTCAGCTTGTCGAGAACCGGGAAGATCCCGAAGTTCAGCGAACCCATGTTGCAGGACGCCATCTCGGCCGAAATGTCGAGCGCGCCGGCGAGGCGTTCGTCCAGCGTCATATTGACCGCGCCGCCCGTGGTGAGGTTGATCACCGCGTCGGTTGCCGCGTGAATGCGCGGCAGGAATTGACGATACACCGACGGGTCGAACGCCGGGCGTCCGTCTTCGGCATGACGCGCGTGCAGATGCAGAATGGACGCGCCTGCCTCTGCCGCGGCAATGGCTTCGCGTGCGATGTCGTCGGGCGTCACCGGCAGATGCGGCGACATGCTCGGCGTATGAATCGATCCCGTGATTGCACAGGTAATGATGACTTTACGTGCCAAGTATTTTTTCTCCGTTGAGTCGATCAGACCGGCTCGGCCACGACGACGTTTTCAATGTGTCCGATGCCCTCGATCTCCACGCGCAGCACGTCGCCGATATTGAGGAAACGCGGCGGCTTGGCTGCGCCACCCACGCCCGACGGCGTGCCCGTCGCGATCACGTCGCCCGGTTCGAGCGTCATGACGGTCGAGAGATAAGCGATCTGCTGCCAGACGTTGTAGATCATCTCGCCGGTGCGAACTTCCTGACGGCATTCGCCGTTCACGAGCATGCGCATTTGCAGCGCGTGCGGATCGGCGATTTCATCCGGCGTCACGAGCCACGGACCAAACGGGCCGTGCGTGTTGAACGACTTGCCGAGCATCATCGTCGGCGAGCGCATCTGCCAGTCGCGTACCGAAACGTCGTTGCACACGACATAACCGGCGACGACCGACGCGGCCTCGGCTTCCGACACGTGACGGCAGCGGCGGCCGATGACGACGCCCAGTTCCGCTTCATAGTCGAGCTTGTCCGATACCTTCGGCATTTGCACGGGGTCGAACGGGCCGTTCACGCACGAGACCTGCTTGTTGAACCAGACCTGGCTGTCCGGCACCTGGATGCCTGCCGCTTTCGCTTCCTCGACATGGCGGCGATAGTTCATGCCGATCGCGAGGAACTTCGACGGGTTCGGCACCGGCGCGTCGAGTCGCACGTCCGAAAGCGGGTACGTGACGGCGTCCTCGATGCGCACGTTCCTGACGTATTGCATGAGCGCGGGGCCGCCCTGCAGCAGTTCCAGCATGGTGCGGGGCAATCTGCCGTCGCTGGCGGGCAGATCGATAACCTGCTGGCCTTCTACCTTACCGATCGATTGATATCCGCGGCATTGAAAAGTGACGAGTTTCATTGAAGTCCTGCTAAAGAGTGTTGAATGGTGACGGGTGCGCTCTGCGCGTCAGACACCGTGTTCCGAATTGGCGAAGAAGATCGCGGGCAGATCGGGACCCCACAGGTACATGCCATCCTCCGGCGCGTGATCTTCCGCGACCCAGTCCACCGAAGCGGGGATGAAATCCATCGTCGCGCTGTACTCGCAAAAGCTGCCCCACGGGTCCAGTACGTAGTAGAAGTAGTTGGAGCCGAGCACGTGACGGCCCACGCCCCAGCCTTCGCTGTAACCGGCGGCGGCCATCTGCATGTAGCCGAGACCGACTTCCTCGACGGTCGGGACATCCCAGCTCAGGTGATGCAGCGCCGGGCCCGAGCTCATTGCGAAGGCGAACAGGTGATGGTCGCCGCCGTGCGGCGCGTGGATGAACGCAACGCCGTCGCCGGAGCGGTCCGAGAGGCGCAGGCCGAGCACGCGCTCGCAGAAATCGATCTGCGCGGGGACGTTCGGTGTCGCGAACGCAATGTGCGAGAGCCGCGTAGGCTCTATGCGCTTCGTGCTGCGACGGTAGGGCGCGCAACGCACACCGTTGACGGGCAGCGCCGGGCTCGCGTGGCTCGCTTCGTCGAGCGTCGTCTTGGCGCCGGGGCGGATCTGCAACGCGACGCCGTCGGGATTGCGAATCCAGAAACCCTCGGCGTCAGCGCCTTCGGGCGGCGCGATGATCTCAACGCCGACCACGACCGCACGCGCGCGCAGCGCGTCGAGTTCGTCCTCGAAGCAGTGCAGCGTGAGCCAGTCGATCTTCTTGCACGGCCCTTCGCGCAGACGGCCCCAGACGTGCGGCGAGCCGAACGTGCGCACCAGTAGGCCAGCGTCGCCGTCCGGCTGGACATCGAGTCCAAAGGCTGTATAAAAGCGCCGCGCGTCGTCGAGCGATGGCACACTCATGCGGAATCCGCCGATCGAATGAATGCCGAGGCGATCGCGCCTGCGTTCTTGAGTCATTTAGGTCTCTTGGCCTTGTGGGGTGGTTTCAGTGTCGGCTTGCATCGCATACCGCCAGGCGTCGACGAGCGCATCGAGTTCGCCAGTCGTGCGGGCCGCGCCATAGCTGTAGAAGTCCGGACGTGCGATCACCGCCGCCACGCCGAGTTGCGCGAAGTAGTCGGCATACGCACCGTTGATGTCGACGAAGCCGCCTTCGCCGAAATGCGCGACGATCACGCCGCGCTCATCCAGCGCCTGCCGGTTAGTCACGCTAAGCGCGTCGAGCACGGCTTTATTCGTCGCAATCAAGGCGAAGCCAACGCCGAACACATCGTCGAACAGGCCGCGCCGGCCGTTGATCTCGACGAGGCCTTGCGGCGTCAGGCAGCCGCTGCCCGGTGTTTCCGCTTCATACAATCCCGCGCCGAGACGCGGTCGCGGCGCCTCGGGCGGCCGGAAGCCCGGTGTCGCCTGCGCGGACAGCATCTGGAGGTCGCGTGCGGCGGCCGCGTCGGGATTGGTGATGCAGATCACCTTGCCCAGTTCGATCGAGAAGTTGATGATCTCGCGCACGTGGTTCGATCGCTCGGGACCATAGCTGTCGAGCAGCGCGTCGCTGCCTTTGCCCGCGAGAATCGCGTCGAGCCGCCATGCAAGCGCCGCCGCGTCGCGCAGACCGCTGCACATGCCTTGCCCCGCGAACGGCGGCATCAGATGCGCGGCATCGCCCGCCAGCAAGACCTTGCCCGCACGCCATTGCTTCGCCCAGCGTCCGCGGAACGTATAAACCGCATGGCGCTCCAGAACCGCGTTGCCGGGCGTGACGTTCCAGCGGGCGAGCAGGTCCCACGAAACCGAGTCCAGGTTCATCTGCTCCGCGGTTTCGCCGGGCAACAGCATGAACTCCCAGCGACGGCGGCCGGGACCACCTGGCACGATGGTCGTCGGCCGCGCCGGATCGCACAGTTGCCAGGTTTTCGGCATCCACTCGCGCGGCGCAAGCGGTTTGACGTCGACCACCAGCCAGTCGAACGCGAAACCGAGATCTTCGACCTCGAGGCCGAGCGCGTTGCGCACCATCGAGTTCGCGCCGTCCGCGCCAATCACATAGCGTGCGCGGATCGTGTCCTTCTCGCCGCCGGCAACCCACTTGCCGTCCACCAGCCGTCCCGCCTCGATATCGACGCGCACGCCGTCGGCTTTTTCGAGGAGCGCGTTAGCCGACCAGCCCTGACGCACCGTGACATTCGGGAGTGCCTTGACATGTCCGTCGAGGACGCGCTCGAGCTCCGGCTGCGCGAACATCGTCGATGCAGGCCAGCCACTCAGGCCCGTGCCGCCCCAGTCGAAATCCATCAGAACTTCGTTGCTTGCGTTGCGCCACTGGTAGCGGTCCGTAACCTCCGCTATGCGGTTGATATCATCTATGACCCCGGCCGCCTGGAAGAGCCGGGCGATTTCGTGGTCGTAATGGACGGCGCGCGGCAGCGGATAGAGGTCGGGCCAACGCTCGACCACGCTCACGCTGCGCCCCGCGCGTCCGAGCATCAGCGCAAGTAGCTGACTCGTCGGGCCATAGCCGATAATTGCAACATCGACGATCCTGTCTGCCACCATTTTTCTCCTGAGTCGGGCATCGTCACAAACTGACGATATCGTACAATTCATACTCTATTGTCATGTTGACCAATTCATCCATGCAATGGGGGAAACCCCGGGTACCGCGCTAATGACCAAGCATTCGAAAAGCGACAACCAGGGCCTCGTCCTCGCGAACGAGGACCACCGCGTACGGACCGGCGCCGTGCGACGGGAATCCACGCGCCGAAAACTGTTGAGCGCGGCCGTCGAAGTTTTTGCGGCCAAGGGGCCCGACGCGGCGTCGATCGACGACTTCCTCGCGGCAGCGGGCGTCGCACGCGGCACGTTCTACAACTACTTCAAGACGACCTCCGAACTGCTCGACGCAGTCACGTCGGAGTTGAGCGACGAGGTCATTGCCCGCATCGAGGTGTGTGTGGGCGCGATCGACAATCCCATCGAGCGGGTGTTGACAGGCTGCCTGCTCTATACGCAGGTGGCGATCAAGCATCCAGCGTGGGGGGCGTTTATTACGAGGACGGGCATCCGTGGCGGGGCCAGCGGACGGTTGACGGACGTGTATCTTCCGCGTGACCTCGCAAGAGCACGGGAGCAAGGCATCGCCCAGTTCACCAACGTCCGTGCTGCGAGGGACCTTTTGATCGGCGCGATCCATCAGAGCGTCGAGACGGTTTTGTCGGGCGCGGCGTCCGCCGAACACCCGCGCGAGGTCATGCAGTTGGCACTCGCGGCGCTTCGCGTGGCACGCCCGACTATCAGGCAGCTCAATGAAAAACCGCTACCGGAAATTGAAGTGCCAGATGGACTGAAATCGCTGGAGGCGAGCTCCAAGGCTCACGCCGGGTGACGTCGCTGCGCTCGGCCTGCTTCGCGCCGGTTCCATCCGAAGAGCGAAGCCCGGGGATGTCAAGGAATGTGGATTTTGAACCGGTGCGCTGAGGCCGAAACTGGTTGTCAGCTTGATTCATTTCATTTCTTAAGTTCCTCGGGGTGGCTGCGTTTCGCATCCATACCGAAAGGCTGACCGTCTTCTGGCCGCATATAGATTGCGTAGCGGATAGGCGCTGCGAAGGCTCGGCGTCGGAAACGGCTCGGGAGAGTGAGTTCGCTGTTGCACGAAGCTGCCATCGGGTTGCTCGATGGCACCACCGTCGGCAATCCGCCGCATTGCTGACGCACCGCCCAGACCGTCGCAATGTCGGCAATGGCCGAACTCCAGTCTCCCTGTGCGAGTAGACGAATGGCCGTTGTACCTTGAAAGCCGACGTGGAGCGCGCCGGGACGACGGCCCGCCATGGAGGCGAACTCCGACTCAGCCCGACGCGTGCTAGCGTGTCCTGATCGGCTCTGAGAATCGCGCGGGCTCCCCGATGCGGGGTTTCGCGATACGCACAATTGCCCTTGACATGAGTTTGATCGCGCCTGCTGAAGATTGAGACACTTGCCAGTCGTGGTTGCGCAGCATTTTCCGGTCGAGCGGCCGCTGCGCTCGCCGGGGTTGCAGCACGGTTTGCATCGTTTCCGGTCGGTAACATGGCCGCAGTTGGGATCATGGCTTCTTCAAGCTTTGCGAGGATCGCGCTGGAAAGTGCCTGACGGTATCGAAGACGGTATTCCTGAAGAAGTCGGCATTCGGATGCCCTGTGTTCGCGATGTTTGAACGAAAGTGCGCGTGGATTCTCTGTTGCGGTCTGTCCAGAGCTGAAAACTGCCGACTGGATTTTTCGGTATGGCTGACGGTATCGTCACTCCCGACCGGCCGGAGAAGCCGTATACACAAGGCTCCCCGTCACCGATTGACGATCGAGTGGGGCATATCAATAACGCGCCGGGCAGATTGCCGTCGATTATTCCACCGTCGCGACGTCGATCGCTCCGGCCGGTGTGGCGTGCTCTCTAATTTCGGCCGACGCGTCCCCTTGAGTTTGCTCGGTGGGTGCACCTTGCCCCGTCAACTGTTCCAGCCGCGCACCCAGCAGTTGCCATGCGGCGCGTTTCTCGACCGTATACGGATACCGCTGATAGATGCGTTTCATGCGGTTCTGCTCGCGATGGTTCATACATTTGTCGATCACAGCGGGTAATACGCCGATCGACTGCATCAAGGTGGCGGCTGTTCGGCGCAGGTCGTGCGGCGTCCATTTCTCGTCGCCGAGAACGAGAGAGTTAGTTTTAGCGGTTCGGTTGGCGTGTGCGTCACGTTCATAGAACACCAACTGGCGATCCGACACCTGCTTGGTGATGCTTTTGAGGCCGATGTGCGTTTCGGGTTTGTCTTCGCGGCGGTAGGCGGGCAGCAGCCATTCCTTGCTGTCGGACAATTGGATGAGTGCGCCCATGAGCTTCGCGGCGAAGTCGGACAGAAATACGATGTGAGCGTCCCCGTTCTTCGCGTTCTCAAATGGCACGCGCCAAATTCGCAGTTCAAGGTTGACGTCGCGTTTGCGTGTCTTGATGACCTCGCCCACACGCGTGTTGGTTGCCAGGATCAGCATCAACACATGCTTTGTCGTTTTGGGCAAATTCGCGGACTCAAGAGCGTTCGGTAGGGCACTGATCTCATGATCCGAGAGCGTTCGCTCCCGTTCACCGTCTGTACCACCGACATCCTTCTTTAAGACCATAAGCAGGGGATCGACGGAAACGTATTCTCGCGCTTGGCACCATTTCAAGAACTGCTTGAGATCTGTGAGCGTCCGGTTGGCGAGGCGGTTGGCGCCTCGCGCGATGATCGCATCAAGTGACGACATGATGTGAGCGCGACGCACGTCTTCCATCGCCATGTCGCCGACCACTGGTAGCACATCCTTTTCGAATGCGCGACGGATTTCTTGCCCCTTGTCGGCCCGCTTCTGCAGAGCGGAGTCGGTCCACTCATTGAATCGCTGTCTGAACGTCTTCCGTGCGAGCTTGTCCTCGAGGCTACGGACTTCTGCGCCCGTCTCGGCTAGCTTTTTCAGCTTTTCGATGCGTTTGTGTTCCAGCGGATCTTCTCCGCAACTAATGCGTGCGCGCGCACTGTCACGGGCATCCCTGATTTGGCGAAGGCTCGACTTCGGGAATGTGCCGAGGCGCAACTCGCGTACCCGACCGCCTGCTCGATAGCGCAGCGAAAATTGGACGGAGATGCCCTTTGCCCCTGCGCGGACCACGCCAAAGACACCGTGTCCGTCAGCGAGACGTCGTCCATTGTCTGCCGGCGTTAGCGCTTGCAATTCCCTCGTGGCGAGCGTGCCCATTGCATTCTCCCGTGGGCAAATTTTGCCCCCACAATTGCCCCCACAGATTCGGGGGCTTGCATGGCATTGTAGTGGAAATTGCGGGACAAGGTATCCTAATAATTCTCTATAAAATCAATGGATTGAAGGCGCATTCCGGAAGATGTTGGAAGTCCGTGGAACCGACAAAAACTTGCATGGGGTGCAGGTGGTCGGAGGTTCAAATCCTCTCGCCCCGACCAAAAAGATCAAAAGGACTTATGGTGAAAGCCGTAAGTCCTTTTTTCTTGCCCGTCGCGCGGGGCAGCATTTCCCGCTGTCAACGCTTCGCCCACGCTCATCTGCATCCCAAAGCCTCGACTGCTTTGCTTATGCGCTCGGTTTCGGCTGTCTTGCACATCGCGACCGCCGTGGCCAGCATCGACCCGCCGCCCCATTCTCGAGAAGCCGATTTTTTGCAGTTGGCGTCACGGCGCGTTTTCCACGCGGTGAGCCTCTTCTTGATCGCCGCTTTGCAACTCGCCGACACCGCGGCCTTGCCCTTGACGACCTGCTCCAGCTTCTGCTCCGCGACGATCTGATCGCGCCACGCGCACAGATTCATGCTCATCTGATTCGCGTCGCAATGCGACAGGGCCGCGTCGACCTCACTGGCGGGCAGTCCACTGCGGGTTGCGATGACGCCGGCTGGATTGGATGCGGCGGCCAGTGCCGAACTACGCAGGCGTGCCTATCCCGCAGGTGCAATTGTTCGCTACGTCGTTGTCGTAGCGAAGGACAGCGTCCTCGTGCATCCGCAATCCAGTCCATCCGGCATCGCTCAACTTTTTTGATTCGTTTGGCAGGCTCAGCTCCTCAAGAATAGGCGACTGCAATCTGGCAGACATGTCGCCGGCACGCGTTCGCATTCGCAAGCGCACACGAATCACCGCCCTTGAGCCCCCAACGCCACAAACCGCTCCAGATGATGATCCTCATCCCCAAGCTGATGATCGATCATCACGAGCCGCTTCGCGTAATGCGCGAGCGGCAGTTCCCACGTCATACCGATCCCGCCGTGCAACTGGATGCATTCCTCCGCGACTCGCGTGCCGATCCGGCCGATGCTGTACTTCGCCGCCGACACCGCGCGCTCGCGCGCGTTTCGTTCGCCGTCGAGCGCTGCCGCCGCGTTGATCACCGCCGAGCGCGCCTGCTCGATTTCGAGCAGCAAATCGGCCATGCGATGCTGCAACGCCTGGAAGCTGCCGATCGGCACGCCGAACTGCTTGCGCGTGCGTAGATAGTCGAGCGTGTAGTCTTTCGCGACGTCCATTGCGCCGACCGCTTCCGCGCACAGCGCGAGCACGCCGCAACTCAGCGCATATTCGAGCGTCGCAAAGCCGTGATCCACTGAGCCGAGCACGGTGTCGTCGCGGAGCGTGACGTCGTCGAACGTCACTTCGGCCGCGCGTCCTCCGTCGATCTTGCGGTAGCCGCGCACGCTCACACCCGTCGCGTCCCTCGGCACCAGAAACAGCGTGATGCCGGCTTCGGCATCGTCCTCGCCGCTCGTGCGTGCCGAGACGAGGAACACCTGAGCATGCTCGCCATGCTGAACGACGGCCTTTGCGCCGTGCAACGTCCACACGCCGCTGTTGCCATTTACGCTGCGGCGCGCGCGCGTCGTCGCGACCCGGGCAAGCTCGTAATGACTGTCCGGTTCACCATGCGCAAGCGCAACGATCCGCGAGCCGTCGATCAACGAACCCAGCGCCGCATTCTGCACGTCGCCGCCGCTGCGAGCGATCGCCCGGCCGACGACCAGCGTATCGAGAAACGGTTCGACGACGAGCCCGCGGCCGATGCTCTCGAACACCACGGAAATATCGAACCCGCCGCCGCCAAAACCGCCGCTCGCTTCGTCGAACAGTGCGCCGATCACGCCAAGCTCCGCGAAGCGTGCCCACAATTCGGTGCTGAAGCCTTGCGTCGAGCGTGCGATTTCATCGCGCGTCGCGAAGCCGTACTGCTCGCTGATAAACCGATTCAGCGTATCCGCCAGCATGCGGCGCTCTTCGGTGTGCTGGAAATTCATGACGTGCGCCTCTTACAGTCCGAGGATCATTTTGGAAATGATGTTCTTCTGGATTTCGTTCGAGCCGCCGAAGATCGACAGCTTGCGATTATTGAAGTACTGCGACGCGGCACTCGCGGCTTCGTCGGGGCCGACCGGCACGCCGTCGAAGCCTTCGTGCAGCGCTTCCTCGACGAATGGCTGCGCATAAGCGCCCATCGCACGCCGCGTCAGCGACGAGATCTCCTGACGGATCTCCGTGCCGCGAATCTTCAGCATCGAACTCTCGGCACCGGGCACGCCGCCGCCCGCCACGGCCGCGATCACCCGAAGATTGGTCGTCTTCATGTTCTCGAGATCGATCTCGACGCGCGCCATGCGTGCCGCGAACGCCGGATCCTCGGCGAGCGGCCGGCCGTGGCGCAGCTGTGTCGCGGCGATCTTGCGCAGACGGTTGAAGGCGGCGACGGAAAAACCGACGCCGGCGATATTGGTGCGCTCGTACGTAAGCAGATATTTCGCGTAGGTCCAGCCCTTGTTTTCTTCGCCGACGAGATTTCCGACCGGCACGCGCACGTCGGTGAAGAACACTTCATTGACCTCGTGCTCGCCGTCGAGCGTGATGATCGGCCGGACTTCGACGCCCGGCGTGTTCATGTCGATCAGCAGAAAGCTGATGCCTTCCTGTTTGCGCACGTCGGTCGCGGTGCGCACGAGGCAGAAGATCATGTTCGCGTAATGACCGAGTGTGGTCCACGTCTTCTGGCCATTGACGAGGTAGTGCTCGCCCTGCGCGTCCTTGCCGCGCACTGCCGTCGTCTTGACCGATGCGAGATCGGAGCCCGCGCCCGGCTCCGAATAGCCCTGGCACCACCAGTCGGAACCGTCGAGAATGCGCGGCAGCCAGTGACTCTTCTGCGCCTCGCTGCCGTACTTGATCAGCACCGGCCCGAGCATGTTGACGCCGAACGGCACGACGCGTGGCGCGCCGGCGAGTGCGCATTCGTTTTCGAAGATGAATTTCTGCACTGCGCTCCAACCCGGGCCGCCGTACTCTTTCGGCCAGTGATTTGCGAGCCAGCCTTGCGCGTTCAGAATCGCGTGCCACTCGGCCATGTCGTCGCGCGTCAGACGCCGCCCGCCGTGCACCTTGCCGGCGAGACGTCGCGGGAGCTTGTCGCGCAGAAACGCCAGCACGCTGGCGCGAAAAGCTTCTTCCTCGGAGGTGAAGTTCAGATCCATCGCAGTCGTTCCGTCAGTGTTCGTGGTGGTTCAGGCCGTCGTGTTCAGGCTCGCGAAATCGGCGTCGCGCTCGACCAGCTCGACGAGCAGCGGCGACGGCCGCCAGAACAGCGGGTCTTCCTTAGCGAACTCGCGGATGTCGGCGAGAATCGTCGGCAGGCCGACGCTATCCGCGTATTTCATCGGACCGCCGCGGTAGCGCGGAAAGCCGTAGCCGTACAGCAGGGTCACGTCGACGTCGAGCGGGCGCAGCGCAATACCTTCGTGGACGACGTTCGCGCCTTCGTTGATCATCGCGGCCAGATAGCGGCGCATGATCTGCTCGTCGGTGAAGCTGCGCGGCGTGATGCCCGCGCGCGCACGCTCGGCGTCGATGATCGCCTCGACTTCGGGATCGGGCATGCCGCCGCGCGATCCTTCGGGGTACAGATAGAATCCGCGGCCGGTCTTCTGGCCGAACCAGCCGCGCTCGCACAGGCGGTCGGCGATCTGCACGTAGCGCGCGTTCGGGTCGCGCGTGGCCGCGCGGCGTTTGCGCGCCGCCCAGCCGATGTCGCCGCCCGCGAGATCGACCACCTGAAACGGGCCCATCGGCAAGCCGAACGCCCGCACCGCCGCGTCGATCTGATACGGCGATGCACCGTCTTCCATCAGCGCGTCCGCGGCGGCGCGGTACACGGCAAGCAGGCGATTGCCGATGAAGCCGTCGCACACGCCGGCGCGCACCGGCGTCTTGCGCAGCTTCTTCGCGAACTCGAACGCGGTCGCGACGACGTCGGCGCTGACCTGCTTCGGCACCACGACTTCGAGCAGCTTCATGATGTTGGCGGGCGAGAAGAAGTGCAGGCCGATTACGTCGGCGGGGCGCGAGATGCTGGCTGCGATCGCGTCGATGTCCAGATACGACGTGTTGGTCGCGAGCACCGCACCGGACTTGCAGACGCGATCGAGCTCGGCGAATACGGCCTTTTTGACGTCGAGATCTTCGAACACGGCTTCGATCACGAGGTCGGCGTGAGCAAGCGCATCGTACGACGTGCTGCCGCTCCAGCGCGCCATGGTCGCGGCTTTCTTCTCAGCGGTGAGGCGGCCTCTGGCGATCAGCCCGTCGTAGACCTTGTCGATGTGCGCGCGGCCACGCGCGAGCGCCGCCTCGTCGCGTTCGATCAGCGTGACGGGCAGCCCCGCGTCAAGCACTGCGACCGCGATGCCGGCGCCCATCGTCCCGCCGCCGATCACGCCGATCGCCTCGAGCGCGCGCGGTGTCGCGTCGCGCGTTTCGGGCGCCTTCAGCACTTCGCGCTCGGCGAAGAATGCGTGAACCAGGCCGGCGCGCTGCGGGCTGTCGAGGCATTGCAGGAACAGCTTGCGTTCGAGCTTCAAGCCCTCCTCGAAGGGCTGTTCGATCGCGGCTTCGACGGCATCGACGATTTTCAGCGGCGAGAACAGGCCGCGCGCTTTCTTCGCGGTTTCGTCACGCGCTTTCGCGACGGCGGCGCGGCTCGCGGCGCGATCGATCAATGCGGCGGCGTCGCGCGTGCGGCGTACCGGCGCGTGCGCGGCGAGCAGCTCGTGCGCGTAGGCGAGCCCTTCGGCGAGGATGTCGCCACTGTCGCCGAGACGGTCGACGAGGCCGAGCGCGAGCGCCTCCTTCGCGCTCGCGTGACGGCCGCTCAGCATCAGGTCGAGCGCCGCCGGCGCGCCGATCAGACGCGGCGTGCGTTGCGTGCCGCCCGCGCCAGGCAGCAGACCCAGCTGCACTTCGGGCAGGCCGAGCTTCGCGCCGTCCACGGCGATCCGGTAATGCGCGGCGAGCGCCACTTCGAGCCCGCCGCCGAGCGCCGCGCCATGCAGCGCGGCAATCACGGGTTTCGTGCATGCCTCGATGCGGTTGCACACGTCCGGCAGCGAAGGCGGCACCGGCGGCTTGCCGAACTCGCGAATATCGGCACCGGCGATGAAGTTGCGCCCCGCGCCGACGATCAGCACGGCTTCGACCGCGCGGTCGGCGTCGCCGGCTTCGATCGCGGCCAGCAGACCGCGCCGCACGTCGGCGGATAGCGCGTTGACCGGCGCGTGGTCGATCGTGACGAGCAGGACCTTGCCGTGCAATTCGCGCGTGACGACGTCGGCCGAGGAGGAAAGGGTCATCGTAGGTGTCTCCGTTCGAGGATGGCGAGGCGCGCCGGATCGTCCCATTCTGGAGTGGTCAACGTTCATTGACAATGACACCGTTGATTGACAGACTGTCAAAATTATTTTGACAAAGACTGGGCCATGGACGTCAACTCGCTGACCCTGCTCGTCGACATCCTCGACGCCGGCAATCTGAGCGAAGCGGCACGCCGGCTCAAGATGAGCCGCGCGAACGTCAGCTATCACCTGAATCAGCTCGAGCGTTCGGTCGGCCTGCAATTGGTGCGCCGCACCACGCGTTGCGTCGAGCCGACCGAGATCGGTCTGCGGCTCTACGAGCACGGCCGCACGATCCGCAACGCGCTGCTGGCCGCGCGCGAGTCGGTGACGACACTGGGCCAGAGCCTGCAGGGGCGCGTGCGGCTCAGCGTGCCGAGCGGCTATGGCCAGCTCGTGATGTCCGACTGGCTGATCGCGTTCAAGCGGCTGTATCCGGGTATCGTGCTCGATGTGATGTTCGAGAACCGCGTCGAGGATCTGATGCGCGACGAGATCGACATCGCGGTGCGCGTGATGTCGGAGCCGCCGCAAAACCTCGTCGCGCGGGACATGGGGCCAGTCCGGTACGTGGCCTGCGCATCCCCCGAATTCGCGCGGACACACGGCCTGCCCGCGACGCTCGACGACCTGCGCACCGCGCCGCTGATTACCGCGGCCGTGATCGGCAAGCAGTTGCGGCTCGCCGCGTATCTGCGCGACGAGCGTCATGAAGTCCTGCTCGAACCGACGATTATTTCGGAAAACTTTCTATTTTTGCGCCAGGCGGTGCTGGCCGGTCTCGGTGTCGGACTCGTGCCCGACTACGTGGTGCAGGACGATCTGAAGCTCGGCGCCGTGCTGACCGCGCTCGATGCCTGGCGGCTCAGCATCTTCGGCACGCACATGTACATGCTGTACATGCCGAATCGGCATCACACGCGCGCGGCGGCGACGTTCATCGACTTCGTGCTGGAGCAGGCGCAGGGCTCGGGCAGGGGCGGCGCGAACTGAAGCTGCGAACTCAGGCGCCGAGTCTGCGCGCGATGGCCGTCGTGACCATCGGCACGCCGACGCGCAGCAGCTTGCGCACACCTTCGTCGCTACCGACTTTGCCCACCGCGTTGTCAATCATCGCCTGCATCACGCTCGCCGGATAAAACTCGCGAAACAGCGTGTTGGCGCCGGTTTGCTCGAACACGTGGTGCAGGAGCGACCCAACGGGGGGGCCGATGCGCTTGAACAGGCCCATCTTGACCACCCGGTTGTTCCACAGATGCAGCGTGTACGCATTAGAACAGAGCGCCGCGCACTCGTCGAAATAGCGCGGCAGGAACACCTTGTAGTAGTCGTTGAAGTGCACCGGATAGAACAGGCTTTCGGGAAGACCGGCCTTCACGCCGTAGATGGCGGTCAGCAGACGCGGGCCGGTGTCGCCCCACTTCAGTGCCGTGCCCTTCATTGCTTCGACACGTTCGATTAATTCGTGCAAGCGCGGCTGATCCGGGTCGAGCCGCAGCATCGCCGTGCAGATGCTCGATGAGGTCTCTCGCCCGATCAGGTCGCCCTTGGCGTTGAGATCGAAATCCCGCAACAGCAGCAGATCGGTATCGACCCAGATCTCGTCGGTCCTCGTGAACATCACGAAGCGGAAATAGTCGGTGAAATGCGCCATCGACGGCACGCCGTGAATCGGGAAGTCGTTCAGCGAGTCGCGCGGCAGTATCGTGGTCGCGTCCTTCGCGATCACGCCGGGCGGCAGAGTGTCGATCGGCTCGTAGCTATAGAGCGCGACCTCGCTGCCGTACAGCGTGAACGAATTCAGACAGGCGATCTCGTAGGGAGAAAGTTCCGGGCCATGCCAGAACGATGCAAACCTTGCCTTGCGCATATGTCATCCGGTAGCGATCGTGCGGCGCAACATGCGCGCCGAACCTGTGTAACGATCCTAGACGGGCGCGGCACAGGTCAGATGTAAAGGGCTTGAATCGCACAGGAGTTGTCGCAAAACGTTGAGTTCAGCGCAACGAGTCGGCGATTATGAGCGGGACTATGTCGTATCTGGTGAATTCAATTGCGCACGGCAATGCATCAACCGAGTGCGCAAGGTCGTGGGCTAAACTGCGGAACACCGGCCATGCGCGCAGAGGCAGCAAGCGACGGACCATGCATCACGCCATGCAGCGACAACGACGATATCCAGGAGACCCGATGAACCTCGACGGCGAGACTTACGATTCGCTCACGGCCAGATTCGCGTGGCGTATTCCACCGCGCTACAACATCGGCGTCGACACATGCGACAAGTGGGCCGATGGCTCGGGGCGTCTCGCGCTGATCTACGAAGACGCCGACGGCCGCGCGACCCGTTATACGTTCGACGAACTGAAAGCCCTGTCCGACCGCTTCGCCAATGCGCTGCTCGCGGCGGGCGCGCGGCGCGGCGAGCGCATCGGCATCTTTCTGTCGCAATCGATCGAAACGGCCATCGCGCATCTCGCGGCCTACAAGGCCGGCATGGTCGCGGTGCCGCTGTTCACGCTGTTCGGCGTGGACGCGATCGAGCATCGGCTCGGCGACAGCGGCGCGCTCGCGCTGATCACCGATCACGCCGGCGTGCAAAAGATCGACGAAATTCGCGGCGCGCTGCCCGAGTTGCGACACGTGTTCAGTGTCGATATCGAGCAGGATGACGAAGCATCGGACGCGCCCGTGCGGTCGTTCTGGCAGGCGTTGAATGGCGCTTGCGCCGAGTTCACGCCGGCCGACACCGCCGCGGACGATCCGGCGATCATCATCTATACGTCGGGCACGACCGGAAAACCGAAGGGCGCGTTGCACGGGCATCGCGTATTGCTCGGGCATCTGCCCGGCGTGGAGATGTCGCAGCAGGGCTTTCCCGCGCGCGCGACGCTGATGTGGACGCCCGCGGACTGGGCGTGGATCGGCGGTCTGTTCGACGTGCTGCTGCCATCGTGGCATCACGGTGTCGCGGTGCTGGCGCGCCGTTTTGCGAAATTCGACGGCCACGCCGCGTTCGATCTGCTCGCGCGTCACGCGGTCTCCCATGCGTTTCTACCGCCGACCGCGCTGAAGATGATGCGCGGCGTCGGGCGGCCCGCTCATCTGCGTCTCGCGTTGCAAGCGGTCGCGAGCGGCGGCGAATCGCTGGGCGAGGAACTGATCGGCTGGGGGCGCGACGCACTCGGCGTGACGATCAACGAGTTCTACGGGCAGACCGAGTGCAACGTCGTGGTGTCCTCGTGCGCGGCGCTGTTCGAGCCGCGCTTCGGCGCGATCGGGCGCGCGGTGCCGGGGCACCATGTCGCGATCGTCGATGCCGCCGGCAACGAGCTGCCGCCCGGCGCGATCGGCGATATCGCGGTGGCCGCGCCCGATCCGGTGATGTTTCTCGGCTACTGGCGGAACGTTGCGGCCACCAACGACAAATTCCGCGGCAGGTTTCTGCTGACCGGCGATCTCGGCACGCGCGACGCGGACGGCTTCATTCGCTTCGTCGGTCGTGGCGACGACGTGATCACGAGCGCCGGTTACCGGATTGGGCCGGCGTCGATCGAGGATTCGCTGCTGCGTCATCCGGCCGTCGCGATGGCGGCCGTGGTCGGCGCCCCCGATCGCGAGCGCACCGAAATCGTGATGGCGTTCGTCGTGCTGAAAGCGGGTTTCGTCGGCGACGATGCACTCGTGCGCGAGATCCAGCAGCACGTGAAGACGCGTCTGGCCGCGCACGAATATCCGCGCGAGATTCGCTTCGTCGAAAGCCTGCCGATGACGGCCACCGGCAAGGTGATCCGCAAGACGCTGCGCGAGGCGGTGACGCACGGTCCGGACGCGATCTCACCGGCGAAAAACTGAGTCTGCTACGATGACCAACCCACGATGGGAATCACAGCGGAGAGATTGGATGCGCCCCGAGAGTGCAATGCGTTTCGACCAGGAGTTCGCGCCGCGCATTGCCGAGGCGATCGCCGCGTGTATCGCAAAGACCGTGCACACCGACGTGTTGCCGCATGGCGAACAGGGTCAGCCCACCCGCGTGCGGATTCACGCCACGCCGCTCGATGAGCTCGGTCATTACCCGCATCCGTTGAATCTGTATCTGACCTGGGACGGCGACGAAATAGAAAGGCTGATGGGCGAGCAGGGAGCGACGCGTTTCGCCAGATATCTGGCCGCGCTGCCGCGCAAGCTCAATGCGTGGACCCAGGCGCGCGAACTCGATTTCTCCACGCACACGCAGGGTGAGCCGGTTACGTTGATCGGCGGGCTCGATTTCGAATCGTAGACGCTCGCGCGCGATTGCGGGCTTGCGTTCGAAAGCTGGATGAAAAACGGCCGCTGTGCCCGAAGAGCCAGCGGCCGTTGCTTTTGCAGCGTTGGGTTACAGCGACGCTCAGCCGCCCAGCGCCGGATCGCTCATGCTGTTGTTTGCCGTCTCGACATGACCGGCGATGCGGCGCGCGAACGTCGGGTCCGTATCGACGGTGATCGCGAGATCGTACCAGCCGTATGCGTTGCGCAGATCGAGGTACAGATTGTCGGTGTCGCCGCCGCGTACCGAATGCTTGATCACATGGCTCGCGTCGTACGCGTTGACGATCGTGAACTGGCAACGCGCGCTGCCGACGTTCTCGAGCCGCAGTTGCAGATTGCCGTTCGCGACATCGTAGCCTTCGGCGACGGCCGGCCGTGCGGTGTCCGAACCATTCCACCAGTTCCGTGCGACCACCTTGCCCGCGAAGCGGCGCAGGAAGCCGTTCGGCCCGTGCACGCTGAAGTCGTAGCTGCCGTCGGCGTTGAGCAGCAGCGCGTCCTGCAGATGCTTGCCCGCTTCGACGGTATAGCTGCGCGGCGCGTCGGCGCTATTGGCCGCGTACACGAGGAATACCGCGCCCGCGCGGCCCGTGTTGACGAAGCGCATCGTCAGCTTGCCGTTCGAGCCTTCGTCGACGCGCACGAACAGTTCGTACGGCAACGCGCGCGCCGGGCGCACGCCCGCTTCCTGCTTCGGCACCGTCTGCACCGTCGGCGGTTGCGGCACGTAGTCCGGGTGACGGTTCTGGTCGGGCGGCACGTAGCCGCTCGTGCCCGGCAGCGACGGCACCGACGCGTTCGGATTCGCGAAGTTGAACGCGGAGGTCAGATCGCCGCACACCGCGCGACGCCACGGCGTGATGTTCGATTCGCCGAGATTGTGCTGCTGGCCGAAGCGCTTTTCGATGAAGCGGATCACCGACGTATGGTCGAACACTTCCGAGCACACGTAGCCGCCTTTGGACCACGGCGAGACCACCAGCATCGGCACGCGCGGTCCGAGCCCGTACGGCCCGGCGACGTTCTTCGCATCGCCGGCATAGAGTTCGTGCGTGATGTCGACGGTCGACAAACCGTTCGCGCTCGACGCGGCCGCGAACGGTGCGGCGATGTGATCGAAGAAGCCGTCGTTTTCGTCGTAGTTGATCAGCAGCACGGTCTTGCTCCACACGTCCGGGTTCGACGTGAGGATCTGCAGCACCTGATCGATGTACCACGCGCCGTAGTTGGTCGGCCAGTTCGGATGCTCGCTGTACGCTTCGGGCGCGACGATCCACGACACCTGCGGCAGCGTGCCGTTCTGCACGTCGCGCTTCAGAATGTCGAAGTAGCCGTCGCCGTTGGCCGCGTTGGTGCCGGTCCGCGCGTTGTCGTATAGCGGGTTGCCCGGCTGCGCGTTGCGGTACTGATTGAAATACAGCAGCGAGTTGTCACCGTAGTTGCCGATGTACGCGTTCTGCGTCCAGCCCCACGAGCCGTTCGCGTCGAGCCCGGTGCCGATGTCCTGATAGATCTTCCACGAGATGCCCGCGTTCTGCAGCACTTCGGGGTAGGTCGACCAGCCGTAGCCGAGTTCCGAATTGTCGATTACCGGACCGCCGCCGCTGCTGTCGTTGCCGACCCAGCCACTCCACATGTAGTAGCGATTCGGATCGGTCGGACCCATCAGCGAGCAGTGGTAGGCGTCGCAGATCGTGAATGCGTCGGCGAGCTGATAGTGGAACGGGATGTCGTCGCGCGTCAGGTAGGCCATCGTGGTCGCGCCTTTCGACGGTACCCACTGATCGTTGCGGCCGCCGTTCCATGCGGCGTGCGTGGAGCTCCAGTCGTGCGCGAGATCCTGCAGGAATTGCAGGCCGAGGTTCGGCGCGCCCGGACGGAACGGCAGCACGTAGCTGGCACCGCTGGCATCGGCGGTTTGCGGCTGATACCACACCGGCTGGCCGTTCGCGAGGTTGATCGCGCGCGTGTCGCCGAAGCCGCGCACGCCTTTGAGCGTGCCGAAGTAGTGGTCGAACGAACGGTTCTCCTGCATCAGCACGACGATGTGCTCGACGTCGCGGATCGTGCCGGTCCGGTTGTTGGCCGGAATCGCGAGCGCATTGCGGATGCCCGGCGGCAGCATGCTCAACGCGGTGAAGGAACCGGCGGCTTGCGCGGCCGAGCGCAGAAAATCACGACGATTGTTTGAGGTCATGGTTGGGGCGGTGGTGGCTTTGATCTTCGGTGGAGGAAAAAGGCACGGGGACGACACATTGCGGTGCTGAAACGGCGATGCTGCGTCGGACGCGCGAAGGCGGGCTAGCCGCCGCGCGCGGCGCGATTCTCAATCGACGGTATGGATGACGGGGCTGGCCACCGGCGGCGAGGTGGCGGACAGCGCCGTGCCGGCTTCGGATGCGGGTGCCGCCGGTGTCTGGATCGTCAGCGTCGGCGGCGCGGAGTCGGCCGGCGGGGGGGCGATCGATGGGCGGGCGATCGATGGGTCGCCGGGGTTAGCGGCGAAATGGTCGGTTGAACTGATCGTATTCGTGCCGGCGGGCGGGGCGTCGTCGCTGCACGCTCCCGCTAGCGCGCACAGCGCGATCACTGCGATGGCGCCTGTCAAACGTTTGCGACGGGGCGCACGAATCGGCTTCGACACGAAGGGCATGGCACTGTCTCCGGGCGGGGAAGGGATGCCTCGCAATCGATGTGCCGAGGTCAGCGATGCAGCAGCATAATCGCCGATCCGTGTAATTTTTATGAAGTATCGGTAACAGACGGGCGCCGCTTATCGTTGTGCGCGCACGAACGCCGCGATGGCGTCGTTGAGCGCGGCGGGCGCGTCGCGATGCGGCGAGTGTCCGCATGCGTCGAGCTTCACGAGTTGGGCGTGCGGCACGCGCGCGGCGATCGTGTCGATCTGCGCCATCGTGCCGTAGTTGTCGTCGTGGCCCTGGATCGCGAGCAGCGGTCGACGGATCGGCGCGAGCGCCTCGGCGATCGACCACCGCCTGAACGCAGGGTCGAGCCAGATATCGTTCCAGCCGTAGAACGCGGAATCGACGTCCGCGTGATAGCGGGCGAGCTTCGCGCGAAGATCGGTGGTTTCGTAAAGCTGCTTCGTTTGGGCGATGCTTTGCACCGAGATGTCTTCGACGAATACGTGCGGCGCAATCACGACCGCGCCCGCGAGCGCATCGGGGTACAGCGCCGCATAGAGCAGCGCGATCGAGCCGCCGTCGCTATGACCGATCACCCACATGCGTTGGCGTTGCCGCAGGTCGATATCGAGCGCGTCGAGCAGGGTGGGGAGGATGTCGCGCGCCTGTGCGGTCATGAAATCGACCGGCCATTTGTCGTCAGGCGCACGCGCTGTCGAGAGTCCGTAGCCTGGCCGCGAATAGACGAGCCCGCGCATGCCGAGTCGCGCGCACAACGTCTGCGGCCAGTCGCGCCACATTGCGATCGAGCCGAGACCTTCGTGCAGGAATACCGCCATCGGCGAATCGTCCTGCTGAGCATTCGCCTGCTCGTTGACCCAGCGGTACTCAATGCGCAGCGGTCCATGCGACGCGCTCGCCGGCAGTTCGGCAAGGCGGCTGGCGGCACTCGCGGAGGAAGTGGCAGGGGCGGTACCTCGGTTCTGCATCAATGAATCACCTATGACTGTTCGCGTAGCTTGAAGCGTTGAATCTTGCCGGTGGCGGTCTTGGGCAGATCGTCGGTGAACACGATATCGCGCGGGTACTTGTGCGGCGCGAGCCGTTCCTTGACGAAGGTCTTCAGTTCCTCGGCGAGCAGATCGGACGGCATGAAGTCGCGCTTGAGCACGACGAACGCGCGCGTTTTCACGAGCCCGCCATGATCGACGCCGACCACCGCCGCTTCGAGCACCGCCGGATGCGCGACGAGCACCATCTCGACCTCGACCGGCGATACATATTGGCCGCTCACTTTCAGCATGTCGTCGCTGCGGCCCGCGTAGACATAGCAGCCGTTCGCGAGACGCCGATATTTGTCGCCGCTTCTGATCCATTCGCCGAGAAACGTCGCGCGCGTTTTCTCGCGATTGCTCCAGTACATCAGCGCCGCGCTGGGCCCCTTGATGAACAGATCGCCGACTTCGCCATCGGGCACCGGCCGCCCGGCTTCGTCGCGTAACTCGACTTCGTAGCCCGGCACGGGGCGCCCGGTCGTGCCGTATTCGACTTCGCCCGCGCGATTCGACAGGAAGATGTGCAGCATTTCCGTCGAGCCGATGCCATCGAGAATCTCGGCGCCGAAGTGCGCGGTGAAGCGTTCGCCGACGTCGCGTGGCAACGCCTCGCCGGCCGACGCGCACACGCGGATCGCGACGTCGGCGCGCGCGGGCAGGTTGGGCGACACCAGCATGTTCGCGTACAAGGTCGGCACGCCGTAGAACACGGTCGGGCGATGCCGGACGAGGCGCGCGAAAATCGCCTCGGCGGTCGGGCGCTCGGCCATCAGGATCGCGGTCGCGCCGACCGACAGCGGAAACGTCAGCGCGTTGCCGAGCCCATATGCAAAGAACAGTTTCGCCGCCGAAAACACCACGTCGCTCTCGGCGATGCCGAGCACCGGCTTCGCATACAGCTCGGCGGTCCAGTACAGATTCGCGTGCGTATGGACGGTGCCTTTCGGCTTGCCGGTCGAGCCCGACGAATAGAGCCAGAACGCGATGTCGTCCGCGTTGCTTGCACAGCCTTTGCCGGCGGGCAGCGCGGTGTCGACCAGCGTTTCGAAGCGGGGCGCCGCGAGCGGCGCTTCGATGGAGGCGTGAGGCTGCGAGACGATCGGTTGGCAGCCGTCGTCGTCGATGCTGCTCAGCGCCTCCGTCACGTTAGGTAGCAACGGTTCCGATACGATCACCGCTCGCGCGTGGCTGTGCGTCAGCATGTGCGTATAGTCGGCGGCGCTCAGCAAGGTGTTCGCGACGACCGGCACGATGCCGGCGTAAAGCGCGCCGAGAAATGCGACCGGCAGCGATACGGTGTCGAGCATCACGAGCAGCACGCGTTCCTCGGGATGCACGCCGAGCGCACGCAGTGCGCTGGCGCAGCGCCGCGCGCGCTGTTCGAGTTCGCCGTAGGTCATCGCGCCGTAGTCGTCGATATAGGCGACTTTGCTCGCGCGCGCTTCGTTCAACTGGAACAGATGCCTCGCGAAGTTGAACAGCGGGGGCGGCGGCGCAACCGGCTCGCGCGCGCTCGTTTCCAGCAGGGCTTCCATATGTCTCCTCCATCCGTGGACACGGTCCGGCTCTTGTGTGATCGTGATCTGCTCGCGGCTCACGCGCGCGTGAATTCGATCGCCCCTTGCGGCAGCAGATACAGCACCAGCGCCCGGCCGTTCGCGACGCTCGGACGATGCGCCGAGCCGGGGCCGTACACGCACCAGCCGGCCGGATGGCCGTCGAACGTCGCGCCGTCGGTGAGGGGCATGATCAGATCGATCTCGCCGTGCGGATGGACGTGGTGCGGACCGGCAATGTCCTGCATGTCGACGACGTCGACGGAAAAGCCGTGCGTGTCGTCGTCGAGCGGCCGCCCGGCGAGTTGCCCAGTGACGCCTGCGATCAGGCGCTGGAATTCCTGTGGGGACATGCGAGCCTCCAGAAGCGCGCTCACGCAGGCTGGCCGCCGGGTCGCCGGCCGCCGGAACTTGGGTGCATGCGTATTGCGGCGCCGTCTCCGTGACGCGGCCGGAATGCCAAGGCGGCGCGCGACTGTGTTTATGATTGGATCAGCTTTTGGCGAAAATTAAACCGTTCATCTAGTGCATGTCAAGCACTATAGTACATGTATCGTAGTCACGAGGTCGCAAAACATGAATCAAAAGTACCCTCCCGCACCGTTGGACGATACCGACGACGCGGCCCGCGCCGAACGCACCGACCGCGCGGGTGAACGCACGGCCGAACGTGGCGGCGAGCGCGAAGAACGCGATCCGTTCCTGACCGCGATGGGCGAGCGTGTGCGTCTGCTGCGCGCGCGCCGCGGCATGACGCGCAAGACGCTGGCGGCCGAAACCGGTTTGTCGGAGCGGCATCTGGCGAACCTCGAATCGGGCGTCGGCAATGCATCGGTGCTGGTGCTGCGGCAGCTCGCGGCCACACTGAACTGCTCGCTCGCCGAGGTGATCGGCGACGAAACCACCGCGTCCGCCGAATGGCTGCTGATCCGCGAGCTGCTGCAGGGGCGCGACCAGGCGGCACTGCAGCGCGCGCGCATCGCGCTCGCCGAGATGTTCGCGCAGGCGCCGCGCGACCCGCACCGCAAGGACCGCATCGCGCTGATCGGCCTGCGCGGCGCGGGTAAGTCGACGCTCGGGCGCATGCTCGCGCAGGAGCGCAAGGTGCCGTTCATCGAGCTCACGCGCGTGATCGAACAGCTCGCGGGCTGTCCGCCGTCGGAGATTCATTCGCTGTACGGCGCGAGCGCGTATCGACGCTACGAGCAACGCGCGCTCGAGGCGGTGATCCACGAGCATCCGCACGCGGTGATCGCGTCGCCGGGCGGGCTCGTGTCGGAATCGGGCACGTTCAACGTGCTGCTGTCGCACTGCTTCACCGTGTGGTTGCAGGCGACGCCCGAGGAACATATGCGCCGCGTCGTCGCGCAAGGCGATCTGCGGCCGATGTCCGGCAACCGCGAGGCGATGGACGACCTGAAGCGCATCCTCGCCGGGCGCGCCGAGCTGTACGGACGCGCGGACATGTCGTTCGACACCAGCGAAAAGACGCTCGCCGATGCGTACCTGCAGTTGCGCGACCGTCTCGCCGCGCGGCTCGCGGCGGAAGCCCCCGACGAGGCGCGCGTGAACTGACCGATCGTGGGCGCCAGGGTTTCCCCGTAAAAATGCACTAAAGTGCTTTACGCTGGTATGACGATGCACTATTGTTCAAAAAACAGATTGCATCGTCCAGTCAGGAGACGCCCCATGTCCACAGCACCCACCGCCATTGCTCAGGCCGCGCCGGTCGACTATCGCACCGAGCCGTCGCAGTACAAGCATTGGAAGCTCAGCTTCAACGGTCCGGTCGCGACGCTCGGCATCGACATCGCCGAGGACGGCGGCATTCGCGACGGCTACAAGCTGAAGCTCAATTCGTATGATCTCGGCGTCGACATCGAGCTGCACGACGCGATTCAGCGCATTCGCTTCGAGCATCCGGAAGTCCGCACGGTGGTGGTGACGAGCCTGAAGGACCGGGTGTTCTGCTCGGGCGCGAATATCTTCATGCTGGGGCTGTCATCGCACGCGTGGAAGGTCAACTTCTGCAAATTCACGAACGAAACCCGCAACGGGCTCGAAGATTCGTCGCGCCATTCGGGGCTGAAGTTTCTCGCCGCGGTGAACGGCGCGTGCGCGGGCGGCGGTTATGAACTCGCGCTCGCCTGCGATGAAATCTATCTGATCGACGATCGTTCCTCTTCGGTGTCGCTGCCGGAAGTACCGCTGCTTGGCGTGCTGCCCGGCACCGGCGGACTCACGCGCGTGACCGATAAGCGCAAGGTGCGCCACGATCGCGCGGATATCTTCTGCACGGTGGTCGAGGGCGTGCGCGGCGAACGCGCGAAGACCTGGCGTCTCGTCGACGAAGTTGTGAAGCCGAACCAGTTCGAGCAGGCCATTCAGGCGCGCGCGCTCGAACTCGGCGCGCACAGCGATCGTCCGGCCGATGTGCAGGGCGTCGCGCTCACGCGCATCGAACGCACGGATCGCGAAGCTGGCCTCGGCTATCAGACGGTCGACGTCACGATCGATCGCGCGAAACGTATGGCGACCTTCACCGCGCGCGCGCCACAGACCGGGCAACCGACCGACCTCGCCGCGATCGCCGCGGCCGGCGCCAACTGGTGGCCGCTGCAATTCGCCCGCGAACTCGACGACGCGATCCTCTCGATGCGCACCAACGCGCTCGACATCGGCACCTGGGTGTTCAAGACCGAAGGCGACGCGCGCCACCTGCTCGCGGTAGATGCGACGCTGCTGCAGCACAAGGATCACTGGTTCGTGCGCGAAACGATCGGCATGCTGCGCCGCACGCTCGCGCGCCTCGACGTGTCGTCGCGCTCCATCTTCACGCTGATCGAGCCGGGTTCATGCTTCGCCGGCACGTTCGCGGAACTCGCGTTCGCCGCCGATCGCACCTACATGGCCGCGCTGCCCGACAACGAGGACGAGGAGCCGGCGATCACGCTGTCGGAAGTCAACTTCGGCCTGTATCCGATGGTGACGCATCAGTCGCGGCTCGCGCGGCGCTTCTACGAGGAAGCCGAGCCGCTCGACGCGGCGCGCGCGCTGATCGGTCAGCCGGTCAAGGCGCTCGACGCGGAGCGCCTCGGTCTCGTCACCGCGTCGCCTGACGATATCGATTGGGCCGACGAAATCCGCATCGCGCTCGAAGAACGCGCGGCGATGTCGCCCGATGCCTTGACCGGCCTCGAAGCGAATCTGCGCTTCAATGGGCCGGAGACGATGGAGACGCGCATTTTCGGCCGTCTCACCGCCTGGCAGAACTGGATCTTCAACCGGCCGAACGCAGTGGGCGAGAAGGGTGCGCTCAAGGTGTACGGCAAGGGCAGCAAGGCGCAATTCGATGTGTCGCGCGTCTGAGATGCGCCGCGCTCACTCCGACTAAACGACGCCGCCTGCCGATACGCGCCTCTCGCCACTGCAGCTTCCGAACAGGGAATTGACCCAGGGAACCGACCATGTCCTCGATCAACTACAGCGAAAAGATTCCGAACAACGTCAACCTCGCCGACGACCGCGCGCTGCAACGCGCGCTCGAACAATGGCAGCCGAACTTTCTGTCGTGGTGGGGCGACATGGGCCCGGAAGGCTCGCACGGTTACGACGTGTATCTGCGCACCGCGGTCAGCGTCGATGCGGGCGGCTGGGCGCACTTCGACTACGTGAAGATGCCCGAGTACCGCTGGGGCATTTTCCTCACGCCGGGCGAGCAGGATCGCACGATCCACTTCGGCGAGCACAAGGGCGAAGCCGCGTGGCAGGACGTGCCCGGCGAGCATCGCGCGAACCTGCGCCGCATCATCGTCACGCAGGGCGATACGGAACCGGCCTCGGTCGAGCAGCAGCGTCACCTCGGTTTGACCGCGCCGTCGCTGTACGATCTGCGCAACCTGTTCCAGGTCAACGTCGAGGAAGGCCGCCACTTGTGGGCGATGGTGTATCTGCTGCATCGCTACTTCGGCCGCGACGGTCGTGAGGAAGCGGAAGCCTTGCTCGGCCGTCGCTCGGGCGACGAGGACAATCCGCGCATTCTCGGCGCGTTCAACGAGAAAACGCCGGACTGGCTCGCGTTCTATATGTTCACGTACTTCACCGACCGCGACGGCAAGTTCCAGTTGTCGGCGCTCGCGGAGTCGGGCTTCGATCCGCTCGCGCGCACGACGAAGTTCATGCTGACCGAGGAAGCGCATCACATGTTCGTCGGCGAATCGGGCGTGTCGCGCGTGATTCAGCGCACCGCTCAGGTGATGAACGAACTCGGCACCGGCGACGTCGCGAAGGTCCGCGCGGCCGGCGTGATCGATCTGCCGACCATCCAGCGCTATCTGAACTTCCATTACTCGGTCACGATCGACCTGTTCGGCGCCGATCATTCGTCGAACGCGGCGACGTTCTATAGCTCGGGTCTGAAGGGCCGCTACGAGGAAGGCAAGCGCGACGACGATCATCGCCTGAACGAGCTTGCTTACAAGCTGCTCGACGTGCAGGACGGCAAGCTCGTCGAGCGCGAAGTGCCGATGCTCAACGCGATGAACGAAGTGCTGCGCGACGATTACATCAAGGACTCGGTTGCGGGCGTTGGGCGCTGGAACAAGGTGCTCGAGAAGGCCGGCATCGACTTTCGCATGACGGTGCCGCACAAGGCGTTCAACCGGCAGATCGGCACGTTCGCCGGCACGCGGGTGTCGCCGGACGGCCGTGTGCTCAGCGAAGCCGAATGGGCCGCCAACGAAGCGAACTGGCTCGCCACGCCGGCAGACCGCGCGTTCGTCGCTTCGCTGATGGGCCGCGTCGCCGAGCCGGGCAAGTTCGCGAACTGGATCGCGCCGCCCGCGATGGGCGTGAACCGTCAGCCGGTCGATTTCGAATACGTGCGCTTCAATTGAAGCAGGCGAGGAAGCCATGAACGGGCCAGTATCGGTCGAAGTTCTGCGGCAGCATCTGATCGATCCGGAGATCTGCATTCGCTGCAATACCTGCGAAGAGACCTGTCCGGTCGATGCGATCACGCACGACGACAACAACTACGTCGTGAAGGCCGACGTCTGCAACGGCTGCATGGCCTGCGTGCCGCCGTGCCCGACCGGCGCGATCGACAACTGGCGCACCGTGCTGAAGGCCGACGCGTATTCGATCGACGAGCAGTTTACGTGGGACGTGTTGCCGGAGCAGAACACGATGGCGGTGGCGGCTGAAGAACCGGTGGCCGCGTCCACCGCGGGCGACAGCGCCGCCGAAGCAGACGGCATCGAAGTGGATACCGTGCGCGGCGCGCTCGTGCCGCCGTGGTCGGCCGCGAAGCCGTACGTGAATCTCTACACGCATAAGACGCCGACCACCGCGACGGTGGTCGGCAACTACCGGCTCACCGACAGCGCGACGTCGAGCGACATCCATCACATCGTGCTCGATTTCGGCTCGATGCCGTTTCCGGTGCTCGAAGGCCAGTCGATCGGCATTTTGCCGCCGGGAGCTGCCGCCGACGGCCGCGTGCATCACGCGCGCCAGTACTCGATCGCGAGTCCGCGCGATGGCGAGCGGCCCGGCTATAACAACGTGTCGCTGACGGTGAAGCGGGTGTCGCAGCAGCACGGCGACGCGATCGACGGCGTGTGCTCGAACTATCTGTGCGATCTGAAGAAGGGCGACGTGGTCAACGTGATCGGTCCGTTCGGCAGCACCTTCCTGATGCCGAATCATCCGAACTCGCATCTGCTGATGATCTGCACGGGCACCGGTTCCGCGCCGATGCGCGCGATGACCGAGTATCGCCGCCGCAAGCGCCTCAAAGGCGCGACCGGCAAGCTGATGCTGTTCTTCGGCGCGCGTACCAAGGAGGAGCTGCCGTACTTTGGACCGCTGACGAATCTGCCGAAGGATTTCATCGACACCACGCTCGCGTTTTCGCGCACCCCGGGACAGGCGAAGCGCTACGTGCAGGACGCAATGCGCGAACGTTCGGCCGACGTCGCGAACCTGCTGAAGGACGACAACACCTATATCTACGTGTGCGGCCTCAAGGGCATGGAGGACGGTGTGCTGCAGGCGCTCAAGGATATCGGCGAGCAGCATCAGATCGATTGGGAAGCGTTGTGGGCGAAGCTGAAGCGGGAAGGGCGGCTGCATCTGGAGACGTACTGAGCGGCGCGCCGACACGCCGACCCACCCGAAAGCTCCGCGAAAAGGCTCCGCAAAGGCTCGTGAAAGCATGAGCGCTTGCGGGGCCTTTTTGCCTGCGCCATGTGCTCGACGGCAGAGCGCAGCGGCTGACCTGTGCGGATCGACGCACCGCGCGCGAAGCGCTTTGAAAATCGCGGACGGTTTGCTACAGTCGGCCCACACAGCCGGCCGCACGCCGGCACTCCCCGCCAAACGCGGCAGTCCGCCACCCGCGCAGCCACTCAGACGGAGCCGTCCGATGAAGCCGATTCGTTCACTTGCGATGATTGCGCTGTTGCAGGCAGCACTCGCGCATCCGGCTAGTGCCGACGATCTCGCGCGGATCAAGGCATCGGGCGTGTTCCGGATCGGCACCGAAGGTACGTACGCCCCGTTCACCTACCACGACGACGCGGGCAAGCTGACCGGCTTCGATGTCGAGCTTGGGAGCGCGATCGCGCAGCGTCTCGGCGTCAAGCCGCAATTCATCGAAGGCAAATGGGAAGGACTGGTCGCCGGTCTCGACGTCAATCGCTACGACGCGGTGATCAACGAGGTCGCGATCACCGACGAGCGCAAGCTCAAATACGATTACTCGGACCCGTACATCACGTCGCACGCGGTGCTGATCGTCGCATCGGAGAACACGACGATCAAATCTTTCGACGACCTGAAGGGCCGCAAATCGGCCAATACGCTGACCAGCAACGTCGGCAGGATCGCGGCCGCGCACGGCGCGCAGGTGATCCCGGCGCAGGGCTTCGACGAATCGATCGAGCTGCTCGTCGCGGGCCGCGTCGACGCGACCGTCAACGATTCATTGTCGTTTCTCGACTACAGGAAGCGCGAGCCCGAGGCGAGGATCAAGGTCGTCGCGGTGGATACGTCGCCCGATAGCAGCGACAAGTCGGCCGTACTGATCCGCAAGGGCAATCCGAAGCTGCGCCTGGCGATCGACGACGCGCTCGCCGGCATGAGAAAAGACGGTACGTATCAGCGGATTTCGCTGAAGTACTTCGGCCGGGACGTATTTCATTGACCGTCGGCCGAAACGTTGACGCGGATAAATCCACATTAAAAAAGAGGGGGCGTCGAAACGCCCCCTCTTCGTTGTCGTCAGCCCGTCGAACATGCGGCGTGCCGCACGTTCAACGCGGCAGACGCTGGCCTCACACCGTCGCGTCGCTCAGCGCGGCGTCGAAGAAGCGCTCCTGGGCATCCGTGTTCACGCGTGCATACGCGCGGTTCACGCCGCTGATCACCGCGCGGATCGACGCGGTGATCAGGTTCGCATCGACACCGACGCCGAACGCGCTGCCGGCCACATCGGTGCCGGCCATTTCGGCGATCGCGATCGCGCGCGCATCGGCGCCCTGCGTGAGCGCGCGTTCCTCGTAGTGCTGGATGCGCACGGGCACGTCGAAGGCGTGCATCAGCGCGTCGAGCGGGCCGTTGCCGGCGCCGCTCAGCACGCGCGGCGTGCCGTTGATTTCGACGTTGAGCTTGATGTGCTCGCGGCCGTCATGCTCGGACAGGCTGTGGCTGATATAGCGGACCGGCTCGGCCGTGCGCACGTATTCCTGCTGGAACAGTTCCCAGATCTGCGCGGGCGTGACTTCCTGGCCGCTCTGGTCGGTGAAACGCTGCACGGCCGAGCTGAAATCGACCTGCAGACGGCGCGGCAACACGACGCCGTAGCTCTGCTCGAGCAGGTACGCGATACCGCCCTTGCCCGACTGGCTGTTCACGCGAATCACGGAGTCGTAGGTTCGGCCGAGGTCGCTCGGATCGATCGGCATGTACGGCACTTCCCAGATCGCGTCCGGCTTCTGCGCGGCGAAGCCCTTCTTGATCGCGTCCTGGTGCGAGCCCGAGAACGCGGTGAAGACGAGATCGCCGACATACGGATGACGCGGATGCACCGGCAACTGCGTGCATTCCTCGGCCGTGCGCGCGACTTCGTTGATGTTCGAGAAGTCGAGCTCGGGGTCGACGCCCTGCGTGTACAGGTTCAACGCGAGCGTGACGAGGTCGACGTTGCCGGTGCGCTCGCCGTTGCCGAACAGGCAACCTTCGACGCGATCCGCACCCGCCATCACCGCGAGCTCCGCGGCCGCGACGGCCGTGCCGCGGTCGTTATGCGGGTGGACGGAGACGATCAGCGAGTCGCGACGCGCGAGATTGCGGTGCATCCATTCGATCTGGTCGGCGTAGACGTTCGGCGTGGCCATTTCGACGGTGGCCGGCAGATTGACGATCGCCTTGTGCTCGGGCGTCGGTTGCCAGATGTCGAATACCGCGTCGCAGACTTCCTTCGCGAATTCGAGTTCGGTGCCGCTGAACACTTCCGGGCTGTATTGCAGCGTGAAGTGCGTGTCCGGTTGCGCGTCGGCGAGGCGTTTCATCGTGCGCGCGGCCTTCTGCGCGAGTTCGATCACGCCGCTCTTTTCGAGGCCGAACACGATCTTGCGGAATTCCGGCGCGGTCGCGTTGTACAGATGGACGATCGCGCGCGGGGCGCCGCGCAACGATTCGAAAGTACGCTCGATCAGATCGTCGCGCGCCTGCGTGAGCACTTCGATCGTCACGTCGTCGGGAATATGGCCGCCCTCGATCAGCTCGCGCACGAAGTTGAAATCGGTCTGCGACGCCGACGGAAACGCGACTTCGATTTCCTTGAAGCCGATCTGCACCAGCGTCTTGAACATGCGCATCTTGCGCTCGGCGTTCATCGGCTCGAACAGCGCCTGGTTGCCGTCGCGCAGGTCGGTGCTCATCCAGATCGGCGCGCGCGTGATGGTGCGCGACGGCCACTGGCGATCCGTCAAATTGATCGGCTTGAACGAACGGTACTTGGTAGCAGGGTTTTTCAACATTTTCATCATCCGGGGGAGAGACCGTGGAATGGGTGTCGACCGGACGACGAAAACGCGATACAGGGCCGCCGGTCGGAAACCGGGGCTGGGTCAGTTACTGGGGATTCAAGCGATGCTTCGGTGTATCAGAGAGAAGCGGACGCGCGCAGCAGCAGACCTAGCCCGGTAGAGCGGGCTAGTAGTAGCGATAGGGTGGTCTGGGCGCGGTACATAGTGCGCAATGGGAACATATTATTGAGAAAGCGTCAAGGGCCGAGGTGGAGTGGGCCGCGGCCTGCTCGGCTGCAGAAGGGGGCGAGCGGCCGCTCGCATGGAAGGTGCCGTGGGACGCTCGCGCGGCACTCGATTCAGGGGTGAGCTCACGAGGCGTCGTCAATTCACAGAGCAGGAGGTGAACATGAAAAGGGTAGCGAAGATATCCGGCCTCGCGAGGATCTGCGCGTGCGCGGCGTTGGCATGTGGGTTCGTCGGGCAGGCCGGCGCGCAGGGGCTCAGCGCGCAGAACGACATGAACGCGCCGCAGAACAGTACAGGTCTGATGCCGCAGGCGGCGCGCGGCAGCGAGTATCCGACGCATGGCAACCAGCAGGCGGGCGAGCTGAATCTGAATCCGACCGATCCGCGTGCGCAACTGGTCAACGGCTTGCCGAACAACGCGAGCGCGGGCGGCTATGGCGCGCCGCTGGCGGGCGTGCGTACTTACGTGCAACCGCCCCAGCCGGCGAATTGAGACTGGCGAAGCAGGATCGGCAGACGAAGACTACGACGCTGAAGGCGGCAAGCCGAAGCCGTTGCGTGCCGCGCAGTCTTCGTCGACGCCCCGCGTTGATCACGCGCCGGACCAAAGTCGCAACGTATCGCTGTTCACCATCACCGATACGCCTATCGTGACGAGGATCAGCGGCAGCAGCGCCGAGCCGTAGCGCCGGATCGGCGCGCCGAGCAGCGGGTGGTCGACCAGCCATGCCGCGCCCGCGCACCAGAGCCCGATCATCACGACGAACACGAGCGAAACCAGCGCGTTCTCGGCGGGCGTACGACTCGCGTACAGCGGCACGTAGACGGCGAGGTTGTCCGAGCCGTTGGCGATGGCGACGCTCGCGACGGTCCAGCTCGATGAGCCGCGAACGGATGGCGGGGCGCTTGCGCGGCTGTCCTCGCCATCTTCGCTGGCGTTGCGCCGCGCGTGGCCGGGACCGAAGCGCTGCCAGGCCTTGTGCAGGCCCACGACGATCGGCAGCAAGCCGAGCAGGCCCACATAACCGGCCGGCAGGCGCGTGAGCAAGGTCGCGAGCACGAGCGCCGCGGCGACGAGGATCAAAGAGCCCGCGTACTGTCCCGCGACCACACGGCGCCGCTCCACGCCCGTTTCGGTCAGAAAGCCGAGCAGCACGAACAGGTTGTCGATATTGGTCGCGGCGTAGGCGACGATCGCGAGCAGGACGAGGCTGAGCATGAAGAAGCCGAGATCGTTACCGGGGGTAGAGTCGTTTTGAATTCGCCGCGCAATGTGGGCAACCGGGCTGCCGGCTGCGCCATCGAGGGCGCGACCGGTCAACACAATGCCGATGCGCTGGGTCAAGGTCAAGCGGCAGGCGGCCGCGAAGCCCGGCGACGGGGTCGTAAGCTACAATGACCGAGGCTTTGAACAACGGAACATCGATGAAGATTCGCCTTCTCTCTATCGCCTGTGTCGCGAGCGCCGTGGCGCTGCTGGCGGCCTGCACGATCGGTACCCGCAACTCGGGCGCATGCGAACAATTGATGCGCAGCAAGCTGGCCGAGGCGTCGTCGGGGATGTCGTCGGATACGCTGCGGGTCACGCATCGCGGGGCCGCGATTCGCGGCTCGCGCGTCGTGGTGGAGGGGACGATCGAGCACCGGGTAAGCGCGTCCGAGGTGGCGGTCTCCGCGCTGCTCGCGGCATCGGCATCGCAAGCGGCGACGGACGTCAACGTGGCCGCGAAGCAGGCCGAGCCGAAGAGGGTCAGCACGCCGGCCGCCGCCGAGTGCACGTTCCACGGCGAAGAGCTGGACGTATTCCGCTGGCTCGCGCCGGCAAAGCTGGCCGCGCCGGCCGCGCAACCCGCCAGCGCGGCGGGCTGAGTTCCCGTCCGCGTCTCGCGCCATCGCTGCGCGTCCAACCCAATCAACCTCTGAACGCGTAATACGGCCCTTGGCCGGCCGACTTATTGCGCGCCGCAATCGCCGTGTAAATGCGTTTGCCGTAAAAGAACGGCAAGCCCCAGCCGAAGCCCTGACTCGAATTGCCGGCGAGATTGTCGAATGCGTTGTTCGACGACGAGAACAGCGTGCTCGAATTGGCTATGTCGAATGACACCGTGCTCGACACGCCATCGATGCCGGTGATCGACGCGCTCGCCGACTGCGTCGAAGTCGGGCAGTACCAGAAGCCGCACAACGGGAACTGCGTCGAGTGGAAGAACAGGCCGTTCGAGCCGCTGTCGAGATAGCTCACCGCATAGGTCTGACCGCCCGAGTTCGTCGTCACGTAGCCGGTCGCGGCGTTCGCCTTCAGGACGTTCGGGCTCGTCAGCGTGTTGTTCGACTGGGTGCCGATGCCGAAGATCAACGAGCCCGACACGCTGGCCGCGCCCGCATCGGCGACGGCCGGCAGGTCGATCACGACGCCGTTGTTGTCGAGCGGGAAGCTGCTGACCGGGTTGGTCACCTGTTGTGCGAGCGGCTGCGCGGTTGCGGTGCAGCCGCTCGTCGTGCAACTGTAGTACCAGCGCGGCAATGCGGAGTTCGAGCAGCCGTTGCCGCAGTCGACCGGGAACAGGCCCACGCCGAGGATCCCGTTCGAGTGCAGGCTCGACACCGTCAGCAGCGACGCGCCGGAGTTCGCGCAGTCGGTGGGTGCGGCGGGCAGCGCACTGTCGGCGATTACCTGGATCGGAATCGATGACGCCTGTTGGCCAGCCATGCGTACGTCCGCGTTGCGGATCGAGCCCCACGCATAACCGCTGCCGAACACCGCGCATTCGGCGCTCACGCCGCCGCCCGCGGCGATGCTCGGCAGCGACAGGGTCGTCGGCAGCGCCGATGCGAGGATGCGCAGGCCGTTCGAGCCGGTGTCGACCTGGATGTCGTCGATCGTCGCGCAGTTGCTGGTGCCGGCCTGGCAGACGGTGACGCTCGTCGTCAGCATGTTGCGCGTACTGCCGGGCGATACGCCGACCGTGACCAGCTGCACGTTGGGCGTGGTCGATTGCGGCACGTTCGCGCTCTGCGTCGTGTTCGACGCGCTCGTGGAACTGGTCGACGAGGTCGGCGCGGTCGCGGACGGCGTCGAGCCCGAGCCGGACGAGCTGGACGAGGAACTGCCGCCTCCGCCGCCGCAGCCGACGAGGGCCGCGCAGACGATCAGAAGCAGGGCATGGAAACGCAAGGCGGATTTCATGGCGTGGCGATCCGTCGGGTGGAACTCAGGCGTGAAGGGGGCGCGAGCGACGCGTGCGGGGCGCACGCGTTACTGGATGTCGTCGGAGGTGACGCCGGCGGGCAAAGCCGCCGGCAGCCACGCGCGGCCGACGTAGCCGCGCATCGGTCCGCCGGACTCGACGATCACGTCGGCGCGCGTGACCCGCGACGAATGCAGATTGCCGCTGCCGGCCGCCGCCGCGGCGCCTGTCTTGTACGAGTCGCCGTATTTGCCGAGTAGCGCGTGCAGATCCGGCATCGTCGGGCCTTGCCACGCGTAGGCGACGATCAGGCCGGTGCTGGTCGCGTATTCGTTGATGGTCGTATTGCCAGCGTCGGTCCACGTGCGCTCGCGCAGTGCGCCATTGAGCAGCGTGCGCGGCGCGCTCGCGCCCGACACCGCCTGGCTCGGCATCGTGCCGCCCAATTCGGCATGCGCGCCGAAGCTCGCGCAGCACGCGACGAGGGCGATCGCCGAGGCGATCGCGGATGGATTGAGACAGGACTGGGACATGAGGCCTTCCTCTTTTGGCGCCGGATTTTTTATTGAGATAACTCGATTAGTCTAGCGCTGGTTTTTTCTGGTCTTTGCACATCGCGGCGGACAGGACCGCACGCCATGTTTAAAAACAAGCCGCATGCAGACCGGAAGCCCTTATTCGGCGGGCCTCCGGCAAAGACTTGGGAATACTCCCAAGGTCAACTCGAAAGTGTTATTTAGTGTTAAATTTACCTCATAAGAAGGCAAATAGCATGATGGGCGCGGACTTTTTTCCCGTGGTCGCTTCGTAGCCGTGGCATGTGGCGATTCGCGGGCAAACCCCAGTTTTTGCACAGGCCTCACCGGGACCGGTAAAATGTTGGGTTGATCCACGGAAACTTGCCGTGGCGTAGCGGAAGGATTCCCCGAACATGACTGATTTTCGTCTCACCAAGCGGTTTGCAGTAATGCTCATGGCAGGCGGGCTGGTCGCCGGCTGCGGCACCTCGTCGCCGACCAAAATCGACTATAGGAGCGACTCCCGTTCTAAGCAGGTATCGCTTGCCGTACCGCCGAACATGATCGACGAGACGGCCGATCAGCGTTCGCTGCCGCCGCAGGGCGGCGAAACCTCGCTGTCCACGCTGAAACAGGTGCAGGCACAGGCGCCGGCCGGCGACGCGGTCGCGGTCGTGCCGCCCGTCCAGGGCATCCACATCCAGCGCGACGGCACCGAGAGCTGGCTCGTGATCGACAACAAAACGCCCGATCAGGCCTGGCCGCAAATCCGCCGCTTCTGGCAGGAGCAGGGCTTCCTGCTCGTCGTCGACCAGCGCGACAAGGGCGTGATGGAAACCGACTGGAACGAAACCCACGCGCAGATCAACGACGGCTTTATCCGCAACACGCTGTCGAAGGCGATGGGCAACAGCTACGTGAGTTCGGAGCGCAACAAGTTCCGCACGCGTCTCGAAGCGGCGCCGAATGGCGGCACCTATGTGTTCGTCAGCCAGAAAGGCATGCGTGAGGCGATCACCGGTACGAACAACGAGTCGACCCAGTGGCAACCCAAACCGAACGACCCGGCGCTCGAGCAGGAATACCTGAAGCGCCTGATGGTCTCGCTGGCGCGGGCCGATTCGGGTAGCAACGCGGGTGGCACACAGAACGCCGAGCTGTCGCCCGCGGGCACGCAGATCGCGCCGAACGCGGCGACGGCGGGTGCGAAGTCGGCGACGGCCGCCGTTGTCGCGCAGAACGTCGCGCTCGCGGCGCAACCGCCTATGCCGGACGCGGATTCGTCCAACAACACGTCGGCGCAGCTCTCATCGACCGAACTCACGCTCGGCGAGCCGTATGACCGCGCGTGGCTGCGCGTGGGCCTCGCACTCGATCGCAGCAATTTCACGGTCGACGATCGCGACATGAGCCGCGGCCTCTATTTCGTGCGCTACGTCGATCCGAAGGATATGTCGTCGGCCGAGCAGGGCTTCTGGAGCCAGGTCTTCCACGGCAAGAAGGAGAAGGTCGCCAAGCAGTATCGCGTGAACGTGCGCGCCGTGACGCCGAACCAGACCCGCGTGGCCGTGGTCGACGACAAGGGGCAACTCGACGAAAGCTCGCAGGCCAAGCAGATCATGAGCCTGATGGCCGACCAGCTGCACTGATACGAGAGCCTCGCGGCCGACGCCGCCGGTTCGACGAAACCGCCCGGAGAAATCCGGGCGGTTTTTTTTGACTATGCATTTGACGCGCGAAGGGCCCGCGCGTGAGCCGATGTAACGTGACCAGACGGCAAGCCGCGACCCGGCGCGGTTGCCGATTGACTGCGTGCGCTCAGGTATCCGCGCGCCGCGTCCCCATCCACGGCAAGCGCTTGACTACGCCGGTCGCCAACGCGGTGCCGACCAGAATCACAGCGCACCCTTCGAGCATGCCGGGCGACACCGTCTCGCCGAGAAACAACGCGCCCCACAGAATGCCGAAGATCGGAATCACGAAGGTCACGGTGATCGCGCGCGTCGGCCCGGCGACCGCGATCAGATGGAAGAACAGCATGTACGCGATGCCGGTACAGGCGACGCCGAGCGCGATCACCGCGCCCCACGCACGCAGCGAGATCGGCGCGGCGGGCCAGTAGATGACCGCGAGCGGCAGCAGCACGATCGTCGCGCCGATCATCGTGCCGGTCGCGACGGTCAGCGCGTCGACGCCAGTCAGGTGACGCTTCGTGTAGTTGGCGGCGATGCCGTAGAGCAGCGTGGCGCCGAGCGCGGCGCCGGCCGCGAGCGCGACGCTCAGCGGCGAGGCGGCCGAGCCGGCCGGCGCCGCGATCTGATCCCACACGAGCATCAGCACGCCGAGAAAGCCGACCACGAGACCGAGCGTGCGCAGTGCGCTGAGCCGGTCGCGCAGCCACAGGAAGCCGACCAGCGCGCCCCACAGCGGCGCGCACGCATTGATCACCGACGTGACGCCCGCCGACAGTGTCAGCTCGGCATACGCGAACAGGCAGAATGGTGCCGCCGAATTGACGATACCGACCGCGAGCAGCGGCACTGCGTGCGTGCGCAACACGGTGGCGGACTGTTGCAGCGGCCGTCGCGCGATCAGCACGATCGCGAGAAAGAGGGCGCCGATGCCGACGCGCAGCGCCATCAGCGGCGCGACGCCGAAGTCGGTCACGCCGACGCGGATGAACAGGAACGATGCGCCCCACAGGGCAGCGAGGATCAGCAGTTGCAGCAGGTTTCTGGTTTTCATTGGAATGGCGCCGCGCGCAGTTGAGTCAGGACGCCAGCTCATCGTAACAGTGCGATCGCGCGAATCGTTTCAGTACAGGATGAAACGGCAAGATCCGGGAGACAGCCGCGTCCGATGAGGTCGATGGTAAGCGCTGCGAGGGCGCGCGCCAAACGAGCAATTCTCGCCGATATGTGAGAAAAATTGCGATCGGCGGAACGGCAGTGGGGATGGGATCGGAAACGGCGCCCGCGATGCGCGGGCGGCCGTCCGAAAAGAGGTGAATTGCATTGCGCCGTTACTGGCGCGACCTCAATGCGGAATCATCCATTGCAGGACGTTCTGCTGCGCCCAGACGAGCACGCCGAGCAGCACTGTCAGCAGAATCGAATGTTTGAAGGTCTTGGCGAACACGACGCCTTCCTTGCCCTTCAACTCGGTGGTCGCGACGCCGGTCGCGATGTTCTGCGGCGAGATCATCTTGCCGATCACGCCGCCCGACGAGTTGGTCGCCGCCATCAGCACCGGATTCAGATTGAGCTGTTTGGCCGCGACCACCTGCAGATTGCCGAACAGCGCATTGCCCGACGTATCGCTACCGGACAGGAACACCGCCACCCAGCCGAGGAACGCCGACACGAGCGGAAACAGCGGCCCGACCGACGCAACGCCGAGACCGAGCGTGTAGGTGAGTCCCGAGTAGTTCATCAGGTAAGCGAGGCCGACGATCGTTGCCACGGTCAGGATCGCGATGCGCGTTTGCACCCACGTATCGGAGATCGCCTTGCCGAACTCGGCGGGCGAGAGCCGTACGACGAACGCCGTGATGAGCGCGGCGACGAGGATCGCGGTACCGGTCGCGAGCGGCTGGAAGTCCCAGATCGCGCCGTACGGCGTGTTGTAGAGCGTGATGAACACGGCCTTGTCGAGACCGGGCCACGACACCTTGAGGTCGCCGATCGTGAAGATCCTCGCGATCGTCCAGATGATCACGACGACCGACACGATGATCCACGGATACCAGCCCTGTGCGCCGCCGATCTTGCCGCGCACCTCGCTGATGCGATCGACGTTGACCGCGAATTTCGGATCGCCGGCGGGCTTCCAGACGCGCAGGAACGCAACGGTGAGGATCAGCGAAACCAGCGACGACAGCACGTCGGTCAGGCTGTAGTTGATGAAGTTCGAGACGACGAACTGGGTCAGCGCGAAGCTCAGGCCCGAGACCAGCAGCACCGGCCAGATCCGCAGCATGTTGCGAAAGCCCGCGTACACGGCGATCACATAGAAGGGCAGCAGGACCGCGAAGAAAGGCAATTGCCGCCCGACCATCTTGCCGAGCACATCGGACGGCAGATGCGTGACCGCGCCGAGCACCGTGATCGGCACGCCGAGCGCGCCGAACGCGACCGGCGCGGTGTTGAAGATCAGCGTGAAGGTCAGCGCTTCGAGCGTCGGAAAGCCGAGCATGATCAGCAGCGAGCTCGTGATCGCGACCGGCGTGCCGAAACCCGAAATGCCCTCGAGCAGCGCGCCGAACGAAAAGCCGACCACGACGAGCACGGTGCGCCGGTCGTTCGGCAGATTGTCGATCATCCACAGGCGGAAGGCCTCGAAGCGTCCCGAGCGCTGCGCGATGTTGTACAGCAGGATCGCGGTGAACACGATCCACATCACTGGCCAGATCGCGAACACGACGCCAGCCGCGACCGAGTTGAACGCGAGCCCGACCGGAAACTGCCAGACGAAAATCGCCACGATCAAACCGATGATCAGTCCCGCGAGCGACGCTTGCCACGCGGGCCTGCGCGCCCAGCCGAGCAGCGCGAGCACGGCGATGATCGGCAGCGCGGCGACGATGAACGACGGAAAAAGCGAATTGCCAACCGGAGTGAGTAGTTGATGAAACATCACGTCTCCTTCGTTGTTGTGTAATTCGACGCGGGGGATTGCGCATGACGGCGCGTCGCTCTGATTCGGCGGACGCTCGCAAGTGGCCTCGACAAAGCGGCGTCGCCCGATTTAAGCGCGTGCTGCATGAAACCTTCCAAGGATAGAGCGCCTTACCGGCGCGTCAAGCCGGGAAAGTACGAGCGGGGTATGCGCGGTGGAGGGCGATATGCGCGGAAAAACGACTCATGAAGAAGCGCGCGCGCCGGCAGTTGAAGTGCCGGCGCGTGCACGCTCCGCGACGAAAGAGGACAGGTCAATGCGAGTGGCCGCCCCCATGACCGCCCCAATGGCCGCCCCAATAACCGCCAATGCCGATCGCAATCGACGGTCCGTAGTAGGCGGGGTAGCCGTAATAAGCGGGATAAGGCGGCGGCGGATAGTAGGCGGGATAAACCGGCGGCGCCGCATACACGGGCGCGGGGACCGCATAACCGGGCGGCATGTCTTGCGGTGCGACCTGCATTTGCGCCTGGGCTTGAGGCGGCTGCTGTTGATCGGTCGCCGGCGCGGTTTGGTCGGCTGTGGTCGCGGGCGCGGTCGAATAGTACGACGGGTAATAGCCGGCGGGATAGTAGCCGGCGGGGTAATAGCAGCCTGCCAAAAAGAGACTCGAGGCGAGCAAGCAAATCGCGGTGGCGGGCCGCGCGAACCTCGCGGAAAAACTGGACGAATCGCGTGGCGTCGAGAGGCGCACCACGCAAAGATGGGTGACGACGCGGGACTTCATGGCGCGCTCCTCGATGAACCGATGCCGCCTTGCGCGACGTCGTTATGAGGAGCTTACGCTCTTGCCGCGGCAGCGCTGTGGCAAAACCGCAACCGCATATTTCAGCCTATTTCCACGCGCGTTGTCGGGACGAGGGCGCACCGCATCCGGCGCCCTTGGCAGTCCGGATCGTGGTCCGAAAAAATCGTTTGCTGTCCTGTATGAACCGTTAGACGCTCATCTGACGCAACGCTCACTTGCCGCTCACTTGCCGACCTGGTTACCGATGACGCCGCCTACCGCCGCGCCGCCCAAGGTCGACAAGCCATTGCCGCCGATTGCCGCGCCAGCGGCGCCGCCGACACCCGCGCCGATCGCGGTATCGCGTGTGCGTGGGGACATGTCGCCGCATGCCGCGAGACCCGCGACAAGTGAAAGGGCGGCTGCGACCGTACCAAGACGAGTACCGAGATGACGGATCGATTTCATGATGCTGACTCCGCTCGTTATTGGAAACAGATGTTTCCTTCTCTCAGCACGCAACGTGCCTGCTCGATGCGGTGGAATAAAAAAGCCCGCCATGCCGGCGGGCTTCGATACTGCAGTGCTGGTTCGCGCAAATCGCGCAACCCGCTCATTGCCGCTGATAAATCTCCGCGCCTTGCTTCATGAACTCGATCGACTTTACTTCCATGCCTTTCTTCAGCGCTTCGTCGTCGGTGACGCCTTGTTGCGCGGCGAACTCGCGTACGTCCTGGGTGATCTTCATCGAGCAGAAGTGCGGGCCGCACATCGAGCAGAAATGCGCGACCTTGGCCGAATCCTTCGGCAGCGTTTCGTCGTGGAATTCGCGCGCCTTGTCCGGGTCGAGACCGAGATTGAACTGGTCTTCCCAGCGGAATTCGAAGCGCGCCTTCGACAGCGCGTTGTCGCGCACCTGCGCACCCGGATGACCCTTCGCGAGATCGGCGGCATGCGCGGCGAGCTTGTACGTGATGATGCCGGTCTTCACGTCGTCCTTGTTCGGCAGACCGAGGTGTTCCTTCGGCGTCACGTAGCACAGCATCGCGGTGCCGAACCAGCCGATCATCGCGGCGCCAATGCCCGACGTGATGTGGTCGTAGCCCGGCGCGATGTCGGTGGTCAGCGGCCCGAGCGTGTAGAACGGCGCCTCGTCGCACCAGTCGAGCTGCAGGTCCATGTTTTCCTTGATCAGCTGCATCGGCACATGGCCCGGACCTTCGATCATCACCTGCACGTCGTGCTTCCACGCGATCTGCGTGAGTTCGCCGAGCGTCTTCAGCTCGCCCAGTTGCGCTTCGTCGTTCGCGTCGTAGATCGAGCCGGGACGCAGGCCGTCGCCGAGCGAGAAGGCCACGTCGTAGGCCTTCATGATTTCGCAGATCTCTTCGAAATGCTCGTACAGGAAGCTTTCCTTGTGATGCGCGAGACACCACTTCGCCATGATCGAGCCGCCGCGCGACACGATGCCGGTCATCCGGTTCGCCGTGAGCGGCACATATTGCAGACGCACGCCCGCGTGGATCGTGAAGTAGTCAACGCCTTGCTCGGCCTGCTCGATCAGCGTGTCGCGGAAGATTTCCCAGGTGAGGTCTTCAGCCTTGCCGTTGACCTTTTCGAGCGCCTGATAGATCGGCACCGTGCCGATCGGCACCGGGCTGTTGCGGATGATCCATTCGCGCGTTTCATGAATGTGCTTGCCGGTCGACAGATCCATCACCGTGTCGCCGCCCCAGCGGATCGCCCACGTCATCTTGTCGACTTCCTCGCCGATCGACGATGTCACCGCCGAGTTGCCGATGTTCGCATTGACCTTCACGAGGAAGTTGCGGCCAATGATCATCGGCTCGCTTTCCGGGTGATTGATGTTGTTCGGGATGATCGCCCGGCCGCGCGCGATTTCCTCGCGCACGAATTCCGCGGTGATTTCGGTGAGGCCGTTCGGACCGAACGCGCTCGCGCCGAATGCCTGGCCGGGGTGCTGACGGCCCATCATCGCGGCGAGCTTCGCGCCATTCGGGCCGCTCGTCTTCAGGGTCTCGAGGTACTCGGCACGGCGCTGGTTTTCGCGAATCGCGATGTATTCCATTTCCGGCGTAATGATGCCTTGCTTCGCGTAGTGCATCTGCGTCACGTTCCTGCCGGCGATCGCGCGGCGCGGCGTGCGATGCAGTCCCGGAAAGCGCAGCTGCGCGGTGGCCGGATCGGCGGCGCGCTCGCGGCTGAAGCTGCTCGACAGACCGGTCAGCGGCTCGGTGTCGCCGCGCTCCTCGATCCACGCCTCGCGCAGTGCGGGCAGACCCGCGCGGATGTCGATCTCCGCGTCCGGGTCGGAGTAGGGGCCCGACGTGTCGTACACGTAGATCGGCGGATTCTTTTCGCCGCCGAAGCTGTCGGGCGTGTCAGCCTGCGAGATTTCGCGCATCGGCACGCGGATGTCGGGGCGCGAGCCGGTCACGTAGACCTTGCGCGAATTCGGCAACGGCGCGACGGCGGCCTCGTCCACGTGGGCTTCGGCGGAAATAAACTTCGGGTTGGCGTTCATGTAAGTCTCCGTACAAAGTGGGGCGGCTAAGCAGGAGACCGAGATGGAAGTAGTCGGAAATCGCGGAGAGGTGAGGCACTTGGGGCTGGAGCGAAATCCGTACGCTTCCCTGCGCTGGCATTATCCAGATCAGGTTCAAAGGGTATTTCTCACCCACGCAACACGGACCTCCAGCTCCGCGCTACGCAGGACCCCCGCGTTAGCAGCGCACACGATACACCGGCCGCCCGCGGTTTGGCAACCTGTCTGAATGACTCAAAAAAACTGGTCCGGATGAAACCAGACATCTCCTATGCTTGATTCGAGACCGCATCAGACAGGGCAACTTACAGCGAGGGAACGGCCGCCTTACAGTGAAAAATCGTCGGCGGCTTCAGGCTGATACAGGATTTTGTCGAGCTTGAGCACTTTCTGATCGCCGCTGGGTGGCGTGAAGCGGACGCTCTCGCCGCGGCGCGCGCCGAGCAGCGCGAGGCCAGCCGGCGAGAACACATTCAGGCGCCCTTGCGCGAAATCGGCGTTGGGCGGATAGACGACGGTCCACGTCATCTGTTCGCCGCTCGCTGCGTCGATCAGCGTCGCTTGCGAGTTCATCGTGACGACGTCGGCGGGGATGTCGTGCGAGTCGACGATCACCGCGCGTTCGAGCACATCGTCGAGCATGTGCTGCAACTTGGCGTCGGTGGCCGCGTATTTCTCGAGGCGGGTCACGTCGAGTTCGGTCAGGTAGCAGGTTTTGATCTTCTTCATCATCAGGACTCCGGATAAGGCGGTCATGGATGGCCGAGTGCAACGACCCAAGGGGTGGTCGGCGGATGAGTGGACGAATGGGAGAGCCCGGTGCCCGGCGACGCGGCCCTGGGTATTGGCGGGCTGCGTCAGCGAGGGCGCCGGGCGGCGTGAAGCGGGACCGTTCGGGACGTCTCGCCGGGGCCGTGCGACGCGACGTCCGCGCGCGCGCACTCGCCTGCGCGGCATGGCCGCAAGCGGGCGAGAGCACGGAAAGTCGGACGACGCAGAGAAGTCACGGGCAAAACGACCAAGTGTTGGGGAAAAGCGATCGAGAGGTGCCGGGCGACAAAGCGTGAGGCCGCGCGGCAGCAGCGAGACGAAAGTTTGATGTTAGCACGCTGTCTCACGCAGCTCCGTTTGCGACGTCGCGCCCGTCGATTGACCGTTTTTGTGCGGTGCGAGAAGAAAGCGGTGTGGTCCGCATTGCGTTCAAGCCAGTCAGAGGATTGCCGTTAAACAAAGTGCAGCGAAGGCCGCACTCCAGCGAAGCGATTCGCGGGATGGCGCGTGAAGGGCGCGAGGCGACTCGCGCCGATTGACAAAGAGGTGCACATGAAAGCGGAAAGCAGGCGGTGGCGAACGTTCGGTCGCACAGTCGCGGGGGTGGCATTGCTTGCCGCGCCGCTGGCGGCGCCGGCGGCATCGACGGTGACGGGCGGCGTGATCCGGTTCGTGGGGATGATCGTTGCACCGCCGATGCAGATCAGCGTGGATACGGCGCCCCCTGGCGTCGCCGTCGGTAGCGCGAGCGTGGCGGGTCAGCGCTTTTCGCGCACGGTGACGTTCAGCGCGCCGCCGGGCGTCGTCAGCGGGGCCGATGTCGCGCTCGAAGTGAACGGCGGCACGCAGTCGCGCGATCTGGTGGCGGCGCGGTTCGTCGATGGCACCGGGCGTGTCGCGACGGCCCGCGACGGCCACTACGCGGTCGATCGCGCGGGCGGCGTGCTGTCGCTGAACGCGAAGCGCACCGATATGGACACGCGCGTGACGGTGGTGGTCAGTTACGACTGAGTCGCGGGCGAGCTTTGGCTGGCTATCCCATGCCGGAAAAAAACTAAAAAAGGCTTGTCATAACCGGCCGCGCGGCTCGACAAACGTGCAGATTACGATCGGAGCACGTCATGTCGACCGCGCACAATCGCTCGATACTTCAGCGCTTTACGACTTTTTCGACGCCCGCCGTTGGCCTTGCGCTTTTTCTGCTGAGCGGTTCTGGCATCAGTGCGGCCGACGCGGCCGGGCCCCTATGCGTCACGCACAGCCCCGCGCACCGCGTCGCGCTCGTCGAGCTGTACAGCAGCGAGGGCTGCGATAGCTGCCCGCCCGCCGACCGCTGGCTCAGTCAATGGAAAAGCGACGGCGCCGCGCACGGCATCGTGCCGCTCGCGCTGCACGTCGACTACTGGAACAGCCTCGGCTGGACCGACCGCTTTTCCCAGCATCGCTTCACGGAACGTCAGCAAACGCTGACGCGTCTCGCGGGCGCGCACACGGTCTATACGCCGGAAGTGTTCGTCGCGGGCCGCGAGCTGCGCGACTGGTCGCAACGCGACAGTTTCGAGCGCCGCATCGACGAGCTCGTCGCCGAACCCGCCCAGGCGAGCGTCGCACTTGCGCTGAGCCCGCGTGCGCCCGGCGCGTTCGATGTCGATGCGCAGTTCAGCACGACGGCAGCCGCCGCCACGGGTGCGTTGAGCGCCTATCTCGCGATCTATGAGAACGCGCTGACGACGCAGGTCGGCGCGGGCGAAAACCGCGGCGCGACGCTGCATCACGAGCGCGTCGTGCGCGCCTGGTTCGGGCCTGTGCCACTCGTCTCCGGTCACGCGCGGATCCATCAGGACATCGATGTACACGCTGCGAGCGTCGATGCGCAAGCCGATCCGAGCGCCAACGCCGCCGACCGCTTCGGCGTGGTCGCGTTCGTCGAAAGCGACGCGAGCGGCGACGTGCTGCAAGCGACCGACCTTCCCGCGTGCCGTTGATCGACCTCGCGCGCGCCGCATTCACTACCGCTGCTCGAGGAGAGCCCCATGTCCACACCCCACGCCTTGCGCCCCAGCGCACCCGCCGCGCCCACCGCGCCGAAGCGCGGCGTCATTCATCCGCTGTGGCTGCGCATCACGCATTGGCTGAATGCGCTCGCCGCGATCGTGATGATGCTGTCGGGCTGGCGCATCTACGACGCGTCGCCGATCTTCCCGGCGTTCAGCTTCCCGACCGCGATCACGCTGGGCGGCTGGCTCGGCGGGGCGCTGCAATGGCACTTCGCGGCGATGTGGCTGCTGGTGTTCAACGGTCTCATGTATATCGCGCTGAATCTCGCGAGCGGGCGTTTCGTGCGCAAGTTCCTGCCGCTGACGCCGCGCGCGGTACTGCGCGATTTCGTCGCCGCGTTGCGCGGGAAGCTTTCGCATGGCGATCTGCGCGTCTACAACGCGGTGCAGAAATTCGCCTACCTGTTCGCGATCGCCGATCTGATCGTGCTCGTGCTATCGGGGCTTGCGATCTGGAAGTCGGTGCAGTTTCCGCTGCTGCGCGAACTGATGGGCGGCTATGACAACGCGCGCATCGTGCACTTCAGCGCGATGTCGCTGCTGGCCGCGTTTCTCGCCGTGCATCTGGCGATGGTCGCGCTCGTGCCGCGCTCGTTGCTCGCGATGTTGCGCGGACGTTGAGCCCGCGGCTACCCACGCGCATGCTCACGCTCATGAAATCGCAACGCGAATTCCAAACGGATACCGAATCATGAACAAGCCGATAGAGAAACCAGCGGACCCATCCACACATCGTGTGAGCCACAAGCTCGACCGCGCATCGATCCTGCTCGATGCGAAGCGCGAACTGGCGATGCCGTCGCGACGCCTGTTCGGCAAGCAGCTCTTGACGCTCGGCGGCCTGTCGATGCTGACCGGCTGCTCGCTGACCGACGACGCTTCCGTGAACCGTTTTCTCACCGCCGTGTCGCGGCTGAACGATCGCGCGCAGGCCGCGCTGTTCGATCCGAAGCAGCTCGCGCCGACCTACACCGAAGCGCAGATCACGCGGCCGTTTCCATTCAACGCGTACTATGGCATTGACGACGTGCCGCACGTCGACGGCTCAGATTATCAATTGAAGCTGAGCGGCCTCGTGACCGGCCAGCGCGTGTGGACGCTGCCCGAGCTGTACGCGCTGCCTCACGCGGAGCAGATCACGCGACATATCTGCGTCGAAGGCTGGAGCGCGATCGGCCGCTGGGGCGGCACGCCATTCGGCGATTTTCTGCGGCGCGTCGGCGCGGACACGACGGCGAAGTACGTCGGCTTCAAATGCGCGGACGACTACTACGAAAGCATCGACATGCCGACCGCTTTGCATCCGCAAACGCTGCTGACGTTTTCCTACGACGGCGAACGGCTGCCCGCGAAATACGGCTACCCGATGAAGCTGCGCATGCCGACCAAGCTCGGCTACAAGAATCCGAAGCACATCGTCGAAATATTCGTCACCAACACGTATCCCGGCGGCTATTGGGTCGACCAGGGCTACAACTGGTTCGGAGGCTCCTGACGCATGCGGGCGCACGCGCGCTTGCGGCAGCGGCTTCGGAAGCACGCCGGCTCTCGCCGGCTTCGATTCATCCACCACCAAGGAGTCATCCCATGAAGAAGATTGCAGTTACCACGATCGCGTTGTTGATGCTGGCAAGCGGCGGCGCGGCCTTCGCGCAGGCGAGCGGCGCGATGTCGAACGATGAGATGTCGAAGAATGCGATGTCGAAAGATTCGATGTCCAAAGACAGCATGTCGAAGGACGGCATGAAAAAGGACACGATGAAGCACGACTCGATGAAAAAGGGCGGCGACGCGATGAAGCACGAGGCGTCGGGCGCGATGGGCAACTGAGTCGGCGCCGAGCGTGCTTAGCAAGCCGGGGATGCGTCCCCGGCTTTTCTGTTGCAGGAAACCCAAAAGTTACGATTCTCTCGCGTGGCGTTCTCGGCGCTTACTGCATAATGCGGTGCGCGCCGGGGCTTTGCCACGCTTGCGGCCGCGCAGCCCGGCCGCGTTGCATCGTGTCGTTTTGACCGACGCCGCCGCCACCGCCGTTTCTGGCGCTTCCGGCGCCGCCCATCGTCTTACCGTTCCACCGACATGTCCGCCAGCCTCGCCCGTCCGACCGCATCGCCGATGCGGTGCCCGCCATCCCGCCCGAAAGGTATCGACGCAGGCTCGGCGCCTCGCGGGCATCGAGCGCATCGCGCGGGTCGAGTGGCGACGGCGGACTGAAGCATGTCTCTGCAACGTTCAGCTTTTTCTCCGCGCGGCTGGCCGCTGCGTCTGCCGCAGTCGCGCAACGGGCGGATCGCGCTCGCGCTTGCCGTCGTTTATCTGGTGTGGGGCTCGACGTACCTCGGCGTGCATGTCGCGCTCGGCTCGTTCCCGCCGCTGCTGATGTCGGGCTTGCGCAACCTGTTCGCCGGCATCGGTCTGTTCGTGTTCGCCGCGCGCCGCAAGCCGATCTGGCCGAGCTTCGCCGAAATCCGCAACGCCGGCCTCGTCGGCACCATGCTGGTGGGTCTGTCGAGCGGCATGCTCGCCTACGGCATGCGCACGGTCGGCACCGGCACCGCGGCCGTGATGGTCGCGACCGTGCCGCTGTTCGCGACCGTGATCGCGGCCGTCGCCGGACGCAAGATCGGCCGCGGCGAATGGTTCGCGGTCGGGCTGGGGCTCGCCGGCATCGTGATTCTGAGTCACGGCGACAGCACGCCGGGCTCGACGGGCGGCAGTCTCGCGATTCTGTGCGGCGCGCTGTTCTGGGCCGGCGGCGCGCATCTGGCCGGGCAGCTGAAGCTGCCGTCGGACCTGTTTCTGTCGACCTCGCTGCAGATCGGCCTCGGCGGCGCGATGTCGACGCTGGTCGCGTGGGCGTCGGGCGAGCGGATGCTCGAGCTGCATTTTCTGCCTCTCGTCGCGTTCCTGTATCTGATGTTGATTGGGACGATGGCGGCGTACGTCGCCTACGGTTATCTGATTCGCCACACGAGCCCGATCATCGCGAGCAGCTGCATGTACGTGAATCCGGTCGTCGCGGTAGCGCTGGGCGCGCTGCTGCTCGGCGAGCCGGTCACCCGCTCGACGGTAATCGCGACGGTCGTGATTCTGATCAGCGTCGGCATGTCTTTCTGGTTCGATTACCGGAACAAGCGCAGCGCCTGATAGCGGCGCGGTTCTCGTCGAACCGCGCGCCCGCTGTCAAAGCCTTGCCGCCAGCTCCGCGCCCTCGCGGATCGCCGTGCCGTTTCATCGCGTTCTGAAAACGCGTCGCGTCGAGTGCCAGCCAGCACCCAATCATTCACGAAAAAAAAGCCCGCAGCGGCATCCCGCGACGGGCTTTGCAAATCCTGCTGCCATGTGCCGGCTTATTTCGCCTTATCCGCCTCGTTCGTGATGGCGTGGCCGCCCTTCGAAATATCTTCGCCGGCGCCCGCCATCGTGTTGCAGCCGGTGACAAGCATGGCAGTTCCTGCGAGCACAAGCAAAGCGATCAGTCGAGTCATGAAACTTCTCCTTGTCGAGAATGCATCGGTTGATGTCGTCCGACCGGGGCCATGCCAGTCGATCAGATCTCGATCCGGTTTCGAACCGGTCTGATTGCATGGTAAAAAAAGGGCGGGGGCGGCGCTGTCGGCCGTGCCGCGATTTTGTCGTAGGCGTGCTCCGGTGTTTGCGTCGGCGCACTCCTACAACGGCTTGGGGGCGCTGCGGCGAGCATCTGTCAGACGGGGCTTTGCGACGAAGTGGGCGGCGTGGCCGGCGAGGTCAGCGGCTGATCGACCGAAGGCGTCGCGGTGCTCGCGCTCGGCATCACGACGTCGATGTCGGTGCCGTTTTGCGCGCCACGGCGGATGTCGAAGCGCCCGCCGTGCGCGGCCACGCGCTGACGCATGCCGAGCAGGCCGTGCGTATGTGTGCGCTTCAGGTCGGCTGGCATGATGCCGACGCCGTTGTCCGCGATATGCAGCGCGACCTCGCCGTCGCCGACCCGCAATGCGATTCCGACCTTCGAGGCCCGCGCGTACTTGGCGGCGTTCGTCAGCGATTCCTGCGCGACCCGAAACAGCGCGATTTCGGTCTGCTCGTCGAGCTGGATATCGTCGGCGGGCAGGTGCAGCTCGAGCGTCCAGTTGTTGCGCTGCGCGGCTTCGTCGGCGAGCGTGCGCAGCGCGGTAACGAGCCCGAAATTGGCCAGCACGGTCGGCCGCATGTCCTCGATGATGCGCCGCTTCAACGCGATGCCCTGGTCGAGATTGGCGAGCGCGCGCTGCAGCTTGTCGGCGATGTCCGGCTCGCTGTCCTTCAGCTTGCGGCGCGCCCATGCGACGTCCATCCGGCATGCGGTCAGAATCGCGCCGAGCTCGTCGTGCAACTCGCGCGCGAGCTGGGTCTTTTCGTTTTCGCTGACCGCCTGCAGATGCCAGCCGAGCGCTTCGAGCTGCCGCGTGCGCTCGTTGACGAGCTGGTCGAGTTCCTCCTGCTGCGTGATCAACTGACGCTGCGCGCGCGCCTGCCGGTCGATCTGGATGCCGAGATTGCGAAACAGCAGGATGAACAGCACGATGTTCAGCGCCGACAGACCCGCCGCGCACAGCGTCGACAGCCGCTGGTCGGCGCGGCTCGCGGCCAGCGCGTGCTGAGCGCGGCGCTCCTCGTTGTCGCGCAGCAGCGCGAGCGTACTGTCGATCAACGACGCGTCCGCCGGGTTGACGTCGCTCGCGCTCCCGCATGCGCCGAGATCGAGCGGATGCGGCGCGGCGTGCTGCATCGCGGCGGCGCCCGCGCCGATGCGCGCGTCGATCAGCGCGAGAATCTGCGTGAAGCTCGCGAGTTCCGCGCTGTCCGCGCGGCCGCCGCGATAGAAGTGGTCTAACTGCTGCGTGGTGTCGCGGATGCGCGCGGCGCTCGCGCAGAACGCGTGGGCGGATGCGTCGTCCTTCGTCAGAAGAAACTGGTTTTGTTGCGCGGTGAGGCGCGACAGCTCGCTCGCGAGTGTGCTTAGTCGCACGGTGACGTCGCGCGCTTCAAGCGCGGTCTCATACTCGGCGGTGATGCGCTGACGCGCGGTCTCCAGAATCACGAGGCCTCCCACCGTGATCACGATCGCCACCGTCATCGCGATCGCCCAGCTGCGATTGCGCATCCACTCGGCAAGCCGCGCCGTGGCGCGCGCGCCAGCTTGTTCCGGCGGGTTCTGCAGATTCGACACTTTCGGCTCCAGAAAGAGGGCATCGACACCGGCGTCGACTCCGGCATCGCGCGAAGCCGCGCGCGTAATGTCGTCGTAACCCAATGTAAGCGGATTCTCACACGAAAAACGGCGAGCGTCGGAATGCGCGCGGCGCCGCGCATCGATAGCATGGACCCGATCGTTCATGCAATGTTTCGGGAGGAAGCCATCATGTTGAAGTGGGCACTGTTCTTCGCGATCGTCGCGGTGATCGCCGGTCTTCTCGGCTTCACCGGCATCGCGGCCGGCGCAGCGGCGATCGCGAAGTTCCTGTTCTTCGTCTTTGTCGTGCTGTGCGTGGTGTTCCTCGTGCTGGGCTTCGTCGTGACGAAGAAAATGATCGATTAGCGCGGCCATCGCGGTGGCGGCAAGCCGCGCCCTCACAGCAGGCGAGCGATTTGCTGGTAGTCGATTGGAAGGCCAACAAAAGGGAGAAATGCCATGCTTCACTATGCCATCGTCTTCTTCGTGATTGCGATCATCGCAGCCGTGTTCGGCTTTACCGGCATCGCGGCCGGCGCGGCCGAAATCGCGAAGATCCTGTTCTACATCTTCCTCGTCGTGTTCGTGGTCACGTTGCTGCTCGGCGTGTTTCGAACCTAGCCGCGCGAGCCGGATGAACGCAACATGAGGTAGGCAGCGAAGTATGCAATGTAGGAACAGGTAGTCAACAAGGCGCGTGAACGCGCGGCGTTTGAATCCCCGATTGAGGCGCCCGCGTTCGAAGCGCGCCGTCATTCCACCCTCGGCGCATCAGGCGCGATTCGTGCTGATGCGCGATTCACCCAATACCGGATAAAGGAGAAGTTCGATGACGAAGCAATCTGGCGACACGTTCGTGATGGACATCACGAAGATCCGCGAGGACGCGCGCAAGCATATGTCGGATGGTCCGGTCACGCAGAGCTATGGCGCGAATCGCGAGACGGTGCTCAAGCTGCTCAACGACGCGCTCGCCACCGAGATCGTCTGCACGCTGCGCTACAAGCGCCATTACTTCATGGCGAAGGGCATCAATTCCGAAGCGGTCGCGAGGGAATTTGCCGAGCACGCAACCGAGGAGCAGGAGCACGCCGATCGCATCGCCGAGCGCATCGTGCAGCTTGGCGGCGAACCGGATTTCGCGCCGGACGGCATCAAGGCACGCGCGCATTCGGAATACAAGGAAGGCACCGATCTGACCGACATGATTCGCGAGAACCTGATCGCGGAGCGCATCGCGATCGACACGTACCGCGAGATCGTACGGTATCTCGGCGAGAAGGACGTGACCACGCGCCGGCTGTTCGAGGAGATTCTCGCGGTCGAAGAAGAACATGCCGACGATATGGCGGATCTGCTCGCGGGGCGCGAGTAGCGCGCCAGGCGACAGGGAGGCGTCGAAGGACCGGGTCGCGGGCGAACTCGGGAATGCCGGCAACTGCGGTGCGAAGCCGCCCTCGCATTGCGCGTCCGGCCGTGGCCCCGGATCATTACCATGTCCGCATCGGAGCGACTCCCTTTGCACGGAACCCAACCGATGATTCGAGTGCTGATAGCTGACGATCATGCGATCGTTCGAGGTGGATTCAGACAGTTCGTCGCCGACGAGCCGGACATGTGCGTCGCCGCCGAGGCCGCCACCGGCGAGGAAGCGATCGGCCTCGTGCGCGAGCAGGCATTCGACGTCGTGCTGCTCGACATCGCGATGCCTGACAAGAACGGCATCGATACGTTGCGTGTGATCAAGCAGGTGCGTCCCGAGCAGGGCGTGCTGATTCTATCGGGCTATCCCGAGAGCCAGTACGCGATCAATCTGCTGCGCGCGGGCGCGAGCGGCTATCTGAACAAGGACTGCGAGCCGGAAGAAATCGTGCGCGCGATCCGCTCGGTCGCGCGCGGGCATCGCTATCTGTCGGAGGCGGTCGCCGATACGCTTGCCGACAATCTCGACAAGCCTGCCGCCGGGCGTCCGCATGAAGCGCTGTCGGAGCGCGAATTCCAGATCTTCTGCAAGCTCGCGGCCGGCCGGTTGCCGACCGAGATTGCTGAAGAGCTGCATCTGTCGGTCAAAACGGTGAGCACGTATCGCGCGCGGGTGCTCGAGAAGATGCGTCTCGCGAACAACGCGGACCTCACGTATTACGCGATCAAGAATGGCCTGATCGAATGACGGACGATCGAGATATCCCGATGAACAGCGAACCGAACCCCGCTACCGAGTCAGCCAGCCGCGCGCCGTTGCGCGTGCTGCTGATCGAGGATTCGCCGCTGATCCGCCGCAGCCTCGTGGAGGCGATCGATGCGTCGGGCCTGCTGCGCGTGGCCGCTTATGCCGATTCCGCCGATCAGGCGATCGCGCTGCTCGGCGACGAAGCGTTCGACGCGGTGATCGTCGATTTGCAGCTGAAGCTGGGCTCGGGCGTGCCGGTGCTCGCATATCTGCAGCGCGAGGGGCTGATCGATTCGATGTTCGCGGCGGTGCTGACCAATCACGCGTTGCCCGCGTACCGCGAGCGCTGCGAGCAGTATGGCGTGCGGCACTTTTACGACAAATCGTTCGAGTTCGATCGCGTGCTCGATGCGCTGCATGAGTATGCGTTGGGGAGGAGTGGCGGGGTGTAACGACTCGACCGTAGTTGGCGTTTCTAGTCCTGTTTCCACACTCCGCGCTTCATCGCTTCTTCGGTCATCCCAAGGGTAAGCGAACGTCCGTCGAGCAATTCTCGCGCGCTGGAACTGAACGGGGACTTCAACGCGGCCACGACGATGTCGCGCTTGCGCATGTTGGCGGATGGAACGTGGTAAGCGACGTCGAAATCGCGCAGGTCCACGTGGAAGCGGTCAGCCCATGCCTGCATCACCTCGACGATTTTCGCCGGCTCCCAATCCAGATCGTGATACAGATCCATGTCACGGGTCAGCTTGTCGTCGAGAGGCAGCCCGGCGGGAGTGCGCATTTCGCGGATGAACCGAGCGAGATCGAGCCACGTGTCGTTCATTACAGACGATCCTCCGGCTGATATCAATGCCCAGCCCGCGCCGGCAACCGCAAATGATTCCACGCGCCGAGCCCGGCAAACGCGATCCCCGCGATAGTCACGCCGACCCACCCGAACACCGGCCACACGATCGCGCCGACACCCGAGCCCAGCGCCCCGCCGATGAAATACGCGACCATGTACACGGTATTCACGCGGCTGCGCGCATCGGGCTTCAATGCGTAGATGCGCGACTGATTCGAAATCTGCGCGGCCTGCACGCCGATGTCGAGAATGATCACGCCGACCACGAGGCCCGCGATGCTCTTCGCCGACGCGCCGAAAATCACGAACGCGATCACGACCAGCACGAGCGACACGGTGATGATCGCGCGCGGTCCACGCCGGTCGGCGAACTTGCCGGCGAGCGGCGCGGCCAGCGCGCCGGCCGCGCCGACGATACCGAACAGCCCTGCCGCCTGCGGCCCGAGATGAAACGGCGCGCCCGCGAGCAGCAGCGCGAGCACCGACCAGAAAATGCTGAACGCGCCGAACAACGCCGCACCGGTCAGCGATGCCTCGCGCAGCGCGCGATGCTCGGTTACCAGGTGCCACATCGACACGAGCAGCTTGCCGTACGGCAACGTCGAGGTGGGCTGACTCTTCGGCAAACGCAAAACGATGACGACAGCGAGTGCGAGCAGCGCGACGACGGATGCGCCAAACACCGCGCGCCAGCCGAAGTATTCGGCGACGATGCCCGCCGCGGTCCGGGCGAGCAGGATGCCGAGCAGCAGGCCGCTCATCACGGTGCCGACCGCGTGGCCGCGCTCGGACGGCGGCGCGAGTTCGGCCGCGAACGGCACCGCCTGTTGCGCGATCGTCGCGAGCACGCCGATCGCGAGACTCGTGACGATCAGCACCGCGAGCGTCGGTGCCGACGCCGCAACGACGAGCGCGACGCACATGCCGGCGATCTGCAGCAGGATCAACAGACGCCGGTCGAAGCGATCGCCGAGCGGCGCGAGCAACAGCATGCCGGCGGCGTAGCCGAGCTGCGTGACGGCCGGCACCGCGCCGACCCATGACGCGCTGCCCGGAAACGACTGGCGGAAGTTATCGAGCAGCGGCTGGTTGAAATAGATGTTTGCGACCGAGACACCGGCGATCGTCGCGAGCAGCAGCAACACGCCGCGCAACGACCGGGCGGAGGAAGCGGAAGTGGAAGCGTCGGAAGTGGACATGACAGGGGCGGATCGACGGACCGGCCCATGCGCGGTCCTCAAGCGTGCCGATCATACCGGAGCGGCGGGGTTCGTGCTGACGGCCGCGCGAGGCTCGCCCGCGCAGCCGGTATCAGGCGGTTGCGAAGTGTGTCCGGCGGTTCAGTCGATCAACGCGCCAGCGTCGTGGAACGGATACGGGCCGTCGGCCGCGTCGACATACGCATGATGCGTGACGATGCCCGTCGCCGGATCGTAGTAATGGAGCGCATACGCGGGCGGCTCCATCACGAACGCCGACGGTCCGTCCTCGCGAAAATCGAGCGCCACCTGGTGCGCGGGCGCTGGAATCGCGCTCGCGATCGTGCCGCCGAAGCGCACGAACATCGACCGATGCACGTGCCCGCAAAGCACGCGCTCGACGTTGGGATGCTGAGCGATCAACGCCGCGAGCTTGTGCGACGCCGCCCGGTCGAGCCGGATCTCGTCCATATGCCCGATGCCGCACGCGAACGGCGGGTGATGCAGCGCGACCACGACCGGCTTGCCGCGCGCCGCATCGAGCTGCCGCTCGAGCCACGCGAGCCGCGTGTCGCACAGCATGCCGGCGCTCGAACCGGGCACCAGCGAATCGAGCGCGATCACGCGCAGCGGGCCGACGTCGAGCGCGTACTGCACGAACTCGCCGCCGCTCAGCAATTCCTCGCGCTCGGCAAACGCCGCGCGCAGCGCGTTGCGTTCGTCGTGATTGCCGACCATCAGGAAGTAGGGGATCGCGAGCGGCGCGAGCAGTGTTTTCAGGTGTGCGTACTGCTGCGGGTCGCCCTGATCGACGAGGTCGCCGGTGATCAGCACCGCGTCGGGGCGCGGGGTGAGCGCGTTGAGCGCGTCGACGCAGCGCGCGAGGTAGGGGGCGGTATCGACGCGGCGATACGCGAGTGCGCCGGGTTGCTTGATATGCAGGTCGCTAATTTGAGCCAGCAGCATGACAGAGGTCCTTCGGGTTGCTTCGTGTCGGGCGCCAGGATGCGGCGCTGTTTTTACCTACGATAGCGCAATCAGTGCGTCCGGCTCGATCGAGATGCCGACCGGCGTGCCGCGCGCAAGCTCGATGCGGCCCGCGACGTCGACGAAGAGCGGCTCGGGCGCGGCACCGCCAATCGTCAGCCGCGTGCGTTCGCCGAGGAACGCGGTGCTTTCGATCTGGCCGCGCAGCTGCGCGAGCGCGGGGTCGGTGAGCCGGGCATCCTCGGGGCGAAAGAAGATTTCGTGCGCGCCGCGTGCGTTCGACGCATGCGCGGGCAACGGCACGGCGCCGCCGCTCGTCGCGAGCATGCCGTCGCGCGGCTCGCCCGCGACACGGTTGATCGTGCCGACGAACTGCGCGACCGTGCGATTGGCCGGACGATAGTAGATGTCGCGCGGCGAACCGATCTGCTCGATGCGTCCCGCGCTCATCACGACGATGCGATCGCCGAGCTCCATCGCTTCGGCCTGATCGTGCGTCACGTAGACGGTCGTGATGCCGAGTTCGCGCAACAGCGCGTTCATCTCGCTGCGCAATGCGTCTCGCAGACGCGCGTCGAGCGCGGTCAGCGGTTCGTCGAGCAGCAGCACGCGCGGCTGCACCGCGAGTGCGCGCGCGAGCGCTACACGTTGACGCTGGCCGCCCGACAGTTGATCGATCGGTTTGTCGGCGTGCGCGTTGAGCCGCATCATGCCGAGCAGTTCGTCGACGCGTCGTCGCGCGACTGCGGCCGGCACGCGCTTGATCTTCAGGCCGTAGCCGATGTTGCCGCGCACGGTCAGATTCGGAAACAGCGCGTAGCTCTGGAACACCATGCCGACCGCGCGTTTTTCGATCGGCAGCGTGGTCACGTCGTCGTCGCCGAATGCGATCCGGCCGCCCGCGTCAGGTGTTTCGAGGCCCGCGATCAGGCGCAGCGTCGTCGTCTTGCCGCAGCCCGACGGTCCGAGCAGCACGAGGGTTTCGCCCGCGCCGATCGTCAGGTCGAGCGGTTCGAGCACGCGCGTGCCGCGAAACGTTTTGGCGCACTGCGTGAGCGTGATGGGAACCGAGGTCAGTTTCATGGCGTGTCGATGGGCTTCGAGGAAGAGGCGGCGCCGCGCTTCTTCGACGCGCTGCGCTGGCCGGTCGCATCGACGCCGAGCCATTGCATTGCGACGAGCAGCGGCATCGTCATGATGAAGAACAGGATCGTGTACGCGCTGCCGATCTCGATGCGCATCGACGCGTAGGTGTCGGCGAGGCCGACCGGCAGCGTCTTCGTGTCGGGCGTGTGCAGCATCCACGTGAGGTTGAATTCGCCGATCGACAGCGTGAGCACCGCGAGCGCGCCCGCGACGATGCCCGGCCGCGCGTTCGGCAGCACGATCGTGACGAAGCGCGTGAAGAAGCTCGCGCCGAGGCTCGCCGCGCCTTCTTCGAGCGTACGCAGATCGCTGCTCGCGCAGACCGCCGCGACCGCGCGCACCATGAACGGCAGCGTGAACACCACATGCCCGACGACGATGAATGCCGCGCTCATCCGAAACGCCGTGAAGCCGCCGTAGATCACCAGCAGCGCGAGTGCCGATGCGAGGCCGGGCAGCGCGATCGGCAGCACCAGAAACTCTTCGACGATGCGTGCGAAGCGCGTCTTGCTGCGCGCGAGCACATAGCCCGCGGGCACGCCGGTCAGCAGCGTGACGACGAGCGTCGCCGCGGCCACTTCGAGCGACAGCCACACCGAGTCGTGATACTGGGTCCACACTTCGACGAGCCAGCGCAGCGTGAGTCCGCTCGACACGCCCTTGAAGTAGTTGACCGTCAGCCCGGCGACGATCGACATGACGACCGGCACGATCAGGAACGCGCACAGCAGCAGTGTGACGAACCATTGACCCGCGGCGAGCCATGTTCGCGTGGAAGGCCACGCGCGTCGCGCGCGCGGTCCCGCTGCCGGTTGCGAAGACGGCGAAGGGGCGGTGATTGAGTTCATAGGTAGGTAGTCGTTGCGTTCGCGAACGCGCGGCTTTGGCGACGCGCCGTTCACGCGCTCGCCGCCACGCCCGAACCGCTCGCGCTGCGCGCGATCGCCAGCACCGCCCACGTGACGATGCCCAGCACGATCGACAGGCCCGCGGCCGTCACCATGTTCGCGTTCAGCGTGAACTCGGTATAGATGGTCATCGGCAGCACGTCGATGTCGGTGGCGAGCGTGAACGCCGTGCCGAACGCGCCCATCGCGGTCGCGAAGCACACGGCGCCCGCCGCGATCAGTCCGGGCGACAGCGCCGGCAACACAATGTCGCGCATGATGCGCCACGGCGATGCGCCGAGCGAGCGCGCGGCCTCTTCGAGCGATGCATCGAGCTTGGTCGCCGAAGCCATCACGGTGACGATCACGCGCGGAATCGAGAAGTACAGATAGCCCAGAAACAAGCCGCTCATCGAATACGCGAACACCCAGCGATCACCCGCGAGTTTCAGCGACAGCGCGCCGATCAACCCTTGACGTCCCGCCAGCATGATGACCATGAAGCCCACGACGACACCCGGAAACGCGAGCGGAAACGTCAGTAGCGCGAGCAGCGTGCGCTTGCCGGCGAACTCTCGACGCGCGAGCAGCAGCCCAGCGATCACCGACAGCACCAGCGTGGCCGCCGTGACCCCCGCCGCCAGCACGACGGTCGCGCCAAGGCTCGACATGTAACGCGCATTCGTCAGCATTGCGCGATAGGTCGCGAACGCATGGCCGCCGCCGGAGAGCTGCGCGAGCGCGACCATCGGCAGCAGCCAGAACGCGATGAAGACCGCGAGCGCGGGCGCGAGCAACGCGATGCGCCAGCGCAGCGGGAACGTGACTTCGTTCAATGCATCACCTGTAGATAGCGCTCGCCGAAGCTCGACTGCTTGTCGGCCATCTTCGCGAAGTCGACCGGCTTCGCGCGCGCGTATTCGCTCGCGGGCAGGAACTGCGCAGCCGTCTCGGCGCTCATCGCGCTCGCGCGCACCGGCCGCAGATACGCCTGCGCCCACAGCTTCTGGCCTTCGTCGGACAGTACGAAATCGAGCACCTTCTTGCCGTTCGCTTCGTGCGGCGCGCCTTTCACGAGGCTCATCACGTACGGCACCGAGATCGTGCCTTCCTTCGGAATCACGAACTCGACGTTCGCGTGATCCTTGTACTTCGCGCGGTACGCGTCGAAGTCGTAGTCGAGCAGGATCGGAATTTCGCCGGACAGCACGCGCGCGTACGCGGTTTGCTTCGGCACGATCGGCGCGTTCGCCTTGAGCTTTCTGAACCAGTCGAGACCCGGCTCGAAGTTGTCGAGCGTGCCGCCGAGCGCCTGGTTCACCGCGACCGCGCCCGCATAGCCGACGAACGCGCTCGACGGATCGAGATAACCGATCATGCCTTTGTATTCGGGCTTCAGCAGATCGGCCCACGAGCGCGGCACCGGCTTGCCTTCGAGCGCGTCCTTGTTGACGAAGAAGCCGAGCGTGCCCGAGTGGATCGTGAACCAGTAGCCTTGCGGGTCTTTCAGGCCGGCGGGAATGTCGTCCCAGTGCGCGGGCTTGTACGGCTGGATCACGCCCTTGTCCTTGGCCTGGAACGCCGACGATACGCCGAGATACACGACGTCGGCGACCGGACTTTTCTGCTCGGCCATCAGCTGCGCGATCGATTGTCCCGAGTTCTTGTTGTCGAACGGCACGCGAATGCCGGTCTTTTGCTGGATCGCCTTGATCTGGCTCGCCCAGTCGGCCCATTCGGGCGGGCAGTTGTAGCAGATCGCGGTTTCGTCGGCGCGCGCGGCTTGCGGCGCGAGCGCGACGAGCGCCGCGCCGGCGACGAGCAGGCTCGCCGGCAGTGCGGTCGCGGCGGCGCGCGCGAGTTTCTGCCACAGCGGTATGAGCGAGGATGCGAAGCGTGAGGTTGAGCGGGGCACTGCGGGTCTCCCTGTGTCGGATGGGTTGCGCGGGTTGGGGATAACAGCCAGGGCGCGCGTATGCGCGTGCCTTCATTGGGCTTCTTATGCGAGCGGCTTTTCGGTGGCGGCCGCAGCGCTCGGGACGTGGGGCGGCGACGCTCCGTCGAGATTCGCGTGCGAGCCGAGCGCCGCGATCGTCGCGCCTTCGCGCAAGCTGTGCGGCAGCGTCAACGCGCGCGAAGTTGCGCAGAACGCGCGCTCGTCGCGCGCGCCGCCGATGCGTGCGAGCAAGCGCTGCCACGCCGCACAGCCGATTTCGCGATTCGGCGCGCAGATGCTCGCGAGCGCCGGCGACAGCAGTTCGCCCATTGCGAGGCCGTCGAAGCCGAGAATCGACATGTCCTGCGGAATCCTCAGGCGCGCGCGGCGCAGGCCGCGCATCACGACCATCGCGAGCAGATCGTTGCTGCAGAAGAGGGCGGTCGGACGGTTTGCGCCGTGCGTCAGGTGCGCGAGCACGGACGGCGCGAGTTCGTCGGCGTTGAAATCGACTTCGAGCGCGGGCGCGGCCGTGAGGCCGGCCTGCTGCATCGCCTGCGTGTAGCCGAGATGACGCTGACGCGCGCGATCCGAGGCCGCGAACGAGCCGGCCAGCATCAGAATGCGGCGATGGCCGTGCGCGATGAGCCGGCGCACGCCGTCGTAGGCGGCGAGGCGATTGTCGACCGACACCGACGGGCGGCGCACCGTGTCGTTGTGCATCAGCACGTATAGCAGGCCGTCGCGGTCGAGTTCGTCGAGCAGCGGATGGGTGTCGGCATCGGCGACGGTCAGGATCAGTCCTTCGACGCGATGCTCGCGCAGCGTTTCGATTGCGTGACGTTCACGGTCCACGTCGTACTGCGTGGTCATCAGCATCAGCCGATAGCCTTGCGCTGACGCGAGATCGTCGATGCCTTGCAGGCATTCGGCGAACACCGGGTTCGCTAGCGTCGGCAGGACGACACCCACGAGGCGCGTGCGCTCGCCGCGCAATTGCCGGCCGAGCGGGCTCGGGCGGAAGTTCAGCGCGTCGATCGACTGACGTACCTTGTCGAGCGTGACGGGGTTCACGGTGTGCGGCGCGTTGATCGCGCGCGATACCGTGGCGATGGAAAAGCCCGCGTGGGCGGCGACATCCTTGATCGTCGGCGTCATCGGTTTTCGGCCCGCTGTAATCGTTTTCGTGAGCGGATTATCGGCAACGTTTGTGACTTGGGGATGAATGCGGGTGTCGGGCGCTTTTTTGGGGCTGCCGCGAGGCGATGGTAGAATTCGCGACCACGCGCGATTGCCACCTCTGCCGGGGTGATGAAATTGGTAAACATAGCGGACTTAAAATCCGCCGCCTTCGGGCTTGCCGGTTCAAGTCCGGTCCCCGGCACCACTAGAGTTCACAAGCTTGTGAGCACAAAGCCGGCGCCCTGATTGGATTACGGGCGTGGACGTTCCACACAAATGAGCGGCCCGCGTGCGAGCGAGCCGATTCCCTGGATCAGGCATCCGCGTCACTATGGAAGCGCGAACACATCAGGTTCGGGCACGATATGCGTAGCCTACGTCGCGTCATCAACCTACGCGCTTACTTCTCCTCCGATATTTGCGCCATAGTCTCACGATTCCCATATAGGCAAGAACTGTAACGAGCAGTTCGATAACTACCATTGCCGGGATATAAATATCGTCAGGATCGTGCAGACCAAACCCGTTCGCGATGGAAAGCCAGGCAAGCGCCTGGCGTTCGGGCATAGGCCACGGATACGTATGGACATAGCGAGCTGAAACGAGGAAGCGGCCGATAAACAGGGCGACCTTGCAGAGCCTACGGGCAAGTGTTGCCATACGTGACGACCTCTATAGTTCCATACGCGCCAAGCCCGGAAGTGCGGACCGGGACAGTGACGGTGTGCTGAAGAGCGCGGCGGATTATTTCGAAGTCACTATAGCTCGGCAGGCTAATACAGCCGAGTGAAAGTCCACTACCGCCGACCGGATGCGGCCTGAACTGTCCGCGCTTGATGCCGTTGACCCATGCAAAGTCATCAATGTTTCCATCGTCGCGATAGAGCGCGAACCATTCATTGTGATGAGATGGGCGACCATTAGCCGTATTCCACACGTCTTTCGCGGCAGCAATAGCTGGGAGCGGACGCCGCCTGTAGGGCGGTCCACGATCCAGTATTTCCCGGCCGGGATCGGGAATGGCTGTGCATCCACCTCGATCGCGATAAATGCCATTACCTGAAAACGCGTTAAAAGTGCCGACGCCGAAAATGGTCAGCGGCGACAAGGGTGCGTTATTCGCTAGAAACTTTCCTTGATAAGCCACGTATGTTCTTTCTTGGGTGGGTGATGAACGCCGCGCAATTGTGATATTGCATTGCTGGGTCACACAAAATGCGGAAAGGATTATTTATATGGCTTTATTTTGAGTTGCGGTAGGAATGTGCCGATTTTTATGGGGAATCGTGCAATTGCAGGTACAGGTGCAGGCGCCCGGCGCAGGGCATGGCATTCGACGCGTGACGCAGCCTCGTTGCAAAGGTGAATGATTGATAAATTCATCTGATACGGAAGCGTGGGCGGCGCATGTCAGCGAAAGGCGGAGGGTTGATTCAGAGGTGCGGCCCATAGCACTCACGCTGTGGCTTACAGGCCCGCACAAAAAAGCCGACTCGCGAGAGTCGGCCTTTGCGTGTCAGTCGAAAGACTCGGAGGCGACCGCGCCCCCCTCAATTACCAGATGTGCGGCATCGTTGCCCGGCGCGAAGAAGCGCCAGTCCTCGTCATCTTCAACGCCGTCCGGGACCACCACAAGGCGATACCCTCGCGAGAACGAAACGACGATGCCGCCTGCGTCGTCTGCCGATGCATCCTCGACCCTGATAGGCCCTTGCCCTACGAGTATTTCATGCAAGCGCCGGGCCGTGGCGTGCGCCTTTTCATCCGAGCCCCGCAGATCCTCTCTCGTCGCTACGGTGAAGCCCTCTCGTTCGAGCTGCCAGGCACATTGCACATGAAGCGCCCACGCTCCATCCTCCCGACTTCTTCCCCTAAGTGTGTACCGTCGCTGTGGGCCAAATTGCATAGTGACCATGTCTCCCGCATGGCTAACCCAGCTCAAATCCAATCCCGACGAGCACAGCAAGCCGCCCCGCAATTTCTGTCCTTGTATCAATCATCACCACCTCCAAACATGTGCTGCCCCCGCTCCAACATTTCGTGATACCCGAGGCCGTGCTTACTGATATCGTCATGGAGTTGCCTAGCCTGATTTTTATTCAGCCCCAGCGCCTTTACAACAGCCTTAAACTGCTTGTTTTGCGCCTGATTGTTGCGAGGTGTTCCCTCACTACCCGCGACCTGCATGGCGTCCACATTAGGCATGTCCGGCTGATAGTCGAACGGCTGCGCATCGCCAGGCAGCGTTGATGCGCCTCCATCGCCAGCCCTGGTTGCGCGCGCAGCGGCCAACCGGGCTTGCGAAGTGGCCGGATCATACTGGACGGACAGAATGCGTTCGCCGTCCGGGTGACTGCCGGTCCTCGCTACGGGATTCCTCAACGGCGTGCTGCTGTAGGGTGACGGAAACAGGCCATTACGCGGGCCTTTAATGGCAAGCAAGTTGCCCCGGCGAACCTCTTCGAGAAGAGCAAGAATGACCCACCAGCCATCGGTGTCAGGGTTCCGGTCCCGTACACCATGAAAAAACAGCCAGTGACAGCCAATGAGATCCTTGACCAGCTTCCGGTCCTCCTGCCACGTCCTACCATTCAGTTGGGCAATGTCAAGAAATTCCCTGGTCTCTGCCTTGGCCCTCTGAAGGTCTGCGGCCTTGCCGAGGCACGCCTTGTAGTGCCATTCGTCGCAGATGACATAACGGGCACCCGGTGGCCGCTGGCAGAACAGCTCCACGGAGTGCATCTCAAATACGGACTGGGACATAGGTGTGTCGATGATCTATCTGAAGTCGCTGCCGGGGTTGACAGCAGTCAGATGAATACCTTGTGACAGGCAGTCCGTACATGGGCGACAGCCCAAAATCTCCGCGGCTTTCGATGAAACAGAAAAAAGCGCTTCACGAATCTTCGGTACTTCGAACGGAGCGGCATCCGGAAAATGCCCAACCTTGTCCATCAGCGCGACTATGCGTAAGATCGGTCCCGCCAACCTCACTCCGCCTTCATGTCCCCCCTCAAATACCTCACCGGCTACCCCGCACCGTTGCAAGACAAGGTGAGAAAGCTGATCGCCGCCGATCAGCTCGGCTCCTACGTCGCGCAGAAGTACCCGAGCACGCACGAGGTGCAAACCGACCGCGCGCTCTACGAGTACTGCGCGGAACTCAAACGCGAACACCTGCGCAACGCCGAGCAGATCGACAAGGTCACTTACGACGGCAAACTCGACGTGATGCGTCACGCGCTCGGCCTGCACACGAGCATTTCGCGGGTGCAGGGCAGCAAGCTGAAAGCGAAGAAGGAAATCCGCATCGCGTCGTTATTCAAGGCCGCGGCGCCGGAGTTTCTGAAGATGATCGTCGTGCACGAACTCGCTCATCTGAAAGAAAGCGACCACAACAAAGCGTTCTATCGTCTGTGCGAGTTCATGCAGCCGGGTTACCACCAGATCGAATTCGATCTACGTCTGTATCTGACACATCGCGATCTGGCGAAGAAGACCGTGTGAGGTACGCCGCGCGGCGGGCGCGGCGGGCGCGACAAACGGAGCTGACTTCAAGCCGCCAGTTCCGCGGCATCCTCCACCATCGACGCCGTCAACAACACCGGAATCGACTTCGACGTCGGCGTACCCGCGCCATCGGCGACCGAGGAGAGCGGCACCAGCGGATTCGTCTCCGGATAATAAGCGCCGAGGCAGCCGCGCGGAATGTCGTACTCGACGAGCAGAAAACCGTCCACGCGTCGCTCGATGCCATCGGCCCACACGCTCGTGATATCGACGCGCTGACCAGCCGCGAACCCGAGCATCGCGAGATCGTCCTTGTTGGCGAACAGCACGCGCCGCTGTCCGTACACGCCGCGATAGCGATCGTCGAGACCGTAAATCGTCGTGTTGTACTGATCATGTGAGCGGGTGGTCATCAGCGTCATCAGGCGTTCGCCATGTTGCTTCTTCGCCTGATGAATCGGCGTGTCGAGCGCGATCGCGTGGACGATGAACTGTGCCTTGCCGCTCGGCGTTTTCCAGATGCGATCGCGCGATGCGACGCCGAGATGGAAGCCGCCCGGCTTCTTCAGACGCTCGTTGTAGTCGTCGAAACCGTCGATCACCTTCGCGATGCCGTCGCGAATCAGCGCGTAGTCGGCCGCATGGGCGAGCCAGTCCACCTTGCCGCTGCCCAAAGTTGCATGCGCCATGCGCGCGACGATCGCCACTTCGGAAAGCAGATTGTCCGACGCCGGCTTGTTCATCCCATACGAGATGTGCACCATGCTCATCGAATCCTCGACGCTGACGCCTTGCGCCACGCCGTTCTGAACATCGATCTCGGTGCGTCCGAGCGTCGGCAGGATCAGCGCGTCGCGGCCATGCACGAGGTGGCTGCGATTGAGCTTCGTCGTCACGTGCACGGTCAGATCGCATGCGCGCACCGCGTCCCACGTGCGCGGCGTGTCCGGCGTCGCGATCGAGAAATTGCCGCCCAGCCCGATGAATACCTTCACCTTGCCGTCGAGCATCGCCTGAATCGTGTTGACGACGTCGAGTCCGTGCTCGCGCGGCGGCGCGAAGTCGTAGGCTGCGCCGAGCTTGTCGAGAAACGCTTCAGTAGGCTTTTCTTCGATACCGACCGTGCGGTCGCCCTGCACGTTCGAGTGGCCGCGCACCGGGCACAGCCCCGCGCCGCGCCGGCCGATATTGCCGCGCATCATCATCAGATTCGACAGCAGCTGTACCGTCGCGACCGAGTTCTTGTGCTGCGTGAGACCCATGCCCCAGGTCGAAATCACCGCGCGGCCCTTCACGTAGATATCGGCGAGCTTCAGCACCTCGTCGAGCGGCACGCCTGCCTCGGCGACGATCGTGTCCCAGCGCTCGGCGCGCAGATCGTCGGCGAAGGCAGCGAAGCCGACTGTGTGCTGGGCGATGAAGCCGAAGTCGAGCACGCGCTCGAGGCCCGACACGAGCGCCTCGTCATCCAGTTCGAGCACGCGTTTGGCGACGCCCTTGATCAGCGCGAAATCGCCGCCGAGCTTCGGACGGGTGAATACCGAGCTGATTTTCGTGCTGCCCATCGTCAGCATTTCGACCGGATGCTGCGGGCTCGCGAAGCGTTCGAGGCCGCGCTCCTTCAGCGGATTGATCGACACGATCGTGGCGCCGCGCTTCGCGCATTCGCGCAGCTCGCCGAGCATGCGCGGATGGTTGGTGGCCGGATTCTGGCCGAAGATCAGCAGCGTATCCGCGTGTTCGAAGTCATCGAGCGTGACCGTGCCCTTGCCGATGCCGACCGTGTGCGGCAGGCCACGGCTCGTCGCCTCGTGGCACATGTTCGAGCAATCGGGAAAATTGTTGGTGCCGTACATGCGCACGAACAGCTGGTACAGGAACGCGGCTTCGTTGCTCGCGCGGCCCGAGGTATAGAACGCGGCGCGGTCAGGATCGTCGAGACGCTTCAGATGGCTCGCGATCAGCGCGAATGCGTCCTCCCAGCCGATCGGCACATAGCGGTCGCGCGCGGCGTCGTAGACGAGCGGATCGGTCAGGCGGCCGTGCTGCTCGAGTTCGAAGTCGGATTGCGTCATCAGCTCCGTGACGCTGTGCCGCTCGAAGAACGCGGGCGTCACGCGCTTGCCGGTGGCCTCGGCGGCCACGGCCTTCACGCCGTTTTCGCAGAACTCGAATGTCGACGCGTGCTCGCGATCCGGCCACGCGCAGCCGGGGCAGTCGAAGCCGTCAGGCTGGTTCTGCTTGAGCAGCGTGCGGTAGTTGCCGCCCGCGACCTTCTCCTTGAGCAAGTTGATGGCGACATACTTCAGCGCGCCCCAGCCAGCGGCGGGGTGCTTGTACGGCTCGATGCGGGCTTCGGCTTGTGTTTCGTTCTTCATGACGTGGCGGTGGAAAGATTCGACAGGCTTTGCAGACCAATGCCGGAGAGCGTACTGTGTTCCATAAACTACGTCGGGTACAGAAAATCGGAAAGAATAGGAGTACAGTTGCGCGACGATGCCTGAAGCCGCCCGAATCCACTCGAATCGCATGAAGCTCTACGAAAAACTCGCCGACGAAATCACCGAAGCCGTGCGCCGCGGCGTGTTCGCGGCCGGCGAGCGGGTTGCGTCGGTGCGTCAGGCGAGCCAGCAGCACGGCGTCAGCATCAAGACGGTGCTGCACGCGTATGCGCTGCTGGAGAGCCGCGGCATCGTCGAGAGCCGGCCGCAGTCGGGCTATTTCGTGCGCGACGCGGCCGCGCGGGCGCTCGCGCCGGCGCCCGCCGCGGCCCGCGCGGGCCGCAAGTCCGCGCCGCCGCCAGTGCCCGCGACGGTCGACGTGAGTCGGCTCGTGCTGTCGACGCTACGCAGCATCCGTGCGCACGACGCCGTGCCGTTCGGCTCGCCGTATCCCGATCCGTCGCTGTTCCCGTGGCGGCGCATCAACCAGTACGCCAACGCGATCGCGCGGCGGCACGCGAGCTGGAATCTGATCGACGATCTGCCGCCGGGCAATCCCGAGCTGATCCGGCAGATCGCGCGGCGCTATGCGGAAAACGGTCTGCCGGTCGATCCGGGCGAAATCGTGATCACGCTCGGCGCGACCGAGGCGATCAACCTGAGCCTGCAGGCGGTCGCCAAGCCGGGCGACACCGTCGCGGTCGAGTCGCCGACCTACTACGCGATGCTGCACGCCATCGAGCGCCTCGGCATGCGCGCGATCGAGGTGGCGACGCATCCGGTCGACGGCATCGATATCGACGCGCTCGCGAAGGCGATCGCGCGGCAGAAGATCGCCGCGTGCATGGTGATGCCGAATTTCCAGAATCCGCTCGGTTTCTGCATGTCCGACGAGCGCAAGCGGCAACTGGTCGAACTGCTGGCCGCGCACGAGATTCCGGCGATCGAGAACGATGTCTACCAGGAGCTGTATTTCGGCGAGACGCGGCCGTCGACGCTGAAGACCTTCGACACCCAGGGGCTCGTGCTGCACTGTGCGTCGTTTTCGAAAAGCCTGACGGCGTCGTACCGGATCGGCTGGGCGCTGCCGGGGCGCTATCGCGCGCAGGTCGAGAAGCTCAAGTTCCTGAATACGCTGACGACGCCGTCGGTGCCCCAGATCGCGGTCGCCGATTTTTTGCGTCAGGACGGCTACGACCGTCATCTGCGGCACCTGCGCCGCGTGTACCGGCAGCAGGCGAGCATCATGAGCGCGCTGGTGCTGCGCTTTTTCCCGGTCGGCACGCGCGTGTCGACGCCGCGGGGCGGCTACGTACTGTGGGTCGAGTTGCCCGTTGCGATCGATTCGATGCGGCTTTATCAGGCGGCGCTCGAACGCGGGATCACGGTCGGGCCGGGGATGATGTTTTCGACGCGCAACGATTTTCGGCACTTCATCCGGCTCAACTACAGCTATCCGTGGACCGCGCAGGCCGAAGCGGCGTTGAAGACGCTCGGTGAGCTGGCTACGGCGATGGCGTGACAGGCGCCACGGCGATGCAAAACGACACATCACGACAGGTAGACCGACATGGATGACGACGACATCGACCCGCAACTCGCCGCGATACTCGCGCAGCTATGGCGCGCGCATCGCGAGACACCCTGGCGCGCGTGGTCGCTCGCGAAGCTGTCGAAGCAGGCCGGCGTGCCGATGAGCAGCTTGCGGCGGCAATTGACGGCGCTCTCGGGAAGCGGTCTCGTCGATACGATGTTCCACGACGATGGCACCGGAGCCGCGTCGCTGAGCGAAATCGGCGCGCAGCTTTGCGCGGAGCTGTTCGGCACGAGCGAGGGCGGCGAGCCGTCGGCCGCCGGCTGAGCGTCCCGGCGCAACTGCCGCCGGCGCGCAATTGCGCGTCATGCGCCGCCCCCGCCGCCGCGACCGGGCGCCGGGCATCCGCCGCCGAACCAAATGGGCCGTCGCAGTCTGCCGCGGCCGGCCCAGCGTCGAGCCGCTGCGGCGCCTGCGGGCCACGAACAGACGGCGCCCGCACTGCCGTCGCCCGTGGTACCGGCATCAACCGATGCTGGCACGCCACACCGGAGCCGTCCGCACGCGATGCATGGCAGATTTTCACGCTGGACTTAGCGTAAACCCCGGTGTGCCGCGTACACTAACTTGCCGATGTTGGGTTTGGGGGGCGCAACTATGCTTTGCGAAGCAACATCACGTGGCACGACGACAGCTGCGCCGGAGGGCGCCCGCTACCGGCCGGAACGGGCCGAGGAGGTACTCGCGTCCGAGCGCGGCGTATTGCGGCTGATCACCCGCAACACGCCGCTGCCCGAGCTGCTCGACGAAGTCTGCCGTCGCGCCGAGGCGCTGCTCGGCGACGGCGCGTGCTGCTCGATCCTGCTGCTCGACCCGGACGGCGTGCATGTGCGCGTCGGCGGCGCGCCGTCGCTGCCGCCCGCGTACAGCGCCGCGATCGAGGGCGCGGCGATCGGTCCGCGCGTCGGCTCGTGCGGCACGGCGATGTTCGAGCGGCGTCTGGTGATCGTCGACGACATCGAATCCGATCCGCTGTGGGAAAACTTCCGCGATTTCGCGTTGCCGCACGGCTTGCGCGCATGCTGGTCCGTGCCCTTCGAAAACGACGCGGGCATTGTGCTCGGCGCGTTCGCCGTCTACTACCGCGCCACCCGCTGTCCGACCCCCGAGGAAGAGGCGATGCTGCGCGACATCGGCAGCAGCGTCGGCCTCGCGGTCCATCAGGACGCGATGGCGCAGCGCCTCGCGCATAGCGAGGAGCGTCACCGGCTGGTCGTCGATCATCTCAGCGAGGGCATCGTCGTGCAGTCGCGCACCGGCATCGTGCTCGCCTGTAATCCGAGTGCGCAGCGCATGCTGCACGTGACACCGGAGGTCGTCGGCAGCAGCATGCGGACCGTGATGACACGCGCGTTCGGCGAGGACGGCTCGGTCATCGGCGAAGTCAACCGTCCGGTCTCGCAGGTCTTTGCGACCGGCAAGCCGATGCTCGGCGTGACGGTCGGCCTCGAACTGATCGGCGGCGAGGTCGTGTGGATCACGCAGAACGTCGTGCCGATCCTGCGGCCCGGCGACAGCGAGCCGGACTCCGTGCTGATTTCGTTTTCCGACATCGGGCCGGTGCGCGAGGCGCAGCGCCAGTTGAAGTACCTCGCCACGCGCGATTCGCTGACCGGCCTCTACAACCGCGCCTACCTGACCGAGCGGATGCGCGACCTGTTCGCGCCGCGCGCCGCCGGCCACCATGACGGCGAGCTCACCAGCGTCGCCGTGCTGTTCGTCGATCTCGACAGCTTCAAGAAGGTCAACGACACCGCCGGTCACGAAGCCGGCGACGCCTTGCTGTGCAGCGTCGCCGAACGGCTGTCGGCCTGCGTCGGGTGCGGCGACACGCTGGCGCGCGTCGGCGGCGACGAGTTCGTGATCGTCGCCAGTGCGTACGGCAATACCGGCGAGCTGATCGGCCTCGCGCACCGCATTCTGGACATGATCGCGGTGCCGTTCGCGGTGGCGGGCAACGAGTACTACCTGGGCGCGTCGATCGGCATCAGCCTGTTTCCCGAAGACGGCCAGGACGTCGCGACGCTGATGCGCAACGCCGATTCGGCGATGTATCACGCGAAGCAGCGCGGCCGCAACAACTTCCAGTTCTTCACCGCCGAGCTGAACCAGCATCTGCAGCGGCGTTTCACGATCGAACAGTCGCTGCGGCGCGCGCTCGCGGCCAACGAGCTGAGCCTCGTGTACCAGCCGATCGTCGATAGCCAGAGCGGCCGCACGATCGGTGCGGAAGCACTGCTGCGCTGGTACAACAGCGAGCTCGGCAACGTGTCGCCGGGCGAATTCATTCCGGTCGCCGAGGATGCCGGGCTGATCGTCGAGATCGGCGACTGGGTGCTCGAGCACGCCTGCCAGCAGGTCGCGCAGTGGCGGCGCTCGCTCGCGCCGCATCTGATCGTCGCGGTCAATCTGTCGCCGCGGCAGTTCAACGACGGGCTGCTCGAGCGCATCGAACGTTGTCTTGCGCAGTCCGGGCTCGAACCGGCCGCGCTCGAACTCGAGATCACCGAGCGATTGCTGATGAGCGACAGCGATACCGTGCTGCCGATGCTGAGCGCGCTGAACGCAATGGGCGTGCGCGTCTCGGTCGACGATTTCGGCACCGGTTATTCGTCGCTGTCGTACCTGAAGCGCTTTCCGCTGCATAACCTGAAGATCGACCGCTCGTTCGTCGCGGGGCTGCCCGATCATCGCGATTCGGTCGCGATCACGCAGGCGGTCGTCGCGATGGCGCACTCGCTCGGCATGAACGTCACCGCCGAGGGCGTCGAGACCGCCAAGCAGGCGGCGTTCCTGCGCGCGATCGATTGCGACAAGCAGCAGGGCTACCTGTACAGCCGGCCGGTCGGCGCGAGCGCGTATGCGCGCACGCTGTACGACGCGCAGCTGATCGGCATGGCGAAGGCGTCCTGACGCGATTGTTCAGATTGCCGAACAAGTGACTTCGCGTTGCCGCTATTTATCGGCGGCGACGCACTCCCTAAAATTCCCCCATCGAAACATTATTGGTGCGCGGTGCCGAAGCGGCGCCCCGCGTTTGGGGGTCGTCATGTCAGAGTTGATCAGAAACCAGTTTTACCGGCCAGCGGTCGTACTGCCGATGGTCGCGCTGATGCAGGTGATGGTGTCACAGGACTTCAATCTCGGCCAGGTCGGCTGGGTGTTCGCGGCGCGCGGCGCGCAGGCCGCACTGCAACGTTCGCGCGAGTTGATTTGCGCGGTTCATTGCCACGCCTGAGATTTCCCGCGCAGCATACGCAGTAATCCCAACTGATTGGCGCCGCCTCGCGCGCGGCGCGTGGGAAGACGGGCCGTCGCCAAAGCGCCCGCGCAATCAGACATGACATGGCAGCGCGTGGCACTAAGCGTAAGATGCTACGACCTGCACCCAGCCGGGGAGAGTTGCCATGCCACAGCACTTCGACGCAGTCGTGATCGGTACCGGACAAGGCGGTTCGCCGCTCGCCGTGCGCCTCGCTCAAAGCGGGCGCCGCACCGCGGTGATCGAACGCGCGGAGTTCGGCGGCACTTGCGTGAACGTCGGCTGCACGCCGACCAAATCCTATGTGGCGAGCGCCCGCGCGGCGCACGTGGCGCGCCATGCGGCGGAGCTCGGCGTGCAGGTGGGTTCGGTCGGCGTCGATCTGGCGGCCGTGAAGGCGCGCAAGGACCGGATCATCGGAGAGTCGCGCAGCGGCGTCGAAAAATGGCTGCGCGGCACGGAAAACATCACGGTGTTCAACGGCCACGCGCGCTTCACCGGCGCGCGCACGCTCGCTATCTGCGGGCGCGACGGGGAATTGCTGAACGAGTTCAGCGCGTTCGAAATCTTCATCAACACGGGCACGCGCGCCGTCGTGCCGCCGCTCGAAGGCATCCAGCGGATACCGTACTACACGAACTCGACGCTGCTCGAATTGACCGCGTTGCCGGATCATCTGGTGATCGTCGGCGGCAGTTATATCGCGCTCGAATTCGCGCAGGTGTTTCGCCGCTTCGGGAGCCGCGTCAGCGTGCTGGTGCGCGGCGAGCGCGTGTTGAACCGCGAGGATGCCGATTTCGCGGAGTCGGTGCAGAAGGTGCTCGCGCGCGAGGGCGTCGAGTTTCATTTCGGCGTGCAGCCGACGCGCGTCGAGCCGCATGCGCATCACGCGAACGACGTGTGCATCGGCTTCGAGCAGAACATCCCGGCCATGGAGGCGTCGCACCTGCTGTTGGCCACCGGCCGCAGGCCGAATACCGACGACCTCGGCCTCGACGTCGCCGGCATCGAGACCGACCGGCACGGCACGATCATCGTCGACGGCCAGTTGCGCACCAGCGTGCCGGGCGTGTGGGCGATCGGCGACGTGAACGGCCGGGGCGCGTTCACGCACACGTCCTACGACGACTACCGGATCGTCGCGGCGAACCTGCTCGACGGCGGCGCGCGCAGCGTCGACACGCGGATCATGACGTATGCGGTGTTCGTCGACCCGCCGCTCGCGCGCGTGGGCATGTCGGAGCAGGAGGTGCGCAACAGCGGCCGCGAAGCGCTGATCGCGACGATGCCGATGTCGCGCGTGGGCCGTGCGCGCGAGCGTGGCGAGACCGACGGCTTCATGAAGGCGCTCGTCGATGCGAACAGCAAACAGATACTCGGCGCGGCAATTCACGGCATCGAGGGCGACGAGGCGATCCATACGTTCGTCGACATCATGACCGCAGGCGCGCCGTATCCGACTTTGCAATACGCGATGCACGTGCATCCGACCATCAGCGAACTGGTGCCGACGCTGCTCGATGGGCTCGAGCCGATGCAATGAACTGCCTTGACGCTGGCGCGACACGCTGATGACAAGCTCGCTCAAACCCGCATGTAACAGCGGCAATCTGTTCGACCTCGTCGCGCAGTTGGGGACGACGCCCGAGGAGCAGGTCGACGCGCTCGTCGAGCGGGGCGGCGTGACGATCGAGCGGATCGTCTCGACCGGGCAGGCGAGTCCGCCCGGTTTCTGGTACGACAGCCCGCGCGCCGAATGGGTCGTGCTGCTCACCGGCGCGGCGATGCTCGAATTCGACGACGACCCCCAGCCGCATCGGATGAAGCCCGGCGATCACGTGCTGATCGAGGCGCATTGCCGCCACCGCGTCGCATGGACGAGCGACACCGAGCCGAGCGTGTGGCTCGCCGTCCATTACCCGTGAGCCGCGGCGGATCGAGCCATCCGCGCGGCCGGCTCTCGCGCATCGACAAATCCTCACACCATCACCGATAATCGGCAGCGGCGCGGCCCGCGCGCAAGGCGAAGGCGGGCTGTGCGCCCCACCGCATTGATCTTCGGGACTCGCATGGGCAAGGGACGCGTCGAAGCCTTCAGCGATGGCGTAATCGCCATCATCATCACGATCATGGTGCTTGAGCTGAAGGTGCCCGAAGGCCACGATCTCGCGGCGCTGCGCCCGGTCGTACCGGTGTTCTGCGCATACGTGCTGAGCTTCGTCTACGTCGGCATTTACTGGAACAATCACCATCACATGTTCCATGCGGTGCAGAAGGTCAACGGCAAGGTGTTGTGGGCGAACCTGCATCTGCTGTTCTGGCTATCCCTCTTGCCGGCCGTGACGCACTGGGTCGGCGAAAACCATCTGGCCGCGTGGCCGACCGCGATGTACGGCATCGTGCTGTTCATGGCGGCGATCGCGTATTTCATCCTGACGCGCACGCTGATTTCGCAGCATGGACACGACTCGACGCTGGCCAAAGCGCTCGGCAACGACTTCAAGGGCAAGGTCTCCGTCGTCATTTACCTGACCGGCATCGGGCTCGCGTTCGTCGTGCCGTGGGCGTCGGCCGTGCTGTACGCGCTCGCCGCCGCGTGGTGGTTCGTACCGGACCGTCGCATCGAACACGTGCTGGAGGCCTGAGCATGCTGCTCGCGCTGAAGCTCGTGCTGGTGCCGGCCTTTCTCGCCGCGCTGACGGCGGCCGCGCGCGTCTGGGGGCCGTCGGTCGCGGGATGGCTCGCGGGACTGCCGGTCGTCGCCGGACCGATCATGCTGCTGCTCGCAGTCGAGCGCGGGCCGGCGTTCGCGGCGGTGGTGTCGGTCGTCGTGCAGGGGTTGACGCGGCGCATGCTGGCTGGGCAGCGCCGTGCCCAGGCGGCGGCGCGAGAGTTGGCGCAGCCGCAGACCGAGTGAGACTGCGCATGGCTTCACATCGCTCACCTTCGACCGCTACCCGCATCGGGCTCATCTCGGATACGCACAACCTCGTGCGTCCCGAAGCGTTGCGCTATCTCGACGGCTGCGACGCGATCATTCACGCGGGCGATATCTGCAACCCGGAGGTGCTCGACGCGCTCGCGCGGATCGCGCCGCTGACCGCGGTGCGCGGCAACAACGATACCGGTGACTGGGCCGCGTCTCTACCGACGCATGCGCGGCTGACGATCCAGCAGGTGACGATTCTGGTCGTGCACGATATCGCCGAGCTGGGCTGCGTGCCTCAGCACGATGGCATTCGCGTCGTGGTGAGCGGCCACTCGCACAAGCCGTCGATCGCCGAGCGCGACGGCGTGCTGTACGTCAATCCTGGCAGCGCGGGGCCGCGGCGCTTCAGGCTGCCGGTGTGCGCGGGCACGCTGACCGTCGAAGGCGCGCAGGTTGGCGCGACGTTCGATTCGCTGCTGACGTAAAAAAGCGGGCCGGCGAATGTCGCCGGCCCGCTTCAGAAACTACGCCTGGCGTGATGACTGCGCAGGTCAGGCGCGCGCGGTCGCAGCCGCCGCGAATCGTTCATCCATTTCCTCGGCCTCGCGCTCACCGCGCAGCACCGCGTGCGCTTCAGCGCGCGTCGCGACGCACGGACCCGAGCCGAGCAGCGGCTTGCGCGCGGTTTCGCGCAGCGCGAGTACCGACACGATGCCGATCAGCGATGCGCCCATCAGGTAGTACGCGGGCATCATCAGATTGCCGGTCCGGTCGACGAGCCATGCGGTCACGAGCGGCGTCGTGCCGCCGAACAGCGATACCGAGATATTGAAGCCGATCGCGAGCGCGCCGTAGCGGATCCGGGTCGGGAACAGCGCCGGCAGCGCCGACGGCATCACCCCTGTGAAGCACGACAGCAGCACGCCGAGGATCATCAGACCGCCGAACACCGGCAGCACCGTGCCCATCCGAATCAGCAGCAGCGCGGGAATCGACAGCGCGAACAGACCGACGCAGCCGAGCAGCATCACGGGCTTGCGGCCGATCGCATCGGACAGACGGCCGGCGGCGAGCGTCATCGGCATCATCAGGATCATCACGAGCAGCACGAGGAACAGACCGTGCGTTTCGTTGAAGTGCAGCGTGGCGGACAGATAGCTCGGCAGATACGACAGCGCCATATAGTCGGTCACGTTGAAAATCAGCACGAGGCCGACACATAGCAGCAGCGGCTTCCACTGCTGCACGAGCAGCTGGCGCAACGACTGGCTGGGCAGCGCGCGGTCCTCGGCTTCGCGCTCTTCGGCCTGTTTCTTGAACGCGGGCGTTTCCTCGAGCTTCATGCGGATGTAGAGACCCACCAGGCCGAGCGGTCCGGCGATTAGGAACGGCACGCGCCAGCCCCAGGACAGCAGCGCGTCGTTCGACAGCGTCGCCGTCAGCAGCGCGACCGTGCCCGCGCCGAGCACGTAGCCGATCAGCGTGCCGAACTCGAGAAAGCTGCCCATGAAGCCGCGGCGCTTGTCGGTCGAGAATTCGGCGATGAAGGTCGCGGCGCCGCCGTATTCGCCGCCGGTCGAAAAGCCCTGCACGAGGCGCGCAAGCAGCAACAGCGCCGGCGCGAGAATGCCGATCGTCGCGTAGTTGGGGATCAGGCCGATCGCGAAGGTGCCCGCGGCCATCATGATCATCGTCATTGCCAGCACGCGCTGACGGCCGATGCGGTCACCGAGCGGCCCGAACACCATGCCGCCGATCGGCCGCACGAGAAACGCCGCGGCAAACGTGCCGAAGGTCGCAATGAGTTGCGCCGAAGGGCTCGACGAGGGGAAGAACACCTTGCCGAGCGTGACCGCGATGTAGCTGTACACGCCGAAATCGAACCATTCCATCGCGTTGCCGAGCGCCATGGCGCCGACGGCCCGCTTCAGGAGGGAGTGATCGACGACGGTGATGTCGTCGAGGGAAAGACGCTGCTCCGGTTTGTGATGTCGCCAGAAGCCGTTGCTGGAAGCGGTCAAGGTTGAAACTCCAATGACTGCGACGAAACTCGTGATGCGTTCCGCCACGGTTTTGCTGGGAAGTGTAATTTCGTGAGCAAGGCGAGGCTATTCGCGGCACCGGTTATCGGGCGGCGCAACGGATGGCGAAAAGAAGCAAACGCCCGTGCCTCGCGGTAAGTTCGCGAAAAAACACTCGACTAGATTGTGCTGACTGTTGCACCTGCGTGGCCGTGGAAGGGGGGCAGATGCATGAGGGACGCGGGGCTGGCGGGAAACTGACCCATGCGCCACTGAAGGCTTGAAACGAAAAAGGCCGGTCTTGAATTTTCCGCTTTAGGCGGGGAAACGACCGACGAGCCTTCTTGTTTAAAAACAGTTCAATTCAGGATGGCGCGTGCGCGGAAAAACACACGATGAACCAACTCGAAAGAACACGAATGAAGGTGAATTGCGGCTGAAACGAGGGCACATGTTAGCACGATGCCAGAGGATCATGCAAATCGGCGGTGCGAGGCAGAGCCCCCAATGGGACTCGATCCGTTGCGGGACGGGAGATCTGGCGGGGTCGGAATGGCCCTGAAAAACGGACCGCTTAGAACATTGGCGAGCGCTTTTTGAGGCGAAGACGACGCGAGCGGCGGGCGCGATGCGCGGCCGATGTTGGCGCGAAAAAAATCCGCGCTTGCGGCGCGGACTTTCAGGCGTGTGTTGGCTCGGTGGTTTGGGCGACGCGTTGTCTCGTGTCGTCCTCGACGAGGCAAGCTCAGGCCGACGGCGGCACGTAGCCCGACGCGGTATCCGCGCCTTCGCCGAAGAAGAACTTTTCGGTCTGCTTCATCAGGTACTGCCGCGCGCGCGGATCGGCCATGTTCAGGCGGTTTTCGTTGATCAACATGGTCTGCTGCTTCAACCAGCTCTGCCAGGCTTCCTTCGAGATACTTTCGTAGATCCGCTTGCCGAGTTCGCCCGGCAGCGGCGGGAAATCGAGGCCTTCGGCTTCCTTGCCGAGCTTCGCGCATTGAACCATACGAGTCATGCTGTGCTTCTCCTGTAATCGATGTGGGGCGGGCAGACGCCGGTTCGGATCAGATGGGGGCGATCACGAAGTACTCAAAGCTGTTTCATCAGCACGAGCGATTTGCGCTGCCAGTTATAGAGTCGGCGGCGGTCTTCGGGCAAGTCGTCGACCGTAACCTTGACGAAGCCGCGCTTCAGGAACCAGTGTTCGGTGCGCGTGGTGAGCACGAAAATGCGCGTGAGGCCGCGTGCCCGCGCGCGCTGTTCGATGCGCTTGAGCAGGCGCTCGCCGTCGCCGGTGCCTTGAGCTTCGGGCGCGACGGTCAGGCACGCCATTTCGCCGATGCGCTCCTGCGGATACGGATACAGCGCCGCGCAGCCGAACAGCACGCCGTCGTGCTCGATCACCGAGAAATGGTCGATATCGCGTTCGATCTGGTGACGGCCGCGCCGTACCAGCGTGCCGTCTGTTTCGAGCGGCTCGATCAGCGCGAGAATGCCGCCGACGTCGTCCGGCGTTGCTTCGCGCAGGCTTTCGAGGTTCTCGTACGAAATCATCGTGCCGACGCCATCGTGCAGGAACAGTTCGAGCAACAGGCTGCCGTCGAGCGCGTACGGGATGATGTGCGCACGCGGCACGCCACCGCGGCAGCCGCGGATCGAATGCTTCAGGTAGAACGCGGCGTCGCCGGTCACTTCGCCGCTTTCGTGCAGCTTGTAGGCGTCGTCGAGCGACAGTTCGCGGATCAGCTCGGTGCCGCTTTCGCCGGTTTCCATCAGGCCCGGCGTTTCGGTCAGGAACACGATCTTGTCGGCGCGCAGCGCGATCGCCGCGGCCGAGGCCACGTCTTCCATCGACAGATTGAATGCCTCACCGGTGGGCGAGAAGCCGAGCGGCGACAGCAGCACGAGCTTGCGGCTCGCAAGCGAGTGTCGGATCGAATCCGCGTCGATCTTGCGCACGAGGCCCGTGTGCTGGAAGTCGACGCCGTCCAGAATGCCGACGGGGCGCGCCGTCACGAAGTTGCCCGATACGACGCTGATGTGCGCGTGCGCCATTGGCGTGTTCGGCAGACCCTGGCTGATCGCGGCTTCGATGTCGAGACGCACTTCGCCGGCCGCCTCCTTCGCGGACTCGAGCGCGCGCGCGTCGGTGATGCGCATGCCGTGTGAAAACTCCGATTCGACGCCGTGCAGGCTCATCTGCTCCTCGACCTGCGGGCGCGAGCCATGCACGAGCACGATCTGGATGCCCATTGCCTGCAGCAGCGCGATGTCGGACACGAGCGCATTCAGCAGCCCTTGATGCACCACTTCGCCGCCGAAACCCACGACGAATGTCTTGTTTCGGAACGCGTGGATATACGGGGCGACGGAACGCATCCAGTCGACGAATTGCGCGTGCTGGGCGAGGGTTTCCGGCGAGTCGGCGGGGGCCGGGACGCTCGCGGGCGCGGGGACGAGGTCGGTTTGGGAATTCATGCCGGGGATTATAATGCGCCCCCATGTCGAATGTACCCAAAAGTCCCGCTGGGGCGAACGAGAAACCGGCGTCGGCCGGCGAGCCGGCCAACCCCGGCGACACGATGCGCCGCCCAGCGCAGGATGCGAAACCCGATCAGGCGCGTGACGCGCGTCGGGGGGCGGGCGCGTCTGCGCGAAAGGTGCCGCCTGAAGGGGGCGGTGCAGGTCGAAAAGGTCGCGAAGAGCACGCTGGCGCGCGTGACGAACGGCGCGGTGAATCCCGCGATGAATCGGATGACGCGTCTGGTGCGAAGCGGGGCGGTGGGGCTCGTGGCGAGCAGCGTCACGGATTGCGCGACAAACAATCGGGCGAGCCGCGCAAGGAACAACCTCGCGCGCCGCGCGAAGCGCGGCCGTCGCGGGTCGTCGAGCCGAATCCGATTCCACCGGTCACGTTCCCCGAAGCGCTTCCTGTCTCCGGTCGTCGCGACGAGATCGCGCGGGCGATCGCGGAGAATCAGGTCGTGATCGTGTCGGGCGAAACCGGCTCGGGCAAGACCACGCAGTTGCCGAAAATCTGCCTCGCGCTTGGCCGTGGTCTCGGTGCCGGCGGCAATGGTCTGATCGGCCATACGCAGCCGCGCCGGATCGCCGCGTCGGCGACCGGGCGCCGTATCGCCGAGGAACTCGGCACGCCGTTCGGCGAAGTGGTGGGATACAAGGTGCGCTTCAACGACAACCTCGCGCCGGGCGCATCGGTCAAGCTAATGACCGACGGCATTCTGCTTGCGGAAACGCAGACCGATCCGCTGCTGAATGCCTACGACACGCTGATCATCGACGAAGCACACGAGCGCAGCCTCAACATCGATTTTCTGCTCGGCTACCTGAAGGAGATTCTTCCCAAGCGTCCCGACCTGAAGCTGATCGTCACCTCGGCGACGATCGACGCCGACCGTTTTGCGCGTCATTTCGGCAGCGACGACAAACCCGCGCCGGTGATCGAAGTGAGCGGCCGGATGTATCCGGTCGAGGTACGTTACCGGCCGGTCGTCGAGGACAGCCCGGCGGTCAAGGCGGCGCAAGGAACCTCGAGTGCAACCTCGTCTGGCCGCGAGCGCCCGAAGACGCAGCGCGAGACTGATCGTGATCTGATGGAGGCGATCGTCGACGCCGTCGACGAACTGTGCCGCGAAGGCCCCGGCGACGTACTGGTGTTCCTGCCCGGCGAGCGCGAGATTCGCGACGCCGCCGAGGCGCTGCGCAAACATCATCCGCCCCACACGGAGATCCTGCCGCTGTTCGCGCGGCTCTCGGCCGCCGAGCAGGAGCGCGTGTTCCGCGCGTCGAACGCGCGCCGCATCGTGCTCGCGACCAACGTCGCCGAAACTTCGCTGACGGTACCCGGCATCCGCTACGTGGTCGACACCGGCCTTGCGCGCGTGAAGCGCTACTCGTATCGCAACAAGGTCGAGCAGTTGCAGGTCGAGTCGATTTCGCAGGCCGCCGCGAACCAGCGCGCGGGGCGTTGCGGCCGGGTCGCCGATGGCATCTGCATTCGTCTGTATGAGGACAGCGACTTCCAGGGCCGCGCGCGCTTCACCGATCCGGAAATTCTGCGCTCGTCGCTTGCTTCGGTGATTCTGCGCATGAAGTCGCTGCATCTGACGGCGATCGAAACCTTCCCGTTTATCGAACCGCCGCCGGGCCGTGCGATTTCCGATGGCTACCAGTTGCTCAACGAGCTCGGCGCCGTCGACGACGACACCCACCTGACGCCGCTCGGCCGCGAACTCGCGCGACTGCCGCTCGATCCGCGCGTCGGCCGCATGATCCTCGCCGCGCGCGACCAGCAGGCGCTGAAGGAAGTGCTGATCATCGCGAGTGCGCTGTCCGTGCAGGACCCGCGCGATCGCCCGATCGAAGCGCAGGAGCAGGCGGACCAGGCGCATCGCCGGTTCGCCGACGAGCGCTCCGAATTCCTGCAGTGGCTGAAGATCTGGAACTGGTTCGACGAAGCGATCGCGCACAAGAAATCGAACCGGCAACTGCAGGACGAGTGCCGCAAGAACTTCCTGTCGCAACTGCGGCTGCGCGAATGGCGCGACGTTCACTCGCAGCTGCTGACGGTGGTGCGCGAGCACGGCTGGCGGCTGAACGAAGCGGAGGCGACATTCGAGCAGATCCATCTGGCGCTGCTGACCGGTCTGCTCGGCAACATCGGCCTGAAAGCCGACGACGAGCCGTACTACCTCGGCGCGCGCGGCATCAAGTTCTATTTGTGGCCCGGCTCGGCGCTCGTGAAAAAAGCAGGCAAGTGGGTGATGGCCGCCGAGCTCGTCGAAACGAGCCGTTTGTACGCGCGCTGTATCGCGAAAATCGAGCCGGAGTGGGTCGAGAAGGTCGGCGCGCATCTGCTCAAGAAGTCGTTGTCCGAGCCGCATTGGGAAAAGCGCGCGGCGCAGGTGTCCGCGTTCGAGCGCGCGATGCTGTACGGCCTGCCGATCTATCACCGGCGGCGCGTCGCATTCGGCAAGCAGGACCCGGCGCGGGCGCGCCAGCTGTTCATTCGCGGTGCGCTCGTCGAAGGCGAGTTCGACACGAAGCTTGCGTTCTTCGCGCACAACCGCAGGCTGCTCGCCGACATCGAGCAGCTCGAGCACAAGTCGCGCCGCCAGGACGTGCTGGTCGACGACGAATTGATCTACGCGTTCTACGATCAGGCGCTCCCGGACGGCATCCATACCGGCGCCGCGTTCGAGCGCTGGTATCGCGACGAGGTCGAAAAGAGTGCCCAGGCGGAGGACAAGCTGCGGCTGTTGTATTTGTCCCGAGACGATCTGATGCGGCACGAGGCGGCGGGTGTCACGACGGATCTGTTCCCTAAGCGGCTGACGATGGCGGGCATCGAGATGGCGCTGACCTACCACTTCGAGCCGGGCACGCCGCGCGACGGCGTGACGCTCGCAGTGCCGCTGTACGCGCTGAACCAGGTCGACGCGCGCCGCTGTGAGTGGCTCGTGCCCGGGATGCTGAAAGAAAAGGCGCAGTTGCTGCTGAAGTCGCTGCCGCAAAAGCTGCGTCGGCATTGCGTGCCGCTCCCCGAGTACGCGGCGGGCTTCGCCGAACGGCACGGCGCACAGCGCTTCGGAGGAGGAGGCTTGCTCGAGGCGCTGATCGCCGACCTGCGCGAGCAGACCCAGGTCACGATGAAGCAGTCCGACTTCAAGCTCGAGACGCTGCCCGCGCATCTGTTCATGAACTTCAAGGTCATCGACGAACATGGCAGGCAGCTCGCGATGGGGCGCAATTTGTCGCAACTGCGCGCCGAGCTCGGCGCTCAGGCGCAGCAGCATTTCCAGAAGCTCGTTTCGGGCGCGGCGGGCGCCGCCTTGGCCGACGCGGGCGGCGGCGGTGTTGCGGCACCTGCACGCTCTCCAGATTTGGCTCAGAGTGGCGCGTCGCGCGGCAAGGGCGCGGCCGCGCCGCAACCCGCGACACCCGAAGGCGCACCAGCCACCGCGCTGTATGAAAACCTGACCACGTGGAATTTCGGCAAGTTGCCCGAGTTGCTCGAAATTCGCCGTGGTGGTCAGACGCTGTTTGGCTACCCGGCGCTCGTGGACCGTGGCACCCATTGCGACGTCGAGGTGTTCGATTCGCCGGAAGAAGCCGCGCGGATTCATCGGGCGGGCTTGCGTCGGCTCTTCGCGCTGCAGTTGAAGGAGCCGATCAAGTATCTGGAGAAGAATCTGCCAGGCCTGCGCGAAATGGCCATGCAGTTCATGCCGCGCGGCACGCAGGAGGAGCTGCGCGATCAGCTGATCGACACCGCACTCGACCGCGCGTGTCTGCAGGATCCGCTGCCCGACGACGATGCGAGCTTCCATGTCCGCCGCGACGAAGGGCGTAGCCGCCTCACGTTGCTCGCGCAGGAAATTTCGCGGCTGGTCGGTCAGATTCTTGGCGAATACGCGAGCCTGACGAAGAAGCTCCTGCAGGCGAAGCCATTCGTGGCCGCGTACACCGATCTGCAGAATCAGCTCGATGCGCTGATCGGCAAGCGTTTTGTCGTCGATACGCCGTATGCCCAACTCGCACATTTCCCGCGTTATCTGAAGGGGATGGCGCTGCGTATCGACAAGCTGCGCGCGGACGCCATACGCGACGCGCGCCAGTTCGCCGAATTCCAGCCGCTGCTGCAGCACTATCAGCGCGCGGTGTCGCAGCGCGGCGGCGTCGTGGATCCGCGGCTCGCGGAATTCCGCTGGCTGCTCGAAGAATTGCGCATCTCGCTGTTTGCGCAGGAGTTGCGCACCCCGATGCCGGTTTCGGTGAAGCGCCTGCACAAGGTGTGGGAGTCGATGCAGCGCTAAAGCCAGGGCGCTCGCTCGCGGACGCTGGACACTGGGTGTGCACCGCGGCCGATGAGCGGGCCCGCGCACCGGTGCGCGCGGGGTACACCGAGCGTCCTCTGAGCGCCGTCGCGGCCGGACTCGGTCCGATACGTTCACTCGAGCTGATTTCACCAATGCATCCCCGCGCCGATCGATGCGCCGAACTGTCGGCGAGAGTCGGTGCTGCCTTGGACCTTGTAGATCCATTTGCCGGTGTCCGACAACTGCGACACGCTGATTGCGAGCGCAGATTGACCGCCGTACGTGCCACCCGCCATGGCGACCATGCCGTGTCCCGGCAGCACCGCTTGCGGCAAAGCTGCCATCGCGAGCGCCGATGCCGTGCCCCCGTAGCTGTCCCGACGGGCGGAGCGGATCTGGTCGTCGGTATAGCGATTCGACGCGCTGATCGCGCCGCTCACGCTTTGCTGCAACTGATTGACGTTGACCGCGTCGGTGCCTCGCACGCCGGCCGCGACGTTGGCGATCTGGCGTTCCTGGCCCGCCGCGCCAACCGATACCGTGTTCGCTCGGTCGGCGACGGAGCCCTGGCCTAACGCCACCGAGTTGTCGGCGCTCGCGCTGGCTGCGGCACCGACCGCCGTCGCGTTGTTGCCGCTGGCGATGGCGTTCGCTCCGATGCTTGCCGCGTTGGTGCCGCTTGCTTGTGCATTCGCGCCGACGGCAATCGCGTTCGTGCCGGCCGCCTCTGCGTTCGCACCCTCGGCGACCGTGTTGACGCCGCTCGCCCGCGCGTTCGCCCCGGCCGCAATCGCGTGCGCGCCGGACGCCTGCGCGCTCTCAGTCGCGCTATCGCCTGCCGCGCTGAACAACGCGTCGGCCGAGCCGATCGTCGCGTTATTGATCGCGCCTTCGAGCGCCGCGTTCAACTGACCGAGGTTGACCGCGTCGGACGCCTGTACGCCGTCCGCGACGTTGTGGATGACGGTGCCCTCCGTGGTATCGCCGCCGAGCGTAACGCTGTTCCGGTTGATGCTGCCGTCGGCGTTCGTGTCGTACATGACCGCGCCGTCGAGCTTCGCTGCGGTCGCGCTGCTCTGGTCGCTCACCGCTTTCAGCTGGGCGACGTTGACCGCATCGGTGTCGGCGGTGCCAGCCGCGACGTTGGTGATCTGGCGCTCGTTGCCCGTTGAACCGACCGACACGGTACCCGCGCGATCGGCGATCGAGCCCTGGCCGAGCGCGACGGAGTTTGCAACTAGCGCGCTCGAGTTAGATCCGAGCGAAAGTGCGTTGTCGGCGGCTGCGCTGGCACCGGAGCCGAGCGCGAGGGCGCCGGCGCCGCTCGCCGTGGCGTTGGAGCCGAGCGCCGTCGCACCGGAGCCGTAGGCCGACGCTGACGCGCCCAGCGAGGTCGCGTCGGCCGTGCCGGCGACGGCGCCCGCGCCGATCGCGGTCGAGTCGGTTGCGCTGGCGCTGGCGCTGGTGCCGAATGCGGTTGCGTTGCTGCCCATAGCGCTGGCGTTGCTGCCCGCGGCAAGCGCGTGCGTGCCGTCTGCGAGCGCCTCGTTGGAGCCGTCGACCGGGTCAGCAGCGCTGAAGTAATGCAGCGCGCTGCTTTGAGCGAGTGCATCGACCTTGTTGTCGACCGCGCTCAACTGGCTCACGTTGACCGCGTCGGTGGGCGCGGCGCCCGCGGCGACGTTGGTCAGGCGACGCTCGTTGTTCGCCGAGCCGAGCGAGACTTCGCCCGTCGCGCTGGAGGCCGCGATCGGGGTGGCGCCCGTTCCCACGGGCACAAACGCGCTTTGCGACAGGTCCGTCGTGGTGCTGGCGTTGGCGCCTAGCGCGACGCTATTGTCGGCGCTCGCGTTTGCGTTGCTGCCGAGCGCGATCGCGCCGGCTCCCGCGGCCGTTGCGCCGAAGCCGATTGCGCTGGCGTAGGCGCCGCGTGCCTGCGCGGCAACGCCGAGGGCGATGGCGCCGACGCCGCTGACGACGGCATTACTGCCAAGCGCGACGCTCGAGTCCGCGAGCGCCGAGGCCCATGCTCCGGCGGCGAGCGAGTTGGCGCCTCCGGCCTGCGCGACATAGCCGAGCGCGGTCGATCCGATGCTGGTTGCCGTGGATAGGGAGCCAAACGCGGAGGCGGCCGAGTCCGCCGCCATTGAACCGGAGCCCGCTGCGACCGAGTCGACGCCAAGCGCCGACGCGTTCAGACCGACCGCGGTCGCGCGTTCCGCTTGCGCATTCGCATAAGGCCCGAAGGCGCTCGCGCCTTCGCCTTGTGCCGAAGAGGAGAGGCCCATGGCGACGGCGCTATCGCCCTGTGCCGTGGCGTTCGCCCCTACCGCGATCGCGCCGTCGTTTTGCGCGTTCGCCTGCGAGCCGACCGCCAGCGATGAGTTGCCGCTTGCGGTGGCTTGTGCACCTATCGCGACCGCGAAGTCGCCGGGCGCGCTGGCCGTGCCTACCTCGACGGAATCGACGCCGGCGCCTGTCGCTTCCGTGACGTAAAGGGCCGCCGCCGCTATTGCAACACCCGCGGTACTTCGAACCGCCCGGGCGATGCTTTTCTGGCGCGCGGAAGCACGGTGTGTTTGCAGGCAGGCAGTTCGCCGTGCTGCGACTTTTATTTGAGACGTGGTATGGCGAATTATCGAAATATTCTTGTTCATCAATTAAAAATCCTCCGCATTATTGTAGTTGGTGGCACGCAGCGCGTATTCCGACTTTGACGTCAAGTTATTGCCTGGTGGGTTTGAAAATATTGAAAATACAAAAACGCCGGTCATTGGTAAGGCTTGCGTTATTTGGCCGAGCGCGCGTCAGCCCGGCGATGTACGCTCGGGATTCATGGGGGAGGCGTTACCGGGGCGGCGCGTATGGAGAATTCTCCGATGTCCGCGTGCAATCCAGATATCAGCAAACTCCGAAATTCAATCGGGCTAAAAAATATATTAATACGGCTAGGTTTTTATTGATAAGGAAAGAGGATTATTCTTATTGTTCCCGATAATCATTTGCGCGATTTTAACGTGTGGCTGATGCATGATTGACCCTGACAGGGAGAGCACATTGATTCCTCACTCGAAAACCCGCGGCGCGAGCATCAAACCGAACGTGGCAGACGAAACCTCCCGCTCGCGGCCGCGCTTCATCGCACCCGTCATTTTTCGGTCGTCGCCAGTGACTTACGTCAACCGCCCGGACCGGCAAACGTTCTACAATGACCGTTGTTCTCCGAAGCGAGTTTTCATGCGTAAATTTTTTCTTCCCGGCTTGAGTGCCACGTTCGCCGCGACCGCGGTGCTGGTCGCCGCCGCAGGCTTTTTTTCTCCGGCGGCGCACGCCAATAACGTGATCGTGCTCAATTCCGGCGAGGCCACGCTGAGCCTGATCGACGAGAACAGCCACCAGGTCGTCGGCACCGTGCCCACGGGCAAGGAACCGCATCACCTGATGGCCACGCCGGACAATTCCTCGCTGATCGTCGCCAATTCGGTGTCGAACAGCCTGATGTTCGTCGATCCGAAGACGGGGCAGTTACAGCGCTGGGTCGAGAACATCGAAGATCCCTATCAGATCGGTTTTTCGCCTGATCGCAAGTGGCTCGTCACTACGGGACTGCGGCTCGATCGACTCGACATCTATCACTACGACAACCCGAAAAACCAGATGACGCTGGCTTCACGGCTGCCGCTCGCGGTGATGCCGAGCCACATGGCGTTCTCGAATGACAGCAAGACGGTGTTCGTCTCGCTGCAGATCTCGGGCGAGCTCGCCGCCATCGACCTGCCCACGCAAACCGTCAAATGGAAGATGAAGGTCGGCAAGGTGCCCGCGGGTCTGTGGATGACGCCGGGGGAAAAGTACCTGCTCGTCGGCATGACCGGCGAGGACTGCGTCGCCGTGGTGGACTGGCGCAACCAGAAGATCGTCAAGACGATTCACACGGGCAAGGGCGCTCACAATTTCCGCTCGCTCGCCGACGGCAAGCATGTCGCGGTGTCGAACCGCGTCGCCAGCACGATCAGCATCATCGACGAAGACACGCTCACCAACGTCGGCGACATCACCGGCCTGATGCCGGGACCGGACGATATGGAACTTTCCGCCGACAAACGCTATCTGTGGGTGACCTTCCGCTTCGCGAAGCACGTTGGCATCATCGATCTCAACACGCGCAAGCTGATCCAGACCATTTCGGTGGGCCGCTCGCCGCACGGCATTTATTTCTTCGACCGCGCGCCGGTGACGGCGCCGAACGGCGCTTGAGGGGCCTGAGGGCGCCCGACAGTGCCTGAGGGCAACAGGGCAGAGCCAGGACGCCACGAGCCACCAAGGATGAAGTAACAGGCCAGCATCATGTTCCATCTGATTTTCTCCTCACTCGACAGCTTCGTTTCAGCCGCGCAGACGTGGCTGTACGTCGACGTGGTGCAGCCACTGCTGTTCCGGTTCAATCTGATGGACTACGACGAGGACACCTACGACAGCCTGTACTGGGTCATCGTCGGTGTGCTCGAGGTGCTCGCGATGTACGCGATCCTGCGTCCGCTCGAGGCGCTGCGCCCGGTCGAGCAATGGGAGAACCGCAAGGCCGTGCGCGTCGACGTGCTGTACACGTGGATCGCCAAGCTCGGCATTCTGAACCTGTTCTTTTTCTTCGCGCTGCAACCGTTCTTCGACAACGTGCAAGGCTGGCTTCGGCTGCACGGCATCGCGAACCTGAACTTCGACAACCTGTGGCCCGGCGTGACCACGCAGCCGCTCGTCACGTTCGTCATGTATCTGCTCGTACTCGATTTCGCCGGCTACTGGTATCACCGCTGGCAGCACCGCTTCGGCGTGTGGTGGGAGCTGCATGCGGTACACCATAGCCAGCGGCAGATGTCGCTGTGGTCCGACGATCGCAACCATCTGCTCGACGATCTGCTGCAGGCGTCGTTCTTCGCGATGATCGCGCTCGCAATCGGTGTGCCGCCGTCGCAGTTCGTCGTGCTGGTCGCGATCACGAATCTCGCGCAAAGCGTGCAGCACGCGAACATCCGCCTGTATTACGGCTGGCTCGGCGAGCGGCTGCTCGTCAGCCCGGCGTTCCACCGCCGTCACCACGCGATCGGGTACGGTCATGAAGGGCTCAATTACGGTTGCAATTTCGGCGTGCTGTTCCCGTGGTGGGACATGTTGTTCCGCAGCGTGTCGTGGAGCCGCGATATGGAGCCGACCGGTATCAGCGATCAGCTCGAAGGCCGCCGCTATGGCGATGGATTCTGGGCGCAGCACTGGTTCGCCTTCGTGCGCATCGCGCATCGCCTCGTATCGAAGCGCCGCGCACCCGGCAACGACACCGCTGCCGTTTGAGTCGGTTCAGAGTCCGTTCTGAGTCCATTGCGGATCCATTCGAGCGCGCACTTTGCCGCGCTGCTCACTTCCGCCGGCGGCGCGTCCCTTGGTTTATGCTGTGCACGTTCGAGCGCACCCTCCAGTGCCCCTGCATGCCTGGCCCGGGCGCGGCGCGATTTTCCCGTCCATCGTTTCGTTCGCAGGCACTGGCTCGCATGAATGATCTGTTGCGCTCGTTTGGGCGCGCACTCGCAAGCGCGTTGCATCCGCGCATGCTCTGGCTGACCTTCAAACCGTTTATCGTCGCGACGGTCGGCTGGGGCGTACTCCTGTGGTTCTTCTGGCAGACGCTGACCGGCGCGACCCGCACCTGGCTCGACGACTGGTCTTTCACCGCCACGCTTTATCATCTGTTCGACGTGCTCGGTTTTTCGACGCTGCACTCGGTCATCGCGCCGTTCATCGTGATTGCGATGGCGATCCCGCTGATCGTCGTCACGGTGCTGCTGCTGATCGCCATGCTGTCGATGCCGGCCGTGATCCGCTTTCTCGCGGCCCGCCAGTTCGCCGGGCTGGAGATGCGCCGCGGCGGAACGTGGTACGGTAGCCTCGGTCAAGCGCTCTGGACCACGCTGCTGTGTCTGGCGCTGCTGATCGTCACGTTGCCGCTGTGGCTCGTGCCGCCGTTCTTCGCGTTGATTCCGCCGCTGCTGTGGGGATGGCTCACGTATCGCGTGATGACCTACGATGCGCTCTCGTTGCATGCGACGCGCGACGAGCGGCGCGAACTGGTGCGGCGCCACCGGCTGCCGTTGCTGCTGATCGGTATCGTGAGCGGCCTGCTAGGTTCGCTGCCGACGCTGTTGTGGGCTTCGTCGGTATGGCTGATTGTGCTGTTCCCGGTGATCACGACGGTGACGATCTGGATTTACGCGTTCATCCTCGTGTTCTCGGCGCTATGGTTCGGCAACTACTGCCTGCGCGCGCTGCAGCGCATGCGGGCGGAAGCGCCTGGTGGCGCGCGCGAGGTCGCGCCGGTTCCCTATTGATCAAACTAAAGAGGCGGCAATGGCATTTGGCGTCATCATCATCGGCGATGAAATCCTCTCGGGCAGACGCGTCGACAAGCATCTGCCGAAGGTCATCGAGTTGCTCAGCGGGCGCGGGCTATCGCTCGGCTGGGCGGAGTACATCGGCGACGATCCGGAGCGCATCACGGCGACGCTGCGGCGCACGTTCGCGTCGGGCGACATCGTGTTCTCGACGGGCGGTATCGGCGCGACACCGGACGACCACACGCGCCAGTGCGCGGCGGCCGCGCTCGGCGTGCCGCTCGAGCTGCATCCGGAGGCCGCGAAGCTGATTCAGGAGCGTATCCGCGACATGTATCCCGCGAACTCGCCGGCGCCGCTCGATCTGAACTCGGCCGAGAACCGGCATCGCCTGAATATGGGCACGTACCCGCAGGGCGCCGACATCATTCCGAACGGCTACAACAAGATTCCGGGCTTTTCGATCCGCCAACACCATTTCGTGCCGGGTTTCCCGGTGATGGCCTGGCCGATGATCGAGTGGGTGCTCGACACGCGGTACGCGCATCTGCATCACACGACGCCGCACGCTGAAAAATCGCTGCTGGTGTTCGAGTTGCCGGAGTCGCGCGTGACACCGCTGATGGAGAAAATCGAGCGCGATTTTCCGGGCGTGCGGGTGTTCAGCCTGCCGAGCGTAGGGGATGCGGAGCGCGGCGGCGTGTATGCGCGGCATCACATCGATCTGGGTGTGAAGGGTGAACCGGAAGCCGTCGCCGCGGCGTTCGTGAAGCTGCGAGAGGGGGTGCATCTGCTCGGTGGCGATATCGTCGAGCCTGAAGCGGCGGCGGCAGCAGCGGCCACGGGTAAGCCGTGAAGCTGAGCGGGCCCTCAATACGATTCAGGTAAGTAGTCAGGACACGGCTGCGCTGACGAAGTTTTATACGGCGTTCTATCACGCGCTGTGGGCGCCGAGCGGATTCAGCGATTCCAACGGCCAATATATCGGCTTCGACCAGCAGGTCCATACGGTTAGCGCGGGCCACGCGGCGCAGTACACCAGCTTTTCGGGCTGGGACATCCATCGCTCGCTGATTGCGCTCAAGGCCACGCTGTTTCCTCAGGAAACCAGCGATATGGCGCAGTCGCTAGTCAACGATGCGGATCAGTGCGGCGCGATTCCGCATTGGGTCAACGACAACGTCGAGGATGGAGTGATGCCCGGCGAAGCCGGCTCGCTGATCGTGGCGGGCGCCTATGCATTCGGCGCGCGAGCGTTCGATACCTCGGGCGCGCTGAAGCACATGATCAAGATGGCCAACGTTCCCGGAACGGCGTGCAACGGCGTGACCACGAACGGCGGCCGCGCCAGTTATCTGCAGTTCGGCGACATCACGAATGGCGAATGGGGGCAGGCATCGTCGACGCTCGAATACGCGAGCAGCGATTTCGCCATTTCGCAGTTTGCCGGCCAACTGGGCAATTCAACGATCCAGAAGATGCTGCTGAGCCGCTCGGCCTATTGGCAGAACCTGCTCAACACGTCGCTGCCGCCGCCTCCGATCGCCGCGCGCAACTCGGACGGAAGCTGGATTGCGCAGACGCAGAGCAGCACCGACAACTATGTCGAAGGCAATGCCGGGCAGTACAAACAACCACGGCATCGGCAGCGACGGCAGCACCGATACCGATGGTCAGGGTCCCGACTTCGACGGCTCGCTGTTCAGCTACTCGTCGCAGGCCTTGACGGCGGCGGGCGCGGCGCCGGGCAAACCGTTCTCATTCGGCGGCGCGAGCTGCGTCTTGTCTGGCGGCCCGCTCGATAACGCGGTGGCGGTGTGGGGCAGACCATCGCGATGCCGCCGGGCAAGCTCGTGACGAGCGTCGGGCTGCCGAAACAGGTCAGCGCGGGCAAGTTGCACGGGTTCGGGATTTCGGCCGCGCGCTGAACACAATGGAGCGCCGCGCGCGGCGCTCGACGAAACAAGCGGTCCGCGCCTGAGGGTTAGGTTGGCGCGAACCGCGACATCGCAGTGTCACAACCCGCGCCGACGCATTGCAATCAATGCGTGGTCGGCGCGAACCGTTTCAATCGGCGTGCTTCAGCGCCGCGCCACGGGCTTCCGCAGACGCGGGCAGTGCGGCACGCGCCATCAGGCTCCGATCCACGGCAAGCCGCGAAAACACCATCCCGACACCGTCTTCCGATGCCCCTGGCCGTCCTTGTCGCCTTCGAAGCCTTCCAGCAGGTCATACGCCTTCGTGAAGCCGGCCTGGGTCGCGGCGATCGCGGCGAGCTTCGAGCGCGCGGCGCTGCGGCACAGGAACAGCACCGGCGTGTCGGGCGAGGCGACCTTCGCGAGTTGCTGCACGAACTCCTGATTGGGCACCGCGCCCGGATAGCGCGTCCATTCGACATGCGCGTATTGGCCATCACCGATCACCGGCCGGCCGACCCAGTCGAGTTCGGCGCGGGTACGCACGTCGACGAGACGCGTGCGCGGATCGAGTTCCAGCAGTTCGAACGCCTCGGCCGGCGATACCGCGCCCGCGTAGGGCAGTTGGTTCTCGGTGCGGCGGGCGTCCGCCTTCGCGTAAAGCTGTTCGAGCGTGCTCATGAGTGTCAATCTCCTTCGGACCAAATGATCATTCTAGCGCGCTGCAGGCAGCGCACAGACCTGTGTAGACTGGACGGCGCCAGGCAGTCGCGGGCGGCCGTCCCAACCTCGATGCTCAAATATGGTGCATTTCCTGCTGAATGCACCAAAATGGTATGGATCGTCATTTCCAAAGCGGTGAATGAGCGAAATTGGTGCGTTGCGATGCCCGCACGTTTGTTTGCGAGGCTGCTCGCGCCTCGTGCGTGGCCGGCAAACGTAAGCAGCGTAATGGTGTGCGCCGGATTTGCCCATACGAGGCCCAGAGGTGGCACACTATCTGCTTTATAGGTGCCGATCGATTTATCCCGGCAGAATTTTCCGCCCGCGACGCCATATAAGTGGACGTTCCGGGATGGGTCAGCTAGATTGGGCGGCGGCTGAATCCGCCGAAATTGTTAATCAGGAGATAGGTTATGAGTAAATCCGTGGCCGACGTCATTCAACTCGTCAAGGACGAAGACGTCAAGTTTGTCGACTTCCGTTTCACCGACACGCGCGGCAAGGAACAACACGTTTCGGTGCCGGTGTCGGCATTCGATGAAGACAAGTTCGAAAGCGGCCATGCGTTTGACGGATCGTCGATTGCCGGCTGGAAGGGCATCGAAGCATCGGACATGTTGCTGGTCCCGGACGCGAACACGGCCTTCATCGACCCGTTCTACGAAGAATCGACCCTCGTGCTGACCTGTGACGTCGTCGAACCGGCTGACGGCAAGGGCTACGAGCGCGACCCGCGCTCGCTCGCGAAGCGCGCCGAAGCGTACCTGAAGAGCTCGGGACTCGGCGACACCGCGTACTTCGGTCCGGAACCGGAATTCTTCATTTTCGACTCGGTCCAGTGGAACACGGACCAGTCGGGCTGCTTCGTGAAGATCGGTTCGGAAGAAGCACCGTGGTCGTCGGCGAAGGAATTCGAAGGCGGCAACACCGGCCACCGTCCGGGCACCAAGGGCGGCTACTTCCCGGTCGCGCCGGTCGATTCGTTCCAGGACATCCGTTCGGAAATGTGTCTGCTGCTCGAACAGATCGGCATTCCGGTCGAAGTGCATCACCACGAAGTGGGGGGCATGGGCCAGAATGAAATCGGCACGAAGTTCTCGACGCTGGTGCAGCGCGCTGACTGGACGCAGCAACTGAAGTACATCATCCAAAACGTCGCGCACACGTACGGCAAGACGGCAACGTTCATGCCGAAGCCGGTCGTCGGCGATAACGGTTCGGGCATGCACGTTCACCAGTCGATCTGGAAGGACGGCCAGAACCTGTTCGCGGGCAACGGCTACGCAGGTCTGTCGGAATTCGCGCTGTTCTACATCGGCGGCATCATCAAGCACGCTCGCGCGCTGAACGCGATCACGAACCCGGGTACGAACTCGTACAAGCGTCTCGTGCCGCACTTCGAAGCGCCGGTCAAGCTCGCTTACTCGGCTCGCAACCGTTCGGCATCGATCCGAATTCCGCACGTGTCGAACCCGAAGGGCCGCCGTATCGAAACGCGCTTCCCGGATCCGCTGGCGAATCCGTACCTGTGCTTCTCCGCGCTGATGATGGCGGGTCTGGACGGCGTGCAGAACAAGATTCACCCGGGCGAAGCCGCCGACAAGAACCTGTACGACCTGCCGCCGGAAGAGGATGCAAAGATCCCGACCGTGTGCGCGGGCCTCGACCAGGCTCTCGACTCGCTCGACGCGGACCGCGAGTTCCTGACGCGCGGCGGGGTATTCACGGATGCGATGCTCGACGCGTACATCGAACTGAAGACGACGGAACTGCAGCGTTATCGTCAGGCGGTGCACCCGATCGAATTCGAAATGTATTACTCGCTGTAAGGGGCCATGGCGCTTCGCCCTTCACCCGGCGAAGCGCTTTGCCCGACGCTCGCGATCGGTCACGAAGGGACGGCGGCGCCGTCCCTTTTTCGTTAGGCCGTACGCACGGCCGGCCGCGCGCGGGCAACACGGCATTCGGTGCAGCACAATAAAGCAGCACTCCTGATTTATCACCATCTCCTACCGGCCAGACTGCAAGATGGTTCTCAAGAATCTGATCAAGGCAAGGAAAGGACACGAACAGACGCTGTCGGACGACATGCAGCTCGTGAGTTCTGGCCTGTTGCCAGGCTTCGAGGCGCTGCCGACCGTCTTGCTGGTGCTCGAGAAGCGCACGCTGCGCGTCGCGTTCGCGAATCCGTCGGCGGAGTCGATGCTGGAGATGTCTCGCAAGCAACTCACGCAGATGGCGTGGCCAGACATCTTCTCGAACGCGGACGAACTGGTCGCGACGATCACCTCGATCGCCGCACACCGTTTTCACGCGACGCATCTGGACGCCGTGCTCGAACGTCCCGGCCACGAGCCGCTGCACGTGCATGCGATCGTCGGTTTTCTGGAAAGCGCGCAGGACTACGTGTTGCTCGAACTGTTCGAGAACGAGCGGCATCTGCGCACCGACCGCGAAGAGCGCATCAACGACCTGACCGCCGTCAACAAGCATCTGATCCGCAATCTCGCGCACGAAATCAAGAATCCGCTGGGCGGCATTCGCGGCGCCGCGCAACTGCTCGAGTTCGAACTCGGCGAACGTGAGCGCGACGAGTTGCGCGAGTACACCCAGGTCATCATCAAGGAGTCGGACCGTCTGCAGACGCTGGTCGACCGCTTGCTCGAACCGCACCGGCATCCGCATATCGTCGGCGATGTGAATGTTCACGAGGTGTGCGAGCGCGTGCGTCAGGTGATTCTCGCGGAGTTTCCGCGCGGCCTGACGATCGAGCGCGACTACGACGTCAGCGTGCCGGATCTGCGCGGCGACAAGGAGCAGCTGATCCAGGCGCTGCTGAACATCGTGCGCAATGCGGCCGAGGCGTTGCGCGAGCGGATCTCGCAGGGCGATGCGCGCATCGAATTGCGCACGCGCATCGCGCGCAAGGTCACGATTTCAAAACGCCTGTGCAAGCTGGCATTGGACTTGCATATCATCGACAACGGCCCAGGCATTCCCGAAGAGATTCGCGACCGCATTTTCTATCCGCTCGTGTCGGGGCGCGAGGACGGCAGCGGTCTCGGTCTCACGCTAGCGCAGACCTTCGTGCAGCAGCACGAAGGTCTGATCGAGGTGGACAGCCGGCCGGGCCATACCGAGTTTCAGATTCTGCTGCCGCTCGACCTCTAGATAACACAAGCACCTCAAGACTTCTGACCGACCTATATGAAGCCGATCTGGATAGTAGACGACGATCAATCAATTCGCTGGGTGCTCGAGAAAGCGCTGGCGCGCGAGAACTTCGCGACGCGCAGCTTCGCGAACGTGCGCGAAGCGTCGGCCGCGCTCGATCACGACAGCCCGCAGGTGCTGGTCTCCGATATCCGCATGCCCGGCGGCTCCGGGCTGGAGCTGCTGCAAACCGTACGCGACAAGGTGCCGGGCTTGCCGGTCATCATCATGACCGCGTTCTCGGATCTCGATAGCGCGGTCGCCGCATTCCAGGGCGGCGCGTTCGAGTATCTGGCGAAGCCGTTCGACGTCGACAAGGCCGTCGAGCTGATTCGCCGCGCGGTCGACGAAAGCATGCGCGGCGAGCAGACGTGGGACGACCGCGTCGCCGAAGCGCCCGAGATGCTCGGCCAGGCGCCCGCGATGCAGGACATGTTTCGCGCGATCGGCCGCCTGTCGCATTCGGCGGCCACCGTGCTCATTACCGGCGAATCAGGCACCGGGAAGGAACTGGTCGCGCGCGCGCTGCACCGACATAGCCCACGCGCGAACGGCCCCTTCATCGCGTTGAACACGGCCGCGATTCCGAAGGATTTGCTGGAGTCCGAACTGTTCGGTCATGAGCGCGGGGCGTTCACCGGCGCGCAGGCGATGCGCCAGGGACGCTTCGAGCAGGCCGAGAACGGCACGCTGTTTCTCGACGAAATCGGCGACATGCCGTTCGATCTGCAGACGCGTTTGTTGCGCGTGCTGTCGGACGGGCAGTTCTATCGCGTAGGCGGCCACAATCCGTTGCGCGCGAATGTGCGGGTGATCGCGGCGACGCACCAGAATCTCGAATCGCGCGTGCGGCAAGGACTGTTTCGCGAGGACCTGTATCACCGTCTGAACGTGATCCGTCTGCGCTTGCCCGCGTTGCGCGAGCGCAACGAGGATATCCCGCTGCTGACGCGGCATTTCCTGCAAAAGAGTGCGCGCGATCTCGGCGTCGAACCGAAGCGCGTGTCCGAGGAGGCGCTCGCGTATCTCGCGTCGCTGCCGTTTCCAGGCAACGTGCGGCAACTCGAGAACCTCGCGAACTGGCTCACGGTGATGGCGCCCGCGCAGACGATCGAAACCAAGGATCTGCCGCCCGATCTCGGTCCCGCGCACGGCGCCGGGAGCGAGCTTGGTGCGGGCGCCGCTGCCGGAGCGACGACGGATGGCACCGTGGTGACCAATGCGGGAATCGCGGGCGGCGTGCCGCTCGCTGGCACGAACGGCGGCGCGCTCGTGCATCCGGGTGGGGCGGCCGGTGCGTCGGTCGCCACCGCGCTGAGCGCATGGGAAGGCGGCTTGCGCACCGAAGTCGCGCGCATGCTGCGCGAAAACGCGGCCGACGTGATGGACGAACTCGCGCGCCGCTTCGAAGCGGCCGTGATCCGCGAGGCGCTCGACTTCACGCGCGGCCGCAAGGTCGAGGCGGCCGAGCGGCTCGGCATCGGGCGCAATACGATTACGCGCAAGATTCAAGAGCTCAATCTGGAGCCTTGACACGCTCGTTCTGAGCGATGCTGCATGGCAGGCGAGGGCGGCTCAGGCCGCCTTCGTCGTTGTTGCGTCGCGCCCCGCGGCAACCGTCAACCACCGCGCACGAGGCATAATCAACGCTGTTCCGATCCAACAGCCGACGATGCCAGCTTCTTCAGCTTCTCCCGCCCCGTTCGAGTGGCCGCTTTCCCCCGATCCTTTCCTGTCGCTCGAAGAGCTGTACGACGCTGACGCTCTCGCATGGGTCGACGCGCAGAATGCGCGCACCCGCGTGGCGTGGTGCAGCGGCGAGTCGTTCGACGCGCTCAGACGGCGGCTCGCCGATGCCTATCTGCCGCGCGAGCGTCCGGTGATTCCGGATCGCTGGAAGGACTGGGCCTACGATTTGTGGCAGGACGAGCGCAATCCGCGCGGTATCTGGCGACGCACTGCGTGGGCCGCATGGCGCAACGGCGCACCGGTGTGGCAGAACCTGCTCGACTTCGACGCGCTCGGCGCGGCCGACGGCACGCCGTGGGTGTGCGTCGATCTCGATATCCTTTATCCGGACGGCGACCGCGCGCTGATCACGATGTCGCCGGGCGGTTCGGATGCGCTCGTCGTGCGCGAGTTCGATCTCGACGCCCGGCGTTTCGTCGACGATGGCTTCGCGATTGCGAAGGCGGGCAAGCACACGGTGTCGTGGATCGATCGCGATACGCTGTACCTCGGCTGGGACAATGGGCGCAAGACGCTGACGCGCTCCGGTTATCCGCGCGACGTGCGGCGCTGGACCCGCGGTACCGCGCTCGCCGATGCGCCCGTCGTGTTTCGCGGCGAGTTTGGCGACATCGGCGTGGAGGCGCATTACGATCCGGTCGATCGCCGGCATACGGTGACGAGCAGCGTCGACTTTTTCGATTCGCACACGTATTACCTCGACGACGCTAGCGACGCCTGGCATCGTTACGAAGTGCCGTCGCACGTCGCGGTGGGGGCGTGGCAGGGCTGGCTGTTGCTCGAGCCGCGGCTCGATTGGGAGTGCGAGTGGGACGGTAATCTCGCGCGCTATCCGGGCGGCGCGCTGCTCGCGATTCGCGAGGACGCGTTTCTGCGCGGCGAGCGCGACGTGACGCCGCTCTTCACGCCGACGCCGCTGACCTCGGCCTGCGAGTGGTCGCATACGCGCCATCATATGATCGTGTCGTATCTCGACGACGTGCGCGGCAAGACGCTGATCTGGACGCCGTCGCGGCGCGAGGACGGCACCTGGCAGTGGCGTGAGCGCGTGTTCGCGTCGCGCGGCGATGCGCAGATCGACGTGTCGCCGGTCGAGTCGACATTGAACGACGAGGTGTTTGTCGACACCGACGATTATCTGCAACCGCCCGCCTACTGGCTCTCCGATCTCGCGCTCGAGGAGCCCGGCGAATGGGAGTTGCTCGACCGCTGGCCGACGCAGTTCGACGCGACGCGCGTCGCGGTGACGCGCGGACATGCGGTATCGGCCGATGGCACGCGCGTACCCTACACGGTGATTGGGCCGAAGGAAGCGCCGTCATCGCCGGGCGATGAAAGCCCGACGCGCCCATGTCTGCTGAGCGGCTACGGCGGCTTCGCGATTCCGCTGCTGCCGAGCTATCTGACGGGGCAGGGCATCGGCTGGCTCGAACGCGGCGGCGTGTACGTGGTCGCGCATATTCGCGGCGGCGGCGAGTTCGGCACGCGCTGGCACACGGCGGCGCAAGGCGAGCATCGCCAGCGCGCGTTCGATGATTTCATCGCGGTCGCCGAGGCGCTGATCGCGACCGGCGTGACGAGCGCCGCACAGCTCGGCATTCAGGGCGGCAGCAACGGCGGTTTGCTCGTGGCCGCCTGCATGGTGCAGCGGCCGCAGCTATTCGGCGCGGTCGTCTGCGAGGTGCCGTTGCTCGATATGAGCCGCTATCACCTGCTGCATGCGGGCGCCTCGTGGATCGACGAGTACGGCGACCCCGACGAACCCGATGAAGCGCGTGCGCTCGCCGCGTATTCGCCGTATCACAACCTCGCGGCGGGTGTCGCGTATCCGCCGGTGCTATTCACGACGTCGACCGCCGACGATCGCGTGCATCCCGGCCATGCGCGCAAAATGGCCGCGCGCATGCAGGCGCTGGGCGCGCAGCACGTGTGGTATCGGGAGAATACGGAAGGCGGCCACGGCGGCTCCGATGAGTTGGAGCAGGCCGAGCATGATGCGATGGTGTTCGGGTTCTTGTGGGGTGTGCTGGGCGGCGCTTGAAGCAATAGGGACGCGAGGCAGCGCTGCCTCGTTTCGTCGCTGTATGCCGGATCAGCCCAGCTGCGCGAACACTGGCGCGTGATCCGACGGCTGCTCCCACTTGCGCGGCACCTTGTCGATGTCGCACGCCGAGCAGATGTCGGCCAATGCCTTCGACAGCAGGATGTGATCGATGCGCAGTCCCGCGTTGCGACGGAACGCCATCATCCGGTAGTCCCACCACGAATAGATTTTTTCCTGCTGCTCGAACTGGCGGAACGCGTCGAGCAGACCGAGGCCGATCAGCCGCACGAACGCCGCGCGTTCCTCGGGCGATACCAGATTCTGACCTTCCCATGCCTTCGGATCGTGCACGTCGCGATCGTCGGGCGCGATGTTGTAGTCGCCGAGCAAGGCGAGCTTCGGATGCAGCGTCATCTCGGTTGCGAGCCAGTCGTGCAGCGCGTCGAGCCAGCGCAGCTTGTACGCGAACTTGTCGGTGCCGGGCGCCTGGCCGTTGGGGAAATACGCGGAGATGATGCGCACGCCGTCGATGGTTGCCGCGATCACGCGCTGCTGCGGGTCCTCGAAACCGGGGATGTTGCGCACGATGCTGCTTTCGTCGACGTTCAAACCTTCGCGCACCAGAATGCCGACACCGTTATAGGTTTTCTGACCCGCGTACCAGCTTCGATAGCCGACCGCCTCGAGTTCGGCGCGCGGAAATTTTTCGTCGGGAAGCTTCAGTTCCTGCAGGCACAGCACGTCGGTGCCGCTGCTCGCGAGCCAGTCGATGACGTGTTGCTGGCGGACTTTGAGGGAGTTGACGTTCCAGGTGGCGATTTTCATCAGTTGCACAACTTGTTGATTTTCAATAAATATTTGACTTGATGTGGTCGTGATATACGTATCGATATACCATTTCGCGAGTGGTGTTCCGCGAGTGGTGTTCCGTTACTCAGGAGTCACACGCCATGCCAGTCCGGCCTCGCAGCCTATATGATACGGCCTGTCACGCCGGGGGCGCGGGTTCGAGTCCCGTCCACTCCGCCGGACAAAGCCCGTTCATGGGAACTTGAACGGGCTTTGCTTTTGGCCCATCACCAGGCCGTCAGCTCGGGCCGGTCGAGCGTGGGCTTTCGCCGCTGTCCCGGTTGTTGAACTCCCGCCCATGAAACAGGCGCTATTCGGTAGGAACGGGAACCCGGATGCACGCAACCCGCCGTGCATCACCTTGCTGGGAAACCGCTTGCGGTTGCGCATCGCCGCATGCGTCGATCGCGGCGGGGCAGCGCGTGCGGAACGCGCATCCCGACGGCGGTTGCAAGGGCGACGGAATCTCGCCTTGAAGCAGCAGATGCCGTCGCGCGCGCTCGACGGTCGGGTCGGGAACCGGTACGGCCGACAGCAATGCACGGGTATAGGGATGCGCAGGTGCCGCGTACAGCGCGCGTTTTTCGCCGAACTCTATCACGCGCCCCATATACATCACCATCACGCGATGGCTGATTGCTTTCACCACGGCCAGATCGTGTGCGACGAACAGCAGCGACAACGACAGTTCGCGTTGCAAGTCGCGCAATAGATTAACGATTTGCGCTTGAATCGACACGTCGAGCGCGGACACCGGTTCATCGCAGATCACGAGTTGCGGCTCGCTGATCAATGCCCGTGCAATTCCGACGCGCTGACATTGCCCGCCCGAAAACTCATGCGGATAGCGCCGCAGATGCTGCGCATTCAGGCCGACGCGTTCGAGGATGGTCAGCACGCGAGCGCGCACATCGGCGCGCGCGACATCGGGCCGATGCGTGATCAACGGCTCCGCGACGATCTGCTCGATCGTCATGCGCGGATCGAGCGACGCGAGCGGGTCCTGAAAGATCATCTGCACGTCGCGCCGCAAGATGCCGAGATCGCGCTTCGCGCCTTGCACGGTTTCGACGCCATGAAGCTTGACGCTGCCGCCCGACGCAGGCGCAAGACCGACGATCGCGCGCGCGAGCGTGGACTTGCCGCAGCCGGATTCACCCACCAGCCCGACGGTTTCGCCGCGCCGTACATCGAACGACACGCCGTCGACAGCGCGCAGCGTGGCCTTGCCAGACCACGGTAATTTGCCGCGCGGCACGCTGAAATGCACCTTCAGTTCGTTCACCGACAGCAGCGGTTCGGTACTGTTGCAAGCGGAATGCTGGTTCATCGAACGGCCTCCAGAATGGCTGAAACCGGACGGTGGCACGCGCGCAATGCACCCGCCAGATCGCTACGCGCATCGAGCGACGGCACTGTGGTGCGGCAAGTATCGTCTGCAAACGAACAACGCGGTGCGAACGCGCAACCCGCGCCGATTTGCCCCGGCAAAGGCGGATTGCCCGGAATGGTTTGCAACGGGCGGTCGTCGTCGGTGATGCGCGGCAGCGCGTTCAGCAGGCCGATCGTGTACGGATGGGTCGGCGCCGCGAACAGCGCGCGCGCGTCTGCCTGCTCGACCGTGCGCCCTGCATACATCACCATCACGGTGTCGCACAATCCGGCGACCACGCCCATGTCGTGCGTGATGAGGACGATTGCCGTGCCGCGCTCGCGATTCAGTTCGCGCAGCAATTCGATGATTTGCGCCTGAACGGTGACGTCGAGCGCGGTAGTCGGTTCGTCGGCAATCAAAATGTCCGGTTCGGACAGCAACGCCATCGCAATCATCACGCGCTGCCGCATACCACCGGAAAACTCATGCGGATACATGCCGATGCGGCGTGCGGCATCGGGAATCCGCACCGTGTCGAGCACCTCGATGGCACGCCGACGCGCTTCGCGACGCGACAGCTTCTTGTGCAATTGCAGCGATTCCGTCATCTGCCGTTCAATGGTCAAAAACGGATTGAGCGCCGTCATCGGGTCCTGAAACACCATGCCGATCCGGTTGCCGCGAATCCTGTTCAGCGCTGCGTTGTTCATCGTCAGCAGATCGCCGCCGTCTTCGCCACGATACAGTGCGGTGCCCGACACGCTGCCGTTCGACGACAGCAAACCGAGCAGCGCCATCACGGTCTGACTCTTGCCCGACCCCGATTCGCCGACGATGCCCAGCGTGCTGCCCGCGTCGAGCGAAAACGACACGCGTTGGACCGCATCGACCGGCGGTCCTTCGCGGCGCGTGAAGCGCACACTCAGGTCCTTCACTTCGAGTAGCGCCATGTCAATGATCCTTGGGGTCGAGAGCGTCGCGCAAACCGTCGCCGACGAAGTTCACGCAATACAGCGTCACGCACAGCATGACGGCAGGGCAGAGCAGCAGCCACGGCATCGATTCGAGTTTTTGGGCACCGTCTTCGATCAGCACGCCCCAACTCGTCATCGGCTCCTGGACGCCGAGTCCGAGAAACGACAGCACCGATTCCGTCAGCACGATCGTCGGCACTGTGACCGTGGCATACACCACCACCACGCCGATCAGGTTCGGCACGATATGCCGCGCGATGATGGCGCGGGTGCTGACGCCAGTCGCACGCGCCGCGTCGACGAATTCGCGCGAACGCAGCGACAGCGTCTGACCGCGCACCACGCGCGCCATATCGAGCCACGAAAACGCGCTGATGGTCAGCACGACCAGATAGAACGCGCGGCCGAACAGCGTCATCATCATGATCGCGATCAGCATGTACGGAATCGCGTACATCACGTCGACGACGCGCATCATAACGGCATCGACGCGTCCGCCCATGAAGCCGGCTGTCGCGCCCCACGCGACGCCGATCAGTCCGGACACCAGCGTGCCGAGCAACCCGACTTCGAGCGATACGCGCCCGCCCACCAGCGTGCGCGCGAGCAGGTCGCGACCGAGTTCGTCGGTACCGAACAGATGCAGGCCGAGCCACGACGGCGGCAGACTGATCGATCCCCAGTCGCTGTCGACCGGATTGTTGGGCAGAAACAGCGGCCCCGCAAAGCATGCGACGACGATCAGCAGCAGGATCACGAGACTTGCAAATGCCGCGCGATTACGCAAAAAACGCATGCCGGCAATCGCGAACGGTCCGCGCGAAGCCTTCGTGACGATGCCGCCGGACAGACAGCCGCCTGCGGACGCCGCATCGGCCGGCGGCGCGACGAACGCACGCGCGGCCAGGTTGAATCGACGAATCTTCATGTCAGTACCGGATGCGCGGATCGAGCCATGCGTAAGCAAGATCGACCAGCAGATTGAACAGGACCGCGAATGCCGTAATCAATGCGACCAGACCGAGCACCAGCGTGTAGTCGCGATTGATCGCGCCGTTCACGACCAGTTGCCCGAGACCGGGCAGCGCGAATACGGATTCGGTGACGACCGCGGCGGTGATCGACGAAATGCACAGCGAGCCGAGTAGCGATACGACCGGCATCAGCGCCGGTTTCAGCGCATGACGCAAGACGATGGTGCGGCCGGCCAGACCTTTCGCGCGCGCGGTCCGGATGAAATTGCCGGACAGCACTTCGATCATGCTGCCGCGCATCACGCGCGCAATCGTCGATACGTTGATGATCACGAGCAGTACGATCGGCAATACGCGGTAGTGCCAGTCGCCGTCACCCCAGCCGCCGGCGGGCAGCAGACCATGCTCGCCGCGCTTGATCAGGATCGCGAAGACCCACACCAGCACGGGGCCGAGGATGAATGGCGGCACCACACTGCCGAGATTGCCGAGCAACATCACGCCGTAGTCGATCACGCCATTGCGGCGCACCGCCGCAACCGTGCCGAGCGCCACACCGATCACCAGCGCGATCGGCACCGAAATGCCGCCGACGCCGAGGCTGACCGGTAGGGCTTTCCACACCAGTTCGCTGACCGACCAGTCCGTGTAACGGAACGACGCGCCGAGGTCGCCGTGCAGCAGCGAGTCGATGTACAGCAAATACTGCTTCCACAGCGGCTGATCGATGTGGTATTTCGCGTCGAGATTGGCAAGCACGGCCGCCGACAGATGCTTCTCCGAATCGAACGGGCCGCCGGGCGTCAGGTGCAGCAGCAGGTAGCACGCGGTGATCACGGCGAGAATCGTCGGGATCGCCCATAACGCGCGGCGCAATGTATAAGCCAGCATGGCAAGGCTCCTTGCGCTCAGTGCTTGATGATGTACATGTCCTGCGACTGCCGCTGATCGACGTAGTTGGTCGGCGAATAGCCGCCCACATACGATTTCACGAGCCGCACCGCCGAGTACTGGAACATCGGAATCAGCGGATAGTCGTTCATCGCGATGTCGTGCGCCTGCGTTAGCATCGCGGTACGCTTCGCTTCGTCCATCTGCTGGTTCGCCTGATCGATCAACGCATCGACCTTCGGATTGCAGTAGTGCTGGTCGTTCTGCACGCTGTTGCAGCGGATCAGGTCGAAGAACGACATCGCATCGTTGTAGTCGACGAACCAGCCGTCGCGCGACGCCTGCACCTTGCCGTCGTGGCGCATTTTCAGCAGCACGCGGTTCTCGACGTTTTCGAGCTTCACGTTGACGCCGAGCTTGGTGCGCCATTCCGACGTCGTGAATAGCGCGACCTTCTTGTGCAGGTCGTTGGTGTTGTATGTCAGCGTGAACGTCAACGGCTTTGCAGCGGAATAGCCCGCCTGTTTCAGCAGGTCTCGCGCGGTTTCGATGCGTTTCGCCATCGGCCACGCGGCCCAGTCGGGCTGGAATTGCGCCGCGCCTTGCGTGCCTTTTGCAATCAGGCCGTACAGCGGCAACTCGCCGCTTGCGGTCAGTTTGGACGTCAGCAGGTTGCGGTCGATCACCATCGATAGCGCCTCGCGCACGCGCTTGTCCCTGAAGGCCGGGTCGGCGTTGTTCAGCGAGTAGTAGTAGGTGGCGATAAACATCCCGGTCTTCAGTTCGGAGCCGAACTGCTTGCTGACGTGGTTATAGATGCCGGACGGAATCGAATACGTGTAATCGAACTGGCCGGCCTGATACATCCGCATTGCCGTTTCGTCGCTTTCGATCGGCAGATAGGTGACTTTCGTGATCGCGACCTGGCTCGCATCCCAGTACTTGTCGTTCTTCACCATCACGAGACGGTTGCCCGGTTGCCAGTCGCTCAACGCATACGCACCGTCGCTGACCATGTGGCCGGGACGGGTCCATTCGTCGCCGTACTTCGCGACCGTCGCGCGGTTCACCGGCGCCATCGTCGACATTGCGGTCAGTTGCGGAAAGAACGCGGTCGGGTCTTCGGTCTTGACCTCTACCGTGTACGGATCGACCGCGCGCACGCCGAGACTGGAGAGCGGCGCCTTGCCCGCCAGAATCGCCTTCGCGTTCTTCACGAACTCGACCAGGATCGTGTATTTCGAGCCGGTCTTCGGATCTACCACGCGTTGCCATGAATAGACGAAATCGGCGGCCGTGACCGGCTCGCCGTTACTCCAGCGCGCGTTGTGGCGCAGCTTGAAGATCCATGTATCGGGCGCGCTGCGGCTCCACGATTGCGCGACGCCCGGCACGACCGCACCGTCGGCGGCGATTCGCGTCAAGCCTTCGAACAGGTCGAGGCCGATGGTATTAGCGGCCCAGGATTCGATATGCGCGGGGTCGATCGATTCTGCCTCGACGGGTGTTTGCCGCGTCAGTTCCTGGGTGGCTGCGAGCGTGACGCCGGGCGGGATCGTCACGGCGTGGGCGGGAGAGAGAAGGGCGAGCGCCAACGCGGCCAACGCCGCCCGAGTGGCGTGAATCGGTTTCATTGCGTATTTCAAGTGGCATCCGAATAGCAAAAAAGCTGGCGGTGCACGAGGCACCGCCGCCAATCCTCTTCAACAACGAAGAAGAGGCAAGAGGAGACCTACGGTCCTGCGATAAAGCCCGCTGCGACGATCAGAAGCGGTAGGTCGCACCGATCTGGAAGAAGCGGCCCAGATTCGTGTACAGCGACTGGTCGTAGCCGGTGATGTCCGGCGTTGATTGCCACTCGACGTCGAACGGCGGCTGCCTGTCGAAGATGTTCTGGATGCCGCCATAGATCGTCCAGTTCTTGAAGCCGCGATACGTCATCATCAGGTTGAACTGGCTATACGACGCCACCGAACCCGTGCCACCGTCGCCGAACTCGGCTGCCACTGCGTTGGTGTACGGACCCGTGTACTGCCAGCTCAGCGTCGTGGTCATCTTGCGGTAATCCCACGTCAGGCTCGTGTTGCCCTTCCAGCGGGGATTCGACGCACCGAACGGTTGCAGCAGCGCGAGGTTGTTACCCGCGAAGTCCTGCGTTGCAGCGCCCGGGCTGTTCAGCTTGAAGTGCCACACGTACGCCCAGTCGCCCGACAGCGTGAACGTGCCGTACTTCGTGCCGACCGACTTGCGGAAGTTCATGTCGAAGCCGTCGGTATCCAGCGAGCCGAGGTTGACGAACTGTTGCGAGATGTAGCGGATCGTGCCGTCAGGATTGCGCACGACCCTCGACGGGTCGTTGGCATCCAGCACGGCATTCGGATCGTCGGTACCGATCACGCCGTCGATATGAATCTTGTAGAACGCTGCACCGATATCGGTCGACGTATCCGGCGACAGTTCGAAGCCGATGTTGTAGTTCTTGGTGTGCTCCGGTTGGAGGTTCGGATTGCCGTTGATCTGTTCCGTCGTGAAGTGCTTGGTCGGCACGCCGCTCGGGTCGTTCGGATCGACGAGGTTCTGGTGAGCCAGGTAGGTTGCCTGCGAGTTTTCGATCAGCGTCGGCGCGCGGAAACCACGGCTGTACGACGCGTACGTCGTCAGCATCTGGACCGGTTGGAAGCGCAGTGCGAAGTTCGGCGAGAACGCGCCGCCGAAGTCGCTATAGTGGTCATAGCGGCCCGCTTGCGTGAACGTCAGGTTGTGGATGATCGGAATATCGATCTGGTAATACACGGCCGCGATGTTGCGTTCGCCGTCGACGGACTGAACGTTCGCCGGCACGACGATCCCTTGCGACGAGTACGTGCGCGGGTTGATCAGCGAGCTTTCGTGACGGAATTCCGTACCGAAACCGATGCCGACCGGGCCAGCCGGCAGGTTGAACAGATTGCCGGTCGAGGTCTTCGCCGTCACGCTGTCGAGCTTCGAGATCGCCTGCTGGTAGTCGTTCTGGAACAGGCCGTTCAGACCGTTCGGCGTCGATGCCGGGTTCGCGAAGTTGTAGCCGCCGTTCGGGCCGAGGAGGTTTTCAAGCGCGGCCGTGTTGATCATGTTCGAGTACGTCGTGTCGACCGTGCTCTGCGAATGACCATAGTCCACCGACCAGTCCCAGTCGCCGGCCTTCGGCGTGGTGAACGAACCTTTCACGCCCGTCGAGGCCTTCCAGAACGTCGATACCGTGTCTGCGCGCTGCGCAATGCCCGGGAAGGTCAGGTTGATCGGCGTATCGACACCGTACGGGTTGTACGGATTCAGCGCCGACACCGTGCGGTCGAGTTGCGACACCGAGCCGGTCACTGGATTGAACACGTTCGACACGCTGCTGATGGCCGGGCTGCCGAAGTACTGGACCGTCTCGTTGCGGCTCGCCCACAGGTCGGCGTAAGCCTGTATGTCGTCGTTGATCTTGAAGGTGCCACGCACCTTCGCGTTCAGACGCGTCGTCTGTGGAATCAGCGAGTACGTGTTCGCGTTCTTGTACACGCACGATGCGCCCGCCGCGTTAGTGCTGCCCGGAGGGCATGGGCTCAACGCGGCGGTCGAGCCGTCGGGCAGTTGCCAGAATGACTGCTGGTTCGGACCCAGAGGACCAGCCGACCCGCCTGGGTACTGGCTGAAGTCTTCGTTTTTGGTCATGTCGCGCTGGTCGAGCGTCGAACCGGAATCGCGATAGTAGCTGGCGGCTGCCGTCACGTTGAAACGATCCGAGTTCAGGTCGCCGAAGCCGCCGAGCACGCTGAAGTTGCCCTGAGCGTTACCCGGATGCTGTGCCTTGCCGAGCTGCCCGTCGATCTGAAGACCCTGGAAGTTCTTCTTCGTGATGATGTTGACCACGCCGGCAATCGCGTCGGAACCGTATGCGGACACGGCGCCCGTCTTCACGATTTCGATGTGATCGACGATGTTCAGCGGGATCGTGTTGACGTCGAAGAACGTGTCGGTGAAGTTCACCGCCTGTGCGTAGTTCGCGACGCGTTGGCCGTCGACCAGCACCAGCGTGTACTTCTCGGACAGACCGCGCAATGCGATCCCCGAGCCGCCCGGCGCCGTGCCGTTCATCGTGGTGGAACCCCAACTGGACGCGGAGTTGGCAGACATGCCGCGCAGGAAATCGGCCACGGTCGTGTAGCCGCTTTGCTGGATTTCCCTTGCTGTAACGGTCTGGACTTCGACGTTGCCGGTCTTGTCCGATGTGCGGATCAGCGAACCGGTGACTTCTACTTTTTCGAGCTTGCTGACGGCGGGGGGAGCCGCCGCTGGCGTGCTTGCGGCCGTCGGAACGGCCGCTGTATCAGGTTGGCTTTGTGCGTGTGCCAGCGGGACGAACGCCGCTGTCAACACCAGCTCGGCTCCGATGATTCTTTTGATGGCTGAGGCCAATCGCTTTTGTTTCACTTGCGCTCCTTCTTGTTGTTAAGGCCACTTCCGTTGAACGATCACGCAAACGCAGGCGCGAGTTGCGCGTGCGCTGCAGTGCGTTGACGTCAGCGAGTTCTTCGCTGTCCGGCGCATCCCCGCGCCGTCCCGCACATCCCGTCCAGGGTGCGTCGCCGATCGTGTCGGACGCGCGCCTTGGTCTTGAAGCGAGCGCAGCAAGAGCACGAGATATGCCATGTGTGAGGTCGCGGACCGTCGGAAAGGCCTTGAGCGGCCTCCGCAAATGCATCGAAGCGATTGATTTGCTTAGGAATTCAGAGTTACGAAAAATTGTGTCGCGCGGGTAGTGCCTGGAAATAAAGCATTCCTCGCGCGTAACAGAACGCAGGAAAGTTTCCATTAGAAAAAAATAAAGTTAGTCGGCTTATTTTAATTACGATTTGGTGCAGCTTACGCACCGTAAGAATGCTTAATTACAGAATTGGTGCATTAAATAACAAATGGTCCGTTGCAATTAAATTCCCTAATTCGGGGCGATCAATATGCCGTTGAAATGAACAGTAATAAATGTAAGAACTTGACTCTGTAAGCTTGCTTCGCGCTACGTGTAGGCATTTCTGGCTGGTAGCTGGTCTTCAATTGGTGCCTATTATCATACTAGATCGAAAGTAATATGAAAGGTAGATGTAATGAAATTGTCTATAGGTATTCTGAGATTGCACCAAAACGCTTCAAGTGCGACTTTTCGCACCATTTATGCAATAGGAAATTAAAGGCTTTGGCAGAATAAGTCTTGGAAAGCGGACTTACTCCAATTACAAAAACCAATTTATTTTGCTATATGCGTGCGCGGGCGCCACGCAAGCCGCGGGCATGCGAGATCTTTGTCGCGCTCGGCAAGTCCATGAAATAAAAGGCAAAGCGTCCCGTGTAAAGGACTGGCGACGCTCGTTACGGAGAAACCAGTCGCCTGACCTGGTACGGGCTTTGCATAGGTGGCGGGCCTTTAGCCGGCGACTCACAAGGCAGCCGGCATCTCGAAACCTACCGTTATTCAACGGCCGCTTGAGCCTGTACTAACCGGAGTCCGCAGTGCTGAATACCCTCATTAACTACTCGATCCAGTCGATGGGTCTGATCCCTCTCCTCGCGTTCATCTTCCTGCTCGGCATCGCGATCATCATCGAACGATTCATGTTCTTCTCGCGTGCCGTGCGTGCCGGCAAGACCCTCGAACATGACCTGAAACTCGTCGATGCAGCCAATCCCGAAGATGCCGCCAAAGTGGCCGAGCACTACAAGCAGACCGTGCAAGGCGAACTCGTGAAGTCGGCGATGAAAGTGAAGGGCAAGAGTGAAGCCGTGGTCGAACGCGAGATCGAGGAAACGATCATGTTCCAGTTGCCGCGTCTCGACCGTAACCTGTGGATTCTCGACACGGCCGTGACGCTCGGCCCGTTGCTGGGTCTGCTTGGCACGATCATCGGCATGGTCGAATCGTTCAACGTGCTCGGCACCAGCGGCACCGCGAACCCGAACGGCGTGACGGGCGGCATCGGTCACGCGCTGACGGCCACCGCGTGCGGCCTGACCATCGCGATCATCTGCGTGATCTTCCTGAACTACTTCAACAAGCGTATCCGGATGACGGTCAACCAGTTCGACCTCATCAAGTCGCTGCTCGTATCGCGCTTCGCAGTCTGACGCCCGCACTCAAGGAGACGGACCATGCGAAACCATCGCAGCCATTACCTCGGCGGTGAAGAGAAAGCGCGCATCGAGATCATCCCCATGATCGACATCATGATGTTCCTGCTGGTGTTCTTCATGCTCGCGACGCTGAAGATGATCCAGGGCACAGGCATCAAGCTCGACCTGCCGCAATCGAGCACCGCCGAGCAGTTGCAGCAGACCGTCAAGCTATCGATCGGCGTGACGAAGACGGATGAAATCTATCTGGATTCGAAGCCCGTGACGCCCGACGAACTGACCGCGCGTCTGCAAGGTCTGGTTCACGACTCGAAGAAAGTAGATGTCGCGATTGCCGGCGACGAAGGCACGAGCTACAAGAATATCGTCAAGGTGATGGACCTGGTGCGCGCGGCGGGCATCAGTTCGGTTGCATTGGCCACGAACCCGACGACATGAGTTCACCGGCCATCGACATGAAAGATCCGCAAAACCGCCTGGACGGTGCACTCTGGGCATCGACGACGCCGGCGCATCACGGTCGCATGCCCATGAAGCTGGCGATCGGCGTTGCGGTGCTGGTCGAGGCGCTGGTGATTCTGGGCGTGTCGCACATGAAGTTCCAGCCGCCGCCGCCTCCCCCGCCGAAGGAGATGCGCGTGCAGATTGCGCCGCCGCCTCCGCCACCGCCGCCGCCCGAGGTCAAGAAGCTGGAGCCGCCGCCGGCGCCGCCCAAAGCGCAGCCGAAGCACGAAATACCGAAGCCGACCCCGACGCCGCCGCCGCCGCGACCGACGCCGCAGCCGGTGATCCAGCCCACGGCGAATCCGGCTCCGAACGCTCCGGCGATCGCCTCGCCGACGCCTGCGCCGGCACCCGCTCCGGCACCGGCCGCGCCGCCGGCGCCGCCCGCGCTGCATGGCGTGGTGGACGGCCGCGGTCATTGCCAGTCGGTGCAGCCGGTGATTCCGCGCAAGGCATTGACGGACGGTATTTCGGCGGACGTGATCGCGCATCTGACGATCGGTACGGACGGCAAGGTCAGCGACGTGAAGATCATGCGCGTCACGCCGCCGACGTCGGTGTTCAACGAAGCCGTGATTGCCGCAGGCAAGGCGTACAAGTGCGAGAAGAATGCCGAGCCGTATGTTGGCGAAGTTCAGTTCTCGTTCAAGACCACACCGTCCGACGACGAGTAACCACGACGAGTAACGACGACGAATAAGCTCAGCTTCGACGCGAACTTCCGGCCTTCGCAATTTACCCATCCGGCCTTCAACCCGGAACCGCGCGAGCGGTGGCTACCCGCCGCCGCCCGCGCGGTTTCGAAGCATCGCGCATCGGCTACGAGCCGATTGCGTCCAGACACGCATGATGACAACCGACAGGTTTCGAAGCCCGCGCGCGCACGTCGTTAAGATGCTCGCGGCGCGGGTTGCGGTGACGCTCGTCGCGGGGCTGCTGGTCGTGCCGTTGACGACCGCGCCCGTGTTCGCGAGGGCGTCGATCGCGCAGTACGACGTGCCGAAGTATCCATCCGGGTTCACGCATTTCGATTACGCGGACCCGAATGCGCCGACCGATGGCACGCTGGTTTTCCAGAACTACGACGAAGCGCAAAGCTACGATTCGCTGAATCCGTTCCTGACGCGTGGTGCGCCGGCGCCGGACATCCTGCATCTGATGTTCGATACGCTGATGCAGCGCAGCTGGGACGAACTCGCGTCGGAATACGCATTGATCGCCGACGACGTCGAGGTGGCGCCGGATGGCAAATCAGCGGTGTTTCATATCGACCCGCGAGCGCGCTTTTCGAACGGCGATCCGATTACCGCCGACGACGTCAAGTATTCGTTCGATACGCTGACCAGCCCGCAGGCATCGCCGCTGTTCAACTCGCAGTTCGCGGTGATCAGCCGCGCCACGGTGCTCGACCCGTCGCGGGTGCGCTTCGACTTCAGGCACGTGGAACGCGACGCGCCGTTGATCGCAGGCGACCTGCCGGTTTTCTCGCGCAAGTGGGCAATGCAAGCCAACGGCACGCGCATCGCATTCGATCAGTTGACCAACGTGCCGCCGGTGTCGAGCGGCCCGTATCTGATCGAGCAGCGCAAGAACGACACGCAGATCGTCTACAGTCGCAATCCGGCATACTGGGCCGCAAATTTGCCGTCGCGGCGCGGCATGTACCATTTCGCGCGCGTCGCGTTCAAGCTCTATCACGATCATTACACGCAGCTCGAATCGCTGAAAGCGCTCGATACCGACGTGATGGTCGAATACAGTTCGATGCAATGGGCGCGCCGTTATATCGGCAAGAACTTCGATAACGGCGCGTTGCAGCGCAAACTCTTTCCGGATCACGGCGCGCAGATGCAGGGGCTGATGTTCAACACGCGCAGGCCGATGTTTTCGGATGTGCGGGTGCGGCACGCCCTTGCACTCGCGTTCGACTACGACTGGCTGAACCGGATGACCTTTTACGGCCAGTACCGGCGCACCAACAGCTACTTCGACGATAGCCCGTTCGCCGCGCAAGGCGCGCCCACCGATGCCGAACTCGAGCTGCTCGAGCCGTATCGCGCGAGTTTGCCGGCGGCCGTGTTCGGTCCAATGGTCAGGCAGGCCGACACGATTGCGCCGCACACGTTGCGCGAGAACCTGCGCGAAGCGCGCGGCCTGCTCGCCGAAGCGGGTTGGACGGTGCGCGACGGCCAGTTGCGCGACGCGCACGGCAACCCGATGTCGATCGAAATCATCGACGATCAGCCTGGCATGGATCGCGTACTGCTGGCGTATATGCGCAACCTGCAACTGCTCGGCATCGATGCGCATATGCGCGAGATAGATAGTGCGTTGTATCAGAAGCGGATCGACAACTTCGAGTTCGATATGACGACGTTCATCTATCTGCGCGTGACGATTCCCGGTTCCGAACTGGAGCGTCGTTTCAGCAGCGCATCGGCATCGCAGGTCGGCTCGGAGAACTATCCGGGCGTGAGGTCGCGGGCGGTCGATGCGCTGGTGCGCGCGGTGATGCGCGCGAGCACGCTGAACGAACTCGAAACCGCGACCCATGCGCTCGACCGCGTGCTGATCAACGGCTATTACCTGGTGCCCGAATATTTCGCGCCGGATACGCGGATCGCGTACAAAAGCGCCCTCGGCTACCCGTCGGTGACGCCGGTCAGTTTCCAGGGCGAGGACTGGATCGTCAGCTACTGGTATCGCAAGACGCCGTCCGCTGCGGCCAACACCGCCGAGGCGAAGTGAGGGGCTTATGTTTATCTACATCATCAAACGTCTGCTGCTGATGATCCCGACGCTGATCGGCGTCGTTACGCTGACGTTCTTCGTGACGCAGTTCGTGCCGGGCGGCCCGGTCGAACAGATGATGACGCAGTTGCGTCACGGCCAGCAGCGCGGCGGCGAAGGCGGAGGCGGCGGCAGCGCGTATCACGGCAGCCAGGGCGTCGATCCGCAGCAGATCGAGCAGATCAAGAAGCAGTTCGGCTTCGACAAACCGCCGCTGACGCGCTATCTGAAGATGCTGAGGGACTACGCGCGTTTCGATCTCGGCCAGTCCTACTATCACCATCAGAGCGTATGGGCGGTGATCCGCTCGAAACTGCCCGTGTCGATCACGCTCGGGTTATGGACGGTCGTGCTGACCTACATCGTGTCGGTGCCGCTCGGGATCGCGAAAGCGGTGCGCAACGGCTCGCGCTTCGACACCGCCACCAGCGTGATGGTGCTGACCGGCTACGCGATTCCGGGCTTCGTGTTCGGCGTGCTGCTGCTGATGCTGTTTGGCGGCGGCACGTTCTGGCAGGTCTTCCCGATGCGCGGCCTCACGTCCGATAACTTCGACGAACTCAGCGCGTTCGGCAAGGTGCTCGATTATCTATGGCACATCGTGTTGCCGGTGACGGCGTCGGTGGTGGGCAACTTCGCGATCGTCACGATCCTGACCAAGAATACGTTTCTCGAAGAGATTGGTCGTCAATATGTGCTGACCGCGCGGGCGAAAGGCGCGCCCAAGCGTGACGTGCTGTGGAAGCACGTATTGCGCAACGCCGCGATTCCGCTGCTGACCGGACTGCCCGCCGCGTTTATCGGCGCCTTCCTGAACGGCAACCTGCTGATCGAAACGCTGTTTTCGCTCGACGGCATGGGCCAACTGTCTTATGACTCGGTGATCCGCCGCGACTATCCGGTCGTGCTGGGTTCGCTGTTCCTGTTCACGCTGATTGGTCTCGTGACCAAACTCATTGCTGACGTCTGCTATGTCCTCGTCGACCCCCGCATCCAGTTCAACAGCCTGGACCGATAAGCTGCCGCCTGGCGCGTTGCCGGTGTCCGTGTCGCCTGGGCGACGCGTATGGCAGCGTTTTCGCCGGCAGAAGCTCGGTTACTGGAGCCTGATCGTGTTCGCGACGCTGTTCGTGCTGAGCCTGCTCGGCGAAGTGCTCGCGAATGACCGGCCGCTGATGGTCCGTTACGACGGCCATGACTATTTTCCGATCGTGAAGGACTATCCGGAAACGATGTTCGGCGGCGATTTTCCGACCCGCGCGAACTATCTCGATCCGTTTATCCGCAAGCAGTTGACGGAGAAAGGCAACTTCGCGATCTACCCGCCGAATCACTACCACTACGACACGATCGATTACTTCGCGACGCGGCCGTTTCCGGCGTCGCCGTCCGCGACCAACTGGCTCGGCACCGATCAATACGGCCGCGACGTGCTGTCGCGATTGCTGTACGGCTTCAGGCTGTCGGTGTTGATGGCGCTTGCGCTGACGGTGTCGGGTATCGTGCTGGGCGTGCTGGCGGGTGCGTTGCAAGGCTTTTACGGCGGCCGCACCGACCTGATCGGGCAGCGCCTGATCGAAGTATGGAGTTCGATGCCGGACCTGTATCTGCTGATCATCTTCGCGTCGATCTTCGAGCCGAGTTTGTGGCTGCTGTTTATCCTGCTGTCGATGTTCGGCTGGCTGGTGCTGTCCGACTATGTGCGCGCCGAATTCCTGCGCAACCGTTCGCTCGATTACGTTCGCGCCGCGCGCACGATGGGTTTGAGCAACTGGCAGATCATCTGGCGTCATCTGCTGCCGAACAGCATGACGCCGGTGATCACCTTCCTGCCGTTCCGGATGAGCGCCGCGATTCTGTCGCTGACGAGTCTGGACTTTCTGGGGCTGGGTGTCGCACCGCCCACGCCGAGCCTGGGCGAACTGCTTCAGGAAGGCAAGAACAACCTCGACGCATGGTGGATTTCGGTATCTGCGTTTGCCGCGCTGGTGATCACGTTGTTGCTGCTGACGTTCATGGGCGACGCGTTGCGCAATGCGCTCGACACGCGTTCGCGCGGGTCGGCGTTCGGCGGGGGAAAGTGATGAGCGATGCAACGTTGCACAAGCCTTTGCTGGAAATCGACACGTTCTCGATCCGTTTCGGCGACAAGGTCGCGGTTCGCGAACTGAATCTGACGATCGGGCGCGGCGAGCGGGTTGCGCTGGTCGGCGAATCCGGTTCGGGCAAGAGCGTCACGGCGCTGTCGATCCTGCGCCTCGTCGAACATGCGCAGACCAGCGGCCAGATCCGTCTCGACGGCGTCGATCTATTGCAGAAAACCGAGCAGCAGATGCGCGGGATTCGCGGCGCCGACGTCGCGATGGTGTTTCAGGAGCCGATGACCGCGCTCAATCCGCTGTTCACGATCGGTCAGCAGATCGCCGAAAGCCTGCGTCTGCACGAGGGTTTGCGGTCGAACGCGGCGCGCGCCCGCGGCATTGAACTGCTGCGCCGTACCGGCATTCCCGAGCCGGAACGGCGGATCGACAGCTACCCGCATCAACTATCCGGCGGACAACGCCAGCGCGCGATGATCGCGATGGCGCTCGCGTGCCGTCCGCGCCTGCTGCTCGCCGACGAACCCACTACCGCGCTCGACGTCACCGTGCGTCAGCAGATCGTCGATCTGCTGATCGAGTTGCAGGAACAGGAAGCCGCCGATCGCGGCATGGCGGTGCTGCTGATCACGCACGACCTGAATCTCGTGCGCCGCTTCGCCCAACGCGTGGCGGTAATGGAAAAGGGTGTGCTGGTCGAAACCAATACGACCCAGGCGCTGTTCGCAGCGCCGCAGCATCCTTACACGCAGCGATTGCTCGACAGCGAACCGCATCGCGAGATCGGGCCGATCGAACCGCACGCGCGTCGGGTGCTCGAGGTGCAAGGCCTCGCGGTCGATTACCGGACGGCCGCGAAAGGCTGGCGCTCGCTGTTCAGCGGTTCGACGTTTCGCGCAGTGCACGACGTCGATCTGACGCTGCGTCGCGGTGAGACGCTCGGCGTGGTCGGCGAATCGGGCTCCGGAAAATCGACGCTGGCGGCGACGCTGCTCGGTCTGCAACGGCCCGCCGCCGGTCATATCCATGTCGACGGCGCGCCGTTGTCGGCTTTGCGTGGCGCGAACTCGCGCCGCGCGTTGTACTCGCGGATGCAGGTGGTGTTTCAGGACCCGTTCGGGTCGCTATCGCCGCGTATGACGGTCGAGCAGATCGTCGGGGAATGGATCGAGGTGCACCGGCCGGAAATCGACGCGCGCACGCGCCGCGCGCGGGTGGGGACGATGCTCGAAGAAGTGGGCATGCCGCACGAATCGATGCTGCGCTATCCGCACGAATTTTCCGGCGGGCAGCGGCAGCGCATAGCGATCGCGCGTGCGTTGGCGGTCGAACCGGAAGTGCTGATTCTCGACGAACCGACCAGCGCGCTCGATGTGTCGATCCAGCAACAGGTGCTTAAGTTGTTGGCGGGCTTGCAGAAGAAGTACCGGTTAAGCTATCTGTTGATCACCCATGATCTGGCGGTGATGCGTGCGATGGCGCATCGCGTGATCGTGATGAAGAACGGCCGCGTGGTCGAGGCGGGAGACACGCTCGACGTGCTGCATGCGCCGTCACATCCTTATACGCAGTCGTTGCTCGCCGCGTCGATGATCGCGCCGGAGCACGACGAACCCGAGGTGCTGCAATGAGCGAATCGCGCTGGACGCAGGCCGCCCGCGCGTTGAAGAGCACCGCGGCGTTCTGGTCCTTACGGATTGTCGATGAACAGATCGACGACCACGAAGTGCGCAACGACGTCGCGCAGCCGCTGCGCACGCAGCGCGAACGCGGCGCCATGCTGACCGCGTGGGCCGGCGCGGGCGCAGGCTATGCGGCAACCACGGATCTGTCCATCGCGGGCTTGCAGGCTGCGCTCGATATCGCGACGCAACGTGCGCTGGCGAGCGCCGGCGCATCGCTGATCGACCATCGCGCGGTGTCGCGCGAAGCGCTCAGCGGCGCGTATGTCTCGCCCAATGCCGACCGACCGCTGCCGACGCGCGGCGAATGGCTCGCGCGTCTCGCGCACGAATGCGCCGCCGCGAAAATCGACGACCGGATTGTCGAGCGCACGGCATCCGTGCAGATCACGCGCACCGAACAGATTTATCTGACCAGCGACGGCGCGCGAATCGACCAGCGCTTTTGCCTCGTGATGCCGGAAATGAGCGTCGCGGCGCACGCGAACGGCGACACGCAGGTGCGCACGCTCGGCGGCAATTACGGCACGCTCGCGCAAGGCGGCGTCGAAGTGCTGGACCGCTACGCGTTCGACGGCGCAGGCGTGCGGCTCGCCACCGACGCGCTGACCTTGCTGGCCGCGCCGAACTGTCCGGCTGGTCCGCGCGACCTGCTGCTGATGCCCGATCAGATGATGTTGCAGATTCACGAATCGATCGGGCATCCGCTCGAACTCGACCGGATTCTCGGCGACGAACGCAACTTCGCCGGATGGAGTTTCGTGAAGCCGGAGATGTTCGGCACTTACCGTTACGGCTCGGAACTGCTCAACGTGACATTCGATCCGTCGTTGCGCGAAGAAGCCGCGTCGTACGCATTCGACGACGACGGCACTGAAGCGCGCAAACAGTATCTGATTCGCGATGGCGTGCTCGAACGTCCGCTCGGTGGCGCGCTGTCGCAACAGCGCGCAAAGATGGCGGGCGTCGCGAATTCGCGTGCGTCGAGCTGGAATCGCGCGCCGATCGACCGGATGGCGAACCTGAATATCGAACCGGGAACCAGCACGCTGGGCGAAATGATTTCCGGCATCGAACACGGCATCCTGATGCGCACCAATACGTCGTGGTCGATCGACGATCACCGCAACAAGTTTCAATTCGGCTGCGAGTTCGGCCAGTTGATCGAAAACGGCAAGCTCACGCAAATCGTCAGGCAACCGAATTATCGCGGCATATCCGCGAATTTCTGGCGCAGTCTGAGCGCGGTCGGCAATGCCGGCACGCGCGAAGTGTTCGGCACGTCGATGTGCGGCAAAGGCGAACCGACGCAGGTGGTGCGCGTCGGCCATGCGTCGCCGCCGTGCGTGTTCACGCATGTCGATGTATTCGGAGGCGCGCGATGACTACAACCAATGCAGTCAATGCAGTCAATGCATCGAGCGGCTTCGATTTCGCCTCGAACGCGCAGTCGCCGGATTGGCACGCGCATTTCGCGCTGCTTGCCGATGCGATCGACACGTTGCTCAGCGGCGACGAAGTGGCGTTGACGCGGCTGTCGGCGGAGCGATCCGACTTTATCCGCTTCAACGGTGGCAAGGTTAGGCAGATCGGCCAGGTGTCGCAAGGCAAACTGACCGTCCGCCTGATCGACGGCGCCAGGCAGGCGTATTCGAGCTTCACGGTATGCGGCGATCCGGCGACGGACCTGCGCGATATCGCCGATGCGCTGAATACGTTGCGCGACGGCTTGCGCGATGCGCCCGACGACCCGCATCTGTTGTACGACGCCACCCAATGGACCCAATCGACGCGCCGCAGCGGCAAGCTGCCCGCGCCCGACGCACTGTTGCGGATCGCCACCGAAAGCGCGCGCGGACTCGATTTCGTCGGCTTCTATGCCGGTGGCTCGATGGTGCGCGGCTTCGCGTCGTCGCGCGGCAGTCGCGGCTGGTACGAAGTCAGCAACTTCAGCTTTAGCTGGTCGTTGTACGACCCGAGCGGCCGTGCGATCAAAAGCACGTACACCGGCGACCACTGGGACGACAGCGTGTTCGCCGCGAAGGTCGAACAGGCCGCCGCACGTTTGCCGGTGCTCGGACACACGCCGCGCGCGTTGTCGCCGGGGCGGTATCGCACGTATTTGGCGCCGGCGGCGATGCTGGAACTGGTCGGCACGGCGTCGTGGGGCGGGTTTTCCGCGCGCGCGAACGCCACCGCGCGCAGCCCGTTTTACCGGCTGCACAGCGGCGCAGTCGCGCTCGATCCGCGCGTGTCGATGACCGAAGACCTGAGCCTGAATATCACGCCGCGCTTCAACGAAGACGGTTATCAGCGCGACAGCGTGCCGTTGATTCACGACGGCCGCAACGCCGGGCAACTGACCAACGCCCGTAGCGCGCGCGAATACGGATTGACGCCGAACGGCGCGCTCGCCGGCGAAACGCCCGAGTCGCTGGCGATGGCTGGCGGCGATCTCGACGCCGCCGATATCCTTGCCGCACTCGATACCGGGCTGTATGTCGGCAATCTCTGGTACGTGAATTTTTCTGACCGGATGAATTGCCGGTTGACCGGCATGACGCGTTTCGCGACGTTCTGGGTCGAACGCGGCCAGATCGTCGCGCCGGTCGACGCGATGCGTTTCGACGACAGCCTGTACCGTTTGCTGTCGAGCGAACTCGAACGTCTCGACGCCGAGCCGGAACTGCTGCTGAACGATGGAACGGAGGGCGAGCGGCAGACCGGCGGCTGGAAACTACCCGGCTTGCTGGCACGCTCGTTCGAACTGACGCTGTGAGTGAGTTTCCGATGACAGATTGAAGGCCATAACAATGACGGAACCAAAGACAATATTTGAGAGCACGACACGGTTCGGGGCCGAACCGGTCGAGATGAGCATCAGGCCGCTGGATCCGGACGACGCCGCGCAATTCCACGCGCTGCGTTCATGCCCCGGTGTGATGCGCCAGAACCCGATGCGTCCGTATCCGACCTTGCAGCAGACTCAAGGCTGGCTCGCGAAGCTCGCGGCGCCGTCGATGGCGATTGCAGCGCTGGTGGGCGATACGCTGGTCGGCTCGGCCGATCTGCATCCGGGCACGCTGCGCCGCGCGCATAGCGGCTGGCTGGGTATCAGCGTGCACGACGACTGGCAGGGCAAGGGCGTCGGCACGCGGCTGATGGCCGAACTGATCGATGCCGCCGACAACTGGTACGGGCTGCGCCGTCTCGAGCTGAACGTGTTCGCCGACAACCATCGCGCGATTGCGCTGTATCGCAAGTTCGGTTTTTCGCACGAAGCGACCTTTCGCGGCGCCGTGCTGCGCGACGGCATGCTGATCGACTCGGTGTTCATGGGCCGCTTACGCGCGCCGATGGGTCATCTGCAAGCGGAAATCGAGGCGGCCGTATGAACGTCTCGTTGAAACCCGACACGGCGCATGTGATTATCCGCGCCCGCGAAGTGTCCGACCTCGACGCGATCACTTCGTTGATGAACTGCCCCGGCGCGCGGCATGGCACGTTGCAGACGCCGTATCGCTCGAACGCGACGGTCGGGAGCTGGCTCGAAAAAATGCCCGCGAACACGCTCGGGCTGTGCGCGCAGGCGGCCGGTCGCGTGGTCGGGATGATCGACGTGTTGCCGCGCATGCACCGGATGGCGCATTGCGCGGGAATCGGTCTCTGCGTGCATGACGATTACGTCGGGCGCGGCGTCGGCACGGCGCTGCTCGCGGCGGCCGTCGAGTGCGCGGATACGCTGCTCGGCCTGCGTCGGCTGGAGTTGACCGTGTTCGTCGACAACCACCGCGCGATCGCTCTGTACCAGCGCTTCGGCTTCGTCGAGGAAGGACGCTCGCCAGCGTTCGCGATGCGCGACGGCAAGCTGGTCGATGCATTCCATATGGCCCGTTTCGCCGATGCGCCGGTGTTCGCTTCGCCGGTCGCGCTCGCACCGAACCCACACGCGTGAGCATGCCTTGGCCGCCTTTTTTATCGACCGACCGGTCTTTGCGTGGATTCTGGCGCTTGCGGTAATCATCGCGGGCGCGCTCGCGTTGACGCAACTGCCGGTCGCGCAATATCCACGACTCGCGCCGCCGCGTATCGTGATCGACGCCGTCTATCCGGGTGCATCGACGGAAGCCGTGGATGCGAACGTTGGCAGCATCATCGAAGAAAGTCTCGACGGTGCCGACGGGATGCTGTACTACGAAACCGCCAGCGACGGCCTCGGCAACCTTGAAATCGCGGCGACCTTCGCGCCCGGCACCAACCCCGATATCGCGATGATGGACGTGCAGAACCGGCTCAAGCAGGTCGAGCCGCGTTTGCCGCAACAGGTGGTGCAGCAGGGTATCAGCGTTTTCAAGGCCGCCAACACGTTCCTGATGCTGGTCGCGCTGACGTCCACCGATGGCACGCGCGATTCCGCGCAACTGAGCGACATCCTCAGCCGCGACATCATGCGCGAACTGAAGCGCGCGCCGGGCGTCGGTTCCGCGCAACTGTGGGACGCCGACGAAGCGTTGCGCGTCTGGCTCGATCCGATGAAGCTGCGCGAATTCGGCCTCGCCGCGTCCGACGTCAACGCCGCGATTGCCGCGCAAAACGCGAGCGTCGCGGCAGGCACACTCGGCGACGCGCCGCTGGTGGACGGCCAGCAGTTGACCGCGTCGGTGAACGTCAAAGGGCAGTTGCTGTCGCCGGAGGAATTCGGCCAGATCGTGCTGAAAGCACACCCCGATGGCTCGGCAGTGCGGCTTGCCGACGTCGCGCGGGTCGAGATCGGCCGCGACAACTATACGTTCTGGTCGCGCCTGAACGGCAAGCCGTCGGCGACGGTCGGGATTCAACTCGGGCCGCGCGGCAACGCGCTCGAAACATCGGACGCGATTCGGGCGCGGCTCGCGGAACTGGCGAGCCGTTTGCCGCCGGGCGTCGCGGTTCAGGTGCCGTTCGATAGCGCGCGCTTCGTCAACGTTGCGATTCGCGAAGTGCTGATCACGCTGGCCGAGGCGATCTTGCTGGTGTTTCTCGTGATGTGGCTGTTCCTGCGCGATCTGCGCTACGCGCTGGTGCCGACAGTGGTGATTCCGGTCACGCTGATGGGTGCGTTTGTCACGATGTACGCATTCGGCTTGTCGATCAACGTGTTCACGATGTTCGGCCTCGTGCTGGCGATCGGCATTCTGGTCGACGACGCGATCGTGGTGGTCGAGAGCGTGCATCGCGTGATGGACGAAGAGGGCCTGGCGCCGCGCGACGCGACATTGAAAGCGATGAAACAGATCGGCGGTGCGATCGTCGGCGTGACGGCGGTGCTGACCGCCGTGTTCGTGCCGATGGCGTTCTTTCCTGGCGGCGTCGGTGGGATTTACCGGCAATTCGCGGTCGCGATGATTGCGTCGATGCTGGTCTCGTCTTTCATGGCGCTTTCGTTGACGCCCGCGTTGTGCGCGAACCTGCTGAGCGCGCCTGCGCAATCGGTCCGTCAGCGTGACGCGCGACGCGGTTTGCGTGGCGTTGCCGCGCGCCTCTCGACGCGTTTCGAACAGGGCTTTGATCGCGCGTCGCGCGCCTACCGGGCCATGACGGCCGCCGCGATGCGCAGGGTCGGGCCGCTGCTCGCGGTGTATGCCGTATTGCTGCTGCTGTGCGGCGCGTTGTACTGGCGGATGCCGGGCGGCTTCCTGCCCGTCGAAGACCAGGGCCAGCTGCAGGTGATGATCCAGTTGCCGGCCGGCGCGACGCAGGCGCGCACGCTCGCCGTCGTCGAAACGACCGAGTCGATTTTGCGCATGCAAACGGCGGTGGCGAACGTGACAAGCGTGATCGGCTGGAGTTTCGAGGGCAGCGGACAGAACGTAGCGATGTCATTCGTCACGCTGAAAGACTGGGGCCGGCGCGGCGTTGATGCGATGACGCTGCGCGACACGTTGAACCGGTCGTTCAGCCGGATTCTCGACGGCAACGTGCAGGCGCAATTGCCGCCGTCGGTGCCGGGCGTCGGGCATTCGGACGGCTTCACGTTCCGGCTCGAAGATCGCGGCGGCTTGGGCCGCGACGCGTTGAAGGCCGCCCGCGACCAGCTTGCCGAGCGCGCGAAGGCCGATCCGTCGCTGGCGTCGATTCATTTCGAGGATCTGCCCGACGCGCCGCGTATCGAACTCGACGTGGACCGCGCGAAGGCGTACGCGCTCGGCTTATCGTTCGACCGGATTGCGGACGTGTTCGGCAGCACCTTTGGCTCGCACTATGTCGACGATTTTCCGGCGGGTGGCCGGATGCGCCGCGTCCTGGTGGCGGGCGATGCGTCGACGCGGATGACGGAAACCGATCTGCTGGCCTTGTCGGTGCCGAACCAGTCGGGCGCGATGGTGCCGCTGTCGTCGGTTGCGACGCGCCGCTGGACCATCGGGCCAGTCGCATTGACGCGCTACAACGGCTATCCGTCGCTCGATCTGAACGGCCGTGCGGCGAGCGGTGTCAGTTCGGGGGCGGCGATGGAGGCAATGGAGCGGCTCGCGGCGAGCTTGCCTGCGGGCATCGCGTTCGACTGGGTCGATGCGGCGCGCGAAGAACGCGCGGCGGCGCGGCTGACGCCGTTGCTGCTCGGACTGTCGCTGCTGGCGGTGTTCATGGCGCTGGCCGCGCTATACGAAAGCTGGACGATTCCGCTCGCGGTGTTGATGGTCGTACCGCTTGGCGTAGTCGGCGCCATTGCGGCGATGCTGATGCGCGGCATGCCGAACGACGTCTACTTCAAGGTTGGGATGATCACAGTGATCGGCTTGTCCGCGAAAAACGCGATTTTGATCGTGCAATTCGCGCGCGACCTGAGCCTACGCGGCGTGCCGCTGACGCGCGCCGTGATACGCGCGGCGGGCGCGCGATTTCGCCCGATCGTGATGACGTCGTCGGCGTTCCTGCTGGGCGTCGTGCCGCTGGTGCTGGCGAGCGGCGGCGGTGCGGAAAGCCGCCGGTCGATCGGTACGGGCGTGTTCGGCGGCGTCGTGACGGCGACCTTGCTCGGGCTGGTGTTTGCGCCGGTCGCGTTTCAGGCGGTGGCGGTGGTCGCGCAGCAAGGGCCGCGCGGCGCGCTGCGGCGCTTGCATGGCTATCGGCGTCAGTCGCGCGAGTTGATTCGCGATGTCAGCACATGATCGGCTCACGCGCCGTCGATCTTCGGATACGCACGCGCGAGGCCTTCGTTTTCGAAGCCGAGCCGCTCGAGGAGTCGCGCGCTGCGCAGATTGTCGGGCCGGTAATTCGCCATTACGCGATGCAGTTGCAGCGTGCTAAAGACGTGGTCGATTGCGTTGCTCAACCCTTCGCGCGCGAAGCCGCGACCTTCGAAGCGCCGCGATACCGGGAACCTGAGATGACGCGCCTGGAAGGATGCGAGATCAAAGATAGAAGTGTCATGGCGGTCTCACTGATGTGGCAACTATCGGCACCCGCCGCAGGAAGATGCGTTCGTCCGAGCAGGAAAGCCGCACACCGCGCGCAGCAAGATGGACCGTCTTGGTTGAAAGAAATGGTGTATCGCGTGAACGGGTATCCCTGCTTACGCAAATAGATGATCGATTGGAAGCACGAAGGGACGACTCATGGCGCAATACGCATGAGCATGGGCGACCGTGCTCCCGGCAGAAAAATTTAAATGCCGTGTTGATTCCTCGTGCATGGGTGCCGATGCCTGCGCAACTTGAGCAAAGAGGTTTTCACGGGCAGCGCAGCAAGAATTGCATCGGGTGGATACGTCATATCAAGTTCCGCTCAACGATGAAGATAGCTTCTTGCGTTGTTGCGTTCGCGCGGGCGAGGCTCGATGAATGAAGTCCCGGCCAGTTGCTCCGATTCGCGGTAGTCCCGCATCTTATCGCGTGCGCGAGCGGGGAGTGTGCAACTTGCCGTTGCGATGTTTCGTAGCGCGTGCGACGCATCGCGCCGCGCGAATGTGCCGCTTGCTCGACCGCACTCGATATGTATTTCGCGCCAACATTTGACGTTGTGTCAGCGATCCGATATACTCTTTTTTCTCTGACGCGGGGTGGAGCAGTCTGGCAGCTCGTCGGGCTCATAACCCGAAGGTCGTAGGTTCAAATCCTACCCCCGCAACCAAACGCATCAAGACTTCCAGCCGGTTTGTGTATCCCGTGTGCGTTGCCCCGTTTCACCGTTAGGGCAAACTGAGGGCAAGACCGGCTGATTTTAGGCGAAGTCGTATCAAACTGGAACCCGCCCTGTGCGGGTTTTTTGTTGCCTGTTGATCCAAGGCTCCCATCCCGGCATTTCTCTGTTACACCATCGAATAGCTAGTGCGCGCGCGGAATCGACCAGGTGCGCCGCTCTTTGTCGATTCGCAGAAACAAGTTTTCAATCCGCTTGCGCGTATCGCGGATTTGGCAAACTGGCACAACGTTTTTAAACCAGTCCACATCGTCCCTATGCTTATTTTTTTTGGGCGGCAGCCGTACCGGCTCACCACGGTCGTCTGTGGTCCACAGTGCATGGATGTTGTCATTGCGAAGGGTCAGAAGTTCGCGTGCCTCAGCAAGTAGCTCGGAAAAGACGCTTGCTTGCTCCTCGGAAAGCTTGGCTTGTGCGAGCGGCTCGTAGTGCTTACAGAAATCATTGAATTTCTTCTCTTTGACGATCTGGATGCGCATGCCTGCGGTGAATCCCTCACCGCACAAATCCTTACCGCAAAGCTTGAATAAATATTCGACGCCGCCCCACGCAACGAGCAGGCCGCCGAGTTCCTCATGAAACCCGGTGGGAAAATCATCTTTCAAGGGGCAGTCTTGCATGGCAACTCGCATCAGAGAGTGCTTTCCTCAGTATGGCACGCGCCAGGCAAACTAGCGGCAAGGTGACTGTGCGCTGGACCTACACGGGCCGGAGGTTCCTGCCGGGCGGGTCTTGAGGCGTGATTTCGAGCGTTCCCTCGTCGCGACCATCGGGGCCGCGCATGCGCGGCGCGGGTGTCACGGCGTCAGAAAATGGCGGATTCGGATAGGTGCCAGAGGGGTCGGCGGGCGTCACGGTGTCGGCGTGGATGCCGAGCGATTCAAGCGGCACCGCGACGCGTTGCAGCGCGAGCGGCGTATCGGCGAAGGGATCGAAAGTAATGAAATATTCGAGTTCGAACGCCATACGCATATCGGCGATATGCACGCGGCCGGTAGCGTTCAGCTCCATCGTGCTTTCGATGGTCGATACACGTTGAATGTGCGCGAGCAGATCGCGGCAGGTCAGTAACGCGCATTCGATCTGGTCGCATAGCGCCTCGCAGGTATCGCGCGCGGCGGCCACGCTGGTTTCCTGCACCCGGCCGGTAACGTCGAGCGTCGCTGTTGCGGTGAATGCGGGCGGTTCCTGTCCGAGCGCTTCCTTCCGGTCGCTCAGCCAGTCAACGAGAATGCACGGATAACATGCGGTTGTAGGCCAGTCGCGCGGCGTGTACACGCGATCGGCGGCGGTGGTCTGCGCGCGGCGTAGCACGTCGGCCGCGATGTCGCGCAGCAACGAGCGGTAAAGCATGGCGAGCGGTACAAAGCGGCTACAACGCGGCGGCGTCGATCCAGTTAAGCATGAGCATTGCCGCGCCGTGCCCATCGAGTCTCACTTCCTGCACTTCGTACACGTTGCCCGTTCGATCCACTGTGAGCGCGTCGCCCTGTTGCGGCGGCGAGTCGCCGAATTCAACGAGCCGCACCCCACACACGGGGCGTTCGGTCGTGTACGCAAGCACGCCGCCTTGCGGGATCAGTTCGCGATACGCTTCATCAAAGATGCCGTTAATCGCGAGCGTTTCGCCGCTCGCGTGCGCATAGGTGACGCCTTCGGCGAATTGATCGAACAGGGGCGAGAGGATATGGCCGTCGAAGTCATCGGGAACGGCAAGCGACATCGAGGCAAACCGTTAGCGCTTTGTCTTTACGGCAGGGCCGTCCGTGCTTTCGAAGGTTGGCCCCTGCGTGCGTGCCTTCTCTTCGTCTTCGGCCTGCGTCGCGTCACGATCTGGCGCAATGAAGCCACGCGCGCGAAGGCGCGCAACGTCTGCGGCCGCAAGCGTGACGGACTGGCCCGCCGTGTAGGTCTTGCCGTCGTGGCGGATCGAGCGCCCGCGCGCAACCGTTACCGTTCCGGTTGCGCCGCCTTTGGCGCTATCCTGCGTTGCGGCCAGAGGCTGCGCGCCGCTCGCGCCCGCACCGGCTTTCGAAGTCGTGTTCGGAGTGTTCATGGCTCAGTCCTCTTCGGCAGCGCATACGGTCGCACAAAGCGCGGCATTGACGCGCGAGGGAATGACAATGGGCGCGCTCTGCATCATGAGGAAGCGCTGCGGCGGATCGTCCGCAATCCACATTTTCGGCGCGTAGGGCAACGCCTGATAATTGAATTTCGGGTCAATGATCTGGCCGAATGCGCGTGTACCCATCAAATCGGGACCGGCCATGATGACCACCCCATCGGGCAACATCGGTTGTTCCACGTCGTTGTCGTCCACGTACCAGTCGTTATAGACCCAGAGCGAATATTGACCCCAGCGGCCCTTGTACACCGCGCCCGTAGTGATCCGCGCGCCGGGGTCCACCGCGTTGCCGAAATCGGAAAGCTTCGGATAGTAGACGGCGGCTTTTACGCGTTCGTCTGCAATGAAGTATTCCCACGGCGAGGTCGTAAAGATGAGGTCTGTGACCTGTGCGCCGCTCTTTTTCAGAATCGCGTGTTGCCATACTTCGATATCGTGCGTTGGCGTGCCGTTCGGCTGGTCCCACGCCGAGGAACCCGAGAGCGCAACGGTAAGCGTCGGATCGCGGCCAAAATCGACAAGTGCAGACGGGAAGCCGTCACCCTCAATCAATACAGTTCCGGTCATCAACGCCTGCGCGGCCATCCATTCGAGGCGTCGGTCGAGCAGATCGATTTGATCGGTCATTTCGGCCGCGATTTTCGCGGCGGCGCGTTCCTCGCCCCTGAATGCGCCGCCGATGCGTTCGCCGATCATGCGGCGAATCGGCTTGCGCAGATCGGGCGCGCGCTTGTCCTTGATATACGCGGGCCGGAACATGTTGGTTTGATACCGGCGCTGTTCAACGAGTCGCCCTTCGAGCAGGGGCGAGACGAACGGCGACATACGCCGTTTGCCAACGTCAACGTCAATACTCACCTGTTCCGTATCGCTGGTTACGACGTTCGTAAAGAAGCGATCGAGGAGGAATTTTTGCGGGCGCTTGAGATTCGGCACAACGAGAATCAGCGCAATCGTATCGTAGATATTCATTTGCTGTACTCCTGGCGGCGCGCACAAAAAAGCCCGCGCCGGTCGAAACCGGGCGGGCTTACGAGGACCGCGATTTGGCGGCGTACCTTCGGGAGAAACGCGCTACGTTAGAAAAGGAATGGCAAGCGACGCAACGGGCTTACGTCGGATCGGCGGCGGATACACTGGGTTTCACGAAAATCGAAAACGGACGCAGCGCGATTGTTGCGGCGGCGAGCGTGAGCGACGCATCGAGAATCAGCGCGCGCGCGTTGAATTCACCCGTGAAATACACGCCGCCCGTCGCAGGCTGGCCGCCTGTCGTGTCCACGTCATCGGCAAGGATTGCATTAGCCGCTGCACCGCTCGAAGTAGCGGTGGCATAGGTGCCGTCTGCCTGCTGCGCCAGCACGGTTCCGCGCGTGAGCTGGAGCCCGGTTGGGAATTGCGCCTGCCCTTCGGTGACGAGCTTGAAATCGCCTGCTATGAGTTGATCCGGTACGTAGGCATCGCTCACCATGCCCGGCATGAACGGGTTATCGCTATAGGTCGTAGTCATTTCGCGGCACTCCCTTTACGCTTCGCCACGCGCGCGACGTGCGGCGGCGAGGATCATCGAGGCGGCGGCCTGAGGCCCGTCGCGATCTTCGGCCGTGCCGCCGTCACTGCCGAGCGCGGGCAGACTCACGCCCGCCATGCGGCTACGCAGCGTATCGCCCCGCGAAAGTCGCGTGCCGTCACCTGATGCAATCGCGGTAAGCAGGTTCACGGCATCGGGGCCGCGCATATCGGTTTCGAAGGCGAGATGCGCCGCGACATCGGGGCGGGCACCGGCTGCGCTGCACCGGAAAATCTGCGCGCCGCGCGCGCGCTCGGCGAGCCGTGCATGCTGTGCCTTGCGCGCATCGTCTTTCCTGTCGTCGTCGCCTTCGTCATCGTCGGCCGCGCTCGCTTCGTCGTTGCCTTCGTCTTCGGCGCGTGCTTCGTCGTCGTCATCTTCGGCGCGGGCTTTCTTCGAGCGCTTTGATTTGCGGCCCTTGCGGTCTTTGTCGTCGTCCTTGCGGTCTTTGTCGTCGTCATCGTCGGCGCGCCCGTCGTCGTCCTTTTTGTCGTCGTCTTTGTCGTCAGCACGCGCGGCGGCGAGCGGTCGCGCAAGCGGCCCCAGCAGATGCGCGAAGCGCGAAGCAGTGAGATTCAAGCCCATGATGTCCCCCTTACTGTGCGAGAGATTCAAGCAATGACGCGAAGGCTTCGTCGGGTGCCTGCACTTCATCCGCGAGGCCCACGGCAACACCCTGCGAGCCCCCGAAGGTTCCGGCCTGCATCGTGCGCACGGCGTCAACTGATAGCCCGCGATTGCGCGCGACCGTCGCGGCGAATAGCTCGCCGGTTGCGTCGATATCCGCCTGGGCGCGCTCGCGCGCTTCGGGCGATAGCGGTAATTCGGGGTAGCCGTCCAGCTTGCGGTCGCCCCACGTGACGAACGTCACCGCGAGGCCCGCGCTATCGAGTGCGCGCGACCAGTCAACGTGCATCCATACGACACCGATTGAACCCGTGCCGCCAGTGCGTGGCACGGTGATTCGATCGGCCGCGCTCGCGATCGCATAGGCCGCGCTATAGGCGCTTTCGCTCAGGATTGCCCACACAGGTTTTGTGCCGCGCGTTGCCTGGCTCGCGTCGGCAAGATCGAACGCGCCCGCGACTTCGCCGCCCGGCGAGTCGATATCAAGCACGATTGCGCGCACCGCGCTATCTGCGAGCGCGGTTAGAAAGTTCTGGCGTATGCTGTCGTAACCGGTCATTCCCGATTCAGGCTGCAACGTGCCGAGCCGATGAACAAGCGTGCCGTAGACCGGTATCACGGCTACGCCCGCGAGCACGTCGTAACCCACGGGTGCGACGTGCCGCAACATATCCCCGTCTGACGCCAGAAGCATCGGGGCACCCGCCGCGCGCGCTTCGCCTTCGAGCCCGCGCAGACTCACGATGCCCAGGCGTTCCGCAAGCACGGCCAGCAGCATTTCGGCTTTAGCCGGGTGTATCGCGAGCGGGGTATTAAAGAGCCGTTGCGCGAGGAACGCGAAGCGCGGATGAACCGTGCGAGCCATGAGCGCGCGTTACTGCGGTTGCGGGGCTATGGGTGATTTCGCGGCGGTGTTCGCGGGAAGCGGCCCCGCCCATTGTGGAAGCGGCAGGCCGCGTTCCCTGAAAGCATCGACTTCGCGCTTGCGTTGGTCAAGAATGTCTTCCCAGTCTTCGCCCGTATTTTCGGCGCCCTCCATTTCGAGGGTAGACAAACCCGCATCCATGCCGAGTACCGCGCCTTGTTTTTCCGCTACCGGATCAATCCAGCCACGGCCGGGGCCGATCCATGTACAGCGCGAGTATGCGCCGCGTGCCTCGATGAACGCGGGCGCGTTATTGGGTAACGGCAAATCGTCTACTTCGAGCACTTCTTCCACGAAGGCGGCGCGAACCGGATACGCGAAGCCGTTCGCAAAGTCAGTGCGGCGACGGTTCAGCGTCTTCCACGCTTCGAGCAATCCGGCTCGCGCGCTCGAATAATTAACATCGCTCCAGTCCTGCGAAAGCTGTTGCGCGCTCACACCCAGGCACGCGGCGACATTGCGAAGCGCTGCGCCTTCGAAGTCGCGAAAATTCGAGGTCGGACGAACTGCGCTAACGGTGTTGATTTTCTCGCCGGTAAAGAGCGAGGGAATACGCACGCCGCCGAGCAGAAGCCGCCGCTGGTCGTGAAAGTCGGCGCGCAATTTCTGGTAGCCCTTGAGTTCCACGCAGTCGCCCAGAGCGTCTTGCACGAACGACGGATCGAACGGCGATTCGATGTAGGCCGAAAAGATAGCGTTGACAATGGCGCTTTCAAGTTCGGTCGCGTCGTACTTGATGAGCATTTTTAGCCGGTCAATCACGGGCGTAAAAATACCGGCGCCCCCGCGATGCTGGTCTGCGCGGTCGTGTTCGAAGTCGTGGACGATAACGGGTCGGCCCCAGGAGGTCTCACGCTGTACGCGTTGCCACTCCATAACATTCGGCCCTTCGAACCAGGAGGATTGATGCGCCTCGCGAATCCAGTAGGCCACGGCCGCGCCGCGCGTATCGATTTCCACGCCGCCGCGCGTGGTCTGTTGATCGAACATCATGTACGGATTCGAGAGCCGGTCAGGGTCGATCAGTTGCACGGCGGTTGCATACTGCGCGCGTCCTGGTTCCACACGATCGGGTAGCCAGTGCAGCATGGCGAGCGCGTCGCCGTCCACGAGCTTGTGGCGGAACGCGAGCCGGAAAATCTGCGAGATAGTCAGATTGCGCTGCACGTCGCAATAGCGCCCTACGTCGTTCGCCCATGCACGCCAGCGCGCGTCAAGTGCGCGGCCGAATTCATCGGCCCAGCTCGAATCAAAAGCGGGATTGCCGCTCAGGTACGCGAGAGCGCGAAAATCCGGTTTCGATACGGGGCGGAAGTTTGCGCCAATCGCGTTATCGAGAATCCGTGTAACGCCGCCCGATGCCCAGCCGTCGTTGCGGACCAGATCGCGCACGCGCGATACGATGCGATCGCGGTACGGGTTTAGCTCGATATCAGGCGAGCCGAGCCAGGGTGTCCAGAAGGCTAGTTCAGGGTTAGTCGCGTCGGCCGCGTCATATGGCACCATGCCTGAGCCCGCGAGCATCGAAACCACGCGCGAGCGCTCAGGGATCGGCCGCCCGTTGGCGTCGAGTATCTGGACTGTTGACACGGATATTGATGCTCTGCGATCCTGCTGTGTTGACTCCAACCAAAGGGCCGGTTGCTATTTCGCTAGCGCGACAAGTAGCCGGAACGTTCCGCCCGGAAAACTTATGGCAAAGAACGATCAGGAAGAGCAGTTCGAAAAGTTGATGTCGGCCAATCTGGCCCGCGCTGTTGATTTCCTCAAGTTCGCGGAAACAAAGAATGCCGCTCTGCTTACGTTTTGCTCTGCTTGGCTTCTTGGTATAGGCAACCTCTTGTCATCCGGCAAGAAAATTCCGTTGTTTGTCGATAGCGGATTCCGCTTATCGTTCATTTTCTTCGCACTAGGCGCACTGTTCGCGATCATTTCATTTCTTCCGAAAACTTCGATTCGTGCTTTCGTCAAGTCACCACCTGCGGGCTCGAACATGCTTTTCTTTGGTGACATTGCGGCGATGTCAATAGAGCAATTCGCCCGCGATTCAATTGATCGTTATCGTCCGGTGGAAAGCCGTTCTTTTAGCGACGAGTACATCGTAGATTTATCGGTACAGATCGCGGTAAACAGCCGGATAGTTCTGCGGAAAATTCGCCTGTTCGCGTGGGGCGCGCGTTGCGTCATGTTGGCGCTTTTCATGCTGGTTGCGCCAGCCATCGGTCAGATACTTTGAGTTCAAGACATGAATCTAAAAGAACTTCGTGCGGATATCGCGGCAGAGGTAGAAGCAATTCTCTCATCGGATTTCGCTATTGGCGTAACCAATACGCAAACCGTCCCTCACTCGGACGACGCAGCGATCACCTTTCCTAACCTTGATGACATGCGGCAGTCATGCAAGATCATCGAAACGTGCGTGCTGTACATCGACATACGCCGCTCGACCCAATTGAACCTACAACATCGTCCATCAACCGTTTCCCGCCTCTATTCATCCTTTGTCCGGGCGATGGTGAGGTGCGCAGAGCAGTTCAACGGGCACGTTCGCGGCATCATTGGCGACCGGGTTATGGTCGTGTTCGATACTCACCATTGTTTCAGCAACGCCGTTCATACGGCTATCGCAATGAACACGGTTTCGAAGCACATCATTAACCGGCACTTTAGCCGTGGCGAAGTTTCCTGTGGCATCGGAATCGACTTTGGACGGATGCTTGTTACAAAGACTGGCTTTAGACGGCACGGGGTGCAGCGACATAACTACCGGTCTCTTGTGTGGTTGGGACGACCAGCAAACGTTGCGTCGAAGCTAACAGACGTTGCAAATAAGGATGCAACCTTTCAGTCCGAACCAGCGGTGTGCGTTGGCTATCACTTTGCAGCAGTAAACGAGTTCCAGTGGCAAACAGTGTCGGTAAGCGAATTTTTGGGAAGTCTCAAAGTGGAAGGTTTGCCCGGCAACCAGTGCTTCCGACATAACAATTCATACGTATTTGCGGCGATTCCCACTGCTCGTAACGTTCAGACAACACCTGCAACCCCCCCGATTTTGATGACGCGTACGGTGTTTGACGGCTACCGCGCAAAGCATCCTGATGTTGCGAGTATCGTTAATAACTGGTTTGCACGGCGTAACGTGACTGTGCCCGGCTATTCAGATGCTGTGTTCGGCGGCGACCTAATTTACTCAGACCTTCAAAACGCCTAGAAGAGCCACGGCGAATACACGCGTCAACGATAAAGAAAATGGATCGGCGCGCGGCCCCTGCAAACAATCCCTAGCCGTTGCTGCAATTGCCGTGTCAGGGCCGCGAGGTTCGCCGGGTTCGCGGCGGCGTAGGTAACGCTGCGCGTGCCGTCGCCCTGCGTATAGCTGAATGACACGCCTTGCCCGCCCGCCATGAGTTTCACATATGCTGCCTGCGCCGTCGCGAGTGCGGCCTGTAGCTGTTCGGTTGTCATGCGCGCAAAGATGGATTGCGACGAGTCGTAGCAACTACCGGCGCGCATGATGGTTGCTCCCTACCTAGAGTAATCAACTACGTGAACGAGCGGGCGCGATCAACTTGGCGACGGTTGGAACGCGCATTGAGCCTGACATCTGCGACAAGCCGCAGCACGGTAGCTTTGAAAATATACAGTCGGCATAAACGAAGCGATTTCAGACTGCATTCATTGATGCACGTGGCATCGGCCGCCTTGAAAATTGAAGTGATTTCGGTCAATATCATGCGCGCTGCAAGCAGTTCGTTTGGAATCCGTTCTATCTCTAATTAGAAACACGAAAAGAAAGGTGAAGAAGAAATGAGCGTTTTGATCGTGACATATGATCTGATAAAGGAAACCCACAAGGAAAATTACGAGAATATATTGGGGGTGATTAAAAAGGAAGGCAATTGGGCCAGACTTTCCGAGTCGTGCTATGCAATTCGTACTGACAAGACGCCTCAGACGGTCTACGAGCAAGTAAAACCGTTTCTTCACGAGCGCGATCATTTACTTATCTTTACGGCCACGCGACCATACTTTGGCTGGCACAGCAAAGAGGTTATCGATTGGCTAGATAGTTCCCTGTAGTGATGATGCGCTAGTGACGATCTCGCTTAGGCAAGCTGCGAAAGCAGCGCACGCGAGCCGCGAGACTCGCCGGATTGTACGGCCGTGCCGCGTCACCATAGAGCGCGGCAGCGCGCTGCGCGAAAATGTTCAGGCGCAAACCGAAATGCAGAAGCCCGCATAGTGCGCCGTATGCGTACACGCGTGCGTCGAGCGCTTCATTCGCGCGACCGGGCGGCAACTCCCACACATAGAACCGATGCCCCGCGACTTCCTTAACCACGATCCGTTCCGCCGTTAGCTGCGCGTAGTAACCTAGATCGCGATCGGCGGGAAAGTGCATGTAACCGGGTCCGGGCTTGTCGATCGCCAGGCGGTCACGTATTGAATCCTTGGCGGCGTTAACGCCGAGAATCACCGGCCGATAGCTCGCCTTCGCGCGGCGCGTCGGCTTCCTGTTCGGCCACACGGGCGAACGTTGCCCCGTGCGTGCCGACTCGCCCTTGATTGCCCAGATGCGGCGGCCAATGCGTTCTTTCGCGAACGCGTACACGGCTTGCGTTGCGTTCCCGCCTGAGTCGATACACGCGCACATGATGGAGAACGGCCGCCCATCATCGCGCCGGTATTTCTGCATCAATGCCAGATCCACTTCGCGCCACAGATCGGGCGTAGCTGGATCGCCTTCGATGACTTCGTAGGCAATGCTCCAGGACTCTTCATCGAGGCCCCAGCCGACCACTTCCATTTCTACACGGTCGCCTTCAACGTCGATGCCTGCCGATAGCACGCCGACACCGGCCGGCACTTCACCGGCCCAGCGTTCCGCACGCGCGGCGAGTACTTCGAGCTTGACTTCCTTACCCGCGCGCACGCGGTACGGTAGCCCGGCCTGGGTGTTCCACCACACCTGTTTAAGCGTTTCGTCTACGCGCGCGCGTAGCCATTTCGCGGCGATTTCGGCGGGCCGGTCTTTCGCCCACGGGCTGTAGAGTTTCGAGGCCGTATACCCTGCGTGCCTGTTCTCTACCGCCCACGCGCCACACTGCGGGCACCGTGCGCGATAGACCGCGTACAGGTCCGACGCCCACCAGTCCCACACAGCCGAAATCGCCGCGGCGGGGTCGGCGTTCGCATCGAACGCGCCATGCGCGCTTGTAGTCTTCGAGCGGTTCGCGCGCCAAGCCGCAACATACGCAAGGCGCGGTCTGATGCCAGCGCACGGTAGCGAGCGCACGCAGGCGCTGCGCTTCACTCCACGCAGCCCCGCATGCCTCGCAGTAAATGCGCGCGGTCTTCGGCAGGTGGCGCGATTCGTCGGCCGGATCGCGGGACCATTTGACGTGATCGAAGAACGAAAGAAACTGCCTATGTCCGCAATGCGGGCACACCACCGACGCGCGCCGTTGATCCGATTCACTGTACGCGCTCGCGATGCGGCTTTGCTCTTAGATAGTTGGCGAACACGCGCGAATGCTTAACCAGTTGCTGAAAGTCGCGGTGCGCTCTTCAGCCAGCGCGATCGGCTCGCCATCGCGCGTCAGCGGGTATTGTCGATTTCATCCGAGAGCACGACACGCACGGGGCGGCGCGCGAGGTTATCAGGCGAACCGGCACCGGCCAGCGCAAGGAACCCGCCCGGAAACGACTTGAAGAGAAGCGTTTCCTCGCTGTTGCGCATGCGGCGAGTGCCGATCAGGTCACGTAGTACAGGCGTGGCGCGCACCATCGGCGCGATACGCTCTTTGGAAAACTGTTCCGCCGCGTCTTCCTTCGGTTGTAGCAGCAGCATCGGGCACGGATCGAGATGCGCGAAATAGCCCACCGCTTACGCGTGTACGGCATCCACATCTGGGCGTGTTGCGATGGTCGCAAACGTGGCACGCGATGCGCCTTAACCTGCACACGGGCGCAAAGCCGCGTGACGATCTGGCGTTCGATGGCGTCACGTTCGGCAAGCATCGCGATGCGCCCGCGCGAAGGCGGCACGGTTGCATTCGATGCGCGGGCCCAGTTGCATCCGCGTACGGAAGCGGTAACGGCGAAACTCGCCGCGCTACTCAAACACGAAGTACCGGCCACGCTTGACGCGAGCGAGGCAGCCGACGAAAGCGAGGCCGGCGAGTAGTCACCATGTTGCGAAGCGATACAGGGCCGCGCCTCGCGCGCGAGTCCGGCCGCTGCGCTGGAGAATCTGCGATGTCTTCGAGGAATGCAAAGTTGCGCGAAACACTGCGCATGGGGGTTCCGCCTTCGCCTGACGAAGACGGCGAAGAGGTAATCGAGTGGCGGCCCGACTGGGGGAAGAATTGCGAAGCGTGCGGGCAAACGCCTTGCATGGCTGGCGTGAGCGGCGGCGTTGTGGTTATCGAGGCGACGCACTGCGCCGAATGCCTCGATACCGATGCCTCGGCGCCGCTCGCGATCGGTAGCGGCTATTGAAGATGCGCGGGGGCCACCATGAACGCCGCCGCGCGTGCCGATGTTTTCCCGCCCGCCGTGAAGCCGCCGCCGAAGAAAACGCCGCCGAAGGACGCGCCAACACTAACGATAGACGAATTTTGCAAGCGCTACGCCCTGAGCCGTTCGCATTACTTCGAGTTGAAACGCCAGGGGCGAACACCCGCCGAAATCCGCGTCGGGCGCAAGATCGTGATAACAGCCGCCAGTGCCCGCGTATGGGAACGGCGGATAGCCTTGGAGCAGAAAGGCGCGCGAGCGGCGCAGGCGAACGGCTAGCCATGCCACGCACGAAAAAAAGCTTGCATCGCGCGGGCTTTTACTGGTGGCGCAAGGCTTCAATGCGTTAGGCATCTGTAGCGCTGTTCGCGAGGTCTATTGTTCTCTTTAGCCCGCGTTGGCGCTTCAGATATGCTTTGTAGTCCCAGAGAGTAGTTTCGAGTTCGAACGGTGCGAGATGGTAGGCATTTCTCACCGCGTCAGCTAGCTTGCTTGCTTCTAAACCCATTCGCAAACAAACAGCCTGGCAAGCGCCGTGTGCCTCACGTTCGCCGCTTAGGTTCTGTTCGAAGGCAATGGAGTGATTCGCGGATTCAACCTTGAGGCGAAACGACAAAACCTGGGTGAGTAGCGGTCTTTCGAACACAGAGTAGTCGCCGTCCAGGGGAAAGGCCGCGAGTTCCGGCAAGTTTTCCAGCTTCGTTCCTATTGCGCCGTTCGAACCATCGTAATTCTTTGCATCCAGCAAGCTACTGGCACACGCTACGGTGAAGTGTTCTAGTAGAAAGGCGATCCGAAGAGCAAGATATTTCAGATCACGTGTGATTTTTGCCGCTTCACGCCTCGCGATCAAAAAGTGTGTTAGCGACGCGCCAACGCTGGCACCAACGACAGCACCAAGTAGCGATGCAAGCGGTGTTAACCAATTCATACTAACCAGTGCGTAAGTAAGCGAACATAAATCGACGCCATGGTCTAAGCTTTAAGGGGTTTAGGGAGAGGCGAGATGCGAGAGGACGACGGCCGGCAGCTTTCACATGCAACGCTTGAAGAGATCCGTATTCGTGCGGTCAAGCGCGTCGAAGCTGGCGAGTCGCCGGAGGACGTGATCCGCACGCTCGGATTCTCGAGGGCGCGTATTTACGAGTGGTTGGCGGCCTGGCGCGAAGGGGGCATCGAGGCGTTACGAGCCAAGGCAATCCCTGGTCGACCGATGAAGCTGTCGTCCGAGGCTATCCGCTTCGTCTATCAGACGGTCACAACGAAGAACCCCATGCAGATGAAGTTCGAGTTTGCATTGTGGACGCGAGACATGGTGCGGGAGTTGATTCGCGAACATTTCAACGTCAGGCTCTCCGAGGTGTCGGTCGGTCGACTGCTGCGCAAGCTCGGGCTTTCGCCCCAGCGACCGCTTGCGCGTGCGTACCAACGCGACCCTGAACTGGTCGAGTCGTGGATGCGGGACGAATACCCGGCCATTGTCGGGCAGGCCAAACACGTCGGGGCACAGATCTTCTTCGTCGACGAATCGACGGTACGATCGGACTATCACAGCGGCACGACCTGGGCGCCGGTCGGTCAAACTCCGGTAGTCGAAGTCACTGGCGCGCGCTTCAAGGTGAACCTGATCTCAGCGATCAGCCCGCGTGGCCAACTTCGCTTCATGTGTTTCGAAGGCAGCTTCAAGATCTCCGTATACGTCGACTTCGTCAAACGGCTGATGCTCACCGCCGATGCGCCTGTCTTCCTGATTGCCGATGGTCATCCGGTACATCGTTGCAAAGCGATCCGGCAGCTTGCCGCGGAATCAGATGGGCGCCTTTGTCTGTTCTTCCTTCCTGCTTACTCGCCAGACCTGAACCCGGACGAGTTGGTATGGGGTTATCTCAAACATCACAAGATCGGCAAGCTTGCCATCAAAGGTCCCGGGCATCTCAAGCAGCGTGTTCGAGCGGTTCTGCGCTCGTTGCAAAAGATTCCGGCTTTGGTCCGATCCATGTTTCAACATCCGTCAGTCCGCTACGCGGCTTGACCCATGTCCGGTTACTTTGTTTCGGCTTAGTAAGTAACCCGGTAACTTGTGGGGACATTGTACGGCCCAAAAGAAAGCCCGCTTCGCGCGGGCCTTTCGACAGTTGGGAGCCTGTGCCACCGGCCTTAGCTCAGTTAGGGTTCTTCAGGTATGCCATGACCCCGGTCGTAACACCGCCGAGAACACTGGCAACGACCGGGCTTTCCAGCAACTTCACGAGGAGCCCTTTGGCCGCTTCCTTTTCTTCATGTGCCGCCGACGATTGTTCGATCATCTGTACAAGGCCCTGAAGGCTGCCCGCAATGTGCTGGACGTTATGATCGCCAATCTGGATGCCCTGTGAATTGTTGATTGTGATGTTCGGTGCGGCCTTCGGTTGAGACTTGTGCAGGAGCGACGCATCCTTTCGCAGCTTAAGCGACCAGTGAGGTCCGATAGCGGCCAGTCCGTGCGAGAAGTTGGACTCCAGAATCAAGTATGTTTCCTCGCCTAAGCCTGGCAACATCCGAATCAATGTCCAGCCTTCGCGGCCCTGGAAGGACGTGTCGTAAATACTCGCAACATGGGTCGAGTTCTTCGAACCGACCGCCGTCTTATATGGCCCAAACCGCTCCCCGTCGGAAGACTGAACGTAGACCGTATCGTTTTGCATATGGGCGAATGGATTATTCATGTGGCATAAAAATTGATTGTTAGCGAACCAATGAATTTATCAGCATTCAACCTTGGTGCGAGCGCGACCAGGAAAATTTGGCACAGACGCAGTAACGCCTACGTTGGACGGCGGGCACGCGTTACTTCAGCCATGTCGAAGCGCCTACGCAGCAAGCCGTGGCACGCTCGCAACCTGCGTAATCTGGGTCATCTGCGGCCCGCCGAGTTGCAGCGCGGCGACGGCGCGTAACTTGTTGTTCGGCGCGAGGTGCGCGTAACGCATCGTCATTTCGAGCGACGCATGGCCGAGCAGATCGCGCACGATATAGAGGTCAACGCCACTTTGTGCGAGCCACGATGCAAACGTATGGCGCAGATCATGCCAGCGGAATGCTTCGATGCGCGCCGCCTTGAGCACGGCGGCAAACGATTTTTTTTATGCACTGGATAGGCTCGCCGGATTCACTCGCGAATGCCATCGTCGCGCTCGGCGCATCGCCCGACTATACGAAGGTCGATCAACTCGCGCAGGCGCTGCTTGCGGCGCTCGCGCATCTCGCCGTTTCTAATCAGATATGAAGACGTGATCGGGACGCCTGCACCGCTCGGATTCACGCCCGTGGAGCAAGGCGGCGGCGTGAGCCAGGGGGCAAACAAGGTGCATATCGGATGGCGAACCAACGGTAGCGGCCTGGGTGTCACGGTTGACCAGACCGACGAGGGCAACGTGGTCTTCGAGGCTGAGCTGCAGGGCAACGTCAGCAACCTGCAAAACAACATCAACAACGTGAACAACGCGGTGAACGATCTGCGGGGCCAGGTGGGCGGCGCATGGACACCGGCCAACCTGCAACCGCTCAGCGGAAATGGAATCGGGTGGGTAGCGTTCATTGTGCGTGCAGGCGATAGCAGCCAGTCCGCGCCGGAAGGTACGGTCGCAGCGCTGCCGGGGCGCCCCGGAACGTGGCTTAGCAGCGGCAATGCGGCCGCTGCAGGCGACTATTGGTGCGTATGGACGAGGATCGCGTGATGGACATTGTTGCTGTCAGGAATCCCGCATGGGCCGACGCGGAACACACCGGCATTCGTTGCGAGGTCCACTTCGAGCGCTTCGACAACTTCATGCCATTCATCGCCATGCCGGACGATCCGCACGAGCACGGTCGCGACATTTTCGAGGCGTGCCTCGCGGGGGACTTTGGCGATATCGCCGACTTTGTACCGGGTGACGGGGAATGACATGGATCGCTACTGGCAGGCCAACGCGGTCGAGAATGCGCCCGAAACACCCGCAGAAAATACAGGGGGCTTTCCGGCCAATGGCAATCCGGCAGCGGGTATTACCGGGACCGTCCCCGGCGAATGGTGGTATCACGCGGTTACCGAGGAACTGCGCAACGCCATCATCGCGCTTGGTGGAACACCGGACTTCACGCAGGTCAACCAGCTTGCGGATGTTCTCGTTGAGTCGTTCGCCACAACAGTCAGCACGATTACCCGCAGCCTTGCAACGGTTGCCACCACTGGCAGCTATGACGACCTGAGGGACCAGCCTGTCATTCCGCCTGGTCAGGTCAATGCCGACTGGAATGCAGACTCGGGCATCGCCGCGATACTCAACAGGCCGGACATTCCGGCTCCGCAGCGCGGCTCGACGCTGCTCGCGGTCACCGTCTATTCCGTCGTAGCTCAAAGCGTCACGTTCTCGGCCGGCTCGCCGGTCATCACATGCTCGCTCCATTCGCCTCTCACCGGATCGCCGGTGACGTTCAGCAGTACGGACTCATTACCGGGCAGCATTGCGCAGGGCGCGACCTATTTCGTGGTTCAGGTGTCCGCCGACCAGAGCACGTTCCAGATCGGCACTGATCAGGGCGGCGCGGCCATATCGATGACCGACGCGGGGACGGGTACGCACTCGATTGCGAATCCGCCGTGGCGCAAGTCGGATCACGGTCCGGCCGTTGTGGAGACCGCGATTCAGGCCGGTGGCGGATCAGGCGGCATTGCGAGCCGGACGTCCAACGCGGGTACGGCGACAGGGGGCGGCGCGGGCGGCTATGGGTGGCTGCGCCGCTTGGCTGCCAGTCTGCCCGACGAGCTTCCAATTATTATCGGCGCGGGCGGCATCGTACCGGCCTCGGGTAACTCGGGTAGCCAGGGCGCGAATACCTATCTGGGCGAGCCGCTATCACCCGTTGCCTACGCGACCGGTGGTGCGGGTGGCACCGGTTCGGCGACAAATGCCGGCCTCCTGGTGCGCCCGGTGGGACCGGCGTCAACGGAGACCTGAACGTGCGCGGTGAGGGTTCCCTGCCGGTTGTCAGCACGACGATATCGAACTACACCCCAGGGGGCAAATCCATGTACGGCATTGGAGGGATGGGCGGCCTATATGGTCCATCAGGGGCGACCCCGGTTCATGACGCTTCGGGTCGGGGAGCGGGCGACGGGGGTGGAACCGGACTGCCAGGTTCGTACAACGCTGGCAATGGCAGCGACGGGCTGCTGGTCATGTGTGAGTACAGTTGATAAGGACCACGGCGCGGACGGTACACGCCTACCTGCCGCGCAGGAGAACTGCATCATGCGACGTGTTGCAATGACCCTGATCGTTCTCGCGGTCCCGATGCTGACGGCCTGCACCGTGATTTACATCGAAGGCAACGCAAACACCGTGAGTGGCATTGAAGGTCATACGGGCACGGTGAAAGTCCCGTCAAGCCTTCGCGACAGCGCACAATCCCAATAATCGCCAATTCTCCAGCATCCGCTTATAATCGGAATGCCGTCGAAACAATGACGGCTCAGGCTTGGCAGCCTGGAAGGTGAAAGCCCGCATACCTGCTTCGGCAGGTTTGCGTTTGCCTCTGCGCGTCCATTGTCAATGGGCGGGCCGTGGCAAGGAGACCCTCGGGTCTGCCGGTTTTGGCTTTCACGCCGGTCTGCCAACCTTGTCACCGTGCCCGCTCACCACCTCCCTATGTGTCCGGGCGATCCTTCACGATAACCAGGACCGCGCATGACCAAACCCACCCGAAAGCAGCAATCTCCCTCCCGTCCCGCTGTAGACGCTGTCCAGTATGAACGCCTCGCGCTTGCCGCCTTCCATCTTTGCGACCGGCAGGGGCAGCAACTCCGACATCTGATTACACTTGCGACCTCGATGTTCAGGAGTCCTGCTGTGACTGTCGAGGAAAGACACGAACACCGCAACCTGCTGGAGATGATGATCCAGCTCGGCGAGAACTATCACTCGACCAACCGCTGCGATCAGGAACTGTTCACGGTGCTTGCGCTCGACGCCAAGGGGCTTCCTAACCGCCAACTGACACCGCAGGACGCCGCAGCGATTCTCGCTGACGCTGCGCACGGCGCGAACGGGAAACTGGCGACTATGGACGCTTCGTGGACAAAGCACTAACTGGCGCCGATCACTTACGGAGAAGGCGGCTCAATGCCGCCTTTTTTCTGGGTGTCGATGCAGAACCATGCATCATGAATCGATTGCATCGTGCATCTGTTAATGATTGTTAATTCTAGGTTATCTCGATTTAATTTCGTTGACCGGCTGGAATTTAAATGATCAGTTATCGGTTTTGCGAACTGATTCAGGAAAAGGAGATTACGTAGTCCGGCATTGACCGGAGGGCGTTAGGTTCCTTTTGCTGAGTCGCGTCCTGACTTCAAGGAGATATCCGTTTGTCTGCCGATACACATGAATCCTGTCCCTACCAGTTACATTCTTCGCTTCGCCTGTATGCGATGGTGAACAAGCCACTTGATGCTCCATCCGTCTCTCCCGGCAGTCACTACTGCGGTGACATGCAGATGCTTTGCCACCGCACAGACCACGGGCGCATGATCTGCACCTATCTGAGTCCGCTCGATGCGATCTTGGGCTCAATGGACCTGCACGATGACGAAGATCACTTCTGGCCGATTGATTTCAGGTGTGTCGATACCCGTCATTTTCTTGAGCAGAACGGAAGCCTGAACGTATCGGTTAACTACGCTTTCGCTGCGGATCGCGGCCGGATTGTCGTCGGCAAGCGCGCGCAACCCATCATGGTCTACACCGGTGACGCGTTTGAGATACCGCGTGAACAATGGGACCACTTTTCCATCCGGTTTACGGGGCGCGTCGTTGACCGGATTGAAGACATCCTCACGAAAGCAGGCTTGTCAAACTTCGCCGAAACGCTCGAAGCAATGGATGGTTGGTCAACTGCGCAGATTCACGATGCAGTTGAGCAGGCAATAGCCAGGATGCCGCCGACCATTGCGGCGGAAGAACTTGGCAAGTCCTCTATGGACCAGTGCGCAATCTATGACCCGGAATCGGGTGACTGGCACTTTGTCGATTTTGACTAGTCCAGAAACTTTCAACAGGGTGAATGACTATGAGGCTTGCACTGGTTCGACATGGCGACCCGACAACCACCAGAGGATTCGTTATCGCGCTTTCGTCCACGATGTTTGATGGCGGAAAACATATTGCCTTGCATGGTGAGGAGGCGACGTGTGGCAACTGCAAGGGCGTGTTCAAGATCATCGGCACCGGTGACGGCGTGTCAGAAAATAACAGGAATGCCGTTGTACACGGTGACAAGGTGCTATGTCCTTGCGGAAAAAACCGTGTAATTGCGGGTGCAGATGCAGAAATGTTCATTCATCTCAACACCGGCTCGGACAGTACGAGGGCGAGTGATTCGACGAACACCGCACGCACGAACGGTGTTGCCAGTCACTGGATTTCTTTTGCGCTACAGGAGCGCGGAAGTTGCGCGGGTCTGCGCTGCGTTGCGTACTTCAATGACGGTTCAGAAGAATACGGCACGTTCAGTGCAGATAATACAGTGCGCTTCGAGCGCTTTGACAATGACAGTGCATGTTCGCGCCTTGAGATATTACCAGGCGACAACGCGAACGGCTCAGGCTCAGTAACCGGATCGCTTCTCTTAGCAATTGGAGAGTAACAGATGCCGGGAATTTACTATGCAGCAGTAGATGGCGATCCACTGACGAGTGGCGAAGGCGGCCAGGTATACGCAAGCGGTAAGGTGGGGACCATCACCGACGAAAGCGGACGGCCGCGCCGCATGGTGTTCATCGGAGACGATGCCTATTGCGCGAAGTGTAAAAGCACTGGCTCTGTCACGTACGGCGCTGGCGTTAACGACCGCAAACGGATGGTCGACTTGGTGAATGGTGGGCGGCTTCAGGCCGTCGGCGGTGACATCGTCCTCTGCAAGTGCACTAATCCTCCACGCATCATCGCCATGTATGGCACGAAATGGAGAATTATCGACCGTGGAGATGCGGACACGATTAGCAGGCAGGCTACCCCCTCGCCCGCCGTCAATCACTGGATCAGTTTCACTTTGACTGAACCGGGGAACTGCGAGGGCTTGCAATGCGTTGCCCACTTCGCCGATGGAAGCCAGGAGGCCGGGGTGTTCGACGCAAAAAACAAGGTGCGTTTTGAACGTGCAAACAATAGCACTGCATGCAGCCGGATCGAATTCCTGTTCGACGGCGGCTCGGATATTTCGGGCTCAGTTACCGAGTCTCTTCTGGCAGCGATGGCGGAATAGGCATGGCCGGCATCTACTATCCGGTTGTCAAAGGCGATCCGCTTAATAGCGGCGGCAATGGCCAGATTATCGGCGGTTCCCCTCACTGCGCCATCGAAGGGCCGGACGGTCAGGACCGCGTTGAGTTGGTATTAGACGATAACGCGGACGCTTCCGGCTCTGTAACCGAATCAATTCTTGCATCAATTGCGGGGTAAATATGTCAGAAATTCAAGGAGATAAGAAAAGCGTCGTAGTCGATGGGCAATTCCAAACCAAGCAAAGTCATGAAATAGGTGCGGACTTTCTCAAAGCGCAATTAGATGCCTTTGAGGCGGCTGCGCTATTTGTATCTCATGGCATTATTACCGATGAATTCGTAAGACAGCAATACAAGGCACATATCAAGCGAATTTCCACTTCGGTTAGACAGGCTGTTGAAAACGGAAACTTGTCCGTAAAGGAGGCGGCTGAATATTGCAGCCAAGTTCGAGACCAATTATTCGTTGAATATCGTAAATATACATCGGCCATTGGCATTGCGGGAGCGGAAGCTATAAAGCTGAAATCAAGGGGGTTTGAATACTACCTTAATAAATACGCAAACGCGAAATATCGCGTTGACTTTAAAGTTTTAAATGCCGATCAGCGAGCTACGGTTTATTTCGAAACAATTCTTGCGGCTGGTCGCGATAACGTAAAAGTCACCAAAGGTACAAAAATACAAAAAGGTCTTGGAGTTACGGCCATAATCGTAGTTGCCATCTATGCAGTCGGCGCAATTATTGATGCAAAGGATAAAATTAGGGAGGCGGCAAAACAAGGCGATATCATTGCCGCAGGTTTCATTGGTGGCGCTATTGCTGGTGGTGCGGTTTCGTTCTTGTGTGGCCCCGCAGAGCCGGTATGCGCAGCAGCCACGGTGTCTATCGGGGCGGCTATGGGCAGTCAGGTCGGAGAGCACATACAGGACTGGTATGATTCGGCTCTAACAAGCTTTAAGAGCATTATTGTCAATTAAATCCCATAGCCGGCTTGCAATAGACTATTGCGAGCCAATCTTTATTGTGAAATTTTGCCAGAGTGTATCGTATCGTGCCCCCCGAAAATTTTGCGCGTCGCCGACCAGTTTGGGCGGCAATGAGTGACCTGTTTCTCGATACCGAGACGCGTTGGGAGGTACCATTCGTCGCGCGCAGTTGCGCCGAGTCGGGTTATGACGATGCAACACTGGAGCGCATCTTCTGGATCGAGGTATTCCCCGAGACGATGGGCAATATTCTTTCAATTTTCGGTGAATGGCGCGCACTCGACTTAAACGAAGCTGCGCTAATCGGTCGTGCGAAAGCAGGTAGGATGCCGTGGTTGCGACGGCAATTGTGGGGAGGAATGGTGAAATCGGAGTGGCGTAGTGTCTGCACGGTAGTGCAATGGCTGCGTCCGCTAGATGAGTTCCAGCGGACGCAGTTTACCAAGGCACTCCATTTGTGCGGTCGCTACTATTTCGAAACACCCGGCGAATTACCCTTTGGTATTTCGGAAAAAGAGATTGACGCTGTGCGTGAGTTATTTCCCGATGCCTGGGGGCGTTATGAGCCTGTGTGTCGTTCGATGTTGCTAAAGAGCGAAGCGTCAACACACGACGCACGAGCGGCGGCTGTACGAAAGCTTTGTGCTAACCATCCGGGGAGTGCCAATGTTTGATCGACTTGTGGCAGACGGGGACCGCAACACTACCCGGATTCATCCTTGCACCATGCGAGGGGAAATCCCGACGACTACCTCGCAATAGAAATCATGGTTGCGCCAACCTGTCCTCCGAGGGGAGGTCATCGGTGCAATACCGAACCGGCTCCAAAGGAACAACCGCCAGCGAACTAGACGTTCGGTTGGTACGCGAAAACGTGAAAAGGCCCGCTCCGTTCGGGCCTTTTCAGTGTTATGCCTGCTCCCACCGATTGACGCGGTGGGGCACTCCCTCGCGGTGCCACTTGCGCCGTTCTGCTGCGATCTTCTCCAGCAGTTGCAACACCTCTTCGCGCTTGCCGGCTTTATCCGCCCGTTCCATAGCGGCCCGATATTCATCAGGCGTCGCCTCGACGCCATCACAGCACCGGTTCACCACCACGGTAAGCGCATCCATCGGCGGCCCGGCATACCGGGCGCGCAACGACAACAGCGCGTCAGGCAAGAGTCCCGTCAGGTCGTCGGTCTGCAACACAGCGGCGCTGATTCTCAGCACAGGTTCCATCCACGCCAGCAATTCTGACGAATGCTGCTTTCGCACTTCGAGCGAGCGAAGATTGTCGTAGCAGCGCTTCCTGTTGTTATGGTCGAACGTGGCGGGCGCGAAACGATACGTGAACTCGGTTCGCGTCCATCCAAGGTATTCACGCACATGGGAGACATTTGCACCAAGCCTCATTTCCCTACCTCCAAAAGGCAAAAAAAAACCCGCACACAAAGGTGCGGGCATTACCACACACGTCGCGGTCCGAGGATGGGACCGCGACGCTTTACAACGCGATGCTATCCATCCAGGGTGGCTGCGGACGTGCGCGGGCGCTGCGCACCGGTCAGCACATCTCTCACTTCCGTTCTGCACCGGTATGTGCAGGAATGAAGCGGTCTTATGCTTGTGCTTGCAACTGAATCTCGCTTTTCCATCGATTTTTCTCCGGCATTACAGGTGCGCGCGATGCGCGTTATCGTTTCGAGCCGCACGGTGTTCTGTTCGATGCGCAGAAGCGCCGGGCCGCGATGTATTTTCGATTTCAAGACCTCGGGGGCGCAGCAATTGCACAGGCTTGCAGGAAAGGACAAGCGCCAGTGTCTTTCGGGTCCGGTCGCGCAGCACGGGTAACGCTTCCATACCCTTGAAGGTCTTGGATGTACAGCCGAAGGCTTTGGCGCACTGGTCGATCGTCATGCGCCGGTACATTCGCCAGGCGGTAATCGGGGATCTGCCATCGATCAGGTGCGCCATCACGGCGTCGGGATACTCAGTGTCGTCGGGTGCAAATTGGGCCACATGGCCTTTTGGGGCAGGTACGGACTGGTAGGGTTTGGTGCAGGAGTCAGGTTGCGGGGTCAACTGCCCGGTCGTGCAGTCGTACACGTCCGCGAAGCGCTTCAGTGTCTCGACGCTGGGCACGTTATAGCCGCGTTCGTGCCAGAGAACCGTGCCGCGGGAGAGGCCCGCGAGTTCAGCGGCCTCAACGGGCGTAAGGTCCCGATAGAGTCTCCACGCCCGCAGGTTATAGTTGCCTTGCTCGATCAGTCGCGCAACCTCATCGGGAATCGGCTCGACAAATAGACGCGGAAAGAATACCTGCTGCTTCGCGGGGTGGCGGGGCGTCAGGGAGGCCGGTTCTTCCTGGCAGGACACCGCAGGAGCGCCTGATGACGTTTCCGACACCGTGGGGAACTCGACAGCTCGCGTTGCCTCCTGCATCAGCCGTTCTTCCGGCGTCAGAAACAGCCGTTCGGCGCGTTCACGTTTTGTCCGCGGTTCGGGGAGCGTGGGCCGGAACGGCGCATCGACCGAGACCGCAACATCGGGTACGCCTGTCAGCCCCGCGAGCGAACTGCGGTACGCGCCGCGTGGTGTTTTTTCTTCCAAAGCTGTCGCCTGTGCGCGTAGCGCGGCGTTCCTGAGTTCCACAAACTGGTCAAACAACCATATCGGCATTTCAACCCGCAGTCGTTTCCCTTCGTGATCGGTTATGAACTGGCAGGAAGACAGATCAAACCCGTAATTCATTTGTAACCCCCCGGAAAAATAGCGCGGTCATCCGGGCCGCGCGCGTTACCCATTCGGCTCGGCCTTACGCGTAAGCGTGTGCATCCGGTCTTCCCATGCGCGCGCGTCATCGACGGTAATGACCACCTTGCGACCGAGGTGAACCTCGCGCGGTCCCCGTCCTGTGTGTCGTAGCCGGTAATAGAACGACCGGCTCAGGTGATAGGCGCCGCAAAACTCGTCAATCGTGAAAACGCGACGCGAATCCGTGTCAATGACAGCCGGTTTGGAACCGGGCCGCGCGCCGGTCGTCGGAGGAACGGATGCCGGGTCAGTCTCCCCTTGCATGACATGTCTCCACCGTTCGAGTGTTGGATGTACAGCAACATATTTATAAATGCCGGTGGATGCCTGTGGACAAGTGCGTTTTTCTATCGTCAGACCGAAACCGATTGCTTCCGCAGGCACAAAAAAAGCGCACGCTGTTGGGGCGTGCGCCTGGTTATTCAGAAAGCATAACGGAAGTGCCTGCGAGGTCGTCCGTTCAGGTTACGGGCGTGATGCGGGCACGGGGGCGACCCCGCTGCGGCACGCTATGGAGCCAAACAATCTGTCTCGTGGTGCCAAATCCTACCCCCGCAACCAAAGCATTGTTGAAAGCCCGCATCGCGCATGCCATGCGGGCTTTTTGACTTTCGGCGCTACGTTTTGCTTGTGGCGCTCGCTGCGTATGCTGCGCGCGTGAATAGATGCAACACGATTCGCGCGGGATCGAGGCCTCGATCCCATCGTCTCTCTCCTCCAATCGCCCACTGCACCGCCGCCTCGTCATGCAACGCGGCGGTATCGAAGCCGGGCAGCACTGAATCTTCCGGCTCGTGTTCGTCGCGAGGATCATGAGATCGGCGCCGCTGCGTTCGAGTTGGCGCGCGGCGTTGGCCATCCGTTCGCCGAGCGCGAGTCAGTATCCGAATCTTCGTTGACCGGTGTGACGCAAGAATCATCCATCGCCCATATCCGATGTCTAAACCAACGAATTAGTAAGGACTTTCCCGATCTCGTGGCATAGCGATATGCCAGGATGGTTGGTGCTAGACAACTCATCTGGGAAGGGGAAAGTCATGGACAAGATTACTCGTATCGGCGTGGATCTGGCCAAGAACATCATCCAGGTACACGGCGTGGACAGCATGGAACGCGTGGTGGTCAGGAAAGCCATTTCACGGCAGAAGTTTCTCGAATGGTTTGCCAACCTCGAGCCGTGCCTGGTCGCAATGGAAGCGTGCAGCGCAGCCCACTACTGGGGGCGCAAGCTGCGCGCGCTCGGCCACGAGGTTCGGCTGATCGCGCCGCAGCTCGCCGCGCCCTACCGCAAGGGCGGCAAACACGTGAAAAACGACAGGCTCGATGCCGAGGCCATCTGCGAGGCCGCGGGCCGACCGCACATGCGCTTCGTGGCCGTCAAAACGGCAGAGCAGCAAAACGTGCTGCTGCTGCACCGGATGCGGGACGGTTTCGTTGAGGAGCGTACCGCGCTCGTCAACCGGCTGCGCGGTGAGCTGGTCGAGTTCGGCGTGTTCCTGCCGCAAGGCATCAATGCATTTCGTGCCCACTTCGTCGAGGCACTGGAGGACGGGGCCACCGAACTGAACGGTGTCGCGCGCACTGCGCTGCTGCGAGGCTGGGAGCACCTGCAGGGCCTCGACCAGCAAATCGCCTGGTGCGACGCGCAAGTCGCCACGCACGTGAAGCACGACAGCAACGCGCAGCGCGTGATGGCGGTCATCGGCATCGGGCCGCTCACCGCGTCGGCCACGGTGGCTACCGTCGGCGACGCTCGCCTGTTCAAAAACGGCCGCCAATTTGCCGCCTGGATCGGCACGGTGCCCAAACAGAAGAGCAGCGGCGGCAAGACCCACCTGGGCCGCATCACCAAACAGGGCAACACGTATCTGCGCACGCTGCTGTTCCAAGGCGCGCGCTCGGCAGTAACGAGCGCCCATCGACGAACCGACCGGCTCTCGCGCTGGATCGTTCAGCTCCAGGCACGCGTGGGTTGGTATCGAACGCTGGTGGCTGTCGCCAACAAGCACGCGCGCATCCTCTGGGCAATTCTGGCCAAGGGCGAGCGCTTCGATCCCTCGTATGTCTCCACTCCCTCAACACCGGGCCAGCCACGGTAGGACAACAGCATGAACAGGTAAATTCGCAGCGTCACCTAAAAGCGTGACTTCGTAATCCAGGACGCAAAGGCAAGGATAGCGACAGGTCAGACCGGCAGCGGGCGAACTCGAAAAGCTGTGAGGCGCTACACGAAATGTATTCGCCGTCCAACGGATGGAGTCCTGCTGCGCGGTTACTATCCGGGCCCGGGCACCCGCAATGATAGTGCTCAACAAGGCCGTTTATAGGTGTGCAGTCTGTCTCGCCGCTGAATGCCGAATGTGTACCCCGATGACATGGCAATCGAATGGATGGACGAGGATGGATGGATAAATCAACCCCAGCTTGCAAAAAAAGGGAAGTCCTTATAGGTTAGCTTGGTCGTCCCAATGACCAGGAGCAGGTTTCAGATGTCATATGAACAGGATTCAGACAGCGTGCGCGTGGTGCTGAGCGCCCCGCAGCTGTCGGCCGTGCTGGCTCGCCACTCGATTAGCCCCACCGAAATGCTTTCCAACCGTCTGTGGGGCGGTTTGCAGGTTGTCGGCGGGGTGCTTGAAATGGCTGGAGCGGCAGCGCTGTGCGTGTTGCCCGAACCGACGATGGCAAGCAAGGCCGGGTGTGTAGTGTTCGGGGCGCATGGTTCGGACACGGCCGCGGCGGGCCTGCGTCAGGTCTGGACAGGGCGCGATACCGCCAGCTTGACTCAGCAGGGCACGGCGAAGCTGGCAGAGGCGATGCGGGTCAGCCCTGACATGGCAGACCAGATCGGCCTGTCTATCGAGATGGCCGTGCCGTTCGGCTTTGCTGGCTCGATCAAGGCTGCACGCGCGGCCAGCGTTAGGATGGGCCGGATCCATCTGCAAATGCACGAGGCGAAAGCGCTCAATCCAGGGCTCGGAGGGCACACGCTCCAGAAGCATGTTGGTAAGAACGAAGCATGGCTCAGGGAGCGGCTGAAACGCGAGTCCGGGCGAGACATCGTGTCGTCATTTACAAATATCGAGCAGGCCGAACGTGCCATTTCTGAAGCAGTGGATGCCAATGCTGCAAGAATCAGGACGTGGGCGCAGTCTTCGACTCGAAGCGCGACGATCATGGTAACCAAAGTCGTCTCAGGCGACATTGGATATGGAGTGACGCGGGAAACAGGCACACTCACGCGCATGAACCAGGTGTTCGTCGTCCTGAAATACGAAACCTATAACGGCATGCCATATTACGTCCTTACCGCCTACCTTGAATGAGAAATCAATGAGTTACTCCGAGCGCTATCCAGCAATGGAGCATATTTTTAATGTGTATTTCGGCCAGGACTTCGACCTGTTCGGGGAGAACGTGCAAGAAATTGTCGCGTGTTACAAGAAAGACAGCCCTTACGATTATGAATATTTGATTCGCGAAATTGACTCGTTCAGGAGCGAACATCCGAGTGACCTGGACGCCGCTTTCAAACAGGTGTTCAGGAGGGGGTTTCGTCCCGAAGGCTGGGGCTACACAACCGCCTCTTTTCTCGAGGAGATCCAGCGCGTTCTGAGCGAATAATCGGCTTGTAGCCAGTTGCGGACAGTTTCGTGCGGTCCGACGTTTATGCACGGGACGTTCTCAGTGTCGATCTATCGCTTTCGACTCGCGCCATCTCTCAGCGACAAAGGGAGACGAATCTGTTTTCCTTCCGGCGCAAAACCAGAGCCCCGAGCCCATTTTCACTTCGCCCCGATCGCCCACTCCACCGCCGCCTGCGCATGCAACGCAGTGGTATCGAACACCGGCAGCACCGAATCTTCCGGCTTGATCAGCAGCGTGATCTCCGTGCAGCCGAGTATCACCGCCTGCGCGCCACGCGCGGCCAGATGCTCGATCACGCGTTGATAAACCTTGCGCGACGCGTCGGTCACGTTACCGTGGCATAGCTCGTCGTAAATGATGCGGTGCACGTCCGCGCGTTCGTCCTCGTCAGGCACGAGCGTGTCGAGTCCATAGCGCTCGCGCAGCCGGCCCATATAGAACGTCTGCTCCATCGTGTAGCGCGTGCCGAGCAGGCCCACCCGCTCGACGCCCGCCGCGCGCAGCGCCGCGCCGGTCGGATCGGCGATGTGCAGGAACGGTACCGTGATCGCCTGCTCGATCGATTCGCACACGCGATGCATCGTGTTCGTCGCAAGAATCACGAGATCGGCGCCGCCGCGTTCGAGCTGGCGCGCGGCGTCGGCCATCTGTTCGCCGAGCGCGTGCCAGTCGCCGGCGCGCTGGTTCGCCTCGATCGACGCGAAATCGACGGTCAGCAGAAGACTGCGCGCGTTGTGATGGCCGCCGAGCCGCGCCTTCGCGTGGCGGTTCAGCAGCCGGTAATACTCGGTGGACGACTCCCAGCTCATTCCGCCGATCACGCCGATCGTTTTCATCTGTACGCTCCGTCGATGCATGGCCGAAACGGCGAGTATAGGCGCGTCGCATCGCGCGCAGCCGGTACGGATTTCGGCCTGCGCGCCGGTACGCATCGGTGCCCGCATTTTTCTGGCGCCGATAGAATCGTAGCGAGTCCGAACGCGATCAACCGGAGCGAACATGGATCTGATCATCCGCCACGCGACGCTGCCGCGCAGTGCCGCCCAGCTGTCCCCGCATCACCAGTCCCCAGTCGACATCGGCATCGACGCGGGCCGTATCGTCGCCATCGAGCCCAACCTGGCCGCGAGCGCGCGCGACGAAATCGACGCGGCCGGTTCGCTCGTCACGCCGCCGTTCGTCGACCCGCATTTCCATATGGACGCGACGCTGTCGTACGGTTTGCCGCGCGTGAACGCGTCGGGCACGCTGCTCGAAGGCATCGCGCTATGGGGCGAGCTGAAGCCCGAGCTCACGCAGCAAGCGTTGATCGAACGCGCGATGCAGTATTGCGATTGGGCGGTCGCGCGCGGCCTGCTCGCGATCCGCAGCCACGTCGACGTGTGCGATCCGCGTCTGCTCGCGGTCGAGGCATTGCTCGAAGTGAAGCGCCGCGTCGCGCCGTATCTCGATCTGCAATTGGTTGCCTTCCCGCAAGACGGTCTGCTGCGCAGCGCCGGCGCGTTCGATAATCTGAAGCGCGCGATCGACATGGGCGTCGACGTGGTCGGCGGCATTCCGCATTTCGAGCGGACGATGGCCGACGGCGCGCAGTCGGTGCGCATGCTGTGCGAGTACGCGGCCGAAAAGGGCCTGCGCGTCGACATGCATTGCGACGAATCGGACGATCCGCTATCGCGCCACATCGAAACGCTCGCGGCCGAAACGCACCGGCTCGGCCTGCACGGACGTGTCGCCGGCTCGCACCTGACGTCGATGCATTCGATGGACAACTACTACGTGAGCAAGCTGCTGCCGTTGATTCGCGAGTCGGGCGTCGCGGCGATCGCGAATCCGCTGATCAACATCACGCTGCAAGGCCGCAGCGACACGTACCCGAAACGGCGCGGCATGACGCGGGTGCCGGAGATGCTGGCCGCGGGCATCACGGTCGCGTTCGGCCACGACTGCGTGATGGACCCGTGGTACAGCCTCGGTTCGGCCGACATGCTCGAAGTCGCGCAGATGGGCCTGCATGTTGCGCAGATGACCAGCGTCGACGGCATGCACGCCTGTTTCGACGCGGTGACCGTGAACGCGGCGCGCATTCTCGGTCTGGAAGACTATGGCATCGCGCCCGGATGCGCGGCCAATCTCGTCGTGCTCGATGCGCGCGACGAACTCGAGGCGATCCGTCTGCGCGCCGCGCGGCTCGTGGTGGTTAGCCGGGGCAGGGTGGTCGGCCGCGCGCCGGCCGCGAGCGTGTCGTTATCGCTCGAAGGGCGGCCTGAGCAGGTCGATTTCAAGCTGCATCGCGCGTAGCGACGTATCTCGCGCATCAATGACAAACCGGCGGCCTGCGCGAGCAGACCGCCGGTTTTTCTATCGGCATCGTTCATTCAGCGCCATCGCATCCAGGCCGAACGAACGATCATCGCGACGTTTCAATCGCTCAGTGCGCGGCACCCGGCGCCATGCCGTTATGCCGCAGCAGCGCATCGATATTCGGCTCGCGGCCACGGAACGCCTTGAACGATTCCATCGCCGGACGGCTGCCGCCCACTTCGAGAATCTCGCGACGATAACGCATGCCGGTCGACTGATCGAGCACGCTGCCCGCGGCTTGCGCGGCTTCCTCGAACGCCGCGTACGCGTCGGCCGACAGCACTTCGGCCCACTTGTAGCTGTAGTAGCCGGCCGCGTAACCACCCGCGAAAATATGGCTGAACGTATTCGGCCAACGCGAGAACGGCGCTTGCGGCACGACGTGGAAGCGTTCGTTGATTTCGCGCGCGAGTTCGTTGGCGCTCTTCGCGCCGTTCGCGTCGAAGCCGGTATGCAGTTGCATGTCGAACATCGAGAACACGATCTGCCGCAGCGTGCCGAGGCCGCTCTGGAAGTTCTTCGCGGCGAGCATCTTGTCGAACAGCTCGCGCGGCAGCGGCTTCGCGGTATCGACGTGCGAGGTCATGTCGGACAGCACGTCCCACTCCCAGCAGAAGTTCTCCATGAACTGCGAAGGCAGCTCGACCGCATCCCATTCGACGCCGTTGATGCCCGACACGCCGAGCTCATCGACGCGCGTGAGCATGTGATGCAAGCCATGGCCGAACTCATGGAACAGCGTGATCACTTCGTCGTGCGTGAAGCAGGCGGGCTTGCCGCCGACCGGCGCCGAGAAATTACAGGTCAGATACGCGACCGGCGTTTGCACCGCGCCATGCGCGAGCTTGTGACGGCCGCGTGCGTCGTCCATCCAGGCGCCGCCGCGCTTGCCTTCGCGTGCATACAGGTCGAGATAGAACTGCGCGACGAGGCCGCCGTCCTGATTCTCGACGCGGAAGAAGCGCACGTCCGGATGCCAGACGGCCGCTTCGTCGCGGCGGATGCGCACGCCGAACAGCGTCTCGGTGACCTTGAACAGGCCCTTGAACACCGCGTCTTCCGGGAAGTACTGCTTCACTTCGTTTTCCGAGAACGAATAGCGCTTCTGGCGCAGGCGCTCGGCGGCGAACGTCATGTCCCACGGCTGCAGATCGGTCATGCCGAGTTCGCTCGCGGCAAATTCGCGCAGCTCTTTCCAGTCCTGCTCGGCATGCGGACGCGCGCGCGTCGCGAGGTCTTCGAGGAAGGCCATTACCTGCGCCGGCGATTCGGCCATCTTCGGCGCGAGCGACACTTCGGCGAAGTTGCCGTAGCCGAGCATCTGCGCTTCTTCGGCGCGCAGCTTCAGTTCGTCGGCGAGCACCTGGGTGTTGTCCCACTCGGTCTTGCCGTTGCCGTATTGCGCGCCGAGCTCGGACGCGCGCGTCACGTATGCGCGATACATCGCTTCGCGCATCGGACGGTTTTCCGAGTACTGCATGACCGGGAAATAAGACGGGAAGTGCAGCGTGAACTTGTAGCCAGTCTTGCCGTCTCGCTCGGCGGCTTCCTTCGCGGCTTCGATCACGTCTTCGGGCAGTCCCGCCAGTTGCGTTTCGTTGCCCGCATCGACGATGTACGCATATGCGTTGGTCGCATCGAGCACGTGATCCGAAAACGCCTTCGACAGCGCCGCCTGGCGCTCCTGCAATTCGGCGAAACGCGGCTTCTGGTCTTCCGGCAACTCGGCGCCCGACAGACGGAAATCACGCAGCGCGTTGCTGAGGATCTTCTTGCGTTCGCCGTTCAGCGATGCGAATTCGTCGCTGGCGTTCAGTGCCTTGTACTTCTCGTAGAGCGCGAGATTCTGGCCGACGCTCGACCAGAACTCGGTCACGCGCGGCAGGTTCTCGCCGTACACGGCGCGTAGCTCGGGCGTATCGGCGACGGCATTGAGATGACCGATCACGCTCCACGCGCGCGACAGCGGCTCGGTGGCGCGCTCGACCGGTTCGACGACGTCGGCCCACGACGCGGGCGTGGCCGGCAACGCGGCACGCTCGACGGCGGCCGCCGCGTCGGCGAGCAGCACGTCGAGGGCGGGCGTCACGTGTTCGGGTCGGATGGAGCCAAAGCGCGGCAGATCGGAAAAATCGAGGAGCGGGTTGTCTTGATGCGTGGCGGTAGTGGACATAAGGCTTCCTGTCTGACGCGGGTGAAGGGGGCGGTGCGGCGCTCGCGCGTGCCGTCTCGTGCTGGGTCGCTCGACGCCCGGCGCATGGCGGCACCGGCTACGGACATTATTGGGGCGGGGGGCGCCGATTCCAATCCATCGGCTGACAAATTAACAGATGTTGCGGCGCGTTGGGCGCGCGTTGGGGCAGGCCGCGGGCCGCGGGATCCGGCGACGCGGTAAGGAGGCGGTGGCTCTGCGAGAGAGAAGGGCGGGTGATGATCCGGTGGACGAGACGGATGAGTCGCCTCACTCCGCCTCGCGCTCACCGCCCAGCGGTTACGCCTTGGCCGCGTCCGCCTCGCGCTCGGCCGCTTCGATCGTGTTGACGAGCAGCATCGTGATCGTCATCGGGCCGACGCCGCCCGGCACCGGCGTGATATGGCCGGCCACTTCCTTGACACCCGCGAAGTCGACGTCGCCGCACAGCTTGCCGGCGTCGTCGCGATTCATGCCGACGTCGATCACGGTCGCGCCCGGCTTCACCATGTCCGCGGTCAGGATGTTGCGCAGACCGGTCGCGGCGACCACGACGTCGGCGTTGCGCGTGTGCGCGGCCAGATCGCGCGTCTTGCTGTGGCAGATCGTGACGGTCGCGCCCGCTTCGAGCAGCAGCAGCGCCATCGGCTTGCCGACGATGTTCGAGCGGCCGATCACGACCGCGTTCGCGCCCTTCAGATCGATGCCGTAGGCCGCGAACATCTTCATCACGCCGTACGGCGTGCACGGACGGAACAGCGGCTGACCCGTCATCAGCGCGCCCGCATTGGCGACGTGGAAACCGTCGACGTCCTTCTCGGGCGCGATCGCCTCGATCACCTTGTGGCTGTCGATGTGCTTCGGCAGCGGCAGCTGCACGAGAATGCCGTGGATGGCCGGATCGCGATTCAGCTCGTCGATGCGCGCGAGCAGGTCGGCTTCGGGCAGATCGGCCGGATAGCGGTCGAACGACGAGCCGAGGCCGTTGTCGTGGCAGGCCTTCACCTTGTTGCGCACATACACTTCGCTGGCCGGATTGTCGCCGACCAGAATCACGGCGAGGCCCGGCTGATGACCGCGGGCGGTCAGGGCGGCGGCGCGCGCCGCGACGTCGGCGCGCAGGGTCTTGGAGAGGGCGAGGCCGTCGATCAGTTTGGCAGTCATGGTCGGTCGAACGTTGGGTCGAGATTGGGATCGGGAATCAGGTCGGGACAGACGGTTTGGCAGGCGGGGCGAAGCGCTCGCGCGGAGGGGCGCGCGACGGCGTGCTTCGGCTGGCTGACGGAGCCACGGAGCCACGGAGCCCCGTCGCCCTGCGACAGGCGCGCTGCCGGTTCGGGCAAGGCGCCGCTGCGAAGTCCGACATTATACCGGCGCGGGGGCGCGCTTTCGCAGTGGATTCGGGGCGCGCGGCGCGCGTGGGAGCGTCCGGGATGTGAGGCGGCGGCCCTGTGGCGGCGGTCCTGTGGCGGCCAGGAAGCGCACTGCGAGCGGCGGGGCAGGCCGCTCGCGCGCCACCCGCACGCCGGACTCGGCGTCGGTCAGGCAGTCGCGAACCGGCGACGCAACCGCCACGGATGGCGGCCACGTACCAACGGCCCCTCCGAACGAAAGGCCGCCCGTGCCTCTGTTACTGCGCCGTTTGCGGCTTGTTCGACAGCGCGAGTCGCAGCAGATCGGCGACCGTGTTGACGTTCAGCTTTTCCATGATGTTCGCGCGATGCGCTTCGACCGTCTTGATGCTGATGCCGAGGTCGTCGGCGATCTGCTTGTTCAGGCGGCCCGCGATGATCCGCTCGAGCACCTGATGCTCGCGCGCGGTCAACTTGCCGAGGCGCTCGGCCGCGGCGCGCTGCTGCTGGACGCTGGTGCTTTCGCTGCGTGCCTTGTTGAGCATGCGCTCGACGAGCTTGCGCAGTTCGGCTTCGTCGAACGGCTTTTCGATGAAGTCCATCGCGCCTTTTTTCATCGTCGACACCGCCATCGGCACGTCGCCGTGGCCCGTCACGAAGATGATCGGCAGCGACGCGTTGTCGGCGATCAGGCGTTCCTGCAACTCGAGCCCGCTCATGCCGGACATCCGCACGTCGAGGATCAGACACGCGATCTGGCCCGGATGCTGATGCGGCTGCCATGCGTCGATGAACTGCTCGGCGCTCGAGAAGCACTGAACGCGGTAGCCGTTCGCCTCCAGCAGCCAGCGCAGCGAATCTCGCACGGCCTCGTCGTCGTCGACGACAAAGACGGTTTCCTGTGTGGTGACTGGGCTGTTCATAGCTCTCCCGTAACGGTTTGTGGTATCGGCGCCTCGGACCCGCCGTTGCTCGGGCCGTCAGGCTCCCCAATGGGCAGACTGCAATGGAACGTGGCGCCCGTGATGTGGCCGTCGGATTCGACGTTGTTGACCACCCACAGACGGCCGCGGTGCGATTCGATAATCGAACGGCAAATGTTCAGCCCCATGCCCATGCCATCGGACTTGGTGCTGTAAAACGGTTCGAACAGACGCTCGGCGGTCGCTTCGTCGACGCCGGGCCCCTGGTCGACGACGCTGATGCAGACGAAGCCGCTCTCCAGTCGCACGACCACGCGGATGACTGGGTCGACCGCGTTCGGGCGCGCTTCGGCCATCGCCTCGACGCCGTTCTTCAGCAGGTTCACGAGCACCTGCTCGATCAGCACCGGATCGACGTAGATCACCGGCAGCCGCGAGCGCAGATCGGTAACGATGCGAATGCGCCGCTTCCTTGCCTCGATTTCGGCGAGACCCACCGCGTCCGCGACGATATCCGCGACCCGCGTGGCCTGCCGCTTCGGCTCGCTGCGCTTCACGAACTCGCGGATACGCTTGATGATCATGCCGGCACGCACCGCCTGCTGCGCGGTCTTTTCGAGCACCGGCAGCAGATTGTCGGGCGTCGTTCGACCGGATTTAACCAGTGCGACGGTTCCGGAGCAATAGTTATTGATGGCGGCGAGCGGCTGGTTCAGTTCGTGCGCGAGCGACGAGGCCATTTCACCCATCGTCATCAGGCGGCTCGTGAACTGCAGCTTCTCGTCCTGCTGGCGCGCGAGTTCCTGCGCGCGCTTGCGGGTCGTGATGTCGGTCGCGATCTGCATCTGCGCGAGATGGCCGTCGACCCACTGGATGTATTGGCGTCGCACCTCGAACCACTTCTGGATGCCGGGGATGTAGATTTCCTGCGCGTCGGCGGTGCTTTCGGTCAGCGCGGCGGCGGGCAGGCCGACGAAGGTGTCGACCATGTCGATCGAATCGGACGACGCCTGCGAGGCGTCGAAGCCGCCGCCCGCGAGTTCGAGGTGGCCGTCCGGGCGGATGCCGAACAGATGCCGGTAATAGCGGTTCGCGAACAGCAGCTCGGCTTCGTCGGCGGCGAGCACGGACACTGCCGCGTCGAGGCTTTCGAGCACGGTCGTGAAGCGTTCGTGGGCGGCGGCGAGCTCTTCGCGCGCGCGCTTCGGCTCGGTGATGTCGGTCATCGACGACATCCAGCCGGTCTGGCGGCCCGAGCTGTCGATCAGCGGCGACACGTAGAGCCGCGCGTGGAACGTCGAGCTGTCCTTGCGCCGCACGCGCAGCTCGAAGCCGGACGAGGGCGCCTTGCCGCGCAGCGTCATGTCGAGCTGACGCTGCATCTCGGGGTACGCGTCGCGCGGCCAGTAGGCGAACGGCGCGCTCTTGCCGACGAGGTCGCTTTCGTCCCAGCCGGTCATGCGGCAGAACGCCGGGTTCACGTGCGTGATGCGGCCGTGCATGTCGAGCACGCGCATGCCGATCAGGACGGAGTTTTCCATCGCGCGGCGGAAAAACGCTTCCGCGTAGAGCGCCTGCTGCGCCTCGAAGCGCTGGCGCGTGTGCTTCCACAGACTCCACAGGCTCCACAGTACGAAGCAGGAGAGGCCGGCCACCAGCCACACCAGCGTGTTGTTCGTGAAGTTGGTGATCTGCGGGAACGCGTACACGCGCACCGAAATGCCCTGGCCCGGCGGGTCGAGCGGCAGGTCGTAGAACATGTCGCGCGGCAGGCGCGGGCGGGTCGACGTGGTGGTCAACTCGCGGTTGTTCGCGTCGATGATCGAGATCTTGTATTTGGCCGACAGCTCGGGCGGGATGTCGCGCTTCAGAATGCCTTCCACCGAGAACACCGCGGCGATGGTGCCGAGGAAATCGCGGTCGCGGAAGATCGGCGTTTGCAGCGTGATGAAGCCGTTGCCGAGGTCGTCGTAGATGAGCGGCGAGTACACCTGGCGGCGCGTGTTGCGCGCCTCGGCGAAGCCGGCCTTGACAGCTTCGTCCATCTGCGCGTCGTTCGGACGCGCGAGCCGCTGGCCGAGCACCGGCGGCGCGGCGTTGGGCCAGCGCGGCTGCTGCTGGCCCGTGTACCAGTTCATGTAGAGGATCTCAGGATGCCCCTGCATGATGTCCGTGGTGCTCACCTGGAACGAATGCTCGTCGGCATGGCCGGCGGCGAGGTCGCGCGCGAGTGCCTGGATCTGCTCTTGCGCGCCCGTCATCGACAGGCGGATCTGCTGCTGCGCCCACGCGACGTTGCGGTACAGCGTGTCTTCCTGCTGTTGCTGCTCGCGCCGGTTCAGACTCCACAGAATCAGGCTCATGACGACCAGGAACACCAGGATCGACAGGAGCGGCGTCAGCAAATAGGAATTGGACCACCAGGGTCCGTGGTGCCAGCGCGAGGACGGCGACGAATCCGCCGGCGAACCCGCGGTGCGCGCCGAGCGAGAGAAGAGCCGTTCGGTCAACATGCGTGGCATTGTAGCTCAGCACGTCCCCGACAAATGGCGCAAAAAAGCACGGAAAGTGCAGTTAATCGGCGCAAACTAGCCGGCGGATCAGTCGATCGGCAGTCAAACTAGGTTGCGTCGCAGCAATTTTCCGCATTATGAGAATTGATCTCGTAATTTGAAAATTTGGTTGCGCTGACGTCGGGACCCTTATTACAATCGGCCGGAGCTGCCGCGGCCATTCCTGCGTCCGCGTCGTCTGTTCAAAGTGCGTTCCCCATACCCAGGAGACGAGCATGTCCGCTGTACCCGACGAAGTCATGAAATATGTCGCCGCCGATAAAGACGACGATCCCCAGGAAACCGGCGAATGGCTGGAAGCGCTGGATGGCGTGATTTCTGCAGTAGGCCCTGACCGTGCCCACTACCTGATCGAAAAACAGATCGAATTCGCACGCGTGCACGGCGAACATCTGCCGTTCTCCGCTAACACCCCTTACATCAACACGATTCCGGTCGCGCGCCAGGCCAAGAACCCCGGCGACCAGGACATCGAACACCGTATCCGCTCGTACACCCGCTGGAACGCGATGGCGATGGTGCTGCGCGCCGGCAAGGAAACCAACGTCGGCGGCCACATCGCGTCGTTCGCATCGGCCGCCACGCTGTACGACGTCGGCTATAACCACTTCTGGCACGCACCGTCGGCCGAGCACGGCGGTGACCTCGTGTTCGTGCAGGGCCACTCGTCGCCGGGTGTCTACTCGCGCGCGTTCCTGCTCGGTCGCCTGACCGACAAGCAGCTCGACAACTTCCGCCAGGAAGTCGGCGGCGAGGGCATCTCGTCGTATCCGCATCCGTGGCTGATGCCGGACTTCTGGCAATTCCCGACCGTGTCGATGGGCCTGGGCCCGATCATGGCGATCTACCAGGCGCGCTTCATGAAGTACCTGCAGGCGCGCGGCATCGCGAAGACCGACGGCCGCAAGGTCTGGGCCTTCCTCGGCGACGGCGAAACGGACGAGCCGGAATCGCTCGGCGCGATCGGCATGGCCGGCCGCGAGCGTCTGGACAACCTCGTGTTCGTGATCAACTGCAACCTGCAGCGTCTCGACGGTCCGGTGCGTGGCAACGGCAAGATCATCCAGGAACTCGAAAGCGAATTCCGCGGCGCCGGCTGGAACGTCATCAAGGTCATCTGGGGCAGCCGCTGGGATGCGCTGTTCGCGCGCGACAAGTCGGGCGCGCTGATGCGCCGCATGATGGAAGTCGTCGACGGCGAGTACCAGACGTACAAGTCGGAGTCGGGCGCGTTCGTGCGCGAACACTTCTTCAACACGCCGGAGCTGAAGGCGCTGGTCGCCGACTGGTCCGACGACGACATCTGGAATCTGAACCGCGGCGGCCATGATCCGCACAAGATCTACGCGGCGTTCACGGAAGCGACGAATTCGAAGGGCCAGCCGACCGTCATCCTCGCGAAGACGATCAAGGGCTACGGCATGGGCGAAGCCGGCCAGGCGATGAACATCACCCACCAGCAGAAGAAGATGCAGGTGGAGCAGCTGAAGAAGTTCCGCGACCAGTTCCGTCTGCCGATCACGGACGAGCAGATCGTCGACGTGCCGTACCTGACGTTCGAGGAAGGCTCGAAGGAACTCGAATACATGCGCCAGAAGCGCATGGACCTCGGCGGCTATCTGCCGGCGCGTCGTCAGAAGGCCGAGTCGCTGCCGGTGCCGGAACTGTCGGCATTCGAGCCGCTGTTGAAGGGCACGGGCGAAGGCCGCGAGATCTCCACGACGATGGCGTTCGTGCGGATCCTGAACATCCTGCTGAAGGACAAGACGCTCGGCAAGCGCGTCGTGCCGATCGTGCCGGATGAATCGCGTACGTTCGGCATGGAAGGTCTGTTCCGTCAGATCGGTATCTGGAATCAGGACGGCCAGAAGTACGTGCCGGAAGATTCCGACCAGCTGATGTTCTACCGCGAGTCGGAGACCGGTCAGATCCTGCAGGAGGGCATCAACGAAGCCGGCGGCATGGCCGACTGGATCGCGGCCGCGACGTCGTACTCGACGCACGGCGAGATCATGATCCCGTTCTACATCTTCTACTCGATGTTCGGCTTCCAGCGCATCGGCGACCTCGCATGGGCCGCTGGCGACATGCGCTCGCGCGGCTTCCTGCTGGGCGGCACGGCGGGCCGCACGACGCTGAACGGCGAAGGCCTGCAACACGAAGACGGCCACTCGCTGATGTGGGCGGCTTCGGTGCCGAACTGCATCAGCTACGACCCGACGTTCGGCTACGAACTCGCGGTCATCGTGCAGGACGGTCTGCGCCGCATGGTCGCCGACCAGGAAGACGTCTACTACTACGTCACCGTGATGAACGAGAACTACGAGCACCCGGCGATCCCGCAGGGCGAGACCGTGGCGGCCGACATCATCAAGGGCATGTACTCGTTCAGCAAGACCGCAGCCGATAAAAAGGCGCCGCACGTGCAACTGATGGGCGCGGGCACGATCTTCAACGAAGTGATCGCCGCGGCCGACCTGCTGAAAAACGACTGGGGCGTCAACGCCGACCTGTGGAGCGTGCCGAGCTTCACCGAGCTCGCGCGCGAAGGTCACGAAGTGCAGCGCTGGAACCTGTTGCACCCGACCGAAGAGAAGAAGCTGTCGCACGTCGAGAAGCTGTTGAAGGATGCGCCGGGTCCGGTCATCGCATCGACCGACTACGTGCGCGCGCTGAGCGAGCAGATCCGCGCGTTCGTGCCGCAGAAGTTCGTCGTGCTGGGCACTGACGGCTACGGCCGTTCGGACACGCGCGAGAAGCTGCGTCACTTCTTCGAAGTCGATCGCTACTGGGTCACGGTCGCCGCGCTGAACGCGCTGGCGGACGAAGGCACGATCGAACGCAAGGTGGTCGCCGAGGCGCTCAAGAAGTACAACCTTGATCCCGCCAAACCCAACCCGATGACCGTCTAAGGCATCACCCGTGTGCCACGATGCACGCGCTTGCTCCTCATCGCGAGGGGCCGGCGGCGTGCGCGGCCCAGGAGACACTAACAATGAGTCAAGCGATCGAAGTCAAGGTGCCGGACATCGGCGATTACAAGGACGTCCCTGTGATCGAGGTGCTGGTGAAGGCGGGTGACACCGTCGAAAAAGAGCAATCGCTCGTTACGCTGGAATCCGACAAGGCGACGATGGACGTGCCGAGCTCGGCCGACGGCGTCGTCAAGGAAGTGAAGGTCAAGGTCGGCGATGCGGTGTCCGAAGGCACGCTGATCATCGTGCTCGAAGGCGCCAACCCCGCTGCCGCGGCGCCCGCGCCGGCTGCCGCACCGGCTCCTGCTCCTGCGCCGGCGGCCGCTCCCGCTGCGGCGCCCGCACCCGCGGCGGCAGGCGGTGGCGTGCAGGAAATCAAGGTGCCGGATATCGGCGACTACAAAGACGTTCCCGTGATCGAGATCGCGGTGAAGGTAGGCGATCGTGTCGAGAAGGAACAGTCGCTCGTCACGCTCGAATCCGACAAGGCGACGATGGATGTGCCCAGCTCGGCCGCCGGCGTCGTCAAGGAAGTGAAGGTGAAGGTTGGCGATACCGTGTCGGAAGGCTCGGTCATCGTCGTGATCGAAGCGGAAGGCGGCGCTGCCCCGGCACCCGCGCCGGCACCGGCCGCGAAGGCGCCGACTGAAAAGCCGTTCGACGCGCCGGCCACGCCGACCCCGGCACCGGCCGCGCCGTCCGCGCTCGCGCAGGCGCCGCTGATCCCGGCTGGAGAAGGCGGCTCGCGTCATCCGAGCCATGCGTCGCCGTCGGTGCGCAAGTTCGCGCGCGAACTCGGGGTGGACGTCGGCCAAGTGAAGGGCACCGGTCCGAAGGGCCGCATTACGCAGGCCGACGTGACCGCGTTCGTGAAGGGCGTGATGACGGGCCAGCGCGCGGCGCCGGCTGGTGCGGCCGCGCCGGCCGCCGGCGGTGGCGAGCTGAATCTGCTGCCGTGGCCGAAGGTCGACTTCACGAAGTTCGGTCCGATCGATCCGAAGCCGTTGTCGCGTATCAAGAAGATCTCGGGCGCGAACCTGCATCGCAACTGGGTCATGATTCCGCACGTCACGAACAACGACGAAGCGGACATCACCGAGCTCGAAGCGCTGCGCGTCAAGCTGAACAAGGAACACGAGAAGGCGGGCGTCAAGTTCACGATGCTCGCGTTCGTGATCAAGGCCTGCGTGGCGGCCCTGAAGAAATTCCCGACCTTCAACGCGAGCCTCGACGGCGACAACCTGGTGTTCAAGCAGTACTACCACATCGGTTTTGCCGCTGACACGCCGAACGGCCTCATGGTGCCGGTGATTCGCGACGCGGACAAGAAGGGCCTCGTCGACATCGCGAAGGAAATGGCCGACCTGTCGAAGGCCGCGCGCGAGGGCAAGCTGAAGCCGGACCAGATGCAGGGCGGCTGCTTCTCGATCTCGTCGCTGGGCGGTATCGGCGGCACGCACTTCACGCCGATCATCAATGCGCCTGAAGTCGCGATTCTCGGCCTGTCGCGCAGCGCGATGAAGCCGGTGTGGGACGGCAAGCAGTTCGAGCCGCGCCTGACCATGCCGCTGTCGCTGTCGTACGACCATCGCGTGATCGACGGAGCGGAAGCCGCGCGCTTCAACGCATACCTCGGTTCGATTCTTGCCGATTTCCGGCGTGTGATTCTTTGACCGGCTGGTGAGGTCCGCCGGCGCGGGCGCGGATGGTTTCGACCGATCCGCGTCGCGCCGTCCGCGCGTTCGCGTGCGCTGTGCGCGTCGAAGGCGCCGCTCATCATCGATCAATAAGAGAAGGGGACACCATGAGTCTCGTCGAAGTAAAAGTGCCGGACATCGGTGACTTCAAGGACGTCGACGTCATCGAAGTCAACATCAGGCCGGGCGACACCATCGAAAAAGAGCAGTCGCTGCTGACGCTCGAATCCGACAAGGCGTCGATGGAAGTGCCGAGCGATACCGCCGGCACCGTCAAGGAAGTGCGTATCAAGCCGGGCGACAAGGTCTCGCAGGGCACGGTCATCGCGCTCGTCGAGGCAACGGCGGGCGGCGCGGCTACGGCCGCTGCGGAGCCGAAAGCGCCGGAGAAGGCGGCTCCCGCGCCGGCGCCTGCCGCTGCGGCGCCGAAGGCCGCCGCACCGGCTGCGCAAGCCGGCAGCTATTCGGGCAGCGCCGACATCGAGTGCGACATGCTCGTGCTCGGTTCGGGCCCCGGCGGTTATTCGGCCGCGTTCCGCTCCGCCGACCTCGGCATGAAGACCGTGCTGGTCGAGCGTTATCCGACGCTCGGCGGCGTGTGTCTGAACGTCGGCTGCATCCCGTCGAAGGCGCTGCTGCACACCGCGCTCGTCATCGACGAAGCGGCTGATCTTGCCGCCCACGGCATCACGTTCGGCAAGCCGCAGATCGATCTCGACAAGCTGCGCGATTTCAAGTCCGGCGTGGTCAAGAAGCTGACCGGCGGTCTCGCCGGCATGGCGAAGGCGCGCAAGGTCGAAGTGGTGGTCGGTACGGGTGCGTTCGTCGATCCGAACCACATGGAAGTGCAGACCGAGGGCGGCAAGAAGGTCGTCAGGTTCGACCAGGCGATCATCGCAGCGGGCTCGGAAGCGGTGAAGCTGCCGTTCATTCCGGAAGATCCGCGGGTGGTCGATTCGACCGGCGCGCTCGAACTGCGCCAGATTCCGCAGCGCATGCTCGTGATCGGCGGCGGCATCATCGGTCTCGAAATGGCAACCGTGTACTCGACGCTCGGCGCGAACATCGACGTGGTCGAAATGCTCGACGTCCTGATGGCCGGCGCGGACCGCGATCTGGTCAAGGTCTGGGAGAAGTACAACAGCAAGCGTTTCGCGAACGTGATGCTGAAGACCAAGACGATCGCCGCCGAAGCGAAGGACGACGGCATCTACGTGTCGTTCGAGGGCGAGCAGGCGCCGGCCGAGCCGCAACGCTACGACCTCGTGCTGGTGGCCGTCGGCCGCTCGCCGAACGGCAAGCGGATCGGCGCGGAAAAGGCCGGCGTCGCGGCGACGGATCGCGGCTTCATCGAAGTCGACAGGCAACAGCGCACGAATGTGCCGCACATCTTCGCGATCGGCGACATCGTCGGTCAGCCGATGCTTGCGCACAAGGCCGTGCACGAAGGCCACGTGGCGGCGGAAGCCGCGCATGGCGAGAAGGCGTACTTCGACGCGCTGCAGATTCCGTCGGTGGCCTACACCGATCCGGAAGTGGCTTGGGCCGGCAAGACGGAAGACCAGCTGAAAGCCGAAGGCGTCAAGTTCGGCAAGGCGGTGTTTCCGTGGGCCGCATCGGGTCGCGCGATCGCCAACGGTCGCGACGAGGGCTTCACGAAGCTGCTGTTCGATGAGGAAACGCATCGCGTGATCGGCGGCGGTATCGTCGGTCTGAACGCGGGCGACCTGATCAGCGAAGTCTGTCTCGCGATCGAGATGGGCGCGGACGCAACGGATATCGGCAAGACGATCCATCCGCATCCGACGCTCGGCGAATCGATCGGCATGGCGGCGGAGTTGTATGAAGGCGTCTGTACCGATCTGCCGCCCGTCAAGAAGAAGTAACGCGGTGCGCCGCGCCTGCGTGACGACATGCGGGCGCGGCAAAGCCGGTCGAGCCGTACGGCAAAGAAAAACGGCGCGCTCCATGGCGGAGCGCGCCATTTCTGTTTTCGTGGCGGCCAGTGGCGGGCAAAAAAATCCCGGCTTGGCGGCCGGGCAAACGATACGCCATTGCAACGTATCGGAGCGTTCGGCTCATCAAACCGTATAAGCGGCAACGGCACGACGCTGTTGCTTGCGATAACGCCGGCGCAGCGCATAGGCTGGGCCGGCGTGAAAGACGACGCAAGGCATAAAGCCTGGCGTGTTGACGCGTGAAGCTTAGACGGCCTTCTTGGCGGCGGCGCGCGATGCTTGCGCAGCGGCTTGCGAAGCTGCCTTCGAAGCGGCCGTTGCAGCTGCGTTGAAGTTGCTTTCGGCGATTTCGACAGCCTGGCGGGTTGCCTTGTGGACCGTTTCGTACGTGGTGTTGGCGGCGGTGATAGCCGACTTCATCACGGCGACAGCGGTTTCCGAACCGGCCGGCGCGTTCTTGGCGACGTTTTCGACGAGCGCCTGAACCTTGCGGTTTTGCTCTTCGAATTGCGCTTCCGCGACGCGGGTGAATTCACCCTGCGTTGCCGAAACGATTTCGTACACATGGCGGCCATACGACAGCGCCTTTTCAGCCACCGGCTGGGCGAGGCTTGCTTGCAGTGCCAGCAGTTCCTGCGCATCCTTCACGGACAGCGCGCGTTGGGCATTTTCCTGGCTTTCGGCGAGCGTCGACTTCACAACTTGCAGGTTCAGCTCGACCAGCTTTTCGACACCTTCAAATGCTTTGGTCGTCAGGCCGAACAGGGTTTCGAAGTTGGCTTTCTGGGCTGCGGCGAATTGCTCAGGGGTCAGCAGAGTCATGGTTTACGCTCCTGGATTGCGGCCGGTCTGTGCGGACCGCATTGGGTGGGTGGCGAGACGCAGATTTATCGTCTCCCCGGACCGCGATGTTTTGTGCATCGCAGCAATGGTTCCCATTTTAGGATGCCCACAAGGAATGTCAAGCGCTTTTTGTGCATCGCACAATGTCAAGAAAATGGCGACAAAACAACAGGTTATACAGTAGGCATGTCATTAACATGACGCGGAACGATTGCTCGTTGCACCGTGCTGGTGCGACATAAACCAACCGTTTAGCAGGCCGTCGGGAGATTATTTTTTCGTGTGGCAGCAATTCGCCCCTGAAAAACCGATCATCATCAATTCGATGTAAACCATAAGATGACAAGGAACGTTAAAGAACGATGGCAGTCGAACGCGCGTTAGCGACTTTCGTCGGACACTTAAAAAAGTCCGTCGCACGCTCGCAACGCCTTCATGGCGCGGCGCAGTAGTTTCCGCCTGTGCTCTGACAGTATTTCCCCGAATCAAGGTTGTCTCAAAATTGCCGTTATCCTGCAATGATCTGCTCGATTGGGCCGGGCGGCGATGGCGAGGCTTGCTGGCGCGACGATCGTTTTTTTTCGATCGAGGCGCGGCACTTATTCGTGTTTTCGCGATCGGAGCTGACAAGCCGGTTTAAGGAGCGCGTATAAGTGCTTCAAATTGCTAATTTTTCGTTGCTTTACTACACTTGCGGAAACCTCTCGCCGCTCCCTATCGAACACCCATGAAAACCGACATGTTTTCGTCGCTAAAAGTGCTCCACGGCGCGGCGCGCAGCACCGCTCTATCGGTGGCCGTCTCGCTGGCCGTCGCAGCGGCGTTCGCTACGCCTGTCAGCACTTTTGCAGCTACGTCTGCTGCATCCGCAAACACTTCCAAACACGCTAAAACTGCCAGGAAGCCTGCGCAGGCGGCCGCCACCGGAAAGGTGCCGAGCCATGCGGCGAAAGCCGGCAAGGGTGAGGCCGTCAAAGCCGCTGCGGCGGATGAAGATGCCCCGCACGCCGGCGTCAAACGCAAGCGCGTCACGTTCACGGCGAACGGCCGACACCGTTCGGTGATGCGACGCGTCGCGTACGAGCCGCGCCAGCCGAGCGTCGGCCAGGCGTTTGGTCTGCACGAGACGCCGGACGCGCTGATGCTGCGCTCGAGCGTCGCCTATGTGATCGACCAGAACAGCGGCGAGACGCTGTTCGACAAGAACTCGCGCGCGGTGGTACCGATCGCATCGATCAGCAAGCTGATGACGGCGATGGTGGTGCTCGATTCGAAAGAGCCGATGACCGATCAGATCGAAGTCACCGACGAAGACCGCGACTACGAGAAGAACACCGGTTCGCGTCTGTCGGTGGGCTCGGTGCTGTCGCGCGAGGACATGCTGCACATCGCGCTGATGGCGTCGGAAAACCGCGCGGCGGCGGCGCTGTCGCGCTACTACCCGGGCGGCCGTCCGGCGTTCCTCGCGGCGATGAACGCGAAGGCCAGGCAGCTCGGCATGAACGACACGCACTTCGAGAACCCGACCGGTCTGACGAGCATGAACGTGTCGAGCGCGCGCGATCTCGTGAAGATGGTCAACGCGGCGTATCAGTACCCGTTGATCCGCAAGTTCTCGACCGATCACAGCTATGAGGTGTACACCGGCAAGCGCACGCTCGCGTACAACAGCACGAACGCGCTGGTGCGCAACCCGACGTGGGACATCGGTCTGCAGAAGACCGGCTTCATCAACGAAGCGGGCGAGTGTCTCGTGATGCAGGCGACCATCCACGGCCGGCCGATGATCCTGGTGCTGCTCGATTCGTCGGGCAAGTACTCGCGTTTCGCGGACGCGACGCGTCTGCGTACGTGGCTCGACAACGGCGGCGACCAGCCGCGTATCACGAGCGCCGATGCCGGCGGTCCGGGTACCTGAAGCCGCAACGCATACTCAGCCGGTGGTAGTCAGTCCGGCTGCAGCTGACGGGCAAAGAAAAAGCCTCGCGGATGCGAGGCTTTTTTCATGGCGCCGGCGGGAGGGCAAAGGGTGCACGGCGGTTGGGCGGCCGCCCCCTTTACTAATGCTGGCCGTGCGAGCCATGTGAGCCGTGCCCGCCGTGCGCATGGTCCTGCTGCGGCTGCGGGCGGTAGCCGAGCGATTCCGAAATCATCAACGCGGTCTGGCTCAACTGCCCGAGCCATGAATCCTGCAAACGATCGGCCGGCGCCGACAGCGACAGCCCCGCGACCAGCTTGCCGGTATCGTCGTAGATGCCGGCGGCGATGCAGCGCACGCCCAACTCCAGTTCCTCGTTGTCGCGCGCGCAGGCCTGCTGGCGCACATGCGACAGCTCGCGCTCGAGTTTCGCGAGATCGGTGATGCTGTTCTGCGTGTGGCCCGACAGACCGGTGCGTGTTGCGTAGGCACGCACGCGGGTGGCTTCGTCGGCCGCGAGGAACAGCTTGCCGACCGAGGTCAGATGAAGCGGAGCGCGCCCGCCGATCGCCCGCACCACCTGCATGCCCGAGCGCTCCGAATACGCGCGTTCGATATAGACGATTTCGTCGCCCTGACGCACCGACAGGTTCACGGTCTGCCCGGTTTCGCGGTGCAGCTCGCGCATCGGCGTGAGCGCCGCGTCGCGCACCGACAGGCGCGCCTTGACGAGATTGCCCAGTTCGAGCAGGCGCATGCCAAGACGGTAGGTGCCGGGGTCCGAACGGTCGACCAGCCGGCACATCACCATATCGTTCAGGATGCGGTGCGCGGTGGATGGATGCAGCTCCGTGCGGATGGCCAGTTCTTTCAGGCTGACCGGGTCGCTATGCGCCGCCAGTGCGTCGAGCAGGCGCATCATGCGCTCGATCACCTGGATCGAAGTTTTGGGATCCGGGTTCGTATCGCTCATATGAGAATCGGTGGATGCGTCAAACAGCGAAAACTGATTGTATCTCGTATTGTGAAAAAAGCGAACGCTTCGAGGCGCGCTTCCAACCCGGCGCGGCGTGCTTCCTATGCCTTCCGGCCGTTGGTATTGCACCGGCAAACAGCGGATAATCAGGGACGTTTCCCCGCAAGGAGGGCTCATGCGAGTCGGATTGTTCGTCACTTGCCTCATTGACCTGATGCGTCCCGAGATCGGTTTCTCCGTCATCAAGCTGATCGAAGGCGCCGGTTTCGAGGTCGTGGTGCCGCCCGCGCAAACCTGTTGCGGGCAACCTGCGTATAACTCGGGAGACCGCCGCCTCGCGCGCGACCTTGCCGAGAAAACGCTGCGCGAGTTCGAACAGTTCGACTATGTGGTGGTGCCGTCGGGCTCGTGCGGCGGCATGATCCGCGCGCACTACGGCGACCTGTTCCGCCACGATCCCGAACTGATGAACCGTTTCGGCCGCCTGCGCGGCAAGGTGTTCGAGCTGACGGATTTCCTCGTCAACGTCGCGAAGGTGCAGTTGCAACCGGGCGAGTTCACGGGACAGGTGACTTATCACGACTCGTGTTCGGGCTTGCGCGAACTGGGCGTCAAGGAACAGCCGCGCGAACTGCTCGCGCAGGTCGGCGTCGCGGTCACCGAGATGAAAGGCTGCGAGCATTGCTGCGGCTTCGGCGGCACTTTCGCGGTCAAATACGGCGATATCTCGACCGCGATCGTCGACGAAAAGTGCGCGAACATCGCCGCGAGCGGCGCCGGTGCGGTGGTGCTCGGCGACCTCGGCTGCATGTTGAATATCGAAGGGCGGCTGCGCCGCAACGGCGACTCGACGACGCGCGTGCTGCATATCGCACAGGTGCTGGCCGGCGACGTGTAATCCCCGCGCGGCGAACACCGCCATTGTTCGCGTCACGTTTATCTTGTCTGTCACGCATTGCGTCGGGCGCGAATGCGCCGCGCGTTTCAATCCGATCTCATCAGGGCCGCCATGCAAGTCCAATCGATGCAGTTCAAGGCTCGCGCCGGCCAGAAACTCGCCGACCAGCGCCTGCAGCAGAACCTGACCAAGCTGTCCACGAAGTTCGTGTCGGCGCGCGCGAGCGCGATGACCGCGATCGATTTCCCCGCGACGCGGGCCGCGCTCAAGGAGCGCCGTGATCGCGCGCTCGAGAATCTCGACGTGTGGCTCGAAACCTTCGAGCGCGAGGCGACCCGGCGCGGCGTGACTGTGCTGTTCGCGGAGACCACGCAGGAGGCCGCGCGGCTCGTCGGCGACATTGCGCGCAAGCACGACGTGAAGAAGGTGATCAAGACCAAGTCGATGGTCACCGAGGAAATGCGTCTGAACGAAGTGCTCGGGCAGATAGGCGTGCAGTCGATCGAAACCGACCTTGGCGAATACATCCTGCAGATCAACGATAACGAGCCGCCAAGCCACATCATCGCGCCGGTCGTTCACAAGGATAAGGACGAGATCGCCGATCTGTTCGCGAAGACGCACGGCCGGCCGCGGCTCACCGAGATTCCCGACATGACGCGTGAGGCGCGCGAGATGCTGCGGCCGCATTTTCTGAGCGCGGACATGGGCGTGACGGGCGGCAATTTCATCATCGCGGAAACGGGCTCGGTCGCGGTCGTGACCAACGAGGGCAACGAAGGTATGTGCACGGTGTTGCCGCGCGTGCATGTCGCTGTCACCGGCATCGAGAAGGTGCTGCCGACGCTCGAGGATCTCGCGACGGCTATGCGCCTGCTGCCGCGTTCGGCAACCGGCCAGGCCACCTCGAACTATTTTTCGATGCTGACCGGGCCGCGTGGCGCGGGCGATCAGGATGGGCCCGAGCATATGTACGTGGTGCTCGTCGACGGTGGCCGCACAGGGCTGATCGGCGGCGACTTCCAGGAGATGCTTCGCTGCATCCGCTGCGGCGCGTGCATGAACCATTGCCCGGTGTATCAGAAGGTCGGCGGGCACGCATATGGCTGGGTCTATCCGGGGCCGATGGGGTCGGTGCTGACGCCGAGCTATGTCGGCATCGACAAGGCGCTCGACCTGCCGCAAGCGGCGACGTTATGCGGCGAATGCAATAGCGTGTGCCCGGTCGGTATCCCGCTGTCCGATCTGTTGCGCAAGCTGCGCGAAAAGCAGATGGAGCGACACCTGCGGCCGTGGAAGGAGCGCGCCGGGTTGGCGCTGTGGGGCTGGCTCGCGCTGCATCCCGATGCCTATGCGCTGTTTACCAAACTCGCCGTGCGCGTGCTGGAGCGCATGGGTGGGCGCAATCGGTCGATCGCCAAACTGCCGCTCGGCGGCGCGGGCTGGACCGATACGCGCGACATGCCGGCGCCGGTGGGTCGTACGTTCCGCGAGTTGTATGCCGCGCAGCGCAGCCATATTGGCTGAGCGGGCGGCATTGGGATTGGTTTGACGGCTGCGCGCTCGCGCAGCCGTCGAAACGGGCGAAGAAGCCGCCGGGATACTTCAGCGCCGCTCCGTCTTCAATGTTCGGTCATCTGCCTCGGCTGACGCGCGGGCGCATTTCTCCCCAAATCGTTGCCTCGTCCGCCGCCGTTGCCGGCTTGCGGCTGGCGCGGCGGCGGGCCGCCCGCGCCGGGGTGCGGGCCGCCATTGGCGCCACCAGGGCCGTGCGGACCGCCCGCTGCGCCCTGCGGCGGCGGGCCGCCGTGCGGTTGTCCAGGACCGCCGCCATTGTTGCCATGACCGTTGCCGTGATCGCCGTGGTGCCAGTCGTTGTCGTTCGGATGACCGCGATCCGGATAGCCGCGATAGCCGGAGCCCGACGCCGGGCCGTAGTAGCGTCCCGGACCGTAATCGCCATAGCCGAGGTACACATTGGTTTGCGGCACGACCGCGGCACCCGGCGCGTATGCGGAATCGTCATAACCGTTGTAGCCGCTATAGGCGCCGTAGCCGTTGCCGTATATCGGCGTGCCGTTCGGATAGACCGCGCAGCCGCCGAGCAGCGCGGCGGCCATCAGGCCGACGGAAGGTGCAATGCGTTTCATTTTGTGGGACCGATGCCAGTGCAAAGAAATGTAAGGGTAAGAATAAGACCGTCATTGTCGCCGTCCGTCGCGGCGGCTTTGTATGCGTTTGTAAGCTTTACTTTTGTGTGCCAGCGATGCGCCACTCGTTCCCCAAAGAGGTCTCACTTGACTGTTTCGTATCAAGCAACGATCTATCCCGCGCGGGCGGGTTTTTCCCGATTGTGAATTCCTATAGCATTTCGTTAGGGCATAGTGCGTCATAAGCTCATGCGCCCCTAATTGAAAAACACATCATGAAAAAGACAATATCGGTGTACTGGCCCCTAGCCATCGTTGTACCTCTCGCGGTGCTCGCCTTTCTGCACGTCAACGGCCAAACCGCTTCGCGCGCTTCGCAGATGCCGCTCGACGCCAATCATCTGACCGCCGAACTCGCACGCGCGGTGTCGTACGGCATGATCGACACGGCGTCGGCATTGCCGGCCAAGCCGATGCGTGCAGCCACGGCGACGCCGGCCGCCGAGGCATCGTAAGCCGGCGCGGCGGACCGCGACGCTCCGAAGCCGCTGATCTTGCTGGCTGCGCCCCGCTCGGCGCGAATCTGTCGAGATTTGTATAATCGCGGCGCAGTCCGCTGACTGTCTGACGACCTCACGCGCGGCGCCTCGGGCGTCGAAAATCCCTGATGAAAACTGTATCCATCTGTTTCGTTTGCCTCGGGAATATCTGCCGTTCACCGACGGCGGAGGGCGTGATGCGTCATCTGGTCGACGAGGCGAAGCTTGCGGACTGCATCCTGATCGATTCGGCCGGCACCGGCAATTGGCACATCGGCGCGGCGCCCGACGAACGCGCGCAACACGCGGCCCGCCAGCGCGGCTATGCGCTCGACGCGCTGCGCGGCCGCCAGATCACGGTCGCGGACTTCGAGCGGTTCGATCTGCTGATTGCCATGGACGACCGAAACGTCGCCGCGTTGCGTCAACTGTGCCCGCGCGCACAGCGCGACAAGATCCGTCTGCTGATGGAGTTCGTGCCTGAGTCGGATGGCCGCTGGAGCGGCGCGCGAGAGGTTGTCGATCCGTATTTCGGCGGCGCGGAAGGCTTCGAGTTGGTGCTCGATCAGTGCGAAGCAGCCTGCCGCGGGCTGATCGCCGCGCTGCGCCCGCAGTTGCTCGCGTAGGCATCGGGCGAAGAACGCAGACGCACCACACGGGTAGGGGCGCGGCGTCGACGTATGGCGATCAATTAAGCGAATGACACAAAATTTACCGCCCATACTTGACTAAATCGCTCATGTATTTATACTTGACCAAACTTGTCGAGAATTGCGGTTCCCACATCATATGAGACTCACCACGAAAGGCCGTTTCGCCGTCACGGCGATGATCGACCTGGCGCTGCGCCAGGAGCAGGGCCCGGTGACGCTTGCGGGTATCAGCCAGCGCCAACACATCTCCCTGTCGTATCTCGAGCAGCTGTTTGGCAAGCTGCGCCGTCATGAAATCGTCGAATCCGTGCGCGGACCGGGCGGTGGCTACAACCTCGCGCGCCGTGCCGAAGAGGTGACGGTGGCCGACATCATCATCGCGGTCGACGAACCGCTCGACGCCACCCAGTGCGGCGGTAAGGGCACATGCGAAGGCACCAAGCAGCACGACGGCCACTGCATGACGCATGAGCTGTGGTCGACGCTGAACCAGAAAATGGTCGAATACCTCGATTCGGTTTCGCTGAAGGATCTAGTGGATCAGCAGCGTTCGCGCGAAGGCACGCCGGCCGTGCTGCGCGACAGGCGCAACGACGCGCCGGCGGTCGAACCCGTGCGCGTGGCGCCCAAGGGTCCCAATTCCGTTTTCAACATGGCCGGTTCGTGAAGCGCGGCACGCAAAAGAAAACCCTCGCCGCAGCCCCATATCGAACCCAGAAGCCAGAGCACATGACGTCCCCGGAGCAATTGATGAATAACGACTCTCTCCATCTGCCCATCTACATGGACTACAGCGCCACGACGCCGATCGATCCGCGTGTGGTGGACAAGATGATCCCGTATCTGCGCGAGCAGTTCGGCAATCCCGCGTCGCGTAGTCACGCTTATGGCTGGACCGCCGAGCGCGCAGTCGAGGAAGCGCGCGAGCAGGTGGCCGCGCTAGTGAACGCCGATCCACGCGAAATCATCTGGACCTCGGGTGCGACGGAGTCGGACAACCTCGCTCTGAAAGGTGCCGCGCACTTCTACAAGAGCAAGGGCAAGCACATCATCACGGTGAAGACTGAGCACAAGGCGGTGCTGGACACCACCCGCGAGCTCGAGCGCGAAGGCTTCGAAGTCACCTATCTGGATGTCAAGGACGACGGTCTGATCGACCTCGACGCGTTCAAGGCGGCGCTGCGCCCGGACACGATTCTGGTGTCGGTGATGTCGGTCAACAACGAGATCGGCGTCATCCAGGACATCGAGGCGATTGGCGAGATCACGCGCGAGAAGGGCATCATTTTCCACGTCGACGCGGCGCAGGCCACCGGCAAGATCCAGATTGATCTGCAGAAGCTGAAGGTCGACCTGATGTCGTTCTCGGCGCACAAGACCTACGGCCCGAAGGGCATCGGCGCGCTTTACGTGCGTCGCAAGCCGCGTATCCGTATCGAGGCGCAGATGCACGGCGGCGGTCACGAGCGCGGCATGCGTTCGGGCACGCTCGCCACGCACCAGATCGTCGGCATGGGTGAAGCGTTCCGTATCGCGCGTGAAGAGATGGCGACCGAAAACGAGCGCATCCGCATGCTGCGTGACCGGCTGCTGAAAGGCCTGTCGCAAATCGAGGAAGTGTATGTGAACGGCGACATGGAAAAGCGTGTGCCGCACAACCTGAACATCAGCTTCAATTTCGTCGAAGGCGAATCGCTGATCATGGCGGTGAAGGATGTCGCGGTGTCGTCGGGCTCGGCGTGCACATCGGCGTCGCTGGAGCCGTCGTACGTGCTGCGCGCGCTTGGCCGCAACGACGAACTCGCGCACAGCTCGATCCGCTTCACGGTGGGACGCTTCACGACCGAGCAGGAAATCGACTACGTGATCAACCTGCTGAAGTCGAAGATTTCCAAGCTGCGCGATCTGTCGCCGCTGTGGGAAATGCACAAGGACGGGATCGATCTGTCGACCATCCAGTGGGCCGCGCACTGACGCGCCGGCTGGACGAAGCGGACGTCGAACGTTCATCGCATTGCAGGTTGAAACGAATCAAGGAGTGTAATCATGGCTTATAGCGACAAGGTCCTCGACCACTACGAAAACCCGCGCAACGTCGGTTCCTTCGCGAAGGACGACGACACGGTCGGTACCGGCATGGTCGGCGCGCCGGCCTGCGGCGACGTGATGAAGCTGCAGATCCGCGTCGGCGCGGACGGCATCATCGAAGACGCGAAGTTCAAGACCTACGGCTGCGGCTCGGCCATCGCATCGAGCTCGCTCGTCACCGAATGGGTGAAGGGCAAGACGCTCGACCAGGCGATGTCGATCAAGAACACGCAGATCGCCGAAGAACTGGCACTGCCGCCGGTGAAGATCCATTGCTCGATCCTCGCGGAAGACGCGATCAAGGCAGCGGTCGCCGACTACAAGCAGCGCCACGGCGAAGCAGCGCTTGCCGAAGACGGCAAGGCCGCCTGAGCAACTGGGTAAGAACGGAGTAACCGGTGAGCGCAGCGCGGACACGCGCGCCGCGCGCTCTGGCAACTGAGAAACGTTATGGCAATTACGTTGACCGAAAAGGCAGCACAGCACGTCCAGAAGTATCTGACCCGCCGCGGTAAGGGCATCGGGTTGCGCGTCGGCGTGCGCACCACCGGTTGCTCGGGCCTCGCCTACAAGCTCGAGTACGTGGACGAAGTCGCGCCTGAAGATCAGGTGTTCGAGACGGGCGGCGTGAAGGTCGTCGTCGACCCGAAGAGTCTCGCGTATATCGACGGCACCGAGCTCGACTTCGCGCGCGAAGGGCTGAACGAAGGCTTCAGGTTCAACAACCCGAACGTGAAAGACGAATGCGGCTGCGGCGAGTCGTTCCGCGTCTAGATTCGTTACCTTCCGCGTGCGGCGGATAAAAGGCGGCGCGGGCCGCCTTTTTAGTTTGATCCGCGCTCCACTGAACCGGTCACGCCTGACAAGGCCCGACTTCTCCATACCAGTTTTCATCAACGGACTTTAATCCGATGGCCTCGCTGAACGACAGCCACTTCGATCTGTTTGGTCTGCCGGCGCAATTCGCGCTCGACGCGAGCACGCTCGATCACGCGTACCGCACCGTGCAGGCGCAGGTGCATCCGGATCGCTTCGCGGCGGCCGGCGATGCGCAAAAGCGTATCGCGATGCAGTGGGCGACGCGCGCGAACGAGGCCTATCAGACGCTGCGCGATCCGCTCAAGCGCGCGACCTATCTGCTGTCGTTGCGCGGCATCAACGTCGGCGCGGAGAACAACACGGCGATGGAGCCCGCGTTCCTGATGCAGCAGATGGAGTGGCGCGAGAACATCGAGGACGCGGCCGCGGCGAAGAACGTCGACGCGCTCGACGCGCTGCTCATCGAGTTGCGCGACGAGGAGCGTCGGCGCTTCGACAAGCTCGGCGCATCGCTCGATCACGGCGCGAATCAGGCGGCGGGCGAGGCGGTGCGGCAGCTGATGTTCATCGAGCGCGTCGCGTCGGAAATCGATGCCCAGATCGAGCGGCTCGAAGGCTAGCGCGCTTTCGCGCGACGCGCGCAAAAGCGCGGCGCGGGCAAGCAACAGTAGGCAGCGACGTACTAAGCGACAAACAAAAAACCAGAGCGGCCGCGAGCCGCGGCATCACCCCAGCAACGCGAACATTCAGGACGGGGCACAACGTCCCCGAGAAGATCCAGATGGCCTTACTGCAAATCTCCGAACCCGGCATGGCGCCGGCGCCTCACCAGCGGCGTCTGGCGGTCGGTATCGATCTCGGCACCACCAACTCCCTCGTCGCCGCCGTGCGCAGCGGCGTGCCCGATGTGCTGCCCGACGAAGACGGGCACGTGCTGCTGCCGTCGGTGGTGCGTTACCTGGAGCAGGGCGGCCGTCGCATCGGCCGCCGGGCGAAGGCCGAAGCCGCGACCGACCCGCGCAACACGATCGTGTCGGTCAAGCGCTTCATGGGCCGCGGCAAGGCCGAGGTGGAGGGCGCCGAAAACGCGCCGTACGACTTCGTCGATGCTCCCGGCATGGTGCAGATCCGCACTGTCGACGGCGTGAAGAGCCCGGTCGAAGTGTCGGCTGAAATTCTCGCGACGCTGCGCCAGCGCGCCGAAGACACGCTCGGCGACGAGCTCGTCGGCGCGGTAATCACGGTGCCCGCTTACTTCGACGAAGCGCAGCGCCAGGCGACCAAGGACGCCGCGCGCCTCGCGGGGCTGAATGTGCTGCGTCTGCTCAACGAACCGACCGCTGCGGCGATCGCCTACGGTCTCGACAACGGCGCGGAAGGTTTGTACGCGGTCTACGACCTCGGCGGCGGCACCTTCGACCTGTCGATCCTGAAGCTCACCAAGGGCGTTTTCGAAGTGCTCGCGGCGGGCGGCGATTCCGCGCTCGGTGGCGACGACTTCGACCATGCGCTATATCGCCATGTGCTCGAACAGGCCGGCATCGCGTCAAAGACGCTCGCGCCGCACGACGTGCGCCTGCTGCTCGATAGCGTGCGCGAGGCCAAGGAGGCGCTGTCGAGCGCGTCGCAAACCACCCTCGAGCTCACGCTTGCCAACGGCACCGCGCTCGATCTGACGATCGACGAAGCCACTTTCGAGACCATCACGGCCGCGCTGGTGCAACGCACGCTGGGCCCGACGAAAAAGGCGCTGCGCGACGCGAAGGTCACCACGAAGGAAATCAAAGGCGTCGTGCTGGTCGGCGGCGCGACGCGCATGCCGGTGATCCGCCGCGCGGTCGAGGCGTTCTTCGGCCAGCCGCCGCTCGTCAATCTCGATCCGGATCAAGTCGTCGCACTCGGCGCCGCGATCCAGGCCGATCTGCTCGCCGGCAACCGCGGGGCGGAAGGCGACGAATGGCTACTGCTCGACGTGATTCCGCTGTCGCTCGGCGTCGAGACGATGGGTGGCCTCACCGAAAAGATCATTCCGCGCAACTCGACGATTCCAGTCGCGCGTGCGCAGGATTTCACGACCTTCAAGGACGGCCAGACCGCGATGGCGATTCACGTCGTCCAAGGCGAGCGCGAGCTCGTCAGCGATTGCCGTTCGCTCGCGCGCTTCGAGCTGCGCGGCATTCCGCCGATGGCCGCCGGCGCCGCGCGCATTCGCGTGACCTATCAGGTCGACGCCGACGGCCTGCTGTCGGTGTTTGCGCGCGAGCTGGCGTCGGGCGTGGAGGCATCGGTCGTCGTGAAGCCTTCGTATGGCCTCGCCGACGACGACATCGCGCGCATGCTCGAAGACAGCTTTTCGACCGCTGAAATCGACATGCGGGCGCGCGCTCTGCGTGAGGCGCAGGTCGAAGCGCAGCGTCTCGTCGAAGCGACCGACGCGGCGCTCGCCGCCGACGCCGAGCTGCTCGACGACAGCGAACGCGCAGAACTCGACGCGCTGCTCGCCGCACTGCGCAACGTCGCGCCAGGAGAAGACGTCGGCGCGATCGAAGCCGCGACGAAGGCGCTCGCCGAAGGCACCGACGAATTCGCCGCGCGCCGCATGAACAAGGGAATTCGCCGCGCGCTGTCGGGCCGCAAGCTCGACGAGATCTGAACGGGCGAGCGTAGCGGCAGCAACATGCATGCGACGCGCGCTCAGGCCACGCACGAACTGCGCCCCCCACGAACCACCGATCGCGCCCGCGCGGACTTAAAAAGTCCGCGCGGCGCCAGTAAAATGGCACGGAGCCTGCACGCGGCATTGCTGGCAGCCGCCGTGCCTCAGACCCAAACGGAAACTGTATGCCTCAAATCGTTGTGCTGCCTCACGTCGAACTGTGCCCGGAAGGCGCGGTGATCGACGCCGTTCCCGGCAAGAGCATCTGCGACAACCTGCTCGATAACGGTATCGAAATCGAGCATGCGTGCGAGAAGTCGTGCGCGTGCACGACCTGCCACGTAATCGTGCGTGAGGGTTTCGCCGCCTTGACGCCATCCGAGGAAGACGAGGACGATCTGTTGGACAAGGCATGGGGGTTGGAACCGGCTTCGCGCCTGTCGTGTCAGGCGGTCATGCCGGACGAGCAGGATCTGGTCGTCGAAATTCCGCGTTACTCGATCAATCACGCGAAGGAAAATCACTAACAGGAGGGTGCCGCCATGAAGTGGACCGATACGCAAGACATCGCGATGGCTCTGACGGACAAGCATCAGGACGTCGATCCACAGCAGGTGCGTTTCACCGACCTGCACCGCTGGGTGACCGAGCTCGAAGGCTTCGACGACGATCCGAACCGTTCGAGCGAAAAGATTCTCGAAGCGATTCAGGCGGCATGGATCGAAGACGCGGATTATTGAACGCGTGTTCGAACGGGTGCATTGAACTCCAAAGAAAAGGCGATTCCGATGGAATCGCCTTTTTTCATGGCGCGTCGACGAACGTTGGGCGCCGAGCTCAGCTCAGTCGGCGACGAGGCCGCCGTTCTGAACGCGCACGCGCTCGCCGTCGCGCAACGGCGGCGCCTCGCTATAGGTGAAGTAGCGCGTCTTGCCGTCTTCCATGTGCACGCGCACCGAATACGACGTCGTGCTGCGCAGATGTTTTTCGACCGAGTTGCCGGCGAACCCGCCGCCTAGCGCGCCGAGCAGCGTCATCGCGGTACGCCCGCCGCCGGCGCCGAATTGATTACCGACGACGCCCCCGGCCACCGCACCGCCGACCGCGCCAATGCCGGTGCCATGTCCTTCATGCCGAACCGCCGAGATCGCGACGACGGTGCCGCAAGTCGAGCAATAAGCGGCATGCGGCGCCGGCTGCTGCGCATACCGCGGCGCGGCCTGTGCCTGCTGTTGCAGCGCGTATTGCTGCTGGGTCGGAGCGGTGGCAGGGGCGGCCGGCACCGCTTGCTGAGCCTGATCCTGCCGCTGTTGCGCAGACGGCTTGACCGGCGCGGCCGAATCGACGACGCCCGGCGCTTGCGTGCGGACCTGCGCGGCCTGCGTCCGATCGTTCTGTGCGCCGTTGCCCGACGCCTTCGGGAACACGCCGGTGATCGCTGCGGTAGCGACGAGACTCGCGACGAGCACCGCGCCGGCGGCCACCGCGATCAAGGGATGAAGACGACGTGGCTGCGTGGGTTGATGAGTAGGGGTGTCCATGTAGGGCCTCCATTTGTGACAGAGCCGACTTCTTGTGAGACTGAGTGTCGGGCAATTCGATCCGGGCAGCGTTTCTATTTGTAACCGCTCAGGTGGCGCCCTCGGGCGTGTGTAGGCTCCCTTCACGCGGTGCGCTTTGGTGTCAACAAACTTCTAAGACCGTTGAGTCCGCGGCGACCTGCGCGCGAACGAGCAGCTTTTACCGCTGGTTACAAACGATGAGAAGCAGAAAACGGTCCCGCAAAGCGAAAACGCGCGCATAAGAAAACGCCCGGCATCAACCGGGCGCTCTTCAAACCGTCGCATTGCGCGCGAAGCACAACGAGCACTCGCGCCCAGCGTCGCTCAGTCTTCGCGACGCAGATGCGGGAACAGAATCACGTCGCGGATGCTCGGGCTATCGGTCAGCATCATGACCAGACGATCGATGCCGATACCGCAGCCGCCCGCTGGCGGCATGCCGTACTCGAGCGCGCGGATGTAGTCGGCGTCGTAGAACATCGCTTCCTCGTCGCCGGCGTCTTTCTGGTCGACCTGCTTCCTGAAGCGCGCGGCCTGATCTTCCGGATCGTTCAGCTCCGAGAAGCCGTTGGCGATTTCGCGGCCGGTGATGAACAGCTCGAAACGCTCGGTGATGCCTGCCACCTTGTCCGACGCACGCGCGAGCGGCGACACCTCGATCGGGTAGTCGATGATGTAGGTCGGCTCCCACAGTTGCGACTCGGCGGTCTCTTCGAACAGCGCCAGTTGCAGCGAGCCGACGCCCGCGTTGAGGAACTGCGGCTGCGACGCATCGACGCCGAACTTCTTCAGTTCGGCGCGCAGGAACGTGCCGTCGGCGAGCTGCTCGTTCGTGTATTGCGGCGCGTATTTCTGGATCGCCTGCGTGATCGTGAGCCGATGGAACGGCTTCGACAGATCGAGCTCGCGGCCCTGATAAGTGATGGTGGCCGTGCCGAGCGCATCGATCGCCGCCTGGCGAATCAGCTGCTCGGTGAAGTCCATCAGCCACTTGTAATCGGTGTAGGCCGCGTAGAACTCGATCATCGTGAATTCCGGGTTGTGGCGCACGGATACGCCCTCGTTGCGGAAATTACGATTGATCTCGAACACGCGCTCGAAGCCGCCCACCACCAGCCGCTTCAGGTACAGCTCCGGCGCGATGCGCAGGAACATCTGCATGTCGAGCGCATTGTGGTGCGTCGAGAACGGCTTGGCCGCCGCGCCGCCCGGAATCGGGTGCAGCATCGGTGTTTCGACTTCCATGAAGTTCGCGTCGGCCATGTACTTGCGGATCGACGAAATCGCCTTCGTGCGCGCGACGAACGTGCGGCGCGTTTCCGGCGTGACGATCAGATCGACATAGCGCTGGCGGTACTTCATTTCCTGGTCGGCGAGACCGTGGAACTTGTCCGGCAGCGGACGCAGCGACTTCGACAGCAGACGCAGCTCCGTGCAGCGCACCGATAGCTCGCCCTTGTTGGTGCGGAACAGCACGCCGCGCGCGGCGACGATGTCGCCCATGTCCCACTTCTTGAACCCGTCGTAGGTCTCCTGACCGACGTCGGCCGGTGTGATGAAGAACTGGATCTGACCCGAGCCGTCGCGCACGGTCGCGAAACTTGCCTTGCCCATCACGCGTTTCAGCATCATGCGGCCAGCGATCGCGACTTCGAGCGGATTCGCTTCGAGTGCTTCCTTGTCGGTGTGCTCGTACTGCGCCTGCAGATCTTCAGCGTGGTGCGTGGGACGGAAATCGTTCGGATAGGCGACGCCTCGCTCACGCAGTTCGCGCAGCTTTTCGCGGCGCTCGGCGATGATCTTGTTGTCGTCCGCTTCGGGCACGACAGTCGGCTGGATCGGTTCAGTCATGATGATTTGGTATTCGGTGGCCCGCCGCGGAGTGCTCCGCTGGCGGGAAGCCAGTCAGTGTAAAAACCTCAGGCGGTACTGGAAAAACGGCGAACAAATAGCGTGGAAGCAACGCAAAAGCAACGCAAAAGCAGCAACGAAGAAGGCGCGGTCCCGATCGGTGAACGGGGCCGCGCCGTGCGCGCCTAGACGCCCTGTTTCAGGCTCGCGCTGATGAACGGATCGAGGTCACCGTCGAGCACGCTCTTCGTATTGCTGATTTCGACGTTGGTGCGCAGATCCTTGATGCGGCTGTTGTCGAGCACGTACGAACGGATCTGATGGCCCCAACCCACATCGGTCTTGCCGGCTTCCAGCTTGTCCTGCTCGGCCTGACGCTTGCGGATTTCCGCTTCATACAGGCGCGATTTCAGCATCGCCATGGCTTCGGCGCGGTTGCGGTGCTGCGAACGGTCGTTCTGGCACTGCACGACGATGCCCGACGGCATGTGCGTGATACGCACCGCCGAGTCGGTCTTGTTGATGTGCTGACCGCCCGCGCCCGAAGCGCGGTACGTGTCGATGCGCAGGTCGGCCGGGTTGATGTCGACTTCGATCGAGTCGTCGATTTCCGGGTACACGAACACCGACGAGAACGACGTGTGACGACCGCCCGACGAGTCGAACGGCGACTTCCGCACGAGCCGGTGCACGCCGGTTTCGGTACGCAGGAAGCCGTACGCGTATTCGCCTTCGATCTTGATCGTCGCGTTCTTGATGCCGGCGACGTCGCCTTCGGTCTGCTCGAGCACTTCGGTCTTGAAGCCCTTGCGCTCGCAATAACGCAGATACTGGCGCAGCAGCATCGACGCCCAGTCGCACGCCTCGGTGCCGCCGGCACCGGCCTGGATGTCGAGAAAGGCGTTGTTGGGATCGGCCGGGTTCGCGAACATCCGGCGGAATTCCATGTCGGCGACGCGTGCCTCGATGGCCTGGGCGTCACCCTCGCAGGCGAGCAGCGTGTCGTCGTCGGCTTCTTCGCGTGCCATCTCGAACAGGTCTTGCGCGTCGCGCACGTCGTTCGCGATCGACGTGAGCTTGCCGACCGTGTCGTCGAGCAGCTTCTTTTCCTTACCGAGCGCCTGGGCGTGCTTCGAGTCGTTCCAGACGTCCGGGTCTTCGAGTTCCCGGTTGACTTCGATTAGACGCAGTGCTTTGTCGTCGTAGTCAAAGATACCCCCGTAGGTCGTCCGCGCGCTTGCGCAGGTCGGCCAGAGAGGCTTCGATCGCGTTGAGACGTTCCGCTTCCATGTCGATCTTCTATTCTGCGTAAAAAGCAGAAATTATAGCCGATCGGCACGCCGCGCCGGAGCCTCGCGGGCGATCTGGCGCGTGTTCGCGATTGATTTTGCGGAAGATTTCAGCTCACCGCGTGCTCGACGATCAGTTGCACGCGCGACACGCCGTTCCATGTATCGCTCGCGAGCCGGTAGGCGATGGTGGTGCGCGCGGGCAGCGTGTCGGTGTGATTGAACCAGATCGCGTTGAAGCGCTGGCGGCCGCGCAGCAGTTGCAGCTTCAGGTGCTTGTCCTTCACCAACGCCTGCGAGGCGACCTCGAATTCGCCGGAGAACACCGGCGCCGGAAAACCCTGGCCCCAGACGGCCGCGTCGAGCATTTCGACGAATTGCGGCGTGAAGTACGCGTCTTCGAGCTCGCCGTCGGTTTCGATCGTGCGCGCGAGCGCCGCCGCGGACAGCCATTCGCGGCCGACCGCCTCGAACGCGGCGGTGAAGCGCGGCACGTCGGCGGCGGCGATCGTCAGGCCCGCGGCCATCGCGTGGCCGCCGAATTTGACGATCAGGTCCGGCTCGCGCTTCGAGATCAGATCGAGCGCGTCGCGCAGGTGGAAGCCCGCGATCGAGCGGCCCGAGCCCTTGACGAGCATGCCGGTATCGTCGGCCGGCGCGAACGTGAACGACGGGCGGTGGAACTTCTCTTTCAGCCGTCCCGCGACGATGCCGATCACGCCCTGATGCCAGCCCGGATTGAACAACGTGATCGTGGTCGCGCCGTCGGGATCGACCGTCGACAGGTCGTCCAGCGCCTGCTGCTGCATGCCCGCCTCGATTTCACGGCGCTCGCGGTTCATCGTGTCGAGCTGCTGCGCGAGTTCCCATGCGCGGCCGACGTCGTCGGTGGTCAGGCATTCGATGCCGAGCGACATGTCCGACAGCCGTCCCGCCGCGTTCAGGCGCGGTCCCAGCGCGAAGCCGAGGTCGAAGCCGGAGGCGTTGCGCGCATCGCGCGCGGCGGCCCGAAACAGCGCGGCGATGCCCGGCTGCATGCGGCCGCGGCGGATGCGCTGCAGACCTTGCGCGACCAGCACGCGGTTGTTGCCGTCGAGTTTGACGACATCGGCGACGGTGCCGAGTGCGACCAGATCGAGCAGGCCGTCGAGGCGCGGCTCGGGCAGCGCGTCGCCGAACGCCCCACGGCGGCGCAGTTCGGCGCGCAGCGCGAGCAGCACGTAGAACATCACGCCGACGCCGGCGAGGCACTTGCTCGGGAACGTGCAGCCCGGCTGGTTCGGATTGACGATTGCGCGCGCGGCGGGCAGTTCGTCGCCGGGCAGGTGGTGGTCGGTGACGAGCACGTCGATGCCAAGGGCGTTGGCCGCCGCGACGCCGTCGACGCTCGCGATGCCGTTGTCGACGGTGATCAGCAGATCGGGCTTGCCGGCCGCGCCACGCGCCGCCAGCTCGACGATGTCCGGCGTGAGCCCGTAGCCGTGCTCCATGCGGTTCGGCACCAGGTAGTCGATGCGTGCGCCGAACATGCGCAGCCCGCGCACCGCGACCGCGCAGGCGGTCGCGCCGTCGCAGTCGTAGTCGGCGACGACCAGCATGCGGCGCTGCTGCTGGAGCGCGTCGGCGAGCAGCGCGGCGGCCGCGTCGCAGCCCTTCAGTTCGGCTGGCGGCACGAGCCGCGCGAGGCCGGTTTCGACGTCCTCGGGCAGGCACACGCCGCGCGATGCGTACAGGCGCGCGAGCACCGGATGCAGGCCGCAGCGGGTCAGCACTTCGGCGTCGACGGGGGAGCAGGGGCGCGTAACGATTCGGGTCATGCGGAAGGGCCGTGGATCATTCGATGAAAAGCGAGGCCAGCACGCGCCGCCGCCAGAATTTGCGCAGATCGCCGCGCGTGACCGTCAGCGTCACCGAGCCGGTGTCGCCGCACAGCGTGAGGCCGAGCTCGGCGAGTTCGCCCGACTGGAGAGCCGCGAGCGCGGGCGCGAACCAGTCGGTCTGCAGCGCGGCGAATGCCTGGTTCCAGCGCGCCCAGTCCTGTTCGATGTAGGGCGCGGAGAAGGGGTCGAGTTCGACGAGCGTTGCGCCGCTGCCGTTGGTGGTGCCGCGCAGCGCCGCGGCCAGTTCGCGATACGACGCCGGCGGCGCGCCTGTCGCGACCCCCGCGCTGAGCGCGAGACCGCGCGTTGCGGCGGCATCGGACAGCACCTGCGCGAACGGACTGCGCACGCTCCGCGCGGCGCCTTGCGCGTGAAACCAGATCGAGTTGACGGCCGGCAGCCCGCGCGCCTCCCGCGCTTCGTTGACCGGGTGCTCGAACCACGCCATCTGCACTTCGTTCTGCAGCTTCATCCACGCGCGAGAGCGTTCGCCGGAATGCGCTTCGTGCGGCAACCAGATCTCGATGTTGCGGCCGCTCGCGCGCAACGGCGACGCGCCCGCTAGCGAACCGAAAGCGTCGCTCGACAGATACCAGCGGATTGGCTTGGGCGCCTCGATGCGCACGCCGAGTTCCTCGATCAGCGGACGCGCAAGCGCGAGCAGCGTGCTCGCTTCGGCGTCCGACAGATTGAGCGACGCCGGGTCGATTAGCACCAGGTGGTCGTGCGCGATGTGCACGTGTACCGGCTGCACGCAGGCCCACGTCGCGTTGCCGGGTTCGCCGCCGTCGGCGCGCAGCATGTAGGGCGCGAGCGGGGCTTCGTCGGCGGCGGCCGAGGCGCCGTCGGGCAGCGCGCCGAATTGTCGCGCGACCCAGCGCTCGTGCGGCAGCGTGCGCTGAAAATCCTCGCCGATCACGCGTTCGATCAGCGTCGCGCGCGCGATCAGCCTGTCGAGAGCGGGACACTGGATGTCGTGAAGCGCGGTGGAGGCGTCGGCCGCGGCAGGCAGCGCGAAGGGCAGCAGAAGATGGAGGCGGTCGGCAGGCATGATGCTGCGCATTGTAGGGCAAACGGTGCGAGTATTTCGACGAAGCGCGGCCGGTTCGTCGATGGCGCGGCCGAGGCACGTCCTTTGCGCGAGCCGGCGGCATTGTGTGGCAAACTTCGCGCTTGATCGCTGGACCCGGCAGGGTGGCGCACCGCGGCGCCGCGCCTCTATGCGCCGGCAGAGCCGCACAGCGGCCGGGCGCGCGAGGAACGATCCGCGCCGCCGCGAGCCCAACGATCACGACGTTCGGGCCGCACGGCGGACGTCGAGGTCCGCCGATCCCGACATACAGTCGAAGAACGCACAAAAGGATTCGCTTGAAATTTCCCTACGAATGGCAGATTGGCTGGCGCTATACACGCGCCGGCAAACGCACGACCGGTAACGGCTTCATTTCGTTCATCGCGCTGGTGTCGATGTCGGGCATCGCGCTTGGCGTCGCGGCGCTGATCGTCGTGTTGTCGGTGATGAACGGCTTTCAGAAAGAGGTACGCGACCGCATGCTGTCGGTGCTCGCGCACGTCGAGATCTTTTCGCCGACCGGTTCGATGCCCGACTGGCAACTGACCGCGAAGGAGGCGCGCCAGAACAAGGAGGTGATCGGCGCGGCGCCCTACGTCGAGGCCCAGGCGCTGCTGACGCGCCAGGACGCGGTGAGCGGCGTCGCGTTGCGTGGCATCGAGCCGACGCTCGAGCCTGAAGTGTCCGACATCGGCAAGGAAATGAAAGGCGGCAAGCTGGCCGACCTCGTGCCCGGCGGCTTCGGCATCGTGCTCGGCGCCGATCTGGCGGCCAATCTCGGCGTGCAGCTGAACGACAAGATCACGCTCGTCGCGCCCGAAGGCACGATCACGCCGGCCGGCATGCTGCCGCGCCTGAAGCAGTTCACGGTGGTCGGCATTTTCGAGTCGGGCCATTACGAATACGACAGCACGCTCGCGCTGATCAACATCAAGGACGCACAGGCGCTGTTCCGGCTGCCCGCACCAACCGGCGTGCGGCTGCGCCTCACCGACATGCAGCGCGCGCCGGAAGTCGCGCATCAGCTCGCGCGCACGCTGTCGGGCGATCTGTACATTCGCGACTGGACCCAGCAGAACAAGACCTGGTTCTCGGCGGTGCAGATCGAGAAGCGCATGATGTTCATCATCCTGACGCTGATCATTGCGGTGGCCGCGTTCAATCTGGTGTCGTCGCTGGTGATGACGGTGACCAACAAGCAGGCCGACATCGCGATCCTGCGCACGCTCGGCGCGCAGCCCGGCTCGATCATGAAGATCTTCGTCGTGCAGGGCGTGACGATCGGCTTCATCGGCACGGCGACCGGCGTCGTGCTCGGCTGTCTGATCGCGTGGAGCATTCCGTGGCTCGTGCCGATGATCGAGCATCTGCTCGGCGTGCAATTCCTGCCGCCGTCGGTGTACTTCATCAGCGAGCTGCCGTCCGAGCTGGTTCCGGCGGACGTCGCGCGCATCGGCATCATCGCGTTCGTGCTGTCGGCGCTCGCGACGCTCTATCCGAGCTGGCGCGGCGCGAAGGTCCGTCCGGCGGAGGCGCTGCGCTATGAATGACCGCCTCGTCCATCCCTCAACCGATTCATCCATGACCGCTCAGGACTCCGCGTTGCATCCGTTCGTGCTCGAAGCCACCGGCATTTCCAAAGCGTTCGTGCAGGGCGGGCTGAACGTGCAGGTGCTCAACAATGCGCAACTCGCCGTGCGGCGCGGCGAGAAGCTCGCGATCGTCGGCGCGTCGGGCTCCGGCAAGAGCACGCTGCTGCACGTGCTCGGCGGTCTCGACGATCCGAGCGCGGGCCACGTGTCGGTGCTCGGCAAGCCGTTCACGAAACTCTCCGAGCGCGAGCGCAACGTCCTGCGCAATCGCGCGCTCGGTTTCGTGTATCAGTTTCACCATCTGCTGCCGGAGTTTTCCGCCCTCGATAACGTCGCGATGCCGCTGCGGATTCGTCGCGAGACGACCGAAGTCGCGCGCCGCGAGGCCATGGCGGTGCTGGAGCGCGTCGGCATGGGGCATCGCGCGAAGCATCGGCCGGGCGAGCTGTCGGGCGGCGAGCGTCAGCGTGTCGCGATCGCGCGTGCGCTCGTCACGAAGCCCGCCTGCGTGCTCGCCGACGAGCCGACCGGTAACCTTGACGGCGGCACCGCCGACACGGTCTTCAACCTGATGCTCGAACTGTCGCGCACGCTCGAGACGAGCTTCGTGATCGTCACGCACGACCCGGAGCTGGCGGGCCGCTGTGATCGCATCATGCGGTTGCGCGACGGCGTGCTGCACGAAGAGCCGCCGGTGCCGGTCTGAGTGCGGGCCGGCACGGTCCGCACTCTTGCCAGCGAGATAACCCATGTGGATCGACACGCACTGCCATCTCGACGCTTCGGAATTCGACGCCGACCGTGATGCGGTTGCGGCGTCCGCGTGCCATGCGGGGGTGTCGCGCATCGTGATTCCGGCGATCGGGCGACAGAACTTCGCGGCGGTGCGCGAGCTCGCGCATCGCGTCGACGGCGGCGCGTACGCGCTCGGCATTCATCCGCTCCTCACGCCGCACGCCGTCGATGCCGACCTCGACCTGTTGCGCATGGAGATCGAGGCGAGTCTCGACGATCCGCGCTTCGTCGGCATCGGCGAGATCGGGCTCGACTATTTCGTCGACGGCCTCGACGATGCGCGCCAGCAGTTTTTCTACAACGGCCAGTTGCAGCTCGCGCGCGAATTCGATTTGCCGGTCATCTGCCATGTGCGCAAATCGCAGGATCAGGTGATCAAAGGGCTGCGCCGGCATCAGATTCATCGCGGCATCGCGCACGCGTTCAATGGCAGTTTCCAGCAGGCGCAGGCGTACATCGATCAGGGCATGCATCTTGGGTTCGGCGGCAACCTCACGTTCGAGCGCGCCCGGCAGATCCGGCGACTCGCGGAACAACTGCCGTTCGATGCGCTGGTCGTCGAGACCGACGCGCCCGATATCGCGCCGTCGTGGATGTACAGGCAGCGCAATTCACCCGAGCAGATTCCGGCGATCGGCGCGAGCCTCGCGCGACTGCGCGGTGTCACTTCCGACGCAGCCGCCCTTGGCACAACGGCTAACGCGCTCGCCGCGCTGCCGCGACTCGCGCTTTCCTCTGCATAATCGATTCCGTTGATCGAAAGGGTTCGCGTCGGGCGATCCCCACGCCCGGCGGGCTCGCTGCTGCCCGTTCGCTGGCGCAGTGACGAGGCCCGGCGCCAGCGGGTACGGAGGGCGGATGAGGGCGGTCTGGTGTGGATTTGCGTTGGGGGTGGTCTGGCTGCAGCGACAGGCGGTGTTGCCGGATACAGGCGCATGGTGCGCGTTGATACTGCTCGGCTGCACGGCGGCCGGCGTTGCGGTGTGGGGTTTGCGTGGCGGCGGAGCGGCTGCGGCGGCGGGTGTTACAGGTGCGGCAGGTGCGGCAGGTGCGGCAGATGCGGCCGGTGCGGCGCTCCAGCGCGAATACGAGCGGGGCTTCTCGCACCAGCTCGCTAGCCGCGTATGGCGCGACGCTCGCATGCGGCGGGTGGCCGGTTGGAGCGCGGTGTGGTGCGCGGCGATCTGCGTCGGCTTCGGCTACGCGGCCGTGCGCGCGCAAACGCGGCTCGCGGTGAGCCTGCCGCACGAGTGGGAAGGGCGCGATATCGAGGTGGTCGGCACGATCAAGGGATTGCCGACGCGTGACGACAAAGGCGCGCGCTTCCTGTTCGACGTCGATACGAACGGTGCGCGGCTCGCCGCTTTCCCGCGCGTGATCCAGCTAGCCTGGATCGCGCGCAACGCCGCGGCGCCGCGGCTCGAACCGGGCGAACGCTGGCGTCTGACCGTGCGCCTGAAGCGCCCGCACGGCAACGCGAATTTCGGCGTGCGCGATGCAGAGGCGAGTCTGCTCGCGCGCAACGTCCGCGCGACCGGCTACGTGAGCGTGCCGGACCATGCGCGGCGCCTGACCGGTCACGCGCGCGGGCTCGCCGTGCTGGTCGACCGCTGGCGCGCCGGATTGCGTGCGCGTATCGACACGGTGCTTGCCGATGCGCCGCATCGCGGCATCGTCGTCGCGCTCGCGATCGGCGCGCAGGACGAAGTGAGCCCCGCCGACTGGCAATTGATGCGCGGCACCGGCACGAGTCATCTGGTGGCGATTTCGGGCTTGCATCTCGGCTTGGTCGCGGGGCTGACCGGCTGGCTCGCGGCGGCAATCTGGCGACGGTCGGGGTGGCTCGGCCGCAACTGGCCGCTGCGCTTGCCCGCGCAGCTCGTCGGCGTGACGGCGGGTGCGATGTTCGCCGCACTGCATGCCGCGCTCGCGGGCTTCAACGTGCCAGCGCAACGCGCGCTGTGGATGGCCGCGCTCGTCGCGCTGGCGTTCGTCGGCGGCCGGCAGCTAGCGCGCTCCACGGTGCTCGCGTGGGCGCTCGGGCTCGTGCTGCTGGTCGATCCTTGGGCGGTCGTGTCGGCCGGATTCTGGCTGTCGTTTTGCGCAGTCGGCGCGATCCTGTTGGCGATGTCGGGGCGGCCGCGCGTGCGGGTTCCACTGGCGTCCCGTCATCATGAAGACGAGGAGGGCAGCGCGGCGCGTCCCGTGTCGATCCGGCGTTTGCGCGCGCTCGCCGAACGGTTGCGCAGCGCCGCTCACGCGCAGGTCGCGGTGACGGTCGCGCTGGCGCCGCTGACCGCCTACTGGTTCGCGCAAATTCCGCTCGCCGGTCCGCTCGCGAACGCGTTCGCGATTCCCTGGGTGAGCCTGCTCGTCACGCCGACGGTGCTCGCGGGCGTCGCATTGCCCGCGCCGCTCGATGCGTTCGCGTGGCGCGCCGCGCACACGCTGCTCGATGGTCTCGCGGCCGGCCTGCAACTGGCGTCGGGACCGCGCTGGACGCTGTGGTGGCTGCCGCAGCCGCATGCGTGGGCGCTGGCCGCGGCGGCGCTCGGTGTGCTGTGGTGTCTCGCGCCGCGCGGCTGGCCCCTGCGCTGGGCGGCGCCGCTGTCGTGGCTGCCGCTGCTGATGCCCAGCGCAAGCGGCGCACTCGCCGAGCCATCAGGCGCGTTCCGTCTGACTGCGCTCGATGTCGGGCAGGGCTCGTCGGTGCTCGTGCAGACCGCGCATCACGCCTTGCTGTTCGATGCGGGTCCCGGTCCGGAATCGAGCCACGCTGGCGAGCGCGTGGTGGTGCCGTTCCTGCGGGCGCAAGGCGTGACGACGCTCGATACGCTGATGATCAGTCACGCTGATTCGGATCATGCGGGCGGCGCCCCTGCCGTTTTCGATGCGATCGAGGTGCGTCAGCTGGTGGCTGCTCTGGCGCCGGACAATCCGCTGTGGCCGAAGGCAAACCAGCATGGCACGCAGACGCTGCCGTGCGTGGCGGGGCAGCGCTGGCACTGGGATGGTGTTGAGTTCGCCGTCCTGTGGCCTGACGTCGGGGCACTCACGGGCAAGGCGAACGAGCATTGCTGCGTGTTGAGGGTCAGCACGTTGCCGCCCACCAACGCAAGCCAGGCGGCGGCGTTCGTCGGTGCGAACGCGCCGCGTTTCACGGCCCTGCTGACCGCCGACATCGAAGCGCCGGCCGAACGCGCGCTGCTCGCGCGCGATCCCGCTATGCTGCGCGCGCAAGTGTTGATGGTGCCGCATCATGGCAGCAAAACGTCGTCGACCGAGCCGTTCCTCGACTCTATCGATCCGTCCATCGCGTTATTTCAGGTAGGCTACGAGAATCGCTTCCATCATCCGAATGCGGGCGTGTTCGCGCGCTACGCGGCGCGTCATATCGAACTCGGGCGCAGCGATCGCGATGGCGCCGTGAGGGTCGACGTCGATCCGGGCGCGCGCGGTGAGGAGGGCGCCGCGCTCACGCTCGAGCGCTATCGGGACACGCAGCGCCGCTACTGGATGGAGCCCTGAGCGCGTCGCGGCCCGATGAGCGCAACAGCGCAGACAACAGGCGCAAGCAGCGGTATAAGCAGCGGCACGGGCAAAGCACCCGCCCACGCGTAAAAAACACAACGGAGATCGCCGCAGTTGAAAAACATCATCCATTTCTCGCATGCGAACGGCTTTCCGGCCTCGACTTACCGGACGATCTTCGCCGAGCTCTCCGACGACTACGACGTGCGCTCGATCGAGCGGATCGGCCATGATCCGCGCTTTCCGGTCACACAGGACTGGCCCCATCTGGTCGAGCAACTGCTTGACGACATCGCCCGCAAGTACGAGCAGCCGGTGTGGCTCGTCGGGCATTCGCTCGGTGGTTATCTGTCGCTGATGGCGGCGCTGAAAAAGCCGCAGTGGGTGAGGGGCGTCGTGATGCTCGACTCGCCGGTGATCGCCGGCTGGCGCAGCAGCATGCTGCGCGTGTCGCAATGGACCGGGCTCGACGAGCGGCTGTCGCCCGCCGCCGCGACGCGCAAGCGGCGCACGCAATGGACGAGCCGTGACGAAGCATGGCGGCACTTCCATTCGAAGCCCGCGTTCGCGCGCTGGGACGAGCGCATGCTGTCCGACTACATCGACTTCGGCATTCCGCAGAGTTCGCCCGACGGCACCCGGGTGCTCGCGTTCGATCGTCGCACCGAATACCAGATCTACCGGACGCTGCCGCATACGCTCGGCGCGCGGCTCGCGCGCGGCGCGCCGGTGCCGGTCGGGTTCATCGCCGGAACACGCTCGAAGGAAATCCGCCAGGCCGGGCTCGACGCGACGCGACGCGCGACCGGCGGGCATGTCGAGTGGATCGAGGGCAGCCATCTGTATCCGATGGAAAAGCCGATCGAAACCGCGCGCGCGGTGCAACGCATGCTGCGTGAACTGGAGCGAACCGCCTGACGTGCTGCGGGCACGAAGCGGGCCCCAAACCGCTGCGCCGGCTGCCATGCGAGGCGGCCTCGGCACGCGTGGGTCGGTCGTTTTTTGCTGGGTCGGGACCATCCTTTACGGTATAATCCGTTTTTCCCGCGAGCATCCAGCGATGACCAAATATGTTTTCGTCACCGGCGGCGTAGTATCTTCCCTCGGCAAGGGTATTGCCGCCGCTTCCCTCGCCGCGATCCTCGAATCGCGCGGTCTTAAAGTCACCCTCCTCAAACTCGATCCCTACATCAACGTCGACCCCGGCACGATGAGCCCGTTTCAGCACGGCGAAGTGTTCGTGACGGAAGATGGAGCGGAAACCGACCTCGACCTCGGCCACTACGAGCGCTTCATCAGCACGAAGATGCGCAAGGCCAACAACTTCACCACGGGCCAGATTTACGAGTCGGTAATCCGCAAGGAACGCCGCGGCGATTATCTCGGCAAGACCGTGCAGGTCATCCCGCACATCACGAACGAAATCCAGGCATTCGTCGAGCGCGGCGCAGCGTCTGCGACGTGCGGCGAGCCGGATGTCGCGATCGTCGAAGTGGGTGGCACGGTGGGTGACATCGAATCGCTGCCGTTTCTCGAAGCCGCGCGCCAGATGAGCCTGCGCCTCGGCCGCAACAGCGCGTGCTTCGTGCACCTGACGCTGGTGCCCTGGGTCGCCACGGCCGGCGAACTCAAAACCAAGCCCACCCAGCACAGCGTGCAGAAGCTGCGCGAAATCGGCATTTCGCCGCACGTGCTGCTGTGCCGTGCCGACCGCCGCATTCCGGACGACGAGCGCGCGAAGATCTCGCTGTTCTCGAACGTGCCCGAAGACGCGGTGATTTCCGTGTGGGACGCGGACAGCATCTACAAGATTCCGCAGATGCTGCACGACCAGGGTCTCGACGCGATCATCTGCGAAGAGCTGAAGCTCACGCCGAAGGCGGCGGACCTGTCCATGTGGTCGGACCTCGTCGAGAAGCTGCAGAACCCGAAGCACGAAGTGACGATCGGCATGGTCGGCAAGTACGTCGATCTGACCGAGTCGTACAAGTCGCTGATCGAAGCGCTGCGTCATGCGTCGATGCATACGTCGACGCGCGTGAACATCGAGTACATCGACTCCGAAGAAATCGAAACGCAAGGCGTCGGGAGCCTCAAGCATCTCGACGCGGTGCTCGTGCCGGGCGGCTTCGGCCGTCGCGGCACCGAAGGCAAGATCGCCGCGATCCGTTATGCGCGCGAAGCGAAGGTGCCGTATCTCGGCATCTGCCTCGGCATGCAGCTCGCCGTGATCGAATTCGCCCGCGACGTCGTCGGCCTGAAGGACGCGAACAGCACCGAATTCGATCAGGAAACGAAGAACCGCGTGGTCGCGCTGATCACCGAGTGGTACGACCGCGAAGGCCGCGTCGAGAAGCGTACCGAAGAGTCGGATCTCGGCGGCACGATGCGCCTCGGCTCGCAACGCTGCCCGATCAAGCCCGGCACGCTCGCCGAAGAGATCTACGGCACCGACGTGAACGAACGCCATCGTCACCGTTATGAGGTGAATAACCGTTTCGTGCCCCAGCTCGAAGGCGGTGGCCTCATCATTAGCGCCCGTACCCCGAGCGAGGATTTGCCGGAAATGATGGAGCTGCCGCGCAGCATGCACCCGTGGTTCGTCGGCGTCCAGTTCCACCCTGAATTCACGTCTACGCCGCGTGACGGTCATCCGCTGTTCAAGTCGTTCGTCGAAGCGGCGCTCGCGCATCAGCAGTCGAGGGTCGAGGAGAAAGCATGAAACTGGGCGATTTCGACGTCGGGCTCGACAAGCCGTTTTTCCTGATCGCCGGTACCTGTGTCGTCGAATCCGAACAGATGACGATCGACACGGCCGGCCGCCTGAAGGAAATCTGCGCGAAGCTGAACATTCCGTTCATCTACAAATCGTCGTACGACAAGGCCAATCGCAGCAGCGGCAAGTCGTTTCGCGGTCTGGGCATGGACGAAGGTCTGCGCATCCTGTCGGAAGTGAAGCGCCAGCTCGGTCTGCCGGTGCTGACCGACGTGCACGCCGAACACGAGATCGAGCAGGTGGCGTCGGTCGTCGACGTGCTGCAAACGCCCGCGTTCCTGTGCCGTCAGACCGACTTCATCCACGCGTGCGCGCGCTCGGGCAAGCCGGTCAACATCAAGAAGGGCCAATTTCTCGCGCCGCACGACATGAAGAACGTGATCGACAAGGCGCGCGACGCCGCGCGTGAAGCGGGTCTGTCCGAAGACCGCTTCATGGCGTGCGAGCGCGGCGTGTCGTTCGGCTATAACAACCTTGTGTCGGACATGCGTTCGCTCGCGATCATGCGCGAGACCAACGCGCCGGTCGTGTTCGACGCGACGCATTCGGTGCAGTTGCCGGGCGGTCAGGGCACGAGCTCGGGCGGCCAGCGCGAATTCGTGCCGGTGCTCGCGCGCGCCGCGGTCGCGGTCGGCGTCGCCGGTCTGTTCATGGAAACGCACCCGAATCCGGCGCAAGCGAAGTCCGACGGGCCGAACGCGGTGCCGCTCAATCGCATGGCCGACCTGCTCGAGACGCTCGTCACGCTCGACCGGGCCGTCAAGCGCGGGCCGTTCCTCGAAAGCGATTTCAACTGATTCAGGTGTGCGCCGCGTGTCACGATTGTCCTCGATAATCGACCCGCGGCGTTTTCGCATAATGGTCGTCGAACGTATCGGCGCGCGAGCTGTCTGTCGGGGAGACCGGCAGACACGCGATGCAAGGTCACAGTAAAGAATTCAACGTCATCCTTTGAGGAAACCATGAGTGCTATCGTAGACATCATCGGTCGAGAGATTCTCGATTCGCGAGGCAACCCCACCGTCGAATGCGACGTGCTGCTCGAGTCGGGCACGATGGGGCGCGCGGCCGTGCCGTCGGGCGCGTCGACCGGCTCGCGCGAAGCGATCGAACTGCGCGACGGCGAAGCCGGCCGCTACGGCGGCAAGGGTGTACTGAAGGCCGTCGAGCACATCAACACGGAAATCTCCGAAGCGATCATGGGTCTCGACGCTTCCGAGCAGGCGTTCCTCGACAAGACGCTGCTCGAGCTCGACGGCACCGACAACAAGTCGCGCCTCGGCGCGAACGCGATGCTGGCCGTGTCGATGGCCGTCGCGAAGGCCGCGGCTGAGGAGGCCGGTCTGCCGCTGTACCGCTACTTCGGCGGCTCGGGCGCGATGCAACTGCCGGTGCCGATGATGAACATCGTCAACGGCGGCGCGCATGCGAACAACAGCCTGGACATCCAGGAATTCATGATCGTGCCGGTCAGCCAGCCGAGCTTCCGCGAAGCACTGCGCTGCGGCGCCGAAGTGTTCCACGCGCTGAAGAAGATCCTGTCGGACCGCGGCATGAGCACGGCAGTCGGCGACGAAGGCGGCTTCGCACCGAACTTCGGCAGCAACGAGGAATGCCTGTCCACTATTTTGCAAGCCATCGAGAAAGCAGGCTACCGCGCCGGTGAAGACGTGCTGCTCGCGCTCGACTGCGCGGCGAGCGAGTTCTACCACGACGGCAAGTACCAGCTCGCGGGCGAAGGCCTGCAGCTGTCGTCGACGGAATTCGCGGACTACCTCGCGAACCTCGCCGACAAGTTCCCGATCGTGTCGATCGAAGACGGCATGCACGAGGGCGACTGGGAAGGCTGGAAGACGCTGACCGACAAGCTCGGCAACAAGGTCCAACTGGTCGGCGACGACCTGTTCGTGACGAACACGCGCATCCTGAAGGAAGGCATCGAGAAGGGCATCGCGAACTCGATCCTGATCAAGATCAACCAGATCGGCACGCTGACGGAAACCTTCGCGGCGATCGAAATGGCCAAGCGCGCGGGCTACACGGCGGTGATTTCGCACCGTTCGGGCGAAACTGAAGACTCGACGATCGCGGACATCGCCGTCGGTCTGAACGCCGGCCAGATCAAGACAGGTTCGCTGTCGCGTTCCGACCGCATCTCGAAGTACAACCAGCTGCTGCGTATCGAGGAAGATCTCGGCGATATCGCGAGCTACCCGGGCAAGTCGGCCTTCTACAATCTGCGCTAAGCGGTCTTCGCCAGATTGTTCACGCCGATCGATGAGCCGGTTATCCTTCGTTTCTGATTGACCTCGCCGCCCTGCGTATAGCGCAGGGCGGCGCGTATTTATTGTGCTTACTTCATGCGGCTTGTCACTGCTGTCCTGATCGTTCTGCTGGCGTTGATCCAGTACCCGCTCTGGTGGGGGCACGGCGGCTGGCTGCGCGTACATGAGTTGCAGGGACAACTCGCGCAGCAACTGCAGAAGAATGCCGACGCGAAGCTGCGCAACGAGCGCATCCAGGGCGAAGTGCAGGACCTGCAGAATGGCACGGCCGCGGTCGAAGAGCGGGCGCGCTACGAAATGGGCATGGTCAAGGACGGCGAAGTGTTCGTGCAGTTCGTGTCGCCGAACCAGCCGTTGCCGTTGGCGAATACGCCGTCGGCGAACACCTCGACGCGCGGTGAGGTGTCGGCCGCGCCGCTGCATGTGGTGCCGAATCCGGAGTCGCGCGCGAAGCCGGATCGCAAGCATGGCGGGAAGGCAGCGGCTGCGAAGCAGAAGAAGCCGGTGCACTGAGGTTCGATATTTCGCATCGGCCTCGCAGGAAGGCGCAAAAAAAGCGCGGTTCATCCTGAACCGCGCTTTTTTGTTTTTATGCTGCCGTGTTCGCCCTACCAGCCCCAATACGGCCCGAACCCGACGCCGATCCCGGTTCCCCAGCCACGTCCCCAGCCGCCGCTCGAGAAGCCCGCGGAAAACCTCACGGGCGGCGAACGCGAGTAATAGCGCGACCAGGCTTGCGCGGCGGCGTCCGCGGCCATCGTCTGATTCTGTTCGAACATGACCTGTTGCTCGATCGCGTCATAGCGCGCGCGTTCCTCCGGTGTCAGCGTCTGCGTATGACTGATGGCTTCAGCCTGATCGGGCGGCAGACGGCTCAGAATCGGCGCTGGGCCACGCGGATCGATCGAGCAGCCGGCCAGCACCGCGCTGCCCGTGAGGACGGCAAGGATCAACGAAAGCGTGTGCTTCATGGTCGAATCTCCATCGGTCCGAGGCTCGAGCAAGCGTCTTCCAACGCGCAGCGCCGCATCCTTCCAAAGTATCAACGCCGCGCTCAAAAGCAACGCGCCGCCCGAGCCGTGACGAGGCATGGGGCGGCGCGGTCAGGACTTGCGTTGAAGAGCGCGATCAGTTCACGGGCACGTACTCCGCTTCGGCGAAAGCGCGGTCTAGTGCCGCTGCGCGGCCGCCGGCGTCACACCCTGTGAGAGTCCGCCGGCCACGAAAAGTTGCGCGACGTCGACCGGGTCGAACTCGTAGCGCTGATTACAAAACTCGCAGTGAATCTCGACGTGGCCGCGTTCCTCGATCACGCTGTCGACTTCATCGCGGCCAAGCATCTTCAGCATCGCGCCGACTTTTTCGCGCGAGCACGTGCATTCGAAGCGCGCGGTAACGGGCTCGAAATGCTGGACGTTTTCCTGCCAGAACAGGCGTCGGAACACCGTCTCAGGTTCTTCCTTCAGCAGCTCGTCGTGCGACAGCGTGCCGCCGAGCGTGCACACGCGTTCCCACGTATCCGCGTCGAGCTCGCCCGGATGCGGGACGATGCCGCCGTCGCCCGGCAGTTTCTGCAGCAGCATGCCGACCGCGCGCTCGGTGTTCGCCGCGAGCCACATGCGCGTGTCGAGCTGCTCGGAGTGATGGCATATAGTGCTCGAGCACCTCGGCGATCGACTTCAGCGCTCCGTCCACGCCCGACAGCGGCACGATACTCTGGTACGGCTGCTGGCCGGGCTGCTTGGCGGTCGGGTCGAGCGTGATCACGCAGCGGCCGTAGCCGCTCGCGTTCACCAGATCGATGAGCGAGGTCGTGTCGTCGATCGTATGGGCGGCTTCGCCGGACAGCTTCGCGGTGGCGCGCATGGTCAGGTTCGAGCTGCACTGCACGACCAGCATCTTGACCGGGCCATCGCCGAAAATCTGCATGACGAGCGTGCCGTCGAATTTCAGGTTCGCCGACAGCAGCGCGCACGCGGCCATCATTTCGCCCAGAATCGTTCGCACGGGCGCCGGATAATCGCGGCGCGTCAGGACGTCCTGCCAGGTATTGCGCAGGGAAACGATCTCGCCGCGCACCGGCGCCGCGCTGAACATGAATTTTTGCAACTGGTCGCTCACAACTTTTCCTCGCTGGAATGACGCGGCATGACGCCGCGCCTTTGCGCACCGCGCGCCGGCCGTCTAGCCGATGCGTACGAGCTGCGCCTTGAAATACTCGCGGCGCCCGGCATAGCTTGCCGCGCCGCGCTGCATGTTGGCGATATCCGCTTGCGTCAGTTCGCGCACCGCCTTCGCCGGCGCGCCGAGGATCAGCGTATTGTCGGGAAACACCTTGCCCTCGGTGACGATGGCGCCCGCTCCGACCAGACAGTTGCGGCCGATCACCGCGCCATTCAAGACCACCGCCTGAATTCCGATCAACGCGCCTTCCTTGATCGTGCAGCCGTGCAGCATCGCCTGATGGCCGATCGTCACGTTCGACTCGACCGTCAGCGGATAGCCGGGGTCGGTGTGCAGCACCGCGCTTTCCTGCACGTTGCTGCCGGCGCCGATCGTGATCGGCTCGTTGTCGCCGCGCAGTGTCGCGCCGAACCACACGCTCGCGTTCTCCTCGAGCGTTACGTTGCCGATGATGTTCGCCGAATCCGCGACGAACACGCTTTCATGAATGATCGGGGCGGCTTCGCCCAGCTTGTAAATCGTCACAATGTCTCCTTGTTGGTCAGAGCCGGGCCTTCGGTGACTCCGATCCGGTGCACGATGATGGTCTGATCGGTTGCCACGCATGGGCGGGGCGGCGCGCAGCCGGCGCGGTGCGAGGTCGGCGGTCTTGCGTCGCCAACTGACGGGCGTGCCCGAAAGCGCGCCGGTTGGTCGAATCGGGTATTGTAAACGGTTGTGTGCTTGAGCCGCTTGGCCGCTCGCGCGCGGCTCAGCCGCCGTCTGTCCGCCGTCTTTACCGCCTCCAACGCCGATCCGTTTGCCATGACGTCCGCCGCTTCGCCCGTTTCTGTCGCTTCTCCCGCATCGAATTCTCACGACGAGCCGCCGTGCGCGCGCCGCGCCGCGCTCGCCGCGTTGCGCGAGCGGGATCCGGCCGCGAAGGCCGCGGCGGCCCGCGAGCTGTACGCTGCGGTACTCGACGGTCGCGCGCTCTGTGACTCCGGCCTCGATCTCGCCGAGCCCGCTGGCCTGCCGGGCCGCCCCGAACGGCCCGAACTGGTCGAACCGCGCCAACTCGGTCGACGCAGCATGCAGTCGCCACAGGGCCGCGCGGTGCTGCTCCACGCGCTCGCCCACATCGAGTTCAATGCGATCAATCTGGCGCTCGACGCCATCTGGCGTTTCCCCGGCATGCCCGCCGGGTTCTATACCGACTGGCTCAAGGTCGCCGTTGAAGAGGCGTATCACTACTCGCTGCTCGCCGCGCGTCTCGCCGAATATGGCCACGCGTACGGCGACTTCCCGGCGCACGGCGGCCTATGGGACATGTGCGAGCGCACCCGTGGCGACGTGCTCGCGCGCATGGCGCTCGTGCCGCGTACGCTCGAAGCGCGCGGCCTCGACGCGTCGCCGCCGATCCGCGCGCGTCTGCAGCAGGCCGGCGATCACGCGTCGGCGGCGATTCTCGACGTGATCCTGCGCGATGAAATCGGCCACGTGCTGATCGGCAACCGCTGGTTCCGTCACCTGTGCGACGCGGACGGCCTCGATCCGCACCACACCTATCTGCGTCTCGCCGACCAGTATCACGCGCCGAAACTGCGTGGCCCGTTCAATTTCGAAGCGCGCCGCGACGCTGGTTTCGACGACGCCGAACTCGCCGCGCTCGCGAGTCAGGATGCGCAGCAAGCCATGCAGGCAACGGACGACCGAGCATCGCGTCAATAAACCGTTACCACTTCTTGCGCCGCTGTTCCTATAATCGAACGACCATTCTTTTTTACGGGTGCGCCGTTCATGAATACATCCCGCTCTGAGTTCGTTGCCGCGCGCGGCGTCCGGCTGCACGTGCGGCGCTGGGGCCATCCCGATGCGCGGATACTGTTCATGCTGCACGGCTGGATGGACGTCGGCGCGTCGTTCCAGTTCGTCGTCGATGCGCTCGGTGGCGACTGGCAGGTGATCGCGCCCGACATGCGCGGCTTCGGTCTGTCCGACTGGCCGGTCGCCGAGCGCGGCGGCGGCAGCTACTGGGTGCAGGACTATCTCGGCGATCTCGACGCGCTGATCGACCACTACGCGCCCGACGGCCAGGTGAACCTCGTCGGTCACAGCATGGGCGCGAACGTCGTGTGCCTGTATGCGGGCGTGCGGCCGCAGCGGGTACGGCGCGTGGTCGATCTGGAAGGCTTCGGGCTCGCACCATCGCATCCGGCGCAGGCGCCGAAGCGCCTGCTCAACTGGCTCGACGAATTGCGCGATCCACCCCAGCTCAAGCGCTACGCGTCGCTCGACGAGGTCGCCGCCCGCCTGATCAAAACCAATCCGCGCCTCGTTCCGCGGCGTGCGCAATTTCTCGCGCAGCACTGGTCGAAGCCGGATGGCGAAGGGCGCTTCATGCTGCTCGCGGATCCAGCGCACAAGGTCCGCGGCCCGACGCTGTATCGCCTCGACGAGGTGATGGCGGTGTGGCGTAAGGTCAGCGCGAAGGTGCTGCACGTCGAGGCCGCCGGCTCGTCGACGCTCGCGCAGATCGCCGGCGACATTCCGCTCGACGAATTCAAGGCGCGTTTCCAGGCGTTTCCCGATTGGCGCGAGAAGATCGTCGACGGCGCGGGGCACATGGTGCATCACGACCAGCCGGAGCAGATCGCCGCGTTGATCGAGGGGTTCTGCGCCTGACACCGCGCCTGAAGCTACGTTTGAAACGGCGCTCGTGGGTCGCCCGGAGGTCGCGGGATCGGCGCTGACTGGTCTTGACCTCGCGGCACGCCGGCAACCGGCACTGGCGTCGCGAGATACCCCTGCGGCCCCTTACTGCATTGCAGTAAAATGACCGCAGAACCCTTCCAGGACCACGATGAACGCCGATCTTCACTGCCACTCCACCGTTTCCGACGGCCAGTTCGCGCCGGCCGACGTCGCGCGCCGCGCGCACGCTAACGGCGTGACGCTGTGGGCGCTCACCGATCACGACGAAGTGGGCGGCCAGCACGAGGCGCGCACCGCGGCCGAGGCTCTCGGCATGGATTACCTGAGCGGCGTCGAGATTTCGGTCACGTGGGCGGGGCGCACCGTGCACATCGTCGGACTCGGCATCGATCCGGGCAGCCAGATCCTGATCGACGGTCTCGCCCGCACGCGCGACGGCCGCGCCGCGCGCGCCGAAGCAATCGGCGAGCAACTGGCCACGCTCGGCATTCCAGACGCGTACGAGGGCGCGCTGCATTACGTGTCGAATCCCGACATGATGTCGCGCACGCATTTCGCGCGCTTCCTGGTCGAGCACGGCCACTGCGCAAACACCCAGGAAGTGTTCGACCGCTATCTCGGCGACGGCAAGCCGGCTTACGTCGCGCACCGCTGGGCCAGGCTCGCCGACGCACTCGGCTGGATCCAGGCCGCGGGCGGCGTCGCGATCGTCGCGCATCCCGGTCGTTACGCATATTCGCAACTCGAATTCGACGCGTTCTTTGGCGAATTCATCGACCTCGGCGGCGAGGCGATCGAGGTCGTGACCGGCAGCCACACGCCCGACCAGTACCGCGAATATGCGGTCGTCGCGCGTCGCTATGGCTTCGAGGCCTCGCGCGGTTCCGACTTCCATGCGCCTGGCGAAGGCCGCATCGAACTCGGTGCACTGCCGCCGCTACCCGCCGATCTGAAGCCCGTTTGGGAACGCTGGCTGTGACCGCGCGCCGTGCCGGAGAGGCACGGCGCACGCGCGGGCCGGCTGGATGCGGCACGCGCTCTGCTCGCCGCAGCCCATCCGCCGCAGTTCGTCTGCCGCCATCGTGAGTCTCCATGTCCCAATACTTTCGGCTTCACCCCGACAATCCGCAACCGCGTCTCGTCAAGCAGGCCGTGCAAATCATCAACGGCGGCGGCGTGGTCGCCTTGCCGACCGATTCGACCTACGCGCTCGCCTGCCGTCTCGACGACAAGGATGCGGTCGAACGCCTGCGGCGCATCCGCGGACTCGACGAAAAGCAACTACTGTCGCTGCTCGTGCGTGATCTGTCGGAGCTCGCCAATTTTGCTATGGTGGACAACTGGCAGTACAGGCTGCTTAAGTCGGTGACCCCGGGTCCGTACGTGTTCGTGCTGCAGGCCACCAAGGAAGTGCCGCGGCGCGTGTCGCATCCGTCGCGCAAGACGATCGGCCTGCGCGTGCCGGATCACGCGATCACGCTCGCGATTCTCGAGGAGCTCGGCCAGCCGCTGCTCGGCTCGACACTGATCATGCCCGGCGAAACCGAGCCGCTGAACGACCCCGAGGAAATCCGCGCGCGGCTCGAAAAGCAGCTCGATCTGGTGATCGACGGCGGCGCGTGCGTGTGCGAGCCGTCCACCGTAATCGATCTGACCGGCTCGGAGCCGGTGCTGGTCCGGGCAGGGCGCGGCTCGCTCGCGCCGTTCGGTCTCGAGGAAACGGCGTGAGCGTCGTGAGCGAAAGCGGACAGACACGCACGAGCGCATTGTTACAATAGCGAGCTATGGATTCTTCCCTGATACAGACGATTGCGGTGTACGCGCTGCCGGTGATCTTCGCGATTACGCTGCACGAGGCTGCGCACGGCTACGTCGCGCGTTGGCTCGGCGACAACACCGCGTACGTGCTCGGCCGCGTGTCGCTGAACCCGATGCGGCACATCGATCCGCTCGGCACGATCGCCATTCCGCTGCTGCTGTACTTCGCGACGAGCGGCGCGTTCGTGTTCGGCTATGCGAAGCCGGTGCCGGTCGCGTTCGGCAATCTGCGCAACCCGCGCTGGGGCAGCCTATGGGTCGCGGCGGCCGGGCCCATGTGCAATTTCATCCAGGCGCTGTTCTGGGGCGTGTTCGGCGTTGCGCTCGCGGGGATCAATGTCAACGAACCGTTTTTCACGCGCATGGCGGGCGCGGGCGTCGGCGTCAATCTCGTGCTCGGCGTGCTGAACCTGTTTCCGCTGCCGCCGCTCGATGGCGGCCGCGTGGTGATGGCCCTGTTGCCGCCGAAGCAATCGATCGCGTTGTCGCGGCTCGAGCCGTACGGCTTTTTCATCGTGATGGCGCTGGTGATGACGGGTACGCTCACGCGTTTCTGGTTGAGGCCACTCGTGACGCTCGGGTATAGCGCGATCACCGCAATTCTGACTCCACTTGTTTCGCTTTTCTAAATAACCATGTTCCCAGACCGTATCTTCTCCGGCATGCGGCCCACCGGGTCGTTGCACCTCGGCCACTATCACGGCGTGCTGAAAAACTGGGTGCGGCTGCAGTCCGAATACCCGTGCTTCTTCTGCGTGGTCGACTGGCACGCACTGACGACGCACTACGAAACGCCCGAAGTGATCGAAAAGAACGTGTGGGACGTGCTGATCGACTGGCTCGCTTCCGGCATCGATCCGGCGCAGGCGACGCTGTTCATCCAGAGCAAGGTGCCCGAGCATGCCGAACTGGCGCTGCTGCTCGGCATGAGCACGCCGCTCGGCTGGCTCGAACGCGTGCCGACCTACAAGGAGCAGATGGAAAAGCTGAAGGACAAGGACCTGTCCACCTACGGCTTCCTCGGCTATCCGGTGCTGATGGCGGCGGACATTCTGCTGTATCGCGGCTCGCTCGTGCCGGTCGGTGAAGACCAGGTGCCGCACGTCGAGATGACGCGCGAAATCGCCCGTCGTTTCAACTACCTGTACGGCCGTGAGCCGGGCTTCGAGGAGAAGGCGAACGAAGCCGCGAAGAAGCTCGGCGGCAAGCGCTCGAAGCTGTATCACGAGTTGCGCAACGCGTATCAGCAGGAAGGCGACGACGAAGCGCTCGAACGCGCGCGGGCGATGCTGCAGGAATCGCAAAGCCTGTCGATGAGCGATCGCGAGCGCCTGTTCGGCTATCTCGAAGGTTCGCGCAAGATCATCCTCGTCGAGCCGCAGGCGATGCTGACCGAGGCGTCGCGCATGCCGGGTCTCGACGGCCAGAAGATGTCGAAGTCGTACGGCAACACGATCGGCCTGCGCGAAGACGCGGAAACCATCACGAAGAAGGTCCGCACGATGCCGACCGACCCCGCGCGCGTGCGCCGCACCGATCCGGGCGATCCCGACAAGTGCCCGGTGTGGCAGTTGCATCAGGTCTATACCGACGAAGCGACCCACGAGTGGGTGCAGAAGGGCTGCCGCTCGGCAGGCATCGGTTGCCTCGATTGCAAGCAGCCGGTCGTCGAAGGGATTCTGCGCGAGCAGCAGCCGATGCTCGAGCGCGCGCAGAAGTACATGGACGACCCGTCGCTGTTGCGCGCGATCGTCGCCGATGGCTGCGACAAGGCACGCCGGTTCGCGACCGAAACGATGCGCGACGTCCGTGAGGCGATGGGGCTGTCGTACAACTGATGCGCACCCGATGCACCGCGGTGCAGCGATGAGCACGCCCGTTACCAGTGGCTTGCATGGCCTCGGTGAACCGTCGCGCTGGGTGCGTCACTGGGCGCACCTGATCGCGCCGGGCGGCGCGGTCCTCGACGTCGCGTCGGGGGCCGGGCGGCATGCGCGCTTTTTTGCGTCGCTCGGCCATCCGGTCACCGCGATCGATCGCGACGCGGCTGCTCTCGACCTGCTGCGCGACGCGCCGCTCGTCACACCTCTCGTGGCCGATCTCGAAGGCGCGACGTGGCCACTACCGGCCGATGCGGCGTTCGCCGCCGTCGTGGTCACCAACTACCTGCACCGGCCGCTTTTTCCGCAGTTGCTGCGCGCGCTCGCGCCCGGCGGCGTACTGGTTTACGAGACCTTCGCGCAAGGAAACGAAAGCGTCGGCAAACCCTCCAATCCGGCGTTTTTGCTCGCGCCTGGCGAGCTGCTCGACACCGTGCGGGGCCACCTGCGGGTGATCGCATTTCAGGACGGATTTCTCGCCGAGCCGCGTCCGGCCTACGTTCAGCGCATCTGCGCGGTTCGGGAAACGGCCCGGGCGCATGATCCCGCACGGGCAACAGCGCCACCTTGTTACGAGTTGGCTGGCTAATCCGCTACAATCGCGGTTTACCTGATCATATTCATGGCGTTTCATGACTAACGGCAACCACAGCGGTCACCAGGACGGCGTTCAGATCCGCGGCAGCATTCCTGCCATCATCACTCCGATGCTCGAAGACGGCAGCCTCGATCTGCCGGCGTTTCGCAAACTGATCGACTGGCACGTCGAGGAAGGCACGAATGCGCTCGTCGTGGTCGGCACGAGCGGCGAGTCGGCCACGCTGTCGGTCGAAGAACACGTGCTGATGGTCAAGACCGCAGTCGAGCACACCGCTGGACGCATTCCTGTCATCGCGGGCGCGGGTGCCAATGCCACCGCTGAGGCGATCGAACTCACGCAACACGCGAAGGACGTCGGCGCGGATGCCACGCTGCAGGTCGTGCCGTACTACAACAAGCCGACCCAGGAAGGCATTTACCGCCATTTCGCGAAGATCGCCGAAACCGTCGATCTGCCGGTGATTCTGTACAACGTGCCGGGCCGCACCGTCGCCGACATGAGCAACGAGACCATCCTGCGCTGCGCGCAGGTGCCGGGCATCGTCGGCGTGAAGGAGGCCACGGGCAACATCGACCGCGCCGCGCATCTGATCAAGTCGGCGCCGGCGCATTTCGGCATCTACAGCGGCGACGACCCCACCGCGATCGCGCTGATGCTGCTCGGCGGTCACGGCAATATTTCGGTCACCGCGAACGTCGCGCCGCGCGCAATGAGCGAACTGTGCAAGGCCGCGCTCGCTGCGGACGTGAAGACCGCGCGCGACATTCATCTGAAACTCCTGTCACTGCACAAGTACCTGTTTGCCGAAGCGAATCCGATTCCGGCGAAGTGGGCGCTGCAGCAACTGGGGCGTGTGCAGGGCGGCATCCGCCTGCCGCTCACGCCGCTCGATGCGCAATACCACGAAGTGGTGCGCGGCGCGCTGCGCGAAGCGGGCCTGCTCGGCTGAACGGGCCGACCGTCCCGCCGCCCACGCAAGACCGCCACCGGCATTTCATTAACCGACGTCGCTTCAGCCCACGTTCCCGGCAGATCGAACGAGGCATCGCGTTCCAGCATCACGAAGGACCTCATGAAACGTTCCGCACTTTCCCTCCACGCAACCCGCATGGCGGCGCTGGCGCTTGCCCTGTCGACGCTCGCCGGCTGTGACACGCTGAACGACTGGTTCGCTTCCGACCGCGTCAACTACAAGGCGACCTCGAGCGCGCCGCCGCTCGCCGTGCCGAGCGATCTGAGCACGTCGCCGAACGACCAGCGCTATGTGGCACCGCCGGCCAATCTGGCGCTTGGTGGCACGCCGACGCGCGCTGTCACGGCGGCCGGCAACGCAACCGAAGGTCAGCCGAACGCGCAGGATCCGCTCGGCATGCATATCGAGCGCGACGGCGACCGTCGCTGGCTGGTGGTAGACGGCCGTTCCCCGGAACAGCTCTGGCCGCAGCTGCAGGAGTTCTGGCAGGAAAACGGCTTCGTGCTGAAGACCGATGCGCCGGCCACCGGCATCATGACGACCGACTGGGCGGAAAACCGCGCGAACATTCCGGACGACTGGTTCCGCCGCACGGTCGGCAAGGTCATCGACTTCGCCTATTCGTCGGGCACCCGCGACAGTTTCCGCACGCTGGTATCGCGCGGTCCGGACAGCGCGACCGATATCTCGATCACGCACAGCGCGATGGAAGAGGTGATGACCGGGCAGGACAAGACGTCTTCGCGCTGGGAAGAGCGTCCGCGTGATCCGGCGCTCGAGGCGCTGTTTCTCGCCAAGCTGATGCAGAAGTTCGGCCTGACTGAAGCACAATCGAAGCAGCTGCTGACCGACGCGCGCACCGCCGCCGCGCCGACCACGATCGAGCAGAGTGCGGGTGCGTCGACGCTCGATCTGCAGGAGTCGTTCGACCGTGCCTGGCTGCGTGTGGGCCTCGCGCTCGATCGCACCAACTTTACGGTCGACAACCGCGATCGCGAGAAGGGCATCTACTACGTGCGCTACGCGGATTCGATGCAGGAACTGAAGAAGGAAGGCCTGTTCGGCAAACTGTTCTACAGCGGCAATTCGACGCGCAAGCCGGGCCAGGAATTCCTCGTCAACGTGCGCGCGAAGGGCGACGCGGTGACGCAGGTCGCGGTCGTCGACGCGAATGGGCAGATCGACACGTCGTCGGACGCGCAGCGCATCGTGTCGCTGCTGCACGCGCAACTGAACTAAGGCGGGTCGTGCGCTTCGCAAGTCTCGGCAGCGGCAGTGAAGGCAATGCGCTGCTGGTGGAGGCGCGCAGCGGTGCGGTCACCACGCGTGTGCTGCTCGATTGCGGTTTTTCCGCGCGCGAAGTCGAGCGGCGTCTGACGCGGCTCGGCGCGAGTGCCGAGCACCTCGACGCGATCCTGATTACGCATGAACATAGCGATCACATCGGCAGCGCATTGACGCTGGCGCGCAAGTGGTCGATTCCGCTGTACATGAGCTGGGGCACCGCGCGCGCGGTGGGCGCCGACGAAGCCGATGTTGACCTGCAGGTGCTGTGGGGCGACGAGGCGGTATCGATCGGAGAGCTCAGCGTTCTCCCTTATACCGTTCCGCACGACGCCCGCGAACCGCTCCAATACGTGTTCTCGAACGGCGCGAGCCGGCTTGGCGTGCTCACCGACGTGGGCACGTCCACGCCGCATATCAGCGCGGTGCTGAGTGGCTGCGACGCGCTCGTGCTCGAATGCAATCATGACGTGCAGATGCTCGCGGGCAGTCGTTACCCGCCGTCGCTGAAGGCGCGTATCGGCGGCAATCACGGGCATCTGAACAATCACGCGGCGGCTGAAATCCTGGCGTCGCTCGACCGCTCGCGCTTGCGGCATCTGGTCGCGGCGCATCTGAGCCAGCAGAACAATCTGCCGGAACTTGCGCAGGCGGCGCTGGCGGGCGTGCTTGACGCGGCTCCCACGGAGGTGGTGGTTGCGTCGCAGAGCGAAGGTTTCGCGTGGTTGACGGTGTGACTGTGGCGCCCGGTTGGCGTCCGGTCGCGCTGCACGCCATGCGCCGGGTGGTCAGGTAATGAAAAAGCCCATAACGAGCAATCGTTATGGGCTTCTAATTTGAGCGTCGAGTGCGGCGTGGGGCACGCCGCACGACCGGGCAAACTTAATTGCGGTTGCCGCCAAAAATGCCGAGCAGCGCAAGCAGATTGACGAACACGTTGTACAGATCCAGGTAGATCGCCAGCGTCGCCGTGATGTAATTCGTCTCGCCGCCGTTCACGACGCGCTGCACGTCGAACATGATGTAGACGGAAAAGATCACGATTGCCATGACTGAAACCGTCAGCATCAGCGCCGGCAGTTGCAGGAACACGTTCGCGACCGAAGCCAGCAGGATCACGATCACGCCCATGAAGAGCCACTTGCCGAGGCCCGAGAAGTCACGTTTGCTGACCGTGGCGATGGTCGCCATGGCCGCGAAGATCACACCGGTGCCACCAAAAGCGAGCATGATCAGCGACGGGCCGTTCGAGAAGCCGAGCACGAACGCGAGAATGCGCGACAGCATCAGCCCCATGAAGAACGTGAAGCCGAGCAGTACGAAGACGCCGACGGCGCTGTCCTTGGTGCGCTGGATCGCGAACATGAAGCCGAAGGCGATCGCGAAGAATGCCAGCATGCTCATGGCGGGGCTGGTGGCGGCAAACAGTGAGAAGCCGGTGGCAAGACCCACCCACGCGCCGAGCACGGTCGGAATCATGGACAGCGCGAGCAGCCAGTAGGTATTCCGCAGCACGCGGTTGCGTGTTTCGACCGTGCTGACCGCGCCGTTGCGGCCAAACATATACGGATGTTCGTTCATGATCTCTCCTTACCTCGGAAGCGTGTTTCGTGATGGTGATACGGCAATTTGCGAAGCGCCGGCGGGCGCACCGTTCATCCGTAAGATTAGCGCGGCAGCACGGAGTTTCAATACCTCCAGTCGCCCATATCGCCTACGCTACCAGTATTTCGCGCCCTTTGCTTTGATCCTTTCAGTGCTGTAAGGGTTCAATCGCAATGATGCACGGGAACATGCTACAATAGCGGATTCACTTGAATCTGTAACTTCTTAATTTTTTGGAGCTTTTATGGCGATCGAGCGCACCCTGTCGATTATCAAACCGGACGCAGTGGCCAAGAACGTGATCGGCCAGATCTATACCCGTTTTGAAAACGCTGGTCTGAAGATCGTGGCATCGCGCATGGTTCATCTGTCGCGTGCTGACGCCGAGAAGTTCTACGCCGTGCACGCAGCACGTCCGTTCTTCAAGGACCTCGTCGAATTCATGATCTCGGGTCCGGTGGTCGTGCAGGCGCTGGAAGGCGAAAACGCGATCCTGAAACACCGTGATCTGATGGGTGCGACTGACCCGAAGAAGGCAGAAAAGGGCACGATCCGTGCCGACTTCGCGGACAGCATCGACGCCAACGCGGTGCACGGCTCGGACGCACCGGAAACGGCCGCGATTGAAATCGCATTCTTCTTCCCCCAAGTCAACGTCTACTCGCGTTGAGCGCCTCGCGCTGAGGTCAGGCACTGGCCTCGGTCGTAAGCCGTGTCCGCCTGGCGCGTTTCGTGCAGCCGAATTGTTTTATCGCATGAATCGCGCGCGTTGCACGGCAAAGTAGTAAGGTAAAAGCAGCAGGAATGGGCGCGAACGGGCACGGCGTTCATGCAGCTTGTTGCATGAACGTAGTCTCGCAATGAAATGGCAGGATTCGATATGACGAGCAGTCCCTCCGTCAACCTTCTCGACCTCGACGCCCAAGGGCTCGTCGCCTATTGCGACAGCCTGGGCGAGAAACCGTTTCGCGCCAAGCAATTGCAGCGCTGGATTCATCAATACAACGCTGCCGACTTCGACGGCATGACCGATCTCGCGAAGTCCTTGCGCGAAAAGCTCAAAGGGCGCGCCGCGATCACGATGCCGGGCGTCGTCAGCGACCACGTTTCGTCGGACGGCACACGCAAGTGGCTGATCGACGTCGGAAACGGCAACGCCGTTGAAACCGTCTACATCCCCGAAGAAACGCGCGGCACGCTGTGTGTGTCGTCACAGGCTGGGTGTGCGGTCAACTGCCGGTTCTGCTCGACCGGCAAGCAGGGGTTCTCCCGCAATCTCACCACCGGCGAAATCATCGGCCAGTTGCGCATGGCTGAGTTTGCGCTGCGCGCGTCGCGTGGTGATGCCGGCGGCCGCGCGATGGGCGGCGACGGCAAGGGCGAGCGCGTCGTCACGAACGTCGTGATGATGGGGATGGGCGAGCCGCTGCTCAATTACGACGCAGTCGCGCCGGCCATGCGCCTGATGCTCGACGACAATGCGTACGGCCTGTCGCGCCGGCGCGTCACGTTGTCCACTTCGGGCGTCGTACCGATGATGGACCGGCTCGGCGCGGATCTGCCCGTGGCGCTCGCGGTGTCGCTGCATGCCTCGAACGACGCGCTGCGCGACGTGCTGGTGCCGCTCAACAAAAAGTACCCGCTGCGCGAGCTGATGGCGGCGTGCGAGCGCTATCTGAAAGTCGCGCCGCGAGATTTCATTACGTTCGAATACTGCATGCTCGATGGCGTGAACGACAGCGAGGCGCACGCGCGCGAGTTGCTCGCCGTCACGCGTAACGTGCCGTGCAAGTTCAATCTGATTCCGTTCAATCCGTTCCCCGAATCGGGCCTTATCCGTTCGAAGCCGGAACAGATCAAGCGGTTTGCGCAGGTGTTGATGGACGCTGGCGTGGTCACCACTGTGCGCAAGACCCGCGGCGACGATATCGATGCTGCCTGCGGTCAGCTGGCCGGCGCGGTGAAAGACCGCACGCGTCTTGCTGAGCGCACCGGGAAGGCGGCGAAGGTGATCGAGGTTCGCGCCGTGTAACGCCGTGTAATCGCGAGGGCGGCAGGGCGTCGGCGTTCGGCGGAAAGTACCGCGAGCGCAAAAATGCTCGCATGCCACCGGCGATTAAAAGAAAGTTTGCAGAATCGATCGGGAGCGGTACACAAAGCCGCACATTTTGTTATAAACGGTCTGCGATTTGGACGTGACGCTCGAGCCCGTCCGGTCGCACGATTAAAAGAATCGACGCGAAAGGATTTGGGATGAGTGAGCCGCAGCACCCGCAGCCGCACGAGACAGACACGAGCGATGGCCATCCGGCACCCGTTGCAAGGGCGGTGGTCCAGCCTGTCGTGCAGCCGGCCCTTGATTCGTTGGCAGCGGTTGGCGCGCGCTTGACCCAGTTGCGCGAGGCGAAAGGCTGGGCTATCGAGGACGTGTCGGCGCGGCTGAAGGTGTCGGTCGTCAAGCTGAGCGCGCTCGAGGCGGGCGACGTCAGCCATCTGCCGGACACGACATTCGCACTCGGCGTCGTGCGCAGCTACGCGAAAATGCTGGGCGCCGATCCGGCGCCTTTTACGGCGGCGCTGCGTCGCGAGAAGGGCGTGCCGGCGCCGAATCTGTCGATGCCGGCGTCATCTGGCAAGGATCTGCCGCGCGGCAAGGTTTCGCTGTCGCTCGGTGACGGCGGGCATAAGAGCCGTTCGTGGCTGTGGGGCATTGCGGCGATCGTCGTCGCGGTCATCGCACTCGGGATGTGGCGCACTAACGGCGGTGATTCGTCCGCGTGGCTTGCGCGCCTGAAGGCAAGCGCGAATAGTTCGACTATCAGCGACACGGCGGCTTCGGGCGCGGTCGCTCAGGGTCCGGCGACGGCGGCGCAAGGGGCATCGGCGCCGGACGCGGCGGCCACGGCTGACAACGCGGCGAGCGCGGACAATGCGGTGTCTGCGTCGGCAACGCCGATGCCGGCTCCGCTTGCCACTGGCACCGCGCCGGGCTCGGCCCCGGCAGCGAATACGGCGGCAACGCCGGCACCGGCGGCCGCGGCACCGAAGGCCGGCTCGCAGGCTCAGGCACAGGCCGCGATGGAGAGCGCAAATGCACCGGCGGTCGTGGCGAACGCGTCGGCACCGGCGGTCACGCCAGCGCTCGGCGAGGCGGTCGTCGCGCTGCGCGTGACGCAGGACAGCTGGTTCAGCGTGCGTGACAAGAACGGCAAGGAACTGTTCTCCGGCCTCGTGCATGCCGGCGATCCGAAGCAAGTGACGGGTGTCGGTCCGTTCAAGGTCACGGTCGGCAACAAGGCGGGTCTCGAGTCGGTGACGCTCGACGGCCAGCCGGTCGATCCGTCGAAATATGCGACAGCCAAGGGCAACGTGGCGCGCTTTGCGCTGCCTTGACAGATACGGTATGCGCCGCGGTCAACCGGTCCGCGGCGCTTTTTCAATTCAGGCGCTGCGTTTTTGCATAGCGCGTGCGGCGTAAATGGGTTTTTCGATGCAAACCGACGCTCAATCCCAATCCTGTAGCAAGATCGTTTCAGACGAGCCGGTGTTCGGCGGCCCCGCGATGCGGCGCAAGTCGCATGCGGTCAACGTCCGCTGGGGCGGCGAGCTCGTGACCATCGGCGGCGATGCGCCGGTGCGCGTGCAGTCGATGACCAACACCGACACCGCCGACGTGATCGGTACCGCTATCCAGATCAAGGAACTGGCGCAAGCCGGGTCCGAACTGGTGCGTATCACCGTGAATACGCCGGAAGCGGCGGCGGCCGTGCCGGCGATCCGCGAGCAACTCGACCGCATGGGCGTGATGGTGCCGCTCGTCGGCGACTTCCATTACAACGGCCACCTGCTGCTGCGCGACTATCCGGGCTGCGCGGAATCGCTGTCGAAGTACCGGATCAATCCGGGCAACGTCGGGCACGGCGCGAAGCGCGACACGCAGTTCGCGCAGATGATCGAGACGGCGGTCAAATACGACAAGCCGGTGCGCATCGGCGTGAACTGGGGCAGCCTCGACCAGGACCTGCTCGCGAAGATGATGGACGAAAACGGCTCGCGCGCCACTCCGTGGGAAGCGCAAAGCGTGATGTACGAAGCGCTGATCCAGTCGGCGATCGGCTCGGCGGAACGTGCGGTCGAACTCGGCCTCGGGCGCGACCAGATCATCCTGTCGTGCAAGGTCAGCGGCGTGCAGGATCTGATTGCCGTGTACCGCGAACTCGCGCGCCGTTGCGATTTCGCGCTGCATCTTGGCCTGACCGAAGCGGGCATGGGTTCGAAGGGCATCGTCGCGTCAACCGCGGCGCTGTCGGTTCTGCTGCAGCAGGGCATCGGCGATACGATCCGTATTTCGCTGACGCCGGAACCGGGCGCGTCGCGCACAGGCGAAGTGATCGTCGGTCAGGAAATTCTGCAGACCATGGGCCTCCGGTCGTTCACGCCGATGGTGATCGCGTGCCCCGGCTGCGGGCGCACCACGAGCACGCTGTTCCAGGAACTCGCGTCGCAGATCCAGACCTACCTGCGTCAGCAGATGCCGGTGTGGCGCGACCAGTATCCCGGCGTCGAGCAGATGCACGTCGCGGTGATGGGCTGCATCGTCAATGGTCCGGGCGAATCGAAGCAGGCGAATATCGGCATCAGCCTGCCGGGCTCGGGCGAGAATCCGGCCGCGCCGGTGTTCATCGACGGCGAAAAGGTGAAGACGCTGCGCGGCGAGAACATCGCGCAAGAATTCCAGCAAATCGTGAGCGACTACGTCGAGCGCCGCTATGGCCGCGCCGACGCGCTCAACTAAAAACCGGCTATCGAAACACAGATGACTGAACAGAAGAAAAAGCTCGAGAAGCTGTCTGGCGTGAAGGGCATGAACGACATCCTTCCGCAGGAAGCCGGGCTCTGGGAATTTTTCGAAACCACCGTCAAGTCGATGCTGCGTTCGTACGGATACCAGAATATCCGCACGCCGATCGTCGAGCATACGCAGCTGTTCACACGCGGTATCGGCGAAGTGACCGACATCGTCGAAAAAGAGATGTACAGCTTCACCGACGCATTGAACGGCGAAAACCTGACGATGCGCCCGGAAAACACGGCGGCCGTGGTGCGCGCGTCGATCGAACACAACATGCTGTACGATGGCCCGAAGCGTCTGTGGTATATCGGTCCGATGTTCCGTCACGAGCGTCCGCAGCGCGGCCGTTATCGCCAGTTCCACCAGGTCGGTGTCGAGGCGCTCGGTTTCGCGGGTCCGGATGCGGACGCGGAAATCATCATGATGTGCCAGCGTCTGTGGGACGACCTCGGCCTGACTGGCATCAAGCTCGAAATCAACTCGTTGGGCCTCGCTGAAGAGCGCGCCGCGCATCGTGTCGAACTGATCGCGTATCTCGAAAAGCACATGGACGTGCTCGACGAAGATGCGAAGCGCCGTCTCTATACGAACCCGCTGCGCGTGCTCGATACGAAGAATCCTGCGCTGCAGGAAGTTGCGCGGAACGCGCCGAAGCTGATCGATTTTCTTGGGGAAGAATCGCGCGCGCACTTCGAAGCTCTGCAGCGTCTGCTGAAGGCGAACAACCTTCCGTTCACGATCAATCCGCGTCTCGTGCGCGGTCTCGATTACTACAATCTGACCGTGTTCGAGTGGGTGACCGACAAACTCGGCGCGCAAGGCACGGTCGCGGCGGGCGGCCGCTACGATCCGCTGATCGAACAGCTCGGCGGCAAGCCGACGGCTGCGTGCGGCTGGGCGATGGGCGTCGAGCGGATTCTCGAGCTGCTTAAGGAAGAACAGCTCGTGCCGGAAGACGAAGGTTGCGACGTGTACGTGGTCCATCAGGGCGACACCGCGCGCGAGCAGGCGTTCATCATCGCCGAGCGTCTGCGCGATACCGGTCTCGACGTGATCCTGCACTGCAGCGCGGACGGTCAGTCGGCAAGTTTCAAGTCGCAGATGAAGCGCGCCGACGCGAGCGGCGCCGCGTTCGCGGTCGTGCTCGGCGAAGATGAGATCGCCAACGGCACGGTCGGCGTGAAACCGCTGCGCGATACGCAAGCCCACGGCGGTAAGAACGAGCAACAGAACGTGCCCGCCGAAGACTTGACCGAATATCTAATCAATGCGATGGTTGCATCCGCCGAAGACGGCGACGACTGATCGCGATGTCGTTGGGCCGGCTGGCTCGACACGCACACGTAGCAAGAATGAGGAAATCGCCGGGCAATGAGTTACCACGACGAACAAGAATCGATTGAAAGTCTGAAGGCATGGTGGACGCAGTGGGGCAATGCGACCACGTGGATCGTGCTGGTGGTGTTGCTGGCAGGCGCGAGCTGGAACGGCTGGAATTTCTGGCAGCGTCGTCAGGCCGCGGAAGCCGCGGTGCTGTATGACCAGGTTCAGCAAGCCGCGGCATCGGGCGATAAGGCGCAGATTGCGCGCGTCGCCGCCGACATGGAAGACAAGTTCGGCCGTACTGCCTACGCGCAGATGACCGCGCTCGGCGCCGCCAAGGCGCTGTACGTCGCTGGCGACGAAGCCGGCGCGAAAGCGCAGCTGCAATGGACGATCGATCACGCGAAGGACGACGAGTTCAAGCAGATCGCGAAGCTGCGCATGGCATCGCTGCTGCTCGACGACAAGGCATACGACCAGGGCCTCGCGCTCCTGGCCGAGCCACAATCCGATGCCTTCAAGGGCGTCGTGGCGGACCGCCGCGGCGACCTGCTCGCCGCCCAGGGCAAGCGCGACGACGCGCGCGCGGCCTACAAGCTCGCGCTCGACTCGCTGTCGAACAGCGACAGTTCGGCGCGCCAGCTGATCCAGTTCAAGCTGGATGCACTTGGCGGCTGAGCGTCCCGCGCAGCGCGCCGCGAGCCACGACCGCAAGGCGGTCTCCTTTAATCCAATTTCCTGAATGCTTCGTCCACCGATGAATCTGCTGAAACGTTACGCCGTGCCCGTTATCTGTGCGATGACCGTTCTCACGCTGGCGGCTTGCTCATCCACGAAAGACGAGCGCCGTGTGCCGACGCCGCTCAACGAGTTCAAACCCGTGCTCGACGTGCAGCAGACCTGGTCGGCGAGTGTCGGCAAGGCGGGCCGCTACCTGTTCTCGCCGGTTGCGGTCGGCAATGCCGTGTATGCTGCCGGCACGAATGGCACGGTCGCCAAGATCGACGCGCAAACGGGCAAGGACGTGTGGCGCGTCAAGTTGCACGATGATCTGTCGGCGGGCGTCGGCAGCGATGGCACGCTCACCGCGGTCGGCGGCTTGAAGGGCGACGTGTACGTGCTAGGCGCGGACGGCAAGCAGCTATGGACCGCGAAGGCGCCGGGCGAGATCATTACGCCGCCGCTCGTCGGCAACGGCCTCGTGATCGTGCGCACGATCGACGGCCAGATCGTCGCGTTCAACGCGCAAACCGGCGAGCAGAAGTGGAACTTCCGCAACCGCGCGGTGCCGCTGAACCTGCGCGTGTCGTCGGGCATGACGTTCGCAGGTGACGCGGCCGTGCTGGCCGGCTTCCCGGGCGGCTCGTTCGCTGCGATCAACTTGCAGACGGGCGACGCCTACTGGCAGACGCCGGTGTCGTATCCGAAGGGCGTGACCGAGGTCGAGCGTATCAACGACGTGACCGGCCCGCCCACGCTGGTGGGTTCGGAGACCTGCGCCGTGACGTTCCAGGGCCAGATTGGCTGTTTCGACGCCAACTCGGGCCGCGCGCTGTGGGGCAAGCCGTTCTCGAGCACGACCGGCCTCGCGCAGGATGAGCGCAGCGTGGTCGCCGCCGACGACTGGTCGGTCGTGTCCGCATTCGACGTGAACAACGGCTCGGTGCTGTGGAAGAACGACACGCTGAAGAACCGCGACCTGAGCGTGCCGACGCTGCTCGGCCGCGCGGCCGTGTTCGGCGACTACAAGGGCTTCGTGCATTTCCTGTCGACCGTCGACGGCACGCTCGTCGCACGAGTGAAGACCGACGGCAGCGCGATTACCGCGGCGCCGGTGCTGGCTGGCGACACGCTGGTCGTACAGACGCGCGACGGCGGCCTGTTCGGCTATCGTCCGCGCTGATCGCGATAGATGATGTCAGGCGCGCAGGCCGGCTTTGCCGGCCGCGCGCTTTTTAATTGAAGTCTGCGCCGGCTTTGGCGTGCGGCTCGTGCGTCGGGTTGCCACGCTGCCCGTCGCGTGATCGGGCAGGCTCAATAGAAAAAATCGCCGGACGGGCTGGTCCGGCAAGTCGGATCGAGGCTGTGGCCGCCGGCACGCAAGGCGGCGCGTGCGCTTCGTCGACGGCCTTGCAAATTAAAGACGCCCTCGAACACGAGCGCGTCAGCCGTCGAGCAGCCCGGTCTGAAGCAGGCGCCCCCGGCGGCGTCTGTGCAGTCCACGCCCGTCCGCCTGGATGCGCATATCGATCGCGCATCCGGAGCAGGCTGAATTCGTGATAATTTCGTCAGAACGCCACCCCGTGGCGCCCGCCTGGCGTCGCTACGCGCGCGATCGGTTGCGATCCCGCGTTTCACCGTGAACAACATCAGATGAAACCCGTTATTGCCCTCGTTGGGCGCCCCAATGTGGGGAAATCCACGCTGTTCAACCGCCTTACGCGTTCGCGTGATGCGCTGGTTGCCGACCTGCCCGGTCTCACGCGCGATCGCCATTACGGCGAAGGACGCGCCGGCGAGCGGCCGTATCTGGTCGTCGACACCGGCGGCTTCGAGCCGGTCGCGAAAGACGGCATCCTGCACGAGATGGCGCGCCAGACCCGCCAGGCGGTCGAGGAGTCGGACGTCGTCGTGTTCATCGTCGATGGGCGCAACGGTCTCGCGCCGCAGGACAAGTCGATCGCCGACTATCTGCGCAAGGTTGGCCGGCCGATCTTCCTCGTCGTGAACAAGGCCGAGGGCATGAAGTACGCCAACGTCGCGGCCGACTTCTACGAACTCGGTCTCGGCGATCCGCGCGCGATTTCGGCCGCGCACGGCGACGGCGTCACCGACATGATCAACGAGGCGCTCGAAGTCGCGTATGCCGGTCAGCCGGAAGAGAGCGAGGAAGACAAGGAAGCGCGCGGCGTGAAGATCGCCATCGTCGGCCGGCCGAACGTTGGTAAGTCGACGCTGATCAATGCGCTGGTCGGCGAAGAGCGCGTGATCGCGTTCGACATGCCCGGCACTACGCGCGACTCGATCTACGTCGATTTCGAGCGCAACGGCAAGCCGTATACGCTGATCGACACGGCCGGCCTGCGCCGCCGCGGCAAGGTGTTCGAGGCGATCGAAAAGTTCTCGGTCGTGAAGACGCTGCAGTCGATCTCCGATGCGAACGTCGTGATCCTGCTGCTCGACGCGCGTCAGGACATCTCGGATCAGGATGCGCACATCGCTGGCTTCGTCGTCGAGCAGGGCCGCGCGCTGGTGGTTGGCGTGAACAAATGGGACGGTCTCGATCCGCATGTGCGCGAGCGCACCAAAGCCGACCTCGAACGCAAACTAAAATTTCTGGACTTCGCCAAATTCCATTTCATTTCCGCCGCGGAAAAAACCGGAATCGGGCCGCTGATGCGTTCGGTCGACGACGCGTACACGGCCGCGATGTCGAAGCTGCCGACGCCGAAGCTGACGCGCGCGCTGATCGAGGCGGTCGAATTCCAGCAGCCGCGCCGTCGCGGTCCAGTGCGTCCGAAGCTGCGTTACGCACACCAGGGCGGACAGAATCCGCCGATTATCGTGATTCACGGCAATGCGCTCGACGCGATCACCGACACGTATAAGCGGTACCTCGAAAATCGCTTCCGGGAAACTTTCAAGCTGACGGGGACTCCATTGCGAATAGAGTTCAGATCGTCGACGAACCCTTACGCGGACAAAGGCTGAAGCAAGCTGAAGCTGGTCTTAAAGCTGGGCTGAAACCCGCGTGTATGCTGGGTTTGGCCGGGGGTCCCGGGCCCGCGCGTCGAAATGAAAATCAGCTATAGTGTAGCGGTTGGCGGCGGATCTCTTTTTCTTCGCCGTCAATTCAGTCAACCTGCAAAAAAATACGGAGTTTGCTATGAGCAACAAAGGGCAATTGTTACAAGACCCGTTTTTGAACGCACTGCGTAAAGAGCATGTGCCGGTGTCGATCTACCTGGTCAACGGCATCAAGCTTCAAGGGAACATCGAATCGTTCGACCAGTACGTCGTGTTGCTCCGGAATACGGTCACCCAGATGGTCTACAAGCACGCCATTTCGACGGTCGTGCCTGCCCGTCCGGTGAATTTCCACCCGGATTCCGAACAGTCCTAACCCTCGCCGCGGCCGGCACACTGTCGCCCGTTGGCGATCACTCCCGGCCGCGTCATTTTGATACCCTCCAATTTGATCAATGCAGCGCTCGTTGGCATCGACTTCGGCAAGATCGATTTCGAAGCCAGTCTCGAAGAACTCAGCCTGCTCGCGCACAGCGCGGGCGCGAACCCCCTGGTCACCCTCACCGGACGCCGTTCCAGTCCCGACGCGAAGATGTTCGTCGGCAGCGGCAAGGCCGAAGAATTGCGCCTTGCGTGCGAAGCAAACGACATCGAACTCGTGATCTTCAACCATGCTCTGGCGCCTGCGCAGCAGCGCAATCTGGAGCGGGCGCTTAATCGGCGCGTGGTCGATCGCACCAGTCTGATCCTCGACATTTTCGCGCAGCGCGCACGCAGCCACGAAGGCAAGCTGCAGGTCGAACTCGCGCAGCTGCAATATCTGTCGACCCGGCTGATTCGCGCGTGGACCCACCTCGAACGTCAGAAGGGCGGTATCGGATTGCGCGGTCCAGGCGAGACGCAGCTCGAAACCGACCGCCGGCTGATCGGCGAGCGCATCAAGGCGCTCAAGATCCGCCTCGACAAGCTGCGCCGCCAGCATGGCACGCAACGCCGGGCGCGGCATCGCAACCAGACGATGTCGGTGTCGCTCGTCGGCTACACGAACGCCGGCAAATCGACGCTCTTCAACGCGCTGACCAAGGCGCAGGCGTATGCCGCCGACCAGTTGTTCGCCACGCTCGATACCACCTCGCGGCGCGTGTATCTGGGCGACGAAGCGGGGCAGGTGGTGGTGTCCGATACCGTCGGTTTCATCCGCGAGCTGCCGCACCAGCTCGTCGCCGCGTTCCGCGCGACGCTCGAGGAAACCATTCACGCGGACCTGCTGCTGCATGTCGTCGATGCATCGAGCGCGGTGCGGCTCGACCAGATCGATCAGGTCAACGAGGTGTTGCACGCGATCGGCGCGGACACGATCCGTCAGGTGCTCGTGTTCAACAAGATCGACGCGGTGCCAGAGCTGGCAGCCCGTGGCGACGCGGTCGAGCGGGACGAGTATGGTAATATTTCGCGCGTCTTTTTGAGCGCGCGCACCGGGCAGGGGCTGGATGCATTGCGCGCTGCCATCGCCGAAATCGCTACAGCCGAACCGCTTGCCGACATGCCGCTCGATGCGTCGCAAGATGACCGCGCGGCGCAACTGCGCGACGACCGCAAGGTTCCAGAACTCGGGCACTGACCCGTTCCAATTGCACTGACCCGCTGTCTACTCTGGTGAACGAACACAGGTGAACGATTACAACGAGCGGAGTATCTGGCTGCGTATGCGCGCCTTGCTTTCACTGAACGATCCGCGTTGGGGCCGGGGCGACGGCAACGGCGACCGGCAACGGCCGAACGATCCGAAGCGACCGGCACGCGACGGTGAAGGTCCGCCCGACCTCGACGAAATGTGGCGCGAATTCAATCGCCGTCTGTCCCGGATTTTCGGGCGCAGGGGCGGCGGTGTCGGCGGTGGCCGTCCTGACAACGGCCGTGGCGCGCGCATCGGCGTCGGCATCGTGATCGGCGTGCTGATCGCGATCTATCTCGGCAGCGGTGTGTTCGTCGTGCAGGATGGCCAGGCGGCCGTCGTGCTGCAGTTCGGCAAGTATCGCTATACCGCGGAGCCGGGCGTGCACTGGCGTCTGCCGTTTCCGTTCGAGTCCCACGAGTTCGTCAATGTCGGGCAGATCCGCCAGGTCGAGATCGGCCGTAGCAATGTGGTGCGTCTCGCGAACGTCAAGGACGCGTCAATGCTCACGCACGACGGCGACATCGTCGACGTGCGCTTCGCCGTGCAGTACCAGGTGCGCAAGCCCAACGACTTTCTGTTTCGCAGCGTCGATCCCGATCAGAGCGTGATGCATGCCGCGCAGGCGGCGGTGCGCGGCATCGTCGGCGCGCAGAGCACTAGCGATATCCTCGATCAGGATCACGAAACTTTGCGCCAGCAGCTGATCGCGGCGATCCAGCAATCGCTCGATCAGGACCAGTCCGGTCTGGCAGTCACGGGCGTGACGATCCAGAGCGTGCAGGTGCCCGAGCAGGTGCAACCCGCGTTCGCCGACGCTGCGAAGGTGCACGACGAAAACGAACGCGCGAAACGCGATGCGCAGGCTTATGCGGCCGATCTTCTGCCGCGCGCGCAGGCCGACGTCGATCGTCAGGTCCAGGAAGCCAAAACCTATAGCCAGACCACGGTCGCGCAGGCGCAGGCCGAGGCCGAGCGCTTCAACCAGGTCTACGCCCAATACGCGAAGGCGCCGGCCGTCGTGCGCTTCCGCCTGTACATGGAAACCATGCAGCAGATTTACGCGAACGCGACCAAGGTGTTCGTCGACGCGAAGAACGGCAACAACGTGCTGTATCTGCCGCTCGACAGGCTCGTCGAGCAGAATCGCGAACGCCAGGCCGCGGCGGCGGGCGCCGCCGCTTCGGGTCCTGCTGTCGCGGGCGCGCCGCAAGCGGCGAGTGCGGCCGCGCCGTCGGCCGCTGAGACCGGTGCCGCGGCAGGCTCCGCCGCCGATGGCGCATCCGCACCCGCCGCTTCCGCGCCTGCGCCAGCGAGCCGGCCGAGCGCCGCGTCGCTGCGCTCGCGCGAAGCGTTCCGCAATCGCATGCGTGAAGACGACGTTCAATAAGGAGCGCACAAGAATATGAACCGAATCATTGCGCTCGTCGTCGCGCTCGTCATCGTGCTGTTCGCGGCATCGTCGATGGTGTTCGTCGTCGATCAACGGCATATGGCTGTGTTGTCCGGGCGCGGCGACGCGACGCCCACGCTGCTCGGCCCGGGGCTGCACGTGAAGCTGCCGCCGCCGCTGCAAACGGTCGCGTTCGTCGACAATCGCATCCAGTCGCTCGACGCACCCGACGAAGATCATTACGTCACGTCCGACAAAACCGATCTGCTGGTCAACCCGGTGATCAAGTTCCGCGTGACCGATCCGCTGAAGCTGATCGCCGAAACGAAGGGTGATCCGCAGAGTCTGCCCGACCGGCTCGCGCTGCTGTCGCGCGGCGCGCTCGGCGACGCGTTCGGCAAGTTCACGCTGTCCGACGCGCTCGCCAAACAACCGGCGATCGCCGAACAGGCCCGCGGTGCGATGGACAAGGGCGCGGCATCGCTCGGCGTATCGGTCGTGGATGTGCAACTCACGCGCGTCGATTTCCCGGCAGCGGTGGCCGACTCGGTATTCAAGCGCATGATCGCCGCGCGCAAGCAGGTCGCGGCGGACGAGCGAGCGAAGGGCGCCGCCGAAGCGAACCAGATCCGCGCGGACGCGCTCGCGAAGCAGCAGGCGGTGCTCGCCGACGGCCTCGCGCAGGCGCAGGGCATTCGCGGCGAAGGCGATGCAAAGGCCGCGGAGATCGCTGCCGAAGCGTTCGGCAAGGATCCGCAGTTCTACCAGTTTTATCAAAGCATGCAGGCGTACCGGAAGACCTTCAAGCCGGGCGACCTGATCGTGGTCGACTCCAGTAGCGAGTTCTTCCGCTTCATGCGTAGCCCGACCGGCGGCGTCGCCCCGGACGCTTCCGCGCCTGCTGCGCGCAAACGCTGATTACCGAAGGCCGCGGCATCCGCATCGCGGCCGCTTCACTCGCATGGACATAGCTGGTTCGTTATTGCTCGCGATCGCGCTGATGCTGATTATCGAGGGGATGTTTCCGTTCGTTTTTCCAACCGCCTGGCGCGACACGTTCCGTAAAATAGCGGAACGACCGCCGCATCAGATTCGTGTCGGAGGGCTCATCGTGATGTTGCTCGGGCTGGTTCTACTGTTCATCGCGACCTGAAGCCGGCTTGCTTGTCTGACGAACGCCGCGTGTTGCGGCGTGTTTTGCCGGCCCGAGCAAAACGCGTACTGACCGGCCACGCCGCCGCGCGTCGCGCGCGTGCCGCAAAGCGCCGCCCGGGCGTCTGTGTCAGCCGCCAGAATCAAGCCGCTCTACGTCATTCACACTCATCATCGGCGCTGCAAGACGCCGTGTTCAACGCCGTAGGACTGTATCGATGTCGACCTGGTTGCTTCCTGAGAATATCGCCGACGTGCTGCCGTCGGAGGCCCGCAAGATCGAAGAATTGCGGCGTCATTTGCTGGACCGTTTCCGCTCGTACGGCTACGAGATGGTGATGCCGCCGCTGCTCGAATACATCGAGTCGCTGCTGACGGGCGGTGGGCACGATCTAAATCTGCGCACCTTCAAGCTCGTCGATCAGCTGTCGGGCCGCACGCTCGGTCTGCGCGCCGACATCACGCCGCAGGTCGCGCGCATCGACGCGCATCTGCTGAACCGCCAGGGCGTCACGCGTCTTTGCTATGCGGGCAACGTCGCGCATACGCGCCCGCGCGGCCTGCATGCGACGCGTGAGCAGATCCAGATCGGTGCGGAAATCTACGGCCACGCGGGGCTCGAAGCGGACCTCGAAATCCAGCAGCTGATGCTCGACGCGCTGCGTCTCGCCGGCCTCGCGAAGGTGCGTCTGGACCTGTGTCACGCGGGCGTGCTGGCCGCGCTGATCGAAGCCGAGCCGGCCGCCGAGGAACTGGGCCCGGCGCTCTACGACGCGCTGGCCGGCAAGGACGTGCCGCGTCTGGTCGAGATGACCGCGCAATTCTCGCCGGTGATTCGCGATGCGCTGAGCGCGCTGACGACGCTGTACGGCGACGCGTCGGTGCTCGAAGAGGCCCGCGCGCGTCTGCCGAATTCACCGGCGATCGCCCGCGCGCTCGACGACCTCGCGTTCCTCGCGAGCCAGGTCGACGGCGCCGAAGTGATGATCGACCTCGCCGATCTGCGTGGCTACGCGTACCACAGCGGTGTGATGTTCTCCGCTTACGTGGACGGCGTGCCGAACGCGGTCGCGCGCGGCGGCCGTTACGACCACGTCGGTCAGGCCTATGGCCGCGCTCGCGCGGCAACCGGCTTTTCGCTGGATCTGCGCGAAGTCGCGCGGATCTCGCCGGTCGAAGCGCGCAGCAGCGCGATCCTCGCGCCGTGGCGGCACGACGAAGCGTTGCGCGTGGCTGTCGCGGCATTGCGCGATGGCGGTGAAGTGGTAATCCAGGCGCTGCCTGGCCACAAGCACGATCTCGATGAATTCGCGTTCGACCGGGTGCTGGTCGAGCGCAATGGCGCATGGGTGGTTGAACCGCGCGCTTGAGCCGCGCGTTCCGATCTACGCTGCCGGCGACCCGTCCCCCGACGCTCGCCCGAGGGCGCCGCAACCACCGCCCGAATCGCGCGCGGTCGAGCGACTTTGCGCGGCCGCGCATCCCTCCCAGTACTCAACATAACGTGCATACCGTTGAGCGGAAACGGAAAAATTCCGGAAGCTTCCGCGAACCTAGGTAAAATACGTTTTTAACCAGCTTACGAAACAACATGTCTGCCAGCGCAGTGAATGTGAACCCCGGGCGCAACGTCGTCGTCGTGGGTACCCAATGGGGTGATGAGGGCAAGGGCAAGATCGTCGACTGGCTGACGGACCACGCTCAGGGCGTCGTTCGCTTCCAGGGCGGTCACAATGCCGGTCACACGCTTATCATCGGCGGCAAGAAAACCATCTTGCGTCTGATTCCGTCGGGCATCATGCATCCCGGCGTCGCGTGCTACATCGGCAATGGCGTCGTGTTGTCGCCGGAAGCGCTGTTCAAGGAAATCGGCGAACTCGAAGCCGCCGGCATCGACGTCCAGAAGCGCCTGTTCATTTCCGAAGCCACCACGCTGATCCTGCCGTACCACGTCGCGATCGACCAGGGCCGCGAAGCGCGCCGCGGCGCGAGCAAGATCGGCACGACCGGCCGCGGCATCGGCCCGGCCTACGAAGACAAGGTCGCGCGCCGCGGCCTGCGCGTGCAGGACCTGTTCGACGCACCAGCCTTCGCCGAGCGTCTGCGCGAAAACCTCGACTATCACAACTTCGTGCTCACACAGTACCTCGGCGCTGCCGCGGTCGACTTCCAGCAAACGCTCGACACGATGCTGAGCTACGCCGACCGACTGAAGCCGATGGTCACCGACGTGTCGCGCCGTCTCTACGACGTCAACGCGAACGGCGGCAATCTGCTGTTCGAAGGCGCGCAGGGCACGCTGCTCGACATCGACCATGGCACCTATCCGTTCGTCACCTCGAGCAACTGCGTCGCGGGTGCCGCGACGGCGGGCGCGGGCGTCGGTCCGCAGAAGCTCAACTACATCGTCGGCATCACGAAGGCGTACTGCACGCGTGTCGGTTCGGGCCCGTTCCCGAGCGAACTGTACGATGCGGACAATGCCTCGCGCCAGGACCCGATCGGCCTCGAACTCGCCACCGTCGGCAAGGAATTCGGCTCGGTCACCGGCCGTCCGCGCCGCACCGGCTGGCTCGACGTCTCCGCGCTGCGTCGCTCGATCCAGATCAACGGTGTGACGGGGCTGTGCATGACCAAGCTCGACGTGCTCGATGGTCTCGACGAAGTGAAGCTGTGCGTCGGCTACACGATCGACGGCCACAACGTCGATCTGCTGCCGCGCGGCGCGACGGAAGTCGCGCGCTGCGTACCGGTCTACGAAACCTTTGCGGGATGGAAGGAAAGCACGGTCGGCATCAAGGAGTGGGACAAGCTGCCCGCCAACGCGCGTGCGTACCTGACGCGCGTGCAGGAAGTCGCGGGCATTCCGATCGACATGGTCTCCACCGGTCCGGACCGCGACGAAACGATTCTGCTGCGTCATCCGTTCAAGGTCTAAGCGATGCAAGGTGTACCCATGATCGCGATGAAAGATCCGCGCAACGACGACAAGAACCTGTGGGTCGGCTGGGACGAATATCACCGGCTGATCGAGATGCTCGCACTTGCCGTGCACGAATCGGGCTGGAAGTTCGACAAGATCCTGTGCCTCGCGCGCGGCGGTCTGCGCGTCGGCGACCAGCTGTCGCGCATCTACGATCTGCCGTTGGCGATTCTGGCAACGAGCTCTTATCGCGAGGCAGCGGGCACGCAGCAGGGCGAACTCGACATCGCGCAATACATCACGATGACGCGCGGCGAACTGCACGGTAACGTGCTGCTCGTCGACGACCTCGTCGATTCGGGCGTCACGCTCGCGCGCGTGCAGCAGCATCTGAAGGAACGCTATCCGGCCATCACCGCGGTGCGCTCGGCCGTGCTGTGGTACAAGGGCTGCTCGAAGGTGAAGCCCGATTACCACGTGCAGTATCTGCCGACCAACCCGTGGATTCATCAGCCGTTCGAGGAGTGGGACACGGTGCGTCCGCACAACCTCGGCGCGTGGATCAAGCGCGGCATCGCCCAGGCCGATGAGGCGTCGGGCAATTGACGCGAAGCCGCGCGCCTCACGCTTTGTCGCATCGGATCTCGTGCGGCATCGCGGTGTCACAAAACGGAGCCCAGTCGGGCTCCGTTTTTTTATGCGTCACGCGCGGCGCCAGGACGTCCGCACCGCGACAGGCGCGTCCATATCGCAGTGCTACACTGCGCGGACATCCACGTGGCGTATCCACAACAAGCCGGGCGGTACCGGATGGGCAGTTTAAAATAGCGGTCGTTTTTTCCGCCCCGGAACGGATTTCCTCGCGTCCATGACAGATAACAATCACGTACACAAACAGCCACTGCCTTCCCTTGCGATTGCCGCGATCGGAGTGGTGTTCGGCGACATCGGTACGAGCCCGTTGTACGCGCTGAAGGAAGCCTTCAGTCCGTCGCACGGCATCCCGTTGACCGATCAGTCGATCCTTGGCGTTATTTCGCTGCTGTTCTGGGCAATCGTGATCGTGGTCGGCGTCAAGTACGTGCTGTTCGTGATGCGCGCCGACAACAACGGCGAGGGCGGCGTCCTCGCGCTGATGGCGCTGGCGATGCGCTCGGTCGATCAGAAATCGAAAATGGCCGGCCTTCTGATGATGCTCGGCATCTTCGGCGCCTGCATGTTTTACGGCGACGCGGTGATCACGCCGGCAATCTCGGTGATCTCGGCGGTCGAAGGTCTCCAGATCGCCGCGCCGCATCTGTCGCATCTGGTGATTCCGCTGACCGTCGTGATCCTGATCGTGCTGTTCTGGATCCAGCGGCACGGCACGGCCACGGTCGGCCGTCTGTTCGGGCCGATCATGACGCTTTGGTTCCTCGTGCTCGCCGTGCTCGGCCTGTGGCACATCATGCAGTCGCCGAATGTGATCCAGGCGCTCAATCCCTACTACGCGTACACGTTCATGGCCGCGCACGTGCTGCAGGCCTACGTGGTGCTCGGCTCGGTCGTGCTGGTGCTGACCGGCGCGGAGGCGCTGTACGCGGACATGGGCCACTTCGGCGCGCAGCCGATCCGCATGGCGTGGTACGTGCTCGTGATGCCTTCGCTCGTGCTGAACTACTTCGGCCAGGGCGCGCTGCTGATGCACGACCCAAAGGCGATCGAAAATCCGTTCTTCCTGCTCGCGCCGGACTGGGCGTTGTTGCCGCTCGTCGTGCTGTCGACGGTCGCGACGGTGATCGCGTCGCAGGCGGTGATTTCGGGCGCGTACTCGCTGACGAGCCAGGCGATCCAGCTCGGCTACGTGCCGCGCATGAAGGTCCTGCACACGTCCGAACTCGCGATCGGGCAGATCTATGTGCCGGTCGTGAACTGGATGCTGCTGTTCATCATCCTGTGCATCGTGATCGCGTTCAAGAGCTCGGACAATCTGGCGGCCGCGTACGGTATCGCGGTGACGGCAACGATGGTGATCACGACGATCCTTGCCTGCGTCGTGATGGTGAAGGTGTGGAACTGGAACAAACTGCTGGTTGGGCTCATCATCGGCGTGTTCATGGTGGTCGACCTGGGCTTCTTCGGCGCGAACCTGCTGAAGGTCGAAGAGGGCGGCTGGTTGCCGCTGTGCATCGGCGGCCTGCTGTTCTTCCTGCTGATGACGTGGTTCAAGGGCAGGATGATCGTGAAGGAACGCACGGCCGCCGACGGTATTCCGCTGATGCCGTTCCTGCAAGGCCTGCTCGCGCATCCGCCGCATCGCGTGTCGGGCACCGCGATCTATCTGACCGGCAGCGATTCGCTGGTGCCGGTGAGCCTGCTGCACAACCTGAAACACAATAAGGTGCTGCACGAGCGCACGATCTTTCTGACCTTCGTCACGCGCGACATTCCGTACGTGAAGGACGCCGATCGCGTGACCGTGAAGGACATGAACGGTGGCCTGTGGCTGGTGAAGGCAGCCTACGGCTTTAACGAAACGCCCGACGTGAAGGCGGTGCTGCTCGACGTCGGCCGCACGCACGACATGAGCTTCGAATTGATGGACACGTCATTCTTCCTCGCGCGCGAAACGGTGGTGCCGACGCAATTGCCGGGCATGTCGGTATGGCGCGAGCGTGTGTTCGCGTGGATGCATCAGAACGCCGCGAAGCCGACCGACTTCTTCAGCATCCCGGCTAACCGGGTCGTGGAACTGGGAACGAAGATCGAGATTTGACGGCTCGCGCGTGACGTGCGGGAGCGCAAACAAAAAGCCCACGCAATGCGTGGGCTTTTTGTTCATGCGCGCGTGCAAGCGGTTGAGCGCGCGACGCAGTCATGTCACGGACCGGAGCGCGTGCGACGACGTGCTCCGGTCCGTGACGCTCACTTCTGCTTGAGCTTCGCAAACGCAGCCGCCATCGCGCCGCCCGGCTCCGGTTCGCGCGAGCGTTGCGGCGCACCGCGTCCCGCTCCGCCGCGATTGAAGCTGCCGCCCGAGCCACCGCGATCCTGCTGCGCACCGCCGCCGCTGCGCACGGCCGCTGCACCGGG